>NZ_CP110481.1:0-2956500 GCF_049563345.1 Vibrio mytili | reverse complement strand
GCCCCCACTGAGTAGTTGAATTATCGGAAAAGACTGGCAATTTTACCTGTTGATAACCAAGATCGCCAGCGATTGATCGACGATCCAGTGAATAAGATCCAAGTTATTCACAATTAATTTGTAAAACTTGCTGAGTTCAACACACCTTGCCCCACATTTGCCCACACAATGATCCACAATTAAGCAAAATAGTTAAGATCCCATGATTGGTGATAACTCTGTGCATGAATGTATTTTTGATCCCTACTCAAGGATCTATCCACATACTTGTCAACCGTTGCCCTCAACTTATTCATCGTTCTTCAAATAGGCGCTGTTTCAATAATGATCTTGCTATCCAACAAAGCCATTTTTGTTACAAAAAATTAGGATTAGCTATGATTGAGAAACAGACATACTCAAATACTCCCGAGCATACTGTCTTAGAACCATATCACCGCAGGCCAGTCTGGAGCTGGAGCTGGAGCGGTATATCAAGATAAGCAACTCAGCGGAACAACATCCCCTATGAATCATTCAAATAACGCAGAATTCACTAGGGGTTAAATTTATCATGAGTTATTCCTCTGCGATCTAGGTTAGTTCTCTTGGTTATTTAAATAATTGAGAGAATTAACAGTAGAATATATAACCATAAAACAATGGAGATACATTATGAAAAACTGGATAAAAGTGGCTGTGGCTGCTATCGCACTGTCTGCTGCGACGGTTCAAGCGGCAACTGAAGTAAAAGTCGGCATGTCTGGTCGTTACTTCCCATTCACGTTTGTAAAACAAGATAAGCTGCAAGGCTTCGAAGTCGACATGTGGGATGAAATCGGTAAACGCAATGACTACAAAATTGAATATGTGACGGCTAACTTTTCTGGTTTATTTGGTCTGTTAGAAACAGGCCGTATCGATACCATCTCCAACCAAATTACTATCACCGATGAACGTAAAGCCAAATACTTATTTGCGGACCCGTATGTGATAGACGGAGCGCAAATCACAGTACGTAAAGGCAACGATAGCATTAACGGCATCAAAGACCTTGATGGCAAAACGGTAGCGGTGAACCTAGGTTCAAACTTCGAGCAGTTGCTACGTAAATACGATACCGATGGCAAAATCAATATCAAAACATACGACACGGGTATTGAGCATGATGTGGCACTCGGTCGTGCAGATGCGTTCGTCATGGACCGTCTTTCTGCTCTAGAACTGATCAAAAAAACCGGTCTACCATTACAACTGGCTGGCCAACCGTTCGAAACCATTGAGAACGCATGGCCTTTCGTCGACAACGAAAAAGGACGTAAACTACAGGCAGAAGTTAACAAAGCTCTGGCTGAGATGCGTGCAGATGGCACTGTTGAGAAAATTTCTGTGAAATGGTTTGGTGCCGATATTACGAAGTAAAAATACTTTGAATTTGGGCAACGAGAATGGTATCACTCTCGACCACTAATAAACTCTTGCGAAGGTGGAACGTTGGTTTCCACCTTTTCTTTTCTCTAGCCTTTAGGTAAGACGTATGGGATTTGACTTTAATTACATGCTGGAACTCCTGCCGATATTACTCAAATATCTCGGCACCACCATGGAAATGGCCACATGGGGATTGGTATTTTCGCTGATTTTATCCGTCATATTAGCGAATATCCGCGTCTTTAAAGTGCCTGTGCTTGATCAGCTAAGCCAACTCTATATTAGCTTCTTTCGCGGTACGCCTTTGTTGGTACAACTATTCCTGCTTTATTACGGCTTACCGCAAATCTTCCCATTGATGGTGGGCATAGATGCATTTTCAGCCGCCGTCATCGGTTTAACTCTGCACTTTGCGGCGTATATGGCGGAAAGCATTCGTGCCGCGATCATCGGCATCGATCGCAGTCAGATGGAAGCCAGCTTATCTGTAGGCATGACCACGTCACAAGCGATGCGCCGAATCATCTTACCGCAAGCGACTCGCGTAGCTTTGCCATCTCTGATGAATTACTTCATCGATATGATTAAATCCACGTCCCTCGCCTTCACCCTTGGTGTTGCAGAGATCATGGCCAAAGCACAAATGGAAGCGTCATCCAGTTTCCGTTTCTTTGAAGCTTTCCTCGCGGTGGCCCTCATCTATTGGGGCGTCGTGGTTATTCTAACTCGAGTACAAAACTGGGCAGAAGCGAAACTGAATAAGGCGTATGTACGATGATCAAATTAGAAAATATCCACAAACGCTTTGGTGATACGGAAGTACTGAAAGGCATTGATCTAGACATCCAGCAAGGTGAAATCATCGTCATCATTGGCTCAAGCGGCACCGGTAAATCAACGTTATTGCGTACCGTGAACTTTTTAGAACAGGCGGATCAAGGTCGAATTACTATTGATGATATTTCTGTTGATGTGCAAAAACATACTAAAGCTGAAGTGTTGGCATTGCGTCGTCGGACGGGGTTTGTCTTTCAGAACTATGCCCTTTTTGCTCATCTAACCGCTCGCCAGAATATCGCCGAAGGTCTTGTCACTGTGCGTGGCTGGAAGAAAAACGAAGCATTGCAACGTGCTCAGCAAATCTTGGATGATATTGGCCTCGGTGAAAAAGGCGACAGTTACCCAGCAGCCCTCTCTGGTGGTCAACAACAACGAGTTGGTATTGGTCGTGCAATGGTCTTGCAACCAGAACTGCTGCTGTTCGATGAACCCACATCAGCACTGGATCCCGAGTGGGTTGGAGAAGTTTTGTCTCTCATGAAGAAGTTAGCCAATCAGCATCAAACCATGCTGGTGGTCACGCATGAGATGCAGTTCGCTAAAGAGGTCGCTGACAGAGTGATCTTTATGGCTGAAGGTCATATTGTTGAACAGGGTTCTCCACAGGATATCTTCGATAATCCACAAGATCCTCGTTTGAAAAAATTCCTTAACCAAGTGGGAATAGAGTAACGATCGACGATCAGGATCGATTGATCCTTGAGATTTTACTCACACTACGTATAATCGCCCGGCCGGAATTTCGTACTCATGAGTCATTGACACATTATGTGAGTGTGATTACAATTCCGCCTCTTTGTTGAGAGGCGTCGGTTGCTCTTCTCTATATAAAGAGCTTCTTTATAAAAGAAAGCAAGTACCCACGCCGGGTTTAACAAGAACCTAAAACTACTGATCAGTAAAGGTAATTATCATGAAACGCACTTTTCAACCTACAGTTCTAAAGCGCAAGCGTACTCACGGCTTCCGTGCTCGCATGGCAACTAAGAACGGTCGTAAAGTTATCAACGCACGTCGTGCAAAAGGCCGTGCACGCCTATCAAAATAATCACTAGTTTATTTTGAACACGTACGCGTTTAATCGGGAGTTACGTTTGTTAACTCCCGAGCATTATCAAAACGTCTTCCAGCAAGCTCATCGAGCTGGCTCGCCTCATTTCACCATCATCGCCCGCAAAAACACACTTTCTCATCCACGATTAGGTCTTGCTGTCCCTAAAAAGCAAATCAAAACTGCTGTTGGTCGCAATCGATTTAAACGCCTGGCTCGTGAAAGTTTTCGCAATCAGCAACATCAACTGCCAAATAAAGATTTTGTTGTGATCGCGAAAAAAAGCGCGCAAGATTTGAGCAATGAAGAACTTTTTAAGCTGTTTGACAAATTATGGCAACGCCTGTCTCGCCCTTCACGTGGATAGCCATTGGGCTCGTTTATCTGTATCGCTGGTTTATCAGCCCTTTGATTGGTCCTCGTTGCCGGTTTACGCCAACCTGCTCCACTTACGCACTAGAAGCTTTGAAAGCTCACGGTTTTGTAAAAGGATGTTGGTTATCAGGCAAACGTCTATTAAAATGCCATCCTTTGAATGAAGGCGGCTATGACCCCGTTCCACCAGTCCAAAAACAAGACAGAGATAACTAACGATGGATTCTCAACGTAATATCCTGCTCATTGCTCTGGCCCTGGTTTCTTTCTTGCTTTTTCAACAATGGCAAGCAGCAAAGAACCCAGCACCTCAAGCAGTTGAACAGGCTCAAACAAGCAGTACGCTGCCTGCACCATCTTTTGCTGATGAGCTCGATCCAGCTTCAGGCCAACAGCAAGCTTCAACAAAAACTATCACAGTAACGACTGATGTTTTAACTCTGTCGATCGACACCGTTGGTGGCGATGTGGTACACGCAGACCTAAACCAATACGCAGCTGAACTCAACTCATCTGACCCATTTGTACTTTTAAAAGATACGCAAGGTCACCAGTTCATTGCACAAAGTGGTCTAGTTGGCCCTCAAGGTATCGATCTTAGCAGCACCAATCGTCCACACTACAATGTCAGTGCAGACAGCTTTACACTGGCTGAAGGTCAAGATGAACTGCGCGTTCCGATGACGTTCAGTGCCAACGGTCTTGAGTACACCAAAACTTACATCTTCAAACGTGGCAGCTATGCCCTTAACGTTGAATACGATGTGGTGAACAACTCAGGTAATAATGCGACCTTTGGTATGTACGCGCACCTGCGCCAAAATCTGATGGACGATGGTGGCAGCATTACTATGCCAACCTACCGTGGTGGCGCATACTCTTCTGCAGATACACGCTACAAGAAATACAGTTTTGATGATATGCAGAACCGCAATCTGTCTATCAATTTAGCTGACGGCCAAGGCTGGGCTGCAATGATCCAACACTACTTTGCCGCAGCTTGGGTTCCACGTAATGAATCAGGAACCAATCTTTATACGCGTGTAATTGGTAACATGGGCGATATCGGTATCCGTATGCCGAACAAAACCATTGCTACTGGTGACCAAGCGAAGTTCGCAGCAACCCTTTGGGTTGGTCCAAAACTGCAAGATGAAATGGCGGCAGTTGCACCAAACCTAGACCTTGTTGTTGACTACGGCTGGTTGTGGTTCATTGCTAAACCTCTTCACTGGTTGCTGTCAGTGATTCACGGTTTTGTCAGTAACTGGGGTGTCGCTATCATGCTATTGACCTTTGTAGTTCGTGGCGCGATGTACCCACTAACGAAAGCTCAATACACCTCGATGGCGAAAATGCGCATGCTACAGCCTAAGCTACAAGCGATGCGTGAGCGTATTGGCGATGACCGCCAACGTATGAGCCAAGAAATGATGGAGCTGTACAAGAAAGAGAAAGTAAACCCACTGGGTGGCTGTCTACCTCTTGTTCTACAGATGCCTATCTTCATTTCACTGTACTGGGCACTTATGGAATCGGTTGAGCTACGTCACTCACCATTCTTCGGTTGGATCCATGACCTTTCAGCGCAGGACCCATACTACATCCTGCCAATCTTGATGGGCGCGTCAATGTTCATGATTCAGAAGATGAGCCCAACAACGGTAACGGATCCTATGCAGCAGAAGATCATGACCTTTATGCCGGTTATGTTTACTTTCTTCTTCTTGTTCTTCCCATCAGGTCTTGTTCTGTACTGGTTGGTATCGAATATCGTGACGCTAATCCAGCAAACATTGATCTACAAAGGGCTGGAGAAAAAAGGCTTACACAGTAAGTAACCCTGCTAAAAATGATTAAGAAAGGCGGCCAAAAGGTCGCCTTTTTGTTTTTGGCTGATTACAATTCAGCTAACAAATGGTTCTGGCTCCCTAGGGTCACCCTACCCTAAAGCCCAGCTAAAAAGGCACTATTATGACTACAGATACGATTGTCGCCCAAGCAACGGCACCTGGCCGTGGCGGTGTCGGTATTATTCGTGTTTCAGGCCCCAAAGCCAATCAAGTTGCACAAGCCGTGACAGGTCAAACACTAAAACCTCGCTACGCAGAGTACCTGCCATTCAAGTCTGAAGACGGGGTGACACTCGATCAGGGCATTGCACTGTACTTCCCTAACCCACATTCATTTACAGGTGAAGACGTACTCGAACTCCAAGGCCATGGTGGCCCAGTGGTTATGGATATGCTGATAAAACGTATCCTGGGCATTGAAGGCGTGCGTGCCGCACGCCCAGGTGAGTTTTCTGAACGTGCGTTCCTTAACGACAAGATGGACCTAACTCAAGCAGAGGCGATCGCGGATCTGATTGATGCTAGCTCAGAAGAGGCAGCAAAATCAGCCCTACAGTCACTGCAAGGTCAGTTTTCTCAACGAATTCAAACGCTAGTAGAATCTCTGATTCATCTGCGTATTTATGTTGAAGCCGCGATTGATTTTCCAGAGGAAGAAATCGACTTTCTTGCTGATGGAAAAGTATCGGGAGATCTCCAGTCGATAATCGATAACCTTGATGCCGTGCGCCGTGAGGCGAACCAAGGTGCAATTATGCGCGAAGGAATGAAGGTCGTGATCGCGGGACGCCCAAATGCAGGAAAATCTAGCCTGTTAAACGCGCTGTCAGGCAAAGAGTCCGCGATTGTCACCGACATCGCTGGTACCACTCGTGATGTTCTGCGCGAACACATTCATATCGATGGGATGCCGTTGCACATCATCGATACAGCCGGTTTACGTGATGCATCTGATGAAGTGGAAAAAATTGGTATTGAACGGGCATGGGATGAGATAGCCCAAGCAGATCGCGTGCTATTCATGGTTGATGGCACCACAACCGATGCCACCGACCCTAAAGATATCTGGCCAGATTTTGTTGACCGACTCCCAGGCAATATTGGCATGACCGTGATCCGCAACAAAGCCGATCAAACCCAGGAAGAAATGGGGATCTGTCACGTCAATAACCCTACACTGATTCGTCTATCGGCTAAAACCGGCGCGGGTGTGGATGCACTGCGTGAGCACTTAAAAGAGTGTATGGGCTTCTCAGGTAATAGCGAAGGCGGCTTTATGGCTCGTCGTCGTCACCTTGATGCACTTGAGCGCGCCGCACAACACCTACAAATCGGCCAAGAGCAACTCGAAGGGTATATGGCAGGGGAAATACTCGCGGAAGAGTTACGCATCACCCAGCAACATTTGAACGAGATTACCGGAGAGTTCAGTTCCGATGACTTACTCGGACGCATTTTCTCTTCATTTTGTATCGGCAAATAATAAAACACTCGGTGTTAAGCTCGGCTTAATACCGCGTTTCTTTTTATATTCCCAGTACCTGAAGCAATACACAAGCACAGCTATAAGCGTTAAAAGGAAGGCACATGATCCACATTATCACAGGCAGTACTCTAGGAGGCGCCGAATATGTTGGTGATCACCTCAGTGATCTACTCAATGAGAATGGCTTTGAAACCACGATCCACAACCAACCGGATCTCGCGTCGATCGATAATAAAGGCACTTGGTTACTGATCACATCAACGCACGGAGCCGGTGATTATCCAGATAACATTCAGCCTTTTATTGCCGCATTGCAAAATACCCCCCCTAAAATGGCCGATGTGAGGTTCGCCGTTATCGCGATTGGGGATTCCAGCTACGATACCTTTTGCGCAGCTGGTCAACACGCATATGACCTGTTGGAAGATATTGGTGGCACGCCAATTACTGAGTGTCTGAAGATTGATGTCCTTAGCCACGCAGTACCCGAAGATGCAGCAGAAGCATGGTTAAAAGAGCATATCGATCGTTTTTAGCCCGCCAAATGACAACAACAGAGTCGTTTATACGGCTCTGTTTTTCCTTACTGTGAATAACTTTTTTCAATTCCCCTCGTTTAACCGCTCAAAAAACAACCAAACAGACTGTGGATAAGTAGGCTAAGATCCAGTGATTTTCCTTTAGTTATCCCAATAACAACTTTGATCGTTTTCCCCCCTTGTGTATAACCACCCATTTTGATCCCAGGAAATCCTCGTGTAGATCCAATTATGATCACAAGATATGATCCACACGAGATCCATGATCTTGTTGATCATTTTAAGCTTATCCACAGAAAAGGAGGATCCTAATAATAGATCTAATAAAAGATCATATATATAGATCTTATATATATATAACTTGAAGCCTTAAACACAGAAAGCGAGAAAACGATTTTCTCTCTGGCATAAAGCAGGTAAAATGTGGCTCCTTTATCTGTCCAATAAATCCTTTAAATACCTGAGGTCGGTTCATGCTTTATCACGAAAATTTTGACGTCATTGTTGTTGGTGGCGGTCACGCAGGAACGGAAGCCGCACTCGCATCTGCACGTACAGGACAAAAGACTCTTCTCCTGACTCATAACATCGATACATTAGGCCAAATGTCTTGTAATCCAGCAATTGGTGGTATCGGTAAAGGACACCTAGTCAAAGAAGTGGATGCGATGGGTGGCTTAATGGCACAAGCCATTGACCATGCAGGTATTCAGTTTCGAACGCTTAACGCATCAAAAGGTCCTGCGGTACGAGCAACGCGTGCTCAAGCCGATCGCGCCTTGTACAAAGCTTACGTTCGTAACGCATTAGAAAATGCTCCAAATCTAACCTTGTTCCAACAATCGGTCGATGATCTTATCGTAGAACAAGATCGTGTTATCGGTGTTGTTACTCAGATGGGCCTCAAATTCCACGCGAAAGCGGTAGTGTTAACCGTAGGCACGTTCTTGGGTGGCAAGATCCACATTGGTATGGAAAGTGCTTCGGGAGGCCGAGCAGGTGATCCACCTTCGATCGCGCTAGCGGATCGACTTCGCGAGTTACCTTTCCGTGTGGATCGTTTAAAAACAGGTACGCCGCCACGTGTTGACGCGCGTTCGGTTGATTTTTCCCAGCTTGAAACTCAGCATGGCGATGACCCAACCCCAGTCTTTTCATTCTTGGGTAACCGAGAGCAACATCCGCGCCAAATCCCATGTTTCATTACTCATACTAACGAGAAAACACACGACGTTATTCGTAACAACCTTGATCGTAGTCCGATGTACGCAGGGGTAATTGAAGGTATTGGCCCACGCTACTGTCCTTCGATCGAAGACAAAGTCATGCGTTTTGCCGACAAAAATAGCCACCAGATTTTCATCGAACCAGAGGGGCTCACCACACATGAGTTATACCCGAATGGCATCTCCACAAGCTTACCGTTTGATGTTCAGGTCCAGATCGTTCGCTCGATGAAAGGCTTTGAGAACGCGCATATTGTTCGTCCTGGTTACGCAATCGAGTACGATTTCTTTGATCCACGTGATCTCAAGCAAACCTACGAAACTAAGTTTATCAACGGCTTATTCTTTGCTGGTCAAATCAACGGCACAACCGGTTACGAAGAAGCCGCTGCGCAAGGTTTGATGGCGGGCTTAAACGCGAGTCTCTATAGTCAAGATAAAGAAGGCTGGAGTCCACGTCGCGATCAGGCGTACATGGGCGTATTGATTGATGATTTGTCTACGATGGGAACCCAAGAGCCGTATCGTATGTTCACCTCTCGTGCGGAATACCGTTTGCTGCTGCGTGAAGACAATGCCGATTTACGATTGACCGAAAAAGCGCGTGAACTTGGTTTGGTGGATGACGTCCGCTGGGCACGTTTCAACGAAAAAGTCGACAACATGCAAACGGAGCGTCAGCGCCTTAAATCGACGTGGATGAATCCAAAATCAGAGGGCATTGAAGCGCTGAACCAATTGTTAAAAACGCCAATGGCACGCGAAGCAAGTGGTGAAGATCTTCTTCGTCGACCAGAGATTACCTACGAACAATTGACTCAGTTAGATGCTTTTGCACCCGCGATGGAAGATCGACAAGCAGCCGAGCAAGTGGAAATTCAAGTCAAATACGATGGTTACATTAAGCGACAGCAAGATGAAATCGAAAAATCCTTGCGCCATGAGCACACCAAGCTCCCGGTGGATTTAGATTACAAAGACGTGAAAGGCTTATCAAATGAAGTGGTCGCAAAGTTAAGTGAAGCCAAGCCGGAAAGCGTGGGCATTGCTTCTCGCATTTCAGGTATTACACCGGCAGCAATTTCGATTCTACTGGTACACCTTAAGAAACATGGTTTGTTGAAGAAAGGTGAGGAAGTGTAATGAGTGCTCTACGTACCAAACTGGATGCTCTGCTTGCTCAGACGGATTTAGAAGTATCAGAAAAACAACGTGACCAATTGGTCGGTTATGTTGAACTATTAAACAAGTGGAATAAAGCTTACAATCTTACCTCGGTTCGTGATCCACTTGATATGCTTGTTAAGCATATTCTTGATAGCGTAGTGGTTAGTACTCACTTATCGGGAGAGCGTTTTATTGACGTAGGTACCGGGCCAGGGTTACCTGGTATTCCGCTTGCGATTATGAATCCTGAAAAAACGTTTTATTTGCTTGATAGTTTGGGTAAACGTATCCGTTTTATTAAGCAAGTTGTACATACTTTAGGTTTAAATAATGTCACACCAATACAGAGTCGAGTGGAAGAGTTTCAACCGGAAGAAAAGTTTGATGGTGTTCTGAGCCGTGCTTTTGCATCGATAACGGATATGGTGGAGTGGTGTCACCATTTGCCAAAACAGGACAACGGTTTGTTTCTTGCATTGAAAGGACAACATCCTAAAGATGAATTAGATCGGCTTCCTGAGTGGTGTAGTGTGACCGAGATCATATCTTTAACGGTTCCAGAGTTGGAAGGTGATCGTCATCTAGTAATCTTATCGCGCAAGGGATAATTAGCGAGGTAGTCGTGGGTAAAATTGTAGCAATCGCCAACCAGAAAGGTGGGGTCGGCAAAACAACAACGTGCATTAACTTAGCGGCTTCGATGGCGGCAACAAAGCGCAAAGTTTTGGTTATCGATCTTGACCCTCAAGGGAATGCTACGATGGCCAGTGGTGTAGATAAGTACATGGTGGATGCCACGGCATACGATCTTCTTGTTGAAGATACCCCCTTCGAACAGGTTGTGTGTTCTGAAACCACTGGAAAGTACGATTTAATTGCAGCGAATGGCGATGTGACGGCCGCTGAAATTAAGTTAATGGAAGTGTTTGCACGTGAGGTGCGGTTGAAAAATGCCCTCTCCTCAGTTCGTGATAACTATGATTTCATCTTTATTGATTGTCCTCCTTCTCTAAACCTTCTTACAATCAACGCAATGGCAGCTGCAGATTCTGTATTGGTGCCGATGCAATGTGAATACTTTGCGTTAGAAGGTTTAACTGCTCTTATGGATACTATCAGTAAGTTGGCCGCGGTAGTGAATGAAAACCTCAAAATTGAAGGTTTGTTACGAACCATGTACGATCCGCGCAATCGCTTATCGAATGAAGTTTCCGATCAACTGAAAAAGCATTTCGGTACTAAAGTGTACCGCACGGTCATCCCGCGTAATGTTCGTTTGGCTGAAGCGCCAAGTCATGGTAAGCCAGCCATGTACTACGACAAGTACTCTGCTGGTGCCAAAGCTTATCTTGCTCTAGCGGGCGAGATGCTGCGCCGTGAAGAAATCCCAGTTTAACTCTAACCGAAGGAATTCATCTCCATGTCTAATCGTGGTCTAGGAAAAGGACTGGATGCGTTGTTGTCGACCAGTTCATTTGCTCGTGAGAAACAGCATATTGCATCGCAAAGCCAAGCCTTATCAGCTGACGGTGAGTTAAGTGAACTCGCAATTAATCAATTGCAGCCGGGTGTCTATCAACCACGTAAAGACATGGCACCAGAAGCCTTAGAAGAGCTGGCTGCGTCAATTCAGTCACAAGGTATCATTCAGCCGATTGTGGTTCGTCGGGTGGAAAGCGGTCAGTATGAGATTATTGCCGGCGAGCGACGCTGGCGAGCGGCAAAACAGGCTGGACTCAAACGTGTTCCATGTCTGGTGAAAAAAGTCGAAGATCGCGCTGCAATTGCTATGGCTCTGATTGAGAACATCCAGCGTGAAGACCTCAACGTGATTGAAGAAGCGCAAGCATTAGAGCGTTTGCAAGATGAATTTTCTCTCACGCATCAGCAAGTGGCTGAGGTGATTGGTAAGTCGAGAACGACAGTAAGTAACTTACTGCGCTTGAATCAGCTAGGCCATGAAGTCAAAGCTTTGGTTGCTGATAAGAAGTTAGAAATGGGACATGCGCGTGCTCTATTAGCCTTAGAAGGTGAGCAGCAAGTTGACATTGCGATGCATGTCGCGAAGAAACAAATGACAGTTCGCCAAACCGAACAGTTAGTAAAAAAGTGCTTAGCTCCACAAAATGAGCAAAAAACGCAACAACAAGATATCGAAGCTGAGCAAATGTCGCATAAATTGAGTCAATTGCTTGATGCGCAAGTTTCCTTAAGCCGATCTGCAAATGGAAAAGCGAAATTAACGATAAGTCTTGATGAGCCTCACAAATTGGACCAACTAATTGCCAAGCTTGAGGCCTAGGTGAGATAATTGATTTAGGTCAATTAATCAAATTAATAGAATTTTGTGCGAAAGTTGTCGTTTTGTAAACAAATATGTAACTTTTTGATGCAATTGAATTGCATTAAGATGGACTGAACGTATAATTTTCGCCAATTTCCCTGCACAGTGAGTATAGTGCGAAGTGGATATTATTAGAGGTACGAATACATGGTAGCTGCGTTAGCTAGACCAGGACGAGAGCTCGCAAGGCAATTGTTAATGATCCAGTCTGGCGCGGTTATTTTTGTGGCAGCAGGGATGGCGGTAGCCATAAATCCTGAGTGGGGACTTTCAGCGTTGATTGGCGGTGGCATATTTGTTATTGCCAATGCAGTATTCGCGTTATGTGCTTTTATGTTTAGTGGGGCTCGCGCTGCCAAGCGCATCGCTGTGTCCTTCTATGCGGGTGAAGTACTGAAAATTCTCATCACGGTTGCACTGTTCTATGTTGCCTACATGTATATGCAGGTGGAACTTGTTCCCCTCAAACTAACCTATTTGCTGGTACTAGGTATTAATATCTGTGCACCAGTGCTATTCATTAACAACAAAAAATAGGATGAGTTATGGCTGCGCCAGGTGAAGCGCTAACATCGTCCGGTTACATTGCCCACCACCTTACTAACCTATCTCTTTACAAGTTAGGCTTGGTAGCGGAGGAGACAAGTTTCTGGAACGTACATATCGATAGCCTGTTTTTTTCTTGGTTTACTGGTTTAATTTTCCTCGGAATTTTTTACAAAGTAGCGAAGAGAACAACAGCGGGTGTACCAGGTAAGCTTCAGTGTGCTGTAGAAATGATCGTTGAATTTGTCGCGGATAACGTCAAAGACACGTTCCATGGACGCAACCCACTGATCGCGCCTTTAGCACTGACTATCTTTTGTTGGGTATTTTTGATGAACGTGATGGACTTAGTCCCGATCGACTTCTTACCATACCCAGCAGAGCATTGGCTTGGTATTCCTTACCTTAAGGTTGTACCTTCTGCTGATGTGAATATCACCATGGCTATGGCTCTAGGCGTTTTTGCATTGATGATTTATTACAGCATCAAAGTGAAAGGTCTAGGTGGATTCGCAAAAGAACTTGCACTACATCCATTCAATCACCCACTGATGATTCCGTTTAACCTACTGATCGAAGTGGTATCGCTACTGGCGAAACCTCTTTCTCTTGGTATGCGTTTATTCGGTAACATGTTCGCGGGTGAGGTTGTATTCATTCTTTGTGCGGCAATGCTACCATGGTACTTACAATGGATGGGTTCACTACCGTGGGCAATCTTCCATATCTTGGTTATTACGATTCAAGCCTTCGTATTCATGATGTTGACAATTGTATATCTGTCAATGGCACACGAAGATCCTGATCATTAATTTTTTAAGCTTTTTATTTGGGCACTAAGCCAACAACTATAAATTGGAGATAGTAATGGAAACTTTACTGAGCTTTTCTGCAATCGCCGTAGGCATTATCGTCGGTCTTGCTTCTCTTGGTACAGCGATTGGTTTCGCACTGCTAGGTGGTAAATTCCTGGAAGGTGCAGCTCGTCAACCAGAAATGGCTCCTATGCTACAAGTTAAGATGTTCATCATCGCTGGTCTACTTGATGCGGTTCCAATGATCGGTATCGTAATCGCGCTACTATTCACTTTCGCAAACCCATTCGTTGGTCAACTAGGTTAATCACTTTTAACTATAGATGAGCCATTGCGGCTTATCATTGATTAACACTTAGTCCAAATAGAGGGGTAGCTGTTGTGAACATTAACGCAACTCTGCTAGGTCAAGCAATCTCGTTCGCACTCTTTGTGTGGTTCTGCATGAAATATGTATGGCCGCCGTTGATGCAAGCGATCGAAGAGCGTCAGAAGAAAATTGCTGATGGTCTTCAAGCAGCTGAACGTGCTGCAAAAGACTTGAATCTGGCACAAGCCAACGCTTCTGATCAGTTGAAAGAAGCGAAGCGCACAGCAACTGAGATCATCGATCAAGCGAATAAGCGCAAGTCTCAAATTCTAGACGAAGCACGCGAGGAAGCTCAGGCAGAACGCCAGAAAATCCTAGCACACGCAGAGTCAGAAATTGAAGCTGAGCGTAATCGCGCGCGTGATGATCTGCGCAAACAAGTTGCTACTCTGGCTGTAGCTGGTGCTGAGAAAATCCTTGAGCGTTCTATCGATAAAGAAGCGCAAAAAGATATTCTCGACAACATAACTGCAAAACTTTAAGTCTGGGGGCGCATATGTCTGATTTGACTACTATCGCACGCCCCTATGCTAAAGCAGCATTTGACTTTGCAGTAGAGAAAGACCAATTGGACCAATGGGGCCAAATGTTATCTTTTGCTGCTGAAGTCGCTAAAAACGAACAAATGGATGAGCTACTAACCAGTTCATTTTCTGCTGATAAAATGGCAGAAATATTTGTTGCAGTTTGCGGTGACCAAGTTGATTCGCACGGTCAAAACTTGCTTAAAGTTATGGCTGAGAATGGTCGTTTAACGGCCCTTCCTGATATTTGTGAGCAATTCTTCATTCTGAAGAAAGAGCATGAGAAAGAAATCGACGTTGAAGTAATTTCAGCAACCGAGCTTTCTGATAAACAGCTAGCAAATATTGGCAGCAAACTTGAAGCGCGTCTTGAACGCAAAGTGAAGCTGAATTGCAGCGTAGATGAGACCCTACTTGGTGGGGTTATTATTCGAGCCGGAGACCTAGTCATCGATGACTCAGCGCGTGGTCGTTTGAACCGCCTGAGCGATGCATTGCAGTCTTAATGGGGATTGGAGCATGCAACTTAATTCCACGGAAATTAGCGATCTGATCAAACAACGTATCGAATCTTTCGATGTTGTTAGTGAAGCTCGCAACGAGGGTACTATCGTATCGGTAAGCGATGGTATCATCCGCATCCACGGCCTAGCGGACGTGATGCAAGGTGAAATGATTGAATTACCGGGTGGCCGTTATGCACTAGCACTTAACCTTGAGCGTGACTCGGTTGGTGCGGTTGTAATGGGCCCATATGCTGACCTTAGGGAAGGCATGAAAGTTACAGGTACTGGCCGCATTCTTGAAGTGCCAGTTGGTCCAGAACTACTAGGCCGCGTAGTCAACACGCTGGGTGAGCCTATTGATGGTAAAGGTCCTATTGAAGCGAAGCTGACTTCACCTGTAGAAATGATCGCACCAGGCGTAATCGACCGTAAATCGGTAGATCAACCTGTACAAACTGGTTATAAGTCAGTTGACTCAATGATCCCTATCGGTCGTGGTCAGCGTGAGCTTATCATCGGTGACCGTCAGATCGGTAAAACCGCTCTGGCGATCGACTCGATCATCAACCAGAAAGACTCTGGTATTTTCTCAATCTACGTAGCAATCGGTCAGAAAGCATCGACTATTGCCAACGTAGTTCGCAAACTAGAAGAGCACGGCGCACTACAAAACACTATCGTGGTAGTAGCATCTGCTTCTGAATCTGCAGCGCTGCAATACTTGGCGCCTTACGCAGGTTGTGCGATGGGTGAATACTTCCGCGATCGCGGTGAAGACGCACTGATTGTTTACGATGACCTATCTAAGCAAGCAGTAGCTTACCGTCAGATCTCTCTACTACTTAAACGTCCACCAGGCCGTGAGGCATTCCCGGGTGATGTATTCTACTTACACTCTCGTCTACTAGAGCGTGCTGCTCGTGTAAACGAAGATTACGTAGAACGTTTCACTAACGGTGAAGTGAAAGGTAAGACGGGTTCTTTGACTGCTCTACCTATCATTGAAACTCAAGCAGGTGACGTTTCAGCATTCGTACCGACTAACGTAATCTCGATTACCGATGGTCAGATCTTCCTACAAACTGAGCTATTTAACGCCGGTGTTCGTCCAGCGGTTGACCCAGGTATCTCAGTATCTCGTGTAGGTGGTTCAGCTCAGACGAAAATCATCAAGAAACTATCAGGCGGTATCCGTACAGCACTTGCTGCATACCGTGAGCTTGCAGCATTTGCTCAGTTCTCTTCTGATCTTGATGAAGCAACGAAGAAGCAGCTAGACCATGGTCAAAAAGTTACAGAACTGATGAAGCAGAAGCAGTACGCTCCTATGTCTGTATTTGACCAAGCACTAACTATCTTCGCAGCAGAGCGTGGTTACCTTGATGATGTAGAACTGAACAAAGTTCTCGATTTTGAGGCGGCTCTACTATCGTACGCTCGCGGTCAATACGCTGAACTAGCAGCTGAGATCGACAAGTCTGGTGCTTACAACGATGAAATCGAAGCTCAGTTTAAGAAACTGACCGACGACTTCAAAGCAACTCAAACTTGGTAATTAGGTCGGTGGCAGTTTCTGCCACCAACTAACGGAGAGTAACGATGGCCGGCGCAAAAGAGATACGTAATAAAATCGGTAGTGTTAAAAGCACGCAGAAAATTACGAAAGCGATGGAAATGGTAGCAGCTTCAAAAATGCGTCGTTCTCAAGACGCAATGGAAGCTTCTCGTCCATACGCTGAAACAATGCGTAAAGTGATCGGTCATGTGGCTAATGCAAATCTAGAGTACCGTCATCCGTACCTAGAAGAGCGTGAAGCTAAACGTGTTGGTTACATCATCGTTTCAACAGACCGTGGTCTGTGTGGTGGCTTGAACATTAACGTGTTTAAGAAAGCCGTCACAGACATTCAGTCATGGAAAGAAAAAGGCGCTGAAATTGAGCTTGCTGTCATTGGCTCAAAAGCAACTGCCTTCTTCAAACATGGTGGCGCAAAAGTTGCGGCACAGGTCTCTGGTCTGGGCGATAGCCCAACGCTAGAAGACCTTATCGGTTCTGTTGGCGTAATGCTGAAAAAATACGATGAAGGTGAACTGGACCGTCTATACGTAGTATTCAATAAATTTGTGAATACGATGGTTCAGCAACCAACGATCGATCAATTGCTACCTTTGCCTAAATCGGATAGCGAAGAGGTGCAGCGTGAGCATTCATGGGATTACATCTATGAGCCTGAACCAAAGCCTCTATTGGACACACTTTTGGTGCGTTACGTAGAGTCTCAGGTATACCAAGGTGTGGTTGAGAACCTTGCTTGTGAGCAAGCGGCTCGAATGATTGCGATGAAAGCTGCAACGGATAACGCGACTAACTTGATTGACGATTTGGAACTTGTGTACAACAAAGCCCGTCAGGCGGCGATTACACAAGAGCTATCTGAAATCGTTGGTGGTGCAGCTGCGGTTTAAGCTTAGGTAAAACGAAATAGTTTAGAGGATTAACGATGGCTACAGGTAAGATCGTACAGATCATCGGTGCGGTAGTCGACGTAGAGTTCCCACAGAGCGATGTACCTAGTGTATATGACGCTCTAAACGTAACGGACTCAAAAGAGCGTCTTGTTCTTGAAGTTCAACAACAGCTAGGCGGTGGCGTAGTTCGTTGTATCGTTATGGGTAGCTCTGATGGTTTACGTCGTGGAGTAGAAGTGGTTAACACTGGCGCTCCAATTTCAGTACCAGTAGGTACTAAAACACTAGGTCGTATCATGAACGTCCTAGGTGACGCGATTGATGAGCGTGGTGAAGTCGGTGCGGAAGAGGTTTACTCTATCCACCGTAGCGCACCAAGCTACGAAGACCAATCAAACGAAATTGCACTCCTAGAAACGGGTGTTAAAGTAATCGACCTAATTTGTCCATTCGCTAAGGGTGGTAAAATCGGTCTATTCGGTGGTGCAGGTGTAGGTAAGACCGTTAACATGATGGAACTTATCAACAACATCGCACTACAACACTCTGGTCTATCAGTATTTGCTGGTGTTGGTGAGCGTACTCGTGAAGGTAACGATTTCTACTACGAGATGCAGGAAGCGGGCGTTGTAAACGTTGAGAAGCCTGAAGAATCAAAAGTAGCGATGGTTTACGGTCAGATGAACGAGCCACCAGGTAACCGTCTACGTGTTGCACTGACTGGTCTTACAATGGCAGAGAAGTTCCGTGACGAAGGTCGTGACGTACTACTGTTCATTGATAACATCTACCGTTACACATTGGCCGGTACTGAGGTATCAGCACTGCTAGGTCGTATGCCTTCTGCGGTAGGTTACCAGCCAACTCTTGCAGAAGAGATGGGTGTACTTCAGGAGCGAATCACGTCAACAAAATCAGGTTCTATCACGTCTGTACAGGCGGTTTACGTACCTGCGGATGACTTGACTGACCCGTCTCCAGCAACCACGTTCGCGCACTTAGATGCAACGGTTGTACTTAACCGTAACATCGCGGCAATGGGTCTATACCCTGCGATTGACCCACTAGATTCAACGTCTCGTATGCTTGATCCACTTGTGGTTGGTCAAGATCACTACGACGTTGCTCGTGGCGTTCAGCAGACACTTCAGCGCTACAAAGAGCTGAAAGACATCATTGCGATTCTAGGTATGGACGAGCTATCTGAAGAAGATAAGCAAGTTGTATCTCGTGCACGTAAGATTGAGCGTTTCCTAACTCAGCCTTACCACGTAGCAGAAGTATTTACAGGAGACCCAGGTATCTACGTACCTCTTAAAGAAACTCTACGTGGTTTCAAAGGTCTACTCGCTGGTGAATACGATGACATTCCAGAGCAGGCATTTATGTACTGCGGTAGCATTGATGATGCTATTGAGAATGCTAAGAAGCTATAAGGCTAACTAGGAGGCGATATGGCACCAATAACCTTTCACCTAGACGTGGTCAGCGCTGAGAAACGTATTTTCTCAGGTCGTGTTGAAACGTTTCAGGTGACCGGTAGCGAAGGTGAGCTTGGTATTTTCCACGGCCATACTCCGCTTCTGTCCGCTATTAAGCCTGGTATGGTGCGTATTGTGAAACAGCACGGCCACGAAGAGTTCATTTATGTCTCGGGTGGTATGGTCGAAGTTCAGCCTGGTACTGCTACAGTACTGGCTGATACTGCGATTCGTGGTGAAGATCTAGACGCAGCTAAGGCAGAAGAAGCCAAGCGTCGTGCTGAAGAGAACATCCAGAATCAGCATGGCGATATGGACTTCGCACAAGCGGCCAGTGAACTGGCTAAAGCCATGGCTCAGTTACGAGTTATCGAACTGACCAAGAAGCGTCGCTAAGCTCAATTAGCAACGTTGCATGAAAAAGGCGACCATATGGTCGCCTTTTTGCTTAATTTTTATTGGAAATTTACTTCTCACCATTAACTAATCCTTCCAAGCTGTCTAAAATAACCGCCAACTAATACGGAACATCAAATAGGTTATTAATGAAATTCAGTGCAGTAATCCTTGCTGCGGGTAAAGGAACCCGTATGTACTCGAACATGCCAAAAGTGCTTCATACGTTGGCAGGTAAGCCGATGGCAAAACATGTCATTGATACATGTTCTGGGCTCGGTGCGCAAAACATTCATTTAGTTTACGGTCACGCTGGTGATCAAATGAAGCAGACGCTTGCTGAAGAGCCGGTCAACTGGGTACTTCAGTCTGAGCAACTTGGCACGGGACACGCGGTAGATCAGGCTTCAGCGCAGTTCGAAGATGATGAAAAAGTACTTATTCTATACGGTGATGTTCCGCTTATCTCTGAAGAAACTATTGAGAGCTTGCTTGATGCCCAACCGACAGGTGGAATTGCGCTGCTCACGGTGGTTCTAGACAACCCGACAGGCTATGGACGCATTGTGCGTAAGAACGGCCCTGTGGTTGCTATCGTCGAACAGAAAGATGCGACTGAAGAGCAAAAACTGATTAAAGAGATCAATACCGGTGTGATGGTGGCAACAGGCGGCGACTTGAAGCGCTGGCTTGCGGGTCTGAACAATCAAAATGCGCAAGGCGAATACTACTTAACCGACGTTATTGCCGCAGCACATGATGAAGGTCGTGCGGTTGAAGCCGTGCATCCGGTCAATGCAATCGAAGTGGAAGGGGTCAATGACCGCGCTCAGTTAGCTCGACTTGAGCGCGCTTTTCAATCCATGCAAGCGCAGAAGTTACTAGAACAAGGTGTGATGCTGCGTGATCCTGCTCGTTTTGATTTGCGTGGTGAATTGCAATGCGGCATGGACTGCGAAATCGATGTTAATGTCATCATCGAAGGTAAAGTGACATTGGGCGATAACGTGGTGATCGGTGCTGGCTGTGTGCTGACTGACTGTGAGATTGATGACAATACGGTCATTCGTCCGTACAGCGTCATTGAAGGTGCAACGGTGGGCGAAACCTGTACCGTTGGCCCATTTAGCCGTCTGCGTCCAGGCGCAGAAATGCGAAATGATTCACACGTCGGTAACTTTGTTGAAGTAAAAAATGCCCGTATTGGTGAAGGTTCGAAAGCCAACCATTTAACTTATTTGGGGGATGCGGAAATCGGCCAGCGCACCAATATCGGTGCCGGCACAATTACCTGCAACTACGACGGTGCGAATAAATTCAAGACCATTATCGGTAACGACGTTTTCGTCGGTTCAGATAGCCAGCTGGTGGCGCCTGTGACCATTGCTGATGGTGTGACTATTGGTGCCGGTACGACGTTGACAAAAGACGTCGATGCAGGTGAGTTAGTGATTACTCGCGCGAAAGAGCGCAAAATACCTGGCTGGCAACGCCCAGAAAAGAAAAAGTAATTCCGCTTCGCGGTATTTTACTGAATAAAAAATCAAAGCCGCTGATTCGAGCGGCTTTGTCGTTCTTGTTACTTGTTTTTATTACTCTTCATTGCTGACGACACGCGCGTTATCTGGTGTTATGAAATGGCTGGATAGTTCACGATTAGAGACGATGTACCCAATCCATAAACCACCCATGCACAACACTATCGCGATACCTGTCACCATCTGCGCTTGACTTGCTAACGCAGCAACCAATGCACTCGATAAACTACTTACACAGATTTGTAAGCTGTTTTGCAGGCCAGCTGCCGTTGCCGGGCTTTGTTGTGCACTGGCTAAAGCGCGATTCACAACGATTGGGTAGAGAGCGCCATTCGCCACAGCAATTAAACAAAACGGTGCCAAAATTGGCCATATCGACGTGAGTTGCCATTGAGAAGCGATAAACACTAAAACGGCAGCGACGCTGAAAAGCCCGATTAACTGACGAAGTATTTTTTCGTCACCAAACTTACGCACACCGACTTTACCCAAATAGCCACCTGCCATAAAAGCGATAGTCTGCGGAATGAAGCTGAGTCCGATGTCTTTGGCGTCATAACCGAGTTGAGCCATGATTTCTGGCATGCCTGTCAGATATGCAAAGAACGCCGCGGAAGCGGTAGCAAACATAAATACGTTGCCAAGGTAAGCTTTAGAGCTGAGCAAGGCTTTGATGTCTGTAGAAATACTGGTTTGCTTGGTTTCTACGCTTTCGTTTTTCTGCATCATGGTTGCCGCGACAAGTAGTACGCCAACTGCGCTCAGAGTAATAAAGATACTGTGCCAGCCCAAGTTGTCCGCTAGGATCACACCGAGCTGAGGGGCGAGTGCTGGAGATAACGCCACCAGCGGCATGATGGTAGCAAAAATTTGTTGGCTGCTGCTTGAGTAACGCTTAATCACCATGGCTTGCCAGATCACGGCTGGTGCACACACACCAATCGCTTGAATAAATCGTAGGGTTAGCAATTGCCATACTTGGTCGCAGAAAGCCAGACCGAATGAAGCAAGGGTAAATATCACCAAGCCTGTCGCCAAGGTATTTCGGTGGCCAAATTTGTCTGAAGCCAGTCCCCACATCAGTTGGCCAAACGCCATTCCGCCTAAGAATACAGTCAAAGACAGGGCTATCTGCTCCGGGCCGGTCGCAAAGTCGACTTCCATGGCTTTAAATGCAGGTAGGTACATATCCGTGGCAATAAAGCCCAACATGGATAGCACTGCAAGATAAACGAGTTGTAATTTTGCTATTTTCATTTTATTACCAATCAAATTTTTTAATTACTTTTTAATCAATATCAGTTGGCGCCAACCCTGATTTATTTACCTTTTCATTGTATTTTTCGATCTATTAAAAATAAAACGCTAAAATTGTTGGTTATGAATCAAAATTTTTGAAAGGTTAGGCGTGGATGTTCTCTAAATCTTCTTTAGAGCTGCTCGATACCGTTGCTCGGTTAGGCAGTTTTACCGCAGCGGCGGACGTGTTACATAAGGTCCCTTCTGCGATCAGTTATGCGGTTCGGCAGGTAGAGAAAGATTTAAATGTGGTGTTGTTTCGTCGGTTACCCAGAAAAGTAGAGCTGACCCCAGCTGGGGAGCTATTTATCGCCGAAGCTCGCTCTTTATTGCGACAGATGGAAGAGGTGAAGATGCAAACCCGCCGCGCTGCGCATGGTTGGCAAAGTACGCTTAAGTTGACCTTGGATAATGTGGTAAAACTGGACAAACTTAAGCCGCTGGTGGATGACTTTTATCGTGAGTTTGATTTTGCTGAACTGCAAATCAATATGGAAGTGTTCAATGGGTCTTGGGAAGCTATCGCACAAGGACGAGCAGATATCGTTGTTGGCGCAACGTCGGCCATTCCAGTTGGGGGAGATTTTGAAGTAAAAGAGATGGGTAAATTAGATTGGGCATTTGTCATGTCTCCTGCTCACCCGTGTGTGCGCCAACAGGTTTTAACCGAAGCGTTTGTCAGCCAGTTTCCAGCCATTTGCTTGGATGATACGTCTAATGTGCTGCCTAAGCGTCATACGGGGCATTATCCGCAACAGAGACGGCTGCTATTACCGAATTGGTACAGTGCCATTGAATGTCTGAAAAATGGGGTGGGTGTAGGGTATATGCCGCGCCACATTGCGATGCCGTTAATTAACCAAGGTGTACTGGTAGAAAAAGTATTACCGGATGAGATGCCACTCAGCCACTGTTGCTTAGTATGGCGTAAAGATGACAACCATAAGTTGATCCAATGGATGGTTGATTATTTAGGATCATCCAGTCAATTACACCAAGATTGGTTACAACATTGATGCTCGCCATTGCCATGGTTCTTAGGCCATTTTTGAGAACTTGATGATTGTGCTTGGTTTAAAAACACCTCGCGATGGCGAGGTGTTTTAGGTGGATGAGTATCAGCACAACTTAGGATAAAAAGAACTTATACGATGGGTTGTCTGTTTCATCTTTATATTGGTAACCAAGCTCACGTAAGTGCGTCGTAAACTGGGCCAAATCGCCTTCATTTAACTCGAAACCACAAAGAACTCGACCGTAATCGGCACCATGATTGCGATAGTTGAACAAGCTGATGTTCCAATGTGTTCCTAACGTACTGAGGAACTTAAGCAGTGCGCCCGGGTATTCAGGAAATTCAAAGCTGTACAGACGCTCTGTCAGTGGCTTTGATGGTTTTCCGCCGATCATATAGCGAATATGTAGCTTCGCCATTTCATCATCGGAAAGATCCACGACGGGATAACCCCCATCACGAAGATCGTGAATGATTTGTTCCAGTTCTTCTTGCCCGCCTTGCAGACGTACACCGACAAAGATATTGGCTAACTGATCGTCGTTGTAGCGGTAGTTGAACTCAGTAACAGCACGACCACCAATCAAGTTGCAAAACTCTAAGAATGCCCCTTGGCGCTCTGGAATGGTCACCGCGAGCAAACCTTCGCGCTTTTCACCCAGTTCACAGCGCTCGGAAACATAACGCAGACCATGGAAGTTGGTGTTAGCACCAGAAAGGACGGTACCTAAGTTTTTGCCTTCGAGATGGTTTTGTTCTACGAACTTCTTCAAGCCTGCTAAAGCCAACGCACCAGAAGGCTCAGCGATGGCTCGGGTGTCTTCAAAGATGTCTTTCACTGCGGCGCAGATTTCGTCACTAGACACAGCAACATGGCCATCAATGTATTTCTGGCATAAACGGAACGTCTCTTCACCAATGCGTTTTACCGCAACCCCATCAGCAAACATGCTGACTTGATCAAGAACCACCGGCTCACCTGCATCCAGCGCTGCTTTCAGACACGAAGAATCTTCTGGCTCGACTGCAATGACTTTGATTTCTGGCATCAGTTGTTTCACCAATACTGCAACACCAGCGGCTAAGCCACCACCGCCCACTGGCACAAAAATGTATTCTAAGTGACCATTTTGTCGCAGCATTTCCATGCCAATGGTGCCTTGCCCGGCAATCACTAGTGGGTGATCAAACGGAGGTACGAAGGTGTAACCATACTCCTCCGATAAACGCTCAGCTTCTGCTTTGGCTTCATCAAAGTTGCTGCCATGCAGGACGACATTACCACCAAAGCTGCGCACAGCGTCAACTTTGATATCTGGTGTTGTTTTTGGCATCACAATCGTTGTTTTGATGCCTAATTTGGTTCCAGAAAGCGCCATGCCTTGAGCATGGTTACCTGCTGAAGCGGCAATCACTCCCGCGGCTTTTTGCTCTTCCGATAAGCTAGCGACCATATTGTATGCCCCGCGTAGCTTAAATGAGTGCACAGGTTGGCGATCTTCACGTTTGATCTGTACATGATTGCCAATGCGTGCAGACAAGCGAGGCATGTCTTGTAAAGGGGTGACCGTTGCGACTTCATAAACCGGTGCACGTAGGATTTGACGCAGATAATCTGCGCCAGTTTGATTGACTGTCTTTTCGGGTTGAGATTCCATCGCTGCTAGCCCTCTAGCTTAGATTTGTCTCGTACTGCCCCTTTGTCAGCACTGGTTGCCATACTTGCGTACGCTTTCAGCGCAAAAGAAACGTCACGTTGACGGTCTGCGGGTTTCCAGCCTAACTCATCTTGTTTTGCTCGGCGTGCAGCGAGCTCATCTTCTGGGACATCAAGTGTGATGGAACGGCTTGGGATATCAATGGTAATAATATCACCATCCTGAACCAAGCCGATCGTACCACCACTCGCCGCTTCTGGAGAGGCGTGGCCGATTGATAAGCCTGATGTTCCACCTGAGAAACGGCCATCCGTTAGTAGGGCGCACGATTTACCCAGACCCATGGATTTTAGGTACGTTGTTGGGTAAAGCATTTCTTGCATACCTGGACCGCCTTTAGGCCCTTCGTAACGGATAACAACCACTTCACCAGCTTTCACTTTACCGCCTAAAATACCATCCACTGCCGTATCTTGACTTTCGAAAACAATTGCAGGACCTTGGAATTTAAGGTTTTCTTCATCTACACCAGCGGTTTTAACGATACATCCATCAACGGCAATGTTACCGGAAAGGACCGCTAGACCACCTTCTTGACTGAATGCGTTGTCTTTTGAGCGGATACAGCCATCAACACGGTCATCGTCAAGGCGATCCCAACGGCAATCTTGCGAGAAGGCTTGGGTGGTACGAATACCTGCAGGACCAGCGCGGAAGAATTTAAGTACCTCTTCGTTTTCGGTTTGGATGATGTCGTACTCGGCAAGCTGCTGTTGCATGGTCATGCCCAGGACGGTGTGTGTATTACCGTTTAACAAGCCTGCGCGGTCTAGCTCACCCAAGATAGCCATGACGCCTCCCGCACGGTGGACATCTTCCATATGGTATTTCTGGGTCGATGGAGCCACTTTACATAGGTGAGGAACGCGACGAGACATCTCATCGATGTCGTTCATGTCGAAGTCTACTTCACCTTCTTGTGCCGCTGCTAACAGGTGCAGAACGGTGTTGCTAGAGCCACCCATGGCAATGTCCAATGCCATCGCATTTTCAAAGGCTGCGCGACTAGCGATGTTACGCGGTAGGGCAGATGCGTCATCTTGTTCGTAGTAACGTTTTGTTAGTTCAACGATGCGTTTACCAGCATTAATAAACAATTGCTCACGGTCGGCATGCGTTGCCAGCATAGACCCGTTACCTGGCTGAGAGAGGCCTAACGCTTCGGTTAGACAGTTCATTGAGTTGGCGGTAAACATGCCTGAGCATGAACCACAAGTTGGACACGCGGAACGTTCGATCTGTTCACTCTGTTGATCCGAAACCGTTGGATCGGCGCCTTGGATCATTGCATCAACCAAGTCGAGTTTAATGATCTGATCAGAAAGCTTGGTTTTACCCGCTTCCATCGGGCCACCAGACACGAAGAGCACTGGAATATTAAGGCGCATTGCTGCCATCATCATTCCCGGAGTGATTTTGTCACAGTTCGAAATACACACCATAGCATCAGCGCAGTGTGCGTTGACCATGTACTCCACAGAGTCGGCGATCAGTTCACGTGACGGCAATGAGTAAAGCATGCCGCCGTGACCCATTGCGATGCCGTCATCGACCGCAATGGTATTGAATTCTTTCGCGATACCACCGGCTTTTTCGATTTCACCGGCAACCAATTGACCCATATCTTTAAGGTGAACGTGCCCCGGAACAAACTGAGTAAATGAGTTCACGACCGCGATGATTGGTTTTCCGAAGTCATCATCTTTTACACCAGTAGCACGCCAGAGCGCACGAGCACCCGCCATGTTACGACCATGTGTGGTGGTTGCTGATCTATATTTTGGCATTTCTTAATTCCTTCTTACTTCTGCTCTGGGTACACATAGTCTAACCAGCCCCACTTGTCCTCAGTGGTGCCGTTAAATAGGCCAAAGTAGGCTTGTTGCAATTCTTTAGTGATAGGGCCACGTTTACCGCTGCCCACTTCAATTTTGTCGACGGTTGCGACAGGTACGATTTCCGCTGCGGTTCCGGTCATAAAGACTTCGTCCGCTAGATAAAGTGCTTCACGAGCGATGTTCGCTTCGCGTACGTCATAGCCTTTATCACGCGCAATGGTCATGATCGAGTCACGAGTGATGCCCGGTAATATCGCACTGGTTGCTGGTGGGGTTGTGATCACGCCATCTTTGATGACAAAGATATTCTCACCCGCGCCTTCCGACAGATAACCGTCCACGCTGAGCGCAATACCTTCATCGTAACCGTGACGACGAGCTTCACCGCCTACTAATAATGAAGATAGGTAGTTGCCTCCCGCTTTTGCTGCGGTTGGAATGGTGTTGGGTGCAGCGCGGTTCCAACTGGAAATCATGGCATCCACGCCTTTCTCTAATGCTTCTTCACCTAAATACGAACCCCATGGGAACGCCGCGATAATCAGGTCCATTTCAGTGCCGACTGGAGGACATACACCTAAGCCGACATTACCAACAAAACCCAGTGGGCGAATGTAAGCATTATCCAGTTTGTTTTGGCGTAAGGTTTCACGGGTGGCTTCCATGATTTCTTCCACAGAGTATGGAATAGGGAAGCGATAAATCTTGGCAGAATCTTTTAAGCGTTGTGCGTGCTCGCGGTGACGGAAGACAATTGGACCCTTGGGCGTGTTGTAACAACGTACGCCTTCAAATACCGAGGTACCGTAGTGCATCGCATGAGTCAAAACGTGTACGTTTGCCTCTGCCCATGGCACCATCTCGCCATTAAACCAAATGAAATCTGCTGTTTTCGTTGCCATTTATTGCCTTCCTTATGCACTTACTTGTTGTTGTAAGTTGTGATTTGGCAGTTCATCGTTGCGGATTTTTAGCACCTCAACTTTACGCACGTCCCACAACTTTTCAATCTGATTGATCAAAAACGAAATTGGTCGATCGCTATCGACAATGATCTCCACGCTGGCCACTTTACTTTCATGGTTTTGGGTCGCGGCAACTTGTTTTATCACAAAGCCTCGGTGACGAATCACACGTAGAACGCGCTCTAACAGTACCGGTTTGTCATCGGCTTTGATATCGAGTAAATATCTGTCCATGTGATGGTCTCCTATGTGTTTTCCAACATATCACTGTTTGAGGCGCCTGGCGGTACCAAAGGCCACACGTTTTCTTCTTCATCGATTAAAACGTGAAGCATGTAAGAAGTTTTGCTCGCGAGCATTTCTTTCAATGCTGGTTCCACTTCTTCTTTCTTGGTGATGGTTTTGCCCGGGATATCGAATGCTTTGGCTAGCATCACGAAGTCAGGGTTGTCGTCAAGAATGGTTTCACTGTGGCGGCCATCGAAAAATAGCGATTGCCACTGGCGCACCATGCCTAGGCGTTGGTTATTAAGGAGCACAATCTTCACCGGAATTTGGCGACGTTTTAATGTACCTAATTCTTGGACGTTCATCATAAATGACCCGTCACCCGTTATAAGAATAGACTGATCATCCGGACGCGCGACTGCTGCCCCCATCGCTGCGGGTAGGCCAAAGCCCATCGTGCCTAGACCTGCGGAGGTGATGAAATTTTGCGGATCACGCGGCTGAATATGCTGTGCTGCCCACATCTGATGTTGGCCGACATCCGTTGAGACAATCGAGCTATCCGGCATCATATCGGATAACTGTTTGAGTAATAGTGGCGCATAGATAAGCTCGCCAGGGTGGTCATAACGCCACTTAAAGCCACTACGTAAACTTTCACTGTGGTGAACCCAAGGAGTGATGTCTTGTGTCAGTTCTAACTGAGGAAGAATCGTATTGATGTCACCACGCAGTGGAGCATTGGCGTGGCGCAGCTTATGAATTTCTGCCGCATCAATATCAATGTGAATCACTTTTGCATTCGGAGCAAACGTGTCGAGTTTTCCTGTCACACGGTCATCAAATCGCGCACCAACAACAATCAACAGATCCGATTCCTGTACAACAAGGTTTGCGGCTTTGGTTCCGTGCATACCTAGCATGCCCAAGTAATGGGGATCGTGGCGTTCAATGGTGCCTAGGCCTTTCAGAGTGCTTACCACTGGCATAGGGTTCAGACGTAAGAACTCTCGTACTGCATCCGTTGCTTTGGCGAGCTGAACACCACCACCGACGTAAAGTACAGGGCGTGTCGAAGCGGCTAACACTTCTTGAGCTCGCTTAACGTCTGCGGCGGCAACATCTTCGATAGGCGGTGCAACATATGGTGGCAGCAAATCGGTTGGTGCCTGTGCAAGCTGAACGTCTTTAGCGATGTCAACAATAACAGGACCTGGACGACCGGTTTTGGCTACTTCAAATGCTTCAGCCAGTGTTGGAGCTAGGTCTTCGATTTCAGTGACCAAGTAGCTGTGTTTGGTACAGGCGAGGGACATACCGATCACATCCATTTCTTGGAAGGCGTCGGTACCGATATGGGAGCTGGCTACTTGACCCGTAATGGCGACCAGTGGAACGGAATCAAGGAACGCATCGGCAAGACCGGTAACGAGGTTAGTGGCGCCAGGGCCGGAAGTTGCCATGCAAACAGCAACATCTTGAGTTGAACGAGCCATACCTATAGCGGCCATGGCTGCCCCTTGTTCATGACGGCATAAGATGTGTTCAACACCTCCGTCATACAAGGCATCATAGATGGGCATGATGGCTCCGCCAGGGTAGCCAAATATGGTATTGATGCCTTGCTGTCTTAAAGCGGCTACGACAAGTTGTGCTCCAGTCATCGTAAACCTCCTTTGCTACGTTGAGGCTCGTAGCTATCGCCATATGTGTTGCACTTCATGTGCACTCCCATTCTTCCCGTTAAACTGTCCAAGGGTTAGACAGATGACAACTTGTAGTTGTAAAAAAACCCCCGGACTTTTCAGTGCGGGGGTTTTTTATAATTTGTGGTTACCTTTCGCCCACAACACCCCGCGTGATGCCAATAATGACCACGATAATCAGGGCTAGCAGTGAATTGAATTTGGCGAATAGGTTCATCTGTCTGTCGTTAATTTCTATCGTTAATTTTTTGTGTAATGTTCTACGCAATTGTTTGCGTCTCTAGTGGTATCACACAATTCCGTTGCATGACAAGCAAAAAGTCATTCTTTTTTCACATTAACCCCCAGTTTGTACGCGGTATATAACATAAGTACATATAAAAAACATTTGGTTATACCCAAACAGGTTGGAACAGTGAGGTTCTCTGTAGGGGTATGAGTATTGAGTAACTTGGAGAGCGTATGGGGCTGGCAATCATTCATAGTCGGGCAAGTGTCGGGGTGCAAGCGCCCTCGGTGAGTGTAGAAGTTCATATCAGCAATGGCATGCCAGGTTTTACCTTGGTTGGGCTACCTGAAACCACAGTAAAAGAGTCTAAAGATCGGGTACGTAGCGCGATCATCAATTCTAACTTTCAGTTTCCTGCTAAACGAATAACAGTGAACTTGGCGCCAGCGGACCTACCCAAAGAAGGTGGGCGTTTCGATTTACCTATTGCTTTGGGGATTTTGGCGGCTTCGGCACAAATTGCCACAGATAAGCTGAAAAACTACGAATTTGTTGGAGAGTTAGCACTTTCCGGTGAGTTAAGATCGGTAAAAGGCGTGCTCCCGGCAGCGTTAGAAGCGAGTAAAATTCAACGTCATTTGGTGGTACCGAACGTCAATGGTGATCAGGCTGCGCTGGTGGCGAAAGAGCTGCACAAATCCGCGCACTCTTTATTGGAAGTTTGTGCAGAGTTGTGTGGCCAGCAAAAGCTTGAACTTTATCAATCTCCTAAACTAAGGAAAGCCACGAAGCATGGACGCGATCTGCAAGATATTATCGGTCAACAACAAGGTAAAAGGGCACTCGAAATTGCAGCAGCTGGCAACCACAACCTATTGTTTCTTGGCCCTCCTGGTACCGGAAAGACGATGTTGGCATCGCGTTTGTGTGACTTGTTACCGGAAATGAGTGATGAAGAAGCGATGGAAACGGCATCGGTTGCCTCGCTGACGCAAAGTGAAATTAATGAGCACAATTGGAAGCTGCGGCCTTTTCGTTCACCGCACCATTCGAGCTCAATGGCAGCGTTAGTTGGTGGTGGATCTATTCCTCGCCCTGGCGAAATATCGTTGGCACACAATGGGTTGCTCTTTTTGGATGAAATGCCTGAGTTCGACCGGAAAGTTTTGGATTCTTTGCGCGAGCCATTGGAGTCTGGGGAAATCATTATCTCTCGGGCACAAGGAAAAACTCGCTTTCCTGCACGATTTCAGTTGGTGGGCGCGTTGAACCCAAGCCCAACCGGTTACTATGAAGGTAACCAAGCTCGCACCAATCCTCAAGCGATCTTACGCTATTTAGGGCGACTATCTGGACCACTTCTTGACCGATTTGATATGTCGTTAGAAATTCCAGCATTACCAAAGGGCACGCTTTCGCAAGGGGGGGAGCGTGGTGAATCGACTGCCGTCGTAAAGCAACGGGTGAATACTGCTCGCGAAGGTATGCTGTCGCGCAGTGGTAAAGTGAACGCGTTGTTGGGCAGTCGAGAGATTGAAACGTTTTGTCCTTTACAGAAAAGTGACGCCGAGTTTCTCGAAACGGCTTTGCATCGTTTGGGGTTATCTATCCGAGCGTATCATCGCATTATTAAGGTTGCCAGAACCATCGCAGATTTAGATGGCGCAAAGCATATTGAGCGCGCTCATCTTGCCGAAGCACTTGGTTACCGAGCAATGGATAGACTACTGAAGCAACTAACAGCACAAGCGGTTTAGTTGCTTCAGTCACTATAGCGATGAGTTAAGCGGGATTAGAATTTGTAGTTTAAGCCAAGTGAGAGCAAGTACTCTTTCTCATCAAAGAAGGTGAGATTTGAATCGGTTTGACTGTAGCCAGCAAAAGAAACAAACGACCAGTCTTGCCAATCGAATACGTTTTCGTACTCATAAGCAGCGAATAGGCTTAAGGTGTCATCGCTGCGTTTCTTGCCAAATGTTTGACTTGCCGATTGAAAGTCTTTCAATGTGTAACCAGCAGTCAGAGCTAAGCGATGCTGGTTGATGAATTTGAACCAACTTAGATCCGCACCGTATGAATCGAATGATTCTGCATCGCCCTCTGCATCTTGCATGATGTAAGTAAACGCAGGTTGTAGAAAGGAAGTTGGGGTCATTGAAATACGGTAGCTACCTTTGAAGTAGTAGACGTCAGCATCACGTGCGAGTGAATCGTCAAACCCAATCACGTCGTCATTTTCAACGTCACGCTCGGCGTAGCCAAGTTCGAGGTTAAAGTTTTTATCGATAAGGCCTTTGGCTTGGAATCGAAAAGCATTGCCGCTTTCATCGGTTGTGCTGCGTGCTGAGCCAGTTTGGTATGGATTGCTCCAGGTTTCACCGTCCACTAGGGTTGGCAAGTAAGAGAAGTCAAGGACTGTACCTGAATCTAATTGATACTGATAACCTAATTGAAAGGCCAGTGTACCTATGGCGACATCAGAACGTGACGTACCCATATAGACTTGGTGGTTAAGGGCACTACCAAACGTGTAAGCCACATTACCCAATGGTGCAATGACGGCAGAACTCTCACTTTCTCCTTTCTGGTTAAGTGAGTTTATCGTTTTGCTATTGTCTGTATTTAAGTTCGACTCGGTAGAAGCATAACCAGCGATAACCGATATCTCTCCACTAAACCCCTGACTGTCTGCCAGTTGTGCTTGAGAAGTGCTGACTACCAAGGCTAAAGGTAAGAGTGCCAACTTTAGTCTCATTCGTGATCTCCTAAAATGTCGAATGAACAATTATTTGCTTAAGCATTGTTATGTGAAAATTGTTGTGTGAAAACGGCCCGAGAATAGCTAGGTAACACGTAAGACCCTTCTTACACACATTCTAATGTAACGATAGAGTCGTATAATTACACGCTGTTTTATTAATCACCCTATTATTTTTTTGTTAAATGATCATGTTCTCATAAGTGTTACTTTTCACTCACGCATCTCGGGTGATGGTCAATTCGACCGCTTGCTCAATCGTGATTGGTCGATGAACAGGTACTTGGGTATACCTGTTATCTCGATAACGAGTAAATCTTGCTCTAAAAGTAAGGGGAGCACATACGGCTCCCCTTGATATTTGATCTTACAGTGTATATCTCAACCGCGATGGGGTGAAAATTACTTTAGGGTCAGCAGGTAGTTGACCAGCGCGAAGTACTCATCGGTTGATTTGATGCTCTGTGCTTGGACTTGATATTTGTTATTCACGATCACAGCAGGTACACCCGTAAGACCGCTGTCCTCAAACTGTTTGTCCATGCGACGAACCATTGAATCGACAGCAAACCCTTTGAAGGCTGAATCAAACTTTTTCGCATCGATGCCTTCATCTACGAAGATTTGACGCAGCTCTGCATCGTCACGTGGTGGTTTACGCAGGTTGTGGATGCGATTAAACATTACTGGCACCATTTGGTCTTCAATTTTTAGCGCTACCATGGTCGCAAACGCTTTGCTCATTGACGCTCCCATGTTACCACCCATGAAAGACACGTGATTCTTTTGTAACTTCACACCTTCTGGTAGCTGTTTCTTCAATTGCTGAATGATAGGTTCAAACGCATTACAGTGTGGACAATAAAATGAGAAAAACTCGGTGACGACTGGTTTTTTTGATGCTTCTAAATCTAAAACCTTGTAATGCTCACCTTCTTTAAATTGCGCTGCGTTGACTGACAGACTGAACATCAGCATAGAAAATAATGCGAACAGCTTTTTCATGTAAATATCTCCATTTTTAATTGTTGGGCTGAATCAACCCCAAATCACCTCAAGAACATTAGGTCAACGAGAATGACAGGTTACAGTCCCGGTAACATTTTACACTTGGTTTTTTAAGCACCATTGGGCGTAAGAACGTTAAGTGTATGTTATTTGGTTTTTTATCACCATTGTGGCATTAACGACAGTGGTGCTTCCTCTAAGTTGGCTATCTGTTCTTTAAATGCAAGGACTTGGCCTTCCCAGTATTTCGGTTCATTGAACCACGGAAATGCGAGAGGGAATGCTGGGTCATGCCAACGTTTGGCCAACCATGCCATATAGTGCACCATTCGTAGACCGCGAAGAGGTTCGATTAGTTTCAATTCTGTTGGGTTAAAGTCACAAAACTCTTGGTATGCTTCCAATATGATGTCGAGCTGCATGATTTTATCTTGTCGATCACCGTTTAACAGCATCCACAGATCTTGCACCGCGGGACCATTGCGCGCATCGTCTAAGTCAACGAACATTGGTCCATCGCGCCACAGAATATTCCCTGGATGGCAGTCACCATGAAGACGAATTGAATTGAGTTCGGATGGCCAGTGATGTTCAATCGCTTGGATCAGCAGATCTAAGTCATTAAAGAAACTGTTTTCCAAATGCATTGGGATCATCGATGAATGTTGGAGCAGCTCACGTGGTTGGTAGAGATATTCTTGCAAACTAATGCTTGGTCGGTGTTGAAAGTTGGTTCTGCTGCCGACCTTGTGAATGCGCCCGAGGAACCTTCCCACGCCTTCCAGTTGTTGTAAGTTGTCGACTTCAAACTGGCGCCCACCGACACTATCAAACAGGGCAAAGGCGTATCCTTGGTAATGATGTAAGGTTTGACCATTAAGCAATACAGGCGGTGCAACGGGAATTTCATTGTCGATGAGTTCTAAAGTGAAGTCGTGCTCTTCTTGTATTTGCTCATGACGCCAGCGCTCTGGGCGGTAGAACTTAACCACATAGCGGCGACGCTCTTCATCAGTAAATTGATAAACGCGGTTCTCGTAGCTGTTAAGTGGGAGAAACCCAGACTCAGCTCGAATACCGATGCTTTCTAACGCATACCACATAAAATCAGGGGTAAGGGCGTCAAAGTTAAAAGTACCTTGAGACATATAAATAAAAAGGCTCATTGCTGAGCCTTTTTCCATTGGGCACCGTAAGTCATGCTACAGCTTTTTGATAAACCGGCTTTCTACTTCGATGGTAAATTGGTTGCTCTTATCGGTGAGTATAAACTGAATCGTGGTGATAGGAGAGTCTAGCTTGTCAGGATCGACACCAAGGCTCATTGGCAGGTTCAAAACTTCACCAGGTTGAACTTGAATGGTTTGTTTGCCATACCAACTCACATCACCCATTCCGGTGACATTGAGAGCGTATTTCTGTGTTTGTTGAGTTTTGTTGATTACTTTAAGGGTATAAGTATTTTCCACTTCCCCGGCGCTGTTGGTACGGAATAGTTGGTTTCGGTCACGAATGACCGTCAGGCCTGCAGGATCCACAGATGCAATTTGCGCAAAGAACAGCCCAATCATGATCAATAGGACGGCGCCATAACCGAGTAATTTTGGCCGCAGAACTTTCGTGGTTTTGCCGGATAGGCGGTGCTCTGTGGTATAACTGATCAGTCCTTTCTCATATCCCATGCGATCCATGGTTTGGTCACAAGCATCGATACACGCACCACAGTTGATGCATTCATATTGCAAGCCATCTCGGATGTCAATGCCAGTAGGGCACACCTGAACACATAGATCACAGTCAATACAGTCACCTAGACCAAGCTGTTTTGGATCTGCTTTACGTGGGCGAGGACCGCGTTTTTCCCCTCGTTTCGCATCATACCCGACGATGAAGGTGTCTTTATCGAACATGGCTGACTGAAAACGTGCGTAGGGACACATGTGGATACACATAATCGAGCGCATCCAGCCAGCATTGCCGTATGTGCAAAAAGCAAAAAATAGCACCCAGAATATTGGCCAGAAACTGGCATTGAGAGTGAAGAAGTCAATAACCAGTTGCTGCATCGGCACGAAGTAACCGACAAAGGTGAAGCCTGTTGCAAGTGCGATCGCAAACCACGCTAGGTGTTTGGCGGCTTTACGCATGGCTAAATTAGCGGTTAATTTGTTGCCATCTTGTTTACGACGCTTGTTTGCACTGCCTTCGAGTTTTTCCTCAAACCAGATATACATAAAAGTCCAGACGGTTTGCGGGCAGAGGTAGCCACACCAAACCCGACCTAAAAAGGTGGTGATGAAAAACAGCCCAAAAGCCGCGATGACAAACAGTACCGCGAGTAGCGTCAGATCTTGTGGATATAAGGTGGTGCCAAAAAAGTTGAATTGTTGGTTGCCGATATCGAGCAAAATCGCTTGGCGTTCTCCATAAGGAATCCAAGGTGTTAAGGCAAACAGCAGCAACAAAAACCAGCCACCATAGCGTCGCAGTTTTTGGTAAGTCCCTTTACTCTCACGCACATAAATACGATTGCTTGGGTTAAAACGATCCCCGTTGCCTTTATGTGTTTTTGGGTTAAAGGTTTTGGGAGTCACATCCTTGATATCGATCTTGTCTTTATCCTGACTCATTTAGCTTTCCTTCTGGGCTTTTTATAGGCTACGGTGCCATTTCTATTGTTGGCACTCGATGCATTGCTATGTTTATACTCAAGCAACCTCAACATTCGCCTTTGGCAACTCATCGTGAGATTGATCGAGTATATAGTTTAGTAAACACTGATGTGTGGCGATTATACGATCAATAACAATTTCTTTTCTTTAACGCAGTCAATGTTTAACAACAAAAAACAGTACAGTTGACCTGATAATTGTCTGAACAGTGCGTCTATTTAAATGCGCTTTTGATCATTTTAGTGGGTAATAATCGCTTTAAGAGGTGTTATCTACTTTGTCATGTGAGTCATTAGTAACGACAGTCTGGGTCGTGTTCCGAGCGATTTTGCTGGGGAATCAATCGAACGCTCATTTATCCAGATGGGCAGTATTCAGTTGTAAAAAAGCGACCTTTGATGGATCGCTTCTGAAAGGTAGGGGCTGCGCTATTTAATTACACCACGAGCACGTAATAGCGCGGTTTTGAAATCATCTTCTTGGTCTTTCTTTAGCCCAGGGATCATGTCGTCTTTGTTGCTATTGCGCATTTTCAGATGATAGATCAGTACATCATCGGTTAAATCTTCCAGATTGCCATTAAAACCCGCTTCGCCCGCTAATTTGACAATAAACTGTATGAGATTCATTTCTTGATCTTTGTGCCACTCAGGCTCCAACAGCTCGATTAACTCTTCAATACGATGACACTTCATTTTCCTTCTCCACAAATTTTGTAAGTATTTTGTTTAAGGTACCAAATTGCATCGAGAAGACAAATAAGAAAACGTTGAAAAGAAAAAGCGCAGTGAATACTGCGCTTTTGATTAAGCTGCTTTGATGACTTTGGTCGAAGCTTTTGATGTCATCGCAAGTTTATCAACTAATGTCATTGCTGGCGTACTACGTTGCTGCGCTTTCGGTGCTTGAGTAAAGCCACTGCGGCGGCGCATTGCACTACTATTGGTGTGTGCGAACCTGACTGTTGTTGGGCGCATTGCATTACCTAACTGTCAGGCATATCCATTGCCGATGTTATGGCCTAAATTACTACGAGTTCGGCTCCAGTTTTAACCTGAAGGAGGCTCATTTGGCTCTCGCCAATCCAATTAGTAATTCAGGAATAGCGATATGCATGCATATCAGTTATTAGATTAGCACCCTTATATTCGTTGGTCGATAGTTGAGCAATTGAATTCGTTCAATTTTGTTATTTTTACCCTTAAAGAGAGAAAAAATTTTGTTTTGATCCCGAGAACCGCAGTAGTAGTATGAGGCATAGACGAAGGAGGTGCATATGTCATTTTTAAAGAAGACACTTGCAAGTTTTGGAATCGGCAGTGCTAAAGTAGACTCGATTCTAAATCAGGATGTGGTTTACCCCGGTCAAAGTGTGGATGTGTCTATCCATGTGTATGGTGGCGCAACAGAGCAAGCGATCGACAATATTGATCTGAAACTGTGTTGCCGTTATATCGCTGAAACTTTGGATGATAGAGGCTCTCGTGAGGGGCACATGATGCGCCGAGTACCACAAACCCATGTTCTCGCTGAATGGAGCCTCCCTTACGCATTTGTTATTCATTCCGGTGAAGAGCGTACGTTTGATGCCAAGCTTAATGTGCCATGGAATACACCAGTAACCATTGGTGACGCCAAAGTCTGGCTTGAAACGGGACTCGATGTTTCTGCCGCGCTCGATCCTACGGATAAAGATACGTTAACCGTGCGCCCTGATCCGTTGATGGATGCGGTATTGTCTGCACTAGAAGCACAAGGGTTAAGAATTCGTCAGGTCGAATGTGAAGAAGTGGACGGCTTCGAGCTGCCTTTTGTTCAAGAGTTTGAAATGGTACCAACTGATGGTCCATACCATGGTGTGTGGCGCGAACTGGAGTTTGTTGCGCACAGAAATGCAGATGAACTCAAGTTATGGTTTGAAGTTGATCGCACTCGCAAAGGGACGAGTGGCATGCTCGCAAGTTTACTTGGAAGCGGAAAGCTGAAACGTGAAATGGTGATTCCAGTTACGACCAGCCCAGAAAACGTGGGCGATATCGTGATCGACTACCTAGATCAAACCACCGCGCTGCACGAAAATGAGTTTTAGCTTACACGTGTAAGCTTAATGTGCCATACTAGAGTTATTGTTCAACACTCTAGTATAGGCGCAGGGATGTCTTCTCCACAGAAACCTCAATACAGCCAAACGGAAGAGTGGGCCAACGCAATTACTCACGGCATCGGTATGGTCATGGGGATCGTTGGTCTTGTACTTTTGCTGGTCAAAGCACTCGAGCATCAGGCCGACACATTGACTCTAACCAGTATGGCGATTTACGGCTCAAGTATTATAGTGCTGTTTTTAGCTTCCACACTTTATCACGCTATTCCTCATCCAAACGTAAAACGTTGGATGAAAACGTTTGATCACTGCGCCATTTATTTATTGATCGCGGGCAGTTATACCCCCTTCTTATTGGTGAGCTTACGCACGCCTCTAGCGATAGGTTTGATGATCGTAATTTGGACAATTGCACTGATTGGCATCATGATGAAGGTTGCGTTTATTTCTCGGTTCAAGAAGCTATCACTGGGTTCTTATTTAGTCATGGGCTGGCTTTCGTTGATAGTGATTTATCAGCTGGCGATCCATTTGCATATTACCGGCTTGACGCTGTTGGCTGTAGGTGGCTTGGTGTATTCTATCGGGGTAATATTTTACGTTGCTAAGCGCATCCCATTTAATCACGCGATTTGGCATGGTTTTGTTTTGGCGGGTTGCGTGTGTCACTTTTTCGCTATCTATTACTTTGTTGAACCCGTTTAGGTCTGTTGAGCAAATCTCGTGGCTACGAGTTTGCTCAACGAAGTCTGGTCGTTAACGCGTGACCACTTCAATCACTTTTGCGGTCAGTTGGTATTGCTGGGATTCTGGCACGGTGAGTTGAATCGCTTTGCCTTGCTCTGCGTGTTTTGGACGAAGGTAGGTTTCTGCCATTCGTTTGATGGATTGCCAGATTGTCACATTCTCTTTCACCAGTGAGTTACCTGACATATCAAATACTTCTATTTTCACTTCAACCTGAATCACAGACTGAGTGCTCTGATTGGTGAGCGAAGTCGGTAAAATCAACTTACCATTCTCGTAGCTGGCCGCTCCCAGTAAAATATCAACGCCAGAATCAGAAAGCTGTAGGGTTGGCTTCTTGCTATTCACCACCACTGTGGTACCAACGTTTTTCGTGACAACCGGAATGGTTGCGATAGTAGGGGCTGCATTAATGGGTGTATTTATGGCCGCTTTTTCCACTTTTGTCGTGTTTAGCGTGGGGTTGTTCACCACGTAGTGCCATGTGAAGTCATCATTTAATTTCACTTCACGTCCGTCAGCAAGGGTGACTACCTCTGCGGCATAAACCGAGGAGGTTGCAAGTAACGTCGCTAGGGTAATTGATATTTTCATTGTGATCCCTTTTTTGTGAGCAAGACTAGCGGCGCCAAAACGCCGGGAAAAACAGCACGAGAATGGTCAAAATTTCCAGTCGGCCCATTAACATCCCAAAGCTTAACAGCCATTTGGCTGTATCTGGTAGTGGTGCAAAGTTACCTGTTGGTCCGATCACGGAGCCCATTCCGGGTCCGACATTCGCCACGGCGGTAATAGAGCCAGAGATACTCGTGACAGGATCCAAGCCCAACCCGCTCAAGCAACCTGCGATAAAAATGATGGTGATAAAAAACATCAAAACGAATGCGACAACCGAACGCACGATATCGTCATTGACCGGGCGTTGGTTGTAACGTTGAACAAAGACGCCGGACGGATGCACCAACTTCATCATTTGTTTATTGAGTAATGTCATCGCGATTTGAAAACGGAACACTTTAATCCCACCAGCGGTTGAGCCAGAGCAAGCCCCTGCCAACATCAAAAAGGCAATCAGTGTGGTTGGTAAAGCGCCCCAAGCGGTAAAGTCTTCGAGGCCAAAACCCGTGGTCGTCACAACCGATACAATATTGAACATGGAGACGCGCAAGGCATCTAGTATCGTGTATCCATCTCGAATAACCAGCCATCCTGCGACAACAAGGCTGGATGCTAAAAACAGGTAAGCGAAACCTCGGACCTGAGCATCTTTAAGTAAAATCTCGATTCGACGCTTACGTAACGCGGCGACAAACAGAAGAAACGGCAAGCCACCCATAAACATAAAGGCGGTAGCAACCCAATGTGCGCCATTGGAGAAGTGGTTCATGGAACCATCTGATGTCGAGTACCCGCCGGTGGAAAGTGTGGTGAAAGCGTGATTGATAGCCTCAAACCAGCTCATTCCTGTCAGTACATAACCCGCAATGCAGGCACCAGTTAATATGAGATAAACCGCGACGATGTTTTTAGCCACGGTTTTGGCGCGCGGACTGCTTTTGTCTGACCAGTCGGATGATTCGGTCTGGAACAGTTTCATCCCCCCAACGTTTAACATTGGTAAAACAGCCACTGCCATAACAATAAACCCAACACCACCCAGCCATTGCAATATAGAGCGCCATAACAAGATACTCGGAGCCATATTGTCTAAACCACTGAGTACTGTAGAGCCTGTGGTGGTAATACCGGACATGGTCTCAAAGTAGGCATCGGTAAAGCTGATATGGTTAATGAAAACGAAGGGCAGTGCCGCAAATGCGCTGGCGATGGTCCAAACTAAGCTGGTGATAAGAAACATGTCACGTACGCTGAGTTTAAACCGTGAGGTCCTGCCAATCGTTAGGCAGATAAACGCAGCAATATGGGTAATCACCACGGCTTGGGCAAAGTCGAGGAATCCACCGGTACCGGTAAAAAAGGCGACCAAAGTAGGCACGTACATGAAAAGAGCCAGTTTGGATAAAACCAGCCCAATAACGAACAGCACGGGACGTAAGTTGACCATAGGAAAATCCTAAAGGAAGAATGGGCTCGGCTGAAACAGCGCTTCGACGTCTGGCACGTACTTCTTGTCGACCAAAAACATCACGACGTGGTCATCTTGCTCGATGACGGTGCGATCGTGGGCGATCAATACTTCTTCACCACGTACAATCGCTCCAATCGTTGTACCTGGCGGCAGTTTAATATCGCCAATTGCACGGCCAACCACTTTGGATGTCGTTTCATCACCGTGTGCAATGGCTTCAATGGCTTCAGCTGCACCGCGACGTAGCGAGGAAACGTTCACGATGTCAGCACGACGAACGTGCGTCAACAATGCTGATATGGTTGCTTGCTGTGGTGAGATTGCAACATCAATCACCCCACCTTGCACTAAGTCAACGTAAGCCCCACGCTGGATCAGCACCATCACTTTCTTCGCGCCCATACGTTTGGCCAACATGGCTGACATAATATTGGTTTCGTCTTCATTGGTTAGGGCAATGAACACATCCACTTGGTCGATGTTCTCTTCAGTGAGCAGTTCTTGATCCGCTGCGTCACCACAAAACACGATGGTCTGCTCTAATTCTTCAGAAAGTCGTTCGGCTCGCTGATAGTTGCGTTCTATGAGTTTGACGCTGTAAGTTTGCTCTAGACGCTTCGCAAGACTCGCACCGATGTTACCCCCACCGACAATCATAATACGGCGGTATGGCTTCTCAAGACGTTGCAACTCACTCATGACAGAGCGGATATGGTTACTTGCAGCCACAAAGAACACTTCATCATCTGCCTCGATAATCGTTGTGCCTTGTGGGCGGATAGGGCGACCTTGACGGAAAATTGCCGCAACCCGGGTATCAATGTGCGGCATGTGTTCACGAAGCGCGGATAAGGCGTTGCCAACCAAAGGACCGCCATAGTAGGCCTTGACTGCCACTAAGCTGACTTTTTGCTCGGCAAAACTGACCACTTGCAAGGCCCCTGGGTATTGGATCAAGCGTTCGATGTAACTGGTGACCAGTTCTTCAGGTGCGATAAGGTGATCGACGGGAATGGCACCGGATTTAAATAGAGCTTCTTTTTCAACCAGGTATTCTGGTGAGCGAATACGAGCGACTCGGTTGGGGGTGTTAAACAGAGTAAAAGCAACCTGACATGCCGCCATATTGATTTCATCTGTGTTAGTCACCGCGACGAGCATATCAGCATCTTGTGCACCTGCCTCATGCAGCACATCTGGGTGGCTTGCGTGCCCATTGACGACGCGCAAGTCATACTTATCTTGCAATTCACGCAGTCTATCGGAATCGTTATCGACGATGGTGATGTCATTGTTCTCACCCACTAAGTTTTCTGCCAGTGTGCCGCCAACTTGACCTGCACCAAGAATAATGATTTTCATACTCTTTTCTCGTTATCTGAAAAAGGCGATTGAAATGGTTCCAATCGCCCTATTTAGTATGCTGTTACGCGTGTTTTTTGCTTAGTACAGCGTAGTAGAAGCCATCCATATCTTCTTCGCCTGGTAAAATTTGACGTCCAGGTTGCTTAGGATCTGAGTTGACCAATGTCGCATCTGCCGTGCGTGCTAAAAACGCTTTGACTTGCTCGACGTTTTCCTGTGGTGTGATTGAACACGTCGCATAAACCAAGGTACCGCCAGGTTTCAACTGCGTCCACATAGCATCAATAATTTCACTTTGCAGTTCTGCCAACGCCGTAATGTCTTCAGCGCGGCGAAGCCACTTAATGTCTGGGTGGCGACGAATCACACCGGTTGCAGAGCAAGGCGCATCAAGTAATATGCGATCAAATTGCTCACCTTGCCACCATTGTTGAGGATCACGAGCGTCTCCGCAAATCACTTTTGCCTGAAGGTTGAGACGCTCTAGGTTTTCATGCACACGTTTCAATCTTGTGTCGTCGCAGTCAATCGCGACCACTTCGCTACCTGATGTGCGTTCGAGAATGTGCGCTGTTTTACCACCAGGTGCGGCGCAGCAGTCTAGAATCAACTCGCCATCTTGAGGTGTGAGGTAATTGAGCGACAATTGAGCGGCTGCATCTTGTACTGAAACCCACCCTTTATCAAAGCCGGGCAACTGACTCACATCACAAGGTGCTGCCAATTTTAGGGCGTCTTGGGCCTGTGTGTGTGGCGTGCTATCAATGTTTTCATTTTTGAGTAGCGTTAGGTATTCATCTCGTGAGTGGTGTTGGTGGTTTACTCTTAACCACATAGGAGCCTTGTTGTTATTGGCCTCAACAATATTTTCCCATTGCTCTGGGTAAGCCGCTTGGAGCAGTTTTAATAACCAGCTTGGGTGACTATATTTTCCTGCATTGCTGCTTACGGCAACCTCGTCTAGTTCTTCTTGACTGCGCTGGTAGTTACGCAATACGGCGTTAATTAACCCACGTAGGCGTGGACCTTTCAGATCTTTGGTGCCTTCGACGGTTTCACCGACCGCAGCATGAGCTGGAATACGCATAAAGCTTAGCTGATAAATGCCAACTAGGATCAGGTGGTGGAATACACGCTGTTTCCCTTTAAGCGGTTTATCCATCAATTGATTAGCGATGGTTTCCAGACGTGGTAAATAGCGTAATGCACCGTAACAGATTTCCTGAAGCAGCGCATGGTCACGAGACCGAATGGTTTGTTGAGCCGCTGGAAGGGCGCTGGAAAGTGAGTGGCCCTTGTCGACGACAAGATACAAGACGTTGGCAGCCGCAGCGCGCACATTCATGATGAGTACCTTAAAATAAAGGAGGGCATCTCTGCCCTCTAAAAGTTCGTATTATGGGGGGCTCGCTCCCCAAGTATGGTTTAAATCAGCACAGTACCGACTTCGAACCAAGCAGCACGTGAGTTCAGAATATCCTGAACTGACATGGCTTTTTTGCCTGGCACTTGCAGTTGTTCTAGAACCAGTATGCCGTTGCCAGTTGCAACGTAGATTCCCGTTTTGTCTGCTTGGATAATGGTGCCCGCTGGTTGACTACTGACTTCCTCGTCAACTCGGCTTTGCCAGACTTTGATGCTGTTCTCAGCCGCCACAAAATGACTCATTGGCCATGGATTGAAGGCACGAACGCAACGTTCGATATGTGCAGCATCGTCATTCCAATTGATACGAGCTTCTTCTTTGCTGAGTTTCTTCGCGTAGTTCGCTAGCTCGTCGTCTTGCTTCACGGGTATGGCTTTGCCCGCAGCAATATCTGCGAGGCAGTCAATCAATGCCTCAGGGCCCAGTTCAGCCAGTTTTTCGTACATAGAAGCACTGGTATCCGTTGCTTCAATTGGTAGCGTTGCAATTTTGAGCATATCACCCGTATCCAGACCAATATCCATCTGCATAATGGTAACCCCAGTTTCTGCATCGCCCGCCCAGATAGAGCGTTGGATTGGAGCTGCGCCACGCCAGCGAGGCAAAATGGAGCCGTGTACGTTAATACAACCTAGTTTCGGTGTGTCTAATACCGCTTGTGGCAGTAACAACCCGTAGGCCACAACGACCATGATATCGGCATTGAGGTCAGCAAGCGCTTGTTTTGCTTCTTGTGACTTGAAGTTTTCTGGCTGATATACCGGGATGTCGTGTTCTAACGCGATGTGTTTTACCGGGCTTGCCGTCAATTTTTTACCACGACCAGCAGGGCGGTCTGGTTGAGTGTAAACGGCAATGACTTCATGCTCCGAAGACAACAACGCCGCCAAGTGACGGGCGGCGAAATCCGGAGTACCTGCAAAGACAATACGTAAAGATTGGCTCAAGGTAGGCTTCCTTCTAATTGACATGGTTCGAGATTAAGCGTTTTGCTGTTGTTTCTCGTTATAGCGTTTTATTTTCGCCAGTTTGTCTTGAATACGCTTTCGCTTCAGTGGTGATAGGTAATCAACGAACAATTTCCCTTGTAAGTGGTCCAGTTCGTGTTGAACACAAATCGCAAGCAGGTCGTCAGCCTCAAAGGTAAACTCATTACCTTCTCTGTCGAGTGCTTTTACTGTGACTTCAGCCGCGCGAGGTACTAGAGCTCGAGCGCCAGGTACTGACAGACAGCCTTCTTCGATGCCGTCTTCGCCACGTTTCTCTAAAATTTCAGGATTAATAAGCACCATCGGCTCATCACGAGATTCTGAAATATCAATCACTACGATTCGTTGATGGATATCTACCTGCGTTGCAGCTAGGCCGATACCTTCTTCGTCGTACATGGTTTCAATCATGTCGTCGACGATTTTTTGAATTTCAGGTGTCACTGCTTCAACAGGCTTGGCGACTGTGCGCAGGCGATCATCTGGAAATGTTAATACTTGTAATACAGACATATTCACTCGAAATATTGAACTGTGCCGAAACAGCACAAACCTTGTTGGCTCAATTCTAGACATTTTATGACCTAAATGACAGCATCCAGGCATTATTTTCACTCTGATTACTGCTTAATAGACCAAGGACGAGGGTCATGAACCGAATCTTTCGTAATGTTGTTCGTGTTACGTTGCCGTTATTTTTCTCTTTCAATGCCACAGCAAGCGAGGGCTTTAAGCCTTTAACCGTCAAGAAGGATGCGCCACAAACGTATGTTGTCGTAAAAGGGGATACTTTGTGGGATATCTCTGCCATGTATCTCGATAGTCCTTGGCTGTGGCCTCGTCTATGGCAGGTCAACCCAGACATTGATAACCCACACTTAATTTATCCAGGTGATAAGTTGTCGTTGGTTTGGATAAACGGTCAACCAGTGCTGAGCCTTAAGCCGGTCAAGAAACTGAGCCCACAAGCTCGTATCACTGAGAAGAAAGCCGTGCCAACAGTGGCTGAAGGTTTAGTGATGCCGTACTTAAAGTCTGACCGTTTAGTTGACGATGAGACTCTTGATAATGCTGCCAAGGTCATGGGCAGCAATCAGGGCAGTAAGTTTTTGACGGCAGAGGATGTGCTGTATATCAGTGGTGAGCAAACCGCTGCAGCTTGGGCGATATACAGACCCGTTGAAACCTTTTCTCGGGATGACGTTTCAAAACAGATTACGGCATTGCGTTTAATTGCCAAAGGGGATTTGGTAGAAGCGTCGAATGAGTACTCTGGGCTTAAGATTACTTCGCAACTGCAAGAAATACTGCGCAATGACATCGCTTTACCCATGCAGACGTTAGACCGTGATGATTTCTCTACCACATTCTATCCACTACCATCTCCACTGGGCAGCACTGCAAACCTATTGGGTAATATTGAAGGGATTCGTTTTAGCTCGACTAACCAAGTTGTCGTGATTGATAAAGGCACTGCCGATGAATTGCAGCAAGGCAGCGTATTTGACCTCAAAGAAGATGCTCATCCGGTGTATCAAGATGGTGATGACTTTAAAAAAGAATTTGGCCTGCTGGATAAGAAAATCACGTTGCCGCAAAGTAAAGTCGGAGAGTTATTGGTCATACGCCCGTATGAGTACTTTAGCTTGGGGTTAATTACTAATAGTACTAAGCCTATCAATAAAAATGTGTCAGTCATTTCTCCGTTGACGGAGTCACTTATCGACGATAACAATCAAGAGGCACTTGAGGTTTCGCCTGTTGAACAAAAGTCTACCTTAAATGACGACAACGCACTCTGAAAGCGATCTTGCTGCCTGGCTAAAGCTAAGTTGCTTGCCAGGCATTGGTGGGGTCAAACTAAACAAGTTACTGGTCAAAGATACTCCTCGCAATATCATCAATTATGCACCCGAGCAGTTACAAGCACTAGGTTTGACGCCTAAGCAGCTGCAAGCGTGGTATGCGGTTGATAAGACGGTTGATGACTGCTTAGCATGGCAAGCGCTGTCACCTGGCCACCATATCGTGACATTGTCTGATCCGTTTTATCCACCTTTGCTTAAGCAGGTGGTGGCACCACCGCCACTATTATTTGTAAAGGGCGATCCCGCTCTTTTATCACAACCGCAGATTGGCATGGTAGGAAGTCGTAATGCGAGCATTGATGGCTTACGTCATGCGCGTCAATTTGCCGCAGATTTTGTTCAGCACCATTTGATTGTAACTAGTGGTCTCGCACTTGGTATTGATGGGCATGCACATGATGGTGCGCTACAAGCGAGCGGAAAGACGATCGCAGTTCTTGGTGCTGGTTTGCAGCATATATATCCGGCTCGTCACCGTGGGCTGGCGCAACGTGTTGTGGAGAGTGGGGCTTTAGTCTCTGAGTTTCGGCCAGATGCAAAACCGCGGGCGGAAAACTTCCCACGCCGCAATCGAATCATCAGCGGGTTATCGTTAGGTGTATTGGTGGTGGAAGCTGCAGAGAAAAGTGGCTCCTTGATTACCGCGCGCTACGCCCTTGAACAAGGGAGAGAAGTGTTTGCCTTACCATCATCAATTCACGCCCCGAATGCCAGCGGTGGAAACCAGTTGATTCGTCAGGGCGCTTGCCTCGTAGAAAAGACTAAAGATGTGCTGGATGAAATACAATCGTTGCTCGATTGGTCTGTTAATCAGAGCAACGATTTATTTTCTGAGTTAATTGATGAAGAAGAATTGCCATTTCCTCAGCTGTTAGCTAACGTAGGAAATGAAGCTACACCAGTTGATATTCTTGCAAACAGGACCAATATACCTGTGCAGGAAGTCATGATGCAGCTCTTAGAGCTTGAACTCTCAGGGCATGTTGTTGCAGTTTCAGGTGGCTATATTCGAAAGGGGAGGGGCTAGCTATGATGATGGATATATTGATGTATCTATTCGAAACCTACATCCATAGCGATGCAGAGTTACAAGTCGAGCAAGACGAGCTGGAAGAAGAACTGCTTCGTGCAGGCTTTCAGCAAAAAGATATCTACAAAGCCCTTGTCTGGTTAGAAGAGCTTGCCGCGCTGCAGCAAAGCGATACCTCTTCTGCGATCGCGTCTTGTATTGCATCGTCTTCGACTCGTATTTATACCTCGCGAGAGATGCAACGTTTAGATTTAGAGTGCCGAGGCTTTTTGTTATTCCTTGAGCAAATTAATGTCTTAACGACAGAAACTCGTGAAATGGTGATTGATCGAGTGATGGGCTTGGAAACCAACGAGTTTGAGCTTGAAGACCTCAAATGGATTATTCTCATGGTACTGTTTAACGTACCTGGTAATGAAAACGCTTATACGCTGATGGAAGAGCTGTTGTATACCAAGGAACAAGGCATTCTTCACTAAATCTCTTGGCAAGTTCGAGGTCTGTTTGATTAGGACCACGAGCTTGTCAATAAGAGTGGTAGATCTTTCAAGAAAGCGGTCAGTATGAGTAGTAAAATCGACAACAACCTTTTCTCCGCCCATGAACATGCGTTGGAACATGCCCCCTGTCCTAAGTGTGGTGGTGAACTGATTCTCAAACACGGTAAACACGGTCCGTTTCTGGGCTGCAGCCAATACCCAAGTTGTGATTACATTAAAGCACTGCACAGTAACGATGGTCACATAGTCAAAGAGCTTGGTGTGCCTTGTCCCGAATGTGGCAATGAGCTCGTACTGCGTCAGGGACGTTATGGCATGTTTGTTGGGTGCAGCAATTATCCGGCCTGTCACCATATTGAATCAATCAATCAGCCTGAGCCGGAGACGCTATCCCAGGAGCAATATGTTTGCCCTGAATGTGGGAAGGGCCACTTAGTTGAACGCAAGACGCGTTTCGGTAAGACATTTTATGCCTGTGACAACTACCCTAAATGCAAATTTGCCGTGAACTTGCCGCCGATAAAAGGGGTGTGCGAGGCGTGTGGTTTTACGTTACTGGTTGAGAAAAAACTGGCCAGTGGTGTGAAGTCGCAATGTGCTAACCGAAAGTGTCAGCACACTCAGCCAGAGTAATGGCTTAGCTTAGATAGAAAAATGGGTCGCTTTGTGCGACCCATTTTAATCAATAGCGCAGAATATTACGCCTGCGATTGTTTGGCGAAGTCATGTACGGCAGGAAAAGCGGTTTGATCCAGTACATCGGCTAATGAGCAGAGTCTGCGATGTAGTTCACCAGGGTAATCTCCACAAATATTAATGTGGCCCATCTTGCGCCCAGCACGTTTCTCTTTTCCGTACCAATGGATATGGCAGCCATCCATTGCTAGTAGTGATTCTGGTAAGGTATCTTCCCCTAGAATATTCACCATAGAGGTTTCTCGAACCAGTTTGGTACTGCCAAGAGGCAAACCACACACTGCACGCAGATGGTTTTCGAACTGGCAGGTTTCTGCGCCTTGCTGTGTCCAGTGACCCGAATTGTGCACGCGAGGGGCTATCTCATTTACCAGTAAGTTGCCGTTGACATCAAAGAACTCTAATGCCAATACGCCAACGTAATTGAGGCTTTCAGCGACCGCGGTAAACATCTGCTTGGCTTGTGCTTGTAATTCTGGCGCATCAATAGCGGTAGAAAGACTCAACACACCATTGGTATGCACGTTTTCTGCCAGTGGGTAAACCTCAACGCTGCCATCTTTGCCGCGAGCGCCGACTAGCGATACTTCACGGTTAAATGGTACAAACTCCTCAGCGACTATCGCTTGAGCCGGCGTTGCTGCAATACATTCTGCCATTTCGGTCCAGATAGACTCCACTTGAGATGCTTCTTTCAAGCGCCATTGGCCTTTACCATCGTAACCACCTAGCGCACTTTTCAGCACCATTGGCATGCCAACGTGTTCAATCGCACGGTCAAAATCATCGCGAGTTTCGATGACATAGTATTTCGCGTTGCGTACATTTGCGTTATCTAACAGTGTTTTTTCAAGACGGCGGTCGCCGCCAGCTTTGATGGCTTCTGTACTTGGCAGAAACTTCCCGCTTGCAGCACAGATATCAAGGACATCATGAGGAATATGCTCGAACTCGGCTGTAATGACATCCACTTGTTCAATCGCATTTTCTAGGCCATGTCCAAGCACGTGTTGAGTGAGGGGGTGAACGATGTTCGCGCTCCCTACATCATAGGCGGAAATTTGGATATTCAATGGTGCACCAGCCAGAGACATCATACGAGCCAGCTGACCTGCTCCGAGAACCAGTACATGCATCCGATTAATCCTCTGCCGGGTTTGGGTTGGCCAGTACAGTTTCCGTTTGTTCTTTACGGAATGCTTCTACTTTCTCCATAATACTTTCATCATGGGTTCCGAGAATTTGCGCTGCTAGGATTCCTGCATTGGCCGCACCTGCTTCGCCAATGGCTAGCGTTCCTACCGCGATACCTTTTGGCATTTGCACGATAGACAATAAAGAATCCATGCCCTTCAGAGCGCGAGACTGAACTGGTACGCCAAGTACTGGAACACTAGTAAATGCAGCAGCCATGCCTGGCAGGTGAGCTGCACCGCCAGCGCCGGCAATAATCACTTTGATACCACGTTCTTTTGCGCTGCTTGCATAGTCAGCCAATAGTTGAGGAGTGCGGTGAGCTGATACAACTTTTGTTTCGTAAGATACGCCAAATTGATCCAGCATGTCTGCTGCCAATTTCATGGTTGGCCAATCGGATTTAGAACCCATGATGATACCGACTTTCATCTCAAACTCCTTCAAGCTACAAAATTAGGTGAGCCATAAATTTGTGGGCATTATACGGGGATTTTTATCTCAAGCAAACGTTTGCGCCTTGTGCTTAAAAGCGATGGATACATTTTATAAGTAAATAGCTTTAGTCTCTGAGAATGAATCTTTGTACACTTAACGCCACAATATAATAGTTAGACAATTAGGAAGTAATCAGTGGATAACTTTGAACAGGTGCTCAACGCGCTACAGCAAGGTGAAGTAATTGCTTATCCAACAGAAGGTGTGTTTGGCGTTGGGTGCGATCCAGACAATCCTGATGCAATTCAGAAACTACTGGATCTTAAGCAGCGACCAGTGGAAAAAGGCCTTATCCTAATCGCTGCGAATTACGAGCAGTTGTTACCTTATATTGATGAATCTCAGTTGACTCAAGAGCAGCTAGCAAACGTCCATGCGACTTGGCCAGGGCCATACACGTGGATCATGCCGGCCAGCGATAAAGTGTCTCATTGGGTCTCTGGACAGTTTGATTCGATTGCCGTTCGTGTGACGGATCATCCTTTAGTGCAAAAGATGTGTAATGCGTTTGGAAAGCCGCTAACCTCCACCAGCGCGAATCTTTCTGGATTGCCACCGTGCATGACTACAGTAGAAGTGGAGCAGCAGTTGGGTGATAAGCTGGTGGCCATTCTTCGTGGTGAAACCAGTGGTCGTGATAAGCCAAGTGAGATTCGTGACGCTAAAACCTCGCAAATATTAAGACAGGGCTAACCCTGCAGTCAGCGATTTATATGCACTAAGTAATAGGTATTAAATGTATGTCAGCAATCGATAAACATGCCGTAAAGCTATTCCTGATGTCACTTCAGGATTCCATTTGTCAGCAGTTAGAACAAGAAGATGGAAAGGCCGTCTTTGTCGAAGATGCATGGCATCGTGAGCCGGGAGAGCGTCTTGGTGGCGGTGGTCGCTCAAGGGTGCTTCGAGATGGCGACGTCTTCGAGCAGGGAGGGGTGAACTTTTCTCATGTCGAAGGTAAAGAGATGCCAGCGTCAGCGACAGCTCATCGTCCTGAATTAGCAGGCCGTCGTTTTGAGGCTATGGGGGTCTCTTTGGTGATTCACCCTAAAAACCCTTATGTACCAACTTCTCATGCCAATGTTCGTTTCTTTATCGCTGAAAAAGAGGGCGAAGAACCGATTTGGTGGTTTGGTGGTGGATTCGATCTAACGCCATTCTATCCTTTCGAAGAAGATTGCCAGTCTTGGCACGATACAGCGAAGGCAATCTGTGCGCCATTTGGTGATGATGTGTATGCTGAGCACAAAGCGTGGTGTGATAAATACTTCTACCTGCCACATAGAAACGAAACCCGTGGTGTTGGTGGTTTGTTCTTCGATGATTTGAATCACTGGGAGTTTGAGCAGTGTTTTGACTATATCAAAGCCGTGGGTAATGGTTTTTGTCAGGCCTATTTACCCATAGTTGCTCGCCGCAGAAATATTGAATATGGTGAGCGTGAGCGTGATTTCCAGTTGTATCGTCGTGGTCGTTATGTTGAGTTTAACTTGGTGTATGACCGAGGCACTTTATTTGGCTTGCAAAGTGGTGGGCGTACAGAGTCGATCTTGATGTCGATGCCGCCATTAGCACGTTGGGAGTACAACTATCAGCCTGAAGCTGGTACACCAGAAGCAGAGCTTTATGAGCAATATTTAAAGCCACGTGAGTGGTAAGCGCTGAATCTTCTTTTCTAGATAGAGAGATAGTGATAGGGTCATTTGTAATCAGATGCCCCTGTTTTTCTATATAAACGCAAGGAATAAAGGTAAGGAAATGACTCAGCAAATCGATCGCTATGCCGTGTTTGGCAATCCTATCGGACATAGTAAGTCACCATTTATTCATACACTCTTCGCCCGTCAAACCAATCAATCACTGACTTACACCGCTGAATGTGCCCCTGTAGATGGATTTAGTGATGCAGCGAAAGCATTTTTCTCTGAAGGTGGAAAAGGGTGTAACGTGACCTTGCCATTTAAAGAAGATGCTTATCAATTTGCTAATCGCCTGACTGAGCGGGCTCAACTTGCCGGAGCTGTGAACACTCTTAAGAAGCTTGATGACGGAGAAATCATCGGCGACAACACCGATGGTGCTGGCTTAGTGCAAGATTTGCTGCAACATCAGGTTGCTTTAGAAGGGGCTCGCATCTTAATTATCGGTGCTGGTGGGGCGGCTCGAGGAGTGGTTAAGCCAATACTTGATCAAAATCCATCTTCTTTAACGATTACCAACCGTACATATACAAAAGCCAAAGAGTTAGCGGACCTGTTTTCAGCTTATGGGCCTGTTACCGCAGAAGAGATAAGTTGTGTTACTCAAGAGTACGATGTTGTTATCAATTCTACCTCAGCTTCTTTGAGTGGAGAACTTCCTAATATCTCATCGACTATTTTTGCTCCCAACAGTACGAGCTATGACATGATGTATGGTAAAGGTGACACCACTTTTAATCGGTGGGCCAAAGAGCATGGTGCGGCACAGACCTATGACGGATTAGGGATGTTGGTTGGCCAAGCTGCTGAAAGCTTTATGTTATGGCGTGGACTGCGCCCGGGTGCTAAGCAAATTTTGCGTGAGTTAAGAAAAAACCTTGAAGGTCAGTAATCGATGAATCAATCTATTTTATTCCCAGATATCCAGTCGTGGGATGAATCATCACAGTCCGTTAATTTTCCTGCTCAGCAATCTGGTGCGCTTATCGAATGTTACGTAACCAAACAGAAGCTGACAAAGATGAGTGGATTATCCGTTGAATGTGAGCAGCAAGCGATAGAAGCCTTTATTGCCTTCCGGTTTGATCTAGAAGAAATGGCCGAAGAGCTGATCGAAGATGAAGCCTTCAATGAAGAAGGCTACATTATGATTCAATGATTGTTTATTGAATCACTTCGACTTCATTAAGGTAGTCGTTTTTGTTCTGCACATAGTTATCGGAAGATTTTTGTAAAAATGCTCGTTCTTTATCTGAGAGTGGGCGAGCTTGTTTTACTGGACTACCCACATAGAGGTAACCGCTTTCCAATACTTTTCCTGGTGGTACCAAACTACCTGCGCCAATCATTACTTCGGATTGAACCTCTGCGCCATCTAGGACAATTGCTCCCATTCCTACTAATACCCGATCGTGAATCTCACATCCGTGAAGCATGACCTTATGCCCAATCGTGACATCATTGCCAATGATAAGTGGGTAGCCATTGGGGTTTTCTTGGTTTTTGTGTGTCACGTGTAACACGCTACCATCTTGGATATTGGTGCGCTTACCGATATGAATATGATTCACATCACCTCGGGCAGCAACCAAAGGCCAAATGCTAGAGTCGTCACCAATACAGATGTCTCCGACTAAAACCGCAGTTGAATCAACGTAAACTCGCTCACCAAGTTGAGGTTGTATACCTTTATAGCTTCTTATTGAACTCATATTTTCTCCTTACTTAGTGAGATTAAAGGGTATATAGGGGTAGAAGAGTAGTGAAAACTCACCTCTTAGAATAAAAAACACTCAAACGATAAAAAAATCAAAAAAAACGTCAAAAAGCACTTGCCAATGTGATCGCAATCTCTATAATGCCACCTCGCTGACACGGCAACGCTTCGAAGCTTTGAGTTTCAAGGTAAATAAAGCCAAGTTCAGCAAGGCAATTTAGCGAAGCGGAAACGCTTAAAAAGTTTTAAAAAAGTGATTGACACCAAACTTTAACTCGCTAAAATGGCCGTCCGATTTGAGCAAGGCTCAATCGGAAAGCTCTTTAACAATATAGACCTATCAATCTGTGTGGGCACTCGTTGATGATAATCCAATTAGAAACTTCGGTTTCAAATTAGGTTTCAATGATACGAAGTGACCATTGAATCTTCGGATTCAGCACAGTCAATTCATTATCGTTCTGTTGGAACGATAATAGCTTTAAAATTACATTAGTAGTTTTGAAGTCAGTATTCATTGAGCCGAAAAAACTTTAAATTGAAGAGTTTGATCATGGCTCAGATTGAACGCTGGCGGCAGGCCTAACACATGCAAGTCGAGCGGAAACGAGTTCACTGACCCTTCGGGGAACGTGAACGGCGTCGAGCGGCGGACGGGTGAGTAATGCCTAGGAAATTGCCCTGATGTGGGGGATAACCATTGGAAACGATGGCTAATACCGCATGATGCCTTCGGGCCAAAGAGGGGGACCTTCGGGCCTCTCGCGTCAGGATATGCCTAGGTGGGATTAGCTAGTTGGTGAGGTAAGGGCTCACCAAGGCGACGATCCCTAGCTGGTCTGAGAGGATGATCAGCCACACTGGAACTGAGACACGGTCCAGACTCCTACGGGAGGCAGCAGTGGGGAATATTGCACAATGGGCGCAAGCCTGATGCAGCCATGCCGCGTGTATGAAGAAGGCCTTCGGGTTGTAAAGTACTTTCAGCAGTGAGGAAGGGGTGTGTGTTAATAGCGCACATCTTTGACGTTAGCTGCAGAAGAAGCACCGGCTAACTCCGTGCCAGCAGCCGCGGTAATACGGAGGGTGCGAGCGTTAATCGGAATTACTGGGCGTAAAGCGCATGCAGGTGGTTTGTTAAGTCAGATGTGAAAGCCCGGGGCTCAACCTCGGAATAGCATTTGAAACTGGCAGACTAGAGTACTGTAGAGGGGGGTAGAATTTCAGGTGTAGCGGTGAAATGCGTAGAGATCTGAAGGAATACCGGTGGCGAAGGCGGCCCCCTGGACAGATACTGACACTCAGATGCGAAAGCGTGGGGAGCAAACAGGATTAGATACCCTGGTAGTCCACGCCGTAAACGATGTCTACTTGGAGGTTGTGGCCTTGAGCCGTGGCTTTCGGAGCTAACGCGTTAAGTAGACCGCCTGGGGAGTACGGTCGCAAGATTAAAACTCAAATGAATTGACGGGGGCCCGCACAAGCGGTGGAGCATGTGGTTTAATTCGATGCAACGCGAAGAACCTTACCTACTCTTGACATCCAGAGAACTTTCCAGAGATGGATTGGTGCCTTCGGGAACTCTGAGACAGGTGCTGCATGGCTGTCGTCAGCTCGTGTTGTGAAATGTTGGGTTAAGTCCCGCAACGAGCGCAACCCTTATCCTTGTTTGCCAGCGAGTCATGTCGGGAACTCCAGGGAGACTGCCGGTGATAAACCGGAGGAAGGTGGGGACGACGTCAAGTCATCATGGCCCTTACGAGTAGGGCTACACACGTGCTACAATGGCGCATACAGAGGGCGGCCAACTTGCGAGAGTGAGCGAATCCCAAAAAGTGCGTCGTAGTCCGGATTGGAGTCTGCAACTCGACTCCATGAAGTCGGAATCGCTAGTAATCGTGGATCAGAATGCCACGGTGAATACGTTCCCGGGCCTTGTACACACCGCCCGTCACACCATGGGAGTGGGCTGCAAAAGAAGTAGGTAGTTTAACCTTCGGGGGGACGCTTACCACTTTGTGGTTCATGACTGGGGTGAAGTCGTAACAAGGTAGCGCTAGGGGAACCTGGCGCTGGATCACCTCCTTATATACGATGGATAGTTTGCTTTCACTTTTTAAAGTGAAGACAAATGAGTCGTGATGAGTGTCCACACAGATTGATACGGTTTATAAAGTTTAAGAGATAGAACATCCCCCAAGATGTTCGACTTAGTGTCCCGTTCGTCTAGAGGCCTAGGACACCGCCCTTTCACGGCGGTAACAGGGGTTCGACTCCCCTACGGGATACCATTGGGTCGTTAGCTCAGTTGGTAGAGCAGTTGACTTTTAATCAATTGGTCGCAGGTTCGAATCCTGCACGACCCACCATTTCCTTCCACGGAAATGCTTGCGTTTCGGTAAGAAAATAATGTGGGCGATTAGCTCAGTTGGGAGAGCACCTGCCTTACAAGCAGGGGGTCACTGGTTCGAGCCCGGTATCGCCCACCATTCTCTAAGTATTTTTGGAATAAAACGTCCAAACCAGAACAATTTATTGATACTGGTTGGCATTTTTGACGCCTGCGCGGCGCGGCTGAAAGTCTTTAGAAAATGTACTTCCTTGTGAAGAAACATAGCTCTTTAACAATTTGGAAAGCTGACAAAACAACAATTTATTGTTGTTTGTAAAGTTCTCAAAGTATTCCTAAGGGAATACAACTAAAAACACATTCAAGTGTTCTTGGGAATAACATCTTTAGATGTTGTTCATATTTGAGTCCGGCAAAATCGAACTGTCTCTCGCTCATTAAAATAATGAGAGACAACTTTGGTTGTTTAACGTCAATTCGAAACTTCTTCGGGTTGTATGGTTAAGTGACTAAGCGTACACGGTGGATGCCTTGGCAGTCAGAGGCGATGAAGGACGTATTAACTTGCGATAAGCCCAGATTAGGCAGTAAAAGCCACTTGAGTCTGGGATTTCCGAATGGGGAAACCCACTAGCACAAGCTAGTATCGCTGCGTGAATACATAGCGCAGCGAGGCGAACCGGGGGAACTGAAACATCTAAGTACCCCGAGGAAAAGAAATCAACCGAGATTCCGAAAGTAGCGGCGAGCGAAATTGGACTAGCCCTTAAGCTTTATATGCGTTAGACGAACGGTCTGGAAAGTCCGGCGATACAGGGTGATAGCCCCGTAGTTGACAACGCACATTCAGTGAAATCGAGTAGGGCGGGACACGTGATATCCTGTCTGAATATGGGGGGACCATCCTCCAAGGCTAAATACTACTGACTGACCGATAGTGAACCAGTACCGTGAGGGAAAGGCGAAAAGAACCCCTGTGAGGGGAGTGAAATAGAACCTGAAACCGTGTACGTACAAGCAGTAGGAGCACCTTCGTGGTGTGACTGCGTACCTTTTGTATAATGGGTCAGCGACTTATATTCAGTGGCAAGGTTAACCATCTAGGGGAGCCGTAGGGAAACCGAGTCTTAACTGGGCGTTCAGTCTCTGGATATAGACCCGAAACCAGGTGATCTAGCCATGGGCAGGTTGAAGGTTGAGTAACATCAACTGGAGGACCGAACCGACTAATGTTGAAAAATTAGCGGATGACTTGTGGCTAGGGGTGAAAGGCCAATCAAACCTGGAGATAGCTGGTTCTCCCCGAAAGCTATTTAGGTAGCGCCTCGGACGAATACTACTGGGGGTAGAGCACTGTTAAGGCTAGGGGGTCATCCCGACTTACCAACCCTTTGCAAACTCCGAATACCAGTAAGTACTATCCGGGAGACACACGGCGGGTGCTAACGTCCGTCGTGGAGAGGGAAACAACCCAGACCGCCAGCTAAGGTCCCAAATTACTACTAAGTGGGAAACGATGTGGGAAGGCTCAGACAGCCAGGATGTTGGCTTAGAAGCAGCCATCATTTAAAGAAAGCGTAATAGCTCACTGGTCGAGTCGGCCTGCGCGGAAGATGTAACGGGGCTAAGTAGTAAACCGAAGCTGCGGCAATATACTTTTGTATATTGGGTAGGGGAGCGTTCTGTAAGCGGTTGAAGGTGTGTGGTAACGCATGCTGGACGTATCAGAAGTGCGAATGCTGACATGAGTAACGATAAAGGGGGTGAAAAACCCCCTCGCCGGAAGACCAAGGGTTCCTGTCCAACGTTAATCGGGGCAGGGTAAGTCGACCCCTAAGGCGAGGCCGAAAGGCGTAGTCGATGGGAAACGGGTTAATATTCCCGTACTTCAACTTATTGCGATGGGGGGACGGAGAAGGCTAGGTGGGCCTGGCGACGGTTGTCCAGGTTCAAGTGCGTAGGCTTAAGAGTTAGGTAAATCCGGCTCTTTTTAAGGCTGAGACACGACGTCGAGCATCTACGGATGTGAAGTCATTGATGCCATGCTTCCAGGAAAAGCCTCTAAGCTTCAGATAAGTTGGAATCGTACCCCAAACCGACACAGGTGGTCGGGTAGAGAATACCAAGGCGCTTGAGAGAACTCGGGTGAAGGAACTAGGCAAAATGGTACCGTAACTTCGGGAGAAGGTACGCTCCTGGCGGTGAAGTCCCTTGCGGATGGAGCTACTAGGAGTCGCAGATACCAGGTGGCTGCAACTGTTTATTAAAAACACAGCACTGTGCAAAATCGTAAGATGACGTATACGGTGTGACGCCTGCCCGGTGCCGGAAGGTTAATTGATGGGGTTAGACTTCGGTCGAAGCTCTTGATCGAAGCCCCGGTAAACGGCGGCCGTAACTATAACGGTCCTAAGGTAGCGAAATTCCTTGTCGGGTAAGTTCCGACCTGCACGAATGGCGTAATGATGGCCACGCTGTCTCCACCCGAGACTCAGTGAAATTGAAATCGCTGTGAAGATGCAGTGTACCCGCGGCTAGACGGAAAGACCCCGTGAACCTTTACTACAGCTTGGCACTGAACATTGACCCTACATGTGTAGGATAGGTGGGAGGCTTTGAAACCAGCACGCCAGTGTTGGTGGAGCCGACCTTGAAATACCACCCTTGTAGTGTTGATGTTCTAACTTGGTCCCCTCATCGGGGATGAGGACAGTGCCTGGTGGGTAGTTTGACTGGGGCGGTCTCCTCCCAAAGAGTAACGGAGGAGCACGAAGGTGGGCTAATCACGGTTGGACATCGTGAGGTTAGTGCAATGGCATAAGCCCGCTTGACTGCGAGAATGACAATTCGAGCAGGTGCGAAAGCAGGTCATAGTGATCCGGTGGTTCTGAATGGAAGGGCCATCGCTCAACGGATAAAAGGTACTCCGGGGATAACAGGCTGATACCGCCCAAGAGTTCATATCGACGGCGGTGTTTGGCACCTCGATGTCGGCTCATCACATCCTGGGGCTGAAGTCGGTCCCAAGGGTATGGCTGTTCGCCATTTAAAGTGGTACGCGAGCTGGGTTTAGAACGTCGTGAGACAGTTCGGTCCCTATCTGCCGTGGGCGTTGGAGAATTGAAAGGGGCTGCTCCTAGTACGAGAGGACCGGAGTGGACGAACCTCTGGTGTTCGGGTTGTGTCGCCAGACGCATTGCCCGGTAGCTAAGTTCGGAATTGATAACCGCTGAAAGCATCTAAGCGGGAAGCGAGCCTTGAGATGAGTTCTCCCTGATACTTTAAGTATCCTAAAGGGTTGTCGTAGACTACGACGTTGATAGGTCAGGTGTGTAAGCGTTGTGAGGCGTTGAGCTAACTGATACTAATTGCCCGTGAGGCTTAACCATACAACACCCAAGGGGTTTTGATGGACTCAATGAAAGAACATTGAATGTGTGATAATGAGAAATAAAACAGCTTTCCAGATTATTAAACTTGCTTAAGCAGCGAGTTTAACCCGAATTTGCTTGGCGACCATAGCGTTTTGGACCCACCTGACTCCATTCCGAACTCAGAAGTGAAACAAAATAGCGCCGATGGTAGTGTGGGGTTTCCCCATGTGAGAGTAGGACATCGCCAGGCTCTTATTTATTTTCACTTTTTTAAAAAGTGAAGACAAAATAGCGCACTTGCTTACAATGTAAGCAAGTCACCATAAGGTTCTAAATAAAGTTAGAATTTTATGTTGACTTTCAAAGTGTACAGCGTATTATACGCACCTCGCTTAAGTGCTAAGGCACTGAAAGCCAAGCTCTTTAACAATATAGACCTATCAATCTGTGTGGGCACTCGTTGATGATAATCCAATTAGAAACTTCGGTTTCAAATTAGGTTTCAATGATACGAAGTGACCATTGAATCTTCGGATTCAGCACAGTCAATTCATTATCGTTCTGTTGGAACGATAATAGCTTTAAAATTACATTAGTAGTTTTGAAGTCAGTATTCATTGAGCCGAAAAAACTTTAAATTGAAGAGTTTGATCATGGCTCAGATTGAACGCTGGCGGCAGGCCTAACACATGCAAGTCGAGCGGAAACGAGTTCACTGACCCTTCGGGGAACGTGAACGGCGTCGAGCGGCGGACGGGTGAGTAATGCCTAGGAAATTGCCCTGATGTGGGGGATAACCATTGGAAACGATGGCTAATACCGCATGATGCCTTCGGGCCAAAGAGGGGGACCTTCGGGCCTCTCGCGTCAGGATATGCCTAGGTGGGATTAGCTAGTTGGTGAGGTAAGGGCTCACCAAGGCGACGATCCCTAGCTGGTCTGAGAGGATGATCAGCCACACTGGAACTGAGACACGGTCCAGACTCCTACGGGAGGCAGCAGTGGGGAATATTGCACAATGGGCGCAAGCCTGATGCAGCCATGCCGCGTGTATGAAGAAGGCCTTCGGGTTGTAAAGTACTTTCAGCAGTGAGGAAGGGGTGTGTGTTAATAGCGCATATCTTTGACGTTAGCTGCAGAAGAAGCACCGGCTAACTCCGTGCCAGCAGCCGCGGTAATACGGAGGGTGCGAGCGTTAATCGGAATTACTGGGCGTAAAGCGCATGCAGGTGGTTTGTTAAGTCAGATGTGAAAGCCCGGGGCTCAACCTCGGAATAGCATTTGAAACTGGCAGACTAGAGTACTGTAGAGGGGGGTAGAATTTCAGGTGTAGCGGTGAAATGCGTAGAGATCTGAAGGAATACCGGTGGCGAAGGCGGCCCCCTGGACAGATACTGACACTCAGATGCGAAAGCGTGGGGAGCAAACAGGATTAGATACCCTGGTAGTCCACGCCGTAAACGATGTCTACTTGGAGGTTGTGGCCTTGAGCCGTGGCTTTCGGAGCTAACGCGTTAAGTAGACCGCCTGGGGAGTACGGTCGCAAGATTAAAACTCAAATGAATTGACGGGGGCCCGCACAAGCGGTGGAGCATGTGGTTTAATTCGATGCAACGCGAAGAACCTTACCTACTCTTGACATCCAGAGAACTTTCCAGAGATGGATTGGTGCCTTCGGGAACTCTGAGACAGGTGCTGCATGGCTGTCGTCAGCTCGTGTTGTGAAATGTTGGGTTAAGTCCCGCAACGAGCGCAACCCTTATCCTTGTTTGCCAGCGAGTCATGTCGGGAACTCCAGGGAGACTGCCGGTGATAAACCGGAGGAAGGTGGGGACGACGTCAAGTCATCATGGCCCTTACGAGTAGGGCTACACACGTGCTACAATGGCGCATACAGAGGGCAGCCAACTTGCGAGAGTGAGCGAATCCCAAAAAGTGCGTCGTAGTCCGGATTGGAGTCTGCAACTCGACTCCATGAAGTCGGAATCGCTAGTAATCGTGGATCAGAATGCCACGGTGAATACGTTCCCGGGCCTTGTACACACCGCCCGTCACACCATGGGAGTGGGCTGCAAAAGAAGTAGGTAGTTTAACCTTCGGGGGGACGCTTACCACTTTGTGGTTCATGACTGGGGTGAAGTCGTAACAAGGTAGCGCTAGGGGAACCTGGCGCTGGATCACCTCCTTATACGATGATTATCGTGATGAGTGTCCACACAGATTGATATGGTTTATAAAGTTTAAGAGACGATACTGGGTCTGTAGCTCAGGTGGTTAGAGCGTTCGCCTGATAAGCGAGAGGTCGGTGGTTCGAGTCCACTCAGACCCACCAATTCCTTTTAAAGGGTTGGCGACAGTATCGACACCTGATGGGGCTATAGCTCAGCTGGGAGAGCGCCTGCCTTGCACGCAGGAGGTCTGCGGTTCGATCCCGCATAGCTCCACCATCTTTAAGCGCATTAGTGATAGTGCTTTTAAAAATGGTTTTCATCAGAAAATCTCGCTCTTTAACAATTTGGAAAGCTGACAAAACAACAATTTATTGTTGTTTGTAAAGTTCTCAAAGTATTCCTAAGGGAATACAACTAAAAACACATTCAAGTGTTCTTGGGAACAACATCTTTAGGTGTTGTTCATATTTGAGTCCGGCAAAATCGAACTGTCTCTCGCTCATTCAAATAATGAGAGACAAACTTTGGTTGTTTAACGTCAATTCGAAACTTCTTCGGGTTGTATGGTTAAGTGACTAAGCGTACACGGTGGATGCCTTGGCAGTCAGAGGCGATGAAGGACGTATTAACTTGCGATAAGCCCAGATTAGGCAGTAAAAGCCACTTGAGTCTGGGATTTCCGAATGGGGAAACCCACTTACATAAGTAAGTATCGCTGCGTGAATACATAGCGCAGCGAGGCGAACCGGGGGAACTGAAACATCTAAGTACCCCGAGGAAAAGAAATCAACCGAGATTCCGAAAGTAGCGGCGAGCGAAATTGGACTAGCCCTTAAGCTTTATATGCGTTAGACGAACGGTCTGGAAAGTCCGGCGATACAGGGTGATAGCCCCGTAGTTGACAACGCACATTCAGTGAAATCGAGTAGGGCGGGACACGTGATATCCTGTCTGAATATGGGGGGACCATCCTCCAAGGCTAAATACTACTGACTGACCGATAGTGAACCAGTACCGTGAGGGAAAGGCGAAAAGAACCCCTGTGAGGGGAGTGAAATAGAACCTGAAACCGTGTACGTACAAGCAGTAGGAGCACCTTCGTGGTGTGACTGCGTACCTTTTGTATAATGGGTCAGCGACTTATATTCAGTGGCAAGGTTAACCATCTAGGGGAGCCGTAGGGAAACCGAGTCTTAACTGGGCGTTCAGTCTCTGGATATAGACCCGAAACCAGGTGATCTAGCCATGGGCAGGTTGAAGGTTGAGTAACATCAACTGGAGGACCGAACCGACTAATGTTGAAAAATTAGCGGATGACTTGTGGCTAGGGGTGAAAGGCCAATCAAACCTGGAGATAGCTGGTTCTCCCCGAAAGCTATTTAGGTAGCGCCTCGGACGAATACTACTGGGGGTAGAGCACTGTTAAGGCTAGGGGGTCATCCCGACTTACCAACCCTTTGCAAACTCCGAATACCAGTAAGTACTATCCGGGAGACACACGGCGGGTGCTAACGTCCGTCGTGGAGAGGGAAACAACCCAGACCGCCAGCTAAGGTCCCAAATTACTACTAAGTGGGAAACGATGTGGGAAGGCTCAGACAGCCAGGATGTTGGCTTAGAAGCAGCCATCATTTAAAGAAAGCGTAATAGCTCACTGGTCGAGTCGGCCTGCGCGGAAGATGTAACGGGGCTAAGTAGTAAACCGAAGCTGCGGCAATGTGCTTTTGCACATTGGGTAGGGGAGCGTTCTGTAAGCGGTTGAAGGTGTGTGGTAACGCATGCTGGACGTATCAGAAGTGCGAATGCTGACATGAGTAACGATAAAGGGGGTGAAAAACCCCCTCGCCGGAAGACCAAGGGTTCCTGTCCAACGTTAATCGGGGCAGGGTAAGTCGACCCCTAAGGCGAGGCCGAAAGGCGTAGTCGATGGGAAACGGGTTAATATTCCCGTACTTCAACTTATTGCGATGGGGGGACGGAGAAGGCTAGGTGGGCCTGGCGACGGTTGTCCAGGTTCAAGTGCGTAGGCTTAAGAGTTAGGTAAATCCGGCTCTTTCTAAGGCTGAGACACGACGTCGAGCATCTACGGATGTGAAGTCATTGATGCCATGCTTCCAGGAAAAGCCTCTAAGCTTCAGATAAGTTGGAATCGTACCCCAAACCGACACAGGTGGTCGGGTAGAGAATACCAAGGCGCTTGAGAGAACTCGGGTGAAGGAACTAGGCAAAATGGTACCGTAACTTCGGGAGAAGGTACGCTCCTGGCGGTGAAGTCCCTTGCGGATGGAGCTACTAGGAGTCGCAGATACCAGGTGGCTGCAACTGTTTATTAAAAACACAGCACTGTGCAAAATCGTAAGATGACGTATACGGTGTGACGCCTGCCCGGTGCCGGAAGGTTAATTGATGGGGTTAGACTTCGGTCGAAGCTCTTGATCGAAGCCCCGGTAAACGGCGGCCGTAACTATAACGGTCCTAAGGTAGCGAAATTCCTTGTCGGGTAAGTTCCGACCTGCACGAATGGCGTAATGATGGCCACGCTGTCTCCACCCGAGACTCAGTGAAATTGAAATCGCTGTGAAGATGCAGTGTACCCGCGGCTAGACGGAAAGACCCCGTGAACCTTTACTACAGCTTGGCACTGAACATTGACCCTACATGTGTAGGATAGGTGGGAGGCTTTGAAACCAGCACGCCAGTGTTGGTGGAGCCGACCTTGAAATACCACCCTTGTAGTGTTGATGTTCTAACTTGGTCCCCTCATCGGGGATGAGGACAGTGCCTGGTGGGTAGTTTGACTGGGGCGGTCTCCTCCCAAAGAGTAACGGAGGAGCACGAAGGTGGGCTAATCACGGTTGGACATCGTGAGGTTAGTGCAATGGCATAAGCCCGCTTGACTGCGAGAATGACAATTCGAGCAGGTGCGAAAGCAGGTCATAGTGATCCGGTGGTTCTGAATGGAAGGGCCATCGCTCAACGGATAAAAGGTACTCCGGGGATAACAGGCTGATACCGCCCAAGAGTTCATATCGACGGCGGTGTTTGGCACCTCGATGTCGGCTCATCACATCCTGGGGCTGAAGTCGGTCCCAAGGGTATGGCTGTTCGCCATTTAAAGTGGTACGCGAGCTGGGTTTAGAACGTCGTGAGACAGTTCGGTCCCTATCTGCCGTGGGCGTTGGAGAATTGAAAGGGGCTGCTCCTAGTACGAGAGGACCGGAGTGGACGAACCTCTGGTGTTCGGGTTGTGTCGCCAGACGCATTGCCCGGTAGCTAAGTTCGGAATTGATAACCGCTGAAAGCATCTAAGCGGGAAGCGAGCCTTGAGATGAGTTCTCCCTGATACTTTAAGTATCCTAAAGGGTTGTCGTAGACTACGACGTTGATAGGTCAGGTGTGTAAGCGTTGTGAGGCGTTGAGCTAACTGATACTAATTGCCCGTGAGGCTTAACCATACAACACCCAAGGGGTTTTGATGGACTCAATGAAAGAACATTGAATGTGTGATAATGAGAAATAAAACAGCTTTCCAGATTATTAAACTTGCTTAAGCAGCGAGTTTAACCCGAATTTGCTTGGCGACCATAGCGTTTTGGACCCACCTGATTCCATTCCGAACTCAGAAGTGAAACAAAGTAGCGCCGATGGTAGTGTGGGGTTTCCCCATGTGAGAGTAGGACATCGCCAGGCTTGCTTCCTTGTTTTTAGATTTTGAAAAATCTAAAGGCAAACTAAATAAAGCGAGCTAACCATAAGACTTTATTTAGTAAAAAATACCACTGCGGAGTGGTAGTTCAGTTGGTTAGAATACCGGCCTGTCACGCCGGGGGTCGCGGGTTCGAGTCCCGTCCACTCCGCCACTTATTTGAAAAACCTCGCTTATGCGAGGTTTTGTCAAATCTAAAATATGATAGTTTTAGGGGTGTAGCTCCAATTGGCAGAGCAGCGGATTCCAAATCCGCGTGTTGGGAGTTCGAATCTCTCCACCCCTGCCATTACATCAAAGCCTCAGTCGAAAGACTGGGGCTTTTTTGCGTTTCTTGCTTAGTCAAAGTAATGTTGGGAACTGAATGGGCTGCCCGTTGAATCTATCCACTCTGCTATCACGCAGCAACTCTCATCGGAATAATGGGATTTTTTGTATCTATCCCTCCTAAAAGTGACTCCTGTAACTTTTTAAATGTTTTGTTTTATAGGAACGGTTATAGGTTGAATTCTAAGATTGTATTATCGATCTTGTTCAGAATTTGATTACAATATCGCCATAAATATTTGGGGGGATTATGGGGCAACTTTATATTTTAGGCTTTATCGCGGTAGGGGGGGCGTTTGGTGCGTGCTCACGTTATCTTATTTCTGAACTGTGTGTGTTTCTTCTAGGGCGTGGTTTTCCTTACGGGACGTTAATGGTCAATGTCATTGGCTCTTTTATTATGGGGCTATTGATCGCGGCTTTCGAAAATGAAGCATTAGCAACTGATCCATGGCGACAAATTATTGGACTAGGTTTTCTTGGTGCATTAACAACCTTTTCAACGTTTTCTATGGATAATGTTTTACTCATGCAGCAAGGCGCATTTTTTAAAATGGGCTTAAACGTTCTGTTGAACGTTACATTAAGTATTTCTGCAGCTTGGATCGGCTTCCAACTATTAGTGCGCAGTTAGTAAATTTGTCAAAATTTAATCAGCTCTGCTTGGTTTAGCCGGACCGTTTTTATATACTAGATTCACTTGTCGGAGTGCCATAAGGCTGAGACCGTTTATTCGGGATCCGTTGAACCTGATCTGGTTAGTACCAGCGAAGGGAACAGGAGAAGATACTTACACCAGAGTAATTCTGGTTAACCTATCAAACCGTCGAATGTTGTTATAGATGAATAGTCTCTCTATCAGTCCATAATTCGGCCCCTCTTGTCGCATCTATCCGCCAAGCATTTTTATCCCAATACTTTTTATCTAGAATAACAAGCAAGGAAAAATGCTATGTCGAGTCGCAAGCAAGCGAGACTGGAAGCAAAACAGTTTATTGATACTCTCTCGGTACAACCGTACCCAAATTCCACCAAAGTGTATGTCGAAGGTTCACGTCCTGATATTCGTGTTCCTATGCGTGAAATTTCTTTAGCTGATAGCCTTATTGGTGGTACCAAAGAATCACCTATTTTCGAACCCAATGAGCCTGTACGCGTTTATGATACCTCGGGACTATATACTGACCCAGATTACGTAATTGACCTTTATAACGGCCTACCTAAGCTCAGAGATGGTTGGATTGAGGAGCGTAAAGATACAGAAATTCTTGATGACGTTAGCTCTATTTATACCAAACAGAGACTAGAAGATGATACGTTGGACGAACTGCGCTACGGCAATCTGCCTCGCATTCGACGTGCGAAGGCGGGTCAATGTGTCACTCAGCTACACTATGCTCGTAAAGGGATTATCACCCCTGAAATGGAATATATCGCTCTGCGTGAGAATATGGGTCGTGCCAAATACCGTGATGACGTGCTGAACTTGCAACATCCTGGTCAAAGCTTTGGTGCTAACTTACCAAAAGACATTACTGCCGAGTTTGTCCGTAAGGAAGTGGCAGAAGGCCGCGCCATTATCCCATCTAATATTAATCACCCAGAATCTGAACCAATGATCATTGGTCGTAATTTCCTTGTCAAAGTGAACGCTAATATTGGTAATTCATCAGTTTCATCGTCGATTGAGGAAGAAGTTGAGAAGCTAGTGTGGGCGACACGCTGGGGTGGCGATACTGTTATGGACCTCTCTACCGGACGTAACATTCACGAAACTCGCGAGTGGATTCTGCGTAACAGCCCGGTTCCGATCGGTACCGTACCAATGTACCAAGCGCTTGAGAAAGTGAATGGTGTGGCGGAAAACCTTAACTGGGAAGTGATGCGCGATACTCTGATTGAGCAAGCAGAGCAGGGTGTTGATTACTTCACTATCCATGCTGGCTTACTACTGCGCTATGTACCAATGACAGCAAAACGCGTTACTGGCATTGTTTCTCGCGGCGGTTCGATCATCGCGAAATGGTGTCTAGCGCATCACCAAGAAAGCTTCCTATACACCCATTTCCGAGAGATCTGTGAAATCTGCGCTAAGTATGATGTGGCACTTTCTCTTGGCGATGGTCTGCGTCCTGGTTCGGTTGCTGATGCTAACGATGAAGCTCAATTCGCTGAGTTGCGTACTCTCGGAGAATTAACCAAGGTTGCTTGGGAATACGACGTTCAGGTCATTATCGAAGGTCCCGGTCATGTTCCAATGCACATGATCAAAGAGAACATGGAAGAGCAACTAGAGCACTGCCATGAAGCGCCGTTCTACACACTAGGCCCACTGACTACGGACATCGCTCCTGGCTACGACCACATTACTTCAGGTATCGGAGCTGCCATGATTGGGTGGTATGGCTGCGCAATGCTATGTTATGTGACCCCGAAAGAGCATTTAGGGTTACCGAACAAAGAAGACGTAAAAACCGGTATGATTACTTACAAGTTGGCTGCGCATGCCGCTGATTTGGCAAAAGGGCACCCAGGTGCACAGGTTCGTGATAATGCACTATCTAAAGCTCGATTTGAATTCCGCTGGGAAGACCAATTTAACTTATCATTAGACCCAGATACCGCGCGCGCGTTCCATGACGAAACCTTGCCTCAAGAGTCGGGAAAAGTTGCTCACTTCTGTTCGATGTGTGGACCAAAGTTCTGCTCGATGAAGATTTCGCAAGAGGTTCGAGAGTACGCGAAAGACACTGAGCAAGTTGCTGCGGACCAAGCTATCTCGATCAAAATGCTGGATGATCCTCTCGAAGGGATGCGTCAGAAATCGCAAGAATTTAGAGAGTCAGGTTCTGAGTTATACCACCCAGCAGCACATGCCGAGGTAAGTGACTAATGAGCAAAATCCTTATTCCGTCATCATTGATTGAACTGACAGGTTTAGTTAAGCAATGTTTGTTGTTGGCGAAAGAACAGGGTTTTATCATCGAAGACATTGAGTTGGGTGTGAGCCCAACTCAATCTATTCAGCTTGTTCGCGACCAACAGACCACACATATAACGACTGATCTTATTGATGGACATAATTCTGAGCATGAGAGTTCATTTGTGCTTTATTACCGTTCTTCTTTATCGGTAGAAGCGTTCGCAAAGCAACCGTCGAAAGCGATTTACATTGGTATTGCTGATACTCAAGTTTCCGATGAAAAGGAGAAAGTGCTTCAGCTTGATATCTGGCGTCACCCAATTAACGACGAAGTGAGAGCGCTTTCCGTTAAGTCCAAACTCAACGTAATCTTCGACCCCGAACATCACCTTGCTTGGATAGTAACGCTGACAGTACTCGATTTTCCTATCGAAGATGCGTTAACACTTGCTCGAGGAATGCTAACTCAACAAGCGAATGTTTCACGTGAAACACAGTTGAATGACAACTTCGACGGAGGGCAAACTACTCCGTGGGCTGACCAATTTGATGATTTCCCCACACCAGTACTGGAAGATAAACGACTAGGTATTCAAGTTGGTTGGTCAGCGCAAGGAGAGAGCGTTAGCTTTCCAACTCTAACTAAGCAAAGTTTAGGGCTTTACCCGGTAGTTGATGATGTTGCGTGGATTGAGCGTTTACTGCCTTTAGGCATCAACACTATTCAGCTACGAATCAAGAACCCACAACAAGTCGATTTAGAACAACAGATCATTCGAGCGATTGAGCTAGGTCGTCAGTACCAAGCGCAAGTGTTCATCAATGACTATTGGCAGTTGGCAATCAAACATGGCGCTTATGGCGTTCACCTAGGGCAGGAAGACATAGAAGAATCGAATTTGGCTCAGCTAACTAAAGCGGGCATTCGTCTTGGTCTTTCTACTCATGGTTATTATGAGCTACTGCGCATCGTACAGATTCATCCTAGTTACATCGCGCTAGGACATATCTTCCCAACCACCACAAAACAGATGCTATCGAAACCACAAGGTTTGATGCGCTTGGCTCTGTATCAAAAGCTGATTGATAGCATTCCTTACGGAAACAAAGAGTCGGCTTGCCGTCCTTCAAAAGACAAAGCCGTTAGTGGCGACGTGCTTGGCTTTCCGACGGTCGCGATCGGTGGTATTGACCAATCTAATGCTGACCAAGTTTGGAAAACGGGCGTTTCTAGCTTGGCAGTCGTGCGTGCTATTACCTTGGCAGAATCACCTCAGTCCGTTATCGAGTTTTTTGCACAACTGATGAAGGAAAGACAGCTAACGTTTACTGATCTGAATAGTGAATTGGCGCATACCAAGAGAGGCGAGCATGCTCACGGATAAGCAGTTCCTTCGCTATCAACGCCAAGTCGCTCTGCCTGAAATTGCTGAAGGTGGGCAAGAGCGTTTGAGTAAATCGCATGTGCTGATCATCGGTTGTGGTGGGTTAGGAAGCGCAGCGAGTTTGTACTTGGCATCAGCGGGTGTTGGTAAATTGGTTGTGGTTGATGATGATGAAGTTGATAGCAGTAACCTACAACGTCAGATCATTTATCGTGAGCAAGACCTCCAAGTTGCGAAAACAAAAGCGACTGTAAAGCAACTCAATGAACTTAATTCTATGGTTCAAGTTCGTGCTCTCAATAAACGATTAGACAAAGCACAGCTACAGCTTGAGGTGATGCTAGCGGATGTGGTGTTGGACTGCACCGATAACATGCCAACGCGCCAGCTAATTAACCAAGTTTGTTTCGATCAAAATACGCCGCTAATCTCAGCGGCGGCAATTGGTTGGCAAGGGCAATTTGCTGTCTTTGATTACCAAACGCCGAGTGAACAAGAGGCACAGAGTAAAGCCTGTTACCGCTGTTTGTATCCGTTTGACGAATTACCACAAACTCAAAAGTGCAGTGAGAGCGGTGTCGTTGGTCCGGTGGTGGGCACACTTGGCAACTACCAAGCGATAGCAGCAATTCAAAAACTGGCGACGGGAAAGTTTCATGTTGAGACTGCCAAGCTACACCTGTTTGATGGATTGAAACTGCAATGGCAAACCATGGCGATAAGCAAAGACAAACAGTGCCAAGTGTGTGCTCAGATTTAGCTTAAGAGTAATGGGCAGAATTAAGAGAGTTGGAAACAATGACGTTATCAGAACAACAAACAACACCAGTGACCGCTGCTGACTTAGATGTGATCACTATTGTCATCAATGACCAGTCACATCAAGTTGCCAGTGAGTCGAATCTACAGCAAATCATTAGCCAATTTGCGCTGCCTGAAATAGGCTGTGTTTTTGCAATTAATAACAATGTTGTGCCGCGCAGTGAGTGGGCTAGCACAGTTCTTTCACAGGGAGATAGCATCTCTTTGTTTCAAGCGATCGCAGGGGGTTAAAGTCGATGCTTAAAATTGGTGATAAACAATTCGAATCAAGACTGTTCACAGGAACAGGGAAGTTTGCCAACAGCCGACTAATGGCAGAAGCGATTCAAGTGTCGGGTTCTCAACTTGCGACTATGGCGTTGAAGCGTGTGGATGTGAACGACCAACAAGACGATATTTTGCTGCCGTTAGTACAAGCGGGGGTGAACTTATTGCCGAACACCTCAGGTGCAAAGAATGCTAAAGATGCTGTGTTTGCTGCACAACTGGCGCGAGAAGCATTAGGTACTAACTGGTTAAAACTGGAAGTTCATCCAGACCCCAAGTACTTGATGCCCGATCCAATTGAGACACTTGCAGCCGCTGAGCAACTGGTTCGTGAAGGCTTCATTGTCCTTCCTTATTGTCATGCTGACCCGGTTCTGTGTAAAAGATTGGAAGAAGTAGGCTGTGCTGCAGTCATGCCATTAGGTGCGCCGATCGGTTCCAACAAAGGGATAGTTTCTCACGACTTCCTAGAGATCATTATCGACCAAGCTAATGTTCCTGTCGTTGTTGATGCGGGTATTGGTGCCCCTTCACATGCCGCGCGTGCGATGGAAATGGGCGCGGATGCCGTGCTCGTCAATACTGCGATTGCAGCTTCGAGCGATCCCGTTGCGATGGCGAAGGCATTTAAGTTGGCGGTAGAGTCGGGGCGTATGGCTTATGAAGCCGGACTTGCTGGTAAGGTTTCTCATGCGGTTGCGTCGAGTCCACTGACGTCATTCCTAGATGAGCTTTAACCCTAGATTGGTTTAGCTAATAAGCGAGGAAAACATGAGCTTCGTTGAACAATTTAAGCAGCTTAATTGGGATGACATTTCAATGTCGATCTACGCGAAAACGGCACAAGATGTCGAGCGGGCATTGAATAAACCCAAGCGTGATTTGGAAGACTTTAAAGCACTAATTTCACCAGCGGCTGAGGCGTACTTAGAGCAAATGGCGCAGTTGTCATACTCGGCAACTCGTAAGCGTTTTGGTAATACCATGTCGCTTTATATTCCATTGTACCTTTCTAACTTGTGCGCCAATGCTTGTACTTATTGTGGCTTCTCAATGGAGAATAGAATCAAGCGTCGTACTTTGAATATGGACGAAGTGGCTGCAGAAGTAGAAGCGATTAAACGCATGAAGTTTGATAGCGTATTGCTGGTGACTGGCGAACACGAAACCAAAGTGGGCATGAAATACTTCCGCGAAATGGTGCCGATGATTAAGCAACGTTTCAACTATTTGGCGATGGAAGTACAGCCACTTGATCAAGACGAATACGCTGAGCTCAAGACATTGGGTTTAGATGCGGTGATGGTTTACCAAGAAACGTATCATCCATCGACTTATGCTGAGCACCATTTGCGTGGCAATAAGATGGATTTCGAATACCGATTGGATACACCCGACCGCCTCGCAAAAGCGGGCATCGATAAGATCGGTATTGGTGCTTTAATAGGGTTGGAAGAGTGGCGAACAGATTGTTTTTATGTGGCAGCGCACTTGGACTATCTTGAGCGCACATATTGGCAGGCTCGTTACTCGATTTCTTTCCCACGTTTACGTCCTTGTGAGGGCGCGCTCCAACCAAAATCAGTCATGACGGATAAGCAGCTTGTTCAGTTGATTTGCGCTTATCGATTGTTGAATTCAGAAGTGGAGTTGTCGTTATCGACTCGTGAGTCACCGAAGTTTAGAGACAACGCATTGCCTTTAGGCATTACCAGTATATCTGCAGCATCGAAAACTCAGCCGGGTGGTTATGCGATGGATGATGTTGAACTCGAGCAGTTTGAGATCAGTGATGAGCGAAGTGCTGGTTCTGTGGAAGATATGATTAGAGCCAAAGGCTTTGACCCAGTATGGCGAGACTGGCACTCGGCGTATTCTGGTTAAGCAACAAATAAAGCCACTGGTCATCGTTATGTTTCACGTGAAACATAAGAAAAGAAAGAGGGTTGATGCAAAACATCAACTCTCTATTTTTTCTAGCTTCTAGCTGTGTTCTACAGGTAGCGTTGCCTGACGAAGCCACTCTTTCACATCACCTTCAACAAGTGGGCTGATCTCATCCCAAACTTTCTGGTGGTAGGCATTCAACCACGCGAGTTCAGGGCGGGTCAGCATATCAACGTTGATGTTACGTTTATCGATTGGGCAACGCGTCAATGACTCAAAAGATAAAACAGAGAAGTCACCTTGCGTCGGCGTTTCTACGACCAGTTCAAGGTTTTCAATGCGGATACCAAATGCGTCGGCACGGTAGTAACCAGGTTCATTGGATAGCACCATACCTTCGAGCAGTGGAACGTCGATTTGTCTCTTAGAGATGCTTGCAGGTCCCTCGTGCACACTCAAGAAGTGACCGACACCATGACCTGTTCCATGGTCATAATCATATCCTTCAGCCCAAAGATGCTGACGTGCTAGCGTATCAATTTGATATCCTCGTGTGCCTTTTGGGAAGCGAGCACGTGCAACGCCTATGTGCCCTTTGAGCGCTAGTGTGAACTGTTTGATCATTTCTGCTGAAGGCTGACCAATCGCAATGGTACGTGTAATGTCAGTGGTGCCGTCCAGGTATTGACCGCCTGAGTCGACCAGGTAAAGCGTATTCATTTCTAGCTTACCGGGTACAGTTTGGTTTTCGTGATTGTAGTGACACATTGCCGCATTACTACCAGCGGCAGAAATCGTATCGAAGCTCAAGTCTTTTAAGGTTGGGTCTTCTTTGCGGAAGGCTTCAAGCCTATCAGAGAGGGTTGCTTCATCATGAAGGTGACCTGCCGCGACTTCAGCGTCTAACCAACATAAGAATTTGCTCATCGCTACGCCATCGCGAATATGACATGCTTTCATGCCCGCAATTTCCACTGGGTTCTTCGCTGCTTTTGGTAGCAAGCATGGATCGGCCGCAGCAACGATTGAGGCACCTGCATTTTGTAATACTAATTTAAACCAGGCATTGCTGATGGCAGGATCGACGAGCACCTGTTTACCAGTCATCGCCTCAAGACGAGATTGAAGCGCCTCTGGATGATATACCGTAACGCCTGATCCTACGTGGGCATCAAAGTCAGCAGGTAGTCGAGCAGGGTCGAGGAAGTATTCGACAGAGGCATCTGAATGAAGAATCACATGTGATAGTAATACTGGTAAACGAGATACATCTAGGCCGCGAACGTTTAGTAGCCAACAAATTGAATCAAGCGCTGTGATTACCGCGCTATCTGCACCAGCTTGCGTTACTAACTTTGCCACCTCTGCGCGCTTACTTTCACTTGATTGTCCAACTGTCTCGGTAGGCATTAAACGAACGTCAGAAACAACAGGAGCAGGACGGTCATGCCATAGCTCATCAATTGGGTTGCTTACTAGTGTTTTGAGATCGAGTTTTCCTGCTAGTTTACTTTGTGCCATATCAAGCCAAGCGGAACTGTGCATACGAGGGTCAATGGCGATGGATGCATTGGTGACAAGATTGTTTAGAATCCAATCTAGGGCTGGTTCTTCAATGAGGTGGCGATATTCAAACAGATCCGCCGGGACTTGTTTGGTGACCTGAACGGTGTAGCGGCCATCAACAAAAATGGCGGCTTTGTCTTTGGTGACGACTGCTGCACCAGCCGAACCAGTAAAGCCAGTGAGCCAATGTAAACGCTCGTTATGAGCTGGAACGTACTCACCTAAATACTCATCTTCGTGTGGAATGAGTAGGGCATCAATATTATGTTGTATAAGCCATTCGCGAATTGCATTCACGCGACTTTGGGTATCATTATGCATCTGTGTTATTCCTTCAATTAGCGCTCCTTTATGCTCAGGTGTGGCGCTGTTTCCCTTTACTCGTGCGACTGATTTAAATCGAAAGTGCAAACAAGGTTGCAACAGACCAAAGATGAGCCAAAAAGGACTTTCACTGATTAAGCTACTCATTTTATTTGCTGATCGCAAACAGAGTCCGAGCTTTTATCTAAGATGATCGGTTTTTTGCGTGATCATCGTGCGTAGCCAGCTTAACGCCGGGTCGTTTTCTCTATCTCTGTGCCAAAATAAAGTGTATGCCATAGGTGGAAATTCGAGTGGCAGCGGCACAACCGCTAAGTCCAGTTGCTTTGCTGCGAGTTGAACGAAATGGCTCGGTGCGGTGAAAATAAAATCGGTATAGGAACATAAACTGGCTGCGCTGTTGAAGTCTGGCACCGTTACTGCAATGTCTCTCTCTACACCAAGGTCAGCCAGACGATAATCAAGTAGCCAGCGATCGTTGCCATCACAGCGAACTTGTACATGCCGTAGGGCTAAGTAGGCCTCAAGGTTCCACTTTTGGTTTAGTACCGGGTGGTTCTTGCGGACAACGCACATCTGATGGTCACGATAGATTTCTTGTTCGCATATATCATCCGGAGGTAACAAGGTCAGTTTTGCGTCATTAATGTCGATGTCTTTACCCGTTAAACCTAAATCTAGTTCGCCACGTTGCAGCATTTTAAACGTGTTGTCTGACCAAGGATGGGTACTGATCGTGACGGCTGGCGCCTGTTGAAAGATAGCCGGTAAAAAGTGTGGCAAGATAAGAGGATAAACACTTTCTACTGCAGCAATTTGAAATCGATACTCACTGCTTTGTGGAGAAAACTCTTCCGGTTGTGTGAGTACTTCGAGTTGATTGATCAACAGATCCAGTTTTGGTTTGAGGAATAAAGAGCGGGGTGTGGGCGTCAAACCGTGTGAGTTTCGTGTGAACAAAGGGTCGTCGAATTGGGTGCGCAACTTAGCTAATGATTTACTGACTGCCGATTGGCTAAGACAGAGTCGGTGGGCGGCGCGTGTAACATTTAACTCTTCCATCAGGATTTTAAAACAAACCAATAGATTCAGGTCAATACGTGCAAGTTTTTCTACATTCATTATGATTTTCCAATAAGGAATAATGGTCATGATTATACATCATTTCCATTCATATCATGAGATGATTAAGCTACAGGCAAAAGTTCTTTTTTTATTTGGAGAGTTGCGTGTCTGGCCATATTTCTAACAGCAAAAAGCAAATGGTTTTGCTGACCCTTTTGGTTCTGTTTAGTCCTCTAGCGATAGACATTTACCTACCAGCGTTACCTCTTATTGCTTCTACATTTCAAGTAGACGATGCGTTGGCGCAAGACACGATCACTTGGTTCTTATTTGCGATGGGTGTCGGGCAGCTGTTTGCTGGCCCTTTGGCAGATAAACTTGGACGTCGAACTGTTGCATTAGGTGGTATCACCATCTATGCGATGAGCGCTTTATTGGCGTGGAGTGCTCAAAATATTGAGTGGATGTTGGTTTCCCGACTGCTACAAGGCTTAGGTGCGTGTGCAACATCGGTAGCAGCCTTTGCAACAGTTCGCGATCTCTTTGGCCCGGAAAAAAGCGGTAAAATGATCAGCTATCTTAACGGTGCGATTTGTTTTATTCCGGCTTTAGCGCCAATTCTTGGTAGCTGGTTGACTCAGCAGTTTGATTGGCGGGCTAACTTCAGTTTTATGGCTGGCTTCGCAGTGCTTTCTGGCACTTTAATGTTTTTTATGATGAAGGAAACCAATCCGACGACAGAAAAACAAGCGGTATTTAAACTTAGCCGTTACTGGTCTGTGCTGAGTACGCCTTCGTTTATTTTCCATGCATCATTATGCTTGATGGCGATGGCGGTGATCATCGCTTACGTGACCTCCGCACCAGCTGTCTTGATGACTGGGATGGGATTGTCGATGAACGAGTTTACTTTTTGGTTTGGTATGAATGCAGTGATCAATATTGCGGCTTGTATGCTGGCACCTAAGTTTATGGAGCGTGTTGGCACGCACAACACTTTGGTTACCGGGATCTCGACATTGGGTCTAGCTGGAGTGATCATGCTAATGATGAATGGTCAGAATACGGCATTGTCTTTTATGCTGCCTATCTTTATGTCTTCAGTGGGTTTTGCATTCATTCTGGGTGCGGCAGCAGGGAAAGCATTGGAGCCGTTTGGTGATAGGGCAGGTACAGCCGCAGCATTACTTGGCTTGTTCCAAATGAGTGGTTCAGGATTGCTGGTTGGAACGTTGCAGCGCTTATCTCTTGACCCGCAAACGTTGATCGCACTTCATATGTGGGTATTATTACCTGCTCTTGTCATTCTATTTACCAAAACGGGTAAAAATTGGCATGCACGCTTTGCTAAAGCGTAAATCAGCGTAATTTGGTATTTTCCAATGTCAGTAAGGCGTGTATATTTGTCGCTCAGACTTTCTCTGACACCATAATGGAATTCAAAAAGTAATGTCTTTAACCACGTATGAAATGGCTCGTATCTTAGAGCAGATGGAAGAATCACCTGAAAAAGTGATGTTTGGTAAGTTGCTTAATGAGTTGGGTAATCAAAGCTCCGAGCGTATTCGCAGCGCGGCAAAGCAAGTTCCTTTGCCTATTCTACGTGATATCGTGTATCAATTTCAGCAAGTGATTGAATCGCGTAAAGGCGAACAAGTTGAATTGCTGGCGAAAGACATTGCCCAAAAAGGCATTTCAGCAGACGACTTATTAGCTTACCTGAATAAACAGTAAACAATCCCCGCAACTGCGGGGATTTTTTTATCCAGTCAATTTACGCTTAATAAATTGGTCGACAGAGACTCGCCCTGGTCCCCATACAATGACGATTAACATCATTAACCCCCAAAACTGGTGATCATAGAACCCTTTTTCCCATAATAAAGGGTAAGAAAGGACCGCGACAATGTTAAACATAAAGAGAACCGCAGCCATTGGGCGTGTCATCAAACCAAGGACTAAGAATACGGGCAGAACCAATTCGGCTATCGTACCTAGATAAGCAGCGAGATACCATGGCAAGAATGGCACTTGGTACTCCAACTCAAATAAATAAAGCGTGCTATCCCAGGATGAAATTTTGAGCAGCCCTGAATGGAAGAATACCCACGCAACCCATAAGCGGCAAAATAGCAGCAACAAAGTGGCAACGCCATTTTGTAGAATATGGTTCCACTGCTCATATTTATAAACCAAGCTCTTTAGCGCATCTGTCATACGCACTCCTTACTGTCCTTTTTGCGTATATCCGCTTATTAAGTCGAGAGTGAAAATATGATTGAGTTGAGCGAATAAAGCTTGTGGGATTTCACTCAAACTGAGTTCTTTTTCTAACGCACGCAGTAACTGGAATGCGTCAGGATTCAGGGCATGGCATGTCACGTCACCATTACTTTGAGTCGCAATCACGCCTTGTTGCAATTGATTGATATTGAGCTGTTCAAAATCTTGTCGCTGAATTGCATGAAAGAGATCAATCACCGCGTAGTTAGAGTCAAAGTGGCGGCTTCCGGTGCGTAAGTGAAATACAAGGTGAGGTTGCTGTTCTTCAGTCACATTAGTCAGTGCAGACAGAGGCATAAGATTTAGGGGGGCGATTTGCTCACCATATACTTGTCGAGCTAAGTCCATACTCCATTCAAACCGAGCGACTTCAGGTATATAGGGCGCATGAGTCATTACTTGGCTGAACTGCATAATAGTATCTTGAAAGCCCGCACCATAATGCACGACATTGCCTTCTTCTAGCGGATGAGAAAGAACGTGTTGACGAGCGATTTGCGAGAAGCACTCTTCTCCAACTAGCGCGTTAATCATCGGATAGGTTGCGGCTAATATTTCACTTAAGCTGATGACAAAGTTGTTGCGGTAAATCTGCATCCGTTTGTCAGCAGTAAACTTGTCGCTCATGATATCGCATTCTTCACCGAGTGCCTGATAGTGAAGGGCTTTAGCAAATTGATTCTGTAAGGTCGCGAGATTCATGACGCTTTCCTTTTGTTTTTTTGCCCGAGCGAATTGTCATTTCTAAGCAATAACGAGGACGCTTTTTCTGCTTCGCCAAGTAATATTTCTGGCGCTGGAATATCTAAATCCCATTCAATTAATGTATGTCGAGGTCCATGTTTTTGTATCCAATTGGTGAACAGTTGCCATACCTCATCACTGACTGGACGACTGTGAGTATCAATCCAGATTTCGCCTTGATCTAACTGTTTGATGGTAAAACCTGCCAAATGAATTTCGTCGACTTTATCGGCCGGAATCGCATCTAAGTATGTACCGCAATCAAAACCGTGATTAAAGGCGGAGACATACACGTTATTTAAGTCGAGCAATAAACGGCAGTCAGTGCGCTTTTGTATTTCGGTAAGAAACTCCCATTCGCTGATGGTTGAATGGTGAAATTTCACATAGCTAGAAGGGTTCTCAATTAAGATTTCACGTTGTAGATGTTCTTGGACTTCGAGCACATTACGAGTGAAGACTTGCAATGCCTCTTCCGTGTAGGGTAATGGAAGCAGGTCATTGAAGTAATGGCCACCATTTTCACTCCAGCTTAAATGATCAGAGACGAAGATGGGATCAATCGCATTGATGAGCGCGTTCAGTTGAGTTAAGTGTTTGGTGTTCACACGAGCTATCGAACCCAACGATAAACCAATCCCGTGACAGCTGATTTGGTATTGCTCTCGCAAGATGTGCAGGTGTCGGCGCGCGGCTGTATTGGGTTGAAAATAGTTCTCGCTGTGAATTTCTAACCAAGACAGATCAGGTTTGTGTTGGCTGAAGTAGTTTAGGTGAGGGGATCGTAATCCTACGCCTGAAAGAGAGTGATAAGTCTGATGTTTCACGTGAAACTCCTTACTCGAGTGGCGAAACGAGCAGGGGGGTGGTACAGCGTACCCCCTTGCAAGCAAAGCAATGAAGTTACGACCCCATGGTACTGCCACCCACCAATTTGTCACACAATCCTTTAGGAACGACAACAAAGGCATCTTTTTGGTTGTCTTCTTTAGAGGTGCCCGCGCAAGAGCTGTTTTTAGTTGCACAGTCATTCTTACCGGCTTTTGCCACGCCATAACACTTTTCTTTCTCTGCGGCGACAGCAGGTGCTGCAGTCAGCATGGTGCCACCAAGAGCGATAAGACCAGTAACAGCGGCAGTAACTGCAAGGTTCGACTTTTTCATAATAATTTCCTCTGAGTGATTTCCTTTTACTTTCGTCAGGCAAGTCGATTTGCCGTTTGGCGTACAACCTTTATCCACTTGCTTAAACTAAAAGATAGAGATGAGGCAGAAAAACTTTCATGAAAATAGTCGTAGCAAATGAAATTTTATTGGTTAACCTTGCCAACTATTTGAATAAAAGATTAAAAAACAGCGAATTTTTTTATCAAGTTTTGTCTAAACAGCACCCGGTTGTTTAGGTTATAATCGGTTTTTATGTATAAATAACCAGTAGCTCATCATGATGGATCCATCTCTATTACTCGACGGCTTGAACGATAAACAGCGTGAAGCCGTCGCAGCACCTCTAGAAAACTTGCTCGTCCTTGCTGGTGCAGGGAGTGGTAAGACTCGCGTTCTTGTTCACCGTATCGCTTGGCTCATGTCAGTTGAGCAAGCTTCTCCTTTCTCGATCATGTCGGTCACTTTCACCAATAAAGCGGCAGCAGAAATGCGCGGTCGTATTGAAGAGTTGATGATGGGCAGTGCATCTGGCATGTGGAATGGTACTTTCCACGGAATTTGCCATCGTATTTTGCGCGCGCACTATCTTGATGCCAAGCTACCGGAAGACTTCCAAATCATAGACAGCGATGATCAACTGCGTTTGTTAAAGCGTTTAATCAAAGCACAAAACTTAGATGAAAAGCAGTGGCCTGCACGTCAAGTTTCGTGGTGGATTAATGGTAAGAAGGACGAAGGTTTGCGCCCATCGCACATCGACGCTTATCACGACCCAGTGACTAAAACTTACCTTCAGCTATACACCGCTTACCAAGAAGCGTGTGATCGCGCTGGTTTGGTGGATTTCGCGGAAATTTTGCTGCGCGCGCATGAGCTACTGCGTGAAAATAAGTTTGTTCGTGAACATTACCAAGCGCGTTTTAAGCATATTTTGGTCGACGAATTTCAAGATACCAACAACATTCAATATGCTTGGCTACGGATGATGGCAGGTCCTGAGTGTCATGTAATGATTGTTGGTGATGATGACCAATCCATTTATGGCTGGCGTGGTGCAAAAGTAGAAAACATCGAGAAATTCACACTCGAGTTTCCTAGTGTTAATACCATCCGTCTTGAGCAAAACTATCGTTCAACTAAAACGATTTTGGAAGCGTCGAACACCCTGATATCCAACAACACGGAGCGCATGGGGAAAGAGCTTTGGACCGATGGTGCAGAAGGTGAGCCGATTTCGGTTTACAGTGCGTACAACGAATTAGACGAAGCCCGCTTTGCTGTGAATAAAATCAAAGAGTGGCAAGATAACGGTGGAGCATTGAATGATAGTGCGATGCTTTACCGTAATAACGCCCAATCTCGTGTTCTAGAAGAAGCGCTGATTCAGGCCGGTCTTCCATACCGTATTTATGGTGGGATGCGATTCTTCGAACGTCAGGAAATTCGAGATGCACTGAGCTACATGCGTTTGATTGCCAATCGCAATGACGATGCAGCATTTGAACGTGTGGTAAATACGCCAACTCGCGGTATGGGTGATAAGACTTTAGAGACCATTCGTCGTGCAGCTCGTGATCGTGGTTGCACCATGTGGGAAGCGAGCGTAGCCATGCTAGAAGAGCAGGTGCTTGCTGGTCGCGCCGCAGGTGCGCTGAGTCGTTTTATTGAGCTCATCACGGCTTTGGAAGACGACACACTAGATAAACCATTGCATGAGCAGACCGACCACGTAATAAAATACTCTGGCTTGTTTGCCATGTACGAACAAGAGAAGGGTGAAAAGTCTAAGGCTCGTATAGAAAACTTAGAGGAATTGGTCACCGCCACTCGCCAGTTTGAGAAACCAGAAGAAGCGGAAGAAATGTCTCTGCTGACGGCATTTTTAACCCATGCAGCTCTAGAGGCTGGTGAAGGGCAGGCCGATGAGTTTGAAGATGCTGTTCAACTGATGACGCTACACAGTGCGAAAGGGTTGGAATTCCCATTAGTGTTTATGGTCGGTGTGGAAGAGGGCATGTTCCCAAGTCAGATGTCTGCCGAAGAAGCGGGGCGTTTAGAAGAAGAGCGACGCTTATGTTATGTCGGTATGACCCGAGCGATGCAGAAACTCTACATCACGTATGCTGAAATGCGTCGTTTATACGGTCAAGATAAATACCACAAGCCGTCACGCTTTATTCGCGAGTTACCAGAAACTTGCTTAGATGAAGTGCGCATGAAGGCACAAGTCAGCCGTCCTTCAAGCAGTGGCCGTTTTAGCCAGACTGCGGTGAAAGAAAACTTCAATGAGACAGGGTTTTCGCTAGGCTCGCGCGTGATGCACCCGAAATTTGGTGAAGGGACGATCATCAACTTTGAAGGCAGTGGCCCACAAAGCCGGGTACAGATTGCTTTTAACGGTGAAGGCATCAAATGGTTAGTGACCGCTTACGCAAAACTTGAGAAGCTTTAAGCTATTCACATAAAATCTCAAAAGAGCTACCTAGGTGGCTCTTTTTTATGTCAGCTATTAGAACATTCAGAACATTCAGAACATTCAGAACATTCAGGCAAAGAAAAACCCCGAGGGCTTGCGCCCATCGGGGTTATAGTCTTACTCGCAGCAATCCAGCTACTAAAAGTGCTCCATGCATCGAATCCATGATAGTGTGCCGATTCCTTCAGCGTATTCCTTCCGTCGCCTTCCTAGCGGTGTCCTTGACCTTATCCTGGTCTGCTAACAATCCTCGTTAGCTCTCATCACTTGTTCCCTGAGCGGTGTCCATTACATCATCCTGATGTTCAGTCCTTGCCTCGTCCAGAGGTGTCCATTTCCCGTCCTTAGTAGCAACCATCCTAGTCACTATTGATTCCGTTCAATGTCCAGTTTTGCATTCCATGCCCGACTATTCATCCTGAATAACCGTTTCTTCTTCCTGAAGTCTACCAAATCCTTGGTAATTCCTGTTCCGTGTCAGCATCCTTCCGACAGGTTTAATATTACGTATTTCGCGCACCTGGACAACGGAGAAAGCGCACATTTTTCTTATTGTGATATGTTTAATAAAGCCTCATGTTCTTATTATTCAATAGGTTAAATGGGTTTTATGGCTATTTTACTCGTCGAAAAGCGTGTTTTACCCAACCCTTTGTGCGAGATCTCGCACAAAGAAGCGGGCTAAAGGCTATTATTTTCCGATAGCGATACCTTCTCGACGTGGATCTGCCGCACCTTCTAAGCCATCAGGAGTGATTCGGATAGCGTGCAAGCCGGAGTTCAAGTCGCGTATTTCGGTGGTAAAGCCCATCTTTTCCATCTCCGGTTGTAAGTTGATTGCGGAGGTTCCTTTTTCAATGTCCAAAGTGCCAAATCGGTTTAACAGTCTTGGTTGATTGATCGCTTGTTGAATGTTCATATCCCACTGAGTGTGAGCAATGATAGTTTGAGCAACGTACCCGATAATTCGACTGCCACCCGGAGAACCTATCGCCATGTATGGCTTTTTGTCTTTCATCATAATCGTCGGTGCCATCGAAGATCGTGGCCGCTTACCTGGCTCTAAACGGTTTGCGATTGGAGTACCGTTAATATGAGTGCGAAAAGAAAAATCGGTCAGTTCGTTATTAAGCAAGAAACCACGTACCATTAAACGCGAGCCAAACGCATTCTCTATGGTGGTCGTCATGGAGACGACATTACCCTGTTTATCGACGATATTGAAATGGCTGGTGGAAGGAAGCTCAATGGACTCGTCCATGCTTAAATTCATTGCGTGTGACCACGGAGGGTTACCTGCTTCAACTTTGTTTAGTGCTTTGCCGACTTGGATGAGCTTAGCTCGCTGTTTGAGATAGTCTTTATCGAGCAAGCCTTCTGTTGGCATTGGTACGTAATCCTGGTCTGCCATGTATTTACCACGGTCAGCAAACGCTAGAAGAGATGCATCGGCGAGTACTTGCCAAGACTTAATGCTGTTAGCGCCCCAGCCTTTAAGATCGTACTGTTCAGTGAGCGCCAAAATTTGGCCAATAGTGAGCGCGCCGGAACTCGGCGGCCCCATACCGCAAATATCATAGCTTTGGTATGCCGCGCAAACCGGATCACGTTGTTTGATTTGGTAGGTGTCAAAATCGGGTTGGGCTAATACGCCCGGGTTTCCCGGCGCGGTTTGTACCGTCTCGATAATGTCCTTGGCGATATCCCCATGGTAGAAGGCTTGAGCGCCTTGCTTGGCAATGGCACTCAGTGTTTGTGCGTACTCAGGGTTTTTTAATAACGTACCTTCGCTTTTTGGCGAACCATCTGAGTTAAAGAAGTAGGCTTTGGTGGCTGGAAAGCGCGATAAACGCTCGGCGTCTGTTTCTATCAAACTTGCTAGGCGAGGGCTGACTTTGAAACCTTGCTCCGCCTGCGTGATAATAGGTTGGATGATTTTTTTCCAATCCAGTTTGCCGTATTTTTGGTGAGTGTCCCACAGCAGCTTGACGGTGCCGGGCGTTGCAACAGAGCGTCCACCCACCACGGCGTCGTAGAACTGCAGTGGCTGACTATTTTCGTCTAGAAACAGTGTTGGCGTCGCGGCGAGGGGCGCGGTTTCACGTCCGTCATAAGTCGTCAGCTTTTGCGTTTCATCGTTCCAATACACTAAAAACGCACCGCCACCAATACCAGATGATTGGGGTTCAACTAAGCCAAGCATCAGTTGTACCGCGACCATGGCATCTATGGCATTACCGCCTTGAGCAAGCACGTTTGCACCCGCTTGAGTGGCAAGTGGGTTCGCGGCAGTCACCATGTAATCTTTCGCTTTGACTATCTGCTTCTGTTCCATGCCGGTACTGTGCTCTGGTGCGACAGAGTCAGCAGCTTGGTTCGCGCGGACTTGCCCGGTTAAAATGAAAGGGGAAGTAAGAAAAAGACCCGAGAGTACGAGTCGGTTGAACGTCCATCGCATGATGGCTCTCCATGTTGCCAATCTGATTTATTCAGCTTGGCAGCCATGGAACTGGTCGTCGAGTTTCCTATTTTAGAAATGTCGAGTGTGCGATGCTTTTAAATCAGAGAGTTATCCGATAAAGGTACGGATGGTTTGCACTAAAATACTACCACCCACCAGCGTAAAGACTACGCCACATAAACCGTCTATATAGATACCGGCTTGCTGCAACCGTGTTTGTAAGCGCTGCGTTGATAACATCCACGCGAGGCTGGAGAACCAGAACAGCGACAGACCAAATAGAATTACGAGGGCAATGCCTTTGCCTGTCACCGACATGTCTGCAGGCACAAGGCTCGACATTAAGCTAACGAAAAACACCAAGGCTTTTGGGTTGAGAATATTAGTTGCGAAACCTTTGGTAAAAGCTTGGCGTTTATTGCTGATCACGAGATGGTTTGCTTTGCTCGGTTGATCAGAAAGAGGGTTTTTGATCATGGAGATCACACTTCGTAGGGCGCCGATACCTAAATAGAGCAGATAGCTACCGCCAAGTAATTGCAAGACGGAATAGAGCAGCGGATGTTGGTGAACTAAAAAGCTGACACCCGTTAGACTGAATAGGGAGTGCAGTAAGATACCAACCGACAACCCTAGCGCGATATACAATCCGGTTTGGCGGCCATGGCGTGTCGCATTCTGCACGACCAGAGCAAAATCAGGACCTGGACTCATCAACGCAATAAAGTGGATACTGGCAAGCGTTAATAGGATGGTAGATTCATTCATAACACATCTCAAAACAAAGCGAAGAGCAACATTGTCACGCTATATCGCGGAGAATGCTTGTAAAATATTGGCAGCATTTTATCAAATGGTTTTATCGGGCCACTTGCGATGGTGATATACCATAAGTTTGCTTAAATGCTTTACTGAAATGCGCTTGATCGTAAAAGCCGACTTGATGTGCGACTTGAGTTCCACACTGACCTGCTTGAAGTAGCTTCATTCCTTTTTCTAACCGCAAACGAGCAAACCAAGCGTACGGCGTCATGCCAGTTTGGGCTTTAAAATGTCGCTGAAACTGAGTTGGGCTCAGTTGGCAGAGTTCAGAGAGTGCATTCAAGCGAACCGACTTATCAAGGTTAGCCATCAAGTACTCTTTTAAGGTGTTAAGTGATTGGTTGCCAAGCGGTAGGACTTTCTGTCTGTCTAGGGAGCCATAGCGATCAATTAGTGAGTTAAATCCCTCAAATGGCAGGCAATCTTTGGTCAACTGACTGAGGTTTTTGCTGCGCAGGTAGAGGTGCAAGTTGCTAAGTTGTAAAAATATCTGCGGATCCGAGATGATCAGTGCATTAAAGCTGATTGTTTGACCGTTTTGTTTTAGATCTGCCAGATCACTGAGCATGCTTGGTTCGATCGAAAATACATTCACTTCATACCCATCAGCACGCCGTGATTGACCGTCATGCAGTTCATCAGGCGGCATAATGACAATCTGTCCGTGTCCGACTTGATGATGGCTGCCTTGGTGATGGAATTTCTGTTCACCATGGGTGATTAAGCCAAGGTGAAAATCAAGATGATAGTGCTTTTGAAAAGCAAAACTCTGATATTTCGCCTCGATCAGGCTCAACTGGTCATGGGCTGTAGAATAGTATTGAATCTGTTCCATTACATACAAAAAAGCTTGGTCATAATATAACCAAGCTTATCTATCAATATCGTTGTTGTCTTGTAAAAAACGATCACTGTGGCTGAATTGCCCGACGAGAACGACGATTGCTGCGCAGTCCATCGATACTGAATACGACTAACGCACCCCAAATAAAAGCGAAGGTGATGGCTTTATCCATAGTGAACGCTTCTCCGTACATCAGTACGGCAAGCAAAAACATTAAACTTGGACCGATGTATTGGAAAAAACCTAAAGTAGATAATTTGAGCCTTGTTGCCGCACCAGTAAAGCAGAGTAGAGGTAACGTTGTAATCACACCAGCAGCAATAAGAAGTGTATTGAGAGAAGCGGCATTATCCATCATGTTTGATGTGGCGGTATCAGCGAAAAACAACAAGTAAACCAACGCTGCCGGCAAAAGAAGCAGTGTTTCGACAAAGAGCCCGGTTTGCGCATCCACGGCCACTTTTTTGCGTAGCAGCCCGTAAAATCCAAAGCTCATCGCAAGTGCCATCGCAACAATCGGTACCGAACCAAAGACGATTAATTGCACTAATACCCCACAACCCGCCAGTACCACAGCGAACCACTGGAGTTTGCGTAGTCTCTCTCCGAGAAATACCATCCCAAGCAAAATATTAATCAGTGGGTTGATGAAATAGCCAAGACTCGCATCAAGCATATGGTTGGTGTTGACTGCCCAAATAAAAATCAGCCAGTTAGCACCAATGAGGACAGAGCTTGATAGCAGATATGCCATTTTACTTTTGCTGCTTGCAATGTCATAGACGGCACGCCACCTTCGGCCAAAATGAAGTAGAGCAGCAAGCAAAAAGAAAGACCAAATCACTCGGTGGCTGAGAATTTCAAACGCAGAGACCTGGGCAATCGATTTAAAGTACATAGGGGCAATACCCCACATAGTGTAGGCCGCAATCGCAAGCAGAACGCCTTGTCGTGCGCGCAGTTGTTCTTCGGAAGTCATGAAGTGCCAATTATTTGTGTATTTATAGACGAGAAACTGAGTATACGAGCCGTACTAGGAAACACCTAACAATTTGCGGTTTTATTCGCCATCAAACCCCATTACAATGTGCCCTCGTTTTGTGTGCCAAGAGGCGTTGACTTCGCGGCACGGAAAAGCATTTCTTGACCATCCAACCTGAGATTATTCATGACCTCGACTCTGTTAGCTGAACCATCAGACTTGCCTGCAACACCTCAAAAAGTATTACAGGACGTGTTTGGGTATCAGTCTTTTCGTGATGGCCAGCAACAAGTCATTGATGCTGCGGTAGAGGGGCAGGATAGTTTAGTTATTATGCCGACTGGTGGCGGTAAATCACTTTGTTATCAGATTCCTGCTTTAGTAAAGCCTGGTATTACCTTAGTAATTTCGCCACTGATTTCACTGATGAAAGACCAAGTTGATCAGCTCAAAGCCAATGGTGTAGCGGCGGAATGTGTCAACTCGACCATGAGCCGAGAAGCGCTGCTCAGCGTGTATAACCGGATGCATAATGGTCAGTTGAAGCTGATTTATGTCTCGCCTGAACGAGTATTAATGCGCGATTTTATCGAGCGCTTAGAACATCTTTCTTTATCGATGATTGCCGTAGATGAAGCGCATTGTATTTCGCAATGGGGCCACGATTTCCGTCCCGAATATGCCGCGTTAGGTCAACTAAAGCAGCACTTTTCACACGTTCCATTTATGGCGCTAACCGCGACCGCGGACGATGCGACTCGTCGAGATATCTTACAGCGATTGAATTTAACGGAACCGCAGGTTTATCTGGGGAGCTTTGATCGCCCTAATATTCGTTACAACTTAGTTGAAAAGCATAAGCCCGTTTCGCAAATCATCCGCTATTTAGAAACCCAGAGAGGGAACTGCGGGATTATCTATTGTGGTAGTCGTAAGAAAGTAGAAATGGTGACAGAGAAGCTGTGTAACAATGGTATTCGTGCCGCGGGTTACCACGCTGGAATGGAGACTGATGAGCGAGCGTATGTTCAAGAAGCATTTCAACGTGATGATATTCAAATCGTTGTTGCTACGGTAGCCTTTGGTATGGGGATTAACAAACCAAACGTGCGCTTTGTCGTGCATTTTGATATTCCCCGTAACATCGAGTCCTACTATCAGGAAACGGGGCGTGCCGGGCGAGATGGTTTACCAGCAGAAGCGATGATGCTTTACGATCCGGCTGATATTAGTTGGTTACGTCGTATGTTGGACGAGAAAGACGATGGCCCGCAAAAACAAGTCGAAAGCCATAAACTCAATGCGATGAGTGCGTTTGCCGAAGCGCAGACCTGCCGTCGCCAAGTATTGTTAAACTATTTTGGTGAATATCGTGAAAAACCTTGTGGGAACTGCGATGTTTGTCTTGATCCACCTAAACTGTTTGATGCGACGCAACAAGCTCGCAAAGCCTTATCCTGTGTTTACCGTGTTAATCAGAGCTTTGGTATGAATTACGTTGTTGAAGTGTTGCGGGGAATGCAAAATATTCGCGTCCGTGAACATGGGCACGATAAACTTTCTACCTATGGAATCGGGCGTGAGAATAGTCATGACTATTGGGTGAGCATTTTCCGTCAGCTGATTCACAAAGGTCTGTTGTTTCAAAATATCACCCGTAATTCAACGTTGCAGTTGACTGAAGAAGCGCGCCCGTTGCTGCGCGGAGACGTGTCACTCGAACTGGCGGTACCCCGGCTCGACACCACTGCTCGCGCGGCGAAAACAGATAAACTCACTAGCAAAAACTATGATAAAAAGTTGTTTGCTAAGTTACGTAAATTGCGTAAGTCGATTGCAGATGAAGATGGGTTACCACCGTACGTGGTTTTCAGTGACGCGACGCTTATTGATATGGCAGATATATTGCCAACGTCATACGGTGAGATGTTAGCCGTTAGTGGCGTGGGGCAGCGAAAGCTAGAAAAGTATGCCGATCCGTTTCTTGATTTGATTCAAGAACACATTACTCACCACGGTTAAGAGACTGACTATGCAAAAGGAATTTGGCTTAGCGGAATATTTCGCTGACGAAGGGCGTTTAGTTATTACTGCCCCAAGCTTTGATTTAGATACATTTCCTGCGCTGGGAGAGCGTTTGGTTGGATTGTTATCTGCTGTTGTTATTGAAAAGCAATGGGATGCGGATATCCATTCTTGGCTCATCGATTTTGAAGGCTGTCGTTTGTTTATGAAGGCTGAACATTATAGTGAAGCGATTTGGTTTGAAGCGCTGACGATAGAAGAGAGCAGGGAAGAGCTTGATTATCTAGCCGGGTTGTTTCAACGTGGTTTCTGATCTGAAAAGAGCGTAGTAGGAAGGTGTTTCACATGAAACACCTTTTTTGTTTGTATCTTAAAAGCCGCTGTTTTTAAGTGAAGTATGAGAATAAACGTTTGCGTAAAAACCTCTACTTGCTAGTCAAAGTGGTTAATGTATAATCGCCCACCGCTTTGCTCAATACAGAGTGAAGCCATTTTTTCATTTAACATTGTTGGTAAGAGTGGCTTTTAAATAGCTCACTCGATTTGGGTTCCCTCGCCCCCAAACCAAACTAAAAAGGTATCGCATGAGTAACTTTACCCCTGCGCAGCAGCGCAACGCCCTTATCTATCTGGTTTTATTTCATCTTGTCATTATTGCATCCAGCAATTATCTGGTTCAGCTGCCGTTTACTGTTTTTGGCTTCCATACCACTTGGGGCGCATTTACGTTTCCATTTATTTTCTTGGCAACCGATCTGACGGTACGTATTTTTGGTGCACCGCTCGCGCGTAAAATCATTTTTTTGGTGATGTTACCTGCGTTGATCGTCTCGTATTTTCTTTCAGTGGTCTTTTTTGAAGGTCAGTTCCAAGGCCTTAGCCATTTGAGTGAATTTAATCTGTTTGTTGCCCGCATCGCGATAGCAAGCTTTATGGCTTATCTGCTCGGCCAAATTTTGGATGTGCATGTTTTTAACCGCCTACGCCAAATGAAGCAGTGGTGGGTAGCTCCGACTTGTTCGACACTATTTGGTAATGCATTAGATACGATTGCCTTCTTTGGTATTGCGTTTTACCAGAGTCCGGATCCATTTATGGCTGAGCACTGGACTGAAATCGCGCTGGTGGACTATGGCTTCAAGCTTGTCATTAGCCTTGGCTTGTTTGTTCCGATGTATGGCGTGCTGTTGAACTATCTGATTAAGAAACTTACGGCAGTGAATCCTGACTTTAAAGTCACGACCACAGTGTAGTGCTCTCAGTTTGTTTCGATGTTGGAAAGCCGCTTGTTTTTGACAAGCGGTTTTTTGTTACATGTGAATGAGGCGTTCAGCACGTAGAGCATTTGGATCATGGGTGTCCCAAAGGGCTTAGATCTGCACTTCAAAAAATAACAGGCAATAAAAAAGGCTCCAAAGGAGCCTTTATCTATCGATATGTAATGTTTAAGTGGTAAAGAAACCGTAAACGGTTAGCGCGCTGAAATCGTTAACGGCCAGCCAATATCAGTTTGGCGATTCGATTCAATTTCCAGCTCTGCTGCTGTCAGCGGATTCGCCTCTAACCATTTGGCATCGATACTTAATGTCAGGTTGTCACCCTCTGCGGAAAGCTCGATCTGCGGTTCTAAGCTTGGATTGCGGCGGTGGGTTAGTAAGACCGCAAGGCGTAATAAACGCAGGACACGTTTTGCACTGCTGCCCGATAGAGCATGTTGCTCAGGAAGAGACGTCAGTTGTTCACGGTAACGACGTGCCACTTCGCCGATAAAGAACTTTTGTGCTCGCGTATAACCGGGCAAGTCTAGGTTTTGCAGCAGATAAGCACTGTGTTCACCACCTTTTTTGAAGTCAATGGTTAAGCCTATTTCATGCAATTTGGCGGCTGTGGTAAGTAAGATTTTACCTTGAGGCTCAGAAATCCATGTTTCACCGCCAGCTTGTTTAAGAAGCTGGCTAGCAAGTTGACTCACCTGATCCCCATATTGGCAATCCAGTTGATAACGACTCTGAATACTGCTAATGGTGCGTGAGCGGATATCACTTTGACGCAGTTCATCGACCATCTCGTAAACCAGGCCTTCACGTAGCGCTCCACCTGCCAAGGTCATGGCCTCTATTTCGAGTAATTCAAATACCGCAATCAGGATAGATAAGCCACTTGGGAAAACAAGCGCACGTTCGAGTGTTAAACCTTCTATGTCTAGCTCTTCTAAATGATCGGCGAGCATCGCTTGCTTTTGTAGGCGTTTAAGCTTGGAGTGAGTAATTACTTCGTCCATACCTTGCGCCAGCATGATCTCTTGTAATGCTTGAACGGTACCAGACGCACCAACGCAAACATCCCAACCCAAGTCGGTATACTGCTCTAATATCGGCTTGATGGTCTGTTTTGCACCTTCAATCGCAGCGTCGAAATTGCGGGCATTCAGTTGTCTATCTTTAAAGAAATTTTCCAGCCAAGTGACACAGCCCATCTTTAAGCTGGTCAATGCTTTGGCCTCAAACCCTTCACCGATGATCAGTTCAGTACTTGCGCCACCAATATCGACGACTAAGCGACGACCGCTACCGCCAGATGTATGCGCTACACCCTTGTAAATCGTGGCGGCTTCTTCTTCACCCGAAATGACGTCAATCGGCTGACTGAGAATTTCACGCGCTTTGTCTAAAAAAACTTCCACATTCGTTGCCGTGCGCAATGTTGCGGTACCGACGATACGAATGTTCTGTTTCGGAATATCTTGCAAGCGTTCCGCAAATAGACTTAAGCAGTCCCATCCTCGCTGCATCGCTTCCATACTAAGAGAGTTATGTTCATCTAAGCCCGCGGCTAAACGAACTTTGCGCTTAATTTTAGCCATAGTTTGAACGCTGCCATCGATATGACGCACAACGAGCATATGAAAACTGTTCGACCCGAGGTCGATGGCAGCATATAGCGGTGATGATCCTGCTTGACTCATAAACGACTTCAGTTTCCCTTTAAGATTGCTTAGGTGCCGATTGGCGTGGCTGACGAGGGCGACGTCCTTGCGGCTTACGATTACCGGAACGTGTACCACCCGTATTCGTCCGGCGCTGTTGATTGCGTGGCGCGCGCATGCGAATCGGTGCTGGTAGATCACGTATCAACGCAGAAGCATCGTATTCAGACATCGGAATGGTATGTTCGATGTATTCTTCAATTGCAGGTAGATTAATGGCGTATTCTTCGCATGCAAAACTGATTGAGTGACCGCTCGCACCTGCACGACCTGTACGACCAATGCGGTGAACATAATCTTCGCAATCGTCAGGTAAATCATAGTTGAACACGTGTGTTACTTGAGGAATGTGTAAACCACGCGCGGCTACATCGGTCGCGACTAGGATATCCACATCACCTTTAGTGAACTGCTCGAGAATTTTTTCACGCTTTTTCTGCGGTACATCACCAGTAAGTAGGCCAACACGGTGACCATCTGCAGCGAGATGCCCCCAAACTGATTCACATTTGTGCTTGGTATTAGCAAAAATAATTGCGCGATCTGGCCAATCTTCCTCAATGAGGGTCTGAAGTAAGGCCATTTTATCTTCGTTTGATGGGTAGAACAGTTCTTCCTGAATGCGGTGACCAGTTTTTTGCGCTGGTTCTACCACAACATGCTCTGGGTTGTGCATATGTTCAAAGGCCAGTTCTTGAACGCGATATGATAGCGTGGCTGAAAATAGCATATTGAGACGCTCTTGTGGCGCAGGCATGCGGCGGAACAAGAAGCGAATGTCTTTAATAAAGCCTAAATCAAACATGCGGTCTGCTTCGTCCAATACAACCACTTGAATGTTGTTTAGGTTGAATACGCGCTGTTTATAGAAATCAATAATACGCCCGGTGGTCCCGATTAAGATATCGACGCCGCTTTGTAGTTTATTGAGTTGCTTATCGTAGCTCTCGCCACCGTACGCCAATGCGGCTTTTAGGCCAGTACTGGCAATAAGCGACTCTGCATCATTAAAGATTTGTATGGCTAGCTCACGCGTTGGCGCCATGATGATGGCTCGCGGTTGCGTGGGTTGGCGCCCTTCGTGTTCTGGTGTCGTTAACAAGTGATTGAATGTAGCAGTAAGAAACGCGAGGGTTTTACCAGTGCCCGTTTGGGCCTGGCCTGCAATGTCTTGGCCGGTGAGCAGTACCGGCAGCGCCAAGGCTTGGATAGGGGTACAAAATTCGAACCCTTTTTTGTCCAATCCATCAATAACTTGGGGCTTTAATCCCAAATCGGCGAACTTTTGCTCTGTGATATGCGTCTTTTTCATCGCTATAGAATATCAGCTAAAGCTTGCAATACGAAAGTAAATACATTCCAATAGGGCATCTAATTACTGGTTATCATCCAACCAGTTTCGAAAAACACATTGGAGTGGAAGATGAGTGATAAGATTTTGCAGCTAACTGATGACGGTTTTGAAAACGATGTGATCAATGCTGCAGGCCCTGTTTTAGTTGATTTTTGGGCAGAGTGGTGTGGTCCTTGTAAGATGATTGCGCCTATTCTTGATGAAATCGCTGAAGAGTACGAAGGCAAGCTCACTATCGGTAAACTAAACATCGATCATAACGCAGGCACTCCGCCTAAGTTTGGTATTCGCGGTATTCCAACGTTACTGTTGTTTAAAGACGGCGGTGTTGCGGCAACGAAAGTTGGTGCTCTGTCTAAAACTCAACTGAAAGAGTTTTTGGACGCAAATTTATAATCACCATGTGATTAAAAACAAAACCGTGCAGATTAACAATGCACGGTTTTGTTTTTCTAACTCTGGACTAGAATATTAATTAGTGCTAAGTTATCGCGCGTTAATTGAACAAATTTCTCTTCTTGGTCGATCCTGAGACCAAATCCATCTTAACTAGAAAACAGATCTTATTTTGACTAAACAAGAATCCACTACCATGAACCTTACCGAACTGAAGAACAGACCTGTGTCTGACCTTGTAAAACTGGGCGAGAGCTTAGGATTAGAGAACCTAGCTCGCTTAAGAAAACAAGACATTATCTTCGCGATTTTGAAAGCGCACGCCAAAGGCGGCGAAGACATCTTTGGCGATGGGGTTCTGGAAATTCTGCAAGACGGTTTTGGTTTCCTACGCAGTGCAGATAGTTCATACCTCGCTGGTCCGGACGACATCTACGTATCACCAAGTCAGATTCGTCGTTTTAACCTGCGCACAGGTGACTCAATTGCGGGTAAAATTCGTCCACCAAAAGATGGTGAACGCTACTTTGCCCTTTTAAAAGTCAACACAGTCAATGCTGATAAGCCTGACAACGCTCGTAACAAGATTCTTTTTGAGAACTTAACACCATTACATGCTAACGAGCGTATGGTGATGGAGCGTGGCAACGGTTCAACAGAAGACATCACAGCGCGTGTATTAGACTTAGCATCGCCAATTGGTAAAGGCCAGCGTGGTTTGATTGTTGCTCCGCCAAAAGCAGGTAAAACCATGCTTTTGCAAAACATCGCGCAAAGTATCGCTTACAACCATCCTGAGTGTGAACTGATGGTACTTCTGATTGACGAACGTCCGGAAGAAGTGACCGAGATGCAGCGTCTAGTGAAAGGTGAAGTCATTGCTTCTACCTTTGATGAGCCAGCATCACGTCACGTTCAAGTCGCTGAAATGGTCATTGAGAAAGCAAAACGCTTGGTTGAGCATAAGAAAGACGTCGTTATCCTTCTAGATTCTATCACTCGTTTGGCGCGTGCTTACAACACCGTTGTTCCTTCATCAGGTAAAGTGTTGACAGGTGGTGTGGACGCAAACGCACTGCATCGTCCTAAGCGTTTCTTTGGTGCTGCTCGTAACGTCGAAGAAGGTGGTAGTTTGACTATCATTGCAACCGCTTTGGTTGATACTGGTTCTAAGATGGATGAGGTTATTTACGAAGAGTTCAAGGGTACCGGTAACATGGAACTTCACTTGAACCGTAAGATTGCAGAGAAACGTGTTTTCCCTGCCATTGACTTCAATCGCAGCGGTACTCGTCGTGAAGAGTTGTTGACTAAAACGGACGAGCTACAAAAAATGTGGATTCTACGTAAGATTGTCCACCCAATGGGTGAGACCGACGCAATGGAGTTCCTCATTGATAAACTGGCAATGACCAAGACCAACGACGAATTCTTTGACGCGATGCGTCGTCAGTAATTACGAACATCTTATTTATAAAACAGCCACCGCAAAACGGTGGCTTTTTTATTGCTTTCTGCAAATAGAAGCATCAGAATGTAAGTAATTGTTATCGGGAGGTTAACATGCAACAAGGAATGTTGTCGTCTTTACTCCTGAGTGTGTCACTTATGGCGATACCAACGACACTATCTGCTAAGGAAATGCAGGAGTCGGTGGTAGAGCAGTGGCTTCAGGATGCCCCAATTCAGGCCAAAACGTCTGAACTGTTCGACTATGCTATTAGAGACAAAGTCGATTCACTGGAATTTGCCCTCGACCGCCTCGCATTGCCTCAGCAAGAGGTTGTGCGCTTTCGCTTGCTCGAAAAAATTGAAAAGCAGGACGTGGTTCTTACACCACGAATGGCGCTTTTTATAGAGTCACAGATTCGTATGATCCCGACCTATCAAGTTTTAGAGCGAGGCGATGGGTACGAGTTCAGTGTTCCTGCGTTTAATTATCCTGCCGTTGCAAGTCGTTTACTCAAGCGCTGGAAACAAGGCCAAAGTACCTTAGACTTCGTGCTGCAAGCGGAACGTCAGGAACTCGATCTTCAACAATGGTTATCCGGTACGACACAACACACTAAGTCCCAAGAGGCGCTGCTTCTTCAGGAATTAGATAATTTGTCTCCTAGTGCACTACAAGCATTGACGGTGCAGTTAACTCAAGCTGATATCACAAGCTGGCTGCCATCAACCGCTGTGATAGCGCGTTTGGCCGAAGTCAGTCGAGATAAAGAAGTCTATGATTTGCTGTGGCGGATGAAAGCCGATTACAACAGCCTGATAGAAATAGAGCGCTTGGCCGCGGTCGGTGATGCGTTTTCCTTGCAGCAATTGATGAACTCAACGGTCAATCCGACTCTCAAGCCATCAGCTATTAGTCTTCTGACTAAATCCAACCCGCTCACTCCTGAAGTGAAGCAGTTCTTAATTGACAAGATGGCTCTGTCAGAAGAAGCGACTCTAGTTGCAAGAGAACTGGCTCTGCAAGGTCACCAAAACTGGCTCGAAGATCTTATTTCGAACAATCATCAAGTCAAAGCCAGTCAGATTGAGCAAGTATTGAAGTAATATCACCCATAAATCCACAATAAATAGGAGGATCTTACAGTCCTTCTATTTGTTATACTGCGGAGAGTTTAATCAGCCAGTCATGAAGGCCTATGAGTTTTAAGGATTTACGTGAGTTTATCAACCATCTAGAGCAGAACGGTAAACTCAAACGCATTACTCACCCTGTCGATCCCGCCTATGAGATGACAGAAATTAGCGACCGCGTACTGCGCGCAGGCGGTCCTGCATTGTTGTTTGAAAACCCCATTGGATATGATGTTCCGGTACTCACCAATCTCTTTGGTACGGCGGAGCGAGTCGCGATTGGTATGGGGAGACAAGATGTAAAAGAGCTACGAGAAGTAGGGAAACTACTGGCGTACCTTAAAGAGCCAGAGCCACCTAAAGGCTTTAAAGATGCGATTGAAAAGTTACCAGTATTCAAACAGGTGTTGAACATGCCAGCTAAACGTCTGCGCAAAGCCCCGTGTCAGGATATCGTTTGGCAGGGCGATGATGTCGATTTGGATAAGATTCCCGTAATGAGTTGCTGGCCGGAAGATGTTGCACCGCTTTTAACTTGGGGCTTAACGGTCACCAAGGGGCCAAATAAAAAGCGCCAAAACCTTGGTATTTATCGTCAGCAAAAAATTGCGAAGAATAAAGTCATCATGCGTTGGCTTGCTCATCGAGGTGGAGCGCTTGATTTACGCGATTGGATGGAAGCAAACCCTGGTCAACCATTCCCCATATCAGTCGCTTTTGGCGCAGACCCCGCTACCATTCTTGGTGCGGTTACGCCCGTGCCTGATACATTGTCCGAATATGCGTTTGCGGGTTTACTCCGCGGCAGCAAAACCGAAGTCGTCAAATCCATCAGCAATGACCTAGAGGTTCCCGCAAGTGCCGAGATTGTCCTAGAAGGCTACATTGACCCAAATGAATTTGCGGAAGAAGGACCATACGGTGACCATACTGGTTACTACAATGAGAAAGAACTGCACCGCGTCTTCACTATTACACATATTACCATGCGCAAAGACCCTATTTACCACAGCACCTATACCGGACGACCGCCGGATGAGCCTGCGGTATTAGGCGTTGCCCTGAATGAAGTCTTCGTTCCTATTTTACAAAAACAGTTCCCTGAAATTGAAGACTTCTATCTGCCTCCTGAAGGCTGTTCTTATCGAATGGCTGTGGTGACAATGAAGAAGCAATACCCGGGACATGCCAAGCGTGTCATGATGGGAGTGTGGTCTTTCTTACGTCAGTTCATGTACACCAAATATGTCATTGTTTGTGATGAGTCTGTTAATGCACGTGATTGGAATGATGTGGTTAAAGCCATGACTGAGCATATGGATCCAGTGCGTGATACGTTAATGATAGATAATACGCCGATTGACTCATTGGATTTTGCTTCTCCTGTGGTGGGACTAGGTTCCAAAATGGGATTGGATGCAACGATAAAGTGGGAAGCGGAACTGGCAACTCGACCACAAGCGCGTGAGCGAGAAAGCCAAGCGCTTACGCAAGTTGAGTTGGAAGAGCTTAAAGCCCAATGTCCGGATGTTGTTGATATTTACTTACCGCCTACTGCCAAGCAACAGTTTGTTGTGGCCACCATAAAGAAAGAGCGGGCGGGACAATCGCAAGCTTTGCTAAAACACCTTGGGGAGTTTTTCGAGCACCGTACGCATGTCAAATTCATCATCCTGTGTGATGACGACGTCAATGCTCAAGATTGGCACGATATTATTTGGGCAGTGACAACGCGTATGGATCCCGATAGAGACACGATTCAAGTGCGTGGAACTGCAACGAGACTAGAACTCGATGCCACCAATAAATTTGAAACTGAAGTGACCCGTGAGTGGGGCACGCCAATTAAAAAAGATCCTAAACTTGTGGCGAAAGTCGATGAGATTTGGGATCAGTTAGGTATGCTATGAGCCATCAAGTCCAGCTTCTTCCTATGAAAATTACATTCCAGGTCGAAGAGGGAGAGACAGTGTTGGAAGCTGCGCTCAACAATAATATTCGCTTCCCGCACCGTTGTCGCGTAGGCGCTTGTGCTATGTGTATGTGTAAAAAGCTATCAGGCGAGGTGAGTTACCACCTTGACCCTATGCTAACCGATAAAGAGCAACAGCAAGGGTGGATATTTCCTTGCCAAGCCTATACAGAAAGTAATTTAGTGCTTACTTTTGAAGAGTAAGTGAGAGGAACACCATGACCATCCAATGTAAAGTAAAGTCTATTCAGCCGTTAGCTTGTAATACTTACCGAATTCTACTTCACCCGGAATCACTCGTAGCGTTTAAAGCTGGCCAATACCTGATGGTAGTAATGGGAGAAAAAGATAAGCGCCCATTTTCTATTGCCAGTAGCCCTTGCCGACATGAAGGTGAACTGGAGCTGCACATTGGCGCTGCTGAACACAACGCTTACGCGATAGAAGTTGTCGAAGCAATGAAATCTGCACTAGCAACCAATGGTGATATTGAGATAGATGCACCGCACGGTGACGCTTGGGTTCAAGAAGATAGTGAGCGTCCTTTATTGCTTATCGCTGGTGGCACAGGGTTCAGTTATGTTCGATCAATCTTAGACCACTGTGTTGCGCAAAACAAAACCAATCCTATCTACTTGTATTGGGGAGCTCGTGATGAAAGCCAGTTATATGCAAAAAACGAGCTTGTCGCGATCTCAGAGAAATACTCTAATGTTCACTTCATTCCAGTAGTGGAAGAAGCCCCAGTTGGTTGGCAGGGGAAGGTGGGTAATGTACTTGAAGCAGTCAGTGACGATTTTGTAAGCCTCGATAGTTACGATATTTACATCGCAGGTCGATTTGAAATGGCTGGCGCAGCGAGAGAACAGTTTACTCAGAATAAGCGGGCGAAAAGGGAACGTATGTTCGCGGATGCGTATGCTTTCATTTAAGTACAGTTTTTAAAGTCAAAAAAGAGGGTTTTTTACCCTCTTTTTTTTGCTTTTGATGGAAAAAGCACCGAACGATCAATTTTTCTGTTTTTTTTCTAAAAAGGGCTTGCGCTGCAATCGTAACTCCCTATAATGCGCATCCACCGACACGGCAGACGCTATAAGGCTTTGCAAGGTTGGAAGAGGAAAAAGCTTCTACGAAAATAAGTTGAAAAAAAGTGTTTGACACTCTCAATGAAATCGCTAGAATGCACCTCCGCTTTGAAAGAAAAGATTCTCGAAAAGCAAGCTCTTTAACAATATAGACCTATCAATCTGTGTGGGCACTCGTTGATGATAATCCAATTAGAAACTTCGGTTTCAAATTAGGTTTCAATGATACGAAGTGACCATTGAATCTTCGGATTCAGCACAGTCAATTCATTATCGTTCTGTTGGAACGATAATAGCTTTAAAATTACATTAGTAGTTTTGAAGTCAGTATTCATTGAGCCGAAAAAACTTTAAATTGAAGAGTTTGATCATGGCTCAGATTGAACGCTGGCGGCAGGCCTAACACATGCAAGTCGAGCGGAAACGAGTTAACTGAACCTTCGGGGGACGTGAACGGCGTCGAGCGGCGGACGGGTGAGTAATGCCTAGGAAATTGCCCTGATGTGGGGGATAACCATTGGAAACGATGGCTAATACCGCATGATGCCTTCGGGCCAAAGAGGGGGACCTTCGGGCCTCTCGCGTCAGGATATGCCTAGGTGGGATTAGCTAGTTGGTGAGGTAAGGGCTCACCAAGGCGACGATCCCTAGCTGGTCTGAGAGGATGATCAGCCACACTGGAACTGAGACACGGTCCAGACTCCTACGGGAGGCAGCAGTGGGGAATATTGCACAATGGGCGCAAGCCTGATGCAGCCATGCCGCGTGTATGAAGAAGGCCTTCGGGTTGTAAAGTACTTTCAGCAGTGAGGAAGGGGTGTGTGTTAATAGCGCACATCTTTGACGTTAGCTGCAGAAGAAGCACCGGCTAACTCCGTGCCAGCAGCCGCGGTAATACGGAGGGTGCGAGCGTTAATCGGAATTACTGGGCGTAAAGCGCATGCAGGTGGTTTGTTAAGTCAGATGTGAAAGCCCGGGGCTCAACCTCGGAATAGCATTTGAAACTGGCAGACTAGAGTACTGTAGAGGGGGGTAGAATTTCAGGTGTAGCGGTGAAATGCGTAGAGATCTGAAGGAATACCGGTGGCGAAGGCGGCCCCCTGGACAGATACTGACACTCAGATGCGAAAGCGTGGGGAGCAAACAGGATTAGATACCCTGGTAGTCCACGCCGTAAACGATGTCTACTTGGAGGTTGTGGCCTTGAGCCGTGGCTTTCGGAGCTAACGCGTTAAGTAGACCGCCTGGGGAGTACGGTCGCAAGATTAAAACTCAAATGAATTGACGGGGGCCCGCACAAGCGGTGGAGCATGTGGTTTAATTCGATGCAACGCGAAGAACCTTACCTACTCTTGACATCCAGAGAACTTTCCAGAGATGGATTGGTGCCTTCGGGAACTCTGAGACAGGTGCTGCATGGCTGTCGTCAGCTCGTGTTGTGAAATGTTGGGTTAAGTCCCGCAACGAGCGCAACCCTTATCCTTGTTTGCCAGCGAGTAATGTCGGGAACTCCAGGGAGACTGCCGGTGATAAACCGGAGGAAGGTGGGGACGACGTCAAGTCATCATGGCCCTTACGAGTAGGGCTACACACGTGCTACAATGGCGCATACAGAGGGCGGCCAACTTGCGAGAGTGAGCGAATCCCAAAAAGTGCGTCGTAGTCCGGATTGGAGTCTGCAACTCGACTCCATGAAGTCGGAATCGCTAGTAATCGTGGATCAGAATGCCACGGTGAATACGTTCCCGGGCCTTGTACACACCGCCCGTCACACCATGGGAGTGGGCTGCAAAAGAAGTAGGTAGTTTAACCTTCGGGGGGACGCTTACCACTTTGTGGTTCATGACTGGGGTGAAGTCGTAACAAGGTAGCGCTAGGGGAACCTGGCGCTGGATCACCTCCTTATACGATGATTATCGTGATGAGTGTCCACACAGATTGATATGGTTTATAAAGTTTAAGAGACGATACTGGGTCTGTAGCTCAGGTGGTTAGAGCGTTCGCCTGATAAGCGAGAGGTCGGTGGTTCGAGTCCACTCAGACCCACCAATTCCTTTTAAAGGGTTGGCGACAGTATCGACACCTGATGGGGCTATAGCTCAGCTGGGAGAGCGCCTGCCTTGCACGCAGGAGGTCTGCGGTTCGATCCCGCATAGCTCCACCATCTTTAAGCGCATTAGTGATAGTGCTTTTAAAAATGGTTTTCATCAGAAAATCTCGCTCTTTAACAATTTGGAAAGCTGACAAAACAACAATTTATTGTTGTTTGTAAAGTTCTCAAAGTATTCCTAAGGGAATACAACTAAAAACACATTCAAGTGTTCTTGGGAATAACATCTTTAGGTGTTGTTCATATTTGAGTCCGGCAAAATCGAACTGTCTCTCGCTCATTCAAATAATGAGAGACAACTTTGGTTGTTTAACGTCAATTCGAAACTTCTTCGGGTTGTATGGTTAAGTGACTAAGCGTACACGGTGGATGCCTTGGCAGTCAGAGGCGATGAAGGACGTATTAACTTGCGATAAGCCCAGATTAGGCAGTAAAAGCCACTTGAGTCTGGGATTTCCGAATGGGGAAACCCACTTACATAAGTAAGTATCGCTGCGTGAATACATAGCGCAGCGAGGCGAACCGGGGGAACTGAAACATCTAAGTACCCCGAGGAAAAGAAATCAACCGAGATTCCGAAAGTAGCGGCGAGCGAAATTGGACTAGCCCTTAAGCTTTATATGCGTTAGACGAACGGTCTGGAAAGTCCGGCGATACAGGGTGATAGCCCCGTAGTTGACAACGCACATTCAGTGAAATCGAGTAGGGCGGGACACGTGATATCCTGTCTGAATATGGGGGGACCATCCTCCAAGGCTAAATACTACTGACTGACCGATAGTGAACCAGTACCGTGAGGGAAAGGCGAAAAGAACCCCTGTGAGGGGAGTGAAATAGAACCTGAAACCGTGTACGTACAAGCAGTAGGAGCACCTTCGTGGTGTGACTGCGTACCTTTTGTATAATGGGTCAGCGACTTATATTCAGTGGCAAGGTTAACCATCTAGGGGAGCCGTAGGGAAACCGAGTCTTAACTGGGCGTTCAGTCTCTGGATATAGACCCGAAACCAGGTGATCTAGCCATGGGCAGGTTGAAGGTTGAGTAACATCAACTGGAGGACCGAACCGACTAATGTTGAAAAATTAGCGGATGACTTGTGGCTAGGGGTGAAAGGCCAATCAAACCTGGAGATAGCTGGTTCTCCCCGAAAGCTATTTAGGTAGCGCCTCGGACGAATACTACTGGGGGTAGAGCACTGTTAAGGCTAGGGGGTCATCCCGACTTACCAACCCTTTGCAAACTCCGAATACCAGTAAGTACTATCCGGGAGACACACGGCGGGTGCTAACGTCCGTCGTGGAGAGGGAAACAACCCAGACCGCCAGCTAAGGTCCCAAATTACTACTAAGTGGGAAACGATGTGGGAAGGCTCAGACAGCCAGGATGTTGGCTTAGAAGCAGCCATCATTTAAAGAAAGCGTAATAGCTCACTGGTCGAGTCGGCCTGCGCGGAAGATGTAACGGGGCTAAGTAGTAAACCGAAGCTGCGGCAATGTGCTTTTGCACATTGGGTAGGGGAGCGTTCTGTAAGCGGTTGAAGGTGTGTGGTAACGCATGCTGGACGTATCAGAAGTGCGAATGCTGACATGAGTAACGATAAAGGGGGTGAAAAACCCCCTCGCCGGAAGACCAAGGGTTCCTGTCCAACGTTAATCGGGGCAGGGTAAGTCGACCCCTAAGGCGAGGCCGAAAGGCGTAGTCGATGGGAAACGGGTTAATATTCCCGTACTTCAACTTATTGCGATGGGGGGACGGAGAAGGCTAGGTGGGCCTGGCGACGGTTGTCCAGGTTCAAGTGCGTAGGCTTAAGAGTTAGGTAAATCCGGCTCTTTCTAAGGCTGAGACACGACGTCGAGCATCTACGGATGTGAAGTCATTGATGCCATGCTTCCAGGAAAAGCCTCTAAGCTTCAGATAAGTTGGAATCGTACCCCAAACCGACACAGGTGGTCGGGTAGAGAATACCAAGGCGCTTGAGAGAACTCGGGTGAAGGAACTAGGCAAAATGGTACCGTAACTTCGGGAGAAGGTACGCTCCTGGCGGTGAAGTCCCTTGCGGATGGAGCTACTAGGAGTCGCAGATACCAGGTGGCTGCAACTGTTTATTAAAAACACAGCACTGTGCAAAATCGTAAGATGACGTATACGGTGTGACGCCTGCCCGGTGCCGGAAGGTTAATTGATGGGGTTAGACTTCGGTCGAAGCTCTTGATCGAAGCCCCGGTAAACGGCGGCCGTAACTATAACGGTCCTAAGGTAGCGAAATTCCTTGTCGGGTAAGTTCCGACCTGCACGAATGGCGTAATGATGGCCACGCTGTCTCCACCCGAGACTCAGTGAAATTGAAATCGCTGTGAAGATGCAGTGTACCCGCGGCTAGACGGAAAGACCCCGTGAACCTTTACTACAGCTTGGCACTGAACATTGACCCTACATGTGTAGGATAGGTGGGAGGCTTTGAAACCAGCACGCCAGTGTTGGTGGAGCCGACCTTGAAATACCACCCTTGTAGTGTTGATGTTCTAACTTGGTCCCCTCATCGGGGATGAGGACAGTGCCTGGTGGGTAGTTTGACTGGGGCGGTCTCCTCCCAAAGAGTAACGGAGGAGCACGAAGGTGGGCTAATCACGGTTGGACATCGTGAGGTTAGTGCAATGGCATAAGCCCGCTTGACTGCGAGAATGACAATTCGAGCAGGTGCGAAAGCAGGTCATAGTGATCCGGTGGTTCTGAATGGAAGGGCCATCGCTCAACGGATAAAAGGTACTCCGGGGATAACAGGCTGATACCGCCCAAGAGTTCATATCGACGGCGGTGTTTGGCACCTCGATGTCGGCTCATCACATCCTGGGGCTGAAGTCGGTCCCAAGGGTATGGCTGTTCGCCATTTAAAGTGGTACGCGAGCTGGGTTTAGAACGTCGTGAGACAGTTCGGTCCCTATCTGCCGTGGGCGTTGGAGAATTGAAAGGGGCTGCTCCTAGTACGAGAGGACCGGAGTGGACGAACCTCTGGTGTTCGGGTTGTGTCGCCAGACGCATTGCCCGGTAGCTAAGTTCGGAATTGATAACCGCTGAAAGCATCTAAGCGGGAAGCGAGCCTTGAGATGAGTTCTCCCTGATACTTTAAGTATCCTAAAGGGTTGTCGTAGACTACGACGTTGATAGGTCAGGTGTGTAAGCGTTGTGAGGCGTTGAGCTAACTGATACTAATTGCCCGTGAGGCTTAACCATACAACACCCAAGGGGTTTTGATGGACTCAATGAAAGAACATTGAATGTGTGATAATGAGAAATAAAACAGCTTTCCAGATTATTAAACTTGCTTAAGCAGCGAGTTTAACCCGAATTTGCTTGGCGACCATAGCGTTTTGGACCCACCTGATTCCATTCCGAACTCAGAAGTGAAACAAAGTAGCGCCGATGGTAGTGTGGGGTTTCCCCATGTGAGAGTAGGACATCGCCAGGCTTTAAATTAGGTCTTCACCTTTAAAAAGGTGAAAGCTAAAACTAAAATTAGCATCTATATGTAAGACTAAATTTTAGTAACAATTTGTGGAGAGATGGCTGAGTGGTTGAAAGCACCGGTCTTGAAAACCGGCATACGTTAATAGCGTATCTAGGGTTCAAATCCCTATCTCTCCGCCACCATTAAGAAAGCCCGTTGATTTATCAACGGGCTTTTGTCATTTCTGTGTCTCGTCCTGAAATGTGTTTGCACATTGAGGACGAATTATGACTACTTCACATAATCTCTACGTTAAACGCACTCAGCGTGATTACACACTAGGTTTTAAATTACAGGTTGTCGATGCTGTTGAAAAAGGCGACATGACGTATAAACAAGCCTAAGCTACCTATGGCATTCAAGGTCGTTCAACGGTTTTAACCTGGCTAAGAAAGTACGGAAAAATGGATTGGGCGCAAAATCCAAGGAAGAACGCCATGCATAAAACAACGAAACCAAATGCATCTCCAGCTCAAAAATTAAGCGACTTGAAAAAGAGTTGGAAGATGAACGATTGAAAAATCTCATTTTTAAATGAAGTCGTTGATATTCTTGATGCTGAACACGGGACTAGCCTCAGAAAAAAGTATTGTCATCCTGAAGATGTGTTGATGAGCGACATAACCTATGTCCAATCTGATGAAGGAGTGCATTATCTCTCGTTAGTTACTGACGCCTTTAGTCGGAAGATTATGGGCTATGAGCTTAGCAATGAAATGAAAGCGACGGATGTTGTAAAGGCTTTAGATATGGCGATAAGAACACGTCGGTATGGTTGCTCGTGTATCCATCAAAAGGTAGAAATAAAATAAAAGCCGACAGCATGTTGCGGTCGGCTTTTGAATTACTGAATGGTGGTTAAGGTTTAATCGTCATCTTGAACCAGCGTTAACGCTTTACGAGAGACTTCATGCGCTGCTTTGGTTAAGTTCTGCTTCTCGAGTGTGTCTGCTAAGAATGCGTAGTCAGAAACGTCTGTACGAAGCTTTAAAGCCGCTTCAAAGTGCTGTTGGGCTTCAGACCATTTTTCTTGGCGGAAGTAATAGTTTGCCAGAGCACTGTGAGCCGCGGCATTTTCTGGCTCTTTCTTAACAACACCTTCCAAGAAGACCACTGCTGGATGTATATCTGGCAGGTTAAGATCAGGTAGCAATTGATAAAGTTCTGGTGTTGGGGTCTTTTTCAATGATTCCTTCAGAATGGTAAACGCTTCCGAGTCTGCTTTTCGTGCAATCAACTCACGAGCAAAACAAGCAATCAAATGGGGTTCTTGTTTCACTTTGCGCGACAATCCATTCCAATGAGCGATCAACCCCTCACTGCCTTGCTTTTGTGCGACATCATGTAACAAACCACATTGGGCTGTTTGTACTAGCTCTGCTTGCTCGTCTTCTGATATCAACTTTGCTTTGTTCAATTGGGGCACTAGATCAAGCAACGGTTGCCACAGCTTAAGTTGAAGATAAGTTGTTTTTAACAGATTGAGTACAATAGAGTTATTGGCGTACTGTCCTTTTAACGACTGCAAGGTGTTAAGGGCGGCTTCGAAGTCGTTATCTCTAACTAACTGTTTTGCGCGCGTAAGCTCGACGGCAAGGTGGGCGTTTTCTTGTTGGCCTGCTAGAGCTAGGTACTGATCCCGCTTCTGTTTGTCACCTTGCCCTTGCGCGGCTTCTGATGCAACCAAATAACACAGGAGAGGCATATCGTGGTGGTTGGCCCAACGTGTTACTTTTTTCTCTGCGCCTTTCCAGTCACCTTCCAGTAGCTTAATGATGCCTTCATTGGTATATCGGCGAGAGCGGCGCATTTTGCGCACACTGAAGTAATTCCAAGTAGCAGAGCTTGTATAAATAACTTTCTTAATTACAAACTCTAATAGGAACAAGGCTGCGAGTGCCGCGATAACGAAGATGACCAGAGTCGTCACACTCATTTCGATGGTTTTATTTGCTATCGAGATGAGTACATAGCCTTGCTGACCTGAAAATTGCGTGCCTACAAATAAGCCCAAACCTAAAACGGCAAATAGGAAAATAAGACGAAACATTACTTATCCTCCGTGCCTGTCATTGTCGTTACTTCACGACGTATGCGTACACGAATGACATCAGAGAGCTTTGACTGGCTCTCCAGCTTCGTAGGGTAATCTACCTGGATGTTTTGTTGACTCAGTTGGTTGATGGTTTTATTGAACTCTTTAACCGAATTGTTATCTTGATTAAAGAATGCAAGTGCCCACTTGTCAGCCGTTGTGAGTGCTGTGGTATAAATCTCACCTTGTTCGTCATAAACCGCTTTGATCGCTGTTTCTAGTTTGGCTTTGATGTTCTCTTTGAGATAAAAATGTTGCTGCGGTGAAAGTAGTGGGATGACATTACCATCACGAGTACGGAAGGTGATGAAGTTTTCAGAGAAGTCCTTGAGCGACGTCATCAGATTATCTTGCCAGTTGGCGATGTCTTCAGAAACTTCTTGCTCTGTAACCGCTTGAGCTTCTGGAAGTATGGCATTGGCTAATGGCAGTGTGTCGACCTGCTGCTGTAGAGCGGTTAGACGCAATACCAAACCATCACGATCCACTAAAGGAACGGTTCGCAGTTTTGTGATGTCATTTGCCATTGATTTGCGTAGATTGACCAAACTAGGGTCATTGAGTGCCGCTATGCGTTGGTCTGCTGTTTCCATCAATTGCGTGGCGCTTTCGACATCGTGCTCCAGGAATAACTTACGACCAGCAAGTTTTACTAAATAATCCGCTTCTGCAAGTAGCCAATCATTCGGGCGGCGACCTTTTATGTCAGCAACGGCAAGTTGGAGACTTTCGATGCTTTTCTGTTGCTGACCTAAAACGACCTCAGCTTTATGGGTGACCGTCGTCGCTTTTGCGATGGTTTCTTCTTTTACTTGATTGAGTTGCTGCTTCATTGAAGTTTGAGCTTGTTCTAGCTGACTTTGAAGCTGGGTAATTTGGGCTTGATATTGGCTTTGCTGCTCATGGAGTTTATAGGCTAAACCACCGCCAAAAATGACAGAGAGAATAATAGCGGCTGTGCCGAGCTTAACGCCTCGTTTACCTTGTTTCTCTTCAAACGGTTGCTGAACAGGTTCCGCGGGTTTGGTTTTTTCTGACGGCTTTTCGCTGCTTGCTAAAGGAGCATCATCGTTAGGCTTGTTCGGTTCAGAAGAGGTTGTCTCTGCCGTCGCTTTAGATTCTGCTTTAGACTCAGGTTGCTTCTTAGGCGTCTCTTTATCAGCTTGCGATACCGATGAAGTGTCCTCGGTAAGGTTTTTATCGTTATTCTTTTGGTCGTTATTTTTATTTGTCATGCCTATGTCCTGTGTAACTAGGGCTGGAGAGCAGCCAGTAATTCCTGGTTGGATGCGCTTCCTGTGCATCTCACCCGAGTGAACCCCCGTTGAATTGCGAGATCAGCAATGCGCTGACTGGGAACAAACAATTCTTGCTTATTAAGCCAACTCAACTGCTCGGATGTCAATTGGTTGCACAAATAATTCAGTTGCTCACCACTGGTGACGATGACCTGATCAATTTTTTGCGTCTTCCATAGTGAAACACAGCGTAATGGATCGAATGGGATGAATTCTCGCTTATATGTCTCACTATAGTGGACTTTTGCGCCACGTTTAACTAGTGCTTCTTTAATCAACTCTCTTCCTCCATTACCGCGCAAGATGAGAATATGTTGATGTTCAACATTGCTTAGCTGTGGAAGTCGCAATAAATGTTCACTATCACTGATTCGCGGATAGTGTACTTTCTGTTGAGAGTGTTTGCTTAAATAGTGTGCTGTTTTTTGACCAACGGCAAGGTAAATGGCTCGTTTAGGCCATGATTTCTCATTGTTAATCAGAATTTGCTGTGCACATTGCACCGCATGTCGACTCACAGCAATAATGATCTGAACATCATCAATATGATTCCTCAATGCTGCGTCAGTGAGATCCGCAACAATATCTATTAGAGGGTGGTGGTATGCGGAGATACCGTGTTGTTCAAGCAAAGAACAAAGCGCTAAGCCTTGTTCTCCAGGCCGAGTGACCAACACTGTCATGATTATTCGTGTTCTTCGGCGTACAGTTTGGTGAGGATGTTTCGCGCGCCCTTATTTAGCAGTTCATTTGCTAATTTGACGCCTAGCGCTTCGCCATCTTCTCGAGCGCCGCGTATTTCACCCCGAACAATATGGCTACCATCAGGCTCACCAACTAACGCGCGTAGCCAAACTTCATCTCCATCCAGCAGGGCATAACTGCCAATGGGTACTTGGCAACCTCCCTCTAGTGTGAGGTTCATTGCTCGCTCACACAGTACGCGGTCTACTGTATTCTGGTGATTTAATGGTTCAAGAAGTTTTAGGAGTCTATCATCGTCAAGGCGGCATTCAATACCAACTGCTCCTTGCCCAACGGCTGGGAGTGACTGCTCTGGCTCGATAATGCTCTGAATTCGCTCTTCCAGTTTCAGTCTCTTTAAGCCAGCAGCGGCTAGAATAATGGCATCGTATTCACCTGCATCGAGTTTACCGAGGCGTGTTCCTACGTTACCACGCAGCTCTTTAATGATGAGATCTGGGCGATATTCTTTTAGTTGGCATTGGCGGCGTAGGCTACATGTACCGACCACTGCACCTTCAGGTAGTGCGTCAATATCCGAGTAATGGTTCGAAACAAACGCATCGCGAGGATCTTCACGCTCGCAAATAGTTACAAGCCCCAATCCTTCAGGGAAGTCAACAGGAACATCTTTCATCGAATGTACGGCTAAATCTGCGCGACCTTCTAACATTGCGACTTCCAACTCTTTAACGAATAACCCTTTACCACCAACTTTGGCTAAAGGGGTATCTAAAATCACGTCACCTTTGGTCACCATAGTTACTAACTCGACCTCCAACCCTGGATGAGCAGCTTGCAGGGCGTCTTTCACAAAATGGGCTTGCCATAAAGCAAGAGGGCTTTTTCGAGTTGCAATGCGAATAGGTGTTGATTGTGTCATGATCATCTCAATGCTGTTTGGATTTGAGTTTATCCTACCATTGTCACCAAAAAATTCTTACTGTTAGTTAGTTATCTAGGAATTCGAAGAATGAAATTTCATATCGCATTGAAAATAGTGTGACTAGATTCTCAATTAAGTTAAGGACTATTACTCGTTACTGCGGTTACGGGCGACACTGTCTCGCTATCAAATTTGTGACAAATGTATATTTTTGCCGCAGGGTTGATGTAAAAGTGGTAAACTTTACCAAGTACAATAAAAGTGTTAAATTGATCACGTTTTTAGACTGTTTTGGTTTAAAACTTCAGCAGATATTCGTGACTGTTCAACCAAGGAATTACCCTTGCAGGTTTACACCCAAAAAATTATTCAGCGATTAGACAATTTGAACCGGCAGCGTATTGAGCGCGCGCTGGCGCTTATGGACTCGCAAAGCCAGCAAGTTCTTCACTTGATCCCCGCGTTGTTTAACTACAACCACCCCGTTATACCCGGTTACTATGATGCCGACGTACCATTTGGCGTGTCAGGCTTTACACCGAATTCGATCCAGCAACAGTTTATTGACGACACTCAACTGACGATTGGTCAGTCGTTAAAAACGGCGCAACAACCTGCAATTCTCGGTTTGTATACCATGGGTAGTACGTCTTCTATCGGTCAAAGTACGTCCAGTGATTTGGATATTTGGGTGTGTGTCTCGCCTGAAATGGGCAGTAACGAACGTGAATCACTGATAAATAAATGTCTGCTGATCACGGATTGGGCGCAAAGCAAAGGTGTAGAAGCGAACTTTTTCTTAATGGATGAAGAACGTTTCAAAACCAATCATTCTGAAGAGATGACAGGTGATAACTGTGGCTCTTCTCAACATCTGCTGCTACTTGATGAGTTTTATCGTTCAGCGGTCCGAATCGCTGGTCAGCGTCTTTTATGGCAAATTGTGCCACCAGAAATGGAAGAGTGTTACGAAGAGTACGTTTCGCAACTTTGTCGCGATGGTCACATTAACTGTGATGAATGGATCGACTTTGGCAAATTGAACCGAATTCCAGCGGAAGAGTATTTTGGCTCGAATTTGTGGCAATTGTACAAGAGTATTGATTCACCTTATAAGTCGGTTCTAAAAGCGATTCTATTAGAAGCTTACTCTTGGGAATACCCTCATACTCAGCTATTAAGTATTGATACAAAGCGTCGTTTTTTTGCTCATGAACCAGATCTTTATGGGATGGATGCTTATTACTTGATGCTAGAAAAAGTGACTCGCTACCTTGAGCGCATTCAAGACCATACACGCCTAGATTTAGTTCGTCGTTGCTTCTATCTGAAAACGCATGAAAAACTGTCTCGTGAGCCAGATGTCGGTTCTGTGGCTTGGCGTCGTGAAGCTTTGAGCGAGATGATAGAGCAATGGAACTGGGATATCCTTGTGGTTGCTGAACTTGATGATCGTCGAAACTGGAAAGTCGAGCAGGTCAAAGTGGTGCATCATGCATTACTGGATGCGTTGATGCAGAGTTACCGTAATCTAATTCAGTTCGCACGTCGTAACGACATCACTTCGGCTATCAGCCCGCAAGATATCAGTATTCTTGCGCGTAAACTATATGCAGCGTTTGAAGTGTTACCGGGGAAAGTTACTCTACTGAACCCGCAAATTTCTCCGGATTTACATGAACCTGATTTGAGTTTTATCGAAGTGAAAAAAGGGGGCGTGAATAAACCCGGTTGGTATTTGTATAAACAGCCTCTCGAGGCACACCGCATACTTGGTCAACCGTATCTGGATCATCATGAATACCTGAGTAAGCTGGTTTCATGGGCTTTCTTTAACGGTTTAATTACCGAGTCCACTCATTTACATGCTGTGGTACGCGAAGCTGACCTAGACATTGATAAGTTCTATCAAATGGTGAGTGATTTACGTAATACGTTTGCTTTACGTAAGCGTCGTCCATCCATGCAAGCGTTGGCAAATCCTTGTGAAATAAGCCAACTGGCCATGTTCATCAACTTTGAAAGCGATCCTACCTCGGAATTGTCCGGTAGATCGATGAAAGTGGATGTGAAGAATATCGATATTTTTAGTTTTGGGCCTGAGCATAAGAACTTAGTCGGCAGCGTCGATTTGGTTTATCGAAACTCATGGCATGAAGTGCGCACATTGCATTTCAAAGGCGAGACAGCAATGCTGGATGCGCTGAAAACCATTTTAGGCAAAATGCACCAAGATGCGGTTCCGCCTGAGTCGGTGGATGTATTTTGTTATGCGAAAAACATGCGTGGTGTGATGCGCAATAAGGTATATCAGCTGCTAGCGGAATGTATTGAGTTACGTTTGAAGCCTGTCGAACAAGAAAAACGCCGACGTTTTAAGGCGATGCGTCTAGGCGATCAAACCTACGGCCTGTTTTTCGAGCGTCGCGGAGTATCAGTGCAGAAATTGGAAAACTCGATCGACTTTTATCGCAGTATCTCAACGAACAAGCTTAAAGGCTCACCATTATTGATGCTGGATCGAGAGCAAGAATACCAAATGCCTGAAGCGGTCGATGGTTTTGCGAGCGAAGGCTTGGTGCAATTTTTTTTCGAAGACAGCGAAAACGGATTTAATATTTATGTGTTGGATGAGTCAAACCAGGTGGAAGTGTATCACCAGTTCAGTGGCTCAAAAGATGAGATGATCGCTTCGGTCAATAGTTTTTACACCTCAGTAAAAGATGACAATGGCGTTGCCTCACAGTTTATCAACTTTAATTTGCCACAGTATTACCAAATCATTCACCCAGAAGAAGGGAGCGCTTACATCATTCCTTATCGTAACGATTGTCCACCTCATCGTCCTCATAAAGCCGTGAATGCGTAACACTGGTAACACTGAGAAGAAAAAATAAAAAAGAAGAGCACATTAATTAGTGCTCTTTTTTATTATTGGCGGTAGGGCTGGCCTTATTCCCAATCGATGGTTTCACCAGCGTGTTTTTCACACTCCTGTTTCACCATTTCAAACAGCTCTATCCCTGTTTTTGAACAGATCCATTTGTCTTCGATAAGTTTGAAGTGAAAACCGCCTGATTTTGATGCTAACCAAATCTCATGCATGGGTTCTTGGCGATTGATGATGATTTGGCTGCGGTCTTCAAATTCTAACGTCATTACATTCCCAGACACTTCATAATCAATGTCAGCGCCTGATTCATCGATGGATTCTTCAATGATTTGCATTTGTGTATCCACCAGTTGATGAAATTCAGTATCGTTCATCCGTCTGTCCTATTGCTTTTCCTGAGTGTGGTGCGATTATAGGGGGCATTGAATTAATAATCACGATATGCCAAATGAAAAAATTACTTACTGTGTTGTTTGTGATGGTAGCCGCTACACTCGTTGGGTGTGGGCAGTCCGGTTCACTCTACATTCCAGATGACGCTCAACAAAATGAGCAATCACAATAAATAGCCGCACTTCAAGGTGATACTACGGTTTAGCAGTCGAATAAAATAAGGGAAGCGAATTTTGGATTACTTTAACTATCAGGACGATGGCCAGCTTTGGGCTGAAAATGTCTCACTTCAGACTCTAGCAGAGCAATATGGCACTCCTCTGTATGTTTACTCTCGAGCCACGCTAGAACGTCACTGGAAGGCGTTTGACAATGCTGTGGGCGAACACCCGCACTTAGTGTGTTTTGCGGTGAAGGCGAACTCAAACCTTGGTGTACTTAATGCATTAGCGCGTTTAGGTTCTGGCTTTGATATTGTGTCTGGTGGTGAGCTAGAACGAGTGATCGCCGCTGGTGGTGATGCGAAAAAAATCGTCTTTTCCGGGGTAGGAAAAACACCAACAGAAATGAAACGAGCACTGGAGCTTGGCATTAAGTGCTTTAACGTTGAGTCTGAGCCAGAGTTAGAACGCCTGAATAAAGTCGCGGGTGAACTTGGTGTAATTGCCCCAATTTCATTGCGTATTAATCCAGACGTGGATGCTCAAACACACCCTTACATCTCAACGGGTTTACGTGATAATAAGTTCGGTATTGCATTTGATAGAGCACCGGAAGTTTACCGGTTTGCGCAAAGTCTACCGAATCTGAATGTGCAAGGTATCGATTGTCACATCGGGTCTCAGTTAACCAGTATCGCTCCGTTCATTGATGCGACAGATCGCTTATTGGCGCTGATTGATGATTTAAAAGCACAAGGCATTCATATTCGCCACATCGATGTCGGTGGTGGTTTGGGTGTGGTGTATCATGATGAGCAACCGCCGCAACCATCGGACTATGCCAAAGCGTTATTGGCCCGCCTTGATAATCACAAAGATCTCGAGTTGATTTTTGAACCAGGACGCGCCATTGCAGCAAACGCAGGTATCTTGCTAACGCGTGTTGAATTCCTTAAGCACACTGAGCATAAAAACTTCGCCATCATTGATGCTGCGATGAACGATCTGATGCGTCCTGCACTTTACCAAGCTTGGCAAGAAATTGTGCCAGTCTCGCCACGAGAAGGTGAAGCTCAGAGTTATGATTTGGTTGGTCCTATTTGTGAAACGGGTGACTTCTTGGGTAAAGATCGTGCACTTGTGTTGCAAGAAGGTGATCTACTCGCGGTTCGTTCCGCGGGCGCCTATGGTTTTGTGATGTCTTCGAATTACAATACTCGTACCCGAGCGGCAGAAGTGATGGTCGATGGAGACCAGAGCCATCTCGTTCGCCAGCGTGAAGAGCTGACCAGTTTGTGGCAGCTGGAACAGATTCTACCGGAGTAACACACAACAAATGCATTTCCATTTTTCTAAAATGCACGGTTTGGGTAATGATTTTATGGTCGTAGACTGTATTACCCAGAACATGTTTTTTTCTCAAGATTTGATTCGTCGTTTGGCGGATCGTCACACCGGCGTTGGTTTTGACCAGTTGCTGGTGGTTGAAGCTCCGTATGACCCAGAAACAGACTTCCACTACCGTATTTTTAATGCGGATGGCAGTGAAGTCGAGCAGTGTGGTAACGGTGCTCGTTGCTTTGCACGTTTCGTGAGGCTCAAAGGGCTAACTAACAAATACAGCATCAGTGTGAGCACCAAGAAAGGCAAGATGATCCTCAACATTGAAGAAGATGGTGAAGTCAGAGTCAATATGGGTGTGCCTGAGTTTGAACCCAACAAGATTCCATTCAAAGCTAAGCAGAAAGAGAAAACCTACATCATGCGTACGGGTGACAAAACACTCTTTTGTGGCGCGGTGAGTATGGGTAATCCACATGTTGTGACGGTTGTCGATGATGTCGATACGGCAGAGGTCGATACATTAGGACCGCTGCTTGAATCTCATGAGCGCTTCCCAGAGCGTGTCAATGCCGGCTTTATGCAGGTTGTTGATCGAAACAACATTCGTTTACGAGTATACGAACGAGGCGCAGGGGAAACACAGGCTTGTGGTAGTGGTGCGTGTGGGGCCGTCGCAGTAGGTATCCTACAAGGACTGCTGGACGAGAATGTCAAAGTGTCACTGCCTGGTGGTGAACTAAAAATCTCCTGGAAGGGGCCGGGAGAGCCACTATTCATGACAGGGCCAACAACGCATGTTTTTGATGGTCAGTTATCGTGCTAATAGACGCAAAAAGGAAATAGTTTGTCTAAAGTACAAGTAGAAGAAGTTATTGAAGTCAATGCTGATGCATTAACCGCTGAAGTCGTCGCTGAGTACCTAAAAGATCATCCAGACTTTTTTGTAGAGCGTTCGGAGTTAGTCGATCGCCTCTCATTCCCTCATGCGGAATTAGGGGCAGTGTCGTTAGTGCATGTCCAAATGAACCGTCAGCGTCAGCGCATCGAAGAGCTTGAAGAAGAGATCACGACGCTGATGTCTCTTGCGGCAAACAACGATCGCACCTTTTATGAGTTTATGGATCTGCAAGGTCAGGTCCTCAAATGTCATGACTTCAAACAGGTTATTCAAGCCATTGAGCAAAAAGCACAGGACTTAGGTCTGCGGGCTTATGTGCGCTTGTTCGATCAATGTGATGCATCGATACAACTCAACCGAGACAACTATCAACGGTTTGCAGCGACTCATCTCAACGGGAAAGACGCATATTTAGGTCGTTTACGTAACGTTGATCGTGAAGCATTATTTGGGCGGCAAGCGGTCCCAGAAATGGGGTCTTATGTGGTGCTACCATTAGTAAAACAGCAGACCATTGGTGCGCTGATTTTTTCTAGCGAAGACGGTGGCCATTTCCAGCCAGAAATGGATACTCTATTTTTGCGTCATTTATCACTCGTAGTGGCGCATCTTGCTCAAACCTTGGTATGGCAATCTTACGATGACAACAACGCCTGCTCACAGCATTCCACTGCCAAGTAGTTTGCAAAAGCCCCTTGAACGTTTCTATGAGTTTCTTAGAAGCGAAAAAGGGCTAAGCCTGCACACTCAGCGTAATTATAAGCAACAGCTCGAAACCATGGCCCAACATTTAGTTGATATGGGCCTAAAAGATTGGTCTCAGGTAGATGCGGGCTGGGTGCGCCAGTTAGCGGGTAAAGGTATGCGTGAAGGCATGAAAGCCAGCAGCCTTGCGACTCGCTTATCGTCTTTACGTAGCTTTTTCGATTTTCTTATCCTGCGTGGAGAAATGTCGGCCAATCCAGCGAAAGGGGTATCGGCACCTCGTAAAAAGCGTCCATTACCTAAAAACCTTGATGTCGATGAAGTTAATCAACTACTCGAGGTGAATGAGGATGACCCCTTAGCTGTGCGTGATCGGGCAATGATGGAGTTAATGTACGGCGCTGGCTTACGCTTAGCCGAGTTAGTCAGCATTGATGTGCGTGATGTTCAATTACGTAGCGGTGAGCTTCGTGTCATTGGTAAAGGTGATAAAGAGCGCAAGGTACCGTTTTCTGGAATGGCAACGGAATGGGTCGGTAAATGGCTCAAATTACGTGGTGGTCTTGCTGATGCTGGTGAATCTGCATTGTTTGTCTCCAAGCTAGGTACACGTATTTCTCATCGCAGTGTACAAAAGCGCATGGCTGAGTGGGGGCAAAAACAGTCGGTTGCGAGCCATATTAGTCCGCATAAATTACGTCACTCATTTGCCACACATATGCTGGAATCGAGTAACAACTTACGAGCGGTACAAGAATTATTGGGTCATGAAAATATTTCGACGACGCAAATATATACTCACTTGGACTTCCAACATTTAGCCCAAGCTTACGATCAAGCGCACCCAAGAGCACGCAAGAAACGCGGAGACTGACACGAAAGATGATATTTTACCGCAGCATTGCGCCGATAAAGGCGATGACGTTTGACCTTGATGATACTTTGTATGATAACGCCCCCATTATTGCGAGGATGGAGCGAGAGCTACTCTCGTGGCTGCAGGTCAGCCATCCTGCAGTTGCACATATGGGAAAAACGGATTGGCTCGCCGTAAAAAGACGTGTAGTGACACAATCTCCAGATTTAAAAAGTGATGTCACACTGTGGCGACTGGTCCAACTAAAGCAAGGCTTTCTTGATGCGGGATATAACTCAAAGCAGGCGCAATTGGCCGCAGAGCAGGGGGTTAACGTTGCACTAGACTGGCGTAATCGGTTTGCAGTTCCTCAACAAAGTCTGGATATACTGATGCAGCTTGGTAACAAAGTCCCATTGATTGCCATCACCAACGGCAACGTGGATGTGGATAAAATCGGCCTAGCTCCTTATTTTCAGTGTGTACTGAAGGCGGGACCTGATGGTTTGGCGAAACCGGCTGTTGATATGTTTGATAAGGCCCAACGTTTTTTAAACTTACCTGCCGAGAACATTTTACATGTTGGTGATCATTTGCTGACGGATGTCCATGGCGCGAAAAGAGCGGGCTACGCGGCATGTTGGTTAAATGATGTGAATATCAACGTGAATCAGCATCCGAAGACACGCACCTTACCTGATGTTGAAATTCGTTCTTTACAGACCCTGTTGGATCTTTTGTAATGCTTAAGGTTCCACATTCAATAGTTCACTTGGTTCAATAAAGTTTCACGTGAAACCTTATTAAAAGTGCAGCGTGCTGCACTTTTCCTCCCTTATCTACCTTTGAACAAATCCATGTCCGCTTTTCTCTGCATGAAATATCGGTAAGTAACGAGCAAAAAAACTGAGCATCAGCTGCTGATTCTCTTTTTCGCCTAATTGCCCTAATAGTTGTGCAGCCACTTCAAAAGTGCATAGGTTGCCTTGCTGCTGGTTGCGGCGCAGTTGATATTGGGAGTCACCCTGAGCAGAGAGTTCCAACATTGGGATATCTTCTAACCAACGACTTTTGTTGATCATCTTGCGCGCTTCTTGCCAGGTCGCATCCAAAATAATGAACAGTGGTTTTCTCTGTTGGCTCTTACTTTGCTCTGTGACTTGTTCCAGTGTCTGACTTGTTTGATGAGGAAACAGTATGACCGGATATAGGCTAGGGTCGGCGAGCCGAGCTAACAACTCTGCTGGTGGCTGTTTACGATCCCAGAGTGCTTGCTCGACATTCAGTCGGCATTTCTGTAGCAGTTTACCAGTGTTGGTATCACGCTTGAGTTCGTTAGGGTGTAAAAGTAGCATCAAAGCATGCTCACTGTTGAGCTGAGGCAGCAGTGGGCAAATGCACTGATATTGAAAACCGCAGTGAGTGCACAGCGAAGGCATTATAAGCGTACTCCATCACGTACTGGGCTAATCCCGTCAGAGAATAAGCGTACCCCACTTACTTGTTCAGCGGTGGCTGTTGGTGCCATGCTTGGATTGATTGGATAACTGACCCCCGTGTATTCCATCACATGGTTAGCGGACTGTGCTCCACCACCGCTGACATTAAAAATGAGATCACGCCAGCCGTGAGAGATCTGTTGACCAAGCATGATTGGGCTTTGAACTAAAGTAATTCGGCTATTGAAACGCCAAGCTTGTTCGTAGTTCTCAAAAATCAGTAAGGTACAGCCGCCAGAGCCACACCAGTCTAACTGCACCAGCAATTCTTGTTGACCGTCATCATTTAAGTCGTAAGTCAGCCAGCGGTACTGGTTATTACTCGGATCGGTTTGATTAATGAAAAAGTAATTGCGAACGGCGCTATCGACTTGTGAGTTGAAGTCAGCGCTAGACGGTATATCAGCACTGCCGATCGGCTTGTTCGTTCGTTTGGCAGCAGGTTGCTGCAACCCTGTCTCACGCACAGTAGTTGGATACAGTACCAGTCCGCCATCTGCGATTGGGTAGACGAGATTGCCGACTTTTTCTTGGGTGGCTTTGAGCTGGTTTCCCTCACGGGTAAATAGCCGCTCAGACAGCAAGCGTTGTTGCTGGTGGTGCGTCATCACGACTTGAACTTGCGATGGGTTGAGTTGTTGCCAGTAGCCGCGTTCAACTAAAGGGGGTTGTCCATCGGAGTAACTGTATTTCGTTTCTGCACTGTGATCGGGGCGCAACGTCATTTGCACTTCGAACCCCTGTGATTGCGTCGAGGTGGCCACATAGGTATTAGCCCAGCTCAGAGTGTTGTCAACATTCGCCGTCATCCCACAGCCTTGATATGTTTGGTCATCAAGTTTGAGTGTTGCTTTCCAGCCATACAGTGAGTCACTCATCGTGTCTGAACAGAGGTTTTCTGCCATGGTTAGAGAGCCCTCGTTCAGTTGGTAGGTACGTTGCCGAGGTTGCAGTTGAGCTCCTTGGATCTTGAGCGCTTGGACTGGTTGACCCATTGGTTGAACGTTGAGTGAGTCGTCGGTAAAGCTTGCAGACCAAAACGGTTCGTTACCAAATACTCGAGTTGGTTTATTGGCTTGAGAGCACAGATTAGGGTTTTCAGCGCTGAGGAAGTTAATTTGTTCGACGGAAAAGTTAGCGTCAAAATCGGCAGAACTGCCGTCAATGCCTGGCGTGTTGAGGTAGCCAATCATTTCCCCGTACATGGCTTGATAGGGTTGACGACTTAGCGCGATGGCGTGCTGGGCTTGTTGCTGCGTTAACTGCAACCAGTACTGTTTATCGCTGCCACATGGCATGATGTATTGGCTTTTGGGGCCAACGATCACTTTGCCGCGGAGCATAAATGACTGAGGTTGAATTGTGTCTGGCTTGTCCAGTGAAGCGGTTGGCGCGGTGAGTTTGTCGTCACCCGATTGCGGTGGTTGACTGCTACATGCTTGCAGAACCAGCAGAGTCGCGAGTGCCACTGGGTTTTTTAAAGCCTTCATGTTATATCTTCCTCATTAATACTTTATTGGCATCGGAAGGCATTATGGCATATTGGTTATTTAAAACTGAACCCGATACCTTTTCTATTGATACATTGAGAATACAAAACGTGTCATGTTGGGAGGGAGTTCGTAATTATCAGGCACGCAATATGATGCGTGATCAGGTAAAAGTGGGGGATTTGGTGCTGATTTATCACTCTTCCTGCAAACAGGTCGGTGTCGCCGGGATAGCAAAAGTGATTAAGGAAGCGTACCCAGATCATTTTCAGTTTGACCCAGAAAGTGATTACTATGATCCTAAGTCAGACCCTGACAACCCGCGATGGGTCATGGTGGATGTCGAATTTGTGCGTAAAACCGAGCGTGTGATTCCCTTGTCAGTAATGAAATCGATGCCAGAACTGGAGGCGATGCCATTGGTGAAACGCGGAAATCGCTTATCCATTATGCCCGTAGCGGAGCAAGAGTGGGACGCGATTCTTGACAAAGAAAAACTGCCGAGTCAGCGTACAAATAGATAGCAGCTCAAATAGAGAGAAACAAGGGCTGCATAATAGCAGCCCTTTTAGTGGTATTTATTACGATGGCTATTATTGCTCATCTAGGAGTAAGTGCTTTTGCAGATAGCGCGCTACTGCATCATCAGCATTACTGCCTATCACTTCATTATGCGGAAGTGCTTGCATCACTTTTTCGTGTGCGGTTCCCATGACGAGTCCTTTACCTGCCATCGACAACATTTCTACGTCATTCATACCATCACCAAAGGCGAGACAGTTATCTAGAGTTAGGCCGAGCGTTTCTGCGACAGCTTGTAGAGCATGACCTTTAGAGACCTCTCCGTTCATCACTTCTAAACACCACGGTGTCGAAAAGGCAATATTCAGCTTATCACCAAACTGTTTACGGAGTTTGTTTTCTAACACTACTAGGCGCTCATGATCTTTACCTTCATGAGTGAAAAATATTTTCGCAATACCATCGGTCGGCGCTTGATCGGGATTAAACAATTTATAGGTGAACTCCTCATGAAAGTCACGTAGCGCTTCATCAGGTTTATTCAACAGCCAATCATCATTCTGATAGATATGAATGAGGAGTTCAGGATCGTGCTTGATCGTATCGATCACACTCTGTACTAACTCTTGCGGGACGTTCTCACTGTACATGAGTTGATCGTCCTGATCGTGTACGCGTGCACCATTTGAGGTGATCATGTAAGCGGGAATGCCCACTTCGCGGCGGATACTGGCAACGTCTACATGGTGGCGACCCGTCGCAAAGACAAAGGTATAGCCCATTTCGTGAAGGGTTCTCAGCGTCATTTTCGAGTACGCGCTGAGCCTGTGATCGGGTGCAAGTAAGGTACCGTCTAGATCGGAGGCAACGATTTTAGTGATCTCTTTGCAAGGTAACGATGTGCTCATGTAGTCCTCGTCAACGTTTAGGATAGGTGGAATGAGTCGGTTGTACTCGAAGTTGTGCAGGTCGATTATTCAATCCACAGCTAATGTAATGAACAATATCCAATGTGCGACCCAGTGTACGTCAAAATAAACAGGAAAAAGAGGGTAAATCGTCAGGTAGATATTTCCCCCTTTAATCTCACTTGTGCGTGTTTTGTTCCTGGTGTTCATTCATAAAACGGAATATGGCATCCAACGCTTGATTACGATATTGGTCTGATTCGAACAAGATCTCATGCTGAGCCCCTTCAATCGTCAGCAGTTCGGTTTCTGGGTTGGTTTTACGTAGTTTATCGATAAAGCGTTTTTGGGCAAGGTTACTGACAATGCGATCATTTTGCGCTTGGATGAGCAATACCGGCACCTTGATTTGGCGAGTCAATAAAAAGCACTGTTTTGCAGCCATCAATCCTTGCCATACCCATCGAGTACTGGGTCCACCGACTTGCAGTTCTGGTTTCTCGGTATAGAGGTTACGAAACCATTGGTATCGATCATGGCTTTGGCTGAGTGGGTTATCTTCAAATGGCTTGGGGAAGTATGGTTGATGTCCCGGCGCGTAACGTGGCAGTGTCGAGATTGCGGACATGATTTGCGTCACTGGTATCGCGATAGGCGAAAGATACCAAGGTAAGTTGATGCCAAACATAGGTGCGCTTAATATCAACCCTGTGAAAGGGTGGTTCGGGCGTGTTTGCAAATATCGCGTGGCGATTGCTCCCCCCATGGAGTGAGCAATAATAAAGTTATGTTTATAATGGCTGAGATTATGCGCCTTAAGTACCTCATCCATATCGTCAACGTAATCGGTAAAGTCATAGACATGACCCATGTCAGAGTCGCTCAAAAGGCGCTCAGACAATCCTTGACCCCGGTGATCAAAAGAATAGACATCGAATCCTTGTCGGTACAGGTCATAAAACAACTCTTGGTATTTCCAAGATGACTCTATACGACCATTGACGACCAGCACCGCTTTTTTGTGGTTCGGATTAGTCAGTTTGCACCAGTAGATTTTCTTTTTTTCTACTCCTTTCACAAAACCTTCTTGGCGACTTTGCCAAAGTGCTGCGATAGGACCATCTATCGCTTGCCCAAATAAAGTCTCTTGGGTATAAATCAAAGGTGAATGGTGAGAAGCCATTAGTCGATTACCTAAAGATACGTTGCAGACGCGGTGTATCATCGAAGAAATAGTGAGGAAATGCAATGGATACGCATGTTTGGCTAGCCTATGTAGTTACAGCGATCGTTTTTAGTTTGGCTCCTGGGTCTGGTACCGTCAACTCGATCAGTAATGGCTTGAACTACGGGACCCGAAAGTCACTCAGTGCCATTGCTGGTTTGCAAATAGGACTAGCCATACACATCGCGCTGGTTGGGGCTGGCATTGGTGCATTGGTTGCGCAATCAGCGACGGCATTTAGTGTGATTAAGTGGGTGGGTGTCGCTTACTTAGTATGGCTTGGTGTTCAGAAATGGCGTGACACATCAGGTTTGGCAACCGCCGAGAACCATCAGGACATGTCGGCGAGCTCGCTATTGTATAAAGCTGTGTTTATTAATCTTACCAACCCCAAATCGATTGTGTTCCTCGTTGCGTTGTTTCCTCAGTTTATCGATCCAGCCAAAGATCAACTGATACAATTATTGGTGCTAGGCGTGACGACGGTTGTGATTGATTCTTGTGTGATGCTTGGCTATACCTCGCTGGCATCAAAGATGGGGCGTTTTATTCGCTCTGATCTCATTATGTCTAAAATAAACAAAATCTTTGGTTCGATGTTCGTCGGTTGTGGTGCTCTGTTGGCTGCCGCAAAAGCGTAATATTCACTCTTAAAGCTTCATTAGCTCGCTTAAGGTTGTTGACGTTAAGCGGGCTAGACTCATCTCTCCGCTTATCACTCTCTCCTGTATGAAACTTTTGTGACGTCGTACGCCGTGACCTTGACGACCTCCTTCTTTTAAATAAACATATACGTATATCCATATATAGGTATGTTTATTATGCTTCCACATCAGTTTTTCAAACTTTTATCCGATGAGACCCGGGTGCGCTGCTTATTGCTGGTGGCGCGTGAAGGCGAGATCTGCGTCGGCGATTTGGTCTTTGCGCTGCAAGAAAGCCAACCGAAAATTTCTCGTCATCTTGCTCAGTTACGATCCAATGGCATCTTGGTTGATAAGCGTAAAGGACAGTGGGTGTATTACGAACTGTCACAGCAGTTACCCGGATGGATGCGCAAGTTGATTGACAACTTAGTCGCGTCGAACTGTTTGAAGCAAGAATACCAAGAAGATATTTCGCGTCTGCATGATAAGAATCGTGTGGCTTGCTGCTAGTCACGAATAAAAATTCACGATTAAAGATTTTAAAGGTAGGAACTTATGACAATTAAAGTAGGGATTAACGGTTTTGGTCGTATTGGTCGCTTGGCATTACGTGCGGCGTTTGACTGGCCAGAATTGGAATTTGTCCAAATTAATGATGTTGCTGGCGATGCCGCGACGCTAGGTCATTTACTTGAATTTGATTCAGTTCAAGGACGTTGGCACCACGAAGTGCAAGTAGAAGACAATGAATTAATCATCGATGGTAAACGCATCGTGACCACTCAACAACGTGATATCGACGCGGTGAACTGGTCTGGTTGTGATGTGGTGATTGAAGCAACCGGTGTGCATCGTAAAACCTCGTACTTAGATCAGTATCTTGACCAAGGTGTTAAACGTGTGGTGGTAAGCGCCCCCGTAAAAGAAGAAGGCATCGCAAACATTGTCGTTGGTGTAAATGACCACATTTTCGATCCAGAAAAGCACCGTATTGTTACTGCAGCATCTTGTACGACCAACTGCATCGCGCCAGTGGTGAAAGTGATTCATGAGAAATTAGGCATCGAGCAATCATCGTTCACGACGATTCATGATTTGACCAATACACAAACGATTCTGGATGCGCCACACAAAGATCTGCGTCGTGCTCGGGCTTGTGGCATGAGCTTGATTCCTACAACAACTGGCAGTGCAACAGCGATAGTGGAAATCTTCCCGGATCTGAAAGGCAAAATTAATGGCCATGCCGTGCGCGTCCCTTTGGCGAATGCTTCACTGACCGACATCATCTTCGACGTTAAGCGTGACACCACAGCAGAAGAAGTGAATGCGTTGCTTAAAGAAGCGTCCGAAGGTGAACTGAAAGGCATTCTTGGTTTTGAAGTTCGTCCATTGGTTTCGATTGACTATAAAGGTGACCAGCGCTCAACCATTGTTGATGCCCAATCTACGATGGTGGTTGGATCGCGCATGGTGAAAATTTATGCGTGGTATGACAACGAAATGGGTTATGCGACACGTACTGCCGAGCTGGTACGTAACGTTGGTTTAGCGTAAAGAGGTATGCAAATGTCACATCCTACATGGCAATTAGACTTGGACTCGGGTGCATTAGTTTTAACGCCTTGTCCGGGTACAAAAGGTGTTGCACTACAAGCATCACTTGAACAGTTGAAAGCGCAAGGAGTTCAGGCTGTTGTGACGGCTTTGGACGATACTGAGCTGGCGTCGAAACACGTTTCTGAGTTGGGTGAAGTTACTCAACAACTCGGCATGAAATGGTTCCAGATTGAGATTGAAGACGATTGCGCGCCTAACGACGTGTTTGCGGCGAAGTGGCAGCAAGCCAGCCCTGAATTGCACGCGGTTGTTGATCAAGGCGGCAAGGTTGCGATGCACTGCATGGGCGGGTCAGGTAGAACCGGTCTTTTTGCTGCGCACTTGCTGATCGAGAAAGGTTGGGAACTCGCTGATATCGTCCGTGAAGTTCAGGCTCTGCGCCCGGGTGCGTTCACGAAACCGGTACAAATCGACTATATCGAGCACGTGGCAAATCGCACTTGATCAGCGAATGGCGCTTTTAGAACACTATGATCCAAAAGCGCCATAGTCTTGCAGTGAGTTTCACTTGTTGAAGATGAATACACATTTATTGGTTTATCTATCCATTTGATATTATGTGTTTTTTACTTTTCTTTTAAGTGGACTACGCAGATGGTTTTTCACCAATATTGTTACGGAAAATGGTTGCGTAACAATATTGGTGTTCAGGTTCTACAGCATTTGGAACATCATGATCTAAATGCTCTTATTGCTGTACATTTGAGGTCATCATGATTTCACAATTAAGTAAAAGCATTCGTCAGTACATGTTGGTAACGTTCAATTATTGGAACTTTACCGTAACCGATGGTGCACTACGTATGCTGGTGGTGCTTTACTTCCACGACTTAGGCTATTCGACATTAGCCATTGCCTCTCTGTTCCTTTTCTATGAATTTTTTGGGGTGGTGACCAACTTGATTGGCGGTTGGTTAGGAGCGAGATTAGGCCTGAATAAAACCATGAATATTGGATTAGCCATGCAAGTTTTTGCTTTGTTGATGCTTGCGGTGCCGAGTGTATGGTTAACGATTCCTTGGGTCATGGCGGCACAGGCGTTATCCGGGATTGCCAAAGATCTGAACAAGATGAGTGCGAAAAGTGCCATCAAAACCTTAGTGCCGGATGAACAACAAGGGGCACTGTATAAATGGGTCGCGATATTAACGGGTTCAAAGAATGCGTTGAAAGGGGCAGGATTCTTTGTTGGTGGTTTATTGTTGTCTTGGGTGGGCTTCCAAAACTCGATGTTTATTATGGCTGCGGCTCTGACGGTGGTCTTTATCTGTAGCATGATTTGGTTAGAAGCCGATATGGGCAAAGCGAAAAGCAAACCCAAATTTCGCCAAATTTTCTCTAAATCTGAATCGGTGAACATCTTATCTGCAGCACGCATGTTCTTGTTTGGGGCTCGTGATGTTTGGTTTGTCGTTGCGCTTCCTGTTTACCTGGGCAGCGTGTTTGGGTGGGACCATTTGTGGGTCGGTGGCTTCTTAGCGGCATGGGTGATCGCCTATGGTTTTGTGCAAGGTTTTGCCCCGCGTATTACTGGGAAGGCGCAAGGGCGAGTTCCCGATGGTAGCGCCGCACTGATGTGGGCAGCGATCCTTGCCGTTATCACTGGCGCTATTGCCTACGGAGTGCAAGTGGGTTGGCAGCCAGAGTTGGTAATCGTCGTGGGGTTGATGATTTTTGGTGCTGTTTTCGCGATTAACTCGTCGCTGCACTCCTACCTAATTGTCAGTTATGCTAAAGGGGATGGTGTATCACTGGATGTCGGCTTCTACTATATGGCGAATGCGATGGGTCGATTGATCGGAACGGTTTTATCTGGGTGGGTATATCAGCAAGCTGGGCTTGCCGCTTGTTTGTGGGTTTCCTTTGCGTTTCTTGCCCTAACGACGCTTATTTCTATTAAGTTACCCAAAGCCAAGGTTGCAACCGCTTAAAAAATTGATTGATAAGAGCTCCTTGGTCGCGGGCTCTTTTTATTTCTCCGCTCTGTTCTGTTTGGCGAAACGTCACGCAGTATTGCTCATAATTGATAGGCCGTGTTTAAAAATCGTGCTTGTAAAGCCAGGTGAGCACTGAAAGCATTGTGTCTTGGTTGCGTTAAAAATAAGCAAAAACAGTTTGTTAAGTCTTTCGCAGAGTGCAAATTCCACTATGCTATGGACAACAAATGACACAAATGGAAAGAAGTATGAGAGAGCGGGTTCTGTTTTTTGACCTATTGCGCTGTGTAGCCGCGGTAGCTGTGATCGCCATACATGTGTTGGCACCTTACCGAAACGAGCTGGGCGTAATCCCGCTTGATCAGTGGCTAACAGCGGTGGGAATAAATAGTGTAACTCGCTGGGCAGTGCCCGTGTTTATCTTAATTACCGGAGCTTTGATGCTCAGTGATAAGCGTCCATTTGATGGTAAATATTACTTGAGACGTCGTTTAGGTAAGGTTCTGATCCCGTTTCTTATATGGTCGTTGTTCTATGCGTATTTATCTGGTTGGACGGCGCAAGGATTCGACTCTGGTAGTGTAAAAGACGTCCTGTCTAGCAGCCTGCACCACGCCACCTATTATCATCTTGGTTTCTTCTATTATTTCATTCCACTTTACTTGGTCATTCCATTATTCCAGTGGTTGGTTAGAAATGTCGACGACAACGTTTTATATACCTACCTAGCGGTTTGGCTTTTTACCAGCACCTTATTCTTATTCAAAATTGATGGACCATGGAGCAATCAGATGTGGCTCTATATGGGGTATCTGCCGTTAGGATATGTGTTGTTTCAGAAAGTACCACTGAATCGACCTGTCGTGACCTTATTTACGGTACTCGGAGTGATTGCTCTTGTTGTCACATTTACCATGCTGGTATCGAATAGTTTAGAAGCCGGAAAATACAAGGTTGGACACTGGCTGTCGTATAAGACACTCAACGTTATTTTAGCTGCTTCAATGGTGTTTATGCTGGGTCGTTACTTTGGTGAAGGATTAACGCCCAATGTGCAAAAAGTGGTGAGTTTTATTAGTCAACACAGTTTGGGCATCTATCTGCTGCATCCAATTTTCTTGTGGCCAATGAAAGAGTTTGGTTGGTATACCGGGCATCCTGTATGGGTCATTCCACTGTGGATACTGATTAGTGGTGCTGGAGCGTTGATGACAAGCTACCTATTCTCTCGTTCGGCCAAGACGCGTTGGCTATTGCCTTGATGGAGTTTAGCGTTTTAAGGCGAAATGAAGAAACTTCTCTCCCTGGTAGGTGAGTGTTCCTTTATCGCCAGGGTTAAGAGCATGATAATAATGAACGCCAACTTGGAATTCTCGTTTAGGGCCCATCGAACCGCGTTGAACGTAGATCCAAAATTCTTGATCGTCTTGTCCTGGATCAGGGTCTGGAATCTCAAAGACTTGCTTGTCTAAGATGGTGACTTGTGCTGTTTGCTCGGGAGCCTCTTCACCAACGTAATGTTTGCTGTAAAAACGAAAGAATACCCAAGCACCTAGCGCGATGAGGGCGAATAGTGCCAAAATCAGTGTAATGGGCATGGAAACCTCCAGTATGTTGTTACGCCTTATTTTACAGAAGTTCCTGATGAAACCATGCACCGATCTAGATGTTTCATGATTTACTCAAAGGTCGTTGGATTTTATTCGGTGTGGTTCACAGTTTGCATGCTCACATAACTTGGAAATAGCACACAGTTTGAGCGTAAAGTTGGAGTTAAGTACTCGAAAACGCTCTAAGTTTATAGAAGAATAAAATAAATCCTAAAGGGACGGCCGATACGATGTCAGATATTGAAAAAGTAGTTATGCGTACCCGAACAATCGAAAAACTGCTGCGTACTCAATACCACGCAGAAGGGAAAGGGTTGCACCAACTGATTTCGAGTTGTGAAGAGCGTTTACCGCATGATGTTAAATCGAAACTGCGCTATATCGCCACAGTACGCAATAAAGTGGTTCATGAAGAAAATTATAAGTTGGATGATCGCAAAGGTTTCATGGCAGCCTGTGATGACTGCGAAAAAGAGCTAACACCAAGAAGCTCTCGTTTTATTTGGCGCGCGGCAGTTTTTTTAGTCATGCTGATTACGCTCGCTGCACTAGGTGTTTATTACGTACACTGGGAAACGCTATCCCAACACCTAAAGTAGGGTTTATCGAAAATAAAAAAAGGACGCTTTTGCGTCCTTTTTTTATTTTTAATCATGTGCTTAGTACATCATTGGCAGTGTCATTAAACCCACAACCACTGCAATCATTACCAGCCCTTGTTTTTGAGAAGACGAAATCATAACACTACTCCTAAATCTGATGAACTTGATGTAATTAATATAGCACTACTTTTGGGGGTTGATCAAGCTATCACTTTTAAACTTTTCAAAACCAACACTTAAAGAAAGCATTTTTACCAGTTTTTAACTAATTAAACAGTGTTTTTTGGATTGCTCTTTAATTATTCGTTTAGTGTTGAAATTGTTCTATTTTGTTTTAAGTTGTTGAATTTAATATGTAAGAAACATCTTACTTAATGTTTAATTATTGTTTATTGTTTCAACTCTATGCTTAGTGGCAAGTTTTGCGTGGGTTCGTCAAAAGTTTGTAAAAGTTCCAGTATGTGTTGCTCGGTATCCTGCTGGGGGATAAAAAACCAACAAAAGAGGCTGGATTAGAGAAGCAGTATTAAGAGCAAGATGAATTACTGGTATTGTGGGCAGTGAAAGCAGTTTTTGTTGAGGTAAATGAATTTAATTTGTTTTAATTCAATTGGTTGGGTTTTTGTTTGTGTATTTTGTATAGTAAATTTACATAGAATTACGCACTATTTTCCATTTTTCACTGTTGTTTATTCAAAGTTATTTCAATTATAGCGCTGTATATCTTCATTTTTGATTTTTATGTTGGTTATTTATCCATGCTGATTGGTATGTGGCCAAATTTGCTTAAGATGATAGAGTTATACTGAAATCACCTAGATAGGTTGGGCTTAGTAGCAAAAACATGGTTTGTCGGTGCTGAAATACTCAGGGAGCCTCTAGCTCTATGGTAATTCGGTTAGTGCTATGCTTTGATTCCTACCACTTAACTCATCTAATGGGCGCTGATTGCCACTGCTGTAGGTTCAAAACCTTTCTGCCTAATCAGAACGTCAATACGGATGATTGACCGTATTTACAGAATGCGGACAACACAAAATGATGGGAATCGCTAGCGAGATCCAACTTTCGTAGATTGTATCTTTACATAGATGCTGGTCTACCTAGACTAGCGGCGAGTTTAAGCAAAAGGTACGTGCGGCATGTGGAGTTGGCTGGCAATTGGGCTTTCAGGTATGTATTCGGTAATGGGATCGAAGCAAGGTAATCGGACGCAATTTCTCGTGTTCAAAATCTTTACCCTGTTACTTCTTCTGATTCTTGTTGCAACGCAAGACACGTTATCTGCCTACACCTATTGGATTACAGGTGGCTTACTGGTATCGATTCTCGCAGACACATTATCATCGCTTAAAGTGCATAGTATGATTTATTTTAGCGGGTATCTTATCGCTCAGGCTTGTTACAGCACCGCATTTTGGGTGCAGTTAAACATCGAAATAGTGTGGTGGCTGTTAGCGCTACTACTTGCAGCCAGTATTGTTGCGTTTTTTTTGTTGTTGCCGCTGCTCGATAATTTGGTCTTTCCGGTGGTGATCATGGGCATTATGCTGGTGCAGATGGCGGGTGCGGCTGGTGAGGTCTGGTTGCAAACGGCTAGTTATAGCAAAGCGATAGGGTTTTTAGGCACACTTGTCATGATCTATTCAGCGTTATCGTATGCGGTGTTAAGTTATCGTAAGCCCAAAAGATTTTCTCATTCTTGGGCCAATGGAAGTTATCTTTTAGCGCATGCTTTGATTGTCGCTTCTATCATTTACTAGCTCAAATCAAAGTAACTTTGAGGTGAATACGTATACTTATCGAATTCAAATTGAAGATTGGAGTTGATGATGAGTTCCGTTCATGCCCATAACCTATTAAACCTAGTTAATGAAACCCCAATGGATCGCGCAGAGCTGACTGCGCATTTTGGTGATAATGTGCGTTTCCACACCTGTAAACTGAATGACCTGGATTTAGAGTCTCTAATCATATTTCTACTTAAACGCGGCAAAATTCGTGAAGAAAATGGTAAGTTTGTCGCGAACATGGAACGTGTTTGTAACCACTGATTTGAAGCAAAAAAACAGTCAGTATGTTCGATGACATGAAACTAAAACAGCCGCTCGTTTGAGCGGCTGTTTTTTACATCATGTGCTTACGTCGAATATCGAGTAGAGCAAAGATACCGAAAATTAGAATGGAGTATTTTTCCCAACTGCTCATCTTTATTTTGTCACCAAATGCGCCAATAAAAATCGCCATCTGCAAGCCATGCATGATGAACAGGAAAGCCGCCATGATATAGAGCGCAATGGCCGCATTACCGGGAAACGGCATAAATATGTTGAGGATTAAGATGAACCAAACAAAGGCGATGGCCGCTTTGGCAAGGATGAGGAGAGTTTTCATTTTAGTATCCTTTTACATATTAGACTGAGGCGCGTTCGTAGAGACGGTAGGTGACCTGACCCGCTGTCTTTTCACGGTACAACTGCCAATGCTCCGGAAGCTGCGCAATGTTGAGTTCTTTCTCCGTCTCAATATAAATCATCGCATCGTCAGCAAGCCAGCCGTTTTGTTCCAGCAAGTTCACGGTTTCGTCCAATAACCCTTTGCGAAATGGAGGGTCAATAAAAACGACGTGATAAGGCGTGCCGGGCTGTTTCAAATAACTCAGTGCATCTGTATTGACGACGTCGATATTGGTCGCGTTTAACGACGTGACGTTTTTCTGTAATTGCTGAAACGCTTGAGGGTTAAGCTCCACCATGGTGACCCGCTCTGCTTGACGGGAAGCGGATTCAAAGCCCAATCCGCCTGAGCCAGCAAATAAATCTAGGCATTTTGCTTGCGGTATCTCTTGCGCAAGCCAGTTAAATAGGGTTTCTTTAACGCGATCTGTGGTAGGACGTAAGCCCTCTGCGTCATGGACAGGGAGTTTTCGACCTCTCCATAAGCCACTAATAATGCGAACAAAGCCCAATGTCGGCTTTTTTTGTGATGAGTTTTGCTGGCGACGTCTTACCATAGATTTTTTGACCGCTAATAAAGTGATACTATATCCAGTTGTCCAAGCATTGAGTGATCAATGAGCTTGGCATTTGGATACAACCCATAAATTCAAGATGACAGAGTGTAACACTATTGAGGTTAGAATCATCTAATTGGAAAGTTTTCACAACTTTGTCATTCACCTTTTTTAGACAGATAATAATCCTGTTAAAAAAGAGTCATTAATAGATATAAAGACAATCTAGGATAGCCCCAGATGACGGATAAAAAGAAGCGCGGATTACTTTCGTGGCTAGGTTTTGGTGACGAAGAGCAAAGCCCAAAACCAACCGATGAGGAAACAGCACAACAAGCGAAGCAAGCCGATACGGAAGAGCTGCCGCCAAGCGAAGACGCTGTTGAACAAAAAGAGCATAAGGCTCTTGAGCAAGAGCCTGAAAAAGTCGAGGCTGTCCTAGCAGAAGCAGAAGCAGAAGCAGAAGCAGAAGCAGAAGCAGAAGCAGAAGCAGAAGCAGAAGCAGAAGAATTAGAACAGCCTGTTGCCCCTCGTGTTCAAGAACAAGAAAAGCCAACCGAAAGCTTCTTTGCGCGTCTTAAGCGCAGTTTAAGTCGTACTAAAGCCAATATTGGCGCGGGCTTCTTCGGCCTATTCAGCGGTAAAAAAATTGATGATGACCTGTTTGAAGAGCTCGAAGAGCAATTACTGATTGCCGATGTTGGTATGGAGACCACGACCAAAATCATCACCAACTTAACTGAGAAGGCTTCTCGCGGCGATCTAAAAGACGGTGAAGCATTGTATGGACTGTTAAAAGAAGAGATGGCGGAAATTCTCGTTCAGGTTGAGCAGCCATTGGAAATCGATACCAGCAAAACACCCTATGTCATTTTAATGGTCGGGGTGAATGGCGTTGGCAAAACCACCACCATTGGTAAGTTGGCAAAACAGTTCCAAAACCAAGGTAAGAAAGTCATGCTGGCAGCGGGTGATACATTCCGCGCAGCTGCAGTTGAGCAATTGCAGGTCTGGGGTGATCGCAATAATGTCCCAGTGATTGCACAACACACTGGCGCAGACAGCGCTTCGGTCATTTATGATGCGATTGAAGCGGCAAAAGCGCGCGGTGTCGATGTCGTTATCGCAGATACTGCTGGTCGTTTACAAAATAAAGCCAACCTAATGGAAGAGTTGCGTAAGATCGTCCGCGTGATGAGAAAAATAGATGACTCTGCTCCGCACGAGATCATGTTAACTCTGGACGCAGGAACTGGACAAAATGCCATCAGCCAAGCGAAACTTTTCAGTGACGTTGCGCCGATTACGGGAATAACATTGACCAAGCTAGACGGCACGGCAAAAGGCGGTGTGATATTCGCGATTGCTGACCAATTTGGTATCCCAATTCGTTACATTGGTGTGGGTGAAGGCATTGAAGACTTGCGTCCTTTTGAAACTCAAGAGTTCATTGACGCTCTATTTAGTCGTGAAGAGTAATTTAAATTAGAGGAAATCTAGGGTGATCAAATTTCAGCAAGTCAGTAAAGCTTACCGAGGTGGTCGACAAGCTCTGCAAAAAGTCGACTTTCATCTCAGGCGCGGAGAAATGGCATTTTTAGGCGGACATTCCGGGGCTGGTAAAAGTACCTTGTTGAAGTTGATCTGTGCGATAGAGCGCCCAACAGATGGAAAAATCCATTTCAATGGTCATGACATCACGCGGATCCCAAATAAAGATATTCCATTTTTGCGTCGCAATATTGGCATTGTGTTTCAAGATCACCGCCTGCTAATGGACCGCAGTGTATACGACAATGTTGCGTTGCCGATGCGTATCGAATCGATTTCTGAAAATGAAATTAAACGTCGAGTGTCTGCTGCACTGGATAAAACTGGTTTGCTTGATAAAGCGCGTTGTTTGCCAAGTCAGTTGTCAGGTGGTGAGCAACAGCGAGTTGGAATCGCTCGGGCAGTCGTGAACCGACCTACGTTATTAGTCGCAGATGAGCCGACTGGTAATCTGGATCCAGATTTATCGAGTCGAGTATTGCGATTGTTTGAAGAGTTTAATCGAGCTGGAGTAAGTATTCTCCTTGCGACGCATGATCTCGGGTTAGTCAACACTCGCCCACAGTATCGTCATTTTGAATTGAATCAAGGCTTTCTTAGTGAGGTAGAAGACTATGGCAGGGCATAAACCCTCCCCAAAAAAAGGGAAAGGCCGTAGTGCCAAGCGTGCAAATACCGATGGTTTTTTTTCGATCCATTGGAAACAAGCGAAAGGCTCCTTTTCCGCACTGTGGCATCGTCCTCTGGGCAACATTCTGACTTTAGCTGTTGTCTCTATGGCGCTTGCCATGCCTGCTTGCTTGTACTTGTTGGGGAAAAATGTCGCAAATGCAGCCGAAGATGTCGCCTCACCGTCACAAGTGAGCGCGTATTTAGTCGAAGGTATGCCAGATGCACGTGTTATGGTGCTTAAAGATGAAATTGAGACTTGGCCGCTAGTCAAAGAGGTCGAATATATTTCACCTCAACAAGGAATTTCTGATTTAAGCCAATATGCAGGCTTCGATCAGGCGCTGAGTCTGTTGACTGGTTACGCATTGCCTGGAGTATTGGTGGTTATTCCGGATACGGAATTAAAAAGTGATGTGCAAAGTTTGGCTGCAGACCTGCGACGCCAGCAAGACGTCACGGATGTCAGGTTGGATGAAGACTGGTTAGCTCGTCTTGATGCGATTAAGACGCTGGCTGGTATTATTGTGATTACACTCACTGTGCTGATGCTAGGTGCAGTATTTTTAATTGTGGGCAATACGCTGCGTTTTAACGTATTAGCCAATAAAGAAGAAATTCAAACCATGAAGTTGATTGGTGCAACCGATGGCTTCATATTACGTCCATACTTATATACTGGCATGTGGTTCGGTGTTCTTGGTGCGACGATAGCTTGGTTATTAACAGCACTCGTTACCATTGTTATGAACAGTGCTGTAGAAGATTTGGCGGCACTTTATGACAGTCAGTTTCGCCTAATTGGGTTGAACTGGGACGAATCTCTGCTACTGATCATAACGGGTAGTTTATTGGGCTGTATCGCGGCACGTATTTCTGCACAGCGCCATTTAAAAGAAATTGAACCAGTTTAAGTGATTGTGGTCTTACTTTAGGGCCTATAGCCCATAGCATAGGACTTTATTCGTATAAGCTAATGCTTACCCCTTGTATAGACGCATTGTTTATGGATAATTATTAGCCCTTCTTGAAACTTGTTCATTTTAGGTTCAAGATACCGAAGCTAAATTGCAATGTAATACTCCAGATCAGAGATTGATGAGGAATTGAATGACAAAAGAAGCGTATCCGATGGCTCTCGTCACGCAAGATAGTCTTGATAGCTATATTCGTTCTGTGAACAGCTACCCAATGCTGACTGTAGACGAAGAGCGTGATTTGGCTGAACGATTACACTACAAAGGTGAAATTGAGGCAGCAAAAGGGTTGATCTTGTCGCACCTAAGGTTCGTTGTTCATGTTGCACGTGGCTACTCAGGTTACGGACTGCCAATGGCAGATCTTGTACAAGAGGGCAATATAGGTCTGATGAAAGCTGTTAAGCGTTTTAATCCTGAAGTCGGGGTGCGTTTGGTGTCTTTCGCGGTTCACTGGATCAAAGCAGAGATTCACGAATACGTATTGCGTAACTGGCGTATTGTGAAAATTGCAACGACCAAAGCACAACGTAAATTGTTCTTTAACCTACGTAAGTCTAAAAAACGTTTGGGTTGGTTCAATAACGGGGAAGTAGAGACGGTTGCTCGTGAGCTTGGCGTTGAACCTTCGGAGGTTCGTGAGATGGAATCACGCCTTGCGGCTATCGACTCGACATTCGATATGCCAACTGATGACGACGACAACGCAAACAATTACACGGCACCAATGCTGTATTTGGAAGACAAGTCGTCTGACGTGGCTGAAAATGTTGAAGCAGCAAACTGGGAGACACATACCAACAACCGTTTGGGTCTCGCACTAGCAAGTTTAGATGACCGTAGTCAACGTATCGTTCGCTCTCGCTGGTTGGATGATGAGAAAGCAACGTTACAAGATTTGGCGGATGAGTTTGGTGTGTCTGCAGAGCGTATTCGTCAGCTAGAGAAGAACGCGATGAAGAAGCTTAAACTTGCGGTTGGTGAGTTTTAACGCTTCGCTCTTATTTTAAGAAAGTTTTTCATAGAAAGCCGAGATCATGTGATCTCGGCTTTTTTATTTGGATCGAAACCTAAATAGAATTGCGATCTGAATTTTATATGCTACCTGTGTATAAGTCTGTGTGTTAATTATTTATCAGCTGTTCGAAAGCGTGTCTTAATAAGGCTTTTAGGCAGATTCTTCTATGGGGATAGTTATAAATATACACACAACTAGATCAGGATCATTACTACATGTTGTGGATCAAAAGACCTGAAAATACTTTATCACCGCAATTCACAGTTTTATCCACAGTTGATGGCAAAACGTACGCCATTTAAAACCCTGATAATCCTTGTGTCTAAGTTTGGCGTTGGATAGGTTACAATGACATCAACATGCACAAGTGACTTCGATGAATGAAAAAATGAGTCATTGCTTCTGCGCTTGAGGAGGTCATTTGTGTGTATTCATAACAACAAAATGAGAAAGTAAATGGACCAGTTTCAGCATATTGATGTACAAGGTGCGCAAGCACTGCTTGAAAACGGTGAGGCAACGCTTGTCGATATCCGTGATCCCCAATCGTTTGCCGTTGCGCATGCCGATTCCGCATTTCACCTAACGAATGATTCTATCGTCTCTTTTATGGAAGATGTGGAATTTGAACAAGCGATCCTAGTGATGTGCTATCACGGCATTAGCAGTCAAGGAGCGGCCCAATATTTAGTTAACCAAGGCTTCGAACGGGTGTACAGTGTGGACGGTGGCTTTGAAGCCTGGCAACGAGCAGAACTACCGATAGTGAGAAGTTAATGAAGAAATTGGTAACGTTAAATAACCCACGAATGGCGCAAGCCTTTATTGATTATATGGCCTCTCGTCAGATAGAGATCCAACTGATGCCAGAAGGTCAGGGGCAGTTTGCACTATGGTTGACGGATAGTCAGCATGAAGTTGAAGCGGAAGCTGAGCTGAAGCTTTTCTTGGCAAATCCTGCGGACTCAAAATACAGTGCTGCCTCGTGGAGCGTTGCCGATACTCGTACAAGTCGATTCCATTATGCTAGCCCAAGTATAATGAGTATGGTCAAAGCTAAAGCTGGTCCTGTAACGTTACTGATCATGACGATAAGCATCGCTATTTACTTGCTACTGATGTTTGGCTTTGGCCGCGGTGTATTTGAATTACTGCACTTTCCTGCATTTGAAGGCCAACAGTGGCAATTATGGCGCTGGGTGAGTCATGCCGTTCTTCATTTCTCGATAACTCATATCATATTTAATTTATTGTGGTGGTGGCAGTTCGGTGGTGACATCGAGCGTCGTCTTGGCGCTAAGAAGTTACTGCAGCTGTTTGTTGTCTCTGCAGCTCTGTCTGGTGCCGGGCAGTTTCACGTTGAAGGGGCAAACTTTGGTGGGTTGTCAGGTGTTGTTTATGCGTTACTTGGCTACTTGTGGATACTTGGTTATCGCCTGCCACATTTAGGGCTAACGGTGCCAAAATCGATTGTCGTATTTATGTTGGTTTGGTTAGTACTTGGTTTTGTCCAGCCTTTTATGGCGATCGCCAATACGGCGCATTTAGTGGGATTGCTTACAGGTATGGCGATTGCGCTGTTTGATTCTGGAAAACAGAAATATCAGCAGAAAGCGTAGCCACTAAACGTACGCCCCGATGATCGGTGTCCAATAATTGGAGCGTAAATAGACAGATGGTTTTGTATCTGGCGTGATTTGTGGCCATTACTGATAGAGGTATTTAGTAAACAACAGATCTGAAATGATGGTTTTACCAGTTTCTGGTAGTAGAGCATCGTTGAGTTGTTTTACTAGGCTTTTACGTAACTCTTCTCGACCAGAGAGTGATTTAATTGTCTCTTCTGTTTGTTTTCCCAACATTTCGACCACGGCATCTCGAATTAAGGGTTGATGGTGCTCAACAATGGTCAAGTCTTGCTGGCTCATTACCATGATATCGATGCGCACTTGTACATAACCGAGCTTTTTACCTTTAGTATAAAAGTTAGTCGTTAAGTCCGGTTCAAGCGTGAAGTACGCCAGCTTTGGTTCCGTTTGTTGTTCCTCTGCCGCCCAAGTCGATGCTGATGCCAACAAGGTAAGTGCAAAGAATACTGGGGTTACATAACGTTTATACATATTTCTGGCTTTTCTTTCTCTGGATCGCGATATTCGAATCGCTTCAGTCTTGATACAATAGAGCGACTAAAACACATAACGGTACTTACGCTTTCAACAAGACGATAAGTTGTCGCTTTATTGTACGTGTAAAGCTTCCAATTGAATACTAGTATGAATCAGCCAACATCACGCTATTTCGCTTCTTTGTTAGAAGTTAAATGGTTTAAGCCCGAACAATTTGAATTTCCGAGCGAATCAGCCAAGCATTGGCTAGAGGAACAAGGATCTTTGTCGCGCCGTTTACAACAGCACTGCCAAGAGCTCACTGTGGAGCTCTTACAAAATCAGATTGTCACTGCCAGGACACTTAAACAAGATGAAAGTCAGCTATTGTCTGAACAGGATTGCTTGTTAAGAGAGGTCATATTACGTGGTGATAGTGAGGAGTGGGTGATCGGACGCACGCTGATCCCATGCACGACTTTGGTGGATCAGCCCTATGACTTAGCTCAGCAAGGTGACATTCCTTTGGGATTAACGGTATTCAGTGCGAATAATGTAGAACGAGACTCACTTGAAATTGGCTGGGTGGTGTTACCACAAGGTCGATTGTTAGCAAGGCGGTCAAGATTATGGATGAATCATAAACCGATGTTAGTCGCAGAGTTATTTTTATCTAATGCTCCTATTTACGTGAAGGAGACGGTGTAAATGTCTGCTGATAAAGTGAAAGCCTATTGGCAACTGATGAGAATGGATCGCCCGATAGGCTCACTGCTACTGATGTGGCCAACCATTTGGGCTCTGGTTATTTCGGCTCAGGGTATGCCGAATTGGAATGTCCTAGTTGTGTTTGTTTTAGGGGTTTTTTTAATGCGTAGCGCGGGTTGCGTGATCAATGACTTTGCCGATCGCAAGGTCGACGGTCATGTAAAGCGCACCAAACAGCGCCCTCTGCCATCTGGTAAAGTCACGGCGAAAGAGGCGATAGGACTGTTTGTTGTTTTGGCCATGAGCTCATTTTTATTAGTGCTTACCATGAATCCGCTTACCGTACAGCTGTCATTTGCTGGTATTGTTCTGGCCTTTATCTACCCTTTTATGAAGCGCTATACCCATATTCCTCAGTTGTTTTTAGGTCTTGCTTTTAGTTGGGCTATTCCTATGGCGTGGGCGGCGCAGACCGGGGAGTTGCCTCTCATTGTATGGTTTGTATTTTTAATCAACGCGTTATGGACAGTCGCTTACGATACTCAGTATGCGATGGTGGATCGCGATGATGACTTAAAAATAGGCATTAAGTCGACGGCCATTCTATTTGGTCGCCACGACAAGCTGATTATTGGCATTTTGCAACTGGTGACCCTAGCGATGCTGGTTGGGTTGGGGCAGTTTTATCAGTTAGGGCAGAGTTACTACTGGATGATTCTTCTTGCGGCATCTTTGTTTGTGTATCAACAACACTTGATTCGTCATCGAGAGCGCGACCTATGTTTTAAAGCTTTCCTCAATAATAACTATGTGGGAATGATCATTGCTGTCGGTCTATTAATCGCATTTTGGTAAACTGCGTTATAAGAGTAAAAATAAAAAGGCATCCATATGAGGATGCCTTTTCTGTATGAGTCATTGACTCAGTCTTTCTCTTGCAACTGGTAAATACTTGCCTCGATGGTCAGCTTCACTTCTGGATAGAGTAAGGAATAGAGCAAGCTAGCGAAGTACTGTGTTTTTTGACCATCACAGTTGCCATCGTTGTCTAAGTACGCTTGCTGTTTCAACGTATTGAACATCGAACTGAACACGGCTTTGTCGAAGAACTCTGGCGCATTAATACCGTGTAAACGGCCTAGGCGCTGAGCGATGTCTTGGCTTTTCTGTTCCAGATCGGACTTGCCCAGTTCAGGGTAAGCAACTAAAAGGTTCATTGTAATCGCGTAGCGTTGTAATGTTTCGCTGATGGTTCTACCTAGCAAGACAAGTGGCAGGATATTTGATTGATTGATCTCCATTCTGTTGCCTTCCAGACAAATCATTTTCTGATCTGCGAACTCGTGAAGCGTTTTTACAACCAGCGCATTCAAGTCGTCAACTTGATAGCTTAAGAAAAGCTCTTTTTGTAAAAACGGATAAGCCAATGCAACGTGTTCCTGGACGTCTTCCACCGAGAGGTTTCGCTGGCGTACAATCATTTGGGCAATCAAAGACGGTATCGCAAACAGATGGATTATATTATTGCGGTAATAAGTCATTAGAATCGACTGACTACGGTCTAAAGAAATAATATCGCCCATGCTATCGGTTTCGGTAACAAACTTGTCAAGTGACAGCGCGTGCTCAACGAGCTCTTCCGCACTTTCGTTCGGAATAGTAGAGGTGCTTGAGTACGGGTTGTTCTTAAGTAGTTTTAAATAGCATTCGATTTGCTGAATCAAAGAGTCACGAGATAGAGCCCGTTGACGAGATGAAAGGAGTGCGGTTGCACATAAAGTGAGAGCGTTCGCTGCTGCTGCATCGTTAATGTGCGTCATCATCTTATCCGCAAGCTGGTTAACCACAGGATTCATCCATTGTGGTTTATTGCTGCCCATCGGGTTGATGTCTTTGGTCCATTCTGGCGCGTTTTCGTTAAGATACTGATTGAGCTGAATCGGCTCACCAAAGTTCACGTAGCCCAAGCCAAAGTTGCGTAGTTTACGCAACGTGCGCAGTACCAGCCCTGCATTTTCTTTTTCTTTACGTTTACCGCGCAGTTCTTTAGCGTAAGTACTTACTTCCATGACGTGTTCATACCCAATGTAAACGGGCACTAACGTTACTGGCCGGTTAAGGCCGCGCAGCATCGCTTGAATGGTCATGGCGAGCATGCCAGTTTTCGCGGGCAGTAAACGACCTGTGCGCGAACGCCCCCCTTCACTAAAATATTCAACCGAATAACCTTTAGCAAACAACTCTGCCAAGTATTCACGGAATATGGTTGAGTACAGTTTGTTGCCTTTAAAGCTACGGCGAATAAAGAAGGCTCCCCCGCGACGGAAAATTGGTCCTGCAGGGAAAAAGTTCAGATTTATCCCTGCGGCAATATGCGGAGGCACCATGCCTTCATTATATAAAACGTAGGAAAGCAGTAAGTAATCCATGTGGCTGCGATGGCAAGGCACGTAAACAATTTCGTGACCATCTTGTGCCAAGCGACGTACCGTTGATGCATTATTGATGTGCAAACCTTGGTAGAGCTTGTTCCACAACCAGCCAAGTACACGGTCGCCGTTTTTGACTAGGCTGTAAGAAAAATCAGCCGCGATTTCATCCATGATGTCATGGGCTTCTTTACGTGCTTTATCGATGGAAATGTTTTTGCTTTTTGCTGTATCTGCGATGGCGAGTTCAATTGCGGGTGATTTTAGTAGGCGTGCAAATAAAACTTGTCGCTGTGGCAAGTTTGGTCCCGATGCCGCTAGTTTTTGACGCGAAAAATGGATACGAGCGACACGAGCAAGTTTGTGCGCGATTGCATTGTCTGTACCATGAGAATCGGCCATATAGCGCAGTGACACCACGGGGCTAAAACGCACCAAACAATCACGACCAGCCAGCATGACAGCTTTGGCTTTTTTTGGACCGTTCATCGGTTGTAGGTAGGGTTTGTGATGCTCTTCTTTACCTGGTTTGCGCCCCCAGAGTACGGTCGCTGGCAGCATTTGTACATCAAGTTCTTTGTCAGTGTTATGCTGTTCTAATAACTCACTAAACAGAGAAATAGATTCACTGGGTATGTGGTTGTCATTGCCAACGACGGTGGGGCGTGCGGCAATGAATACGAATCGGTTTAATGTTTTGCCATTGATTTCCAGTGGGCTGAGCGGGTCCGGCAGGCCAAGGCTCATGGCTTGTTTTTGCAGTGTCAGCAAATCCACGTTCGAACGAAATGGTAAGGCATATACAATCGGTTTCGTTGGATCGATGTCGAGATCATCAATCGGTTTGGATGGGATTGCGGTGCTCTTTACCAATACCGATAGCGGTAGTTTTAGTAATGAACGTGAAAATGATTGTCCAGAAGACATAAAGTTCACAGCCTCGTAGATATTCAAACAAGCCTAACCTTATTTCAGTGTCCGGAAGGCTCATCTTCTCAGAGCCAAAATAAGCACGGCAGTAGAAATAAGCCTAGGCGATAAAATTTAAGCGCGGCAAGGATACCAGAAACTGGTCAAACCTTTTAATTTTATTGAACATCAATAAGGCGCAATCTTAAATTGTGGATTGAGTGTTCGGTTGCATTTGTTCCTTGGTTAGTGGCATGAGACGACTGTTTTAAGCAATTTTGTCATTTGATGAGTGCAGACTTTCACTACTCAAAGCAAATAAACTAAAAAACAATCAATTGGGTTTTCATTTGACCATTTACTGGATATACTCACAGTTAACTGTATAAAAAGACAGGTGAGACATGAAGCCGTTAACGCCACGCCAACAACAAGTTTTCGATTTGATTAAAAGTAAAATCGATGACACCGGAATGCCACCCACTCGTGCAGAGATTGCGCGTGAGCTTGGCTTCCGCTCTGCAAATGCTGCAGAGGAACACCTAAAAGCGCTTGCGCGTAAGCAAGCAATTGAGATTATTCCAGGTGCATCTCGAGGGATTCGAATTCTGCTCGAAGACGCTGCCAATGACGATGAAGGCTTACCTCTGATCGGTCAGGTTGCTGCAGGTGAACCCATTTTAGCGCAAGAACATGTAGAAGCGCATTACCAAGTCGACCCGGGAATGTTTAAACCACAAGCTGATTTTCTTCTCCGTGTAAATGGTGAAAGTATGAAAGATATCGGCATTATGGATGGTGACTTACTGGCGGTGCACAAGACTCAAGATGTGCGTGATGGTCAAGTGGTTGTTGCTCGCGTAGATGATGATGTGACAGTGAAGCGTTTAGAGCGTAAAGGCTCCACAGTATTGTTGCATGCTGAGAACGAAGAGTTTGCCCCAATCCAAGTCGATTTAACTTCTCAACACTTAACGATTGAAGGCTTAGCGGTAGGTATTATCCGCAATACCGATTGGATGTAATGTAAGTCAGCCATAATAGCCCAATTTTTCTGGGCTATTATGTATTCACTTTCTGATGGCTTTTGATTTTTACGCACTCATTCTCTACTGGTATTTCGCTCAAATCTTGTCACTTCCTTTCTCTTGATAATGCAATTGATATTTATTATCATTAAGTATTGTCATGACTTATTATTGGCGCAGGAAGTGCCCATGTCTCAACCTAAGCATCAAGTCCCCAATCATCTATTGAAACCATTATTGCTGCGTAGCCGTGAAAGCATGATCGATGATGGCTTAGTGTATGACCCGATCGCAGCGAAAGCCTGTTTAAGTTGTAAAATGGCGCCAGACTGCCTCAGCGGCGATGTGGCGCAAAAGCAGCTGTTACACGTCACTTTGACTCAACTGTGTGATGCTCGAGTTACGCATTTTTTACAGCAGTATCCAGATGCTTGGGTGATCAACGTTGGTGCGGGCCTAGATACTCGGTTTTATCGGTTAGATAACGGACGTTGTCATTGGATTGAGCTGGACGTGACGGAAAATCTGGTGTGGCGTCAAAGGCTTTTTCATAACAATGAACGCTACCAACACCGTATTGGCAGTGTGGAAGAAATGTCATGGCTTGAATCAATAGATATTCCAGACAATGCACCAGTATTGGTGGTATGCGAAATGGCGTTGCTGGATTGTCCTAAACAGCTTATTGCGAGGTTTATTCAAACCTTAGGGCATCATTTTGTTTCCGCGGAAGCGTGCATGGTTCTCGCTGGCGATCGGACTGGGAGTAAGTGGGGACAAAAGCTTGGTTCTGATCATTATGCTCATGGGCTGGAAGCACCGAGTGAACAAGTACTTAAGTGGTTACCTTGGGCGCAGTGGGTACATGTGTTTTCACCATTCGACCGATTTTGTTCGCGTTGGAAAATATGGCAGCGTTGGTTGAACAAAATTCCGATGTTGAAGTATCGTCTCACTCCAATATTGGTGCATTTAAAATGGTGATTGTTTAATTATTCATCCCTCAGGTACACTCGCTATCTAATCAATATGAGGTGCCTGTGACAAATTCCATTTTCTCTCCTTTATCTAATCCTTTGGTACACCGTCAGGTGTTAGCACTGGCTATCCCTATGGTGCTATCAAATATTACCGTCCCGTTGCTTGGATTAGTTGATGCGGCGGTGATTGGTCATCTCGAACATGCTTGGTACTTAGGCGGTGTTGCTTTAGGCAGTACTATGATCAGTGTGACTTTCTGGTTGCTGGGTTTTTTACGCATGTCCACAACAGGGCTGGCTGCCCAGTCATATGGACGTGACGATGGTAAACAATTGGCGTTAGTGTTCATGCAAGGCACATTGATGGCACTGCTTTTTGCACTGTTGTTTTTGATTGCTCATAATCCGATTGCTGATGTGATTTTTACCTGGAGTGATGCCAGCCCTGAAGTAAAACATTACGGCATGCAGTATTTTTCTGTGCGAGTCTGGAGTGCGCCTGCGGCGCTCTTGAACTTTGTATTATTAGGTTGGTTGTTGGGAACGCAGAATTCCAAAGCACCGATGTGGATGGTGATCATCACTAACCTCATTAATATCGCGCTTGATGTCTTATTTGTGATGGGCTTGGGCTGGAAGGTCGAAGGGGCGGCATTGGCGTCCGTGATCGCAGACTATTCGGGCATGGGGTTTGGCTTGGTTTGTGTGTGGAAAACATGGCAGGAAAAGCAGTTACCATCACCGAAAACGTTACTCGTGGAAACCCAGAATGGGTTGGGGCGCTTTGTTAAACTCAACCGAGATATTTTCTTACGCTCATTGTGCCTGCAAGCTGCCTTTAGCTTTATGACCTTTCAGGGCGCGAGTTTTGGCGATGATGTCGTTGCCGCCAATGCGGTGTTGATGAGCTTTCTGATGATCATTTCTTACGGGATGGATGGTTTTGCCTATGCGATGGAAGCGATGGTTGGTAAAGCCATTGGTGCCAAAGATAGGCAACAGTTGAGCGCCTCGCTGGTGGGCACTTTCTTCTGGAGTTTCATTATTTGTTTGGGACTGACGGTGGTATTTAGTTTGGCCGGATCGCAGTTGATCGCCATGATCACCTCGATAGTTCAAGTTCAACAGCAAGCTGAAGAGTATTTACCTTGGTTGGTCGCAATGCCCCTCGTTTCTATGTGGTGTTTTTTGTTAGATGGGGTATTTGTGGGAGCGACTAAGGGAAAAGATATGCGCAACAGCATGTTTGTCGCGACCAGTGTCTTTTTTGTGGTTTTCTATTTGTTTTCTGGTTGGGAAAACCACGCACTTTGGTTGGCGATGACCAGCTTTATGCTAATGCGTGGTATCGGGTTAGGTTTGATCTTTATTTATCAGTGGCGCAAGGACACGTTTCTGGCTTAACTTTCGAGATAAAACAACAGCAGACTCAACGTCTGCTGTTGTTTATGTGCTGGTTGTCTTTCAGATTAAAACAAGCGGTTCAAGCCGTTTAAAGCGGCGACACGATAAGCTTCTGCCATGGTAGGGTAGTTAAACGTGGTATTGACGAAATATTCAATCGTGTTCGCTTCGCCTTTTTGCTCCATGATTGCTTGACCGATGTGAATGATTTCTGCTGCTCGCTCACCGAAACAATGAATGCCAAGGATTGCTTTGGTTTCACGGTGGAACAGGATTTTCAAACTGCCGATATCTTTACCCGCTATCTGTGCTCTTGCCAAATGTTTGAACGAAGAGCGCCCAACTTCATAAGGCACTTTCGCCGCGGTGAGCTCTTGCTCTGTCTTCCCCACCGAGCTTATTTCTGGGATGGTGTAAATACCCGTTGGAATATCATCGATGAGGTAATTTTCCGCCTGACCTTTGGTAATGGCTTGAGCGACAAAGCGTCCTTGGTCGTATGCAGCGCTTGCTAGGCTAGGGTAGCCAATCACATCTCCAACAGCATAGATGTGCTCCGCATCAGTTTGGTAGTTGCGGTTTACCTTTAATTGTCCACGAGAGTCCGATTCTAGGCCTACAGCCCCTAGGTTGAGTTTGTCTGTGTTGCCAGTCCGTCCGTTTGCATATAGTAGACAGTCAGCACGCATTTTCTTGCCAGACTGTAAGTGAATGATCACTCCATCTTCTGTACCTTCAATTTTCTCGTAAGTCTCATCATTACGAATGACGACGCCGCTGTTCCAGAAATGGTATGACAGAGCATCAGAAACTTCGTTATCTAAGAAAGACAGCAAGCGATCTCGGGTGTTAATCAAATCGGTTTTGACCCCTAGACCACGGAAGATCGAGGCGTATTCACAACCAATCACGCCCGCACCATAAATGATGATATGACGAGGGTCATGTTTCAGGCTTAGGATAGAGTCGCTGTCGTAAATGCGTTCGTGTAAGAAGTCCACATCGTTAGGTTGGTAGGGACGAGATCCTGTTGCAATCACAAACTTGTCTGCGGAATAAACTTCTTCCGTGCCGTCTTTTTGCATTACGGCAATAGAGTAATTGTCGATAAAGCGGGCCGTACCAAAAAGTAGCGTGCATTGATTGCGGTCGTAGAAACCTTGACGCAGGCGCGTTTGCTTGTCGGTGACGGACTTTGCATGACCTAGAATGTCAGAAAATGTCGCATGCAGGCTGGTGTTATTACCACAAAAAAGAGGGTTGCTATTGAACTCAATAATGCGACTAACAGCATGGCGAAGTGCTTTGGATGGTATGGTTCCCCAGTGGGTGCATCCACCACCGACGCTGCTTTCCTTTTCAACGATGGCGACGTTCAGTCCCGCTTTAGTTAATCCCATTGCCGCCCCTTCTCCGCCAGGGCCACTACCAATTACGATCACGTCATAGTGATTAACATCCGCCATGATGCCTTCCTTGTTATAAATACTTAACATTGCTTTAGCGCAATGTTAACTCATTAATGGAAGTGGGAACATGCTGCAGCAGTGAGAGAGTGGATGTGATCACGTAGAATTCTTTGAAAGAACTAATTGCGACGTTGAATGTCTATAAATTGATGTGATTCGATTGCAATCAGAGGCATGCCAGTAGTAACGTTATGTAGGTCTGTCGACGAATAACGTCGCTTTATATGCGGTGAGGATATGCGTTATATTTAGGCCTTCTCACTTAATAGAATCAATGAGCAGTTTAAGAATGAAGTCGATGGGAATCCGCGCACAGCAAAAAGAAAAAACACGTCGATCATTAATTGATGCGGCCTTTAACCAACTTAGTGCGGATCGCAGTTTCTCTAACCTCAGTTTACGCGAGGTTGCCCGAGAAGCGGGTATTGCTCCTACTTCTTTTTATCGCCACTTCAAAGATATGGATGAGCTAGGCCTGACCATGGTTGATGAAGGTGGGTTGTTGCTGAGACAGTTGATGCGGCAAGCGCGTCAACGTATAGTCAAAGAAGGCAGTGTGATACGCACTTCGGTTGAAACCTTTATGGAGTTCATTGAGAGTAGCCCTAACGTTTTTCGCCTATTACTGCGTGAGCGTTCTGGTACCTCTTCTGAATTTCGTACCGCAGTTGCTCGAGAGATACAACATTTTGCAGCAGAATTAACCGAATATTTGATGAGTACCGGAACAACCAAAGAAGAGGCGTTTACTCAAGCAGAAGCGTCGGTGACTTTGGTTTTTAGTTCGGGAGCTGAAGCTTTAGATTTAGATCGACGTGAGCGCGATGAACTTGCCGAGCGATTGATCATGCAGTTGCGAATGATAGCCAAAGGTGCTTTTTGGTATCGCAAAGAACGTGAACGTAACCGATTGAAGGGCGGAATAGAGTAATGACGAATGGAAATAAATCTGAAAAGAAAACGCTGATTTTAGCTGTGGTTGCCGGTGTTTGTGGTGATGCTTTATTGTCATGGTTGACCATGAGTGAAGTGTCGTTCTCCATTTTTCCACTGATTGCGCTTGTGCTAGCAGTACAGGCGCTTTACCAAGAATATTTGAACAATCCAGTATCAGAGGACATCCCTTTGGTTGGCTTGGCATGTTTCTTTGTTGGGGCGTTCGGCCACTCCGCTTTTGTTAAGGCGCAGTACCCAGAAGCAGGCTCCAACTTCTTTGCCATATTAGTCTCGATGGTTTTGCTTGCATGGATTGGTAAGAAGCTTGGCTTTATGGAGAAGAAAGCTTCTCCAGAAGCAGAGTAAATTCAGCATGATGTAAAAAGCGAGCTAAATACAGCTCGCTTTTTTTATGCCTGACGCTGGTGGCTTATGCTTTACGTTCTAGTAAAACACCCGCTTCCATATGGTGGGTATAAGGGAATTGGTCAAACAAAGCAAAACGAGTGATATGGTGTGTTTCGCTCAAAATATCTAAATTCTCTTTGAGTGTTTCTGGGTTACACGAGATGTACATGATGCGCTCGTAACCTTGAACCATTTTGCATGTATCGACATCCATACCTGAGCGTGGTGGATCGACAAAGATGGTGTTGCAGTTGTAGCTCTTCAGGTTCACACCTGCATCTTGTAGACGACGGAATTCACGTTTACCTTCGATTGCTTGCGTAAACTCTTCTGCAGATAGGCGTAGGATCTGCACGTTCTTAATCTCGTTTGCGGTGATATTGTATTGCGCAGATACCACAGAAGGCTTCGCCAGTTCTGTTGCCAGAACACGGTCAAAGTTTTGTGCTAGCGCCAGAGAGAAGTTACCGTTACCACAGTAAAGTTCTAGTAGGTCGCCTGTGCTCTCTTGAGTACAATCAACGGCCCATTCCAGCATCTTTTCTGCCACTTTACCGTTTGGCTGTGTGAAGCTGTTTTCGACTTGTTGGTATATGTAGCTTTGGCCATTCACGTCTAGCTTCTCAATTACGTAGTCACGATCTAGGACGATTTTCATCTTACGTGCACGCCCAATGATGTTTAGGTTAAAACCTTCATCATTTAGACGTTGTTTCAGTGCTTTCGCGTTTTCAATCCATTCATCATCAAGCTGGCGGTGGTAAAGCAGCGAAACCAGGATCTCACCACTTAGTGTTGATAGGAAATCCACTTGGAACAGTTTACGGCGCAGTGAGTCATTGTCTTTCATTGCATCAATTAACAGTGGCATTAAGTCGTTAATCAGACGGCTGGCCGCTGGGAATTGGTCCACACGGTATTTTTCACGAGTTTCTTGGTTGAACATGATGTAGTAGAGGTCATCCCCCTCATGCCATACGCGAAACTCAGCACGCATACGGTAATGCTGCTCTGGTGATTCAAACACTTCCAGTTCTGGCACATTGTACGGCGCGAACATATCAGTGAGACGTTCGACTTTTTCAGCCAGTTGTTCTGGGTAGCGTTGTGGATTGACATCAAGAGTAGCCATGTTCTTACCTTTGTGTGGTGCATTCAATTTAAGAGCGCAGATTTTAGTCAATCTCTACGTTATGTCCAGTTTTGTGCCTGAATTGTCCGAAACATCGTATGTACAAGCTAAATTGAATGGAAAATTGCATCATTCATTTCAATACTCACCATCAATATAGACTGGACAAATAATCGATTGCTGAATAGTATCTGCCTCAAGCTGGTGCTGTTTAGAAATCTAGACGGCTGAAAAGGGAATCTGGTGAAAGTCCAGAACTGACGCGCAGCGGTAAAAGAGAACGAAAGCTCAATAAGACACTGCATGAGTTTATGTGGGAAGTCGAGTGAGTAGGAAACATGATTATTTTGCTCTTAAGTCCGAATACCTGCCAGTAAGCGAGCCATGACACTAGAATGCCAATTACTGACTAAGGGCAGGGCTCGAAGGAATTACGCGACTTAGGACAACATAATGAAAAAATCTGCACTGGCGATCACTCTGGCATCGCTGCTTTTACCTGTGTCTTCTCTACAGGCCCAAGAAATTTCCGCTGACGAAACGATGATAGTGACAGCGAATCGATTTGAGCAAGCACAAAGTAATACTCTTGCTGATGTTGAAGTTGTTACACGTCAAGATATTGAGCGCATTCAAGCAAAGACTCTACCTGATGTACTGCGTCGCCTTACGGGTATCCAAGTCACCCAAAATGGTGGTCGTGGTCAACTCGCCTCTCTGTTTGTTCGTGGAACGAGTTCAGACCAAGTGCTGGTGCTGGTAGATGGCGTCCGTTTTGCTCGTGCTGCGAAAGGCGCAGTGGATTTTAATCAAATCCCATTAACTTATGTCCAACGTATTGAGTACGTACGTGGAGCGCGCGCATCCCTTTATGGCTCAGAAGCTATCGGTGGTGTTATTAATATCATTACAGTGGCGCGCGCCGAGGACGAAAGCACCAAGCTGAGTGCAGGCTTAGGCAGTCTTGATTATCAGGAGTTAAGTGTCGCGTCTGGTATTAAAGTCGGAGAGAGCGGGCAGGTGAATCTAGCTTTAGGCACTGAAAGTGATGATGGCTACAATGTTCGTCCCGTTGCTGGTGTTAACGATGGTGATCGCCATGGTTTTGAAACAAAGAATGGTTTGATTGGCTACGTACATAATTTTGATGATCAGTGGTCAGCGTTTGGTAACTTTCGTGCCTACGAAAATGTGTACCAATACGACAACAGTTATGGTAGTCGTGCATATTATGAGGCTGAAAAAGATGATTTTTCTGCTACGGTGGGAGGGAAATACCACTCGGGCAACTTGATATCAGAACTGCAAGTGACAGCTCAGAAGCAAAAATCATGGGACTATGAGAAGTCTGCTGGTAAACATTCAGGCCGAGAGGACGAGTTAGAGCAGCAAAATGTTCAATGGACAAATAGTTACTTGTTAAACAGCAATACTACTCTTGCTGGCGGTGTTGATTGGCGTAATGAGTCGTATCTAGATAAGAATGCGAATAAAACTTTTGATCGCACCAATGGCGCCGTGTTTGGGTTGGTCACGACAAGTATAGATAAAGCGACGTTAGAAGGTAGTGCTCGTGTTGATGACAATGAAGAGTATGGCAGTGAGTTCACCTACAGCTTAGGGGCAGGATACCAGTTTATTCCAGAGCTTGGTGCGAAGGCCTCTTTTGGTACTGCTTTTAAAGCTCCGAACCTTTATCAGCAATATGACCCAACCTATGGAGAGAAAAATCTAAAGCCTGAAGAGTCTGATGCATGGGAGATCAGCTTTAGCGGTGATGTCCAAGGTGTATTCTGGTCGTTAACAGGTTACGACTACAAGATCACTAATCTTATCGATTATCATCCAACAACGTATAAATACATGAATGTCGATGGGGAAACGCATATTCAAGGCGTTGAATTAGTTGCTGAGTTTGATACTGGAATAGTTCAGCATCAATTAAGCGCAGATTACAAAGATGCAGAAGATGATCAGGGACACCAACTTCAGCGCCGTGCGAAGGAAATGTATAAGTGGAACGCGTTGGTGAATTTTGATCAAGTCGATTGGAGCATCAGCTATCAATATATCGGTAAACGCCCCGATGTTGACTACAACTCATGGCCATCTCAAGATGTCTACCTATCTTCTTACTCATTGATCGATACGGCGATAAGTTACTATCCAAATGAGTCCACGACCATTAGTGCGCGTGTAGATAACTTATTGGACGAAGAATATGAAACAGCGTTAGGTTATCCAGCAGCAGAGCGAGCTTATTATCTCAGTGTTGGTTACCAATTCTAATTGTTAGCTGAGCATTAAACCGCCTCCGGGCGGTTTTTGTTTTTACGAGTTAAATGGAATTATCATGAGTAAACTTAAACGCGTAGTCATCAGTTGGTCGAGCGGAAAAGATTCCACATTGACGCTAGAAAGGTTGAAAGAAGACCCAAACTATCAAGTTGTCGGCCTCTACACGACTTACGTTGGTAGTGAGGTTCCCTTTCAAGCTACGCCACTTGAAGTGGTAGAAATGCAAGCGGACTTACTTGGTCTTCCATTGATCACGATCGAGCTTCCTGAAACCTTCCCGAGCAACGACATTTATCAATCGACTATCGTCAACGGATTACAAAACAGTGGGTTGAATGTGGAAGCGGTCGCGTTTGGCGACATGTTTTGCAATGGCATTGCTGATTATCGACGCAGTTATATCGAGCCAGCTGGCTGGGAGTGCGTATTCCCCTTATTAGGCGAAGAAAGTAAAACATTGGCTCTCGAAATCATCGAACGTGGTATTCAAACGATGCTAATTACCACCGATGGTAATATTCTGGAGTCGGATTGGTGTGGTCGTTGGTATGACAAATCACTCATTGATTCATTACCGAGAAATGTTGACCCTTGTGGTGAGAATGGGGAATTCCATACATTGGTCACATCTGCGCCATCTTTTCAAGGACATATCGAGCTGATAACGCTTAATGTAGAAACTGGAGAGCGGTTTAGTCATCAAAGATACCATGCCAAAACATTGCCAAAACATTGCCAAAACAAATCTAAGCAGTATGATCGCAACGTTTCTATTCTGTAGGTAAAGCTCGTGCGAGTAGCAAGTAAGAAAAAAGTTCTAGTATTTGACTCTGGCGTTGGTGGTTTATCCGTATTCCAAGAAATACACCGATTGTTACCACACATGGATTACTTGTATCTATTTGACAACGAAGCTTATCCATATGGTGAGCTAGAACAGGATGTGCTGATCACTCGCGTTAATAAGCTTGTGGCTACATTGGCGAAAGAGCATCAAGCAGACATAGTGGTCATCGCCTGTAATACGGCAAGTACCATAGTGCTTCCTTCTTTGCGTGAGAGCTTATCGATTCCAGTCGTTGGTGTTGTTCCTGCGATTAAACCAGCTTCTCTTTTAGCATCAAAAGGGGTCGGCCTTATTGCAACACCGGCGACAGTTACACGCCAATATACCCACGAATTGATTCGGGATTTTGCTCAGGGCAAGCCCGTCGAGCTTTTGGGTTCGACTCGGTTGGTTGATATGGCAGAAGAGAAATTACGGGGTAAATGTGTTTCGCTCAACGAGTTAGAGCATATTCTCCTGCCGCTGAAAGATAAAGTTGATGTCGCTGTGCTCGGCTGCACGCACTTTCCTTTGATTAAAGAAGAAATTCACAAAGCGTTGGGTGGTGAAGTGACACTCGTTGATTCGGGAGCGGCAATCGCGCGTAGAGTCAAAACATTACTCTTTGAGGATTCTGTTGGAGAGAAGAAAAGTGAGGGGACGAAGTCGATTTATGCCAGTGCATCTCCTTGGCAAGAAGATGCACTGAATCGTTGTTTAACGACGTTGGGATTTAGTCCTGTTCAAATTTTCCGTTGTCCGGATGTTTAGGATCGTTGGCAATACGAACCTTCAATGTCCTTTCCATATATTCCTTTTCATTTAAACTGGAGATGGCTGGTTTAACATCTGAAGCTGCCATTACCACAAAACCAAAGCCCCTCCGTTTACCCGTGCGTTTGTCTTTCATTAAGCGGACAGCATAGACTTGACCATACTCTGAAAACAGATCACGGACGTGACTCTCGTTTGCTTTGTAAGGGAGATTGCCAACATACAAGGTCTTCGTTGATGGATCGTTGTCGTTAGATTGGGTGATGGGTGCTTGGCCAGAAAATGAAAATAGAAAAGCAGTAGCGGCAACACCGATGATAAAGCTCAATGCAGGATGAATGGCCCATTGAGAGAAGACTACTCCTCCAATTACCGCTAATCCGGAGCATAAGATCAGATTTTTATTTGAAGTCATTTTGATTACTACACATAGATGATAAAGAAAAAGTGTGTCTATTTAACAGAATAGACACATGAATCTTACGTCTATGGTTGGCGTTTTTCCAACCAATTGCTGTGATATGTCTCAAATGTGTTGAAGAAATATGCTATTTCTCTTCTTTTGGTTGATTAGTGACCGGTTGAGCTGGTTTTATAAAAAAAGAGTTGCTCTCTTAACGCATCTCCCTATAATGCCGCATCACCGACACGGAGTGAGACGAGAGTCACATAGCGAGTCGGAATGAGAGAAAAAGATTATTTAAAATAAACCTTGACTCTTAAAACGGGAAGCGTAAGATACGCACCCCTGACAGCGAGATGCGAAAGCATCGAGTAAGTCAGAATAGCTCTTTAAAAATAAGAACCTATCAATCTGTGTGGGCACTCGTTGATGATAATCCAATTAGAAACTTCGGTTTCAAATTAGGTTTCAATGATACGAAGTGACCATTGAATCTTCGGATTCAGCACAGTCAATTCATTATCGTTCTGTTGGAACGATAATAGCTTTAAAATTACATTAGTAGTTTTGAAGTCAGTATTCATTGAGCCGAACAAAACTTTAAATTGAAGAGTTTGATCATGGCTCAGATTGAACGCTGGCGGCAGGCCTAACACATGCAAGTCGAGCGGAAACGAGTTAACTGAACCTTCGGGGGACGTGAACGGCGTCGAGCGGCGGACGGGTGAGTAATGCCTAGGAAATTGCCCTGATGTGGGGGATAACCATTGGAAACGATGGCTAATACCGCATGATGCCTTCGGGCCAAAGAGGGGGACCTTCGGGCCTCTCGCGTCAGGATATGCCTAGGTGGGATTAGCTAGTTGGTGAGGTAAGGGCTCACCAAGGCGACGATCCCTAGCTGGTCTGAGAGGATGATCAGCCACACTGGAACTGAGACACGGTCCAGACTCCTACGGGAGGCAGCAGTGGGGAATATTGCACAATGGGCGCAAGCCTGATGCAGCCATGCCGCGTGTATGAAGAAGGCCTTCGGGTTGTAAAGTACTTTCAGCAGTGAGGAAGGGGTGTGTGTTAATAGCGCATATCTTTGACGTTAGCTGCAGAAGAAGCACCGGCTAACTCCGTGCCAGCAGCCGCGGTAATACGGAGGGTGCGAGCGTTAATCGGAATTACTGGGCGTAAAGCGCATGCAGGTGGTTTGTTAAGTCAGATGTGAAAGCCCGGGGCTCAACCTCGGAATAGCATTTGAAACTGGCAGACTAGAGTACTGTAGAGGGGGGTAGAATTTCAGGTGTAGCGGTGAAATGCGTAGAGATCTGAAGGAATACCGGTGGCGAAGGCGGCCCCCTGGACAGATACTGACACTCAGATGCGAAAGCGTGGGGAGCAAACAGGATTAGATACCCTGGTAGTCCACGCCGTAAACGATGTCTACTTGGAGGTTGTGGCCTTGAGCCGTGGCTTTCGGAGCTAACGCGTTAAGTAGACCGCCTGGGGAGTACGGTCGCAAGATTAAAACTCAAATGAATTGACGGGGGCCCGCACAAGCGGTGGAGCATGTGGTTTAATTCGATGCAACGCGAAGAACCTTACCTACTCTTGACATCCAGAGAACTTTCCAGAGATGGATTGGTGCCTTCGGGAACTCTGAGACAGGTGCTGCATGGCTGTCGTCAGCTCGTGTTGTGAAATGTTGGGTTAAGTCCCGCAACGAGCGCAACCCTTATCCTTGTTTGCCAGCGAGTCATGTCGGGAACTCCAGGGAGACTGCCGGTGATAAACCGGAGGAAGGTGGGGACGACGTCAAGTCATCATGGCCCTTACGAGTAGGGCTACACACGTGCTACAATGGCGCATACAGAGGGCAGCCAACTTGCGAGAGTGAGCGAATCCCAAAAAGTGCGTCGTAGTCCGGATTGGAGTCTGCAACTCGACTCCATGAAGTCGGAATCGCTAGTAATCGTGGATCAGAATGCCACGGTGAATACGTTCCCGGGCCTTGTACACACCGCCCGTCACACCATGGGAGTGGGCTGCAAAAGAAGTAGGTAGTTTAACCTTCGGGGGGACGCTTACCACTTTGTGGTTCATGACTGGGGTGAAGTCGTAACAAGGTAGCGCTAGGGGAACCTGGCGCTGGATCACCTCCTTATACGATGATTATCGTGATGAGTGTCCACACAGATTGATAGTTCACAAGCGCAAGCTTGGGGCTAACTATGCTCTTTAACAATTTGGAAAGCTGACAAAACAACAATTTATTGTTGTTTGTAAAGTTCTCAAAGTATTCCTAAGGGAATACAACTAAAAACACATTCAAGTGTTCTTGGGAATAACATCTTTAGATGTTGTTCATATTTGAGTCCGGCAAAATCGAAATGTCTCTCGCTCATTCAAATAATGAGAGACAAACTTTGGTTGTTTAACGTCAATTCGAAACTTCTTCGGGTTGTATGGTTAAGTGACTAAGCGTACACGGTGGATGCCTTGGCAGTCAGAGGCGATGAAGGACGTATTAACTTGCGATAAGCCCAGATTAGGCAGTAAAAGCCACTTGAGTCTGGGATTTCCGAATGGGGAAACCCACTTACATAAGTAAGTATCGTTATGTGAATACATAGCATAACGAGGCGAACCGGGGGAACTGAAACATCTAAGTACCCCGAGGAAAAGAAATCAACCGAGATTCCGAAAGTAGCGGCGAGCGAAATTGGACTAGCCCTTAAGCTTTATATGCGTTAGACGAACGGTCTGGAAAGTCCGGCGATACAGGGTGATAGCCCCGTAGTTGACAACGCACATTCAGTGAAATCGAGTAGGGCGGGACACGTGATATCCTGTCTGAATATGGGGGGACCATCCTCCAAGGCTAAATACTACTGACTGACCGATAGTGAACCAGTACCGTGAGGGAAAGGCGAAAAGAACCCCTGTGAGGGGAGTGAAATAGAACCTGAAACCGTGTACGTACAAGCAGTAGGAGCACCTTCGTGGTGTGACTGCGTACCTTTTGTATAATGGGTCAGCGACTTATATTCAGTGGCAAGGTTAACCATCTAGGGGAGCCGTAGGGAAACCGAGTCTTAACTGGGCGTTCAGTCTCTGGATATAGACCCGAAACCAGGTGATCTAGCCATGGGCAGGTTGAAGGTTGAGTAACATCAACTGGAGGACCGAACCGACTAATGTTGAAAAATTAGCGGATGACTTGTGGCTAGGGGTGAAAGGCCAATCAAACCTGGAGATAGCTGGTTCTCCCCGAAAGCTATTTAGGTAGCGCCTCGGACGAATACTACTGGGGGTAGAGCACTGTTAAGGCTAGGGGGTCATCCCGACTTACCAACCCTTTGCAAACTCCGAATACCAGTAAGTACTATCCGGGAGACACACGGCGGGTGCTAACGTCCGTCGTGGAGAGGGAAACAACCCAGACCGCCAGCTAAGGTCCCAAATTACTACTAAGTGGGAAACGATGTGGGAAGGCTCAGACAGCCAGGATGTTGGCTTAGAAGCAGCCATCATTTAAAGAAAGCGTAATAGCTCACTGGTCGAGTCGGCCTGCGCGGAAGATGTAACGGGGCTAAGTAGTAAACCGAAGCTGCGGCAATATACTTTTGTATATTGGGTAGGGGAGCGTTCTGTAAGCGGTTGAAGGTGTGTGGTAACGCATGCTGGACGTATCAGAAGTGCGAATGCTGACATGAGTAACGATAAAGGGGGTGAAAAACCCCCTCGCCGGAAGACCAAGGGTTCCTGTCCAACGTTAATCGGGGCAGGGTAAGTCGACCCCTAAGGCGAGGCCGAAAGGCGTAGTCGATGGGAAACGGGTTAATATTCCCGTACTTCAACTTATTGCGATGGGGGGACGGAGAAGGCTAGGTGGGCCTGGCGACGGTTGTCCAGGTTCAAGTGCGTAGGCTTAAGAGTTAGGTAAATCCGGCTCTTTTTAAGGCTGAGACACGACGTCGAGCATCTACGGATGTGAAGTCATTGATGCCATGCTTCCAGGAAAAGCCTCTAAGCTTCAGATAAGTTGGAATCGTACCCCAAACCGACACAGGTGGTCGGGTAGAGAATACCAAGGCGCTTGAGAGAACTCGGGTGAAGGAACTAGGCAAAATGGTACCGTAACTTCGGGAGAAGGTACGCTCCTGGCGGTGAAGTCCCTTGCGGATGGAGCTACTAGGAGTCGCAGATACCAGGTGGCTGCAACTGTTTATTAAAAACACAGCACTGTGCAAAATCGTAAGATGACGTATACGGTGTGACGCCTGCCCGGTGCCGGAAGGTTAATTGATGGGGTTAGACTTTGGTCGAAGCTCTTGATCGAAGCCCCGGTAAACGGCGGCCGTAACTATAACGGTCCTAAGGTAGCGAAATTCCTTGTCGGGTAAGTTCCGACCTGCACGAATGGCGTAATGATGGCCACGCTGTCTCCACCCGAGACTCAGTGAAATTGAAATCGCTGTGAAGATGCAGTGTACCCGCGGCTAGACGGAAAGACCCCGTGAACCTTTACTACAGCTTGGCACTGAACATTGACCCTACATGTGTAGGATAGGTGGGAGGCTTTGAAACCAGCACGCCAGTGTTGGTGGAGCCGACCTTGAAATACCACCCTTGTAGTGTTGATGTTCTAACTTGGTCCCCTTATCGGGGATGAGGACAGTGCCTGGTGGGTAGTTTGACTGGGGCGGTCTCCTCCCAAAGAGTAACGGAGGAGCACGAAGGTGGGCTAATCACGGTTGGACATCGTGAGGTTAGTGCAATGGCATAAGCCCGCTTGACTGCGAGAATGACAATTCGAGCAGGTGCGAAAGCAGGTCATAGTGATCCGGTGGTTCTGAATGGAAGGGCCATCGCTCAACGGATAAAAGGTACTCCGGGGATAACAGGCTGATACCGCCCAAGAGTTCATATCGACGGCGGTGTTTGGCACCTCGATGTCGGCTCATCACATCCTGGGGCTGAAGTCGGTCCCAAGGGTATGGCTGTTCGCCATTTAAAGTGGTACGCGAGCTGGGTTTAGAACGTCGTGAGACAGTTCGGTCCCTATCTGCCGTGGGCGTTGGAGAATTGAAAGGGGCTGCTCCTAGTACGAGAGGACCGGAGTGGACGAACCTCTGGTGTTCGGGTTGTGTCGCCAGACGCATTGCCCGGTAGCTAAGTTCGGAATTGATAACCGCTGAAAGCATCTAAGCGGGAAGCGAGCCTTGAGATGAGTTCTCCCTGATACTTTAAGTATCCTAAAGGGTTGTCGTAGACTACGACGTTGATAGGTCAGGTGTGTAAGCGTTGTGAGGCGTTGAGCTAACTGATACTAATTGCCCGTGAGGCTTAACCATACAACACCCAAGGGGTTTTGATGGGCTCAATGAAAGAACATTGAATGTGTGATAACGAGAAATACAAACAGCTTTCCAGATTATTAAACTTGCTTAAGCAGCGAGTTTAAACCGAATTTGCTTGGCGACCATAGCGTTTTGGACCCACCTGACTCCATTCCGAACTCAGAAGTGAAACAAAATAGCGCCGATGGTAGTGTGGGGTTTCCCCATGTGAGAGTAGGACATCGCCAGGCTTGCTTCCTTGTTTTTAGATTTTGAAAAATCTAAAGGCAAAACTAAATAAAGCGAGCTAACCATAAGACTTTATTTAGTAAAAAATACCACTGCGGAGTGGTAGTTCAGTTGGTTAGAATACCGGCCTGTCACGCCGGGGGTCGCGGGTTCGAGTCCCGTCCACTCCGCCACTTATACGAAGCCTCAGTCGAAAGACTGGGGCTTTTTTGCGTTCATGTGAGCATGTTTCGTCCTTTGGACGAATGAGTCCCGGTTGTGTGCAACCCCAGCCACTCCGCCACTTATACGAAGCCTCAGTCGAAAGACAGGGGCTTTTTTGCGTTTATATGAGCATGTTTCGTCCTTTGGACGAATGAGTCCAATTGTAGTAAAAATTGACAATTCTAGCTGGTTACAATGCCAAATATCATTTATCCGTCAATATAAGTTGTTAGCTGTAGGTTTGTGCTCAGAAGAATAACAAGAAAACAAAAAGCCCAACAAACATATGTTGGGCTTGGGATTTTATATAAATGAGGTGACTAAAGAATGCGCTTTAAAACACCATCGGCTTTTAAGCGAGTAATCTTTCTTACTAGCTTTTGAACACCAACAGGATAATCTTCAACTTTCTCTAGCTGCCTGTAAGTGCAGATCAGTTGAGTATGTTCAAGAATTCTCGTGATTTCTTCTTCAAACTTTTCGACTAATTTAGCGTAATCATCTTGAATAAGCAGACCATTTTCAAGGTCGAGCGACCAAGCTCTTGGATTTAGATTATTTCCTGTGAGTAGCATGTATCGCTTATCCACCCAGATACCTTTTAGATGGAAGCTGTTATTGGCATGTTTCCATAAGTAGATAGATAGTTTACGTGCTGCGATATTAGCTTCGTTTGCTTTAGCAAATCGGCGCAGGTTAACTTCATAAAGGTAGGGCAACCCGCCGATCGTCTTAAATTCTTCCTCTGGCGCTATATAGAAGTCATTCGCTGTCTTGTCTCCCACGACGATAGTGACCTTGGCACCTCGTCTCATGGCGCGTTTTACCTCACGATGTATTGCCTTGGGGAAGTTAAAGTAAGGGGTGCAAATGAAGATTTCATTCTTAGCGCTTGCTAGAAGTTGTACGATTTGCTGATTGAGGAGATTGCGGCGCTTACCTAAGCCAACAAGTGGGGTCACTTTGACACTATCTTCGGTTGTTACTTCTGGAGTAAACGTATAGTTGGCTTGAGCGAGTGAGGCGCGTAGTTGCCTAATTGCAGATTTAATATCTTTGGTTTCTGGCTTGTCTTGAGCTGTAAGATCATTAACTGCTGGGTGCGCAATCATTTCATTTTGAATAAAATTAACCATGGAGTCTGCGAGAGATTCATGCTGGATTACATGGTAACGGTCAAATCGATAACGGTCATTATATTGGAGATAGATATTGTTTAGGCTAGCACCACTGTAGATAACAGAGTCATCAATAATAAAGCCTTTAAGGTGCAGAACTCCAAAAACTTCTTTTCCTCTTACGGGTATTCCGTAAACAGGGATTGAGTACTGATATTTATGTGCAAACGCTTTATATAATGCTGAATTGCCTTCTGAGCTTTCTGCTCCGATCAGCCCACGTTGCGCTCGATGCCAATCAACACAAATATTTATATCCAATCCAGGGTTTCGCTGCTTTGCTTCATAAAGAGCAGTGAGTATTTCACGTCCGGCTTCATCATCTTCCAGATATAGAGCGACTAGGTAAATTCGTGACGTTGCTTTGCTTATCGCATCTAGGAGGCGAAGTCTGAATGTTTCTGCAGAATACAGAACATCAAAGTCCTCGGAATTAACCGCGAGGGTAGGCAAGCGTTCGAATGGATTCCTACTTACTATCATATCGGTGTGAGTACCTTATTTTAATGCAATATTGCGAACCTGATATTTTATCAAAGATATGATTTATCTGGCTACAAAAGTCCTCACTTTACCGTTTCAGAAGAGAGGAATTGCATTGGAATGAGATCTTTGCCGCTTTGTACATAACGTTGGAATGCTTGTTTTAAGCAATGGGGCAGCTCTGAACTATTGATGGTTTTAAAACCGTGGTCTGAGTAATAACTTTCCAAATGTCGAAAAGCGAAGCAATAATCGTCAACTGTGAAAACGTTGTTCTCACAATGCTTAAGTAAAGTGTGTCCAACTCCCGTTCCTCTCAGCTCTGGTATTACCAACATTCCTGTCAACAAGCGTGTGGTATCGACATTTTTTAGGCGTAATAAAGCAACGATGTTCCCATAACGGTTGGCAGTGATGATCAGTTCATCACTTTTGGCACGCCCAGAGGGGTAGTGCTCCTTGTAGAGCTTTTTTATTAATGGAAGCTTGACAGGATTTAACACTTCGATGGTTAATGATTGAGTCATTGCCACTGCGGTTCATAGATATCTAATGTAGAATGTTGTCAGTTTAAGAGAACTTTACCTAGCGTTGCAAACACACTATGCAAATTAAAGAAAATGCAAGCCTTAAGGCCTATCACACTTTTGGTATTGAACAAACCTGTTCTTACTTAGCGGTTGTCGAATCAGAGAATGATATTGTTCAACTTTTCCGAGACCCATTTTTCGCCGAGCTACCGAAGCTGTTTCTTGGTAAAGGGAGCAATGTCCTGTTTACAGAGCATTTTGATGGTCTTGTCATTGTAAATCGACTAACGGGTAAAGTAGTCAAAGAGACGACTGATCATTATTCTCTGCATATTTCTGGAGGTGAGGACTGGCCTGAACTGGTTAAGTGGTGTGTTCAACAAGGAATCGGAGGCGTTGAGAACTTAGCTTTAATCCCAGGTTGTGCAGGTTCGGCTCCTATCCAGAACATTGGAGCTTATGGTTTAGAGTTTAAAGATATATGTGATTATGTTGATATTCTGGATCTTCAAACCCTTACCGTGAAAAGGATGACCGCTGAAGAGTGCAACTTTGGTTATCGTGATTCGATTTTTAAACATGACTTGTACGAGAAGTGTTTTATCGTCGCGATTGGGTTGAGCTTAACTAAAGAGTGGCAGCCTATCAATCAATATGGGCCTCTCCGAGATATCCCTGACGCACAGTTAAGTCCGGTGACTATTTTTGAACGCGTGTGTCAGGTACGTACAGAGAAACTCCCTGACCCGAATAAAGTAGGGAACGCAGGCAGCTTTTTCAAAAATCCGGTGATCTCAAACGATCATTATGATCGCCTTGTTGTGTCTCACCCTAACTTGGTTGCTTATCCTGTAGATGAGGGCATGAAAATCGCTGCAGGCTGGTTGATAGATCAGTGCGGCTTGAAAGGACGTTCAGTCAATGGCGCTCAAGTTAATCCACTTCAAGCGTTAGTTCTTACTAACGTAGATAATTGTACGGCCCAAGATGTGTTGGCATTAGCTTCATTAGTAAAAAAAACAGTTTGGGATAAGTACCAAATTGAACTAGAACATGAAGTGCGTTTTATCAATCGTCTGGGGGAAACCAACCTGACAGAGATTGAGGCGAAATCATGAGGAAAGAGCACTCTACAAAGTTTCATATTTTGAAAACGCTCAGTGATGGTAACTTCCATTCGGGTGAAACCTTGGGCCGAGAACTCAATATCTCAAGAGCTGCTATTGCCAAGCACATACAAGGGCTCAGTGACTGGGGAATAGATATACATCGACTTCAAGGGAAAGGTTATCAATTGGCTCATCCATTGCAGCTTTTAGATGAAGCTGTACTAAAAGCAGCGTCAACAACTCCGATAGAGCTGATTCCTGTAATTGATTCTACCAACCAATACCTGCTTGAAAGGGTTACAGAATCTGAAAAGGGTCGTGTCTGTTTAGCTGAATATCAGGCCCAAGGCCGTGGTCGTCGCGGTCGGCAGTGGATTTCACCGTTTGGCTCAAACTTATACTTATCCATGTACTGGCGTTTAGATGCTGGTATGGCTGCGGCGATGGGGCTCAGCTTGGTGATTGGAATCGCTGCCGTGGAAGCATTGGAAGAAATGGGTATTGATGGAGTGAAGCTTAAGTGGCCAAACGATCTCTATCATCAGGATAAAAAGTTAGCCGGAATTTTAGTTGAGATGTCAGGTCAGGCAGGAGGAGCGGCTAACCTAGTCATTGGTATGGGGATAAATATAGGTATGCCCGAGCAACAGCCTAATATCGATCAGCCATGGACAAGTCTCAACCAAGTTTGTAAAGAGCAGAGGATAGATAGAACACGGCTCGCTCTTACGTTTATTGAACATTGGAAAGCAGCTCTTGTTGACTATGAATTCATGGGGCTTGCAGGGTTTGTTGAACGTTGGAACCGACTGGATAACTTTATTAGCCGTAAGGTTAAGTTATTAATTGGGTCAAGAGAAGTATATGGCGTTGTGCAGGGAATTGATCAACAAGGCGGTATACTGCTCGAGACAGAAAGAGGGGGAGAGACTTTTATTGGCGGTGAGATTTCCTTGCGCAAGAGTGACTAGCGCCTTCTCATTTTCTTAAAGATACCCTATCAACTAGGTGGTTAACACCTTTGTGTAAAATCAAATGGGCTCTTTCTCTCGTAGGTAGGATATTATGTTCTAAATTGAGTCCATTGATCTTTTCCCAAATCTCTTTTGCTTTGTTTTTCGCTTCGCTAACAGAGAGCTCCGTATAGTGGCTGAAATAAGACCCTGGCTTTGTAAAAGCACCCCGACGAAATTTTAAAAACCGTTCCACATACCATTGTTGTATTGTTTCTGTTTCCGCATCGACATAAATGGAAAAGTCTAAAAAATCGGAGACAAACACGCGATGTGGGTCATGTGGGTAGTCCATGCCACTCTGCAGCACATTTAACCCTTCGATGATCAGCACGTCAGGTCTATCCACCTTTTTCAGTTCATCGGTTATATCGTAGGTAATATGAGAGTAGACAGGAACCTCTAAGTTGGGTTTCCCGGCTTTCACATCTGACATAAATTCGACCAAACGTTTCATGTCATACGATTCAGGAAAGCCTTTGCGATGCATAATTCCCTTTTTTTCTAACACTTTTTTAGGGTAAAGAAAGCCATCTGTAGTTACTAACGATACTTTAGGATGATTTTCCCATCGGGAGAGAAGTGCTTCCATTATCCGCGCAGTTGTACTTTTTCCTACTGCAACACTACCAGCGATCCCGATGACAAAAGGGGGAGCATGTTCTGCTGTGTTCAAAAACTGTTGCAGCACAGTATTGCGACTCTGACGGGCTTGCACATATAAATTCAATAGGCGAGACAAAGGAAGGTAGATTTCTACTGCTTCTTCCATAGTTAGATTTTCATTAATGCCTTGAAGCGCTATCAAGTCATCTTCAGAGAGTGTCATTGGCACAGAGTTACGTAATTCTGCCCAATTTGCACGGTCAAATGACAAAAATGGACTCATGGGTCTCGTTTATCCTTAGTTGCATTAAGAGCAAGAACATACATCAAGGATGCGTTAAAGCAAACGACCAAGGTCGAAGTTTGTTTGAAAAAAGTAAGGTTTGTATGTTTTTTCAGCGAATAGATATAAAAAATCGAATTTTATGATTTTTTTTTAAATTACTATTGCAACCTAGAAAATCATTCAATAGAATGCGCACCACTTATGCCGACTTAGCTCAGTAGGTAGAGCAACTGACTTGTAATCAGTAGGTCACCAGTTCGATTCCGGTAGTCGGCACCATTCTCTCCTGTTTCTCTTGAAGCAATTAGTAGTGAGAATGACTAGAAATTTTGGAGGGGTTCCCGAGTGGCCAAAGGGAGCAGACTGTAAATCTGCCGGCACTGCCTTCGATGGTTCGAATCCGTCCCCCTCCACCATATTCTTTAGGAAATAGCTCTCAGAGTTACGTGTTGCGGGCATCGTATAATGGCTATTACCTCAGCCTTCCAAGCTGATGATGCGGGTTCGATTCCCGCTGCCCGCTCCACTCTAATTTGAGTGCTGATATAGCTCAGGTGGTAGAGCGCATCCTTGGTAAGGATGAGGTCGGCAGTTCGAGTCTGCCTATCAGCACCAGCTCTCAAGCGCATTTCCTTTTGATATTAGATTTACCAATAATCTTTTTTGGTTGCGTGGTCAACTTGGGCCACCAAAATCCGTACCTAGAGGGACCACTCATGTCTAAAGAAAAATTTGAACGTACGAAACCGCACGTTAACGTTGGTACTATCGGCCACGTTGACCACGGTAAAACAACTCTAACTGCTGCAATCTGTACTACTCTTGCTAAAGTATACGGCGGTGTTGCAAAAGACTTTGCTTCTATCGATAACGCTCCAGAAGAGCGTGAGCGCGGTATCACAATCGCAACTTCTCACGTTGAGTACGATACTCCATCTCGTCACTACGCACACGTTGACTGTCCAGGACACGCGGACTACGTTAAGAACATGATCACTGGTGCTGCACAGATGGACGGTGGTATCCTAGTTGTTGCTGCGACAGATGGCCCAATGCCACAAACTCGTGAGCACATCCTACTAGGCCGTCAGGTTGGTATCCCATACATCATCGTATTCATGAACAAATGTGACATGGTTGATGATGAAGAACTACTAGAACTAGTAGAAATGGAAGTTCGTGAACTTCTTTCTGAATACGACTTCCCAGGTGATGACCTACCAGTTATCCAAGGTTCTGCACTAGGCGCACTAAACGGCGAAGAGCAGTGGGAAGCGAAAATTGTTGAACTAGCTGAAGCTCTAGATACTTACATCCCAGAGCCAGAGCGTGCAGTTGATCAACCATTCCTGATGCCAATCGAAGACGTATTCTCAATCCAAGGTCGTGGTACAGTAGTAACTGGCCGTATCGAGCGTGGTATCCTATCAGTAGGTGATGAAGTAGCAATCGTAGGTATCAAAGATACTACAACGACTACATGTACTGGTGTTGAGATGTTCCGTAAGCTTCTAGACGAAGGTCGTGCGGGTGAGAACGTTGGTGCACTTCTACGTGGTACTAAGCGTGATGAAGTTGAACGTGGTCAAGTACTAGCGAAGCCTGGTTCAATCACTCCACACACTAAGTTCGAATCAGAAGTATACGTACTGTCTAAAGATGAAGGTGGTCGTCACACTCCATTCTTCAAAGGTTACCGTCCACAATTCTACTTCCGTACAACTGACGTAACTGGTGACATCCAGCTACCAGACGGTGTAGAAATGGTAATGCCTGGTGACAACGTACAGATGACTGTTGAGCTAATCGCACCAATCGCAATGGACGAAGGTCTACGTTTCGCGATCCGTGAAGGTGGCCGTACAGTAGGTGCTGGTGTTGTTGCTAAGATCTTCGACTAATTCATAGCGAATTAGCGAATGCTTTCGGAAAATCTTGAATTAGATTTGACGAACCAGTAGCAAAAAGGGCATCATTTGATGCCCTTTTTCTGCACTCAACATAATTTTTGCTGTTTTATTACTCATAAGTGGGTTGAGTGTAGAGCAAGATGAGCCAAAGCGGCTTAATCTTAAGAGGAGTTCGCTGATTTTTTCAGCGATATGGAGTTTGCCCTGCAACAGCGGGGTTGTTGTCGTCTATATTAAGACTTGTAACAGGTTGGTTTATGAAAGCGAATAATGCTGAAACTCCTGATAGCTCAAACGCAGCAGATACGTTTAAGTGGATTGCCGCTTTCGTATTGGCAGCTGCCGCTGTTGTGGGTAATTACCTGTATGGTGAAATGTCTGTAGTAATTCGTGCTGCAGGCGTTGTTGTTTTGATTGCCGCCGCTCTTGGCGTTGCAGCAACAACGACTAAAGGTAAAGCAGCGATCAGTTTTGCAAAAGAATCTCGTATGGAAGTTCGTAAAGTTGTTTGGCCTACGCGTCAAGAAACCATGCAAACAACACTGATCGTTTTAGCTGTAAGTATTGTAATGGCTCTAGTGCTATGGGGTATTGACGGAATTATGGTTCGTCTAGTAGCTCTAGCGACTGGGGTATAGAGGGTTTTAATTCATGAGTGAAGCTCCAAAAAAACGCTGGTATGTGGTTCAAGCCTTCTCTGGATTTGAAGGTCGTGTGGCTCAATCTTTGCGCGAGCATATCAAAATGCACGGCATGGAAGAGTTCTTCGGTGAAGTACTGGTACCGACTGAAGAAGTGGTAGAAATGCGTGCGGGCCAACGTCGCAAATCTGAGCGTAAGTTCTTCCCTGGCTACGTCCTTGTTCAGATGATTATGAACGATGAATCATGGCACCTAGTACGTAGTGTGCCGCGTGTCATGGGCTTCATTGGTGGTACCTCAGACCGCCCTGCACCTATCACCGATAAAGAAGCGGATGCGATTCTTAATCGTCTTGAAAAAGCGAGTGAAGCTCCTCGTCCACGTACTATGTACGAAGCGGGTGAAGTGGTACGTGTTAACGAAGGTCCGTTCGCTGATTTCAACGGTACCGTTGAAGAAGTGGATTATGAGAAGAGCCGCTTGAAAGTGTCTGTCTCGATCTTTGGTCGTGCGACGCCAGTTGAGCTTGAATTTGGTCAGGTTGAAAAGCTGGACTAAGACTCTTGTTTAAAGAGTATAAAAAATCACCTTTTTAGGGTTGTATAAGGCGCGGATTATGACTATAATTTCGCGCCTTTTTGCTTATCGTGAAGTGAAAAGTTTTTACGTAAACGGGGAGCTGGTCAGCAGACTAGCGTTAGAACCCAAACTTTAGGAAATATCATGGCTAAGAAAGTTGAAGCTTACATCAAGCTACAAGTTGCTGCTGGCGCTGCGAACCCAAGTCCACCAGTTGGTCCTGCTCTAGGTCAACACGGTGTGAACATCATGGAATTCTGTAAAGCGTTCAACGCAAAAACAGAATCTATCGAAAAAGGTCTACCAACTCCAGTAGTTATCACTGTATACAGCGACCGTTCTTTCACGTTCGTAACTAAGACTCCACCTGCTGCTGTTCTTCTTAAGAAAGCTGCTGGCGTTAAGTCTGGTTCAGGTCGTCCAAACACTGAAAAAGTGGGCACTGTAACTGACGCTCAAATCCAAGAAATCGCAGAAACTAAAGCTGCCGATATGACTGGTGCTGATATCGAAGCGATGAAGCGTTCTATCGCAGGTACTGCTCGTTCAATGGGCCTAGTGGTAGAGGGTTAATAAGATGGCAAAACTAACTAAGCGTATGCGCGTTATTCGCGAAAAAGTTGACGTAACTAAAGAATACGAAATCAACGAAGCTGTTGCTCTTCTTCAAGAGCTTGCAACTGCTAAATTTGTTGAGTCTGTAGATGTTGCTGTTAACCTAGGCATCGATGCTCGTAAATCTGACCAGAACGTGCGTGGTGCAACTGTACTACCTCACGGTACTGGCCGCGAAATCCGCGTTGCAGTGTTCACTCAAGGTGCTAACGCTGAAGCAGCTAAAGAAGCTGGCGCAGACATCGTAGGTATGGAAGATCTTGCTGAGCAAGTTAAGAAAGGCGAAATGAACTTTGACGTAGTTGTTGCTTCTCCAGATGCAATGCGCGTTGTAGGTCAACTAGGTACTATCCTAGGTCCTCGCGGTCTTATGCCAAACCCTAAAGTTGGTACTGTAACTCCTAACGTTGCTGAAGCAGTTAAAAACGCTAAAGCTGGTCAGGTTCGTTACCGTAACGACAAAAACGGCATCATCCACACTACTATCGGTAAAGCAAACTTCTCTGCTGAGCAGATCAAAGAGAACCTAGAATCACTTCTAGTTGCTCTGAAGAAAGCTAAGCCATCTTCTGCGAAAGGTACTTTCCTGAAGAAAGTAAGCATCTCTACTACGATGGGTGCTGGTGTTGCTGTTGATCAGGCTAGCCTGAACACTCAAGCATAATTTATTTGCTTAGGCGCAAAATTTGTGTATAATTTTGCGCCTAATATTTGTGGTTGGGGCTGAACTTTGGTTCTTTGAACTGTCTCCTAGTTCGAAATGAATTAAGACCCAGTCTCCGTCCAAGACCGTAGGTGTTTGTGTAAAAACAAGCTTAATTATCCTACGTAGATGGTGCCCGAACTGACAGAAAGCTCTATGTAATATAGTTAACTTTCTTCTGGGGAAGCACCTCAATAGCTCTCACTGTCGTGATGATAGTGAGTGGTGTAACGACAACCAGGAGTAAATCCAAGATGGCTTTAAACCTTCAAGACAAAAAAGCAATTGTTGCTGAAGTCAACGAAGCTGCCAGTGGTGCACTTTCTGCAGTTGTAGCTGATTCTCGTGGCGTTCAAGTTGGCGCGATGACTTCTCTACGTAAACAAGCTCGTGAAGCGGGTGTTTACATGAGAGTTGTTCGTAACACTCTTGCTCGTCGTGCGGTTGAAGGTACTGAGTACGAGTGTCTAACTGACACTTTCACTGGTCCTACGCTAATCGCATTCTCTAATGAGCACCCAGGTGCCGCAGCGCGTCTTTTTAAAGACTTCGCTAAAGAGAACAAAGATTTCGAGATCAAAGCTGCTGCATTTGAAGGCGCTCTAACTGACGCTGAAGTACTAGCAACACTACCAACTTACGACGAAGCAATTGCACGCCTAATGATGTGCATGAAAGAAGCTTCTGCTGGCAAGCTGGCGCGTACTATCGCAGCTATCCGCGATCAAAAACAAGAAGCAGCGGCATAAGCCTTGCTTTTTACTGGTTGCTTAATAAACTTATTGTTGACTTAAAAGAGAATTGTTATGTCTATTACTAACGAGCAAATCCTAGACGCAGTTGCAGAAATGTCTGTAATGCAAGTTGTTGAACTAATCGAAGCAATGGAAGAGAAATTCGGTGTTTCTGCTGCAGCTGCTGTTGTAGCTGGCGGCGCTGCTGGTGGCGAAGCTGCTGCTGAGCAAACTGAATTTGACGTAATCCTAGAAGCTGCTGGCGGTAACAAAGTTGCTGTAATCAAAGCAGTACGTGGCGCAACTGGCCTAGGTCTTAAAGAAGCTAAAGCTCTTGTAGACGGCGCTCCAGCACCTCTTAAAGAAGGTGTTGAAAAAGCAGAAGCTGAAGCTCTTAAAGCTCAGCTAGAAGAAGCTGGTGCAACTGTTGCTGTTAAGTAATTATTGCATAGTTTCTTAGCCTAACGGCTAACTGGCTGGTGGTTTTTTAACCACCGGCCTTTTTGCGCTGTAGGGTATAGGCGAATTTTCCCGCTGTTTAAGCGCCTTTTACCCATGCAAAAAACATTTCATTCTTACGAAATGAAATGTCACTACAGTAAACAGCTATATTAGTCACTGTCCCTTACCCCCCTTAAGTAACTAGGTGTGGGCGGACAGTTTGGGTCACTTATCAGCGAGCTGAGGAACCCCATGGTTTACTCTTATACCGAGAAAAAGCGCATCCGTAAGGACTTTGGTACTCGTCCACAAGTTTTGGACATTCCATACCTGCTATCGATCCAGCTCGATTCGTTCGACAAATTCATCGAACAGGATCCTGAAGGTCAATACGGTCTTGAAGCTGCTTTCCGTTCTGTATTTCCAATTCAGAGCTACAACGGCAATTCTGAGCTGCAATACGTTAGCTACCGTCTTGGTGAGCCAGTTTTTGACGTTAAAGAATGTCAAATCCGCGGTGTAACTTACTCAAAGCCACTACGCGTAAAACTACGTCTAGTTATCTTTGATAAAGACGCACCAGCAGGTACTGTAAAAGACATTAAAGAACAAGAAGTCTACATGGGTGAAATTCCGCTCATGACAGACAATGGTACCTTCGTAATCAACGGTACCGAGAGGGTTATCGTATCCCAGCTGCACCGAAGCCCAGGCGTGTTCTTCGACAGCGATAAGGGTAAGACCCACTCATCAGGTAAAGTTCTATACAACGCGCGTGTTATTCCTTACCGTGGTTCATGGCTTGATTTCGAGTTTGATCCTAAGGATAACCTGTACGTTCGTATCGACCGCCGTCGTAAGCTACCAGCATCAATCATCCTTCGTGCACTAGGTAAATCGACTGAAGAAATCCTTGAGCTCTTCTTCGAAAAAGTGAACTTTGAAGTGAAAGACCAAACTCTACTGATGGAGTTGGTTCCAGACCGTCTACGTGGTGAAACTGCGTCATTCGATATCGAAGCGGACGGTAAAGTTTACGTTGAGCAAGGTCGTCGTGTAACGGCTCGTCATATTCGTCAGCTAGAAAAAGATGGCGTTGATCACATCGAAGTACCCGTTGAGTACATCGTTGGTAAAGTTGCATCGAAAGATTACATCAACGAAGCAACGGGCGAGATCATTGTTAATGCTAACCAGGAAATCAGCCTGGAGGCACTAGCGAACCTATCTCAGGCCGGTCACAAAGCGCTAGAAGTTCTATTTACGAACGATCTAGACCACGGTCCATTCATGTCAGAAACGTTACGCATTGACAGCACTGTTGATCGTATTTCTGCATTGGTAGAAATCTACCGCATGATGCGCCCTGGTGAGCCGCCAACAAAAGAAGCTGCAGAAGCACTATTCGAAAGCCTATTCTTCTCTGAAGAGCGTTACGATCTATCGACTGTAGGTCGTATGAAGTTTAACAGCTCTATCGGTCGTGAAGATGCTCTAGAGCAAGGCACACTTGATGAAACAGACATCATCGAAGTGATGAAGAAGCTGATCGCGATCCGTAACGGCATTGGTGAAGTTGATGATATCGACCACCTAGGCAACCGTCGTATCCGTTCTGTAGGCGAAATGGCTGAGAACCAATTCCGTGTCGGTCTAGTTCGTGTCGAGCGTGCAGTTAAAGAGCGTCTAAGTCTAGGCGATCTGGATGCTGTTATGCCGCAAGATCTGATCAATGCGAAGCCAATTTCTGCAGCTGTTAAAGAATTCTTTGGCTCTTCACAACTTTCACAGTTCATGGACCAAAACAACCCGCTATCAGAAGTTACGCACAAGCGTCGTATTTCTGCATTGGGTCCTGGTGGTCTGACTCGTGAACGTGCTGGCTTCGAAGTTCGAGACGTACACGTAACTCACTACGGCCGTCTATGTCCTATCGAAACGCCTGAAGGTCCAAACATCGGTCTGATCAACTCTCTATCTGCGTTTGCGCGTTGTAACGAGTACGGTTTCCTAGAGACGCCATACCGTCGCGTTGTAGATGGCGTTGTAACAGACGAAGTTGATTACCTATCTGCAATCGAAGAAGGCCAATTCGTTATCGCACAGGCTAACGCTGCGTTGACTGAAGAAGGCACGTTTGCCGATGAACTGATCACAGCTCGTCAGAAAGGTGAATCTGGTCTACACCCTCGTGAGCACGCTCAGTACATGGACGTTGCGACAAACCAGGTTGTATCTATCGCTGCATCGCTTATCCCGTTCCTAGAACACGATGATGCGAACCGTGCATTGATGGGTGCGAACATGCAACGTCAGGCCGTTCCAACACTGAAAGCGGATAAGCCGCTTGTAGGTACTGGTATCGAACGTAACGTAGCGGTTGACTCAGGTGTAACTGCCGTTGCTAAACGTGGTGGTGTCATCCAGTCTGTAGATGCTTCTCGTATCGTGGTGAAAGTCAACGAAGAAGAGCTTGTTCCTGGTGAAGCAGGTATCGACATCTACAACCTGACTAAGTACACCCGTTCTAACCAGAACACATGTATTAACCAGCGCCCATGTGTGATGCCAGGTGAACCTGTATCACGTGGTGACGTACTTGCTGATGGTCCTTCAACAGACCTTGGAGAGCTAGCGCTTGGTCAAAACATGCGTATCGCGTTCATGCCTTGGAACGGTTACAACTTCGAAGACTCGATCTTAGTATCTGAGCGCGTAGTGCAAGAAGACCGATTCACGACGATCCACATTCAAGAACTGACTTGTGTGGCGCGTGATACGAAGCTGGGTTCCGAAGAAATCACAGCGGATATTCCAAACGTAGGTGAGTCTGCTCTGTCTAAACTAGACGAGTCAGGTATCGTTTACATTGGTGCTGAAGTGAAGGGTGGTGACATCCTAGTTGGTAAAGTAACGCCTAAAGGTGAAACTCAGCTAACGCCTGAAGAGAAGCTACTACGTGCGATCTTCGGTGAAAAAGCATCGGATGTTAAAGATACTTCACTGCGTGTACCTAACTCTGTATCAGGTACGATTATCGACGTCCAAGTCTTTACTCGCGATGGCGTAGAAAAAGACAAGCGTGCGCTTGAAATCGAGCAAATGCAGCTGAAAGAAGCGAAGAAAGACCTAACTGAAGAGTTCCAGATTCTTGAGGGTGGCCTTCTAAACCGCGTGAAAGCTGTATTGATCGACGGCGGTTACTCTGAAGCGAAGCTAGAGTCTACAGAGCGCAAGAAGTGGCTAGAGCTAACACTTGAAGATGATGCACTGCAAACTCAGCTAGAGCAACTTGCTGAGCAGTGGGACGAGCTAAAAGCTGACTTCGATAAGAAGTTCGAAACTAAGCGTCGTAAGATCACTCAAGGTGATGATCTCGCACCTGGCGTACTGAAGATCGTTAAGGTTTACCTAGCGGTTAAACGTCGCATTCAGCCTGGTGATAAGATGGCGGGTCGTCACGGTAACAAGGGTGTAATCTCTAAGATCAACCCTGTTGAAGACATGCCATACGATGAAAAAGGTCAGCCTGTAGACATCGTACTTAACCCACTGGGTGTACCTTCGCGTATGAACATCGGTCAGATCCTAGAAGTTCACTTAGGTCTGGCAGCGAAAGGTATCGGTGACAAGATCAACCAGATGGTTAAAGAGCAGCAAGAGCTAGCGAAATTCCGTGAGTTCTTACAGAAAGTTTACGATCTAGGCGATACTCGCCAGAAAGTAGATATTGCTTCTCTGTCTGATGATGAAGTGCGTACGCTGATTAAGAACTTGCGTGGCGGTCTACCAATTGCGACGCCTGTGTTTGATGGTGCTCCTGAAGAGTCAATCAAAGCACTTCTTGAGCTAGCAGACCTACCAACATCAGGTCAGTTAACGCTGTTTGATGGTCGCACAGGTGATGCGTTTGAGCGTCCTGTAACTGTTGGTTACATGTACATGCTGAAACTGAACCACCTTGTTGATGACAAGATGCACGCTCGTTCAACTGGTTCGTACAGCCTAGTAACTCAGCAACCACTTGGTGGTAAAGCTCAGTTCGGTGGTCAGCGTTTCGGTGAGATGGAAGTATGGGCACTAGAAGCATACGGTGCTGCCTACACTCTACAAGAAATGCTAACTGTTAAGTCGGATGACGTTAACGGCCGTACTAAGATGTACAAAAACATCGTAGACGGAAGCCACAGCATGGAACCTGGCATGCCAGAATCGTTCAACGTATTGTTGAAAGAGATCCGCTCGCTAGGTATCAACATCGAGCTAGAAGACGAAGAGTAATCCCTTTCTCATTTGAGAAAAGTGATTATCTGGTAGAAAGCAGCTAGCGCTTGGCTGGCTGCTTTTAACTCCTTACAGGAGCTGATTGTGAAAGACTTATTAAACTTTCTAAAAGCACAGCATAAGACCGAAGAGTTTGATGCAATCAAAATCGGTCTATCTTCACCAGACATGATTCGTTCATGGTCTTTCGGTGAAGTTAAAAAACCTGAAACGATCAACTATCGTACGTTCAAACCTGAACGCGATGGTCTGTTCTGTGCGCGTATTTTTGGTCCAGTTAAAGACTACGAGTGTCTTTGTGGTAAATACAAGCGCCTGAAGCACCGTGGTGTTATCTGTGAGAAGTGTGGTGTAGAAGTTACACAAACTAAAGTTCGTCGTGACCGTATGGGCCACATTGAACTTGCTTCGCCAGTAGCTCACATCTGGTTCCTAAAATCGTTACCGTCTCGTATCGGTCTACTAATGGATATCCCGCTACGTGATATCGAACGTGTTCTTTACTTCGAAATGTACGTAGTAACTGAGCCAGGTATGACTGATCTAGAAAAAAGTCAGATGCTAACTGAAGAAGAGTATCTAGACCGTCTAGAAGAGTGGGGCGACGAGTTCACTGCTAAGATGGGTGCAGAAGCTATCAAGGACCTACTAGGTTCTATGGACATGCACGCTGAAGTAGAGCAAATGCGCGAAGAGCTAGAGTCGACAAACTCTGAAACTAAGCGTAAGAAAGTCACTAAGCGTCTTAAGCTGGTAGAAGCGTTCATCTCTTCGGGCAACAACCCTGAGTGGATGATCCTGACAGTACTGCCTGTACTTCCGCCAGATCTACGTCCTCTAGTACCTCTAGATGGCGGTCGCTTTGCAACATCTGATCTAAACGATCTATACCGTCGTGTGATCAACCGTAACAACCGTTTGAAGCGTCTTCTAGAGCTAGCAGCTCCGGACATCATCGTACGTAACGAAAAACGTATGCTGCAAGAGTCTGTTGATGCGCTACTAGATAACGGTCGTCGTGGTCGTGCGATCACAGGTTCGAATAAGCGTCCTCTGAAATCTCTTGCTGATATGATCAAGGGTAAACAAGGTCGTTTCCGTCAGAACCTTCTAGGTAAACGTGTAGACTACTCTGGCCGTTCTGTAATCACAGTAGGTCCATACCTTCGTCTGCACCAGTGTGGTCTTCCTAAGAAGATGGCACTTGAGCTATTCAAACCATTCATCTACAGCAAGCTAGAGACTCGTGGTCTTGCGACTACAATCAAAGCTGCGAAGAAAATGGTAGAGCGTGAAGAAGCGGTTGTTTGGGATATCTTGGACGAAGTCATCCGTGAACACCCAGTACTATTGAACCGTGCACCGACACTTCACCGTCTCGGTATCCAGGCGTTTGAACCAGTACTAATCGAAGGTAAAGCGATTCAGCTACACCCACTTGTGTGTGCGGCGTACAACGCGGACTTCGATGGTGACCAAATGGCGGTTCACGTACCTCTAACGCTAGAGGCACAGCTTGAAGCTCGTACTCTGATGATGTCGACAAACAACATTCTGTCGCCAGCGTCAGGTGATCCGATCATCGTACCTTCTCAGGACGTTGTATTGGGTCTGTACTACATGACTCGTGAAAAGATCAACGTGAAAGGTGAAGGCATGTACCTTTCTGGCCCAGCAGAGGCTGAGAAAGCATACCGCACTAAACAAGCTGAACTTCATGCACGCGTTAAAGTACGTATTACTGAAACAGTAGTTGACGAAGACGGCAATAGCACAACAAATACTGGTATGGTTGATACCACTATCGGTCGTGCAATGCTATGGCAAATCGTCCCATCTGGCCTACCGTACAGCATCGTTAACCAAAAGCTAGGTAAGAAGCAAATCTCTAACCTACTTAACGAGGCGTACCGTAAGCTAGGTCTTAAAGACACAGTTATCTTCGCTGACCAAATCATGTACGCAGGTTTTGCTTACGCGGCACTATCTGGTGTATCTGTTGGTATCGACGATATGGTTGTACCGCCAGCTAAGTACACTGAAATCGCTGAAGCGGAAGAAGAAGTACGTGAAATCCAGGAACAGTACCAATCAGGTCTTGTTACTGCGGGCGAGCGCTACAACAAAGTTATCGATATCTGGGCATCGACCAACGACCGCGTTGCGAAAGCAATGATGGAGAACCTATCATCTGAAACGGTAGTTAACCGTGACGGTGAAGAGGAACAGCAAGAGTCGTTCAACAGCATCTACATGATGGCTGACTCAGGTGCTCGTGGTTCTGCAGCACAGATTCGTCAGCTTGCTGGTATGCGTGGTCTGATGGCGCGTCCAGATGGTTCAATCATCGAAACGCCGATCACAGCGAACTTTAAAGAAGGCCTAAACGTACTTCAGTACTTTATCTCAACGCACGGTGCTCGTAAGGGTCTTGCGGATACGGCACTGAAAACAGCGAACTCGGGTTACCTAACTCGTCGTCTAGTAGACGTTGCTCAAGACGTTGTTGTAACTGAACATGACTGTGGCACTCATGAGGGTGTTGACATGATGCCTCATATCGAGGGTGGTGATGTTAAAGTTGCACTGTCTGAGCTAGCACTTGGCCGTGTTGTTGCTGAAGACGTTCTAAAACCTGGTACTGACGATGTTCTTATTCCACGTAACACCCTGATCGATGAGAAGTGGTGTCAAATCATGGAAGAGAACTCAGTAGACAGCATGAAAGTGCGTTCTGTAGTTACTTGTGATTCTGACTTCGGTTGTTGTGCACAGTGTTACGGTCGTGACCTTGCACGTGGTCACCTAGTGAACCAAGGTGAGGCTGTAGGTGTTATCGCTGCTCAGTCTATCGGTGAACCGGGTACACAGCTTACCATGCGTACGTTCCACATCGGTGGTGCAGCATCGACAGCGGCGGCTGAGAACAGTGTTCAAGTTAAGAACAACGGTTCTATCAAGCTACACAACGCTAAGTCAGTAGTGGCAGATGACGGCAAGATTGTTATCACTTCTCGTGCGACAGAGCTAACTATCATTGATGAGTTTGGTCGTACTAAAGAGAAACACAAACTGCCTTACGGTACGTTACTAAGCAAAGGCGATGGTGATACCGTTCAAGCTGGCGAAACAGTTGCAAACTGGGAAGCGCACACACTACCTATCATTACTGAGGTAGCAGGTCGTATCCAGTTCGTAGACATGATCGACGGCGTAACAGTATCTCGTCAAACAGATGACCTAACAGGTCTATCTTCAAGCGAAGTAACTGACCCTGCCGCTCGTCCATCAGCAGGTAAAGATATGCGTCCAGCTATCAAACTTGTTGACGAGCAAGGTAACGATGTAATGATCCCTGGTACTGATATGCCAGCTCACTACTTCCTACCGGGTAAAGCGATTGTAAATATCGAAGATGGCGCAGCAGTAGGCGTAGGTGCGACACTAGCACGTATTCCTCAGAAGTCTGGCGGTAACAAAGATATCACCGGTGGTCTTCCACGCGTTGCTGACTTGTTCGAAGCTCGTAAACCTAAAGAGCCTGCGATCCTTGCAGAGCACACTGGTACAGTGAGCTTTGGTAAAGAGACGAAAGGTAAGCGTCGCCTAGTGATCACTCGCGAAAGCGGTGAAGCATACGAAGAGATGATCCCTAAACATCGTCAGCTTAACGTCTTCGAAGGTGAAAAAGTTGAGCGCGGTGATGTGATCGCTGATGGTCCAGAGTCTCCACATGACATTCTTCGTCTACGTGGCGTGCACGCAGTGACTCAGTACATCGCAAACGAAGTACAGGAAGTTTACCGTCTGCAAGGCGTTAAGATTAACGATAAGCACATTGAAACTATCGTTCGTCAAATGCTACGTAAGTGTACGATTACTTTCTCTGGTGATTCTGAGTTCTTACCAGGTGAGCAAATTGAATACTCACAAGTTAAGATTGCTAACCGTAATCTAGAAGCAGAAGGCAAAGAGCCTGCACGTTTCGAGCGTGAGCTTCTAGGTATCACTAAAGCATCTCTAGCGACTGAATCGTTCATCTCTGCGGCATCGTTCCAGGAGACAACTCGCGTACTAACTGAAGCTGCGGTTTCTGGTAAGCGTGATGATCTACGTGGTCTGAAAGAGAACGTTATTGTTGGTCGTCTGATCCCAGCTGGTACTGGTTTCGCATACCACCAAGAGCGTCAAGCGAAACGTTCTGAAGCGCAAGAAGGTCCTTCTGCTGAACAAGCAACAGATAACCTAGCTGCACTTCTAAACGCAGGCTTCTCTTCAGAAGAGTAAGTCGAACGAGTTTATCGTGAAAAGCTAAAAAGGCACCTTAGGGTGCCTTTTTTAATACCGTTTGATCCAGTGTTATCTTGTTAACCATATTCACCGGATTAACGGTAAAAAAAAGACTGACGGTTACCTGTCAGTCTATTTCATATCAATACGCACGTATAGGGAATCACTATGCCCCAGGTGGCATCGACAGACTCTCAGCAATTTGTTGGATCAATTGATCTTCCACTTCAAATCGCGTTTCTAGAATTTCTCCAATGAGCGACATATCCGAATCGAATTCATCCAGTTCATCCTCTTCACTTACTTCAGAGTACTTATCGTTAAAGTTCAGTAGAGGGTCTGTAGTTAAGACGATTTGACCATAAGTTTGATTGATATCATCAGTGACGATAAAGCCAGTGGCTTTCCAACGATCCATGACCATATCGTATATTTTGAAATGCCCTTCAGAGATGTAGTCAACTAAGTGTTGGCAGAAGTTTTGTAATTCTGCTGGCGTCGGCAATTCAATTACATTGGTTTTCGAACAAGGTTGCAGTGCTGCAAGCTTACAGTATTCGACTATCAGTGATTGTCGAGTTTCTAACCAATGATCAATGACGTCACTTGAGCCGCCCCACTGGTCTTGTGTTTGTTTGAATTTTTTTAGCATGACCATGCCCTCATGATCTCATCGCCTGTGGCGAACGTGTCCTTTGCTTCGCAAAGTTAGTAAAATAGTTACAAACTCTTGTCCTTACGAGAATTTATCATTGTTAATTTGAGTAACGATAAAATCTAGTGTGAAATTAGATTGCCAGTAAAATGAATGAACTTCAAGCAAAGGGATAGTGTCATGGTAAGAAAAGGTGATGTAAACCGTGTAGAGAATGCCTACTGGTGTGTTGTGATGGGAAGTGATCTGTGGCTGGTGGATGACACTTTGCCATTTGGTTCTGCGAACCAGTTATCGTTGCCGGAAAAAAGCGCACAGAAAATTGGGGAATATCAACAATATCCAGTGATGTGGGTTAATGTTTCTGATCTTGAACATGACCTGCCCTTGGTCTCGCTGCGAGAGTGTTTACATTTTCCTGAGCCATTGTTCCTCTTATTGAGCAAAGCCGTTCAATATGGGCATATGACGCAAAGTCTTCGTTTTTGCCCCTTGTGCGGGGGACGAAATTTTCTCAATAATAACCAGCTAGCGATGCAATGCGGAGAATGTCGTACATTACATTACCCACGGATCTTTCCATGCATCATTGTTGCAGTGCGTAAAGAGAATAAAATCCTATTGGCTCAACACCCTAGGCACCGTAGTGGGATGTATACGGTTATCGCTGGTTTTCTTGAGGTTGGGGAAACACTGGAAGAGTGCGTTGCACGTGAAATCCACGAAGAAACGGGCGTAAGGGTAAAAAACGTACGCTATTTTGGTAGTCAGCCGTGGGCATTCCCAACGAATATGATGATGGCTTTCTTAGCGGACTATGAATCGGGAGAGTTAAGTCCTGATTATACTGAGCTATCTGATGCTCAGTGGTTTAGCACCGAAGAAATGCCTCCTGTAGCGCCAGAGGGCACCATTGCACGCGCGCTGATCGAACGAACTTTGCAAGATATCGAAATGGGTGTCTTGGAAAATAAGTAAAAAAAACCCTCCGAGAGGGAGGGGGTAAGTAAGATGTCGTTATGAGATGCTGAGTACTGGGTACTCAGTTTATAATTGTAGTTTTCGCTAGCGAACAAATTTTTAACACTGTTATGGATTGGGTGCAAATTAAGCATTGATTTAAAAGTTAATAACTTGATCCAGGTTGCAAAGCACACAGCTATTGACCTTAAATCAGTGATAGAATGGTGGCTTTCTCAGAAAGCCTAACTAGTTGGAAATACGGAATGACTGAATTAAAAAATGATCGTTATCTACGCGCACTGCTTAAAGAGCCTGTGGATTACACGCCAGTATGGATGATGCGTCAGGCTGGTCGTTACCTTCCTGAATACAAAGCGACACGTGCGCAAGCCGGTGATTTCATGTCTTTGTGTAAGAACGCGGAACTGGCTTCTGAAGTAACCCTTCAGCCACTACGCCGTTTTCCGCTTGATGCTGCGATCTTGTTCTCTGATATCTTAACCATCCCAGATGCAATGGGTCTTGGCTTGCGCTTTGCTGCAGGTGAAGGGCCAGTGTTTGACAACCCAATCACTTGTAAGGCGGACGTAGAGAAAATTGGCTTGCCCGATCCTGAAGGTGAGTTGCAATATGTTATGAATGCGGTACGTCAAATTCGTAAAGACTTGCAAGGTGAAGTTCCATTGATCGGCTTTTCTGGTAGTCCATGGACATTAGCCACATATATGGTAGAGGGGAGCAGTTCCAAAGCCTTCACTAAGATTAAGAAGATGATGTACGCTGAGCCGCAAACTCTGCACCTTTTGCTTGATAAGCTTGCAGACAGCGTGATTGATTACCTCAATGCGCAAATTAAAGCAGGTGCACAATCTGTCATGATATTTGACACTTGGGGTGGTGTTCTGACTCCTCGTGACTACAACCTATTCTCACTGCAATACATGCATAAAATTGTTGATGGTCTAATCCGTGAAAACGATGGTCGCCGCGTGCCTGTGACGCTATTTACTAAGAATGGTGGTATGTGGCTAGAGCAGATTGCCGCAACAGGCTGTGATGCGGTTGGGTTAGATTGGACCATTAATATTGCCGACGCTAAAGCACGTATCGGTGATAAAGTGGCTCTGCAGGGGAATATGGATCCATCCATGCTGTACGCTGCACCTGAGCGTATTCGTGAAGAAGTGGCGGGTATTTTAGAAGGATTTGGCGATACTGGCACTGGCCATGTATTTAATCTTGGTCATGGGATTCATTTGGATGTGCCACCAGAAAATGCAGGTGTATTTGTGGAAGCGGTGCACGAGTTATCAAAACCATACCACAAATAATTTACATGATTCGAAATCCAATACCGGCATTTATTGTCGGTATTTTTTTACCTAAAAGTTATTTGTGTACAGTTCTTACAGTATTTGGCCTACCATGATCTAATTACTTATAGAGCTGCACGATTTTATAATAACTTTATATTTAACAATCGGTTAATGTGTTTTGTTTTATGTGTTTTTTATCCTGTACAGATAAAGATGCAATTGGATCATTGGTGACCTAAAACATCGAATGGACTCGTTGTCGAAGATAGGGAACCACATCGGTTTCAAACCAAGGATTCTTCTTCAGCCATAACGTATTGCGTGGAGAGGGGTGGGGAAGCGGAATAAAGTCTGGCTCCCAGTCTTTCCATTGTTGAACGGTCTGAGTAAGGGTTTTGGGACGGTTTGGCAGGTAATACTGCTGCGCATATTGGCCAATCAATAGTGTCAGTTCAATATTTGGCAACTGCTCCAGAAGTTTTTGATGCCAAGCTGGTGCACATTCTTTACGTGGCGGTAGATCACCCGAGCCGCCTTTGCCAGGGTAGCAGAAGCCCATGGGTATAATGGCAACTTTATTTTTGTCATAGAAGATTTCTCTATCCATATCCAGCCATTGACGCAGTCGATCACCGCTGGGATCATTCCAAGGTATTGATGTTTTATGTACCCGAGTTCCTGGGGCTTGACCGATAATCAGTAGACGGGCTTCTTTTCCTGCTTGAATGACCGGATTTGCCCCCAACGGTAACTCGTTGGCGCAAATCTGACAGGCTCTAACTTGTTTTAGCAATGCTGCGAGTGACATGTAGGGTCTAATATCCTTTGTTGAAATCAACCTGGTGTTTTAGTGAGAAGCCATCTCGCCAAGCGAGATAATTATCGGCAAATATCTCGCTCACTTGTTCTGGGAAACTTAGGGCCGCAATGTGTGGTGTGATGGTCACTTGTGGCGAGCTCCAGAAAGGGTGGGTTTCTGCGAGGGGCTCTTGTTCAAATACATCGAGAAAAGCATGCTTTACCCAGCAGTTGTCAAGAGCAAGAAGCAGCTCCTCATTGTTCAATACATCGCCTCGACCAACATTAAACAGTAACGCCCGCTCGAGATGACTTAGCGTGGATTCATTCAATAGGTGGTGAGTATGTGGTGTACTGGGTAATGTATTGACTACGATATCTGCTTGTTTAAATGCACTTGTCAGTTCATTGATGTGAAATGTTTGCCCAAACTCTGCTCCAGCAGTGGGAATGCCGGTGCTATTGATTCCAATAGTGTTTATCCCCATCGACTGCACAGCAGTACTGAGATAACAACCAATACTGCCCGTGCCCAGAATCACCATGGTTTTGCCGCGCAATGAAGTGTAGAGGTGTGGTTGCCATTGTTTATTCTGCTGTTGCTGATGGTAGCGATGAAAGTGACGATAATGTGCAATACTATACCCAAGCACATACTCAGCGATCAAAGGACCAAAAATACCTCTTACGTTGGTTAACGTGTAATCTTGACGTAAGTCCCGAGACATGAGGGCATTAACCCCAGCAAAAGTGGATTGTACCCACTCAAGTTGCGAAAATTCGTCTAACCTTTGTGATAGCAAAGGAGGATCGGCCAGTATAATTTGAGCTTCATACGGCTTGTCTGTAATACAAAGATCTGGCAGTTTTTTTTCTGTCAGTAATGTTTCGTAGGTGTCACGATGCTCAGAGAGCAGGAAAATCTTATTTGGCTGCGGCATTAACTTTTTTCCCTGTGATGAATCAAGTACACTTTCGCTGCTTTTTTTCTTCAATGATTGAGTAACTATGCTTAAGAATCCTCTTCAGGTTCGTTTGGAAAAACTAGAACCTTGGCAACAAATTACCTTTATGGCGTGTCTGTGTGAACGCATGTATCCGAATTATGCGATGTTTTGTGACACTACAGAATTTGCTGAACCGCGTGCTTACCGAGCGATTCTTGATAGTGTATGGGAAATTCTGACAGTTAAGAGTGCAAAAGTGAACTTTGAACGTCAGTTAGAAAAGTTAGAAGAGTTATTTCCTAGCGCTGATGAGTTTGATTTTTATGGCGTATATCCAGCAATGGATGCATGCCAAGCTCTATCTACTCTCTTGCATGGTCTGTTGGATCGCGATTACCTATTCGATTCAATGCTCAAAGTGAGCCAGCAGTCGATACAAACCGTTGTCGATCTCGAACAGATGCAAGGCAGTGAGCCGATCACCAACGAAAACCAAAAAGAAAACCAAGCAGTGTGTGACGAGTGGGATATTCAGTGGGCTATTTTCCGTCCATTGCGTGAAACGACGGAGCGTGACATCAATTTAATTAAAGACTTGCGTGAAGAACTGCGTGAGGAAGGTGTCAGCAACATTGGTGTTGCGCTGTAATGTTAAAAGGCATCCGGTTGGATGCCTTTTTTGTGTTCGCTTAGCCGAGATAGATTCCGACTATTGTGTTCCTGTCTTTATTGACTCTTGTTCGTCTTGCTCTTTTTCGGCGGGCTCGACGTTGCTTTCCTCGTCGTCATCACGACTTTCTATGACGCCGTGTTTCTCTTTCCACTTTTCCCAGCGTTGATAAGCTAGCTCTTGCATATCGGTGCTCTTATCCGCTTCGTCGATGATTTCCTCACCCACTAGGTGCTCGAAGATATCTTCGAGCGTGACAAGCCCTTGTACCGTACCGTACTCATCGACAACAAGCGTGAGTTGTAATCGATGTGTCATCATCTGCTCGAAAACCTTTGGTAGTGAAGTATTGTTGAGTACCACCTGTATAGGTCGCATGACCGCACCTAACTGCTTATGCCCCTCACCTGACTGCTGTAACTTGAACAGTTCTAGGCGGTGGACAAAACCGATGATGTTATCTTTTTGTTCACTATAAACCAGTGGACGCGAGAACGGGGTATCCTTATGTTGTTCTAAAAACATATCAATCGTTTTGGTCGCATTGACACGAAATACGACGGGACGTGGAGTCATAACTTGTGTCACGGGTACGTTTTGAATTCCCAGAAGGTTGCTAAGGATTTTAGATTCCCCTTCTGCAAACTCACCGCTTTCACGAGCAAGAATAGCCATTGCGGACAATTCATCACGCATCTTCGGTGCTTCGTGATTGCGAGACAGACGTTTGGTTATTTGTTCTGAAAACCATACGAAAGGAGTTAAAGCCCATACCATCCAGCGTAATGAGATAGCGGCAGTAGGAGCCAGTTGTCGCCAGTAGGTCGCACCAATCGTTTTAGGGACGATTTCAGAAAAAACTAAAATAGCAAACGTAAGTACAGCCGAGAAAATTCCGAGCGCTTGACTACCAAAAACGGCAGCAGCTTGGGCACCAGCTGTTGCCGCTCCAATCGTATGAGCAATAGTGTTGAGCGTTAGAATTGAGGCGAGCGGCCGATCAATATCGGACTTGAGCTTAGACAGTTGTTCAGCCGCAGGGTGCTCTTGTTGTTTGAGCTGTGCAATATAGCTTGGGCTGATACTGAGGAGTACAGCCTCCAATACTGAACAGATAAACGAAACGCCAATCGCAATCGAAATATAAAAAAATAGCAGCAGCATAGTAGCCTTTGAATATCCTCATGTAGTATGAATTTACCGCGATAATCGCTGTAAAACAGTCTTATAAATTGGTCCTAGAGGCTTGGAAAGCAAGGGGTTTCGGAGTTCAATTGGTAACAAACTGTGAGTTAATACTCATATTATGGCTAAAAGTACGTCATAAAATCGAAAGATCGACTACAAACCTTTGCCAGATGGGGCATTTATGTTTTAGAGTGAGACGAATTCGATAACCTATGAGAAGGGAAACCTAATGAACAAGACCCAATTAATCGACTTTATCGCAGAGAAAGCAGACCTATCAAAAGCACAAGCAAAAGCTGCTCTTGAAGCGACTCTTGAAGGTGTAACTGGCGCACTAAAAGAGGGTGACCAAGTTCAACTAATTGGTTTTGGTACATTCAAAGTAAACCACCGTGCTGCACGTACTGGTCGTAATCCAAAGACTGGCGATGAGATTCAAATTGCAGCAGCAAATGTTCCTGCATTTGTAGCAGGTAAAGCACTGAAAGAATCAGTAAACTAAGCTAAAATGCACCGAGGTATCCTGCCTCGGTGCAATTTTATGAAAAAACATCTACTCACTTCTGTTCTTTTCTCTAGTCTTTCCTTATTTGGTTGTTCATCTGTTGAAACACAAAACCTAGAACCATTAACTCATTTCTCTGGTGGGAATAGTGCGGGGGATACCAGCAGTTTATATTGGACGACCGAACGATTTAACCGAGCAATTTCGGCAGCTGACCATGTTTCTATGGGGGCGCAAGGCAGGTATGAAAGCGATTATCGCTGGGAGCAAGGCGAGTTAAGAGAGTTGATTCGAAAGGGTGAACAAGCCGACTTTCATCAGGATAACTTGGTGCCTTTTCAAGTCCACATTCGCTTTAACAAAGATGGTGACGCCGTATATCAACAGTATCGTGTCAACAATAAAGTGCTGCCTTTACAGCGCGAGCAGTTAGAAAAATACAAATCTGAAGCAAATCATGTCATCGCATTGAGTAAAGAGCAGTCTCGTAATGGACAACATTTAATACAGGGGCATTGGGACGGAGACGTATTTGAAACGTGTTCGGGAGACAAACTCGAAAGGCTAGAGGTGAGTCAAGCTTTACCAAAAGTGGTCATTGACCGTTTGTCGTCAATAGAAAGCTACTTGGCATTTATTGGTAAAGAGTCACGGAACCAAGCTACGATAGATGAACTATTGTTGCTCCATGATGAAAACTTTGATTGTTTGCCGCGTCCTAAGTTCATTTCTGAATAATACCTAGATTAGCGCTCGCTTCATCATTCCAGCCGAGCTACGCATCTGGGTATTGGGAATGTACCGATAAAAAAAGGCGCATGATGCGCCTTCTTAACTTAATTTACTCAGATGTTTTTATTTCTGCTTTTCACGAGCAATAGCACGGTAACCGATATCGTTGCGATGGAACATACCATCCCAGCTGATCTGTTGTGCAAGCTTATAGGCACGTTGCTGGGCTTCTGAAACGCTGTTACCCAATGCTGTTGCACAAAGTACGCGGCCACCATTCGTTACTACATGGCCCTCTTTGTTTTCCGTACCTGCATGGAAGATTTTTTCGCCTTCTACTTCTGCTTGGGGTAAGCCAGAAATAATATCACCTTTGTTGTACGCGGCTGGGTAACCACCGGCAGCAAGAACGACGCCAATCGATGCACGAGGATCCCACTTCGATTCGATTTGATCCAGCTTCTTGTCAACAGCGGCCAGACAAAGTTCTACCAAGTCTGATTGCATTCGCATCATGATAGGTTGAGTCTCTGGGTCACCAAATCGACAGTTGTATTCGATCACTTTAGGTGTGCCATCTTTATCAATCATCAGACCTGCGTAAAGAAAACCTGTGTATGGATGACCTTCAGCCGCCATACCACGTACCGTCGGATAGATGACTTCATCCATGATACGGTTATGAATCTCTGGAGTTACGACTGGAGCTGGAGAGTATGCGCCCATGCCGCCCGTGTTTGGACCTGTATCTTGGTCACCGACACGTTTGTGGTCTTGGCTAGTAGCCATAGGCAATACGTTCTCACCATCAACCATAACGATGAAGCTTGCTTCTTCTCCGTCTAGGAATTCTTCGATAACGACGCGACTCCCTGCGTCACCAAAAGCGTTGCCTGCCAGCATGTCTTTGATTGCGTCTTCCGCTTCTTCTAGCGTCATGGCGACAATAACGCCTTTACCCGCGGCTAAACCGTCTGCTTTTACTACGATCGGTGCGCCTTGCTCACGTACATAAGCCAACGCTGGCTCAATTTCGGTAAAGTTAGCGTAGGCGCCTGTTGGGATTTTGTGGCGAGCCAAAAAGTCTTTCGTAAATGCCTTTGAGCCTTCCAACTGAGCCGCTGCTTGAGTTGGACCAAAAATAGGTAGACCCGCTTCATTAAACGCATCCACAACACCGATAACAAGTGGTGCTTCAGGGCCAACGATGGTCAGCGCAATGGCGTTCTCTTTCGCAAATGCAACAAGCTCAGCAGTGTTTTCTACGTCAATATTGACATTTTTTAGCTTGGGCTCAAGCGCTGTACCTGCGTTACCTGGTGCCACGAATACAGTGGTAACATCTGGATTTTGAGCGGCTTTCCAACCGAGTGCGTGTTCACGGCCACCTGCGCCGATTACTAGAACTTGCATGATACTATCCTTAAACAATCATTCTTTATTGGGCCCTGCGCTGGTGGCAGGGCGATCAACAGCCCGTTGGGCATAGTAACCTGTACTTAGTGGCGGAAGTGACGCATGCCAGTAAAGATCATCGCCATATTATGCTCGTCTGCTGCTGCGATAACTTCATCATCACGCATAGAACCACCCGGTTGAATCACACATTTTATGCCCGCTTCCGCTGCTGCATCAATACCGTCACGGAATGGGAAGAATGCATCTGAGGCCATTACGCTGCCTGCAACTTCTAAACCTTCATCTGCAGCCTTAATGCCTGCAATTTTTGCTGAATACACGCGGCTCATTTGGCCCGCACCAACACCAATTGTCATATCGCCTTTTGCGTAAACAATCGCATTGGATTTTACAAACTTCGCGACTTTCCAGCAGAATAGAGCATCTTTTAGCTCTTCTTCAGTTGGTTGACGTTTAGATACCACTTTAAGGTCATCCAAACTCACCATACCTTGATCACGGTCTTGAACCAGTAGACCACCGTTTACACGTTTAATATCGAAGCCAGTCGTTTTAGTCGTCCATTCGCCACACTCAAGTAGTCGAACGTTTTTCTTGGCTGCAACCACTTCGACGGCGGCTGCAGACACAGAAGGTGCGATAATTACCTCAACGAATTGACGCTCTACGATAGCTTTTGCTGTTTCTGCATCTAATTCCTGGTTGAATGCGATGATGCCACCGAACGCTGATGTTGGGTCTGTTTGGTAAGCACGGTTATATGCTTCTAGAATATCCTTACCTAGAGCAACGCCACATGGGTTCGCGTGTTTTACTATCACACATGCTGGCTCGTCGAACTCTTTGACACACTCAAGTGCTGCATCGGTGTCCGCGATGTTGTTGTAAGAAAGGGCTTTGCCTTGGATTTGGCGTGCAGTTGAAACCGATGCTTCTTCTGGATTAGATTCTACGTAGAATGCAGCTGCCTGGTGGCTGTTTTCACCGTAGCGCATATCTTGTTTCTTTTCGAACTGCTGGTTGAAAGTGCGAGGGAACTTTGACTCTTCGTCGCCTTCTTTGTTCTCGCCATAAGATGGAACCATAGTGCCGAAGTAGTTAGCAATCATGCCATCGTAGGAAGCAGTATGTTCAAATGCGGCAATGGCAAGGTCGAAACGTGTTTCTAAAGTAAGAGACTTGTCGTTAGAATCCATTTCAGCAATTACGCGATCGTAATCGTGAGCATTAACAACGATGGTTACGTCTTTGTGGTTTTTCGCAGCAGAGCGGACCATGGTTGGGCCGCCGATGTCAATGTTTTCTACTGCGTCAGCCAGAGTGCAACTGTCTTTAGCAACGGTTTCAGCGAATGGGTATAGGTTAACGACAACCATATCGATTGGGTTAATGCCGTGCTTTTCCATCACGTCATCATCTTGACCGCGGCGACCTAGCACACCACCATGAACTTTCGGGTGAAGCGTTTTGACGCGGCCGTCCATCATTTCTGGGAAACCTGTGTAGTCAGATACTTCAGTTACTGCAATGCCTTGTTCAGCTAGTAGACGAGCTGTACCACCAGTAGATAGGATATCGACACCGCGCTCAGCAAGAGCTTGTGCAAACTCAACAATACCTGTTTTGTCTGATACGCTGATTAGCGCACGGCGAATAGGGCGAGCGTTGTTCATGCTTCCATTTTCCTCAAATTCACGGGAGTTAAAGATGTTTGCCAAAAATGAACTTGTTTTTACCTCATATGGGTAAAATATTGGCCAGTTTTGGTAAAGACCTTTTATGATGTTTCTGTCTAAAACAGTCTCCAGCATTTGATGGCGCGTATTCTAACTAATTTATTACAAAAAAGCTCGCGCAATCGTTTGGCATCTCAAAAATAATTGCAAAAATCTCTAACTTTGACTTCAAAAGTAACGAGATAGTTAATAGAGGAAGTTATGTTTCAGATAGGTGAGTTAGCAAAACGCTGTGGTGTAACGGCTGATACATTGCGTTTCTACGAAAAAAATGAATTGATTCGACCTGCTAAGCGAAGTGAATCTGGTTATCGCCTCTATAATGAGGAAAATCAAAAACAGGTTCACTTTATTCTTAAGGCTAAACAGCTTGGATTGAGCTTGGATGAGATTAAAGATCTATTGGAAATCAAACTCGAAGCGACAGAGCACAGCTGCGCCGAAGTGAAAGCAATCACTACAGCCAAGTTAGAGCTTATCGATGAGAAAATTCATCAGCTAACAAAGATTCGTTTAGCGCTTAAGAAGATCAACGATGCATGTTGTGGGCATATTAATGATGACGCCAGTCATTGTTCCATTTTAGCTGCTCTGGAATAGTTGTCCTCTCAAGTGACCTTTACATTAAGTAACGCCAGCCCAATTCCACAGTAGATTAAGACCTGTTAATTATCCCTGTTAACTATAGAGGAAAGGCTGGTGAGCCAAATTAATGCTCTGAGCGGCTTGTATTGCCACCTTTTTAGACGGATTGGTTGTTATTTGCTCGGTTGGTTTTTTTTTTGAAAAAAACGCTTGTGCTAATTTCTCAACTCCCTATACTGCGCATCCACCGACACGGAGTGAGGCGAGAGTCACATAGCGAGTCGGAATGAGAGAAAAAGATTATTTAAAATAAACCTTGACTCTTAAAACGGGAAGCGTAAGATACGCACCCCTGACAGCGAGATGCGAAAGCATCGAGTAAGTCAGAATAGCTCTTTAAAAATAAGAACCTATCAATCTGTGTGGGCACTCGTTGATGATAATCCAATTAGAAACTTCGGTTTCAAATTAGGTTTCAATGATACGAAGTGACCATTGAATCTTCGGATTCAGCACAGTCAATTCATTATCGTTCTGTTGGAACGATAATAGCTTTAAAATTACATTAGTAGTTTTGAAGTCAGTATTCATTGAGCCGAACAAAACTTTAAATTGAAGAGTTTGATCATGGCTCAGATTGAACGCTGGCGGCAGGCCTAACACATGCAAGTCGAGCGGAAACGAGTTAACTGAACCTTCGGGGGACGTGAACGGCGTCGAGCGGCGGACGGGTGAGTAATGCCTAGGAAATTGCCCTGATGTGGGGGATAACCATTGGAAACGATGGCTAATACCGCATGATGCCTTCGGGCCAAAGAGGGGGACCTTCGGGCCTCTCGCGTCAGGATATGCCTAGGTGGGATTAGCTAGTTGGTGAGGTAAGGGCTCACCAAGGCGACGATCCCTAGCTGGTCTGAGAGGATGATCAGCCACACTGGAACTGAGACACGGTCCAGACTCCTACGGGAGGCAGCAGTGGGGAATATTGCACAATGGGCGCAAGCCTGATGCAGCCATGCCGCGTGTATGAAGAAGGCCTTCGGGTTGTAAAGTACTTTCAGCAGTGAGGAAGGGGTGTGTGTTAATAGCGCATATCTTTGACGTTAGCTGCAGAAGAAGCACCGGCTAACTCCGTGCCAGCAGCCGCGGTAATACGGAGGGTGCGAGCGTTAATCGGAATTACTGGGCGTAAAGCGCATGCAGGTGGTTTGTTAAGTCAGATGTGAAAGCCCGGGGCTCAACCTCGGAATAGCATTTGAAACTGGCAGACTAGAGTACTGTAGAGGGGGGTAGAATTTCAGGTGTAGCGGTGAAATGCGTAGAGATCTGAAGGAATACCGGTGGCGAAGGCGGCCCCCTGGACAGATACTGACACTCAGATGCGAAAGCGTGGGGAGCAAACAGGATTAGATACCCTGGTAGTCCACGCCGTAAACGATGTCTACTTGGAGGTTGTGGCCTTGAGCCGTGGCTTTCGGAGCTAACGCGTTAAGTAGACCGCCTGGGGAGTACGGTCGCAAGATTAAAACTCAAATGAATTGACGGGGGCCCGCACAAGCGGTGGAGCATGTGGTTTAATTCGATGCAACGCGAAGAACCTTACCTACTCTTGACATCCAGAGAACTTTCCAGAGATGGATTGGTGCCTTCGGGAACTCTGAGACAGGTGCTGCATGGCTGTCGTCAGCTCGTGTTGTGAAATGTTGGGTTAAGTCCCGCAACGAGCGCAACCCTTATCCTTGTTTGCCAGCGAGTAATGTCGGGAACTCCAGGGAGACTGCCGGTGATAAACCGGAGGAAGGTGGGGACGACGTCAAGTCATCATGGCCCTTACGAGTAGGGCTACACACGTGCTACAATGGCGCATACAGAGGGCGGCCAACTTGCGAGAGTGAGCGAATCCCAAAAAGTGCGTCGTAGTCCGGATTGGAGTCTGCAACTCGACTCCATGAAGTCGGAATCGCTAGTAATCGTGGATCAGAATGCCACGGTGAATACGTTCCCGGGCCTTGTACACACCGCCCGTCACACCATGGGAGTGGGCTGCAAAAGAAGTAGGTAGTTTAACCTTCGGGGGGACGCTTACCACTTTGTGGTTCATGACTGGGGTGAAGTCGTAACAAGGTAGCGCTAGGGGAACCTGGCGCTGGATCACCTCCTTATACGATGATTATCGTGATGAGTGTCCACACAGATTGATAGTTCACAAGCGCAAGCTTGGGGCTAACTATGCTCTTTAACAATTTGGAAAGCTGACAAAACAACAATTTATTGTTGTTTGTAAAGTTCTCAAAGTATTCCTAAGGGAATACAACTAAAAACACATTCAAGTGTTCTTGGGAATAACATCTTTAGATGTTGTTCATATTTGAGTCCGGCAAAATCGAAATGTCTCTCGCTCATTCAAATAATGAGAGACAAACTTTGGTTGTTTAACGTCAATTCGAAACTTCTTCGGGTTGTATGGTTAAGTGACTAAGCGTACACGGTGGATGCCTTGGCAGTCAGAGGCGATGAAGGACGTATTAACTTGCGATAAGCCCAGATTAGGCAGTAAAAGCCACTTGAGTCTGGGATTTCCGAATGGGGAAACCCACTTACATAAGTAAGTATCGTTATGTGAATACATAGCATAACGAGGCGAACCGGGGGAACTGAAACATCTAAGTACCCCGAGGAAAAGAAATCAACCGAGATTCCGAAAGTAGCGGCGAGCGAAATTGGACTAGCCCTTAAGCTTTATATGCGTTAGACGAACGGTCTGGAAAGTCCGGCGATACAGGGTGATAGCCCCGTAGTTGACAACGCACATTCAGTGAAATCGAGTAGGGCGGGACACGTGATATCCTGTCTGAATATGGGGGGACCATCCTCCAAGGCTAAATACTACTGACTGACCGATAGTGAACCAGTACCGTGAGGGAAAGGCGAAAAGAACCCCTGTGAGGGGAGTGAAATAGAACCTGAAACCGTGTACGTACAAGCAGTAGGAGCACCTTCGTGGTGTGACTGCGTACCTTTTGTATAATGGGTCAGCGACTTATATTCAGTGGCAAGGTTAACCATCTAGGGGAGCCGTAGGGAAACCGAGTCTTAACTGGGCGTTCAGTCTCTGGATATAGACCCGAAACCAGGTGATCTAGCCATGGGCAGGTTGAAGGTTGAGTAACATCAACTGGAGGACCGAACCGACTAATGTTGAAAAATTAGCGGATGACTTGTGGCTAGGGGTGAAAGGCCAATCAAACCTGGAGATAGCTGGTTCTCCCCGAAAGCTATTTAGGTAGCGCCTCGGACGAATACTACTGGGGGTAGAGCACTGTTAAGGCTAGGGGGTCATCCCGACTTACCAACCCTTTGCAAACTCCGAATACCAGTAAGTACTATCCGGGAGACACACGGCGGGTGCTAACGTCCGTCGTGGAGAGGGAAACAACCCAGACCGCCAGCTAAGGTCCCAAATTACTACTAAGTGGGAAACGATGTGGGAAGGCTCAGACAGCCAGGATGTTGGCTTAGAAGCAGCCATCATTTAAAGAAAGCGTAATAGCTCACTGGTCGAGTCGGCCTGCGCGGAAGATGTAACGGGGCTAAGTAGTAAACCGAAGCTGCGGCAATATACTTTTGTATATTGGGTAGGGGAGCGTTCTGTAAGCGGTTGAAGGTGTGTGGTAACGCATGCTGGACGTATCAGAAGTGCGAATGCTGACATGAGTAACGATAAAGGGGGTGAAAAACCCCCTCGCCGGAAGACCAAGGGTTCCTGTCCAACGTTAATCGGGGCAGGGTAAGTCGACCCCTAAGGCGAGGCCGAAAGGCGTAGTCGATGGGAAACGGGTTAATATTCCCGTACTTCAACTTATTGCGATGGGGGGACGGAGAAGGCTAGGTGGGCCTGGCGACGGTTGTCCAGGTTCAAGTGCGTAGGCTTAAGAGTTAGGTAAATCCGGCTCTTTTTAAGGCTGAGACACGACGTCGAGCATCTACGGATGTGAAGTCATTGATGCCATGCTTCCAGGAAAAGCCTCTAAGCTTCAGATAAGTTGGAATCGTACCCCAAACCGACACAGGTGGTCGGGTAGAGAATACCAAGGCGCTTGAGAGAACTCGGGTGAAGGAACTAGGCAAAATGGTACCGTAACTTCGGGAGAAGGTACGCTCCTGGCGGTGAAGTCCCTTGCGGATGGAGCTACTAGGAGTCGCAGATACCAGGTGGCTGCAACTGTTTATTAAAAACACAGCACTGTGCAAAATCGTAAGATGACGTATACGGTGTGACGCCTGCCCGGTGCCGGAAGGTTAATTGATGGGGTTAGACTTTGGTCGAAGCTCTTGATCGAAGCCCCGGTAAACGGCGGCCGTAACTATAACGGTCCTAAGGTAGCGAAATTCCTTGTCGGGTAAGTTCCGACCTGCACGAATGGCGTAATGATGGCCACGCTGTCTCCACCCGAGACTCAGTGAAATTGAAATCGCTGTGAAGATGCAGTGTACCCGCGGCTAGACGGAAAGACCCCGTGAACCTTTACTACAGCTTGGCACTGAACATTGACCCTACATGTGTAGGATAGGTGGGAGGCTTTGAAACCAGCACGCCAGTGTTGGTGGAGCCGACCTTGAAATACCACCCTTGTAGTGTTGATGTTCTAACTTGGTCCCCTTATCGGGGATGAGGACAGTGCCTGGTGGGTAGTTTGACTGGGGCGGTCTCCTCCCAAAGAGTAACGGAGGAGCACGAAGGTGGGCTAATCACGGTTGGACATCGTGAGGTTAGTGCAATGGCATAAGCCCGCTTGACTGCGAGAATGACAATTCGAGCAGGTGCGAAAGCAGGTCATAGTGATCCGGTGGTTCTGAATGGAAGGGCCATCGCTCAACGGATAAAAGGTACTCCGGGGATAACAGGCTGATACCGCCCAAGAGTTCATATCGACGGCGGTGTTTGGCACCTCGATGTCGGCTCATCACATCCTGGGGCTGAAGTCGGTCCCAAGGGTATGGCTGTTCGCCATTTAAAGTGGTACGCGAGCTGGGTTTAGAACGTCGTGAGACAGTTCGGTCCCTATCTGCCGTGGGCGTTGGAGAATTGAAAGGGGCTGCTCCTAGTACGAGAGGACCGGAGTGGACGAACCTCTGGTGTTCGGGTTGTGTCGCCAGACGCATTGCCCGGTAGCTAAGTTCGGAATTGATAACCGCTGAAAGCATCTAAGCGGGAAGCGAGCCTTGAGATGAGTTCTCCCTGATACTTTAAGTATCCTAAAGGGTTGTCGTAGACTACGACGTTGATAGGTCAGGTGTGTAAGCGTTGTGAGGCGTTGAGCTAACTGATACTAATTGCCCGTGAGGCTTAACCATACAACACCCAAGGGGTTTTGATGGACTCAATGAAAGAACATTGAATGTGTGATAACGAGAAATACAAAACAGCTTTCCAGATTATTAAACTTGCTTAAGCAGTGAGTTTAACCCGAATTTGCTTGGCGACCATAGCGTTTTGGACCCACCTGATTCCATTCCGAACTCAGAAGTGAAACAAAGTAGCGCCGATGGTAGTGTGGGGTTTCCCCATGTGAGAGTAGGACATCGCCAGGCTCTTATTTATTTTCACTTTTTTAAAAAGTGAAGACAAAATAGCGCACTTGCTTACAATGTAAGCAAGTCACCATAAGGTTCTAAATAAAGTTAGAATTTTATGTTGACTTTCAAAGTGTAGAGCGTATTATACGCACCTCGCTTAAGTGCTAAGGCACTGAAAGCCAAGCTCTTTAACAATATAGACCTATCAATCTGTGTGGGCACTCGTTGATGATAATCCAATTAGAAACTTCGGTTTCAAATTAGGTTTCAATGATACGAAGTGACCATTGAATCTTCGGATTCAGCACAGTCAATTCATTATCGTTCTGTTGGAACGATAATAGCTTTAAAATTACATTAGTAGTTTTGAAGTCAGTATTCATTGAGCCGAAAAAACTTTAAATTGAAGAGTTTGATCATGGCTCAGATTGAACGCTGGCGGCAGGCCTAACACATGCAAGTCGAGCGGAAACGAGTTCACTGACCCTTCGGGGAACGTGAACGGCGTCGAGCGGCGGACGGGTGAGTAATGCCTAGGAAATTGCCCTGATGTGGGGGATAACCATTGGAAACGATGGCTAATACCGCATGATGCCTTCGGGCCAAAGAGGGGGACCTTCGGGCCTCTCGCGTCAGGATATGCCTAGGTGGGATTAGCTAGTTGGTGAGGTAAGGGCTCACCAAGGCGACGATCCCTAGCTGGTCTGAGAGGATGATCAGCCACACTGGAACTGAGACACGGTCCAGACTCCTACGGGAGGCAGCAGTGGGGAATATTGCACAATGGGCGCAAGCCTGATGCAGCCATGCCGCGTGTATGAAGAAGGCCTTCGGGTTGTAAAGTACTTTCAGCAGTGAGGAAGGGGTGTGTGTTAATAGCGCATATCTTTGACGTTAGCTGCAGAAGAAGCACCGGCTAACTCCGTGCCAGCAGCCGCGGTAATACGGAGGGTGCGAGCGTTAATCGGAATTACTGGGCGTAAAGCGCATGCAGGTGGTTTGTTAAGTCAGATGTGAAAGCCCGGGGCTCAACCTCGGAATAGCATTTGAAACTGGCAGACTAGAGTACTGTAGAGGGGGGTAGAATTTCAGGTGTAGCGGTGAAATGCGTAGAGATCTGAAGGAATACCGGTGGCGAAGGCGGCCCCCTGGACAGATACTGACACTCAGATGCGAAAGCGTGGGGAGCAAACAGGATTAGATACCCTGGTAGTCCACGCCGTAAACGATGTCTACTTGGAGGTTGTGGCCTTGAGCCGTGGCTTTCGGAGCTAACGCGTTAAGTAGACCGCCTGGGGAGTACGGTCGCAAGATTAAAACTCAAATGAATTGACGGGGGCCCGCACAAGCGGTGGAGCATGTGGTTTAATTCGATGCAACGCGAAGAACCTTACCTACTCTTGACATCCAGAGAACTTTCCAGAGATGGATTGGTGCCTTCGGGAACTCTGAGACAGGTGCTGCATGGCTGTCGTCAGCTCGTGTTGTGAAATGTTGGGTTAAGTCCCGCAACGAGCGCAACCCTTATCCTTGTTTGCCAGCGAGTCATGTCGGGAACTCCAGGGAGACTGCCGGTGATAAACCGGAGGAAGGTGGGGACGACGTCAAGTCATCATGGCCCTTACGAGTAGGGCTACACACGTGCTACAATGGCGCATACAGAGGGCAGCCAACTTGCGAGAGTGAGCGAATCCCAAAAAGTGCGTCGTAGTCCGGATTGGAGTCTGCAACTCGACTCCATGAAGTCGGAATCGCTAGTAATCGTGGATCAGAATGCCACGGTGAATACGTTCCCGGGCCTTGTACACACCGCCCGTCACACCATGGGAGTGGGCTGCAAAAGAAGTAGGTAGTTTAACCTTCGGGGGGACGCTTACCACTTTGTGGTTCATGACTGGGGTGAAGTCGTAACAAGGTAGCGCTAGGGGAACCTGGCGCTGGATCACCTCCTTATACGATGATTATCGTGATGAGTGTCCACACAGATTGATACGGTTTATAAAGTTTAAGAGACGATACTGGGTCTGTAGCTCAGGTGGTTAGAGCGTTCGCCTGATAAGCGAGAGGTCGGTGGTTCGAGTCCACTCAGACCCACCAATTCCTTTTAAGGGGTTGGCGACAGTATCGACACCTGATGGGGCTATAGCTCAGCTGGGAGAGCGCCTGCCTTGCACGCAGGAGGTCTGCGGTTCGATCCCGCATAGCTCCACCATCTTTAAGCGCATTAGTGATAGTGCTTTTAAAAATGGTTTTCATCAGAAAATCTCGCTCTTTAACAATTTGGAAAGCTGACAAAACAACAATTTATTGTTGTTTGTAAAGTTCTCAAAGTATTCCTAAGGGAATACAACTAAAAACACATTCAAGTGTTCTTGGGAACAACATATTTAGATGTTGTTCATATTTGAGTCCGGCAAAATCGAACTGTCTCTCGCTCATTCAAATAATGAGAGACAACTTTGGTTGTTTAACGTCAATTCGAAACTTCTTCGGGTTGTATGGTTAAGTGACTAAGCGTACACGGTGGATGCCTTGGCAGTCAGAGGCGATGAAGGACGTATTAACTTGCGATAAGCCCAGATTAGGCAGTAAAAGCCACTTGAGTCTGGGATTTCCGAATGGGGAAACCCACTTACATAAGTAAGTATCGTTATGTGAATACATAGCATAACGAGGCGAACCGGGGGAACTGAAACATCTAAGTACCCCGAGGAAAAGAAATCAACCGAGATTCCGAAAGTAGCGGCGAGCGAAATTGGACTAGCCCTTAAGCTTTATATGCGTTAGACGAACGGTCTGGAAAGTCCGGCGATACAGGGTGATAGCCCCGTAGTTGACAACGCACATTCAGTGAAATCGAGTAGGGCGGGACACGTGATATCCTGTCTGAATATGGGGGGACCATCCTCCAAGGCTAAATACTACTGACTGACCGATAGTGAACCAGTACCGTGAGGGAAAGGCGAAAAGAACCCCTGTGAGGGGAGTGAAATAGAACCTGAAACCGTGTACGTACAAGCAGTAGGAGCACCTTCGTGGTGTGACTGCGTACCTTTTGTATAATGGGTCAGCGACTTATATTCAGTGGCAAGGTTAACCATCTAGGGGAGCCGTAGGGAAACCGAGTCTTAACTGGGCGTTCAGTCTCTGGATATAGACCCGAAACCAGGTGATCTAGCCATGGGCAGGTTGAAGGTTGAGTAACATCAACTGGAGGACCGAACCGACTAATGTTGAAAAATTAGCGGATGACTTGTGGCTAGGGGTGAAAGGCCAATCAAACCTGGAGATAGCTGGTTCTCCCCGAAAGCTATTTAGGTAGCGCCTCGGACGAATACTACTGGGGGTAGAGCACTGTTAAGGCTAGGGGGTCATCCCGACTTACCAACCCTTTGCAAACTCCGAATACCAGTAAGTACTATCCGGGAGACACACGGCGGGTGCTAACGTCCGTCGTGGAGAGGGAAACAACCCAGACCGCCAGCTAAGGTCCCAAATTACTACTAAGTGGGAAACGATGTGGGAAGGCTCAGACAGCCAGGATGTTGGCTTAGAAGCAGCCATCATTTAAAGAAAGCGTAATAGCTCACTGGTCGAGTCGGCCTGCGCGGAAGATGTAACGGGGCTAAGTAGTAAACCGAAGCTGCGGCAATGTGCTTTTGCACATTGGGTAGGGGAGCGTTCTGTAAGCGGTTGAAGGTGTGTGGTAACGCATGCTGGACGTATCAGAAGTGCGAATGCTGACATGAGTAACGATAAAGGGGGTGAAAAACCCCCTCGCCGGAAGACCAAGGGTTCCTGTCCAACGTTAATCGGGGCAGGGTAAGTCGACCCCTAAGGCGAGGCCGAAAGGCGTAGTCGATGGGAAACGGGTTAATATTCCCGTACTTCAACTTATTGCGATGGGGGGACGGAGAAGGCTAGGTGGGCCTGGCGACGGTTGTCCAGGTTCAAGTGCGTAGGCTTAAGAGTTAGGTAAATCCGGCTCTTTCTAAGGCTGAGACACGACGTCGAGCATCTACGGATGTGAAGTCATTGATGCCATGCTTCCAGGAAAAGCCTCTAAGCTTCAGATAAGTTGGAATCGTACCCCAAACCGACACAGGTGGTCGGGTAGAGAATACCAAGGCGCTTGAGAGAACTCGGGTGAAGGAACTAGGCAAAATGGTACCGTAACTTCGGGAGAAGGTACGCTCCTGGCGGTGAAGTCCCTTGCGGATGGAGCTACTAGGAGTCGCAGATACCAGGTGGCTGCAACTGTTTATTAAAAACACAGCACTGTGCAAAATCGTAAGATGACGTATACGGTGTGACGCCTGCCCGGTGCCGGAAGGTTAATTGATGGGGTTAGACTTCGGTCGAAGCTCTTGATCGAAGCCCCGGTAAACGGCGGCCGTAACTATAACGGTCCTAAGGTAGCGAAATTCCTTGTCGGGTAAGTTCCGACCTGCACGAATGGCGTAATGATGGCCACGCTGTCTCCACCCGAGACTCAGTGAAATTGAAATCGCTGTGAAGATGCAGTGTACCCGCGGCTAGACGGAAAGACCCCGTGAACCTTTACTACAGCTTGGCACTGAACATTGACCCTACATGTGTAGGATAGGTGGGAGGCTTTGAAACCAGCACGCCAGTGTTGGTGGAGCCGACCTTGAAATACCACCCTTGTAGTGTTGATGTTCTAACTTGGTCCCCTCATCGGGGATGAGGACAGTGCCTGGTGGGTAGTTTGACTGGGGCGGTCTCCTCCCAAAGAGTAACGGAGGAGCACGAAGGTGGGCTAATCACGGTTGGACATCGTGAGGTTAGTGCAATGGCATAAGCCCGCTTGACTGCGAGAATGACAATTCGAGCAGGTGCGAAAGCAGGTCATAGTGATCCGGTGGTTCTGAATGGAAGGGCCATCGCTCAACGGATAAAAGGTACTCCGGGGATAACAGGCTGATACCGCCCAAGAGTTCATATCGACGGCGGTGTTTGGCACCTCGATGTCGGCTCATCACATCCTGGGGCTGAAGTCGGTCCCAAGGGTATGGCTGTTCGCCATTTAAAGTGGTACGCGAGCTGGGTTTAGAACGTCGTGAGACAGTTCGGTCCCTATCTGCCGTGGGCGTTGGAGAATTGAAAGGGGCTGCTCCTAGTACGAGAGGACCGGAGTGGACGAACCTCTGGTGTTCGGGTTGTGTCGCCAGACGCATTGCCCGGTAGCTAAGTTCGGAATTGATAACCGCTGAAAGCATCTAAGCGGGAAGCGAGCCTTGAGATGAGTTCTCCCTGATACTTTAAGTATCCTAAAGGGTTGTCGTAGACTACGACGTTGATAGGTCAGGTGTGTAAGCGTTGTGAGGCGTTGAGCTAACTGATACTAATTGCCCGTGAGGCTTAACCATACAACACCCAAGGGGTTTTGATGGGCTCAATGAAAGAACATTGAATGTGTGATAACGAGAAATACAAACAGCTTTCCAGATTATTAAACTTGCTTAAGCAGCGAGTTTAAACCGAATTTGCTTGGCGACCATAGCGTTTTGGACCCACCTGACTCCATTCCGAACTCAGAAGTGAAACAAAATAGCGCCGATGGTAGTGTGGGGTTTCCCCATGTGAGAGTAGGACATCGCCAGGCTTGCTTCCTTGTTTTTAGATTTTGAAAAATCTAAAGGCAAAACTAAATAAAGCGAGCTAACCATAAGACTTTATTTAGTAAAAAATACCACTGCGGAGTGGTAGTTCAGTTGGTTAGAATACCGGCCTGTCACGCCGGGGGTCGCGGGTTCGAGTCCCGTCCACTCCGCCACTTATACGAAGCCTCAGTCGAAAGACTGGGGCTTTTTTGCGTTCATGTGAGCATGTTTCGTCCTTTGGACGAATGAGTCCCGGTTGTGTGCAACCCCAGCCACTCCAACACTTATACGGAGCGATAGGGCACTTTTACGTGTTGTCCCCTACAGTTTAATGCTTCTTGCTCGTGTGCCACTCCACTTGAACACAAATCGAATCAATGAGTTATTTTTCTATAACTCTTGCGCGAGATCGCTATATGTCCTCCATTGAGATCTATAGCACTCAATACGACATGGTTATTTATTATCTTTCTTTGAAGCCCCCCTCTTTACCATTTATGGAAGATGATACATAAGGATATATGACGCTTTATTTGCACCAAATTTTAATAAACTTTATCCGGCGGCAATTACAGTGACAAAGGGAAATGTCTTGGGATAGTTGAAGGTAGGTAACAGACCTGAATTTATAGGGGGGTGTAAGGCTCACGTGGCTCGATAAGCGAATAACTTTAGGGTATGTATCTCTTGTTATACAAAGTCGCTTGATGGTCTTTTTAGGTGGGTTTCATCGTTAATAAGGTGGCTATCACTACTTATAAGTGATTTGTCACTCTCGTCCTCAACATGTGAACACTTTCAATATGAGACAGCCGATAAAGAAAAGCCGCTACTTACATAAATAAGTAACGGCTAATTCTAATACTTTAAAAATCCGGTCTTAGTTCATGCCGTATTTTTTTAGTTTCTTGCGAAGAGTACCGCGGTTGATACCCATCATAGTCGCTGCACGTGTTTGATTGCCGCGAGTGTACTGCATGATTGTATCTAGTAGTGGCTGTTCTACTTCAGCTAGAACTAATTCGTATAGTTCTGTTACTTCCTGGCCATTTAGTTGAGCAAGGTAGTTTTTAAGAGATGCTTTAACAGAGTCACGTAAAGGCTTCTGAGTAATCTGGTCTTGTGACGTTACTGTAGTTACTGTTAATGCTTCTGAAGTCAGATTTTGTTCGAACATATTCGGTCTAGCTCTTCTCTTAATTATGATGCAACGTTATCAAAATAACCTTCTAGCGCTTCGATTTGCAGCGTTGCTACATCGATAGCGTTGAAGGTACGGCGAAACTCACTTGCTTGCTCATGTTCTTTGAGGTACCAACCTACGTGCTTTCGCACGATACGTGGACCTAAGTACTCTCCATAAAATTCATGTAGAGCATTTACATGACCAAGCATAATGGTTTTCACCTCCTCTGGAGGAAGCTCATCCATTGTGGTGCCGTTTTCCAAATAGTGATGGATTTCTTGGAAAATCCAAGGACGGCCTTGGGCAGGACGTCCAATCATTAAAGCGTCCGCACCGGTATACTCCAGTACAAACTTGGCCTTCTCCGGACTATCGATATCACCGTTCGCGATAACCGGAATTGATATGGCCTCTTTTGCCGCTTTAATGCTGTCGTATTCGGCCTCACCTTTGTACATACATGCCTTTGTTCTGCCATGCAGAGCAAGAGCTTGTACGCCGCAGTCTTCGGCTAATTTAGCGATTTGGACACAGTTCTTGTTTGCTGTATCCCAGCCAGTGCGGGTCTTTAACGTTACAGGAACGTTCACTGAGTTCACTACCGCTTTTAATATCTCTTCGATAAGATTTGGGTATTGAAGCAGTGCAGAGCCCGCTAGCTTTTTATTCACTTTCTTTGCCGGGCAACCCATGTTGATATCGATGATTTGCGCACCGTTTTCAACACTGAATTGAGCTGCATCCGCCATAAGCTGTGGATCGGAACCTGCAATTTGTACTGAGCGAACGCCCGATTCGCCTTCATGTACCATACGTTGTTTCGACTTTGACGTTTTCCATAGTTTTGGATTAGCGGACATCATTTCGCTGACAGCCATTCCAGCACCATAACGAAGACATAACTCACGGAACGGTCTATCCGTTACACCAGCCATTGGGGCTACGATTAGATTGTTCTTAAGTTGGTAGTTTCCGATTTTCAAAACGTCACACAGTTCTGTACTAGCAAGGGCGCGCATTTTACGCATTTTTTCACTGCGTGAAAAGACTAATATTTGAGCATTTACAAAATGTTTTTGTAAATTGTATAATTTTCAAACAATTAGTATAAAAAACCTTATTTAGCCTTGCTTGCGGCCAGATATGCGGCACCATTCGTTTTGCTCAACGATAGGATCGATGTGCAACTGATCACGATAGTAATTCGCGACGTCTTCTGCTTGGGTATCTAAAACACCAGACATGGCAAGATGACCGTTGGGTTTGACCAGGCTCTTGATGACAGCGGCCAATTCGCGCAATGGACCTGCAAGGATGTTTGCGACAACGACATCTGCGCTAAGGCCTTGTGGCTGATTTTGAGGGAGATAGACGTGTAATTGATCAGCGACACCATTTCGTTCCGCGTTATCACGAGAGGCTTGTAAAGCTTGCGGATCAATATCGATCCCAATCACCTTTTCAGCACCGAGCTTAATTGCTGCGATGGCTAGAATTCCTGAACCACAACCAAAGTCGATAACGGTTTTACCGGAGAGGTCAAGACCTTCTAACCACTCAAGACAAAGAGCGGTGGTTGGATGGGTGCCTGTACCAAACGCAAGGCCGGGATCTAGCATGACGTTCACCGCTTCTGGTTCTGGAACTTCACGCCAACTCGGGCAAATCCACAAACGCTGGCCAAACTTCATTGGGTGGAAGTTTTCCATCCATTCGCGTTCCCAGTCTTTGTCTTCCAGTTGCTCTACCTTATAAGCAAAATCTTTTGTAAGCATGTTGCTCGCTTGAATGTGGCTGATGATAAAGCTTGTATCCGCTTCTGCATCATAGAGTGCCAGGATGTCAGTATCACCCCATAAGCGGGTCTCGCCAGGTAATGGTTCGAATACAGGTGTATCCTGTGCGTCTAGAAACGTTACTGATAGGGCACCCGTTTCTTCCATTAGCATGTCACCGATTTGCTCAGCGTTTTCATTCGTCGCGTTGAGTTTGATTTGAATCCAAGGCATTGGTTTGGCTCTTACAGTAGATTAAGTGGCGCAGAGTTTACCAGAACTCTGCGATTTGTTTGAGTATAGATACTATACAAAACAAAAATGCCCACAGATGTGGGCATTTGTCAGAAGTTTAACAAGGCTTATTGTAGGCCTAGTTTCTTCTCTAGGTAATGAATGTTGGCACCGCCGTGCTGGAAGTTCTCATCATTCATGATTGCCACTTGTAGTGGCACGTTAGTTTTAATGCCTTCGATGATCATCTCACCAAGTGCGTTTTTCATTCGCGCAATCGCTACATCACGGTTCTCACCGTAAGTGATCAGCTTACCAATCATTGAATCGTAATGAGGAGGTACTGAGTAACCCGTGTAGATGTGCGATTCCCAACGTACGCCCATGCCACCCGGAGAGTGGAAGCGTTCAATCTTACCTGGTGATGGTAGGAAGCGTTCTGGATCTTCTGCGTTGATACGACACTCAATTGCATGGCCGCGGATCTTAATGTCATCCTGAGTGAATGACAGAGGCTGGCCTGCAGCAACACGTAACTGCTCTTTGATTAGGTCGATACCCGTTACCATTTCTGTTACTGGGTGCTCTACCTGAATACGAGTGTTCATTTCGATGAAGTAGAACTCACCGTTTTCGTATAGGAATTCGAACGTACCTGCGCCGCGGTAACCGATTTCGATACATGCACGAGTACAACGCTCACCGATGTACTTACGCATTTCTTCGGTAATACCTGGTGCCGGCGCTTCTTCCACAACTTTCTGATGGCGACGCTGCATTGAACAGTCACGCTCGCCAAGGTGGATAGCACCACCTTGGCCGTCAGCAATGACCTGAACTTCAACGTGACGAGGGTTTTCTAGGAATTTTTCCATGTAAACCATATCGTTGTTAAACGCTGCTTTTGCTTCTGCACGTGTCATAGCAATAGCTTGTACTAGCTCTTTTTCAGAACGTACAACACGCATACCACGACCGCCGCCACCGCCTGACGCTTTGATGATGACTGGGTAACCAATGCGTTTAGCAAACGCTTTGTTTTTCTCTTCATCATTGTCTAGTGGGCCGTCAGAACCTGGTACACAAGGAACGCCCGCTTTTTTCATTGCGTTTATCGCTGACACTTTGTCACCCATCAAGCGGATAGTTTCTGCTTTTGGTCCAACAAAGATGAAGCCACTGCGCTCAACTTGTTCTGCAAAATCTGCGTTTTCAGACAAGAAGCCGTAACCTGGGTGGATTGCCACTGCCCCTGTGACTTCTGCCGCAGAGATAATACGTGGAATATTTAGGTAGCTGTCGATACCACGAGCAGGACCGATACATACGGTTTCGTCTGCGAGTAGCACGTGCTTAAGATCACGGTCAGCTGTTGAGTGAACAGCAACGGTCTTAATACCTAACTCTTTACAAGCGCGAAGTATACGAAGTGCAATTTCACCTCGGTTCGCGATGACTACTTTATCTAGCATAAGGCAAGCCCCGCTTATTCGATTACAACAAGAGGTTGGTCGAATTCAACTGGTTGTCCGTCTTCAGCAAGAATTGCTTTTACAACGCCAGATTTGTCCGCTTCAATTTGGTTCATCATTTTCATTGCTTCAACGATACACAGTGTATCGCCTTCGCTAACTTGCTGACCAACTTCTATAAATGCACCGGCGTCAGGACTTGGAGAGCGATAGAAAGTACCGACCATTGGAGAAAGAACTTGGTGACCAGCTGGAGCTGCTGCTGGTGCCTCCGTTGTAGTTGGTGCTTCTGCTACAGGTGCCGGTGCTGCTGCAGGCGCTGCTACTGGCGCAGCTGCGTAATGCATAGGCGCTGGCGCTGGTGCACCATGACGACTGATGCGCACAGATTCTTCACCTTCAGAAATCTCTAGCTCAGCGATGCCAGACTCTTCAACTAACTCAATTAGCTTCTTTATTTTACGAATATCCATGTTTACTTTCTCTTTTATCTTGTGATTAAGACAACCTTTTCAGGTTGCAGAGTGTCAGGGTTACTTTGATTGCAGCTTAGCTATCGCTGCAGACAAAGCGAATTCATAACCTTGCGCGCCTAAGCCGCAAATTACGCCTTCTGCTTTATCAGACAGATAAGAATGATGGCGAAACGGCTCACGTGCATGCACGTTTGAAAGGTGTACTTCGATAAATGGTATAGCCACGCCAAGTAATGCATCTCTCAGTGCGACACTCGTATGAGTGAAAGCTGCTGGATTAATGATGATGAAATCAACGTTATCATAGGAGGCATGAATGGCTTCAATCAGTTCGTATTCACGATTTGATTGTAGATGATCGAGCTCTATACCTGCCTGATGAGCTTGTTCAGTTAAGGTATCAACGATTTGTGCTAAAGTACTTGTACCGTAATGTGTTGGTTCTCGGAGACCTAACAGGTTGATATTTGGTCCATTTAGAACAAGAATTCGTGATTTTGCTGACATTGTGTGGCTATCTTCCCTTATCGTGAGTGGAACGCTTATGTTCCTATATATACGATAATTCAGCACGATTTTTTTGTTAAAACCGAGCAAATTTTAAGAAATCGACCAAGATTATAGCTAATTCATAGCAATTAGCAGCAATTTACTGGTCTAATCTCCTAATGTGCTACCTGATTTCTGTAACCGGGTTAACAAAAATAACATAATTGCCATTCACCTTTTGAGGGTATTTTGTCGCAAAAGTTAAAAAACCGCCATGTAGATTGGCGGTTTTGAAATGAAGAGCTTGAAACGAAGTTGCAACTTATACGAGTTCAGCCTTCTCCGCGATAAGCTTGTCCACTACGCTTGGATCTGCCAGGGTGGAAGTATCGCCTAGATTACTGGTATCTCCGGTGGCAATCTTGCGCAAGATACGACGCATAATTTTGCCTGAACGTGTCTTCGGTAATGAGTCTGTCCAATGCAGCACATCTGGTGTTGCGATTGGACCGATTTCCTTCCTAACCCAATCTTTTACTTCCTTGTGTAACTCTGCTGATGGAAATTCACCATCATTCAACGTGATGTAAGCGTAGATCGCCTGACCTTTAATGTCATGTGGAATACCCACGATCGCGGCCTCAGCAATTTTATGGTGTGCAACAAGTGCGGATTCGATCTCCGCTGTACCCATTCGGTGGCCTGAGACGTTCAGTACATCATCCACACGACCTGTAATCCAATAGTAACCATCTTCATCACGTCGAGCACCATCACCTGTAAAGTACATGCCTTTGAATGTGGAGAAGTAGGTTTGTTCAAAGCGTTCATGGTCACCGTAGACCGTACGCATTTGACCAGGCCATGAATCGAGAATCACTAAGTTGCCTTCGCTCGCACCTTCAATCACATTCCCAATGTTATCAACCAGTGCTGGTTGTACACCGAAGAATGGGCGAGTCGCAGAGCCCGGTTTAAGATCAGTGGCTCCTGGCAATGGTGTGATTAGGATGCCACCTGTTTCCGTTTGCCACCAAGTATCAACAATTGGTGATTTTTCATTACCGATAGTTTTGTAGTACCACTCCCATGCTTCAGGGTTGATTGGCTCACCGACAGAACCCATGATACGCAGACTGTCACGAGTCGTGCCGTCTACTGCTTCATCCCCTTTCGCCATCAGTGCGCGAATTGCAGTTGGTGCCGTGTAGAGAATATTCACCTGATGCTTGTCAACAACTTCACTCATGCGGCTTGTATTTGGATAGTTTGGCACCCCTTCGAACAAGATGGTTTTCGCACCATTCGCCAGTGGACCATAGACAAGGTATGTGTGACCGGTAATCCAGCCTACATCTGCTGTACACCAGAAGGTTTCACCTGGTTGGTAGTCAAAAACGTATTTGAACGTCATGGCCGCATAAACCAAGTAGCCACCTGTTGTATGTAATACGCCTTTAGGTTTACCGGTTGAGCCTGACGTGTAGAGAATGAAGAGCGGATCTTCTGCGTTCATCGCTTCTGGCGGGCAAACATCAGATACTTTTGATGTTGCTTCATGCCACCAAACATCACGATGATCATGCCATTCTACATCACCACCGGTACGCTTCAGAACGATCACTTTGCTGATGGTTTTTACATCAGGGTTAGTCAGGGCCTCGTCAACGTTCTTTTTCAATGGTACTGCACGCCCACCACGAACCCCTTCATCGGCAGTGATGACCACTTTTGCATCTGAATCGATAATTCGGCCAGATAGCGCCTCAGGTGAGAAGCCACCAAACACGACGGTATGAACCGCACCAATGCGCGTACATGCGAGCATTGCGATAGCCGCTTCCGGGACCATTGGCATGTATAGACATACCACATCACCTTTACGCACCCCTTGTTCTTTAAGCGCGTTGGAGAATTTACACACTTCTTTGTGCAGTTCATTGAAGGTTAGTGTTTTATCATCTGTTGGGTCATCGCCTTCCCATATGATGGCTACATCGTCACCGTGCTCTGCTAGATGGCGGTCAATACAGTTGGCAGAGACATTGAGTGTGCCGTCTTCAAACCAGCGAATGTCGACATGGCCTGTGTCGAAAGACGTGCTCTTAACTTTGGTGAAAGGTTTAATCCAATCAACAATTTTGCCATGTTCGCTCCAAAAGCCTTCTGGATCGTTCACCGACTGCTGATACATGGCTAAGTAGGTATCATTATCCGCGTGTGTATGAGTTTTAATGTTTTCTTTTACCGGATAAACGTGGGCTTCGCTCATGGCTTCTCTCCTTGTGCCTTTCATTCTCGGCCTTACATCAAACTACGTAACATGTTGGGCTACGCAATATGTTGATTCTTTATATTTGTAGGGCTGTTTATTACTTTCAAATTTGGTCATCGTCTTAATAGCGACGCTGTGCGTATAACTGTTAGTCACGGCGCGTATTTCTACAATTAGACTTTAGGATGAGAGTGACGAGTACGCAGGAAAATCTCTCAAACAAGCGATATTATGAGAGCTATATCAATACTTGTTAGCGATAAGGTGCGGTGATATTGGGTAAGTCACCTTTGGTAAGACGGACAAAAACCAATGCCGCAGAAATGGCATCTTGCAACGCGTCGTGCTTATCCTGAATGGGGAGCTCTAGGTGTTTACAAATTGCATCCAAGCTTAAGTCGAAATAGGCATTGGGTAAGTGCCTTTCCAGCTTATCATGATAGATCTGGCTGACTTCAATCAGCGAGTTCGGCAGTGGAAAGCCCAATTGTCGCTGACAGGCCAAATCTAATATTTTTTTATCATAGCGAATGTGATATCCCACTAACGGGCGGTTTCCAATGAAGTCTAATAATTTTAATAGGGCTTCTTTTTCACTGATGCCATCGGCTAAATCTTGGTGGCGAATTCGATGGATTTTCACCGAGCCAGAATCGAGAGACTGAGGCGCACGTAAACGAACTTCGAATGGTTGACTGGTGATAATGCGGTTATCGATGATTTTCGTCGCTGCGATAGTAACCAACTCGGCTCGATTGGGATCTAAGCTGGTGGTTTCACAGTCAAGAGAAACGAACTCCGTTTTGTTAGGCGCACCAAATAGTGACTGATGGGGAGAGCCTTTCAGCCTATAATGCCAATATCTGCGTTGCAGCCAGTTCATATTCGTATCCCTTATATATGCAGAACAACAGGCCTAATCACGAATTTGATAGTGGAAGCCAAGGAACTGTTTAAACTTCTTCACAACATGCAAACTGTGGCGCAGTAGGTCACGTTCTGTTCTATCCAGCTGTTTGATGTCAATGTTGTTGAGCGCTTCTTGCTTACCGAGTTGTTGACTGAGACGAATTTTAAAAAATTGTTTGAGCGCTTCGCTTAAGTTATCCGCAGTTTCTGGCTCTAAAATGTGTTTGTTTCTCAAGGCCTCGATACGCTCGAAGGTGTTCTTTTCCTCAATGGCATACTCTAATGACAGAGTGCGAATACCATGAACAATCGGGAAAATGCCTCCTCGTTTGATGTCTAACCCATCCTTGGCACTTTTTACGTTACCAAACAGCGTTAAGGGGACAGAGAACTGAAGAGCAGGACGAGTGAAATCGGACAATACCAGCATGCGGTCCTTCATCGTGTCTCTGAGATGTTCGGTGATGGGGGTCAATAACTCTCGGTTGCCAGCCACAGCGTGAGCATCACTGAATATGGCTAAGTCCATGATCTGTTCAGGCTGAGCTTTCTCAATCCAGCGATCTAAGGTGGTTATCCAATTGTGCTGTGTTTTCACCCATTTCGGGTTGTTGACCATGACTTTACCCGGGCAGAGTGGATAACCCAATTGCTGTAACGTGTGAGTAAAGGCTTGCATGATCTGAGTGCATTGGGGCCATTCCAGTCCATTTTCCAAAATCAGCGCGTTGTCCTGGTCGGTCTTAAGAATTTGTTCGCCACGTCCTTCGGAACCTAACACAATTAAGCAGCAGTGTTTGTGCAGCGCTGGGGGGACGATTAACTCAAAGGCCTTTTCAATGATTTGTTCGTTGACTGCGGAAATCAGTTCCATAATAAAGCGCGTCCGTATGCCATTTTTTAACAAGCTTTCTACCAATTGGCGTTGTCGATTTGAAGCGAGGACTAACTCTTCTACGCTGCTGGCTCGGGCAATACTCAGTGTGAGAACGTGAGAGTGCGTAGAAAAGGCACTGAGAATCTGCGTCATATCCAACATGCCGACAGCTTGGTTGCCATCGCATACCATGAGACGCTTCATGCGGTTACGTGTCATGGTGATCATGGCATTAAACAGAAAATCACCATCATCGACATGATAAACCGGGAAGGTTGCAATTTCGCCGACAGGTGTGGTGACTGCACAACCGTCTAACATCACCGAGTGGAGCATGTTGGTACGCGTAACAATGGCATACGGGTGTGCTGACGGCCATTGTTCTAGCCTTGGGTCGTTTGGAGGGATTGTCACTAAAGCGGCATCAATACTGTTTTCTTTAAGGGTTTGAGTGACTTGATTAATCGGCGTTTCCGGTGCAAGGATCATCGGAGGGTGATAAATACTGCGATCGACTTTGGTAAGAATAAACTCGGCTAGGTTTTGCTGTTGCTGGGCGGCTTCTATCAGTGCTTGGCGTTTTGATAAGTTGTTATCAAAGTAAGCGGCAAACTGTCCGTTCTCGTTATAAAGCTCTATAAACACGTTTTTGGGCAGCAAGTACGACAGGGTGTCTTCGAGCGCGACATATTGGTGACGAACATTGTCTTCAAATTGAGAGCGGACATCAAACATATCGTCGTTAGCGTAGTGCGCGAAAACCTCGGTTTGGTCTTTGGAACGTTCTTCTACCGCGCCTTTTATCAGGATGTGCAAATGAGGATTGGTTTGCCCGCTAGATAAAATGACATCTCTGGCACGATAATAGGCCACATCGAGAGACGAACGCAGTCGAGTCTGTTGTTGATGGGTTAGACGATCGAATGGGGGAGACTGCATATTAAATTTATCAGGCATGTGTGCACCTAATGTTGGGAAGAATACACTCTAAGTCTGACAAATTTCTTCCCGTAAGCCAGACGACTTTGGTCTAACGCACCTCTTTCTTTTCTCAATATGTTATTTGGTGAGAATTTGCGCTCTATCGAGGAAACGGTAAGTTGCTTATTCTTCCCTTTTTCTCCCACGCTTTGCGATCAATAATCCACGGGTATACTCAAGCACCTGCACGTTACTTGAGTATAGAACGTTGGTGTTTAAACTAGGATAATAATAATGTTGAAACCTTCTCCGTATGGCTGGATTTCCCAGTATTTTCTCGGGTTCTTTTTTGCTTATGGTGTTTATCTGCCATTTTGGTCTTTGTGGTTTAAAGAGCAAGGTGTCTCTCCAACTGACATCGGTTTACTGGTTGGTTTGGGGTTGGCGACGCGTTGTGTCGCGAATTTAGTTATTACGCCCCGAATTCATCGGGTTGAACGTCTCATGCCCACTTTACGTTGGCTAAGCTTTGCTGCCCTTATTTTTGTTGGCTTCCACTTTTTCACGGGCGGCAATTTTTGGTTAATGGCGTTAGCAACAGTACTGTTTAATTTGTGTTGTGGTCCCGTGGTGCCCTTGTCCGACGCAATGGCGAATTACTACGCCCGCCTTAAAATGCTGGACTACGGTCGAACGCGTTTATGGGGGTCGCTGGCGTTCATCGGTGGCTCGACGGTGGTGGGATACTTAGTGGCTGAGTTTGGGTCAGATATGATCTTGTATACCGCCATTGTAGGTATATTGGTCTCGTTATTGTTTGCGATGCGAAATACTAACCCAATGCCTGTCACGCTTGGAAGCCAGCATGCAGAACGACCAAAACTATCAACGTTGTTAACCGATAAGCCAGTTATCAAATTTTTAGTGTTAGCTTCACTGATTCAAGGCAGTCATGCGGCCTACTACGGTTTTAGTGCTATTCACTGGAAGACGGCAGGCCATTCGGAAGACGTGATCGGTTATCTGTGGAGCTTAGGGGTGGCTGCTGAAGTTGCTGTATTCGCGATGAGCAAGCGACTGTTTGCCGGATGGTCTTTACGTACCATGTTTGTTGTTGCGGCTTGTGGTGTGATGATGCGCTGGGGGATAACGGCTGGAACTACCTCGATTGTTGCTTTAGTCATTGTGCAGTTATTGCATGGGGTGACGTTTGCTGCCGCGCACATTGCCGCGATTCAATACATTCAAAACTCCGAAGAGAATAAAATGGTGGCATTGCAAGCGTTGTACAATGCGATCCCTCTAGGCGCATTTATCGCGTTGATGACGGTGCTAAGTGGCTGGGGATATGAACACTGGGGAGCTGCGGTTTTCTGGGCCATGGCGGCAATGGGATTGATCGCCCTATTTATTAAATTGGAACCACAACAGCCAGCTACCCATGCTGTTGACTTGTCTGATAATGCACTTGAAACACAGAATTAAACTTCTGTGACAACGGTTAAGAACTAACCTTTGTCTCCATTGTAAAAGCAGTGTTAAATGAAACCTCTCCCTTATGGAGAGGTTTTTTATTTCTGTAAGAAAGGATATCGGATGCAAGGATGGTTGGTGGTTCCCGTTTCTCTAGCGTACTTGGGGACTTTATTTATTATCGCTTGGTACGGCGACATTCAGAAACGCTGGCTTGCGCGTTGGCGACCGTGGATCTACAGCCTATCCATTGCGGTGTATTGTACTTCGTGGACCTTCTACGGCACTGTTGGTCAGGCGAGTAGTAACCCTTGGTCTTTCTTACCTATCTATATCGCACCGATTCTTGTATTTACGATTGGTTGGCGCTTACTTGCCCGTCTCATCTTAATCGCCAAGCGTGAACATATTACGTCGATTGCCGACTTTATTGGTGCTCGATATGGCAAGTCACAGGGCTTGGCCGTGGTGGTTACGCTGATCGCAGTGGTCGGTATTCTTCCCTATATCGCTTTGCAATTGCGTGGTATCACCATGGGGCTGGAGGTGATATCACCAACGTTAGCGACAGACTTCGGTTATCAGAATCACAGTGTTTCGTGGTTTGTCGTCGGTGCGTTAGCCATTTTTACCATGCTGTTCGGTACACGGCACATTGACAACACGGAGCATCACCGTGGAATGATGATGGCGATTGCGTTTGAATCGATCGTCAAACTATTCGCGTTTTTAGTCGTAGGGGTGTTTATTGTTTGGCTAGCGCTGAATTCAGAAGGCTTTAGTTTGGTCGACATTGCCGTGGAGACTTATCAAGCGCCGAATATTCCCACCATCCTCATTCACACCGTATTGACCATGTTGGCTATCGTCTGCTTGCCACGTCAATTTCATACCATGGTGGTCGAAAACGAACGCGCGCAAGACTTGCATGTCGCACGCTGGTTGTTCCCACTTTATTTGGTTCTTATGGGCGTTTTTGTTTTGCCGATTGCGTGGGTAGGGCAAGGCTTATTGAGTGGCACTTCACCCGACACTTATGTGATCAGTTTACCCATGTCGGTAGGGGCGAGTGAGGTGGCTTTACTGGCTTTCCTTGGTGGAACCTCTGCTGCGAGCGGTATGGTGATCGTCTCTACGATCGCTTTGGCGATTATGGTGTCGAATGATTTGGTGATGCCGCTGATTTTACGGCGTATGCGTTTAGCGCAGCGTAGTCATCAGCATTTTTCTGAACTGTTGGTGTTGATTCGTCGTGCGCTGATTCTAATTTTATTGATTGGTGCATGGGGCTTTTATCAAGCTTTGGGCTCGATTCACTCACTCTCTGCGATCGGTTTTCTCTCGTTTGCCGCGATCACGCAATTTGCACCAGCTTTGATTGGAGGCATGTATTGGCGTCAAGCGAATAAGAAAGGTGTGTATGTTGGTCTTGCCGTCGGCTTTGCCCTGTGGTTGATCACATTGATGACACAAACGGATTTGCTGGCTGGTAATGCGAGTAATAACTTGCTGATTTGGATGATCACCCCTCCTGAAGTGATCGCTAACTTAGATGTTTCTATATCAGACTGGGGCATGATTCTTAGCGTGTTGGTAAATATGCTCTGTTTTGTTGTCGTTTCTTTGGTGACGAGACCAAGTCTAAGTGAGCGCTTACAATCTGCCGCTTTCGTTGGCACGCCGTTACCAGAAAGTGAAAATATCAGCCTATACCAAAGCCGTGTGACTGTTGCTGAGTTGGAAATGCTCGCGTCACGCTTTGTTGGTCGACCTCGAGTCAAAGTGGCCTTTCAAGCATATTGGTCTCAGCAGCGCGAGGAGTTGATGCCCAACCAGCAAGCCCCTTCAACATTGATTCGCCATACCGAACGAGTATTGGCTGGGGTGTTTGGTGCCTCTTCTGCTAAGTTAGTACTTACTTCTGCCTTGCAGGGCAGAAACATGCAGTTAGAAGAGGTGGCGACCATCGTGGATGAGGCCTCTGAGCTGTACGATTTCAGCCGTGGATTATTGCAGGGGGCGATAGAACACATCGGCCAGGGTATTGCTGTAGTGGACAAACAGCTGCGGCTGGTGGCATGGAACCAGCGTTATCTGGAGTTGTTTGAGTTCCCCCCGGGACTGATTCAAGTAGGAAGGCCCATCGCAGAGGTTATCAGGCACAATGCGGAGTGCGGTTTATGCGGTCCAGGCGATCCGGAAGACCATGTTCGCCGCCGTGTGTATCACCTAGAGCAAGGTACCCGACATACCTCCTCCCGCGTACGCCCTGATGGTAGAGTCATAGAAGTCCAAGGTAACCCAATGCCTGGTGGTGGTTTTGTGATGAGTTTTACGGACATCACGGTTTTCCGCGATGCAGAACAAGCACTGAAAGAAGCGAATGAGACGTTGGAAGAGCGTGTACGAGTGCGTACTCGAGAGCTTGAACAACTGAATAAACAACTGGTCGCCGCGACGCAGCGTTCTGACCTAGAGTCGAAATCCAAATCTCGCTTCCTTGCTGCCGTCAGCCATGACTTAATGCAACCCCTTAATGCGGCAAGACTATTTGCCTCCTCTCTTTCTGAAGTCGCCAAAGATAGTGAAACGAGAAAGCTCTCCTCGCACATTGAAAGTGCACTCGGAGCAGCAGAAGATTTGATTGGCGACTTGCTGGATATTTCCCGTTTGGAATCGGGCAAGCTGGAAGTACATGTGCAAAGTTTTGCGGTGAATGACGTGTTGGCGAACCTGAATGCAGAGTTCAGCGCGTTAGCCAAACAGCAGGGGATCGAGTTCACCATGATCCCATCTTCGCTTATGGTGAAATCGGATCCAAAACTGTTGCGTCGTGTGGTGCAAAACTTTCTCACCAATGCGTTTCGTTACAGCCCGAAGGGCAAAGTCGCATTGGGTGTGCGTCGGGTGAAAGGACAGGTGCGCATTGATGTGTGGGATAACGGCATGGGCATTGCTGAAGATAAGCAGCAGGAGATCTTTGAAGAGTTTAACCGCGGCACACAAGTACGCTCGGATCAAGGCTTAGGTCTGGGACTGGCGATTTCCAAAGGGATTGCACAAGTTCTGGAGCATGAGATTTCTATGCGTTCTTGGCTGGGTCGAGGCAGTGTGTTCTCGATCACGCTGGATAAAGCCGAGAATGTCCAGCCGCGGCCAGTTCAGGCTGTGAGCCCAACTCAATCAGAGTTAAGCCATTTGAGAATTTTGTGTGTTGATAATGAGCCTGATATCTTGGTCGGGATGGAGAATTTACTCTCTCGCTGGGGGTGTGACACACGAGTGGCCATCGATTTAATGGAAAGTCTGCATGCCCTAGAAGATGGTTGGGTACCTGATGTTATTTTTTCTGATTATCGGCTCGATAATGGACGCACTGGTTTGGAAGTATTGCAGCAGTGTCGGCTGCGCTTAGGGAACACTTTTGAAGGGGTGATCATCAGTGCAGACCGCACCAACGATATGTTGGATGGTATTAAAGCAAACGGCTTTAGCTTTATTGCTAAGCCAGTCAAACCATTGAAGTTACGTTCAGTGTTAAATCGAGTTGCGTAGCGGTCAGTTACTAGTGAGTCAAAAGAGACCTCCGCGACGAGGTCTCTTTACTCGCCGGGCATTTATTCCGCCATCCCTCCTAGAGTTAATTTAGCCGGATCAAGTAACCGCTCTAGCGTCGCGCGGTCTAAATCGGTTTCCTCTTCCGCCACATCGATGATCGCACGCCCTTGTTGGTAAGCTTTCTTGGCTACTTCTGCCGCTTTCAAGTAACCAATAACCGGGTTGAGCGCAGTGACTAAAATAGGATTTTTCGCGAGTGCAACATCAAGATTGTCTTGTCTGACTTCAAACGTTGCTATCGCTTTGTCAGCTAACGCTACGGCACTATTCGACAATAACTCAATACTTTCCAATACGTTGTGCGCAATGACTGGCAGCATTACATTAAGCTGAAAGTTACCTGATTGGCCTGCAATCGTAATCGTTGCATCATTACCTATTACTTGTGCTGAGGCCATGGCCGCAGCCTCTGGAATGACGGGGTTTACCTTGCCAGGCATGATAGAAGAACCTGGTTGTAATCCTTGCAACTCAATTTCCCCTATCCCAGCTAAGGGCCCCGAGTTCATCCAGCGAAGATCATTGGCGATCTTCATGATCGCAACTGCGGCGGTTTTGAGCTGTCCGGACAACGCAATGATCGCATCCTGACTGCTGAGATTAAAAAAGAAATTATCACTGGCAGTGAATTGTATTTTTGTCGCCTGGCTTAAATTCGTTGCAAACAACTGGGCAAAGCGTGGATCCGCATTGATCCCAGTACCAACCGCAGTTCCACCTTGTGCCAAAGCTTTCACTGTTGGCAAAGTGTGTTCAATGGCTTGCATAGCGTGCTCAATTTGATATTGCCAGCCGCTCAGTTCTTGGGCAAAGGTTATCGGCATAGCATCCATCAAATGTGTCCGGCCGGTTTTGACTACGTCTTTGAGCGCTTGCTGTTTAGATTGGAGCGTCTCACTTAAATGATTAAGAGCAGGCAGTAATCTTGTTTCAACCGCCAATGTCGAACTTAACTGAATAGCCGTGGGGACCACATCATTACTGCTTTGCCCCATATTGACGTCATCATTTGGGCTTATTGAGGTGCCTAGAATTTCAGAGGCCAGCGTCGCAATGACTTCGTTTGCGTTCATATTGGAGCTGGTGCCAGACCCGGTTTGAAACACATCTACCGGAAATTGTGTGAGGTGTTGCCCATCAATAATGGTCTGCGCTGCGTCAGCGATGGCGTTGGCAATATCTTGTTCAAGTAGACCGAGCTGAGCATTGGTGAGTGCTGCGCTTTGCTTTATGCGGGCTAAGGCTTGGATAAACTCGGTTGGCATCGTGTGACGGCTAAAGGCAAAGTTGTTTACAGCACGCTGAGTTTGGGCTTGATACAAAGCGTTTTCGGGGACTTTTACTTCGCCCATACTGTCGGTTTCAATACGGAAGTTGGTTGTCATGGGGCATCCTGTTTGTTACCAAAAGGTGTTATACCAACCATAGATGAATTATTCGTGGAATGAGGGTAAAAAGCCGACGCTTAGGAATAAACATCGGCTTAAAATGAACGGTGATTTTTATCCAAGGGCGCTATTGGTCTTCCGTAAACAGGGTTTCGTATTTGATGAATGCGGTTTGCGTTTCACCATAATAAAGCGTGCCTTCTGCTTGAATAGCGACTCTTAACCAACTTTCTTCTGATGCAGGTCTTGGCAAGGTAATGTACCAGCTTTGTCCCGTTTGATCGGCAGAGATCATATCAACGGGTTGCCCATCTTTTTCTTGGTCCTTGACGACTGACAGTTTCACGCCTTCAAGAGGGAAAGCAGAATGCAACGACAGGTCGAGTGTGTTGTCAGTCAGACTCTCGGAACGGAACTTCACTTTAAAGTCCCCATTTTCCATATCGCACAAGCCGCTGGTGTAACGACAGTTGGATTTGCTAACTAGCTTATAACTCTCACCTTCTACTGCCGCATGCGGTTTTTCACTTAATGCGATATCAGTGCCGAAATAGGCGATCAAAGAGAGGACAGGGGCAATCAGCAGAGCAATAATTAAATGCTTATTTTTGAACATCTTGGCTTCCTTGCAACAACAGGTTACGAATACGGTAACCGAAAACTTGGAATAAAAAAGCCCCATATGGGGCTTTTGTGGGTTGCGTTATATTTTAGTGGTCGACTGCTTGGCCTGCACCAACAGGGACACGAACGTGTTCAACCAGATCTTTGACTTCTTGTGGTGTTTCCGCAGTTACTTTCGATACTAAGAATGCCACTATGAAGTTAAATAGAGCACCAATTGCACCGAATGCGTTTGGCTCAATGCCTAGGAACCAGTTACTACCCCAGCTTTCTAAATAGGTCCAGTCAGAGACAAATAGAATGCCTTTATGCTGGAATACGTAGAACAGTGTGATACTGATACCGGCAATCATACCCGCAATTGCCCCTTCTTTATTAATGTTCTTGCTGAAGATACCCATCATCAATGCTGGGAAGATGGATGAGGCTGCCAGACCAAACGCTAGGGCCACGGTACCAGCGGCAAACCCTGGCGGGTTCAAGCCCAGATAACCTGCAGCGGCAATTGCGACTGCCATCGATATCCGACTGGCGAGCAGCTCTTTCTTCTCGGAGATATTTGGATTAATAACCCCTTTTATCAAATCATGTGATATGGCCGAGGAAATCGCCAGTAGCAGACCTGCTGCGGTAGACAATGCTGCCGCCAAACCACCTGCTGCAACGAGTGCAATAACCCAGTTTGGTAATTTAGCTATTTCTGGGTTTGCCAATACCATGATGTCGTTATCAACGCGTAGTTCGTTGGTTGCGGCATCGGAGGTGTATTGGATGTTGCCGTCACCGTTCTTATCGTCAAAGCCGAGTAGTCCGGTTGTTTCCCAGTTTTTGAACCAATCAGGACGTTCGTCATATGCTAAGTGCTGACCTGGTGCAGGGTTTACCGTATCCATTAGGTTCAGACGAGCCATCGCTGATACAGCAGGTGCAGTGGTGTAAAGAATCGCGATGAAAATCAGTGCCCAGCCTGCTGATGTACGAGCATCACGTACCTTAGGTACCGTAAAGAAACGGATGATTACGTGTGGTAGACCCGCAGTACCAATCATCAGTGACATGGTGTAGACAAACATATTAAGCGTGTCGCCACGGACTTGGGTGGTGTATTCACTAAATCCGAGTTCGGTCACCACTTGGTCAAGCCGGTCGAGCAGATAGACATCGGTTCCGGTCATAGTACTCCCTAGGCCAATTTGTGGAATAGGGTTACCAGTGAGTTGCAGAGAGATGAAGATTGCAGGGATAGTGTAAGCAAGAATGAGTACGCAATACTGAGCAATCTGCGTGTATGTAATACCTTTCATGCCGCCTAGTACTGCGTACATAAATACGATACACATACCAATCAATAGACCGGTTGAGTAATCCACTTCTAAGAAGCGACCAAATGCTACGCCCACACCTTTCATCTGACCAATAACGTAAGTCACCGATGCGATAATCAGACAGATAACTGCCACGATACGGGCTGTGTTTGAGTAGAAACGTTCGCCAACAAACTCTGGCACGGTAAATTTACCGAACTTACGTAGGTAAGGTGCAAGTAGCAGAGCAAGAAGTACATAACCACCAGTCCAACCCATCAAGAATACGGAACCACCGTAGCCCATGAAGGCAATCAGACCAGCCATAGAGATAAACGAAGCAGCAGACATCCAGTCAGCGGCGGTTGCCATACCGTTGGCAATTGGGTTCACACCACCGCCTGCGACGTAGAACTCTTTGGTCGATCCAGCACGTGCCCAAATGGCGATCCCGATGTAGAGAATAAACGTTGCACCAACCACCAAGTAGGTAATAGTTTTCAAATCCATCTGAGTGACTCCTTACTCATCGTCTACGCCGAATTCACGGTCGATTTGGCGCATCTTCCATGCGTAATAGAAAATAATACCCAGGAAGGCATAGATGGAGCCTTGTTGAGCAAACCAGAAGCCGAGTTTGTACCCGCCTAATTGAAATTGATTGAGTACATCGACAAATAGAATGCCACAGCCGAAGGACACCACGAACCAGATGACCATTAGGCCAATCATGAGCTTCACGTTTTTGTCCCAATAGGCTTTGGCTTTTTCTTCGTTTTCAAATGCCATTGCCGTCTCCTTACGATCGGTATTGTTGATAACGGTATTGTTGTTAAAAAAATGTTTCAATATGTACATTAGCAAGGTGTTGGCAAGAACTCTTTTCAACTTTAGTCGGGGCTTTAAAGTGACAAAATGCTCGTATATTGGTTGGTTAGGTGATAATTGAGGTCATTTGTTGATGTTAAAAAGGTGTTAAATTAGCCAAAAGTCTAAGATGAAATGATATTTCGTGTGATTTATTGTGGTTGGCGTCCCCTTTTTTTCAGCTGAGAACCACGTTGATAGCGATAAACTTTTCGGATCATTGCGTGTTTTGATGCACAATAGCCCTGAAACTAACGAGTTTTCAATTGAATGAGGGTAGGGATGGACGCAAACACTATTAACAGTTTTTTTCTTATCGGTGCACTGTTGATTGCACTGAGCGTGCTTTTAAGTCCTGTGTCTTCTAAGCTCGGAATCCCGATTTTGCTCGTCTTTCTAGTAGTAGGAATGCTCGCTGGAGAGGATGGATTGGGCGGCATTCTGTTTGATAACTATTCCGTTGCTTATCTGGTCAGTAACCTTGCTTTAGCGATCATTCTTCTTGATGGGGGGATGCGTACCCGAGCAGCCAGTTTCCGGGTAGCGCTCTGGCCTTCCGTTTTATTGGCGACCTTAGGCGTAGCCATAACCACTATTTTAACCGGCTTGATGGCGAGCTGGTTATTTGACCTCGATCTGCTGCAAGGTATTCTTGTCGGAGCCATCGTCGGATCGACCGATGCTGCGGCGGTATTCTCCTTACTAAAGGGGCGCAGTTTGAATGAGCGTGTTGGGTCGACACTGGAGATAGAATCAGGCACTAATGATCCCATGGCTGTTTTTCTAACCGTGACTTTGATTGCGATTTTATCGAGTCAGGGAACAACGCTGAGCGCAGGCTTTTTGGCATTGAGCTTTGCGAAACAATTTGGCATTGGTGCATTGTTGGGGTTTGCTGGTGGCTGGGTATTATGGAAAATCATCAACCGTAATCAACTGCCGGATGGCCTGTACTCGATTTTGACCGTCAGTGGGGGATTACTGATTTTTGCTCTCTCCAACAAATTAGGGGGAAGCGGGATCCTGTCCATTTATTTAGTGGGCCTGCTGTTAGGCAACCGTCCAACACGCAGTCGCCACTCTATCCTCCACGTCCTCGATGGTATGACGTGGTTAGCACAAATTGGTATGTTCCTCGTCTTGGGGCTGCTTGTGACCCCGTCCAATTTACTGTCTATTGCGCTGCCTGGCTTGGCGCTTGCTTTCGGGATGATTCTGTTTGCGCGTCCTCTCTCCGTTTGGATAGGTCTATTGCCGTTTAGAAGTTTTACTGCGCGTGAAAAGTGGTTTGTTTCGTGGGTGGGGTTACGCGGTGCGGTGCCAATTATTTTAGCCGTATTTCCGATGATGGCGGGTCTGCCAGATGCGCAACTGTACTTCAACTTAGCCTTCTTCGTGGTCATGGTGTCATTGATTGTCCAAGGTGGCACACTGACCAAAGCAATGTCTCTCGCGAAAGTGGAACTACCTTCTAAACCTGAGCCCATTTCTCGTATTGGGGTGGAGGTGTATCCAACCAGTGAGTGGGAACTGTTTATCTATAAGTTGAAAGCCGATAAGTGGTGTATTGGCGAACCGATCCGCAGTTTATCTATGCCTGAAGGAACCCGTATTGCCGCGGTATTCCGGCATCAGGAGCTCTTGCATCCTTCTGGTAGTACCAAGCTTAAAGAGGACGATACCCTTTGTGTGTTTGCGCAAGAGAAAGATTTGAATGCGTTGAGCCTACTGTTTAGTGAAGCGCCAGAAAAAGCGTCACTGAGCCGATTCTTTGGTGATTTCTTTTTGGATATCGAAGCCAAGTTGTCCGATGTTGCGATGATGTATGGTCTTGATTTGGGAGATAATGGGCTCGATAAAACACTCAAAAGCTTGGTGGAAGAGCAGTTGGGCTCGACGCCAGTCTTAGGGGACCAATTCGAATGGCAAGGCCTGCACTGGATCATTGCAGACGTAGTCGATCAACAAGTCACCAAGGTAGGGTTACGCCTACCGAGTGAGAAAGAAACCGCGGATGAAGAAAACTAAGCTTTAGCTGTTCATTTCAGTCAACATAATGACCGCTTGGGTGCGGTTTTTGACGCCTAACTTGCGGAAAATTGCGGTCATATGGGCTTTGATGGTGGCTTCTGAAACATTGAGTTCATAAGCGATCTGTTTGTTCAGCAAGCCATCGGACAACATGCCTAATACTTTATATTGCTGTGGGGTGAGTGTTGCAATCTTCTCGGCGAGATCATGACAAGCCGCGTTATTAGTTATTAGCCCTTCGGGGAAGTAGGGATCACCGCTAAGCACCTGATTGATCGCATTAACGAGCTCACGCATGTCACTGGACTTCGGAATAAAGCCAAACGCACCATGGCTTTTTACTTGGGTCACGATGGCGGGCTCTTCGCTAGCTGACACCACCACGACGGGTAAATCAGGATACTCAGCACGTAAGTGAATTAAACCTGACATGCCGTTCGCCCCTGGCATCTTGAGATCCAACAACACCAAATCTGGCTCTTCTTCTCTTTCTAGTAAGGCAAGTAGGGCATCAAGTGAATCGGCTTCAAGAAGGTTAGCACCACTGACCGCCATATGAACGGATTGGAATAGCGCATTGCGAAAAAGGGGATGATCATCTGCGATGATGATGGTGTAGGTCGAATCCATGACGTTAAACACTTTTGACTATTTCGTTAAATTTATTATTGTCCAGCTTTGCGGTAACGAACAATATTTATTCGCTAAAAGTCTGAACCAAATCGACTTTTATTAGTGATATTGCATATAGTTGATAGGTTCTAGATCAGAAGTGTGCAGTCGATAACGCCAGTGATACGTGATCTCGTCACTGGCGTTTGAATATTAGAACTGGTTAATGTGCTCTAAAAAAGGTTCCGCCTGCATAAAGCCTGTGATGCGTGCGTTTGAAATATGCTCACCGTTACTATTCCAAAACTCGATGGTCGGCAAGCCAAGCACACTCATGCGTTTCAGTAGTTCGATGTCTTGTGGTTCACTTTTTGTCACGTCCGCTTGCAGTAACACAAAGTTTTGCAGTTTCGCCTCTACATCTGGCTGGTGGAAGGTATACTTTTCGAACTCTTTACATGCCACACACCAGTCGGCATAAAAGTCGAGCATGACTGGTTTACCCGCTTGTTTTGCGAGGGCTAATTGCTGTTCTAGCTCAGAGACGTTTGCAATACGCGTAAAGCTGATTGTCACCGATTGCGATTGGGTTTCGCCGTGACCAAACCAGTAGTTCAGCATGGGCTGAGCGGAAGTCAACAAACCAAGTACCGCAATGATTCCCACCGCACTTTGTTTCCAGCCGCCAAACTCCAGAGTGTTTTTGACATGATATAGCCAACCAAAGGCAGCGATACCCAGAACAGACCAAAGTGTCGTTGACCATATTTCTGGTAAAAGTCGCTCAAGCAAGAAGATTGGCGCCGCGAGTAAAATGAAACCAAACAAGGTCTTAACGCGGTCCATCCATCCACCTGCTTTTGGCAGTAGCTTATTACCAAACACGGCGACTAAAATGAGTGGAATTCCCATCCCCATTGCCAGCGCATACAAAGCAATACCACCAGTAAGCAGATCGCCACTCTGCGCGACATATAACAGGGCACCAGAAAGCGGTGCAGTGGTACATGGAGAACAGACCAGTCCCGAAATTGCACCCATCGCGAAAACACCAGCGCTACTACCGCCTTGCTGTTTATTACTGAGATTGTTCAGCCAAGTTTGTAAGTTTGCGGGCAGTTGCAATGAGTATAAACCAAACATCGACATCGCTAACGCAACGAACATGACACTTAAACCAATCAGAACATAAGGGTGCTGCATGGCCGCTTGAAACTGCATTCCTGCAGACGCAACAACGAGCCCTAATAAGGTGTATGTCAGAGCCATACCTTGTACGTAGACAAGAGACAAGCCGAGCGCACGGCGTTGACTTAATTTTCCGCTGCCCAGCACGATGCTGGTGAGAATAGGATACATTGGTAGAACGCAGGGGGTGAATGCCAGACCAATCCCCAAAGCGAGGAACAGCAATGGTGTCCACCAGTTATCGGCTAAGTTGGCAGCCAGACTGTCTTGTTCTGTGACTGGAACCGAGGTGCGTTTTGAGGATAGTGCACTTTGATTTGATTGTTCGGGACTGCTAGGTTCTGCGTTTGGTTGTGCCGCGCTTGTTGTCGTAGAAGCCGCCTTGACTGCGTTACTATCATTTTGAGAGGCGGAAAACGCACTGATTGAGATCTCGCGGGTTTCCGGCGGGTAACAGAACCCTGCTTTTGCACACCCTTGGTATTGGACCAATAGACGTGCTCCTTGTTGATAGTTTGACAGCGATACTTCGACAAAAAGGGGGTCTGTATAGATGTTTACCTCACCAAAAAACTCATCGGTATAGGGTTCCCCATCGCGCATCGTGATGTCATCAACCGTAACATGCTCCCCAGTGATAGAAATACGTTCTTGATAGAGGTAGTAGTCAGGTTTCACTTGCCAGTCGATCAGTACACGATTGCCCTGTTGGAAGGAGTTCAACGGGAATGCTTCATCAACCGGAACAAATCGGTCTTTGCTTTCAAAGTTCAACGCGGAATTCGTATTGCCAAAAAGGGCGAACGCCGGCATAGAGATAATGGAAAAACAGAGGATTATGAAGGTAAAGACAAAGCGCATAAAAGACATCACTTGAGTTAATTTTTTTCATCTTAACTCATAAAGACAGAAGAAAGGGGCAAGAAGTTTCGGTGACGTTAAAAAATAATCGATGTTATGAACGATGTGAACCACCGATAAGCGGAGAAACAGAAAACGTCTCCGCTTATGTTGGAGCTAAGAGTGAATTATCCATACCCGCAGTATCTAGCTGGGCTGTGAGTATCAGGCGAAGCCCAGGCGTGCTTTTACTACTCGTTCACAAGCGTCAATATGGTTGATATCTTTTGGGATCACCAGCACGGTATCATTGCCGCCAACGGTGCCTAAGATTTCTTGGTGTGGGTCAATATCCACCAGACGAGCGACCAACTGCGCGCTGCCCGGATGAGTTTTTACCACTACCATTGCTTGGTTATGGGTTATAAACTCAATTTGTGATGAAATCGATGACTCGACTCGCACTGGCGCTGTCTCTACGGTAATGCAATACACTTTTTTACCACAGGCATTTTGTACCTTTACGACGCCCAACTGGGACAGCAAACGAGAAACCGTGGATTGACTAATGCCTTTAAAGCCTATATCGACCAGCGCTTCGCGCAGCGAGTTTTGGGTAGAAAAGCTTTGCTGTTGCAGCAACTGCTTACAAGCATCAGTTAGCTTTTTGTCTTCTGCGTAATCTACTGTAGTTGGGGCTAGAGTTTCACTCATTGGAACTCCTTAACTTGACGTAACAACAAATCGTCCATGCAACTAAGGCATACAATCTTCCATTATCTGCCTGTTCTACCTCTACAACGTTTTCCCTATTCACCATGGTGCATTAACGAGGGGCATCGCTTGTTTGGCTTTTATTATGAAAAATGAGTCTATCACCAAAAATATCGTCATTTTGTGGTCAAGGTAAAATTGCTGAATAAATCTCTTGTTCGATATCTTATTTTGGTTATGTGCTGTTTTTTTGAAGTTAAGCTGAAGTTTTGTCCGTAAAGTGTAGTTTATTATTCTTATTATTGAGATGGGCATTATCTCGCAAATGAGAAGAAATGCCCATTTGATACGCGCTTTATCGTGTTGAGAAAATCTTAGCGAACTTCTGCCATGATCTCGCGTGAGAATACCTTTTCACAGTAATGGCATTTAAGGTGCACATTGTCCTGTTTTTGCTGCACTTTAAACTTACTTTCAACTGGCTCGCCGTGCGAAATACAGTTACTGTTCGGGCACACAAACACACTTTCAATGAACTCAGGCAAAGTGAGATTGAGTTTACTAACGACTTTATACTCTTCGATTTGGTTCACGGTTGCTTTCGGAGCATAAAGTGCCAGTTGGTTTGCTTGCTCTTTCGTCAGATAAATGTTCTCTATCTTTATCAGATCTTTTGCGCCCAGTGCAGATGACGGCAAGTTCAGCCCAATTGTGATGCGTTGGTTGGATTTATGCATTTTAAACAGTTTTAAGATCTTAATCCCGATGTTGGCAGGGATATGGTCAATCACAGAACCGTTGCGAATCGCTTCTACTTGTAGTTGAGTTTCTTTTACCATGATATCTCTCCTGCGAATTAAATGGTTTGGTTAAGAACAAGTGCGAGTAAGGCTTCGCGAGCGTATACGCCGTTTTCGGCTTGCTCGAAGTAGTAAGCGTGTTTGGTCTTATCAACATCGGTGGTGATCTCATCAACACGAGGAAGAGGGTGCAATACTTTCATATTGTCACGAGCGCCTTTCAGTGTGTCGGCAGTTAGGATGAACGCGGATTTAATGTGCGCGTACTCCGATTCGTCAAAACGTTCTTTTTGAACACGCGTCATATAGAGAATGTCGAGTTCTGGAGCGACTTCTTCAATGTTGCTGTGCATACTGAACGTGATTCCCGCGTCTTCCAGTTCTTCACAAATGTAATCAGGCATCGCCAGAGCATCAGGTGCGATAAAGAAGAAACGTACATTGTCGAATTTTGCTAACGCTTGTGTCAGGGAGTGCACGGTTCGGCCGTATTTTAAATCGCCAACAAATGCTACGTTGAGGTTGTCCAACGTGCCTTGCGTTTCGTAAATAGAAAACAGGTCAAGCAACGTTTGTGTTGGGTGTTGGTTCGCGCCGTCGCCGCCGTTGACTATAGGGACGCCGTTGGAAAACTCAGACGCCAATCGAGCCGCGCCTTCTTGAGGATGACGCATCACAAACGCATCCACGTATGATGAAATCACTTGTACTGAGTCAGCCAGTGTTTCCCCTTTTTTCGCCAGTGATGTATTACCACCATTATCAAAACCGATCACCGTGCCGCCTAAACGCTGAACCGCCGTTTCGAAGGAAAGGCGTGTACGTGTCGATGGTTCAAAAAAGCAGCTTGCGACGACTTTGTTTTTTAGCAGTTCAGGGTTTGGTTCGGCTTTTAATCGTGCTGCTGTATCAACGATAAGCTCAAGTTCTTCACGGCTGAGCTCTGGGATGGAAATTATGTGCTTGTTAAATAACGAATGCGCCATGATGGTGTTTCCTCGTCGTAAATGACAGACAAAAAAAAGCCCCCTAAAAATAGGAGGCTTCCAAAAAGATGGTTGGAGAAAATGAAACAGCGAACGTCCCTGAGCCAGGGTGCGAAAAATATTCGCGATGCATAGTCAATGACAATTTCATTTTGCTCTCCAAAGATAAATTGCGAAGGATTATACGGACAAAATAACGCCTTGCAAGGGTTTGTTCAAAGTATCCAAAAAATGGATTTTTATGCGAAGATGGCGTTTTTTGTCTTCTTTTTTGCGGACGTTGTAAACACTTGGCTGGTGGCGATACCGCGGCCGTTTGGGATGCTTTTGGATGAAAAAAAATGCGGGTTTTATTCAGAGAGTTTCGAGGATCTCTCTTCCTGCAACCCGCATTCCCTGCAGAACCTATCGCGAGGTTTTCATTGCTCACTCAGAGTTCGAATGTCAGATTCGATTAGTCTCCTAGTGTCGCTACCATGATTGCTTTGATGGTGTGCATGCGGTTTTCTGCTTCATCGAAGACGATAGAGTGTTTAGACTCGACCACTTCATCCGTCACTTCGACACCATCTTTTAGTTGTGGGTATTCTTGTGCAAGTTGCTTACCAACCGTAGTGTCTTCACCATGGAAAGCAGGTAGACAATGCATGAATTTTACATGCGGGTTACCGGTTGCTTTTAGCATGTCCATGTTGACTTGGTAAGGCATCATCAGGTTGATACGCTCTGCCCATGCTTCTTTTGCTTCGCCCATGGATACCCAAACATCGGTGTAAAGGTAGTCACAACCTTGAATGCCTTCTTGCACGTCTTCGGTCAGGGTGATTTTTGCACCGGTTTCTTCGGCAATATCCAGACATTGTGCGACAAGAGACTCTTCTGGCCAGAAGGATTTTGGCGCAACAAGGCGAATGTCCATGCCCATTTTCGCAGCTCCCACCATGAGTGAGTTACCCATATTGTTGCGTGCATCACCTAGGTAAGCGAACTTCATTTCATGCAGTTGTTTACCACGGCCGTGCTCCATCATAGTAAGGAAATCCGCCAAGATTTGCGTTGGGTGGAATTCATCAGTTAGACCGTTCCAAACAGGCACGCCAGCGTATGCGCCAAGCTCTTCAACGATCTCTTGACCAAAACCTCGATACTCAATGCCATCGTACATGCGACCTAGAACGCGAGCGGTGTCTTTCATTGACTCTTTGTGACCAATTTGAGAGCCTGATGGGCCTAAGTAAGAAACTTGAGCACCTTGGTCAAACGCGGCAACTTCAAATGCGCAGCGAGTACGAGTTGAGGTTTTCTCGAAAATCAGAGCAATGTTTTTGCCTTTTAGGCGAGGTTGCTCATAACCATTGTATTTCGCTTTTTTCAGTTCCACTGAAAGATCAAGCAAGTGTTGAATTTCACGTGGAGTAAAGTCTAATAGTTTTAGGAAGTTGCGGTTACGTAGATTGAAAGCCATGATGTTTTCCTTCTTATCGTTTAGCGCTTTCCTGAGTGCAGGGTAAACTGATTTCAAAGTAAATCAGCAAGAAAGCGCATGAAATTAGTCAGTGATTTGGTTTGGTTATGTCCGTTATCAGGCATAACCTGAATATTGATGTTCGTCTTTAAGCTTGCTGTTCGCTTCTAAGCTTGTTGTTAGTCTTTAAGGATGTTGGTGCCTGCTGTGCCGCGTAGGATCTGCAAGCCGTCTTCTAGAGAGCCAATGCCAACCACTTTTCCACCTTGTTTGATGAACTCGCATGACGCTTCGATTTTTGGTCCCATCGAACCTTCGTCAAATTGGTATTGTGCGAGCTCCGACGGCGTTGTACTGCGCAGTGCATGTTGAGTCGGTTGACCCCAGTCTAAGTAAACCGCATCCGCGTCTGTCAGGATAAGCAGTGCTTCGGCATCGATTTGTTTGGCTAGGAACGCCGCTGACATGTCTTTGTCGATCACGGCTTCTACACCCACTAGCTTGCCATTTTCACGCTTGACGGGAATGCCGCCACCGCCCGTACAAATCACCAAGTGACCTTCGTCGATGAGCTTAGTGATGGCTTCATGCTCGATGATGCCTGTTGGTTGTGGACTAGGCACAACGCGACGGAAGTGCTTGCCATCTGGTTTAATGACCCAATGGTATTTTTCAGCCATTTCACGTGCTTCTGCTTCTTCGTACACCGGACCAATGGGTTTGGTTGGGTCGATAAATGCAGGGTCTTTTGGATCGACCGTCATTTGTGTCAGCATGCAAGTCACGTTGACATTCGGTAACTGGTTTTTGAACTCTTGCATTAGCATGTAACCGATCATGCCTTGCGTTTCGCTACCTAGAACGTCCAATGGGTATGGTGCGACTTTTTTGTACTCTAAACCTTGCAAGGCAAGAAGGCCGACTTGTGGACCGTTACCGTGAACCAAAACCACGTTGTACTCTTGTGCGATCTCGGAAATGGTTTTGACAGCAACTTCAATATTTTGGCGTTGAACGTCCGCTTCTAATGGCTGACCGCGACGAAGTAGGGCATTTCCACCAAGTGCTACGACTACTGTTTGTTTTTTCATTATTCTTATCTCTCAGCTGGGAGGCAGAAGTCTCAGGCACTTCTGCCTCTGTTCGTCACAATTTAGATACCATCACGTTCAATTGGGCAGCTCATACAGCGCGCACCACCACGACCACGACCAAGCTCATCACCAGGAATTGGCAGTACCGTAATACCGGCTTTGTCGTATTTTTCGTTGGTGTACGTGTTACCTTCATAACCGATAACGACACCTGGTTTTACAGTGAGAACGTTGTTGGCATCATTCCACTGCTCACGCTCGGCATGGAAGTTATCACCACCGGTTGTGATGAGGTTGAGCTGGTCGACGCCTAGTGCTTTTTCGATTGCGTGAACAAAGTAGCCTTCTTCTTTTACGTTGACCGCGCCAGAGTTATCACCAGTTAGGCTCCAGCATTTCACGTCTTTACGCACCACTTCAGGGTAAACCGAGAAGGTATCTTCACGCATGTGAGTCATTACGGTATCCAAGTGCATGCATGAGCGGTGTTTTGGTAGCTCCATGGCAATCACTTGTTTTGCTTGACCATGTTTGAATAGGTTCGATGCTAGATGTTCCACACCTTGAGCCGTCGTACGTTCAGACATACCGATAAGCACTGCGCCTTTACCAATAACCAGTACATCGCCGCCTTCAATGGTGGAGTTGTCGTAGTTAATGTTTTCGTCATTGCCAAAGTACTTGACGAAGTCTTGGCCTGCGAAAGTTGGATGCCAGCGGTAGATGGCGCGAACGTGGTTGGTTTCACGTTGACGAGCGGGTTTCGCCATTGGGTTGATAGACACGCCACCGTAAACCCAGCAAGAAGTATCACGTGTAAATAGGTGGTTAGGGAGCGGCTCAATAATGAAGTCGCATGGTGAGTGCATGCCTTGCATCATTGAAGAGGATTGCATTGGCATTTCGCCAAATGCAAGACCACCGGTTAGGATTTTGGCTAACTCAAGATTTGGTAAATCGCCTAAGTAGCAACGCACGTCATTGGCGAACGTTTTGCCTAAACGATATTCCGAAACTTGAGTATTCAGCAGCCAATCTTTTGCTTCTGGAACCGCAAGCGTATCAGCTAGCAAATCTGTGAGAAGCAGCACTTCGACACCTTGGTCACGTAGAGTTTGAGTGAACACGTCGTGTTCTTTACCTGCACGCTCTACCGCAAGCACGTCATCAAAGAGTAATTCGTGACAGTTTGAAGGAGTTAGGTGAGTGAGAGCGCGTCTTGGACGATGAACGAGAACGCGACGTAATTGACCGATTTCAGAACCTACATATAAGTTACTCATGATCATATCTCTCTATATTTTTCTATTAGTTTTAAAATAAACTAATAATTAATTTTAAGGGAACAGGAGGTGAATTAAATAAGTTAATTCGTTTCGTTGAAATTAATATTACGCCTATTTAGAAAGGAAACTCTGAGGTCAGTCACACTTCATTTTTTATGCTCAAAGCCAGTGTTTTCAAGGGTTTTAACAATATCTATTCACTTGTTGAACTCTTGTGAATTTTCTAAAAATCTGAATATTTTGGAATATTATTCATAAAATAGACTTATGTTATGGATAAAGTGAAACTAGCAGGAAGTCTATGCATTGTAATTATATTGATATGAAGGTCAAATAGTTGGACTTATGCATTCGTATTATCTAGATAATTTATTTCACACCTCGATTTAATAAATTAATAACAAAGTTTTTGATAATAAATGAAACTTGGATCACATTATTTACTATTGTTTGAATTAAAAAAAGATGAACGATTTAACATGTTTTTGTACTAAAGTGTCTTAAATTTAATAATTGTTTGTTCAGGAACTTGGTGTTGATTGTATACTCAAGTAACTTCCCGTTATTTATCTCAATCTGAACTCGTTGATACAGCTCTGAATCCTGCACCTTGAGATCACTTGAGTATATTGTCAGTATTTAAAAGGTTTTTATTATCAATAGAAAAATGTGTTTTGGATTCAGTTAATAGCAAAATGAACTTAGGATGTTTATTTATTCAACCGGCTTACCTCTCTGCTAATAACCTCTAGGGGCGACTCTGAATCATCAGTTAGAGTCCTCAAATAGTGAGCATTGGCGATTGCTCTAGTGGGAGAATCTAAGACGGTTGGTATTGCTGTGGATATAGGTATTGAATCGTCAAAATTGATCGGCAATGACAGCAAAATAAAAAAGCCGCACAAGGCGGCTTTTGAAAGGAAAGGGTGTACGGTGACAAATATTACAGTAGAGCACCTACGCTGAGTACAGCGACACAGAACAGTAATAGAATGCCAAGTAATGGTGCGACCCATTTTACGTAACGTACATAAGGAACCCGTGCGATAGCGAGACCACCCATGACCACGGCAGACGTTGGTGTCACTAAGTTAACCAACCCAGAAGCGGATTGATACGCGGTGACAACAAGGTCACGACCAACACCAGCAAAGTCAGCTAAAGGCGCCATGATTGGCATGGTCAATACTGCTAAACCGGAGCTTGAAGGGACTAGGAATGACAGTAAAACCTCAAGGAAAAACATAACGTTAATGAATATTATTGAGGATAGTCCTGTCACCATTTGCTCAGCGGAAAACAGAATGGTATCGGTGATCATACCGCGATCCATCACCACTACGATACCTCGCGCGATACCAATGATCAGGGCGACGCCAAGTAGGTCTCGAGCACCATCAATAAAGCTTGAAGTAAACTCTTCTTCACTCATTCGAGCCACGAAACCAATGATAATAGTTGATGCTAAGAACATGGCAGAGATCTCCGCCATCCACCAGCCCGCTACGGAGACACCGTAAATCATCACACCGAAAGAAGCGGCAAAGATAGCTAAAATCAGCTTGCGAGTCCCTGTGAACTCAAGCTTTTCACCCGTTTGGTTGCCCAAAAAGTGCGCTTTGTTTTCTTCGTATTTGTCGTAAACGATAGATTTAGTTTGGTCTTTGCGCACCATGCGAGCATAACGCATCACATAGGCTACACAGATAACCCAGCCAATAAGCAGAGCCACAACACGTAACACGATACCATCAGTGAATGGAATCCCCGCTGCGTTTGCCGCAATGACGGTCGCAAATGGGTTGATAGTTGAGCCTAGAGTACCGATACCGGCACCAAGCAATACTGTTGCTGCTGCGACTAATGGATCAAAGCGCGCTGCCATCATCACAGGGACAAGTAAGGTGTAGAATGGGAGAGATTCTTCCGCCATACCATAAACTGTCCCCCCTGCGGCAAAAAGGGCCATTAGGATCGGAATCATCATTTCCTCACGCCCTTCCAATCGATGGGTAACTCGCTCGATACCCGCATCAATCGCTCCTGTTTTGGTGACCAAGCCAAGGAAGCCGCCAATCACTAGGATAAACAAGGAAACGTCGATAGCGGCTGCTTCGTAACTGTTGTGGTCATAGAAACCGTCGATAGGTGCAAGCAGTACATCAACAATGCCTTGAGGATTGCCTTCAACAGAGTGGTAAGTACCCGTAACAGGGACCTCGCGGCCTAAGTCTGGGTTCATTTCACGATCGTATTGACCCGCAGGAACAATCCATGTCAATAACGCAACCATTGCGATAAGAATGAATAAAATGGTGTAAGCAGATGGAAACTTAAAATTGGCAAAGAAGCCGCTTTTCTTTTCTTCATGAGGTACAGTTTGTGCAGTCATAGTGCTCTCCTTACTTTTATTTATTCATTAATAAATAAAAGTTAATCAGGGACTAATAATATTAATTAAGTTACTGGATTAAATTGAGTGTTTTATTTGTTTTTGTTTCTGTTATTTATCTCTATTTTAAATTTATAAACAACATCGGACTTTGGGGAACTTCACAAAATTAGTGGACTTATTATTGGTGAAGAATATGTCGGGATAGCGTTGAGGTTATTTGGTTGGTAATAGCGGATTTCTATGCTTTTCTTATTTTTGAGTGTTAACCAGTAACAGCTCTTACTTACCATTTGAATAAAATCATGGAATTTTATTCATTCCGCTCGATTTTAATGCAAGATTGATTTTCTAACTTAATATTGATGTAAATCAAAAACGTGTTTTGAGTTTTTTTGAACAAATAAAAAAAGAGAGCCTAAGCTCTCTTCTCGTAGACATGCCATTGCCATATTTAGTGGATCAATACTCCACCAAATGCGAAGCCGAGTGCCACGGCAGAAGTAATGGTCGCAACTCCTGGTAAGAAGAACGGGTGATTAAATACATACTTACCAATACGTGTTGAACCAGTATCGTCCATTTCGACTGCGGCCAACAGCGTTGGATAGGTTGGTAATACGAACAAAGCGCTGACAGCAGCAAAAGATGCCACCGCGGTCAGTGGCGCTACGCCAATTGCTAAAGCGGCGGGCATTAATGCAACGGTTGTCGCACCTTGAGAGTAAAGCAGCATTGATGCAAAGAACAGCACCATTGCCAGCATCCAAGGGTAGTCAGCCAGTAGTGCTCCAGCCATCTCTTTGATGCCGTCAACGTGTGCGTTTACAAACGTTGAGCCTAACCAGGCAACTCCCAGTACACACACACAAGCCGTCATACCTGAACGGAATGTGGCAGCGCTAGGAATTTTGTCAGCATCAATCTTACAGCTCATGACGATTGCCGCCGCCGCCGCCAGCATCACGGTCATGATCGCTTCATTTCGGCCGAGAGCTGGGTTCTCAATCAGTCCTACCGAACCAGAAATCGCCGCTGCGTAACACACCACAAAGGCAATCGCGCCCAAGAAGATAAAGGTTGCTTTTTTCGCGGTTGGCAGGATATCACGTTGCTTATCGGTATTTAGCTTAATCAATCCTTTTTCTAAACGCTGTTGGTATTCCGGATCGTCTTTTAACTCTTTGCCCATAAAGTTCGCCACAAATGCGCCGACCATACAAGCAATAAAGGTGGTTGGGATACACACTGCCAGTAAGGTTAAATAATCTACTCCAAATGGCGCCAGCATGGCAGCAAAGGCAACCACAGCTGCTGAAATTGGCGATGCTGTAATCGCAATTTGTGATGCCACAACAGCGATAGACAATGGACGTGAAGGACGAACACCTTGGCCCTTTGCCACCTCAGCAATGACGGGCAAAGTGGAAAATGCAGTATGTCCGGTGCCTGCCATCAATGTCATGAAGAAGGTCACGATAGGAGCGTAAAAAGTGATGCGCTCAGGGTGCTTACGTAAAAAGTTTTCCGCGACTTGTACCATCCAGTCCAATCCTCCAGCGACCTGCATTGCTGCAATCGCGGTGATCACGGACATGATGATCAAAATCACATCAACTGGAATGTAAGTTTGGCTTGTGGGTACTCCTAATACTAAAGAGAGGGCGATGACACCTGCGCCACCAGCGAGACCAATACCTATGCCACCGATTCTTGCTCCCAAGTAAATGAAGAGCAGAACAACAAATAGTTCGACGACCACCATGATTATTACCTCTTTTGATTATTTATCGATATATGATTATTTTTATATACAGCCATAGAAATATGAGCCGACAATTTGAAGCTCAAAAGGAATGTTATAATTGAAAAAGGGGCCAAATGGCCCCTTGTTAAGCAAGTTGGTTATTCGTAACGTTTTGCTTTATAGGTTGGATGCATGAAGTTTTCTACGGACAAGATTTCGTCGAGCTCTTCAGCGGTCAGCAAACCACGTTCGAGAACAACTTCACGTACGCTCTTACCTGTTTCAGCACACACTTTACCCACGATGTCACCCTCGTGGTGACCAATGTATGGATTAAGGTAAGTAACGATACCGATAGAGTTGTAAACGTAGTTCTCACAAACTTCTTTGTTTACTGTGATGCCATCAATACACTTATCACGCAGATTGACACACGCATTTTGCAGTAAAGAGATGGACTCGAATATGCTTTGCGCAATCACCGGTTCCATCACGTTTAGCTGGAGCTGACCGCCTTCTGCCGCGAATGATACCGTGTTGTCGTTACCTAGCACTTTGAAGCACACTTGGTTGACGACTTCAGGGATAACTGGGTTGACTTTTGCCGGCATGATTGATGAGCCAGCTTGCATCTCTGGTAGGTTCAATTCGTTGAGGCCAGCACGTGGGCCAGAAGAAAGTAAACGTAGGTCGTTACAGATTTTCGACAATTTCACCGCTAGGCGTTTTAACGCACCGTGTGTCATCACGTAGGCACCACAGTCAGAAGTGGCTTCGATGAGATCTTCAGCTGCGACCACATCCAGACCCGTAACCTCAGCAAGATGTTTTACAGAAAGCGCTTGGTACCCCGTTGGTGTATTCAGACCAGTACCGATTGCAGTTGCGCCCAAGTTGATCTCTAGTAGCAGTTTTGATGTGTACTCTAGGGCACGAATTTCTTCATTTAATGTCACCGCCCAAGCGTGGAACTCTTGTCCCACGGTCATTGGAACTGCGTCTTGTAGCTGGGTACGACCCATTTTTAATACATCTTTGAATTCAACGGCTTTGAGCTCAAAAGCGCCTTTCAGATACTCAATGGCTTCAATGAGCTTACTTACACTGTTGTATACCGCGATACGGAAACCCGTTGGGTATGCACAGTTCGTAGATTGGCTTTTATTAACGTGGTCATTTGGGTTAATGAATTCGTACTGGCCTTTCTCTTTGCCCATTAGTTCAAGGGCAAGGTTGGCAATGACTTCATTGGTATTCATATTTACCGAAGTGCCTGCACCACCTTGGAATACGTCAGATGGGAACTGATCCATGCATTTGCCAGTATTTAGGATGACATCACACGCTTGGATGATGTAGTTCGCCACATCTTTGGGAATAGCGCCTAACTCTTTGTTTGCCAAAGCGGCTGCTTTTTTTGTCATGATCATACCGCGAACAAATTCCGGTACGTCTGAGATGGTGACATTTGATATGTTAAAGTTTTCGATTGCGCGCAGAGTATGAATACCGTAGTACGCATCGGCCGGGACATGACGTTGACCTAATAGATCTTCTTCAATACGAGTGGCTGGGGCGACGGCCTTTGGTGCATCAGAGAGGGTAGCCATAGTAGGATCCTTAGATGATAGTTCTAATATAAATTCGTTTATTAGCCACTTCTGTATTTAAGAATCCATTCATCAGAATTTGGGGCTGGAAAATCCGTCCTGACTTAAGCGCTAATCATACTTCACCCTATTTTTAAAAACAGTAACTAGCTCACCTTTTTCACTTTTATTTCGTCAAGAGTTTGCAAAGTGTGAATAGGTTATGAATAGGCGCATGGGTGCATGCCCTAATGAGGTACTTGTCATGCCATCAATGTTTTATTTTTGAGAAAATTCATCGGTCGGTCGAGTCATAAAATGAGACGTGTTTGAATGAAGAAAGGTAGGTTGAACACGACTTTTTACAACGATTCGTTTGAGCTTAGTGAGCGTTTACCATTACACTGAAATTAAACAAAGGAGGGCGTGTGTTTCCTATCTTATTATTGGCGTTTATCTTCGTTCCGATCATTGAAATCGGCTTATTTATCCAGGTGGGTGGTTTTTTAGGCCTATGGACGACCATTGCTCTGGTGCTGGTGACAGCTGTGGTAGGGGCATCTTTGGTGCGTAGCCAAGGTATTCAAACGTTGCTTTCCGTTCAGGGGCGTCTGGAAAAAGGTGAGATCCCGGCTCAGCAGATTTTTGAGGGGGTTATGCTGGCGGTCGCTGGTGTGCTACTGCTTACTCCAGGATTTATGACAGACGCGCTGGGTATGCTGGTGCTATTACCTGCGCCACGTGCGGCCATTGCAAAATATTTAATGAGTAAAATGGTGGTAAAAACGGTTCAAGGTGGTGGCTTTCACGGCGGGTTTTCTAATCAAGGACCGTTTGAGGAGGATCCATTTCGTCGCGGTCCGTTTAACTCGGACTCTGATAATGGCAATACGTTCGAAGGAGAATACGAGCGTAAAGATAAAGATAAAGACAACGATGACCACAATAAGCTGCATTGAGGGCTATTCAGTGGTTTCGGTTTAACGAAAAAGAGCGCAAAAGCGCTCTTTTTATATTCCAGGGGCTGTTTTTCGCGGTTAACCACAAAGGGCTGATGCACTACACCGCGCCGTCAAAACCCATTTGACGCCACGCTTCAAAAGCGATGATAGCGACGGCATTCGATAGGTTTAGACTACGCGCATCTGGCATCATTGGAATGCGAATCCGTTGCTCCATTGGCAGACTATCAATGAGCTCAGCGGGCAAGCCTCGCGTTTCTGGCCCAAACAATAGCACATCGCCAGCTTGATATTGTGCGTCCACATGGTGACCTGTCGTCTTGGTGGTGCAAGCAAACAGGCGGTAGTGACCTTGTTTCTCTTTTTCCAAATACTCTACAAATGCCTGAAAATCTTTATGACGTGTCACTCGAGCTAAATCATGGTAGTCCAGCCCTGCACGGCGAACTTTCTTCTCTTCCAAATCAAAACCTAATGGCTCAATAAGATGAAGATTGGCACCGCAGTTGGCGCATAGTCGAATGATGTTGCCGGTATTCGGCGCAATTTCTGGTTCGTATAAAGCGATATCAAACATGGTATTGAAATAGAGTTGGTCAAAAGATAAGGGCAGTATATACCCAAGTGGATCCACTTGGGTATAAAAGAGGGGTTAAGTATTTAACAGACCCTTGGTGTAAGCACGCGAGCATAGTCTTCTTCAACGGCGCGCCAGTTCACGGTGTTAACCAGGCGTCGATATACTCAGGTCGACAGTTTTGATAACTGATGTAGTAAGCGTGCTCCCACACATCGAATGCAAGGCTGAGCTTACTGTGGATCTCTTCTATTAATATTGAGAACCATTTTAAAGGGTGTTTTTGTCGGATTATTTGCCTGCTTTGACTAGTGGTAGAGCAATCGCGACGCGCAGTCCACCTAACGGGCTTCGGCTGGCTTTGATGGTGCCACTATGCTGACGGACGGCACTTTCGGTGATTGTTAACCCTAGCCCGGCACCACCAGAGTGTCGATCACGTGCGGTGGAGACTCGGTAAAATGGGCGGAATATCGCTTCCAGTTCACTATCTGGAACTCCTTCGCCATTATCGTCGACAGTGATGTATAAGGTGTTGCCTTGTGTTTTGATCGCAACTTCCACTTCATCCTTGCCATAATAAATAGCATTACGAATGATGTTTTCGACTGCGCTCATGAGCAATTTGGGATTACCCGAAATGCTACCCTTGGGCAGAGTGGAATAGCGCAATTGTTTACCCATCTGTTCAGCTTCAAATTGGCTGTCTTTAATGATCTCTTCCCAAAGACTTTGAATTGGCTGGGTTTCTCGAGTCATATGGCTATTGGCTTGCATTCGAGAGAGTGCAAGCAACTCACTGATCATTTGTTCAAGTCGTTGTGATTCTGTATCAATTCGTGCGAGTTCAGGACTTTCACCTTGCTTACGTGTCGCTAAGGCGCTCGCCATCCTTAAGCGGGTCAGTGGAGAGCGTAACTCATGAGAAATGTCGGAAAGCAGACGCTGCTGACCGGAAATGATCTGATTCACCGCTTCGACCATTTGGTTAAAGCTGCTACCTGCTTGGCGAAACTCTGTCGTGCCTTTTTCCAAATTGGGGTCGGTTACAAATTCTCCCTTGGCGACACGCTGAGCGGCCGCTTCAAGCCGACGAGCAGGCAGGCTTAATGCCCAAGCTAACCATAACAGTAATGGGGTACTGACCAACATCACAGCTAGCAACAACTGCACGGGGTGATCGAAAAGTTGCAATAGAAAAGGGGGCGGTTGGTTCCATTTAAATCCGACGTACATCAAGATGTCGGTACCAGCTAAGGTAATAGGTACTGGGCCTGCAATCATGTACCGACCATAGAGCTTTTGTTTTGGTTGTTGATTATCTTCGATGATAGAGACAAAGTTTTGCATCGCCCTAAGGTGGAAATTTTTACGATTGTCCGTGGTTAACACTTTGCCATCATAATCAGAAAAAAATATCCGTGGACGCGGGTCGTGTTTGTGTTCTCGGCGCCCTTCGATACTCAACAAAATGTGTTCAAGGTTGGTCTGTTGCTGGTACTCTTTTTGAACGTCATCACGCAGTTGAAGAATACGTTGGTAAGGCCCATCCGGAATGTTGTGCGCTTTACGTGGGTCCAAATGGGGCAAAGATAATACCGCGATCAGCACCAGTAACATGGTGAACCAAAAAATGGCAAAAATACGTCCGTACAAGGTGTTGACGTTGGGCAGTTTAAAACGAGACAGGGGCATTAGTCCTCCTCAAGCAGCATGTAGCCGCGTCCGCGTAATGTTTTGATGCGCGGCTTTCCATTCTTTTGATCGGGGAGCTTTTTACGTAAATTCGAAACATGCATATCGATAGCGCGATCAAACGCCGCTAACCGCTTGCCAAGCACATCTAAACTCAGAGTTTCTTTGGTGAGTATTTGGCCCGGATGTTGGACAAAATGCGCCAACAAAGCGAACTCTGTTGCGGTTAGGTCGAGCAATTCTTGATCGCAGTACGCCTCTTGTTTACCCGGGTAGAGGTGCAGCTCTTGGTACTCAATACAGTCGCTGGTTTTGCTGTCTTTACCGGTTGTGTTGGTACGACGCAAGATAGCTCGAATACGGGCGAGTAATTCACGGTCACTGAAAGGCTTGGGTAAGTAATCATCGGCGCCCAGCTCTAAGCCAATCACGCGGTCGATCTCTTCTCCCTTAGCGGTGAGCATTAATACTGGTGTTTCCCAATGTTCACGCAAGCGTTTTAGCGTTTCCATCCCGTTCAGTTTGGGCATCATGACATCCAGTAAAATCAAGTCAATATCGCTATTCAGTACCGCTAAACCGGCCTCGCCATCATTGGCTTCACTGACTTGGAACCCTTCGAAGCTCAGTACTTCTTTAAGTAAACTGGTTAGCTCTACATCGTCATCAATCAAAAGAATATGTGCCATTAGGGGACCCTGTCATCATTTATCTACTGACCTTATATTACCTTGGAATTGAGGGCAGCGAAGCGTGCCAATCTCACTCTTTACGATTCTTTACGCTGCCTATACGCCACTTTACCTAACAAGTCTTATTCTAAACTCAAGCACTGGGAGAACAGCCCAGAAGCAAGCCTAACTTGTGTAAGGAATGAATTATGAAATCGACCAAGAAACTTCTATTAGCTGCCGTTGTTCTACCACTTACTTTGGGTACTGCAAGTGTATTTGCCTACGGCGGTAAAGATCACCATAAAGGCCCACGTGACGAGTGTGGGCCAGGTATGGAGCGTGGCATTATGCGTCAGTTGGATTTGACGGATGCGCAAAGAGATCAGCTACAATCGCTGCGTGATACAAACCGGGCCGAGCGAAAAGGAAAAAATTCAGCAGACCGTGAAACGCGTAGAGCAGAGCGTCAGGCGTTCCATGCAAAAATGCAATCACTGTTACTAGCGGACAACTTTGATGAAGCACAAGCGACTGCTTTGGCAAAAGAAATGGTAGAAAAACAGACTGAACATCGAGTCAGAATGTTGGAAAAAAGACATCAAATGCTTAGCGTTCTGACTCCGGAACAAAAAGCAGAATTTGTTAAACTGCAAAATGAGCGTCGGCAAGAATGCGGTGAGAAAATGCAAAAACGTATGGAAAAACGTCAAGCGAACTAGCGATATAAGCGATGACGTGAATAGGTAAGATTGAGAGGCAGCTTGTTAGGCTGCCTTTTTTGATCTGGTTATTTCATACTCATTCTCTCGTTTACAAGGTATACTCGAAACATGGTTTAAGTTAACTCTTTGATTATGAAACACCAATATACGCGATTAGTCACGACAGCCGCATGGATGGCGACGATTGTGGCGACATTACTCCTGATTGTGAAAGTCATTGTTTGGTGGCTAACAGGATCGGTCAGTCTACTGGCTTCCCTCATTGACTCAATGCTTGATATAGCAGCCTCTGTTGTCAATTTGTTTGTGGTTCGTTATGCATTACAACCTGCGGATAGGGAGCATACTTTTGGTCATGGTAAGGCCGAATCATTGGCCGCCCTTGCTCAAGCCATGTTCATCTCCGGCTCCGCTGTCTTTTTGATCCTCAATGGGGTCGATCGCTTTTTCCGACCTCATGAATTGCAGGCTCCGGAGTTAGGCGTTTATGTCTCCTTGTTCGCGATGATCTTGACCTTTGGTCTGGTGCTGTTCCAAAAACACGTGGTACGTATGACCGGAAGCCAGGCCATTGCTGCAGACTCTTTGCATTATCAAACCGATCTGTATATGAATGCCGCGATTATGGTTGCACTCGGTCTGAGCTATTTTGGGGTCAAGCAGGCCGATGCCGTGTTTGCGATTGGTATCGGAATCTTTATTCTTTTTAGCGCATATAAAATGGTGCGTAAGGCAACTCAGACCTTACTTGATAGAAAGCTACCCGATACCGAGTTAGAGCAAATTCGTACTGAGTGCTTGAGCGTAGAGGGCGTGCTTGGCGTACACCAGTTGCGCACAAGAATGTCAGGACCGACCCGCTTTATTCAGCTGCACTTGGAGTTGGATGATAACTTACGTTTAATTGAAGCACATCGGATTGCTGATAAAGTCGAAGATAGTTTATTAGCATTATTTCCGGAAGCGGACATACTGATTCATCAGGATCCATTTTCGGTGATATTAGGTCCAGAGAGAGAGCAGAAAGTCCAAGATTGGTAAATGCTAACGAATGCAGCCTGGTGGGTGAAAACCCGCTATTGATTGGCTATCTTGGTATCTATTGACTATCTTTCCATCAATGCTTTATAAGAATCGTGATACTGATGTGAATCAACGAAGTTGTTGAGATAACCTGTAATATCCCACATATTCTCGCAGGACCAAGCATTGAGACGTTGCTTGGATACAAAGTTACAAAAGTAGAAAAGTTACATAAATATGTGCGTTTTCATTGGTATTCCTACAGAGGAAATGTAACATAACGCACAGTTCTGGATTATGCAGGTTGCTTGTTAACAAGGGGCCTTGAAGAAAATTATACAAATTATTGCCAAAGATCGAGGGTGAGCATGATTAAGAAGATCGGTGTTTTAACAAGTGGTGGTGATGCACCTGGTATGAACGCTGCAGTTCGTGGTGTGGTTCGCACAGCACTGTCTGAAGGATTGGAAGTTTTCGGTGTATACGATGGCTACTTAGGTCTTTACGAAGATCGTATCCAAAAGCTGGATCGTTCTAGCGTTTCGGACGTGATCAATAAAGGTGGTACTTTCCTAGGCTCTGCACGTTTCCCTGAGTTTAAAGAAGTAGCGGTGCGTGAAAAAGCGATTGAGAACTTGAAAAAACACGGTATCGATGCACTCGTTGTTATCGGTGGTGACGGTTCTTACATGGGCGCGAAGAAACTGACCGAAATGGGTTATCCATGTGTCGGCCTACCGGGTACAATCGACAACGACATTGCGGGTACGGATTACACTATCGGTTACCTAACCGCACTTAATACGGTGATTGATGCGATTGACCGCCTGCGTGATACCTCTTCATCTCACCAGCGTATTTCTATTGTTGAAATCATGGGTCGTCACTGTGGTGATCTAACACTAATGTCTGCTATCGCTGGTGGTTGTGAGTACATTATCACGCCAGAAACAGGTCTTGATAAAGAGAAGCTGATTAGCAACATCCAAGACGGCATATCAAAAGGTAAGAAGCATGCGATCATCGCTCTGACAGAACTGATGATGGATGCGAATGAATTGGCTAAAGACATTGAAGAAGCGACGGGTCGTGAAACGCGTGCTACGGTACTTGGTCACATCCAACGTGGTGGTCGTCCGACTGCGTTTGACCGTGTACTCGCTTCTCGTATGGGTAACTACGCGGTTCATCTATTGAAAGATGGTCACGGCGGTCGTTGTGTGGGTATCATGAAAGAGCAACTGGTTCATCACGATATTATTGATGCGATTGAAAACATGAAGCGTCCAGTGCGCAACGACCTTTACAAAGTTGCAGAAGAGTTATTCTAAGCAGTCGATTCGCTTTGTATTGAACTCAATTATTGAATGCCGTTTGCTTAATCGCAAACGGCATTTTTTGTTGTATTGAGTTAGGGGTTACGGATGACAAATTACGGAACGCTTCGCTTACGGAATACAGTAAGGTCCTAGGTTATAGGATCCTAGGTCCTAGATGTGATTGTGGCTATCTTGTTGATAAATAATGGTTTTTTCTTTGATTGCGGGAGATGTTCTTTTCTGTAATCTGTAATCTGTTTTTTCTAGGACCTAGGACCTAGGATTCTAGAACCTTCTTTCAACACCGACTTCCTCTCACGAAGCGCAAACAAGTAGCCCAGTAGCCCACCAAGAATATTGCCAAGCGCAATGCCGATAAATAGCCCTTCCACCCCATAGACACGACTGCCCACCCAAGCCGCCGGCAGGGTGAAGACAAACAATCGCATAAAGCTCCATCGAAAAGCGTGCAACGGTTTATGCATGGCATTCAACCCGCTGACTAGCATCATCACAATACCTTGAAAGCCATAGCTAAACGGGACCACCAGAAGGTAATGCCACAGCAGATTTTTAACCGTTTCCTCTTGGGAGAACAATGCGGCGAGAGGAATGCTTAATGGCACCATAGCCAAGAAAATGAAGCCTTGAAATACCACAGAGAAGCGCATGCTGATGAACAGCCCTGAAAATGCGCGTTGTGGATTGTTGGCACCCAGGTTTTGCGCCATAAATGGGGTTAACGCTGAGGTGAGTGACATCAAGACGAGAATCAATATAGATTCAATGCGTTGAGCTGCGCCATATGCGGCAACGGCAGCTGTACCGTGACTGGATAGCAACATCATTAATATTGCGCCGGATAAGGGATTCATTGCAGTCGACAAGGCGGCTGGCGTGCCAATTTTCAACGTTTGTTGCCAATCTTGCTTCACAAACGCCCATTGCGGTTTCGCTAATAACTTTTCTCTTTTGACCAACACGTAAAGTGAACCGACCAAGGCACCTAGCCAACTGAATGCACTGGCGATAGCCGCCCCTTGAATACCAAGTTCTGGGAAGGGACCAAGCCCAAAGATCAGTAGCGGGTCCAGCATGCCATTGATCAAACCCGCGAGCATCATGATTTTTGCTGGGGTTTTGGTGTCTCCTGTCGCACGAATGGCACTGTTGCCAGCCATCGGGATGACAAGTAATGGAATGGTTAAATACCACACTTGCATGTATTGTTCGATGAGTGGGATCAGTGGGTCTGTCGCGCCTAAAAAACCGAACAAGGGAGCAATGGTGAAATACCCTGTGGAAGAGGCGATGGTGACTAACGCCAATGCCAACAGTAAACCGTGCGTGCTAAAACGTGCCGCTTGTGGGGCATGACCTTGGCCCAGTAGACGACCGATGTTAGTCGACAGTCCCATGCCGATCCCCATCGTAATGCAATTGACTGCAAAGGTAACCGGAAAGGTGTAACTGATGGCGGCCAGAGAATCGGTCCCCAGTAAGGAGATAAAGAACGTATCGACTAAGTTAAACATCAAGATAGCGATCATGCCCATCGTCATCGGCACCGTCATCTTACGCAGTGTTTCAGGAATAGGGGCGGTCAGTAAGCCGTGCTTATCGGTTACTGGATTGTCTGACGTGTTCGTTTCCCGCATGGATTGTGTCTATCTGATGGATGTGAGCCAAGGATACAAGAAACCAAGAAGGTGAGCGAGTGCGCATTTATTATGTAAAGCGATGCGAATTTTAAGCTAAGTCACAAAAAAATTACTGTCGCCCCTTGGGATCGCCCATCCGACCCCTTATATATGAGTCAGCAGCCCTAGTGAGGGCAATTATCAAATAAACATGGAAATTTTCAGGAGAGACGACCGATATGAACATTCGTCCATTACATGATCGAGTTATCGTTGAACGTAAAGAAGTTGAATCAAAGTCAGCGGGTGGCATCGTTCTTACGGGTTCTGCTGCGGAGAAATCAACTCGCGGTGTGGTGCTAGCTGTAGGTAAAGGCCGCATTCTAGAAAACGGTACTGTACTACCGCTGGACGTAAAAGTTGGTGATACCGTTATCTTCGCTGAAGGTTACGGCACAAAAACTGAAAAAATCGACGGTAAAGAAGTGCTTGTGATGTCAGAGAACGACATCATGGCAATCGTTGAATAATAGCAATCATTGGGTAATTTTTTGCTCAGATTCAAATACGCAATCAAAAACAGAATTTAGAAAGGAAATCAAAGATGGCTGCTAAAGACGTTAAATTTGGTAATGACGCACGTATTAAAATGCTAGAAGGTGTCAACGTTCTAGCTGACGCAGTAAAAGTAACCTTGGGCCCTAAAGGCCGTAATGTTGTTCTCGACAAATCCTTCGGAGCTCCAACGATCACTAAAGATGGTGTATCGGTCGCGCGTGAAATTGAACTGGAAGACAAATTCCAGAACATGGGCGCACAAATGGTGAAAGAAGTCGCATCTCAAGCAAACGATGCTGCGGGTGACGGTACAACAACAGCGACAGTATTGGCTCAATCTATCGTCAACGAAGGCCTTAAAGCCGTTGCTGCTGGTATGAACCCAATGGATCTTAAACGCGGTATCGACAAAGCCGTTATCGCAGCCGTTGAAGAGCTAAAAGCCCTATCTGTACCATGTGCTGACACTAAAGCGATTGCACAAGTAGGTACGATTTCTGCCAACTCAGACGTAAGCGTAGGTAACATCATTGCAGAGGCAATGGAAAAAGTGGGTCGTGACGGTGTTATCACAGTCGAAGAAGGCCAAGCACTTCAAGATGAGCTTGATGTAGTAGAAGGTATGCAGTTTGATCGCGGTTACCTATCTCCGTACTTCATCAACAACCAAGAAGCGGGTAGCGTTGACCTAGAAAACCCATTCATTCTTCTAGTAGACAAGAAGATCTCTAACATCCGTGAGCTTCTACCAACACTAGAAGCGGTAGCGAAAGCGTCTCGTCCACTGCTCATTATTGCAGAAGACGTAGAAGGCGAAGCTCTGGCAACGCTTGTTGTGAACAACATGCGTGGTATTGTGAAAGTTGCAGCAGTTAAAGCGCCTGGTTTCGGTGACCGTCGTAAAGCTATGTTACAAGACATTGCTATTCTAACCGGTGGTACCGTGATTTCTGAAGAAGTCGGTCTAGAGCTTGAAAAAGTCGCTCTGGAAGATCTCGGTCAAGCGAAGCGCGTTGCAATCACCAAAGAAAACACCACGATCATCGATGGTATTGGTGAAGAAGCAATGATCCAAGGTCGAGTGACTCAGATTCGTCAGCAAATTGAAGAAGCAACGTCTGACTACGATAAAGAGAAGTTGCAAGAGCGTGTTGCTAAACTTGCAGGCGGTGTTGCGGTTATCAAAGTTGGCGCAGCGACTGAAGTTGAGATGAAAGAGAAAAAAGATCGCGTAGAAGATGCGTTGCACGCGACTCGCGCTGCGGTTGAAGAAGGCGTTGTCGCTGGTGGTGGTGTTGCTCTTATCCGTGCAGCCTCTCGCATTGTTGACCTAGAAGGTGACAACGAAGAGCAAAACGTTGGTATCCGTGTTGCGCTGCGCGCAATGGAAGCGCCAATTCGCCAAATCGCTAAGAACGCTGGTGACGAAGATTCTGTCGTGGCGAACAACGTGAAAGCGGGTGAAGGTAGCTACGGTTACAACGCAGCAACGGGTGAATACGGTGACATGCTAGCCATGGGTATCCTAGATCCAACGAAAGTAACGCGTTCTGCATTGCAATTTGCAGCATCGGTTGCGGGTCTAATGATCACCACTGAAGCGATGGTTACTGACCTACCACAGAAAGATGGCGCAGGTATGCCTGACATGGGTGGTATGGGCGGTATGGGTGGCATGGGCGGTATGATGTAGCGCTTACCCAGCTAACCAACCCTTTGAAGAGCCGAGGTTTTTACCTCGGCTTTTTTTATATATAACGTTTGAGGTCTGCGAACTTGCAGGAAAATTCTGATAATCAAAACGAGACGGTCGATTGTGTAGATTCGGTGCAATAAATACGGTAAAACGCTGATAAAAATAGCTGAGGTTATTTTTTTTGACTACAGTTTTGTGTAAGGCGTGTGAATTGAACTGCAACTCGCCGAGAAAAATAGCACAACAGCAAAATGTAGATCATTCTACTCATTTCGTGACGTATAGGTGAGGTTTGTGGAGTTTGGCTTTATCGACAAACCATTAGTGTGTCCCTCGGGTATTACCTAGATACTGAAGCATCAAAGTAGAGTCGTGGGAGGAATTTGTACCCTAGCGTCACAGCTTGATACGTACATCAGGAGATAACAATGAAAAAGCTTATTACGTCTTTGGCAGTGGTTGCCGCTATTACATCACCAGCGGTTTTTGCTGATAGTACCCCGGTAATGTTTTCTACGATTGACCATACTAATGCGCCATCTCGATCAGAGGTGGGCGGCGTTCGTTTGGCGGTTTTGCATGGTCAGGTTAACGAAGTGAAAGGGATCGACTTTTCACTACTCGGTATGTCGGAAACGGATCGTACTACGGGCGTCAACTTTGGTCTTTTCTTTGGTGCCGCTAAAGTAAACCAAGACATGAAAGGAGCGTCGCTAGGTCTGGTTAACTGGAACGAAGGTCAAGCGACGGGTCTGAACTTAGGTGCGGTTAACATCACCAATAATGTGAAAGGCCTGAACTGGAGTGCGGTAAACTATTCGAAAGGTTACACCATGGCTGATGTGGGTTTGGCAAGTATTTCGAAGAAATCAAACTTCCAGCTCGGTATTTTTAACATGACTGACCAAATTGATGGCGTGCAGATTGGTTTACTCAACTGTGCAGACAATGGGTTCTTGAAGTGCTTCCCACTGATTAACTTCGCAAAATAGTTCATCGTTAAAAACGCAACAAGTCGAATTACAAAGACCCCGCTTACTTATCGGGGTCTTTTTCTTTCTAGAACGCGGCGAATTACTTGATTAAACGTGAAGACTTTCTGCGTTGTATTCTTTGATGTACGCCACGGCGAAGCGACTTAATGTGGCGCTCTGCTTCATCAACGCCGAGCAGAACCGTTAAGGCAAGTAAAGTGATGACCACAGACTGCATCAAGTAACCTAGCCCTATCATTAGGCCTAATCCAGCAAGGACCCAAATCACAGCGGCGGAAGTCACGCCATGGATCTTTCCATCTAAGGTCATCATCACGCCCGCGCCGAGAAAGCCAACTCCGGTGATGATTTGGCCGAGTACGCGCGCTTGATCCAGCGTATTCGGTGATAAAGATACCGCCATCGACATAAACAGGTAGGTGCCTGATATGATCAATATTGCGGTGCGAATACCGACTGGTTTTCCTCGGGTTTGACGTTCTATACCAATCATTAACCCATTGATGGCACAACATAATAGAGCTGGCCAGCTGAATGGGCCAAGATCGAAAATCTGTGCGAGTGTTATCTGCATCTTGACCTCCAAAAAAAGCGGAGTATGCACAGGTGCCTGCTTCAAAGCGAACAAAAAGAAATGCTCGTCACGACAAATAGGCGTTGATTTATTCGCTTATTCCAAATGCAGATCGAGTGGCGTTTTACTTGGTCTACCACCGATCTCCCGAGTTAGCTTGGGTACCAAATAACCCGATACACGCGTAATCAAGCCACGCATGATGTCTTTCGCCTCTTCGTCAGAGACAAAGTAGTGTGCAGCGCCCTGTACTTTGTCTAACACATGCAGGTAATAAGGCAATACATGGGCATCGAATAACGCCTCACTCAAGGCCACTTGGGCGTTGATAGAGTCGTTGACACCTTTGAGCAATACGCTTTGGTTTAATAAGGTGACGCCAGCCTTCTTGAGTTTAAACAGCTGAGCGGAGAGCTCTGCGCTTATTTCGTGGGCGTGGTTGATATGCGTGACAAGGATTACGTGTAGTCGAGTGCTGCTGAAGATTTGGCATAATTCTTCTGTAATACGTGCTGGGATCACGACTGGCAGACGGCTGTGAATACGAACGCGCTTAATATGCGGGATTTGCGCGATACTCTCGATAAGCCAACGTAGTTCATCATCCTTGGCCATTAAAGGGTCACCACCAGATAAGATCACTTCATTCAGCTCTGGGTGCTGCTCGATATAAGCCAAGCTTTGTGCCCAGACTTGTTTACCTCCTTTGTTATCTTGATAAGGAAAATGACGGCGGAAGCAGTAGCGACAATTAATAGCACAGCCACCTTTGACGATCATCAGGGCACGGTTACGATATTTATGCAGTAAGCCAGGGACCTCGTTGTTTTGTTCGTCAAGTGGATCACTGGAGTAACCTGTGTGCACTACAAATTCTTCACTCAAGGGTAAAACCTGACGCAAAAGAGGGTCTTTAGGATTGCCTTTTTCCATTCTATCGATAAAACTTTGCGGTACACGCTGTGCAAACAGCTTGCGCGCAGCAAACCCGTCTTGCCACGGTGACGGATCGATTTCGAGTTTTTCGAGCAATATTGCAGGATCTGAGATCCCATTCGCCAATTGTTTGAGCCAGTTTTGCTCAACAGAATCGACTTTTCGGGTTATTATGTGTGGCATTGAATTTAGCTCTAAGAATGTAAGAGGAAAAAATGGCTACAGTTAGCACCAATGAATTTAAAGGCGGTCTTAAATTAATGCTTGATAACGAGCCTTGTGTCATTCTGGAAAACGAATACGTTAAACCAGGTAAGGGCCAAGCGTTCAACCGCGTTAAAATTCGTAAACTTCTTTCTGGTAAAGTGCTAGAGAAAACATTTAAGTCTGGTGACACATGTGAAGTCGCAGACGTAATGGATATCGACCTAGATTATCTATATTCAGACGGTGAATTCTACCACTTTATGAACAATGAGACGTTTGAACAGATCGCAGCAGATGCAAAAGCGGTCGGTGAAAACGCGAAATGGTTGGTAGAAAACAACACTTGTATGATTACGCTTTGGAACGGTAACCCTATTTCCGTCACACCACCAAACTTTGTTGAGCTGGAAGTCGTAGATACTGATCCGGGTCTGAAAGGTGATACTCAAGGTACCGGTGGTAAACCTGCAACACTAACGACTGGCGCCGTTGTTCGTGTGCCTCTATTTATTGCGATTGGCGAAGTGATCAAAGTGGACACTCGTACTGCTGAATACGTAGGTCGTGTGAAGTAATTTTCTGCTTCTCAGAAAAGGTCGCTTTGGCGGCCTTTTTTATTGCTTGTTGTTTGGCTTGAGTCTGGTGTTTTTCAACAGAACCGCATCGGGCTCATCAGCGATTCCTATTTCCACAAAGGTCTTATTTCAAAAAGATCATGGGTGGTCTAAAGCTTTAAAAACAATTAGATCATGGGTAACCAAATGCTTTTATAGTAAAAAGATCATCGATGACTAAAAACAAAAGAAGCTGGCATATTGCCAGCTTCTTGTTTTTAGTCAGTACCTTAAATCATGAAGATAAAGATAATAGACAGTGCAGTAATTAGACCTGCAAAGGCGTAACACGCGACTTTACCAACTACACCAGTGTGGAATTTAAGGTCATGCATGCCGTGGTGTACGCGGTGCATAGCATGCCACATTGGCAGTGCTAGCGTACCGATGATGAATAATGCGCCAATGATGCTGGTGGCGAATTCAGAGACACGTTCGTAGCTCATGGCCTCTGCATCAATCACACCAAGTGGCACCAGGATACCGAGTACAAGTACAGTGATTGGCGTAATCATCGCAAACCAAGTACCACCCGCACCGAATAACCCCCACCAGATTGGCTCATCAGAACGTGCTGGTGCTTTATCTACACTATAATTTGGTTTCATTATTTCCGCTCCTTACACCACGATGAGAACAATCAGTGAGATGAATGCCACTGCTGCCCATTGAGTCAATACGATGATCTTTTTATCCACTGGTTTGCCTTTTAAACGGATAGGCATAACCTGTGGCATCATGCTGAAGAAGGTTTGTGCATGGAATAGGCTGCCCAGTAGCGCAACGATATTGATTGCGACTACAATTGGGTTAGCCATAAAGTCTAACCAACCTTGCCAAGCTTCAGGACCTTTCACGAGTGAACCCAAACCGAAAGTCAGGAAAATAGTGAATAGGATAAGAGGAAGGACCGTTGCTTCACGTACCATGTAGAAGCGATAGAACGGATGATCTTTCCACCAAGTGCGTTTTACTTCACGAACGTAAGGTTTACGATTACTCATCCTTATGCCTCCTCTTGAGCTGGTTTGCCATCAGGCTTAAGCATGGCAATCACAAAGTCCATTGAAGACTCAACTTTACCTTGGTTAACCGCAGCAGCAGGGTCGACACTCTTTGGACACACCTCAGAGCAGTAGCCGACGAAAGTACAACCCCATGCACCGTTTTCACCATTGATCAGCTTCATACGTTCTGCTTTGCCGTTGTCACGGCTGTCTAGGTTGTAGCGATGTGCCAGTGTTAAAGCCGCAGGCCCAATAAACTCTGGGTTTAAGCCAAACTGCGGACAGGCTGCGTAACAAAGACCACAGTTAATACAACCAGCAAATTGCTTGTATTTCGCCATTTGCTCTGGTGTTTGTAGGTTAGTGCCGTCTTCTGGTTTACGGTCGTTACCGATGATGTAAGGTTTGATTGCTTCAAGACGTTCGATAAACGGTGTCATATCAACAATCAAGTCTTTCTCGATAGGGAAATTCGCCAATGGCTCAATTTTTAGACCGTTAGGGTAGTCACGTAGGAAGCTCTTACAAGCGAGTTTAGGGACACCGTTCACCATGATGCCGCACGAGCCACAGATTGCCATACGGCAAGACCAGCGGTATGACAGATCTTTGTCTAGGTTGTCTTTGATGTAACCTATCGCGTCGAGTACCGACATGGTTTCATCGAAGGGTACTTCGAAAGTTTGTAAATGCGGCTCTGCGTCTTTCTCTGGGTCATAACGCAGAATGTCGATTTTCTGAATGCGGTTTGCTGGCATTATGCTTGCTCCTCTGCGTTTTTCGCGGCTTCTTCTGCTGCTGCGGCTTTTTCAGCGGCCTCACCGTATAGACGCGCTTTTGGCTGTGATTTAGTGATGGTGACATTGCTGTAATCAATGCTTGGTGCAGCGTCTGGCTGGTAGAAAGCCAGAGAGTGCTTCAAGAAGTTTTCATCATCACGTTCAGTACAGCCATCATCTAAGCGTTGGTGCGCACCACGAGACTCTTTACGCAGAATCGCCGAATGTACCATCGCTTCCGCAACTTCAAGGCCATAGCCGACTTCAATTGCGTATAGCAGGTCAGTGTTGAACACTTTGCCTTTGTCTTTAATCTTGATTCGCTTGTAGCGTTCTTTCAGCTCGGTAATTTTGTTGATGGTTTCTTGCATCAAGTCTTCTTGACGATAGATACCACAACCCGCTTCCATCGTGTGTCCCATTTCTGTACGGATATCCGCCCAGTTTTCATCGCCTTCTTGGTTCATTAGCGCGGCGATTCTTTCTTCAACGGCTTTCATTTGCTCATTTATCGCTGTGTCGTTCCAGCCTTTGAATTCGGCTGCACGTTTCACGGCGTTTTCACCCGCTACGCGACCAAAGACTACAAACTCAGCGAGTGAGTTAGAGCCAAGGCGGTTTGCACCGTGCAGACCAACAGAAGCACATTCACCGACAGCAAATAGGCCTTTAATGCGAGTTTCACAGCCACCGTTGGTCTCGATACCACCCATGGTGTAGTGCACCGTTGGTCGAATTGGGATTGGTTCTTTGGCGGGATCAACGTTAACGTACGCTTTCGCCAATTCACAAATGAACGGGAGACGCTCTTGTAGGTACTCTTCACCTAGATGGCGAAGGTCGAGATGCACCACATCACCGAGAGGGTGTTTGATGGTGTTACCTTTTTGCTGTTCATGCCAGAATGCTTGAGACACTTTGTCGCGTGGACCCAGTTCCATGTATTTGTTTTTTGGCTCGCCAACTGGCGTCTCTGGGCCCATGCCATAGTCCTGAAGATAGCGGTAGCCGTTTTTGTTGACGATGATACCGCCTTCACCACGACAACCTTCCGTCATGAGGATACCAGTGCCAGGTAGACCGGTAGGGTGGTATTGAACGAATTCCATATCACGTAGAGGGACACCATGACGGTAAGCCATTGCCATGCCGTCACCAGTAACAATACCGCCGTTGGTGTTGCAGTGGTAAACACGACCTGCGCCACCAGTAGCAAGGACAACCGATTTTGCTTTAATTGTAACCAGCTCACCTTCAGACATGTGAATCGCGACAAGACCTTGTACTTCACCCTCGTCAACAAGTAGGTCTAGTACAAAGTACTCATCAAAACGCTTGATATTGCTGTACTTCATCGAAGTTTGGAATAAGGTATGAAGCATGTGGAAGCCAGTTTTATCTGCAGCAAACCAAGTACGCTCAACTTTCATACCACCAAAACGACGAACGTTCACTTCACCGTTTTCTTTACGACTCCATGGGCAACCCCATTGCTCCATTTGGATCATTTCTCGAGTCGAGTTTTCTACAAAATATTCAACAACATCCTGCTCACATAGCCAGTCACCACCACCAACGGTGTCGTTAAAATGATTGTCTAGGCTATCTTCTTCCTTGATAACAGCCGCAGAGCCACCTTCTGCCGCGACCGTGTGAGATCGCATAGGATAAACTTTAGAAATCAGAGCGACTTCTAAGTCTGGGTTTGCTTCTGCTGCTGCAATTGCTGTACGAAGACCAGCGCCGCCGGCGCCGATGACTGCGATATCTGTGATAATAGTTTGCACAGTTATCCTCCAGTGTGTGATTGCGGAAATCCGCTTGTTATTGTGGGGGTGAGGAGGTCGTAACAGACAACTCCTCTAAAGTAGTACGGTTAGTGTAGAAGAGCTATGTGATAGAAAAATTGATTTATTTGGGGTTTTGCTTCAGTAATGCATACAAGAGCATAAAATTTATATGTAGTGTGATTGTTATCACGCCACTGAGAGCAGTAAAAACAGCAACAAAGCATTAATGTTAGGCAAGTGTTGCGCCATGTTTACTTCATTGATAACAACTTATGTATGGGATGTTTTTTGTTCTGCGGCGCAGAAAATTCGGGCTTCATCTGTATACTTGTTATGTGGACATGAGCATAAGAGATAAAAACCGTGCTCTTCAACTTTCAAAAGTATGTAAAATGGCGCATCCAAACGCTGATTAAGTCTTGAAGAGATCTGTAACTATGCCTACGAATTGGCAACCTACTGCACCAATGGCACTATTACGCGAACGTGCCAAGCTTATTGCTTCTATCCGAGAATTCTTTGCACAGAGGCAGGTGATGGAAGTCGACACACCGGCCATGAGCCATGCTACTGTGACCGATATTCATTTGCATACCTTTCAAACTGAGTTTGTCGGACCAGGGTATGCCGATGGCAGTCAGCTATTTTTTGTGACAAGCCCTGAATTCCATATGAAACGCTTACTGGCCGCGGGCAGTGGTTGCATTTATCAGATCAACAAAGCTTTTCGTAATGAAGAAAATGGTCGTCATCACAACCCAGAGTTTTCTATGTTGGAGTGGTATCGAGTTGGCTTTGATCATCATCAGTTGATGGACGAAATGGATGAGCTACTGCAGTTAGTTTTGAGTTGTGGTGCGGCCGTACGCATGACCTATCAGCAGGCATTTCTTGATGCTCTGGGCGTGTGCCCACTTGAAGGAACGATGGCAGAGCTAAAAAGCGTGGCAGGTCAACTTGGATTGAGTGATATTGCACAGCAGGAAGAGCATCGTGATACCTTACTCCAGCTTTTGTTTAGTGTTGGTGTTGAGACTAAAATTGGTCAGACTGTGCCTGCATTTGTTTATGACTTTCCTGCATCTCAAGCGGCGTTAGCAAAAATTAACCCACATGACCACCGGGTAGCAGAGCGTTTTGAGGTGTACTTTAAAGGGATTGAGTTGGCCAATGGATTTCATGAGCTCGACAACCCTCAAGAGCAACTTGCGCGCTTTGAGCAAGACAATAAAAAACGTGTTGAGATGGGGTTGCAGCCACAGCCAATCGACTATCACTTGATTGCTGCATTGCAAGCTGGTTTACCTGATTGTGCAGGCGTCGCGTTAGGTATTGATCGTCTTATTATGCTTGCATTGGGTTGCAATCATATCGATCAGGTGACTGCTTTCCCATTTCCCATTGCGTAAGGATGTTTCATGAACCGAACGATCGGACGTTGTATCATTTTCGCTTGTGCAACGATTATTGCGTATCTCTCTCTTAGTTCTGGTGAGCTGCAAAAGTGGGGGGATTTTACTTATCTCGATAAAGTACAACACCTGATGGCTTACAGCAGTTTTGCTTTCATCTCTTGTGCCTGTGTGGGCAACTGGCGGCAGCGGTGGATGGTCGCAATAGGAATTTTCTTGTTCAGTGCAATGATTGAATGGTTGCAAGGTTATGTTGGACGAGAGACGTCTTTGTTCGACTTAGCTGCTAATGGCACAGGTATTCTGACTGGTCTGCTAAGTTACCGTATCTGGGGGCTCTATCGACCTCGATGGGTGAAGTCGTTATACTCGATTCGTTAATGGAAAGGGAATCGAATAGCCATGAAAACGCGCGACAAAATCGTCTACGCAGCATTGGAGTTGTTTAATCAACATGGTGAGCGCAACATTACCACCAATCATATAGCCGAACACATCGAAATCAGCCCAGGAAATCTTTACTACCATTTCCGCAATAAGCAAGAAATCGTGCGAGATATTTTTACGCTGTATGCCACGGAACTTTTAGAAAGGTTTACGCCTATGCAAGGCTCTCAAGAAAGTTTGACGATGCTCAAAAGCTATCTCGACTCGACCTTTACTTTGATGTGGAAGTACCGTTTCTTCTACGCTAACTTGCCTGAAATTCTATCCCGAGATGAGCAACTTCATGCGCAGTACATCGATGTTCAGGAAAAACTGCAAGGCAATTTAATTGCGATCATGCAAGAGTTTGTGGCACTGAAGTTACTTGAGGTTGATCAGCAACAGTTAAAATCACTCGTGTGTACATTGCATCTCATTGCGTGTAGTTGGCTATCGTATCAATCTGCGATGCTGCCAAAAACCAACATTACTGAGCAGATGGTCAAACAAGGAATGTTGCAAATGGTTAATGTGGTGAAGCCGTTGGCAACGGAGCAGGGACTCGAACAATTGCTGTTGCTTGAAGGTTCAGTCAGTGCTCTGCACGGCTAATCGGCCTTATTCTCATTATTGCTACAACTCAATTCTCACTAACAAGTCGACGCTTGGTTGACTTGTTAGCACACCTGCGCACAATAGGGTGAATTTCCTGCCCCAGTTGATTGAAGCTGGGGAATGACACCTGATAAAGGAACTATCATTCAATGAATTACGATATTTTCAATGGCGATGCTGATGGCATCATTGCATTGTTACAATTACGTTTGGCCGACCCGGTTGATGCTCAGTTGGTGACGGGAGTTAAGCGTGATATTAAGCTGGTAGAAACCATCGAGGTGAAAGCAGGCGATGACTTAACGGTGTTAGATATTTCAATGGAAAAGAACATGGCTGGCCTAGAGCGTGCGTTAGAGCAAGGAGCGCATGTCTTTTACGCTGACCATCATAAAGCCGGAGATATCCCTCAGCATGGCAATTTGGACGCGCACATCGATTTGGATGCGAACATGTGTACCGCGTTGATCGTTGATCAGTTACTAAATGGCCAGTTTCATGAATGGGCAATTACCGCGGCTTATGGCGATAACTTGATCGCTAAAGCGGATGAGTTAGCCGATAAAGCGGGTTTAACGGCGGATCAGAAAGCCCAGCTTAAAGAATTAGGAACGCTGATCAACTACAACGGTTACGGTTCGAAAGTGGATGATTTACATTTCCACCCTGCTGATTTGTATCAAGCGCTCTTACAATATGCTTCGCCTTTTGATGTTGTCTCAGATAAAGCGTCGCCATACTATCAACTTCAATCCGCTTACCAGCAAGACATGGAGGCGGCATTGTCCGTTCCTGCTCTGCATGAGAGCAAAACATTGAAACTGTTTGAGCTACCTAACAATGCGGCATCGCGCCGAATCAGCGGTGTATATGGCAACTGGTTAGCCAACCAAACACCAGACTCGGCTCATGCCGTGTTAACCGAAAATGCTGATGGAACCTATACTGTGTCGCTGCGCGCGCCATTAAATAACAAGCAAGGTGCAGTCACTGTTTGTGGTCAGTTTCCAACTGGTGGGGGCCGAGAGGCAGCAGCAGGCATTAATGCTTTAAGCAAAGAAGATGTCAGCGCGTTCATAAACGCGGTGGAAACGCATTACGCGTAACACGACAACCCTGCAGCAATAAGAAAAGTGAAAGGAGCCAATCGGCTCCTTTTCTGTTCCTAGGGGCTTACTATGATTAGCCTTTACAGTCGTTTCAACCACGATTTCGGATTTTGTGCTCGGCTGTTGCGGCGGATTTCAAAGTAAAGTGAAGGGCGGTGTTGTCCCCCCGTGTCGCCCGCAAGAGCGATCACTTCACCTGCGGTGACTTTGTCGCCTTCTTTTTTCGTCAGAGCCTGGTTGTACCCATAAAGCGTCATGTCACCTTTACCATGATCGAGTAATACCACCAAACCATAACCACGCAGATACTCCGCGAATACCACGGTACCAGGATAAACAGCTTTAACCTTTTGACCATAGTTGGCGGATAACACCATGCCTTTCCAGTTTACTTGGCCTGTCTGACGAGTGCCAAAGTTGTGCAGAACGTTGCCTTTTAGTGGCCATGGTAGTTTACCTCGTTGTTTGCCCAATCCATCCATTGGCACCGAGTTGCGTTTTGCTGCTTTGGCGATCTCCGCTTTAAGGCGTGTTTCGTTGCGCTGCAGTTCAGCAAGGTAACGTTTGTCGTTTTGGATACTGCTCCGAATCTTACCTAAGGTTTTTTTTCGTTGCGATTGGGTTCCCGCTAGCGCACTACGCTTTTCCGACTGTTGCTTGAGTAACGTTTCGATCTGCTCTTTTTCAAGCTCAAGTTGGTTTCTATTATGCGCAAGCTGTTCTGTGGTTTTCGTAATCGCAGCAATGACGTTTGCGCGCTCTTTGGCCAAGTGTTGGAAGTATTGGCTGATACGATCTTCTTCTACACCTTGATTCAGTAGGTGACCATTGGCTTTGGCACGCTCAGTGACGTAGTAAGTTTGTATCAGTTGCTTGAGCTCTTTCTCTTGATCTTGGCGCTGAGCTTCTTGTAGGTCGATCTTCTCTTCAAGTTTCTCTATGTTTTGGTCGGCTTGAGAGAGTTTTGATTTGGTTTGTTTGATCTCTCGTTCTAACCGAGATATACCAAGCTCTTGGTCTTTCAGTGAGCGTTGCAACTCATTGAGCTGTTTCTCCTGAGAGGTCAGGGATTTTTTCTGACGGCTTATCTCGCTGGAAACACCTTTAAGTTCTTGTTGGCTAACGGCTCCGGATGCGAGCGGATAAGCGGCAGATAAAACACAAGTCAATAAAATAGCTGAGCGGAGCACAGGGTGTTTCTGTTTGTTCACTTGAGAGTTACCTACCACATTGTTGAAGATTAAATGCCGTCCCCATGGATAAAGCTTTGAGACTTACCATTAAAGCATTGATCCATATCGAAAGATGGCTTGTTTGATTTTGGACGACCGACAATTTTTGCTGGCACACCTGCCACCGTTGTATGCGCTGGTACCGGCTGTAGTACCACCGAGCAAGAACCAATTTTAGCGCCTTCACCGACTTCGATATTGCCCAGTATCTTAGCTCCTGCACCAATCATCACACCTTCACGAATTTTCGGATGACGGTCACCACTTTCTTTGCCTGTACCACCTAAGGTAACATCTTGCAGAATAGAGACATCATTCGCAACAACGGCTGTTTCACCAATGACGATGCCTGTTGCATGGTCAAGCATGATACCACTACCAATACGAGCCGCAGGATGTATATCAACCTGGCAGGCGACAGAGATCTGATTTTGCAGGTAAGTGGCAAGTGCATGACGTCCTTGCTTCCATAACCAGTTCGCTACACGATAGCCCTGAAGTGCATGGTAGCCTTTCAGGTACAGCAATGGCATAGAATACATCGCCACCGCTGGGTCGCGATTTACGGTTGCGCATATATCACAAGCGGCGCAATCAGTAATGTTTGGGTCAGTCGAGAATGCTTCTTCAATCACTTCTCTGACCGCCATCGCTGGCATTGATGCGGTGTCTAATTTATTCGCCAGAATGTAGCTCAGTGCCGCTTTAAGGCTATCATGTTTGATGATCGTCGCATGGTAAAAGCTGGCCAACATTGGCTCTTGCTCAGACATTTCACGGGCTTCGGAGACTATTTTGTTCCAGACCTTTTGTTTTTCGCAGTGTTTCATTCTCAATATCCTGAGTGGTTCTTCCTTGACCCGACAAGTGCTATTTATCTCAGAGTGATACGAAAGCGCGTAGAGTGCTACTTTCCTTCAGATTTTTTGTCACGAGCAAGTAAATCTTGCGCTGCCAGGCGTGCATCTTTTCCTTGATACAATACTTGATAAATTTGATCAACAATTGGCATCTCAACACCCATGCGTTGAGACAGCATCCATACCTCTTTTGTGTTGCGGTAGCCTTCCACAACTTGACCAATTTCAGTTTGCGCGGTATCGACGTCTTTGCCTTGTCCCAGTGCTAAGCCAAAACGGCGGTTTCTTGATTGGTTGTCGGTACACGTAAGGACTAGGTCACCTAAGCCAGCCATGCCCATAAAGGTTTCTGGTTTTGCACCAAGCGCGGCACCTAAACGGCTCATTTCTGCCAAGCCTCGAGTGATAAGGGCGGTTCGAGCATTGGCGCCAAAGCCGATGCCATCTGACATACCCGCGCCAATGGCGATGACGTTTTTGACTGCACCACCTAGTTGCATACCAGTGAAGTCACTATTAGCGTATACGCGGAACGTCTTACTGCAATGGATTTTCTCTTGTAGGTCGGCAACAAACTGAGCATCGGGTGAAGCAACCGAAATAGCGGTTGGTAAGCCCATTGCTAGTTCTTTCGCGAAAGTGGGGCCAGACAAGACGGCTAGGGAGTAGTTTTCGCCGATAATGTCGAACGCGACATCTTTAAGTAGGCGACCTGTCTCAGGTTCGAGCCCTTTGGTTGCCCAACAGATACGTGAATCATCACGCAAGAAAGGTTTGCAGCTTTTTAATACGATGCCAAAAACGTGGCTTGGCACCACGACAAGTAAGTCTCGGCTGGCTTGGACAGCTTTTTCCAAATCTGATTCAACGATCAAACTGTCTGGAAAATCCACACCAGGTAAGAATTCATGGTTAGCACGATCGGTTTCAAGGCGAGCCATGTGCTCGGGCTCGTGTCCCCAAAGGATAATGTTTGCACCATTACGCGCAAGGGAGATCGCTAGCGAAGTGCCATATGAGCCTGCGCCAAGGACTGTCATCGCAATGTCTTTACCGTAAGCATTGTTTGTATTTGCTTTTGTCATGCTGCCGCCTAATAGAGTTTTTACTGTTCTAATCTAGTCTATCATCGCAAGATTTTACGTTCTCGGAAGATTAGGAGCTAGAAAATAAAAAATGCACATCGCATCGTTTTTTGGACGCTTTGTGCATTTAATTTGGGTATGCGACATGAAGTTTTTGCCTACACGTCACTTACAAATGTGAATTACGCTTCAGCTTCGCCTTCCGCTTGCTGTTGAAGGTAGTTCATGAACAGCGCATCGAAGTTAACTGGTGCTAGGTTCAGTTGAGGGAACGTTCCTTTAACAACGAGGCTTGAAATGGTTTCACGAGCGTATGGGAATAGAATGTTCGGACAGAATGCGCCTAGGCAATGTGCAAGTTGACCTGCTTCCATCTGTTCTGCAGTGAAGATACCGCCTTGCTGAACTTCACATAGGAATGCCGTTTCTTCAGCATTTTTTACCGTCACAGTTAGGCGTAGGATGACTTCGTAAACGCCTTCGCCAAGTTCACGGCTTTGAGTATCGAGATCCAGTTTAACGTCTGGATTCCACTCTTTTTGAAAGATTACTGGAGAGTTAGGAGCTTCGAAAGAAACGTCTTTTAGGAAGATACGTTGAATTGCGAAGTTTTGTTGTGCGTCTTGTGGTGCTGCTTCAGCCATTTTTTTATCCTTAATAAACATTGGTTGAGTCTAGAACTTTCTCGACTCAGAAATTTGTCTTGTCCCGAGACTAACTGAGCTAATGTAGCTTGACTAGATGAAGCATGTATTACGTGCCAAGTGTCACAACTTGGCATTGTAAGTGCTTTATTTTTACTCAGTTGGTACTTGCAAAGCGTGACCATAGTCGGTTGGGTTATCGAACACGACGTTGAGTGACGTATTGAGCGGTCGCTTCCTCGTTGATTGAGGTGGTGACCCATCATAAACTTGCGAGGTCACTTTTATGCGCCACGAACTATTTATGCGCCACGAACCATTTATGCCACGAGCCATTTGCGCTCCGGACTACTTTTTTCCACGAACTAACGGCAGGTTTGCTTCTTTCCAAGCCGACAAACCATTTTTAAGTAGGCTAACGTTTTCAAAGCCTGCTTTGGCTAGTTGACTTGCGCTTTCTTGAGCAGTTTGCCCTGTTTTGCATACCACAATGATTGGGTCGGATTTATGTTTTTCAAGGCTACTCAAGTTACCCGTTTTGATATCTGACGGTAAAATGTGAACTGAGTCGGTTATGTGACCTTGTTTAAACTCATCTTTGGTTCGCGTATCGACAACCACACCATTTTCTTTGTTAATCAGTTGGGTTAGTTGGTTTACGCTGATTTCTTTGTATGCTGCGGTGGCAGATTTTACGATATTCATGATTAATGCGATAAGCACGCCTACCCAAACCAAAGATAGAATCATGTTCTGCTGGAAAAATTCAATGTACTCTTGCATGTCTTGAGCTCTTACACTTTTTGCCGGAAAAATAAAGCAGGAGTATAGCGAGGTTGAGGCGCTTAGGCGAGTGGCTTAAATTGTTCTGACCAATAATTGGGATCTTCACAAACTCTTTTAAACGCGTTTCGCACTTTGTAGACCCTAGGAGCATCTAACTTACCTATCGAATTGATTGCTGAAACTGGTTTTTCTTTTACGTATAAATGCGAATAATAGTGTCAGTATAAGAGCTGGTAGCAAAGTAAATCGCTACCAATTAACGAGGGCAAGGGTGTACAAAGCCCATTGAGAATGACTATGCTTGTTGAACACAGTTTAACGCTATATAACCTCAACGATTTCGTGGTTAGATGAAAACAAATAAAGGTGAATTTGTATATTGAGTTGTAAGTCAGCAACACTAAATCGCAAACATTATTTGATCTTACCCTACAGTTTTGGTTAAAAAGTGTAGTAAAATTACGCTAGTTTTGTTTCAAGGTTAGATAGGGCAGCGAGGCCCTACGCCAAAGTTACTTAAATTTGATGAGGTCATCACTATGTCAGCTAAGAAGCCATTGGCTCTAGTTATCCTTGACGGTTACGGTTACCGTGAAGACAGCGCAAGTAACGCAATTGCGAATGCAAAAACACCAGTAATGGATTCACTGATTGCGAACCACCCGAATACACTAATCTCTGCTTCAGGTTTGGATGTAGGCCTTCCTGAAGGTCAAATGGGTAACTCTGAAGTCGGCCACACCAATATTGGTGCCGGTCGTGTTGTTTACCAAGACCTAACTCGTATTACTAAATCTATCGCTGACGGTGAGTTCTCAGAAACGCCAGCGCTTGTTGAAGCCATGGACTCAGCGATTAAAGCGGGTAAAGCGGTTCACATCATGGGGTTAATGTCTCCAGGTGGCGTGCACTCTCATGAAGATCACATCTATGCAGCCGTTGAAATGGCAGCGGCTCGTGGCGCTGAGAAAATTTACCTTCACTGCTTCCTAGACGGTCGTGATACACCACCACGCAGCGCAGAAAACTCGCTAAAACGTTTTGACGAGCTGTTTGCTAAGCTAGGTAAAGGCCGTGTTGCCTCTCTCGTTGGTCGTTACTACGCAATGGACCGTGACAATAACTGGGAACGTGTACAAGTCGCTTATGATTTGCTGACTCAAGCAAAAGCAGATTTCACTTTTGACTCAGCCGTTGCTGGTCTTGAAGCTGCTTACGCTCGTGAGGAAAACGATGAATTCGTGAAAGCGACCGCAATCAAATCTGAAGGACAAGAAGACGCAATCATGCAAGACGGTGATGCGGTTATCTTCATGAACTACCGCGCCGACCGTGCTCGTCAAATCACGCGTGCATTTGTGCCTGATTTCGATGGCTTTGAGCGTGCAGTATTCCCGACGCTTAACTTTGTTATGTTGACGCAGTACGCGGCAGATATCCCGCTGGCAACGGCTTTCCCACCTGCATCGTTGGAAAATACTTACGGTGAGTGGTTATCTAAGCAAGGTCAAACTCAGTTACGAATTTCTGAAACAGAGAAATACGCGCACGTGACTTTCTTCTTCAACGGTGGTGTTGAGAATGAGTTTGAAGGCGAAGAGCGTCAACTTGTTGCTTCTCCAAAAGTCGCGACTTACGATCTGCAACCTGAAATGAGCTCTCCTGAGCTGACGGAAAAAATGGTTGCAGCGATCAAGTCTGGCAAATACGACACCATCATTTGTAACTACCCGAATGCGGATATGGTGGGTCACACTGGCGTTTACGAAGCGGCGGAACAAGCAATCGAAGCGCTGGATGAAAGTGTTGGTAAAGTCGTTGAAGCGATCAAGGAAGTGGGTGGTCAACTACTGATTACAGCAGACCACGGTAACGCAGAAATGATGGTAGACCCAGAAACGGGTGGTACTCATACTGCACACACTAACTTACCTGTTCCTCTGATTTATGTGGGGGATAAAGCAGTTGAGTTTAAAGAAGGCGGTAAGCTTTCTGACCTAGCGCCAACGATGCTTGCATTGTCTGGTCTAGAAATTCCTGCAGAAATGTCTGGTGATATTCTTTTTAAATAAGAGTTTAGGTAACTATTACTTAAATCATTAAAAGAGTTCTTAAATGACAAAGCCCGAGTTATCGCAACTCGGGCTTTTCTTTAGCATCAAACTACATAGCGTTCATGCCCATCTTGCGATGAAGATAGGTGGGCTTAATGTACCAAAATTCCTGCTCCAAGAACCGCAAGTGCTGCTCCTAACCAAGCATATCGATTGGGTCTGCGTTTGGTATAAACCCACAAAAGTGGCAACAACATAATCGGTGTGGTTGAGGATAACAGCGCGACCATACCCACATTTCCTTCTTGCAGGGCGTATAAAATAAGTGTCATTCCTACTGCCATCGCGAGAAAGCCATTTAGCGCGGTAATGCCAAACACTCTCCAAGTAATCTGCTGAGTGGCTTTGGCGACCTTTACTCCGATTAAAAGCAACACGCAGTGCGCCGTAAATGCACTGATCATACGAATCGCAGAAGCTGCAATTGGGTCCACACTGGTTTGCATGACGGGTTTGGCAAGAATACCACCAAGTGCTTGGCACAATGCTGCGGTGAGGCCGAGTCCGATACCCACCCAGATATTACCTTTGACGTCTTCGAGTACGTTGTGTGTTTGACCTCGTCGACCAAAGAAGATCGCCATTACGACACCGCTGAACACCAATGCAGAGCCAAGCAGTTCTATGGTGGTCATGCTTTCACTAAACAAGAAGTAACCTAACACCGTCGAGAACACAGCATGGCAAGAGAAAAGTAATCCTGCTTGTCTTGGTCCCATGCGGTTCATGCATGCAAACAGCGCGGTGTCGCCAATGAAAATACCAATCAATCCAGACGCCATCATTGGGGTGATGTGTTCTGCTGACACACTTAACCAACCTCCGGTTAACCAAGCCATCGTGGTGAGAATGACCGAGGTACATCCCATGCGCCAGCGGCTATAAGAAAAAGCGCCGAGGTGCTGCGCGGGGATAACAGAAATTAAACTGGAGATCGCCCACAAAAAAGCGGCACAGAGTGCAAGCCATTCATAACCCATGAGTGATGAGAATCCGTTGATACGATAGGAAGGCGGATAATATGCACGAAATTGTATTGATGTAAAAGTACCAAGTCTTTAAGGAACAATAAAAAAGCAGCTCGTCAAAGAGCTGCTTGCGAGGAAAAGCCTTATGGATTACACCAACACAATGACGGCACCATAGACAATAAATAAGCCTATCAAGCCCAGAATGAGCCCCACTTTCGCCATATCTTTGCTTTCGATTAGACCAGTTGAGTAGGCCAATGAATTTGGTGGGGTAGACACGGGGAGAATCATCCCCAATGACGCGGAGAAGGCGACCACGACCAATAAGCCTTGCAGTCCTCCTATTTCCACTAAACTTGGCATTGAGACACCAATGGCCGCGGCGATTGGCATCAATAAGTTAGCGGTTGCAGTATTGGACATAAAGTTAGCCATCAACCAGCAAACGACGGAAATGGCCACGACAACTGCAAAGGGTGAGAGCGATTGGTAGTCAATCGCATGAGCTAAGGCTTCGGCGAGTCCTGTTTTGTCTAAGGCAATACCAATCGCAATACCACCAGCCACCAGCCACAATACATCCCAATTGATCAGCTTTAACTCTTCTTTGCCCATAATGCCCGTTAAGGTAAATACCGCGAGTGGAATTATCGCGACAACGTAGGTATTCATCCCATGAACTTGAGTGGTCATCCAGAGCAGGATTGTCATTGCGAAGGTTACATAGACTACAATAGCGCGCCAGTTTCGCTGAAAAGTACCATCTAGCTTGAGCTTCATTTCTGACTCGTTGGAAGGGAATAGCTTTTGCAATAAGAACCAAGCAATGGTCAGTTGTATCAGTACGAAAGGCAACCCCATCATCATCCATGAAAGGAAGTCGATGGTGTTTTCACCTGTTAAGTATTGCAGTGCAATTGCGTTTGGTGGTGTGCCAATTGGTGTGGCTATCCCGCCAGTATTGGCTGCTATCGGAATACATAAAACGAGCGCCTTGATGCCTAAATCTCCTTTTGGCGCAGAAGCCACAATCGGTCCTAGTAGTGCCAACATCATTACCGTGGTCGCGGTATTGGACATAAACATAGAGAACACCGCTGTGATCAACATCAGTCCCAGCATGATGAACTTAGGTTGAGTACCAAAGGGTCTAAGCAGTACGCGCGCTAGATTGTTATCCAGCTCATATTTTGATGCCGCAATCGCTAAGGCAAAGCCCCCCATAAACAAAATAATAATGGGCGAGGAAAAAGCGGAAAAAATATCGGTATAAGGGATCAACTCACCAAGACTATGGCCTAAAGGTGGTGCTCGAAATAGGTGTAGCCCTTTATCCGAGATCATAATTAGCTCAAGGGCGATGATCAGAATGGAAGTGGCAAAAACAGGAACCGGCTCTAATACCCAAAGTAGTGCCGCGAGAAGGAAGATCGCCAACAGACGATGTTGAATTAAAGTGAGATCGGCAATGGGTATCGCATCTATCGGCATCCATAAAACACCGAGCGGAATTAAAAAACATACCAGCAGTTTTACCAGCATACTCGTACTCATCTTTGCCATTCGTCGCCCCTTCAAGCATTCACTTCTGGTTGCAGAATAATGGAACCTGGTTTTAGCTACTTAGACGCAAGTATGAGTTTGAGCAACTGAATATGAATTTCGAACTGAGTTTTGCTTATTATCAATAAAAAGCCCCCGCATAATAAGCGGGGGCCCGGGAGCTGAATTGATTTATGTTCAAGTTTACTGCTGGTGAGCGTAAGGCGTTCCCATCACTGTAGGCTTACCATTCTCCATGCTTTCATCGAACGAGATAGCATTTTTCGCGAACAGGTTGATAACGGTAGAGCCAAGCTTGAAACGGCCCATCTCTTCGCCCTTCTTCAAGATAACCGCCTTGTTACCTTCAGCAGGGTAATCCCATTTATGGATGGTGTTGCCACGCGGTGGTGTGATGGTACCTGCCCAAACTTGTTCAATACTGCCAACGATGGTCGCACCGACGAGTACTTGTGCCATCGGGCCAAATTCTGTATCGAAGATACAAACCACGCGTTCATTCCGCGCAAATAAGTTTGGTACATTTTCCGCGGTTAGCGGGTTTACTGAGAACAAATCGCCCGGTACATATATCATCTGGCGTAATGTGCCGTCACATGGCATATGAACTCGGTGGTAATCTCGAGGAGACAGGTAAAGGGTTGCAAAGGTACCCTCTGTAAACTCTTCAGCGAGATTTTTGTCCCCACCAAGCAGCTCTTGAGCGGAAAAGTAATGTCCTTTGGCTTGGATCAATTGACCATCTGTAATCGGCCCAAATTGACTGACACAAGCATCTGCAGGGTGAGTGATTACTGCTTGGTCTTCAGTAATTGGGCGTGCGCCTTCTTTTAACTCACGAACAAAAAACTCATTGAACGTTTTAAAGTGCGCCGGATCAGAATGCTTTGCCTCATCCATGTTCACATTGTAATGCTTGATAAACCAGCGAATAACGGCGGTGGTTAGACTACCAGCCTTTGCTGACGCCAGCTTGCCCATTAGGCGAGTTAGGCCATGTTGTGGGATCCAGTACTGTAGTCCAACTTTGATTTTGTCCATCTTAAATTCCGATACTTCTGTTAGGTTCTCGCTTTAGGGCGCGTGATGTTACTGAAATTCAATTTAATTGTCAGTATCTAGTGAGGGATTTTTACACAGTTTTCGCGTTAATCCGACTATAAGTCTGCCTTCTTGTTACGTGAGTACTGTCGATTGGCTTTATTTTCTACCATGCTTTCAAGAATACGATGGTAGTTTTCAAAACGAACCTCACTAATTTCACCTTTTTCTACTGCCTCACGAAGCAGACACCCAGGGTCGTCATCGTGCTTACAATCACGGAACTTACAGCCGCCCAAATAAGGTCGAAATTCAACAAATGCTTTGGTCACTTCTTCTGCTTCTAGATGCCATAAGCCAAATTCACGAACTCCTGGAGAATCGATAAGATCGCCACCAGTTGGAATATGATACAAGCGTGCAGCCGTAGTGGTGTGTTGACCCAATCCAGAGTTCTCCGAAACTTCACCTTCTTCAACTTCGTGCTCAAGCTCTGGCATTAACGCGTTAACCAAACTGGATTTGCCCACACCAGATTGACCGACAAAAATATTGATACGATCACGCAGTAACGCTTCTAGTTCAACGATGCCTTCTCCGGACTGTTTGCTCACAAGCAGCACTTTGTAGCCAATACGTTGGTACTCTTTAAGCCACTCTTCATACTTGGCTCGGTCGTCAGCTTCTAATAGGTCGACTTTATTCAGAACCAGTAACGGAGCAATGTTGAGTGTTTCTGCTGCGACGAGATAACGGTCAATAATATTGAGAGAAAGCTCGGGTAAAACAGAAGACACAATCACCATTTGGTCAATGTTTGCTGCAACCGGTTTTAAACCATCGTAATAGTCCGGACGAGTGAGCATTGAAGTGCGTGGCTCCACGGCTTCAACCACGCCAGAAATGCCTGCCATAGATTCTAAGCCTTCACGCCACAGCACTTTATCACCGGAGACCAACGATTCTATACCGCGACGAAGATTACAGCGCTGAACATTTCCTGTTTCCAAATCTTCTATGTCTGCATGCTGACCAAAACGAGTGATGACTAAGCCCTGTTTACTTGAGCCCAGCATATTCTCATCCCATTGGATCGCGTCTTCTTGCTTTTTCAAACGCTTTTGTTGGTTGTTGCGTACGCGTCGCACCTGACCTTTGGTTAATTTTTTCTTTTTAGCCACAATTATGTACTTAGTGTGAATGTATTCATGTGCTTGATACACGATATGCCCCCATAGAGTCGGTATCGTGTTTCAAGTATTTTGATGTATAGTACCTTTTTTATCGATAAACAAATAGGCGGCATAACCATGTCCTTGAGCGATCAAAACCTAATCTGGGTAGATTTAGAGATGACAGGACTTGATCCTGAAACGCACAAAATTATCGAAATTGCTTCTATTGTCACTGATAGCGAGTTGAATATTTTGGCTGAAGGGCCTGTGTTAGCGATTCATCAATCGGATGACGAACTCGCCAAAATGGATGACTGGTGTACGAATACGCACACGGCAAGCGGGTTGGTAGAGCGAGTTCGAAATAGCCAAGTTTCTGAACAAAATGCCGTAGCTCAAACTATTGCTTTCTTAGAAAAGTGGGTGCCCAAAGGGGTTTCTCCAATTTGCGGTAATAGTATTGGTCAAGATCGCCGTTTTTTATATAAATACATGCCAGAACTAGAGGAGTACTTTCACTACCGTTATTTGGATGTAAGTACTCTGAAGGAGTTAACCCGTCGTTGGCAACCTGACGTATTAGAAGGGTTTTCTAAGCAAGGCACACATCTGGCTTTGGATGATATTCGTGAATCTATTGCGGAGCTGAAGTATTACCGTGAAACGATCTTCAAGATTTAGTGTATAAGCTCTGTACTAGGCTGTGGCTATTTATGCTTGTTTTGATTGCTTTTTCGTCGTTTAGAAAAAAAATGATATTTTTTTTCAGGAAGGACTTGCATCACAAAAAAATGCTCTTATAATTCGCAGCCCTAAACAGCAGAAACGTTGTTGATGCGACACTAGCTCAGTTGGTAGAGCGCAACCTTGCCAAGGTTGAGGTCACGAGTTCGAACCTCGTGTGTCGCTCCACTTTATTTTGATTGTGGATAGAGCTTTCATCGTGCTTAACGATGACACAATACGGACGCGGGGTGGAGCAGCTTGGTAGCTCGTCGGGCTCATAACCCGAAGGTCGTCGGTTCAAATCCGGCCCCCGCAACCAAATTTAATTAATAGCGTTTGCTGTTAATATGCGACACTAGCTCAGTTGGTAGAGCGCAACCTTGCCAAGGTTGAGGTCACGAGTTCGAACCTCGTGTGTCGCTCCAAATTATTTTCGTTGGAAGTATGGTTATTCTCGTATTTCGAGCGTAGAATTCGATACCCGCTCAGTGTTTAGAGCGCAACCTTATCAAGGTTGAGGTCACCATTTTTATGAATTGGGAGCCTAGTGTGTCATTCCACTTTCTTTTGATTGTGGATAAAGCTTTCATCGTGCTTAACGATGACACAATACGGACGCGGGGTGGAGCAGCTTGGTAGCTCGTCGGGCTCATAACCCGAAGGTCGTCGGTTCAAATCCGGCCCCCGCAACCAAATTCAATTAATAGCGTTTGCTGTTAATATGCGACACTAGCTCAGTTGGTAGAGCGCAACCTTGCCAAGGTTGAGGTCACGAGTTCGAACCTCGTGTGTCGCTCCAAATTTTTCGTTGGAAGTATGATTCTTATCGTATTTCGAGCGAAGAGTTCGACACCCGCTCATTTATCGAGCGCAACCTTACCAAGGTTGAGGTCACGCCTTTTTGTTTATGAATAGGGAACCTCGTGTGTCGCTCCAAAATTTATAAGCGCTCATCATGCTTTGAATGATGAAACACGGACGCGGGGTGGAGCAGCTTGGTAGCTCGTCGGGCTCATAACCCGAAGGTCGTCGGTTCAAATCCGGCCCCCGCAACCAAATTTAATTAATAGCGTTTGCTGTTAATATGCGACACTAGCTCAGTTGGTAGAGCGCAACCTTGCCAAGGTTGAGGTCACGAGTTCGAACCTCGTGTGTCGCTCCAAAATTTATAGCGCTCATCATGCTTTGAATGATGAAACACGGACGCGGGGTGGAGCAGCTTGGTAGCTCGTCGGGCTCATAACCCGAAGGTCGTCGGTTCAAATCCGGCCCCCGCAACCAAATTCAATTAATAGCATTCGCTATTATTATGCGACACTAGCTCAGTTGGTAGAGCGCAACCTTGCCAAGGTTGAGGTCACGAGTTCGAACCTCGTGTGTCGCTCCAAATTTTTCGTTGGAAGTAGGATTCTTATTGTATTTCGAGCGTAAAAAATCTGACACCCACTCAGTAGTTAGAGTGCAACCTTACCAAGGTTGAGGTCACGCCTTTTTGTTTATGGATAGGGACCTCGTGTGTCGCTCCACTTTTTCTTAAGTGGAAAGTATAGTTTTCATTGTGTTTAACAATGACATTGCGACACTTTCTCTACAAGTAAAGTAATAGCTACCATTGTGTTAAACAGTGATACGCTACACTAGCTCTATTTTCCGATTAAATTAGAAAATAAGTGCTCTCATCGCTCTTTTCATAATGCTGCGAAGCATGAACCCCCAAAATTATCCGTATTATATGATGTCAGGCGCTGTGCATTACGCGTACGGCAGAATATGAAGTGGATGAATCATACTATCCAGCATTCTCTGAGTGTTTTATCTTACTTTAATTAACAGAGTTATCCACATACGGCGTTCTGTGGATAAGTTAGTTGATAAAGTGTTTTTAGGTTGGCTTTTTTAGTAAGTAAAGAGAGATCTTTGATTCTTTATTTTTTTGCTATAGTGATGTTTTTAGCTTTAAGTTATTGTTTTGTATGGATGAAGTGGTTTTTTTTGTGGATCGACTTGACTAACTTACGATCATTACATCGCATTTTTTTGATCCTAGTCATTTATTCAAATTGTGTTTAACTTTTTTCTTCAGTTCACTTTCAACTTGATTTCAAATTTTTTTCCACATTACTAATTTGAGAACGAGGTCATGAAATTTTCATGAAAAACGGATTGATTATGAAAACATGCTGTCAATCTCTTGCATATAGACTGCACGCTATGCGTCTCTCGGTAAGCCTTTCTCGATAATCCTAATGAGACGATTCTTCTTTGTTTCCACTGATTGCAAATCATTAGTCGGTATTTGGTTCAACTGTTGTGTCAGTGCCCAGTCTATATGTTCATCAAGCAAAGTATTACTACCTCGACGACGGTCTAATGCATCAATGACTCTTTGGCTGTAGTCTGCATTACCGAGAGCGATCGCGAGATTACGCAACCATTGTAAATGGCCAATACGGCGAATAGCTGAACCTTCCATATTTTTTAAGAACGTAGCCTCATCCCACTCAAACATCTGCACAAGGTCAGGTGTGTGAAAGCTTTCACGTCTATGAAAATCTTCTTGCTCGGTTAGCTCTGCATATCGATTCCATGGGCACACGAGCTGACAATCATCACAGCCGTAAATTCGGTTGCCTATGGGTTTGCGGAACTCTTCTGGGATCACTCCATCAAATTCAATCGTAAGGTAAGAGATGCAGCGACGAGCATCCACGACGTTATCTGCAACAATGGCTTGTGTTGGACAGGATGTAATACAGGCATTGCATTTCCCACATTGGTCCTGAGTGGGCTTATCAACCGGTAATGGCAAATCAACCAGTAATTCTCCAAGAAAGAACCAAGAGCCACAGTCTTTATCCAAGATTAATGAATGCTTACCTGTCCAACCTAATCCTGCTTTTTGAGCCAAAGGTCGTTCTAATATTGGTGCGGAATCAACGAAAGGTCGATAGCCAAATTGGCCAACTTCTTCTTCGATTAACTTACCAAGCTTGTTGAGCTGCTTTCTCACCAGCTTGTGGTAATCTCTTCCGAGTGCATAGCGACTGATGTAAGCGTGATTTTTATTCGCGAGGTTCGAAGCGAATTGGGCATCAGGAGGAAGGTAATCCATCCGTACGCTGATAACTCGTATGGTTCCTGGCAATAGCTCTGCTGGTCTGGCACGCATCATACCGTGACGAGCCATCCAATCCATTGAACCATGGTATCCAGCATCCAACCAATTTTGCAGGGCGGATTCGTGTTCACTAAGATCAATATCGCAGATCCCGACTTTCTGAAAGCCGAGCTCTTTTCCCCAAATTTTGATTTGTTTTGCGAGTTGTTCGTAGTTCATGATGGCTACCGAGATTATTGGGGGCCGGATCTTAACGGATCTATTGTATTGGTGCTAGCGTAAAGTTGAAGAAGGCTTGAGGTTACTCGGGGATAAGTGAATACTCGATAAATAAGACGCAGTTTTATGGCTAGTTTTTCGTATATATGACATTCGAAAGCTTGTCTCGGAAAACCAACACAGTTTACTATTCTTGTTCTTTTGATTTTTATATAGTCAACGATCATTCGTTAGAGAAGCATAAATGAGCACGAAACAGTTTAATTTGAAAGATGAGCATGAAACGGTCGCTTTGGGCGCTGCATTGGCTCAACTTTGTTCCCAGCAAACCACAATTTATCTTCATGGGGATTTGGGGGCAGGTAAAACGACCTTCAGTCGTGGTTTTGTCCGTGCTCTTGGACATCAAGGTAACGTAAAAAGCCCAACCTATACATTGGTTGAACCCTATCAATTGGCAACTTGGCAAGTTTACCACTTCGATCTGTATCGTCTTGCTGATCCTGAAGAGCTTGAGTTTATGGGCATTCGGGATTATTTCACTGATGATGCGATTTGTTTGGTAGAGTGGCCTGAAAAAGGGCAAGGGTTGTTACCGAAGCCAGATCTTGATGTGAACATTCGTTACCAAGGTGAGCAGCGTATCGCTGAACTAACAGCGAACAATGACTATGGTGTGCAGTTACTCAGTAGATTGGAACTATGTTGAGTTTTTTAAATTTTAGAGTTGTAGCGACGTTTATCGCTACATTCGTTCTTATTATCCCTAATTTCGCATTTGCCAACGTCGTGCAAAGTTTTCGAGTTTGGCCGTCACCAGATGAAACGCGTGTTGTCATCGATTTAGACTCAGAAGCGGATTACTCTTATTTCTCACTGTCTAGCCCAGATAGGCTTGTGGTGGATTTAAAAAACACCACGATGAAGGCGAAGTTACCCGTCACTGTGACGGACAGTCCTGTGCTGAAGCGGGTGCGAAAGAGTTCTCCGCCGGACAAAAGTACTTACCGTTTAGTCTTTGAGTTGAAAAAAAATACCCAAACAGAACTGTTTAAATTGAGCCCGACTCCTGGTGGACAATACGGCCATCGATTGGTTGTTGATTTGTCTCACGGAAGTGCGAAAAAGACGTCTGCTGCACAGTCATCGTCAAGCAAGCCAACAACGACGAGTAAAGACATGAGTTCGGTGCGTCGTGCTCAAGATGTGTTGGTTGTTATCGATCCTGGTCATGGTGGTGAAGATCCTGGCTCGATTGGAGCGTCTCGTCGTCATTATGAAAAAGATGCAGTGCTGAGCATTTCGCGCAAAATAGCAGCTCAACTGAATGCTACCCCAGGCATCAAAACTCGCATGACGCGCACTGGTGACTATTTTGTAAATTTGAATCGTCGAGTAGCGATTGCACGTGAGAACGACGCACATTTGCTGATATCGATTCACGCGGATGCTTTTACGTCACCTAAACCGCGCGGTGGTTCGGTTTTTGTATTGAATACTCGTCGAGCCAATACAGAGATCGCCCGTTGGGTTGAGAATCACGAGAGACAATCAGAAATATTAGGTGGCTCTGGGAATGCATTTGTCACCAATACAAAAGATCGTAACGTCAACCAAACGTTGTTGGATTTACAGTTTAGCCATTCACAGAAAGAAGGGTATAAGCTGGCGAGCGAGATTCTGCGGGAGATGGGACGTGTTGCTCACTTGCACAATCGTAAGCCCATTAATACTAGCTTGGCAGTATTGCGTTCTCCTCAAATACCGTCAGTCTTGGTCGAAACGGGTTTTATATCTAACCCGACAGAAGAGAAGTTGCTTTTCCAGCGCTCGCACCAAGATAAGCTAGCTCAAGCTGTTACTAAAGCGGTCGTCAAATATCTGAAAGATAATCCACCAGAAGGGACGGTGTTCTCCTCTTCTCCTGGAGCAATGGTACACATAGTGAAGCGTGGTGAATCTCTCTCTGTGATTGCGAATAAATATGGTACTAGCGCTAAGGCTCTGATGTCTGAAAATAATCTCAAATCAACCGGGGTGAGGATTGGTCAAAAACTTCGCATTCCTTCGTCGGGTGCCGTTCAAGTACCAAGTAAGCCGATCACGGTAGAGACCGAAACGATCACGCATACGGTTAAGTCTGGTGAGTTCTTAGGTAAGATAGCCAGCCATTACAAAGTGAAAGTGTCTGACATTCGCCGAGAAAACAACCTTAAGTCTGATACGGTTTGGGTGGGGCAAAAACTCAACATCACTGTAGCGGTTAAAGATAAGCCGATCCGCAAACACAAGGTCGCCAGGGGAGAGTTCCTAGGTAAGATTGCTTCGAAGTACGGGGTGAGTGTGGACAGTATTCGCCGCGCGAACAAGCTGCGCTCGGACCAGCTTGCCGTTGGACAAATACTGATCATTCCAAATAAGTAAGTGAGCTTTTAACGCTATATGACGATTAAAATTTTACCAGCTAGGCTGGCCAACCAGATAGCGGCAGGAGAGGTGGTCGAAAGGCCGGCCTCTGTTGTCAAAGAGTTGGTTGAGAATAGCCTAGACTCTGGTGCTACCCGAATTGATATTGATATCGAAAAAGGGGGCGCTAAGCTCATCCGAGTTCGTGATAATGGCAAAGGGATCGCGAAAGAGGAGCTTGGGCTTGCGTTGAGTCGTCATGCGACATCTAAGATACATAGCTTAGATGATTTAGAAGCCATTATGAGCTTGGGGTTCCGCGGTGAGGCACTCGCGAGTATCAGTTCTGTTGCTCGCCTGACATTAACCTCGCGCCCTGCGGCTCAGGAGGAAGCGTGGAGCGCGTATTCTGAAGGCCGTGATATGCAGGTAAAGTTGCAACCAGCTGCCCATCCCATTGGAACCACAGTTGAAGTACTGGACTTGTTCTTCAATACGCCTGCTCGTCGTAAATTCCTTCGTACTGAGAAAACTGAATTCGCTCATATTGATGAGCTATTGAAACGGATTGCGCTGAGTCGTTTTGACATCACCATTAATGTTCGTCACAACGGAAAAGTTGTTCGCCAATATCGCGCCGCGAAAAATCAGCTCCAAACTGAAAAGCGGCTTGCCGCCGTATGTGGTCATGCGTTTGTACGCAATATGCTGAGAATCGAGCTGGAACATCAAGGGCTAAAATTGTTGGGATGGATTACCACTCCCGATGGCGCAAGGCAACAAAGTGACCTTCAGTATTGTTACGTGAATGGTCGTATGATGCGTGACAAACTAATCAATCACGCGATTCGCCAAAGCTATGAAACCAGCTTAGAACCAAACCAGTTTGCCGCGTACGTTTTATATATTGAGCTCGATCCGCATCAAGTGGACGTCAATGTTCACCCAGCTAAGCACGAAGTTCGTTTTCACCAAGGCCGATTGGTTCACGACTTTATTTATCAGGCCTTGGCAGATGCACTCGCGCAAGGTTCGGTGATCGATAAGCCGTATGTGAATGAGTCTGCATTTCATCATACACAGACCAGTCAAGACGCAGAGCATTCTCATCGCGTTGAACTCAACCCCAACGAAGGTTCGCATTCCTCTGTGCATGTCAGAGGGGAAAACTCATTGGAATCCGTTCCTGAGCGAGTTTACCAAGCGATTGACCAATCTCCTGCTTATCCTGGCCGAAGTGATTATGAGTCTAAGCCACGCGAAGAGTCTTCTTCTGAATTTTCCGTGCGAGAAGCTAAATCGTCGGACATACCTGAGCGTTCAAACTGGATAGAATCGAAGCGATCGGCGAGACCGACGCAACATAAAGAGCGTCATGCGGAGCCAGCACCGAGTAAGCAAGAAGTCCGCGCCTATCATGAGCTACTGGAAACACCAGAGTTTGGGCCTGAAGCAGCGCCAAAATCGATCATCACAACACCGAGTAAAGGGACGTCTTTACCTGAGGTGACGACGTTGGGCAAAGCATTATCTGTCGTAAACGAGCAGTTTTTGCTGATGAGTTGCGACAGCGGTGTGGCACTTGTTTCGTTGGCACGAGCGGAATTTTATCGAATGAAAGGGCAGTTAACGCCATCGGAAGATGGATTAAAATCGCAACCTTTGTTGGTGCCATTGTCAATGAAGCTAGACGCAGAAATGGTTAAATTCGCTCAGGATTATCAACAGGATTTTGCCCACTTGGGGATTCAACTTAAACCCCGAAATGACAAAGCTCTGATGGTGATGGGGGTACCAGCGCCACTGAGACAACAAAACTTACAAAATTTGTTACCAGATCTGCTATCGTACACCCTATCTTATACAGAGAGAGCGGTGACGACAGAGCAGATGTTGCTTCAATGGGGTGATTGGCTTGCAATGCAGGTCGCAACAGTTAAGAGCCGCTACACTCTCTCTGAAGCCATTCAAATTATTGCGGAACTTGAACAGCTGAGAAATGGTCAATTGCCATTAGACGATAACACATTTGTGTCGGCTGTTGATTTCTCCGCCACGATAGCCAATTTAACACCATGACAGATAAACGACCTCTGGCGCTTTTTTTAATGGGGCCAACCGCATCAGGTAAAACAGAACTTGCGATTCGACTTCGTCAAAAGTTTCCAGTGGAAATCATCAGTGTGGATTCAGCATTGATTTATAAAGGGATGGATATTGGAACCGCGAAGCCAGATGATAAAGAACAGAGCTTAGCACCTCATCGCTTGATCGACATTTTGGATCCCAGTGAATCTTATTCTGCGGCAGACTTTCGTCGAGACGCACTGCAGGAAATGGAAGCGATTGTTGCTGAGGGGAAAATTCCATTATTGGTCGGTGGAACGATGCTCTATTACAAGGCTTTACTTGAAGGGTTGTCGCCTTTACCTGCCGCAAACCCTGAAATTCGTCAGCAAATTGAACAAGAAGCATTGACTAAGGGTTGGTCAGTGTTGCACGATGAACTTAAACAACTTGATCCTGTCTCTGCAGCGAGAATACATCCCAATGATCCTCAACGTTTATCGCGGGCATTGGAGGTGTTTCGTATTTCAGGTAAGACACTAACTGAGTTGACTCAAACCAAAGGTGAGAGCCTGCCGTATCGAGTCAAACAGTTTGCAATAGCTCCCAAGGAAAGGGCAGAGCTTCACCGTCGAATTGAGTTGCGCTTCGAAAAGATGATGGAGTCAGGTTTTGAAGATGAAATGAACGTGTTATATGCACGTGAGGATCTTCACCCTGATTTACCGTCGATACGTTGTGTCGGCTACAGACAGATGTGGGAGTACTTAGACGGGGAGTGTACACGCGAAGAAGCCGTATTTCGTGGTATATGTGCTACTCGTCAATTAGCCAAGCGTCAAATCACCTGGTTACGCAGCTGGGATGACTTAACTTGGTTGGATAGCGAGAACATTGAACAAGCGTTCGAAACCATGTCAGAAGCCATAGCATCTGATTGAGTTAGCTGTGTATAATGTGATCGTTTTTGCGTAATCGCGCTCTTTAAGGACCAGTAGTTAGCGTTTTTTATACTATGCTTGCTAATTACTTAGAGTGCATTTTGATTCGTTTAGCTCAGATGCAAAAGCAGTACTTTTTTTTGCATTGCACCACTAGCTAAATAATTACAACAACAAATTAAATAAGGAAAATAAAATGGCTAAGGGGCAATCTCTACAAGACCCATTTCTAAACGCGCTTCGTCGTGAGCGTATCCCGGTATCCATTTACTTGGTTAACGGTATCAAGTTGCAAGGTCAAATCGAGTCATTCGATCAATTTGTTATCTTGCTGAAGAACACTGTCAACCAAATGGTTTACAAGCATGCGATCTCTACGGTTGTTCCGGCTCGTCCAGTGAGCCATCACAGTGGTGAGCGTACCCAAGGCGATCGCCCACAAGAGAAATCAGAAGATTAATTCTTCATTAAATATTTATAAAATAAGGAGTTGATTGCTTGTTTGACCGTTATGAATCCGGTGAGCGAGCCGTACTTGTTCATATCAACTTCACGCAAGAAGGTGAGTGGGAAGATCTGGCCGAATTTGAAATGCTGGTCTCCTCCGCCGGGGTTGAGGCGCTACAGGTCATTACCGGTAGTCGTCAATCCCCGCACCCGAAATACTATGTCGGAGAGGGTAAAGCTCAAGAAATTGCGACTGCTGTGCAATCGACTGAAGCTGAAATTGTGATTTTTAATCACTCCCTCTCTCCTGCCCAAGAACGCAACCTCGAAGCGCTGTGCCAATGTCGAGTTCTCGACCGCACTGGTCTTATTCTCGATATCTTCGCTCAACGAGCTCGAACACACGAAGGTAAGCTACAGGTAGAGCTGGCTCAACTTCGTCATCTGTCAACTCGTTTGATTCGTGGTTGGACGCACCTTGAAAGGCAGAAAGGGGGAATTGGTTTACGTGGCCCGGGTGAAACCCAGCTCGAAACCGACCGTCGTTTATTGCGTGACAGAATAAAAGCGATACTGCGCCGCTTAGATAAAGTGGCTAAGCAGCGTGAACAAGGGCGTCGTGCCCGAAACCGAGCTGAAATTCCAACAGTTTCACTCGTGGGTTACACCAACGCGGGTAAGTCGACACTCTTTAACCGTATAACAGAAGCTGGGGTCTATGCCGCAGATCAACTTTTTGCAACGTTGGATCCTACACTACGTAAGATCGAGTTGTCCGATGTTGGACCTGCCATACTTGCAGATACGGTTGGATTTATTCGACATTTACCACATGATTTGGTTGCTGCTTTCAAAGCGACCTTGCAAGAAACGCAAGAAGCTGACATTTTGTTACATGTTGTTGATGCCAGTGATGAGCGTTTTCGTGAGAATATTCAAGCTGTTCATGAAGTACTAGAAGAGATCGATGCTCACGAAGTGCCGACTCTGGTGGTCATGAACAAAATCGACAACCTAGATTCGCAGAATCCGCGTATAGAGCGAGACGAGGAAGGCGTACCTCGAGCGGTTTGGGTCTCTGCAATGGATGGATTGGGCATTGAGCTCCTATTTGACGCGCTGACCGAACGTCTTGCGTCACAAATGGTTGAGTATCAGTTGTGCATTCCACCACAGTATCAAGGTCGATTCCGTAGTACATTCTTCCAAATGAAATGTATTCAACGTGAAGACTATGATCAGGACGGTAACTTGTTGATCGATGTTCGAATGCAACAAGTCGACTGGTTTAGACTTGAGAAAAGAGAAGGGGCAGTTTTGACTGACTTTATAGTCACTTAAATGACTGCTACAGTATAACGTCATATCAAATGATGGAGCTTTCTAATGGCGTGGAATGAGCCTGGAAATAACAACGGCAACAATGGCCGCGATAATGACCCTTGGGGTAATAATAATCGTGGTGGCCAGCGTCCTGGTGGCCGAGATCAAGGTCCACCAGATTTAGATGAAGTGTTCAATAAGCTGAGTCAAAAGCTGGGTGGCAAGTTTGGTAAAAAAGGCGGCGGTGGTTCTCCGGTCGGTAACGGTGGTGCAATTGGCTTTGGTGTCATTGCTCTGATTGCTGTTGCCGTATGGTTCTTCGCTGGTTTTTACACCATCGGTGAAGCAGAACGTGGGGTTGTACTGCGTTTAGGTAAATACGATCGCATTGTAGACCCAGGTCTGAACTGGCGCCCTCGTTTTATTGATGAATACGAAGCGGTCAACGTTCAAGCGATTCGTTCACTGCGTGCGTCTGGTCTTATGCTGACCAAAGACGAAAACGTCGTCACTGTAGGAATGGATGTTCAATACCGTGTTACTGACCCGTACAAATACTTGTATCGTGTCACCAACGCAGATGATAGTTTGCGTCAGGCAACGGATTCTGCGTTACGTGCAGTCATTGGTGACTCACTGATGGATAGTATCCTGACCAGTGGCCGTCAACAAATTCGTCAAACTACCCAAGAAACATTGAACCAAATCATTGATAGCTATGATATGGGGCTTGTGCTTGTTGATGTGAACTTCCAGTCTGCACGTCCACCAGAGCAAGTGAAAGATGCGTTTGATGATGCGATTGCAGCTCGAGAGGATGAAGAGCGTTTCATTCGTGAAGCAGAAGCATATAAAAACGAGATTTTGCCAAAAGCAACGGGTCGTGCTGAACGTCTGAAGAAAGAAGCACAAGGTTACAGCGAACGTGTGACTAACGAAGCACTTGGTCAGGTAGCTCAGTTTGAACAACTATTACCAGAATACCAAGCTGCGCCTGGTGTAACTCGTGACCGTCTGTATATTGACGCGATGGAAGAAGTCTATTCCAACACTTCCAAAGTGCTGATTGACTCTGATTCAAATGGTAGTCTGCTTTACCTACCAATCGATAAACTGGTGGGTCAAGAAGGTCAAACAGATACGAAACGTAAATCAAAGTCATCCTCAACTTACGATCACATTCAACTTGAATCTGAGCGTACAGACGAGGACACCTCTGACTCATCGTCTCGTTCAACAAGTTCACGCCAAGGGAGATACTAAGAATGCGTAAGTTAATGATCCCTGTATTGGTTATCGCACTGGCATTGATGCTGATGTCATTGTTTGTGATTCCCGAAGGTGAGCGCGGTATCGTAGTTCGATTTGGTCGTGTTCTTAAAGACAATAATGACATTACTCGTATTTACGAGCCGGGTCTGCACTTCAAAATGCCAATGTTTGATCGCGTGAAGAAACTTGATGCTCGCATTCAAACAATGGATGGTCGAGCTGACCGTTTCGTTACGTCTGAGAAAAAAGACGTCATCATTGATACCTATGTAAAGTGGCGTATTGAAGACTTTGGTCTTTACTATCTGGCTACCGGTGGTGGTAATTCGCTAACCGCAGAAGCGCTTCTTGAACGTAAAGTGACCGACGTGTTGCGTTCTGAAATCGGTGCTCGTGAAATCAAGCAAATCGTTTCAGGCCCACGTAATAACGATGTGTTACCAGAAGATGCAAGCAGTGAAGAAGTCACTACAGAAGCCGCGCGTGAGGCGTTGGAAATCGATGGTGAGCGTGACGTAATCATGTCTAACGTGTTGACAGACACTCGCCAAAGCGCAATGAAAGACTTGGGTGTTCGCGTGGTTGATTTCCGTATGAAGAAAATCAACTTACCAGATGAGATCAGTGAATCTATCTACCGCCGTATGCGTGCTGAGCGTGAGTCGGTTGCTCGTAAACACCGTTCTCAAGGTCGTGAAAAAGCAGAAGTTATTCGCGCACAAGCGGAACTTGAAGTGGCAACGATTCTGGCTGAAGCAGATAAAACCGCTCGTGTCACACGAGGTGAAGCGGATGCAAAAGCTGCGAAGGTATACGCGCAAGCTTACAACAAGGAGCCTGAGTTCTTCAGTTTCCTACGTTCGCTAAGAGCGTATGAGAAATCATTCAGCTCTAAGAGTGACATTCTTGTGCTTGATCCGAAGAGTGATTTCTTCCAGTACATGAATCACTCTAAAGGTACAACAGCGAAATAAGCTGACTGTATTTGATGAACAAAAGGCTCCTGATGGAGCCTTTTTTGTATCAGGATGTTTTTGTATTAACTCATCATAAAGGCAATAACAGCCCCTGCGACGACCAGGCATCCACCAATACGGCGAAGCTGATTATTTGGCTGTTCGCTCAATTGTGCCACCATATTTCGCCAGCGATTAGGGGCAATGAGAGGGCCGATACCTTCTACAATTAAAACCAGCCCAATAGCCAGCCAGAGAGAGTCAGACATAACGTTTCCAATCGGATTTAGAAAGCCAAATATTATCAATGGTATGCTGGATGCGAAAAGCACCAATGCAGTTAATCTCACATTATTGTGAACAAAAAATGACTGCAAGAATCGCTATTCGGTGCTAGAATCCCTTTTTAACTAGCAATCAGACTTGGAAAGATGGGAAATAACGTAGTCGTTCTAGGCACCCAATGGGGTGACGAAGGTAAAGGTAAAATCGTAGACCTTTTAACTGAAGATGCAAAGTACGTGGTGCGCTACCAAGGCGGTCACAATGCAGGTCACACTCTCGTAATTGACGGTGAAAAAACCGTTCTTCACTTAATTCCATCAGGTATCCTTCGCGATAACGTAAAATGTGTTATCGGTAATGGTGTCGTATTATCACCTGAAGCTTTACTTAAAGAAATGAAGCCTCTTGAAGAGCGCGGAATCCCAGTACGCGAACGTCTTTTCATTTCTGAAGCATGTCCTCTAATTCTTCCATACCATATTGCTCTGGACCAAGCGCGTGAAATCGCACGTGGTAAAAAAGCAATTGGTACTACCGGTCGTGGTATCGGTCCTGCGTATGAAGACAAAGTTGCGCGTCGCGGTCTACGCGTTGGCGATCTCTTTGATATGGAATCGTTCGCAGAGAAGCTAAAAGAAGTCATGGAATTCCATAACTTCCAGCTTGTAAACTTCTACAAAGTAGAACCAGTGAGCTACGAAGCTGTGCTTGAAGAAGCAAAAGGTTACGCTGAGCTTCTAACTTCAATGGTCATCGACGTGACTGACGAGCTAGACTCTGCGCGTAAGCGTGGCGACAAGATCATGTTTGAAGGTGCTCAAGGTACGTTACTGGATATCGATCACGGTACTTACCCATACGTAACGTCTTCTAACACCACTGCTGGTGGTGTTGCGGCTGGTTCTGGTTTTGGTCCTCGTCACATCGGCTACATCCTAGGCATCGCGAAAGCTTACTGTACTCGTGTTGGTTCTGGTCCTTTCCCGACTGAACTTTACGATGGTCTAGAAAAGCAAGATCCAGTAGGTAAGCATCTAGGCACGAAAGGTCACGAGTTTGGTGCAACAACTGGTCGTCTACGTCGTACCGGTTGGTTTGATGCAGTTGCTATGCGTCGTGCAATCCAAATCAACTCTATCTCAGGTTTCTGTCTAACTAAACTAGACGTACTCGACGGCCTAGAAGAGCTAAAAATCTGTACTGGTTACAAGATGAAAGATGGCTCTGTACTAGAAGTTTCGCCAATGGCTGCTGAAGCATTTGAACAAGCAACGCCAATCTACGAAACAATGCCAGGCTGGTCTGAGAACACGTTCGGTGCGAAGTCAATCGAAGAGCTACCAACAGCAGCGCTAGATTACATCAAACGTATCGAAGAACTAACGGGCGTGCCTGTAGACATTATTTCTACTGGCCCAGACCGTAACGAGACTATCATTAAGGTTCACCCATTCGAATCTTAATTGATACGTAAAAACGAGCTCGAGATTATGAAAGCCGACCTAAGGGTCGGCTTTTTTGTGTCTGAAGAGTGGGTGGTCGCGTAGCATGCTAAAGTAGAAAAACTATAGTGGAACCTACCGCTCAATGTGGCAATGTCTTGCCGCTTAATGGAAGAAGAGGCAAAAACTGTCTAAAGCTTGACGAGTATTTGCCGATAAGTGTATCAAGCAGAGAGATCCTTAAGTGATCTTTGGTTTGTTAGATACCTTGAAGAGTGCATTTATGAAGTTACGAACAGTGGCTGCTTCACTGTTACTGATACTGACCGCGACGACAACCAAGGCCAATGTTGCTGATGTCGGTGCGCCAGTACCTATTTATTCTGAAGCAGAACTGATAAAGCTGATTGAACAAAATAAACACCTGCAGCGTGTGCGTGCTGATAACTGCCAGTTGGTCGAGGACATTATTGCTCGTGCGACCCGAATCAACCTGCCTGCTTATGAATTTTTGTATGGCGATATGCTCGCGTGGGGAGTGTGCGTACCACAAGACGTAGAGCTCGGGCTGTACTACATGGAAAACGCTGCGCATCAAGGTCTGCCAGCTGCACTGGAGCAAATAGGTCGCTATTATTCTCGCGGCACTTTGGTGCAACAAGATAAAGAGCGTGCCATTCCTTACCTGAGAGAAGCTGCTTCTATGGGGAACCTAAATGCGCGAATTCACCTTGCGGAGTTACTCCTGCGTGACTATGGCAGCCCGCTGGATTACGAAGATGCTTATCGCTGGTTATATAACTCTGTTACCGCTGATCAACGAAAACACAAACGGATCGCGGTGCTTAGAAATGGTCTAGAGCAGCGCATGCCGCAGAACATTATTGCACGCGCCAAACGACGCGATACCTTCTGGTAACCACTAGGATCTGTTGACGTTTCGCTGTTACTCTTCACTGATGACTTCATGCAGCAAAGCCCACATTGAGTGGGCTTTGCTGTTTTTGGGGAGTCGATAGTTGATGTTAAATGACTTTATGTGGGCCAAAGCATTCATAATGGAATTGCGCTTGCGGGACACCTAATTCAATTAACTGTTTGGCGATGTGCTGCATAAAGCCCACTGGGCCACAAAAGTACACTTGTACATTATCTTGTTTCAGGGCCGTTTCAATTTCATGTAGATCGACAAAGCCCGTAAAGTGGAAATCTTCACCGATTTTGTCTTGTGTGGTTGGCCGGTTGTACCAAACCAGCGCGTTCATGTTTTCTTTGGTCGCTACAAGTTGGCTGACATGTTGTTTAAACGCATGTTGTTGACCATTTTCCGTCGCGTGAACCCAAGTCACAGGCGCCTGATGGTCAGTTAAAGTCTCAAGCATAGAAAGTGTCGGTGTTAAACCAACACCCGCTGAAATAAGCACGACCGGTGTCTTTGCATCAACCTCCATAAAGAAATCACCTGCAGGTGCTGCGAGTTTTACTTTATCACCGACATTGAGTTTATCATGCAGGTAACTGGAGACGATGCCGTCTTGTTCGCGTTTAACCGAGATACGATAGGTGTCTTCTTGTATGGCTGAAGATAAGCTGTATTGACGGATCTCTTGGTTATCCAAACTATCGCTGTTGATGTAGATACCTAGATACTGCCCGGGTTTATAGGAAGAGACTGTGCCACCATCTGTTGGCTTGAATACAAAACTGCAGATGTGTGAACTCTCTGGTTGTTTCTCAATGAGTTCAAACTCACGCAGCCCACGCCAACCGCCTTCTAACGCTTTATTCTCTTGGTAGATTTGTTCTTCGCGTTGAATAAAGACGTTCGCTAATACGCCGTAAGCTTCAGCCCAGGCATCCAACACTTCTTGCCCCGGGTTAAACAGCTCATCGATGGTTGCAAGCAGGTGTTGACCTACGATTTGGTATTGTTCTGACGTGATTAAAAAGCTGGTGTGTTTGTGGGCGACTTTTTCTACCGCACCAAGCAGAGCAGGTAGGTTCTCGATGTTTGCAGCATACGCACAGATTGCATTGAACAGTGCTTCGCGCTGATCACCATTGCGCTGATTACTCATATTGAAAATATCTTTCAGTTCAGGGTTGTGGCTGAACATACGCTCATAAAAGTGTGCCGTCAGTTTCGGTCCCGTTTGTGCGATGAGCGGTGCGGTAGCTTGGACGATTTCAATGGTTTGCTTGCTGAGCATAGAGGCTTCCTATTTTATTGGGTGTTGTATTTTAAGTTGCATTTTTAATGCATGTTTAAAGTTGTATCTCAAATGTATCTTTCATTCAAGAAAAGATTTACACTTTTGCTATTACAGAGGATAGCAATATGCAGTTAACTAGCTTCACAGATTACGCGTTGAGGACCCTAATCTACTTAGCCTCACTGCCAAAGGACGAATTGACCAACATAACGGAAGTGACGGATTTATTTGGTGTATCTCGTAACCATATGGTTAAAGTCATCAACCGCTTAGGACAGTTAGGTTACATACAAACCGTGCGCGGAAAAAACGGCGGGATCCGTTTAATGAAGCCTGCATCTGAGATCACGGTTGGAGGGGTTGTTCGTGATTTGGAACCGTTAGAGCTGGTGAACTGCAGTGCAGACTTTTGTCATATCACTCCGGCGTGTCGATTAAAGGATAAGCTTGCCAAAGCCAAAAGTGCTTTTCTTGCTGAGCTTGATGATTGCACCATTGATGAGTTGCTCCGGGGCAATTCAGAGCTTTTGATCTTACTGGCTCGCCCATAACTCCCGCCACTCGTGTCGTTACGCATTTTTCAAAGCATTTCTGTAGGTTATCGAGAGAGTCAGATATACTAACTGTATACCTTCCTTGCTAGATAGGCGTGCCTATGTCAGACAATATGCCAAATGATCCGTTTGCGGATCGTGAGTCCCAAAATTACGAAAACCCAATTCCAAGCCGAGAGTTCATTCTTGAATTCCTTGGCAAGTCCGGTGCACCAATGAATCGCAACGACTTGTTCGAAGCACTTAAGCTCGAGGGCGAAGAGCAGTATGAAGGATTGCGTCGTCGTTTGCGTGCAATGGAGCGTGATGGGCAGTTGGTGTTTACTCGCCGCCAGTGCTACGCACTACCTGAAAAGCTAGAAATGGTGAAAGGGTATGTCATTGGTCATAAAGATGGTCATGGCTGGGTACGACCAGAAGGCAGCGTGGGTAAGGATAATGATATTGTACTGCCGCACCATCAGATGAAGAACATCATTCATGGTGATTTCGTACTGGTTCAGCCAACGGATAACAGCAAGCGAGGCCGTCGTGAAGGTCGCTTAGTACGCGTTCTTGAAGAGCGCAATAACCAAATCGTCGGACGTTTCTTCCTTGAGTACGGTTATTCGTATGTCGTCCCTGACGATTCACGGATCTGCCAAGATATTCTTATTCCAAATGAGCACAAAGCGGGTGCTCGTATGGGCAATGTCGTCGTGATAGAAATCACCGATCGTGGTTCACGTACGCGCGGCATGATGGGTAAGGTTGTGGAAGTTCTGGGCGAAAATATGGCGCCGGGCATGGAAACGCAAATCGCGATCCGCACCCACCAAATTCCACATGAGTGGCCCGATGCGGTGATTAAACAAGTGGCCGACTTGTCTGAAGAGGTGCCTGAAGAAGCGAAAGTCGGCCGTGTTGACTTGCGTGACTTACCGTTGGTGACAATTGATGGCGAAGACGCACGTGACTTTGATGATGCAGTCTTCTGTGAGAAGAAGAAAAGCGGAGGTTGGCGTTTATGGGTCGCGATAGCGGACGTCAGCTACTACGTGCGTCCCGACTCGGCTCTGGATAAAGAGGCGATTATTCGTGGTAACTCGGTGTATTTCCCGTCTCAGGTGGTACCAATGTTACCTGAGGTATTGTCTAACGGTTTGTGTTCGCTGAACCCACAGGTTGATCGCTTATGTATGGTATGTGAGATGACCATCTCTGACACAGGCAAACTATCGGGCTATAAGCATTACGAAGCGGTAATGAATTCGCATGCGCGTCTGACTTACACCAAAGTACATCATATCTTGGAAGGTGACGAAGAGTTGCACGAGCGTTACAGCGAGTTGGTTCCGCACCTAGAAGAGTTGCATCGCATGTACAAAGTGCTTAAAGGGGCGCGCGAACAACGGGGTGCGATTGAATTCGAAACCGTTGAAACCAAGTTCATCTTTAATGCTGAACGCAAGATTGACAGAATTGAACCGCTGGAGCGTAACGATGCGCACAAGCTGATTGAAGAATGTATGATCTTGGCTAATATCGCATCGGCTTCGCTGGTGGAAAAAGCAAAAGAACCGGCACTGTACCGTATCCATGAAACACCGGGCGAAGAACGTCTGATGGGCTTCCGAGATTTCCTGAGTGAGCTTGGTTTGGAGCTGGGTGGCGGACTGGAACCATCACCAACTGATTATGCAAACCTGATGCGACAAGTCGGAGAACGGCCGGATCAGGAGTTGATTCAGACCATGTTATTGCGTTCGATGAAACAAGCGGTGTACAACGCCGATAACGCGGGTCACTTTGGTTTGGCACTGCAGCGCTATGCTCACTTCACCTCTCCAATTCGTCGTTATCCAGACTTGTTGTTGCACCGAGCCATCAAGTATCTGATCGCCAAAAACGAAGGCCGAAACCAAGATCGTTGGACACCAACGGGTGGATACCATTATTCATTTGATGATATGGACTTCTACGGTGAGCAGTGCTCAATGACAGAGCGCCGAGCTGATGATGCGACCCGTGATGTTGCAGACTGGTTGAAGTGTGAGTATATGCAAGACCACGTCGGAGACGAACTAGATGGTGTGATTGCTAATGTGACCGGGTTTGGTTTCTTTGTTCGTTTGACCGAGCTGCACATCGATGGCCTAGTGCATATTTCGACCTTAGCCAATGATTACTACCAATTTGATCCAATAGGTCAAAGACTTATCGGGGAAAGTTTCGGCAACATCTATCGCTTGGGTGATGCGGTGAAAGTGAAAGTATTGGCCGTTAACCTCGACGACAAGCAAATTGACTTTGAATTGATCGAAACAAGTCGTAAGCTACGCGGCGAAGGAAAAACCGCGAAGAAGAGAGCAGCAGAAGCGAAACGCAAAGCCAAAGAGAAAAAGCGCTCAGCGACGCGATCGTCATCAAATGAGAATGGTGCTCAGCGTGCTATTCCTGCGATAGAACCAACCAAGCGACCTGAAGAAACAGAGGCTGGCACGAAGAAAAGTGACCCAAAGCGCGGTTCTAACAATGGTGGAACGGACGGCAAAAAGAAGCCGAAAGTGAGAAAAGCCAGTAAGAAAAAACCACACAGTAAGCCAAAGAAAACTCAGCGCTCTAAACGAGACGTGGAGTAAAGCTGAAAGCCAACCTGAGTAGAGTTAGGTTGGTATAACCGGAACGACAGGTTAAATAATGAGTAACGAATTTCTTTACGGTATTCATGCCGTGAAAGCGGTATTAGAACGTGAACCAGAGCGTTTTGTCGAAGCGTATGTATTGAAAGGACGCCAAGATGACCGCTTAATGCCAATCCTGAATGATTTGCAGGTGTGTGGCGTATCGATTCAGCAAATGACGCGTAAAACCTTGGATGACAAGGCGAGTGGCGCGAATCACCAAGGGATCATCGCCCGAGTCAAACCTGCGAAACAGCTGAATGAAAATGACATCGATGACATTTTGGCGCAGCATGAAGCACCACTGTTATTAGTGCTGGATGGGGTAACGGATCCACACAACCTGGGTGCTTGCTTACGTAATGCAGACGCCGCAGGTGCTGCTGCGATCATCGTACCTAAAGATCGTTCTGCAGCCATGAATGCAACCGTGAGTAAGGTCGCGTGTGGCGCAGCCGAAGTGGTGCCTTTGATCCGAGTGACCAACCTTGCGCGCACGATGCGTTCACTGCAAGAGCAAGGCATATGGTTCGTTGGTACTGCCGGTGAAGCGACTCACGATATCTACCAGGCAAAACTGACCGGTCCTCTGGCTATCGTTATGGGAGCAGAAGGTGACGGCATGCGCCGCTTGACGCGCGAAACCTGTGATGATTTGATCAAAATCCCGATGGCAGGTAGTGTATCCAGCTTAAACGTATCGGTTGCCTCTGGCATCTGCTTGTTTGAAGCAGTACGTCAACGGCTTGCTTCAAAATAGCGTTAAAGCAAAATTTGCATTAAATAATCATCAAATAAAGGTCTGTGATAATGACCAAAACTCAGGATGGGCAACCATCCTTTGTTATTTTAGCTCATGCGTAGGGAAGTTATGACTCAACAATCTATAAAATTCATCGTCTTTGATCTGGATGGAACGTTACTTGATAGTGTGCCAGATTTAGCCGTTGCCGCAGACCAAGCCGTTCAAGCTCTGGGTTTCCCTCCAGTCTCTGAAGAGCAGGTTCGTGATTATGTGGGTAATGGTGCGGATGTATTGATCAGCCGTTCATTGAGCCAAAGTCTAACCATCAACCCGGAGCTAAGCGACGAACTACGAGCACAAGCCAGGATCCTGTTTGATGACTATTACGAGCAAAGCGGTCATAAACTGAGTCACCTTTATCCAACGGTAAAAGAAACGCTGGAGGAGCTATATCAAGCAGGGTTTACGCTCGCTATCGTAACCAACAAGCCCTCGAAGTTTGTGCCTGATATATTAGAACAGCATGGCATCGCAAAGTACTTTGTCGATGTATTAGGTGGCGATGCTTTCCCAGAGAAAAAACCGAATCCAGTCGCGCTAAACTGGCTAATGGAAAAACATAAGGTGCAACCAAGCCAGATGCTGATGGTGGGTGACTCGAAAAACGATATTCTTGCAGCGAAAAATGCTGGAGTGGCGTCTTTCGGTTTGACCTACGGTTATAACCACGGAGAGCCTATTTCGGCATCAAACCCGGACATTGTCGCCGACCGTTTGTCGGAATTATTGGAAGTCGTCGCTGTTTCTGCGTAACGGTGACAAAAGATCTTTCAAAATACTCGCTAATGAGTACACTGAAGAGCCGTGCGCTTATCGCCGCACGGTTTTTATTTAATTAGATTAAAGAAGTCAAAGGAATCATTCTAATGAGCAAACCCATTGTATTGAGTGGTGTTCAACCGTCAGGTGAACTAAGTATCGGTAATTACTTGGGTGCTCTACGTCAATGGCACCAGATGCAAGACGACTATGATTGCCAATATTGTGTGGTAGACCTTCATGCGGTGACGGTTCGTCAGGACCCCAAAGCGCTGCATGAAGCGACCCTAGACGCACTAGCAATTTGTCTCGCTGTAGGTGTTGATCCGAAGAAGAGCACGCTATTTGTTCAGTCACATGTCCCAGAGCATGCTCAACTTGGTTGGCTTCTTAACTGTTATACGCAAATGGGCGAGCTGAGCCGTATGACTCAGTTCAAGGATAAATCCGCCCGTTATGCGAACGATGTGAATGTTGGTCTGTTTGACTATCCGGTATTGATGGCCGCTGATATTTTGCTTTATGGTGCAAATCAAGTGCCTGTTGGTAGCGATCAGAAGCAGCACCTAGAGTTAGCGCGCGACATCGCAACGCGCTTCAATAACATCTACTCGCCAGAAAGCCCAATCTTCACCGTGCCAGAACCGTACATTCCGACTGTTAACGCGCGCGTGATGAGCCTACAAGACGCGACGAAGAAAATGTCGAAGTCAGATGACAATCGCAAGAACGTTATTACGCTGCTTGAAGAACCAAAATCGATCCTTAAGAAGATCAATAAGGCGCAAACCGACACGGAAACGCCACCGAGCATTCGTCATGATATCGAGAATAAAGCGGGCATTGCCAACCTGATGGGGCTTTATTCTGCGGCAACCGGTTTGAGCTTTGAAGAAATTGAAGCGAAGTATCAGGGTGTCGAAATGTACGGCCCATTCAAGAAAGACGTGGGTGAAGCGGTTGTAGCCATGCTAGAGCCTATTCAGGCTGAGTACCACCGCATTCGAGCTGACCGAGCTTACATGGATGAAGTGATGCAGCAAGGTGCAGAAAAAGCGTCAGCTCGCGCTGCTGAAACTCTGAAAAAAGCCTACGCAGCAGTAGGTTTTGTCGCTCGTCCGTAAGCGGTAATCAAATGTGAATATCAAAGCCCCATACCTTGGGGCTTTTTTATTGCGCAAAAGCTTGCCTTTCTGGTTTGGTGTTGCAAAATACCGCCTTTAGTTATCACTCAGCTTCGTTGATAACGTCATGCCAGAATGGATTGGGGGTAGCTGAAACCTTATGTTGTTAATCATCGATAATTACGATTCTTTTACTTACAACCTTTATCAATACTTTTGTGAGTTGGGCGCGGATGTAAAAGTTGTGCGTAATGATGAAATCGATATTCAAGGCATCGAAGCCTTGAATCCAACTCATCTTGTCATCTCTCCTGGTCCGTGTACGCCGAATGAAGCGGGCGTTTCCCTAGAAGCGATTGAGCATTTTGCTGGGAAACTGCCCATTCTTGGGGTTTGTTTAGGTCATCAAGCGATTGCACAAGTGTTTGGCGCACAAGTCGTACGTGCTCGACAAGTGATGCATGGTAAGACCTCCCCGATCCGTCATACTGGGCGTAGTGTGTTTAAAAATCTTGCCAACCCACTGACCGTGACTCGCTACCATTCCCTCGTGGTGAAGAATGGTACCTTGCCGGATGTTTTTGAGCTGACGGCTTGGACGGAGCTACCCGATGGCAGTATGGATGAAATTATGGGTTATCAACATAAGACCCTACCAATTGATGCGGTACAATTCCATCCAGAATCAATTAAGACCGAGCAAGGGCATGAGTTGCTTGCCAATTTTCTTGCGCGTAAATGATCTGATCCTGATCACTTTTTTTAACAAATTATTCATTTTTAGACCCCGTCGCTAGAATGCAAGAATATGCGAGCGATTGTTCTCGGTGGGGATGCTAAAACTCCTCCTCTTTCCCTGCTCCTTGTCTTACATCAGTTTTACAAAAAACGACTTCTGTAATTTTTCTTCTTGATGCATAAATAATCATGTACAGTGACTAATAGTGGTTGATGTGGAATGCAAAAAGAATAAATCACTATTGAAATAGTTAATTAAATGTAAATACAATGCTGTATCGGCTTAAATGCAAAACATTATTTGCTAGAGGGTAGGGCTCTAAGTTCACTTATCTGTAAAGCCAGCGGTATCAAGAAGGAAAGTGCAATGACAATGGAAAACAAAGTAGAACGAGGCCTATTCGATGAGGTAATGGTGCCTTGTTATAACCCAATGGAAATGATCCCAGTGAAAGGCAAAGGTTCGCGAGTTTGGGATCAGGACGGCAAGGAATACATTGACTTTGCGGGTGGGATTGCAGTGAGTTGCCTTGGTCATTGTCACCCAGTTATGGTCGATGCGCTGACCGAGCAAGCCAATAATTTATGGCACTTGAGCAATGTCATGACAAATGAACCTGCCTTGCGTTTGGCGAAGTTATTAACTGAGCTCTGTTTTGCCGAACGTGTGTTCTTTGCTAATTCGGGCGCAGAAGCGAACGAAGCCGCACTGAAACTGGCGCGCCGTTATGCCGCTGATGTTTATGGTCCAGAAAAGTCTGAAATCATTGCTTTTAAACAAGGCTTCCATGGCCGTACTTTCTTCACGGTTACGGTAGGTGGACAAGAAGCTTATTCTGATGGTTTTGGTCCTAAACCTGGTAATGTCACACACCTGCCGTACAACGACATCGAAGCGTTGCAGCAGCAAATTTCAGATAAGACTTGTGCCGTTATGATGGAACCGTTGCAAGGTGAGGGAGGCATCGTGCCACCAACGCCAGAGTTTGCTCAAGCGGTGCGCGAGTTGTGTGATAAGCATAATGCGCTACTGATTTTCGATGAAGTACAGACTGGTAATGGTCGTACTGGCCACTTTTATGCCTACCAAGGTTTAGGTATTACGCCTGATATCCTGAGCACGGCTAAATCACTAGGCGGCGGCTTCCCAATCGGTGCCATGCTGACAACCGCGAAATTGGCGGAACACCTTAAAGTGGGGACGCATGGCTCAACTTATGGCGGTAACCCACTCGCTTGTGCGGTCGCTGAAGCGGTAGTCAACGAAGTCACTAAGCCGGAAGTATTGGCTGGCGTATTAGAGCGCGAGGCGATGTTCCGAGAAGGCCTTGAGAAGATCAATGCTAAATACAACCTCTTCTCTGAAGTGCGTGGTAAAGGACTATTACTAGGCGCGGCACTTAATGAAGAATGGCAAGGTCGTGCTCGTGACATTTTGGTCGCGTCTGGTAAGCAAGGTCTCATGATATTAATTGCAGGTGCGAATGTTGTCCGTTTCACCCCGTCACTCGTTATTACACACCAAGAAATCGAAGAAGGCTTAGCCAAACTGGATAAAGCGATTGCGTCTTTAATTTAAACGCGACACGCCGATTTCCCCCATCAGAGACCTCTGATGGGGGCTCTGTTCCTACGCTACTGTTAGGATCTTCTTGCATCTGGAGGGAATATTGATGCTAGTTGTTCGCCCTATTGCAATGTCTGATTATGAATCACTGCACACTTGTGCGGTTGAGTCTGGTCATGGATTTACATCACTGCCGGTTAACGAAGAACTGTTAACCAATCGAATCAAACACTCAGAGTACAGTTTTCACAAACCGGACGTAACGGAAGCTGGTGATGAAGGTTACCTGATGGTCGGCTTTGACTCCGAGACGGGGGAAGTCGCAGGTACCACCGGCATCGAAGCATCGATTGGCTGGGATGTTCCATTTTACTCATACCATATCAGTAAAGTTGTCCATTCTTCACCGAAACTCGGTGTTAATAATGTCGTTAAGCTTTTGACCTTTGGCAACAATTTCACTGGCAGCAGCGAAATCTGTACGTTGTTTTTACGTGAGAAGTTCCGCGGTGGCTTGAATGGTCGCTTGATGTCAAAGTGCCGCTTTTTGATGATGGCGGAACATCCAGAGCGTTTTTCGCAAACCATCTTTGCTGAGATGCGTGGTGTGTCAGATGAAAATGGTAATTCACCATTCTGGCAATGGCTACAGGAACACTTCTTCTCGATTGACTTTACACTAGCGGATTATTTGACAGGGATTGGCAATAAAGGGTTTATCGCTGACTTAATGCCTAAATTGCCAATATATATCAATCTCTTAAGTCCAGAGGCTCAAGCTGTGATTGGCAAAGTTCACGATAATACTCGCCCAGCTTTAAAGTTGTTAGAGCGTGAGGGATTTACCAATCGCGGCTATGTCGATATTTTCGATGCGGGTCCGACGGTGGAATGTGATTTGCGTAATATTGAGTCTGTGCGTGAATCGTTTAGAGCCAAAGTAAAAGTGGCTGAGCATGACAGCATGCAAGATTACTTGATGTGCAACTCATCCTTTGAGAATTTCCGTGCTGCGGCAGCAAAAGCCTCGTACGACTCAGAAACGCAAACGGTTATTCTGGCACCAGAACTTGCGGACGCGCTATTGGTTGAGGAAGGGGACTTTGTGCGCCTTCTGGCTCAATAACAGATGACAGAATGTAGGAAGAAAACAATGACACATTGGATTGCAGGTGAATGGGTAGAAGGACTTGGGGAAGCATTAACGTCTCTGTCTCCTTATGATCAACAAGTGATTTGGCAAGGAAAGGGGGCGACAGCAGAGCAAGTTAATCAAGCAGTCGCTGCTGCCCGTGCTGCTTTTGTTGACTGGAAAAATCGCCCTTTTACTGAACGTGAAGCGATAGTGTTGGCGTTTGCCGAAAAGGTAAAAGAAAACAGTGAGCAGATAGCAGAAGTGATCGCTAAAGAAACGGGAAAGCCTATTTGGGAAACTCGTACAGAAGCTGCGGCGATGGCTGGCAAAATTGCTATCTCAATTCGTGCCTACCATGAACGCACCGGAGAAGCGACGCGTGAAGCGGCTGGCAACCAAATCGTTTTACGTCATCGACCTCTGGGTGTGATGGCGGTGTTTGGCCCGTATAACTTCCCGGGGCACTTGCCAAATGGTCATATTGTTCCGGCACTGTTAGCGGGTAATACCGTGGTATTTAAGCCGTCTGAACAAACGCCTTGGACGGGTGAGTTGGCCATGAAACTATGGGAAGCGGCTGGCTTACCGAAGGGGGTGATCAACCTAGTGCAAGGGGCCAAAGAGACTGGTATCGCACTTGCTGATGCAAAAGGCATCGACGGCGTATTATTCACAGGTAGTGCCAATACGGGCCATATCCTACATCGTCAGTTTGCGGGTCAACCGGATAAAATGCTTGCCCTCGAAATGGGGGGCAATAACCCGATGGTCATTTCAGAAAAGTACGGTGACTTAGACGCGACGGTGTATACCATCATCCAGTCTGCTTTTATTAGTGCAGGACAACGATGTACCTGTGCTCGCCGCTTATATGTACCAAAGGGGGAGAAAGGGGATGCGTTGATTGCCAAGTTAGTCACTACAACCCAATCGATTCGTGTCGATCAGCCCTTTGCTGAGCCTGCCCCGTTTATGGGACCGCAGATTTCTCTTGCAGCAGCGAAATTTATCCTCGACGCACAAGCCAATCTACAATCGTTAGGTGGGGAAAGCTTGGTCGAAGCGAAGGCTGCTCAAGCCGCGTTTGTGACTCCGGGCATCATTGATGTGACGAATATCGCTGAACTTCCCGATGAAGAGTACTTTGGTCCTTTACTTCAGGTGGTGCGCTACGAAGGACTCGAAAAAGCGGTGGCGTTGGCCAATGATACCCGCTTTGGTTTATCTGCTGGCCTTGTTTCTACTGATGACCAAGAATGGGAATACTTCGTTGATCATATCCGCGCTGGTATCGTCAACCGTAACCGCCAATTGACGGGCGCCAGCGGTGACGCACCATTTGGTGGTCCGGGAGCGTCAGGTAACCTTCGTCCAAGTGCTTACTATGCAGCGGATTATTGTGCCTACCCAATGGCCTCGATGGAAGGCCAAGAAACGGTATTGCCAGCGGCATTGAGTCCTGGTGTTAGCCTATCGTGACAAGACTGGACTGCTCGACCATTATTCTGGACGGCCCTAGGGCTGTGGACGAGCAGTCATCTTATCGTTGAACCCATGCATTTCGTAACAAGGAGCGGTTATGACGCCCGATGTATTATTCAAATCATTATGGCAAGACTATATTCAGCGCCTTTGTCCTTCAGCAGCTAAAGTCCATCAGCTGCTTCAGGAAGATGAGCCATTAATTAATGATCATATTGCACTGCGTACTTTTAATGTTGCCCCTCTTGGTATTGAAACGCTCGCAAAGCCGTTTTTAGCGGTAGGGTATAAAGCGTGTGGTGACTACGTATTTGAAAGCAAAAAACTGATCGCTAAGCACTACGAGCATCCGGATCCGAAGCTGCCAAAAGTTTTTATCAGTGAACTCAAAGTCGAAGAGTGTTCTGCAGCACTGCAAACCATCGTGGCGAAGATAGTGGCACAAGTGAATCAGAGTCAGCTTGCGGGGCACGAGTTTTTATATGCTGGACGTTTGTGGGAGCTCAGTTTTGCTGATTTTCAGACTTTAGCTAAGGAGAGCGAATACGCCTCTTGGTTGGCTGCTCACGGTTATGGCGCCAATCATTTCACGGTGAGTGTCAACCAGTTAAGTCAGTTTGATGAGGTGAAACAAGTGAATGATCATCTTCGTCAGGCGGGTTTTGTGATTAACGAGTCTGGCGGAGAGGTGAAAGGGTCACCTGAGGTTCTGCTTGAGCAATCGTCAACGATGGCGGACAGAGTCACCGTGATGTTCACCGAAGGAACAGAGAACATCCCTGGCGGATTTTATGAGTTTGCTAAGCGGTATCCAATGGAAAACGGTGACCTCTACCCTGGATTTGTGGCGGCATCAGCGGATAAAATCTTTGAAAGTACGAACCGTTAATTTTACCGTCTGCATTGCCTATACCACATCTGGGTAGTCACTCTGTATCTGTGTCGTAAATACAACAAAAGCCACCAATGTTGCCATTGGTGGCTTTTTCTATTGATTGCCGGTCGGTTAATGCAGGATTAACGAGTACCGTAAACCACGATGGTTTTGCCGTGAGCAGAAATCAGGTTCTGCTCTTCTAGCATCTTCAAGATACGACCTACTGTCTCACGAGAACAGCCAACGATCTGACCGATTTCTTGACGAGTGATCTTGATTTGCATGCCGTCAGGGTGAGTCATTGCATCTGGTTGTTTCGCAAGGTTCAGAAGCGTCTGAGCGATACGACCAGTTACGTCTAGGAACGCTAGGTCACCCACTTTTTGGCTAGTAACTTGAAGGCGGCGAGCCATCTGCGCAGAAAGGCGCATTAGGATGTCCGGGTTAACTTGGATCAGCTGACGGAATTTCTTGAAAGAAATTTCAGCAACTTCACAAGGAGATTTAGCGCGAACCCAAGCTGTACGCTCTTGGTCTTCCTCGAATAGACCAAGTTCACCAATAAAGTCTCCTTGGTTGAGGTAAGAAAGGATCATCTCCTTACCTTCTTCGTCTTTGATAAGAACCGCGACAGAGCCTTTGACGATGTAGTACAACGTTTCCGCTTTTTCACCTGCGTGAATCAGCGTGCTCTTTGATGGGTACTTATGAATATGACAATGTGAAAGAAACCACTCTAATGTTGGGTCGGTTTGAGGTTTACCTAGAACCATAATATCTCACTTCCTCTGCAGGGTACGCTTGCGCTATCCATATTTTAGTTTCACTTAGATTCACTAGAATAAGAACACTTATTGTATGGTGCAAGCTCTCTTGTGTCTCGGTAAGAAATAGTATCCTTTTTCTAAAACGATTTCTTGATTTTAATCGTGCCATGATTGAGAATTTGTACGCAAAATTGTGCACATGATCACGGTATGAAAAGTAAACACCTAAGCAGCAAGGTTTTTAGCCAATTTTTCCCGTTTCGATAAGCTGTTGTAGGATTGGTCGCACAATCAACTCCATGGCAAAACTCATTTTCCCCCCTGGCACCACAATGGTGTTATGACGCGACATAAACGAACCATCGATCATCGCCAATAGGTAAGGAAAGTCGACTTTCTTGATACCGCGCAGTCGAATGACGACAAAACTTTCATCCAGACTTGGAATGCCTTTCGCATTCAGCGGGTTTGACGTATCCACGGTTGGCACGCGCTGAAAGTTAATGTGCGTGCGGGAAAACTGTGGCGTGATGTAGTTCAGGTAGTCGTCCATGGAGCGAACAATCGAATCCATGACGGCTTCACGAGAGTGTCCTCGGTCTCGCGTATCACGAACGAATTTTTGAATCCATTCTAAGTTAACGATCGGCACCATCCCAATCAGAAAATCCACATGCTGCGAGACATTGACATCCCCATCAACGACGCCGCCATGTAACCCTTCATAAAAGAGTACATCGCTGTTTTCTGGGAGATCTTGCCAGGGAGTAAACGTACCCGGCATCTGATTATACGGCACTGCCTCGTCAAAAGTGTGCAGATAGCGACGTATGCTGCCTGTGCCATCTTCTCCATACTGACGAAAAAAATCTTGTAAGCCGGGAAAGTCGTTCGCTTGTGGACCAAAGTAGCTAATGTGTCGACCTTGTTCGCGAGCCTTACGAATCTCAATGTCCATCTCAGGGCGAGTAAACCGATGGAAACTGTCACCTTCTACCCAAGCGGGTTTAACGTTCATCATATTGAACATCTTACGGAAGGCTTCAGATGTAGTGGTCGTGCCGGCACCGGAAGAACCGGTGACCGCAATGATTGGGTGTTTCGCTGACATGACAAACCTTGTCGAAATTTACGTACCTGTCTGTTCAACAATGGGCTGCTGAACGGTTGATGACCCACTATAGCACGTCATAAACGCATGTCATTGAGTAGGTGTTAGAACTTTGCGCTTAGTTGAATATCTACGGTTTCGTGTAGCTCAGAGAAGACAATGACGGCTTCCCCTTTCTCCAACTGAGTTTTTACCTGATCGACTTTGTCTTGCAAAGAGACTTCGGTTGACCCGTAATCGGTACCTTCACGCAAAACAAATTCACGAATTAAGTTTTCCAGAGTTTCTGGTGAGATGTCTTGCCAGGGAATAATCATAAATACCTCTAAATTTTATGATAAGCCGTTGGTAGCCGAGTTGTTTAGCTACACCAATGGCTTGAATGGGGGAGGGCTGGTTGAATGTGGATCACATTTACTGTGTATGGCGAGGCGATACCTTAGACAGGTATTCGGCGGCAATACATTCGTAATATGCAGGCAGCGCTTCTTCCAACCAAAATGTGGGTTTTAAAGTACTCCCAGAGAGAAAACCGACATGACCACCATGTTCGTAAAGTCGATAGTCGATGTTATCGGGTAGCACGAATTTAGGAATAACGTCATCGGTCATAAAGGGATCGTCTTTCGCATGAATGATAAGGGTCGGTAAGGTAATTTGCTTTAACTTGGATAGCCCAGAGCATTGTTCATAGTAGTCTTGTGCGTCTTTAAAACCATGCAGTGGTGCCGTGATCAAATCGTCGAATTCATATAACCGGGTCACGCGTTTGATCGAGTTATACGACAAGGCCAGTTCACCATGCAATAAATCATGTTTTTGCAATGCATTACGTTTGAGCGAAGATAATAAGTAACGTCTATAGACTTTTGAGAACCCCTGTTCGATTCGGCTAGCACAAGCGGCTAAATCAAGCGGTGCAGACACAATCGTTGCGGCTGTGAGTATGGGATCCTCGCGGTATTGAGCTAAGTAGTTGGCTAGCATGTTACCGCCAAGGGAAATCCCTACCGCGACTTTGGGGTTATCCGGGAAGCGTTCGTTAAGGTGCTCTAAAAAGTAGCGTGCATCGGTAACTTCACCAGAGTGATAAGCACGGGCTGTTTTGTTGGGTTTGCCACTACAGCCACGAAAATGCATCATCACAGATAACCATCCTGATTGGGAAAAGGCGTTCATTAGCCCATTAGCATAAGGGCTATAGAAACAGCCTTCTAGTCCGTGAAAAAGAATAAAAATGGGTTTTTGCTTTGCTGAGTCTTGGCTGGCGTCCTCGCTCCAGGCCAGATCAAGAAAGTCGCCATCAAGGGTGTCCAAAGTTTGCCAGGCAGGCGAAAACAACGCCTTTTTCCTAATGAAGCGAGGCAATAACGTCTGAAGGTGCGGGTTTTTAATCCCAGCGGCTGCGATAAATTGTGTCATACCTAACTGCTCTCATTTATCCTCCAGCATCCATGGGAGGGCTTATTGATATAACTATATTATAGGTATTCTACAGGTTTATGGGTGTCTCTGTGGGTGAATGTTTGGTACCGGAATAGCAAAAGCGTGCTGCAAATGCTCACCTCCCAACTGTCGGCAGTAACGCAGTGTGAGTGGGTCACCATCGTTTTTTATTAAACGGAGTGAGTTGATGCATTCCACTAAGTCCGCTTGTTGCTGTTTTTCGAGTTGCAGTTCAAATTGCAATGATTCCCGATACAAGGTGTCGTTGACTTGCGACTTGAGATGGCGTCGTAAGTCGCGAAATGAGTGGAGTAATGCTTCGCTGCGGCCAAGGCAGCTTTGCACCAGGTGCCAGTCTTTTTCCTGAAATATAAGCTGCTGCTCGTCCAGCCATCTGAGCAGCAGCAGCAGATTCACGTTGCCGTGATAGTTGTTTTGTAAAGATAAGCACGCTTCTTTGACTTCTCGCACACCATAAAATTGCAGACTAAACTGCCATAAATGTTCCAGAGTCAAGGTGTATTCTGCGTGTTTATTGGTCATTGATTAAACTCAACCTCCATCTGCTCCAGCTGTTCCTGTGCAGACATCCATTCCATTTCGACTTCTTCAAGCTCCGACTTACTGGATGCTTGACGTGCCAGCGCATCATTTAGTTTAGACTTATTTTCGGCGTCATACAGCGTGTTATCTGCTAATAGCGCTTCTACTTCTGCCAGTGCAGCACCTAACTTATCCATTTTGTTTTCTAACTGTGTCAGGGTTTTGCGAATTGGCGCGGTCTGTTTACGAAACTCTGCTTCGCGGCGTTTTTGTTCTTTTTTGGCCGCTGCACTGTTGGTGCTGTCTTTAGCAGGTTGTGACGCCTGCGCTTCTTTGCGTTCTGCCCTTTGTTGTTCTGTTAGCCACTTGTAATAGTCGTTCAGGTCTCCATCGAACGGAGCCACTTGGCGATCATGCACTAGGTATAAATCATCGGTTGTCGCTCGCAACAGGTAGCGGTCGTGCGAGACGATTACCATGGCGCCTTCAAAGGTTTGCAGGGCCATCGTCAGCGCTTGACGCATGTCTAAATCCAAGTGGTTGGTCGGCTCATCGAGCAACAGTAGATTCGGCTTTTGCCAAACAACCAGTGCTAAAACAAGGCGTGCTTTTTCACCGCCGGAGAAAGGGGCAACCTTCTCCAGTGCCTTATCGCCTTGAAAACCGAAGCTGCCTAAGTAATCGCGCAGTTGCTGTTCGGTTTGATCCGGTGCGATCTGCATCATATGTTGCAGCGGGGTTTCTTCTGGATGTAGGGTCTCTAATTGATGCTGGGCGAAGTAGCCGATTTTGACCCCTTGCGAGTAGGTCAGGTCACCACCTTGGGCGCTGAGTTCACCAGAGAGCAATTTGATCAAGGTTGATTTACCCGCACCGTTACGACCCAGTAGGCCGATACGACTGCCTGGTACCAGATTAAGGCGTATTTTTTCCAGAATTAAATGGTCACCGTAACCTGCCGAAACCTCATCCATCATCATGATAGGGTTCGGTAATGCGGCAGGCTCACGGAACTGAAAACTAAATGGATTATCAAACTGTGCAGGCAATACTTTTTCCATCCGTTCCAGTGCTTTAATCCGGCTCTGAGCCTGACGCGCTTTGGAGGCTTTGTAACGGAAACGATCAATATAACTTTGCATGTGCGACATTTGCTTTTGCTGCTTTTCGAACATGGCTTGCTGTAGCACCATTTTCTGCGCACGTTGGTTTTCGAATGACGAGTAGTTGCCCGTGTACTCATTCAATTGTTGGTTCTCGATATGAATGATGCGACCGACGATTGGATCCAAAAAATCTCGGTCATGGGAGATTAAGATCAACGTGCCAGGGTAGTTTTGCAGCCAGCGTTCTAGCCACATGACTGCATCTAAGTCTAAGTGGTTGGTTGGCTCATCGAGCAATAGCAAATCAGAGCGACACAGTAGTGCCTGTGCTAGGTTAAGGCGCATACGCCAACCACCAGAAAACTGAGTAAGACTCCAGCTCATCTGCTCTTGGCTAAAGCCTAATCCATCTAATAATTCCGCAGCGCGGGCACGAATGCTGTAGCCACCGATAGTTTCGATTTTGCCATGCAATTCTGCGACCAACGTACCTTGGTCTTTTTCTTCTGCATCGGCGAGTTGTTTTTCAAGATCGCGATACTCACGATCCCCATCAATGACATATTCTAGTGCACTGCGGTCTAGGGCCGGAGTTTCCTGTGCGACCCAAGCAAGTTCCCACTGTTGGGGTTGGCTGAATGAACCTGCATCAATCGATAGTTCATCTTTTAGTAAAGCAAATAGAGTCGATTTGCCGCAGCCATTTTTGCCAACCAAACCCACTTTATCTCCAGGGTGGATGGTGGCTGAGGCGTGATCTAGTAGAGGTTTACCGCCACGCAGTAGCTGAATGTCAGAGAAGGTAATCATAAGGTTTTCGTTCACTTTGCGCAGTGCGCGTTGCTTGCTCGTCTACCAAAATGGTGTCTGGCGTACGATTTTTATGCTTTGGATATCTTGCGGTGAATAGTAGGGGTATTGGCGGTAAAAGTCGATGGATTCGCTTTAATTGCATTATGCGGCACAAAAACGTATAACAATTTGATAACGGATAAAAACAACCACAAGGATGATCACTTGGCTGCAGCATCGCCTAATCTCCCAAGAGTTCTGGTCATTTATGCCCATCCAGAGCCACATAACTCCATTGCAAATCAAGTGATGATTAAGAAAATCCAATCACTTGAACATGTAATGGTGCACGATTTATATGGGGCTTATCCGGACTTCTTTATTGATATCAAACATGAGCATAATCTGCTGTTAGAGCATGATGTGATTGTGTTTCATCACCCTCTTTATATGTATTCCTGCCCTGCGCTGTTAAAAGAATGGTTAGACCGTGTTCTGGGTAAAGGGTTTGCCTTTGGTGAGGGGTGTGCGCTCAAAGGTAAATATTGGCGCAGTGTGATTACCACAGGTGGCAAAGAGGAGGCATTTAGTACCAAGGGGTATAACAAATACCCGTTAGAACAGATTTTACAACCCTTTGAATTGTCAGCAGCATTATGTCAAATGAATTGGATCGAGCCCTTAGTCTTGTACTGGTCGCGGAATGTCTCCGATGCTGAACGTTATGAGCATGCCGAGTGTTATCGTCAATGGTTAACCAATCCGCTTCAAGGTTGGCCGTTAAACGAATTGGGAGGTGAACATGGCGATGACCAGTGAGTTTCTACAAAGTAGCGTGGTTTTTCTCTCTGCAGCGGTGATTGCAGTACCAATAGCGCAACGGTTTGGACTTGGTTCGGTACTAGGGTATCTGCTTGCCGGCGTACTAATTGGTCCATGGGGACTCAGATTGATCAGTGATGTCGATGCGATTCTGCATTTTGCTGAACTCGGGGTCGTATTACTGCTCTTTCTGATTGGTCTGGAGCTGAATCCGAAAAAATTATGGCAGATGAGAGGGCCGATTCTAGGCCTGGGTGGGGCTCAGGTGGTGGTCACTACCGTGGTATTGGGCAGCGTTATCAATCTGTTTGGTTTGAGCATGCAAGTCAGTCTGGTGGTTGGGATGGGACTTGCGTTGTCTTCCACTGCAATCGCACTGAAAGTCATTGAGGAGCAAGGGCTTAATGGTACTGAAACGGGGCAATCTGGTTTTGCCGTTCTGCTGTTTCAAGATATTGCGGTGATTCCGATGCTTGCGGTGTTACCCCTGTTAGCCGGAGGGCAAAGTTCAGGGAGCTGGATTGATGTATTGACGGTGCTGGGGAGTGTCATTGCGTTGTTGATCGGGGGGCACTTTTTACTGCGTCCTTTGTTTCGTTTTGTGGTCATGAGTGGGGTTCGAGAGCTATTTACGGTCGCGGCTTTGCTGGTGGTTCTGGGCATTTCCGTGGTGATGCAAAAACTCGGTCTGTCCATGGCATTGGGAACCTTTTTGGCCGGAGTCTTATTGGCGGAAAGTGAATACCGCCACGAGCTGGAAATTGCAATTGAGCCATTTAAAGGTTTACTGCTTGGTTTGTTTTTTATTGCTGTGGGTATGGCGGTGAACCTAGGATTGCTGGCGTTGTATCCGCTGCAAATTTTGTCTGCGGTTGTTGCGTTGGTCGTCGTAAAAGGGTTGGTGCTATATGGATTGGCTCGAGTGGCGGGAGTGAGTTCAAAGGCGCGTAGCCGAATGGCCGCGATATTAAGCCAAGGAGGAGAATTTGCTTTTGTCATTTTCACCGCAGCCAATCAAGAGGGCATTTTAACGAAGGAGCAAGTCGCGTTTTTATTGGTGGTGGTTAGTATGTCTATGGTGACCACACCGTTGATCCTGATGGGGCAGAAAAAGTGGTTTGCGCATACGTTAAATCAGGAACAAGAAAAAGTAAGTACGAAAGTCATTGATCGCAGTCCGCGCGTCATCATTGCTGGGTTTGGTCGCTTTGGTCAGGTAGTTGGACGACTCATGTATGCCAATAAAATCAAAGTGACGGTTTTAGAAAGCGATGCTAGCCAGATCAATCTGTTGCGTAGGTATGGTTACAAAGTGTTTTATGGTGATGCGACTCAGATTGATCTGTTACGCGCCGCTGGTGCAGACAAAGCGGAAGCCTTGGTGATTTGTACTGACTCTCCGGATGAGGTGATGGCGATTGTGGCGATATGCCGAGATCATTTTCCTAACCTTAAATTGCTCGCCCGCGCACGCAGCCGTGTCGAGGCTTATCAATTGATCAGTCACGACGTACCTAATTATTCGCGTGAGACCTTTTTGGGTGCGCTTGACCTTGGCCGTCAAACACTGATTGAACTTGGTATGCATCCATACCAAGCAAAGCGGGCAGAAGCACATTTTCGTAAATTAGATAATGCTATGCTAGAAGACTTATTACCTCAACATAACGAAGACAAGAAGCTCGCTCAGCGAGCTAAAGAAGCCCGTAAAGAGCTTGAAGAGATCTTTGGTCGTGAGATGGAAAGTGACCGACAGTCGCCAAATCATTGGAAGTAATACGCGTAGAAAATGCGCGAGAAAGGAAGAATAGTGAAAGCTAAAAAACGTTTTATTGCGGGCGCGAGTTGTCCACACTGCAGTCAGCAAGATACTTTACGCTGGTGGATTGAAAATAACATTGAATTAGTCGAGTGTGTCGAGTGTGGCTTTAGCGAACAGCGTAAACCGCAATCTGTAGAGAAAAATAAACACTCAGAGCAGGAAATGATCGGAATTTTTAAGCCGGAATAATTGAACTTCGATAATTGATCCCCATAATACCCCTGTTACCCCAGTACTTAACCCCGTTCAGGTTAAGTCAATGAACCTCTCTGGAGTTAGTATGAAAATTGAAAAGAACGTTGTTGCAAGCCTCGCATACAAAGTAATGTTGGAAGATGGTGTCGTTGTGGATCAATCTACAGCTGAAGCGCCTCTCGATTACCTACATGGTCACAACAACCTAATTACAGGGCTTGAGAAAGAGCTTGACGGTAAAGTGGCTGGCGACAAGTTCTCTGCAACGGTGGCTCCTGAAGAAGCTTACGGTGAGCACAGTGATGCGCTAGTACAGCGTGTTCCTGCTGACGTTTTCCAAGGCGTTGATCAAATCGAAGTTGGCATGCGTTTTCTTGCTGATACCGATCAAGGTCCAATCCCGGTCGAAGTGACGGAAGTTGACGGAGAAGAAGTTGTGGTTGATGGCAACCACATGCTTGCTGGTCAAACACTGACGTTTGAAGTTGAAGTGATGGCGACTCGTGAAGCGACTGCGGAAGAGATCGAACACGGTCATGTTCATCAAGCGGGCGGCTGTGGCCATGACCATGACCACGATCATGAAGGTGGCTGCTGTGGTGGCGAAGATAAAGGCGACGACCACGAATGTTGTGGCGGTGGCGGTTGTGGTTCTCACTAATCGCAGCACTCATTTAGATAAACGCATCTAATAAAGCTTTAAAAAGCGCAAGTTGAGGTTTCAACTCGCGCTTTTTATTTATCTGCGGTGTCGTGCTAAGAATACCAATCGTAGTAAATAACGGGTCATTCTAGCTTGTTAAAATACTCGATAACTTCGTAGCCTTTCTCGTTTATAAAGTAGGTTGATTGTAGAATAACTACTTACCGCAAAATTGCGCCTTGTTCTCAAGCATTTTTCCTACGCTATTTCTGAGCACTTATTCACTGTGATTGGTATAACCCTGAAACTAACCTATCGGACGACGTATGAGTAAACCATTTTCTATCGCGATTCACGGCGGCGCTGGCACGATTTTGCGTGAGCACATGAGTGATGAATTGCAACAAGCCATCAGGGCGGATTTAGAGACGGCGGTAACAACAGGGCATCATGTTATCGCACATGGCGGTACAGCCATTGATGCAGTTGTTGCAGCAGTTAAAGTACTTGAGGACTCTGCTCATTTTAATGCTGGCAAAGGTTCGGTGCTCACTCACAAAGAAATGGTTGAGATGGACGCTTCGATTATGGACGGCAATGGCTTAGCTGCAGGCGCTATTGCTGGCATCAAGCATGTTAAAAATCCGATTGAGCTAGCAAGAGATGTGATGCTAAACAGCCATCATGTTCTGCTGATCGGAGAAGGTGCGGAAGCATTTGCTTTCGAGCAGGGACATCAATACACCGAACAGGATTACTTTTTCACCGATCGCCGTTATGAACAATTATTGTCGATGCGAGAAAAGGGGCTGTTTGCGCTTTCTGAATCGCAGTACCCAGATGATCGTAAACACGGCACGGTAGGCGCGGTGGCGTTGGACCAGCATGGTAACTTAGCTGCTGCGACGAGCACTGGTGGTGTGACCAATAAAAAGTATGGACGAGTAGGGGATTCTGCTCTCATTGGTTGTGGGACCGTTGCGGAAAATGGCGTCGTTGCTGTGTCTACAACCGGCGTAGGTGAGTTTTTTATTCGTAAACGTGTGGCAGAAGATGTGGCGGCACGTATGCGCTATTTGCAAGAAGATGTTCATACCGCCAGCGAAGCGGTGATTCAAGGTGAACTCAAAACCATGGGCGGAGAAGGCGGTTTAATTGCCATTGATGCGCAAGGTGAGCTGCATTTTGCGATGAACAGTTCTGGTATGTACCGTGCGGGGATAAACACGCAAGGTGAATTAAATATCAAAATCTACGCTGATGAGTAAGTGTGATAACAGTATAAAGCCCAGTCAGGGCTGGGCTTTATTGATATCATCGAGCAATTTCAACATTAGTAATGTGGCGGTGGTGGCTCATTGGCTGGATCGCTCATTTCAGATGAATCTATGTTTTTCACTTTCCCCACCACGTACTTCATTTGATCTTGCATCTTAGAGATCAAAAGCTGCTGTTGAGCCAGCGCTTCGTTCAGATCTTCAATCGTCTGTTCTTGAAAGGCGGCCTGACACTCAAGGTCATTAATGCGCGCTTCCAGTTGCTGAATTAGTTTTTCTGTCATGATCCGTTCTTTAGGGTCTGTTGTTCTTTCGCGGTTAATTTTTGTTCGAGGTAAAAGCGTTTTAATCGCGGCGAGAGGTTTGTAGCCTAGTTATTCTAAGCAAAACACCTCTCAACAAAGAGTAAAGCGCTTTTAACCGAACCCTTCGGGCAGCGTTTGTGGGGCCTTTCTACTGCGTTATCAGCTTATCAGGTAGAATAACTACATTTCAAAGCCTCTGCCTAGTATAAAACCCCCACAAACAGCTGCAAAAATCATTTCGAAAGGTCAACAGGCCCTAACTGCCAAGCTTGGGCGATGCCTGCGGAAGTGGCAGTAATTACACGTTGTTTGGAATCAAAGGCTGCATCATACACGACCGCACGTGGAGGGCGAGTATCTTTTTTCGGTTCCACTTCAAATCTAGCAACGCGCTTACCTGTTTTCGTCTCCCACACCGAGACTCGACCCGAAGGGGTTCCAGTAACCAGTTGATGCCCATCATCGGAAAAACGAGCGGTAGAGAAAATCAATTGGCGCGACCAACTGCGCAGTTGGGATAGTTGCTCTCCCGTTTCTAAGTTCCAGATAATCGCTTGATTACCCCCATCAGAACTCATCGCCAGTTTTCCATCCCGTTGCAATGCCACACGCACAACTCTTTGTTCATGTTCAAAGGTACGTAAAATCTGACCTGATTCCGTGTCCCATAAGTAGGCTTTGTAGTCATTTCCGCCGGTGAGCGCGAAGCGGCCGTTAGGCGAAATCGCAACAGAGTTCACTTTTTCTCGGTGGGCAAGGAACTCCAAGCGCCGTCCGGTGACTAAATTGACGTAAATGGCTTTACCGTTTGAAAGCCCAAGTAGGACTTGTTCGCCATTGTTGGTGATGTCAATGTCTCGGATTAGTGCGTCTGAAATAGACCAAAGTCCTTTAGACTGACTCCAGCCGAGATCCCAGACTGCAAAGTTCATTTGACTCGCGGTAACCGCATAGCGACCGTTGTCAGAAAAGCGAATATGGGAGACCGTATTTTTGTCTGCATCCAGTTCTCCGAGTTGAGCGAGTGGTTCATTTTGTTCTAAATCCCATAACATCAGATGGTGTTGTTGCGAATAGAGCAAACCAAACCGACCATCCCTACTCAGTGCGAAACTGGTTGAGCCTTGGGGTTCAATTGGCCAACGTTGTACTTCCTGCTCGATGAAAAAACAGCCATTTAACGTTGTGATGACAACTAAATATAGGAATAAATGAGAAATTCTTTGTATCACATCTAATAATCCGGTTTGTGTCTTAAGACATATAGCTAGTATATTGGTAGAACGATTATCTTCACTAGTCTTAAGAAGATTTGTGTAAAAAACAATGGCAAAGCCATTATTGGGAGAAATGAATGAAATCAGTTTTAAAAGTGTCGCTACTTGCTGCCACAGTTATGCTAGCGGTAGGTTGTCAGAAAGAAGAAACAAAAGAAGAAACAGCAGCACCTCAAGCGGAGCAAGTTCAGGCTGAAACCGGCAAAGCCGTTCACTTTAAAACCGACGATGATAAGGCGGCTTACGCAATCGGTGTTTCGTTTGCTAACTACCTAAGCACTAGCATCGAAAAGCCAAGTGAGATTGGTATCGACCTAAACAAAGACCTAGTTCTTAAAGGAATCGAAGATGTCTTTAACGGCAGTGCCGAGCTTAACGAAGAAGATACTCGTGCTGCACTAGAATCTTTAGACAAGCGTGTCGCAGAGAAGATGGAAAAGCAAGCCGCAGAGAAAGCAGCCGCTTCTAAGAAAGCAGGTGATGAATTCCGTGCAGAGTTTGAAAAGCAAGATGGTGTGAAGAAGACTGAGTCTGGTCTACTATACCAAGTGCTAACACCTGCTGAAGGTGAGATGCCGAAAGATACCGATACGGTACAAGTACACTACAAAGGTACATTGATCGATGGCACTCAATTTGACAGTTCATACGATCGTGGTGAGCCAGCTACCTTCCCATTAAACCGTGTTATCCCAGGTTGGACAGAAGGCGTTCAGCTCATGCCTGTGGGCTCTAAATTCAAATTTGTTATCCCGCCAGAGCTCGCTTACGGTGAGCAAGATACACCAAGCATTCCAGCAAACTCAACGCTTGTTTTTGAGGTTGAGTTGCTAAAAATTGAGAATGACGGTGACAAGGCTGAGTAATTCGAACTTTTCGAGCTAAGCTATTGAAAAAGGTCCGCTTAGCGGGCCTTTTTTGTTCTAGGTCACTAGTTGGTGAGTTTGCTAGGCTGCTTTTCAAATTTTCTGATAAACTTACATCAATTTGTTGATTTTTCGCTCGAAGGCTTATGACAACTACAGAAACAATAAACGCAGAGATGTTGCTCGAAATGGAATCCGTTAACGTGATGCCGTTTACTGAGCACGATAAAATCATCTTGAGATCTTATGAAGCGGTCGTCGACGGTATTGCCAGCTTAATTGGCCCATTCTGCGAGATTGTTCTTCATTCTCTAGAAGACTTAAATACGTCTGCAATTAAAATCGCCAACGGCGAAAATACCGGGCGTCAAGTCGGTTCTCCTATTACGGATTTGGCACTTAAGATGTTGAAAGACATTGAAGGCTCAGAGCGTAACTTCTCACGCTCTTACTTTACCCGCGCTAAAGGCGGCGTATTGATGAAGTCGATTACAGTCGCGATCCGTAACGGTGAAAACCGTGTGATTGGTTTGCTGTGTATTAACGTCAATCTCGACGCGCCATTTTCTCAAGTTTTGCATTCGTTCATGCCAACACAGGAAGCGGAGGAAGCAGCTTCATCAGTGAACTTTGCCAGTGATGTTGAAGAGCTCGTCGACCAAACCGTTGAGCGTACTATTGAAGAGATTAACGCAGATAAATCGGTATCCAACAATACCAAGAACCGTCAAATCGTGATGGAACTGTACGATAAAGGTATCTTCGACATCAAAGACGCGATTAACCGTGTTGCTGACCGCCTGAACATTTCCAAGCATACGGTGTATTTGTATATTCGTCAGCGCAAAACTGAGGATGAATAGGCGTGAGTGGATTAACCTACACTCTGGTCGTCAATGGTCCGGTTTACGGTAGCCAATCGGCTCGCAGTGCCTATCAATTTGCCCAAGCGGTGATTGAGAAGGGCCACACACTGGTCAGTGTCTTTTTCTATCAAGACGGGGTCACTAACGGCACGGCACTGAGCGTACCTGCTAATGATGAATTTGATCTAAGTAGCGCGTGGCAAGCGTTAGCTAAAGAGCATCATGTACGGCTTGAAACCTGTGTGGCTGCCGCTTTGCGTCGTGGTATCATCAGTGAAGGCGAGGCAACCCAACACGGCTTAACGCAAAACAACTTAGCGGTGGGTTTTGAGCAAGCGGGATTAGGCAGCTTAGCAGAAGCGATGCTCACCCAAGATAGAGTGGTCCAATTTTGAGTCAGTTAACGTATCTATTTCGTAGTGCACCTCATGGTCGTACCGCTGGGCGTGAAGGCGTAGACGCTCTATTGGCGGCTTCTGCATACTGTGAAAACATCAGTGTGATCTTCGCGGGTGATGGTGTGTATCAGCTTTTACTGGGACAAGACCCGAGTGGTATTTTAAGTAAGGATTACGCACCTATGCTGAAGTTGTTCGATCTCTATGATATCGAGCAGGTGTTTGTCTGTGCCGAGTCACTTGCACAGCGAGGGTTAGCTCAAGCGGACCTCGTGATTGATGCTCAGACACTAAATACCGAGCAAGTCAAAGACAAGCTGCAGCAAGCTGGCAAATTACTGTCATTCTGAGGAAGTCATGTTACATATCATAAAATCCGTGCCAGCCATACAGGATGCGATGGCGATGTACAGCGAACAGGATGATATTCTCCTGATCGAAGATGCGATATACAGTGCAAACCCTCAGCACCCAGCATTTCATTACCTAAAAAAAGCCTCAACCTTTGTGTTGGAGAGTGACATTCAGGCGCGTGGCATGGTCAATCGTATCAGCCCCTCAATCCAAATCGTAAACTATTCTGGCTTTGTTGAGCTAACCGCAAATCAAGACAAATCGCTAACTTGGGACTGAATCGTCTTTCTTGTCGAGCATACTTTACAGCTGGGTTCATAGCATTGAACAAAAAAGATTCGTATATTTCTTGACACACCTCCCACTGCTGCATAGAATTTTGCGTCCCTAATTGCCAATGGCAGTTAGGGCTAGATTTTTCACAAAGCTTACTTTCAAGTAAATTCAGGAGCTAGTTAATGGCAACTATTAACCAGTTGGTACGTAAGCCACGTGCAAAGCAAGTTGTTAAAAGCAACGTGCCTGCACTAGAAGCGTGCCCACAAAAACGTGGTGTATGTACTCGTGTTTACACTACAACACCTAAAAAACCTAACTCAGCACTTCGTAAAGTTTGTCGTGTACGTCTGACAAACGGTTTCGAAGTGACTTCGTACATCGGCGGTGAAGGCCACAACCTTCAAGAGCACTCAGTTGTTCTAATCCGTGGCGGTCGTGTTAAAGACCTTCCAGGTGTGCGTTACCACACAGTTCGCGGCGCACTTGACTGTGCTGGCGTAAACGACCGTAAACAAGGTCGTTCTAAGTACGGTGTGAAGCGTCCTAAGTCTTAATTGCTCTCTTTTAAAAAGAAAGCGTTAAGTAAGGCCAAACACTTATTTTCAATTTTATTTTTTTGAAAAAACTGAAAAGTTTTGGATAAAACCTGAAGAAGACAACGGAGAAAATCCATGCCACGTCGTCGCGTCATTGGTCAGCGTAAGATCCTTCCAGATCCGAAATTCAAATCTGAATTGCTGGCAAAATTCGTTAACATCCTAATGGTTGACGGTAAAAAATCTACTGCAGAGAAAATTGTTTACACTGCACTAGATGCTATGGCTGAAAAGTCTGGTAAAGACCACTTAGCTATTTTTGAAGAAGCTCTTGAAAACGTACGCCCTGCGGTAGAGGTTAAATCTCGCCGTGTTGGTGGTTCAACTTACCAAGTACCTGTAGAAGTACGTCCGGTTCGCCGTAACGCACTTGCTATGCGTTGGTTGGTTGAAGCTGCGCGCAAGCGTGGTGAAAAATCTATGGCTCAACGCCTAGCTGCTGAAATGCTAGACGCGTCTGAGAACAAAGGTACTGCTGTTAAGAAACGTGAAGACGTTCACCGTATGGCAGACGCGAACAAAGCGTTCGCACATTACCGCTGGTAATACCTTCTGTGCTGCGAGGTCCTCTCGCAGCACTTTTCTATACTCTAAGGTACACCTTAGTAAGAGGATACAATCGTGGCTCGTAAAACTCCTATTGAGCGCTACCGCAATATCGGTATCTGTGCTCACGTAGATGCAGGAAAAACAACCACAACTGAGCGTATTCTGTTCTACACTGGCCTTTCTCACAAAATCGGCGAAGTTCACGATGGTGCTGCAACCATGGACTGGATGGAGCAGGAGCAGGAACGTGGTATCACTATCACATCCGCTGCGACTACTACTTTCTGGCGTGGTATGGAAGCACAATTCCCAGAGCATCGCGTAAACATCATTGATACCCCTGGACACGTTGACTTTACTATCGAAGTAGAGCGTTCTCTTCGTGTACTTGATGGTGCTGTGGTTGTGTTCTGTGGCTCATCTGGTGTTGAACCTCAGTCTGAAACAGTATGGCGTCAAGCTGACAAATACCACGTTCCACGTATGGTATTCGTGAACAAGATGGACCGTGCGGGTGCAGACTTCCTACGCGTTGTGGACCAAATTAAAAATCGTCTTGGTGCGAACCCTGTTCCAATCCAGCTTAACGTTGGTGCCGAAGAGGACTTCAAAGGTGTCATCGACCTTATCAAGATGAAAATGATCAACTGGAATGAAGCCGATCAAGGTACTTCGTTTACTTACGAAGACATTCCAGCTGACATGATCGAGCTTGCTGAAGAGTGGCGCAACCATATGGTTGAGTCTGCCGCAGAAGCTAGCGAAGAGCTGATGGACAAATACCTTGAAGAAGGTGAGCTGACTGAAGCTGAGATCAAGCAAGCACTTCGTACTCGCACACTAAACAACGAAATCGTTCTAGCCACTTGTGGTAGTGCGTTTAAGAATAAAGGTGTTCAAGCGGTACTCGATGCTGTGATCGAATTCTTGCCATCGCCTATCGACGTTCCTGCTATTAAAGGTGTCGATGAAAGAGACAATCAAGTTGAACGTCATGCCGACGACAATGAACCTTTCTCAGCGCTAGCGTTTAAGATCGCGACTGACCCATTCGTGGGCACGCTAACTTTCATGCGAGTTTACTCTGGTGTAGTAAACTCAGGTGATGGGGTTTACAACTCTGTCAAAGAGAAGAAAGAGCGTTTTGGTCGTATCGTGCAGATGCATGCGAATAAGCGTGAAGAAGTTAAAGAAGTTCGTGCTGGTGATATCGCTGCAGCCATCGGTCTGAAAGACGTAACCACAGGTGATACCTTGTGTGACCAGAACCACAAAGTGATTCTGGAACGCATGGAGTTCCCACAACCGGTTATTCAGATTGCTGTAGAGCCTCGTTCTAAGGCAGACCAAGAAAAAATGGGTATCGCGCTAGGTAAACTGGCAGCGGAAGATCCATCTTTCCGCGTGGAAACCGACGACGAAACGGGTCAAACTCTGATCTCTGGTATGGGTGAACTTCATCTAGATATCATCGTCGATCGTATGAAGCGTGAATTCAGCGTTGATTGTAACGTTGGTAAACCTCAGGTTGCTTACCGTGAAACCATTCGTGGCAAAGCGGAAGTAGAAGGTAAGTTTGTTCGTCAATCAGGTGGTCGTGGTCAATACGGTCATGTGTGGATCAAGCTTGAGCCTTCAGAGCCTGGTGAAGGTTTCGTATTCGTCGACGAAATCGTGGGTGGTGTTGTTCCTAAGGAATACATCAACTCGGTATCGAAAGGTATCGAAGAACAAATGAATAGTGGTGTTCTAGCGGGTTATCCTGTATTGGATATCAAAGCAACATTGTTTGATGGTTCTTACCACGATGTAGACTCAAGTGAGATGGCGTTTAAGATCGCTGGCTCAATGGCGTTCAAGAAAGGTGCACTAGAAGCTCAACCTGTGATTCTAGAGCCAATGATGAATGTCGAAGTAACCACTCCGGAAGATTGGATGGGTGACGTTGTTGGTGACCTAAACCGTCGTCGCGGTATCATTGAAGGTATGGACGAAGGTGTGGCTGGTCTGAAGATCATCCGTGCTCAAGTGCCACTATCTGAGATGTTTGGTTACGCAACTGACTTACGTTCTGCAACTCAAGGCCGTGCGTCTTACTCTATGGAGTTTCACGAGTACGCTGAAGTGCCGAAAAACTTCGCAGATAAAATTATTGCAGAGCGTGGTTACTAATTGACGATTGAATTGCAAAAAGTTTACGACTTTTTGCGAGATCATACCGTCCAAATATTGCGCTAACGGGCGTTGGCGCATAAAATAACAATTTCTGGCGCGTCGTCGATCAATAATGATCACGGCGAATCATAACTAGGAAGGAACACGATCGTGTCTAAAGAAAAATTTGAACGTACGAAACCGCACGTTAACGTTGGTACTATCGGCCACGTTGACCACGGTAAAACAACTCTAACTGCTGCAATCTGTACTACTCTAGCTAAAGTGTACGGCGGTGTTGCAAAAGACTTTGCTTCTATCGATAACGCTCCAGAAGAGCGTGAGCGCGGTATCACAATCGCAACTTCTCACGTTGAGTACGATACTCCATCTCGTCACTACGCACACGTTGACTGTCCAGGACACGCGGACTACGTTAAGAACATGATCACTGGTGCTGCACAGATGGACGGTGGTATCCTAGTTGTTGCTGCGACAGATGGCCCAATGCCACAAACTCGTGAGCACATCCTACTAGGCCGTCAGGTTGGTATCCCATACATCATCGTATTCATGAACAAATGTGACATGGTTGATGATGAAGAACTACTAGAACTAGTAGAAATGGAAGTTCGTGAACTTCTTTCTGAATACGACTTCCCAGGTGATGACCTACCAGTTATCCAAGGTTCTGCACTAGGCGCACTAAACGGCGAAGAGCAGTGGGAAGCGAAAATTGTTGAACTAGCTGAAGCTCTAGATACTTACATCCCAGAGCCAGAGCGTGCAGTTGATCAACCATTCCTGATGCCAATCGAAGACGTATTCTCAATCCAAGGTCGTGGTACAGTAGTAACTGGCCGTATCGAGCGTGGTATCCTATCAGTAGGTGATGAAGTAGCAATCGTAGGTATCAAAGATACTACAACGACTACATGTACTGGTGTTGAGATGTTCCGTAAGCTTCTAGACGAAGGTCGTGCGGGTGAGAACGTTGGTGCACTTCTACGTGGTACTAAGCGTGATGAAGTTGAACGTGGTCAAGTACTAGCGAAGCCTGGTTCAATCACTCCACACACTAAGTTCGAATCAGAAGTATACGTACTGTCTAAAGATGAAGGTGGTCGTCACACTCCATTCTTCAAAGGCTACCGTCCACAATTCTACTTCCGTACAACTGACGTAACTGGTGACATCCAGCTACCAGACGGTGTAGAAATGGTAATGCCTGGTGACAACGTACAGATGACTGTTGAGCTAATCGCACCAATCGCAATGGACGAAGGTCTACGTTTCGCGATCCGTGAAGGTGGCCGTACAGTAGGTGCTGGTGTTGTTGCTAAGATCTTCGACTAATTCATAGCGAATTAAACGAAGTCTGCACTCTTCTTTATGAAGAAAGCACACATTAGAAAGGGAAGCTTAGGCTTCCCTTTTTTGTATCTTCTGTTTAACGGTTTTATTTTGTTATAAGCAAAAATAAAGAGCGTGAAATGTTTGTTTTATAAAACAATCTATTAATAGCCTTTTCCTCACCTCATTGACTCTCTTATTTCTAAGTGATTGATCATTCTCTGTCGATTAAAAATTAATATAACTAAATGTTCTTACTTGATCTTGCAATACGACTGGTAACGAGAACTATTCCTGTTTATATTGTGTGTCAACGTTCAATCTTATGGGGTTTGGGTTATGTTTGTATGTCTTTGTCATGGTGTTTCTGACAAGAAGATTAAGAAGCTAGCGATAGATGAAGGCATCACGGATATTCGAGGAATAAAGCGATGTACTGCGCTGGGTAGTCAGTGTGGTAAGTGCATTAAACAAGCCAAAGAAATTTTAGCTGAACACAGCATCGAACTAAAACAAGCCAGCTGAGTAACGTAACAATAAGGTACTATCACGGCTGCGCCTTTTGACACCTTCTCATTTGCTTCTACATTTATATGAAGTCCAAAAGAGGAGGCAGTTGCCCATGAAAGGCGATCCAATCATTATTCAACATCTTAACAAAGTGCTCGGTAACGAGCTCGTCGCGATAAACCAGTATTTTCTTCATGCCCGTATGTATAAAGATTGGGGTTTAAAGCACCTTGCGGACAAGGAGTATCATGAGTCGATAGATGAAATGAAACACGCTGATCACCTCATCGAACGCATTCTTTTTTTAGAGGGGTTACCTAACCTGCAAGATCTCGGCAAGCTGATGATTGGAGAAGACACCAAAGAGATGTTGGAGTGTGATTTGAAGTTAGAGATGGCGGCGATTCCGGATCTCAAAGATGCCATCGCTTACTCTGAAGATATTCGGGATTATGTATCACGTGATTTATTTCAAACGATTCTTGCAGACGAAGAAGAACATGTCGATTGGCTTGAAACTCAATTGGGCTTAATTCAAATGACGGGGATCGAAAACTATCTACAAGCACAATACGTTGACGAAGAATAACCTCGAGTCTTTGGGCTAGATTGAAATACATACGAAAGGTTTCAGAAATACTTGACGTAACTCGTTGGGTGTTTCTGATTTGAGTGTCAAAAGTTTATTAATTTTACCTACAATCTTATCTTTGAAGATTTATCGCTATCTTATAGAATTCATTTCCCCCTTACCCTAAAAAGAAAAAAGAGAACCCTCCATGTCCGAAGACAATAGCCCCGCATTAACATCAGAAGAACAACAACGCCAAGACGCGCTGGATTACCATGCATACCCGACCCCAGGGAAAATTGCTGTCGAGCTGACTAAACCCGCCGAGACAGCCGGTGATCTTGCGTTGGCTTATAGTCCTGGAGTCGCAGAGCCAGTACGAGAAATCGCACAAAACCCTGAGAATGTCTATAAGTACACTGCGAAAGGTAATATGGTTGCCGTGATTTCTAATGGTACAGCAATTCTTGGACTGGGCAATCTTGGCCCACTGGCTTCCAAGCCAGTGATGGAAGGTAAAGCTTTATTGTTTAAACGTTTTGCGGGTTTAGATTCGATTGATATCGAAGTGAAACACCGTACGACGGACGAATTTGTGAATACCGTTGCGAGTATCGCGGATACTTTTGGTGGTATCAATCTAGAAGACATTAAAGCACCGGACTGTTTTGAGATTGAAAAGCGCCTTATAGAGCGTTGTGACGTGCCTGTATTTCATGATGATCAACATGGCACGGCCATTGTTACTGCAGCAGGTATGCTGAATGCGATCGAGTTACAAGGAAAGAAATTAGAAGATTCCGTGATCGTTTGCTTGGGAGCTGGGGCAGCGGCAGTCGCTTGTATGGAGCTGTTGATTAAATGTGGCGCGATGCGTGAAAAAATCTACATGCTCGACCGTAAAGGCGTCATTCACACGCGACGTGATGACTTAAATGAATATAAACAGCTATTTGCCAACAACACGGATAAGCGTACGTTAGAAGATGTTATCGAAGGTGCAGATTTGTTCTTAGGCGTATCTGGACCTAACTTGTTACCAGCGGATGCCCTTAAGTTGATGGCGGATAAGCCGATTGTCTTTGCTTGTTCAAACCCAGATCCTGAAATTAAGCCGGAGCTTGCTCATGAAGTGCGTGGTGACTTGATTATGGGTACTGGACGTAGTGATTACCCTAACCAAGTCAACAATGTACTGTGCTTCCCGTTTATTTTCCGTGGTGCTTTGGACGTCCGTGCAAGTGAAATCAATGATGAAATGAAGTTAGCGGCGGTCGAAGCGATTCGTCAATTAGCCAAAGAGCCAGTACCAGACTCAGTGCTCAAAGCCGCGGGGGTCGACAAACTGGTATTTGGCTCAGATTACATCATTCCTAAACCAATGGATGCTCGACTGTTGCCGCGTGTGGCTAAAGCTGTTGCTCAAGCCGCGGTGGATTCTGGGGTAGCTCGTATTGAAATGCCAGAAAATTACATGGCAGAGTAACTATCCTTGATAAATTGATGTACAAAAAATGGGACACCGCGGTGTCCCATTTTTTATGTCATTCTTTCAGCACTATCAACGAAATCATCATGTTTGGATTCAGTTGGCTCTCAAATTACTCAGTCGTCAAATGACTCAAATTCTATCCCCATTTCTGTCATTAGCGCTTTTACTTCTGCTGGGATATCGTCTGGGCGATCTTTACGAAGGTCTTCATCGGTTGGAAGTGGCTGACCTGTATACGCATGGAGGAATGCTTCGCAGAGCAATTCGCTATTCGTCGCATGGCGTAAGTTATTGATCTGACGGCGGGTGCGCTCATCAGTTAGCACTTTTAACACTTTTAGCGGGATAGACACAGTAATTTTTTTTACTTGCTCGCTTTTCTTTCCATGCTCAGCATAAGGGCTAATGTATTCGCCATTCCAGTCAGCCATTGCGTACCTTCGTTTTAATAATCGATTAAAAATAATAGAGGAGCTGATTTTAGCTGCATTTACTGCCATAAGCAAAGACATATAGACGTCTAGAAGTGTTGACGTCCTATTTTTTGACGAGTAAAGTGAGAGGATAGTAAGGAAAGCGTATCATTTGGTTATATTCGATTAGTTAGATATAGCGCATTCCTATGCATAAGTCATCACCTGTGAAAGGATATCTCCATGAGCACCCGAAAGCCGTCGACCATTGCTGTACGCACTGGTATCGAATCTGACAGCCAATATCGTGCTGTTGTTCCACCAATCTACCTCTCGACGAATTACGGCTTCCCCGCATTTGGTGAAGTACCAAAGTATGATTACACCCGCTCTGGGAACCCGAACCGTGGTTTGCTGGAAACGGCTCTGTCTGAATTAGAGTCGGGTAAAGGAGCAGTGATCACCAATTGTGGTACATCTGCTTTGAATTTATGGGTTTCAGCCTTTGTTGGCCCTGATGATCTTATTGTTGCGCCGAATGATTGCTATGGCGGCACTTACCGGTTGTTTAATACTCGTGCTAACAAAGGCGATTTCAACGTGTTGTTTGTCGATCAAACGGACGAACAAGCACTTGATGCTGCACTGCAGCAAAAACCTAAGCTTATTTTGTTAGAAACACCATCGAACCCATTGGTTCGCGTGGTTGATATTGCTTTAGTCTGCGAAAAAGCCAAACAAGTTGGAGCCTTAGTCGCGGTTGATAATACGTTTTTGACTCCTGTGTACCAGAAGCCGTTAGAGCTCGGCGCCGACTTTGTCATCCACTCTACAACAAAATACATCAACGGCCACTCGGATGTGATTGGTGGGGTGATCATTACTAAAACGCAAGAGCATGCAGAGGAATTAGCGTGGTGGGGGAACTGTATTGGTGCTACGGGGACACCATTCGATAGTTATATGACCCTTAGAGGATTACGTACACTGGGCGCTCGTATGCGAGTGCACGAAGAGAGCTCTCAGCAAATCCTTGATTACTTGCAAAAACAGGCATTAGTGGCAAAAATTTATCACCCAAGCTTGCCGGATCACCCGGGCCATGAAATTGCCAAGAAGCAGCAATCAGGTTTCGGCTCTATGTTGAGCTTTGAGTTTGGCGGTTCGTTTGAGCAACTCAAAGTTTTTGTTAAAGAGCTACAATTATTCTCTCTTGCTGAGTCACTTGGTGGTGTTGAGAGTTTAATTTGTCATCCTGCGTCAATGACACACCGTGCAATGGGTGAAGCCGCTCTGGAAGAAGCCGGTGTATCTCAGCAACTACTGCGACTCTCTGTCGGACTTGAAGACGCGCAAGATCTGATTAACGATTTAGAACAAGCCTTCAATAAAGCGTTACAACCTTAGGAGACGACATTCATGACCGTACAACGTCAGCTACACAAGTTTGGCGGTAGCAGCCTTGCCGATCCGGAATGCTATCTGCGTGTAGTCGGGATTCTTAGAGAATATTCAGCAGAAAACGATCTGGTTGTGGTCTCAGCAGCAGGAAAAACCACCAATCGATTGATCGAGTTCTTAGACGGTTTAAACAAAGATGGTCGTATAGCGCATGAAGCGCTTCAAGCCCTCAGACAGTTCCAAACCGGATTAATTGAGTCACTACTTGAGGGTGAGGTCCAAACTCAGTTATTGGCATTACTTCAAGATGAATTCAGTACTTTGGCAGAGTTAACTGCGCCATTGACTGCTGCAGAGCAAGCTGCGGTGTTGGGGCACGGAGAGGTGTGGTCTTCTCGCTTATTGGCCGCGTTATTGTCTCAGCATCAATTGCCAGCAGTCGCGCAAGATGCGCGCGCATTCTTACGTGCCGAAACGGGTACGCAACCTGAAGTGGATCGTGCCAGCTCTTACCCATTGCTCAAAGAGGCCTTGGCTCAGCATAGTCAAAAACGAGTTATTATCACCGGCTTTATGGCGCAAAATGATGCAGGCGAAACGGTTCTGCTTGGTCGTAATGGGTCCGATTACTCGGCGACCGTCATTGGTGCTTTAGCGGAAGTGACGACCGTCACTATATGGAGTGACGTGGCAGGGGTATATAGTGCTGATCCTCGATTGGTCGCAGATGCGTGCTTGTTACCATTGCTACGATTAGATGAAGCAAGTGAGCTTGCTCGCTTGGCCGCTCCTGTTTTGCACAGTCGAACCCTTCAACCCGTGGCTCAGAGCACCATGGATCTGAACCTGAAGTGTAGTTATCAACCAGAATCTGGCTCGACACGTATTGAGCGAGTGTTAGCCTCTGGACGCGGGGCCAAGATCATTACCTCTTTGGATGAAGTGCTGTTGGTGCAGCTGTCGTTTGTTCAAGGCCACGATTTTGAAAAGACGCAAAGTCATGTGCTTAGTGCTTTGCAGCGTGCTCAATTAGAACCTTTGGCTTTTGAAGCGCAATCAGATCAACACACATTACGCCTAGCGTACACCGCAGAAATCGCCGGTGGTGCGTTAAAGTACCTACAAGAATTGGCCATTGAAGCTGAAATTAAGTTGAAGGAAGGTTACTCCTTAGTCGCTGCGGTTGGCGCTGGTGTGACGAAGAATGCTAATCACTGTTTTGGTTTTTATCAGAAATTGAAGCATGCACCGATAGAGTTTATATCTGAGACCGAATCGGGTCTTAGTCTGGTTGCGGTATTGCGCCGTGCAGATACCGAACCGTTAGTTCACTCTATCCATAGTCAGTTATTCCAAGCCCAAAAGCGAGTTGCCGTCGCACTGTGTGGTAAGGGCAATATTGGTTCGAGCTGGTTAAGTTTGTTTGCGACACAAAAGGGCGAGCTTGAAAGACGTTATGGATTGAGCTTTGAGTTGGTCGCTGTGATTGATAGTCAGACTTATTGGTTTGATGACCAAGGCATCGATGCTGCGACTGTCTCGGAACGATTCGACGAAGAGGGGATTACCAATGATGGTGCTTGGCTGACTCGTCTGGGTGGTTTACAGAATTACGATGAAGCGGTAGTTCTTGATGTCACTGCGAGTAAAGAACTGGCGAATAGCTACGTCGAGATTGCTCAGCAGGGCATCCATTTGATTTCTGCAAATAAAGTCGCGGGGTCTGCCGACAGTCATTACTACCATCAGGTACAGGATGCGTTTGCTAAAATCGGCCGTCATTGGTTATACAACGCAACCGTCGGCGCAGGGTTACCTATTAACCATACAGTACGTGATCTGCGTGAAAGTGGTGATGAAATTGTGGCGTTGTCAGGTATTTTCTCTGGCACGCTTTCTTGGTTGTTCCAACAATTTGATGGTTCAGTACCATTTAACGAATTGGTCGATTTAGCATGGCAACAAGGCTTAACGGAGCCAGATCCTCGCTCTGATCTAGATGGTTCTGATGTGATGCGTAAATTGGTGATCTTGGCTCGAGAGTCAGGACTGTCCATTGAACCTGAGAGTGTCAAGGTCGAGTCGCTTGTGCCAGAGGAGCTGCGAACACTGGGGGTGGATGAGTTCTTCGACAATGGTGTGTTATTGAGTGAAACGCTGCAAGAGCGTTTAACCAAAGCACAAAAGAACGATCAGGTACTCCGCTATGTAGCTCGTCTGCAAAAAGGTGGCAAAGCGACCGTCGGGATAGAAGCATTACCACGTGAGCATGCGCTTGCTAACTTGTTGCCGTGTGACAATATCTTCGCCATTGAGAGTAAATGGTATAAAGATAACCCGCTGGTTATTCGTGGTCCTGGTGCAGGGCGGGAAGTGACAGCAGGGGCGATTCAATCGGATTTAAATCGACTTGCAGGGTTGTTATAACTTTTTTGTACTAGCTAAAACCTCGGACATGTTCTGAGGTTTTTTTATGTGGTTGTGTCATTGTTAATACCGATGATGGTTTAAGTTTGAACTTGAGTTATCCTCATCGTCAGTATGAAAAATATTCATATTTACAAGGTTGACATTAAATCGTATTCAATACATTCTGTGGACATATAGACGTCTAAACGTCGATTTTGAAATTTGATTTGGTGGCGCAGTGCCACATGGAGAGTAAGATGGGTTACACGCACGCAGGTCATATTGACGCTCTAAACCAGAATATTGCTGAGTTGTCAGATAACATTAATGTTTCATTCGAGTTTTTTCCGCCTAGCAGTGAAAAGATGGAAGAAACTCTGTGGAACTCAGTACAGCGTCTTAAAACCCTACAGCCTAAGTTTGTTTCCGTCACTTATGGTGCAAACTCTGGTGAGCGAGACAGAACTCACTCCATTATTAAAGAGATCAAAACTAAAACAGGTTTGGTCGCCGCGCCACATTTAACGTGCATTGACGCTTCGCGTGAAGAGTTGATTAATATTGCTGATGATTACTGGAACAATGGCATCGAAAACATCGTTGCACTTCGTGGTGACATTCCACCAGGTGGCGGTGCGCCTGAGATGTATGCCTCAGATCTGGTTGAGTTGCTGAAGTCCCGCCATGATTTCGATATCTCTGTTGCCGCATTTCCTGAAGTTCACCCAGAAGCGAAAAGTGCACAAGCTGATTTGCTCAACCTGAAACGTAAAGTTGATGCTGGTGCAAACCGTGCGATTACCCAGTTTTTCTTTGATGTAGAGTCTTACCTGCGTTTTCGTGACCGTTGTGTTGCAGCGGGCATTGATGTCGAAATTGTTCCGGGAATACTCCCAGTGTCGAACTTTAAACAAGCGTCTCGATTTGCTGCGCAAAACCATGTCAAAGTTCCTGGCTGGATGAGTCGTCAGTTTGAAGGCTTAGATGATGATCCGGTTACGCGTCAGCTTGTCGGTGCAAGTCAAGCGATTGATATGGTACGAGTGTTAAGTCGCGAAGGGGTAAAAGACTTCCATTTTTACACATTGAACCGTGCTGAAATGACCTATGCGTTATGTCACACACTGGGTGTGCGTCCTCAATCTGCTGTGTAATCCTAATAAGAGCGAATAAAAAAGCTTGCCATTCGGCAAGCTTTTTTCGTTATATTGAAAGTCGTCAATAATTAACCGATGACTTCAAGTTCAGTCAGCACTTCTTCTGCCCAGGTAATCCACGTTTCACGCAACAGTAGGTTACGGCGCAGTGTTAGGCGTTCCAGACGTGCTTGTTTATCCAGTGTTGAAGGCGTAGCGTAGTAGGCTGCTTCAATTTCTTTGTAGTGAGAAACCAATTTGCGAGACTCTTCTACAAGCTCAGCCAGTTGCTCACGGAACGGTGCTGCAGGCTGAACAGAGCAGGCCATCAACTTCGCCGAGAATTCATCACGAACGGTTGGGTGTGCAGTTGGTTGGTCAAACCATTCTCCTAGCGCGCTACGGCCAGCGTCAGTGATGGAGTACACCTTACGATCTGGTTTGCCTTCTTGCGGTTCTAATACGCAAGTAACCAGTTCCTTCTCAGCCATTTTATTGAGTTCACGATAAACTTGCTGGTGGCTAGCTTTCCAGAAGTAACCGATGCTGGCTGAGAATTCTTTAGTGATATCGTAACCAGTTGCGTCGCGAGTGCTAAGAACAGTTAAGATTACGTGTGGTAATGACATGTCTTTAATCCAATGGTCAATAAACTTGTAAACAAGCTACTTATACTTTCAGCTGTGCTCTTGCTGGCACTTGCGTTTTTTAGTTGTACAAGTAGCACCAACAATGTTGGTCCTGTCACCTTAAAGCCGTTTATCACCTAGAGATGGGAGAGTCCCATCAATGTTGGAGCAAATATGATTGGTTTAATGCGCTCTCAACAAGCGAGTAGTATATAAATAATAAGCATGAAGTGGAATAGTGGGAACAAATTCCGCTAAAAAACTAACATAATACTCATTAGTGTTTGGTTGTAGTGGTTTATGCTGATTTTTTGTTGCTTTTTGTTTTATTCTAGTTGGTTTGTCTTTTTGTGATGGATAAAAAAGCCGAGCAGTTGCTCGGCCTTGTGTTCAAAGTATCACTTCGGTAATACGTATTAACCTGTATTACGCATACCTGCCGCGATACCAGCAATGGTTACCATCAGTGCTTCTTCTAGTGTTGCTGAAGCCTCTTCCGTTTGACGAGTACGGTACAATAACTCCGCTTGCAGCATATTCAATGGCTCTACGTAGATATTACGTAGGCGAATCGACTCCATGCCCCACGGGTCGTGCTGCATAAGGTTCTCATTGTTTTCTACGTTTAGAACGGCTTTGATATCTTGCTGTAGTTGAGCACGCAGTCTTTCACCAAGCGGACGAAGGGATTCGTCCACAAGACGCAAGTCGTAGTAACGAGCGATATCTATATTACATTTCGAGTAAACCATCTCTAACATGCCAAGGCGAGTAGAGAAGAATGGCCATTCACGACACATCTCTTCGAGTAGCGCTTGGTGACCTTTGTCGATAGAAAACTGGATTGCTTCACCGGCACCTAACCAAGCGGGTAATACCAATCGGTTTTGGCTCCATGAGAAAATCCAAGGAATCGCTCGTAAGCTTTCTACCCCACCTTTAGGGTTACGTTTCGCAGGACGAGAGCCTAGTGGCAGTTTGCCTAGCTCGAGTTCTGGTGTCGCTTGGCGGAAGTAAGGGACAAAATCCGGCTCACCGCGTACTACATTGCGGTATGCTTCACAGCTTACTTCAGAAAGCACTTCCATTAGATCGCGCCATTCTTGCTTAGGTTCCGGTGGCGGTAGGAGGTTTGCTTCAAGGATTGCACTGGCGTACAAGTTAAAGCTGTTTACGGCAACCTCTGGCAGCCCGAGTTTAAAGCGAATCATTTCGCCTTGCTCAGTTACGCGTAATCCACCTTTTAGGCTTTGCGGTGGCTGAGACAGTAGCGCAGCATGTGCCGGTGCTCCCCCGCGGCCTACCGTTCCCCCACGGCCGTGGAATAGCGTTAATTCGACGCCTTCTGCTTCCGCAACCTTAACTAACGATTCCATTGCATGGTATTGAGCCCAGCCTGCAGACATAACGCCAGCATCTTTGGCTGAATCAGAGTAGCCAATCATGACCATTTGATGGTTTTGGATGAAACCACGATACAAGTCGATATCCATCAACTGCTTGATGACGGATTCAGCGTTATTTAAATCTTCTAGGGTTTCAAACAGTGGACATACATCCATGCGATATGGACACCCGGCTTCTTGCAGTAGCAAGTGTACCGCAAGGACATCGGATGCCGTACGTGCCATCGAAATAACGTAAGCGCCAAATGCATCACGAGATTGCGCGGCAATGATCTTACAGGTATCGAGTACTTCTTGAACGGGTTCTGAAGGCTCCCAGTCTCGTGGTAATAACGGGCGCTTTGAGGCCAATTCGTTAGTTAAAAATGCAATTTTGTCTTGTTCACTCCATTGCTCGTAGTCACCAATGCCAAGGTATCGAGTTAACTCGGACAGTACGTCGGCATGGCGGGTACTTTCTTGACGGATGTCTAGGCGAACAAGGTGCACACCGAATGCTTTTACTCGGCGCAGTGTATCTAATAATGAACCATCAGCAATCACGCCCATACCGCACTCATGCAACGATTGGTAACAGGCTAAGAGTGGATCCCACAATTGTTCTGCTTTTTGCAGAGGTGCTTTTACTGCCAGTTTTTGACCGTTGATCTTAGCATCTAGAATATCTTTGGTATCGGTCAGAAGGGTACGCAGCTGTTTTAGAATCGCGCGATATGGTTCATGTTGGTCTTCACCGGCAAGCGCACGAACGTCATCGTTACACACGGTCATCGACAATTCGCTGATAAGATCGTTGATATCATTCAGATATAGGTCGGCTGCTTTCCAGCGAGATAGTAGTAATACTTCACGTGTAATTGAATGAGTGACAAACGGGTTACCATCGCGGTCACCACCCATCCACGAAGAGAAGTGGACTGGGCGAGCGTCAATGGGTAAACCTTCACCGAGGTATGATTCCAGGCGATCGTTCATTTCACGCAGAAATTCAGGTACGGCTTCCCATAGCGAGTTTTCTACAACTGCAAATCCCCATTTTGCTTCATCAAGCGGGGTTGGTCGTTGCTGACGAATGACATCGGAATGCCAGCTCTGTGCGATAAGTTGTTCTAAGCGACGTTCTGTTTTCTTGCGCTCTTTAGAGGACAAGTCGCTTAGTTCAAGTTTTGACAAACACTCGTTGATTTTGACCAGTTTATTGATCATTGTGCGTCGAGTGATTTCTGTTGGATGAGCAGTCAGTACCAATTCGATATTGAGATCGCGTACCGCTTGTGCGGTGTCTAACTTGCTGACATCGTTTTGTACTAATTTAGAGAACAACGAGCTGATTGCATCCGGTTCACAGATGTGCTCTTCACAGTGGCGTGAAATGGTATGGTATTGCTCTGCGATATTAGTCAAGTTTAGAAATTGGTTAAACGCGCGGGTGACTGGCGTTAATTGCTCATCAGGTAAATGTTTTATTTCTTCTATCAAGCTGTCTTTGTCTGCTTGATTCCCTGCCTGGGCTGATTTGGATAGTTTACGAATTGTTTCCACTTTCTCGAAGATTTCTTCGCCGTGGGCATCACGGATGGTATTACCCAGTAAGTGGCCTAACATGCGCACATTGCTTTTCAGTGCGGCGTATTTCTCGTTCATTTGTCGTCCTGCCTCGTAAAAAAACTACATCCATTTTCCTTGTTAAGATACCAATCTAGCGAAAAGCACTAGTTATAGTCAAATAAAGAACACTAACTTTGTCATTATTCCAACTATCAACTGACTTAGAACAAAAATTCGACGTAATTGGTGTCAGAAGTGAAAATTTATTACAAAATAGCGAGTTAAAGTGGTGTTAAGCATGAGTAAACAGATGTTGTCATTTACACCAGTGCAGCTCATCGGAGCTGCACTAATATTGTCGTTACTGGTCATCACCTGAGGCTCACAACAGCAACCTTGCCGCTAACAACAGTATTTGACCATTGCTTTCGATAAAATATCTATGGTCGGGTCAATAAAATCAAAAGCAAGGAATTCGTCGGGTTGATGGGCTTGGTCAATTGAGCCTGGACCAAGAACTAAGGTTGGACACAGTTGTTGTAAAAATGGCGCCTCTGTACAGTAGTTCACGGTATTTGAAGGGGTTTGACAGATCGTTTCTACGTCACCAATGAATGGATGATCATGTTGGCACTCATAACCCGGAACGGAATCATGCAACGGAACCACTTCAATACGACCTGGCCATTTGGCTTCTACTTCTTTTAGCGCAGCGCGCAACATGTTCTCTAATCCATCTAAGCTAATGCCTGGCAACGGACGTACGTCATAGTGCAATTCGCAACACCCACAAATTCGGTTAGCACTGTCACCACCATGAATATGGCCCAAGTTCATCGTTGGATTTGGAATAGCAAATCCTGGATGGTGATAATCTTTTACCAACTTGTCGCGCAGTTTCATCATCGCGAACATGACTTCATACATGATTTCAATGGCGTTGACGCCAAGTGCTGGATCCGAAGAGTGCCCGGATTTGCCCGTGACTCGAATGGCATTCGCCACGTGGCCCTTATGTCCGCGAATGGGCACCAAGCTGGTGGGTTCGCCAATGATGCAGTAATCCGGTTTGAATGGCGTATTTTCGGTGAAGTGCTTAGCACCCAACATTGTGGTTTCTTCATCGCAGGTTGCAAGTACATAAAGCGGCTTGGTTTGTTTGCTCCAATCCACTTTTTTTACGGCTTCATATATAAAGGCAAAGAACCCTTTCATATCAGCAGTACCCAGACCGTAAAAGCGATTGTCCTTCTCGGTTAGTTTATGCGGATCAAAGTTCCATCGCCCTTGGTCGAAAGGTACTGTATCACTATGACCTGACAATAATAGGCCACCTTCTCCTTCTCCCATTCGGGCGATCATATTGTGCTTTCCGGGTTCAACTTCTATTACGTCAACAGTGAAACCCAGATCTTTAAACCAAGACGCCAATTTCTCGATAACTTTTGCGTTGCCTTGATCCCAGCTTGGATCAGTAGAGCTGATGGATGAAGTGCTAATGAGCCCTTCATAGACTTCTAGAAACGTTGGTAATTGCATGGAATCTTCAAATCTCCTGTTGACAGACCGAGCACAAAACTGTAAAACACATATTAACTCATATTTAATGAATAAAAAATCAAAATAAAGCGTAAATTAAATATTAATAGTCATTTTGAGCACTAAAAAAGATGGATGTCATAGCATGCTAAAAACCACGATTATCGGAGCCAGCGGTTACACCGGAGCAGAGTTAGCGTTAATGGTTAACAAACACCCAAACCTTACGCTAGCAGGTTTATACGTTTCCGCCAACAGTGTCGATGCTGGAAAAGATATCGCTCAGCTACACGGTAAGCTCGCTAGCATCATTGACATGCCAGTCAGCCCGTTAACTGACCCTAAGAAAGTAGCTCAGGAATCAGACGTCGTATTTTTGGCGACCGCACATGAAGTTAGCCATGATCTTGCGCCTATTTTTCTAGAGGCTGGTTGTCAGGTATTCGACCTATCGGGTGCATTCCGCGTTCAAAGTGAAGGATTCTATGACACATTTTATGGCTTCAAGCACCAGTTTAGTCAATGGCTGGATAAAGCTGTATATGGCTTAGCTGAGTGGAATGCAGAAGCGATTAAAACAACCCCACTCGTTGCTGTTGCAGGGTGCTACCCAACCGCATCCCAACTGGCAATCAAGCCTTTATTAGAAGCCGGGTTAGTGGATAACAATCAGTGGCCAGTGATTAACGCCACCAGCGGTGTGTCGGGCGCGGGCAGAAAAGCGTCTATGACCAACAGCTTTTGTGAAGTGAGTTTGCAGCCTTATGGTGTATTTACTCACCGTCACCAGCCAGAAATTGCACAACACTTAGGTTGTGATGTGATTTTTACGCCGCATCTAGGCAACTTCAAACGTGGCATTCTTGCGACGATCACGATGAAGTTGGCGCCGGGTGCGACGGAAGAGCAAGTCTATCAAGCGTTTGAACAAGCATACCAAGATAAGCCTGCGGTGCGCTTAAAAGGCGCAGGTATCCCACGCATTCAAGATGTTGAGAATACGCCTTTCTGCGATATCGGCTGGAAGGTTCAGGGCGAGCACATCATCGTGATTTCAGCCATTGATAACTTACTTAAAGGGGCATCGAGTCAAGCGATGCAATGTTTAAATATTCATTACGGTTACCCAGAACTGACAGCGTTGCTGTAGTCGTTGATAGAGGGATAAGCAATGACGCAAACCAATCAAGCTCCATTAGTCATTAAGCTAGGCGGTGCAGCTTTATCTTGCACAAAAACCTTGAGCCAGTTATTTAGTGCCATCGTGGCCTATCAAGACTCTGCGCAGCGACAAATCGCCATCGTGCATGGCGGTGGCTATTTGGTTGATGAGTTGATGACGAAGTTACAGCTCAAAACCGTAAAGAAACATGGTCTGCGAGTTACACCGTACGACCAAATCCCTGTTATTGCTGGTGCATTAGCGGGTACGGCGAACAAATTACTGCAAGGACAAGCGATTGCTAACGGGTTAAATGCAGTCGGCTTGAGCTTGGCTGATGGTGGCCTTTGCCAAGTTGAGGAGCTGGACCCTGAACTGGGTGCGGTCGGCAAAGCCTCACCAGGTGATGCGACACTATTGCAAGCGATATTGAACACTGGTGCACTTCCTATCATCAGTTCTATCGGTTTGACTAACGAAGGCCAGATGATGAATGTCAATGCGGACCAAGCCGCTGTGGCGGTCGCGGGAGCATTGAATGCGGAACTGGTCTTGTTGTCTGATGTGAGTGGCGTGTTAGATGGCAAAGGTCATCTGCTCAAAAGTTTGTCAGAAAAAGAAGCGAACGCACTGATCGAAGGGCACGTGATTACTGACGGCATGATCGTCAAAGTTAAAGCTGCGTTGGAGGCTGCCAATGATCTTGGTCGTCCTATCGAGGTGGCAACCTGGCGCTACCCAGAAAAGCTGGTACAGCTATTTGCTGGTCAAAGTATTGGAACACAGTTTTTGCCGAAATAAACCGAATTGAAAAACGAAACGAATCGCAAAAACCGTCTAAGAATTAAATATTTAAAGTAGTTGGCACTGACCGCCAAGAGCAGAGCCAGTTAAGTTTGGAGAAAGAAAATGAGCAAAGTGAACGTAAATAAAGTGGTAGTCGCATACTCTGGCGGTCTAGATACTTCAGTTATTATCCCGTGGTTAAAAGAAAACTATGACTGTGAAGTTGTTGCATTCGTCGCCGATGTAGGTCAGGGCGCTGAAGAGCTAGAAGGGATTGAAGAGAAAGCGAAAGCATCAGGTGCATCTGAATGTTATATCGCTGACCTGAAAGAAGAGATGGTCGCGGAATACATTTACCCAACGTTAAAAACTGGAGCGTACTACGAAGGTAAATACTTACTAGGTACTTCTATGGCGCGTCCAATCATTGCGAAAGCGCAGGTTGAAGTCGCTCGTCAAGTCGGCGCGGACGCGCTTTGCCATGGCTGTACGGGTAAAGGTAATGACCAAGTACGTTTCGAAGGTGCGTTTGCTGCACTTGCACCGGACCTACACGTGATTGCACCTTGGCGTGAATGGGACCTAGTGAGCCGTGAGCAATGCCTAGATTATCTTGCTGAGCGTAATATCCCTTGTACGGCTTCTCTTACTAAAATTTATTCACGTGATGCAAACGCATGGCATATCTCTACAGAGGGTGGCGTGCTAGAAGACACTTGGAATGCTCCAAACGAAGATTGCTGGGCATGGACTGTCGATCCTGAGCAAGCACCAAACGAAGCTGAGTACGTGACGTTAAAAGTCGAGAAAGGCGCGATTGTCGAGGTTGATGGTGAAGCGTTGTCTCCTTATGATGCGTTGGTAACGCTGAACGAGAAAGGTGTTAAACACGGCGTTGGTCGTATCGACATCGTTGAGAACCGTTTAGTCGGTATGAAGTCTCGTGGTTGTTATGAAACTCCGGGAGGCACTATCATGATGGAAGCCCTGCGTGCTGTTGAGCAATTGGTACTGGATAAAGCGTCATTTGAGTTCCGTGAAGAGTTGGGCCTAAAAGCTTCTCACCTTGTATACGACGGTCGTTGGTTCACACCACTATGTAAATCTATCTTAGCGGCTTCTGAAGAGCTGGCTCAGGACGTGAATGGTGAAGTTGTGGTTAAACTGTACAAAGGTCAAGCAACAGTGACGCAAAAACGTTCTGATAACAGCCTTTACTCTGAAGAGTTTGCTACCTTTGGTGAAGATGAAGTTTACGACCAAAGCCATGCTGGTGGTTTCATTCGCCTTTACTCGCTATCAAGCCGCATCCGTGCTTTGAATAGCCAAAAGAAATAAATCGATTTCGACGCATTTAAGCAAGGTCTGCCATTCATAGTGGCAGGCCTTTTTGTTTTTAAGGCATGAAGTCGAATTGAAGATGATATTTTCGTGAATAAATATGTAAAAAAATTGAATTTATACTTTATTTTTATCTCAAGTTACCGTAATGTTGGCTTATAAAGTAAATTACTATTAATTTAGTTGTCACTAATTGAAGCACTTTAGAGTAAGCAATAGTCACCAGGAGAAACGCAATGGCATTATGGGGCGGAAGATTTACCCAAGCGGCAGATACCAGATTCAAAGAATTCAACGATTCGTTGCGTTTCGATTACCGATTGGCTGAGCAAGATATCGTTGGCTCAATTGCGTGGTCTAAAGCACTGCTTTCAGTGGATGTATTAACATCAGAAGAGCAGCAAAAGCTTGAGCTTGCCTTAAATGAGCTGAAACTTGAAGTGATGGAAGACCCACATCAGATCCTGCGCTCTGATGCAGAGGATATCCACTCTTGGGTTGAGCAACAATTGATTGGTAAAGTAGGCGATTTAGGTAAAAAGCTTCACACTGGCCGTTCACGTAACGACCAAGTGGCGACTGACCTTAAGCTTTGGTGTCGTCAGCAAGGTCAGCAGTTATTGATTGCTTTAGACCGTCTGCAATCGCAAATGGTTCATGTCGCCAAGCAACACCAAACCACAGTATTACCTGGTTATACTCACTTGCAGCGTGCTCAACCAGTGACCTTCGCACACTGGTGCTTGGCTTACGTTGAAATGTTTGAGCGTGACCATTCTCGCTTGAGCGATGCGCTGCAACGTCTAGATACTTGTCCTTTGGGATCAGGTGCGCTTGCAGGTACTGCCTATCCAATGGATCGTGAGAAGCTAGCGCATAACCTTGGTTTCCACCGCGCGACACGCAACTCTCTTGATTCGGTGTCGGATCGTGATCATGTCATGGAGCTCATGTCGATAGCATCCATTTCAATGCTGCATTTATCCCGTTTGGCAGAAGACATGATTTTCTACAACTCAGGAGAGTCCAATTTCATTGAACTGGCAGATACGGTGACGTCAGGCTCTTCGTTAATGCCTCAAAAGAAAAACCCGGATGCGCTTGAATTGATCCGTGGTAAAACAGGCCGTGTTTACGGTGCGCTATCGGCGATGATGATGACAGTCAAAGCGTTACCACTTGCCTACAACAAAGACATGCAAGAAGACAAAGAAGGCTTGTTTGACGCATTAGATACTTGGAACGACTGCATGGAGATGGCTGCACTCTGCTTTGATGGTATTAAAGTCAACAGCGAGCGTACACTAGAAGCAGCGAAGCAGGGGTATGCAAACGCAACTGAGTTGGCGGATTACCTAGTGGCGAAAGGCATTCCATTCCGTGAAGCGCACCATATTGTTGGTGTCGCAGTTGTCGGTGCAATTGATAAAGGTTGCGCGTTGGAAGAGCTTTCTCTACAAGAGTTAAAAGTCTTTTCAGATGTTATTGAAGACGATGTGTATGAGATTCTGACCATCGAGTCTTGTCTCGAAAAACGCTGTGCGTTAGGGGGCGTGTCTCCTCAACAGGTAGCGTATGCTGTTGACCAAGCGGATAAACGTCTCATTCAGCGTGACAGTTCTGCCGTGAAGGTGCGCCCAGCACGGTTGACGGATATCGAAACACTCGAAGGCATGGTTGCTTACTGGGCCAACTTAGGTGAAAACTTGCCGCGTTCTCGCAATGAGCTCGTTCGAGACATTGGCTCATTTGCCGTTGCAGAGCATCATGGAGAGGTAACGGGTTGCGCTTCGTTATACGTGTATGATTCTGGATTGGCTGAAATTCGATCTCTCGGCATAGAGGCGGGGTGGCAAGGTCAAGGTCAAGGCAGCGCTATCGTTAACTACTTAGTTGATAAAGCGCGTCAAATGGCAATTAAAAAAGTCTTTGTATTGACTCGTACACCAGAGTTCTTTATGAAGCAAAGTTTCTTACCGACATCGAAGTCATTACTGCCGGAGAAAGTACTTAAAGATTGCGACCAGTGTCCTCGTCAACATGCGTGTGATGAGGTAGCGCTCGAGATCAACTTGATGGAAACCTTGATCCAAAAAAGCAATGTTGCCTAGTTAAGTGTTCTTATTCGCTTTCAATGAGATATTTACGTATATCAGCGTTTGCTAAAAAGAACGAAAAAATTTGGAACCTTTCAGAGGAAGCAGGGTCTATTTAAGTACCACTGCTTTTTCTTAGATGAATCTAAGAGAGCCCCAAAACAAAGTTGTTTTTGGGGCTTTTTTCTTTCTGTCGTTTTTCTACTTCTTCTCACTTGTTCCCCCGCTTCCCGCCAGTTTGCCGAATTACTGTGATTGGTATAGTCGTTGATATGTTTTCATCGGTACTTGCTGAATTGTAAATAATTTTGATAGCTGTAATCGTATAGTGTTATTGTTTTGATAGAACTTAACTATCACCAACATAAGTGAACTATGAGTTATGAATATTCGGGACTTTGAGTACTTGGTATCACTTGCTGAACACAAACATTTTCGTAAGGCAGCAGAAGCCTGCTTTGTTAGTCAGCCGACGCTCAGTGGGCAAATTCGTAAGTTAGAAGATGAGCTGGGAACTGCGCTACTCGAGCGTAATAGTCGTCGCGTATTGTTTACTGACTCGGGGTTGCAGTTGGTCGAGCAAGCAAAACGCATTTTGAGTGAAGTGAAAATATTTAAAGATATGGCCAGTGGGCAGAATGGCGCAATGACAGGACCACTGCATATCGGTTTTATTCCTACCGTTGGTCCTTACCTTCTGCCTAAGATTCTACCAAAGCTAAAGCAAGAGTTTCCGGAACTCGAACTCTTTCTGCATGAGGCTCAAACTCATCAGTTAGTGAGTCAATTGGAAGAAGGGAAATTGGATTGTTTGGTGTTGGCCTCTGTCGCAGAAACTGAGCCATTTAAAGAAATTGATGTGTATAACGAACCGTTAAGTGTGGCGGTACCATGTGATCACGAGTGGGCATCATTCGAGCAAGTCGACATGCAGGCGTTAAAAGGTAAGACGGTGCTGGCTTTGGGCGACGGACACTGTTTGCGTGATCAAGCGTTAGGCTTTTGCTTTGCTGCTGGCGCAAAAGATGATGAACGTTTTAAAGCCACAAGTTTGGAAACACTGCGTAATATGGTCGCAGCAGGTGGCGGAATTACGTTGCTACCACAGCTCTCATTGCCACTTGAGAAACAAAAGGACGGTGTTTGCTATATTCCTGCGGTAAATCCAACACCTTCGCGTCGAATTGTACTTGTTTACCGTCCTGGTTCACCACTACGTAAAAGGTTTGAATCCTTGGCAGAAACAATTAAGGCTATTTTGGCGTCGTCGTCAGTGACTGTGGCAAACTAAAGATAAAGGTTTTATCTAAGCATATATCAATCATAAATAAGGGGAGCCATTTAGGCTCCCCTTGTCTTGTTTATGTTTTGCTTAGTTAGTCGCTTAGAAGAGCTCTTCTGATGCGCCTCCTGTGCCATTGGAGTAAATCGTATCCTCTAGGAAGCTGCCTGAGTATTCGGTTGGCTCAGTGCCTTCCTCGAAGTATTCCAACATGGACGAACCATCAGACTTGTTCGTTAACATCCCGCTATCACGATCAATACGAACTTGCACGATGTTGTCTGGTATGTGTTTGGGTTGTTCTGGCTTGTCTGCTAGCGCGACTTTCATGAAATCAATCCAAGCTGGTTGCGCGGTTTTAGCGCCAGATTCAGCGCCAGAGATTTGCCCTTTACCTAAATTCGTGTTCACTGAGCTGCGACCAAGCGTGCGGGAGTGGTCATCAAAGCCAACCCATGCAATAGCCACGATGCCCGGTCCGTAGCCATTGTACCAAGTATCTCTTGAGTCATTGGTGGTGCCGGTTTTACCACCGATATCACGACGTTCAAGTTTTTGTGCTCGCCAGCCTGTTCCGTTCCAGCCTGTACCGTCACGCCAACTACCGCCTCCCCATACGTTGCTGTACATCATTTCGCGCATTAAGAATGCATTGGCTTCGGAAATGACTTGTGGTGCGTAGTGATTTTCTTGGTTCTCAACCGCGTTGTCTGTCGCAGGGCGCTGGATAGCGACATCGTGCTCTCCAAATTCATCAGCAAAGCGATTTCCTTCATATTTCTTCGCCATTTGCGGACAGTTTTGTTGGCAGATGGTTTTAGGGTTCGCTTCAAACAATACGTCACCAAAACTATTTTCAACTCGAGCAATGTAGAACGGCTCGACATAATAGCCACCATTTGCAAACACTGAGTAGCCTTGAGCAACTTTAAGAGGTGTTAAGCTCCCGGCACCAAGCGCGATGGTTTCTGAGCGAGGTACGTGATTGATGTCAAAGCCAAAGCGCGTTAAGTATTGTCGAGTTTCATCTAACCCTACTTCACGTAAAGTACGAACAGCCATCACGTTTTTCGATTGAGCCAAGCCAATGCGCACACGAGTTGGACCGCCATAGGTTGGTGGTGAGTTCTTTGGTCGCCATGCAGAACCTGAACCTGGATCCCATTTGTTAATTGGTGCGTCGTTTATCAGCGACGCTAATGTCAGACCTTTATCCAGAGCCGCTGAGTAAATGAACGGTTTGATACTGGATCCGACTTGGCGCACCGCCATGGTTGCACGGTTAAATTTACTGTGAACAAAGTTAAAACCACCGACGAGAGACAGAATGGCACCATTTTCAGGGTCCATAGCAACAAATGCTGTGTTTGCAGTTGGTACTTGGCTTAATTTCCACTCTTGGGTCGTATTTCCATCTTTATCAGAACTACTCAGTTGACGAACCCAAACTTGCTCACCGGCTGCAATAATTTCTTGCGCTGATTTTGGCGCATAACCTTGACGCTCGGAACTGATGTATTTACGTGCCCAGTTGAGTCCTGACCACGGTATGGTTTGCTCTTGATGATTTTTCACCCAAACCTGTGCAGTTTTACCGTCTACTTTTGTGACTACTGCTGGCAATAGGCGACCATAGGTTGGTTGTTTTTTAAGGTGCTTTTCTATTTGCTCGGTATCCCAAGCGGTTTCACCTGATTTCCACAATACGCTTTCTGGACCGCGGAAGCCGTGGCGCTCATCATAGGCCAATAAGTTGTTGACGGCCGAGTTGTTCGCGGCGTCTTGCAGCCTAGAGTCTACTGTCATGTAGATATTCAAACCTGAGGTATAGGCATGCTCTTCACCGTATTCCTTCACCGCCCAAGAACGAGCGAGCTCAGCCACATAAGGTGCAGACAGTTCAATCTTTGCACTGTGGTAATGCGCCTCTATCGTTTCACTACGAGCTTCTTCGTACTGCTCTTGCGTAATGTAGTTTTCATCAAGCATACGCATGAGCACCACGTTGCGACGCGCGGTAGCTCGCTCAAGAGAATAGATAGGGTTCATGGTTGATGGCGCCTTTGGCATACCAGCCAATGTCGCAATCTCACTCAAAGTCAATTCGTCAATTTGTTTACCAAAGTAGACTTGAGCAGCAGCACCGAATCCATAAGAGCGATAACCAAGGAAGATTTTATTGACATAGAGCTCCATGATTTCTTGCTTGGTAAGCAGTTGTTCAATACGGATAGCAATAAATATCTCTTTAATTTTACGCATCAGCTTTTTCTCGTTGGACAAGAAAAAGTTACGCGCTAACTGCTGCGTGATGGTACTTGCCCCTTGCTTTGCGGAGCCGGACAGCGCAACGACGACAGCCGCTCGCGTAATACCAATCGGATCGATACCTGGATGTTCGTAAAAACGACTATCTTCGGTTGCGATCAGAGCGTGAATTAAGTCTTGAGGAATTTCTTCGTAAGCAACAGGAATACGACGCTTTTCGCCGAACTGTGCGATCAGCTTCCCATCTTGACTGTACACCGTCATAGGTGTTTGTAATTCAACGTCTTTTAGAGTTGCAACATCTGGCAATTCTGTCTTCACATATTGGTAGAAGCCAAAAATAGTGGTGACTCCAAGAATTATGCAAATCAATGTTAATAATAATAAACGCTTTATGAACTTCACCGGAGAATCCCTGATTGGTTGAGGCTGTGTAACGGCAAACCCTTGTACTCTTAGATTAAAAATTTAGCACATAGAGATATTAACTCTTATTTGGGTGCTAATAACAACCTTTGCACGAAGAAATTTCGGAGCGAGAGTAGAGATGAATAGATTAATCGTTACCGGCTTAGACATCAGTCATAACAGCATCAAAGCCGTCGTACTTAGCCCAAACGAGGACAATTATGCCTTGTTGGGCTACAAAGAAATATTACTTAAAGAGGGTATTGTCGCTGAAAAGAACACCATAAATCATCAAGAAATTGTAAAGACCCTCAAGCAATTGAAAAAAGAGCTTCCTTTTTTAGCAACAAAAGTGGCGGTATCGGTACCTGATAGTTCGGTTATCAGTAAGAAATTACAAATTGATCAAAAGCTTGAAGAGCATGAAATTGAGTTTGCTGTTGTGCAGGCGTTTTCGCACCAGTCCCCTTTCCCTGTCGAAGAACTGAGCTTGGATTTTATCCTCCTAACCGGAGAGGAAGGGTTGCGTGGGTCAAACAGTTATCAAGTCTTTGCAACTCGCAAAGAAGTGGTCGAGGACCGAATTCATGTTTTACAAAAGTCAGGTCTAAACCCGGTATTGGTAGACGTGCACTCTCAAAGCTTAGGAAATATCTGGCAATTAGTGTCTGAGCGTTTTCCTGACAAAAGGCAATATGCTTTGCTGGATGTCGGAACAACGGCCAGCTCTTTCACCATGTTTACTAAAAAAGGCGAGCTGTTCCACAAAGAGTTTGCCTGCTCTAGCTCTGCGAACAATTTACAGTCCGTTATTCCAAGCGAGCCGCTTGATGAAAATGAACAACTGCAAACCGAGCGGTTCAATCGCCAGATGGCTGAGCGTGTTAAGCGTCAGATCCAGTTGTACACCTCCATGAATGGGGAACAAAACATTAAAGGAATCTGGCTATCAGGAGAAGGGGCGGCGACCCCAATGTTAGCAGAAGAGTTATCACATCAACTGGCGATCGAGTGTGAACTGCTCAATCCACTTGGACTGTTTGAGATGAAAGTGTCCAAGCGTAAGCGCAAAGCCGTGGATTGGCACCATTTTTCTGCAGCGGCAGGTTTGGCCATAAGAGGCATTCGCTGGTTAGGAGGTGAACGTGCTTTATAACATTAACTTGCTGCCCTGGAGAGACAACAAAAGGGAAGCACACCGACGTCGTTTTGTTGGAATGGTGATCTTAGGTCTATTTTGTGCCGTCGCTGTTCAATGGGGCGTTGGCAAGTTTTATGAGTACCAGCAAGAACAACAACAAAGTCGTCTCGATTATCTTACGCAGTACATTGCGGAACTCGACCAACGAATTGAAGCCATGAAAATCGCAGAGCAAGAGCACAGCAAAATCTTAGCGCGCTTAAAAGTGGTAGAAGGGTTGCAAAACGGTCGTAATAAAACCACGGAATTTATGAACCTTATGCCGTCGGTTATCCCTGCAGGTGTATATGTCGACAAGATCAAAATGAACGATCTTGAAATAGAAATTGCAGGTATATCGGACAGCACACCTCGCTTGGCCACCATGCTTGATAATATGGAGCGTTCGGCCAAGCTAATGGATGTAGAGATGCACTCTATTGTTCACGGTAAAGCCCGCTTTGGTAAAGAGTTCCAGACTTTCAAGGTGTCCTTCATGTTTAAAGATACAACGCAAGCAAAGGAGGCACATCATGGCTGATTGGCAAGAGCTAGAAATGGATGAAATGGCGGAGTGGCCCTTGGTCCCTCAGCTTATGGTGGTGTTCTTACTGTTTGCGATATTGCAAGGTGCTGGGTACTGGTTTTATTTGCAACCCAAGGACGATCGCCTGAACCATCTAATTCAGCAAGAAGAAACCCTAAAAGTCGCATTACGAATAAAAGCCAATAAAGTCGCCGCCTTGCCTCAACTTCAATCTCAGTTAGATGAGCTGACGACACGCTATGAATTGTTGTTACAGCAACTCCCCGCACAGAAAGAGCTTGCGACTATGCTGGCTTCAGTCAATGAGTTAGGTATCGACAACAAACTAACGTTCACCCGTATTGATTGGGGGGAAAAACAGTCTGAGCAGTTTTTATATCGTCTGCCCTTGAATATCGAGCTAACTGGAAGCTTTCACGATATTGGTCGATTTTCACAGGCTATTGCTACATTGCCTCGTATTATCACATTCAAAGATGTGACTTGGCAGAGGGTGAGTCAGGAAAGTGAAACTCTGCATTTCCGGGTGCGAGCGAATACTTACCAGTTCAAGCCAGAGGAAAAGAAAGATGAAAAATAGATCTTTGCTGATGGCTCTGACAGCTGCGCTACTTATTGGATGCCAAGCCAATGATGACTCACTGACTGACTATATCAATAATGTAGAGAATCAGGCTCGACGTGACGTCGAAAAGCTGAAACCTGCAGAGCAGTATGTCGCTGTTGCCTACGACCCGAAAGTACTACGTGAACCTTTCGAGCTTCCACAAGAGGCAACTATCGCTACTCAACCTGTCGCCAGAGAAGATTGTTGGCAGCCACCTTCGAGGAAGCGAACGGGTAAGTTAGAAAAATTTCCATTAAACCAATTACGTCTAAAAGGTGTGATGGGCATGGGCAATACGGTGTCTGGACTTGTCCAAGCGCCAAATGGCACGGTTTATAAAGTAAAACCCGGTCAATACCTTGGACGTAACAACGGCAAGGTTACCCACGTTAGCCATAACTATTTACTGATCAATGAAACGTTGCCGGATGGTTTGGGCTGCTGGCAAAAGCGTAAAGTTAAGTTGGCTTTGAGATAGCTGCATTTATTTTTTTGATATTGAGTGATGAACATGAGACAAGGATTTATACGTACACCAAGGATGCTAACCGGGCTCTTCTCCTTTTGGTTGTTATTATTTTTTGCCCCGATAGCAGTAGCCGAAAATGCGCCATCGAACGCGCTAAAGAGTATCGACTTTCGCACTAACAAAGATAAAGATGCAGTTATTGTTGTAGAGTTGGCTTCACCTGCGGCTATCGTTGATATTAAACGTGTACAGGAAGGATTGAGCATCGATTTACTGAATACTTCAGTAAAAGATGATCAACTTTACCTGCTTGACGTGAAAGACTTTGCCACGGTGGTCGATGATGTGGAAGTGTTTCGAGAGGTAGCAACCACTCGTCTCGTTGCACATATCAATGAAGAGTATACCCATGATTATCGTCTGAGCGGGCGTTATCTAGAAATCAAAGTTAGCAAGTTGAAACCCAATGAAAAAGTGCCTGATGAAAGTATCTTAGAAAAAGAGGGCAAGCTGATTTCTATTAACTTCCAAGATATTCCAGTACGAAACGTATTGCAGCTCATTGCGGATTACAACCAATTCAATTTGGTGGTATCGGATTCGGTTGTAGGCAATCTAACGCTGAGACTTGACGGCGTGCCTTGGCAACAGGTTCTCGATATTATTCTGCAAGTAAAAGGGTTGGATAAGCGTGTTGACGGGAATGTGATTCTTGTTGCGCCGACCGATGAGCTTGATCAGCGTGAAAAGATGCAATTGGAAAAACAAAAGCTTGAAGAGGAAATGGGTGAGCTATCATCTGAAATCATCAAGGTGAATTTTGCTAAAGCGTCAGATATTGCGGAAATGATTAATGGGAATGGTAATATCAGTATGCTTTCAGGTCGCGGTAGCATGACTATCGATGAGCGAACCAACTCATTATTGATCCGCGAATTGCCTGAAAATATTTCAGTTATCCGTGAAATCATTGAATCTTTGGATATTCCAGTGAAGCAGGTGCAGATTGAAGCTCGTATTGTCACAATTAATGAGGGCAATATGGATGAATTAGGTATTCGTTGGGGCTTTAGTTCTATTAATGGTAACAACACGGTCGGTGGCTCTATTGAAAATAACTTAGCCACCATTGGCTTATACGATGGTGGTGATGGTGATGGCGGAGATGGGGGCAGTAGTGTTGGAATTGATGACTTCCTGAACGTGAATTTAGCAGCCACTAACCCAAATGCAGCCAGTATTGCATTCCAAGTCGCCAAACTGGGGACTGATACGTTACTCGACTTGGAATTATCCGCGTTACAGCAAGAGTCGAAAGCCGAGATTATTTCTAGTCCACGCTTGATTACGACTAACAAAAAGCCTGCCTATATTGAGCAGGGGACGGAAATTCCTTACTTGGAGTCATCATCGAGCGGTGCAACCTCGGTTACCTTTAAAAAAGCCGTTCTCAGCTTGAAAGTCACGCCACAAATTACGCCTGATAACCGTCTGGTATTAGATTTAAGCGTGACGCAGGATAGACCTGGTCAGGTGGTGAAAACCGGGACGGGTGAAGCGGTCGCGATTGATACACAAAGAATTGGTACGCAAGTGCTGGTTAACAACGGTGAAACTGTCGTACTGGGTGGTATTTTCCAGCACAGCATTACCAACTCTGTCGACAAAGTACCATTACTCGGTGATATCCCTTTATTGGGGGCGTTATTTCGCCGAAGTTATGAAAATGTAGGTAAGAGTGAACTGCTGATTTTTGTGACGCCTAAAGTCGTAATTCAATAGTGGTTTTAAGTAAAAAAGGCGATTAGATAAAAAATAAAGTTGCATTAGTGGCACCATGCTTGGATAATTTCGGGTCTTATCACGAATTATCTGTGAGGAATTGGTGCCACAAGCTTGGTAGAACAGCGACTTAGCTGTATTTTCTTGTGGCGATCTTATTGAATCAATGTTGTAAATTACTGCTAAACATGGCTGAAAAACGTAATATTTTCCTTGTTGGCCCTATGGGCGCCGGCAAAAGTACAATTGGTAGACACCTAGCACAGCAACTGCATATGGAGTTCGTTGACTCTGATACAGTGATCGAAGAACGTACTGGTGCAGACATCGCTTGGGTTTTTGATGTAGAAGGCGAAGAAGGCTTCCGCAAGCGCGAAGAAAACGTGCTTGAAGACCTGACTCAAGAGCAAGGCATCGTACTTGCGACAGGTGGTGGTTCTGTAAAGAGCAAAGAGAACCGCAATCGTCTTTCTGCTCGTGGTGTTGTTGTTTATTTAGAAACGACGATAGAGAAGCAATTGGCACGTACTAACCGTGACAAGAAGCGTCCTCTATTGCAAACCGATAAACCACGTGAAGTATTGGAGCAACTTGCTGAGGAACGCAATCCTCTCTACGAAGAAGTGGCTGATTATACTGTTCGCACTGATGATCAAAGTGCAAAAGTGGTAGCCAATCAGATCGTAAAAATGCTAGAAGAGAGATAAGTCTTTATCTTTTTCAAATTGGAGCACACCGATGGAACGGATTACGGTCAATCTAGCAGAGCGTAGCTACCCAATCTCTATAGGCGCCGGGTTATTTGAGGACCCGGCGTACTTTTCTCAAGTTATCTCGAATAAGAATGCAAAGCAAAAAGTCGTTGTGATAAGTAATGTCACAGTCGCGCCTTTGTATGCAGAGAAAATTCTGCGCCAACTCGAACAACTTGGCTGCAATGCGTCCTTGTTAGAGCTGCCTGATGGTGAGCAATACAAAAACTTGGATGTGTTTAACCAAGTGATGAATTTCTTGTTAGAAGGTAACTATGCTCGAGATGTTGTCATCATCGCACTTGGTGGTGGTGTGATCGGCGATTTAGTCGGTTTTGCCTCTGCATGTTATCAACGTGGTGTCGACTTCATTCAAATACCAACCACGTTACTGTCTCAAGTCGACTCATCGGTAGGTGGAAAAACAGCGGTCAATCATCCACTAGGTAAAAACATGATTGGTGCGTTTTACCAACCGAAAGCAGTGGTTATAGATACCAATTGCTTATCGACACTTCCTGAGCGAGAGTTCGCAGCTGGTATGGCCGAAGTGATTAAGTACGGCATTATCTATGACGCAGACTTTTTTGCTTGGCTTGAAGAAAACTTAGAACGTTTGTACGCACTTGATGAAGCAGCGTTAACCTACGCGATTGCGCGTTGTTGTCAGATTAAAGCGGAAGTCGTTGCTCAAGATGAGAAAGAGTCGGGAGTTCGAGCGCTATTGAATTTAGGCCATACGTTTGGCCATGCGATTGAGGCCGAGCTGGGTTATGGTAATTGGCTTCACGGTGAAGCGGTGTCATCCGGTACCGTGATGGCAGCAAAAGCGTCTCAACTCCGAGGGCTCATCTCCGACGATCAGCTCGAACGAATCATTGCCATCCTACGCCGAGCTAAATTACCAGTACATACGCCGGATAGCATGAGCTTCGATGATTTTATTAAGCACATGATGCGTGATAAAAAAGTTCTCTCTGGTCAATTGAGATTAGTACTACCGACAGGTATTGGTTGTGCTGAGGTTATCGCTGATACGACACAGGAAGTGCTACAGCAAGCCATCGATTTTGGTCGGAATATTTAACTTTGTAATGGCGCCGATTTGGCGTCATTTTTTGTTGTTTATGCAGGTTGTTAGATGAGTGGTGCCCACGTTCTGGAATTAGAATCTCAAACCGAGTTACTCGATCGGTTGGGGTTGCTTACCAATTTTGGCTCTAGTTTTGTCGTGATCAATGGTCATGATGGCTATGGGAAATCTTGGTTAGCGCAACGATACCTTGAAGTACGTGCCAGTAACAAGAATCAATGTTTGCTACTTTGTCATAATAATCAAGATGATGAACAACATCGTATACTTATCTTAAACCAGTTAGTATCAGGTGCATTGTTTAATCAACAGGAGCCTTTGCTTGATAGTTTAGAGCGAATTGTCGCTGAAGATCATTGTGATATCGTTATTGTTGTGGACGATGCGCATCGATTGAGTGACGTCCTGATCTCAGAACTATGGATGCTGGTGCTACAAGCTCAACACAAGCCTAACTGGACGATTAACGTTTTGCTGTTTACGCAGTTGGGGCGTTTGGAAGGTGTGCTTTCTCGTCTTAGTTACGGGCAAGAAATGAAACCAGTAGAGCTCGACATCGACTTGCTATCCGAAGTGGAAGCTAGGCACTTCTTTGAGTCTTTAGTTGTTCGGTATGTCGATGATGATTCTGAAAAACGAGTTCGGGATGCATTTAAGAAGGTCGACCCTATACCGGGAGACATCATGGCATTGGGAGAGATGAAAGTGGAAAAACGCGTCGTTATTCGTTCAATCGTTGGTTCACCGCGTAACATCGTGCTGGTGGTCTTGCTGTTGTTGTTATTGGCTGTGGGAGGATATTGGTGGATGTTTAGCCAGCCAAGCCCTAATGATAAAATGCAACAAATTACCGGAAATCTAGAACAAACCGCTATTCCAACCCTATCCGAACCCACCGCTCAGAGTAGTGGTGCGGTAGCGTCATTGGCGGAAGACGATACAGACTCAACAATTGATGAAGCGACGGATGACTCTGATGCTCTTCCTCCAGCGGTTACCGATGAGGTTGCCAGTGTGGGAAGCGAAGACAGACATCAACGTGTGGTGATTGAATCTGACGTCGTGGATGCCTTGCTTGAGGGTAAAGCAGAGCAAGCGGATACAGATAATATTAAACAAGCCGTAACAGAGTCGAACTCTCAAGCTCAAAGTAGCTCTGGATCCTCGTTGATAAAAGTGGTGAAAACGGGTGAAGAAGCAGCAAAAGAAGCGAGCTCAACACCGTCAAATAACGCGCAAGCAACATCCAATACTAGCAGTCCAGCGGTTAAATTTTCGTTTGCCCGAGAGGAGTTAAACGCGCTTTCTCCACGAGCTTATACTTTGCAACTCGGGGCAATGACAAGAATGCAGGATGTACAGGCATTTCTCGATAAGCACCAATTGAATAATCAGGTTCGTGTTTATCCAACGATTCGTAGTGGGAAGGACTGGTACATCATTACGTATAAAGATTATCCAACCATTCAGCAGGCACGAGATGCGGTGGAAGCGTTACCTGATTCTCTTAAGTCAGTGAGTCCATGGGCAAAATCATTAGGACAAGTTCAGCGCGAAATTGAACGCGCGAAATAATCCTGAGCTTCGCAAAAAAATATGTTACATTCCGCAACCTTAATTTTTGGTCGATAGATAGAGCAGTAGATGAAAAAGCAACGTGCCTTTCTCAAGTGGGCTGGAGGAAAATACGGACTGGTTGAAGACATTCAACGTCATTTACCGCCAGCTCGAAAGCTAGTTGAACCTTTTGTTGGTGCGGGCTCTATTTTTTTGAATACGGATTATGATCAGTATCTGCTTGCTGATATCAATCCAGATTTGATTAATCTCTATAACCTACTCAAAGAGCGCCCTGAAGAATATATCACCGAAGCTAAGCGTTGGTTTATTGCCGAGAATAATCGTAAGGAAGCCTATCTGAGCGTGCGTGCTGAGTTTAATAATACCGATGACGTGATGTATCGTTCACTGGCCTTCCTTTACATGAACCGTTTTGGGTTTAATGGTTTATGCCGCTACAACAAAAAAGGTGGCTTTAACGTCCCGTTTGGTTCGTATAAAAAGCCTTACTTTCCTGAAGCGGAATTAGAGTTTTTTGCAGAAAAAGCTAAAAAAGCCACCTTTGTTTGTGAAGGCTATCCTGAAACGTTCCGTCGTGCTCGCAAAGGCAGTGTGGTTTACTGTGATCCACCGTATGCGCCACTTTCGAATACGGCAAACTTCACTTCGTATGCAGGTAATGGTTTTACACTAGATGATCAAGCGGCGTTGGCTGATGTTGCTGAACGAACCGCAACCGAGCGGGGGATTCCTGTTCTGATCTCCAACCATGACACCACATTAACGCGTCGTTTGTATCACGGTGCGGATCTGAGTGTGGTCAAGGTGAAACGTACCATTAGCCGCAATGGCAACGGACGTAATAAAGTCGATGAGCTATTGGCTCTGTTTCAGGTCCCCGATTCATACCACCCGACATCTTAGCTCTCACACTATTTCATCTAAATAGTGGATCTCCCCACTGGCTTCGGTAGAATTGCGCGAAAATTGGTTTGCTGTTTTTGCTCATCACTACTGAGGTCAGGTATGAAAGATTTTCTTATTGCTCCATCCATTTTGTCTGCGGATTTTGCACGTCTTGGTGAAGACGTCGAAAAAGTACTTGCGGCGGGGGCGGATGTGGTGCATTTCGATGTTATGGATAACCACTACGTGCCAAACCTGACTTTTGGTGCGCCTATATGTAAAGCGCTGCGCGATTATGGGATTACCGCACCCATCGATGTCCATTTGATGGTTAAGCCCGTAGACCGCATTATCCCTGATTTTGCTAAAGCCGGTGCCTCTATGATCACCTTCCATATTGAAGCGTCTGAGCATGTTGATCGTACACTGCAACTTATCAAAGAGCATGGCTGTAAAGCGGGTGTTGTGCTAAACCCAGCTACACCACTGGCAAGTCTTGAGTTCATCATGGATAAAGTTGATATGATTCTTCTTATGTCAGTGAACCCTGGTTTTGGCGGGCAGTCGTTTATTCCTCATACGTTGGATAAGCTACGTGCTGTACGTAAAATGATTGATGAGTCGGGCCGCGATATTCGTTTAGAAATTGATGGTGGCGTAAAAGTTGATAACATCCGTGAAATCGCTGAGGCAGGTGCGGATATGTTTGTCGCGGGCTCTGCGATTTTTGGTCAGCCAGATTATAAAGCGGTGATCGATCAAATGCGTGCGCAACTGGAAGAAGTAAAATAAGCCATTTAACTTGTTGATTCACAAGGTCGCGACTCGTTTGGCGGCCTTTGTCGTTTCTGGCGCCGGCAAGAAATAAAATATCCATAACGCTGAGCAAATAATCACTTGCCTAATTTGCGCCCTTTCTGTACTATTCGTGCTCCTTAAAACTCAGTCAATTATCTTTAGTTCCTTGCTTCCTCTGGACGACTGAGCCAATTGTGGAAGCTGAATAATCCGTAAGGAGCAACCCATGCGTCATTACGAAATCGTATTCATGGTGCACCCAGATCAAAGCGAGCAAGTTGCTGGCATGATCGAGCGTTACACTGGTTCTATCACTGAAGCTGGCGGTACTATCCACCGTCTAGAAGATTGGGGTCGTCGTCAACTGGCTTACCCAATCAACAAGCTTCACAAAGCTCACTACGTTCTAATGAACGTTGAAGCTGACCAAGCTGTAATTGATGAGCTAGAAACTGCTTTCCGTTTCAACGATGCAGTTCTACGTAACATGATCATGCGTACTAAAGCAGCGATCACTGAGCAATCTATCATGCTTAAGCAAAAAGAAGAGCGTGCTCCACGTCGTGAAGAGCGTTCTGAAGCTAAGCCTGAAGCTAAGTCAGAAGCTGCTGAGTAAGTTCTGTTATGACCAATCGAATGGAGCTGAGTGGCACCATTGCCAAGCCGCCCATTCGTAGTAAAAGCCCAAGTGGAATTGAACACTGTCGGTTTTGGCTAGAGCATCGCTCTACTGTTATCGAGGCTGATTTACCGAGACAAGTTTATTGTCGTATGCCGGTAGTTGTCAGCGGGGTGGGGTCACAAGCACTAACTCAGAATTTAGTACCAGGCAGTAACATTAAGGTAAGTGGTTTTGTTGCTTATCAAACTGGCCGAAATGGCGTAGGAAAATTAGTGTTACATGCCGACAACATTACTCAAATTTAAGATCAGGAGATAGCCCATGGCTCGTTTCTTCCGTCGTCGTAAATTCTGCCGTTTTACTGCAGAAGGCGTACAAGAGATTGATTACAAAGACGTAGCAACTCTTAAAAACTACATCACTGAAGCTGGTAAAATCGTACCTAGCCGTATCACTGGTACAAGCGCTAAGTACCAGCGTCAACTAGCACGTGCTATCAAGCGTTCACGCTACCTAGCTCTACTACCGTACACTGACAAGCATCAGTAATCGGTTCCGTTTATTAAGAAAGAGGATTAAGCAATGCAAGTTATTCTACTTGATAAAATCGGTAACCTAGGTGGTCTTGGCGATACAGTTAACGTTAAATCTGGTTACGCGCGTAACTTCCTTATCCCACAGGGTAAAGCAGTTATGGCGACTAAAGGCAACGTTGAAATGTTCGAAGCACGTCGTGCTGAACTAGAAGCTAAAGTTGCTGAGCAACTAGCTGCTGCTGAAGCTCGCGCTGAGAAAGTTAACGCTCTAGAAGCTGTTGTTATCGCTTCTAAAGCTGGTGACGAAGGCAAACTATTCGGTTCTATCGGTACTCGTGACATCGCTGACGCTATTACAGCGGCAGGCGTTGAAGTTGCTAAGAGCGAAGTTCGCCTTCCTGAAGGTGCTCTACGTACAACTGGTGAATTCGAAATCAGCGTTCAACTTCACTCTGAAGTTTTCGCTACTGCGAAAGTACAGGTTGTTGCTGCTGAGTAATTCAGTATCAAGACGAAATAGTAAAAAGCACCTCCTAGGAGGTGCTTTTTTTATGTCTGGGATCTGATATTTAGAGGAGATTACTGTGTTGGATATTAGAACGCAAACAACAGGTTAACAGAAAAGATACTGTCCGCCTTGCTCAAACCTTCCGGCACTTTATCGTGGTATTGACGTGAATGAGTCAGTTTCAAAGCGATATCTTCAGTGATTTCATTAATTGCACTGATTTCACTATCTACATTGAGGTTACTTTTACCCGTAATCATAGTGATGTTGGTTGTAAAGCTTAAGTTATCTAATGCTTGCCATGAAGCGCTGACATTACCCCGAAAAATCCCTTCACGAACGATATCAGGGAAGATAATGTCGTCGTCATCGATCTCATCCAAATTTGGCTCTTGGTAGCGAAAACCAGGACCGACCTCAACTTCTAATGTGAAGTTTTGCGTGTAAGCAAACTGATAACCCAAACCACCGGATAAAGTATAGTCTTTGTAATACGCACTATAGCGAGAATCAACGCCTTTAAAGCTGCCATACAAGTAGGTTTTGGGGCCTAACTTGTAATCGCTTTGCATTGAGTAAGTAGAGGAACGCTTATCTTCCTCGCCGTCTTTATACAGGTTGTAGTATTTCCACTCCCCATAAGAACGGTGTCGACCAGATGTATATTCAGCACTCAAACGAGCATTCAGGGAACGAGAGTCCGTGTTACCTGTGTGAGCTTGATAGCCAAACTCAACCTCGGTGCTGAGTGGATTAGGCGTATCAATATTTTGCTCTGGCTGTACTGATTCATTAGCATACGATGCTCCCATGCATAGTGCGCTAAAGCTAAGTAGCCAGTATCGGGACACATAAACCTCGAACGTTATTAACAGAAAGGGCATGATACTGATACAGATACTGACTTTGGTCAATGGTTGGTTAAATTTTATTAGATCTGGTGACCTCTAACCCATCATAAAAATCCGTTTTTCGGTGATATTTTGCGGGAAATACATTTGAAAGTCGCCGTTTACAGTGTTGTTTTTCCTCTGTGGGGGAGGTGAGAAATATCGACACTTTTTGGTTATTGTTACTCTGATTCTTAACAACTAATTTTCTCTTCAAACAAGCATCTCAGATGGGTTAAGGTTATAATCCCCTGTTATCAGTAGTTATAGAGCAAAATCATGGCGGAAAATAGAAATCGCAAACCTTCAGACAGTCAGGTCGAAGCACTCAAGGTGCCGCCTCACTCATTAGAAGCAGAGCAATCAGTGATCGGTGGTCTCTTACTCGACAATGAACGTTGGGATACCGTCGCAGAGCGCGTTGTCAGCAGTGATTTCTACAGTCGCCCACACCGTCTTATTTTCGAGGGGGTAAAAACCATCCTCGAACAAGGTAAGCCGCTTGACCTGATCACGTTGTCGGAATACCTCGAGCGTCATGAGCAGTTAGACGATGTTGGCGGTTTTGCATACCTTGCCGACTTAGCTAAAAATACGCCAAGTGCGGCAAACATTAATGCGTATGCGGATATTGTTGCTGAGCGAGCAATCGTACGTGGTTTAATTGGCGTCGCCAATGAGATCGCGGATGCGGGTTATGATCCTCAAGGGCGGAGCTCTGAAGATTTGATTGACCTAGCGGAGAGTAAAGTATTTGCTATCGCTGAGTCTCGAACTAGCGAGAACGAAGGGCCGCAAAATGTCGACAACATCTTGGAGAAAACCTTAGAACGGATCGAGTTGTTGTATAAAACGCCACAAGATGGCGTCACTGGTGTTGACACCGGATTTACCGACCTCAACAAGAAAACCGCTGGTTTACAAGGCTCTGACTTGGTTATCGTTGCCGCACGTCCTTCGATGGGTAAAACCACTTTTGCGATGAACTTGTGTGAAAATGCAGCCATGCAACAAGACAAACCGGTACTGATCTTTTCACTAGAGATGCCTGCAGAACAGTTGATGATGCGTATGTTGGCTTCCCTTTCTCGTGTTGACCAAACCAAAATTCGTACAGGTCAGCTTGATGATGAAGATTGGGCAAGGATATCTTCTAGTATGGGGATTCTCATGCAGAAGAAGAATATGTACATCGATGACAGCTCAGGTTTAACACCAACTGAAGTTCGTTCGCGTGCCCGTCGTGTTGCACGTGAACATGGCGGTTTATCCATGATAATGGTCGATTACCTACAATTGATGCGAGTCCCTGCGTTAACGGATAACCGTACTCTGGAAATCGCAGAAATATCTCGCTCGCTTAAGGCGCTCGCGAAAGAATTGAATGTACCCGTTGTTGCACTATCCCAGCTAAACCGTTCCCTAGAGCAACGATCGGATAAACGACCAGTGAACTCAGATTTGCGTGAATCAGGCTCTATCGAGCAGGACGCGGACTTAATCATGTTTATCTATCGTGATGAGGTTTACCATCCAGATAGTCCATATAAAGGTACGGCTGAAATCATTTTGGGTAAACAGCGTAATGGTCCTATTGGCTCGGTACGCTTGACATTCCAAGGACAGCACTCGCGTTTTGATAATTACGCTGGTCCTGCGTTTGATATTGATGATGAGTAATGCAATGAGTTATATGAAAGCAGCTAGGGCATGCATTGATTTATCGGCGCTGCAGCACAACTTACAAAGAGTTAAAGCTCAAGCACCAGATAGCAAAGTGATGGCGGTAGTGAAAGCCAATGGTTATGGGCATGGATTGCGTCATGTGGCAAATAGCGCCATGGCTGCGGATGGCTATGGTGTGGCACGAATCGAAGAGGCACTGCAGTTAAGAGCCTGTGGCGTCGTGAAACCGATCTTGTTGCTCGAAGGTTTTTATTCATCAGGCGATTTACCAGTTTTAGTGACGAATAACATTCAGACCGTAGTGCACTGTGAGGAGCAAGTCATCGCACTTGAGCAGGCTGAATTAGACAATCCGGTGGTCGTTTGGCTCAAGATCGACAGTGGGATGCATCGTTTAGGTGTGCGCCCTGAACAATTTGAACAGCTGACATCGCGACTGAATGAATGTGTGAATGTTGCCAAACCGCTGCGTTACATCAGTCATTTTGGCTGTGCTGACGAGTTGGAAAGTGATATTACCTTACAACAAATTGAGTTGTTTAATTCTTTAACTGCGGGCTGTGAAGGGGAACGCTCACTGGCTGCATCATCAGGGTTACTCGCATGGCCACAAAGTCAATTAGATTGGGTTCGTCCGGGAATCATCATGTACGGTGTTTCTCCGTTTGATGATAAAACCGCTCAAGAGCTAGGTTATCGACCGGTGATGACTCTGAAATCTCACCTTATCGCCGTTCGCGAAGTGAAAAAGGGAGAGAGCGTCGGTTATGGTGGTCTGTGGACCAGTGAGCGAGACACCCAAGTGGGGGTTATTGCGATTGGCTATGGCGATGGTTACCCTAGAACCGCCCCGAATGGTACACCCGTTTGGGTCAACGGACGCAAGGTTCCAATCGCAGGGCGAGTTTCAATGGATATGCTTACCGTTGATTTAGGACCTGATGCCACGGACAAAGTCGGTGATGAAGCGATACTTTGGGGTAACGAGTTACCCGTAGAAGAAGTCGCGAACTACATTGGCACCATTGCCTATGAGTTGGTCACCAAACTCACGCCTCGCGTTGATATGGAATATTCCAAATAAATAATCAGAACCGAAGTAGAAGCAACTTTCATTAGGCTAATCCAGTTAAAAAACTTATCGGGATTAGCCTTAAATTTATCTTTTTACTCGTTACTCACCATTGATGGTCGCAATAATACGGCGACTGCCGCCAAAGTCGCGATGCTCTCCCAAGTAAATTCCTTGCCAGGTTCCTAGTGCTAACTGGCCATTTTGGATCGGAATTGTCACACTGCTGCCAAGTGTTGATGCTTTAATGTGTGCGGGCATATCGTCATCCCCTTCATAAGTATGCTGATAATACGGCGCTCGCTCAGGGACGAATTTATTGAAATGGGATTCCATATCGGTACGCACGGTTGGATCCGCATTTTCATTTAGGGTCAAACTAGCGGAAGTATGTTGAATAAATAGGTGTAACAAACCTACTGAAAGTGAGTTGATTTGTGGCAGTTGTTGTTCAATTTCATCAGTAATTAAGTGAAACCCGCGATGTTTTGCTTTTAAATGTAATGTTTTTTGCGCCCACATAAGTCTTCCTTTGGACATTTCTAATTTGGCGTCTATCCTATTCCAATTAGAGCCTGTTAAAATGTAGAACATTTATCATAGGCGAATGGTAGAAAACAGGCTAGCTAACGTGACCTAACTCAATGCGAGGGTATGCGCTCTCGGTCATAATTGGCGACTGAAAATAAATTACAAAGACTTGTTTTGTGGCCAAATGCCCAAACATCTCAATAATATTCACTTTTTTGCTAAATCGGGGATTCCGCAGTTTCGCTAGACTGTAAGGAATGGAACCTACTGTAACATCGGGATAAATACCATGTTGAAAAACATCAATCCAACGCAAACACAAGCGTGGAAAGCGCTTACTGCGCATTTTGAATCTGCGCAAGATATGGACCTTAAAGCGCTATTTGCTCAAGACGCTGCTCGTTTTGACAACTATTCAGTCCATTTTGGCGCTGATATTCTGGTCGACTATTCAAAAAACCTCATCAATGAGGAAACACTTAAGCATCTATTCGCGCTTGCGAAAGAAACTGAGCTCAAATCTGCAATTGAAGCGATGTTCAGTGGTGACGCTATCAACCAAACGGAAGGTCGCGCGGTTCTTCATACTGCTTTGCGTAACCGTTCCAATACGCCAGTTCTTGTTGATGGCGAAGATGTGATGCCAGCAGTGAACGCAGTTCTAGAGAAAATAAAATTGTTCACTGAGCGTGTTATCGGTGGTGAATGGAAAGGTTACACAGGTAAAGCGATCACGGACATCGTTAACATTGGTATCGGCGGTTCTGACCTAGGTCCTTACATGGTGACAGAAGCTTTGGCGCCATACAAAAACCACCTAAACCTACACTTTGTTTCGAACGTTGATGGTACACACATCGTTGAAACCTTAAAGAAGGTTGATCCAGAAACCACGTTGTTCTTGATTGCATCTAAAACATTTACGACGCAAGAAACCATGACGAACGCACACTCTGCTCGTGATTGGTTCCTTGAAACAGCAGGCGATCAAGCTCATGTGGCGAAGCACTTTGCCGCGCTTTCAACTAACGCGACTGCAGTTTCTGAATTCGGTATCGATACCGATAACATGTTTGAGTTCTGGGATTGGGTTGGCGGTCGCTACTCGCTTTGGTCTGCTATCGGTCTTTCAATTGCACTTGCAGTAGGTTACGACAACTTTGTTGAGCTACTTGATGGCGCACACGAGATGGATAAGCACTTCGTATCAACAGAGCTAGAAAGCAATATCCCAGTAATTCTTGCGCTTATCGGTATTTGGTACAACAACTTCCATGGCGCAGAGTCGGAAGCTATCCTACCTTATGACCAGTACATGCACCGTTTCGCGGCGTACTTCCAGCAAGGCAATATGGAATCAAACGGTAAGTACGTTGACCGAGATGGCAACGCAGTGACTTACCAAACTGGCCCTATCATCTGGGGTGAGCCAGGCACTAACGGCCAGCACGCGTTCTACCAGCTTATCCACCAGGGTACTAAGCTGATTCCATGTGATTTTATTGCACCGGCTATTAGTCACAACCCAACCAGCGATCATCATCAGAAATTGATGTCGAACTTCTTTGCACAAACAGAAGCCCTTGCGTTTGGTAAGAGTGAAGAAACAGTAAAAGAAGAGTTGGTTCTTGCAGGTAAAGGTGCGGAAGAAGTTGCGGCTATTGCGCCGTTCAAAGTATTTGAAGGTAACCGCCCGACTAACTCTATCTTGGTTAAGCAAATCACACCTCGTACTTTAGGTAACCTGATCGCGATGTACGAACACAAGATTTTTGTACAAGGGGTAATCTGGAATATCTTCAGTTTTGACCAATGGGGCGTTGAGCTAGGCAAGCAGCTCGCTAACCAGATCTTGCCAGAGCTAGCTGATGACGCTCAAATCAGCTCACACGATAGTTCAACCAACGGTTTGATCAATGCATTCAAAGCTTATAAAGCATAATGTTTGATTGAGTTACTACTAAAAAGACCAGCCTATGGCTGGTCTTTTTGTTGATATTTATTGCGCTTTTAGGCTTGGAACCGGGCTATTCGAAGCAGATTTCGATAAAAGCGTTGCCCCATTGAGAGGTAAACGGCATGATGATGATAGAACCCTCACACTTGTGACGGATTGTATGACCTTTGCCTGATACCACGACAGGTGTCGCCATATCAAAATCGAAACCGCTCTCTGCCAGAATACGTTTCGCCCCACCTGTAACCATGTTGGTGATTTCACCTACCATGTCAGTGACTTCTTCATTGAGCCCATTTGGTCGCTCACCAAGCATATTATGCATGATTTCAAGTGCTAGCGCTTCATCAAAGGTAATCGACATGGAACCACGTGTTTGTGGACCAACCATGCCAATAAGACCAGAAACGTCACCACGTGCGATCTCATCTTTTTTGATTCGAGGTTTTTGTGGCTTCAGCTCAAGAGAAGCCATGGTTTTTAGAACATTCATTAAAGAAGCTAAAAACGGATTTACAAATTCAGCACGCATAATTTCTTCTATACTTTTTCTTTCGTCTTAGACGAACACGCTTGGCACTCGCCATGGGTTTCAATAACTTGATTAGTTAGTTTGAATCCAAGCTTTTCTGCATTTTCTGCGAGTAAGGATATCAATGTCTCATCTTCGAGTTCAACGACATCACCACATTTATCACAAATAAGCAGTTGGAAAAAGTGTTGCTGGTTATTAAATGAACAACAAGTGATAAAACTGTTGGTGGACTCTACTCTGTGAATGAAGCCTTGTTCAAGAAGAAAATCTAACGCTCTATACACCGTCGGCGGCTTAGCCTGAGGCTCACTGACTTTTAATTGTTCTAACAACTCATACGCACTTGAGGCACTGCGGCTCGAGCAGATGAGTTCAAAAACTCGTCGGCGTTGCGGAGTCAATCTAACCCCACGCTCTGCGCAAATATGTTCAACTTGTTCAATGATTGTTGGACTCAAACCTTCCACCATAATTATCCGAGTAATATATTTCTATATACGAAGATGATATTCGCTTAGAAAAACTCATTTTACCTGCTATCAGATCGAAAATCATGAGATAAAGTTAGTTGAAAGCAATTGGCAAGGTAAGTGGTGTCACAAAATAACATAACGATAGTGATATGTAGCGACTCTGAACTGGCTACGCGTGAGGAAATGTGAGGCATTGTCTCGGATACTGGCACCTTGAAGTGACTGGGTATACAATACCCGACTTATTTTTTGAGCGAGCCGTTACGCTCAACCTTGGCAATATAAAAAGGGTGTTTAAATCATGACTCATTCGTGCAGGCTCTCAGTAGCTCCGATGCTTGACTGGACTGACCGTCATTGTCGCTACTTCCATCGCTTAATGACTAAAGAAACCCTACTGTACACTGAGATGGTGACCACAGGGGCGATCATTCATGGAAAAGGAGATTTCCTTGCTTATAACGAAGAGGAGCATCCCATTGCCCTTCAGTTAGGTGGTTCGAATCCGGAGGATTTAGCCAAATGTGCAAAGCTCGCGCAAGAGCGTGGCTATGATGAGGTTAACTTAAATGTCGGTTGCCCTTCAGACAGAGTACAAAATGGCCGCTTTGGTGCTTGTTTGATGGCAGAACCACAATTGGTCGCAGATTGCGTTGCGTCAATGAAAGATGTGGTTGATATCCCCGTCACTGTTAAAACGCGAATTGGTATTGATGAGCAAGATTCTTATCAATTCTTGACGGACTTTATCTCAATCGTGTCCGAGAAAGGTGGTTGTGAGCAATTTACTATTCACGCACGCAAAGCTTGGTTGAGTGGCCTGAGTCCGAAAGAGAACCGTGAGATTCCACCTCTGGATTACCCTCGCGCTTATCAATTGAAGAAAGACTTTTCGCATTTGACCATCGCCATTAATGGTGGCGTCAAGTCATTAGAAGAAGCAAAGGAGCATCTTCAACATCTGGATGGCGTCATGATCGGACGTGAAGCATATCAAAGCCCTTATATACTTGCGTCAGTGGACCAAGAACTGTTTGGCTGTGACTCACCGATTAAGAAGCGCAGTGAAATTGTCGAAGAAATGTATCCGTATATTGAGGCTCAATTGGCAAAGGGTGCATACCTTGGTCATATTACACGTCATATGCTGGGGTTGTTTCAAAGTATGCCAGGTGCTCGTCAGTGGCGTCGCTACATCAGTGAAAATGCTCATAAACCAGGCTCGGGACTAGAAGTATTACAAGCCGCATTGGCAAAAATCCCCAAAGAGCTGAATGTGTAAAATTCACCATAGATTGGTCACAATCACCAATATATAAAAGTAAAGCTAGAGTGTGTTATTCACTCTAGCTTTATTTTTATATTAAGATCAGTAGGTTGGATGTTTTATAATAGTTGGTACGGAAACTGCTCTAAATGATTAGAAAATGATTGGAGAAATGATTATGTTAGAGCTGATCTTTATTTTAGTTTTTATCGCAACTTTACTTGTTACAGGTATCACTATGATGACGGTTTTTGTTGCTACAGGTATCGCTTTGGTCGTCATGTTCTTGCTGGGCATGCTTGGTATGGTTTTTAAGTTATTGCCTTGGTTGATCGTAATAGCCTTAGGTATTTGGTTTTTTAAAAGTGTTGTCGCTCAACCACGCTACAAGTAACGAGATCTTGGATTTATTTGATAGGGCTGACTAAGAATATGATACTATTTACGTACAATAACGATATGCAAGCATCTTGAAGTCGCTTGTTTAAATGGGTAAACCCCCAGTTATCTCGGAGTAAATACGACAATGACAAATAAAGCGACCATCGCTTTAACAGCACTATCGTTAGCCGCGTCTCTTCCTACTTTTGCGGGGAATTCTGTAACCACAAAAGCTGGTGCAGAAGTGTGGTTGGCAGACACAAAAGTAAATGAAGTAAGAAGAGAGCGCCATACTACAGGATCTTTCTATGCATCAATTGAACACGGTGTAAAATACGTTCCGAATGCTCGCCTGCGCTACTCTAGTATCGATGCCGACTACATGGGGTTCGATAAATTGGATCTTACGTTGTATTACCAATTATTAGAGCATGACTTGCTGCATTTTGATGCGGGGATTAGTTTCAGTGATTTAAGTGACACAAAGTACATTAATGCCGCTGACGATAGCAACTCAGATTTCGATAAGTTTGTTTGGGCATGGTATGGCTACGCTGAGATTAATGTTCCCGATACTCACTTTGACGTGATTGGTGAAGTAAGCTTTGGTGATAACCATGGTATCAAGAGTACAGATTTCATTGCGGGTGTGCAGTATCGGCTCCCCTTAAACGCCTCTCAGCTTGCTTTCAAAGGTGGGTATCGTGTCATTGACCTCGAATCAGAAACGTTTATATCCGATTTAGGGAAAGAGTATATTTTTGCCGATGGCTTCTTTTTCGGTGCTGAGTATCAGTTCTAAAGTCTATTCTCCAAAGCGGATGAAAGTGCTGCCTGTCGGGTATTTTAAAACGTCGCATTATAAGCGACGTTTTTTTATACCACTTTATTATATCTCCTCAATTTTTTTCCCTCTTTTCTTCAGTTAGACCATGCTTATCTAGGATCAATATGAAAGTTAGAGCAGGGATGGCGATGACCGTAAATGAATTAAGACATCTATTTCGTGAAAACCAGCTTGTCGAGGCGATTATTGAGCCATCTATTCAAGAAGGAGGATGGGTTGTGGAGTTCAGGCATGCACGAGGTGGTTTCGTGCTTTTAACCGACAGTCATGGTGAAGAATGTCTTTATGAAGACTTAGACACGGCTTCAAAATCTGCGATGGCGGTGGGCTTTCAGCAGGTCCGAATTGAAGACCGTTGAGCAAATCATAGGCCATGCTTACTTCCAAAAAGTTATAAAACATTCACTTCTATTCTTTCTTGTTATTAAAGAGAGTGGGTACTCTATCGTCACGCAATGAATAGGGATGTCGTGACAATGTCTTTCCAAAAGAATGAGTATTCTCGAAATAATATGTCTGAAAATAACAACGGGCAAACTGGAGCCTCTCCAATTTTAAGCCCGCTGAATGACCAACAAATCAACTCACTTCAACAAACTGTCTCAGAACTGTCTTCACAACAACTTGCTTGGGTGAGTGGATATTTTTGGGGGTTAGCGCAACATCAAACGAGTGCCGCAGCGACGCCCGTTGCTCAAGCTGGATTAGCAGTATCTGCTCAGCCAGCAGGTAAGCTGAGTATCATTTTTGCTTCTCAAACCGGTAATGCCAAAGGGGTTGCCGAAGCGTTGGAGCAAGAAGCAAAAGCAGAAGGGATTGCCGTTGAATTGTTTGATGCCAGTGATTACAAAGGTAAGAATCTCGCTAAAGAGACGCATGTAATCATCGTCGCTTCGACGAATGGTGAAGGTGAAGCCCCAGACAACGCAATTGAGTTGCATGAGTTTTTGCAATCTAAAAAGCACCAAAGCTGGAAAATCTACAATATGGCGTGGTTGCGCTTGGTGATTCGAGTTATGAGTTTTTCTGCCAGACAGGTAAAGACTTTGATGCTTATTTGTCAAAATTAGGTGCAAAACCTTTTATTGATCGTATTGATTGTGATGTTGATTATGAAGCCGAGGCTTCAGAGTGGCGAAAAAATGCTTTAGCAAAAGTGAAAGAGACACTGTCGACTGGCAATGAAGCGGACGTTGTGCAACTCCCTGTGGGTCAAGCTGCGACAGCGCATTCTCAATACAACAAGCAAAACCCGTACACCGCGACATTACTGACCAGTCAAAAAATCACCGGTCGTGATTCAGGTAAAGATGTCCGTCACGTTGAGATCGACTTAGAGGGCTCAGGTCTCACATATCAGCCAGGTGATGCGCTAGGTGTATGGTTCGAAAACAGCTCCGAATTGGCAAACGCCATTCTTGGTAAAGTTGGATTGTCTGGTGTGGAAACCGTTGACGTTGATGGTGAAAGCTTATCGGTTCACAGCGCCCTAGTTGGTAAATATGAAATTACGACATCAAACCCTCAACTGGTAACTAAGTTTGCCGAGTTATCGGGTAGCAAAAAATTACAAAAGCTCGTTGAAGATAAAGATAAGCTCCGTGAATACGCCGCTACCACTCAGATTGTTGACGTTCTTTCAGAGAAGAAAACCAAGCTCACTGCCGATGAGCTGGTAGGGTTACTTCGTCGCTTGACACCGCGTCTGTATTCAATTGCATCAAGCCAAACAGAAGTCGATGAAGAAGTACATTTGACGGTAGGCCTGGTTGAGTACGATCACAACGAAGAAAAACGTTACGGTGGAGCCTCTAGCTTCCTGACTCAACGACTAGAAGAGGGCGGAGAAGTAAAAGTCTTTATTGAGCATAATAATAACTTCAAACTTCCAGAAGATAATAATACACCTATTCTAATGATTGGTCCTGGTACCGGTATTGCGCCGTTCCGCAGTTTTATTCAAGAGCGTGAAAACCGAGATGCGGAAGGTAAGAGCTGGTTGTTTTTTGGCGATCGCACTTTCACACAAGATTTCTTGTACCAGGTGGAGTGGCAGAAGTATCTAAAATCGGGCGCGTTAAGCCGATTGGATGTTGCTTTTAGCCGTGACCAGGCGGAAAAGGTGTACGTACAGCACCGCATTTTAGAAAATGCTGCACAAGTATGGCAATGGATTCAGGACGGTGCATATATCTACGTGTGTGGAGATGCAACACGTATGGCTAAAGATGTCCATGACGCACTTATTATCGTTGCTGAGCAGGAAGGTAAAATGCCTCGCGACGATGCTGAACAATTTATTAATGACTTACGTAAAGCGAAACGTTATCAAAGGGATGTGTACTAATGACTTTTTCTATTGAAAATAATAAGCAGGTTGTATTAGGCGAAGAGTTAGGAACACTGTCAGATAACGAGCGCCTTAAAGGTCAAAGTAACTTACTACGGGGAACCATAGAGCAAGATTTACAGGATCGCATAACGGGTGGGTTTACGGCAGATAACTTCCAGCTGATTCGCTTCCATGGTATGTATCAACAAGATGATCGTGATATTCGTAATGAGCGAACCAAGCAAAAACTGGAACCGCTTCATAATGTGATGCTTCGTGCTCGTATGCCTGGCGGTATTATTACTCCAAAACAGTGGTTAGCGATTGATAAGTTTGCGACGGAGCACTCTCTATATGGAAGTATCCGTCTGACTACACGCCAAACGTTCCAGTTCCACGGTGTACTGAAGCCAAACATCAAGTTGATGCACCAAACGCTGAACAGTATTGGTATTGACTCTATTGCAACGGCGGGTGACGTTAACCGTAATGTGTTGTGCACCACTAACCCTGTAGAATCTGAGCTTCACCAAGAAGCGTATGAATGGGCGAAGAAGATCAGTGAGCATCTTCTACCAAAAACGCGCGCTTATGCTGAAATTTGGTTAGACGGCGAGAAAGTTGAATCAACAGAAGAAGACGAGCCAATTCTTGGTAAAAACTACTTACCACGCAAGTTTAAGACAACCGTTGTCATCCCTCCACAAAATGATGTGGATGTGCATGCGAACGACCTGAACTTTGTCGCTATTGCTGATAATGGAAAATTAGTTGGTTTCAACGTGCTCGTTGGGGGTGGTCTGGCAATGACGCATGGCGATACGTCCACTTACGCTCGTCGTGCGGATGATTTCGGTTTTGTTTCTCTAGACAAGACACTCGATGTTGCAGCAGCAGTTGTAACAACTCAGCGTGATTGGGGTAACCGTTCAAACCGTAAGAACGCCAAAACTAAGTACACGCTAGATCGTGTCGGTATTGATGTTTTTAAAGCCGAAGTAGAAAAGCGTGCTGGTATTCAGTTTGAAGCAAGTCGTCCTTATGAGTTTACTGAACGGGGCGACCGCATTGGTTGGGTAGAAGGTATTGATGGCAAGTTCCACCTAGCAATGTTTATCGAAAATGGTCGCTTATTGGACTACCCAGGTAAGCCACTAAAAACGGGTGTCGCTGAAATCGCGAAAATTCACAAAGGTGATTTCCGCATGACAGCTAACCAAAACCTGATTGTTGCTGGGGTGCCTGCTGATCAAAAAGAGCTGATCGAGAAGATCGCTCGTGAGCATGGCTTAGTGGATGATAGCGTCAGTGAACAGCGTAAAAACTCAATGGCGTGTGTGGCGTTCCCGACCTGCCCGCTTGCCATGGCTGAAGCCGAACGTTTCCTACCTCAGTTTGTAACTGATGTAGAAGGTATCCTAGAAAAACATGGTTTACCTGAAGGCGACAACATCATCCTGCGTGTTACTGGCTGTCCAAATGGCTGTGGCCGTGCAATGCTGGCTGAAATTGGTTTAGTCGGTAAAGCTCCAGGTCGTTATAACCTTCACCTAGGTGGTAACCGAGCGGGTACACGTATTCCGAAGATGTATAAAGAGAACATCACTGACAAACAGATACTAGAAGAGATTGATCAGCTCGTAGGCCGTTGGGCCGCTGAGCGTGAGGCTGGCGAAGGATTTGGTGATTTTGCAATTCGCGCTGGCATCATTCAAGAAGTCAAAGTATCTAAGAGGGATTTGCATGCTTGATTCTGTAGCTTCCAAACCGGAGCTGGCAGAGTTGCTGACATTAACAAAGACGGAGCAAATCCTCCGTCTTGCTCAAATCAATGTCGAACTCGAACAGCTTTCGGCACAAGAGCGAGTAAAATGGGCGTTGGAAAACTTAGCTGGAGAGTTTGCGGTCTCTTCAAGCTTCGGTATCCAAGCGGCAGTTATGCTCCATCTTGTCACCCAAGTAAAACCAGATATGCCTGTGATCTTAACTGATACGGGGTATTTATTTGCGGAAACATATCGCTTTATTGACGAGTTAACCGAACAGCTTAACCTCAATCTAAAAGTATTCCGAGCGAAGGAAAGTGCTCAATGGCAGGAAGCTCGCTATGGAAAACTTTGGGAGCAGGGTGTAGAAGGGATCGAAAAATATAATAAGCTCAATAAAGTTGAGCCAATGCGCCGAGCGTTAAAAGAGCTGAATGTCAGCACTTGGCTTTCCGGTTTACGCAGGGAGCAAAGTAAGTCTCGTTCAGGACTGCCAATATTGTCTATCCAAAATGGTGTGTTTAAGTTCTTACCCGTTATCGATTGGACAAATAAAGACGTTCATTACTATTTAGAGCAGCACGGACTCTCATATCACCCTTTATGGGATGAAGGATATCTTTCTGTAGGCGATACACATACAACTCGTAAGTGGGAGCCCGGAATGTCAGAAGAAGAAACTCGTTTCTTTGGTTTGAAACGAGAGTGTGGCCTCCACGAAGATGATGGTTCTGAACAGGATGGTTCTGGTATATAACTTCAGAGCGCCCCCTATTCATAAAGAAAGCTGCTGTTAAGCAGCTTTCTTTATGAATAGGGGATAAAAGCACATGTTTGGGATAGTTTTGTGGATAACTTGTTTATTGCTTTGGGGTAAAGTTGGATAAATAAGGGTTTGAGCGAAAACTCATCGTTTAACCATTATTTTTGCAATTTTTGAAAAATAACGCTTGCCAATGTGAGCGCGATCTCTATAATGCCACCTCGTCGACAGGGCAAGGGCTCACAAGGGTTCAAGCAAAGTTGACAAGGCCAATAAGTAAAACGAAATAATTTGAAAAAGTGTTTGACACTAAAAATTATCTCGCTAGAATGGCCGCCTCTTCCGAAGTGGTGTGAGTCACAAAGAAGAGCGCTCTTTAACAATATAGACCTATCAATCTGTGTGGGCACTCGTTGATGATAATCCAATTAGAAACTTAGGTTTCAAATTAGGTTTCAATGATACGAAGTGACCATTGAATCTTCGGATTCAGCACAGTCAATTCATTATCGTTCTGTTGGAACGATAATAGCTTTAAAATTACATTAGTAGTTTTGAAGTCAGTATTCATTGAGCCGAACAAAACTTTAAATTGAAGAGTTTGATCATGGCTCAGATTGAACGCTGGCGGCAGGCCTAACACATGCAAGTCGAGCGGAAACGAGTTAACTGAACCTTCGGGGGACGTGAACGGCGTCGAGCGGCGGACGGGTGAGTAATGCCTAGGAAATTGCCCTGATGTGGGGGATAACCATTGGAAACGATGGCTAATACCGCATGATGCCTTCGGGCCAAAGAGGGGGACCTTCGGGCCTCTCGCGTCAGGATATGCCTAGGTGGGATTAGCTAGTTGGTGAGGTAAGGGCTCACCAAGGCGACGATCCCTAGCTGGTCTGAGAGGATGATCAGCCACACTGGAACTGAGACACGGTCCAGACTCCTACGGGAGGCAGCAGTGGGGAATATTGCACAATGGGCGCAAGCCTGATGCAGCCATGCCGCGTGTATGAAGAAGGCCTTCGGGTTGTAAAGTACTTTCAGCAGTGAGGAAGGGGTGTGTGTTAATAGCGCACATCTTTGACGTTAGCTGCAGAAGAAGCACCGGCTAACTCCGTGCCAGCAGCCGCGGTAATACGGAGGGTGCGAGCGTTAATCGGAATTACTGGGCGTAAAGCGCATGCAGGTGGTTTGTTAAGTCAGATGTGAAAGCCCGGGGCTCAACCTCGGAATAGCATTTGAAACTGGCAGACTAGAGTACTGTAGAGGGGGGTAGAATTTCAGGTGTAGCGGTGAAATGCGTAGAGATCTGAAGGAATACCGGTGGCGAAGGCGGCCCCCTGGACAGATACTGACACTCAGATGCGAAAGCGTGGGGAGCAAACAGGATTAGATACCCTGGTAGTCCACGCCGTAAACGATGTCTACTTGGAGGTTGTGGCCTTGAGCCGTGGCTTTCGGAGCTAACGCGTTAAGTAGACCGCCTGGGGAGTACGGTCGCAAGATTAAAACTCAAATGAATTGACGGGGGCCCGCACAAGCGGTGGAGCATGTGGTTTAATTCGATGCAACGCGAAGAACCTTACCTACTCTTGACATCCAGAGAACTTTCCAGAGATGGATTGGTGCCTTCGGGAACTCTGAGACAGGTGCTGCATGGCTGTCGTCAGCTCGTGTTGTGAAATGTTGGGTTAAGTCCCGCAACGAGCGCAACCCTTATCCTTGTTTGCCAGCGAGTAATGTCGGGAACTCCAGGGAGACTGCCGGTGATAAACCGGAGGAAGGTGGGGACGACGTCAAGTCATCATGGCCCTTACGAGTAGGGCTACACACGTGCTACAATGGCGCATACAGAGGGCGGCCAACTTGCGAGAGTGAGCGAATCCCAAAAAGTGCGTCGTAGTCCGGATTGGAGTCTGCAACTCGACTCCATGAAGTCGGAATCGCTAGTAATCGTGGATCAGAATGCCACGGTGAATACGTTCCCGGGCCTTGTACACACCGCCCGTCACACCATGGGAGTGGGCTGCAAAAGAAGTAGGTAGTTTAACCTTCGGGGGGACGCTTACCACTTTGTGGTTCATGACTGGGGTGAAGTCGTAACAAGGTAGCGCTAGGGGAACCTGGCGCTGGATCACCTCCTTATACGATGATTATCGTGATGAGTGTCCACACAGATTGATATGGTTTATAAAGTTTAAGAGACGATACTGGGTCTGTAGCTCAGGTGGTTAGAGCGTTCGCCTGATAAGCGAGAGGTCGGTGGTTCGAGTCCACTCAGACCCACCAATTCCTTTTAAAGGGTTGGCGACAGTATCGACACCTGATGGGGCTATAGCTCAGCTGGGAGAGCGCCTGCCTTGCACGCAGGAGGTCTGCGGTTCGATCCCGCATAGCTCCACCATCTTTAAGCGCATTAGTGATAGTGCTTTTAAAAATGGTTTTCATCAGAAAATCTCGCTCTTTAACAATTTGGAAAGCTGACAAAACAACAATTTATTGTTGTTTGTAAAGTTCTCAAAGTATTCCTAAGGGAATACAACTAAAAACACATTCAAGTGTTCTTGGGAATAACATCTTTAGATGTTGTTCATATTTGAGTCCGGCAAAATCGAAATGTCTCTCGCTCATTCAAATAATGAGAGACAACTTTGGTTGTTTAACGTCAATTCGAAACTTCTTCGGGTTGTATGGTTAAGTGACTAAGCGTACACGGTGGATGCCTTGGCAGTCAGAGGCGATGAAGGACGTATTAACTTGCGATAAGCCCAGATTAGGCAGTAAAAGCCACTTGAGTCTGGGATTTCCGAATGGGGAAACCCACTAGCATAAGCTAGTATCGCTGCGTGAATACATAGCGCAGCGAGGCGAACCGGGGGAACTGAAACATCTAAGTACCCCGAGGAAAAGAAATCAACCGAGATTCCGAAAGTAGCGGCGAGCGAAATTGGACTAGCCCTTAAGCTTTATATGCGTTAGACGAACGGTCTGGAAAGTCCGGCGATACAGGGTGATAGCCCCGTAGTTGACAACGCACATTCAGTGAAATCGAGTAGGGCGGGACACGTGATATCCTGTCTGAATATGGGGGGACCATCCTCCAAGGCTAAATACTACTGACTGACCGATAGTGAACCAGTACCGTGAGGGAAAGGCGAAAAGAACCCCTGTGAGGGGAGTGAAATAGAACCTGAAACCGTGTACGTACAAGCAGTAGGAGCACCTTCATGGTGTGACTGCGTACCTTTTGTATAATGGGTCAGCGACTTATATTCAGTGGCAAGGTTAACCATCTAGGGGAGCCGTAGGGAAACCGAGTCTTAACTGGGCGTTCAGTCTCTGGATATAGACCCGAAACCAGGTGATCTAGCCATGGGCAGGTTGAAGGTTGAGTAACATCAACTGGAGGACCGAACCGACTAATGTTGAAAAATTAGCGGATGACTTGTGGCTAGGGGTGAAAGGCCAATCAAACCTGGAGATAGCTGGTTCTCCCCGAAAGCTATTTAGGTAGCGCCTCGGACGAATACTACTGGGGGTAGAGCACTGTTAAGGCTAGGGGGTCATCCCGACTTACCAACCCTTTGCAAACTCCGAATACCAGTAAGTACTATCCGGGAGACACACGGCGGGTGCTAACGTCCGTCGTGGAGAGGGAAACAACCCAGACCGCCAGCTAAGGTCCCAAATTACTACTAAGTGGGAAACGATGTGGGAAGGCTCAGACAGCCAGGATGTTGGCTTAGAAGCAGCCATCATTTAAAGAAAGCGTAATAGCTCACTGGTCGAGTCGGCCTGCGCGGAAGATGTAACGGGGCTAAGTAGTAAACCGAAGCTGCGGCAATATACTTTTGTATATTGGGTAGGGGAGCGTTCTGTAAGCGGTTGAAGGTGTGTGGTAACGCATGCTGGACGTATCAGAAGTGCGAATGCTGACATGAGTAACGATAAAGGGGGTGAAAAACCCCCTCGCCGGAAGACCAAGGGTTCCTGTCCAACGTTAATCGGGGCAGGGTAAGTCGACCCCTAAGGCGAGGCCGAAAGGCGTAGTCGATGGGAAACGGGTTAATATTCCCGTACTTCAACTTATTGCGATGGGGGGACGGAGAAGGCTAGGTGGGCCTGGCGACGGTTGTCCAGGTTCAAGTGCGTAGGCTTAAGAGTTAGGTAAATCCGGCTCTTTTTAAGGCTGAGACACGACGTCGAGCATCTACGGATGTGAAGTCATTGATGCCATGCTTCCAGGAAAAGCCTCTAAGCTTCAGATAAGTTGGAATCGTACCCCAAACCGACACAGGTGGTCGGGTAGAGAATACCAAGGCGCTTGAGAGAACTCGGGTGAAGGAACTAGGCAAAATGGTACCGTAACTTCGGGAGAAGGTACGCTCCTGGCGGTGAAGTCCCTTGCGGATGGAGCTACTAGGAGTCGCAGATACCAGGTGGCTGCAACTGTTTATTAAAAACACAGCACTGTGCAAAATCGTAAGATGACGTATACGGTGTGACGCCTGCCCGGTGCCGGAAGGTTAATTGATGGGGTTAGACTTCGGTCGAAGCTCTTGATCGAAGCCCCGGTAAACGGCGGCCGTAACTATAACGGTCCTAAGGTAGCGAAATTCCTTGTCGGGTAAGTTCCGACCTGCACGAATGGCGTAATGATGGCCACGCTGTCTCCACCCGAGACTCAGTGAAATTGAAATCGCTGTGAAGATGCAGTGTACCCGCGGCTAGACGGAAAGACCCCGTGAACCTTTACTACAGCTTGGCACTGAACATTGACCCTACATGTGTAGGATAGGTGGGAGGCTTTGAAACCAGCACGCCAGTGTTGGTGGAGCCGACCTTGAAATACCACCCTTGTAGTGTTGATGTTCTAACTTGGTCCCCTTATCGGGGATGAGGACAGTGCCTGGTGGGTAGTTTGACTGGGGCGGTCTCCTCCCAAAGAGTAACGGAGGAGCACGAAGGTGGGCTAATCACGGTTGGACATCGTGAGGTTAGTGCAATGGCATAAGCCCGCTTGACTGCGAGAATGACAATTCGAGCAGGTGCGAAAGCAGGTCATAGTGATCCGGTGGTTCTGAATGGAAGGGCCATCGCTCAACGGATAAAAGGTACTCCGGGGATAACAGGCTGATACCGCCCAAGAGTTCATATCGACGGCGGTGTTTGGCACCTCGATGTCGGCTCATCACATCCTGGGGCTGAAGTCGGTCCCAAGGGTATGGCTGTTCGCCATTTAAAGTGGTACGCGAGCTGGGTTTAGAACGTCGTGAGACAGTTCGGTCCCTATCTGCCGTGGGCGTTGGAGAATTGAAAGGGGCTGCTCCTAGTACGAGAGGACCGGAGTGGACGAACCTCTGGTGTTCGGGTTGTGTCGCCAGACGCATTGCCCGGTAGCTAAGTTCGGAATTGATAACCGCTGAAAGCATCTAAGCGGGAAGCGAGCCTTGAGATGAGTTCTCCCTGATACTTTAAGTATCCTAAAGGGTTGTCGTAGACTACGACGTTGATAGGTCAGGTGTGTAAGCGTTGTGAGGCGTTGAGCTAACTGATACTAATTGCCCGTGAGGCTTAACCATACAACACCCAAGGGGTTTTGATGGACTCAATGAAAGAACATTGAATGTGTGATAACGAGAAATACAAAACAGCTTTCCAGATTATTAAACTTGCTTAAGCAGTGAGTTTAAACCGAATTTGCTTGGCGACCATAGCGTTTTGGACCCACCTGATTCCATTCCGAACTCAGAAGTGAAACAAAATAGCGCCGATGGTAGTGTGGGGTTTCCCCATGTGAGAGTAGGACATCGCCAGGCTCTTATTTATTTTCACTTTTTTAAAAAGTGAAGACAAAATAGCGCACTTGCTTACAATGTAAGCAAGTCACCATAAGGTTCTAAATAAAGTTAGAATTTTATGTTGACTTTCAAAGTGTACAGCGTATTATACGCACCTCGCTTAAGTGCTAAGGCACTGAAAGCCAAGCTCTTTAACAATATAGACCTATCAATCTGTGTGGGCACTCGTTGATGATAATCCAATTAGAAACTTCGGTTTCAAATTAGGTTTCAATGATACGAAGTGACCATTGAATCTTCGGATTCAGCACAGTCAATTCATTATCGTTCTGTTGGAACGATAATAGCTTTAAAATTACATTAGTAGTTTTGAAGTCAGTATTCATTGAGCCGAACAAAACTTTAAATTGAAGAGTTTGATCATGGCTCAGATTGAACGCTGGCGGCAGGCCTAACACATGCAAGTCGAGCGGAAACGAGTTAACTGAACCTTCGGGGGACGTGAACGGCGTCGAGCGGCGGACGGGTGAGTAATGCCTAGGAAATTGCCCTGATGTGGGGGATAACCATTGGAAACGATGGCTAATACCGCATGATGCCTTCGGGCCAAAGAGGGGGACCTTCGGGCCTCTCGCGTCAGGATATGCCTAGGTGGGATTAGCTAGTTGGTGAGGTAAGGGCTCACCAAGGCGACGATCCCTAGCTGGTCTGAGAGGATGATCAGCCACACTGGAACTGAGACACGGTCCAGACTCCTACGGGAGGCAGCAGTGGGGAATATTGCACAATGGGCGCAAGCCTGATGCAGCCATGCCGCGTGTATGAAGAAGGCCTTCGGGTTGTAAAGTACTTTCAGCAGTGAGGAAGGGGTGTGTGTTAATAGCGCACATCTTTGACGTTAGCTGCAGAAGAAGCACCGGCTAACTCCGTGCCAGCAGCCGCGGTAATACGGAGGGTGCGAGCGTTAATCGGAATTACTGGGCGTAAAGCGCATGCAGGTGGTTTGTTAAGTCAGATGTGAAAGCCCGGGGCTCAACCTCGGAATAGCATTTGAAACTGGCAGACTAGAGTACTGTAGAGGGGGGTAGAATTTCAGGTGTAGCGGTGAAATGCGTAGAGATCTGAAGGAATACCGGTGGCGAAGGCGGCCCCCTGGACAGATACTGACACTCAGATGCGAAAGCGTGGGGAGCAAACAGGATTAGATACCCTGGTAGTCCACGCCGTAAACGATGTCTACTTGGAGGTTGTGGCCTTGAGCCGTGGCTTTCGGAGCTAACGCGTTAAGTAGACCGCCTGGGGAGTACGGTCGCAAGATTAAAACTCAAATGAATTGACGGGGGCCCGCACAAGCGGTGGAGCATGTGGTTTAATTCGATGCAACGCGAAGAACCTTACCTACTCTTGACATCCAGAGAACTTTCCAGAGATGGATTGGTGCCTTCGGGAACTCTGAGACAGGTGCTGCATGGCTGTCGTCAGCTCGTGTTGTGAAATGTTGGGTTAAGTCCCGCAACGAGCGCAACCCTTATCCTTGTTTGCCAGCGAGTAATGTCGGGAACTCCAGGGAGACTGCCGGTGATAAACCGGAGGAAGGTGGGGACGACGTCAAGTCATCATGGCCCTTACGAGTAGGGCTACACACGTGCTACAATGGCGCATACAGAGGGCGGCCAACTTGCGAGAGTGAGCGAATCCCAAAAAGTGCGTCGTAGTCCGGATTGGAGTCTGCAACTCGACTCCATGAAGTCGGAATCGCTAGTAATCGTGGATCAGAATGCCACGGTGAATACGTTCCCGGGCCTTGTACACACCGCCCGTCACACCATGGGAGTGGGCTGCAAAAGAAGTAGGTAGTTTAACCTTCGGGGGGACGCTTACCACTTTGTGGTTCATGACTGGGGTGAAGTCGTAACAAGGTAGCGCTAGGGGAACCTGGCGCTGGATCACCTCCTTATATACGATGGATAGTTTGCTTTCACTTTTTAAAGTGAAGACAAATGAGTCACGATGAGTGTCCACACAGATTGATACGGTTTATAAAGTTCAAGAGATAGGACATCCCCCAAGATGTTCGACTTAGTGTCCCGTTCGTCTAGAGGCCTAGGACACCGCCCTTTCACGGCGGTAACAGGGGTTCGACTCCCCTACGGGATACCATTGGGTCGTTAGCTCAGTTGGTAGAGCAGTTGACTTTTAATCAATTGGTCGCAGGTTCGAATCCTGCACGACCCACCATTCCTACCATTAGGAATTAAAACTCAAAGTATGGGGCTATAGCTCAGCTGGGAGAGCGCCTGCCTTGCACGCAGGAGGTCTGCGGTTCGATCCCGCATAGCTCCACCATATTTTGAAATAATGGGCGATTAGCTCAGTTGGGAGAGCACCTGCCTTACAAGCAGGGGGTCACTGGTTCGAGCCCGGTATCGCCCACCATTCTCTAAGTATTTTTGGAATAAAACGTCCAAACCAGAACAATTTATTGATACTGGTTGGCATTTTTGACGCCTGCGCGGCGCGGCTGAAAGTCTTTAGAAAATGTACTTCCTTGTGAAGAAACATAGCTCTTTAACAATTTGGAAAGCTGACAAAACAACAATTTATTGTTGTTTGTAAAGTTCTCAAAGTATTCCTAAGGGAATACAACTAAAAACACATTCAAGTGTTCTTGGGAATAACATCTTTAGATGTTGTTCATATTTGAGTCCGGCAAAATCGAAATGTCTCTCGCTCATTCAAATAATGAGAGACAACTTTGGTTGTTTAACGTCAATTCGAAACTTCTTCGGGTTGTATGGTTAAGTGACTAAGCGTACACGGTGGATGCCTTGGCAGTCAGAGGCGATGAAGGACGTATTAACTTGCGATAAGCCCAGATTAGGCAGTAAAAGCCACTTGAGTCTGGGATTTCCGAATGGGGAAACCCACTTACATAAGTAAGTATCGTTATGTGAATACATAGCATAACGAGGCGAACCGGGGGAACTGAAACATCTAAGTACCCCGAGGAAAAGAAATCAACCGAGATTCCGAAAGTAGCGGCGAGCGAAATTGGACTAGCCCTTAAGCTTTATATGCGTTAGACGAACGGTCTGGAAAGTCCGGCGATACAGGGTGATAGCCCCGTAGTTGACAACGCACATTCAGTGAAATCGAGTAGGGCGGGACACGTGATATCCTGTCTGAATATGGGGGGACCATCCTCCAAGGCTAAATACTACTGACTGACCGATAGTGAACCAGTACCGTGAGGGAAAGGCGAAAAGAACCCCTGTGAGGGGAGTGAAATAGAACCTGAAACCGTGTACGTACAAGCAGTAGGAGCACCTTCGTGGTGTGACTGCGTACCTTTTGTATAATGGGTCAGCGACTTATATTCAGTGGCAAGGTTAACCATCTAGGGGAGCCGTAGGGAAACCGAGTCTTAACTGGGCGTTCAGTCTCTGGATATAGACCCGAAACCAGGTGATCTAGCCATGGGCAGGTTGAAGGTTGAGTAACATCAACTGGAGGACCGAACCGACTAATGTTGAAAAATTAGCGGATGACTTGTGGCTAGGGGTGAAAGGCCAATCAAACCTGGAGATAGCTGGTTCTCCCCGAAAGCTATTTAGGTAGCGCCTCGGACGAATACTACTGGGGGTAGAGCACTGTTAAGGCTAGGGGGTCATCCCGACTTACCAACCCTTTGCAAACTCCGAATACCAGTAAGTACTATCCGGGAGACACACGGCGGGTGCTAACGTCCGTCGTGGAGAGGGAAACAACCCAGACCGCCAGCTAAGGTCCCAAATTACTACTAAGTGGGAAACGATGTGGGAAGGCTCAGACAGCCAGGATGTTGGCTTAGAAGCAGCCATCATTTAAAGAAAGCGTAATAGCTCACTGGTCGAGTCGGCCTGCGCGGAAGATGTAACGGGGCTAAGTAGTAAACCGAAGCTGCGGCAATATACTTTTGTATATTGGGTAGGGGAGCGTTCTGTAAGCGGTTGAAGGTGTGTGGTAACGCATGCTGGACGTATCAGAAGTGCGAATGCTGACATGAGTAACGATAAAGGGGGTGAAAAACCCCCTCGCCGGAAGACCAAGGGTTCCTGTCCAACGTTAATCGGGGCAGGGTAAGTCGACCCCTAAGGCGAGGCCGAAAGGCGTAGTCGATGGGAAACGGGTTAATATTCCCGTACTTCAACTTATTGCGATGGGGGGACGGAGAAGGCTAGGTGGGCCTGGCGACGGTTGTCCAGGTTCAAGTGCGTAGGCTTAAGAGTTAGGTAAATCCGGCTCTTTTTAAGGCTGAGACACGACGTCGAGCATCTACGGATGTGAAGTCATTGATGCCATGCTTCCAGGAAAAGCCTCTAAGCTTCAGATAAGTTGGAATCGTACCCCAAACCGACACAGGTGGTCGGGTAGAGAATACCAAGGCGCTTGAGAGAACTCGGGTGAAGGAACTAGGCAAAATGGTACCGTAACTTCGGGAGAAGGTACGCTCCTGGCGGTGAAGTCCCTTGCGGATGGAGCTACTAGGAGTCGCAGATACCAGGTGGCTGCAACTGTTTATTAAAAACACAGCACTGTGCAAAATCGTAAGATGACGTATACGGTGTGACGCCTGCCCGGTGCCGGAAGGTTAATTGATGGGGTTAGACTTTGGTCGAAGCTCTTGATCGAAGCCCCGGTAAACGGCGGCCGTAACTATAACGGTCCTAAGGTAGCGAAATTCCTTGTCGGGTAAGTTCCGACCTGCACGAATGGCGTAATGATGGCCACGCTGTCTCCACCCGAGACTCAGTGAAATTGAAATCGCTGTGAAGATGCAGTGTACCCGCGGCTAGACGGAAAGACCCCGTGAACCTTTACTACAGCTTGGCAGTGAACATTGACCCTACATGTGTAGGATAGGTGGGAGGCTTTGAAACCAGCACGCCAGTGTTGGTGGAGCCGACCTTGAAATACCACCCTTGTAGTGTTGATGTTCTAACTTGGTCCCCTTATCGGGGATGAGGACAGTGCCTGGTGGGTAGTTTGACTGGGGCGGTCTCCTCCCAAAGAGTAACGGAGGAGCACGAAGGTGGGCTAATCACGGTTGGACATCGTGAGGTTAGTGCAATGGCATAAGCCCGCTTGACTGCGAGAATGACAATTCGAGCAGGTGCGAAAGCAGGTCATAGTGATCCGGTGGTTCTGAATGGAAGGGCCATCGCTCAACGGATAAAAGGTACTCCGGGGATAACAGGCTGATACCGCCCAAGAGTTCATATCGACGGCGGTGTTTGGCACCTCGATGTCGGCTCATCACATCCTGGGGCTGAAGTCGGTCCCAAGGGTATGGCTGTTCGCCATTTAAAGTGGTACGCGAGCTGGGTTTAGAACGTCGTGAGACAGTTCGGTCCCTATCTGCCGTGGGCGTTGGAGAATTGAAAGGGGCTGCTCCTAGTACGAGAGGACCGGAGTGGACGAACCTCTGGTGTTCGGGTTGTGTCGCCAGACGCATTGCCCGGTAGCTAAGTTCGGAATTGATAACCGCTGAAAGCATCTAAGCGGGAAGCGAGCCTTGAGATGAGTTCTCCCTGATACTTTAAGTATCCTAAAGGGTTGTCGTAGACTACGACGTTGATAGGTCAGGTGTGTAAGCGTTGTGAGGCGTTGAGCTAACTGATACTAATTGCCCGTGAGGCTTAACCATACAACACCCAAGGGGTTTTGATGGACTCAATGAAAGAACATTGAATGTGTGATAATGAGAAATATAAAACAGCTTTCCAGATTATTAAACTTGCTTAAGCAGCGAGTTTAAACCGAATTTGCTTGGCGACCATAGCGTTTTGGACCCACCTGACTCCATTCCGAACTCAGAAGTGAAACAAAATAGCGCCGATGGTAGTGTGGGGTTTCCCCATGTGAGAGTAGGACATCGCCAGGCTTACTTCCTTGTTTTTAGATTTTGAAAAATCTAAAGGCAAAACTAAATAAAGCGAGCTAACCATAAGACTTTATTTAGTAAAAATACCACTGCGGAGTGGTAGTTCAGTTGGTTAGAATACCGGCCTGTCACGCCGGGGGTCGCGGGTTCGAGTCCCGTCCACTCCGCCACTTATACGAAGCCTCAGTCGAAAGACTGAGGCTTTTTTGCGTTTATATGAGCATGTTTCGCCTTTCGGGCGAATGAGTCTCGGTTGTGTGCAACCCCAGCCACTCCGCCACTTATATGAAGCCTCTGTCGAAAGACTGGGGCTTTTTTGCGTTAAAAGGATAATCTAATACCAATCGTAGTAAATAACTGGTCATTCTAGCTTGCTAAAATACTCGATAACTTCGTTGCCTTTTCGTTTATAAAGTAGGTTGATTGTAGAATAACTACTTATCGAAAAATTACGCCTTGTTCTCAAGCATTTTTCCTACGCTATTTCTGATCACTTATTTACTGTGATTGGTATAAACATTTAAGCGCTTGTTCATTCTTTATGGTTAAAGCTACTGATATCCGAGTTGCACTATTGTGGCCCATATCTGTGGCCCATATCGCTCGCTGTGCTAGTGTTATCTTATTCTATTTGATGTTATAGAAGGATAGTTCACTCAATATCCAATTTTTATCAAGGTACTTGATTTAGCAGAACTGGCTTGTAACCTTAATGCCCACTAGGAAAGTGAGCTAGGCCATCCCACCTTTTTCAGTATGTATTCCTTATCCCTATTTTAGCGTCAGTTAACTTTGAAAAGGCTCGCTACTTCGCTGAGTTCTTCCTTTGGGTTTGAGCTTGCATAGTCATCAGTACTGTACCCTGTGTCTACAACTTCATTTGGGTCATTCGCATAAAAAAAGCAGCCATCAGGCTGCTTTCAATATAAAAGAGTCGTTAATTTATTACGATTCGACTTGCTCTTTTTGAGCGTCATTCAATGAAACTTCTCGCTCTTGCTTTAATTTCTTTTCCTCGGTTTTGGCTTTTTCAATCATTGGAGTGATGGTAGAGCCTTGAATCAGGATAGAAAAGACCACGACAGCGTATGTCATCACTAGAATAATTTCTTTTACGTCAATCAATTTATCTTGGATAACCCATATCCCTGATGGAATTGAAAGTGCCATCGCTAGCGCAAGACCACCACGTAATCCACCCCAAGTTAGTATTTTTACTGACCATGAGTTGTATCTACGGTAGCGTTTAAAACCAATATAGGAGAAGAATACACTTAGATAGCGAGCTGCTAGTACAAGAGGTACCGCAATGGCCATCATGATCCAGTCTTCCTCATGGAATTCAAATAGCAGCATTGACATACCGATGAGCAAGAACAGGACGCCGTTTAAGAATTCATCGACGAGTTCCCAGAAGTGATCAAGGTGATCTTCGCTTTCTTTCGAAAACCCGATAAAACGAGTCCAGTTACCAATCATAATCCCTGAGACCACCATCGCTAATGGGCCTGAGACATGAATGTATTCTGCAAACGCATATCCGGCTGTAGGAACACCGATAGTTAATAACAACTCCATTGAGTGATCATTTGTCGCGCTGATCAAATAATGGAAAAGTAAGCCGAGTAAGAGGCCATAGATAATTCCGCCCATCGCTTCTTGGATAAACAGAAGTGTGACACTTCCCACTGTCGGTGTTTCGGTACCAAAAGCAATAGTAAAAAGAGTGACAAAAATAACCAGACCAAAACCATCATTAAATAATGACTCACCCTCGATTTGAGTAGAAATGCGCTCTGGTGCATCTAGTTTTTTGACAATTGCAAGAACGGCGATCGGGTCTGTGGGAGAGATTAAGGCACCAAAGAGTAAGCAGTAAACTAAATCAAACTGTATGCCTATTAGCTGACAGAGTCCATATAATGCAAAACCTATAAAGAAGGTCGAGAATAGGGTCGCACCTAACGCTAATGTTGTGATTTCCCACTTTTGATCTTTTAGGTGAGGGAGTTTAATGCCCAAGCCACCAGCAAAAAGTAAAAAGCCGAGTATCCCTTTAAGTAGAAAATCTTCAAAGTTGATTCTAGTTACCGTCTCCGTTGCAATTTCGGTGAGGTGAAACCAGTTGTTTTGACCTGCTATCAGAATCAGGAGCGAAAGTACCATTGAGCCAGCAGTAATGGCGATGGTCGTTTGCATCTTTCCTATCTTGCTATTTACAAAAGCAATCAGCATCGCTGCTGCGGAGAGAAAACATAAAGTATGGTATACCGACATAGAGCTCTCTATTTGTAATAATTTGTGAATGGAATTTTCGGTTGATGTTGATTAAATAGCAAACATTTTTTGTTGATTATTTTCATTAGTAAGGCTGGGGATAAAATAATCGATAATTCGATATTTAGACGTCTAGACTCCTTTAGTTTGTGTGATAGGATGTGGACATAACTAAAGGAACGAGGTTGTACTGTGGGAAGTAATTTAAGACAACAGATTGAAGCGCAATTAAAGCAACGTATTCTTCTGATCGATGGCGGCATGGGCACCATGATTCAGGGTCATAAGCTTGAAGAGCAAGACTATCGCGGAGAACGTTTTGCTGACTGGCAATGTGATTTAAAGGGTAACAACGATTTGTTGGTTCTGACTCAACCTCAGTTGATTATGGAGATTCATAGCGCTTATCTAGAAGCAGGCGCCGATATCCTTGAAACCAATACATTTAACGCAACCACGATTGCGATGGCTGACTATGAAATGGAGAGCATTAGTGAAGAAATTAACTTTACTGCTGCTCAGTTAGCTCGTGAAGTGGCGGATGAATGGACGGCAAAAACGCCAAATAAACCGCGTTATGTTGCTGGGGTGCTTGGGCCTACTAACCGCACATGTTCTATCTCCCCTGATGTTAATGATCCCGGTTACCGTAATGTATCCTTCGATGAGCTAGTTGAAGCGTACTCAGAGTCGACTCGCGCGTTAATTAAAGGTGGCTGCGATCTCATCCTAATCGAAACCATCTTTGATACGTTGAACGCGAAAGCGTGTTCTTTTGCCGTTGAAAGTGTATTCGAAGAGCTTGGTATGACATTGCCAGTCATGATCTCTGGCACGATCACTGACGCTTCTGGACGTACATTATCCGGACAAACCACCGAGGCCTTTTACAACTCGTTAAGACACGTCAAGCCGATATCCTTTGGCTTGAACTGTGCACTCGGTCCCGATGAGCTTCGACCATACGTAGAAGAGTTGTCTCGTATCTCTGAATCTTTTATTTCTACTCACCCTAATGCGGGCCTACCTAATGCTTTTGGTGAATACGATCTGTCTCCAGAAGATATGGCCGTACATGTAAAAGAGTGGGCTGAAAGTGGCTTCCTCAACTTAATTGGTGGCTGTTGTGGTACAACGCCAGAGCACATTCGACACATGGCTGAAGCAGTTGAAGGTGTTACTCCTCGTCGACTACCAGAACTGCCCGTTGCATGTCGCCTTTCTGGCTTAGAACCTCTGACTATCGAAAAGGAATCACTGTTTATTAACGTTGGTGAGCGTACCAATGTAACAGGTTCTGCTCGCTTTAAGCGATTGATTAAAGAAGAACTGTACGACGAGGCGCTGGATGTTGCCCGTCAGCAAGTTGAGAATGGTGCGCAAATCATCGATATCAACATGGATGAGGGGATGCTTGATGCAGAGGCATGTATGGTTCGGTTCTTGAACTTGTGCGCGTCTGAGCCAGAAATATCCAAAGTGCCAATCATGGTTGACTCATCCAAGTGGGAAGTTATCGAGGCTGGCCTGAAGTGTATCCAGGGTAAAGGCATTGTTAACTCTATCTCGCTTAAAGAAGGAAAAGAGAAATTCATTCAGCAAGCGAAGCTGATCCGTCGTTATGGCGCTGCAGTGATAGTTATGGCGTTTGATGAAGTGGGCCAGGCGGATACGCGAGAACGCAAATTAGAAATTTGTACCAATGCTTACCGAATATTGGTTGATGAGGTAGGTTTCCCGCCGGAAGACGTGATTTTTGATCCAAATATCTTCGCTGTCGCGACAGGTATTGACGAGCACAATAACTATGCTGTTGACTTTATTAACGCGGTAGCGGATATCAAGCGAGATTTACCTCACGCGATGATTTCTGGTGGCGTTTCCAACGTATCATTCTCCTTCCGTGGCAATAACTATGTACGAGAAGCGATCCATGCTGTATTTCTCTATCACTGTTTCAAGAACGGCATGGATATGGGGATCGTCAACGCAGGTCAGTTAGAAATCTACGACAACGTTCCTGAAAAGCTTCGAGAGGCGGTAGAGGATGTGGTTCTAAACCGTCGTAATGATGCCACTGAAAGATTGTTGGATATCGCTTCTGAATATGCCGATAAAGGTGTTGGAAAAGAAGAAGATGCCTCCGCGTTAGAATGGCGTACATGGCCTGTAGAAAAGCGTTTGGAGCACGCCTTAGTTAAGGGGATAACCGAGTTTATTGTTGATGATACAGAAGAAGCTCGCGTTAAAGCTTCCAAGCCATTGGAAGTGATTGAAGGCCCGCTCATGGACGGTATGAATGTGGTTGGTGACTTGTTTGGTGAAGGTAAGATGTTCCTGCCACAGGTAGTCAAATCAGCGCGAGTTATGAAACAAGCCGTTGCTCACTTAGAACCTTATATTAATGCTGAAAAGCAAGTTGGTCAGACAAACGGTAAAATCCTATTAGCTACCGTGAAAGGTGACGTACACGATATCGGTAAAAATATCGTTGGTGTTGTACTCCAATGTAACAACTACGAAATCATCGACCTTGGTGTCATGGTTCCATGTGAAAAGATTCTGAAAGTTGCGCAGGAAGAAAACGTCGACATTATTGGTCTTTCCGGCCTGATCACCCCTTCACTTGATGAAATGGTCCATGTGGCTAAAGAAATGGAACGGCTGGATTTCAACCTGCCGCTTTTGATTGGTGGCGCGACGACATCCAAAGCACATACTGCGGTTAAGATAGAACAGAATTACAAGCACCCAGTGGTTTATGTTAACAATGCCTCTCGGGCTGTTGGTGTATGTACTTCACTGTTATCAGATGAGCGCCGTCCTGCGTTTGTCGAAAAGCTGGAGGCGGATTATGACCGCGTGCGTGACCAGCATAGCCGTAAAAAGCCTAGAACGAAGCCCGTCACGCTTGAACAAGCACGAGCAAACAAAGTCGCTATCGATTGGGATGCGTATACACCTCCTGCTCCCGCAAAACCAGGTATTCATGTATTTGATGATTTCGATGTGGCAACGTTACGTAGCTACATCGATTGGACACCATTTTTTATGACCTGGTCGCTTGTGGGCAAATACCCAACTATCTTCGAGCATGAAGAGGTCGGAGAAGAAGCGAAGCGTCTTTTCCATGATGCCAATGAGCTCCTTGATCGTGTTGAGCGAGAAGGCTTAATGAAAGCAAGAGGGATGTGTGGCCTTTTCCCTGCCGCTAGCGTAGACGACGATATTGAAGTCTATACGGATGAGTCTCGTTCGAAAGTAGCAAAAGTTCTACGTAACCTTCGTCAGCAAACCGAGAAACCGAAAGGGTTTAACTACTGCCTTTCAGATTACATCGCGCCAAAAGCGTCTGGTAAGAAAGACTGGATCGGTGCGTTTGCCGTTACTGGTGGAATTGGTGAACGTGAATTGGCCGACGAATTTAAAGCAAAAGGTGATGATTACAATGCGATCATGATCCAAGCCGTTGCCGATCGTTTAGCGGAAGCCTTTGCTGAATACCTGCATGAGCGAGTGCGTAAAGAGATTTGGGGCTATGCAGTGGATGAAAGCTTGTCAAATGAAGAGCTAATTCGTGAAAAATACCAAGGCATACGTCCTGCTCCGGGTTACCCTGCTTGTCCCGAACATACCGAAAAAGGCCCTTTATGGGAACTGCTTAATGTAGAAGAGAGTATTGGTATGTCTCTTACATCAAGCTATGCCATGTATCCAGGTGCTTCTGTCTCTGGGTGGTATTTCTCTCATCCTGACTCGCGTTACTTTGCGATCGCCCAGATCCAAGAAGATCAACTGGAAAGCTACGCAGAGCGAAAAGGTTGGGATAGGCTTGAAGCAGAAAAATGGTTGGGGCCGAACATCAACGGCTAATCTCAATCACTGTAAACAAGCGATCGGAATGAAATGGGCTGCCAATGTGCAGCCCTTTGTTTATCTAAATTATTGCTCAAATAGCTCAGAATGTAATTTTTGAATGACTTGTTTTGAATCTGAACTGCTGACCAAGAAGCATAGGTTGTGGTGGCTCGCTCCGTAACAAATCATACGTAGATTAAAGTCATCTAAGGTGCTGAATACTTGTTTCGCGTAACCTTTAGTATCGCTCATGTTATTGCCGATTAGAGCGACAAGGCAAAGATCATGTTCGACTTTAACCGTACACAACGTTTCTAGCTCTTCTCTTGCTGCTTGAGGTAATTGCGGTGCTCCGCCTGCAGTATCGGTTTGATCTAATGTTAAAGAAACACTGATTTCTGATGTCGTAATCAGATCCACAGAGATTTTGTATTTTGCCAAAATTTCGAAGACTTTGGCCAAAAAGCCGTACGCTTGGAACATATTTGCACTGCGCAATGTCACCATGGTTTGATTACAACGTAAAGCCAAAGCACGAAATAATGGTGAACTTTCTACTTCATGACGTATCCAGGTACCACCTTTTTCGGGTTCTTTTGAAGAGCCCACAAAGACCGGAATATCGTGACGAAGTGCAGGCACCAATGTCGAAGGATGCAGGATCTTCGCACCAAAGTTCGCCATTTCTGACGCTTCGCTAAAGCTGATTTCTGGGATGGGGGATGCTTTGGGTGCAATGCGAGGATCGGTAGTATAGATACCCGGAACATCCGTCCAAATTTCCAGACCTGAAGCTTTCACACCTTCTGCAATCAGTGCGGCACTATAATCACTGCCACCACGTCCCAAGGTTGTCGTGTTTCCTGATACATCGGAACCGATAAAGCCTTGTGTAACCACAACTGACTGCTGACATAGTGGGACAAGTTTTTCTTGCGCTAACTGAGCAATAGATTCTACATCGGGCTCAGCTCGGCCAAAGTTATCATCTGTTCTTAACACATCGCGTATGTCAAAACGCACAGCATTAATGCCGCGCTCACGCATTAGTTGAGCAAGAATGTGCGTTGACATCAGCTCCCCACATGCCACTAAGTGATCCGTTAATTTGTTGCTTGCTTGAATTGAAGCAGCTTCCGCAAGGCTAGTGACCGTATCTAAAATGGCATACACCTCAGAAGAGGTCTGTGCAGAGTCTTTTAGTTGTGAAAGAATCGCGTCATGAATGCTTGCAAGTTGTTGTAGCAACTCTGTGCGCTTCTCTTGATCTTGAACACCATTCGCTAACGCTACAAGCAAGTTAGTGACACCAGAGCAAGCACTGCTAACGACAAGGCGAGTATCTGGATTGTTTTCAATAACGGCGGCACAACGGCTCATTGCTTCGAAATTAGCAACACTGGTTCCACCAAATTTAGCTACATTAAATGCGCTCACTATGTTCTCCCACGACTTCCTAATAAAAATAATACACACGTCCAATGTATGTGAGGAAAGGAACAGAGCAAAAAGAGAGGAATTTAGAATGGTATATAAAAAATGTACCCTCAGAAGCTCTTCACCAGACGGCACTGATGACAGTTGATGGGATTCAACCCAAGTCAACCGACAAGCCAAAACCACAACTTTGGCTTACCTCGGCACTACTCCCCCTGAATGATTGGTATGGGAATTGCGGTTCCACAAATCATCTACCTGGGTAGTGCTCCTCTTCTACATAAAGCTCAAACATTGAACGGTTTTAGGTGTTCAATGTCAATCACTATTTCGCCCTTTCCTAGTGTTTTTTTGTTTATGAATCTGTGATGCTGGTCCGACTTCTATACTTACGGCTAATTGCCGAGTTCTGAAAAATCCATTAGTGTGAGTTTTAATGCCCGATACCTCATCTAAATTCTAAAAAATAATTGTTCTCGTTCGGGCCCAAATGACGTCAAACAAGGAGCTGCTATGACGATCCAAAGCTTTATTCCCCCTCACCGTATCTTAATGGGACCAGGTCCTTCCGATATCTACCCGCAGGTTCTGCAAGCTTTAAGTCGGCCAACGGTGGGACATTTAGACCCACTCTTTATTGCCATGATGGATGAGCTCAAGCAGTTATTAAAATACGCATTTCAAACAGAAAATGATTTTACCATTGCAGTTTCTGCCCCTGGTAGTGCCGGGATGGAAGCGTGCTTCGTTAACTTGATTGAAAAAGGTGATAAGGTCATCGTATGCCGCAATGGTGTGTTTGGTGATCGTATGCGTGAAAACGTCATTCGTGCGGGAGGTGAAGTGGTAGTGGTTGACGACGAGTGGGGGAATCCCGTTTCAGTCGATAAAGTCGATCAAGCCCTTCAGCAGCATCCTGATACCAAAATCTTAGCATTTGTTCATGCAGAAACGTCAACAGGGGCCGTCAGTGATGCACAAGCTCTTGGCCAACTAGCGAAGCAGTACAACGCTCTATCCATTGTTGATGCAGTTACGTCATTGGGTGGTGTGCCACTAAAAGTGGATGAGTGGCAGTTGGATGCCGTTTACTCGGGGAGCCAGAAGTGTTTGTCATGTGTGCCAGGTTTATCCCCTGTGACTTTCTCGGCGGCTGCAATAGAGAAAATTCAATCGAGAACCACACCAGTACAAAGTTGGTTCCTCGATCAAAGTTTGGTACTAGGTTACTGGAGCGGTGAAGGAAAGCGCAGCTATCACCATACTGCGCCTGTTAACAGCCTTTATGCTTTACATGAAGCTCTATTGATACTAAAAAATGAGGGGCTTGAAAATGCATGGGCACGTCATCAGAAAATGCATGAAAAGCTTAAAACAGGTTTACAAAAACTGGGCTTTGAGTTCGTCGTTGAAGAAGCGTACCGTTTACCTCAACTGAACGCGATTTATGTGCCAGAAGGTATTGATGAAGCGAAAGTTCGCACGCATTTGTTAGCAACGTATAACCTAGAGATTGGCGCAGGACTAGGCACCTTGGCTGGGAAAGCATGGCGAATTGGGTTGATGGGCTACGGGGCACGTGCTGAAAATGTGGCTTTATGTCTAAAAGCGTTGGAAGAGTCCCTGACTCAATAACTGCATGTTATACCGAGCAATTCTATAAGGTCGGTTGTACAAAAAAGCGAAGGCGGTGCTCTTCGCTTTTTTGTTTTTACTTCGTTGTTGGTTGTGTCATTGATTGTGCTGGCGAAGCTGGCTGCGCATGTGACGGCGGTTGGTAATTGACGTCACTAAAATCAATGTTAGGGAATAAGAATTGTGCCTCAGCGCGTATTTGTTCTGCTTTGCTGCTGTCATCCAATCCTTGGTAAGCAAGAATCAAGTTATTATAAAAAGCAGGCCGTGGTTTGTCTTTGATGATCTTAAGCGACCAATCGATATATGGTTGAATTAAGCTTGGATCTTGCTTGTATAAACCAATATTGAGGAAGGTGCTATACACATCCCAGTCAAACCTATCTTTCCACACCACCGGATTACTCACTTGATTTAAAATGTCTGGGTTGGTTGGGCGCGTGGATTCGAACTTAGTCAGAATATAGTTAGTGTGTAGCGCACTGACCATGTAGAACGTCAATATAATTGGAAAGATCAAGCTTAAGACGCGCAATAACGCTTTGGTGATGTTCGTAAATCCTACTTGCCGATAGCGAGAGACTCGCTGATCAACCCAGTAAAGTAGAATAATGAAAGTCAGCCAGTGCGCCAGCGAGTGATAAAACGGGTATTCCAATTGCGAGTGCAACACTATTGGAATAAAGAGTCCGAGCAATGCCAGACGAGTCCCTCGTTTAGCTTGATAAATGCGGTGCAGCACCAGTGCCATGGCTAAAAAGATGCCGAGTATTGGTAATAAACCACCCTCAACCCCCCAATAAAGCAACTCATTGTGGGGATGATCCATCGAAGGTAAGCCAGCAGGGTAGTTAGTATTGAGTGCATGCTGTCTAGCGGTGTAAAGCATATAGGCAGACTCAAACTTACCATAACCATAACCTGTAAACGGCTTTTCGATGACCATATCCAAAGTTTGTGGAAAAGTATAAGTGCGAGCTGACTCCATATTCACTTTTTCTGCCGCTAAGCCACCACCATCGGGGAAAGCAATATACATCACAACAACAGATAGCATTAGTCCTGCGACGATGGAGCTAACCCAATGTGTAAATCGCTTTTTGGTCGTGTAGCGGTACATGTATGGAATGACCAGCAACACTGCAATTATAGACGCTAACCAGCCTGTCCTTGACGCCAAAGCAACAAGCAAGGGGAGCGTTAAAACTGGCACGGCATACAGTAAGTAAATATCGCTAAGTTTGCGTGAGTATTTATACGGCTGTCGGGCGAGTAAGTAGCTCGCGATGACCAAACCGGTCGCAAGAAAGCTAGCCATAACGTTTGGCTGTTGAAAAATACCATACGGTCTATTCGCCACGGTGTTATAGCCGAACGGGTTACCAGGCTTGAGGTATAGGTACTGTATCAGACCAAAAATGGCTTCGATGATCACCGCTAACACGATAAACCACAGCAATCGTTGTCGATGCTTATTACTAAAATGGAATTGTTGCAAAACCACAAAAAACAAGAAGCCACACCAAAGGCCAATGAGTTTATTTGTTGCTAACTCAATATTTGCGTTTGGATACAGTATGGGCACCGTCATAATGCCAGCACTGATAAACAAGCCTATGGTTAATTTAGAAAACCTTAAAGTCTGATTGCGGGCAAGATGATAAAAGCCGATACCCAGTGCAAAACTAAATACAATCCAAGTGGTCGCATTGAATGATAAGGCTAGCCCTGCACCTCCAGGGTTAGGCATAAAAAAGTGCATCGCCAGTATAAACAGAACTGCCAAAGCGATGAGAAACTTGCGATTGAGAGGGACCTGAGCTTTCTTAGGCGAAAGTTTGGTTCCACTTACGTGTATAGTGGCCATAGATATTGCATTGCTTTTAATATTTGCATGATTTGAATTAAAAAAGACCAGTATCTACTGGTCTTTGTACTTTACCTGTTTTTTTTATTTCAACATAGGCTTAAGGAAGTGGGCTGTGTGCGAACCTTCGATCTGGGACACATCTTCAGGTGTTCCTTGAGCGATAATTTCACCACCGCCTTGACCTCCTTCTGGGCCTAAGTCGACAATCCAGTCCGCCGTTTTTATGACATCAAGATTGTGTTCAATCACCACTACCGTATTGCCATGGTCACGTAGTCGGTGGAGAACCGATAACAATTGTTGAATATCATGGAAATGCAAGCCAGTGGTTGGTTCATCCAAAATGTAGAGCGTTTTCCCTGTGTCTCGCTTGGACAACTCTCTTGCCAGCTTTACTCGTTGCGCTTCACCACCAGATAACGTGGTGGCGGCTTGCCCAAGGCGAATGTAGGACAAGCCGACATCCATTAAGGTTTGGAGTTTACGTGCTATTGCAGGAACGGGCTTAAAGAACACGTGTGCATCTTCGACCGTCATTTCGAGCACTTCATCAATGGTTTTGCCTTTGTAGCGAACTTCTAAGGTTTCGCGGTTATAGCGTTTTCCTTTACAGACATCACATGGGACGTAAACATCGGGTAGGAAGTGCATTTCTACCTTGATCACGCCATCGCCCTGACAAGCTTCACAGCGACCACCGCGCACATTAAAACTGAAGCGACCTGGCTTATAGCCTCGTGAGCGTGATTCCTGAGTACCTGCAAACAGTTCACGGATCGGAGTAAAGATGCCAGTGTAGGTTGCAGGGTTAGAACGAGGGGTTCGACCAATAGGGCTTTGATCAATGTCGATCACTTTATCAAAGTGTTCCAGACCCTTGATCGACTTGTAAGGCGATGGATGAGCCGTTGTTGCCCCATTCAATTGAGTATGAGCAATTTTAAAGAACGTATCGTTAATCAACGTCGATTTGCCTGAGCCAGATACACCAGTGATACAGCTAAATAAACCAACAGGTAATGATAAATTGACGTTATTCAGGTTGTTACCCGTTGCGCCAATCAGCTCCACCGTCTTTTTAGGATCGCGAGGGGTGCGTTCTTTTGGCACGGCGATTTCTTTCGCACCACTTAAATATTGTCCGGTCAGTGAGTTAGGGTTAGCAATAATCTCTGCCATGGTTCCTTCTGCGACCACATTACCACCATGAACCCCTGCACCAGGGCCAATATCAATCACGTGGTCAGCACAACGAATGGCATCTTCATCATGCTCAACAACCAAAACGGTATTACCTAAATCACGTAGGTGAGTCAGGGTCTTTAGCAGTCGCTCATTATCACGCTGGTGGAGACCTATTGAGGGCTCATCCAGTACATACATTACACCAACGAGCCCTGCTCCAATTTGGCTTGCCAAACGGATACGCTGTGCTTCACCGCCAGATAAGGTTTCAGCACTTCTCGATAGGTTGAGATAATTCAAGCCAACGTTGACTAAAAACTGCAAACGATCATTTATCTCTTTCATGACCTTTTCGGCAATTTGCGCTCGTTGGCCTTCCAATTTCAACGTTTCAAAAAAAGCTAACGCATCAGCGATGCTTAGTTCAACAATTTCAGGCAATGTGGTATCGGCAATAAAGACGTTTCTGGCTTCTAAGCGAAGGCGTGTACCGCAACAGCTTGAGCATGATTTAGTGGAGATATACTTTGCGAGATCTTCTCGTACCGAGTTAGATTCTGTATCGCGATAGCGTCGCTCAAGGGTATTGAGAATTCCTTCGAATGGGTGACGTTTTACACGGATGTCACCACGATCATTGATGTACTTAAACTCAACTTCGGTGCGGCCAGAGCCTTTTAAAATCACATCTTGTATTTTTTTCGACAATGAGTTGAACGGCGCGTGTAAGTCAAATCCATAGTGATCCGCAAGAGAGGTCAACATTTGGAAATAGTAATAGTTCTTTTGGTCCCAGCCACGAATCGCACCTTGCGCCAGGCTGAGCGAATCATCCTGAATGACACGACTAGGATCGAAATACTGTTGAACACCTAAACCATCACACGTGCCGCAAGCCCCAGCAGGGTTATTAAATGAGAACAATCTTGGTTCCAGCTCTTGCATACTGTAACCACATTTAGGGCAAGCGAAGTTGGCAGAGAAGATGATTTCTTCGTCTTCTCCGTCCATTGGCGCGACAACAGCGATACCACCAGACAGCTCCAAGGTTGTTTCGAAAGATTCCGCTAAACGTTGCTGTAAATCTGGGCGTACTTTGAAGCGATCTACCACCACTTCAATCGTATGTTTTTTATGTAGCTCTAACGTTGGGGGATCGGATAAATCGCAGGTTTCACCGTCAATACGGGCACGGATAAAACCCTGTGCAGCGAGGTTTTCTAAGGTTTTGACGTGCTCGCCTTTACGTTCTTTAACAATGGGGGCGAGCAACATCATCTTGCTTCCCTCAGGCAGTTCCAAGACTTTGTCTACCATTTGGCTAATGGTCTGAGCCGCAAGCGGAACGTGATGGGTTGGACATCTCGGCTCACCTACACGGGCATATAGCAGGCGTAAGTAATCGTAAACTTCAGTAATTGTGCCGACCGTCGAGCGCGGGTTATGAGAAGTGGATTTTTGTTCAATAGAAATAGCGGGTGATAGCCCTTCGATATGATCGACATCGGGCTTTTCCATCAGAGACAAAAACTGACGAGCGTAAGCAGAAAGTGATTCTACATAGCGTCGTTGTCCTTCTGCATATAAGGTATCGAATGCGAGAGAAGACTTACCAGAGCCACTTAACCCGGTGATAACAGTCAGCTTATCGCGAGGAATGGTAAGGTTAATATCTTTGAGGTTATGGGTTCGGGCACCGCGAACTTCTATTTTATCCATCGTATTTGCTCTATGTATAACCAAGTGGGGCAAGTATTACATAGTGTGAGAAATGTGCAAAGAAATACTGGACAAAAAAACAGTAAAGAAAAGCCCAGCAAAGTGCTGGGCTTCATAGCTTATAATAGGAGTGGCTTAACAAGCTTACGCAGAACGTTGCGTTGAGTGTTTACCGAGTTCTGATTTTTTCTCATCTTTTAGGTATAGATTTTCGAAACAGTAGTTAGTCGCTTCGATATAGCCCTCGACACTACCGCAGTCAAAACGTTGACCTTTAAATTTATACGCCAGAACACAACCTGCTTTAGCTTGTTTTAGCAACGCATCGGTGATTTGAATCTCACCACCTTTGCCAGGTTCTGTGCTTTCAATAAGGTCAAAAATATCTGGAGTTAGAATATACCGTCCGATGATCGCTAGGTTACTTGGTGCCGTGCCTTGTTCTGGCTTTTCCACCATGTTATCAACGCGGAAGATGTCATCTTTAATCATCTCACCAGCAATCACACCGTATTTGTGCGTTTCTTCTTCTGGCACTTCTTGTACTGCAACGATTGAACAACGGAATTGTTTAAAGAGCGCAACCATTTGAGCCAGTACGCCATCCCCTTCTTCATTCACGCACAAGTCATCGGCCAATACTACGGCGAAAGGTTCGTCACCAACCAGTTCACGGCCAGTTAGAATCGCGTGACCTAAACCTTTCATTTCGCGTTGGCGAATGTAAGTAAAGTTTGCAGAGTCGATGATTTCACGAATATCTACCAGCAGCTCTTCTTTGTTTGTGCCACTGATTTGATGTTCAAGTTCATAGTTTTTGTCGAAGTGATCCATGATTGAGTGTTTGCCACGGCCAGTAACAATACACATGCCGTCCATACCAGCTTGGATTGCCTCTTCTACACCGTATTCAATCAACGGTTTGTTCACTACTGGCATCATCTCTTTAGGCATAGACTTGGTCGCAGGTAGGAAGCGTGTACCATAGCCTGCAGCAGGGAACAGACATTTCTTAATCATTGGGGGATTATCCTTTCTCGTCGTTATTATCAAGAATTTGCTCAACACTTTAACATGAGAGGTGCGAACGAATCATGAATAAAGTAGGAAAAAAGGTGAGAAATAAACGGAAAAAGCATGAGCGATGCCGAATTGGGTACCGAGAACCATTAATAGGCTTCTTTATGATATTAGGTTCTGATCTGCCCAAGCGATTGCTTGTACGCGGTTTTTCACCGAGAGCTTCTTAAAGATCTGGTACAAGTGCGATTTGATCGTAAACTCACTGACAAATAATTCTTCTGCCATTTGGCTATTCGATGCGCCTGCTTGTAGGCAGCGTAAGACTTGTAATTCTCTAATTGTAAGATCTACGGTGGCCGGTGCTGTGTGAGTATTGATGACATTGCGGTAGTAATGCAAAAGCTGGCTTGTTACGTTGCGTGGCAGCCAGTTCTGCCCATTAACAATTCCCTTTAGTCCTTCAGCAATTTGTTCCGCGGAGTCATCTTGGTAGAACACGCCTTTGAGTTGACCAAATGAGAGCAGCTCATCCGTGGTCAGGCGCTTAGGAACGTTGAAAATGATCGTCTCAAAGTTTTTCCATACGAGTGGTAAATTCTTGATCGATTGGACGAGACATTTGTGCTCATTAAAATCAAGGAGCAGAATTTTATTACGGTACTCCGGCTTCGCTTCCATTAAATCCTCTGTTGAGATAACCGGAATATTCATGTCGGCTAACTTTTCCAAATCAGCAACTGTTTGGCCTGTGTTCTCTTTCATACTGATAAGAAACAGCTTTCTGGCATAAGCTGACTTTTTCACGTGTGCCTACCTCCTTATGTTCAACCAAGGCCGTAAACTGGCATTAAAGATCAGCAAGAGCTACCGCTTTAGCGAATAAATGCGTTCAGATTCAAAGGAACGCGATAAATTTTCTGCAAATAGAATCAAAAATGCTACACGTTTAACTTGCGACGAGATTGCGCTTCTCAAATCAAGCATCTTGACGTTATTTTGGCTTAGGGTTTAATCCAACGATTAAAGCGTGCTATTCTAGTGCGCTAAAATTTTATATATCCAGAGTGAAACGGAGCACATCATGGCCAGCCGTGGAATTAACAAAGTTATTTTGGTGGGAAATTTAGGTAACGACCCTGAAATTCGTTACATGCCGAATGGCGGTGCAGTAGCAAACATTACTATTGCAACCTCTGATTCATGGCGTGATAAAGCGACTGGCGAGCAGCGCGAAAAGACAGAATGGCATCGTGTAGTGTTGTTCGGCAAGCTTGCGGAAGTGGCTGGTGAGTATCTACGTAAAGGCTCACAAGTTTACATTGAAGGTCAACTACAAACCCGTAAATGGCAAGACCAAAGTGGTCAAGACCGTTACTCAACGGAAGTTGTGGTACAAGGCTTCAATGGCGTGATGCAAATGCTTGGTGGTCGTTCGCAAGGTGGCGCACCTGCTACAGGTGGTCAACAGCAACAAGGTGGCTGGGGACAACCTCAACAACCGGCCCAGCAGCAACAATACAACGCGCCTCAGCAACAGCAACCTCAACAACAGGCTCCGCAGCAACCTCAGCAGCAATACAATGAGCCACCGATGGATTTTGACGACGACATTCCGTTCTGATCTCAAGGTCGCACTTTAGTTGTATAGTCGTTTAAGAAGCCGCGAGAACTCGCGGCTTTTTTATTTCTTCCAATTTGTGGCAAGAGATATATGCCGAAGCCTCTCACTATCAAGCTAATACGATTGTTTAGCGCGAACTAATCCAGTATAAGTACTCCAATAAGGTATATGCCCAAATAACCTTGAAATGCTGGTTTTATCTCGCTCTTTTGTATGACGTCACCATGCTATTTGACGTGCAGTTACGTTAATCAAGTTGTGTATTACGCACGGTTTTTCTTCGTGTGATTAGTATGATCTCAGCCCCTCGCATTTTGAATCATTTGGATATAGTGAATAGAAAAAGGATTTAGTATTCATGAGGTATACCCCAACCTTGAAACTGAGCACACGGCTGGTGGCTTTTGTCACTATGATCGTCATCTGTGCGATGTTTATCTTGTTTGTCGGTGGCACTCTTTCCTTTAAACGGCTTGGGCAGGAGTATCTCAACCATTATTTAGAGGGAATTGTAGAAGTCGTCGACAAGGAAATGGTCGACCCAGACGCTGCGTATTCAATGCAACGTTGGATGCCTAAGATGCTCCAGGCCAGTAATATTGTTGAAATGACCCTATCGACCGACAATGCGGTTGTTTATCGTTTCAAAGATACTTCACATAAGTTGGATGCGTCGCTTTTATTTGAAAAAGAATATCCTCTGGCGCACAACCAAGACTATGTCATTCACTTTAAAGCATTGCCGCCTTATTTAGGTTATAGCTACTCGTTGCATGCTCTTTGGTCGATCACGCTTGCGGTTATTTTGATTATTTTTTGCTTAATGCGAGGTGTTGCTTGGTTAAAAGAGCAATTACTCGGATCTGAAATGCTGGAAGAGCGGGGGCGGATGATCCTTGCAGGGCGTGTTGAACAATACGCGAAAGGTGATGAAAAAGAGTGGCCATATACAGCAAGTGAAGCGCTCGATGTGCTGATTGAAGAATTACAGGATGCGCGCCAAGAACGAAGCCGGTTCGACACGTTCATTCGCACGCAAACCTTTCTTGATAAACTGACCGGAACGGCAAACCGAGTGCTGTTTGACAGCAAACTGGAATCGGCGCTTCTGGAAAGTGGATCGCGTGGTGCGGTGCTATTGGTACGTATTCACGACTGGAAGTCAGTTGAAGAGGTTCAAGACAAGCAGTCGTGTGACGAGTTTATCGTTGAGGTTGGGAGTTTACTTTCCAACTTAGTGCAACGTTACCCTGATGTGGTTTTTTCTCGTTATTATGATGCAGATTTTGCGCTGTTTTTACCGCACCAAAGTTCAAAAGATGTGGCAAATCTTGCTTCTCAATGTATTCGTCAACTTGAAAAGCTCATGCCGCCAGAACCTTTGGATCCAGAAGATTGGTGCCACATTGGCATTACCATGTATAAAGAAGGCGAACGGCACAGTCAAATTATTGATGAAGCAGAAACCGCGTTGAGAAGTGCTCAATTACAGGGCAACAATAACTGGAGTCGTTTCAAAAAATGGAATCATGATGAAGAATCTCGAGGAAGTGTGAGGTGGCGCACATTATTTGACAAAGTGCTGACATCTGAAAATGTGATACTCTACGCACAGTCGGTGTATGTCATTGCAAACTTTACCAATGATAAGCCTTTGTACCAAGAATTGATGTGTCGTATTCGCGATCCTGAAAATGGCATTGTGAAAGCTTCTCGGTTCATTTCTGCTATCCGCCAAGTCGGTTATGAAGCGCAAATGGACAGAGCGGTTGTTAATAAATTCTTAACGTTTTTTAAAGGCGAAAATAAGCCATCGGTATGTTATGCGTTAAACTTGAACGTGGTGCCATTCTCTAATCGAGACTACTTCAAATGGTTTCGTTATGAACTTCTACAATTGTCACATGCGCAAAGAGCCAGTCTGAGTTTTGAGTTTGTAGAAGCGCAATTTGTCAAACATTTAGACTTTATGCGGCCTGTCGCTAAGATGCTGACTGGTTTAGGGTGCCATATCATGATCGCGCAAGCGGGGCGTACGATCGTCAGTACTCACTACTTGAAAGAGGTAGATATTCGTTATCTTAAGCTTCATCGCAGTTTGGTCACCAAAATAGACCAGCGACCTGAGAACCAGTTATTTATTCGTAGCATGCTCGGTGCTGCGGAAAACAGCAAAACCCAAGTCATCGCAGTGGGCATTGAGAACCGACATGAGTTAAACACATTAACTGAATTAGGTGTGTATGGTGGGCAGGGGCGTTTCTTCTCTCCCGAGAGGCAATATCTCCCTCGTCCTCAGAGCGTCAAAAGCCCTCGTCAAGAGCCTCAAGTAAAACTGGGCAAGCGGAATCGATGGCGGAAAAAATAAAGATAATAAACATGGATTTAAAAACATTGTTTGACAAGTTTATGCCATCTAAAAATGGTGGTCGCACTTGCTTCTTGGTGGTTCAGCCAGATGCTGTTTACTTGTCCTCTTCAACAAAGAATGGGCGCCCTGCGCAGTTTGAAATCTCTGAATCAAACTGGGAAAAAGCCTTAGAACAAGCTTTAGGTGTTGCTGCGAGTTCAAGTGACTCGCTGACAGTTGTGCTGTCACATAACTACTATCAGATGTATCAAATTGACAAACCCGCAATGCCTCGTCAGGAGTGGCCAGCTGCATTGCCATTTTTGTTAAAAGAGCTGATTTCTGAGCGAGCCATCGATATTGTCGCAGATGCAGTAGAGCTACCCAATTCAAACAAAGTGCAAGCTTATGTTTTATCAAGAAAAGTGCTTGATAAAATCTTACAGTTGGCCAATCGAGCTCAACTGACGTTAGAGAGCATCATTCCAGAAGACGATGTTTGGGGTTATACGGCCGGAGAGCTTGGCAACTTTTTACTCTTGCAGCGTAGTGTACGCGGACATTTCCGTATCAGTGCATTTGTTGGGCATACCGTCGCTTTTCACCGCTCTATTCGTAGCGTAACGCCACCGTTAACGGGTGTGCCATCCACAGAACTTCAAATGGACAGTTTGTCTTTGGAGTTGCAGCGCTCGATAGACTACCTCTCTTCTCAGTTACGAAATGTTCAGCTGCACCAACTTAAGGTGTGCTGTGATGAAGAAGACGAAAACGAGCTAGTTCAATCACTTAACTACCGATTGAGCACCAAAGTTTCTCCATTGTTCGATACTGAGCGAGAGCTGTCGGGGCATGTGTTAGCGGATAGCGCTGCGGCGTTAAACGAGCGAAAGATCAATCTCTATCCCGATCATTTAAAGCCAAAAAAAGAGCATCTTAGCTTAAAAAATGTCGTCATATCTTGGGGCGTTGCCGCCGCGGCACTTATGTTGCTGTATGGGTATGAAACTTGGCAAAGTGAAGGAATAGAAAATGATGTCGCTATTTTAAAAAGCAAAGGCAGTATTATGAAGTCTGAGCTTGACCGTTACCAAGTCCAGTTGCGTAAACATCAACCGGACAACAATAAGATCGCCGCAAAAGCGCGTCTAGAGCGTGAAGTCAAAGCCAAGCGTGATTCATTAAGAGCGGTTGGAAAGTATGATGCCTCTCAGCAAGCAGGTTATTCAGGTGTGATGCAGTCACTGGCTAAGTTGAGTAATAAACAGATCGCGTTATCTGAAATTCGTATCAACCAAAATACGTTGGATTTAAAAGGGTTAGCAAAAACACCGAGTGCCGTGCCGAGTTGGGTAAACCAATTTAAGCATGAGGTCAGTTTGGTTGGGCGAACCTTTGATGAAGTCAAAATCGGTCGTAATGAGGCAGGTATTGTGACGTTTGAACTAAAAACGCACGAGGGTAAAGATAAATGAATGAGTTTTGGCTTTCATTAGAAGAGCGTTTTGGCGAAATGAGTGCACGTGAAAAGGTGCTCGTTGCTGTATGTGGATTGGTGACAATTGTGATGCTGCTCTTTACCTTAGTTCTTGAACCTAAGTTTAATGAGATAGCTCGCAACGAAAAGCAACTCACTAACTTAAAGTTAGAGAACCAGAAAACTGAAGCCAGTATTTTACGTATTCAAGCGCAATTGAATAAAGATCCTAACGCTCAAATTGACTCGGAGATTTCTAACCTTTTAGCGGAAAGTCAGCACCTTTCTACACAGTTATCCGAGATCATTGAGCACCTGATTAGCCCTTCACAAATGGCGGAACTATTGGAGAGTGTGTTAGCGCAGCAAGACGGTATTCATTTGCTATCGATGCAAACGTTGCCTTCGGAACCCATTACAGAGAACAAAGATGCATCTCAGTACTCGGGATATTATGTGCACCCTGTCCGAATGGAGCTAACGGGAGACTACTTCTCTATTGCTAACTACTTGAATAAATTAGAAAGCTTGCCGGCAAGCTATTACTGGCGTAGCTTTAGCTACAAAGTTGAAGACTACCCAAAAGCACACTTGGTGTTGGAAGTGTACACCTTGGGATCTCGAGAGGAGTTTATTGGTGGTTAAGCAACTCATTATCTCAATGTTTTTAGTGGTAGCGGCAGGAACGGCTTGGGCCAATCAAGATCCGACTGCCCCATTTGATTGGCAAGCACCCGCAACAGATTCGAGTGCTACACCACAAGTGAAGCAATATCCAGTGCCGACTCTGAATAGCATTATCTGCAAGCCTAATGCTCGATGTATCGCAATCTTGAACAATCACATTGTTGAGCAGGGTGAGCGGGTAGAAGGGTATCGTGTCGCTAGAATAACCAGTGATTTTGTAACGTTAAAGCGTGGTAACCGTGTGTGGGAGCTGGAGCTTTTTGGTTTGAATGTAAAAAAATAATAGTCAGAGCCTGATCAGATATGCGCAAATTAGTTGTAGGAATAACCATCGCTTCATTAATGGGGTGCTCCATGGGGCATCGTGATCCTGTTGAAGTGAAACAAGCACTTAATGAATCTATCAATCAAGCGAATAGCCGTACGTTGGAAGAGATTCCATTGTCCGTTGAAGAAGACTTGATGCCGGATCTCAATACAAGTGTGTCGTCAGAGCAAGCCACATCGAAGCGTTTCCGTATACAAGCCAACGAAGTTGAAGCAAGAAGCTTTTTTGCCTCGTTAGTGAAAGGAACGGAGTATAGCGTCGCGATTCACCCAGCGGTACAAGGTAATATTACGGTGAATTTATCGGACGTAACCTTAGATGAAGTACTCAACGTCGTGCAGGATATGTATGGCTATGATGTGACGAAATCCGGCAAGGTCATTCAGGTATATCCGGCTGGTATGCGCACGGTTACCATCCCAGTCGACTATTTGCAGTTCAAACGAACCGGTCGCTCTTTGACCAGCATTAGCACTGGCTCTGTCACGGCGGCGGGACCGTCTAACTCTGGCGGCTCGTCTAACGATTCTGATTCTAGAAGCAATAACCGTGACAATGAAAACAGCGCGACCTCTTCAACGGGAGGCACGCGTATTGAGACGGTGACAGAAAGCGACTTTTGGCCGTTGTTACAACAGGCGGTAACCAGCTTAATTGGCTCAGGTCAGGGACAAAGCGTTGTGGTGACGCCACAAGCCGGCGTGATTACCGTTCGCGCATTCCCGGATGATATTCGTGAAGTGAGAGAGTTTTTAGGTACATCCCAAGAGCGTATGCAGCGTCAGGTTATCTTAGAAGCGAAAATTCTCGAAGTCACACTGAGCGATGGTTATCAGCAGGGCATTAATTGGTCGAATTTAACCGCATCGATTGGTAACTCTGGCAGTGTTGTTGTTAACCGTCCCGGATCAAGCCTACCAGCCCTTGATGCCATTGGCACCTTATTGGGCGGTCAGACGAATGTGACGATCTCGGATGGTAACTTTGATGCCGTGTTAAACTTTATGTCGACACAGGGCGACCTTAATGTGTTATCGAGTCCACGGATTACCGCTGCGAATAACCAAAAGTCCGTGATTAAAGTAGGTACTGATCAGTATTTTGTTACCGAGCTTTCAAGTAATGTCGGCAGTAGTGACAATTCCAATGCGGTACCAGAAGTCGAATTGACGCCTTTCTTCTCCGGCATCTCACTTGACGTAACACCGCAAATTGATAACACCGGCAATGTGTTCCTTCACGTTCATCCAGCAGTGATTGAAGTGGAAGAAGAAATTAAGCAACTCAATCTGGGCGGTGATTTTGAAGATGTAGCGCTGCCATTGGCGAAAAGCTCAATTCGTGAGTCTGATTCGGTCATTCGTGCTCGAGACGGCGATGTAGTTGTGATTGGCGGCTTGATGAAACAGCAAAACTCCGAGCAGGTGTCAAAAGTTCCATTTCTAGGTGACATCCCGGCGCTTGGACACTTATTCCGTAATGTGAACAACGTAACGCAAAAAACGGAATTGGTGATTCTATTGAAGCCGACGGTTGTTGGCGTAAACTCTTGGCAGAAAGAGCTCGAGCGTTCTCGTGATCTCCTGCAAGAGTGGTTCCCAGATGAGCAATAATATCTGGGAGAGTATGAGTTTCTCAGAGAGTTTGTGATTCGATATGTATTTGTCACATTTTGGATTTCGAGTTCAACCCTTTTCACTGACCCCAAACACCGATATGTTTTTGGGGTTAGTTCCCCATTATGAAGCGATTCAAACCATTTTGGCCGCAATTCAAATGGGAGAGGGCGTGATCAAGGTGACGGGCGAAGTCGGTACCGGAAAAACCATGGTATGTCGAAAGCTGATTGAACAAATCGAATCACAGGTCGAGTTGGTTTATTTGCCCAATCCAATCCTAAATGGCGAACAATTGCAGTTAGCGGTTGCGCGAGAGCTTGGTATTCAAAGTGATGATCCGCTCAGTATCGTCTCTCTGATCCAAGAACATTTAATCCAAGTGCATGCCACTGGTAAACAAACCGTATTGATTGTCGATGAAGCTCAGGCGCTTTCTCTTCCCGCTCTCGAAACCTTGCGCTTGTTCGGTAATTTAGAAACCGAGCAGAGTAAGCTGATTCAACTGGTTCTTTTTGGTCAGCCTGAGTTGGATGAACGCCTAGCCAGCCATGAATTAAGACAGTTTCGTCAGCGAGTTACGTTCAATTGTGCACTGCGACCATTGTCAATGGATGAAGGGGTTGCCTACATCAACAATCGTTTGAATAAAGCCGGAAATGGCGAACATATCTTTTCGGTTGAGCAGAAAAAAGCCATTTGGCGATCTGCGATGGGTATCCCAAGGTTAATCAATCAAATCAGCCATAAAGCACTGTTAGCCGCATTTAATGACCGTTGCACCATACTGAAAAATCATCATGTTTATGTGGCCATTCACGACACATTTGATGCCCGTAAACCAAAATTTAAAACGCCCGTTTTCTGGGGATGGAGTCAAGCTTGAGTGCCATCAATAAAGCATTATCAGACATTGCTAAAAAAAACTCGCCTAGTGAATTAACCAAGGCGGAGGTGCCCCACGTTTCTCGCAGTAAGCCTTGGTTATGGTTAATGACGGGATTCTCATTGAGCCTTGCTGTCGGAGGGTGGGCTGTCTCTCAGGCACCAGCATTGCCGGAAGAAACCGGACAAGCCTTATCCAACGTTAACACGCTTGTCGCTAAGAAAAGTGAGGGGCAAGTCGTTCACTCTCCGACCAATAAAACGACACCAGAAACCCATCGAGTGGTTTATACCAAGCCTGCTATCAAGAACCCTACAGAGAATGCAGGTTCACAACAAAGCCAAACGTCTTTGCTGGTTGGCCAAGTTCATGCTGATAACGTTGGTGAAGTGAACACGGAGATGGTGAGTACAACAGCAAGACAACTGCGTCGGGTGGTAGAGTCAGCAGAACCTGACTCAATGACGGATGAACCCATTCTGATTGCACAAGTGACAAGCGCGCAAAATCAACCATTGAGTGCTTTGGAGTCAGAGAGCTCCATGCGAGTCGAGCAGGTCGAGTTGACTCACCAGCAGCTCGCTGGCAAAGCAATAAGCCGTGCTGAAAAGGCGATTGAAGCGAACGATATTGAACGTGCACTGTCCGCTTATCGTGAAGCATTGCGCTATGACTCAAGAAATACCGAAACTCGCCAAAAACTGGCGGCATTGTATTTTGGTAAAGGGGATACCCGAAAAGCGTACGAGATTATTCAAGAAGGGATTAGTCTTGATACCAATAATCAAACTTTGCGCTTGGCATTATCGAAGTTGCTGGTGAAAGCTGAACAACCGAACGCAGCATTAAGTCCGCTGGTGCATTTACCGCCGATGCCAAGTCGTGAGTATTTGGCGATGCGAGCCGCTTTGGCACAAAAGCAAAAACAGAATGACATTGCTTTAGAAAGTTATCAGCTGTTGACGCAGCGCGATCCGGAAAATGCGCGCTGGTGGTTAGGTTTGGCGATTCAGCAAGAACGCGCACTGAATTTTACCGCCGCGATCCGTTCTTACCAAAACGCATCAAGCAAAGTGGGTATCTCGAATCAATCTCAGGCCTTTATTCGCGATCGTCTAACGCTTCTTGAGCAACTGGAGGAAGCGCAATGAAAATTAAATTAAGAAAACGTCTTGGGGATCTACTCGTTGAAGAGGGGATCGTATCGGAAGAGCAAATTCAACAGGCGTTGAATACACAGCGTAATACCGGTCAAAAACTCGGAGATGCGCTGATCGATCTCGGCTTCATTACCGAGAAGCAAATGCTGGAATTCTTATCTCATCAGCTTGGGTTGCCTTTGATTGATCTGGGTCGAGCGCCTGTCGATGCTGACGCGGTGCAAATTCTTCCAGAGGTGCATGCGCGTCGCTTGCGTGCGATGGTCGTTGCGAGAAGTGGTGATACATTACGTGTAGCAATGAGTGATCCCGCCGACTTATTCACGCAAGAGTCGCTGATGAACTTGCTTGGTGAATACAATCTAGAGTTCATCATTGCTTCTGAGCGTCAGTTGATCGAAAGCTTTGACCGCTATTACCGACGTACCAAAGAAATCGCTTCTTTTGCTGAGCAGCTACAGGCGGAACACCAGGACGTGCAAAGCTTCGAATACGGCATTGACGAAGCCGACAGCGAAGAAGTGACGGTAGTCAAACTGATTAACTCGATGTTTGAAGATGCGGTACAAGTTAACGCATCCGACATCCATATTGAGCCGGATGACAAAGTTTTACGTTTGCGCCAGCGTATTGATGGTGTGTTGCATGAAACGCTGTTAAATGAAGTCAATATTGCCTCCGCGCTGGTGTTGCGTCTTAAGCTTATGGCGCAACTGGATATTTCTGAAAAACGTCTCCCGCAGGATGGTCGTTTTAATATCAAAGTACGTGGTCAATCGATTGATATTCGTATGTCGACGTTACCGACCCAATACGGTGAGTCCGTCGTGATGCGCTTGCTCAACCAATCAGCTGGTTTGCGCCCGTTGGAAGAGTCTGGTTTACCGCCTGAGCTGCTTGCCCGTTTACGTCGTCAGCTTTCGCGGCCACATGGCATGATTTTGGTGACGGGACCAACGGGTTCGGGTAAAACCACCACGCTATACGGCGCATTGAGTGAGCTGAACGACTCGAGTAAAAAGATCATTACCGCAGAAGATCCGGTCGAGTACCGCCTGCCTCGTATTACCCAGGTGCAAATCAACAGCCGAATAGACCTGACGTTTGCTCGAGTTTTACGGACGTTTTTGCGTCAAGACCCGGATATCATTCTAGTCGGGGAGATGCGTGACCAAGAAACCGTAGAAATAGGTTTGCGGGCTGCTCTCACTGGTCACTTGGTTCTTAGTACGTTACACACCAACGATGCCGTTGATAGTGCGTTGCGCATGATTGATATGGGCGCACCGGGTTATTTGGTTGCCAGTGCGGTGCGAGCTGTGGTGGCGCAGCGCCTTGTACGACGAATCTGCCCAGAGTGCAAAACGGAACATACGTTGGATGAATCGACTCGACAGTGGTTGGCAGGACGTTTCCCGAATCAAGTTAGCGCCACTTTTTATAAAGGCACAGGCTGTCAGACCTGCAATTTAACCGGATATCGCGGCCGAGTTGGTGTGTTTGAAATGCTGGAACTAGAGGATGAGATGATGGACAAACTGCGTGCTAATGACGCCGTTGGTTTCGCACAAGCCGCTCGACGTTCCGACAATTATAAGCCACTGCTTGCGTCTGCGATGGAACTCGCACTGCACGGCACAGTAAGCTTAGATGAAGTGATGGCGCTTGGAGAGGGCGATGCTTCTGGAAAAGCTGATCCAATTTTTATGTAGGTAAGTGAATGCCAACTTTTCGTTATCAAGGGCGAACGTTAGAAGGTTCCTCCACCAGCGGCAAAATCGAAGCGGTTAACTCAGAGTCGGCTGCGGAAGCGCTGATGAATAAAGGGGTGATCCCGCTTAATATTCGTCTAGAAAAAGAAGGGGTAAAAAATCAATTTAGTCTCACTAAGTTGTTGGTTCCGGCTATCCCTCTCGAAGTCATTATTCTTTTTTCTCGTCAGCTGTTTAGTTTAACCAAAGCGGGTGTACCGTTGTTGCGCTCAATGCGTGGCTTGCTGCAAAACTGTGAGAACAAGCAACTCAGAGACGCGCTGGAAGATGTGGTAGCGGAGTTGAGTAATGGTCGAGGTCTATCCTCTGCAATGCAGCAACATTCCAAGGTGTTTAGTCCGCTGTTCGTTTCTATGATTAGTGTGGGCGAGAACACGGGTCGTCTTGATCAGGCGTTGCTGCAATTGGCCAATTATTACGAGCAAGAGTTGGAAACGCGCAAGCGCATCAAAGCGGCTATGCGTTATCCGACGTTTGTTATCGTTTTTATCACGATTGCCATGTTTATTCTGAATGTGTTGGTGATCCCAGAGTTCGCTTCGATGTTCACGCGCTTTGGGGTGGAGCTGCCGTTGCCAACTCGTATATTGATCGCCACGTCGAATTTCTTTGTCAATTATTGGGTATTGTTGATCGTCGCGATGATTGGCGCCTTCTTTGCCTTTAGAGCGTGGGTGGCCACAGCCGATGGTCGAGAGAAATTCGACAAGTTTCGATTAAGGTTACCTATCGTCGGTGATATCGTTAACCGTGCTCAGTTGTCCCGTTTTGCCAGAACGTTTTCTCTGATGCTTAAGTCGGGTGTGCCGCTTAACCAATCATTGGCACTGGCGGGCGAAGCCTTGGGAAATCGGTTTTTGGAAAACCGGATCATAGAGATGAAGTCGGCCATCGAAGCGGGGAGTACCATTTCTGTCACCGCGATTAACAGTAAGATTTTTACCCCGTTGGTCATACAAATGATCGCGGTAGGTGAAGAGACCGGTCGAATTGACGAACTGTTGTTGGAAGTCTCTGATTTCTATGACCGCGAAGTGGATTACGATTTAAAAACGCTGACAGCGAGAATTGAACCGTTATTGTTGGTCATTGTTGCGGGTATGGTGATGGTGCTTGCCCTTGGTATTTTCCTGCCAATGTGGGGCATGCTGGATATCATCAAAGGCGGCTAACTCGTGGTTGAAAATCAAAGCGTTGCACGGCTTATTCTTGTTGGCCTTGTGGCTATTATTGTGTGTATTGCCTTGGCCATTTCACTGCAGCCCGTAAGTGAAGAGGCGCAAACAACAGGCGCTAAACTTGCGAAGGTGTGGATGCTTGACAGTGTGCAACGCTATCGACAAGTTTGGCTAACCCATGGTGAGCCAGAACACATCACCATGGATGGGTTTGATCTTAGGATGACGCAGGGAGGCTTAGTCTCCCCGTTTAACTCGCATGGCCAACTGGATTGCGGTTACTGGCTGGCGGTGCACTATCCGCAGCGAAATATCATGGGCAGTGCATTGATCGATATAGATGGTACGATGCAAGCTAAACATAGAATATGCCACTACATCTATAAAAATGGGCAGGAAATTGTTGTTAATATGACGGCAGAGCAGACTGAAATTATCGTCAAATTCTCGACAAAGTGACACAAAAATATTTGACACCAACTATTACATATATAATGAAAAGTCAGTATAATGCGTACAATATCATAGGCCAAAGGTTGTAAAAAAACGTAAGCATATTCATGCTATTACTAATACAGCCCAAACCCATACTGGCTAATCACTATTCCACTGAAACGTTTGATGCGATCACCATGACACACTATATTTTTGTTGGGTTATCGTCTTCTATCGCTTAGCTAAAATACAATGGCCGTGTGCCAAATGAAACCGTGCAGTACGGCTGCATATTTACAATAGAGAGAGTTAATAATGAAAAGACAAGGTGGCTTCACCCTTATCGAATTGGTTGTGGTTATTGTTATTCTAGGCATTCTAGCCGTAACGGCAGCACCACGTTTCCTTAACCTGCAAGATGATGCTCGTGATTCAGCACTTGATGGCTTGAAAGGTGCTATGACTGGTGCGGCTGGCATTACTTACGGTAAAGCAGCAATTGAAGGTCAAGAAGCAGCCGCTGACGGTGCAATTAGCATTGGTTCATCAACTCTAGGTCTTACTTACGGTTACCCGGATGCTACATCTGCAGCTCTTGCACTTGTTGTAGATGGCCTGACTGAAGACTGGCAAGTTAAAAAAGTTGATACGACAGCTCCAGGCACGATCACTTATGGTTTTGATAACTATGAAGAGAAATGTGTTCAATACACAGCTGCTGCTAATGCTAATACCCCAGCTGTCATTAAAGTTGTAGCAAACAAAGATTCGGCTATCACTAATGGCTGTCAAAAATAATACTAATTCAAAGGCCAGCTAGTCTGGCCTTTACCTCTTTATTTTGATGAATCTCGGAATAGTATATATGCGTAAATCATCGGGTCTTAGTGCAATTGAGTTTGTCGTTGTGCTGATTATCTTAGGTGTGATCGGTTATGTGGTATTACCAAGATTTATCAGCTTTGAGCCAGAAACCTACGAAGCCACGTGGCAAGAAACCAAGCAGAAAGCGGAGCATGTTTCTGAGTCGCTGAGCAACAAAGCCACCTACGATCGGATTGAAGAAGAACTAGAACGTTCAAAAGGCGAAGATCGTCAATAAGTTTGCATATGGTCTGCTACTTTTGGTTGGCTAATTAGCGCGATAACTCTATCATTATTCTCATCATTACATCATGTTTTTGTTTTGCTTACAGAAGCCTAAGGTTGGGTTATGAAAATTCGCAGCTCTGCATTAGGATTCACGTTAATGGAGCTGATCCTGGTGATTGTTCTCCTTTCCATTCTCTCTCTGTTTGCCGCCAGCCGATTTATCGGTAAGAGCAGCTTCTCTGCCTACGTCCTTCAAGACCAAGTGATTTCTGTGATTCGCCAGGTGCAGGTTAACCGCATGCAATCGAACATTGATGAAGCAAATTTAGGTGATGATTTTCGTTTGCAAGTTTCTGACGATTGTATTGGCTCAGTGGCAGCATGCGCCTTAAGCGATAGTACTCGAAGTGATCGTGTTGTTGATTCTTCTGCCATCTTCAGTGTCGTCGGAGTAACCAGCCCAATAAGTTTTGATCTGCTGGGTAACCCCAAAGATGCGGTCTCCTCAGGCGTTTCTATATTGATTCAAGACGTTAGTGGTCAAAGCCAATGCCGAGTAGCGATCAACAACCAAGGCTATGTTTCCAAAGGATCGTGCTCATGAACAAGATCCGAGGCATGACCTTAATAGAAATGATCATCGCGATCGTCTTGATGGGGATTGCGATGGTCGCTTTCACCTCTTTTTTAGTCCCACAGTTAAGAGATTCAGCAACGTCTCACTACCAAACCCGTGCCGCAGCACTGAGCCAAAGCTTTATGTCGCAAATCCTTGCGCGTGGCTTTGATGAAAATAGTGATTTGGCTGGTGGCTTGATTCGTTGTGGTGAGAATGGGGTAAGTTGTACTGAGGTTAACAAGTTAGGTGTGGATGAAAAGCCAGATGGCTCTCGGGAAGCAACACCTAGTGACTTTAACGATATAGATGATTATATCGGTTGTTGGAGTACACCAACGACAGTGAGTCAATGCCAAGGGACCAACCGTGGCAATATCTCAGATATTTTGGGCACAAGTAGTGAAGATAAGTACCGAAACTTCCGAGTTGAAGTTGGCGTGACATATGACAATCTGACTGACACACCACCGACAGGAATCACTGAATATAAAAAAGTCACGATTACGATTTTTGCTAGTAACGCTCAACCTCTGACACTAACAGCAATACGAGGTAACTACTGATGAAAATTCGTGGTTTCACCTTAATGGAAATGATCGTAACGATTGTAATCGGCAGCTTCATCATGCTTGGTATTGCGGGTTACGCTCGTTTGGGTATGAAAGGATATTCGGACAGTATAGATAGGCAGAGACTGCAAACTCAGGCTCAGTTTGTGTTAGAGAAAATGTCGCGAGAGATCCGTCATGCGGTACCGAACAGCTTTCACGAACCAGAAACGGGATGCCTGGAGTTTGTGCCGATACAATACTCTGGTTTTTATGCGCTTGCAGAGAATGATATCCAGTTTCTGATTGGTAATGATTCCAGCCTTACCGACATCCCCAATAACAGTCGAATGGTCATCAACCCCACTCGCTATAAAGATTTGTTGTCTTCCTCATCGCAAAGTATTGAGGTCGGTGGTCTTAATAAAAATGGTGATGCATTTACCATCAGTGGCACAGCCAGTTCACTCGGGGCGACTTCTGTTTCCAGCCGTCACTATATTTATCGAGAAGGCTCTGAAATTAGTTATTGTTTTAAGAACGATCAGGTGCTGCGCAATAATGTGATTGTGTCTGAGAATGTGCTAACCGCTGAAAGTAACATGCATTACGTCGAGCCAACGCTACAGCGAGGTGGCATTGTGTATTTAGACTTGGTGTTTGAACAAGATGGAGAGCGCAGTGCTTACCAACAAGACGTGCAGGTGCTGAATGTTCCGTAAAAAACATCAACAAGGAAACGTTTTAATCATCGTGTTGTTTGTCATCATTGTGATGGGGTATTTAGCTGCGTCACTAATGCGTGTGACTTGGTCCAACCAAAGTGGCGTCACCCGCGAATTTTTGGGCATACAAGCTTGGTTTATGGCCCAATCAGCGAATGAATGGGCACTGACCAAGTTATATCCACTCAACGGTTCGAGTGATAGCGTTTCGACACTCTGTACAAATCAGGTGAACGGTAAAATGCCTAATGTCACACAAGGGACAGGATGCACGCTTAACTCAATGAGTTGTGTAGATTTAGGAACTCTGAACGCAGGAACGTCTGCAGCAGAGTCATTATTTAGGGTGCAAGCTACGGCCGTTTGTGGTTCGGGTTTATCACAAGTTGAGCGCCAGCAAGAGGTTTGGGTGAGGGAGTAATAACAAGAATGAAAAAACTGATTTTCTTAGCCTTGATATGGATGATGAGTTCGGTGAGCGTCTTAGCTAAAGAATATGATCTTACGCGGAAATGGAGCTGGGAAGATTTGGAGTGGATCGCTACTAATAGTCCGTGTCCAAATAGTGGTTCTTATACTGACTGGTGGTCTTCTTATAAATGTTCAAGTAATGTTACGTTGAATGATGGCGACAGTATTATTACTGGCGGGCGTACATCACAGTTATATTTGGAAGGTTACTCTGCGTTTAACGGGAATAATACGATTGGTAGTGCTGGTAGGAACCTTTCTCTCAATCTTGGGGGGAAATCTTTCAGTGCCAATGGACTATACGTTTATGGTCACGTTGATAATGGCAGTGATATCAAGCTGGCTGAATCAACGATATTAGGTTCATTGAGAAGTTCTACTGGTGGTGTAGAAATTAGTGACGTTGATGTTGGTTCATATGTCGAGGCTAACAATCAAGTTAAAGTTACAGGTGGTTCCATAGTAGGGCATGTATTGTCTTCTACTGGTGGTGTCGAAATTAGTGACGTTGATGTTGGTTCATATGTCGAGGCTAACAATCAAGTTAAAGTTACAGGTGGTTCCATAGTAGGGCATGTATTGTCTTCTACTGGTGGTGTCGAAATTAGTGACGTTGATGTTGGTTCATATGTCGAGGCTAACAATCAAGTTAAAGTTACAGGTGGTTCCATAGTAGGGCATGTATTGTCTTCTACTGATGGTGTAGAAATTAGTGACGTTGATGTTGGTTCATATGTCGAGGCTAACAATCAAGTTAAAGTTACAGGTGGTTCCATAGTAGGGCATGTATTGTCTTCTACTGGTGGTGTCGAAATTAGTGACGTTGATGTTGGTTCATATGTCGAGGCTATCAATCAAGTTAAAGTTACAGATGGTTCCATAGGAGGGTATGTATTGTCCTCTAATGGTGGTGTAGAAATTACAACATCAGTTGATACCAACAAACTAATAGAGGGTTATATAAGCGCTAAAGGTGCGGTTAAGGTGACCAATTATAAAGTTAATGAGTTTATCTCTGCTGGTGAATATGTAGAGATCAATTCCTCACAAGTATCTGGTAGGGTTTCTAGTCTTAATGGGGCTGGGGCAGTCAATGACTCAAAAATCAAAGGAAGTGTTGACGTAAAAAAACACCTTGCTATAAGCGAAAGCTCTTACGTTTGTGGGGTTGCATCAAGCTCGAATGGTGGTGCAGAAATTAGCAGCTCTTATATAGGTGATAAAGTCTCCACCGAAGGTTACTTAAAGGTAACTAATTCTTCGATCTTCGGTACTGCCAATGTAAATGATGCCGGTATGGAGTTATCATCAGCTGCAATTTTTGCGGATGATAAAGCGATCAGTTTCCCAGACAAAAATTACATAACTATTTCAAATGACTCTACTCTGTGTGGTACTGCGAATTCTTCATATTCCTATAAAGAAAATCTTGTTGCGTATTGTGGACTAAATGATCCAAGCTGTAATGCACAAGAATCGAAAGGGAAATGTCCTGTTGATTTAGTTAGTAGCTCAGAATACAGAGATTTCTACGACTATTGTGGTATGACGCCACCAGGCCCTGACCCAGAGCCTGTTCAATGTGATTTGTTGCAACCTGAAAACTTTGACTCAGACTCTCTCACAAACTGGTCGGTGATGGGCTTTGGTTCCAGTGACGCGCCACATATCTCTGATGGACGTTTCATCTTAAACTCAAATAAACCAGAGCAGGCAACAGCCTCTGCATATAACTATATTTTTCCGTCAGATCAGAACTATTTAGAGATTGAGTTTGATCACAATGCATATGGTGGGAATGGTGCTGACGGTGTTGCGCTGGTGATTTCTGATGCGAGTGTCCCTCCTCAAACCGGGGCATTTGGTGGTCCGCTTGGTTACGGGATGAAGCTTCTAAAGAATCACTACCCTGAAGTCTCCAAAGATGTAGAAGGCTTTGCTGGTGGTTGGCTAGGTATTGGTATTGATGAGTTTGGTAACTACATTCGTGAAGGGAGCGAGAAAATCGTTTCAAATAGTGTTGCTGATAATGTTGGGGTGCGTGGACAGGGCGTCAAAGATGCGAATGGTAAGTGGTTGAAAGGTTATCCGTATATCACTGGCAAAAAATACAGCAGCTCGTTGGATAATCGAAAAGGTAAAGAGAGACTGCATCGTTATAAAGTAGTTTTAAATTCGCGTAACGCCGATACGATAACACTGGCTGTATTTCGAAAAGTCGGAAAAAATGGCGGATGGGATCCTGTTATCGAAGAGTTTAACGTTTTGGAAAAAGGTGGTTTTAACTATATTCCAGAGAACTTCCGTCTGTCGGTAACGGCATCCACAGGTATGCTTACCAATACGCATGATATTGATAACTTCCAAGTCTGTGCGGACAAATATCAAAAAATCACTAACGGTATTCACCACTTTGAGTTTGATCACTCAATTTCCGGTAGTACTTGTCAGGCTTCTGATGTAATGCTTAGAGCGTGTATGAATGAAAGTTGCTCTAAACAGTATCCTAGAGATGCGGATGATAGCACCTCTTCAAAGCCTTTATCTGTAACTTTAAGTACATCTGGCTTTAAAGATATTGCTACTTGGGTTGGTGGTGCAAATATTCTGCTTCGAAATGAGAAAAAACTTGAATTACAGGGCTTAAGTAAAGGAACAGTCACCTTAAAGGTTGAGAGTAGTAAACCAGTGTCACGGTCTGGTTTTGAAGAGGATCGTTGTTACAATAGTGATGGTTCGATTTCGGACTGTACGATCACTTTTGAAACAGATGGACTTGCAGTAAATGTTAACGATGTTGTGGCTAGTCGTGAAACTAAAGGTGAGGATTACCTCTCATTCTGTGCAAATCTTACTAAAAATCAAGGTGAGTCTCGTGATGTCAAAATGTCTATTGATTACGACTTCGCACCTGTAGACGACTCTCAACCAGTTTCGATCACTTACAAGAAAAAGGTTGGAGATAATGATCCAGAGTGGAGTTCTTCTGCTATTGATGTGACTACGACTGAGCAAGATTTACCAAGTATGTTTTTTGACGACGAAGGTAAAGCGTATTTCAAACTGAAATACGAAGAAGTTGGGCAAGTGACGTTAAAAGCTAATGTGGCTGGATCTGTTGGTGACGATAGTTTCGTTAGCTTCCCGGCTTACCTTGAAGTGACTGCAAAGAGTGGTAACAAAAGTGGAGACTGCACCAACAGTGATGATGGCTGTTCAGTAGGATTTGTTGCTGCCGGTGAAGAGTTTGATATGACCATTACCGCTTATCAAGATGATGGTTCTGTAGCGAAAAACTACCAAGAAGAGACGATTGCAATCAGCAACAAGGTTAAGTACCCATCAACTGGAGCATCAGCCCAACTTTTGAATGATGAGTTACCTGATTCGAGTCATTGGTCTAGTGGTCGTGTTGAATTCAAGCAGTCAGTATCTGAAGTGGGAGCTTTCGAATTTAAGGCGCTAGCACCGATTGCAACGGACGCGAATGGCGGTGATTTAGGTACATCTGTGTACCTTGGTAGCAGCGCGTTTAAGATCCAAGATGGTAACCTGACGGTTGGCCGTTTTTATCCTGATTATTTTAAAGTAACGGGTACTGAATGGCTCTACCCTGATAATCAAAATAATTCAGTGTACATGGGACAGAATTTTAAGTCTGTTAACTTTGAAGTAACAGCATATAACGCGGTAGGCGGGGCAACTCAAAACTATGGCGATTTTTCGGAACAATTGAAAGCAAACTTGCACTTGGCGGGGAGTTACTCAGATAGACTTAGCATTTCAGATTCCGATTTGACGATTGACAACTGGTCGGGAGCTGTATGGAGTAAAACTTGGGATAACTCAGTTTATTGGCGTAAAGATTTGTCTTTGCCGAGACCCGATGGTCCATTTAATTCAAAAGTACCGTCAGACAAAGATAGCTCCACCGAAACGTTTATTTCGCTTTCATTAAATAATGATGGAACGAAAATATCTGGTTATGTTGACCCTACTATGTTCTTAGATGAACAGGCCAATGGCACTGAAGATAGAGTGGTTTCGCAACAGCTACTATCGCAACCTGATGTCAGGTTTGGTCGCATAGCTCTGGATGACGTGGGAGTGAGTCAGGGTAAATCAGTCAATATCCCCCTTAGAGTGGAGTATTGGATAGATAACCGATTCGTTTTAAACAGTAAGGATAATGGGACAACTGTATCCCCAACTCTTGAAAGACAAGAGCCAGTTTGGCCTGATGATGGCTCCGACTGTGACATTTTACTTGAAGGAGTCAGAACGACGGTTAACGATGGTGCCATGCGTGCACTTATTGCTAAGCAAGAACGCTCGGACTGTGGACGCCAACAAACACGTGTGTGGTTAGATTTAGACAATGCAGAGAATGCACTTCCTTGGCTCAAATACGATTGGGACAATGATGGTTCGGAAGAAAACCCATCTTCTGTGGTTACCTTTGGTATTCATCGTGGTAACGATCGGGTGATTTATCGCGGTGAGCCGGGACTTACTGGGCAGTAACTGTCGTCGGTTTTTGGGCTTAAGTTAAGAAACTGCAAGAAATTGGGGCTTTCCGCCCATGTTTATGTACCAATAGCTTGCTGTGACCGCGAGGCGTTGGTACATTTAGGACAATTTTTGTCTTCTATATTTTTGCAGGATGAACGAAGAATATGTTTAAAAAACTTCGTGGCATGTTTTCTAATGACCTATCTATCGATTTGGGTACTGCCAACACACTAATTTACGTAAAAGGGCAAGGCATTGTCCTTGATGAACCTTCTGTAGTTGCTATTCGTCAAGATCGTGTAGGTTCTGCAAAAAGCGTTGCTGCCGTCGGTCACGCAGCAAAGCAAATGCTTGGTCGTACACCGGGGAATATCTCTGCGATTCGTCCGATGAAAGACGGCGTGATTGCTGACTTTTACGTCACCGAAAAAATGCTTCAGCACTTTATTAAGCAAGTGCACGATAACAGCATCTTAAAACCAAGCCCTCGTGTATTGGTTTGCGTACCTTGTGGTTCAACGCAAGTTGAGCGCCGCGCGATTCGTGAATCGGCACTGGGTGCTGGCGCACGTGAAGTGTATCTGATTGATGAGCCGATGGCGGCGGCAATCGGTGCAGGTCTGCGCGTTTCAGAGCCTACCGGTTCAATGGTGGTCGATATCGGTGGTGGTACGACGGAAGTGGCGGTTATCTCACTAAACGGCGTGGTTTACTCATCGTCTGTCCGCATTGGTGGTGACCGTTTTGATGAAGCGGTCATTAATTATGTGCGTCGTAACTACGGCAGCTTGATCGGTGAAGCGACGGCTGAAAAAATCAAACACGAAATCGGCTCTGCTTACCCAGGTGACGAGGTGATGGAAATTGAAGTTCGTGGTCGTAACCTTGCCGAAGGCGTGCCGCGCAGCTTTAGTTTAAACTCCAATGAAATCCTAGAAGCGTTGCAAGAACCGCTATCAGGCATCGTATCTGCGGTTATGGTTGCGCTTGAGCAGTGTCCGCCAGAGCTTGCTTCAGACATTTCTGAAAACGGCATGGTACTGACAGGCGGTGGTGCACTACTGAAAGATCTTGATCGTCTATTGATGGAAGAAACGGGCATCCCGGTTGTCATCGCTGAAGATCCGCTGACTTGTGTGGCTCGTGGTGGTGGTAAAGCACTCGAGATGATCGACATGCACGGTGGCGATCTCTTCTCTGAAGAATAAACGTTGCGTAAGGTGAGGCTCAAGTTGAGCTTCACCTTCATTTCTGCTCTCTCTGTAATTTCAAATTATGCTCCATATCTGAATCTGCTCTCTGGACAGATGGCAGGTTGCCAAGTAAGGGTAACAATCATGGAAGCAATCAGGTCAAAAACAAGATGAATCCGATTTTTGGCAGAGGCCCATCTCTGCAATTACGTCTGTTTTTTGCTGTCATTGTATCAGCGAGCTTGATGCTGGCTGATAGTCGTCTAGATACGTTTTCCAACGTCCGATATCTTTTAAACAGTATGGTTGCGCCGATTCAGTACGCAGCTAACTTACCCCGCAGCTTGTTTGATGACGCCTTTGAGCGTTTTAATACTCATCAAACTTTAGTTGAGGGAAATCGTAATTTAAAGCGAGAAGTCCTGCGCTTAAAAAGCGAAATGATCTTGCTCGATCAATACAAAGAAGAAAACCAACGCTTACGTAAGCTCTTGGGGTCATCTTTTGTCCGTGACGAGAAAAAAGTCGTGACGGAAGTCATGGCAGTGGATACGTCGCCGTATCGTCACCAAGTTGTCATCGATAAAGGCAAAATCGATGGTGTGTATGTGGGGCAGCCAGTGATTAACGAGAAAGGTATCGTGGGTCAAGTCACCTTCGTGGCCGCTCATAATGCTCGTGTGCTGCTGCTTACCGACGCTAAAAATGCCATTCCCGTTCAGGTTATCCGTAATGATATCCGCGTTATTGCTTCTGGAAATGGTGAAATGGATGAAATCCAGCTCGAGTACATCCCAACCAGCACTGATATTGTTGTCGGTGATCTACTGGTGACATCAGGGCTTGGTGGTATCTACCCAGAAGGCTATCCGGTGGCGAATGTCACGTCAGTTGAGCACGACACTCACCAGGAGTTTGCCGCCATCAAAGCAGAGCCTGTGGTGGAGTTTGAGCGTTTACGATACTTGTTGTTAATTTGGCCGAATGAAGATCGCCAACAAAAAGTACAACAGTCTAATTCTGAAGAAGGAATAGAGGTGCAACAGGAACAAGAGGTAGCGGATGGCCAGTAGTGTATTGCGCAGCAGAATGGTAATCGCCGTGACATTCTTTGTCGCGCTGGTATTGCAAACCATTCCGTGGCCAGGTGTTTTAGAGTTGTTTCGTCCGTCTTGGCTGTTCTTGGTAACGTGTTACTGGGTGTTGGCGCTACCGAATCGAGTTAATGTTGGCTCGGCGTTAATTCTGGGCTTGATATGGGATATTCTGATTGGCTCGACGCTGGGGATCCGCGGAATGATGATGTCGATTGTGATTTATCTCGTTGCGTTGAACTTTTTGTTAATTCGTAATATGGCCTTGTGGCAACAGGCGATTTTAATTGCCTTTTTTACCGTGTTATTGGAGCTTTTGATATTCTGTGGGGAATATTTGAACCAAGACGTAGTATTTAATCCATTATCCCTGTGGACGGCGGCAATAAACTGTATACTTTGGCCATGGATGTTTTTACTGATGCGACGAATACGTCGCGCATGGCACGTCAGGTAAGCGGATGAATCAAAACTTACCGCTCGTTCTGGCCTCGGGTTCACCGAGAAGAAAAGAGTTGCTGACCCAGCTTGGCTATCGTTTTGATATTGTTTTACCCGATATTGAAGAAGCCAAGCAAGATCATGAGCGCGCGCAAGATTATGTGTTGCGCCTTTCTTTGGAAAAAGCTCAGGCAGGCTTAGCAATGGCTAAGCCTGATTCCGTTGTATTGGGCTCTGACACAGTCGTTGTTTGCGATGAACAGGTGCTAGAAAAGCCACTCTGTTTTGAAGATTCCAAGCGCATGTTGACCAAGTTATCTAGTCGTCGCCATCAAGTGATGACCGCGGTCAGTGTTGTGTCATCGCAGAAGCAGCGCTCAATTGTGGTGACTACCGACGTCTGGTTCAAGCAACTGACTCTCGAGGAAATCGAGCAATACTGGCATTCAGGAGAGCCATGCGATAAAGCTGGAAGTTATGGTATTCAAGGACTCGGAGGGCGTTTCGTCACCCGAATCGAAGGCAGTTATCACGCCGTTGTAGGCTTACCTTTGTTCGAAACCGATCAGCTAATTCAAGAATTCTTATAATTTGTTTTGAGGTGCGCACATGAGTGCAGAGTTGCTGTTAAACGTGACCCCGAGTGAAACTCGTGTGGCCATGATTGAAGGTGGAGTACTACAAGAAGTCCATATAGAACGTGAGTCCCGTCGTGGGATTGTAGGTAACATATACAAAGGTAAAGTGAGTCGTGTGCTACCCGGCATGCAAGCGGCTTTTGTTGACATCGGTTTGGACAAAGCGGCATTCCTGCATGCGTCTGATATTGTTCCGCATACCGAGTGTGTTGCGGAAAACGAGAAGCAGCAATTTCAGGTACGTGATATTTCTGAACTGGTTCGCCAGGGGCAAGACATTGTTGTTCAAGTCGTTAAAGACCCGCTGGGTACAAAAGGCGCACGCTTAACGACCGATATTACCCTTCCTTCTCGATACTTAGTTTTTATGCCTGGCGCAAGCCATGTCGGCGTTTCTCAACGTATCGAGAGTGAATGCGAACGCGATCGACTAAAAAAAGTCGTCAATCAATACTGTGACGAAAATGGTGGCTTTATCATTCGTACTGCCGCAGAAGGGGCGGATGAGAAAGAACTGGCTCAAGACGCTGCGTTTCTGAAGCGTTTGTGGATAAAAATCATGGAGCGTCGCAGTAAGTATAAAACGCGCTCTACGCTGTATGGTGAGCTGGGGCTTGCACAGCGTATTCTGCGTGATTTTGTTGGTACTGAGTTGGATAAAATTATGGTCGACTCGCGCCTCGTGTTCGATACTTTGCATGAGTTTACTTCTGAATTTGTTCCTGAATTGACGGACAAACTTGAGCTTTATGAAGGCGACAAACCGATCTTTGATATGTACGACACGGAGAACGAAATTCAACGTTCTTTGGAGCGTAAGGTCGAACTCAAGTCTGGTGGTTATCTGATTATCGACCAAACCGAAGCGATGACGACGATCGACATTAACACGGGAGCGTTTGTTGGCCGTCGTAATTTAGAAGAGACGATCTTTAATACCAACGTGGAAGCGACACAAGCGATTGCTCGCCAGCTTCGCTTACGTAATTTAGGTGGGATTATCATTATCGACTTTATCGATATGTCGTCTGAAGAACATCGTAAGCGAGTACTCACGTCACTAGAAGGTGCGTTGTCAAAAGATCGAGTGAAAACCAACATCAACGGCTTCACCCAGTTGGGCTTAGTTGAGATGACTCGTAAGCGTACTCGAGAGAGCATTGAGCATATTCTTTGTTCTAGCTGTCCTACCTGTGAAGGACGAGGCACAGTGAAAACGGTCGAAACGGTGTGCTTTGAGATTCTGCGTGAGATCACTCGAGTGAACCGCGCCTACGATGCCGATAACTTCGTCGTTTATGCATCACCGTTTGTCGCGGCTGCATTGTTAGACGATGAGTCGCATGCGATGGCGGAACTCGAAGTCTTTATTGGTAAGCAAGTGCGTATTCAGGCTGAGCCCCTATATATTCAGGAGCAGTTTGACGTTGTGATGATGTAAGTGGAACATTTGTGATTTCAGGTTTTAACCGTTTTTGGCGTTGTTGTGCGTGGAGCTTAGCGATTGTATTGGTGGTTGTCGCCATCATGGTCACGACTTTACGCATCACATTGCCACAACTTGACCACTTCCAAGATGAAATCAAAACTTGGGTTAAACAAGACACAGGTTTTGATTTTTCTATTACCAGCGTTGCTGGAGCATGGCGTAACAGTCATCCATCCATAGATTTAACAGGGTTAGAGGCAAACTTACCCAACAACCAGGACGTGCGATTTGCGGTCGAAAAGCTGCAAATTGAATTTGATTTAATCCAGTCTATTCTCCAGTTCAAACCGGTCGTCGCGGACCTCACAATCCACAATCTAGCACTGGATATGCGTTCTTTGGATCTGATGCCGACGTCCAGTAGTGAAGAACATGCCCCTCGAGCAGAAAGCAATGAAGTTGAACTGATTGACCAGTTGGACTCATTGTTCCTACGCCAGTTTGAAGACTTCACGATTAGCAACTCACGTATCTGGTATAAATCGGTATCCGGTGAAACTCGTCGACTCGACATCGAGCAACTGCGTTGGAGTAATCAAGGTCAACGACATTTAGCGCAAGGCACAGTCAGTATTGCCGATGCTAGCCTCAACTCATTGTTAGTAAGCGCTGACTTTATTGACCACGGCTCTCTGCGAGATGTATCAGGAGAATTTTATGTCAGTGCTCAAGACGTCTCTGTTGCCCCTTGGCTTACCGCTGATATCAAAAGAGAGTCGGGGATTGAATCAGGGAAAGTGAGCGTAAACACCTGGCTAAACCTGGAACACAGCCGGCCAGATGAGGCTTATGTACAGCTTCAGCCTTCTGAACTCGTGTGGAATGAAGAGGGCCGTCATACACTGTTTATTGAGTCGGGCATTTTGAAGTTACAACCAGATAATCAAGGCTGGAAAGTAAATGGTCACTCACTGACTGTTCGTACTGATAATCAGCTCTGGCCTGAACTGGATGTTGCCTTAGATTGGCAAGACTCTGGATGGCGGTTGAACCTTTCTCAGCTAGATATCGCAGCGTTAATTCCCTTAATCAAATTGGCTCCGGAGTCCGAAAACACGACGGAGTTGCTTACTAAGCTTGAACCGCAAGGTCGAATCGAAGACATGCGCTTGTCGATGAACGGTGAGTGGGAATCTCTACGTTATTCAGCGGAATTGACTGAATTGGGATTAACGCAATGGCAACTTTTGCCCGGCTTCCAACATGTTCAAGGGCGCGTTTCTGGCAATATCCACCAAGCGAAAGCCAAAGTAACAGTCATTGACGAGATTCTTCCTTACGGTGATGTCTTTCAAGCGCCATTGAACATCAAGCAAGGTGAAGTCGATATTGTCTGGCAGCAAGACGAACTCGGCTGGCGTTTGTGGGCTGATAAAGTGACGGTTGCAACGCCTGATCTACAAGTGTTAGGTGCATTTCGTTTAGATTTTCCTAAAAACCAAAGCCCATTCTTGTCCTTTTATGCCGAAGCGGATCTCTACAACGCAGGCGAAACGTGGCGATATTTGCCGACACTGGCGTTAGGGCAAGACCTGACCGACTATCTTTCTGCTGCAATTCAAGGCGGTAAAGTCAATACCGCGAAATTGCTTTGGTATGGCGCATTAAATGACTTTCCTTACCAACAAAACAACGGCATGTTCCAAGCATGGGTGGGATTAAAAGACGCTAAATTTAGCTTTGAAACCTCTTGGCCAACCATTACTGATCTACAGCTTGATCTCCTATTTGAAAATGACGCCATGTACTTGGACTCTAAATCCGCCATTCTCAATGGCGTAAAAGCGGAGCGCATAACGGGACGAATTCCTCAACTGGCAGAAGATGGACACATCGAAATTGAAGCCAAAGCCAGCGCGCCAGGTAATGAAGTGCGTGATTATATGATGTCGACTCCGTTAGTTGACTCTGTTGGCGCCGCATTGACTGCGCTTCAGGTCAGTGGTCCAGTGTATTCTGAGTTCCAGCTTACTATCCCATTCGACTCAGACAAAACATCGCGAGCATGGGGATATGCGGACTTAAACGATAACCGTGTTGATATTGAAGCTCCGCCGATGACGTTGGAAAAAGCCACGGGGCGGATTACGTTTGATAACGATGTGGTGGCAACATCTGGGCTTGCCGCAGAATTGTTAGGCCAACCCATTTCGCTCGACTTTCGTGGGGAAAGTGCCGAACAAGGCTACAACGTGACCATTGATACGTTAGGCGATTGGGACGTAGAGCCACTCAAACCTTATGTTGGCGAACGTTGGTTAGGGCTATTATCCGGACATGCGCCGTGGCAGATGGACATTGATCTGCAACTTAATGATGTGGGCTTTACCTACCAAGTCGACGTTTTAGCTCAGTTAAATCGCGTTGAGAGTCAGTATCCTTACCCGTTAGATAAAAAAGTGGGTGAAGCAGGACAAGCGAAGTTGCAGGCTTCAGGAAACCAGGAGAGTATCTCCGCGCAACTCCAAATCCCCAATGCTAAATATCAAGCTGAAATCGATATCTCTGGAGATATTCCTGTATTAAGTGCTACTCATTTGGTGGTGGGGTCGGGAGGATTCAAAATGAGTCCTATCGTTGGTCATGATGCATCGATTCGACTTGATGAATTTGATATTGGGCGCTGGATTGACTTGATCAAAGTGCCGCCAAGTGATGACAAGTCATCAGCACTTGCAGGAATGAAAGTACCAAGCGTCCCACTGCCTACTAAGGTTGACGTGGGGGCACAAACGCTCAAACTCGGAAATATCGAGTTTCATGATGTTGATGTGAAAGTGAATAAAAAAGCGCGTAGCTGGCAAGTTGACATCAATAGCCAGGAGGCGAAGGGTAAGGCCACCTATGCTCAGCCAGATCGCTTATCGATCTCACTGGACAATCTGCATCTTTATCTTCCAGACTTAGAACAAGCCCCAGACCAGCGTAGCTCACTGTTCATTCGTGATGATCAAAGTGCACCATTGATCACCGACTTTGATCGTCAGCTTCACGCACAGATGCCAAACTTAATACTCAATATCGACGATTTTTGGTTGCAAGGTTACAAAGTGGGTAAGGTCAACGTTGATCTGCAGCGGCAAGATAACCGACTGGTATGGGATGACGTTACCTTCAGCAGCGGAAAAAACCGTATTAATATGAGCGGATGGTGGGCGTTGACAAAAGAACGCAGTCATTCTGCAGTCAGCATAAAAATGAGCGGTGAGAACAACACTGACTTGATGGAGCGTTTTGGTGTTACATCAGGTATTCAGCAGGCACCATTTGAAATTAACACCAGCGCAGAGTGGGATGGTGCACCTTGGTCTATGAAAACTCACACACTTCAAGGTGAGCTCTCCACTGAGTTTGGCAAAGGCGTCGTCAGTCAAGTGAGTGGTGCTGCTCGATTGTTAGGTTTGTTCAGCTTGGACTCGATCATTCGTAAAATGCAGCTCGATTTTACCGACGTATTTGACAAAGGTATGGCCTTTAACTCGATTAAGGGAACGGGCAAGATTCAAGATGGCGTATTCATTACCAATGACATCGTTATGGATGCGTTAGCTGGGGAAATGCGTTTACGTGGTATCGCCAATATTAATACGCGACTCGTGGATGCTGAGGTGCGATTCACACCAGATATTACCTCTGGGTTGCCCATGTTGACAGCATTCGCGGTTGCTCCGCAAGCCGCATTGTATGTGCTAGCGATTTCGACGGTGATTTCTCCTGTGGTTGAGGTCTTTACGCAAGTTAACTATGAAGTGAAAGGCCCATTAGATGCCCCAACGGTCAAAGAAATTTCACGAAGCAAAGGCGAGTATAAGTTGCCAGAAAAGCTGCGTGAACAGGCGAAATAATTCACTCTATCAGCGACAACAGAATAAAGGAGAAACACATGGAGCGTGTTGGCATTATTCAAATGACATCGGGTCCGGATGTTGAAACGAACCTGGAGTTTATCGATAAACAGTGTGCCCAAGCTGCGCAGCAAGGCGTGAAGCTAGTTTTGACCCCTGAAAACTCGGTGCTGTTTGCCGACCGTGACGCGTATCATCACTATGCAGAGCCGTTAGGGAGTGGCGCGATTCAGCAGCGTTTAGCCAAGATTGCCAAACAGTATCAAATCACGCTGATTGTCGGTAGCATGCCGATCCAAACCGCGCGAGGCGTGACGACAACGACGTTGGTGTTATCCCCCCATGGTAAGTGCATTGCCCACTATGAAAAACTGCATATGTTTGACGTTGAGGTTGCTGATGGACATGGTAGCTACCGAGAGTCTGATACGTTTACGCCAGGGAATCAAATGGTGGTGACCGAAACCGATATCGGCAGTGTGGGATTGAGTATTTGCTATGACCTGCGTTTTCCTGAATTATACAAACAACTGCGTTTGGAGGGGGCGACCATCATTGTAGTACCCGCCGCGTTTACTGCTGTTACTGGTGAAGCACACTGGGAAGTCCTGCTGCGTGCCCGTGCAATTGAAACCCAGTGTTGGGTGCTGGCCAGTAATCAAACTGGCACTCATCCTTGTGGTCGCAAAACCTGGGGACATTCGATGGTGATTGACCCATGGGGACGAATCCACAGCCAGTTGGCAGACCAAACGGGTTTGTTGGTTGCTGATATAGATTTGTCACAATGCCAGCAAGTAAGGCAGAATATGCCGCTGACTCAACACAGTCGCTTTCACAACGAAATGAGACGGAAATAAAAGAGCTAACTATGAGCACAAACCAAATAGAACAGGCACTCCTTGCCCCCAATGGTCTGACAGAACAAGATATTGCTGACACTCTTGCCAGCATCGCGACACGCCAGATCGATTATGCGGACATTTACTTTCAGTCCAGCTGGCACGAGTCTCTGGTTCTAGAAGACAGCATCATCAAAGATGGCTCTTTTAACATTGATTGTGGTGTTGGTGTACGTGCGATAACTGGTGAGAAAACAGGTTTCGCTTACTCTGATCAAATCCAGCCGGAAGGCCTGAAGCAGAGTGCAATGGCTGCGCGTGGTATTGCTCAAAAAGGGCAAAGTGGCAAAGTTCAAGCGTTTAAGCGCACCGACAACCAAGCTTACTACGCTGATGTTAACCCGTTAGCAGAGTGGGAAAAGCAGCAAAAAACCGAATTACTTAAGTCTCTTGATGCGTATATTCGTACCAAAGAGCCACTTGTCAAAGAAGTCTCGATCAGTATCAGCGGCGTATATGAACAAATGCTAGTTGCAGCAACCGATGGTACCTATGCGGGTGATGTTCGTCCTCTGGTGCGTTTGTCTATTAGTGTGCTTGCACAAAAAGGCGAACGTCGTGAGCGCGGTAGCGCTGGTGGCGGTGGCCGCTTTGGCTACGACTTTTTCTTGTCTGAAACGGAAGGTGTGAAGCAAGCGTTTCATTACGCTGATGAAGCGATTCGTATGGCGTTAGTGAACTTACAAGCCGAAGCTGCTCCTGCGGGTATGATGCCCGTGGTGCTAGGTTCAGGCTGGCCTGGTGTGTTGCTGCATGAGGCTGTTGGTCATGGCCTGGAGGGGGACTTCAATCGTAAGGAGTCATCTGTTTTTTCTGGCAAAATGGGTCAACAAGTTACGTCTTCACTATGTACGATCGTCGATGATGGTACATTAAAAGATCTTCGTGGCTCACTTAACGTGGACGACGAAGGTGTGAACGGTCAATACAACACGCTTATCGAAAATGGTGTGCTGAAAGGGTACATGCAAGATAAGCTGAACGCGCGTTTAATGGGCGTTAACCCAACCGGTAACGGTCGTCGTGAATCTTACGCACACTTGCCGATGCCGCGTATGACCAATACCTACATGCTTCCGGGTGAGCATACGCCAGAAGAGATCATTTCTACGGTTGAAAAGGGGTTGTATGCGCCAAACTTCGGTGGTGGTCAGGTGGATATCACTTCAGGCAAGTTTGTGTTTTCGGCTTCAGAAGCTTACTTGATTGAAAATGGCAAAATCACCCGCCCAGTCAAAGGTGCAACACTGATAGGCTCGGGTATTGAAGCGATGCAGCAAGTCTCTATGGTCGGCAATGACCTCAGCATTGATAAAGGCGTCGGAGTGTGTGGCAAAGCAGGGCAAAGTGTCCCTGTTGGCGTAGGCCAGCCAACGTTGAAGCTAGACTCGTTGACGGTAGGTGGAACGGAATAGGAATATAGGACCTAGGGATGTTAGGTTCTAGGTAAAAGAAAGGCCCTAGGTCCTAGATGAGGTTGTTGAAACTGCTGTGTTTAATGGTGAGTTTGACGCTTGTTGTTTTGGGTTACGGAGCGCTTCGTGTCCAGATTACGGAAGAGCTTGACACTGAATGTCAGTGACCGAAAATATTCCGTATTCCGTATTCCGTATTCCGTATTCCGTATTCCGTATTCCGTATTCCGTATTCCGTATTCCGTATTCCGTATTCCGTATTCCGTATTCCGTATTCCGTATTCCGTATTCCGTATTCCGTATTCCGTATTCCGTATTCCGTATTCCGTATTCCGTATTCCGTATTCCGTATTCCGTATTCCGTATTCCGTATTCCGTATTCCGTATTCCGTATTCCGTATTCCGTATTCCGTATTCCGTATTCCGTAAGCGAAGCGTTCCATGTATTCCTAGGACCTAGGACCTAGGACCTAGGACCCTATAACCTTCTTTTCACCTAGGATCCTAGCCCCTTTTCTTGTTACATATTCTCTTCCGCAAACTCTGCTAAGCGACTGCGTACTACGCCGTTGAGGTGAATGTTCGAACTGCCTTCAAAGTTTTTAAAGCGTTCAACCATGTAGGTCAAACCTGATGTCACCGGAGTGAGGTAGTGGGAATCAATCTGAGCCAAGTTACCGGAACAGACAATTTTAGTCCCTTCACCACAACGGGTAATGATAGTTTTTATCTGTGATGCCGTTAAGTTCTGGCATTCATCAAGCAAGACAAACGCATTTTGAATTGAACGGCCTCGCATGAAGTTTATTGATTTAAACTGAATATTCGCCTTATCACAGATGTATTTCATTGAACCTTCGGTACAGTGATCATGCTTATGCAGCGCTTCTAATGTGTCAGTCACGGCTGCCAACCATGGCATCATTTTTTCCTCTTCGGAACCGGGTAAGAAGCCTATCGATTCACCAATATCAGGCGTGTTACGCGTGACGATGATTTTGTCGAACATCTTTTTCTCAATGGTTTGTTCAAGAGCGGCTGCCATAGCGAGTAGGGTCTTACCACTACCGGCAGCTCCTGTCAGAATGACTAAGTCAATCTCAGGATCAAGTAACGAGTCTAATGCCATCGCTTGATAAATATTCTTTGGCGTGATGTCCCAAGCACGGCGATGCATCATGCGCTCGCGGCTGAGGTCCAGCAGGGTCAGTTTGTCTTCGTTGATGGTTTCCACCCGGCCGGCAAAGTCGCTATCTTCATCAATAATATATTGGTTAATAAAAGTCGGGTCGAAAGGCTCTCGGCTAAGCTTATGATAAGTTTTTCCACCCAAGGAGTAACTTTCTACCTCTTCAATACCACTCCAAAATTCGCCTTCTCGTTGTTGGAAGCCTTTGGTCAGGTATTGAATGTCATCAATAAGTTGATCGGTGCGGTAGTCTTCTACAAAGCGTACACCTGCCCCTTTGGCGCGCAGACGCATGTTGATGTCTTTAGTGATAAGCACAACTTCACGTGGCGCCCGTTTGTTTTGCAGATAAAGCACCGCATTGAGAATGCGATTGTCACCGGCTTTGTCGGCGAAAGCTTTGACGGTTTCCTGCAATTCAAAATCCGCCAAAATAGAGATAGTGCCTTGGTTAGGGTTTTCTTTGTTGACGGGAATGCCTTCCGAAATTTCATCCGGAGTTGCGTCTCTGAATAAATCTTCCAAAGCTCGAATGGCAACACGTGCATCGCGCGCAACGTCCCGCTTGCTATCTTTGATTCTATCGAGTTCTTCCAGTACGGTCATCGGGATGACGACATCATGTTCTTGAAAAGAGTAAATTGCGAAGGGTTCGTGAAGTAGGATATTGGTGTCGAGTACAAACAGTTTCCGATCCGTATCGCCCATAGCGTCTCCTTGCCAACAAATATGGCTTTGCTTACGAGTGGTTAAGTCGCAAAAAATAGAAGAAACGACCTAACTCTAATTGCTTGCAATAGAGGTTTTCGAGCTACTGTACCGTTTGTCGCTTAGTGCGCAACTGAGTAGCAAGACAACGTATGCAAACCCGGGTTGATCCTAAACGTGTACCAATGCGTTTAAATTACATGCGATGGGATATGCAATGATTTTAAGCGCTCCTAACTAAGTATACGTAATAATTTCTTGGTGCAGCTTAATAATTGTCATGTGTTTTTTACAATTTGATTGCATTCCTAGTTTCGTAAAAAAAGTTTGTGCATAGAGCGGTTTGGACGTGACCTAAATCACAGCTTCAAGTAAGATTAGCGACCTTTTTCTGTGCGCAAGCTATGGCCGTTTTATCATACTGAATTGGCTAAACTAGGTTCTGTATTCAACGTACGGTAAGTTCAATCGATATAGCAGAAGCCAGAATCGGATCTAAACTATTATCCATGCCTTGAAAGGGGCGTGTGAAGACCAACAAAACACGAATCAAGAAATAACAACGAGGTAGTCATTCATGACATTTGCTTTGGGGCAGCGCTGGATTAGCGATACGGAAAGCGATTTAGGTTTAGGTACCGTAGTAGCAATGGATGCTCGTACCGTGACATTAATGTTCGCAGCATCAGAAGAAAACCGAGTTTACGCACGAACTGATGCACCCGTTACCCGAGTCACCTTTAATGTCGGTGATGTTATCGATTGCCAAGAAGGTTGGTCACTAAAAGTAGAAGAAGTGCTGGAAGACGAGGGGTTATACACCTACTTCGGTACGCGCGAAGACACTCAAGAAACTGCGGTTGTCTTACGTGAAATTTTCCTCAGCAACCAAATCCGTTTCAATAAGCCTCAAGATAAATTGTACGCGGGTCAAATTGATCGCATGGATAACTTTGTTCTGCGTTACCGAGCGTTAACCAATCAATTTGAGCAGCACAAAAGTCCAATGCGTGGTCTGTGTGGTATGCGTGCGGGTCTTATCCCTCACCAGCTTTTTATTGCTCATGAAGTCGGTCGTCGTCACGCGCCGCGTGTTCTGCTTGCGGATGAAGTAGGCCTCGGTAAAACCATCGAAGCGGGGATGATCATTCACCAGCAGGTCCTGTCTGGTCGTGCTGAGCGTATTCTAATTGTGGTACCGGAAACCCTTCAGCACCAATGGCTTGTTGAGATGATGCGCCGTTTCAATTTGCATTTCTCTATCTTCGACGAAGAGCGTTGTATCGAAGCATTTGCCGATGCGGAAAACCCATTCGATACCCAACAATATGTGCTGTGTTCGCTCGACTTCCTGCGTAAAAGCCGTAAGCGTTTTGAGCAAGCGCTTGACGGTGAGTGGGACCTGTTGGTCGTTGACGAGGCGCATCACCTAGAGTGGAGCCAAGACAAACCAAGTCGGGAATATCAAGTGGTGGAAGGCTTAGCTGAGCGTACGCCTGGTGTGCTACTGCTAACAGCCACACCAGAACAATTGGGTCGTGAAAGTCATTTCGCCCGCCTGCGTCTTCTGGATCCAGATCGTTTTTACGATTACGCAGCCTTTGTTGAGGAAGAGGAGCAATACGCCCCAGTTGCCGACGCGATTACCTCTCTCTTCTCTGAAGGGAAGTTGCCGAATGAGGCAAAAAATCAGATCACTGAGTTGTTGTCTGAACAAGATGTGGAACCGCTTTTCCGGATCATTGAAAGCAACACAGATGAAGAGTCCAAAGCGGCTGCACGTCAGGAACTGATCGACAACCTGATGGACCGTCACGGTACGGGACGCGTTCTTTTCCGTAACACGCGCGCAGCTGTCAAAGGCTTTCCGAAGCGAAACGTGCATTTGATGCCAATGGACATTCCACCACAATACACGACCTCTATGCGTGTTGCCGGGATGATCGGTGGCAAGATTAGCCCTGAAGCTCGTGCAATGAAGAACCTTTACCCAGAAGAAGTCTTCCAAGAGTTCGAAGGGGATGAGTCAAGCTGGTGGCAGTTCGACTCTCGAGTGAACTGGTTGTTAGACAAAGTAAAAGAAAAACGCAGCGAAAAGATTCTGGTGATCGCATCACGTGCGAGTACCGCTTTACAGCTAGAGCAAGCGTTACGTGAGCGTGAAGGCATCCGCGCTACGGTTTTTCATGAAGGCATGTCTATTCTTGAGCGTGACAAAGCAGCGGCGTATTTTGCTCAGGAAGAAGGCGGAGCACAGGTGCTTATCTGTAGTGAAATAGGCTCAGAAGGTCGTAACTTCCAGTTTGCGAACCAGCTTGTCATGTTCGATTTGCCTTTTAATCCAGACTTGCTTGAGCAACGTATTGGTCGCTTGGATCGTATTGGTCAAAACCGCGACATCGACATCCATGTTCCTTACCTAAAAGGAACATCACAAGCGATTCTCGCGCGTTGGTTTGATGAAGGTTTGAATGCTTTTGCGGAAACCTGTCCAACAGGCCGAGCCGTTTACGATGAGTATTCGGAAGCTCTGATTGAAATGCTGGCCTCGGGGGATGCGACTCCGCTTGAGGACATTATTGAAGCGTCCGCCAAAATGAATAAAGAGCTTAAATCGCAATTGGAGCACGGCCGTGATCGTCTGCTCGAAATGCACTCCAATGGTGGAGAAAAAGCGCAGAAAATCGTTGAGAAAATTGAGTCTACCGATGGTGATACCAACTTGGTGACATTCGCGTTGTCCCTGTTTGATACCATCGGTTTGAACCAAGACGACAAAGGTGAAAATGCGCTTGTTGTAACTCCGTCAGAGCACATGATGGTACCAAGCTATCCAGGTCTGCCATATGAAGGGGCGACGATCACTTTTGATCGTGAAACTGCGTTATCGCGTGAAGATATGCACTTTATTAGTTGGGAGCACCCGATGATTCAAGGAGGGATTGATCTCCTGATGAGTGAAGGTGTTGGGGCATCTGCCGTTTCTTTATTAAAAAATAAAGCGTTGCCAGTGGGGACGATTCTAGTTGAACTTATTTATGCGGTTGATGCACAAGCACCAAAACGCAGCGGTATTGCTCGCTTCTTGCCGAAGACACCTATCCGCCTGATGATGGATGCGCGTGGCAATGATTTGTCTGCGCAAGTTGAATTTGAAAGCTTCAACCGTCAGCTAAGTCCCGTCAATCGTCACCTAGGAAGCAAGTTAGTCACCTCCGTGCAAAAAGATGTGCATCGCTTGATTGAAGCGGGGGATGAACTGATTGAGCAAAAAGTCGAAGAGGTGCGTAAACAAGCACATCACGATATGCAGCAAAGTCTGAATGCGGAGTTGGAGCGTTTACAAGCTCTGAAAGCGGTCAACCCGAACATACGAGATGAAGAGCTTGAAGCGATAGAAGAGCAAATAAAAGCATTGACGGGTTACATCAACCAAGCTCAGGTTCAACTGGATTCTCTGCGTTTGATTGTGGTCAGCCATAACTAAACTTGAATTCATTGGCACAAACCAAGCAAAAGGCCTTCATTTTGAAGGCCTTTTTTCTACGCTTTTTTATTGGTTGATGTGGTGTAATTACATCAACCATTTCCACCAAATAAATACCGCTAAGAAGCCGAAAAGGTAAACTAGCCCCGCCATTGATAGCCACTTCAGTTTGCGTCCTACGGCTAACGTTTTCGGCAAATCGGTTTTACTCACCAGTATGTAGTTCAACAGCGCAAAGAATGGCGTGGTCATAAAGGCCAGGATCATGGCGAAGTTCAGCATTGGCAACAATGCTGATGCCCAAAAAATGACAATGCCTAATGCCAGTGCCGAGATAACGATCATGATCGTTGACGTTGTTTTAGGATTGGTGTCTGGCTGTGAACGCAGCAAACGTTGAGCGTCTGAAACAACGCGCGAGTAACCATCAATAACGGTAATGGTACTGCCGAAAATGCAGAAGAACGCAATCACTGCAATCAGGTATCGAGACCACTCACCAATGGTTGAGGCGTATAAACCTACAAGCTGGTGGGAGAAGCCGACACCAGAACTTTGCAGTTCAACACCTGAGCCATACAACATTAATGAACCGAGCGATACAAACACAATGGCAAGCAATGCTGTACCAATGTAACCAACGTTAAAATCAAACAACGCAGAACGGGGCGTCACTTCTTGCTCACTGGCTTGACGCTTTAACCAAGCTGAAGTTAGGCATGAAATTTCGATAGGTGCAGGCATCCAGCCCATGGTGACGACAATAAAGCCAATGGCTGCAATCGACCAAGGTGAAGGTGGCTCGAAGTTCGCAACTTGCTCAACCGGGCTTCCGAATGCTATAGCGACGGCAAGTAACGTCGAGATTGTGAGTACCGACATGATCACTTTAGAGAGAGTATCTAATGCTTTGTAGTGACCTGCTAACAGGATCAACAAGCAAGTCACAATCACGATGCAACTCAACGAGGCCATGGATAAAGAAAAAGGAACGAAATAACCAAGTAAGCTGGCACTGAACATTAATAACGCAGCGGTATTAATGACGCCGGATACCGCGCTTAAAAAGAGAAATACCCACAAGTAAGACCGCCCCATTTTGGCATAGCCTTCTACGAGTGTATTGCCTGTGCCCATGGTGTACTGCACGCCTGCTCGGAAAAAAGGGTATTTGAAAAAGTTGACCAGCAGAATCAGTCCAGCAAGTTGCCAGCCATAGATAGCGCCGGCTTTTGTAGACGCCACGAGGTGAGAGCCACCGACGGCTGCTGAGGCCATAAGAATGCCAGGACCTAGCGAGCGAAAAAATAAGGAGAGTTTAGATTGGGGTGGCTTTTGTGTTGGTATTGCGGAATCCATGCTTCATTTCCTTGTTATTTTAATTGTATCCAAGAGGTCTTGGTAGGCACTGCACCGGATGATTTCAAATGAACGGCGGAAGTCATGGTGCGAGCGCGACGGTAATGTTTTAAATGATGTGTTTGAACCTGGTTAGACTTTATGTTGGCACATCCAGAGTGTGGTACTGCTGGTGTTGCAGGCTTACTTCTGCACTCTATAAATTTATCGCTTACATTGTCAAACTAATTTTACATAGCAAACTATTTTATTTTCTTTTTGCTTATTGACTTTTTAATTTCTGCCAGACTTTTGTAGTGTTGCGTTCAAATGCAATGCGTTCTGGAACCGAGGTCGTTATAATCGCGTCGATTTTATTTTGATGAGACTTCACCGATGGCAATGCTTGAATATACGCCTCCTACAGACCCTTGGATTGATATCGTTTTTGAAGATGAAGATATCCTTGCCGTGAATAAACCTTCGGGCTTGCTATCCGTACCGGGACGATTAGCGGAGCATTACGATAGCATGTGGAGCCGTTTAAAAGCGTCATACCCAGATATTCAAGTAGTACATCGTTTGGATATGTCGACTTCTGGATTGATGTTACTCGCCAAAAATAAAACGGCTGAGCGGGCACTCAAAAAGCAGTTCCAGTACCGTTTGACCCATAAAGTTTATTACGCACGAGTGTGGGGACATATTGAACAACAACAAGGTGAAATCGATCTTCCATTAATTTGTGACTGGCCTAATCGACCGAGGCAGAAGGTGTGTTTTCAAGATGGTAAACCTTCTCAAACCGTATTTCAGACAGTAAAACGAGAGGTGCACACGACGGGAGAAGAAACAACGATTGTCCGTTTGTTACCCATCACCGGGCGCTCTCATCAACTGAGAGTGCACATGCAAGCGCTAGGCTATCCGATTGTTGGCGATGAGTTTTATGCAAGTGCAGAGGCCCTCGCGTTCTCAAGCCGTTTGGAACTGCATGCTGCGGAACTGAGTTTCTATCACCCTGAATCACACGACTTAAGCCAAGTATTTGTGCCGTGTGACTTTTATCCTCAAGCCGAAACGATGATCTTTGACTATTTCACACCAGAGCGTACATTACCAGATTACAAAACACTGCCTCATCCATAGTTATCTTCGTTTTTCCTGGGCAGTGAACAAGGAGTTGTTATGTCATTGCCGAATGTTGTTTTTCTCGACCGCGCTACTATCCCTGAACACATTCAGGTGCCACGCCCTAGCTTTGAGCATCATTGGATCGAATACGATCTCACATCGCCAGAGCAAGTCGTTGAACGGCTTCTCGAAGCGGATATTGTCATCACGAATAAAGCTGTAATTGACCAACATGTGCTGGAACAGCTTCCTAAGTTGCGTATGATTGCTGTCGCGGCCACAGGGTTTAATAACGTGGATGTGGATTATTGCGCAAATCACAATATTGCGGTGGCGAATGTACAAGGGTATGCCACTCGTTCGGTTCCTGAACATGTGATTGCTATGTTATTCGCTTTACGTCGAAACCTGTTTGGTTATCATCAAGATATCGCTGCAGGTGAGTGGCAACGCAACAAGCAATTTTGTTTTTTTACGCACCCTATTGGCGACATTGGTGGTAGCACTTTAGGTATCATTGGCAGTGGCGCTTTGGGCCAAGCAACCGCGCAGCTAGCGAAGGCATTGGGTATGCAGGTATTATTTGCTGAGCGAAAAGGCGCGTCTGAGTGTCGGGAAAACTATGTGCCGTTTGACGAGGTACTCAAACGTTCTGATGCGATTACGTTACATTGTCCTTTGAACGAACATACGCGCAATGCGATTGGAGAAACTGAGTTCCAGATGATGAAAGCGACAGCGATTCTGATTAATACAGGGCGTGGTGGTTTGGTTAATGAGCAGGCAACGATTGATGCGCTAAAATCTGGCACTATTGCGGGGGCAGGGTTTGATGTCTTTACTCAAGAGCCTGCGGATGAAAGTAATCCGTTGATTGCCAATATGAATTTGCCTAACTTACTGCTCACACCGCATGTGGCGTGGGGCAGTGATTCGTCGATTCAGAACTTAGCGAATATCTTGATTGAAAATATTAACGCGTTTGAACGTGGAGAAGCGCTTAATCGGCTAGTGTAAAGCGTTAAGACAGGTCAGATAAAAAAGCAGACATTGATGTCTGCTTTTTTGTTAAGAGCGAGTTTTTATTAAAATCGAAGCGTCGAATTAAAACTCTTCTTCGTTGAGCCCTTTAAGGATCTGGAAGATTTCACGGTATGCTTTTGCAGGCTTACCAGCTTGTTTCTCTTTTGCCGCTTGGCGAGCGAGTTGACGTAGGCGTTGACGGTCTGCTTCTGGGTACATTTCCATAACGTCATCAATCGCTTTATCCCCTTCTTCAACCACACGGTCACGCAGCGCTTCCAGCTTGTGGAATACCGCAGTCAACTGAGAGTGTTTGTTACGAATCTTATCCAATGCGGCTTGGATAGGTTCTGGGTCTTCATAGCGCATCAGTTTACCGATACGTTGCAGTTGGCGACGACGCGCTTCATTTTTAAAGCGTTGCGCATCGGCAATTGCTTCTCGCAGGTCTTCACTCAATGGAAACTTTTCTAGAACGGATGGTTTTAGGCCAACAAGCTCTTCGCCCAGCTTTTGCAGCTCTTCCATGTCGCGCTTCATCTCGGATTTACTTACCCAGATGATTTCTTCTTCTGGTTCCCATGGCGCTTTTTGATTCTTACGTGCCATTTCAGTTGCCTGTGTTTTGATTAATATTATGACTATTTTAACAAGAATCGTGGGGAGAAAGCGAAATTCTTGTTATCCTATTGTGCATTGAAGACAAGATGTGAAAGACAATGGATATTAAACAGCAGGTTGCTGAGCAACGTACCGAGCTAGAACACGCCGTCGCACAAGCCTTAAAGCTGGCTTCAGCAAAGTCGGATGCCGCAGAAGTCGCAATTACTAAGAGTACTGGGCTTAGTGTTTCTACCCGAATGGGGGATGTCGAAAATGTCGAATTCAACAGTGATGGCGCGCTTGGCATCACCGTTTACCGAGGTCAATGTAAGGGCAGTGCTTCTACGTCAGACTTGAGTGAACAAGCGATTGAGCAAACCGTAAAAGCCGCGCTGGATATAGCACATTACACATCTGAAGATCCTTTCGCTGGCCCTGCTGCAAAAGAGTTCATGGTTGATAATATTCCTGATTTGGATTTATTTCACCCTGACTCTCCAGATCCTGACTACGCCGCTGAAGTCGCGATTGCGGCTGAAAAAGAAGCATTGAGCTATAACAGTGCGATCAAGCAAAGTGATGGCGCCAGTTACGATAGTCATTACGGCGTGAAAGTCTACGGTAATAGCCATGGTTTACTCGCCAGTTATGCTTCTAGCCGCCACAGTACGAGTTGTTGTGTGATTGGCGTTGGACAAAATGGTGAGATGGAGCGTGATTACAGCTACACAGTGGCGCGCCATCGTGATGATTTATGGACACCAGAGATAGTCGGACGTAAAGCTGCGGAAAACACAATTAACCGCTTGGATGCGCAGCGTCTAAAAACAGGCCATTATCCAATTATGTTTGCTGCGGATGTCGCAACCGGGTTAATTGGTCACTTAGTCATGGCGATCAGTGGGGGAAATTTATACCGTCAATCTTCCTTCCTTCTCGATCATCTGAACAAACAAATTTTACCCGAGTGGTTCAACATTTCTGAGCGTCCACATGTCTTGCGTGGTTTAGCATCTAGCCCGTTCGACAGTGAAGGTGTCTACACTCAAGATCGTGAGATTATCACCGACGGCGTGCTTGCGACTTACCTGCTGACCAGCTACGCAGCACGTAAAATGAATATGCAACCAACGGGTCATGCTGGCGGTATTCATAACTGGTACGTCAAAACGACAGGTCAGAATTTTGAGCAAATGCTGAAAGAGCTGGGTACTGGTCTATTAGTGACTGAGGTGATGGGACAAGGCGTGAACGTTGTGACTGGTGATTACTCACGCGGCGCCGCTGGTTTCTGGGTTGAAAACGGTGAAATTCAATACCCAGTGTCTGAGATCACCATTGCTGGAAACCTGAAGGATATGTTCAATAAGATCGTTGCAGTCGGCAGCGATGTAGAAACACGTTCGCAAATCCAAACCGGTTCTATCTTGCTTGATAAGATGAAGGTGGCAGGAGAGTAGATGATTAGGTCCTAGGGATAAACAAAGGTCCTAGGTTCTAGGTGAGGTTGTTGAAACTATTGTGCCAAACGGAGATGTTTGGCACTTTTGGTTTTGGGTTACCGAGCGCTGCGCTTACGGAATACAGAAAAGGTCCTAGGGAAAAGAAAGGTCCTAGATTCTAGGTGAGGTTGTCATCTGTATTCCGTAATCTGCATTTCCAAACAACAAATACCAATGTTAACAAAGATATACCGAAGCTTCGGATACCACCTCTAGGGCCTAGAACCTAGGATCCTAGCTCCTCTAATTCCTAGGCCCTCAAATCTTTTAAATCATAATCGTTGCCAGTCCAAGGAACACCGACAGACCAATCACATCGGTGACGGTGGTTAACGCCATTCCTCCCGCTAGAGCTGGGTCTATATTCATCTTTTTCAGTAGAATCGGAATAGTAACCCCTGCAATACCAGCGACCAACAAGTTGGTCATCATGGCTGCAGAAATAATACCGCCCAACATCCAGTTTCCTTTCCATGCGACAACGATACCGCCAATGATAAGCGCCCACATGATACCGTTAAGAAAACCGATTGCGGCTTCCTTCATTAACAGTTCACGTTTGTTGGAATCACCGATATGGCCGAGCGCAAGACCACGAATAACCAGTGCAACTGTTTGATTACCCGCAACGCCTCCCATCGATGGCACGATAGTCATTAAAACTGCGATGGCAGCCATTTGATCTAGCGTTGCTTCAAACATGTTAGAAACAGAAGCGGCCGCTAGGGCAGCCAGAACATTTGCGCCTAACCAAATGCTACGCTTACGTGCTGATTTAACGACAGGTGCGAAGGTATCCTCGTCGTCATCCATACCCGCCATGCTCATCATGGAGTGCTCAGCATCTTCTCGGATAACGTCGACCACGTCATCGATAGTAATACGACCCACGAGGTGCTGATTCTCATCTACGACCGGAGCTGATACCCAGTTTCGACGTTCGAATAAGCTAGCAACGTCGGAATCGCTGGTATCGACGGTGATGGCTTCATCTGCGTCTTCCATGATATCGACAATCTTCACATCTGGCTGAGTGGTGATTAGCAGAGTAATGGGCAGTTCACCAATCAGTTTACTTTCTTCATCAATAACATATAAAGCATCGGTGGCTTCTGGCAGCTCGCCTTTCATTCGTAAATAACGCAAGACAACGTCGACATCAACGTCACCACGTATGGTGATAACGTCGGTGTTCATTAGCCCACCAGCGGTATCCTCTGGGTATGATAGCGCGGTTTCGACACGTAATCGGTCAGAAGAGTCCATCTGAGAAAGAACTTCACGGGACAGGTCATCGGGCAAGCTACGCAGCACGTAAGCAACATCATCGGTGTCCATACCTTCCGTCGCTTCTGCAAGCGCTTCAGGGGCCATTTTGGACACGAGACTGTCTTTAACGTCTTCGTTGAGCTCGTCAAGAATTTCACCGTAGTCTTCTGGATCGGTAAGTTGCCAAAGCACTTCACGACTTTTACGCGGCGAGGCTTCTAAAAGGTGAGCGATATCCTCAGGTTCCATGTCCTGTAATTGACGACGAACATGAACGAAGCGACCATTTTCCAGTGCTTCTGTGACTTCTTGGAGGGCTTGGTGAGCTTGGTCGAATTCAATTTGCTCTTCCACTTTTTCCTCCTACTTCCTGATAGTTACAATGGGTTGAATAATAACTTAATTCTAGGAGCCTTTTAATAACAACTTGTGAAAGTAGGGAAAATTAATTTCAGAAAGGGGAGGGGAAAGGTCCTAGGTAAAAAGCAGGTCCTAGTTCCTAGGTGTATTACTCGAGGCTTCGGTGCTCCTTTGTTGGCATTTGTGTTTGCAGTTTGGGAATACAGATTACTGAGCACTATGGCTGAAATTCGTCTTTCTGAACAGCGACGAAGGAGAGTGATTCAGAATCTAGCCTTCGAGTATGTAGGTGTTTGCGGTGTTAGTTTCAGCAGCGCCCTAGTCGTGAGTAGATTCCTAGTCTCGCTTGAGCCCGCTGGAATGACTGAAGTTGCTGATTTTAATGAATATTAATCTGATTTTTCTGTAATCTGTAAGCGCAGCGTCCCGTATTCCTTGTTTTTCTAGGACCTAGAACCTGTGTTTTCCTAGGACCTTGTTTTCAACCTAGGACCTTGTTTTATTCCCCTTCATCAAACTTATCTTCAATAAGGTGACAAACGGCATCTAAGGCTTGCTCCGCTTGCGACCCATTAGCATGGATCGTCACGTATTCACCTTGCGCGGATTCTAACATCAATAAACCCATGACACTGTCGGCTGTAGCGGTTTTGTCTTCTTCATTGTCAATCGTAATGATCGCATCAAAACTTTGAGCCAGTTCGACAAGTTTCACCGCTGCACGAGCATGTAGGCCGAGACGATTTTGAATAAGAACTTTACGACTGACTTCCACGTTTACTCCTTGGGATTTTTTTCTAGCGATGTGTGGCGGACTTGAACTTGATGCCCTTTCGTTGCGAAGTATTCACCAATTTTTTGTGTAAGGTAGACAGAGCGGTGTTTACCACCAGTGCAACCAATGGCAACCGTCAGATAACTGCGATTGTTCTTTTCTAGCATTGGTAGCCAGGTTTCGATAAAGCTTTCGATTTGATACTTAAGGCTCAGTACCGATTGATGTTGCTCTAAAAACGCAGCAACTGGGCCATCAAGTCCTGTCATAGGACGTAGTCCTGGTTCCCAATGAGGATTTGGTAAAAAGCGCACATCAAACACATAGTCAGCATCAGAGGGTAACCCGTACTTAAAACCAAAAGATTCAAAAACCATGACCAGTTCTTTACGGTCTCTTCCTTCAACTCGCACGCGTACCGTTTCACTCAATTCATGTAGTGATTGCCCACTGCTATTGAGCAGTAAGTCTGCATGAGATTTTAGAGGACGCAAAATTTCTTTTTCTCGCTCGATTGCTTGATCAAGAGAAAGTGATTGACTACCAATAGACAAAGGGTGGATTCGACGGGTTTCACTGTAACGTTTGAGCAGCGTTTCCTTATCGGCATCTAAGAAAAGCATCGTGAGATCATGCTCGGCCTTTAGCTTTTCCAGCGTACCGGTCAACTCTTTGAGCTTTTTCGGTATATTGCGGATGTCGATACTGACCGCAACATTCTGCTTGCTATCAGCGACGGACTGGACAAAGGCATCAAGAAGATTAACCGGTAGATTATCCACACAGTAGTAACCTAAATCTTCTAGTACACGCAGTGCCACGCTCTTGCCTGCACCAGAATGCCCGCTAACAACGATTAATCGCATGGTTAAATATCCCGCTTACTGATGAATCATAATGTTGTAGAGCTCTTCATCGCTTTGAGCGTTACGGAGCAACTTCAGTACCTGTTTGTCGCTCAAGCGTTCCGCCATCGATGACAGAGTTTTTAGGTGCTCTTTGCATTGCTCTTCTGGAACTAATAGGGCAAATAGAAGGTCAACCGGTCGATTGTCAATCGCATCAAATTCAATGGCTTCATCACATTGAAGAAGCACTGCGATAGCCTTATCACTCGATTGCATTCTTGCGTGCGGGATAGCAATACCGTTTCCGATGCCGGTACTGCCCATTTTCTCTCTGTTGAGCATACACTCAAACAGTTCTGTAGAATCTTGGCCCGTTTGCTCAGCGACGATGTGGCTGATCATTTCTAGGGCTCGTTTTTTACTCGTACAGTGGACTGCACTTCTCGTGCAGTCCAATGACAGTATTTCGCTCAGTTGCATGATTAATGACTGTTTAGTTTTTCTTTATGCTTATTAAGTTGGCGAACAAGTTTATCCACCAGCGAATCAATTGCGGCGTACATGTTCTCATCATCTGCTGACGCATGAATTTCGCCTTGGTTTACGTGGAGCGTAGCTTCCGCGATTTGAGTGACTTTTTCAACTTTTAGTACAACATGCACTTGATTTATGTGTTCAAAAAAACGGTCTAACTTCTGAAATTTCGTTTGAACGTAGTCTTGCATTGAATCGGTAAGATCAACGTGATGGCCTTGAATATTGATTTGCATAGACTTTCCTTTTCAGTTGGTGCCTAAAGTAGGCGTTTACGCTGACTTGAAGGGGAGATACCCAAGGATTCTCGATATTTAGCTATCGTACGTCTCGCCACTTGAATCCCTTGATCAGCCAGAAGAGCAGCAATCTTACTATCACTCAGTGGTTTAGCAGTATTCTCTGCCGCGACCAACTTTTTAATCAGTGCTCGGATTGCCGTAGACGAACATTCTCCGCCATTGTCAGTACTTACATGACTGGAGAAGAAGTATTTCAGTTCAAAAATGCCTCTTGGCGTATGCATAAACTTTTGTGTTGTGACACGAGAAATGGTTGATTCATGCATGTCTACCGCCAGAGCCACATCATTTAGTACCATTGGCTTCATTGCTTCTTCACCATACTCGAAGAAATCTTGCTGGTGTTCAACAATACATCGTGCAACTTTGAGTAGGGTCTCGTTTCTGCTCTCCAAGCTCTTAATTAACCATTTTGCCTCTTGCAAATTACTACGAATATACTGGCTATCTGCGCTGTTGCCTTTACCGAGCTGAGCATATTGTTGATTTACTTTTAATTTTGGGATGCTATCCGGATTAATCGAAACCGTCCATTTGCCATTATCTTTGAACACTGAGACATCTGGAATTACGTATTCGGTGTCATCAGGAGTGATACGGCTACCCGGGCGAGGGTCGAGTTGTTGAATGAGCTTCAATACCTCTCGAAGTTCCGTTTCTTTTAACTTGGTCTCTTTAATGACCAATTTGTAATCGCGGTTACCCAAGTGATCAATGTGATCTTGCAATATGGTTTTGGCTTCTTCTAACCACGGCGTTTCGTCGGGAAAAGTCGACAGCTGAAGCAATAAGCAGTCTTGCAGGTTGCGAGAGGCAACACCAAGAGGATCGAATTGTTGAATACGCTTACGAACCGCTTCGACTTCGTCTAATTCGATGTCTTCGTTGTCAAAGCTTTCGTGGATATCTTCTGGCGAGAGGGTTAAGTAACCGTAGTCATCGATGGCATCAATGATCGCAAGTGCGATAGTTCGGTCGGTTTCACTGAACGGCGTGAGATCCAGTTGCCACATAAGGTAATCATGCAGTGACTCGGTGGTTTCTCCTTGATAAACCGGCATGTCGTCATCAAGTGCTAACCCAGTGCTGCCGGTATTTGCACTATAAACATCGTCCCATGTGGTATCGATTTCGAGTTCGGAGCTGATTTCCGATTTTTCAATCACGTCAGAGCTGTCTGGTACGTCAATGTCAGTAGGTTCGTTGTCACTGTTGTTAGCGTCGGGCGCGAGCTCCGACTTATCTTCACCATTGGCTAACGGCTCTTCTTGTCCTTCTTCGACTTCAAGAAGCGGGTTTGAGTCTAATGCTTCTTGAATTTCTTGTTGAAGATCGAGAGTCGACAACTGCAGCAAACGAATCGCCTGTTGCAGCTGCGGCGTCATGGCTAACTGTTGGCCTAACTTAAGTTGTAATGAAGGTTTCATTCAGTGTTACTTACCTTGTAATGCTCAGAATCTTACCGTTCCTAATATAATCATAGACGGAATTGTTCGCCGAGATAAACTTGTTTCACCTGGTCATTGTTGAGAACTTGTTCCGGTGTTCCCGATGCAATAAGGTGTCCTTGGCTTACGATATAGGCTTTTTCACATACGTCCAGTGTTTCTCGTACGTTATGGTCTGTAATCAACACGCCTAGACCACGATCCCGCAAGTGCTCAATGATTTTTTTGATGTCATTGACTGAAATTGGGTCAACACCCGCGAACGGCTCATCCAATAAAATAAATTGTGGGTTTGCAGCGAGCGCGCGCGCAATTTCTACCCGACGTCGCTCACCACCTGATAAAGCCATACCAGCACTGGTGCGAATGTGCTGTATATGAAACTCCTCTAGCAAATCTTCCAGTTTGTCTTGGCGTTCTTCACGTGTCATTTCTTGGCGAGTCTGCAGAACCGCCATGATGTTGTCTTCTACTGAGAGCTTACGAAAAATCGATGCCTCTTGAGGAAGATAACCAATGCCCAGACGAGAGCGACTGTGCATTGGTAATATACTGATGTCTTTGTTGTCAATAGTAATTGTGCCTTCATCGCGAGGCACTAAGCCCACGATCATGTAAAACGACGTGGTTTTTCCTGCACCGTTAGGGCCGAGTAGCCCAACGATTTGTCCAGATTCAACTTCTAAGCTTACATCCGTGACAACTTTACGTTTTTTATAGCTTTTCGCTAAGTTTTTTGCACTTAGGACTGCCATTTTAGTCCTCTAATTGGTTGGGTTGCAAAATGGTGGTGACTCGCTCGTTCTTCGAACTATCTGCCACGAGTTTCTGCTGACCAATTTGGTAGCGAATCGACGAGCCTTTAATGGTGTTTCCATCTTGCGCGAGTTGCGCGTGACCCTTCATCGTGAGTTCGTCGCTAGAAATTCGGTAGTCGAGTTCGTCCGCTTGACCGCTTAGTGTTTTACCATCGTCCATCAACTGTGAGAACGTCGCGGGTTGGCCAAATGCTTGGATCTGGCGGATGGTTTCCGTTTTGGGATCGCGAGTGACTACGATTTTACTCGCATCAATATTGATGCTGCCTTGCTTAAGTGATACATCACCTTGAAAAATAACCTGGTTACTTTTCATATCTACCTGTTGTGTATCTGAATTGATGTAAACAGGCTGTTGGGTATCCGATTTAAGTGCCAGCGCATGAGGTGCAGCCAGCACCAGTGCAAAAAGGCTAAGGTGTAACGATTTCATATCGGCCTTGAACGTTATCAGTCAGAGTCGCAGTGTGTTGCTTTAAATTGCCTTCCATTGCGCCTCCGGTAGTTTCAAATTGTGGCCCAACCAACATTACTTGCTGATTGGCTGTAAAATCACGGTTGGTTAGATTAATGACCAATTTGTCGGTAGCCATGGTATCAAAGCTTGCGTCAGGTAACAGGTTTTGCATTAGGACCTTGTCATACAACGTCAGTATTTGATCTTCATCTAACACAGCTCTTGTCGCTGTTATTTTCCATTCTACGGTTTTACCTTCACGATAAACCATAAGTGTGGGAGCATTAAATATGGTTTCTCCACTTTTAGCATAATAATCTAAGTTGGTGGAGCGGATGATGTAACTGCGAACACCATCTTCACCATAGGTAATGTTTTCTAACCCAGTCCCACTGAACATCGGTAGTTCAGTATCTGGCGCTACTTGAACGGTATCGTCATTTCTTGGTGTGATTAGATAGTAGCCACACCATGCAACGATGAAGATCAATAGCAAATTAATAAGGCGAGTAAAACTCATATCATAAATGCCTATTGTTTAGCTCAGTACTTTTCTGACTATTGCCTTAATCTGCGTCGTTAAACGATTCAATGTGCCGCTGATATTACATCACGCCAGCTTTTAATAAGTCATGCATGTTCAATGCACCAACAATCGTATCGTCTTTACACAAAATCAGAGCATTGATGTTTTTATTCTGCATCAAGTTCAGACCTTCCACTGCAAGCATATCTGGATGTGCTGTGGTTGGGTTTTTCGTCATGACTTCTTTAATCGCAGTCGTATGAATGTCAATGCGTTTATCAAGTGCTCGGCGTAAGTCTCCGTCGGTGAATATACCAAGCATAGCATCGTGTTCATCTACTACAGCGGTCATGCCCAAGCCTTTTTCAGAAATTTCCAACAGTGCATCGCGAATCAGTGCGTCTGGCGATACTTTTGGCAATGCATGACCAAAGTGCATTATATCAGACAACTTAAGCAGCAATTTTCTTCCTAAAGCGCCGCCAGGGTGGGAAAGTGCAAAGTCTTCTGCTGAGAACCCACGCGCTTGGAGCAGAGATACCGCGAGTGCATCACCCATAACCAAGGTTGCCGTTGTGCTACTGGTAGGAGCTAACCCAAGCGGACAAGCTTCTTGCGGCACGGTAATTTGTAAGTGTATATCCGACAGTTTTGCCATGTTTGAGTCGGGCTTCCCTGTCATGCTGATGATCTTGATGTTCAATCGCTTCAATACTGGAAACAGAGATAAAATCTCATGTGATTCACCAGAGTTCGAAATCGCAATCACAATATCACCATCACTGATCATTCCGAGATCGCCATGGGCTGCCTCTCCAGGATGAACAAAAAACGCGGAAGTGCCCGTACTTGCGAGTGTGGCAGCAATTTTATTGCCAATATGACCTGATTTGCCCATGCCCATCACAACGACTTTTCCGTTGTTGGCTAGGATCAATTCGCAAGCTTGCTCGAACTCATCATTGAAATAAGTATCTAACCCTTGCAGGGCAGCAACTTCTATATCAAGAACTTGTTTAGCTGCAGCGCGGAAATCAAATTGACGAGACATAATCGTGCTCCAATTTATTTTTTTGTTATTGATATTAGGCTTTATTAAGCCGCCATATTAGTGAATAAGTACACTTGATAGGCCAAAAAGCACATAAACAGCACTGCACCTTCAATTCTGTTGATACTGCGGGACTTGCCAAGGCACATTACGACGAGCAATAACGACACGCCTAACATCACCCAAAAGTCACGTCCCATCGCGTGTTCACTCAGCATTGATGGATTGATAATGCCAGGAATCCCCATCACGGCTAGGATGTTGAACACATTCGAGCCGATAATATTACCGACGGCCATGTCATCTTCGCCTTTTAAAACCCCAGCAAGAGAGGCGGCAAGTTCAGGTAAGCTGGTACCGATCGCAATGATGGTTAAGCCGATCACCAGATCGCTCATCCCGAAAAACTTGGCAATGATTACGGCATTATCTACCAGCATATTGGCGGCTAAAGGAAGTAGGACCAAACCCAATACGACCCACATCGCGGCTTTTGAGTTGCTTACGCCTTCAGGAATTTCAGATTCCTGCTCATTAAGGAAATTGTCCCCAGACTGTTGCTCTTTACGGCTAATATGCAACATTGCAAACAAAAACAAGCCAAACAGAACAAACAATAAAATGCCTTCATAAAAGCCTAAATGATTGTTCCATAATAGAGCGCCTGCCAATAACGTAACAGCGATCATCAAAGGGAGCTCACGACGAATGACCCCCGAGTTAATAGAGAGCGGTTTTATTAACGCTGTAATGCCTAAAATGAGTGCGATGTTAGCGATATTTGACCCTAAAACATTACCGACTGCGGTATCGGTTTTTCCATCCAATGCTGCGGTCGCTGACACCATCATTTCAGGCGCAGACGAACCCATAGCTAGAATCGTCATGCCGATCACAAGAGGAGAAATGCCGACGTTCCGGGCGATTGCTGCTGAGCCGAAAACCAGTTTATCGGCACTCCAAACGAGTAAGACAAGACCAACGATGAGCAGCGCTACGGCTTCGAGCATGATAAATCCCACATAGTAGATAAGTAAAATGAGTAACCGCTAATTTTGACCTGTTGTTGCTGAAAATGGAAGATAAACAACAAATAAATTAATGGCTAGTAACGAATTTGAGCAGACTAATGTCAGTTTAATTGTGGGGGACTATCGATGGTGTTTTTAAGTCCCGTTTAGTCTCAGTAGGGAGTTTGTGCACAATCTTTGGTTTCATAAAATCGAACAGTGCTTTAAATTGAATGCTAATGTGCTTATGATTGCAGCCTAATTATTGTACCGACGTCGGTTTTAGGATTCTTAATAAAGTCATCAAGAATACCAACTAGTGTAAGTTGGCTGGACGACCCTATGAGCGTTAGTGCTACATAAAGTAGAAGAGATGATATGTCGAACAACGATTTAGTCACCGTGAAAAACCTCACTTTTTGGCGTGGAGAGCGTAAGATCTTTGATGGTATTGATCTACAAGTTCCTGAAGGTAAAGTGACGGCTATTATGGGACCATCGGGAATTGGGAAAACCACACTGTTGCGCCTGATTGGCGGACAGTTGTATCCCGAAAAAGGAGAAATTTGGTTTGATGGTGATAACATACCATCACTTTCACGTAAGAAACTGTATCATGCTCGCAAGAAAATGAGCATGTTGTTTCAATCTGGTGCGTTATTCACGGATTTGAATGTCTTTGATAATGTTGCTTTTCCACTGCGTGAACACACTCAGCTTTCAGAAGACATTATTCGTACCATGGTACTCCTTAAGCTGGAGGCAGTTGGCTTGCGTGGCGCAGCGCAACTGATGCCGAGCGAGTTGTCAGGTGGTATGGCACGTCGAGCTGCTTTGGCCCGTGCTATCGCTCTTGACCCTGATCTGATCATGTATGATGAGCCTTTTGTTGGACAAGACCCGATCACGATGGGAGTGTTAGTAAAGCTGATCAGCAGTTTGAATAAAGCACTGGGCCTAACGTCTGTCGTGGTGTCACACGACGTTCCTGAAGTCATGAGTATTGCTGATTGGGTATACTTACTTGCCGATGGTAAAATTATTGCCTTTGGCACACCGGAAGAGCTGGAGCAAAATACGGATCCTAGGGTACAGCAATTTCTTCAAGGAACCGCAGATGGACCCGTTCCATTCCGTTTCCCTTCTCAAAGTATCGAAAAGGATTTATTTGATGGTCGATAGCTTTATTCAGTTTGTCGCCTCGCTGGGCAGGCGCACATTATCCATTTGTGAAGCTTTTGGCCGGGCGACGTTCATGCTGATGGGGGCGATATTCAGCAAACCCGAACCCGTTAAAGGTTTTCCGCTGTTAATTAAACAGCTCTATTCGGTTGGCGTTCAATCTTTAGCGATCATCATTGTGTCCGGTTTGTTTATCGGCATGGTGTTGAGCCTACAAGGTTATGTTGTTCTGATAGATTATGGAGCAGAAGGCAGTCTTGGTCAGATGGTTGCGCTCTCTCTACTTAGAGAGTTAGGTCCTGTGGTAACTGCGTTGTTGTTCGCTGGTCGAGCAGGGTCAGCACTGACGGCTGAAATCGGCTTAATGAAAGCAACGGAACAAATTTCAAGCTTGGAAATGATGGCTGTGGATCCGCTGAAGCGTGTTATTGCGCCACGTTTTTGGGCCGGGGCGATTTCAATGCCGTTATTGGCGATGATCTTTATGGCAGTCGGGATCTGGGGCGCTCAGATTGTCGGTGTCGACTGGAAAGGCGTTGATCACGGGAGTTTCTGGTCGGCGATGCAGTCTTCGGTCGAACTTGGTAGAGACATCGGTAATAGTATGATCAAATGTTTTGTCTTTGCTATTACGGTGACTTGGGTCGCTCTCTTTAACGGTTATGATGCTATTCCTACTTCGGAAGGCATTAGCCGAGCCACTACGCGCACTGTTGTGCATTCTTCTTTAGCAGTACTAGGCTTAGACTTTGTACTGACCGCATTGATGTTTGGGAATTAATCATGCAACAAACACGTAAAACTGAATTATGGGTTGGCAGCTTTGTATTAGCAGGAATTTGCGCGATTCTTGTGATGATTTTTCAAGTTGCTGACGTAAAAAGTATGGGTTCTGGGGATACTTATACCCTAAAAGCAGAGTTCGATAATATTGGTAGTCTAAAAGTGCGCTCACCAGTCAAGGTGGGTGGTGTGGTAATTGGTCGTGTTAGCGACATTAGCCTTAACCCAGATAACTTATTACCGGTTGTCAGCTTATCGATTAACAGCCAGTACAATCAGTTCCCAGAAACGTCCAGCGTACAGATTCTGACATCGGGTTTGATTGGTGAACAGTATGTCGGCTTAGTACCAGGGTTTGTTTTTGACGACGAAGTGATGTTAACCGACGGTGATATGATTGAAGACACCAAGTCAGCCTTAGTACTCGAAAACCTAATCGGTCAAGTACTGTATAGCGTTGGCGGTGGTTCAGACGACTCAAGTAAGGAATAAAAATGCTAGCAAGATTATTACTTTCGATTTGCGCCGTATTGACTGCCTTTGGTGTCAATGCATCAGAGGTTGATAAAACTCAGCCTTATCAGATGATGAAGCAAGTTGCCGAAACTACATTTGAGCGCTTGAAATCAGAACAGTCTGAAATCAAAAAGAATCCTAATATGCTAAAAGGCATTGTTGAAGAAGAACTGATGCCTTATGTCAATGAACGTTATGCAGGGTTGAAGCTGCTAGGACCAAACCTTAAAGGTGCTAAGCGTGAGGATGTGTTGGAGTTTATTGATGCGTTTCGTGCCTATTTAGTGGCATCTTACGCACAGGTATTGACTCAATACAGTGACCAGCAGATAGAGTTTGGCCCAGAGCCACAAATCTCTGATTCAAATCGCATTACCAGCATCAGAGTTGAAATTGTTGACGCGCCACGACCGAATATCAAGCTTGAATTTAAGCTTCGCAAGGATAACAAAACGGGCGAATGGGAAGCGTTTGATATGGTCGCTGAAGGCATTAGCTTACTATCGAGCAAACAGTCTGAGTGGAGCGCGAAAATTCGCCAAGATGGTATTTTGTCTGTTGCCAAGGATCTTGAGAAACTGGCCGCTGAACCGATTCGCTTTGAGGCGAAAAACTGATGGCGCAGTCTCATGCTCAGTGGCAATTAAACGACACAAAGCTCGAACTGACAGGCCCCTTAGACCGAGACTCTGTGCCTTCATTATGGACATATGCACAGCGTTGGAAGCCTTCTCAATCAGAGCTTGAATGTTCACTAGAAGGGATAGAACGCATTGACTCTGCAGGAATGGTGATGTTAATTCACTTAATAGAGCATGCAAAAAAACAAAACTGTCATATAATGCTCAGTTTCGTGCCAGCACAACTGCGCACTTTGTTTCAACTGAGCAACGTTGAATCTTTAGTGGCAAAACACATACAGAATAATCAGGGGTAATTTGTGGATAGCGCAAAAGTACAACAGTTATTAGAAGAAGCACTAAACCTTGAAGAAGTGCATGTTAAAGGTGAAGGTAGCCATTACGAAGTGGTGGCTGTTGATGCTTGCTTTGATGGAATGAGCCGCGTTAAGAAGCAGCAGTTAATTTATGCTCCTCTGATGGAGTACATCCAGCGTAATGACATTCATGCGTTATCAATTAAAGCGTTCACCCCTGCTGAGTGGGCTCGCGATAAGAAATTAATGTCACTTTAAGGTTTATTGATGGAAAAGTTTCGAGTTATTGGGTCAGACAAACCACTTGTTGGTGAGGTGACCATTTCCGGTGCAAAAAACGCAGCACTGCCGATTTTATTTGCGTCTATTTTGGCTGAAGAGCCAGTAGAAGTGGCGAATGTGCCACGCCTTCGTGATATTGATACAACAATGGAATTGCTGAAACGTTTGGGCGCAGAAGTGAGCCGTAATGGTTCTGTCTACGTCGATTCAAGCCGCATCAATGAGTATTGTGCCCCTTATGACTTGGTGAAAACAATGCGTGCTTCTATTTGGGCGCTAGGTCCATTGGTGGCGCGTTTCGGTCAAGGCCAAGTGTCATTACCAGGCGGGTGTGCCATTGGTGCTCGTCCTGTCGATCTGCACATTACTGGTTTAGAACAGCTAGGCGCAACCATCACCCTAGAAGATGGTTATGTTAAAGCAGAAGTGGATGGCCGTCTGAAAGGCGCCCACATTGTAATGGATAAAGTGAGTGTCGGAGCGACGATCACGGTCATGTGTGCAGCCGCACTCGCAGAAGGAACCACGACGTTAGACAATGCCGCGCGTGAGCCGGAAATCGTCGATACTGCTGATTTCTTAAATAAGCTGGGTGCAAAAATTTCTGGCGCGGGTACCGACACCATTACCATTGAAGGCGTTGAGCGTCTTGGTGGGGGCAAACACAGTGTGGTTGCTGATCGCATTGAAACCGGAACCTTCTTGGTCGCTGCTGCTGTCTCTGGTGGTAAGGTGGTTTGTCGCAATACCAATGGGCATTTACTTGAAGCCGTTTTATCTAAACTGGAAGAAGCGGGCGCATTAGTTGAAACGGGTGAAGATTGGATTTCTGTCGATATGACAGGCCGAGAGTTGAAAGCGGTTAGTGTTCGCACTGCGCCTCATCCAGGCTTCCCAACCGATATGCAAGCGCAATTCACGCTATTAAACATGATGGCGAAAGGTGGTGGTGTTATTACAGAAACCATCTTTGAAAACCGCTTTATGCATGTGCCTGAACTGATGCGCATGGGAGCCAAAGCAGAGATTGAAGGTAACACCGTTATCTGTGGTGATGTTGAGTCATTAAGTGGTGCCCAAGTGATGGCGACCGATTTGCGTGCATCAGCAAGCTTGGTGATTGCGGGTTGTATAGCAAAAGGCGAAACCATCGTTGACCGTATCTATCACATCGATCGTGGCTATGACAAAATTGAAAATAAATTGTCTGCACTTGGCGCAAATATTGAGCGAGTGAGTGCATCAAGTTAAACTGCACAGCAGTAATTTGGATCACAAAGAGCCGAAACTCAGGTTTCGGCTTTTTTATATCACTTTCTTCTCTTGTTGAAATGAGAGAAATTAATATTTGTACTTGGAGTTCCTGGAGAACAAGAATGATTGCACTGTTACGTGTATTTGCCGTCCTAATTTTTGCCATTGTGATGTTGATTGGTGGGTGCGGTTACTGCCTGTTAAGCCCTCGAAACCCAAAGCATGTTTTCACTTTTGGCCGTCTGTTTGCCAAAATGTCGCGCGTGTTTGGTATTAAACTTGAGCTGCGTATCCCTGAAGATGCCTATTCTCGTGGTCAGCATGTTTACATTGCCAACCATCAAAATAATTGGGATTTGTGCACCGTTTCTGCCGGGGTTACGCCAAAAGTCGTGACCGTGGGTAAAAAAAGCTTAGTTTGGATGCCTGTGTTTGGTCAGCTTTACTGGCTAACGGGTAATATTTTGATTGATCGAGCAAATCGCTCTAAAGCTAAAGGCACGATTGATCAGGTGGTCAATAATATAAAGCAGAGCGATGTATCAGTATGGATGTTTCCTGAAGGGACGCGTTCACGTGGTCGAGGTTTATTGCCTTTTAAAACGGGAGCATTTCATGCTGCGATTGGCGCAGGAGTTCCTATTATCCCGATTGTTTGCAGCTCAACAGGGGATCTAAAATTTAATCGTTGGAATAACGGCCATGTGATTGTTGAGATGTTGCCGCCAATTAGCACAGAAGGCTATGGCAAAGATAAAGTTCGTGAGCTTGCCAATATGTGTCGAGAGCAAATGAAAACTAAGCTGGAAGCGTTAGACGAAGAAGTTAAACAGCGCAACGCTGCAAAGTAAGAGCTTGAGAGCTTGAGGGCTTGAGGGCTTATAGCGGCGAAAGAACAATAAAAAAATGGGTAGCTTAGGCTGCCCATTTTTTTAACTATATTAACCATTATTTACGAACGATTAACCATTATTTACGAACGGCAATGGCTTCAATCTCGATACCGACATCTTTAGGTAAGCGAGCCACTTCAACACAAGAACGAGCAGGGTAGTTTGCTACTTGGTGTTCATCGAAGAATTTACCGTATACTTCGTTGACTGTGCCGAAGTCGTTCAGATCTTTAACGAAAACAGTGAGTTTAACGATATCTGCAACTGTTAGACCAGAAGACTCAACAACCGCTTTTACGTTTTCTAGAGATTGACGCGCTTGTTCTGCAATGTCTGCAGACACTTCACCAGTCGCAGGGTTGACTGGAATTTGGCCAGAAGTCAGAACCATATTACCTAGATCGACGCCTTGAACGTAAGGACCGATTGCTGCGGGTGCAGACTCAGTGTGAAGTACTTTTGTCATTGTATTTGTTCCATTTCTTATAGCGAATAAAGAACCTCAGTGTGCCTTTAAACCGGCAGCAGGTAAAGAGCAAAATACCCTGTAAAGACAGGGCATTTGAACAGATATTCTGTATTAATCGTTTGCGCGATTAGCGTTCTGTAACGATCTCGCGAGAGAATACTTTTTCACAGTATTTACACTTGAGACGGATCTCATCTTTCTTTTCCAATACGCTAAAGCTGCTTTCTACGGGCTCATCATGAGAAATACAATTTGAATTCGGGCACTCGAATACATCATTGATTTTTTCTGGCAACGCTAAGGCGAGCTTTTTTACCACTTCGTAGTTTTCGATCTGGTTCACTGTCGCGTGCGGTGCATATAAGGCTAATTTGTTGGCCTGTTCTTCATTGATGAAGATATTTTCAATTTTGAGCAAATCTTTATGGCCCAGCGCGGATGACGGTAGGTTGAGGCCTACGGTGACACGCTGAGAAGAATTATGCATATCGAACAGTTTTAGCACCTTGATGCCAATTTGAGCGGGAATGTGGTCTATGACGGTGCCGTTTTTAATTGCTTCTACCTGCAATTGAGTTTCTTTAGCCATGTTTATCTCTCCCTCGATTACAGTGTTTCGTTTAAAACCAATGCCAGCAAAGCTTGTCGAGCGTAAACGCCGTTCTGTGCTTGCTCGAAATAATACGCATGTGGTGTTTTATCAACGTCAGTGGTGATTTCATCTACACGAGGTAATGGGTGTAGAACTTTGAGGTTTTCACGCGCGTCTTTCAGTAGTGCGGCGGTTAGAATGTACGCTGACTTAATGTGCGCGTATTCAGACTCATCAAAACGTTCTTTTTGCACTCGGGTCATGTATAAAATATCCAGTTCAGGAATAACGGCTTCCATATCGGTGTGCAGGCTATATTCAATGCCTGCTTCGTCTAACTCTTCACACAAGTAATCTGGCATTGCGAGTGCTTCTGGCGCGATGAAAAAGAAGCGAATATTATTGAATTTTGCCAGAGCTTGAGTCAGTGAATGTACCGTACGGCCGTATTTTAAGTCCCCAACAAAGGCGACGTTTAAGTTATCTAGGCGGCCTTGCGTCTCTGCTATGGTGTACAGATCAAGCAAGGTTTGAGTTGGGTGTTGGTTTGCGCCGTCTCCAGCATTAATCACCGGCACGCCGTTTGAAAACTCAGAAGCCAGACGTGCAGCCCCTTCTTGAGGGTGACGCATGACAAACGCGTCAACGTAAGAGGAGATCACTTGTACCGAATCAGCCAGTGTTTCTCCTTTTTTGGCTAACGAGGTGTTACCACCGTTATCGAAGCCAATAACATCGCCACCGACACGCTGAATGGCCGTTTCAAAAGACAAACGGGTACGTGTTGATGGTTCAAAAAAGCAGCTAGCAACAACCTTATTCTTGATCAGCTCTGGTTGTGGTGTCTTTTTCAGACTCCCCGCTGTTTCGACGATAAGTTCCAGCTCTTCACGAGAAAGCTCTGGAATAGAGATGATGTGCTTCTGGTAAAGTGAGTTCGCCATGATCTTCTTCCCTATAACTGTGATGATTATACCCAAGTAACCGTAGTGGACTTTGGACATAAAAAAACCTCCCCAAATGGGGAGGTTTAAAAATCAATAAAATTAACGAAAACAATACCACGTAAGCGTAGTCGCTTAGTTAGCGCAAATCGCATTTTTACGTCGGCAATTAGCATGGTCATTTCGTAATCCTCGGACAAATTGCCGAGCATTATACGCCTAACTTTGCTCAGTGCAAGCGATTACATCATGCGTTTCGTCTCGAAAATGCGTTAACTGCCTAAGGTTGCGACCATGACGGCTTTGATGGTATGCATTCGGTTTTCAGCTTCATCAAAGACAATGGAATACTCTGATTCAAACACATCTTCAGTGACTTCCAAGCCTTTCATGCCATACTTCTCAGCCACTTCTTTACCTACCGTGGTTTCATCGTTATGGAAAGCGGGCAGGCAGTGCATAAATTTCACATGTGGGTTACCCGTTTGTTTAATAACATCCATGTTAACTTGGTATGGTGTCATTAATGCCACTCGTTCATCCCATGCTTCTTTTGATTCACCCATAGACACCCAAACGTCGGTATATAAAAAGTCACAGCCTTTGACCCCTTCGGCAACGCTTTCAGTTAGGTTGATTTTAGCCCCTGTTTGCTTTGCGATTTCTTGGCAAGTAGCTACGAGCTCTTCTTCTGGCCAGAATGCTTTGGGAGCGACAAGGCGAATATCCATCCCTAGTTTTGCAGCGCCAACCATCAAAGAGTTCCCCATGTTGTTGCGCGCGTCACCGAGGTAAGCAAATGTTATCTCGTGTAAAGGTTTGCCTCGTCCGTGCTCTTGCATCGTTAAGAAATCAGCAAGAATTTGCGTCGGGTGAAATTCATCAGTTAATCCGTTCCAAACTGGGACGCCCGCATGCTCACCTAGCTCTTCTACGATTGCCTGACCAAAGCCACGGTATTCGATACCATCATACATACGGCCTAATACTCGAGCGGTATCTTTCATCGACTCTTTGTGACCAATTTGGGAGCCAGAAGGGCCGATATAAGAGACTTGAGCACCTTGGTCGAAGGCGGCAACTTCAAACGCACATCGAGTTCGGGTAGAAGATTTCTCGAAAATCAGTGCAATATTTTTATCTTGAAGTTTCTTTTGCTCTGTTCCTGCGTATTTGGCTTTTTTAAGCTCAGCAGACAGTTCGAGCAAGAACTGGATCTCTTTGGTTGAGAAGTCCAATAGCTTCAAAAAGTTGCGATTTCGTAGATTGAAAGCCATAGCTCGTCCTTTAAATGTGTGATCGAATAACTTAAGACATTAAAACATATAAATGCTGTATTTGTGAATAAGTATTTATTATTTGGCAATAAAAAAGGCCAATGTATTCACATTGGCCCGTGTGCTTGGTTTAGTGCGATTGGGATTAAATACCGTCACGTTCAATCGGACAACTCATACAACGTGCGCCGCCTCGGCCACGTCCGAGTTCATTGCCTGGAATGGTCAGAACTTCAATGCCCGCTTTATCGTATTTCTCATTGGTGTATACATTTCGCTCGTAACCAATGACGACCCCGGGTTTGACGGTTAATACATTGTTCGCATCGTTCCATTGCTCACGTTCTGCTTCATAACTGTCACCGCCTGTGGTAATGATTTTCAGTTGCTCGACACCCAACGCGGTTTCAATCGCATGCAGGTAGTTGTGTGACGCTTCAACATTCATCTCGCCCTCATTACCTTTTGGTGTTAGGCGCCAAGTGTCTAAATCTTTACGCATGATTTCAGGGTAGACGGAGAACGTATCAACATCCATGTGGGTCATGACAGTGTCTAAATGCATGCAAGAGCGATGCTTAGGCAGATCAATAGCAATCACTTCAGTGGCTTGCCCTGCTCTAAACAGGTTAGCTGCCAGGTTCTCTACACCTTGAGCCGTGGTTCTTTCAGACATACCAATGAGTACCGCCCCATTCCCAATGACCAAAACATCTCCCCCTTCAACATTGGCGTTATCGTAATGAAGGTCTTCGTCACCAAAGTATTTAATGAAGTCTTGTCCAGCAAAGATAGGGTGCCAGCGGTAGATCGCGCGTAGGTGATTGGTTTCTCTTTGACGCGCGGGCATCATCATTGGATTGAGAGAGACACCACCGTATACCCAACATGAGGTATCTCGGGTAAATAGATGGTTGGGCAACGGCTCGATGACAAAATCCAGCGGTCGTCTCATCTTCGGTAGCATCGAAGGAGACTGAATTGGTAGCTCTGAGTAAGCCAAGCCACCTAATAAGATCGTTGCGAGGTGTTCATTGTCCATTTCAGAGAAATACTGACGTAAATCACGCGCAAACGTAGGGCCATAACGGAAATCTGATATCTGAGTGTTTAATAGCCACAGCTTCGCATCTGGAACGGCAAGTGTTTCAACCAGCAAATCGTGAAGCAGTAACACTTCCACATCTTGCTCGCGCAGAGTGCGAGCAAATGCATCATGTTCTTTGCCTGCAGCTTCTACGGCTAGAACATCATCAAACAACAGTTCATGGCAATTAGAAGGGGTCAGGTGGGTGAGGGCGCGTTCTGGGCGATTTAATAGCACTCGCCTAAGCTGACCCACTTCAGATCCAACGTACAGCTTACTCATTTTGTATCCTTACTGATTTTTCCAACGATCAGTTATGACAAGCAAGGAGCAAAGATGCAAGTGTTGTTTTCTTATTTATATTCTATAAATTATTATATTTGTGGTTTGTTGTTCTTTTTTTTATTGTTTTATTGATTATTTTGGAGTTTTATTTTTATTCAATGTGTTTTGTTAAAGTGCGTTTTTATTCTTTTCGAAGTATGAGTAGAGATTACATGTTTAGTATAGAAAATAGACATTAATATTCGAATGGGTTCACTTTGAGCTCTTCTTTATTCGTTATTAAGCGAGATGCTGACATGCAGTTATTCAATAAAACCTCATAAACACGCATGAACTTCCGATGTGGTGCAAGCTTTGCCAGATTAGGATGTTCTGAATATTAAAAAATTCGAATCCTTGTTAAGTTTTTGTTTACTTGTGAGCGGGTTTCAATATTGATTGAGGAATAGCGCGATGGTTTGGCGTTTGCTTGTGGCTTTTCGTCGCAATCCATGCCATATTTCACGGATCAGAATACCTAAGTCACTAATCTGGAGCTAAAACATGTCTCATGAAGATGAATATCTATCAGTAGAAGAATTAATTGAGATTCAAAAGGAAGAGACTCGCGATATCATTGCTGCGTTATTGGAAGATGGCAGTGATCCAGATTCACTCTATGAGATTGAGCATCATCTGTTTGCTGAAGACTTTAGCACGCTGGAGAAAGCGGTCGTTGAAGCATTTAAAATGGGCTTTGAAGTTTTGGAAGCTGAGGAAACAGAAGACGAAGACGGCAACAAACTACTTTGCTGTGACGCGACCATGGAGTCGGCTCTGGATGCAGAAGCGATTGATGCTCAAGTAGAAAAATTGGTCCACTTAGCCGAAAAGTACGACATCATCTATGATGGTTGGGGCACTTATTACGAAGGCGAAGATGCACTTTACCCTGACGAAGATGAAGACGACGAGTAAAGTCTTTGACTAATCGTTGAAAAGCCAGCGTTGATCGCTGGTTTTTTTTGGCCTCTGGTATGAGCTTTCGATTCACATTGAGTTTATTAGGCTTTTTTCTTTATAATGCATAAAATTGATCTAGCTCAAGGTGCATATGCAACTCTCTCTCGCCGGCTTATGGCAAGTCTCTCCACTTACTGACCTTACGATTCCTCAGGATGACATCCTATTACCGGCTCCTTTGAGTCAAGTGTTACCTGATGAGTTAAGCGAAGACGAGATTCGCCAGCAAGAGTGGCACTTGATGCATGACATCGAAGTCGATGAATCTATGTTGGCGTTTCCAGCCGTGGAGTTGATATTAGCTGGGGTTGATTACCATGCTGAAGTGCGTCTAAACGGGATTGCCGTGTTTGATTGTGATGGGACGCAAAATGTATATAAGAAAGACATTCGCCCCTTCATGCAAATGGGACGTAACCGCTTTGAACTTTTGTTTCTAGAAGAAGATGAAGATCTTTTATTCGATGAGGATAAACCTGAGTTGTGTCCGCTTTCTGAGCATCAGTATAAAAAAAGCGACGACCGACTCGGTGTGTGGCAAGAACCATACTTACAGTTCATTCGTAACGTACGCTTAGAGCGAGTTGCAACAGAGCAGATTTGGCACCATGGTGGCGGCTGTGAGTTTAAGGTAGATCTCTACTATCAGACATTCGCACCGGGGTTGGTGTCCGCCGCTGTTAAGTTTAACGGTATGACTTACCACATTCCGATTGATGTTCGAGCTGAACATGCCAGTGCACTCTTTCAGGTTGAAGCGCCAAAGTACGCCGATCTTAATGATCCCGATCCTAATGATCTCTATCAGTTGTCAGTTGAACTGGATGGGCAGCGGCAAAACTTTACTGTTGCACTAAGCCAAGAGCTTTGCGTTACCCATATGGTTCTTTAGTGTTGCTCTCCAGTTATTAAAGCTGTTTGAGCATCACGACTTCGCACGCATCGTGCCCTGTTTGTCCAAGCGGGGCATCAAGATGTTTAAAACCAAGCTTTTCGTATAATCCTACGGCTTCTCTTAGACATTCCGTCGTTTCCAAATAGCATTGCTGATACCCAAACTGTTTCGCCAGTTGTAAACTCAATGCAACAATACGTTTGGCTAAACCGTGTCCTCGTGTTTGTGGTAAGAAGTACATCTTTTGTAGTTCACACACATTCGATTCTCCTACTAAAGGAGCAAAGCCACCGCCACCAACGATCTCTCCGTGATGTTCAATAATCCAGTAGGCAGCCCCTTTTTGATTGTAAACCGAGTACATATCATCAAGCGTCGGATCTGCCACGCCATAACCTTTGTCTGCAGTTAAGCCATATTCTGCTGAAACTTGGCGAATGACGTTGGCAATTCCGGTGTTGTCTTGCGGGGTGAGTGGACGAAGTAGAAAATCAGCGATTTGTTCCATGTTGTGCCTAAAGTATTGAGCCCTGTTGGACTCAATATATGGCGTTTAAGCATGTCGATGCAAACAAAACTGCGGTGTTGGAGTTTTTGCTGATGATTTACGCATCCATACTTTCTCGTGGAAGTAGTAAGCGACCGTATTCAAGCTTGGCTCTATCATCGCCATAACCCCACCGATAAAGGCATCACCAGTTAATAAGTAAACAACGGTAAACGCAACACTAAAGTGCACGCTTGCAAAGCTTGCCGTTTTCAGTTTGGTCATAAACTGTCGAGCTTTCAGGGCAGGTACCTTTGACCATGCTTTTTCATGAAAGTAAAAAGCTACCGTATTTACTGAAGGTTCGATCATTGCGATTAGACTACCAATTAAGATGTCGCCAGTTAGTATATAAGCCACACTAAATGCGATAGTGAAATGTAGCGCTGCGAAAGTTAGTGTCTTTTTCATAATGAACCCCTTTCTAGGATTGCCTTTATTTTGATGATTTAACTATATTGCAAATGATAATGATTTTCAATTAAGTTTTTGCAATGGTTGTGATAGGCGGTATCGATGAGTTAAGACGTGACAGAAGGACTTATAACGGTTGGTAAAATCGAATATCTCGGTGTGTAGTGTTGGTATCACTTACTGATGTGGATAAAAAAGCCACTTCAATTGAAGTGGCTTTGATGTATTAGCGAATTAACGCATTAACTAAATTCGTATTAAAGTGCAGCGATGGTTGTTTTCTGCTCTTCTAACTTAGTCAGCGTCTCTTTATAGCCTTCTAGTTTCTCACGCTCTTTGGCAACCACCGCTTCAGGTGCTTTCGCCACGAAGCCTTCGTTACCTAGTTTGCCTTCGATACGCTTGATCTCTCCGTGTGTTTTCTTGATTTCGCCATCTAGACGAGCAAGTTCCGCGTCTTTGTCGATCAAACCTGCCATTGGGATCATCAGCTCAGACTTACCAACTAGTGCCGTTGCACACGCTGGTGTTTGTTCGCCCGCTTCAAGCACACGTACCGCTTCTAGTTTGGCTAGAGACATGAGGACTTGTTTGCTTGCTTCTAGACGAGCGGCATCTTTTTCGTTTGCTGCTTTTAGCATCACATCCAAAGGCTTACCTGGGTTGATGTCGTATTCAGCACGTAAGTTACGGATACTTGTGATGAAGGCTTTCACCCATTCAATGTCGTCCAGCGCTTCTTGGTGGAAGTTCGCTTCGTCGTATTGAGGCAGGGCCTGTAGCATAATGGTCTCACCTTCAACACCGTCAACCAGCGGCTTGATACTTTGCCAGATAGTCTCAGTGATGTAAGGAATTACAGGGTGAGCTAGACGTAGTGTCTTCTCAAGAACGGTGATGAGCGTACGACGTGTACCACGTTGCTGTGCTTCAGTACCTTTCCATAGAACCGGTTTAGTTAGCTCTAGGTACCAGTCACAGAATTGGTTCCAGATGAATTCGTATAGCGTGTTCGCCGCCATATCTAGACGGAAGTTGTCGATATGGTTGTTGAACGCTTTCGCAGCGAGTTCGAACTGAGATTCGATCCACTTGTCAGCAAGGGAAAACTCGATGTCACCTTCACCAAAGCCACAATCTTGCTCTTCTGTGTTCATCATTACGTAACGGCTCGCGTTCCATAGTTTGTTACAGAAGTTACGGTAGCCTTCAAGACGCTTCATATCCCAGTTGATATCGCGACCTGTTGATGCCATGGCTGCAAGCGTGAAACGCAGCGCGTCGGTACCGTAGGCTTCGATGCCGTTTTCAAACGTCTTGCGTGTGTTCTTCTCGATTTTCTTCGCCAGTTGAGGCTGCATCATGTTGCCAGTACGCTTCTCAACGAGAGACTCAAGGTCGATACCATCAATCATGTCGATTGGGTCAAGTACGTTGCCTTTCGACTTCGACATCTTGTCGCCGTTTTCGTCACGGATCAGACCGGTCACGTAAACGGTTTTAAATGGGACTTGTGGCTTGCCGTCTTCGTCTTTCACGAAGTGCATGGTCATCATGATCATGCGCGCAACCCAGAAGAAGATAATATCGAAACCAGTGACTAGTACGTCTGAAGGATGGAATACTTTCAGATCGTCGGTTTGCTCTGGCCAACCTTGAGTACCGAACGTCCATAGTGCAGAAGAGAACCAAGTATCCAGTACGTCTTCGTCTTGGTGTAGTTCAATTACAGATTCTAGGTTGTTGTTCTGACGAACTTCTTCTTCAGTGCGACCTACGTAAACATTGCCTTGGTTATCGTACCAAGCTGGGATACGGTGGCCCCACCATAGCTGACGAGAGATACACCAGTCTTGAACGTCACGCATCCAAGAGAAGTACATGTTTTCGTACTGCTTAGGAACAAACTGAATGTCACCGTTTTCAACGGCTTCTACTGCTGTTTTCGCAAGGGGAGCCGTACGGACGTACCATTGGTCAGTCAGCATTGGTTCGATAACCACTCCGCCACGGTCGCCGTAAGGTACTTGTAGATCGTGATCTTTTACTTCTTCAAGTAAACCAAGTTCATCGAAGTCGGCAACCATAGCTTTACGTGCAGCAAAGCGCTCCATACCACGGTATTTAGCAGGAAGCTCTGTCGAGTATGCGTCGCTTGCTTCACCGTTTGTATTGAAGACTTCCGCTGCGTCACGGATGTTCGCGTCAAAAGTCAGAATGTTGATCATTGGTAGCTGGTGGCGCTTGCCCACTTCGTAGTCATTGAAGTCGTGCGCCGGTGTGATTTTCACACAACCAGTCCCTTTTTCCATATCGGCGTGCTCATCGCCCACGATTGGGATGCGACGATCAACGATAGGAAGGATAATTTCTTTGCCGATCAGATCTTGGTAGCGTGGGTCTTCTGGGTTAACCGCTACACCAGTATCGCCTAGCATGGTTTCAGGACGTGTGGTTGCAACAACGATGTAGTCTTTGCCATCTGCTGTTTTAGCACCATCTGCGAGTGGATAGCGGAAGTGCCACATGTTGCCTTTGGTGTCTTTGTTTTCTACTTCTAGATCTGAAATCGCTGTATGCAGCTTTGGATCCCAGTTAACAAGACGTTTGCCACGGTAGATAAGGTCATCTTCGTAGAGACGAACGAACACTTCTTGAACAGCGTTGGATAGGCCGTCATCCATTGTAAAGCGCTCACGCTCCCAGTCTACAGATGCACCAAGACGACGTAGCTGTTTTGTGATTGTTCCACCGGATTGACCTTTCCATTCCCAGATCTTGTCGATGAAAGCTTCACGACCATAATCGTTCTTGGTTTTGCCTTCTTCTGCCGCGATCTTACGCTCTACAACCATTTGAGTGGCGATACCCGCGTGGTCAGTACCGACTTGCCAAAGGGTGTTTTTACCCTTCATACGCTCACAGCGGATCAGCGTATCCATGATCGAATCTTGGAACGCGTGGCCCATGTGCAAGCTACCAGTGACGTTCGGTGGCGGGATCATGATGCTGTATGATTCTTTAGTGGTGTCACCGTGTGGCTTAAAGTAGCCTTTCTCTTCCCAAGTCTGATACAGAGCTTGTTCGATTGAAGTTGGGTTGTATGTCTTTTCCATAGCGCTCTTTAAATGGATACGTTGATGGTTGAATCTTAGTCAATCTTTATAAGTGAGGGATCTTAACAAGATCGCCTTAACTATAAGGATTGACCGTTAAGGATATTGAATTTCGAACGTTTGCAGTTGGTAACCTGCTTGTCGGTAAATTTTATATCTTTCTCTTGCGAGTTGCTTAGCTTTTTCTTCGCAGGGCACGAAGTCTACCACTTGAGCAAACTTGTTCGCAAAGGTTGTCTCATTTTCCGCCAAATTTATTACTAATTGGCGATTCCACGATGGTTTTACGTTTTGGTGGCCGATTTCGATGTTGGTCGCGTATTTAGGCCCTTCACCAACGAGGTTGTGTGCCATGAACTTATCTGCATCAATTTGCCAGAAGACTTCTGCCAGTTGCTCTGCGTGCGTTTTGTCTTGACAGTTCAGGTAGACTTTAGCGCCTTGACGGGCAAAGTGCTGAGCTAAAAACACAACGTATTCTTCAAAGCCTACGGTGTGTGCTTGTGGGCTATCTTGTTTAATGATGTAGAAAGTCGCAGTTTGCATCGTTTCTCTCGCTCTGTTCTGACCTCTGTCTACCATTCATGTTATAGAGAATATGGCGACAATAAAAAAGGGCCTTGCGGCCCTTTTTATTTGATTCAGAAATTACTCTTCTGTCTCTTGGCCGCTGCGGTTCAAAAGGAATTGGACGAGCATCGAGACAGGGCGGCCTGTAGAGCCTTTTGCTGCGCCTGATTTCCAAGCGGTACCTGCGATATCAATGTGTGCCCAGTTGTACTTTTTCGCAAACTTAGACAAGAAGCAACCTGCAGTGATAGTACCAGCAGGACGTCCACCGATGTTTTGCATATCAGCAAATGGACTCTTCAACTGTTCGTGGTACTCATCTGCCATTGGTAGGCGCCATGCTCGGTCACTGGCTTGCTCAGAGGCATTCACTAATTCGTGAGAAAGAGGGTTATGGTTAGAGATAACGCCGCTAATGTGGTGGCCGAGTGCAATCACACAAGCCCCCGTTAGTGTTGCAACGTCAACCACACAGTCTGGTTCGAAACGTTCTACGTAAGTCAGCGCATCACACAATACCAAACGGCCTTCCGCATCAGTATTCAGTACTTCAACGGTTTGACCAGACATGGTTGTCAGAATATCCCCTGGACGGTAAGCGTTGCTACCCGGCATGTTTTCACAACCAGCTAGCACACCAATCACATTGATTGGTAGGTTCAGCTTTGCGAGGGCTTTCATTGTGCCGAATACGGATGCTGCACCACACATGTCGTACTTCATCTCATCCATACCTTCACCAGGTTTCAGTGAGATACCGCCTGAATCGAAGGTAAGACCTTTACCCACGAGTACAATAGGCTTTGCGTCTGAATCAGGGTTGCCTTTATATTCGATAACAGACATCATGGATTCGTTTTTCGAACCGCGACCTACTGCTAGGTATGATGTCATGCCCAGTTTTTCCATCTCTTCTTCACCAATGATTTTGGTGGTGACCGTCTCGTAATCGTCGGCGAGGCGGCGAGCTTGCGAAGCAAGATAAGCTGGGTTGGCAACATTCGGTGGCATGTTACCTAGATCTTTCGATGCTTTTACGCCCGAGGATATCGCTAAACCGTGAGAGATGGCTTTCTCACCTAGGCTAAGTTCGCGACGAGTTGGCACGTTGAAAACAAGCTTACGTAGAGGACGACGCGTCTCTGGTTTTACGCTTTTAAATTGGTTAAACGTATACAGACCATCTTTAGTTGCTTCTACTGCTTGACGTACTTTCCAGTATGTATCGCGGCCTTTAACGTGAAGTTCTGTTAAGAAACAAACGGCTTCCATTGAGCCAGTTTCGTTAAGTGTGCTGATCGTCTTTTGAATGATCTCTTTGTACTGGCGTTCGCCAAGTTCACGTTCTTTGCCACAACCGACAAGCAAAACGCGCTCCGACAACACACCTGGTACTTGATGCAGTAGTAGCATCTGACCTGGTTTACCTTCTAGATCACCACGGCGAAGTAGTGAACTGATGTAACCGTCACTGATTTTATCAAGTTGTTCGGCTACTGGAGAAAGGCGACGTGGTTCAAACACACCAACAACGATACATGCGCTACGTTGTTTCTCTGGACTGCCACTTTTTACACTGAACTCCATGCGTACTCCTACATCCTGAAGACAAATAGTTCTAAATGTTAGATAATGATCGCTGACTTGTTGAATTTTGGCTCCAGTCTTACATGCGGAGCTGATTAAGCGACTAACATCTAGTTTATAATTTTTAAAAAATAAATGGTTCAACGGGAAACTATAGTGATTCGACCAAAAAAACAAGTTTTGTATAGGTAATTTCAGCGTGATTATTGTTAGATATTTGATCCGCGAAACATTGAAGAGCCAATTTGCGATTTTTTTCGTGCTTTTTTTAGTGTTTTTGAGTCAGAAGTTCATCAGCGTCTTAGCTGACGCATCCGATGGTGACATACCTGCCGGGCTGATTTTCTCAATTGTTGGACTAAACATGCCAGCAATGGGGCTCTTAATGCTGCCATTAAGTTTATATATTGGCATATTGATTACTTTTGGTCGCTTGTATGCCGAAAGTGAAATAGTTGTCATGAATGCGACAGGTATAGGCAATAAGTTTCTTGTACAAGCGGCATTGTACTTGGCGTTGATCACATCAGGGGTTGCGGCTTTTAATGCGTTGTGGTTGTCCCCGTGGTCTCAAGATCGTGTTGAAGGGTTGTATGAACAAGTCGCATCGGAAAATAGTGTCGATCTGCTGAAAAAAGGGCAGTTCCAAGGGACACCTGATGGATCGTCTGTGGTTTTCATTGATGACATAAAAGACAGTACATTAAGTAATGTGTTTGTCGCCCAAATGCGTCCAAGAGATTCTGTTTTACCTAGTGTTATGTTCTCTTCCTCAGGCGAAGTCAAAGAGCTGTCAGATGGTCGACAGATCATTACCATGCAAAAAGGCACGCGTTATGAAGGTGTTCCAACCCGCGTTGAGTACATGATCACTAAGTTTGATGAATACGAGGGCGTGATTGGCCAACGAGAAGTTAAAAAGAAAGGGCGAGACTGGGAAGCTTACCCAACCAGAGAGTTAATCGGCCATCCAGATAGAGAAGCGCAAGCGGAGTTACAATGGCGTATCTCGTTGTTTGTTTGTATTCCTTTATTAACGATGTTGGTGATTCCTCTTTCTGCAGTAAATCCGCGACAAGGGCGTTTTGCTAAAATGGGACCTGCCATTCTAATTTATTTGGCATACTTCTTAGCCATTAGTGCAACGAAGTCAGCCTTAGAAGATGGTGCCATCCCAGTTGAGATCGGTTTGTGGCCGATCAATGCGATGTTACTCATCGTCGCTGTACTTGCGAATATGATGGATAGTGTCCCAGTAAGAAAAATGAAAGAAAAGTTCCGCAAGAAGAGGTTAGCGTAAGCTGTGTTTAGAATCTTAGACCTGTATATAGGTAGAACCATAATCTCTACTTCGGCCTTAGTGTTGGCAACGTTTGTTGGTTTATCGGGCATCATTAAATACGTCGAACAGCTACGAAAAGTCGGTCGAGGCATTTATGATCTTAGCCATGCACTCTATTTTGTTTTGCTGAGTGTTCCGCGTGATATTGAGATGTTCTTTCCAATGGCGGCGCTACTTGGTGCTTTGATTGGATTAGGAATGTTGGCGTCAAGTTCTGAGCTGGTGGTAATGCAAGCGGCTGGTTTTTCCAAACTGGATATTGGTCTATCTGTGCTTAAAACTGCTGTACCTTTGATGCTTATCGTCATGGCGTTGGGTCAATGGGGAGCACCAGAAGCGCAGAAAATGGCTCGTGATTTGCGTACGTTTGCTATTTCTGGCGGTAATATTGTTTCGGTGCGTTCTGGGGTATGGGCGCGTGATGCGAATGACTTTATCTTTATTGGAAAAGTGGAAGACGACAAGCTGTACGCACTGAATATGTGGCGTTTCGATGAAGATAAGAACTTGAAGAAAGTCATTTTTGCTGAGGAAGTGGATTACCGTCAAGACAATACTTGGGTAATGCGTGATGTTCAGATTACCGATATGGAAAATGAAAATGTGATAGCCAAGCAAGAGGTTGATCAGATGGAGTGGGATACAACATTGGCTCCGGATAAACTTGCCGTTGTGACTGTGAAGCCAGAAGAGCTGTCACTAAGTGGCTTATACGATTATGTCACCTATCTTAAAGCTTCAGAACAAGATGCATCACGCTATGAACTTGCTTTCTGGCGTAAGCTCAGTCAACCGCTGTCAATAGCCGTTATGATGCTGATGGCGTTGTCATTTGTCTTTGGTCCATTAAGAAGTGTGACCATGGGAGCTCGAGTTTTATCGGGCGTTGTGGCCGGATTCACTTTTTATATCTCCAGCGAGTTTTTTGGACCGTTAACTTTGGTTTATGGCATACCGCCAGTCTTCGGTGCTTTAGCGCCAAGTTTGGTCTTTTTAGCGATAGCGGTCGGATTATTGAGAAGAAAGCTCTAGCGTGAAAAATACGTAGACAAGTGTTTTCTAACGAATGTCAGTTGATAAAGCAAGAGGAAGGCTCGGAGCCTTCCTCTTTTTTATATTAGACTCTAAATGTCGTCATCTCGCCTTGGGTAAAACGATGACTTCCGTTTTGGCCCACATGTCGTGAAAGCCTCGCTTCTTCGGATCAATCGGCACGGTTAGGTTTGCCAAGCCAAATCCAGACGTTGCTAAACGAATTAACGCTTGTGTTACGGTTATGGGGGCGCCATTTTTTGCATCACGAACCTGAAGTTTCCAAGCACGCATCCCCAAAGTTTGACCCGCCCGTGTCCAGAAAAAGACAAAGAAATATATCCATACTACGGCTAAATACAGTGTGAAGAGTGGGCTCATGACCGGATGTTTACTTAGCATGTCCGCTGCATCCACATATTCACCGTAGCTCAATACGCCAGCCGCGTTTAAGGCAAACACAATCGCTATCACGATCCCTGCGGCCATCATTTCTATAGCCAGAATAATCAATGTGTCATAGACCAAAGCCGCTAATCGACGAAATAAACCTGCGGGTGGAAGAGTTGTAGAAGTCGCCATAATACCTGTACTTACCTTTAAAATTGTTGCTCAGAATATAGATTCCCTTTAAATGTGAAAAGAGACGCAACGCACAGAGTGCCTAATTATGATGAAATCTAAATGATTTCTCCGCTAACAGCTATGGCTAGCAGCCTAATCGGTTGACGGTAAGAGTATACAAGAAACCAAGCTCAAAAGAGTTTCGCTGATTTTAGCTTTTTCAATAGCGTGCTTTTTGAGCGGTAACTTGATTAGATAGCTGTGAGAGTTGGTGTTTTTCTTCTTCAGTAAAGTGTTGTGTTAATGCTAGTTGCAATGCCTTCTCAGAGAGTTTAGTTGCCGGGGTAGCAAATAATGTCGGATGCATGGTAGACAATGCCAACAACGCTTTTTGCAAGCGAATTTGAACGGATAGGTGTGCCGCACCATCGTGAGCTATCGGTAGAAACACATCATCAAACAAATCGTAGCAGCTTAATGAGGGAACAAATAACCTTGGAAATCGAGTTTTTATTGGTCTTTGATTAGTGAGTTCACCCCATAAAGAGAGTGCTCGTATAGAACGTCCAATCACATCAATCGCTGTTCCACTATCATTGACGGCTGGAGAAAGTGCTCTTGAGGCTATCTCTGCCAGTACCACGAAGCCAAAGCGAGGGTCTTGATCGTATGTGCGTTCGGCGCGAATAGTGAAAGCAACGGTTATGTCACTTTCATCGTTCAACTCACCACAAATCCAGGCTAAGGGTTGGTTATGGTACACAAAACTGCCTGGTTGCCGCTCAATGTATATTGTGCACTGGCTTGATTCAGCACAGCTATCAAGGTGTTGCATGTCGATATGTTGTAAGTAACCAATCTCTCTGCTGTATATAGGCTTACTGTCCTTGGGTTTGTGTTTCGGGTTACTCCAAGGGCGAGCGCCAAGCCAAGGTTCATTGCCTCGCTTTTGGATAGCATTCTGCAATGCTTGTTCGACTTTTGCTGTCGTTTCACACACTCTTCCAAGTACAGATAGGTGCTGAATCCAGCGCAGTAGAGTCATTATGATCATCACGACCACAACGATAGTGACAACGAATAGATAGATACGAGCTTGATCGTGATAAGCGTCAATGCCCAGAGCGATAATGCCGACTAAGCTAAACAAAAACGAGCCGAGGAAAGTCGCCAGTGCGTTTTGGGTTGTGCTGTCTTCCATTAATAATTGCGTCGCTCTGGGGGTAACGCCTGCGCTGGCTGCACTGTACGCTGATACCATGATGTTCAAAGAAAAAGTGGTGACGGCCAGCATTGATGTTGCAAGAATATTTAAAATGTTGTTCAGGAGTTCATAGCTGACGTTAATGGTGGGAGGTAAAATAATAAACTTGTTTAGAACGACAGAGATTAACGCGGTAACGACAGCAAGTAAGGCGAAAAGTGAGGTGCGAACCCATAGTTTTCGTGCTATTCGCGTTAATAACCATTGCCACTTGGAACCTGTCATTGTTGTACTCCTATCTGTACGGTTTCCGAGTCAACATTGGAAAGCGTTTACTGTGTTGCTTCTATTGTGAGGTATGTCTTCAGTTCGCCTTAGCACCTGGCTAGGCTTGCTGAAAGCGTACAGTCGAATGGTTAAAGCATAGATGAAGTTTACTTAACTTTTACGTATTGGTAAGGATCTTAGCCGCAATTATGGCTCTGCGTTTTTAAGCTGATGGCTATTTCGGAGTCGACGGGTCCCTAGGTTAAAACGGATAATACCTAAATATCACATTTTGTGGCGAAATTATCAGCAAACGATAGTTATTTAAGGTTTTTCTGCTTGCGCAGGTCAAAAGCTTCCGTATAATGCCAATCATCAAAAGGCAATAGCCTAAAGATGCCGGTGTGGTGAAATTGGTATACACGACGGATTCAAAATCCGTTTCCTTCGGGAGTGGCGGTTCAAGTCCGCCCACCGGTACCATACATAGAAAGGTCGCTTTTATAGCGGCCTTTCGTCGTTTTAGGTGTTTGAAAATGTTCGACTTTTCAGGCGCTTACCTCAGTTTTCCTTTCTTGTTATCAACGCTTTTCTCGCTCCATTTTACTCCCTTTATCCGTCTTAAAATTTCTCCCATGGTCCATATATGGTTCATCGCATGACGATTCTGTGCGCAAGGGAATCCCAGTAAATCCAACAAATGCTAAAAGCAGCCGTCGCGCAAGCCAGTATCGTCAAGGGCTTCGAGTTACCAGAACCATGGTACGACCATGGTCACTTTACGGTGCTATGCGGTTTTGGCTTGAGTGAAAGACTGTTTTCGATGGATAAATAACCACCCATTTATTACCATATGTATCAGATGGTTAAGTCAAAGTTGGTAAATGAGCTGTGTTTAGGCGAAAAACATCAAAAATAGATCAGTTTGAAGCATACAAAATAGCGTTAGAAACTAGAAATTTAGAGATTGGTCTATTCTGGCAACGCTCGAATTACTTTTTGTTGCTCAATTCAGCTTTGATCATTGGATATTTTAGAGGGATTAGTGATAAGGAAAGCCTGTATGCGACGTTACTAGCTTTGCTAGGGCTGTTCGTTTCCCACTTGTGGTACAGAGTCAACTTAGGTAGCAAATACTGGCAAGCTAGATGGGAGCATCGTTTAAAACAAGTTGAAAGAAAGCTGGATAAAGACCTGAAGTTTTTTAATACAACTAGAGAAATCACTGATAACGATGTTGCTGAGAGTATAAACCCTAGCTCGGACAAAGGGTGGTTGCACCGTCTTATAGAATCTAGAGCTTTAAAATATAAGCCTTCGGTTAGCTATAACATGACACTGCTTTCTCTAACCTTCTCTTTAGCATGGTTCGCACTTTTTGTGTTTTCTATACCCGAACTAAAAAATATGCTCGTTGACTTCAGCTTGAACGTGACAGTTTATGTCATGAAGTTGGTAGAAATCCTGATGCTACCTTTTCGAGGACAATAAACGCCCCAATCTGAGAAAATTTCAAACCTGGATTATGGTAGTAGTGATGCGTCATTACTGCTTGAGACTATCCAGATTTACACCGTGTGGTGATTCTCTGGTGGAGTCCCACCCATGATGATTAGCGTAAAGCCGTAACAATAATCCATTCAAACATATATTAACTAATTGAATATCTAGTTAATGGAGGTTTGAATGAGTAAATCACAACGGCTCACCACCACTTTCCTCAACAACCTTAAACCCAATCCGGCTAACGCTAAATCCACCGATTACGAAGTCAATTTATCTGCTATGAAAGATAGTGGCTTACCTACTGGCGTTCGCTGCTTAGTGGGTAAGTCTGGCGGAAAACGATTCCTGCTGCGTTATACCAGTCCGGTAACAGGTAAGAAGGCAAGCATTGGTCTTGGTAAGCACCCTGAAACCGATCTTTCCACATTGCGCAAAACAGCCAAAGAGTATCGCCAGCAAATTATAGAAGGTGTTGATCCCAAGGTTGAGCGTGACAATCAGGCTACCGAGAAGACGATGACTCTAGAACGGTTCTTTGATGAAGTGTACCTGCCACTGGCTAAACAGAAACGCAGTTGGAAGGATGATGTCGCTCGGTTTCGTTTAGCAAAGTCGATACACCATATCTCGATTCACGACCTAACCGCCGCCGATATCATCAAAGTCCAAATGGAGATGCAAAACGCCGTTACGATTAAGGGTAAACCGTATGCTTCTGCTTCGATTAATCGCGTTTTGGCTCTATTGAAAACGATCAATCGTCAAGCATACAAGTTGATGGACGCGCCACTTATTGCTGACAAGGTGAGCTTGTTGAAAGAAGATAACGTGCGCACTGGTTACTTGTCCGAATCACAGCTAAAGGAGTTCATAGGTCACGCTCTGAACCATGAGGATAAGAGTATTGGCGCGTACCTAGCTTTGCTGTTTTTGACTGGCGCGAGGGATAAGGAACTGCGTTTGCGCTTGAAATCCGATGTGAATTGGGAGGAGAAAACACTCACTATTCCACATACGAAAAACGGTAGTAGTCACGTTTTATTCCTAAGTGATTACATGCTTGATATTTTGAGGTCGGTGCCTCATGTGGCGAATAATCCGTATCTCTTTCCTGGACGCAAAAAGGGTAAACCAGTAGGGCAACCTAGGCATGCTTTCAAGGCTATCAAAGCCAAGATGGGACTGCCTGACATACCCGGTGATAAAGCGAATCTAACCCTGCATTCTGCTCGTCATACGGTTGGAAGTTTGTTAGCTAGCCAAGGAGTCTCGTTACACGACATAGCCAAACAGCTGAATCACGCTGACCTGTCATCAACAAGGCGCTACTCAAAATTGACTGTAGGGCGTCGTAGGGAGATTGGCTCTCGTTTATCGGATATGGTGACTGCGAAGCCAGAGATACGTTGGGAATGAAGAAGTTATGTTTAACCAATTAATTTAGAAATGACATTAGAAAAGCCCCTGTTTAGCGATGAGCTAAACAGGGGCTTTTTCATTATTAAACGGAGATTAGAAATGAAAACAGTAAACAGGTTTGAAGACATTCAATCACTGTCAATGCCGGATGGTGTGAAAGCAAAACTGCTAGAGCACCTGATAGAGCCATTCGGTGATGAAGAAATCACAAAAACGTTTTGGGATGAAGTTGGTACGACCTTGTACTTGATTGAGGAGTCCGATACCGACGAAACCTTGAGTGAAGAATCTGAGGAAGAACAGCACTTCCTACGCTTTGTCACTAACTACCCAGAATGGGTTCTTTTACTAAACGACGATGACTGTCCTTGGCTTCTAGCAGTCGCCATAGTGACCATGGAAGGTGGTGGTGTTTACTGCTGCGCTCCAATGAACAGTCCAACGTTCCCTGTCGCCAAGTTAGCTGATCAAGCTGAATCTTAAAACCAAACTAAACCTAAATTATTCCATCTTAAAGGAGGTGTCTCATGGCACGTAAACCAAGCAGCAAACAAGCAGCCGTTCTACCAGAAGTTGTAGAAGACAATGAACAAGTCACGGTCACTGACGATCAACCAGTAGACCATTTCACTCATATCGTGCGCGAGGGCAAAGCGAAAAAGTTAAGTCCGAAAACGGAGAACCACGTGTTCTATCAAATCGACTTAAATGATGCGGAAGCCGAGCTCTATATCCGCATGTCGGGTAATGAAGGTGGAGGTCTGCACAGCAAGGAATGGATCCCGCTTAAAGATATCACCGCTGTACTAGATGTGCAGGGTGATAAGCCGTTCAAGAGCTCTGTGATGAAGTGTGTCTTTTCCGGACAGTCAGCGAATAACGCTGGTTTTATGGCTGCTTGTTGCAGGGGGCTTGGTCTTATCATCCAGTCGGAGAAATCAGTGTTTCTTCACGTTCTTGCGCCAGACTACGAGCAACGTCGTGATGAGTTGCTGTCTCTAGTGGATTCTGAAGCCAAAGCTGAATAACCCCAAATCCACATCAATCCGTACTCACTAAGCCAACACTGGCTTTCATACCGAGTACTTAACAAGAGTGCTTTCCTAACAAACTAAACGAGATTTTATTATGAACTTAACTTTTGACGTTGAGCGATTACTGCTGCCTGTCAGTGTCGATCTTCAAGATACTTTAAACCGAGTGATCAGCGAATCAGGCAAATGGACACCCATGATCCAATCGGTTGTGATCAACTTCCGAGATTCATCCTACAGTTCGGAAAACGGCGGTTGGCACCCAGTTGAAATTAGGCTTGTTCGCCTCTACGACCAGTGGATCTTTGATTACATCACTGACTTTGCGTATTGCGGTGGTCCTTATCCTGAATTGATTAAAGAGGTGGATTTTAACTTCTCATCTGGAACAGCTAGTTTTTCCTATGTTCCGGAGCTGCCGATAACAAGTAGTGAGGTAATGGAGTTCTACTCGATGTGGGAATCCAACTTTCTCAGCTACGTCGAAATGGGCGTGTTCGATGAGATAAAAGTCACTGTGGATTAGTCCATCGGCAACAAACCAAGTAGAAAGCACCATGTATGTACCATAAAATAGTCGACTCACTTCCTAGTGAAACTAAGGCTTCCCATTGCTCCATGTTAATCATGGTGTGATGGGAAGCCTTTTTCATTGGGGCAAGTTTTAGCAACGTTTACCCAATCCGTTGCCTTCGGAATTCAGAGGGGATGAAGTTGCTGGATTGCAATGGACGGTGGAAACACCAAAGAAGGGAGTCTTAATTTTAACGAGTTTGTCTGGTTTACACTGGTGTTTTGTTATTAAAAGCTCCCATTGCTATGTCGAAGCAATGGGAGCCATATATAGCTTATTCTGCTAACTCTTTTAAAAGCTGAAGTGCTTGCTGCTGTTTTGCATCAAGACTAGATGGTACAGCGAATTTTTTGATGTTTGGCAGAGTGTTTAAGTACTGGAAGAAAGCTTTAGTTGTCATTGGCTGAACAGGCTCAAAGTACACTTCTTCCTCCCCAGGAAATGAAAACTCAGAGCAGTACATTACAAGATCTTCTTTCTCGTAAATCAGAGCGATAGAGCGAGAGTTTTCATCATCACTATATGCTTTGAATTCCAAGTGCAGAACTTCTTGACCATCAACGCTCGATAGGAACTCGGAACCCGCTTCAATCGTATAGTGATCTGCATCGACCACCATCGTACACATTCCCATAATTGCCTCATGAGCATGTGCTGCTGCGTTGCATTTAGCTAGCTTTTCACTCGTGCAACCGTTATGTAACCAATCTTCTTTGTTGAATGAAATAGACATGTTCTTGTACCTGTTTTGTTTTAGTTTCGATACGCGGATTAAACATGTTTCATTTATAAAACACTAGACTAACTGATAGATTTATAACGATATTCGTGAGTTGATGGTCACAAATGAACTTCTAATCTAACTTTTCGCCTATTTTTAGAGAGCAACTAGAACTCACTAGGTGTGATAAAAAGGAACTTGTCACCGTGATCTATAGTGACAAGTTCAATTCATGGCTCTGTTTATCCAGTCATCATACCCAGTAGATAGCCAACGGCGGTGAAGCTTAACAAGTTAGCGATATCAACTAGATAGATATACGGACTGGACTGAGTGATTTGGAGCAGAGTTCGTGCATCAGACATCATGGTAATACCCCTTTAATAGCAACCTCCTAGCGGAGTTATTTATTAGTTAGTCTCAATCCGACCAAAAACGGCATCATTTTGAGTTTTCCCTTGCGCGGTATCGGTTTGAGGTTTCGTCAAATCACCTCTTTCCCTTATCCGGCATAGGTAAGTTCAAAATTGGTACATAGTGGCAAGTTGATAGTTAGGACGGTCGGTCTCGGCGTAGTGAAACGACATTATGTCGGGGTTCTTTGTTGTTTGGAGCTGTGCTTCTAGAGGGAACGCTAGGGCGTCATTTATTAACGTAGCAACTACTTGTAACGATCCAATGTAGCGTGAAGGTCGCGTATAAGTTCAAGCTTGAGACTGACAGGGGAGAGAACCTCGACTTGAAGTATCCAAGACTTCAACAAGGGCAAGATATCGCTCAATCTTGATACTCGACTGCTAACCAACAAACTACCGTCGCTCAGTTCTTTCAATAGCTGCTGGTGGGGAAGAATCATACTTTCAAGAAAGTGCGGAGCTGCTTCCCTATCAACCTGTACAAGCACTTCAGCATCATCCGGAGTTAGCCACTCCATTCCTTGTTTATATATCTCCTCGTGGACTTTTTGACTCGGTTTGTATTTATCTTCCCGGCGGTGAATCCGTGAAATATTCGGCAGTCGGTACGAATGTAGCTGGTCACAGTAGGTCGCCGATAAATACCAGAGACCGTAATCGTTAACCAAGCGATAGGGATAGACAGATTCAAACGTTTTGCCATTGTAGATAAGGTCAATAACAGAGTGAGTGGTGATAACTTCGGTCAACTGTCTAAACAGCGTATCGAACTTCTCGATGGGCTCTGAGCGTGGATTCTTAAACAGAACGGGAGTGTGACCGTTGAACTTGTAGTGATTCGGTAGTAGCGCAGACAAACCCGTATCGTGCAGTACCTTGTGGGTATTCGCATTACCATTATTTCGAGTTACTGGATCTAACCGATAACCCTCATTGGTGCGGATAATTGGAGCGTTGACTAGCCTTTCATTGAAATCGCGTCTCAGGGTTTTCTCGCTTACCTGATAGTCCGCTACCAACTGCTCAGGGGAGAGCATTTCTCCCATAAACAATCTCGTCAATATGTCACCTAGCCTTAAAGCTAGCTTTTCACTCTTATCGCTCATGCTACTAGCGTACGGTTTCCCTTGGACAGGTTGAGGGCAAAACATTTTTAAATGTTTCTAACCGTCACGCACTTAGATTTGGCATAGCTTTCATCGGATAAGGCAGGGCAATGGTGATGACTATTTTTACACTCATTCTGCGGTCTTGGACATATCCTGTCCGAGCGCAGTGGGATACTACACAACGTAGATTTACTACAACGTCAATTAAAGGAAACAAGTAATGCAAGTGACATTCATTAAGCCACTTATGACATCAGGTTATTCATGTCGTTTTTTAGGTTGCCCCGGTTGGGTCAGCAAGGGCGGATCATGTGATACGTGTGGCGCAATGGATTACAGTTAAGAAGGAGTATTCGTTATGGGCGGTTGGACAGAAGACCAAGGTGACTATGATGATGGTACAGAAGATTCTGGCTTCAGTCAGGACTTCGACATGGAGCCGGGCGACGATGGTTGGCTTGGCGGCGACTTCATGGCTGATGATGACGATGATTAAGTCCCATCACTAAATTAGGCTTATCAACAAGGGCGATATCGAAAGTTATCGCCCTTTTTCATATATGTATCTAGAGAAAGGAAAAACATTATGGCGAAAACACATTTTCACTCTAACCCTCAACAGCGCTGGTTTAAGCCGAGTCTATCGACGGGGATTCGAGGTGCTCATTATGGCAGCGTTCTAGGACAGCGCATCGCCGGGGCTAGAGGGATGGTCGCATTTGGTGCGGTTGGATTTTTGGCAGGAGCAGTGATTGGTGGGGTCATGGAGGAGAAAGACGTTACCTAGCAAAGGAAGAAGTAGGGGAACCTGCTTCTTTTTTATTGGTAGTTTCGTAACGACATTATGTCGTTTCAAGAATGGAAAGCAGAAGGTTGAAAGATGCTTGCTAACATCCGTCAACAAACACCTTTCAGATAGGATATGGAAATTCTTGCATGAAATAATCGCTAAGGTCTGGGTAATTTATTTGATAAAAACGTACTATTAAAAACTATTAAGTAGTGAGAGTAAGGTGTAACACGTTAGTGACCAGTGACTTCGCTAATGACCTGCTTCAAGCGCTTCGCTGTCTCCTTGTAACCGAAAGAATCACGTTTAGGGTCATAGGGATGCACAAGCGCGGTTTCAAGCTCCTCAAGGATTTGATCCCAGTGCAGAATTTTCCCGCCTTTCGACTCGATATTCTGACCAACTTGACGAACCTCACGAAGGCGAGCTTGACGGTTCTGGTTATTGCGATTTGCTTCGGCGGTGAAAGCATTAACGATTAAATCGTAGATAGACATGTTCATGATGGATACTCCAATAGTTAAGTAAAAGATGCAGTTAAACTGCGGTTTGATAAAAATCCCAAGTCGGTTTGTAACGACGGGACGGTGATGAGGCTGCTGTAGCCTTCAGAATTTCCTGTTTAATCATTAACTGTGTATCTAGATCATCACAGGGAATAAATGAAAGAATCCGGTTACCTTGAGTTCTCAGGATAAGTCCTTGATATTTTTCACTAAGGTGACATTCATATCCTAGAATGGCATTTTTACGCACCCAACTACCTGTTGGGAGGGTTATCCAGTAATTCGCGTCTCGGATACAAAGCTTCTCAAGGTCAGCAAATAGCGCATCGAACTTTTGCTCACTCTTTTCATCTTTAAGAGTCAAATGAGCTAGCTGTTTACCACTCGCTGCTCTGACACTTACGTGGTTTTTGATCTTGTTTATTGATGCCAGGATGGTCGTTGACAGTTGTTGCTTGTCACTGAATAGAGCCACCGTGTTCTTTTTTACTTCGGTTGCCATGGATGCTCCTTAATAGTCGATAGCAAAACCGAAACGTCATAATGTCGTTTCGGCAACAAGTTACGCAGCTTCAAGAGTGGGGTGACCTTCTAACTGTTGACGTAGGTTGGCATTTTCCTGCTCTAGCTCTTTGAGGCGAGCTTCCAGATCCGAAACTTTGTTAACCAAGTCATCATTCACAACGGGGGTGGTCTGTTTCTTCTCTGACTTTAACTGAGAGTCAAAATCCTTCAGCATTGCATTGATAGCGTCAGAATCAACATCGGGGTGTTGTTCTAGGTGTTGCTTAATTTGCTCACGCAAAGGGGCATAGCGCTTACTCGATAACTTGTAAACTTTGGTGAATCCTACTTTACGACATTCATCTAGCGTTCCGAATTCACATAAGCTAGTCCAACGTGTAAGCGTGCGCTTATCTACCGTACGTTTACCGTTGCCGATAATATTTACATCACGCCATTTACCGAACTTATTCTTGTTCCCTTGGAAGATCTGTCTAGCTTCATGCATTGCAGCACCAATATCGTACTGAGCTTGCTCACACTGTTCCTTATCAACAACACGACCAGCACCAGCGTTCGACAACTCGTTTATTACTGTATCGGCTAACTCTTTTAGACGGCTATTAGTAAGTTCTAATACTTTGTTTGCTTCAGTCATTTTTCTTGTCTCCATATTTAAAAAAGAGCTCCATTTAAGCCCCTTTTAAGTTTTTGGTCAATAGTTAAATTTCTTTTAAAACAACCACTTAATTATGGATTTGAGAGTTTTGTAGTGAAAAAATGAAAAGCGGATTACAAGGGGGCGTATCGTTGTTTAAAAGGCGTGTAACGAGGGTATTACCGAATTGCTTGTTACTAAAAAGGGATATTAATCCACTCGGGAGAATTGGTTTAAGAGCCTGCTAGGCATGTATCGGATTTTTCAAGAGCAAATTGGAACAATATTCTTACCTTTTATTTTGTGATGTGTATCACAAAATGTGGGTTTAGAAAAAGTTGAAGCACTGACCCCCTTTTTAAGATTGGATAAAGGCAAGAGATCAGGATGGTTAACTCGGTTAGGAACGAATAATGATATTTAAATCATCATGTTATGAGAAAAGATGGATGTTGTATCTTGATAGTGTAATTAGGTTACGCAATTCCCCTCAGATTACGGCAGTAATCCCATCACGAAATCGTTAACCTAATCTCCTATCAAGATGTAACATCCATTTATATCGATATAATTCTATAAAATCAATTGGTTACATGTTTTTATGTGAGCAGTTCCCTTCACGTTTTTCGCTATCGTTACTCACTATCACGAGTTCTTCAGCATCATTTTTACTTCATCCAGTTCGTCTTTATGGAAAAAGTGTTCTATCTCCATGTCAGGGAACGTTGCAATTAACCAACGTAATAGTGGGATTAGTCTTGGGGTTGCAGCGAGTACGCTAGGACGGAAAGTTGCTTGTCTAGAGTTACTGATAGCATTAGGGGCGATTTCAAACCCTGCATTGTTAAACAGTTCAGTGAGCTGTTTGATAGTAAGTTTCTTACCGCTAATGGTTTTGGTGAGTCCGTAGCTCTCTTTAGATAGGGCACGTAACGCGAGTTTTAGCAGGACACCGTGTGAACCGTCTTCTTCATACTTAATGTGTGACCCCTTCAATAGTGGTTTAGTTTTGCTGTAGTCGATCCAGTTCTCCCAATCTTCCATTGTTTTAAGACAGTTATCGCGTCGCCATCCATCAAACAATGCGCGGGTCTGTTGTCCCTCTTGCTCGTTCTTCCACGGTACGGTATCGAAGTAGATATGCTCGACGATGTGACCTTTAGGGTGGCGTATTTTAGTCATGCGAGGATTAACGGGTTTACGCTTAAAGTCGAACTCCAAGTTGAGCGTCTTTTCCCGTTGAATTTCTATCAAGTCCATGTCTTTAAGGTACATGTCACGAGGTGAAATCAATGAGTTGTTTGGGATCTTCTGTCCGGGGTAACGGTCTAAGAACAGTTCGACCATATAAGCATTTTCATCCTTTGCCGATGATAAGGCTGATTCCGGTGGCTTAACGCCTGCTTTTGCTATGACAGGTTCGGTATCGCCATATTCACCAGTAATTTGTCCACGGGTTTTCATTGCGATGATTTGTTTAGCATGGTGCTTATGCTTAATCATCTTACCGTCACCCGTTTGCTCGCAGATCTTACAGAACCGTTGGCTAATGGTTCCTGAAACGTGGAGTTGTTCTTCAGTACAGTCTACGAGATACCCATCTGTTGTGGCACTTACAACGGTAACGTCGTCGTGATTACCTTTATCATCCTGTGTCGATAACCCTGCTAATTGCTCTGAGAGAACCGCTCTAACGAACCCTGTAGCGCTGGCAGCAAAATATGGATTGGTGATAGGAGAATGAGGTATGTTTTTACTTAATCCATCTGATGAGTTGAAGCCCCGCTTTCCCTTCAGCCCTTGCCCTAGTTTACCGTATAACGTATTGCCAATCTCCTTCCAGAGCTTCTCTCTGAATTTATCGCCTTCATCCGTGTATTTTTGTCTTTGTTCTCTGATGAGTTCCGTAAAGCCTTTGAAAAGTGGCTCTTTATCTTCAATCCATGGAACGATCACTCCGAACTGAATTTCAATATCACATCCCATGTTATATGCGACTTCTATTTCAGGTGCGGTGCAGTAAGAGTAGCCCTCTAATGGGTAGTACAGACCGTATAAGTCCGTTCTTACTGGCAGAGATGGAAACTTTGTATGCTCTGGGAATTTAAACTTAACGTAAGCAAACCCCATTTTATGACCAAGGTAGTCATTGATGTCTGTTGAGGTGAAGCTTTTCTCGAATGAAACAGGTTTAATATCCATTAAGGCATTGACATACGCTGTAGCAAGATCGAAATCGTTGTAATCGCCTAAGTTTGCACCACCAAACACGTAACATTCGTTTCTACCTCCATGGAAGCAGTCTATTGCCAATTGTTCGAAGATACGACGACCAGCAGTGATGACAGTTTCTTTCTTCTGCATCACACGACCTTGAGTTTGATTCCAGTATTGAATCGTTTTGGTTTCCATGCCGAGTGCTTGGTTTAATGCGTCTTTATCACCCGTGAGTGCTTTGAAGAGTGATACTGAGAAGTTACCCAGTGTTGATGGTAGGTGCTTAAACTGAAGTTTATCTAACCGTTCTTCTGGAATTTTACCCTTTAATGATTCTTTGATGTCGTTAAGGGCGAAGCGTTGCATTTCCAATCCGTACTTAACGGTGATTTCGGCGTCTCTCAATGCGTAACTAAGGAAGAGTGGCTCATTTTCTACTAGTAGTTCATCCATTCGGTCTTTGCGATATGGAGCTGGGATCACTTCTTTTGGTATGCCGATGAGTTCTCCCGCACTATCAAGTCCACTTTGTCCTGGACTTAGAAGTAAAGTATCTACAAAGCGTACGCGACTCTCACGTTTCTTTCCATTCTTGTCTGTAAAGTGGACGGGTTCTGAAGCTTGCTTGGTTCTACCCACTGCGTCGAGGTCGATGCCGTATGCGCCACGCGTGGAGGTTAATGTGCTTCTGACGACTTCCAGTTTCGCTTTCTGACTGGTATCCCAGAACGCTTCGAATGACACCATGTCAGCTCTAAGGTAGTGGGCATAGATGTAGATTTTCTTTGGCCATCCTGTGATGAATCCGCGCCCCATTGCAGTTTGGAGTACTTCAACCAAGAACTGTTCAAATTTCTTACGAGGTTTCTTGATTCGATTAATCGCCTTGAGTTCATCTTCACGGCTTTTGTTAGCGGCTCTGGACTTCTTGATAACATCAGCAACGGGGGTAAGCACGACATCACTCATATAATGCTCACCTGCGATTAGATAATACTGATAGGACAGAATGTCGTTTCGATTTTCCTCGGCGTTGTAGACGTACTCACTGTCTATACCAATGTGAACCGCTTCATCATCACCTTTAAGTGCCTGCCACGGTGATTGTTTTTCATTCTCGAAGTAGATATCGAGCTCATCATCGACAGCTTTACTTGAATATTCATCGGTTTGCTCTTGCGCTAGAAAAGTGTCGAGTTCAATGCTGGTTGATTCTGTGGTTTGGTCGGTGGTTTCTGCTTGGAAGTATTCGTCGAGTTCTTTATCTATGGCTTCAACATGGTTAGGTTTGTTTTCATTGTTCATCGTTGTTCTCTTAAAACCAAGTGCATTGTTGGTGGGTGATGCGTCCCTCTTTATACCACAGAGCTCATCCACTGATGAATGTGGCTTTGTCTTGGTTTGGTGTATGAGCAGTACGGTTGTGTAGAAAGTGGGATGGGCAGAACGGTGAATTTTGAGATTTTGATGTGTGGTATGGAGAGTGAGGCAATTGATGAAAGTAGAAACCCATGCCGGGCATGGGAACTCTCAAAACGGTGCTGTTTTTCATCGAGTGTAACTAAACATATAAATAACTCCGCTAGGAGGTCCGATTTAATATGGTATTACCCTGATAGTAAGTGGTGAACGATTTGGTCTGACTGTATGTGCGGTATAGAGAGCCTGATCCTTTAGTGGGATCGGGTCTTTGTTACTGTTTGATTATATGATCGTAATGCTGGTCTACTTATCTATGTATGCGCCAAGCTGCTGGTGTAAAGTACGCTTATGAACCGGATAAAAGCAAGCATCTGTGTAGAGGAAGTATTGTAGTATTCGGAAGGTGGGCGGTTAGCTATTCAACAGCATGCATTTCTGAGTCAGGCTCTATTTGTTTACTTATAAAAGAGCACGCATTTGAGTTGTTACCATGTAGAACATAGCATGGTAAAATACTCTAAAATTTACCTAGAAGTTTGGTTATGTATCAAAAATACGAGCAAGTACATCAAAGAACCAGTAATGTTGCAACGGAAAATTTGTTAGCTGGTTACATTGATGAATTACTTTCGAAAATTAAATATCTAAATAAGTCAAATAAATTACTTATGGATTTAGAGGCTGTAAAGGATTTTTTTAACAAGAAAAAAGCGCCAATAACGAATTCTAAATATGGATTTTATGATTTGTTTTGTGGAGCGGGTGGTATGTCTATCGGATTTGAGAGCAATGGTTTTTCTGTTGTAAAGGCCGTTGAAAAAGATCTCTCAGCAATAAAAACATATCATTTTAATAGACCTCACTTAAGCGTAAGAGATATTATTAATGATGATATTACAAAGCATGATGATGCTAATGGGTTTGAGTATGCTCCTCTGATTATTGGCGGTCCCCCATGTCAAGGCTTTAGTAATGCTAATAAGCAGAAAAAAGAAAATGATAGTCGAAACATTCTTTATAAATACTTCGTTAAAAAAGTAAACTCTGTACAACCTGAAATATTTATAATGGAAAACGTTGTAGGAATTGCAAATCACTTAGATGAAATATCATCTGATTTTTATGAAATCGGTTACTCAATCGATGTTATGATACTAGATTCTATTGAGTTTGGTGCAGCTCAAACAAGGAAAAGGCTTTTCATTTTCGGGCAAAAGAGTATTTATTTAAAATCACATAAATTATTTGACATATTTAGAACTAGTGTAGAATCTAGTAAAGTTAGTAAAAGATTTACTTTATGGGATGCTATTTTTGATTTGCCTGATATAAAAGCTAAAACTAAAAGAAATGCTACCTATTCCGAAATAGATGAGTGGGGTGGCACCTTTATGAAAGATAGTGGGAAACCTACAGAATATAAAAATATAATAAATTTTTCTCCTGATTCTGGAATGGTTTTCAACCATAAATCAAAATATAACAATGATAGAGATATTGAAATATATAGCCTTTTATCTGAAGGTGATAAATCAGATAGTCCCAAAATAGAACATATAAATCCATATAAAAATAGAGACAATATTTTCAAAGATAAATTTTACAAATTACCATTCAACAAGCCATGTAAAACGATTACTGCACACATGTACTATGATTGCCATATGTATATACACCCAAACAGTGCAAGGGGGTTGACTCCAAGAGAAGCTGCGCGTGTTCAAGGTTTTAGTGATGATTATCTGTTTTTAGGCACGCCTAATGAATGGTATCGCCAAATCGGCAATGCAGTTAGTCCATTAGTCTCAAGAGCTTTGGGGTTAGCTAGCTTTATGGTGTTAGAGAACATATTTGAGAATAACAATGAAAAAAATTAAGTACTTTGACTTTTTTTCTGGAATTGGTGGTTTTAAATCCGCAGTAGATGCGATTAATGACTTACCTGCCAAATTTGAACATTCCGGGTTTTGTGAAATTGAAAAAAGTGCATCAAAATTTTATTCTGAGCATTATTTTGATGGAGATTTAAAGGATATTGAATTTGTCAATAATGTTGAAGATATCAAAACAGTAATAAATCCTTTAGGTTTTAAATTAAATAAATTTGATTTGCTATTAGGTGGCTTTCCTTGTCAGTCTTTTTCTAACGTAGGCTATCGAAAAGGTCTAGAGGATGAAAGAGGTAAATTATTTTACAATATTCTTCATTTATTAGATGAATATGAGCCTGAGTTTTTTGTTTTAGAAAATGTGCAGAAAATTGCAACCTTAAAAAAGGGAAGTGTATTAGAAGAGATGAAGAGTGCCCTAGAGGATTGTGGGTATCATGTTTACCTTTGGGATTTAGTAGCCTCTGACTATGGGGTTCCACAAAAAAGGAGAAGGATTTTTTTTGCTGGAGTTAAGAATTATCATAGAAAAAAGGCACTTAATGTCCCACCTAAAGTAGATTTGTCTAAGACAAAGTACCCTACAGCTTGGCATTTGTTGGAAAAAAACAATGTAGACAGTAAACATTACATACCGAAAAAAACTCGACAAACAGTTCTTTATAAAAATCCTAAATGGCAAGGTGATGTTAATATTGATAATGCTCTTGCAAGGCCAATTACTGCTTCAATGGCTAAGTGGCACAGAGCCAATCAAGATAACTACTTTAGTGATTCTTATATTAACTCTTCAGATCCGTTCGTAAGACCTGATGTTGATCTAACTAGTGAGCCTATTCGCCGAATCACACCTTTGGAGGGCTTTAGACTACAGGGTTTTGATGATCGTTTTGAGGAAACTCGAAAGCGTCTAAAAATATCTTACAGTGCAGCCTATAAGCTGATTGGGAATGCTGTGCCAGTACCATTAGCTAAAGCTGTGATTCATCATCTACTTTTAAATCATTTAACTAGTTGATTTTTTAAGTTATAGTCTCTTTAATGTGATTAATATTTAGAGAGTTTTCTATGACATTATCTCAAGCGTTTACCCGTGTAAAATCCTCGTTTTCAAATGAGTGTGAAGCCTTAGGTATTGATGAAAATGAGGTTTATGGAGTTCTAGCATTTCCTGTGAATCGGGGTTATACAGGGGACTCCAGTAGCTCTAATGTTCAATTGAATTTAGATAATAGTAATGGTGAGATTAGAAAATTTTTCCCTATTCTAGAAAACTCAGAAAACTTCACTCATACTCGAGCTTTTGTTGACGCTCTTTATATTAAGAAAGGGGAGCTTGTATTTGGTGAAGGTGATATTAATTACCGTAGAAAAATAGTAACAAATCAACAAGGCGAGTATCCTTATATACAGCTCTCATTTGGAAATGGTGTTGCACAAGTACGTCAAGATTGGGAGACTGGCCATGAGGTGATTATTATTCGACATCAAAGAGAAAGGGATATAATTTACTCTTTGGTTTTGAATACTAGCACACCTCTATATCAAGGTGTTTTTTGTGTTAATGGATCAAGTAATGCTAAAAAACCAGGAGTCTATTTACGAACAACTCTTGATAAGGGTATTAATAAGATTTATTACGGTGCGCCTGGTACAGGTAAAAGCTATAAAATTGGAGCTGAAACTGCTGGTGCACATTGTATAAAAACGGTTTTTCATCCAGATACTCAATACAGTGATTTTGTAGGTGCTCTAAAGCCAAAAATGGAAGGCAGAGATATAACCTATCAGTATAGAGCTGGACCATTTACAAAATCTCTTATCAAAGCAATAATAAAACCGACTGAAAAAGTTTATTTAGTTATTGAGGAGATTAATCGAGCCCCTGCAGCTGCTGTATTTGGTGAGTTATTCCAGTTATTGGATCGGGATGACGCCGGGAATAGTTGTTACCAAATAGATGCAGCCGATCCTGATATGCTTAGTTACATTAATCAACAATTAAGAGATTATGAATTTGATGAAATAAATCAGTTGTCCATTCCATCAAACCTATCGATACTGGCTACTATGAACAGTAGCGATCAAGCTGTTATGCCTCTTGATACTGCATTTAAGCGTCGTTGGTCTTTTGAGTATCTGCCTATAGATTTCATAAATTCACCCGATAAACAGTTAGAAATTTTAACTAATGATGGGGTATATAATATTTCATGGCGAAAATTTGCAGATGACGTCATCAATTTCCAATTAAAGTCCTTTAACGTTGCTGAGGACCGTTTAATTGGTCCGTTCTTCCTTAACAAGGTTGATTTGGGAGAGGATTGGAGTTCCGCACGTTCCGCCTTATGTGGCAAACTATTCGTTTACTTGTGGGACGATGTTCTTCGGCATAAAAAACAAGATAGAAATCGCTTGTTCAGTCCAAAAGTAAAAACCTTTGGTGAGTTACATTCTCTATTTATGGAAGAAAGCATTAGTATATTCTCTGATGAGGTCGATAAACTAATTATAGGAAATGGTACGAGAAAAGAGGATTAATATGGCCACATTTGAGTATTATTACGATGGGGGCCTTATTTCCGAACTTCCTATTTCTCTTAGAAAGTTGATGCAACAAAGAGGTTTAATCGCCCCTGATCATATGAGTATCCGATACTGTGGTTTTATATCACAAAACGGAATGATAAGTGTTTTTCTACCTAAGAATAGCGGTGAGCGAGGGAAAAGTGTAGAAGGAGCATGCTCTCTTCTTCATAGTCTGACTCAATACTATAATGGTAAATTATCTTCTGTAAATGAGGGTAATGAAGGTGAGTTGATTGGAAGTGTTTCTTTATCCCTAGCTTCAGAACTTATTGAAGATTACTTTAGTAACGGTATATATGTTCGAAAAAAGAAACAGTATACCTCTAATCAAGGGAGAGTTGATTGGAACAAAACTATCTCTCGACATATTCCTTTTCCTTCAAGGAAGTCCGGTGTTTATTTAGATCTTGAAACTACTAGTATGAGTTATGTGTCTGAATGCGAAACTTCAAATATTCATGCCAATATAATCCGAGAAGTTCAACGAATATATGGGGCTCTACTATTTGGAGAGGACACTCTTTTCAACGAGCGTCTAAGTCACTTTGCAGAACCTTTAGGTGATGATGAAGTACAACTTTCTCACCTTGAGCGTGAATTAACTAATAGTTACTCAGAGAGGGATATACGGCTAATAGGAATGTTGAAAAATTATATTGAGCGTCGTTCAGAGGTAGAAGGTGAGCTGCTATTAGTGGGAACAAGAAAGTTTCACCATGTTTGGGAAGGTATGTTGGATGCATGTTTACCGAATAAAATTAACTTAAATAAGGAATTACCAGTTCCATATTACCTTCAAGACGATTACTTTCATGAGGTTGCAAGAAAAGGTCAAAGAACAGATACGGTCATAAAAAATGAAGAACACACTCGATGGGCAATTATCGATGCAAAATACTACAAAGCTTCATTTCCATCTGATGGACCTGGATGGTCAGATTTAGTAAAGCAGTTTTTTTATAAAACTGCTGCTAAAAGTGCGTGCGTGGAAGGAGTTGCTGGTTGCGATGTTACAGTCACTTTACATTTTATATTTCCAGGAGTAGAACAAAACTTACTTAAAGCTAAGGTCGGAAATCGTGGTCAAGGAAAAGTACTTGCTAGTGATATGAGTTCGATTGACCATTACGGTGAAATTATCTGCCATTACTGTGATCCGATGCTTTTAATCAAAAGTTATATTAACTTTGGTCAATTGGATGTAACGAATGGATATGATATTCAAAGATCAATTTTCTAACTCAATTGGAAGGTAATAAAGGTTTGTATAAATACGACTAGATTTAAAATGTTCTATGTACTTTTATAGATCCAATTAGAATTATTTAAGTTTATATAGATTGCGGTTCATAGCTAACTAAATCTTACTATTTATTCTTACATGTGTAGGAATTAAAGTCTGTATCCGTTATGACGTAATGCTATATTTATATCGATTGATTAAACCGGCTTTTGAACCGTAGTCTGTTGAGAGCTCCTTGGCGAACTATGGGCAAACGCGATGGTTAGATGGGTTTCTACTTGCGTTATCTAACAGTGCATTTCATGCCGATAAGTTACCATGGATTCTGGTGTGAAAATGACTTTAAGTGATTGTTTATACACGGATCAGCCTTGCTGATTTTGTATTCAAAATCCGTTGCCTTCGGGCGTGGCGGTTCAAGTCCGCCCACCGGTACCATAATCTATATGACAAAGCCTCGACGAAAGTCGGGGCTTTGTTGTTTCTGGTGTTTGTGAATTCAAATCCAGCGTGGCGTCAGGAGTGCCTGCCCAGTTGGATGCAAGCCCAGTCAAGTCGCCCACCGGTACCATACATAGAAAGGTCGCTTTTATAGCGGCCTTTCGTCGTTTTGGCGCAACATGATTATCTGAGTGTTACTGCTTTTTACTATGTATTCAAATTACTATGTATTCAAATTACTATGTATTCAAATCAGGACCTTGTCTAAAACGCCTTTGCTTAGGCGGTCCCATCCGAACAAAATTTTACCGCGAAACGTCAACAGAGCATTGGGGACGGTCATTTACTTCGAGTAGATAGCTTGGCGAGGACAGGTGCTTCAGCCTTTAGGTCGTGTAAGTGATTTGGTGATAAGTATCATTCACTGGTGTTTTCAGGGATTGTCACACTTTGCACTGCTACAGGGCGCCATTATGGTGCAATGATTGACTCTCTGAGTTTAGCGTGAAATATCAAGCCGTATTGCTCTTGCTGTCTTTTTTGTCAGTGGGATATATGAAAAAATTCTCTTCTCATATCCACGTCCCATTCGGTTTATCGCTCACAAACAGCATAGTCCGGGGCACTTATGTAATGACAAGATAAGGATTATCTAAATGATAGGGAGATTAACTCAGCTGTTTCCCGTTTGGGCTGTTATTTTCGCTTTAACTGCGTACTTTTTACCTCACCTTTTTATTGATTTGAAATCTCAAATCATTCCTTTACTGACAGTGATTATGCTAGCAATGGGAATTAGCTTGTCTGCGAGTGATTTTCTCAATGTGTTAAAGCATAAAAAAGCCGTCGGTGTCGGCGTACTTTTGCAGTTCTTGATTATGCCTCTTGCCGCCCTAACTATCAGTTTTTTATTAGGGTTTAGTACCGAGCTTACTGTGGGGATGGTGCTTGTAGGTAGCGTAGCGGGTGGTACATCATCTAATGTTATGGTCTTTTTGGCTAAGGGTGACGTTGCGCTTTCTATTTCAATGACCGCGATATCGACATTATTAGGTGTCGTACTCACACCTCTTCTTGTCGAAGGGTTGATAGGTCAAAGTGTTGATGTGCCCGTTTCAGGGATGTTGATGAGCTTAATTAAAATCGTATTACTTCCTGTGGCGGCTGGTGTGATTATCAATACATTCATGCCCCAAGCTGTTGCTAAGGTCAATGCTGTTCTGCCGTTAATTTCGATGGTTGCGATTGTTCTAATTATTGCAACGGTTGTCGCCTTAAATGCTGACAATCTAAATACTATTGGCCCGTTAGTTGCATTGGCGGTGATCTTGCACAATGGATTTGGGCTTATCGCGGGTTACTACGCATGCAGAGTCCTGGGTTTTAATGAGTCGACTTGTCGAACTATCGCTTTTGAAGTCGGACTACAAAACTCGGGATTGGCTACTGCGTTAGCAATGAAGTTTTTTTCACCCGCTTCAGCCGTCGCGGGCACGATATTTTCGGTTTGGCATAATATTTCAGGATCAATTCTGGCTGGATTCTGGGCCAGTAAAAAGGCTCAAAAAAATGAGGCTATTTGTCACAGCGAGCTTAGCTAAGTTCCAGTAAGTAATGAATTGATATTTTTCTTATCGATTCAAGATATATCACCTCCTGGTCAATATAGAATTATCAGGAGGTGATAACAACGTTTCTGTTGCTTTCTTCTACCAGAATTAATCACTTTAACCTTATTTTTAATGACAACTTACCTATCCAGATTGGTATAAAATATTACGGTATTTAAATCATACATTATCTTTCGATAAGAAAGAGATTGATTTGATCTTCTGAAATATAGTTCTATTTCTTATTTTTTACTTACCATCCATTTTTTCTAAATATTCTCCGTTGTGAGTTCACTAATACAGTGTATCGCAGTTACTCTCAGAGTCTGTTGACGTTACTCTGCAAAAATCATCTCAAAACATGAACAGACCCTAGCACATCACTGGAAATTTGACTGTGTTGAAAATGTAAATTTAAAGCGCAAGTCTATGTAATGACTGGTGAGTGCTATTTTAAATTTAAGTCTATAGCTGTCATTTGATGTTGATTTTAAAGGTTTTTATTTTTTATCTTTGATTTTTCCTGTTGATTAATTTTAATAATTTCTAAAACGTGATGTGAGTGCGTATCGTTGTTGCTGTTCCGAAGAGTTATCCGGTTGCACTTGGGTAAAAGAAAGGAAGCAATCTTTAATGGAGCTCAGAGGTTAGCGATGACGAATCTTAATGAGTCGAGTATTGCTAAATGAATTTTGTCTGATATCGCCATGTCATTTACTTAACAGGCTAAATGTAACTGCAATATTAGTAATCTAATCATAAATGGATTCTCTAACCGTCAATACAGGCTATGTGTTGAACGAATAAATGGCTTAAATGCGTGCTTATCATTCGGCTAAAAAAGTGATCTGAATAAACAACTACGAAAGATTAAACACGCGAACTAATTTACTAACTTTATTAATAGGAAACATCATGAAGAAATTATTAATGGCAGCGCTACTAGTGACGATGGCAAGTTTGACTGGTTGTAAATCACTTCATCATCACAACAAACACCACGCTGTTAAAACTAATAAACACCATCATGTTCATAAGAATCATGGATATCATAACAAACATCATAACAGCCATCATAATCATCACAGACATGGTTAATGTTGCAGTCTTAGAATATATGTGGAGGGCATGTTATTGCCCTCCATTTTTTTATACTTAGTCTGTCATTTCTATAAAGAGTAGCTACACTATCATTACTCAAGTTCGACTTGCGGTCTAAATACCATTTCATGCACGATGACATCGTCTGGTAATTTTAGTAGTCCAATAACTGTTCGAGCAACGCTCTCCGGCTTCATGTATTGTGGACGGCTTGCTTCTCTGAAGTTCGTATCTGTTCCTCCAGGCAGTAAGTTGGTGACTTTTATGCCGTGTGGTTGGGCTTCCTTCATCAGTACACCAGTGAACCCTGACAGGCCTTGTTTCATTGAAGTGTAAACCGACATTGTTTCACTGGCTCGTTTTGCAACGGTACTGGTGACATTAATGATATAACCGGACTGCTGAGTTTTCATGAGTGAAAGCGCTTCTCTGCAAAGTATCATCGGTGCTTTCAAGTTAATCGCGTACTGTAAATCGATCTCTTCTACTGAGATCTCATCAATTGCACGTTTAGCACTGTTCATGCCTGCGTTGTTGACGAGTACATCTAATCCGCCCAAGGTGTTTGTGGCATCATTAAACATATCAATGACATGTTGTGAATCAGAAAGATCGTAAGCGCCAATGTGGCATCCTGTAATGTCTTGAAGTTCAATTAACTTTTCTGTTGTTCTACCCGTAGCAAATACTTCGTGTTGTTCTGCTCGCAACTGTTTTACTAGTTCAAACCCGATACCGCTTGTTGCCCCTGTAACAAGAACTTTCATTTCTTTACTCCATGATGATCTTAAACACACTGTCATATCATTATGCCTAGGTTTTCGAACTCGAAAAGGAACTATGTATATTTTTCTATACGCGTACGATGTTTTCCAAACGGGTTATTCGGTCAATGAGTGTGTCTTTATGCACCAAGTTTACTGATGAATTTGCATTTAAAATCGACTACTATGCGTGACTTACAGTGATGACTTTATATGTAATAAAACAGTGGCAGCAATTAAACTTACAGTGGATCGTATTCAGCCCGGACTACACATTCGCCTTCCGTTAAAGTGGAACGATCACCCGTTCTTACTTAATAGCTTTAAGATTAAAGATCAAACTCAGATCGATATAATCAAGCATCTAGGTATTAAGTTTGTCTACTTCAACCCAGAGCAAAGTGATGCGCAGCCTCTGCCTGCCAAAGGTTCGTCTGAGACTCACTCTAAAAGCGAAGAGTCTTTGAATTTGGAGGCTCAGAAGCTGTGGAACGAAAAACAGAAGCGGATTGAAAGCTTGAGTGCCTATCGACGTAGAGTTATTCAATGTGAAAAGGAGTTTGAGCGTTCACTTGCTCGTATGCGAGCTGTAATGACTAAAATTCGTAATCGTCCAGCAGCCGCGGTGGAAGAAGCAAAAATGCTGGTCGATGATATTGTTGAAAAGTTAATGAGTGATGATAACGTCACACTCCATCTAATGAATGGCAACAATGAATTTGAAGACATCTACTTTCATTCGTTGAACGTTGCAGTCATTGCGATGATGGTTGGCCGAGCAAAGGGATATTCCTCAGAACGGTTAAAAGCACTGTCTTTTGCCGCGCTTTTTCATGATATGGGTAAGATCAAGATCCCAACAGCCATTTTAAGAAAACAAGTTGCACTAACCACGCCTGAAGAAAACTATCTAAAGCTACATACAAAGTATGGTTTGGATCTTGCCAATCAAATTGAAGGGTTTCCAGAAGAGGCAAAAACTGTCATCGCTCAGCATCATGAACTTCGAGATGGCTCTGGTTATCCTGTGGGACTCCGAGGGGATGAAATCGATGAGCTTGCACAAGTTATTATCGTTGCTAATGCGTTCGATAACTTGTGTCATACCTCGGTTTTAGCCGAACAAAAGATTCCTTACACTGCACTTTCTCATTTGTACAAGAACTGTAAACACCTATATAAAGAAGAGAACCTCAATATCTTAATTAAGTTTATGGGGGTTTTCCCTCCGGGGACGGTTGTACAACTGTCGAACAAAATGATTGGTTTAGTCATATCTGTTAATGCTTCTAATTTATTATTCCCGAATGTGTTGGTCTATGACCCATCGGTTCCAAGGACACAAGCCCCAATTATTAATTTAGCAGAGAAGGGCCTGAAAATAGTTAATGCTATTCATCCGGCCAAATTGCCTGAGCAGATAAAAGAGTATCTTAACCCGCGCTCTAGAATTTCCTACTTTTTTGATAGTGATGACTAATTATCCACAGGTATTTGTGGGTAAGTTGTATAAATGCTGAGGGTTATATAGGGGTATTTTTTAATTTGTACATAAAGTGTTCGGTTGAGTTCTTTTTACGAAAAAAATCGATTTTTTTATTGCTAAAACAATTCTGCTCCCTATAATGCGCATCCACCGACACGGCAGACGTCATAAGGCTTCAGCAATGTTGGATAAGGTGAAAATCTTCTAGAAAAATTAGTTGAAAAAAGTGTTTGACACTTTCAGTTATCTCGCTAGAATTCACCTCCGCTTTGTAGAGAGTTATCTCGAAAAGCGAAGCTCTTTAACAATATAGACCTATCAATCTGTGTGGGCACTCGTTGATGATAATCCAATTAGAAACTTCGGTTTCAAATTAGGTTTCAATGATACGAAGTGACCATTGAATCTTCGGATTCAGCACAGTCAATTCATTATCGTTCTGTTGGAACGATAATAGCTTTAAAATTACATTAGTAGTTTTGAAGTCAGTATTCATTGAGCCGAACAAAACTTTAAATTGAAGAGTTTGATCATGGCTCAGATTGAACGCTGGCGGCAGGCCTAACACATGCAAGTCGAGCGGAAACGAGTTAACTGAACCTTCGGGGGACGTGAACGGCGTCGAGCGGCGGACGGGTGAGTAATGCCTAGGAAATTGCCCTGATGTGGGGGATAACCATTGGAAACGATGGCTAATACCGCATGATGCCTTCGGGCCAAAGAGGGGGACCTTCGGGCCTCTCGCGTCAGGATATGCCTAGGTGGGATTAGCTAGTTGGTGAGGTAAGGGCTCACCAAGGCGACGATCCCTAGCTGGTCTGAGAGGATGATCAGCCACACTGGAACTGAGACACGGTCCAGACTCCTACGGGAGGCAGCAGTGGGGAATATTGCACAATGGGCGCAAGCCTGATGCAGCCATGCCGCGTGTATGAAGAAGGCCTTCGGGTTGTAAAGTACTTTCAGCAGTGAGGAAGGGGTGTGTGTTAATAGCGCACATCTTTGACGTTAGCTGCAGAAGAAGCACCGGCTAACTCCGTGCCAGCAGCCGCGGTAATACGGAGGGTGCGAGCGTTAATCGGAATTACTGGGCGTAAAGCGCATGCAGGTGGTTTGTTAAGTCAGATGTGAAAGCCCGGGGCTCAACCTCGGAATAGCATTTGAAACTGGCAGACTAGAGTACTGTAGAGGGGGGTAGAATTTCAGGTGTAGCGGTGAAATGCGTAGAGATCTGAAGGAATACCGGTGGCGAAGGCGGCCCCCTGGACAGATACTGACACTCAGATGCGAAAGCGTGGGGAGCAAACAGGATTAGATACCCTGGTAGTCCACGCCGTAAACGATGTCTACTTGGAGGTTGTGGCCTTGAGCCGTGGCTTTCGGAGCTAACGCGTTAAGTAGACCGCCTGGGGAGTACGGTCGCAAGATTAAAACTCAAATGAATTGACGGGGGCCCGCACAAGCGGTGGAGCATGTGGTTTAATTCGATGCAACGCGAAGAACCTTACCTACTCTTGACATCCAGAGAACTTTCCAGAGATGGATTGGTGCCTTCGGGAACTCTGAGACAGGTGCTGCATGGCTGTCGTCAGCTCGTGTTGTGAAATGTTGGGTTAAGTCCCGCAACGAGCGCAACCCTTATCCTTGTTTGCCAGCGAGTCATGTCGGGAACTCCAGGGAGACTGCCGGTGATAAACCGGAGGAAGGTGGGGACGACGTCAAGTCATCATGGCCCTTACGAGTAGGGCTACACACGTGCTACAATGGCGCATACAGAGGGCAGCCAACTTGCGAGAGTGAGCGAATCCCAAAAAGTGCGTCGTAGTCCGGATTGGAGTCTGCAACTCGACTCCATGAAGTCGGAATCGCTAGTAATCGTGGATCAGAATGCCACGGTGAATACGTTCCCGGGCCTTGTACACACCGCCCGTCACACCATGGGAGTGGGCTGCAAAAGAAGTAGGTAGTTTAACCTTCGGGGGGACGCTTACCACTTTGTGGTTCATGACTGGGGTGAAGTCGTAACAAGGTAGCGCTAGGGGAACCTGGCGCTGGATCACCTCCTTATATACGATGGATAGTTTGCTTTCACTTTTTAAAGTGAAGACAAATGAGTCGTGATGAGTGTCCACACAGATTGATATGGTTTATAAAGTTTAAGAGATAGAACATCCCCCAAGATGTTCGACTTAGTGTCCCGTTCGTCTAGAGGCCTAGGACACCGCCCTTTCACGGCGGTAACAGGGGTTCGACTCCCCTACGGGATACCATCTTTAAGCACATTTCTTCAAAAAGAAAATCTTAAGTGTTCTTAAAAATGGTGACTTCAGTAGAAGTGATTAGCTCTTTAACAATTTGGAAAGCTGACAAAACAACAATTTATTGTTGTTTGTAAAGTTCTCAAAGTATTCCTAAGGGAATACAACTAAAAACACATTCAAGTGTTCTTGGGAATAACATCTTTAGATGTTGTTCATATTTGAGTCCGGCAAAATCGAAATGTCTCTCGCTCATTCAAATAATGAGAGACAACTTTGGTTGTTTAACGTCAATTCGAAACTTCTTCGGGTTGTATGGTTAAGTGACTAAGCGTACACGGTGGATGCCTTGGCAGTCAGAGGCGATGAAGGACGTATTAACTTGCGATAAGCCCAGATTAGGCAGTAAAAGCCACTTGAGTCTGGGATTTCCGAATGGGGAAACCCACTTACATAAGTAAGTATCGCTGCGTGAATACATAGCGTAGCGAGGCGAACCGGGGGAACTGAAACATCTAAGTACCCCGAGGAAAAGAAATCAACCGAGATTCCGAAAGTAGCGGCGAGCGAAATTGGACTAGCCCTTAAGCTTTATATGCGTTAGACGAACGGTCTGGAAAGTCCGGCGATACAGGGTGATAGCCCCGTAGTTGACAACGCACATTCAGTGAAATCGAGTAGGGCGGGACACGTGATATCCTGTCTGAATATGGGGGGACCATCCTCCAAGGCTAAATACTACTGACTGACCGATAGTGAACCAGTACCGTGAGGGAAAGGCGAAAAGAACCCCTGTGAGGGGAGTGAAATAGAACCTGAAACCGTGTACGTACAAGCAGTAGGAGCACCTTCGTGGTGTGACTGCGTACCTTTTGTATAATGGGTCAGCGACTTATATTCAGTGGCAAGGTTAACCATCTAGGGGAGCCGTAGGGAAACCGAGTCTTAACTGGGCGTTCAGTCTCTGGATATAGACCCGAAACCAGGTGATCTAGCCATGGGCAGGTTGAAGGTTGAGTAACATCAACTGGAGGACCGAACCGACTAATGTTGAAAAATTAGCGGATGACTTGTGGCTAGGGGTGAAAGGCCAATCAAACCTGGAGATAGCTGGTTCTCCCCGAAAGCTATTTAGGTAGCGCCTCGGACGAATACTACTGGGGGTAGAGCACTGTTAAGGCTAGGGGGTCATCCCGACTTACCAACCCTTTGCAAACTCCGAATACCAGTAAGTACTATCCGGGAGACACACGGCGGGTGCTAACGTCCGTCGTGGAGAGGGAAACAACCCAGACCGCCAGCTAAGGTCCCAAATTACTACTAAGTGGGAAACGATGTGGGAAGGCTCAGACAGCCAGGATGTTGGCTTAGAAGCAGCCATCATTTAAAGAAAGCGTAATAGCTCACTGGTCGAGTCGGCCTGCGCGGAAGATGTAACGGGGCTAAGTAGTAAACCGAAGCTGCGGCAATATACTTTTGTATATTGGGTAGGGGAGCGTTCTGTAAGCGGTTGAAGGTGTGTGGTAACGCATGCTGGACGTATCAGAAGTGCGAATGCTGACATGAGTAACGATAAAGGGGGTGAAAAACCCCCTCGCCGGAAGACCAAGGGTTCCTGTCCAACGTTAATCGGGGCAGGGTAAGTCGACCCCTAAGGCGAGGCCGAAAGGCGTAGTCGATGGGAAACGGGTTAATATTCCCGTACTTCAACTTATTGCGATGGGGGGACGGAGAAGGCTAGGTGGGCCTGGCGACGGTTGTCCAGGTTCAAGTGCGTAGGCTTAAGAGTTAGGTAAATCCGGCTCTTTCTAAGGCTGAGACACGACGTCGAGCATCTACGGATGTGAAGTCATTGATGCCATGCTTCCAGGAAAAGCCTCTAAGCTTCAGATAAGTTGGAATCGTACCCCAAACCGACACAGGTGGTCGGGTAGAGAATACCAAGGCGCTTGAGAGAACTCGGGTGAAGGAACTAGGCAAAATGGTACCGTAACTTCGGGAGAAGGTACGCTCCTGGCGGTGAAGTCCCTTGCGGATGGAGCTACTAGGAGTCGCAGATACCAGGTGGCTGCAACTGTTTATTAAAAACACAGCACTGTGCAAAATCGTAAGATGACGTATACGGTGTGACGCCTGCCCGGTGCCGGAAGGTTAATTGATGGGGTTAGACTTTGGTCGAAGCTCTTGATCGAAGCCCCGGTAAACGGCGGCCGTAACTATAACGGTCCTAAGGTAGCGAAATTCCTTGTCGGGTAAGTTCCGACCTGCACGAATGGCGTAATGATGGCCACGCTGTCTCCACCCGAGACTCAGTGAAATTGAAATCGCTGTGAAGATGCAGTGTACCCGCGGCTAGACGGAAAGACCCCGTGAACCTTTACTACAGCTTGGCACTGAACATTGACCCTACATGTGTAGGATAGGTGGGAGGCTTTGAAACCAGCACGCCAGTGTTGGTGGAGCCGACCTTGAAATACCACCCTTGTAGTGTTGATGTTCTAACTTGGTCCCCTCATCGGGGATGAGGACAGTGCCTGGTGGGTAGTTTGACTGGGGCGGTCTCCTCCCAAAGAGTAACGGAGGAGCACGAAGGTGGGCTAATCACGGTTGGACATCGTGAGGTTAGTGCAATGGCATAAGCCCGCTTGACTGCGAGAATGACAATTCGAGCAGGTGCGAAAGCAGGTCATAGTGATCCGGTGGTTCTGAATGGAAGGGCCATCGCTCAACGGATAAAAGGTACTCCGGGGATAACAGGCTGATACCGCCCAAGAGTTCATATCGACGGCGGTGTTTGGCACCTCGATGTCGGCTCATCACATCCTGGGGCTGAAGTCGGTCCCAAGGGTATGGCTGTTCGCCATTTAAAGTGGTACGCGAGCTGGGTTTAGAACGTCGTGAGACAGTTCGGTCCCTATCTGCCGTGGGCGTTGGAGAATTGAAAGGGGCTGCTCCTAGTACGAGAGGACCGGAGTGGACGAACCTCTGGTGTTCGGGTTGTGTCGCCAGACGCATTGCCCGGTAGCTAAGTTCGGAATTGATAACCGCTGAAAGCATCTAAGCGGGAAGCGAGCCTTGAGATGAGTTCTCCCTGATACTTTAAGTATCCTAAAGGGTTGTCGTAGACTACGACGTTGATAGGTCAGGTGTGTAAGCGTTGTGAGGCGTTGAGCTAACTGATACTAATTGCCCGTGAGGCTTAACCATACAACACCCAAGGGGTTTTGATGGACTCAATGAAAGAACATTGAATGTGTGATAATGAGAAATAAAAACAGCTTTCCAGATTATTAAACTTGCTTAAGCAGCGAGTTTAACCCGAATTTGCTTGGCGACCATAGCGTTTTGGACCCACCTGACTCCATTCCGAACTCAGAAGTGAAACAAAGTAGCGCCGATGGTAGTGTGGGGTTTCCCCATGTGAGAGTAGGACATCGCCAGGCTTTAAATTAATATTTTTAGGTTTCAAAACCTGAAATAAAGTTGTCTTTACCTTTAACAAGGTGAGCAACGATTAAAGAGTCCGTTTGTAAAGAAAGCGGGCTTTTTTGGTCCTAAGGGATACCACAATGCTGATATAGCTCAGGTGGTAGAGCGCATCCTTGGTAAGGATGAGGTCCCCAGTTCGAGTCTGGGTATCAGCACCATTTACAAAAAAGAATTTTACTTGGCGACCATAGCGCTTTGGACCCACCTGATTTCCATCCCGAACTCAGAAGTGAAACGAAGTAGCGTCGATGGTAGTGTGGGGTTTCCCCATGTGAGAGTAGAACATCGCCAGGTTCTTATTAGACTCAAAAGTTTAACCAATGCGGAGCGGTAGTTCAGTTGGTTAGAATACCGGCCTGTCACGCCGGGGGTCGCGGGTTCGAGTCCCGTCCGCTCCGCCACTTATACGAAGCCTCAGTCGAAAGACTGGGGCTTTTTACGTTCATGTGAGCATGTTTCGTCCTTTGGACGAATGAGTCCCGGTTGCGTGCAACCCCAGCCACTCCGCCACTTATACGAAGCCTCAGTCGAAAGACTGGGGCTTTTTACGTTCATGTGAGCATGTTTCGTCCTTTGGACGAATGAGTCCCGGTTGCGTGCAACCCCAGCCACTCCGCCACTTATACGAAGCCTCAGTCGAAAGACTGGGGCTTTTTACGTTCATGTGAGCATGTTTCGTCCTTTGGACGAATGAGTCCCGGTTGCGTGCAACCCCAGCCACTCCGCCACTTATACGAAGCCTCAGTCGAAAGACTGGGGCTTTTTACGTTCATGTGAGCATGTTTCGCCTTTCGGGCGAATGAGTCCCGGTTGCGTGCAACCCCAGCCACTCCGCCACTTATACGAAGCCTCAGTCGAAAGACTGGGGCTTTTTACGTTCATGTGAGCATGTTTCGTCCTTTGGACGAATGAGTCCCGGTTGTGTGCAACCCCAGCCACTCCGCCACTTATACGAAGGCTCAGTCGAAAGACTGGGGCTTTTTACGTTCATGTGAGCATGTTTCGCCCTTCGGACGAATAAGTCCCGGTCGTGTGCAATCCCAGACAGTCTGCGGCTTATATCAATCTTCAGCCTTATCTTCACTATTTGGGCAAACATCGCTAATGTCACTCTTGTTGATTTTGAAGTCAAATACTGACTTCTCCTAATCAAAAAGCACGAAACGCTTTGTTGGATTATTCAGGGGCTATATACAATTGGTTATTGTGACCAGCATTACTTCCTATCCATTCTAGATCTTCATTGCTTTGAAAAATACGATCGTCACTTCGCAAGCAAACATAATTTAATTTTTACTGATAGGGGCTGATCTTGGCTGTATCGATGTGTGAGGAAGGGAGGGTCGCTTATAAGGCGCTGTGTTGAGTGTTAATAACTAGGTAAGGTGGTCTAATCTCCATACCAATTGGAGCAAATGACCGGACATTATTCATCATCTCTGGTCAACAGAGCCTAGGCAGTTGCGCCGCTTTTAGTTCGCAAAAAGGTGAAGTGGAGTTAGGAGTCATTGAAAATATTTGCCTCACTCTCAGCCATTTTTATCTTTGCTATTTCTGAACGCGTATTTACGGTAGATGGTATAAAAGTTAGATATAAAAAAAGCCGCATCAAGTGATGCGGCTTTCTAAAAGTGGCTCCTCCTGCTGGGCTCGAACCAGCGACCTGCGGATTAACAGTCCGTCGCTCTACCAACTGAGCTAAGGAGGAATTGTTCTTTTAATGTTCTTCTTCAAAAAGAAAGTGGTGCCGACTACCGGAATCGAACTGGTGACCTACTGATTACAAGTCAGTTGCTCTACCTACTGAGCTAAGTCGGCACGTTTCACTAACAAGTCTTAACTTGTTAATTGAAAGTGGCTCCTCCTGCTGGGCTCGAACCAGCGACCTGCGGATTAACAGTCCGTCGCTCTACCAACTGAGCTAAGGAGGAATTATTCTTTTAAGATTTTTCTATTTAAAGAAAAAATGGTGCCGACTACCGGAATCGAACTGGTGACCTACTGATTACAAGTCAGTTGCTCTACCTACTGAGCTAAGTCGGCACACTGTATTCTTTGCTACAAGAGCATTTTTATTGTTCGTGCTAGGCACCAACAATGAATTAATTGTGGTGCCCGGAGGCGGAATCGAACCACCGACACGAGGATTTTCAATCCTCTGCTCTACCGACTGAGCTATCCGGGCGACGAGGTGTATTAAACGGTTTTTCGTGCCTTAGGTCAATAATAAAATTTAAATAAAAATATCGTTTGATGAAATTGTGGTCGGAGTGGGCTGTTTTTATGCATTTATGATCTTAATGTAAGTTAAGTCGAGCTTTCTAGGTACTTGTATGATGAGTTTGGTTGCTCAATAAATGCAAAGTAAACCTAAAGCACACTTGAAAACGTGCTCTAGGTTGTCCAATTAGCTTTAAACTAGTGCTTTACGGAAAACTTATTTACCCAGTCCTCCAGTTCGTTTGCTAGTGTGCCTAAACTTGTTGTACTTGATTGACTTTCTGTGACGACTGAGTTCAACTGACATCCGCTCTCTTCTATGAGATTGATACGGTGTGCTATATCGTCACTCACTTGTGTCTGCTCCGCTGCTGCTGTTGCGATCTGTTGGCTCATGGCGGTAATTGATGCCAAGGAGGTGACTATCTGTTCTAGTGATTCTGAAGCACTTATTGACTCAGAAACTGTACTCTCACTGGTTTGTGCACAGACCTCCATTGTTTGTATCGCATTACGAGAGCCTTCCTGGAGGTTGGCAATCATATTCTGGATTTCTTTGGTACTATCTTGAGTTCGCCCCGCAAGGCTCCTTACTTCATCCGCTACCACAGCGAAACCTCTTCCTTGCTCTCCGGCTCTTGCAGCTTCAATCGCGGCATTCAGTGCTAGCAAGTTGGTTTGCTCTGCAATATCTCCAATCACATCTAACACTTTCACGATGTTATGTACGTCTTGGTCTAAATCTGAAACTGCTTTGCTCGCCGTATTAAGTTGAGAAGCAAGCCCCTGGATATTACTTACCGTGCTATGGATCAGAGATTGAGTCTGCTGACTTTGTTTGTCGGCCTCCTCTGTATTTTGTGCTGTATCATTTGCAGAGTTCGCGACTTGATTAGCTGAGGAGGCCATTTCAGTCATTGCTGTTGCTATCATCGCAGTAGATTGCTGCTGAGAGTGAGTTAAATCAGCAATGCTTTTTGACCGAGACTCTACTGCGGTCAGTTCGGAACGTAAAGCATGCATAGACTGGTCAAGGTTGCTCACCATTGTTGCCAAGGATTGACTCATGTTTTGCACAGCTTCATAGATGCTGCCTTTTACGGCGATAGTGTCAAAGCTGGTTTGAATATTGCCCGCAGCGACGGCTTGGACCGCGTTACGAACATCATTAGGCTCTCCACCTAATATGTTCAGCATTTTCCGTATGGCGATGATGAGGCTTGCTAGGATAGCGCCTGCTATGATCAAACAAAGCGCGAGTTGCCACTGCGCGGTAGCCCAAAAGCGAGCATTGACTTCATTAAATCCAATTCCCGTGCCAACGACCCAATTCCAGTGAGGGGTCTTAGATGCTATTGACAGTTTTTCTTCAGCGCTTCCATCAGCTTGTGTTTGACTCCATGTATACTCAACAATTTGACCTGTTTTTCCGCCCAAAATATCGAGTATTAATTGTCCGACACTATTGCCATTGCTGTCTTTAAAGTCATGGAAGCTAGTGCCATGCAATTGAGGGTCGAGAGGGGCGGCGATAAACATCATGTTTTCATCAGCAACATAAACATACTCATTGTCTTTATAAATATTATTGCGAAGTAAACGCGTGGCTAACGCTTTGGCTTCATCTTCAGGCATCTCACCATCTGCTGCCATCTTTTCCACTTCAGTGAGTATGCTATATGCACTGTTGAATAGTTCGGTAACACGAGATTTGTTATCGATATTACTTGCTACCCTTAACGTCCATAAACCTGTAGCGGTCAAGGCTAGCAAGGCGAAGAGTATGATCGCAGACAGGACGTAGGCTTGAGTTTTTAATTTCATATAAGGCTCATAAAATATTTATTGATAATAAAATAGACAAGGTCATCTTATTGAAGAAGAAGAGTTACGCCTACAAACACGTACTCAAAGTATGAGATGGATTAAATTTTTATCGCAAAATAAGTATTTTGCCGAAACGGGTTTTATATTCGGAGATGATAGAAAGGAATGAAATAGTCTGAAAAGTGAGTCGAAGTAAGGGGCTAATAGAAGTGAATAAAAAAGCCGTATCAGATGATACGGCTTTTAAAAGTGGCTCCTCCTGCTGGGCTCGAACCAGCGACCTGCGGATTAACAGTCCGTCGCTCTACCAACTGAGCTAAGGAGGAATTATTCTTTTAACAACAAAAGTTGTTTGTGTCTTGCCAATTATTTCAAATCGAGCATGAGCACCAAATAATGGTGCCTCGAGGCGGAATCGAACCACCGACACGAGGATTTTCAATCCTCTGCTCTACCGACTGAGCTATCGAGGCAAAAAGAATGGTGCCGACTACCGGAATCGAACTGGTGACCTACTGATTACAAGTCAGTTGCTCTACCTACTGAGCTAAGTCGGCACACTTTATTCTTTTTAGAAGAGTAGAACTCTTCTTTTTTAGAATCCCAACTGAATGAAATTCTAGAAAGTGGCTCCTCCTGCTGGGCTCGAACCAGCGACCTGCGGATTAACAGTCCGTCGCTCTACCAACTGAGCTAAGGAGGAACTATTCTGCTTGTGTCTTGTTAATGATTTAAAATCAAACAAGCGCACCAAATAATGGTGCCTCGAGGCGGAATCGAACCACCGACACGAGGATTTTCAATCCTCTGCTCTACCGACTGAGCTATCGAGGCAAAAGAATGGTGCCGACTACCGGAATCGAACTGGTGACCTACTGATTACAAGTCAGTTGCTCTACCTACTGAGCTAAGTCGGCACACTTTATTCTTTGTGCTTTTGTTCGTGTGATAACGTTTTGCTAAGACACCAACAAATTAAATTCGTGGTGCCCGGAGGCGGAATCGAACCACCGACACGAGGATTTTCAATCCTCTGCTCTACCGACTGAGCTATCCGGGCAACGGAGCGCTATTAAACGGATTTTCCCGCTTTGCGTCAACCACTTTTTATAAATAATTTCAAAAAAGTGGCTGTTCGAACGCTTTTTATCCAAATGGCTTTACAAAGTTTGCTCTGAGTTAAATTCCTTTTTGAAATTTGTAACTTTTTCTAAGTAACGACGAGCTTCTGCATTGGGATGTTTTTTAGTTAAGGCCCAGTAAACTTGATTTGGTTGGAGTGAATTTAAATCATTCATCGCACGTTTCCGGTCATTGCGATTAAATGTGTTTAGTACGCCCCCCGTGCCTCCGTTGTAGGCGGAAATCATACTGTACTCCAGAGATGTTGGGTGACTCACATCCTTTAAATAGCGATTTTTCAATATGTAGAAGTATGCGGTTCCGGTATCAATATTGTTTTCTGGATTAAACAAGTACTCAGGGCTAGGTTGACCCGAGCGTTTTTTTACCAAAGAAAATACGTCGCGACCTGCGGTTTTAGGTACTACTTGCATCAGACCATATGCATTAGCCCAGCTCACTGCATACGGGTTAAAGCTGCTTTCAGTTTTGATAATGGCGTAGATCAAATCTTCTGGAATATCGTATTTTGTCGATGCACGGCGCACAATATCAGCGTATTGGTAACTGCGTTGAGAAAGATGGTCTTCCACCATTGGTATCTCTACGTAGTACGCTTTCTTAAAGTCGACGTCTTTTGTCTTGATTTTATTAGCGATCAGGTAGTCAGCAAATCGATTAGCCCGCCATGACCACTGAATCGGTTGCTTATCTTGATCAACGACCTGTTTATATAAAAACGGTTGTCCTTGTAGCTTAATGGCTTTGGAAGAAAAGAGATCAACGTTGGCTGGGTCGTCTGGAGTCAGCAAAGTGGTTGTGATGGCGTTTTTTAAGTGTTTTTGTGGCTCGGTAGATGAAACGGTTTCTATGGTGATGACACCCTTTTGGAAATCGACTTCGGCGCGGCTGAGGTAGTTGTCGATATATTTAACGTAATTGCTTTTACCCGCGAGCTTGACTTCTCGCTTGCCCCACCGTTTTTGAATATTACCTGAAAAGCTGTTCATTAATGAGTCTAGGGCAGCCGTGTCTTTTTCAAATTGTCCCGGTAACTCAGCTAAGTGGTTAGCAAAACGGTTAGTGGGCTCGTAATTAACGTCATAGATATTTTCGACAAACTCACGGCTGCAACCCGCAATGAAAAGTGAGGCTGCAATAAAGACAATTTTTTTCATAAGCAGTGATAGTTAAGGGACGGTGGGCACTAATTGGACAAATGACATCACAAAGCGATTTGTGATGTCATGCTTTTGAACAAGTTTAGCTGTGGAGCTAATCTATTTATTCGCTTGGTGGTGTGTAACCTTCGATATGAACATCTTTACCTTCAAAGAGGAAGTTCACCATCTCAGTTTCGATCAGCTTACGGTGCTCAGGATCCATCATGTTGAGCTTCTTTTCATTGATCAACATGGTTTGTTTGTGTTGCCACTGAGCCCAAGCTTCTTTCGAAATGTTATCGAAAATACGTTTGCCTAGTTCACCTGGGTACAGTTGAAAGTCTAGACCTTCAGCTTCTTTGTTTAGTCGAGCACAAAACACAGTGCGGCTCATAATGACTCCTTGTATTCAATTAACGAAGTTCATGAGGTAGTGCTTCCAATAACAGTTTTACTGGCGCAGCTAAGCCCACTTCTTCAGGTTTAGATAAGTTATACCAAAGACCTTTGTTGTCTTCCATTATCACGTTGGGTTGCTTTGACAGGTCAATCAAAATCGGTGTGATATCGAGATGGTAGTGACTGAATGTGTGGCGGAAAGTAATCAACGTTTGCTGATCTTTAATGTCATTAGCTCGGATTCCGCGTTGCTCTAGCAGTAAATCTATATCGCTTTCGGTATCCACATGTTCGGTTTGAGGAAAACAAAAGAGTCCTCCCCAAATGCCAGTTTGAGGCCTTTGTTCTAACCAAACTTCATGCTCTTTACCGTTACTGTGGTGAAGCATGACAAACCGAGTTTGCTTGATTGGTTTGTCTTTTTTCGGTTTTTTGCCAGGATAGCTGAGGACGTTACCTTGTTTTTTTGCTACGCATAAATCGGCAACGGGGCATAGAGTACACTTGGGTTTACTGCGTGTACAGACCATGGCTCCCATGTCCATCATGGCTTGGTTGTACTTGTCTACGTCCGTTTGTGGCGTATGTGTCTCGGCAATATCCCACAGTTGGTTTTCTACTTTTTTCTGTCCGGGCCAACCCTCTATGGCGAAGCAGCGAGCAAGGGTGCGTTTTACATTACCATCGAGAATCGCATGAGGTTGCTTATGAACTGATGAGAGCACGGCGGCGGCAGTAGAGCGGCCAATACCTGGTAATGCATTCATTTCTTCGAGATTAACTGGAAATTCACCATGATATTTTTGCGCCACTTCTTTAGCTGCTTTATGTAGGTTGCGAGCACGCGCATAGTAACCAAGCCCTGTCCATAGATGCAGCACTTCATCTTGTTCTGCATTGGCGAGATCGACCACGGTAGGAAATCGTTCCAAGAAGCGCTGATAATATGGAATGACGGTAGTGACCTGAGTTTGCTGAAGCATTATTTCAGATAACCAGACACTGTAAGCGGTTTTGTTCTGTTGCCATGGAAGATCTTTTCTTCCATAGGCGTCATACCATTCTAAGATGGCGCTGGCGAAAGGGGTCACGACTTGCTCTATATTCTATTATTGTTTAGGAGCAAAATTGCACCATGAATAGGTGATAAGTACAACTGGTAAACCGTGGGGATATTGCCAAATAGTCTCAAGATGTTGGATTTAGAGCGTCGACATGGGAGGGAGTTAAACAAAAACTTGCACCCGAGTTAATTCTTTGGATAATCCCCGCTTTGATTAATCAATGTGCAGGCAAAATCAATGAGTGAAGTAACCACCAACGAATACAACGAAGACGGCAAGCTGATCCGTAAAATCCGCAGCTTCGTTCGTCGTGAAGGCCGTTTAACCAAAGGCCAAGAGAGCGCGATGAATGAGTGCTGGCCAACAATGGGCATCGATTACAAAGCAGAACTTCTTAATTGGAAAGAAGTGTTTGGCAACGATAATCCAGTTGTACTAGAAATCGGTTTTGGTATGGGGGCTTCATTGGTTGAAATGGCAAAAAATGCACCCGAGAAAAACTTTATTGGTATCGAGGTTCATAGCCCTGGTGTTGGTGCTTGCCTTTCAGATGCTCGAGAAGCGGGTATCACCAACCTACGTGTAATGTGTCACGATGCGGTTGAAGTGTTTGAGCACATGATCCCAAATGACAGCCTAACCACGTTGCAACTGTTCTTCCCTGACCCTTGGCATAAAAAGCGTCACCACAAACGTCGCATCGTTCAGCTAGAGTTCGCGGAAATGGTACGTCAAAAACTGATCCCTAACGAAGGGGTTTTCCATATGGCTACAGACTGGGAAAACTACGCGGAACATATGGTTGAAGTTATGAATCAAGCGCCTGGCTACGAAAACATTGCTAAAGACGGTGACTTTGTTCCTCGTCCTGAAGATCGACCATTGACTAAATTTGAAGCTCGCGGTCAGCGTCTTGGTCACGGTGTGTGGGACATCAAATTCAAGCGTACTGCTTAAGGAGTCTGGTGATGTACCACTATGCGATATTAGCGAATCCGGGTCACAACCGTATTTATTTTGATAGCGCTATGACCATCGCATGTTCAGAGCTAAAAGCAATGCTGGCTTCTGAAGGTGTTGAAGTGACTGAAATTGGCAGTAAAGATGTCGGCTTACCTGCAGCATTGGTGTTCTCGTGTGCAGACGCTCTCAACGAGGCACAAGCTCGTAAAATCGCGGCATCTTCGATTTATTACGCGCTGTTTGAAGTGCGTGAAGACGGTTTGCTACGTCCAATTCAGGCGCCTGCGTTCAACACTTTCCCTGAGAGCATGAGTCAGATCCTGCGTTATACCGGAAAAACAAACGAACAGTTTACGCGTTTGATGGTAAACCTTGGTGTGAGTGCCGCTAACACAGATAGCGCGCAACTGACGTTAATGGATCCGATGTGTGGTAAGGGTACAACACTATTTGAAGGTTTGATCCATGGCTTTAGCGTGGTGGGTGTTGAGATCAACCAGAAATGGGTTCAAGAGATCCAAACCTTCGTCGTTAAGTTTATGAAGAACGGTCGCTTTAAGCATAAAGTGAGCAAAGAAAAGCGCACTTCTGGTGGTAAAAAAGTGGCCGATGGTTTCGTGGTTGAAGCCGCAGCGAAAAAAGAAGATTACAACCAAGGTCACCTTCAGACGATGAAGCTGTATTCGGCTGATACCCGCATAGCAGACCAAGTGGTAAAGAAAAACTCAGTGGATGTGATGGTATCCGATTTACCATATGGTGTGCAGCACGGCAGCAAAAATGCCAAAGACAGTAAGCTCAACCGCAGTCCTCTAGAACTTTTGAAAGAAGCCCTGCCTGCATGGAAAGTGGTATTGAAAAAACAGGGCTCTGTGGTGTTGTCTTTCAATGAGTTTACGTTGAAATGGAAAGACATCGCGGCACTGTTTGAAGAACAAGGCTGGAAGGTACTTTCGGAAGAACCTTATATCGGTTATCTTCACCGTGTCGATCAATCCATCAACCGCAACATTATAGTGGCAGTGAAACAGTAATCGATTTTTCAATATAGACTCTTTGAAAAGCCAACGCTCCGTTGGCTTTTTTTACCTCTGAACTAACGCGCTTATAACAAGAACGCGCTTATAAGAATAAGGTAGACAATGAAACCAACAGCGGAAATTTTGACAGAAATTCTTGCGGAAGTTCGTCCGTTGATCGGCCAAGGAAAAGTCGCCGATTATATTCCAGCTTTGGCAAAAGTGCCCAATAATAAGCTAGGTCTGGCGGTATACACTAACGAAGGTGAAGTGATTAAAGCCGGGGATGCCGATGAATCTTTCTCTATCCAATCCATTTCTAAAGCGCTGAGTCTCACGCTGGCGATGTGTTTGTATAAGCAAGAGGAAATCTGGGCACGAGTTGGTAAAGAACCATCAGGTCAGGCATTCAACTCCCTCATTCAGTTGGAAATGGAGCAGGGCATCCCACGGAATCCGTTCATTAATGCTGGTGCGATTATAGTGGCAGATCTATTGCAAAGTCGTTTATCTGCACCGCGTCAGCGATTGCTTGAATTTGTTCGCCAGTTATCGGGAGATACCCATATTGTGTATGATAAAGTCGTCGCTGCATCGGAAATGATGCACGGTGATCGTAATGCCGCGATCGCTTACCTCATGCGCTCGTTTGGCAACTTCGAAAATGATGTCATTCCGGTCCTACAAAACTATTTTCACGCTTGCGCCTTAAAGATGAGTTGTGTGGATTTGGCGAAAACCTTTAGTTATTTAGCCAATAAAGGCACGTCTGTACACACAGGTAAACCGATCGTTTCTCCCGTTCAAACCAAACAACTGAATGCGTTGCTTGCGACCTGCGGTCTTTATGATGGGGCAGGTGAGTTTGCATACCGTGTTGGTATGCCGGGGAAATCAGGCGTAGGCGGTGGCATTATAGCGGTCGTGCCAGGAGAGATGACCATTGCCGTCTGGTCTCCAGAACTCAACGCTGCTGGTAACTCACTAGCGGGTACAAAGGCTCTTGAGCTACTGTCGGAGCGAATTGGTCGGTCGATTTTCTAAACTTGCTCTTAACCTCAGAACAAACAAAAATGCCTCTCACCATCGAGAGGCATTTTTTATGGCGTATCTATTGGTGTTCTGGCGACGTTATTCGTCTTCCTCTGCCATAAAGGCTTCGAGTAAGTCGTTCAAAAACAGCTTCCCTTTTTCGGTGATCTGCCAGTGTGTCTCGGTCTCATTCAGATAATCCATCTCTAACGCCCAGCTTATGGTGTCTTGAATACTACTCAGTGGTAACCCTGTGGTATCGATAAAGTCCTGCTTGGGGCAGGCTTCGATTAAACGAAATCGATTCATAAAGAACTCAAACGGACGGTCTTCGTCTTCGACAAATTGTTCCGTATGTAAGTAAGGTTTAACCATATTTTGATAAGCAGCCAAATAACCACGAGGGTGTTTTACTTTGGTAGTACGAATGATGCGGCCATCACTGAAGCTAAGCTTACCATGGGCGCCGCAACCGATGCCTAAATAGTCGCCAAAGCGCCAGTAATTGAGATTGTGTTGGCATTGATACCCAGGTTTGCTATAACCAGAAATTTCGTACTGTACATATCCAGCAGCGGCAAGTTTTTTATGTCCTTGTTCGAAAATATCCCACAAATCATCGTCATCGGGCAACGTTGGCGGCTTGTAGTAGAACATGGTGTTGGGCTCAATTGTAAGCTGATACCAAGACAAGTGGGGTGGCGCTAATTCTATTGCTTTATCCAAGTCTGCGAGTGCTTGCTCAATACTTTGCTCTGGCAGCCCATGCATTAAGTCAAGGTTAAAACTATTTAATCCAATCTGATGGGCAAGCTTGGCTGCGTTGATGGCTTCGTCTTGACCGTGAATGCGCCCCAAGCGCTCAAGCTTTTGTTGCTCAAAACTCTGTACACCAATGGAAATACGTGTAACGCCTGCTTTGCGATAACCTGCAAACCGTTCCGCTTCAATGGTACCAGGATTCGCTTCCATGGTGATTTCAATATCTGGTTTGAATGGTATGCGCGCTTCGATGCCTGAGAGTAGACTTGCGATCCCTGGAGCGGAAATCAAGCTTGGTGTTCCGCCACCAATGAAGATCGAGTGTAGCGGACGTGGCGTAACGTTCAAATCGTATTTCTCAATGTCGCTATCCAGATCTTCAAGAAGGGCGCGAATGTATTCCTCTTCTGGGATCTCCGCTTTGAGCGCGTGTGAGTTGAAGTCGCAATAGGGGCACTTTTGTACACACCAAGGGATGTGGACATACAGACTGAGTGCTGGGGGAGTTAACATGGATATACTCGTTTATAGTGACTATGCAGTGAGCTTACTGAGCTGCTTTAGCTGACAGTTGAGCAAACAGCGATTTAAGCGCTTTACCACGATGCGATAGCTGCTTTTTGCGCGCAGGCTCTAATTCGGCGGATGCACAGTCGTCTTCTGGTACGAAGAAGATTGGATCGTAACCAAAGCCGTTTTCACCTTGTGCTTTCGTTAGGATACGCCCCTCCCACACTCCGTGGCAAACGGTCGGTGTTGGATCGTCTTTGTGGCGCATTAATACTAAGACACAGTGAAAGCGAGCGGTGCGTTCTGCTTCTGGTACGCCTTCCATTGCTTTAAGTAACTTGTCTAGATTCTCTTGGTCAGAAGCTCCCTCGCCTGCATAACGTGCCGAGTAGATGCCTGGTGCACCTTGAAGGAAGTCGACTTCTAGCCCCGAATCATCTGCAATGGCCGGTAAGCCTGTTTCCTGAGCGGCGTGGCGAGCTTTGATGATGGCGTTTTCAATAAACGTTGTGCCCGTTTCTGCAACTTCAGAGACGTTGAACTCACTTTGCGCTAATACTTCAAAACCGAAGTCAGACAGTAAGTCTGCCATTTCGCGCACTTTACCTTGGTTGCCGGTTGCTAGCACAATTTTTTTCATGGGGATCTCTTTTGATAGTGATAGAGGAGCGTTACGGGTTCTCCTCCTGATATTTTTTAAGTTACCGGAGCTTTTGGTTTACTTAGATCTAAATGCGTTTGGAACATCACAACCCAATTACTCTTCAACATAAAACTTCTGAGTGAATTTAAGTTTGCCCGCGCCTTTGTTTCCTGATTTTACATCAATATCGAAGGCGAAGGTTTCTTCATGTGTAATGGGGAGTTCTGCCAAGTAGTAAATCGCATCGCCTTCTTTGACTTCACGAAAGGTTAACTTTTGTGTTTGGCCAATCAGGTTTTTTGCGTGTCCACCAACCTTGGCTTCTAGGGCTGGTTTGCCTAGCGAGGCTCTGTCTAGAACACTAATATTGATGACCGCGTTGTAGCCATTTCGTTTAATATCATAACTTCGAGCGACCTTAGGCGTTAAAAAGGTCGAATTAAAAGCCACATAATGAACTTCGATATCTTTCATATTTTTGAACTGATCAGCAAAGCTTGGTAGTGACAACAGGCTGATCATTAATGCGGTAATCCATTTGCTCATTGTGAATTCCTCATAGAGACGCGTCTATATTCAAGATTCAAGCAGCTTCAAGATGCAACTCTGAATCCTGCATCTTGAGGTCACTTAAGTATATGTAAGTTTAATTTATAAATAAAAAGCCATCATAAGATGGCTTTTACTTCTGCTGGTATCTGAGTTGGGGATTCTATCCTAATTTGTTTGTGCCGTCCCAATTCGCCTTTTTCTATGTGAACCCCACCTTTAGCCACTTTAAATTGCTTAGCCAAAAACTTAGTCAAGTGCGTATTGGCTTTGCCATCTACTGGCGGTGCGGTTATCGCTATTTTAAGCTCATCACCATGCAAGCCGACCAGTTTGTCACGGCTTGCTTTGGGTTGGATATAGAGTTTGAGTACGATGTCCTCTCCCTCATGCCAAACTGCTGCTGACATTAAAGCTGGAACCAGATTGGACCCACAATATCGCCCATTAAGAAGTTAGCAAATTGGAGACCAATAAACAGAACTAAAACGCTAAGGTCGAGACCGCCAATGGCTGGAATAATGCGACGAATAGGAGCGCACAAAGGCTCTGTCAGCTGGTGGAATACATACTCAATAGGGCTACGACCTTGACTAACCCAGCTTAGAATTGCTCGAAGCAAAAGCACCCAGAATAGCAAACCGCCCGCCGCTTTGATTAAAGACAGTAAACCAAGGAACAGAAATTCGACACTAAAAGAAACCGAACCGTTTGACGCAATAAGAATTAAAGCAACAAACTTAAGGATACACAGGACGTACGCGAATAACACGGTGGCGAGATCGATGTTACCAACCGAAGGAATAACACGACGCAGTGGGCCAATCACAGGCTGTGTCGCTTTCACGATAAATTGTGAGAATGGGTTGTAGAAGTCTGCGCGGGCAGCCTGCAACCATATTCGTAAAATGACGACCATAATATACAGGTCAAACAGGGTTGAGATGAGAAAACTCACTGAATTCATAAGGGACCCTTAATAAGTGATGGATAAGCGCTAGACGCGCTCCAGATAATTAAAATAATTTTTCCATTTCTTCGGCGCGAGCCACCGCTGCCTGCATGGCTTTCGCTACGATATCAGAAAGTTGGTGTTCGTTGAATGTGTGCAGCGCTTCTGCGGTTGTGCCACCTTTTGAGGTCACGTTTTCTCGCAAAGTGGACAGCTCGGTCTCTGGGTTATGCACAACCATACTTGCGGCGCCTAAAGCAGCTTGCTGAACTAAAAGGCGGGCCGTTTTTTTATCAAATCCTTGCGCAATAGCTTCTGCTTGCATCGCTTCCATAAACAAAAAGAAGTACGCTGGTGCACTTCCTGCTGCTGCAATCACGTTGTTTATACCAGACTCTTGCTTTACCCAACATACTTCACCAACCGCTTGCATTAGCTCCGCCGCAAAGTTTTTGTCCTGTTCTGTAACATGTTGAGGTGCATAAAGGCCACTCATACCTAAACCCAGTTGGGAAGGGGTATTCGGCATCACACGAACCAGATTCAGTTTGGTCGCTAGCATTTCATCTAAACGTGAACAATTAATGCCAGCAGCAATAGAAATGACCAATTTATTGCTAAAGTCGATAGATTGAAGCGGTTTACATACCTCTGCCATCATTTGCGGCTTTACCGACAATACCACGACATCGGCTTGTGATGCGGCAAGTTGATTATCACTTGAGGTTTGAATACCAAACTCTTGTTCTAATGGCTGGCGACGAGTCTCTGAAGGGGCAGTCGCAACGATATTCTGAGCAGGGTATCCATTGTTCACTAAGCCAGAAACGATGGCTTTTACCATGTTTCCAGCACCGATGAAGGCGATTTTCTTATGTTCCATTTACCTGATTTCCATCATGATTTTTACTGATTATTGTGCATAATAGCGCTTTAAAGCATATCGCCTACATTAAGTAAAAGGCTGAACCGAGTGATGTAGGTTACTGGGCTCTTTATTTAGCTGCTAAAAACGACATAACGACATCTTACTGAGCGATGTGTTACTGAGTGCTATAATCCCGCGCCCCGAAAATAGCGGTGCCGATGCGAACCATTGTACTGCCAGCTTCGATAGCGGCATCCATATCACCACTCATGCCCATAGATAATGTGTCGATGTGTGGATAACGCAATGCAAGTGTTTGCTTGAGTTTCTCCAACTTACGGAATTCCTCCAACTGTGATTGATAGTCTGATACGTTGGCTGGAATTGACATTAACCCTCTTAACGTGAGGTTGGGTAAGCGAGAAATCAACTCGGCTAACTCGAATATTTCGTTGTCGTTTACACCGGATTTAGACGATTCATTACTGGTATTGACTTGAATGAGAACTTGAAGCGGTTTGAGTTCGCTTGGACGTTGATCATTTAGTCGTTGAGCAATTTTAGCGCGATCAATGGTGTGAACCCAATCGAAATGTTCAGCAACAGGTCGCGATTTATTAGATTGAATAGGGCCGATGAAGTGCCATTCTATTCGATTATCTGGATAATACTGTGCAAAGTGCTGAACTTTACTGACGCCCTCTTGAACGTAGTTCTCACCAAAAGCCAGTTGACCAGCCTGGTGAGCTTCGAGAATAGCCTCGACAGGTTTCGTTTTACTGACTGCTAGAAGTTGCACGGACTCAGGAGAACGGCCGCATTTTTGCTCGTCGCTCCGGATCTTAAAGGTGATATGTTCAATGTTTTGTTGAATACTACTCATAGCTGTACTTTAGACTTAAGGATTTTAAATGGATATCACTGAGTTACTCGATTTTAGTGTAAAACATAATGCCTCGGATCTACATCTTTCTGCTGGTGTTCCGCCAATGGTTCGTATCGATGGCGATGTAAGAAAGCTTGGCATTCCAGCATTTACACACCAAGAAGTACATCGCTTGGTTTTTGAAATCATGAACGATGCACAACGAAGTGAATTCGAAGAAAAACTCGAAGTCGATTTCTCATTTGAACTGCAAAATGTTGGCCGCTTTCGTGTCAACGCATTTAATCAATCTCGTGGTTGCGCTGCGGTATTTCGTACTATCCCAACCGCCATCCCTACTTTGGATGGGCTTGAAGCTCCGGACATCTTTACTAAGATAGCCAATGCCGAAAAAGGTTTGGTATTAATTACGGGACCGACGGGCTCTGGTAAATCGACGACTTTAGCTGCCATTGTCGACTACATCAATCGTAATCACAATAAGCATATCTTAACAATTGAAGATCCAATTGAATTTGTACATAGCAACAATAAATGTTTGATCAACCAGCGAGAGGTACACCGCGATACGCATAGCTTCCAAAGTGCGTTGCGCAGTGCACTTCGTGAAGACCCAGACGTCATTTTAGTGGGGGAGATGCGTGACAAAGAAACCATCAGTTTGGCTCTGACAGCAGCAGAAACGGGCCACTTAGTGTTTGGTACTTTGCATACCAGTTCAGCGGCGAAGACGATTGACCGTATCATCGATGTTTTTCCTGGGAGTGACAAAGATATGGTTCGTTCCATGCTGTCGGAATCTTTGCGCTCGGTGATTGCGCAAAAACTGTTAAAGCGTAATGGTGGTGGGCGTGTTGCCTGTCACGAGATCATGATGGCTACGCCTGCAATTCGTAACTTGATTCGTGAAGATAAAGTGGCCCAAATGTACTCGATTATTCAGACCGGTGCGGCACACGGCATGCAGACAATGGAACAGAATGCTCGTCAGTTGATGGCTCAAGGTATTGTGTCTCACGAAGAAGCAGACAGTAAGGTCGGGCTCGAAGTACAGCAATTCTCGTAATACTCATAAAGATAATGGTAGGCACGGAAGATGGATCTAAATAAATTTCTTGAAGGTATGCTGACGCTAAAAGCATCGGATCTCTACATCACAGTAGGGGCTCCGATTTTGTTTCGTGTGGATGGGGAGTTGCGTCCACAAGGTGACAAGCTCACTGAGCATGATGTGGAGAAGCTACTCGATTGCGCCATGGATCCAGATCGCCGTCAGGAATTTTGTAAGCAAAGAGAATCGAACTTCGCGATAGTCAGAGACTTTGGTCGCTTCCGTGTTAGTGCTTTTTTTCAACGCGAGTTGCCTGGTGCTGTTATACGCCGGATTGAGACGAATATTCCTACCTTTGAGCAGTTAAAGTTGCCACTTGTCTTGCAAGATTTGGCTATCGCTAAGCGGGGCCTTGTGCTTGTTGTCGGTGCGACGGGGTCAGGTAAATCGACGACGATGGCAGCAATGACAGGCTATCGAAATACGCATAAAACCGGACACATATTAACCGTCGAAGACCCCATCGAGTTTGTCCATGAACACAAGCGCTGTATCGTGACGCAACGGGAAGTTGGGTTGGATACGGAGAGTTATGAAATTGCACTGAAGAACTCGCTGCGTCAGGCTCCGGATATGATCTTGATTGGCGAGATCAGAAGCCGAGAGACGATGGAGTATGCCATGACCTTTGCCGAAACTGGGCATTTATGTATGGCAACCTTGCATGCGAACAACGCTAACCAGGCATTAGAGCGTATTCTTCATTTGGTCCCTAAAGATCAAAAAGAGCAATTTCTCTTTGATCTATCCATGAACTTAAAAGGTGTCATTGGTCAGCAATTGATTCGAGATAAGAATGGAAAAGGGCGCCATGGAGTGTTTGAAGTACTATTAAACAGCCCACGAGTATCCGATTTGATTCGCCGTGGTGACTTACATGAACTTAAAACGACGATGTCCCGTTCGAATGAATTTGGCATGTTGACCTTCGACCAATCCCTCTACAAGCTAGTTATGCAAGGTAAAATCAGTGAAGAGGATGCACTGCATAGTGCGGATTCTGCCAATGATTTACGTTTGATGCTCAAAACTCAACGCGGTGAACCTTCGACTTCAGGTTCTCTGGCGAACGTGAAGATAGATATGGATTAGAGGTTGAAACGTTAAAACTGAAAAGGTTGGCAGAAGCCAACCTTTTTATTCTATCGGGTAGTCAAATCAACTAGTCACCATATTGTGCTTCAAACCAGCTTTCTAGTATCACTACCGCAGACTGACAATCAACATTGCCCTTTGATAAGGCTTTATAGCCTCCCATGCTGAATAATTCTGAACGCGCTTCTGTGGTGGAGAGCCGCTCATCATGTAGTTCCACTGGGAAGCCAAAACGACCATGCAAGCGGTTAGCAAACTTTTTTGCACGAGGAGTAATGGTTTCCAAATCTTTGCCATGGAGATCCGTCGGAAGGCCCACAACCAATAGATCGGGTTGCCATTCTTTAAGTTGCTTTTCGATATCATCCCAATTTGGAATACCGTCATTCGCTTTAAATGCCTTTAGTGGCGAAGCGGTGCCAGTAATTTCTTGCCCGATCGCACTGCCGATGCTCTTGGTGCCGAAGTCGAAAGCCATGATTGTACGTGACATAAGAGTGTCTCTAATAAGAATTCTATTTGATGCTTAGACCCTAAGCGTGTCCTGCGTCAGCAGATAGGTGGCTAGGGTCAATGCCGAGTTTCTCGACGGCTTTTTTCCAGCGTTCGCGAATAGGAGTATTGAATATGATCTCAGGGGTTGCTTCGATAGTCAGCCAAGAGTTTTCAACTAACTCGTTTTCTAATTGACCTGCACTCCAACCAGAGTAGCCAAGTGCAACCAAGTAATCGCTGGGTTCCGCTTCTGTTCCTAATACGGTTAAAATATCGCGTGACGTCGTGACGGCAAGATCGTCCGTCATATTAATACTCGATTCGTAGTAGTCTTTTGGTTTATGTAAGATAAAGCCGCGGTCTTCTGAAATTGGTCCACCATTGTAGACTGGTCTATCAAGACTTGCCTCAAGGAGGCGTGGGTGAACCGGCTGAACTTCAACCTGATTGAGCATCTTTCCCACCGTGATATCGACAGGAGCGTTGATGATCAATCCCATAGCGCCGTCTTCATTATGCTCACAAATATAAACAACACTATGCTGGAAATAGGGATCTTTCATCCCTGGCATAGCGACTAAAAAGTGGTTTGTGAGGTTCATACTCATAGGCATCCTTAAGACTAGTAGAAAACGTAAGCAAACTCAGTTAATGACGTACGTTATATCTGCATGAGTTTGCTTCGTTTAATGATAGGTCTAACTATAGTAACTCTACTACAGTTTTAGGCATTTTACTCGCCGCTCAATGGCATCCATCAGCTTTCCTGTAATCGAAATATCAAATGCCGCTTCGATTTCTCGAATACACGTTGGGCTGGTGACGTTAATCTCAGTGAGTTTGTCGCCAATGATATCCAATCCGACAAACACCAAGCCTTTTTCTTTGAGCGTTGGCGCAACGGTTTCTGCGATCTTTAAGTCTGTTTCGCTTAGCGGACGAGCTTCACCTGTACCGCCAGCGGCAAGATTACCTCGTGTTTCCCCTTTAGCAGGAATGCGAGCCAAGCAGTAAGGCATTGGTTCACCATCGACGATTAAGATGCGTTTGTCACCATTGCTGATATCTGGAACAAAGGTCTGCGCCATCGCGTAGTTTTGCCCATGGTTGGTCAATGTTTCGATGATCACGGAGACGTTTGGATCGTTCTCTTTTACACGGAAGATTGATGCTCCGCCCATACCGTCGAGCGGTTTTAAGATCACGTCGCCATGTTGTTCACGAAATGCTTTAATTTTTTCCGCTTTACGTGTAACGATGGTGGTTGGTGTTAATTCTGGGAACCATGCCGTAAACAGTTTTTCGTTACAGTCGCGCAGGCTTTGCGGTTTATTAACGATCAGTGTGCCTTGTTCTTCTGCACGCTCAAGAATGTACGTGGCGTAAATGTATTCTGTGTCGAATGGAGGATCTTTACGCATCAAAACGGCATCAAGCTCTGAAAGTTCTATGCTTTGCTCTGATTTAAACTCGTACCAGCCACTAGGATCTTCTTTTAACTCAACCACCTTGGTATCCGCTATCGCAACGCCTTGTTCAAGATGCAGATCGTTCATCTCCATATAATGAATTTCGTAGCCGCGTCGTTGCGCTTCAAGCATCATGGCAAAGCTAGAGTCTTTTTTGATGTTGATGGACGAGATTGGGTCCATCACAATACCGAGTTTGATCATTCTTTTTCTCCGTTTAACCAAGATCGCCGAAACGAACTTGTAAAGCTGTAATTGCTGTTAGAGCCGCTGTTTCAGTACGCAGTACACGTGGGCCGAGTAGCGTCTCTTCAAATTGATATTCACGTGTCATGTCGATCTCTTCAGACGACAATCCACCTTCTGGGCCGATCAGCAAACGAACTTTTTCAACAGGTGTTGGTAGGGTGTTGATCGAGTATTTCGCCCGAGGGTGAAGGTTGAGCTTTAATCCATCGTACTCTTCTTGACACCACTGTTCCAAACTCATAATGGGACGAATTTCTGGGATGACATTACGTCCACATTGTTCACAAGCACTGATTGCGACTTTTTGCCATTGAGCAAGTTTCTTTTCAAAACGTTTTTGGTCTAGTTTGACGCCACAACGTTCAGAAATGAGCGGAGTGATGGTATTAACCCCTAACTCAACAGATTTCTGGATGGTAAATTCCATTTTATCACCGCGAGAAATAACCTGACCGAGATGTAAGTCCAAAGGTGACTCTACACTGCTATCGACACGCTCAGCCACGCTAACCATCACGTTCTTTTTGCTGACTTCGCTAATCACGGCTGGAAATTCTGCACCACTGCCATCAAAGAGCAAAACTTGTTGCCCTTCTTTCATTCGCAGTACACGTCCAATATGACCGGCAGCATCTTCGCTGAGTGCAAGGGTTCCAAGTTGTGAGATGGTTTCTGGATGATAAATTCGAGGGATACGCATGGGATTTCCAGCAAGAGAATAAACTTAATCCCTAACATGGATGCATTCTAATGAAAAAACAAGGGGCAAGAGGCGTTTCAATGTATGAAACGCCTCGTCAAAAAGCGGATAGTGACAGAGAGCGTTACTGCGCGCGACACGCTTGTTGAACAAATGGATTATGATTGCCCTGAATTTTGGCAATACGCTTATCACGTTCACATTCCCATTTGTCAGCAGGGTAGGTCTTGTTCCAGGCTGTCATCAGCTGAGTTTGTTGTTTAGACAGTTTGAAACCGTACTCTTTACTCATATACAAGTAGGTTCTTGCAATCGAACCGCGCGCTCGATCCGGTGGCATCACTTTGCGCTGTTTGAAGTTGACCTGCATTTCACAACGACCATAGCTGACGCCGTCCATGCCATTCCATTGACTGAAATTATAGTTAGAACGGTCACCATTTACCTCGCCTACTGCAGGCGTGAGGTTGTGCAGATCGGCTTCCATTGAACGGAAAGTTTTATCATTGCGTGAGCAGTTTTTACGCCCGCCCGTTTGCCAACATTGTCGCTGGTGGCCAAATTGCCAGGCAGGGACGATATGCTCCCATTCGATACGTGACGCTCGTTTTTCTTGTTTTCTTACTTGGTAGCCACAGGATGCGAGATCAGGGTGGCCTTTTTTTCCTTGCCATTGAATGCTGCAGCCACAATAAAAGCTGGTTGGGTGATCTTGGTAGATTTTAACTGCTTGTCGTTTGGCAGCAGAAAATGAACTAGGCGGAGCAGCAAACGATGCTCCAGAGAGTGCAATAAGCAATAAAGAGATAAGGTATTTCATGGTTAAAGTCTTTAAAAAGTATGACTTTATGCATGATAGCACTCAAATATTAGCTTAAGTAATGAGTAAGTTAATAATTACATTGTGTGAGTACAATTAGGCTCTATCGTTTGGTTATCTAACTATTGAGATTATACTGGTGCTGGCTTGCTCTGGTGAGATTACGAGAGTTGATTCCCAGTGAATGAGAGTGGTTGTCGGCATTTTTGACAGGAGTAAACGGCCTCTTTGCGAACGACTTTATTGTGGCGACGAATGGAAAGCGGATAGGTTGAACAATGACATCGATACTCAAAGGTTTTACCTTGAACCGATGTGACTGCAAAACTATGGGTGGTTTTGGCTGGGAGTTTAAAGACAGACTCCATCACGCCTTGCCACTCTTTACCATGAGGACGAACCCGGCCATACACTTGGAAAGTAATTAGGTGAGCCACTTCGTGCGGGATGACTTCTTGCAAAAAAGCTTGTGGGTTTTCTTTGAACAGGACGGGATTCAGGCGAATCTCGTTAAGCTGAAGGTAGGCTTTTCCAGCCGCTTTGCCACGCACATTAAAGGTTATGTTAGGGATGGGAAATGGGCGTTTAAAAGCCTCTTCAGATAACGCGATGCAATGTGCCAGTACTTGCTTGGCTTTATAGCTCAGCTCTATATCCACGGTCCCCCCGATAAATAAAATCAGATCAAATAAAAAGCCCTCGTATGAACGAGGGCTTGGATCATAGCATTAGTCCTTTAAGGAGTATGCTTTTTCTTAATGATTGCTTGGTAAGCGTGCCATGTCCCGTAACCAAGTATCGGCATCGTAAATAACATGCCGATACCGTAAGTAGCAAAGCCAATTAGGATGCCTCCGCAGATGATAGCAGCCCAAACGATCATCGCCGGAATATTGGATTTTACCGCGTTAAAGCTAGTAAAAATGGCGCTCATCATATCGACTCTACGTTCCATCATTAGAGGAATGGAGAACGCTGAAATACTGAACACGACGCTTGCGAGGATAAAGCCAATTAGAGAACCAATCACTAAGAATGGCAAGAAATCAGTGAGAGGTGCACCTTGCACAGAAGGATAAAGCACGTGTAGAAGGGCTGCGATCCGCATCCAAAAAATCATGAACACTGCAAGCAGTACGGCAAAAGCCCATTGAGAGCTTGAGTTACGACCGATCGCTTTCATCGAGTGGAAAAGTCGTGGTTTGTGCCCACGTTCTCTTTCCCAGCTGGCATCATATAAGCCCAGCGCTAAAAATGGTCCAATTAACATGTAGACGATCAAACTTGGCATCACGACAAGGTGTGTTCCCTGCCATTGTACAAGCAGAACGATACCGATGGCTGCCGCCATGAAGCATATGCCGTAAAATGCACTGATGAGGGGCATCTTAACAAAATCATGCAGTCCTAACGCTAGCCAATGGAATGGGGCACTCAAGTTCACCGTATTACACGGAATGGTTCGAGCGTATTCGTTATCCGGGACTTCCTTTCGTTTACCGTGGAAGTCGGATGGATTGACGGTTCGAGGCATAACTCCTCCTTGGTTTATTCCTACGTATTTCGTAAACATCGACTAACCCAGATGGGTTTAATCTCATTAAAGATGGATGTCTGACTAACGTTTTCCCCACAATATTGTTATCGTCGCTTTTACACTTGATCGTCGCGACACTAGCTCGCATCCAGTTTGTTTGGTTAATATTGTTTTAACACTATTTTAACTATTGGCTGAGTTGAGGCAATTTACAACTATTTGTTGGAAATTTGTTCGTTTGAGTTTGAAATGATAAAGAGATAGGAAGATGGAGAGTGACAAAAGAAAAGCCCTCGCATTAGGCGAGGGCTTGGAGCGTTATCAACGAGCTTGATTACTTGATGCCAGCGAAATCGCGAAGAAGTGCTGCTTTATCAGTCGCTTCCCATGGGAACTCTTCGCGCCCGAAGTGACCATATGCTGCTGTCTTTTTGTAGATAGGTTGAAGAAGGTTCAACATTTCTTGCAAGCCGTATGGACGTAGATCGAAGAACTGGCGTACGGCCTCGATGATGATGTCGTGAGATACTTTCTCTGTACCGAACGTTTCCACCATGATTGATGTTGGATCAGCAACACCGATCGCGTAAGAAAGTTGGATTTCACAACGATCAGCAAGACCTGCTGCAACGATGTTTTTCGCTACGTAACGTGCTGCGTATGCCGCAGAGCGGTCTACTTTTGATGGATCTTTACCAGAGAACGCACCACCACCGTGACGAGCTGCGCCGCCGTAGGTGTCAACGATGATCTTACGACCAGTTAGACCACAGTCACCCATTGGACCACCGATTACGAAACGGCCTGTTGGGTTGATGAAGAAGTTAGTCTCTTTGTTGATCCACTCTGAAGGCAGTACTGGCTTGATGATCTCTTCCATTACCGCTTCACGCAGGTCTGAAGTCGAGATTGAATCACAGTGTTGAGTTGAGAGAACAACCGCATCAATACCAACGATGTTACCTTGGTCGTATTGGAATGTGACCTGAGATTTTGCATCAGGACGTAACCAAGGTAGGGTGCCGTTTTTACGAACTTCCGCTTGTTTTTGCACAAGGCGATGAGAGTAAGTAATTGGCGCTGGCATTAGGACTTCAGTTTCGTTACAAGCGTAACCAAACATGATGCCTTGGTCGCCTGCACCTTGTTCTTTAGGGTCAGCTTTATCAACACCTTGGTTGATATCTGGCGACTGTTTACCGATTGTGTTTAGTACCGCACAAGAGTCTGCATCAAACCCCATATCTGAATGTACGTAGCCGATTTCACGAACGGTTTCACGAGTTAACTCTTCGATGTCTACCCATGCTGAAGTCGTGATTTCACCACCTACCATAACCATACCGGTTTTAACGTAAGTCTCACATGCAACACGAGCCTTTGGATCTTGCTCTAGAATCGCGTCAAGAACCGCATCAGAAATCTGGTCTGCAATTTTATCTGGATGACCTTCTGATACTGACTCAGAAGTAAACAGGTGCTTAGCCATGTTAGCTCCACTCTATCTGGTTTAAAGCTGAAACATCATCAATGCTTCAACGAAAATAATACTTATAAGCCCAAACTTCATGAGAATGACTGGGCATATGCAGGTGTATCTACATCTAGACGGCTATTCTAAATTTGATTGGTCTAATTACAAGCTCTTTTTTGATTTTTGTTATAACCAAACGTTTGCTGCCATTCTTATTAAATTAAGCAACTTCCGTTAATTTGGTGCTCAAGCGACGATATTTGTGAAGTTTCTGCGAGGAAAACGTTTGCAGAGCCTACTGTGCTTTGAGAGAATTATGTTCTATTTTATCGTTTCGCTTAATGTACTCAGGAGCAGACATGTCGTCTCGTAAACATCTCGCCAATGCAATCCGTGCTCTAAGCATGGATGGTGTTCAACAAGCTAACTCAGGCCATCCAGGCGCACCAATGGGTATGGCTGATATCGCTGAAGTTCTTTGGCGTTCTCACCTAAACCATAATCCCGCTAATCCAGAATGGGCGGATCGCGACCGTTTTGTATTATCTAACGGTCATGGTTCAATGCTGATTTACTCTTTGCTTCACCTTTCTGGTTATGAGCTGTCTATCGACGATCTGAAAAGCTTCCGTCAACTGCACTCAAAAACGCCAGGCCACCCAGAATATGGCTATGCGCCAGGTATTGAAACCACTACAGGTCCATTAGGTCAGGGCATCACAAACGCGGTTGGTATGGCATTAGCTGAAAAAGCGCTTGCCGCTCAGTTTAACAAAGAAGACCACGACATCGTTGATCACTTTACTTATGTGTTCCTCGGTGACGGCTGTTTGATGGAAGGCATTTCGCATGAAGCATGTTCTCTGGCGGGTACTTTAGGTCTAGGTAAACTGATCGCATTCTGGGACGATAATGGCATCTCTATCGATGGTCATGTTGATGGTTGGTTCTCTGATGATACACCTAAGCGTTTTGAAGCGTATGGCTGGCATGTTATCCCTGCAGTAGACGGTCACGACTCTGATGCGATTAACTCTGCAATTGAAGCCGCAAAAGCAGACCCACGTCCAACGCTGATCTGTACTAAAACCATTATCGGTTTTGGTTCTCCTAACAAGTCTGGTTCACACGATTGTCATGGTGCGCCACTTGGCCACGATGAAATCAAAGAAGCACGTGAGTACCTTGGTTGGGATTACGCGCCGTTTGAAGTTCCTTCTGACGTATATGCGCAGTGGGATGCAAAAGAAGCAGGCGCAGCGAAAGAAGCCGCGTGGAACGAGAAATTTGACGCTTACGCTGCGGCTTATCCTGCGGAAGCTGCTGAACTTAAGCGTCGTTTAAATGGTGAGCTACCTGCACAGTGGGAAGAAAAAGCAAGCCAAATCATTGCTGACCTTCAAGCAAACCCTGCGAATATTGCCTCACGTAAAGCGTCTCAAAATGCACTAGAAGCATTTGGCGCCATCATGCCTGAGTTCATGGGCGGCTCTGCTGACTTAGCGCCTTCTAACCTCACTATGTGGTCTGGCTCGAAATCGTTAGAAGCCGGAGATTTTTCTGGTAACTACATCCACTACGGTGTACGTGAATTCGGTATGACTGCGATCATGAACGGTATCGCATTGCACGGTGGTTTTGTTCCTTACGGCGCAACATTCCTAATGTTCATGGAGTACGCACGTAACGCAATGCGTATGGCGGCTCTGATGAAAATTCAGAACATCCAAGTCTACACGCACGACTCTATCGGCCTTGGCGAAGATGGTCCAACTCACCAACCGGTTGAGCAAATGGCTTCTCTACGTCTTACGCCAAATATGAGCACTTGGCGTCCATGTGACCAGGTTGAGTCTGCAGTGGCTTGGAAACTGGCTATCGAACGTAAAGATGCGCCAACCGCGCTTATCTTCTCTCGTCAGAACCTAGCACAACAAGAGCGTACCGCTGAGCAAGTTGCTGATATCGCAAAAGGGGCTTACATCCTGAAAGATTGCGAAGGCAAACCAGAGCTTATCCTGATTGCAACAGGCTCTGAAGTTGAACTTGCAGTAGAAGCGGCTGCGCAGCTATCGGCAGAAGGTAAGAAAGTACGTGTTGTATCAATGCCATCAACCGATGCGTTCGATAAGCAAGACGCCGCTTACCGTGAAGCAGTACTTCCGTCAGACGTTACAGCACGCATCGCTATCGAAGCAGGTATTGCAGACTTCTGGTACAAGTATGTTGGCTTTGACGGCCGTATCATCGGTATGACAACCTTCGGTGAATCTGCTCCAGCAGGCGAACTATTCAAGATGTTTGGTTTCACGACTGACAATGTTGTAAACACAGCCAAAGAACTTCTGGCATAATTTTTAGCGTGATAAAAACGCAATGAAAAAACCGAGCACATGTGCTCGGTTTTTTGTGTTTGAAGAGAAGGTAAACGTCACTTACTTAATGCGTTTTCGTTTCTCATCGGGTACTATTTGTGACACGAAATTTCTGCTAGAGCGAAGGATAAATGCTAAAGGTTGCGATCAATGGATTTGGACGTATAGGTCGTAATGTTCTGCGAGCTGTATATGAGAGCGGGAAGCATCAGCAAATAAAGGTTGTCGCGGTAAACGAGTTGGCTCAGCCCGAGGCCATGGTCCATTTACTTCAATACGACACCAGTCATGGTCGTTTTGGCAAGAAAGTCACCCATGACCAAGAGCATTTACATATTCACCATGGCTGCTCAAAGCAGAACTCGGGTGAATATGATTCTATTCGAATTCTTCATCTCGCTGAAATTGAACTACTTCCATGGCGAGATCTTGACGTAGACATTGTATTGGATTGTACCGGCGTCTACGGTTCAAAATCTGACGGGCTTGCTCACATAGCTGCAGGTGCTAAAAAAGTACTATTTTCTCACCCAGCTTCTGCCGATATCGATAACACCATTATCTATGGTGTGAACCACGATACACTCAAAGCTGAACACAAAGTGGTTTCAAATGGTTCTTGTACGACCAACTGCATTGTTCCTATTATTAAGGTTTTGGATGAAGCTTTCGGGATTGAATCTGGCACGATAACAACCATTCACTCTTCCATGAATGATCAACAAGTCATTGATGCTTACCACAGTGATCTGCGGCGAACTCGGGCCGCAAGCCAGTCAATTATTCCAGTTGACACCAAGTTGCATAAAGGAATTGAAAGAATCTTCCCGAAATTTTCCAACAAATTTGAAGCGATTTCTGTCCGAGTACCGACAGTTAACGTGACTGCAATGGATTTAAGCGTCACAATAAGTACAAATGTGAAAGTTAATGACGTAAATCAAACCATTGTTAAGGCATCTCAGTGTACATTACGTGACATTGTTGACTATACTGAATCGCCACTCGTTTCCATAGACTTCAACCACGATCCTCATAGTGCGATTGTTGATGGAACCCAAACCAGAGTGAGTAACGGGCAATTGGTAAAAATGCTTGTTTGGTGTGATAACGAATGGGGCTTTGCTAACCGGATGCTGGATACCGCATTAGCAATGGACGCTTTTTCATAAGCTTTGCGTCATGATGAAAAAGTGATGGAGAATTTTTATTTTAAGGCTTGAAATAAATCAGATGTATCTCCATATCAATAACCAGTTTAACGAATTAACAGGCTTGGCAGGGTTGCCGAGTTTTCAAAAACTTTAATTATTAAATATTTGAGAGGACAAATCATGTCTGTGATCAAGATGACTGACCTGGATCTTGCGGGTAAACGTGTATTCATCCGTGCTGACCTAAACGTGCCAGTTAAAGACGGCAAAGTAACTTCAGATGCACGTATCCTTGCATCTCTTCCTACTATCAAGCACTGCCTAGAAGCTGGCGCTAAAGTAATGGTTACTTCTCACCTAGGTCGTCCAACTGAAGGTGAATACGCTGAAGAGTTCTCTCTACAACCTGTTGTTAACTACCTAAACGACGCACTAGATTGCGAAGTTAAGCTAGCAAAAGATTACCTAGATGGCCTTGAGCTAAATGCTGGTGAGCTTGTTGTTCTTGAAAACGTTCGCTTTAACAAAGGCGAAAAGAAAAACGAAGAAGAGCTATCTAAGAAATACGCAGCACTATGTGATGTATTCGTAATGGATGCATTCGGTACTGCTCACCGTGCACAAGCCTCTACTCACGGTGTAGGCATGCACGCGCCTGTTGCGTGTGCTGGTCCTCTACTAGCAAATGAACTAGAAGCACTAGGTAAAGCAATGGACAAGCCAGCTCGTCCAATGGTTGCTATCGTAGGCGGTTCAAAAGTTTCTACTAAACTGACTGTTCTTGAATCTCTATCTAAAATCGCTGACCAACTTGTTGTTGGTGGTGGTATCGCCAACACATTCATTGCGGCTGCTGGCCACAACGTTGGTAAATCTCTATACGAAGCAGACCTAGTTGATACAGCGAAGAAGCTTATGGACGAGTGTGCAATTCCTGTTGCGACTGACGTTGCATGTGCAAAAGCATTCGACGAGAACGCTGAAGCTGAAATCAAAGACGTTTCTGAAGTACAAGACGACGACATGATCTTCGACCTTGGTCCAGATTCAACAGCAGCATTGGCTGAAATTCTTAAGAACGCTAAGACTATCCTATGGAACGGTCCTGTAGGCGTGTTCGAATTCAAGAACTTCGAAGCGGGTACTAAAGGAATTTCTGAAGCTATTGCTGCTTCTGAAGGTTTCTCTGTTGCTGGTGGCGGTGACACGCTAGCTGCTATCGATAAATTCGGCATCAAAGCAGACGTATCTTACATCTCAACTGGTGGCGGTGCTTTCCTTGAGTTTGTAGAAGGTAAAGTACTTCCAGCTGTAGAAATGCTAGAAGCACGCGCTAAATAATTAATAGAAAGCGGGGGAATGATTCACCCGCTTTCTTGTTTGCTGCAACGCATAAGGAACTCTGCTAGAATAGCCTTAGTTGTGAGCAAACGTTTGCAAGATTTTCAACTTAACAAGTTTTGTTTAAAAAACGACAGATAAATAGGATTACATCCATGTCTAAGATCTTCGACTTCGTAAAACCAGGTGTTATCTCTGGCGATGACGTTCAGAAAGTATTTGAAGTTGCAAAAGAAAACAACTTCGCACTTCCAGCGGTAAACGTTGTAGGTACTGATTCTGTAAACGCAGTACTTGAAGCAGCAGCAAAAGTGAAAGCTCCAGTTGTTGTTCAGTTCTCTAACGGCGGTGCTGCTTTCTTCGCTGGTAAAGGCGTTAAACTTGAAGGTCAAGGTCCTCAAATCCTTGGTGCTGTAGCTGGTGCGAAATACGTTCATACTGTAGCTGAAGCTTACGGTGTGCCAGTAATTCTTCATACTGACCACGCAGCTAAGAAACTTCTTCCATGGATTGACGGTCTTCTAGATGCTGGTGAAGCACACTTTGCTGAAACTGGTAAGCCTCTATTCTCTTCTCACATGATCGACCTTTCTGAAGAGTCTCTAGAAGAGAACATCGAAATCTGTGCTAAATACCTAGAGCGTATGGCTAAGATGAACATGACTCTAGAGATCGAACTAGGTTGTACTGGCGGTGAAGAAGATGGCGTTGACAACTCTGATATGGACGCGTCTGAGCTATACACTTCTCCAGAAGACGTTGCATACGCTTACGAAAAACTAAGCGCAGTTAGCCCGCGTTTCACTATCGCAGCATCTTTCGGTAACGTACACGGTGTTTACAAGCCAGGTAACGTTGTTCTAACTCCAACTATCCTGCGTGACTCTCAAGCGTACGTTTCTGAGAAGTTCGGTCTTCCTGCTAACTCTCTAAACTTCGTATTCCACGGTGGTTCAGGTTCTTCTCAAGAAGAAATCCAAGAGTCTATCGGTTACGGTGTTATCAAAATGAACATCGATACTGATACACAGTGGGCAACTTGGGATGGTATCCGTCAGTACGAAGCGGAAAACCACGATTACCTACAAGGTCAAATCGGTAACCCTACTGGCGAAGATGCACCAAACAAGAAGTACTACGATCCACGCGTTTGGCTACGTGCAGGTCAAGCTTCAATGGTTGCTCGTCTAGAGAAAGCATTTGCCGACCTTAACGCTGTTGACGTACTTTAATTCTTAAGAATTAACGTTTTTATAAAGCCCGCTCATTGAGCGGGCTTTTTTTTGTTCTATTTCTAAGTACTTATTTGCTGTGACTGGTATAAGTGATGTTGCTTTGGTTGTTAGCAAGTAAATGCACTCATATGAATAAGATTAAAATTTGTGCGTTTGAGATTCTTTTTTAAACGCTTTGTGAGAATGTGAGTAATAGAAGTGGCGAAATGTATTGACTTTGCGTAACCTATAACAGTTCGATGTAGGAATTTTCTGATAACACCTTGTTTTGCATGTCTTTGCTCAACTAAGTCTATGCAACAAGTCAGAGTTGAGATATCGTTCACAAAAATCTGACACAGCTCAGTAGAACAATAGAACGTTGTTATAGATAAGAGTCATTTAAAAAACGGACTCATTCGTTGGCGGCAATTGGATTGAACTATCTTTATATTTGAGGATAAGAATTATGGCAGGTGAATCGATGGGTATCGATACCACTTTAACTGACGGCTTGAGTAAGGCTGAGAGCTGGCTTTCAAACAACTCAGACTTACTGGTTCAGTATGGTGTAAACATTATTTCCGCACTGATTATTCTGTTTATCGGTAACATGATCGTAAAAGCAGTGGCAGGAAGCGTTTCTAAAGTACTTGAAAAGAAAAACATGGATAAGGCGGTCGTGGAGTTCGTTCACGGTCTTGTTCGTTACTTACTATTCGTTATCGTGTTGATTGCAGCGCTTGGTCGCCTTGGTGTTCAAACTGCATCAGTAGTTGCTGTTATCGGTGCGGCAGGTTTGGCTGTTGGCCTTGCTCTACAAGGTTCTCTTTCAAACTTTGCAGCTGGTGTGCTGATTGTTGCATTCCGTCCATTTAAATCAGGTGATTACGTAGAGATTGGCGGTGTGGCGGGTAGTGTAGAAGCCATCCAAATTTTCCAAACCGTACTAAAAACGCCAGACAACAAAATGGTTGTTGTGCCTAACTCTGGCGTGATTGGTGGTGCAATCACCAACTACTCACGTCACGCTACGCGCCGTGTTGATCTCGTGATTGGTGTCTCATACAAGGCTGATCTTAAACTTACCAAAAAAGTGATTCGTGAAACGTTGGAAAAAGATCCGCGCATCTTGAAAGATCCAGATATAACAATCGGTGTGCTCGCTCTTGCCGATTCTTCAGTGAATTTTGTTGTTCGTCCTTGGGTTAAAACTGCGGACTACTGGGGTGTGTATTTTGATGCAATGCAAGGCATTAAAGAAGCGCTCGATGAAAACGGTATCGAAATTCCATTCCCGCAAATGGATGTTCATCTGAACAAAGTCGATGCTTAATTTACGGCATTGAGTGTTTAGAAAGCGAGGCGTTAAGCCTCGCTTTTTTATATTTCGTAAAGAACGTTGTTTCTGGCAGCTAATAGGCGCTGCAAGTCTTTCCCAGCAAGACCAAAAGTAAACTCTGGCAGGCCTGGAGTATAAAGTAACTCTTCATGTTGGTAGAGAGCCGTATCTACAATAATCGAGACATGTTCTGGCAAGCCAATCGGACATACTGCACCGGGAATGCACCCTAGCACATCTGTCATTTCCTCATCGTGGCATATCGAAGGGCGTTTTCCTGTCACACGCTTTATCTGCTTGGCATCGAGACGAGAGTCTTTATCTGTCAGATAAACGGCATATCCCCCTCCTTTTAATTTGATGAACAAACTCTTGGTGTGAGTACCTGTCCAACCGAGTTCTTCGGCGATTCTTACGTCCGTGTCGAAATCTAAAATTGCCTCGTGCTGCCACTCTCTAAAAGGAATAGAAAGCGCACTAAGCCATTCTCTATTAAGGTGATAAATTTGTTTTAACGACTTCATGTATTGACGGTCCTCTAGATCTAGTGATTACCAATACTTCTCAATCAACTCGTTAGCCAAGACGCAGGCTATGGTGAACATCATCATGGCTACTGCAACGTCGATACCTTTTTTTACTTTTGGCTTCGACAACGTAGGGCCGAGTTTAGCCGCACCGAGAGACAGTGCGTAAAACCAGACAAATGAGGCCATGATGGTGCCGATAGCAAACGCAAAGCGGTCACTACCTTCAAACTGCCCTCCAATCGAGCCGAGAATAACCACGGTATCTAAATAAAGGTGTGGGTTAAGTACGGTCACTGCGAGCGCACCTAAAATCACCGTGCGTCGTCCACGAGCGGTCACTTCATGTGTCGACTCAGACTGTTTAGTGGGCTTTAGTGCACTTCTAAGTGAGAGGTAGCCATAAACACTTAAAAAGGCGATGCCTCCTACTGTTACTAAAGTAAGTAAGAGTTCATTTTGGGATAGTAGCGCACCACCTCCAAAAATACCCAACGAAATAAATAACATATCCAATATGCTACAAATGGTCGCTGTCGTTAAATGGTGATTACGTTTTATTCCTTGATTCAAGACATAAGCATTTTGTGCTCCGATCGGAATTATCATTGATGCACCTAGACCAAACCCTTGTAATAACACCCAAAAACTCACAACTCACCTCAAAAAAATAATAATGTAACGAACGAGGTTTGGAAGATAAATCTTTTGCTTAAATAAGTATAATTAATGATTTTAATATATTATTAGCAATACTTATTTCGGTTTGAGTTTGGAGTCGTGCTGATGCGTGGATTGGATTATAAATGGATAGAAGCGCTTGATGCGGTGGTTCATCAAGGCAGTTTTGAGCGCGCAGCTGATAACCTGTATGTGTCTCAATCTGCGGTTTCTCAACGGATTAAACAGTTAGAAAAGTTTTTGGCACAACCGGTGTTGATTCGTGAACAACCTCCAAAGCCAACACCAATCGGCAAGAAGTTGTTGGGATTGTACCGTCGAGTTCGTTTGTTAGAACATGAGATTCTTCCTGAACTCACCAATGACACGAGTGCTCGTCCTGTACAGCTATCCTTAGCGACGAATGCGGATAGTTTGTCAACCTGGTTATTGCCCGCTTTACAAGGTGTCATGAAAACACGTCAAGTTGAGTTAAAGCTGACCATTTATGGAGAGTCGCGATCAATTGAGAAGTTAAAAAGTGGCGAGGTAGCAGGGGCAATCAGTTTAGAGTCACAAGCGATTCCGGGGTGCAGGGCGGATTACTTAGGCCGTGTTGATTATGTGTGTGTAGCAAGCCCTGAGTTTTATCAGCGTTATTTTTCCGCTGGCGTAAATAACATCACATTAGCCCAAGCGCCGGCAGTGTCTTACGACCAGTATGACGAGTTACACAAAAAGTTTCTTACGGAACATTTCAACCTGCGCCCCGATAGTGTGATTCACCACAATATCAGCAGCTCTGAAGCGTTTCTAAAAGTGGCGCTAGCGGGAGTCGCGTACTGCTTGATCCCAAGTCTGCAGATTACGGATGAGCTAGAACAAGGTTTGTTGGTTGATATCACTCCGGGTTTTTTGATGACCAATCGTATTTATTGGCATCACTGGCAATTGGAAACGGGCGTTTTACAAGAAATATCTGAATCAATTGTCAACTATGCTCAGCGACATTTACCACAGTGAAGTTAATGTTTTTGAAGATGTTTTGCCTTGTTTCAGCCTGTCTTGATTAAAATTACAGCAAAGTTACACAGTTAAAGTTATGTTAGGAGTGAATAGCGGCGCTTGGATAATTATCTTAAGGTCTTATTATTAACAATAAACCAATAGATTAGGTTCAGTGTGATTAATGGATGGATTTGTGTAATGAAACGGTATTTGTGTTTACTGACTGCGGCATTTAGTTTATCTAGCATACCAGCAGTAGCGGGGGCGGCAGTATCAGAGCAAAGCCCTGGGTTCGCTCACGTTACAACAACAGGGTTTGGCGAGGTAGTCGCTACACCTGATATGGCGACATTCTCCGTGACAGTGGTGGATACAACGATGACAGCAGAGCAAGCAAAACAATCTGTTGATGATTCTGTTGATGAGTTTTTGAAAACTTTATCCGAATCTGGGTTATCGAAAGATCAAGTGACTAGCACGAATTTGTATCTAGCGCCTCAGTATCATTACCCGAAATCGGGTAAGGCTGAACTAGTGGGATACCGGGCTTCTCGCAAAGTTAGCGTTACCGTAACGGAATTAAGCCAGTTGAATCACTATTTGGACCTGGCTCTTCAAGCTGGTATTAATCAAGTAGATAATATTCAGCTTAAAGTCCGCAATCCTGCAGAGTATAAAGAGAAAGCGCGTGTCGCTGCAATCAAAGATGCGCGAGAAAAGGCACGGTCGCTCGCGACTGGATTTGATAAAAAGCTAGGCGATATCTGGCAAATTCATTACAACCAAGTTAATGATCAGCCTGTGCTTATGCGAACTATGGCGATGGATAGTAAGCGTAACGCTGATAGCTATCAGGATTCAACGATGGTGATTCGTGACCAAGTTGATGTGGTTTATCGCCTCAAATAACATCGCGTTCTCTGGTTGTGAGAGAACAAAAAGAAAAGGCAGGGAAATCCCTGCCTTTATCATTTGTATCACACGGACTTAGTGCAGAATACGAGCACGGATAGTACCTTCGATTCCTTTAAGCTTAGTGAGTGCTTCTTCAGAGCGTTCTGTCTCAACATCGATGACTACATAGCCAATTTCTGCCGCTGTTTGTAGGTACTGCGCCGCGATGTTGATGCCTTCTTCTGCGAAGATGGTGTTAATCTGCGTAAGAATACCTGGACGGTTTTTGTGTATATGTAATAAACGAGAGCATTCACCACCATGTTCAGGCAATGATACTTCAGGGAAATTCACGCTTGAAAGTGTTGAGCCGTTATCTGAGTACTTAGCCAGCTTACCTGCAACTTCAACACCGATATTTTCTTGCGCTTCTTGAGTTGAGCCGCCTACGTGTGGAGTAAGAATCACGTTATCGAATTTTTGTAATGGCGTTTCAAATGGATCCGCGTTGGTTTTCGGTTCAGTAGGGAAAACATCCACAGCGGCACCTGAAAGGTGACCATTTTCTAGGCTTTGGCATAGTGCTGGGATATCTACAACGGTCCCACGCGCAGCATTGATGAAAATGGCTCCTGGCTTCATTAGGGCAAACTCAGCTTCGCCCATCATATTTTTGGTTTCAGGCGTTTCTGGTACATGCAGTGAGATGACGTCACATTTATTTAAAAGCTCTGTCATGGTGTGCACTTGTGTTGCGTTACCGAGAGACAGTTTATTCTCGATATCATAGTAGTACACTCGCATACCTAAGTTTTCGGCCACGATACCTAGCTGGGTACCAATGTGACCATAGCCAATGATACCAAGACGCTTTCCGCGTGCTTCGTAAGAGTTGTCCGCACTCTTTTTCCAGATACCGCGATGTGCTAGTGCGTTCTTCTCTGGAATACCACGAAGTAGTAATAGAATCTGACCTAGAACCAGTTCAGCAACACTTCGTGTATTTGAGAAAGGTGCGTTAAATACTGGCACACCACGCTTGGCGGCCGCATTTAGATCAACTTGGTTAGTGCCAATACAAAAACAGCCAATAGCCACCAGCTTGTTCGCCGCATTGATCACGTTCTCAGTTAGGTTCGAGCGGGAACGAATACCGATGAAGTGCACATCTTTGACAGCTTCGATCAATTCTTCCTCAGGAAGTGAGCCTTTGTGATATTCAATATTGGTATAACCAGCTGCTTGCAGTACTTCAACAGAAGAAGGGTGCAGTCCCTCAAGTAAGAGGATCTTAATCTTGTCTTTTTCCAGTGAAACTTTGGCCATTTTTCTCGTCCTTTAAATGGAAAGGTGGGCTAATGTGGCGCACATTGGGCAAAACCATTAAAAAGGGGATAGTTAATAGTTTTATTGGGAGACAAACGTTTCCTTGTGCGTCTTCTGTTCAATAAAGTAACAAAAAAAAAACGCTTTGGGTAAGAAAATTACGGAATAAGGAATAATTTTCTGCGGGAAAAGAAACAAAAACGGTGCATTGCTGCACCGTATGTAATGAAATGACAAAAACTGAGTCAAATATGAGACAGTTGATGTTATTTACTCTTCGATTTTTGCACCTTCAGGTGTACCTGTAATCACGATGTCAGCACCACGATGAGCAAAAAGCCCGTTAGTGACAACACCTGCGATACTGTTAATTTTGTCTTCCATCTCTTTTGGATTGGTGATTTGCATATTGTGTACGTCGAGAATGATGTTGCCGTTATCTGTCACAACACCCTCACGGTATGCTGGGTCGCCACCGAGCTTGACCAGTTCGCGAGCCACGTATGAACGCGCCATTGGAATAACTTCAACAGGAAGAGGGAACTTACCTAATACATCAACGGCTTTAGTGCCATCGACGATACAGACAAACTTATCCGAGATCGCGGCAACGATTTTTTCTCGAGTTAACGCTGCGCCACCACCTTTGATCATGTCACGCGTTGGGTTGATTTCATCCGCACCATCAACATAAACATCCAGCTTAATTACGTCGTTACACTCAAATACTTCAATACCAAGTTCTTTAAGACGCTCAGTAGAAGCAATAGAGCTAGAGACGGCACCTTTGATATCGTCTTTCATCGTACCGAGTGCATCGATGAAGTGATTCACGGTAGAGCCTGTGCCAACACCGACAATGCTGCCTTTTTCAACATATTTTAGTGCTGCCCAACCAGCCGCTTTCTTCATTTCATCTTGAGTCATGCCAATCTCCTGAATAGATGTTCGTTAACATTTGCGGCGTGATTATAGCGGCTTACTTGTCACTTTCCCATTGCCAGATTCGGCTTGGCGTCACGATCTTTGGTAAAGGGATATCCCAACTTGCAATTGGTAACTTGTCTACATGTTGACAGTCGTGAGCGATGCCAATAGGTATGGCGCCTTCTCCGGTCGTAAACCAGTGCGCGAGTGTACGGTCGTAATAACCGCCTCCCATCCCCAAACGGTGCCCGATACTGTCAAAACCAACCAATGGCGTACAGATAAGATCGAGTTGTCGTACTGGTTTGAGGTGGCGTATATCGAGCTTAGGCTCCAAAATGCCGTATTTGTTGTATATCAACTGATCGTCATCCAGATACTGCAGAAACAGCAGATGCCCTTTAGCAAAAGGGTGGATAACAGGAAGATAAATGGACTTTCCCTGTTGCCATAACCATTCAATCAGAGGTTTGGTGTCGAGCTCGCCATCGGCGGATAAGTAGATAGCAATATGCTGTGAGGTTTGGATTTCGGGTAATTGCGAAAATTGAGAGATGAGGTCTAGCCCAGCCTGAAACTGAGTATCACTGCACAGCGCGTTGCGCTTTTCACGGATAAGTTTACGAAAATCTTGACGCGTAAGTTCTAACATAGGAGTACCCCAGGGTGCCGTTGAGGATTGTGGCCCTTGAACCAGCTGGTTCAAGGCGGATCAGCAATGATAACCGTAGGCTTCTCGGTGCATGCCGAGCTTGCTCAATAGCTATCAAGTACCAACCCTTAGGTATTGCTTATCGGCTCAGGGACTTACATCCTGCTGACGCACACCCCAGGGTAAATTTTGTAACTACTGCTGCTGTCCTTGCGTAACTTTACTTAATGCGTTTTCTAAAGACGCAGTGAGCTTTTCCATTCGCTCAGTGATTTCTCTTTGTTGACCGTTAGATTCGTATGATTTGGTATGCAACTCATAGCAAATGTTTAAAGCGGCAAACGTCAGTAGCTGAATCTCATTGGTTACCTTAGTACGTTCGCTCATCTCTTTCAATCGTCGATCGAGATCTTTTGCTGCTGCAGCAAGAGAATCTTCCTGCCCCGTAGGACAGTTCACTCGTGTAACTTTGCCTAGTATTTCAACGTCGATCGCTTGATTGCTCATGATGAATAAACTCTATACTCGCGCTATCTAAGGTGTTGTATCGTACAACTACCGAGGGAGAAACTATAGAAAAACCGCTATTAAGATTCAAGCATTTCCCATTACAGAGAAAGAAATGATGAAGCGATCACACAGGAAATGGTCAAATCGAACAAATGCTGTCCAAAATTGAATTTGATAGTCGTTTCAGACAACAGGGCTTGATGGTACGATACGTCGATATAATGTTAAGCAAATATGAGTCGAGTTATGAGTGAAATCACCCTTCCAGAATATCAATCTATTGCTGCTGAGCTACAATCTGCAAGCCTGGCGGTGACTCCTGCAGAGTTACATGGCTTGTTTATTGGCATGCTAAGTGGAGGGCTCTCAGTAAACGATCAAACTTGGCAACCGATTTTGTTTGATTACACCAATGATGGAATGGGGTGGCCAAGCACAGCGCTATCCTTTGCACAGAGTATATTTAAAGTCAGTGTCGATGAGCTGACTGGTACATCAATGGAGCTCTCGCTATTATTGCCAGATGAGCCGGGTGAAGAAGGCTTGTTTGCATTGGCTGACAGTGTTTCTGACTTCGTAAATCATTTTATTTCAGGCCTCGGTTTATCAGGCGTTTCGTTGAATAAAGCCTCTGATGATGTAAAAGAAGCCTTAGCGGATCTCGAAGAAATCGCCAAGCTGGGCATTGATGAAGACGATGACCTTGACGAGCAAGCCCAACTGCTGGAGCAGGTTATTGAACACATTAAAGCGTGTGTTTTGACTATCCATGCAGAGCTTGGTGCTCGCCCAAAGAGTAACGTCAGCCAGCCTACTATTCATTAATCGTCGAGTTTCAGAGGTAAGCATGAGACAGTATGATGTAGTCATTGCAGGTGGAGCCATGGCGGGGGGGACATTGGCGTTGGCCCTTGAACATTTATCCCAAGGTGATATGCGCATCGCAGTCGTCGAGCCATTTAAGGTGCAGTCGGATGCACATCCAGGCTTTGACTCACGGTCGATTGCCTTATCTTACGGTACGGTAAATTTATTGCGCCATTTGCAGCTTTGGTCTGCGCTTGAACCCTTTGCGACACCGATTGAACACATCCATGTTTCGGATCGTTTTCACGCAGGAATGACTGCTATCACCAAGCAAGAGGTTGGGGTTGAGGCGCTTGGTTACGTTGTGGAGTTGGCGGACGTCGGTCGAGTATACCAAGCCTTGCTGACTGAGCGTGTGACGATCGACTTTTTCTGTCCAGATTCGGTTACGTCTATCGCGCGTGAGCAAGACTTCACAAATGTGACGTTAAGTAGTGGAGAGACGCTAACCGCTAAGTTAGTTGTCGCTGCTGACGGGGCAGTTTCACAATGCTGCCAACTAATCGGTTTAACTCAGGTTGAGCACGACTTTGATCAAGTGGCAGTTATTGCCAATGTTGTTACGCAAGAAGCACATCAAGGTCGAGCATTTGAGCGTTTTACTGAAAATGGTCCTGTCGCTCTGTTGCCAATGAGTGATAATCGAATGTCTCTGGTCTGGTGTCTGTCCCCGCAGCAAGCCGAAACGGTGATGGGGCTTTCTGATCGGGACTTTCTTGCGCGTTTACAACAAGATTTTGGTTGGCGTTTAGGCGCGATGACAAAAGTGGGACAGCGAGCCAGTTATCCGTTGCTGCTAAAACAGCGTAAACAGAACATTTCTCACCGTTTCGCGATTGTAGGGAATGCGGCTCAAACCTTACATCCGATTGCTGGTCAAGGTTTTAATTTGGGCATTCGTGATGTGATGTCTTTGGCTGAAGAAGTGGCTAAACAGCGCGATGACGCAGGACGTTATCAAGGGTTAATGCGTTTCAGTCAACGCAGAGACGCTGACCGTTGTGAGACCATTTGGTTAACGAGCTCACTGGTGCATGTTTTTTCAAATGATTTGCCCGCAATGCGATTTGGTCGAAACATCGCTTTAGCCGCGATGGATAACCTTTCTCTTTTAAAACAGCCACTCCTACGCCAGACGCTTGGTTTAGTGAAACGATAAACGGCTGAAATAAACTAGGTAACTTACCGTTACTGAGTCATCAATAGTCATTAGGTAGTGAATAGCAATGATGCAAAGTGTAGATATCGCCATCATCGGCGGAGGGATGGTTGGATTGGCGCTCGCCGCCGCGTTCAAGGATAGCGATCTGCGTATTGCTGTTATCGAGGGGAGTGTGCCTGACGAGAGACTTGGTACATTGCCTGATGTCCGCGTATCCGCCTTGAGCCGCTCCAGTGAAACCCTGTTACGCAAACTGGGGATCTGGCAAGGTATTGAGCAGCGTCGAGCCACACCATACTACGGTATGGAAGTCTGGGAGCAAGATAGCTTTGCAAAGATCGAGTTTGATGCGTCCAGTATGGCGCAGCCTGATTTAGGTCATATTGTTGAGAACCGAGTGATTCAATTGGCGCTTTTAGAGCAAGTTAAAAAGCTTGATAATGTGATTCTGTATATGCCAGCGCACTGCGCTACATTGGCCGTGGGTGAACAAGAGAGTTGGCTAACACTCGATAACGGACAGGCCTTAACGGCAAAGCTGGTGGTTGGGGCCGACGGCGCGAATTCTTGGTTACGTCAGCAAATGGCTATTCCTCTTACACATTGGGATTATGGTCATCATGCCATTGTTGCGAATGTAAAAACGGCAGAGCCTCACCAGAATATCGCTCGTCAAATTTTCACTCCTCATGGGCCTTTGGCATTATTGCCGCTGTCTGAGCCCAATATGTGCTCAATTGTGTGGTCTACGCAACCAAACAGAGCGGAAAAGCTATTAGCGATGCCTGAGGAAGCTTTCAATAAGGTTTTGACCAGTGAGTTTGATGTTCGTCTTGGTGTATGCGAAGTGCAGGGCGAGCGGGCTGCCTTTCCGCTAAAAATGCGTTATGCGCGGGATTTTGTGGTTGAGAGAGTGGCTTTGGTTGGTGATGCCGCCCACACCATTCATCCACTGGCTGGACAAGGTGTGAACTTAGGTTTGTTAGATGCCGCTAGCTTGGCGCAAGAAGTGTTAACACTGTGGAACAAAGGCCACGATATTGGTAGCAAACGCAATTTACGCAGTTATGAACGCTGGCGTAAAGCGGAAGCGGCTAAAATGATCGCAGCGATGCAAGGTTTTCGTGATTTATTCTCTGGAGAGAATCCTGCGAAGAAGTTGGTTCGTGGCATTGGCTTAAGCTTGGCCGGACAGTTACCTGGCGCTAAAGATGAAATTATGAAACGTGCGCTTGGCTTGAAGGGGCATTTGCCTGAATTGGCACGCCAATCGTAATCACAGTTCAGTCATTAGTTGATCGTTTCAGACTTGCTTGCTGGTTCATCGCTGCGGAAGACACCATCAAGGACAATAAAAAAGGCTGGGATTTCCAGCCTTTCAGTTCATCGATGTTTTGCTAAGCGTATGCACATCTGAGTTTCATGATTTCTTGATTAATTTCTTTCACTGCGCGGAAGTGTCGTTGCTCGGCTTTTTCCGGCAAGATTAATTTACCATTATCAAACTCAAATCTACCGACTCCGTAAATATAAATTCTACCTTTGAAAAGGCGACTAATGTGCTTCGCTATCATACCGGGTGTGTAGCGTTTAAACAGTCTCATATTTACTTTCCTTTCTCTTACTTAGCCCAGTCATTTTACGTTTTAAACGAAAAAATTTGTGTGATAGAAACAATATTCAGTAAAGGGATTTGTAACGGTTTCAATCTTTGTGTTGTGTTCGACAAATTGACAAAACCAAACCTCAAATAGCGTGAGGATTACCCAAAAAATTATCATTAAATAGTGACGTCATACTTGTCACCTTCTTTGTACGGTGAGCATTAAGCAATAGTTTTGTTACAAGATTAAGAATAGAAAGAAATGGATTGTTTGCGAATTGTTTCTTTTTATTCCACCTCATCTATTTAGAAGAAGATACGAGTAAAAAGTTCAACGCAAAAAAATGCCCGCTTTGGGCGGGCGAATGTCACAGATGCATTACACAAAAGTGGACGACTGACATGATGAGTACAGTCATACTAGTCAGCAGCTTCACTTTGCATCAGCTAGGTTTCTGTTCAGTACCTAGCTGATAACTGCAGCATATATGAGTTTTTTATTTGTGACTATTTATGTTTTATTTTTGATTAAAAATTCTTTGTTAATTTATGCGCGGTGTGATCATGGTCACTTTAATGGAGGGTGGATTGCAATCGTTTACATCAAGTGAATTAGTTAGCGACATATATCGGCGATGGTCGGACAACATAAACCGACCAGATCATCTATCGATAGGGCGAGTCCTGCCATTCGATCTCCGCTACTGATAGTGACTTCCTTTTCCTTTAGAAGAGCCGGGTCAAATACAATAGGCATATGGCGCTTAAGAAGCAGGGGCGTTACCGTTCCTACTTTATAACCCGTGATTGCTTCGACATCTGCATGAGCGACACATGTCATCCTGCGGCATTGTAAAAGTGCACGTACTTTCTTTGGGTCGACATTGCGATCACCGGGCGCACAAGCGAGCGCATATTGGTGTCCCATGTCTCGCAGAAGGATTGCTTTGACCATTTGAGAAGGGCGAATGCCGCGTTGCTGTGCGGCATCCTCGATGGTGGTTGCAGGGCTTTGATGCGGTAGAATACGAAACGCGATATTTTGATCGGCTAGAAACTGCATCAACGGCGTTGATAGCACATTATTCATATCATACAAAAAACTGCTCATTTAAAGAATTACTCATCATCCAGTGAGTACGGCAGCTCTGAAATTGTCCATTCGCATTCAGGCTGAGAGGTTAGGCGAAGACGAGTGTCTGCATCTAAATTATTGGGTAACACAATTAAGCCAATCGCATGGTTGTTGCTGAATTGATAGTGCGTGAGAAGCGCACCAACCGAGCGCCAGTTTTCCCCGACACTACGTTCTAGCTCAATTATGCCTTCAGGTAATTCTGACGATGTAGGTCCTTGTACGATACACATCGCTCGTTTATTGATCCCGCGGTATTTTGCACGTGCTACAGTTTCTTGTCCTGTGTAGCAACCTTTAGTAAAGCTGATCCCGCCGAGTGCTTGGAGGTTAAGTGCTTGTGGTATGTGCTCATTCTGAGCTGCAGCGGACACAAATGGTAATCCTGCCTCAATATCAAACCGATCCCACAGTTGGTGAGTAGTGAGCACTGCATCGCTGCCTTCACTTGATGATTCAACCAGCGATTGTGCGCTTTCTTCGTCCAATATTAACAACCAGCGATTCGTCGCGACATTGACGGCGGTGCCGCCGTGAACGACGCGCACATCACTGGATTCTTGGTTGCCATGCTCTTGACTCAAAGCTGAGATAAAATCATCAGCATCACTACCTGCAACACCGAGAATAATCTGACTTGGTGATTCGATAGTGACTTTAGAAAATATAGCGTACTTCTTAATTTCGTTAAGCTCTACGTCAATCGCAGACTTTGGTTGAACCATGGCGTAACCATCTTGGTGATGAAAAAGACGGAACACGCTCCAGACTTTACCTTTGGCATCGCAATGCGCACCTAACGTAGATTGTGTTTTTTCTAGAGAGACAACATCACAAGTGACTTGGCCTTGTAAGTAGGACTTTTTATCATCACCGACCATAGTGATGAGGCCTAAATTGTCCAGCAGTGAGATTGACAGTTTTGGTAAAGCGTCTTGAGTTGAGAGTGGGTATGCTGAAAAACGAGTTTGCCATTCCATGATAACGATGCCTTTTGAAGATGTTTTTCGCTATGTTAAATGTAGTTAACGGATTTGTCAGCTTTGAATACTTTTCTATCGCTTAATATTAAACCTCAGTTTTGAGCCAACTCGGGTATAGCGTATTGTGACCGGTACACTAGTTGCGTAAGTGAACCCTTGCTACACTCCGCATTCATAATAAGACATCTATGAAGGAATTCTGAATGTACACTCCGGAAGAAAAGGCGCGTATTAAATGGGGTTGCCGTCGTGGCATGCTAGAGCTCGACGTGGTGATTATGCCGTTTTTTGAAGAGTGCTTTGATACGTTGACAGAGCAAGAGCAACGTGATTTTGTCTCCTTGCTAGAATGCGATGATCCTGATTTATTTACTTGGGTGATGGGGCATGGCCGCAGTGAAAACCTAAGCCATGCATCTATGGTCGATAAAATTGTCGCTCACAACCTCAGTAAAGTTCGTTAGTTTTACGACTTACCCCTCAACAACGGCCCAAATTATTAACGTATCTCTTCTGTTCGTAATGGTTTGGGCGGTTATCCTTTCTGACGTACCACTCGTTATTTCTATCTATTTGTTGTTACTGCTGTTAACGACTTACCGAGAACAACATTTTGTTTTTCCTAGTGTGCAAGGTTGCTGGTCAGTTCATTGCGATGGTACCGTGCGAAGCGAGTCGGGTGTTTCCCTGCTAAATTGGGTGGATACATCGACGCTTCCGATTAAGCTGAGTTTTCAACTCACCTCTGGTAAAAAAGTAACGATTTGGCGGGATAGTTGCGCTGATGAGCACTATCGTCAATTGAGTCTAGTCTTGCGACAATGGGAACGCTCTCAGTCGTAAACAATCCCTTTACTCTGAATAATAAGTCATGCTTTTTCTGAGCTGAGCTTGATAGGGCCAGTTATTAAAACAGGGAGCCGAGGCTCCCTGTTGAGTTGATATTCTGGCATTACTGCTCAGTTTGCTGTTTAGCCGGAACCAGTATTGTTGGTCCACTGTTTTCCAATTGATATGGGTAGTCGAGAGTATAGTGAAGGCCACGGCTTTCTTTACGCTGCATGGCACAGCGGACCATCAATTCGGCGACTTGTAATAAGTTGCGGAGTTCCAGCAAATTATTTGATACACGGAAGTTACTGTAGTATTCGTGAGTCTCTTGTTGCAGCATCTGAATGCGGCGTAGGGCGCGCTCTAAGCGCTTGTCGGTACGTACGATCCCCATGTAGTCCCACATAAACAACCGCAGCTCGTGCCAGTTATGCTGAATGATCACTTCTTCATCGCTGTTGGTCACTTTGCTTTCATCCCAGCAAGGCACTTGTGAAGCGAGTGATACCTGGTCTCTATGTTTAAGGATATCTTTGGCGGCTGACCAAGCGTAAACCACACATTCGAGCAATGAGTTTGATGCCATTCGGTTGGCGCCATGCAGTCCGGTATAACTGACCTCACCAATCGCATATAAGTTTTTCAGATCCGTGCTGCCATTTCTGTCCACCATCACTCCGCCACAAGTGTAGTGCGCGGCTGGAACAATTGGGATCGGCTCTTTGGTCATATCAATACCAAGATCCATCAAGCGAGAATAGATGGTCGGGAAATGCTTGGTGATAAAATCTGCGGGTTTGTGGCTGATGTCTAAATACATACAATCAGCCCCTAAGCGTTTCATTTCAAAGTCGATTGCGCGCGCAACGACGTCGCGTGGCGCCAGCTCTTTACGTTCATCGAAGTCGGGCATAAAACGTGAACCATCAGGGCGACGTAGATAGGCTCCTTCGCCACGTAAGGCTTCTGTAAGCAGAAAATTACGCGCTTCAGGGTGATATAAGCAGGTTGGGTGGAACTGGTTAAATTCTAAATTAGCCACACGGCATCCAGCACGCCACGCGATCGCGATACCGTCTCCTGATGAGACATCTGGATTTGACGTGTACTGATACACTTTAGACGACCCGCCCGTTGCGAGAACGACAAATTTAGCTCGCACCGTCTCGACATGTTCATCATTGCGGTTCCAAATATAGGCACCTATGACTTTATTTTTATCGCCACCTATTTTGTCTTCCGTGATGAGATCGAGCGCATTATGGCGTTCCAGAACATGAATGTTTGGGTGATTATGGGCATTATCTTGTAAGGACGTTTGCATCGCCATGCCAGTGGCATCCGCCGCGTGAAGAATTCGGCGACGACTATGTCCCCCTTCGCGGGTTAAGTGGTAACGAGGTGCGTCGTCAGAATCGTCTTCTTCACGATCAAATGGGACTCCACCATCAATTAGCCACTGTACACACTCTTTGGAATGTTCTGCAATGAACTTAACGGTTTCTTCGTCACAAAGGCCGTCACCTGCAATTTGAGTATCCTCAACATGCGATTCAATCGTATCTGATTCATCGAATACTGCTGCGATACCGCCCTGCGCGTAAAACGTTGCTCCTTCACTACGAGGACCTTTACTCAGTACAATGACTTTACAGTGGTTTGCCACACGTAAAGCTAACGATAAGCCAGCAGCGCCACTCCCTACTACTAACACATCACATTCATGTTCACGATTCGTGTTCATATAACTTTTATAATCCCAAGCTAAGATAACAATGTTATCTTGTGTAAAATTTGCACACCATGTGCTTTCCATGTACGCGACATCCGTCGCTGAGGGCTAAGTAGGGAAGCGTCCCGACACCTTTGCTACTTTGGTAACTCTAGTTACTCTTATTTTCATGAGTCGATTGTGTCCATGCAAAGCGCATCATTTACGGTCTGGATAAACTGCGCAACGCAACGACCAGCTATTTTGTTCACTATGCAAATGAAAAGTAATACTTTGTCAATCTGATTGCTTTTCTATCCGCTACCCAGCACAATCTGAGACAAATAAGATTTTATTATACCTATTTCATTCGAATATGCTTAACTGCAAAACTTAGAATTAAGCGCGGTTTAGCCAGAAATAGGTGTATGACATCACACTGTGACCCATACGAGTAAAAAAACTTGGTCAATCAAGGAACTTTCTTATTCAGACTGTAGTCACAATAGTGCTCAAGTAAGCAGTGGTGTCAATACTACGTTTTGCATAATTAGTACCCATATCTGAGAAGAGTAGGGGCATAACAAATAGGAGTATCCGCTCGAATGAACGAGCAGCTGACCGATCAAGTATTGATTGAGCGAGTTCAGAATGGTGATAAGCAAGCATTCAATCTGTTAGTAACTAAATACCAGAACAAAGTGTGCAACCTTATTTCCAGATACGTAAGTAATCCTGGCGATGTACCAGATGTAGCACAAGAAGCGTTTATCAAGGCTTACCGAGCTATTCCCAGTTTTCGTGGGGAAAGTGCTTTTTATACATGGCTGTATCGCATTGCGGTGAATACTGCGAAAAATCACATTGTGGCTCAAGGGCGTAGACCCCCAGCGACAGATGTTGATGCTGAAGATGCTGAATTTTACGAAACAGGTAGTGCACTTAAAGAAATTTCGAACCCTGAGAACTTAACGTTGTCCAAAGAATTGCAACGGGTTGTGTTCAGTGCAATCGAAGCGTTACCTGAAGATTTAAAAACAGCGATGACATTGCGAGAGCTTGATGGCTTGAGCTATGAAGAAATCGCTGAAGTGATGGATTGCCCGGTAGGAACGGTACGCTCACGTATCTTCCGTGCTCGTGAGGCGGTGGAAAAGAAAATTAAACCTCTTTTACAGCGTTAGTACAAGTAACAACTATGGTGAAAATAATGGCTGACAAACAAAAACTTTCAGCTCTCATGGATGGAGAATTGGTCGATAAGGCTTTAATTCAAGAATTAGAGCAAGACCAAGAGAGCCGTGAAGCTTGGCAAAACTATCACCTGATTGGTGATGTGATGCGAGGCGAAGCACCAGCGAAGCTAGAGTGGAGTATTGCTGAAAGCGTGGCGTTAGCGTTAGAAAACGAACCTGAGCATCGAGCGATTGATTCGCACAATGCCAATGTTGTCTCAATTTCTGATGCGCCAAAAGAGTCGCAACCAGAGCCGAGAAAAGCCAAACGTCAGCTGCCAAGTTGGTTGACTCAGTTTGGTCAGGTTGCTGTTGCTGCGTGTGTATCGATGGTGGTGATTTTAGGCGTACAACAGTACGGTGGCGGTGACTCAGGAATGCCACAAACCGAACAGTTACCAGTGTTGCAAACGGTTCCATTTGCTGGCAGTGCTGAGCCGGTAAGTTTAACTCGTGAGTCCATGGAACGCTCGGTGAGTGAGGCAAATATGCAGGAGCAGCGTAAGCGTGTTCATGCTATGCTGCGAGATTACGAATTGCAGTTGAGAATCAACAGTGATGCTTCTCAGCAAGATGCACATCTGACTCCGGATATTGAATGAAAAAATTTCTGATCAGCGCTTGCGCTCTGTTCAGTATGATGTCTTCGCAAGCCTTTGCCAGTGATAAGCCGGCGGAGGCTTTATTGCATCAAATGAGCGAGGCGAGTAACAACTTAAGCTACGAACTTTCTTATATCCTTATTAGGAAAAGCAGTATTGAGCCTTTACTGTATCGTCATGCGACTCACGGTGAGGACCAGTATGCGCACCTTGTGTATTTAAGCGGTCCTGTTAGGGAAGTGATCCGTCGCGGCAGCGAAATCAGCTACATAGAAACTGGTACGGAACCTTTTACAATAGAGTCGGGCAAAATGGTTGCGCCAACCATGCCAATGTTGAATAGCAATATCGATGAGTTAAACCGTTACTACGACTATGTCCAGGTCGGGCGTGCGCGTGAATCGGGCGTAGCGACACAAGTTTTACGTATTGTGCCGAAAGATGGGATGCGTTATTCCTACATGTTGTGGATTGATGAGAAAAGTAAGCTTCCTTTGCGTGCAGATCTTGTCGATCGTGATGGTGAAATGCTCGAGCAATACCGAACCATCGCATATACTGTAAATCCCAAAATTGCCGAATTAATGAGCGGCTTGCAAGATGTGCAACTACCTGCTGTTCTCACGATGCCAAAAGGTGATGTTGGAACCAGTAATTGGCATGTCGGATGGACACCCGATGGGTTTGAACCAAACGAGTTGAATCGTTACCGTATGGCCGTCACCGATCAAATGGTTGAAAGTCAATTGTATTCTGACGGCTTATTTAGTTTTTCTGTTTATGTAGCAAATAGAGATGAGCACTCATTGAAAGGGCAGCTTGTTCGACAGGGCCGAAGAACGTTACACAGTTTTGTCAGCGGTAACTATGAAATTTCGGTTGTGGGCGATATACCGCCAGCTACAGCACAACGCATAGCTCAGTCTGTCACATTCGATGTCGCAAAGAGTGAATTGCCATGATGACAGCATTGGCTACCGTGACAGGTGTTCACCGAAACGGTCAACAATACGAAATTGATTTAAGCTGTGAGCAACAAACCAGTTGCAGTAGTTGCTCTTCACAGAAAAGCTGTGGCACGGGCGTGGTCACCAAAGCGGTGGGAAACAAAAGCCTGTTTTGGAACCTCACTACTGAACAGTCAGTGCAAGTGGGACAGGTCGTGGAAATTGGCTTTCCTGAAGACAGCCTGATCAAATCGGCAATGGCGGTCTATTTGTTGCCATTGTTAGGTTTAATCATTGGAGCGATGCTCGGCCATTTTTTATTGTTACCGATCGTTGCTGGCGGTGAGGGGATTGTCATCTTATCCTCATTTGTATTTGCTGCTGGTGGCGTATGGATTGCGAAACGACTCTCTCGCCCGCTGGAGGCACAGTCAAAGCAGCAGGTCACGCTTATTCGTATTCTTGGTGAACCGATCCTTTAAAGCCTCTCGTCTTAAACTCGCACTTAAATTAGGTGCGCCCGCTCATTAAATTCGGTAGAATCTGCCAACTTGATTGAAATGCCGTCAGACGATGGCTTTCATACTGTCCCAATTTGTAAAGAGTTAGTCAGCCTAAATCTATGAAGCACATTCGTAACTTTTCGATTATCGCCCACATCGACCATGGTAAGTCGACCCTATCTGACCGTCTAATCCAAGTTTGTGGAGGATTAAGCGATCGTGAAATGGCCGCACAGGTTCTGGATTCTATGGATCTTGAACGTGAGCGTGGTATCACCATTAAATCTCAGAGTGTGACGCTTAACTACACGGCAAAAGACGGTGAGACTTATCAGCTGAACTTCATCGATACTCCGGGGCACGTAGACTTTGCTTATGAAGTTTCTCGCTCTCTGGCAGCTTGTGAAGGCGCACTTTTGGTCGTTGACGCGGGTCAGGGTGTTGAAGCGCAGACATTGGCGAACTGTTACACCGCGATCGAGATGGATCTGGAAGTCGTCCCTATTCTCAATAAAATCGATTTGCCTGCTGCTGATCCTGAGCGCGTGGCAGAAGAAATTGAAGAAATTGTTGGTATTGATGCAATGGAAGCGACCCGCTGCTCTGCGAAGACAGGTATTGGGGTTGATGACGTGTTAGAAAATATCGTATCGGCAATTCCTGCACCAGAAGGTGATCCAAAAGCCCCATTGCAAGCACTGATCATCGACTCATGGTTTGACAATTACCTAGGTGTTGTTTCTCTAGTCCGTATCAAAAATGGTGTTCTAAAGAAAAACGACAAGATCAAAGTCATGAGCACAGGCCAAACGTGGGGTGTAGACCGTTTGGGCATCTTCACACCTAAACGTGTGGACACCGATGTTCTTAATACTGGCGAAGTAGGCTGGGTTGTTTGTGGTATTAAAGACATCCTAGGCGCGCCCGTTGGCGATACGCTGACACAGGCGAAAAATGGCAGTGAAAAGCCATTACCAGGCTTTAAGAAAGTAAAGCCTCAGGTATACGCAGGTCTGTTTCCAGTTTCATCTGACGATTATGAAAACTTCCGTGATGCCTTAGGCAAGTTAAGTCTTAATGATGCATCACTATTCTACGAGCCAGAAAACTCTGCGGCTCTGGGCTTTGGTTTCCGTTGTGGTTTCCTTGGCATGCTGCACATGGAAATTATCCAAGAGCGTCTGGAGCGTGAATACGATCTTGACTTGATTACTACGGCGCCAACCGTAGTGTATGAAGTAAAAGAAACCAACGGTAACTTATTATATGTTGATAGCCCGGCAAAACTGCCTGCTGTTAACGATATCGAAGAAATTCGTGAGCCAATCGCGCGTTGTAATATCCTTGTGCCTTCTGAGTACTTAGGTAACGTAATCACACTGTGTGTTGAGAAGCGTGGTACGCAGGTGGATATGGTATATCACGGTAACCAAGTTGCAGTGACTTACGATATTCCAATGGCAGAAGTGGTGCTTGATTTCTTCGATCGACTAAAATCGACGTCTCGTGGCTACGCTTCATTGGATTACAACTTCCAACGCTTTGAAGCCTCAAATATGGTACGTGTCGATGTATTACTCAACGGTGATACGGTTGATGCACTGGCGATGATTACTCATAAAGATCAGTCACAGACGCGTGGCCGTCAGTTGGTTGAGAAGATGAAAGAGTTCATCCCACGTCAAATGTTTGATATCGCGATTCAAGCAGCGATCGGTAACCACATTATTGCACGCTCGACGGTGAAACAGTTACGTAAGAACGTTATCGCAAAATGTTACGGTGGTGATGTGAGCCGTAAGAAAAAGCTTCTTAAGAAACAAAAAGAAGGTAAAAAGCGTATGAAGCAGATTGGTAACGTCGAACTGCCGCAAGAAGCATTCTTGGCGATTCTTCATGTCGGTAAAGATTAATACTAATCGTAGTAAATCAAGCGTCATGAACAATGGCGTTTGGTATTAGTTGAACTTTACTCCACCTTTGTCGGTCATAAGACGTTAGAACTTAAAATAAGTGAAAGAGTTGATGCTCTTTCACTTTCGCATTTTTAGATAAGGGAATTTAATGGCGAATACATTCTCACTGATTTTGGTTATCGTGACTTTGGTAACTGGAGTTGTTTGGCTACTGGAAAAACTGGTTTTTGCAAAGAAACGTCAGGAAAAAGTAGCGGAAGTCGAAGCGCAAACAGCCAATGGTTTAGATGCGGTAACCTTGCAGAAAGTGGAGCGCCAACCTTGGTGGGTTGAAAACAGCGTATCTATTTTCCCTGTGATCGCATTTGTCCTTATTTTGCGCTCTTTCATCTACGAACCGTTTCAAATCCCATCAGGCTCAATGATGCCGACGTTATTGGTTGGCGACTTTATCTTGGTAGAAAAATACGCCTATGGTCTCAAAGACCCTGTGTGGCGAAATCAACTTGTTGAAACTGGCAAGCCAGAACGTGGTGATATTGTCGTCTTTAAGTACCCACCTCACCCAAGCATTGATTACATAAAGCGTGTAGTTGGTCTTCCAGGTGATGTTGTTCGCTATACCGGTGACAAACAGCTGTGCATTCAGAGTCAAGGTGATGGAGCATGTACGCCTGTCAAACTGAGTAATGTTGAAGAAAGCCAGTTCGTTTCAAATGGTATCCCAATGATCCAAATGGATGAAAAATTGGGTAATGTTGAACATAATATTTTGGTTAACCCTCTGGTTCGTAATCACGTGGAGCAGTACTTTCCACGCAGTGGTACAACAGAATGGGTTGTTCCTCAAGGTCAGTACTTTGTGATGGGGGATAACCGTGACAACAGTGCTGATAGCCGATACTGGGGCTTTGTTCCAGAAGCCAACTTAGTTGGCAAAGCTGTTGCCATTTGGATTAGCTTCGAATTTGAGCGTGGCGCAGATAGCATTTTACCGTCATGGATTCCGACTGGTGTGCGTTTCAACCGCATCGGTGGTATCCACTAACTTCTCGTCATATTTTAGGTTGTAGCCTTGTTGACTACATAAATCCACCGGATCGCCGGCTGCCCTAATAACACGGTATGTCTATGCTATTGGGGCTGAATTTATTTGTCGCTTAGCTGCAACTCCACTATATAGAGAAATAAACATTGATATCGAGAGAGTATGACTTCTCCAATTGATAAACTAGAACGAATGCTCGGCTACCAATTCAAAGATGCCGAGCTGATTAACTTGGCGCTGACTCACCGCAGCGCTAATAGTAAGCATAATGAACGTCTTGAGTTTCTGGGCGATTCAATTTTAAGTTTTGTCATCGCTGATGATCTCTACCATCGTTTTCCTAAAGTAAATGAAGGTGATATGAGTCGTATGCGCGCAACACTTGTTCGCGGACACACATTGGCGGAACTGGGTCGTGAGTTCGACCTAGGAGATTATTTAAAATTAGGTCCAGGTGAATTGAAGAGTGGCGGCTTTCGACGTGACTCTATTTTAGCCGACGCAGTAGAAGCGATTATCGGTGCAATTTACCTTGATAGTGATCTTGAAGCCGTGCGTGGCATTGTGCTGAGCTGGTATAAAACTCGTCTTGAAGCGATTAAACCGGGTGTTTCACAAAAAGATCCTAAAACTCGCCTTCAAGAGTTCCTGCAAGGTAGAAGAAAACCGCTGCCTGTGTATACAGTGACTAATATTAAAGGTGAAGCACACAACCAAGAGTTTACGGTTGAGTGTGAAGTTGCAGGTGTGGATAAACCTGTAATCGGCAAAGGCACCAGCCGCCGCAAGGCAGAACAGGCGGCAGCGGAAACAGCATTAGAGCAATTAACGAATGGCTGATAACGAATTTGATATTGATGCATTTTTTGCATCACACGGTGAAGTAAGCTCACCAGAAAACCAGCATTGTGGCTTTATTGCCATCGTTGGTCGACCGAACGTGGGTAAATCGACCCTACTAAACAAAATTCTCGGTCAGAAGATTTCCATTACATCTCGTAAGCCACAGACAACGCGTCACCGCATCATGGGTGTCGATACCGATGGTGATTATCAAGCGATTTATGTGGATACGCCAGGACTGCACATTGAAGAAAAACGTGCAATCAACCGCTTGATGAACCGCGCTGCAAACTCGTCATTGAGTGATGTCAACTTGGTGTTTTTCTTAGTCGATGGGACGCATTGGACCAAAGACGATGAAATGGTGCTGACCAAGCTACAAAAATCGAACTTCCCAGTGGTATTGTGCGTCAATAAAGTTGACAACGTACAAGACCGCAATGAAGTGATGCTGCACATGGCGGACATGTCCAAGAAAATGGACTTTGTTGATGTCGTACCAATTTCCGCCAAGCAAGGTAAGAACATCGATGTGCTTCGTAAGCATGTACGCGAGCATTTACCCCAAGCAACGCACCACTTCCCTGAAGAGTATGTCACAGACCGCTCACAGCGCTTTATGGCATCGGAAATCGTGCGTGAAAAACTGATGCGCTTTACCGGTGAAGAATTACCTTACTCCGTTACGGTCGAAATCGAACGCTTCGATTACAACCCAGACACAGACGGCTTCCATATCAATGCCTTGATTCTGGTTGAGCGTAATGGTCAGAAGAAAATGGTGATTGGTAAAGGTGGTGAAAAAATCAAAACCATCGGTCGTGAAGCTCGTTTAGATATGGAAGAGCTTTTCGGGCGCAAAGTTTACCTAGAAACCTGGGTTAAAGTGAAATCCGGTTGGGCTGACGACGAACGAGCACTGCGCTCTTTGGGTTATATTGACGACCTATAAACAGTTCGATTAGCCACCAATATCGATTAGAATAAGGAGCCACTTGGCTCCTTATTTTTTATTTTCATACTTTTGGGCACACTGATCCAGATAGGCATTATTAGGCACAGCAATAGAAATGAGTAATTTGTCTGCAGAAGGCTTACAGCGCTGTTTTGTCCTGCACCGGCGCCCTTATAGTGAATCGAGCTTAATTCTTGATGTTTTTAGTGAAGAGTATGGTCGCATCACGTTGATGGCGAAAGGGGCTCGCAGTAAACGCTCAAACCTTAAAGGTGCATTGCAACCTTTTACGCCTTTATTACTTAAATGGTCCGGTAAAGGCTCAATGAAAACCTTACGCCAAGCTGAACCCATTAGTCTTGGCTTACCTCTTACTGGCATCAATCTTTACTCTGCCTTATATGTGAATGAACTGATAGGTCGAGTGTTAATGGCCGAAGTGCCAATGCCGGCGCTGTTTCACGATTATCTACATGCGTTAACCGAGCTGGCTCAGTGTACCAACCCAGAGCCAGCACTGCGCCGTTTTGAATTGGCTTTGCTTTCTGCGCTGGGATATGGCGTCGACTTTTTGCATTGTGCTGGTACTGGTGAAGCAGTGGAGTCTGATATGACGTACCGTTACCGGGAGCAAAAAGGGTTCATCGCCTCAGTGAGGCACGATAATCTGACATTTTTAGGCAATGAATTGATTGCGATCAGTGAGCGCCGTTTTGTTACGAAAGAGCAGTTAAAAGCGGCAAAACGCTTTACACGTATAGCACTAAAGCCGTATCTTGGCGGCAAACCTTTAAAAAGTCGTGAATTGTTTATTCAGACATCCAGAGCACGGAGTAATGGAAAATGAGCTCAATCTATTTAGGCGTTAATATCGACCATATCGCTACTTTGCGTAATGCACGCGGAACCAAGTACCCAGATCCAGTTCATGCTGCGGAAATCGCAGAGCGAGCAGGGGCGGACGGTATTACCATTCACTTGCGTGAAGACCGTCGCCATATTTTAGACCGTGATGTTCGTATTTTGCGTGAAACGCTCCAGACTCGCATGAATCTGGAAATGGCGGTCACTGACGAAATGGTTGAGATTGCGCTCCAGACTAAGCCTGAGTTTGTGTGCCTGGTTCCAGAAAAGCGCGAAGAGCTGACCACAGAAGGTGGCTTAGACGTTGTTGGTCAATTGGATAAGATCAAAGCAGCCACTAAAAAGTTGACCAAAGCGGGCATTAAAGTGTCTTTGTTCATCGACGCGGATCGTCAGCAGATCGAAGCGGCCAAAAAATGCGGTGCGCCTTTTATCGAGTTGCACACGGGGCATTATGCCGACGCGACGAATGAAGACGATCAGCAAGCGGAACTGAAAAAAATCGCCGCAGGCGCAAGCTACGCAGATGATTTGGGTATCATCGTCAACGCAGGTCATGGCCTGACGTACCATAACGTTGCACCCATTGCCGCACTACCAGAAATCTATGAACTGAACATTGGTCACTCTATCATTGGCCGTGCGGTGTTCGATGGCTTAGAAAAAGCGGTGGCTGATATGAAAGCCATCATGATCGAAGCTCGCAAGTAATCAGGCATTCCTGATGGCTATTGTAGGGTTAGGTACCGACATCGCAGAAATTGAACGTATTGAAAAAGCACTGAGCCGAAGTGGTGAAGCGTTTGCTCAACGGATTTTATCAGAAACCGAAATGGCCAAGTTTTCATTGCTCAAACAAAAAGCTCGCTACCTTGCTAAACGTTTTGCGGTAAAAGAGGCAGCTTCTAAAGCATTGGGAACAGGAATCGCGAAGGGAGTGACATTCCACGACTTCACCGTTTGCAATGATGCGCTAGGCAAGCCTGTTGTTACACTCTCTGGCGTCGCGAAACAAATGGCCGCTCAGATGGGGGTGAAGCATATTCACTTGTCGATATCAGATGAACGTCATTATGCCGTTGCGACGGTGATTTTCGAGTCGTAAGTCATATCATTGGTGTTAAATAACGGCTCATTCTCGATGGTCAAACGTGGTTGATAACGTCGTTAACTTCTCATTGCTATGATGTGCGGATAGGAATAAAAAACCAGAGCCACATTTCACGCTCTGGTTTTTTGTGTAAGCCTAGTTACTGAGCTAGGTACAATTTTGCTGTAGTGGTCACTTTAATCATCTCATCTTGTAACTCGAACATTTCAGGTTCCACTTCTTCGATGGTTGCACCTGAGCGCAGTGCTTTTTCAAGTGTCGCGCATAAAGTTTTCAACCTTGGAACTCCGCAATAAGAACTGCTGCCATGCAGTTTGTGAACCAAATGAATCAAATCATCACGAGAGAAATGACTGTCTTCTAACGCTTGCTCGACCGCGCTATCCACTTCTGGGATAAAATCGACCAACATCTGTAGCATTTCTTTGGCTAAATCTTCCTTGTTGGCGCTTTGTTTTAGCGCGGCTTGCCAATCGATAATGATATCTTGTTGCTCATTGCCCGTACTTACTGATTTTTTGCTGTCTTGAACATCAACATAAGAAGGCGCGATCTTATCAATTGTTTCTGAGCAAGCATTCGGGTTCCAGTGCATCAATACTTGCTGTAGTACATGTTCCTCAATCGGCTTGGTTAGGTAATCATCCATTCCTGCTGCCAGTAAGCGCTCCCGTTCTCCCTCCATCGCGTGTGCAGTCACGGCAATAACAGGCGTATCTTTGTTGAGTTCCAGCTGCTTAATATGTTTACACGCGGTGACGCCATCCATTTGTGGCATTTGGATATCCATGAAAATTAAATCGTATTTCTTTTCGGTCGCGAGGTTGACCGCTTGTTGCCCATTGGTGCAAGAGGTGACCGTTTCAACGCGTTCTTTTAGTAGGGCGGCGATCAGTTTTAAGTTGGCTGGGTTATCGTCGACGGCTAAAACTGTTAATGGCAGCCGCTCTTCTTCCTGCGTCGAAATAATGGGAGCCATTAATGCTTGAGGTGACTCGATATGTTCGCTAATTAAGCTTTGTAATAGCTTTCTTCGCGATATTGGCTTGGTCAGACACTGAACGTTATGCTCGATCATGATTTGATCGGCAAGCGCTAGCTCGGTACTTGGTGTTCCCATAATGACACTCGGTGCGAAATGTTTGGCTTGCTCTATGAGCGCGGACACCGATTGTTCGTCGTAAGTTTGATTGGCCGCCAGATTAAGTACGACGTAGTCATATTGCTCATCATTGTCTGGCAAAGTTGGTCGGTAGGTCACGATGACGCCTTCTTGACCTAACAGCTGCTGAGTGACGGAGGCGGCTTGCATATTTGGCTCAACCAACAGTAATTGCTTGTTCGTTAACAGCTCCAAATCGAGCAGTTCGCTCATCGGCATGTCGGTCGCATGGAGATGTAAGGTAAACCAGAACGTAGATCCTTGGTGAAGGCGACTGGTCAAGCTGATTTCGCCCCCCATTTGACTCACCAACTTCTGGGTGATGACCAACCCAAGCCCTGTGCCACCATAGCGGCGTGAAATGCTGGCATCGGCTTGGCTAAAGGCTTGGAATAGCTGAGCTTGTTGACGTTCAGAAATACCGATCCCTGTATCTCGCACCATAAACTGTAACTCTACAGAATCATCGACTTGTGAACGCATCTCGACACTAATATCAATGTTGCCGCGTTCGGTAAATTTGATGGAGTTCCCAACCAAATTAGTCAATACCTGTTGAATACGTAGGGGGTCACCGATTAAACCTGACGGTATTTTCGGATCGATTTTGAGGGTAATTTCGAGTCCTTTCTCGTGTGCGCTGGTCGCTTGCAAACTAATGACTTCTTCTAAGCTCTCTCGGAAATCGAACGGAATGTTTTCCAATGCGAGCTTACCAGCTTCAAGCTTCGAAAAGTCGAGAATGTCATTAATGATATTTAATAGGTTATTTGCTGATTTTTCAATGGTTTGAAGGTAATCGGTTTGGCTGTTTGAAAGGTGTGTCTTTAGCATTTGACGAGTAAAGCCAATTACGCCATTCAGTGGCGTACGCAATTCGTGCGACATGTTTGCCAGGAATTCTGACTTAACCCGAGCGGCTTCCTGAGCTCGTTTCTTAGCAATGTCTAATTCGACGTTCTGAATTTCTAACTGTTCTAAGGTTTCCCGTAGATCTGAAGTCGCTTGGTCTATGCTGTGTTGCATCTCCATATGGTATTCAGACAATGAAACTGCCATGGCGTTAATGCCGTTTTTCAGTTGATCCAGCTCGCCGTGCATTTTTCCTTCAATCCGCACATCCAAATGCCCCCGACGAATGCGGTCGACGACGTTTTTCATATGGGTGATGGGTTGAGTGACATCATGCATCAGGCGAGAGGCAAAGACACTGGCAAGGCCGAGGCCTAAAATAAGAACTAAAAAGGCAGAAAAGATTTCTTGGTATTGCTGCAGGCGCAGAGAAGATAAGTCTAATTCGACCGCAATGTAACCAATCGCTCTGGTACCTTGATCTTGATGGGAAAGTTCTGAGCTAGAGTAACCGTCAGTTAAAATGGGAACACGTAATATTAAAGAGTGATCGTAGGTTTCAGAGTCACCAAGCTTAGGTATCGGTTTGTCCTTGGGGAACATCAGAGCTTCAAAGTTCGGATGGAAGTTTGATGTCACAAACAATTCATGATGAGAATCAAACACCGCGATACTACGCACTAGCTTAGAGTTCTTGCGGTGCGCGTAACTGATTAAGCGGCGGACGGATTCGCGGCTTTCAGACAGTAAATGTTCTTCGCTAGCGATCGCAAGTGGCTCAATGATGCTGTTGCCGGTTGTGATGACTTGTTTCTCAAGATCTTGGTAGCGGTTAAATGAGAAAAAACCGCTCAGTAATAAGCCAATAATGAGAGTAGGGGCGAGAGTTAGTGTTATCACACGAGCTCGTAAGCCATATCTGGTCATGTTATCTAATTACATCGGAGTCTGGATATGGGAAAATAACGCACTAATGTTCCACTCCATAGAGTGAGGGAACAGAAGAGTGACGTCATCGAATAAACGATAAGCATAATCAAGTCACTCGAATCACACAACGGCTGCAGTCAATAATAGTGAAGCTGTAGGGCAATTAGACACAAATCAGGCACAGAGCATGGCACGTATTTTTCAACCCAAAAAGAAAACTCAACTTAACACTCGCCATCAATCGGTGCTGGTGGAGCGTTTGGATCATCAGGGTGCTGGTATTGCATACCTCAAGAAAAAGCCACTATTTATCGATGGAGCACTACCTAACGAGGAAGTCGTGACTCAATTGGTGGAAGAAAAAAGTAAGTTTGCTCGTGGTAAGCTGATCAAAATACTCAAACCGAGTGAGGCGCGAGTTACGCCTTTCTGCCCTTACTATGATGAATGTGGCGGATGTGACCTGCAACATTTGGATTATGACCAACAATTGACGTACAAACAGCAGACGCTGCGTCAGTTAATGCGAAAATTCGCAGGCAGTGATATTGAGCTTGATGCACCTGTGTTGGGCGAGGGCTTAGGTTACCGTCGCCGAGCTCGAGTTAGCTTGTTTGTCGATAAGAAAACACGCCAGTTGCAATTTGGCTTTCGTAAAAAGCAGAGCAAACATATCACTCAGGTGACAGACTGTGCCGTATTAGCCCCGGCTTTAAATACGTTACTGCCTGAAATATACGCTATTTTGAAAACATTTAAAAAACCTGAACAGTTAGGACATGTTGAGCTCGTTTTGGGTGACAATGGTCCTTGTATTACTTTACGTCACATGAGTAAGCTGACTGAGCTTGAAGTGAACGCATTACGTGAGCTTGCGAAACGTCACCAGGCATCACTGTATCTGATGCCAAAGGCCGATCAACTTGATCTAATTGAAGGGCAGCCCCCTTTCTATCAAGAGGCCGGGGTCAAAGTGCCATTTACGCCTAACAACTTTATTCAGGTTAACCAAGCGATAAACCGTCAAATGGTCGAGCAAGCCATCTTATGGTTAGATACACAATCAAGCGATCGAGTGCTGGACTTGTTCTGTGGCCTCGGTAACTTCAGCTTACCGATAGCAAAGCTGGTTCAACAGGTGGTCGGCGTCGAAGGCGTGGCGGACATGGTCGACAAAGCAGCAAATAACGCATTATTGAACCAAATCAATAACGCGCAGTTTTATCACGCTAACCTTGAACAGGATTTTGAAGGGCAAGATTGGGCCAACGCGCATTTCGACAAAATACTCCTCGATCCAGCCCGAGCTGGGGCGAGTGGGATCGTCGATCAAGTTTCACAGTTCGGGGCACAGCGTGTAGTTTATGTTTCTTGTAATCCTGCTACCCTTGCAAGGGACAGTCAGAGCTTACTAGAGCAAGGCTACAAATTAACCCGATTAGGTATGTTAGACATGTTCCCTCATACCAGTCATTTAGAATCAATGGCCTTGTTTGAGAAAATTGATGCTTAGTGAGAGACGAACGAATATTTAGGCCTTTACTTGTGGTGGGTCAAAAAACAGCGTTCAGCACTGATGAAAGAACGAATTTGGACGGTAATAGTCAAACCACACGAATATAATAATTAGGACGATGAAATGGTTGCGGTAAGAAGCGCACATTTAAACCAAAATGAACAGTTTGAACTTGAGCAATGGGTGGCTAGCCTAGGGCAAGAGAAAAGCATAGCAAAGCGCTTAATCGAGGTGTATCGGGATTGTCAAACCATCTTGATCGATCACGAACAAGCCGAACTGCTGCTTTGGCGCGGTCGAGAAATGATCGAAATCTTGATCACGTTATCGATGGACAAAGCGACGCTCGTCGCTGCACAACTGTTCCCTTTAGTTTCAAGTGGTGCTTTTGACAGAGAGCTGCTAGAAGAAAAATACAGCAAAGAAATCATCAAGCTGATTGATGGTGTTGAGGAAATGGCGGCCATTGGCCAGCTGAACGTCAATATGGAAGGCAGTGCTGCATCGTCTCAGGTCGACAATGTGCGTCGTATGTTGCTTGCCATGGTTGATGACTTTCGTTGCGTGGTTATCAAGCTAGCAGAACGAATTTGCAACCTGATCGAAGTGAAAAAGGCGCCTGATGAAGTTCGACGCGCTGCGGCGAAAGAGTGTGCCAATATTTATGCGCCGTTGGCTAACCGTCTTGGTATCGGTCAGCTCAAATGGGAAATCGAAGATTACGCCTTCCGTTATCAGCAACCCGATACGTACAAGCAAATTGCGAAGCAGTTAGCCGAGCGACGTATTGTCCGTGAGCAATACATCAAAGATTTCGTTGATGATCTTACTCAGGAAATGCAAGTTTCAGGCATTAATGCCGAAGTGAGTGGGCGTCCGAAGCATATCTACAGTATCTGGCGTAAAATGCAGAAGAAGAGCTTGGCATTTGATGAATTGTTTGACGTTCGAGCGGTACGTATCATTGCCGACAAACTGCAAGATTGCTATGCAGCATTAGGCGTTGTCCACACCAAATACAAGCATTTGCCAAGCGAGTTTGATGATTACGTCGCAAACCCGAAACCCAATGGTTACCAGTCGATTCATACCGTGATTCTCGGCCCTGAAGGGAAAACCATCGAAATTCAGATTCGTACCAAGCAAATGCATGAGGAATCGGAACTCGGTGTTGCTGCTCACTGGAAATACAAAGAAGGGGCAACAGTCCGTAGCGGCTACGATGAGAAAATTACTTGGTTACGCAAATTGCTTGATTGGCAAGAAGAGATGTCTGATTCCGGTGAAATGCTGGATGAGCTTCGCAGTCAAGTATTTGATGATCGTGTTTACGCGTTTACCCCGCGTGGAGATGTGGTCGACTTACCGATGGGAGCAACGCCATTAGACTTTGCCTACCATATCCACTCAGAAGTGGGCCACCGTTGTATTGGTGCCAAAGTGGGCGGACGAATTGTTCCCTTTACCCATAAGCTTCACATGGGAGACCAAGTTGAAATCATCACTTCAAAAGAGCCAAATCCGTCGCGTGATTGGTTAAACCCTTCACTGGGCTTTGTCCATTCCGGTCGTGCACGTGCCAAGATCAACGCCTGGTTCCGTAAACAAAGCCGTGAGAAAAACCTAGAAGCGGGCAGAGAAATTCTCGAGCACGAACTGGTTAAAATTGGCGCGACAATGAAAGATGCCGAGCGGTATGCGCTGCAGCGCTTCAACGTCAAATCGGCCGATGAGCTGTTTGTCGGTGTGGGCAGTGGTGATCTACGTATTAACCAGATCATCAATCACATCAACGCACTGGTCAACAAACCAACCGCGGAAGAAGAAGATCAACAAGCGCTCGAAAAACTTAAAGAAGCCGGACAGAAAACGCCAGCGCACAGCCGCCCTAAGAAAGATGCGGTAGTCGTAGAAGGTGTTGATAACTTAATGACGCACCTCGCTCGTTGTTGTCAACCCATACCTGGTGATGAAATTTGTGGTTACATCACTCAAGGACGAGGTATATCCGTTCACCGCAGTGACTGCGAGCAGTTAGAGGAACTTCGTCATCACGCGCCAGAGCGGATCATAGATACCGTCTGGGGAAGTGGTTTTGTTGGTTCTTATATTCTTACCGTTCGTGTAGAAGCGATGGAGCGAGGCGGTTTGCTCAAAGACATCACCACCTTGTTTGCCAACGAAAAAATCAAAGTAACCAGCATGAAGAGCCGTGTCGATTATCGTCGTCAGTTAGCCATCATGGACTTTGATCTCGAAGTGACCAATATCGAGGTTCTTTCTCGCGTGTCGAAACGGGTTGAGCAAATAAAAGATGTGATGACGGTGAAACGTCTCGGCTAAAACTCTCTTCATAGTTATTGTTGTAGCGTTGTTGACTGCACGCACTCGCTCCATCACATGGTGAACCATGCTCAGGAGTCTCGTTTGTTTGTCGCCTAGCTACAACTTCAACTATTTAGAGAGTTGCGCATATGTCTCATTTGGCTTTCTAACTGCGTTGGTTTCACTTTTTCCGGAATGCCGGCCCAGGCTCATCACATAGGCAAGCTATGCTCAGGAGTCTTACAAGATTACCGCCTTGTTAGAAGAACCCACTACTTAGCAAAAATAGAGATATGAAAAATTATAAGGTGAGTGGTGATGCTGCTCGCCTTTTTGTTTTTAGGAATCCTGATTTAAAGGAACATTTTGTTTTAAGGGAAAGTATATGAACCATCCAATTGAACAGCTTGAAGCGATTATGGCGCAGTTGCGTGATCCAGAGAGTGGTTGTCCGTGGGATCTGAAGCAGACTTTTGACACCATTGTGCCGCATACGCTAGAAGAAACGTATGAAGTTGTCGATGCAATTCAGAATCGCGATTGGCCCAACCTCAAAGAAGAACTGGGTGATTTGCTGTTTCAGGTGATTTTTTATAGCCAGTTGGCGAAAGAACAGGAACTGTTTGATTTTTCAGATGTAGTGGAAACGGTTAATGAAAAACTGACTCGACGCCATCCGCACGTTTTTTCCGACGTTACTTTCGACTCTGACGATGAAATTAACGCCAATTGGGAAGCGGAAAAAGCAAAAGAAAAAGTTCAAGTAGGCAAACAAGAAGAAAGTATCCTAGACTCAATACCAAATGCGTTACCGGCACTTTTACGTGCTACAAAAATCCAAAAAAAATGTGCGAGAGTCGGGTTTGATTGGGACTCTCTCGGCCCAGTAGTGGCTAAGGTGCACGAAGAGATTGATGAGGTGATGGAAGAGGCTTTACAAGTCGAAGTCGATGAGGAAAAAGTCGCATTAGAGCTGGGGGATTTATTATTTGCCACAGTTAATTTGGCTCGTCATTTAGGTCAAAACCCTGAAGTGGCGTTGGGCAAGGCCAATCTAAAGTTTGCTAAGCGCTTTAAGCAAGTGGAGTTGAAAGTAGCCTGTTCTGGTAAAGAATTGAACGATTGTAGTTTGTCTGAGCTTGATGCGTTTTGGAATGAAGTCAAAGCTGAAGAATCGAGACAAAATTAAATTGCATTATTATTTATGAGACAAGCGGTTGTTTATGAATGTTTTTTATGAGAAAAGTTATTGGTTTTGAGACCGGTTTGACTCGTCACCCATCTTAGGGGGTTACTTTCTCTCTGCTCACTTTGATTTGAAGCAAAAAATAAAAAATTGCACTGTGATAGATTTCACGTTGTGGCGGTAAGGAGCTTCTGGTATATTTATCTCCCGTCCAGAAGCACTCCATTTCCCTCATTCAACCAATTTCAGGTTAAACATGACGACAAATTACATTTTTGTTACTGGCGGGGTTGTATCCTCTCTAGGTAAAGGTATTGCAGCAGCATCTCTTGCGGCTATTCTAGAAGCTCGTGGTCTTAAAGTGACTATGATGAAGCTTGACCCTTACATCAACGTTGATCCGGGCACAATGAGCCCAACTCAACACGGTGAAGTGTTCGTCACGGAAGATGGCGCAGAGACTGACCTTGACCTTGGTCACTACGAGCGTTTCATCCGCACCAAAATGACTAAGCGTAACAACTTCACTGCTGGTCGTGTTTATGCCGACGTACTTCGTAAAGAACGTCGTGGTGATTACCTAGGCGCAACCATTCAGGTTATCCCTCATATCACTAATGCTATCAAAGACCGTGTTATCGCTGGCTCCGAAGGTCACGATGTGGCTATCGTTGAAGTAGGCGGTACTGTCGGTGATATCGAATCACTCCCATTTATGGAAGCGATCCGTCAATTGGCTGTTGAGCTAGGCCGTGAGCGCGCAATGTTCATGCACTTAACGCTAGTACCTTACCTAGCGGCTGCTGGTGAAGTAAAAACTAAGCCGACTCAACACTCAGTTAAAGAGCTGCTTTCTATTGGTATTCAGCCTGACATCTTGGTGTGTCGTTCAGACCGTGCGATTCCAGCCAATGAACGTAAGAAGATTGCGCTATTCTGTAACGTGTCAGAAAAAGCCGTGATTTCAATGAAGGATGTAGATTCGATCTACAAGATCCCGCAATTGATTAAGTCTCAAGGTCTTGATGATTTAGTCTGCACTCGTTTTGGTATTAATGCGCCAGAAGCTGACCTGTCAGAATGGGAACAGGTTATCTATGAAGAAGCCAACCCAACGGGTGAAGTGACCATCGGCATGGTCGGTAAGTACATTGAACTGCCAGATGCGTACAAGTCGGTTAACGAAGCGCTTAAGCATGCAGGTTTGAAAAACCGTTTGAATGTCACTATTAAGTACGTTGACTCACAAGATATTGAAACCCGTGGTGTCGAACTGCTAGAAGGTTTAGATGCGATTCTTGTTCCTGGTGGTTTCGGTGATCGCGGTGTAGAAGGTAAAATCCTTGCGGCTCAATATGCTCGCGAAAACAAAGTACCATACCTTGGCATTTGTCTAGGTATGCAAGTTGCCCTTATCGAATACGCACGTAACGTTGCGGGTATGGAAGGAGCACATTCAACAGAATTTAACAAAGAGACCAAGTATCCTGTGGTAGGTTTGATCACAGAGTGGGTCGATGAAGAAGGTAACGTAGAAGAGCGTACCGAAAAATCTGACCTTGGTGGTACTATGCGTCTTGGTTCACAGCTTTGTCACCTAACCAAAGGAACAAAAGCGTACGAATTATACGGCAGTGCGACGATTCATGAGCGTCACCGTCATCGTTATGAAGTGAACAATGTTCTTCGTCCTAAAATTGAGAAAGCAGGGCTAAAAGTCTCTGGTTTGTCTGCGGACAAAAAACTGGTGGAAATGATCGAAAACCCTGCACACCCATGGTTTGTAGCGGCGCAATTCCACCCTGAATTCACATCGACGCCTCGCGATGGTCACCCATTGTTTGCAGGCTTCGTTAAAGCTGCGGGTCAATTCTCACGCGGTGAATTCGAGAAGTAAGCAAAAGGATACGGGTGGCGGAGAAGGTTGTTCTGCTACCCTTTAAAATTGACATTTATATTTGAAACGAGAGGAAACATTAATGTCTAAGATCGTTAAAGTTCTAGGTCGTGAAATCATCGACTCACGTGGTAACCCAACTGTAGAAGCTGAAGTACACCTAGAAGGCGGTTTCGTAGGTATGGCAGCAGCTCCATCTGGTGCTTCTACTGGTTCTCGCGAAGCTCTTGAGCTACGTGACGGTGACAAAGCACGTTTCCTAGGTAAAGGTGTTCTTAAAGCTGTTGAAGCTGTAAACGGCCCAATCGCTGAAGCTCTAGTTGGCAAAGACGCTAAAGACCAAGCTGCAATCGACGCAGTAATGATCGAACTAGACGGCACTGAAAACAAATCTAAATTTGGTGCTAACGCAATCCTAGCGGTTTCTCTAGCAAACGCAAAAGCTGCAGCAGCAGCGAAAGGCATGCCTCTATACGAGCACATTGCTGAGCTAAACGGCACAGCTGGTCAATTCTCTATGCCTCTACCAATGATGAACATCATCAACGGTGGTGAGCACGCAGACAACAACGTTGACATCCAAGAGTTCATGATCCAACCAGTTGGTGCTAAGACTCTTAAAGAAGGTCTACGTATTGGCGCTGAAGTATTCCACAACCTAGCTAAAGTTCTTAAGTCTAAAGGTTACAGCACTGCAGTTGGTGACGAAGGTGGTTTCGCTCCTAACCTTAAGTCTAACGCTGAAGCTCTAGAAGTTATCGCAGAAGCTGTTGCAGCTGCTGGTTACGAACTAGGTAAAGACGTGACTCTTGCTATGGACTGTGCAGCATCTGAGTTCTTCGACAAAGAAGCTGGCATCTACAACATGAAAGGCGAAGGTAAAACTTTCACTTCTGAAGAGTTTAACCACTACCTAGCTGAGCTAGCTAACCAATTCCCAATCGTTTCTATCGAAGACGGTCTAGACGAGTCTGACTGGGATGGCTTCAAGCACCAAACTGAACTACTAGGTGACAAGCTTCAACTAGTAGGTGACGACCTGTTCGTTACTAACACTAAGATTCTTGCTGAAGGTATCGAGAAAGGCGTTGCTAACTCTATCCTTATCAAATTCAACCAAATCGGTTCTCTAACTGAGACTCTAGCTGCAATCAAGATGGCTAAAGATGCAGGTTACACAGCAGTAATCTCTCACCGTTCTGGCGAAACTGAAGATGCAACTATCGCTGACCTAGCGGTAGGTACTGCTGCAGGTCAAATCAAAACTGGTTCTATGAGCCGTTCTGACCGTGTTGCTAAGTACAACCAACTAATCCGTATCGAGGAAGCTCTAGGTGAGCGCGCTCCTTTCAACGGTCTTAAAGAAGTGAAAGGCCAAGCTTAATTCTTCATGAATTAATATTGGTTCTGTAAACTTTAAAACCCTCGCTTCGGCGGGGGTTTTTGTTTATAAGCAGGTATTAGATACTGAAATTTAAGAGCGTTGAGCCGCTCTGACTGTGTTGCTGCCACACTTAAAAGAAAGCAACCAACTAATCCGTATCGAGGAAGCGCTAGGTGAGCGCGCTCCCCCATTTTTACAAGAAAGCGGTCTTAAAGAAGTGAAAGGCCAAGCTTAATTCTTCATGAATTAATATTGGTTCTGTAAACTTTAAAACCCTCGCTTCGGCGGGGGTTTTTGTTTATAGGCAGGTATTAGATACTGAAATTTAAGAGCGTTGAGCCGCTCTGACCGTGTTGCTGCCACACTTAAAAGAAAGCAACCAACTAATCCGTATCGAGGAAGCGCTAGGTGAGCGATCTCCCCCATTTTTACAAGAAAGCGGTCTTAAAGAAGTGAAAGGCCAAGCTTAATTCTTCATGAATTAATATTGGTTCTGTAAACTTTAAAACCCTCGCTTCGGCGATTTTGTTTTGGATATTCTAGATACGGTGTATGTCTCTTTCTTTCGATTTTCCTGTGAGGAGTCTGTGAGTCTCCCTTTCTCCCCTAGAGGCAAACTCGCATTTATGCTATATATGTCTCCCTATTTAACTCCTTCCGGCACAGAATATTAGCAGCGATATGCGAATCTTTGTTTTAGTCCTCACGTTACTGTTTGGCTTACTTCAGTACACGCTATGGTTTGGTAAAAACGGCGTGTCTGATTACTACACTGTAAAAGATGAAATTGAAGTTCAACAGCAAGTGAACAGCAAGCTACAAGCGCGCAATAACGAAATGTTCGCTGAAATTGATGATCTTAAGCAAGGTATTGATGCAATTGAAGAAAGAGCGCGTCATGAACTTGGTTTGGTAAGAGAAGGTGAGACGTTCTATCGCATCATCGGTGAAGAAGATGAGTAATATGTCAGACGTCATCCCATCTCATGTTGCTATCGTGCCTGCTGCTGGTGTTGGTAGCCGAATGAAGGCAGACCGCCCGAAGCAATACTTATTAGTCGCAGGTAAAGCGGTGCTGGAACATACCGTAGAAAAACTGCTATCTCATCCGAATATCTCAAAAGTAGTGGTCGCGATTACCGAAGGTGACCCCTATTATCCGGAGCTGGCAATTGCAAACCACCCTGATGTGATTCGTGTTGATGGTGGAAGTGAAAGAGCCGACTCTGTGCTCTCCGGTCTGCGTTACGTCAGTACACAACGTTTGAGTGAATGGGTATTGGTTCATGATGCAGCAAGACCTTGTGTATCGATTTCCGATATTGATCGGTTGATTGAAGTTTGCAGTACTCACCCCATTGGTGGCATTTTGGCTGCACCAGTCAGAGATACCATGAAACGAGCCAATTCTACACAAGGCATTGATTACACGGTAGAAAGAGAAGCATTGTGGCATGCGCTGACGCCACAAATGTTCAGAACAGAGCAGCTAACGCGTGTATTGGCTGATGCATTGCAACAAGGTATTGCCATCACAGACGAAGCGTCTGCGTTGGAATGGTTTGGCGAAGCGCCTGCTCTGGTCCATGGCCAAGCGAACAATATAAAAATTACTCAGCCAGAAGATCTTGCGTTGGCAGAGTTTTATCTAAATCGTGAACGCGGTTAAACAATAAAGGGTATAAAATGATTCGAATTGGTCACGGTTTTGATGTGCACAAGTTTGGTGGTGAAGGACCGGTTATTATCGGTGGTGTGGCAATTCCTTATGAACAAGGACTTGTTGCTCACTCTGATGGTGACGTGGTTTTACATGCATTGACGGATGCTTTACTTGGTGCGATCGCCGCTGGTGATATTGGACGCCACTTCCCCGATACCGACGATAAATGGAAAGGGGCGGATAGTCGTGAACTGTTGAAAGATGTCTATCGTCGAGTCAAAGAGCAAGGGTATCGCTTAGGCAACGCTGACATTACTATCATGGCTCAGGCTCCTAAAATGGCGCCGCATATTGATGCGATGTGTGCAACCATCGCACAAGATCTTGAAACCGATGTCAGCAATATCAATGTCAAAGCCACGACGACGGAACGCCTTGGTTTTACTGGACGCAAAGAAGGCATAGCGACGGAAGCAGTAGTGCTGCTTTTTAAGCAATAATGTATTCAAAAAATCGGTTCATCAATCAATAAGCAATTTGCTCATCTATGCTGTGAAGCAGCGGAAATACATCATGTCAGACATTTTATCTTCATTGGCTTACCTAACGGGTAAACCTGTCGCATCAGCAAAAATTAAAGCGCAACCAGAGCATTTTCAGGTGCGTGAAGACCTTGGTTTTACGTTCACTGGGCAAGGCGAGCATCTCATGGTGCGTATTCGTAAAGTCGGTGAAAATACCAGTTTTGTTGCCAACGAGCTTGCAAAAGCATGTGGCGTTAAATCGAAAGATGTCAGCTGGGCTGGACTCAAAGACCGTCATGCCGTCACAGAGCAATGGTTAAGTGTTCATTTACCGAAAGGTGAAACGCCCGACTTCAGCGCGTTTTTAGCTCAATATCCCAGCATAGAAATTATCGCTACGGATCGCCATAATAAAAAATTACGTCCTGGTGACTTAGTGGGGAACGAGTTTGTTGTAACCTTGTCTGAAGTGACAGACGTGGAAAATGTAATCCAACGTCTTGAAAAGGTGAAACAAGTTGGCGTGCCTAACTACTTTGGCGCTCAGCGTTTCGGCAATGACGGTAATAACTTGGAAGAAGCCCGTCGTTGGGGGCGTGACAATGTAAGAACTCGTAACCAAAATAAGCGCAGTTTGTATTTGTCTGCAGCTCGTTCATGGATCTTTAATCGTATCGTATCTGAGCGTTTAGATCAGGACCGATTTGGCACGTTTATCCTTGGGGATGTAGCCCAAACACCTAAAGGTAACGTGGTGGTTGACGGAGAAAACATTGCCGCTCTGCAGCAGCAATGTTCTGACGGAACAGCAGCAATTACGGCTGCATTAGCGGGAGATAATGCCTTACCGACTCAGGCGGACGCTTTAGCATTAGAGCAACCGTTCCTCGATGAAGAGCCTGATTTAATGGCGTTGATCCGCGGTAATCGTATGCGTCATGATCGTCGCAATATCGCTTTGAAGCCGCAAGATCTTGCTTGGTGCATTGAAGGTGACAATATTACGCTGACTTTCTCATTAGATGCGGGTTCTTTCGCTACATCGATTGTTCGTGAGTTGGTCAATGAGGTACAAGTAGAAAGAGAATACTAATGGAACTGGATTCACAACCTTCTAAACCGATAAAAGTCCTTATTAGCAACGACGACGGTGTTCATGCGCAAGGCATACATGTACTTGCTGATGAGCTCAGAAATATTGCTGAAGTAATCATTGTTGCCCCGGATAGAAATCGCTCTGGCGCTTCCAATTCGTTGACGTTAGAGCAGCCGCTGCGTATATCAGAGATAGCGCCAAACATATACTCGGTACAAGGCACGCCAACAGACTGCGTGCATTTTGCCCTGAATGAACTCATGAAAGAGGACCTACCCGATTTAGTATTAACAGGCATCAATCATGGCGCAAATTTGGGTGATGACGTGTTGTATTCTGGCACTGTCGCAGCGGCCATGGAAGGGCACTTTCTTGGTGTGCAGTCGGTGGCTTTTTCATTAGTTGGCAAGCGTCATTTTGAGTCTGCGGCAAAAATTGCTCGTCAGCTGGTGGAACAACATTTAACACGACCGATACCCACCAATCGCTTATTAAATGTGAACGTACCTGACTTACCAATAGAAAAACTTGGAGAGATCGAGGTTACTCGCTTAGGTGCGCGTCACCACGCTGAGAATATGATTAAGCAGAAAGATCCGCGAGGTCATGATATTTATTGGTTGGGGCCCCCAGGCAAAGAACAAGATGCGGGGGAAGGCACCGATTTTTATGCGATTGAACACGGTCGTGTATCAATAACACCGCTGCAGGTCGATCTCACTGCTCATGAGTCACTACGAGCTATGGATGGATGGTTAAAGGAAGAGAAGTAATGAGTAACCCACATGCTAACAGGTTGATAACCTTTCTTATCGCCAGTGGCATTAACGATCAATGTGTTTTGGATGCGATTCACCGATTGCCAAGAGAGAGCTTTGTTTCTCAAGCGATGATGCACCAAGCCTACGATAACAATGCGTTACCGATTGGTCAGGGACAAACGATTTCTCAACCTTACATCGTAGCGCGTATGACAGAGCTGTTAGAGTTGAAACGCGACAGCCGTGTATTAGAAATAGGAACGGGATCGGGTTATCAGACGGCCGTTTTGGCGCAAATCGTTGAGCACGTCTATTCTGTTGAACGGATTAAGTCGTTGCAATGGGAGGCGAAACGTCGTTTAAAACAGCTTGATATATATAATGTCTCAACCAAACACGGAGACGGTTGGCAAGGGTGGGAAGCGAAAGGTCCATTTGATGCCATTATTGTCACCGCTGCGGCTGAAGTGGTTCCCCAAGCACTGTTAGCGCAGCTAAAAGAGGGGGGCAAAATGGTGATTCCCGTAGGGAATGCTGAGCAACAACTATTAAAAATTGAACGTCAAGGTGACGAGTTCCTTTCTACCGTGGTGGAAATGGTTCGGTTTGTTCCACTAGTGGCAGGTGATTTGGCTTAAGGGTAAGGAATTGGTGAGTAAGTTATTACCGAGTATTACGTTGTTACCGAGTATTACGTTACTAAAGCGTATTAGTATTAGCTTGGTTTTCGCTGCAGGACTGATAGGTTGTGCAGCTCACTCTCCTGCACCCGTTTCCAGCTTAAATAAAGATTACTCAAGCCTTGAGAGAGGAAGCTATCGAGGAAGTTTTTATGAAGTCCAGAAAGGCGATACCCTTTATTTTATATCCTATCTCACAGATAAGGATGTAAACGATCTTGTACGTTACAATGATCTCACTAAACCTTATACCATCTATCCTGGTCAAAAGTTAAAACTTTGGGCTCCGAAATATATAGCACCAAAATATGGGCAAAAAGCCGCACCCGTTATAGCTCCGGTTGTGGCACAAACTTCTGTAGTAAAACCGTCGGTTGTTACTCCTCCAATATCGACGGTATCAAGTAAAAACTCTACCAATAAATCGGTATCAACTAAGCCTAAAGTAGAACAAAAACAGGCAGCCAAGAAGGTTGAACAATCGAAAACAAAGGAGTATGTTGGTTCAAAAGGTAGCCAAAATGTGCAGAAAAAACCACCAGTAACGGTGAAGGCTACGGCGCCGGTTACTGCCAAAAAGCCACCAGTATCAAAAGCAAATAATGAGCAGGTATCTAAGTGGTTGTGGCCAACAAAAGGGAGAGTAATCAAGAACTTTTCAGCAGGAGAACAAGGAAATAAAGGCATAGACATCGCAGGACAGCGTGGTCAGCCTGTCGTTTCAACTGCTGCAGGCACCGTAGTTTACTCGGGCAATGCGTTAAGAGGTTATGGTAACCTCATCATATTGAAGCACAATGATCATTACTTGAGCGCATATGCACATAACGACAAACTGCTGGTGTCAGAAGGACAGAGTGTGAAAAGTGGACAGAAAATTGCGACTATGGGTAGTTCTGGCGCAAAATCAGTCAAGCTGCACTTTGAAATTCGCTACCAAGGTAAATCCGTCAATCCAAAGCGCTATTTACCTTAAAACTTTGAAAACAACTTGCGAAACTATTTAGCGACATATTGAGTTGTCATGTCTTGCTATCTCGCCAGGGGGAGGCGTTATGAGTATCAGCAACACAGTAACCAAAGTTGAAGAGTTTGAATTTGACGACGAGTCAGTGAAGACCGTTGCCAGTAAACTCCGAAAATCACCATCCACCGAAGCAAAAAGCACTGCTCGTGAAGAATTTGATGCAAGCAGTAAGAGCTTAGACGCAACTCAGTTGTATTTAGGCGAAATTGGCTTCTCACCATTACTTACCGCAGAAGAAGAAGTATTGTATGCTCGCCGCGCGCTGCGTGGTGATGAGGCTGCTCGCAAGCGAATGATAGAAAGTAATCTACGCTTGGTTGTAAAGATCTCTCGTCGTTATAGCAATCGTGGTTTAGCACTACTAGATCTGATTGAAGAAGGGAACTTAGGTCTTATTCGTGCGGTAGAAAAATTCGATCCAGAACGAGGATTTCGTTTCTCAACCTACGCTACTTGGTGGATTCGTCAAACCATAGAGCGTGCGTTGATGAATCAAACCCGTACCATTCGTTTACCTATTCATGTCGTCAAAGAGTTAAATATCTATCTGCGCACCGCGCGTGAACTATCACAAAAGCTCGATCACGAACCAACTGCCGAAGAGATTGCCGCTCAATTGGAAATTCCAGTCGAAGATGTCAGCAAGATGCTTCGACTTAACGAGCGGATTAGCTCAGTTGATACACCGATTGGTGGTGATGGCGAGAAAGCGTTGCTTGATATTATTCCAGATGGAAATAACTCCGATCCTGAAGTGTCTACTCAGGATGATGATATTAAGTCTTCGCTGATTCATTGGCTTGAAGAGCTCAACCCTAAGCAAAAAGAAGTGCTTGCACGTCGTTTCGGACTCCTAGGTTATGAGCCATCAACTCTGGAAGAGGTAGGACGTGAAATTGGATTAACTCGCGAACGTGTACGTCAGATCCAAGTAGAAGGGCTACGTCGTTTACGTGAAGTTCTGGTTAAGCAAGGTCTGAACATGGAAAACTTGTTTAACGTGGAAGATGATTAAGATCTTTTTATCACGACACTTTGAGCAATAATCAAATCAGTATGGAACGAGAAGGCTATGGTGTTCACCATAGCCTTTTTCTTTTGACGACGATTGGTATAAGTATTACAGCATTTTCTTTAAACGATACAACTCTTCCAGAGCTTGGCGAGGAGTCAGATCATCTGGATCAATATTGGACAGGGCTTGCTCAATGTCACTTGGCTCGGGGATCAAACTCAATTGATTAGCAATATCAACAGCATTTGGTCGAGGCGCATTGTCACCATGGCTCAATTGTTCTAACTGAGACAATTTATTGCGTGCATTTTTGATCACGGTTTTTGGGACACCCGCAAGGCCCGCAACCGCCAGTCCGTACGATTTACTCGCCGCACCTTCTTGCACGGCATGCATAAAGGCAATGCTGTCTCCGTGCTCAACCGCATCTAAGTGAACATTCGCCAGGTTTGGTAACTGACCGGGCAACTCCGTTAGCTCAAAGTAGTGGGTCGCAAACAACGTCATCGCACCAATTTGTGTTGCTAACCACTCCGCACTTGCCCACGCGAGAGACAGACCGTCATAAGTACTGGTACCACGGCCAATTTCATCCATGAGCACTAAACTGTTCTTGGTCGCATTGTGCAGAATATTGGCAGTTTCGGTCATTTCGACCATGAAGGTCGAACGTCCAGATGCTAAGTCATCGGACGCCCCGATACGAGTAAAGATGCGATCTAGCGAACCGATTTGTGCCGATTCAGCAGGAACATAAGAGCCAATGTGTGCCATCAATGCAATCAAAGCGGTCTGGCGCATGTAAGTCGACTTACCTCCCATGTTTGGCCCGGTAATGATCAACATTTTACGGGTTGGGTTCAACTCGATAGGGTTGGCGATAAAAGGTTCTGTAGTAACTTGCTCCACTACCGGGTGACGGCCCGCTTGAATATGAATGCCCGCATCCTTTACTAAGAGCGGGCGGCAATAATCCAATGAATCCGCGCGTTCAGCCAGGTTTTGGAGAACATCTAATTGAGACAGCGCAGATGCTAAGTTCTGCAGTTTTTCAAGGTTTGGCATTAACTGATCAAACAGCGCTTCCCACAGCTGCTTTTCTAATGCGAGCGCTTTTGATTTTGAGTTGAGTACTTTGTCTTCGTGTTCTTTCAGCTCGGGAATGATATAGCGCTCTGCATTTTTGAGTGTTTGACGACGTACATAATGTGGCGGTACTAAATGACTTTGACCTCGGCTTACTTGAATGTAAAAACCATGCACATTGTTGTAACCTACTTTTAGGCTGTCAATGCCGTGGCGATCACGCTCATCCGATTCCAGTTTCTCTAGGTACTCTGTCGCGCCATCTGCGAGTTTACGCCACTCATCGAGTTCTTCGTTGTAACCTTCGGCAATCACGCCGCCATCACGGATCACGACAGGTGGGTTTTCTTTAATCGCGCGCTCTAACAGATCACACACCTCATCAATTGGAGCAGCGTATTGCGCCAGTTTTACAAGGTATGGGTGCGTCAAAGCGCTGGTGACAGACTCAAGCTCTGGCAGTTGTTGCATGGCATTACGAAGCCTGGCCATATCGCGAGGGCGAGCAGAGCGCAGAGCAAGGCGGGCTAAAATTCGCTCAATGTCACCAATTTGCTTGAGTGTTGGTTGAAGATCGACAAATAGGGTCTGCTCTTTGATTTCACCAATCGCATCAAGACGATGGTTGAGCGTTTCGATACTGCGCATTGGCTGATGTAACCAACGTTTAAGCATACGACTACCCATTGGCGTTGCACAGTGATCCAGTACTTCTGCTAGCGTGTTCTCAGTTCCACCGGCGAGATTTTGCGTTATCTCCAAATTACGGCGTGTCGCCGCATCTAAAATGACGGAGTGATCCTGACGATCAAACGTTAACGAACGAATGTGAGGCAGTGCTGTACGCTGGGTATCTTTCACGTATTGGATCAAACAACCTGCTGCACACAAACCAAGTTTGGCGTGTTCTACCCCAAAACCAATGAGGTCTTTAGTGCCAAACTGTTGGTTTAATTGTTGTTTCGCTGTGTCTAGTTCAAACTCCCATACTGGGCGGCGGCGATTACCGTTACGGCTCGACATCAGGTGTACGGGTTCAAAGTCTTCTGGGAAAAGCAATTCTCGCGGTGCAGTACGTTGCAGTTCCGCGACCATTGCTTCTTCGGTTTCTGGCTCGGTTAATTGAAAGCGGCCTGACGTAATGTCTAATGTTGCGTAACCGAACTGACCATTATGGTGGTAAATTGCGGCAATTAAGTTATCGACACGTTCAGACAGCAACGCTTCATCGGTTACCGTGCCCGGAGTGACGATACGCACCACTTTGCGTTCTACAGGACCTTTGCTGGTGGCTGGATCACCGATCTGCTCACAGATTGCGACTGACTCACCAAGCTGAACAAGCTTTGCCAAATAACCTTCTACGGCATGAAAAGGGACACCGGCCATTGGAATTGGCTCACCTGCCGACGCGCCCCGTTTCGTTAATGAGATATCAAGCAGTTGAGAAGCACGCTTGGCATCGTCATAGAATAACTCATAGAAGTCGCCCATACGGTAAAACAGCAAAATATCCGGATTCTCAGCTTTTAGCTTGAGGTATTGCTGCATCATCGGAGTGTGTTTTTGTTCAGCTTTCACAGGTAAGTTCTTTTGTTTATTTTCGTAGCGGATTAGGATACGTGAATCCCTATCAACTAAAAAGAGACAAAGGGCATTTTGGCTATGAAAAGAACAACCAAACTCAGCGCTGATGTCGGTGAATTACTCGCTCAACATCAGCATGTAATGACAACGGCGGAGTCGTGTACTGGAGGGGGAATTGCCTCTGCCATTACCGATATATCGGGCAGTTCAGCTTGGCTAGATAGGGCGTTTGTTACTTACAGTAACGAAGCGAAAATGGAAATGCTTGGTGTTCAAGCTCAAACGTTGGAAACACACGGAGCCGTCAGCGAGCCCGTGGTGATAGAAATGGTTCAGGGTGCGCTTAAGCATTCGAACGCAACGATTGGCGTTTCTGTGAGTGGCATTGCCGGTCCAGGTGGTGGCAGTGAAGAAAAGCCTGTTGGAACCGTGTGCTTTGCATTTGCAGATAAGCAAGATTGGCTTTTGGTTGAAACTATGCATTTTACTGGTGATCGCGCTAAGGTGAGAGAGCAAGCGGTATTTCATGCACTCACTCGAATCCAGCAACATTTAGTTTAGAAAAATTTAAAATACACGTTAGCCCTGATGTAACAAGGCTTAAAGCAAAAACGGATACGAAGCAGGCCAAATTTTTTTTATACAGGTGTGGACACTGTATGAATCAACAGTATAATGAGTTGCATTGCTGAGCAGGTTAAATATTGAAGACTACCTGCTATTGAAAAAAGTTTAATGACTATTCGTCGCCCAAAAGATGAATAAATCGGAGAAAGTAATGGACGAGAACAAACAGAAGGCGCTCGCCGCTGCGCTAGGTCAAATTGAAAAACAATTCGGTAAAGGCTCAATCATGCGCCTTGGTGACAACCGCGCAATGGATGTAGAAACCATTTCAACAGGTTCTCTTTCTCTTGATATTGCATTGGGTGCGGGTGGTTTACCAATGGGTCGTATCGTCGAAGTCTACGGTCCAGAATCTTCAGGTAAAACTACGTTAACGCTTGAGCTTATTGCTGCAGCGCAGCGCGAAGGTAAAACGTGTGCTTTTATTGATGCAGAGCACGCTCTGGACCCTGTTTACGCAAAGAAGCTTGGCGTTGATATCGATGCACTATTAGTTTCTCAGCCTGACACTGGTGAGCAAGCGCTAGAAATTTGTGATGCGTTAGCACGCTCTGGTGCGATTGACGTAATGGTTGTTGACTCGGTCGCAGCACTGACGCCAAAAGCCGAAATCGAAGGTGAAATGGGCGATAGTCACATGGGTCTGCAGGCGCGCATGCTGTCTCAAGCGATGCGTAAGCTTACTGGTAACCTCAAACAATCTAACTGTATGTGTATCTTCATTAACCAAATCCGTATGAAGATCGGCGTGATGTTCGGAAACCCAGAAACAACGACCGGTGGTAATGCACTTAAGTTCTACGCATCTGTCCGTCTTGATATTCGTCGTACTGGCGCTATCAAAGAAGGTGACGAGGTTGTAGGTAATGAAACTCGCATCAAAGTTGTGAAGAATAAGATCGCGGCACCATTTAAAGAAGCGAATACACAGATCATGTACGGTCGTGGCTTTAATCGCGAAGGTGAACTTGTTGATCTAGGCGTCAAGCATAAATTGGTTGAAAAGGCAGGGGCTTGGTACAGCTACAACGGCGACAAGATTGGTCAAGGCAAAGCTAATGCGTGTAACTACCTACGTGAACATACAGAAGTTGCAAAGACTATCGATACTAAGCTTCGTGAAATGCTACTAGCCCCAGCTGTGGCTGAAGCGCCAGAAGCTGGTGAGGTTCCTCAGCAAAAAGAAGAAGAATTTTAATATTTCTTCTGTTTAGAATCATTATCAAAGCCCTGCAATGCGGGGCTTTGTTGTATTCGTTAACGTTGAACCAATAGAAAAGCGCAAACCATACCTATCTGGACAAATAAATGGGTCAGTTATTGCGCAGTAAAAATAGGTTTAGGATCATCATGTATCAAAAGCGCCAAACACCGACCTTATCCAGTAAAGAAGCTGCCATCCAGTTATTGAGTCGCCGTGACCACGGTCAGTATGAGTTGTATCAGAAACTGGCCTTGAAAGGGTACGAGGAATCCGACATTGAAACAGCGATAAGTTTCTGTTTGGAGCACAATTATTTGGACGATTTGCGATATGCTAAAAGTCAAATTCGTCAGCACGTTTATAAAGGGCACGGTGAGCGGAGAATTCGTCAGGAGCTTAATCAAAAGCGGGTCGCCGAGTCAGTAATCGAAGAGGCGATGGCGGAAGAGCCACAAGACTGGTTTGAATTGGCCAGGTTGGCTGCGGAAAAAAAATTCAAAGGCATAAAAGCCAAAGATCAGAAAGAGTACGCCAAACAAGTGCGCTTTCTACAATACCGTGGTTACAGCTTTGACCAAATCAACTATGCCCTTAACGTTGATGAGCATGAATCCTGAACGTTCTCCATTTTTGATTTCAGATTTGGTTTAAATTTTTTATATCCTCCCTCTTTTCCGCAAGAAAACTAGTCTCCGCAGACTGCATGATCTACAATACGGCAAAATTCTAACTCGACTATTTTCAGGAAGAGCTGCATGTACATGAGCACTGACGAGGTTCGTAACTCGTTCCTCAAGTTCTTTGAGAGCAAAGGACACCAAATCGTAGAAAGTTCATCGTTGGTACCACATAACGACCCAACCCTGCTGTTTACTAATGCAGGTATGAACCAATTTAAAGATTGCTTCTTAGGTTCGGAAAAACGAGCCTATACGCGAGCGACTACGGCTCAACGTTGTGTACGTGCTGGTGGTAAACATAATGACCTAGAAAACGTAGGTTTTACTGCTCGTCACCACACCTTTTTTGAAATGCTGGGTAACTTCAGCTTTGGTGATTACTTCAAAGAAGATGCCATTGCCTTCGCTTGGGAATTCTTAACGGAAGTTCTTAAGCTCCCTGCTGAACGTCTATTGGTTACCATCTACGAAACTGATGATGAAGCGTTCGAGATCTGGAACAAAAAAGTTGGTATTCCTGCTGATCGTATTGTTCGCATTGGCGATAAGAAAGGTGGTAAGCCATACGAATCCGATAACTTCTGGCAGATGGGTGACACAGGTCCTTGTGGCCCATGTACAGAAATTTTCTACGATCATGGTGAACACATTTGGGGTGGTCGACCTGGCACGCCTGAAGAAGACGGTGACCGTTTCATCGAAATCTGGAACAACGTATTTATGCAGTTCAACCGTCATGCCGACGGTACCATGGAGCCACTACCAAAACCGTCTGTGGATACAGGGATGGGTATTGAGCGTATCTCTGCCATCATGCAGGGCGTTCACTCTAACTACGAGATTGACGTATTTCAGTCATTGATCAAAGCCTCTGCTGAAGTGATAGGTTACGAAGACCTTTCGAATCAGTCTTTACGTGTGATTGCTGACCACATCCGTTCTTGTTCATTCTTAATCGTTGATGGTGTTATGCCTTCAAACGAAGGGCGTGGGTACGTTCTTCGCCGGATTATTCGTCGTGCGGTTCGTCATGGTAACAAGCTTGGTGCTCAAGGTGCGTTCTTCTACAAGCTGGTAGGTGTACTGGCTGATGTGATGGGCTCTGCAGGTGACGAGTTGAAGCGCCAGCAACCACTAGTTGAGAAAGTACTGCGTATCGAAGAAGAGAACTTTGGCCGCACACTTGAGCGTGGTATGACGATTCTTAACGAAGCTCTAGACAACTTAGACGGTAAAGAGCTCGACGGTGAAACGGTATTTAAGCTTTACGATACTTACGGCTTCCCTGCTGACTTAACTAACGATGTCGCTCGTGAACGTGAGTTTACTATCGACGAAGCGGGTTTTGAAAAAGCAATGGAAGAGCAGAGACAACGTGCTCGCGAAGCCGGCCAATTTGGTACTGACTACAACGCTACGATTAAAGTTGATGCTGAAACTGAGTTCTGTGGATACACAGGCACAGAAGGCTCTAGTTCAATTGTGTCTTTGTTTGTTGAAGGCAAAGAAGTAGATTCGCTTTCTGCGGGTGATAAAGCGATCATCGTGTTGGGCGAAACGCCATTCTACGCAGAATCTGGTGGTCAATGTGGCGATGCGGGTGAAATCCGCACTGAGTCGGGTGTCTTCAAAGTAGAAGATACGCAGAAGCTAGGCAGTGCCATTGTCCATCATGGTGTGATGGCAGAAGGCGTACTCGCGAAAGGCGATGACGTCACTGCGATTGTCGACGCTGAACGTCGTTTATCAACATCGTTGAACCACTCTGCGACCCACTTGCTACATGAAGCGTTGCGTCGAGTGCTAGGCGACCACGTTTTGCAGAAAGGTTCGTTAGTGCGACCAGAAGGCCTTCGTTTTGACTTCTCACACCTAGAAGCGGTCACGCCAGCGGAGTTAAAAGAAGTCGAGCGTCTTGTCAATGCGCATATTCGTCGTAATCATCAGATTGAAACTAATATCATGGATATTGAATCAGCCAAGAAGAAAGGTGCGATGGCACTGTTTGGTGAGAAGTACGATGATGAAGTTCGTGTCCTATCTATGGGAGACTTCTCTACAGAGCTATGTGGTGGTATTCATGCTTCAAGCACCGGCGATATTGGCCTGTTCAAGATCACGTCAGAGAGTGGTATCGCAGCAGGCGTTCGCCGTATAGAAGCGGTAACGGGTGAAGCTGCTCTTGATGTCATCGAAACTCAAACGGCGAAATACGAAGAGAAGCTGGCAGAGTCTGCACAGAAATCGAAAGCGCTTGAAAAAGAAATCCAGAAGCTGAAAGACAAGATGGCTGCGGCAGAAAGCGCCAACATCATGGGTAAATCGGTTGAAGTGAACGGGACAAAAGTCTTGGTAGCCGCTCTTGAAGGGGCTGACAGCAAGAACCTACGTACTATGGTTGATGATATCAAAAACCAAATGGGTTCTGGCGTTGTGCTACTAGCAAACGTCACGGGCGATAAAGTCGGCCTGATTGCGGGTGTAACCAAAGACTTGGTTGGCAAAGTGAAAGCTGGTGACCTCGTTAAGATGGTTGCAGAGCAAGTTGGTGGTAAAGGCGGTGGTCGACCTGATATGGCTCAAGCGGGTGGTACCGATGTCTCCGCATTGCCAGAAGCTATCAAGACCGTTCAGCCATGGTTAGAAGAGCGCTTGTAATCCGTATTGAATAATCACTTACGTCTAACTGACCAACTCTGATTAGGCGTAATATTAATATAACCAAGTAGTCCAAGTGGCCAGAAAAATGGTCACTTGGCTGCTTGGTTTTTTATTGTGGCGACCATATACGTTACCTCAATAGCAGGTATGTGGTCCTAATGAGACTTTGTTCTTGGGAAGGTGAAGACTGGTGAAAAAGCCCCTTATCGTGCAAAAGTTTGGCGGAACTTCAATGGGTTCAATTGAAAGAATTCAACAGGTCGCTGAACACATCATAAAGGCGAAAAATGATGGTAATCAAGTTGTTGTCGTAGTATCTGCTATGTCAGGCGAAACAAACAGGTTGATGGATCTAGCAAAGCAGATTGATAGTGTCCCTACAGCTCGAGAACTTGATGTTTTGCTCTCTGCTGGTGAACAAGTGTCAATGGCACTGTTGGCGATGACTCTAAATACAATGGGGCATTGCGCACGTTCACTTACCGGAGCACAAGCGAACATTGTGACGGATAACCAACACAATGACGCAACGATTACACATATTGATTGCTCGAAAATAATGACTCTGCTTGAACAAGAGCAAATTGTCATTGTTGCAGGCTTTCAAGGTGTGAATGTAAATGGGGATATCACCACATTAGGCCGAGGTGGCTCTGATACGAGTGCCGTGACGCTTGCAGGGGCATTGTATGCTGACGAATGCCAGATTTTTACCGACGTTGATGGTATTTATACGTGTGATCCAAGGGTCGTGAAATCAGCGCAAAAAATGGCAGTGATTGATTTCCCTTCGATGGAAGCAATGGCCAGTCGAGGGGCAAAGGTACTGCACTTACCTTCTGTGCAATATGCATGGCAACATAAAGTGCCATTACGCGTACTTTCTACATTTGATGTAAATGATGGCACCTTAGTAAAAGGTGAATCAGGGAATCAAGCCATTTCTGGGATCGCGATTCAGCGTGATCTGCTCATCATCGAAGTCGAAAAAACGGAATTATCCAGCGCAACCCAACAGTGTCAGTTGTTAGGCATTGAAGTTTGGAATGTGATCGAGGATACAGAACGAGCAGGTATCCTGATAAAACAGGATGCATACGCCAAGTTCGCTCTGGTGTTTGGCGATAAAATCCGTAATAGTGAACTGGTAAGCCAGTTAACCGTAGTAGGACTCAAAGCCAATACGTTGGTCAGTCATGCATGCGATTTATTGTCACAGAGCGACATTTATATCCATCACTGCACAACAAATACATTGTCTACAATGTTAGTCTTAACACCTGAATGTGTGGATTTAGCGGCAAACATTATTCATGACGCTTGCTTTGCTCATGGTGGAGCAGGTGACTGCCAACAAAAACATGCCGTATTAGGCTGATTTTAATCAACAAGGTTGTTTACGAAAATATAACTTTTGTTGGATAATAGCTTTACTGCAAGAAATTTAGAGATTATTCAAGGAGCAAAGAATGCTAATTTTGACTCGTCGCGTAGGCGAAACACTTATGATTGGTGATGAAGTCACTGTAACGGTACTGGGTGTTAAAGGTAACCAAGTGCGCATCGGCGTTAACGCTCCGAAAGAAGTATCTGTTCACCGTGAAGAAATCTACATGCGTATTCAAGCTGAAAAAGGCAACGGCAATGTAGCTTCAGGTAACTACTAAGGTCCTCTTAATACGGGACTTGATTTGGATGAAAAGGCTAGCGTAAAAGTTGGCCTTTTTAGTTCCTGACAAATGTCATTTTTTAAGAGAAGACTCTCTTTTTTTCATCATAATAGGATGATAAAGTTCGTTTAATCATCACTTTGATTAAATCAACAACGGTTAAGCCGTTTTCGTGTTTTTTTTCAAAGAAAGTGTTTGACATATTTTTGGTAAAACGTAATATGTGCCTCCGCAAGACGGTGAGGTGGCCGAGAGGCTGAAGGCGCTCCCCTGCTAAGGGAGTATACGGTTTGTAGCCGTATCGAGGGTTCGAATCCCTCCCTCACCGCCATGTCTTGTGACACTAACTAAAGTGTATTGCGCGTCCTTAGCTCAGCTGGATAGAGTACCTGGCTACGAACCAGGCGGTCGGAGGTTCGAATCCTCCAGGACGCGCCATCTTTAGAACAAAAACGGTGAGGTGGCCGAGAGGCTGAAGGCGCTCCCCTGCTAAGGGAGTATACGGTTTGTAGCCGTATCGAGGGTTCGAATCCCTCCCTCACCGCCATTTATTGACGTAGCGGTCAAATTTTTTTGTTCGTAAAGAAATTTAGTGTGATAGAGTTCACAAAACAGTGCGTCCTTAGCTCAGCTGGATAGAGTACCTGGCTACGAACCAGGCGGTCGGAGGTTCGAATCCTCCAGGACGCGCCACTCTTTATTTCTATGCAAATAGATTCGTTGTATGAAAGTAGAACGGTTCTAAAGGCATAGAAGCAGGGCATAGCCCTGATATTGATGACAAGTTGATATCGAAAACTGCGCGTCCTTAGCTCAGCTGGATAGAGTACCTGGCTACGAACCAGGCGGTCGGAGGTTCGAATCCTCCAGGACGCGCCACTCTTTATTTCTATGTAAATAGATTCGTTGTATGAAAGTAGAACGGCTCTAAAGGCATAGAAGCAGGGCATTGCCCTGATATTGACGACAAGTTGATATCGAAAATTGCGCGTCCTTAGCTCAGCTGGATAGAGTACCTGGCTACGAACCAGGCGGTCGGAGGTTCGAATCCTCCAGGACGCGCCACTCTTTATTTCTATGTAAATAGATTCGTTGTATGAAAGTAGAGCGGTTCTAAAGGCATAGAAGCAGGGCATTGCCCTGATATTGACGACGAGTTGATATCGAAAATTGCGCGTCCTTAGCTCAGCTGGATAGAGTACCTGGCTACGAACCAGGCGGTCGGAGGTTCGAATCCTCCAGGACGCGCCACTCTTTATTTCTATGCAAACAGATTCGTTGTATGAAAGTAGAACGGCTCTAAAGGTATAGAAGCAGGGCATTGCCCTGATATTGACGACAAGTTGATATCGAAAATTGCGCGTCCTTAGCTCAGCTGGATAGAGTACCTGGCTACGAACCAGGCGGTCGGAGGTTCGAATCCTCCAGGACGCGCCACTCTTTATTTCTATGCAAACAGATTCGTTGTATGAAAGTAAAACGGCTCTAAAGGCATAGAAGCAGGGTATAGCCCTGATATTGATGACAAGTTGATATCGAAAACTGCGCGTCCTTAGCTCAGCTGGATAGAGTACCTGGCTACGAACCAGGCGGTCGGAGGTTCGAATCCTCCAGGACGCGCCACTTATTCCAAAACCTCGCATCTGCGAGGTTTTTTTGTTTATACTTTCTCGCTTTTCCGCTTCACTATTTTCATTCCTTTATGTGCGCTTGCTCCTATGCAAGTGATTTATTATTAGTATCTATTGATTAACACCCGAATATGACCTAAGCATTTATAATCGCCACAGGAAATGAGGTTATGATGTTACGGCATACTCTGATCGCAAGCGCATTAAGTGCTATCTGTATAGCTCCGGTTGTTTATGGAGCTGAAGGGGATGATATTCCGCAAAGAGCACAATCGGTGAGTGATGTATTAGATCGCCCAGGCGTTTTAACACCTCAAGGAGAGTGGTCATTTGATACGTCCTTAAGCTACACACAAAATTCTTCCAACAAAGTCTCCGTGGTAGGCTATACCATCTTACCAACCTTGATAGTTGGGCGCATTGAAGTCAGTGATGCAGATAGAACCACGATCACTGTTGGGCTTACTGCTCGCTATGGCCTCACCAATGCGACAGAGTTAGAGCTGCGCTTACCCTATGTTTACCGCAACGATCAAATCGCAACACGCCCTATTCAGGATGGAGCCAGTAGACCGGTTGTGAATACCACCATTGATGGGGGAGGCATCGGTGATGTCGAATTAGCGCTTAGGCATCAAATAAACTTCGAGTCTGCTCCGTACTGGATTGCTGGCTTGCGAGTCAAGTCGGACACGGGGCGTTCACCGTATGACGTATCTTTAGCCAATGGCAGTAACTCTTTTAGTGATGTACCTACAGGCTCTGGCTTTTGGAGTGTTGAACCCAGTATTTCAATGATTCATCCCACCGACCCGGCGGTACTGTTCGCCAATATCAGTTATATATATAACCTTGAAGACAATGTCACAGTAGCGGACACCAAAGCCGATGTTGATTTAGGCGACACCATTTCACTTGCTGGTGGAATGGGGTTTGCGGTTAATCCTGATTTATCTTTTTCTTTAGGTTTAAATCACAAGACGATTCTCAAAAGTAAAATCGATGGTCGTACTGCGGATGATGCCAAACTGCTGCAGTTGGACACGCTGAATTTTGGCATTAATTACGCATTTAGTGCGCGTTCATCTGTCAACGTCAGTGCTCAAGCTGGCCTGACGGAAGACGCGCCTGATTTCCAATTAACAGTGCGAGTACCGGTTAACTTCTAATATTTGGGTTACTACTGCACTGTTTGTGCTGAGCTCTATGTGGGATATCGCGTTGTTACCGCTTGGGGCTGAATTACTGAAGGTGATTCAGCAGGGCATCTTGGAGCTGTTGGTTTGCTTGAATTTGTTTTATGACGCCATTCACCTGGGCATCAATGTCTACCAGTGTACTAAGCCCGATAACATTATTGTCGGTGGTGTTTTGAATGATATTAATGATACTCGAATTGATAAACTCAGAACTTGTGATGTCGGGTTGTTGCGAAGTAAGAGAAGAGGGGGGATTGATATTGTCTCCAATAATATTACCTTCACCCAATTGGACGATATTTACAATGCCTTGATCTAGTGGCGCACTATTGGGGCTGTTTGGATCGTTGTCTGAGTGAATGTTGGTTAAGTTACCGTTCTTGATGATTAAGTTCGCAATATTTGAATTGAAAATATCTTCGCCATTAATGGTCGTGGTGATGCTCAGACCGATGTTAATGACGTATTCATCATTGACTCTAAACCCGCCTCTGTATTGCGCAAGTAAATTATCAGAAATGGGTTCCAGACGGTTAACAATCACATTGTTATTGGCGCTAGCGTTTACAGCGGGCAATGCGATACAGCACACGAGTAATATACTTTTAAAAAACATATTTTTAAAAAACATACTTACACCTATTCAGTTGAAGTTAGTTTTCACCTGAAATGGGGAGTGTAATGCTAAACACACCTAGGGAGTCTCTTGGTACTCCACTCTCCAGCGGTGAACGTTGGTAGATGGCAAACTTGTCATCGGTAATAAAACTTGCGCGTCCTATTTTTGCCTCGTTACGTATGAGCAGCACGATACCTTGATAGTATTTTTTGAAAGTATCTAATGTCATGACCATTGTGCCTCTTGATGGATCACCTAAAATGACCGAGTGACTATTCATGCCTCTGATAACAACAAAGTGCATATACCCGTCAAAATTCACTAGTGTGATCCCGGGAACGCCCACTTCTCGGATTTTTTCTAATCCAATTTGAAACCCATCGGAGTTAAATCCGACTGAGGCTAAATAGTGTTTCATATCAAGTAATGAAAACCCTTTTTCCTTAATTTTCTTTTTGTCTCCCTGCTGATACATCACCTTGAAAATATTCTGTTCTAACGAGTGAGTATCGTAGTGATAGGTTAATAAAGACGCTAACGCAGCCGATCCGCAGCTAAAGTCATACTGTTGACGATAAACATCACCAAACACTATCTCTTTATAACTTTTTACCGGCACAGAGTAGTGCCCTCGATGAGGGAGAAACTCTAATGAGTTGGCTGATGCTGATATGCATAGCACCAGCCAAATGAGGTTATGCCACAGTTTCATATATAGTTACTTGAGTGTCAGGTTAACCACAGTTGAGTTCTGAATGAGAACGTTATTCCCAGTATTTTGAATAACGCTCGATAGTCCTGAACTCTCGGCAAAGGCACCTGGCGATAGGATATTGTTTCCGCTCACCGTATTCGACGCGATATTATCTGACGAAATACCATGGATATCTGAATCGGCATAAATCAAGTCGAGTTCCACGTTCTGTCCTCCTCTTGATTCATTCATAATATCCAAGCTAACTTCTTCGTCAGATAAGACAATCTCATCAGCGAATGCTGAGCAGGCAACGATCATACTCAAAGTACAGAGTGCCAAACGCATCGCTTCCTCCAAAGATTGATTATTCGCTCGTAAATAGGTTTGCATTGGTTACGATAGATTGTTGAACAAGAGAGTTCGAACCAGCGATCTGACCGACAGTTGTAATACCAGCGACCCCATCCATACCGTCTAGGCTGTTGATATTGGCGACATCGACATTCGTCTCTTCAGCATTGGTTGAATAAACCACCAAGCCTGCTGCACTACCCATGAGTTCGGAACTGGCTACGACCATTTCCATGTCAGTGTGTACTTGGTTATAGCTGTCGTTCGTACTTGAATTACTGTTGTAAGTACTGTTATCGCTATTGTCATTAAAGCTATCGGAAAGACCTAGCGAAACGCTGTTGTCACTGTTATCACTGTTATCGCTGTGGTTACTGTTGTCGCTATTGTCGTTAAAGCTGTCCGCAATACCGATCCCCAGTTCATTGCTAGAGCTGGTGTTACTGGTGCTGGTGGTGTTAGTGGTGGTATTAGTGCTGTTGTCGCTACTGTCATTGAAACTATCATCCACACCCAATGACGCATTAGTACTGTTGTCACTGTTGTCTTTGAAACTATCATTGATTCCTAGTGCCGCATTGGTGCTGTTATCACTGTTGTCTTGGAAGCTGTCATTCACGCCAAGAGTGTTAGTGGTGGTATTCGCACTTTCATCCCATTGCGCATTTCCATTCCCATCATCGACACCGTTAAAAGCGAGTGTTGCACCACTGAAGAGAAGTGCTGAAACGGCGATAGCAAGTCCTGTTTTATTCAGAGTCATAATGATTACTCCATTGTCTCATTCATGTTAAAAAGATGTATGGCTTTTTTGTTACAGCTTGCAGTTGGGCAAGCGATGAGAGTATAGAAAAATTATTTAGGTGTTATGGGGCGTGCCATCTTTCCTGGTAGGATTTTGAGCGCCTACTGGACGTTTTAGGTGTTGACTCATAAATAAAGCCATTTGTAATCATTAGGTTAAATTAGCGTTTCTTCTTGGTGCTATGAAAGTATGAAATTAATGTAATATATAGGCTTACTGTGTATGATTTTTGTAGTCTTACTTGTCATTCCGTTTTTAGGTTAAAAGTTGGAGTTTGGCCGAATATTTGATGGGTTAAGTCGTAAAAGCAATGAGTTGCTTAATAGAAAAGTCGGAATTGGTCTATGGGAGAGAGAAAGTTCGTCGTACTTTTTAGTCTTTCTGTCTCATAGTTGATAGTCACGTTCTCATCTCTAGGTGCTATATTCCTCTCTGTTGCTAATCGAAATTTTGAATAACAGAAATCGTTGCCATTCACTCAGAAAAGCGGTCGAGGTGAAGTGCTCAATCATAGTGGTGGAAACTATGGGAACCAGGAACGTGTTCTTGCTTGCTGAAGATAACCTCCAAAGTAGACTCATTGAGGAACAGCTATCATCTATAACGGATGTAGAGGTCAAAACCTACTTACCAGGGGAACTCATTTACCATAGCAATGAGGTCAGTGTGGATTTGGTATTTATGGATTATGATCTTATGCAGCAATGTAAAACGCAATTTAAATTGCCTGACTTCGATTTGTTTGGTTGGCCTTTAATTATTCATAATGTGCCCACCTCCGGGGTGCAAGTAGAACTGTTGAGTTGGAAGTTGCTTAAAGGTGTTTTACTACGAAACGCACCCATAAAAGATATTCGCGAAAGTGTTGAATATGTGTTGAGTGGGGGGCTTTGGCTGCCGAGAAAGTACCTAGAAAAACTGGTCAACAATTATCGTCATGCTGACGTTGCTTTAGATTGCCAACAAGACTCCCTGACCAGTCGTGAAAGACAAATATTGTCGCTGATTGCGCACGGCATCACTAATCAACAAATTGCATCTAAGCTCTTTGTGTCTGAAAGTACGGTCAAAAGTCACATCTATAAACTGTACAAAAAACTGGATGTCCATTCTCGGCATGATGCCATGAAGTTAGTTCGTACTAACAGTGGCTTGAGTGCTCAACTGGGTATGCGCAAGTCGTGATGTTTTAATTGTTCTCAGTTAGCGAGTCTAAGCCCATAAGGTTGTTTGGCAGGCTTTGGTGGTCCCGCACGTCCGAAGTTTACTGATCCAGCAGTTTCTTCCTAAATTGTGATCTGCCTAGTGAATAAATAATCATTTTTCTCGTTTATGATAAACCTTCCTTAAACAAAATTGACAAAATTTGACCAGTCGAGATAATCCACTAGTCGGGATTTGACACAATTGAAGTCCTGAATGTTGTCAGGATGACAAAGAAAGGAAGCAACATGACAGATATAGGAAGCCTGCTAGTAAATGCGGCCACCCTGATGGTAACGGGGATGGCGGTCGTGTTTATTTTCCTCACTATTCTTGTTTATCTCGTTCGGCTAATGTCCAAACTGGTACCAGAAGAAGTACTTGAGCCGATCGCAGCACTAAAAACAACTAAAAATACGAATATTCAATCAACCTCTTCAGCTGTTAGTCCACAAGTTGTGGCAGCGATATCGTCTGCGATTCATCAACATCGCCGATCAGTCGCGAAGTAGCCGAGTTAAGGATTAAAAAGGAGTTTAAGAGTATGTCTAAACCACTAGCGATAACGGATGTGGTACTTCGTGACGCCCATCAATCATTGTTTGCTACGCGAATGCGTATCGAAGATATGCTGCCTATTGCGGCTGAATTGGATAAGGTTGGTTATTGGTCCCTAGAAACTTGGGGAGGAGCAACGTTTGACTCGTGTATTCGTTTTCTTGGAGAAGATCCTTGGGAGCGTTTACGTGCGCTTAAAAAAGCGATGCCAAATACACCAATGCAAATGTTACTGCGTGGTCAAAACCTTTTAGGATACCGCCACTATGCTGATGACGTAGTAGAAAAATTTGTCGAGCGTGCTCATGCGAATGGCATGGATGTTTTTCGTATCTTTGATGCGATGAATGACGTTCGAAATTTCGAAAAAGCGGTGAAGTCAACGATCGATGTTGGTGCGCACGCACAAGGTACCTTGTCCTATACGACCAGTCCTGTGCATAACGCAGACACTTGGGTTGATTTAGCAAAACGTTTAGAAGATCTTGGCTGTCACTCTTTGTGTATCAAAGATATGTCGGGTCTATTAAAACCGTATGAAGCGGAAGAGTTGATCACACGTATAAAAGCGTCTTGTGATGTGCCATTGGCACTGCACTGTCACGCCACCACGGGGCTGTCGACAGCAACCGCTGTTAAAGCGGTAGAAGCGGGTATTGATATTCTCGATACGGCTATTTCTTCCATGAGCTGTACGTACGGTCATACGCCAACGGAAACGGTCGTGGCTATGTTGCAAGGTACTGAGCGTGATACCAACTTGAAGTTGGAGCAAATTGAGCCGATAGCGGCTTACTTCCGTGAAGTGCGGAAAAAGTACGCGAAGTGGGAAGGTCAATTAAAAGGCGTGGATTCACGAATCCTTATCGCACAAGTTCCGGGTGGTATGCTGACTAACATGGAAGGCCAGCTGAAAGAACAAGGTGCAGCGGACCGTATTGACGAGGTGCTTGAAGAAATTCCTCGCGTTCGTGAAGACTTAGGCTTTATTCCACTGGTTACTCCAACATCGCAAATTGTCGGTACTCAAGCGGTTATCAACGTGCTGACTGGTGAACGTTACAAGAGCATTACTAAAGAAACCGCAGGGTTACTAAAAGGCGAATACGGCGTTGCACCAGCAGCATTGAATGCTGAACTGCAAGCGAAAGTACTTGATGGCAAGGAACCAATTACTTGCCGTCCTGCAGATTTGCTCGAACCTGAAATGGAAACGCTCTCTGTCGATTTGCTGGAGAAAGCAAAATCTGAAGGCATTAAGCTGGCGAATGAGCAAGTGGACGACGTATTGACGTATGCTTTGTTCCCGCAAGTTGGATTGAAGTTCTTGAAGAACCGCAGCAACCCAGATGCATTTGAACCAGCACCGACGTTGGAAAGTGCGACGCCAACACCGGCTTCAGTTGCTCAAGCATCTACTGGTGGTGTCGAGGCATACAGTGTGCGCGTAGATGGGCAAGTGTTTAATGTCGAAGTTGGCCCACAAGGCGAGTTAACGTCTGTCGTGCCAGCATCATCTGCCAATACGGCGACACCTGTTGTTCCAGCGACGGCATCTTCTGCTGAGGCGGTGCCTGCTCCTTTGGCGGGGAACATATTCAAAGTCAACGTTCAGCCTGGCGCTGAAGTGGCTGAGGGGGATGTCCTGCTGATCCTCGAAGCAATGAAGATGGAAACCGAAGTTCGTGCTGCCCGCAACGGTACGGTTCAGGAGTTAAATGTGAAAGAAGGTGATGCTGTGACTGTCGGTATGCCTCTTCTGAGCTTGGCGTAAGGGAGCACCATGGACGGATTGATGACCTTATGGTCAGAAACAGGGATCGCTAACTTTGAGTTTGGCCAAATCTGTATGATGTTGGTTGGCTGCTTACTGTTGTTTTTAGCGATCCGCAAAGGTTTTGAACCACTACTGCTATTGCCGATCGGCTTTGGTGCTATCTTAGCCAACATTCCTAATGCTGGGTTTACTGAGCCTGGTGGTTTGCTGTATTACGTTTACCATGTCGGGATTGAGTCGGGTGTATTCCCACTGTTGATCTTTATGGGAGTGGGTGCAATGACGGACTTCGGTGCGCTGATTGCTAACCCCAAAACATTGTGGCTAGGTGCGGCTGCTCAGTTTGGTATTTTTGCCACGTTGTTTGGGGCGATCTTGCTGAACTATGTTCCGGGCATGGAGTTTTCCATGGCAGACGCATCGTCCATCGCGATTATTGGTGGTGCGGATGGCCCAACCGCCATTTTCTTAGCCAGCAAACTGTCGCCAGATTTACTTGGTGCTATTGCCGTTGCCGCATACAGCTACATGGCACTGGTTCCGATTATTCAGCCACCAATCATGAAGGCACTCACTTCTCAACAAGAGCGTGAGATAAAAATGGCTCAGCTAAGACATGTAGGTAAATGGGAGAAAGTTATCTTCCCACTTGCTGTTTTGGTGATGACCATTCTTTTCTTACCTTCGGCGACACCACTTGTCGGGATGTTCTGTTTGGGTAATTTGATGCGTGAAGCTGGCGTGGTGGATCGTTTATCAAAAACCGCTCAGAACGAACTGATCAATATCGTGACCATCTTCTTAGGTTTAGGTGTTGGCTCTAAGTTACAAGCTGACAAGTTTTTAAACTTAGAAACACTCGGTATCTTAGCGCTTGGTGCGGTTGCGTTCAGTATCGGTACCGCAGCAGGGGTTTTGATGGCGAAACTGCTTAATAAGCTATCCGATGAAGATATTAATCCATTGATTGGCGCAGCAGGGGTTTCTGCCGTGCCGATGGCAGCACGTGTCGTGAACAAAGTAGGTTTGCAAGCTAATCCGCAAAACTTCTTGTTGATGCACGCCATGGGACCAAACGTAGCTGGTGTACTTGGCTCTGCGGTGGCTGCGGGTATTCTTCTCGCATTGGTGGGGTAATACCAATCGTCGTAAATAACTTGTCATTCTAGCTTGTTAAAATACTCGATAACGTCGTTGCCTTTTTCCTACGCTATTTCTGATCACTTATTTACTGTGATTGGTGTAAAAATGTAACGCAGTATTGCTGAGTAGTATATCTATCAACAATTTACACTGCAGCAATTCACGTCATCAAACAAAATGGTTTATAGTCAAAGGGATGCTCTGGCATCCCTTTTTTTATCACTACGGGAATGGTTTATGGAACACAAACAAATCGTTATCACTGAGTTTGGTGACGCTAATGTATTGGCTACTCACACTGCCCCAACACCATCACCAGCACCGGGAGAGGTACTCGTCAAAGTCGCTTTTTCTGGTGTGAATCCTATTGATGTAAAAACCCGTGCTGGGCTCGGTTGGGCGGCTGAACAAAACAAAGATAAACTGCCTTGGGTTCCGGGATATGATATTTCCGGAAAGGTGGTGTCGTGCGGAGATGAAACGTCTCGTTTTAGCGTTGGTGATCAGGTGGCGGGTTTTATTGGCTTTCCTGTGAAGGGAGGAGGATATAGCCAATATGTCTGTGTGCCAGAAACGGAATTGAATCACGTTCCTCAATCCGTAACGTTAGAAGCGGCGGCAGTACTTCCTCTTGCTGGACAAACCGCGGCTCAAGCGCTAACCAAAGCGAATGTTAAAGAAAATGATCGTGTTTTAATTCTTGCTGGTGCTGGAGGGGTTGGGCACCTTGCCGTACAAATTGCCGTGGCAGCAAAAGCGGAAGTGTTTACAACCTGCAGTGAGCGAAATTTAGACTATCTCGCCACGCTTGGCGCTCATGCGGTGAACTATCAATTTGCACCAGTGTCAGAACGTGTTGAAGATGTGGATGTTTTGATTGATTTGGTCGGTGGAGATGCGGCATTAGATGCTCTCAAGTGTTTGAAAGACCACGCTAGAGTGGTGACCGTACCAACAATTACTGCGGAAATGATTTGTGAAAAAGCTAAATTGTTAGGGTTTGAAGCGACGGGGATGTTAGTGGCGCCAGATAGCGAACAGCTTGATACCTTATTGTACATGGTGAGTGTTGGCTTGCTCAAAACCGAAGTTCAACATATTTACCCAATGAGTGATGTTGTCGCTGCTCACCAACAAGTCGAGTCTGGCAGAACCAGAGGCAAGGTATTGCTTGATATGAAATGCTAGAAGTATTTCATTCCAATTTTGAACAAATTGCGCTGTGGTTTTCTGATTCTGCGCTGTGGGTGCTTTTTATGACGGGGTTTCTTAGTGCGACCTTGTTACCCGGAGGCTCAGAAGCCAGTTTAGTCGCGACACTCTCTCTCAATCAGTTCACCGTCTCTACTGTGGTTCTTGTTGCTACCATCGGAAATACCTTAGGCGGTCTGACCAATTACTGGCTTGGGTTATGGCTACCGAACAAAGCTCAAAATGAAAAGCATGGCAATACCGCTTTGAAGTGGTTAGCAAAATATGGCTACTGGGGATTATTTTTCAGTTGGTTACCTGTCATTGGTGATCCACTGTGTTTGGCGGCAGGTTGGTTACGGATGAACCTCTTGCCGTGTGTCATTCTAATATTCTTTGGAAAGGCCGCTCGTTACAGCCTGTTGGCTGTTATTTATCTCGGATTATTTTAAGGAAAGTACATGAGAATGTTTTGGGTTGGTGCGTGCTCACTTTTCGTGATCACGGGCTGTGCAACAAATGCCTCTGTTTCATCATTGCCTGACGGGGTGACGTTTGTCGAGTCGTCAAAAGCAGAAGAAGGTAAAGTTAAGATTCCGTATCAAAAATACCAACTTGATAACGGTTTAACGGTTATTCTCGCACCGGAAGATTCGGATCCTTTAGTTCATGTTGATGTCACTTATCACGTTGGATCTGCACGTGAAGAAATCGGCAAATCCGGTTTTGCCCACTTCTTTGAGCATATGATGTTCCAGGGTTCGGAAAACGTTGGTGATCAACAACATTTTAAAATAATTACTGAGGCTGGTGGCACATTAAATGGCACGACTAACCGAGACCGTACTAACTATTTTGAAACCGTGCCTGCTAATCAATTAGAAAAAATGTTGTGGTTGGAATCGGATCGCATGGGCTTTTTGCTCGATGCCGTTTCACAACGCAAGTTTGAGATCCAACGTTCGACGGTAAAAAACGAACGTGCACAACGATACGACAACCGTCCATACGGACTTATATGGGAACGTATGGGAGAAGCCTTGTATCCAGAAGGCCATCCTTATTCATGGCAAACCATTGGTTATGTAGAAGATTTAGACCGTGTTGATGTCAACGATCTTAAAGCATTCTTCTTACGCTGGTACGGACCGAATAATGCGACATTGACGATTGGTGGCGATCTGGATGTTGATCAGACACTGACTTGGGTGAACAAATATTTCGGCTCGATACCGCGTGGGCCAGCCGTAGAAAATGCTGAGAAACAACCAGCTCAGCTAAAAGAGAGTAAATACATTACCTTAGAAGATCGCATTCAGCAGCCAATGGTCATGGTTGCTTGGCCAACGACGTACAGTGGTGAAGAAAGCCAAGCATCGCTTGATACGCTGTCTAGCATACTCGGTGCGGGGACAAACAGCGTTCTTTATCAAGACTTAGTCAAAACGCAGAAAGCGGTAGATGCTGGGTCGTTTCATGATTGTGCAGAGCTTGCTTGCACATTTTATGTTTATGCAATGGGCGACTCGGGTGATAAAGGTGATTTGTCAAAACTGTACACTGAGCTCCAGAAGTCGCTACAAAACTTTGCCAACACTGGCGTATCAAAACAGCGTCTTGAGCAACTTACCGGTAAAGTAGAAGCCGATGCTATTTTTGCTTTGGAGAGTGTGAAGGGTAAAGTTACGCAATTGGCATCAAATGAAACATTTTTTGGTGAGCCTGACCGAATCGAAAAGCAGCTAGAGCAAATTAGAGCCGTCACCCCCGAGTCGGTTAAGAGAGTGTATAGTGAGTTCATTCAAGATCAGCCGAAAGTCACGTTGAGTGTTGTTCCAACGGGGAAAACCGACTTAGCCGTACGGCCTGCCACCTTTGTGACTCCTAAGAGAACCTTACCTGAGTACAAAAAAATTACCGAGGATCAACTGGCTTACCGTCGTGCAGTCGACAATTTTGATCGCTCGGTTCAACCTCCAACAGGCGCACCTGTCCAAGCAACCATGCCTGATTTGTACAATGTCCATTTCGAAAATGGCTCTGAGCTGCTCGGGGCTGTCAGCAGTGAAACGCCAACCGTGATGATGCAGTTTAGTTTGCCTGCAGGAACGCGTTTTGTTGACAAGGGCAAAGAAGGTCTTGCGCAACTAACCGCAGCCATGTTGCAAGAAGGCACTACCAAGCGAAGCATGGAAGAAATCCAAGCAGAGTTGGATAAGTTGGGGAGTGTCATTACCGTTGATGCCACGGGATATACGACAAATATTAGCGTTTCGGCTTTAGAAAAGAACCTCGAGCCAACCTTGGATATTGTCGAAGAAATGCTTTTATCGCCAGCATTTAAACAAGAAGATTTTGACCGTGTGAAAATGCAAGCCTTAGAAGGTTTAGTTTATGAACATCAAAATCCAAGCTGGATGGCCGCACAAGCGAGTCGTCAAGTGTTATATGGCGATACTATTTTTTCACGTCCCAAAGATGGCACCCAAGCAGGAATGAGAGCCTTAACCTTAGATGATGTACGCGAGTTTTATTCTAAACACTACACACCACAAGGGGCGCAAGTTGTGGTTGTCGGTGATATTGAGGAGCAAGCACTTAAGAAACAGCTTGGTTTCTGGTCGAGCTGGAAAGATGAAGCCGCACCACTTTATGAGCCTGAGACGATTCCAAAACTCGGGACACAAAAAGTATATTTAGTTGATAAAGCTGGTGCGCCACAAAGTGTGGTAATGATGGTTCGTCAAGGTGTGCCATACGACGCTACGGGTGAATTCTACTTAGGACAGTTAGCAAACTATAACTTATCAGGTAACTTTAACAGCCGTATCAACCAAAATCTGCGTGAAGACAAAGGTTATACCTATGGCGCTTATGGATACTTTTCCGGTAACCCTGAAGCGGGTTCCGTTGTGTTTACTGCGCAAGTGCGTGCTGATTCGACAGTCGCCTCGATCATAGAGATGGAAAGTGAGCTTAACGAGTATTCTCAATCAGGAATGACTGACGAAGAGCTGGCGTTTATGCGTCAAGCTGTCGGGCAAAAAGATGCGCTGAAATACGAAACACCAACGCAAAAAGCGGAGCTCATCAGTGACATTTTAAAATATGACTTGGATGAAGATTATCTACAACAGAGAAATACGCTGGTCGAAACAGTAGATAAGGACACGTTGAATGGACTCGCACGAAAATGGTTTGACCCGAATGACTATCAAATTATTGTTGTTGGTGATGCTAAATCCCTTCGTCCCCAGCTAGAAAAGTTAGGGAAAGACGTAGAAGAGCTTGAAATCATTCGATAGAGTACGCATGTTATAGCGGAGGGCTTACTCTCCGCTATGTATTTAGATAAGTCATTTTACAAAGTTAATTTATCTATATGCTAAAATTATCAATAACTTAGCTTTCACTTGCTTCGGATGGCAAGTGTCCTGCTCCTAATATAAGCGAACCTCATTTTGACTGATTTTGCTGCGCGACTGGAAAAAGTTGCATCAACCCCCGAAGTATTTAAGCAGTTTGGACGCGGTGTTGAGCGTGAAACATTACGCTATCGTCAGGATGGACACCTAGCCACAACACCTCATCCTGAGGGATTGGGCTCCGCGTTCACAAACCAATGGATCACCACTGACTTTTCTGAGTCTTTGCTGGAATTCATAACCCCGGTTTCTCATGATATCCCCGAGCTGATCGCACAACTCAAAGACATCCATCACTTTACCCAAACGAAGATGGGTGACGAGAAGATGTGGCCACTTTCAATGCCTTGCTACGTTAGCAGTGAAGATGAGATTAACCTTGCTCAATATGGTTCATCCAATGCTGCAAAAATGAAAACGTTGTATCGTGAAGGGCTTAAACGTCGTTACGGTAGCTTAATGCAGATCATCTCGGGCGTGCATTTTAACTTCTCTTTCCCGGAATCGTTTTGGGATGCGCTCTACGGAGAGCAAGATGAGGCTTCACGTCAGGAAGCAAAATCAGCCGCTTACTTCGCTCTGATCCGAAATTACTACCGTTTTGGTTGGTTAATTCCATACTTCTTCGGGGCTTCACCTGCGCTGTGCGGATCTTTTATCCAGGGCAGAGAAACGGATCTTCCCTTTGAGAGTATTGGTGGTACGCTCTATTTGCCAAAATCGACGTCTTTACGCCTTAGTGATCTTGGTTACACCAACAACGCACAGAGCAAATTGAAGATCGGATTTAACAGTATTGAACAATACCTCGAAGGTCTCAATGATGCGATTCATCGTCCATCTGAAGAGTTCGCGAAAATAGGCGTAAAAGTTGATGGTGAATATCGTCAACTCAACTCTAATATTCTGCAAATTGAAAACGAACTTTACGCTCCCATCCGCCCTAAACGCGTGGCGAAAAGTGGTGAGAAACCATCAGAGGCATTAAAGCGCGCTGGTGTTGAATATATTGAAGTGCGCTCGTTAGATGTAAACCCGTTCAGTCCTGTGGGCGTCACTGAAGATCAGGTGCGTTTTCTCGATATGTTCCTTACTTGGGCTGCGCTTTCTGACTCTGAGCCGATGAATAACAGTGATTTAGCATGTTGGCGCGATAACTGGAACAAGGTGGTTGTGTCGGGTCGTGAGAAAGGTTTGATGCTCCAGATTGGCTGCCAAGGCGAGCGACTTTCTTTGCAAGAATGGGCGAAAAGAGTCTTCGTTGAACTTCGCCAAATCGCCATAAAAATGGATGCTTCTGTTGGTGGTCATGCCTATCAAGATGTTTGCGACAAACTCGCGACATGGATTGATGAGCCAGAGTTGACCATCTCAGGCCAGCTGTTAGCCCTAACGAAAGAGCTAGGCGGCTTAGGTAAAGTGGGTTGCAGTTTGGGTATGAAATATCGAGAGGAGAACCTCGCACATACTTACCAATATTACTCACAAGATGTTATGGAAACTGAAGTGGTAACTTCGGTAGAAAAACAGAAGCAGTCTGAGCAAAGTGATACGTTATCTTTTGATGACTTTTTGCAAGACTACTTTGCTTATCTAAAATAAGCGTACTGATCTAGAGTGACAATGATCATCTGTATTACAGTGCTTATTTAGTTAGAGCACAGCGCTCATCTGGAATAATAGTAAGTTGGTAAAGATTGGTGAACATCAAGTCGTTAGCAGTATCCATTTTAGTCAGTGTGTTGTTAGTCGGGTGTTCGACTGCTCCACCTCAACAACAGGGTAACCTGTGTGAAATTTTCCGAGAACATCCGAGTTGGTATGAAGATGCCATTGATATGGAAGAGGAGTGGGGCACTCCGATTCATGTTGCAATGGCTATCATCAAACAGGAGAGTAGCTTCCGACATGATGCAAAACCACCAATAGATTATGTGCTTGGTTTTATTCCTTGGGGACGAGTAAGCAGTGCATATGGCTATGCACAAGCACAAGACCCTGCTTGGGACGACTTTCAGAATGCCACTGGAAGTTGGAGCTCGAGAAGTGATTTTGATGACGCGATGATGTTTGTTGGTTGGTACACCCATGAAACTCGGCGTCAGCTAGGCATCTCTTTATGGGACCCCTATAATCAATATTTGGCTTATCATGAAGGACGAGGTGGGTACAAACGTGGTAGCTACAAAAGAAAACCAAGTTTAATGAAAATTGCGAGGCGCGTGGAGCAAACCGCAAAAACGTATGGCTGGCAGTTGAAACAGTGCCGACAAGAGTTAGAAGACAATCGTAGTTGGTTCTTCTAGCCGGAACAGAAATGAAAACCAATCCCGTCAGGTGTTGGAATTACAATAAGGAGAGATGTAATGCCTTTACTCGATAGCTTTACTGTCGACCACACTCGTATGAATGCACCTGCTGTGCGCGTGGCGAAAACAATGCAAACCCCAAAAGGTGATACCATAACCGTTTTCGACTTGCGTTTTACAGCGCCGAATAAAGATATCCTTTCAGAGAAAGGTATTCACACGTTAGAGCATTTATATGCAGGGTTTATGCGCGCGCACTTGAACGGTGATAGCGTGGAAATTATTGATATTTCTCCGATGGGATGTCGCACTGGTTTCTATATGAGTCTAATCGGTACGCCTTCAGAGCAGCAAGTCGCCGATGCGTGGATTGCGGCCATGGAAGACGTATTAAAAGTGGAAAGCCAAAACAAGATCCCTGAGCTGAATGAGTATCAATGCGGCACTGCTGCAATGCACTCACTCGATGAAGCAAAGCAGATCGCGAAAAATATTCTGGAGGCGGGCGTGTCAGTAAATAAAAACGACGAGCTTGCGCTGCCTGAATCAATGCTTAAAGAACTGCGTATCGACTAACGTTCTCTGATGAGAGCGCCTTCCTAGTTATCTCGTAGTAAGATAATTAAAAGGATATACGAAAAAAAAAGAGCCTGACTATTGAAGTGTCAGGCTCTTTTTTTCTTTTACTTGTTAAGGCTCTACGACTTTTTCTTCTTCGGGTAGACCCGCACGAGCTTAATGCGGTTCTCTTCTATTTCAACGATCTCCATCCGGTGCCCAGACACCTTTACACTGAGATGGCTTTCTGGAATATCTTCAAGGTGTTCCAAAATAAGACCGTTGAGTGTTCTTGGTCCAGAGGTTGGCAAATCCCATTTGAGCCCTTTGTTGATATCACGGATATTGGCACTGCCTTCAATAAGAAAACTTCCATCACCTTGTGGGCTGATTTCATCAGCTAGGCTAGGAGAGATGGAGGTGGTGAACTCACCGATGATTTCTTCCAAAATATCTTCCAGCGTTACTAATCCTATGATATCGCCATACTCATCGACGATAAGACCAATACGCTGTTTGTTGCGCTGGAATTTCAGCATTTGTACGTTCAGTGGCGTGCCTTCAGGGATGTAATAAACTTCATCTAATGCCCGCAACAAGGTTTCTTTGGTGAACTCATTTTTTTCCAGCATAAGGCGATACGCTTCACGTAAGCGTAACATGCCAACCACTTCATCAATTTGGTCACGATAAAACACAATTCGCCCATGAGGTGAGTGGGTCAATTGACGAACGATTGACTTCCAATCATCGTTAATATCGATCCCCGTAATTTCATTACGTGGCACCATAATATCGTTCACTGTGACGTGTTCGAGATCTAGGATAGAGACCAGCATATCCTGATGTCGACGCGGGATCAGTCCACCGGCTTCATTGACCACGGTGCGTAACTCTTCCGAGCTGAGATGATCTTCGACGGAGTGATCCGCTTTGACACCAAGCAGTCGAATGAAGCCATTAGTAATAAAATTCACCAACAAAACCAAAGGTGAAAGTAACTTCATTAAAATGCTAAGTAGAATACTGCTCGCATAAGAGACACGCTCTGGGAAAAGCGCGGCGATGGTCTTCGGTGTGACTTCGGCAAACACCAGTACCACCATGGTGAGAGCACCAGTTGCAATCGCGACCCCCATATCGCCATAAAGGCGCATACCAATAATCGTGGCAATGGCCGAGGCAAGAATGTTCACAAGGTTATTGCCGATAAGAATTAGACCAATCAAACGATCTGGACGGTCTAGTAGCTTTTCGACGCGCTTTGCTCCCTTATGCCCATTTTTGGCTAAGTGTTTCAAGCGATAGCGGTTCAAAGACATCATCCCTGTTTCTGAACCGGAAAAGTAACCTGATATGACGATAAGACACGCGAGTAGCGCAAATAAGATACCCGTAGAGATGTCGTCCAAAGCGTTGTTATTCCTTGTAAGTGTTTTGTTTATTCAAGAGCCACATGAAACTCTTAAGTGGTGTTTTAAAGTACTGTATTTGATTTGGCGTTGAATATAAAGGCTCAAGGGAGCGTTAATTCAAGATGATCTCTTTGACAAAACGACTGCCAAAATAAGCCAGTGTGAGCAACGTAGCTCCGGCAACGGCAAACCAAGTCACTTTTTTACCTCGCCATCCTTTTTGGTAATGTCCCCAAAGCAATACTGAATAGACCACCCAAGCACAGAAAGAGAGAATCGCTTTATGTGCTTTACCTTGTGCGAACATATCCTGAACGAACACAAATCCAGTGAGCAGCGTGAAGGTCAGTAGCAGGTTACCAATTAAAATAATTTTAAATAATTGCCGTTCAACCATCATTAGCGGAGGTAGATTTGGATTTATGGCTAACGATTTTTTCGTTTTCAGTTTATGGTCAAGCCACGCAAGTTGCAGCGCGTACAGAGCGCCAATCGTCAGCGTAGCGTAGGCAAACAGCGCCAACGATATGTGAATAAGCAACTTAGGATCATTTTCTAAATGTTTAATGAAAGTGCTAGGTAAAAACGTCGCCGCCGATAAATTAATGGCTGCAAAGCTATAAACCACTGGCAGCAGAAACCACAACCGGTTTTTGAGCATAGCCAGGCTCATGACCAAGGAAATGATGAAGCTGATCAGGGACGCGACATTTAAAATGCTGAGGTTTTGACCAGAACCATCGAGAATCAAATCACTCAATAACCAAGCGTGAAAAACCAGTGCGCACGCGGCACTAGCAAACACGGTCTTTGCTTTGATGCCAGACTGTTGTGAAAGTCCGGGTATGATGGTTGCGATAGCCAAAATGTAAAGTATGGCGGCCGCAATGGCAATTAAGCTATCCATGAATCCATAAAGGTTGTTGTCCAGAATAACGAAATTATACCTTGCATTACTCTTTGGAGCTATGACCTATGCAATAACAATCATCATAGATGAGACATTGAAATTAATAAGTTAGCTTCCCATATAGTAATAGAGCAGTAGTACGGGTATGACTGTGACCTTGGCTAAGGTATACTCACACTAATTAGTCGCCATTTTAGCGAAGAGACAAAGATGTTTGAGAATTTAACGGATCGATTATCCAAAACGCTGAAAAATATCAGCGGTAAAGGTCGTCTGACAGAAGACAACATTAAAGAGACCTTACGTGAAGTGCGTATGGCATTACTGGAAGCGGACGTTGCGCTACCGGTTGTTCGCGAATTTGTAAACCGCGTTAAGGAAAAGGCGGTGGGTGTTGAGGTCTCTAAATCTCTGACCCCAGGCCAAGAGTTTATTAAGATAGTACAATCTGAGCTAGAAGCGGTGATGGGGGAGTCGAACGAAGCCCTTAACCTAGCAGCTCAGCCACCTGCGGTTCTTCTTATGGCAGGTCTACAAGGTGCGGGTAAAACCACATCGGTAGGTAAATTGTCTAAGCTTTTGAGCGAGCGTGATAAGAAAAAGGTTTTGGTCGTTTCTGCCGACGTTTACCGCCCTGCGGCGATCAAACAGCTAGAAACCTTGGCAGCAGATGTTGGTGTTGATTTCTTCCCATCATCACCTGACCAAAAGCCGATTGATATTGCTAACGCAGCCATCGACCACGCCAAGAAAAAATTCTATGACGTGCTGATTGTCGATACGGCAGGTCGTCTGGCGATTGATGAACAGATGATGGGCGAGATTAAAGATCTCCATTCAGCCATCAACCCTGTCGAAACGCTGTTTGTTGTTGATGCCATGACTGGTCAGGATGCGGCAAATACTGCAAAAGCTTTTGGTGATGCACTGCCACTTACCGGTGTTGTTCTGACCAAGGTCGACGGCGATGCTCGCGGCGGTGCTGCTCTTTCCGTGCGTCATATCACTGGCAAACCAATTAAATTCTTAGGTGTCGGTGAAAAAACGGACGCATTAGAACCCTTCCACCCGGACCGTGTTGCATCACGTATTTTGGGCATGGGTGATGTGCTTTCTTTGATTGAAGATTTACAACGTAATGTCGATCAAGATAAAGCAGAAAAGCTGGCGAAGAAATTTAAAGAGAAGAAAGGCTTCGATTTAGAAGATTTTCGTGAGCAGCTTGGTCAGATGCAAAACATGGGTGGCATGATGGGCATGATGGATAAGCTTCCTGGCATGTCTCAGCTCCCTGAGAACGTCAAAGATAAAGTCGATGACAAGATGTTCAAACAGATGGAAGCGATCATTAGTTCAATGACCATGAAAGAGCGTCAGCGTCCAGAAATCATCAAAGGTTCACGCAAGAAACGTATCGCAGCAGGCTCTGGGGTACAAGTTCAAGATGTTAACCGTCTACTCAAACAGTTCACCCAAATGCAGAAAATGATGAAGAAAATGCAAAAAGGTGGCATGAAAGGAATGATGCGCAATATGCAAGGCATGATGGGCGGAATGGGCGGCGGCGGTGGCTTCAATCCATTTGGTCGATAATTGCACAATTACATCACCTAACTACGCAAAATTTCAAGGTGTTAGCTGCGTCACAAACTGTAAATTCGATTTATGTTGGTGAAAAAGTAACTAAACCCTTGCATTGCTCCGGGAGAAGAGTAAAATTCCGGAGCTTTATTTTGGCACGAGACCCCAAGCTATTTTAGTTTCTGGGGTTAATTTTATTTTTGAGAAAGCAAAGAGGACGACATGGTAACCATTCGTTTGGCACGTCACGGCGCTAAAAAGCGTCCATTTTATCAAATCGTAGTAGCGGACAGCCGCAACGCTGCAACTGGCCGTTTCATCGAGAAAGTTGGTTTCTTTAACCCAACTGCGAAAGGTCAAGAAGAAGGTCTACGTCTAGACCTAGACCGCGTTAACCATTGGGTTGGTCAAGGCGCGTCTGTATCTGACCGCGTTGCTAAGCTAGTTAAAGACGCTCAAAAAGCGGCTTAATTCATACTGTTAGAAGTAGAAACTAGTTTATGTCGATGAAAGGTAAAGAAACAATGAGCAACGAAAAGATTGTTGTAGGCAAGTTTGGTGCTACTTACGGCATTCGAGGTTGGCTTAAAGTTTTTTCCTACACAGACAATGCTGAAAGCATTTTCGATTACAGCCCTTGGTATATCAACCAAAAAGGGCAGTGGGTTGAGTACAAAGTAGAAAGCTGGAAGCGCCATAACAAAGGTATGGTGGCTAAGCTGGAAGGTCTGGACGTTCGCGAAGACGCGCACTTAATGACAAACTTTGAAATTGCTATCGACCCTGCAATATTACCTGAACTGTCAGAAGATGAGTTCTACTGGCGTGAATTGTTTGGAATGCAAGTAGTCACCACCAATGGTTACGATCTGGGTGTCGTGAGCGACATGTTAGAAACAGGTTCAAACGATGTTTTGGTAGTTAAAGCAAATCTTAAAGATGCTTTTGGGCAAAAGGAACGATTAATTCCGTTCCTTGAAGAGCAAGTGATCATCAATATTGATCGTGAAGCTCAACGGATCGAAGTTGACTGGGATCCTGGATTCTAATCTCCAAAATTACAGAGCGAGATAAACATGTGGGTTGGCGTAATTAGCCTGTTTCCTGAAATGTTCCGTTCTGTTACTGATTTTGGAGTAACAGGTCAAGCGGTTAAAAAAGGTCTATTGTCGATTGAGACTTGGAATCCTCGAGATTTTACTCACGACAAACATCGCACTGTCGATGACCGACCTTACGGTGGTGGTCCTGGTATGTTAATGATGGTTCAGCCTCTGCGCGATGCCATACATACCGCGAAAAAGGCCTCACCGGGTAAGACGAAAGTCATTTACCTATCTCCTCAAGGTCGCAAGCTCGATCAACAAGGAGTAGAGGAGTTGGCAACAAATGAGAACTTGCTTCTTATCTGTGGCCGCTACGAAGGGGTAGATGAGCGTATCATTCAATCTGAAGTCGACGAAGAATGGTCGATTGGGGATTTTGTGATGACGGGTGGTGAGATACCAGCCATGACGCTAATCGACTCAGTTTCTCGGTTTGTTCCGGGGGTACTGGGAGATTTTGCATCAGCAGAAGAAGACTCTTTTGCCAATGGTTTGTTAGATTGCCCTCACTATACGCGTCCTGAAGTATTGGATGACAAAGAGGTACCAGCGGTACTCATGTCAGGCAATCACAAGGATATTCGTCGGTGGCGACTCAAGCAGTCGCTGGGCCGAACTTGGCTAAGAAGACCAGAGCTCCTGGAAAACCTAGCTCTGACTGACGAACAGGAACTATTACTTGCTGAGTTTATTAATGAACATAAAGCCATTAACGAACGTCATGCAAAGTAACCTAATTTATTTAGTATCAGTTTATTCTAGGAATTTAAAAATGAGTAACATCATCAAAGCTCTTGAAGAAGAGCAAATGAAACAAGACCTACCTAAATTTGCACCAGGTGACACTGTTGTTGTTCAAGTTAAGGTAAAAGAAGGTGACCGTGAGCGTCTACAGGCTTTCGAAGGCGTTGTAATCGCAATCCGTAACCGTGGTCTACACTCTGCTTTCACTGTACGTAAGATCTCTAACGGTGAAGGTGTTGAGCGTACGTTCCAAACACACTCTCCAGTTGTTGATAGCATCGAAGTTAAACGCCGTGGTGCAGTACGTCGTGCCAAGTTGTACTACCTACGTGAGCGTTCTGGTAAGTCTGCTCGTATCAAAGAGAAACTTGCTAAGAAGTAATGCTATAACTAGCGTTCTCATCTTAAACGGAGCCCTATGGGCTCCGTTTTTTTTAACTTAAGGTTCTAGGGGAGAAAAGATAGGTCGTAGGTTATAGGATCCTAGGTCCTAGGGGAGTTTGTTGAGAGTATCGTGCTCAATTGAAAAGTTTGGCTCTTGTGGTTTTGGACTACAGAGTACAGAAATACTTGACATTGAACTTAAGTGACTGAAAAATAATCCGTAATCCGTAATCCGTAATCCGTAATCCGTAATCCGTAATCCGTAATCCGTAATCCGTAATCCGTAATCCGTAATCCGTAATCCGTAATCCGTAATCCGTAATCCGTAATCCGTAATCCGTAATCCGTAATCCGTAATCCGTAATCCGTAATCCGTAATCCGTAATCCGTAATCCGTAATCCGTAATCCGTAATCCGTAATCCGTAATCCGTAATCCGTAATCCGTAATCCGTAATCCGTAATCCGTAATCCGTAATCCGTAATCCGTAATCCGTACAACAAGCTTGGTTGGTTTTTGAGACGCAAAGCTACCCGAGTGCGCCTCCTAGGACCCTAGAACCTAGGATCCTAGGACCTTTATTTATCCTAGACCCTCTTAGTATTGATCTTCCGACCATCCGTCGCTATCAGACATATCAGGCGCACCTGCGATGGCGTTTTCTTCGTCAGCCCATTCGCCGAAATCAATCATCTGGCATTTTTTACTGCAAAACGGGCGGTTAGGGCTTTGCTCACCCCATTCAACGTCGGTACCACACTGAGGGCATTGAACGATAGTAATTTTAGACATGGATTGTTCGTCCCTTTTGGTTTTCTATAACAAGTTTGGATGATTAGAAGAATAATAGAAAGTCGTTGTTGAGTGAACGCCACTTAGCAACAAACCGCCAATTCAAACTCGACATCTTGGGTACAGGCTTGCCCAGTTTCAAACGACATAAATTTGATCGCAAATCGGTTCTTATGACCAGAAATCATTGGATATACACCAAACTCCATTGGAATATGCAGGCGCAGAATATTGGCACCGTCTGCATCACTTTGGAAAAAGCCGACTCGGCCTATCTGGGGTTTAAAGTGCCCAGTTTCACGGGTCAGCTTAAGCCAGAGAGAAAGTGCGTCAGACAGCGGCTTTAAGCTTGTTTGCCACTGTTGAGCATCGTGCTTTTTACGCTCAATTGGCAAATGGAGCCAGTAGTGCAAAGCGGGTAGATCAAAACAACATGCTCCGCCTGGTAAGTTAAATCGTTGCCTAATTGAGCTCAGAAAGCGATCATCACGCAGTGCTTGTCCAAATCGAGCAGCCCCCATCAACTGACTGTGTACTGAATCAATTTCTTGCAATAGGTCGTTGAGGGCACCTTGATCAACGCCGTCCACATTCAACCAGTGACGATAGGACAGTCGCTGTTTCTCAATATCTTTCGCCAGTTCGCTTTTTAGTTGGATCTGTTCAAAAATCTCAACCATATCGAATAACGCGCGAAAAAATAATTGATATTGATGATTGTCAGTAAAGCTAGAAGCCAAGTGAGCCTGACGCAGCAGAGACTCTACTCTTAGATAGATACGAGTTTTCTCATTTAACGGATGTTCGAATTTATGCGTGGTCATTGACATAAGCCTAGATGGGATCCTTTCCTATTTTCTCAGATTATTCTGACACATGGCTAGGTACTTTTCATGCAAATCTGTAATTTGAAGTAAAAGTTCAGGGTCGTCTGGGTTATTCTTCACCACATCATCAGCTAGAGCGAGTCTTTGCTGTTGAGACGCTTGAGATGCAAGGATCGCTTGTGCTTGCTCTTCACTAACGTTGTCGCGTTTCATAGTCCGAGAAATCTGGGTGCTTGGTTCAACATCGACCACCAGTACGCGGTCACATAAGCTTTCCAGATTGTTCTCTATCAGCAACGGCACGACCAACAGTGCGTAGTCGGATGTGACTTCTTCCAGTTCTTCGATCATTTTTTCACGAATCATTGGATGAAGCAGAGAGTTCAGCCACGCTTTTTCATCTGGATTGGAAAAAATTTTCTCGCGCAACTTAGCACGATCCAGCATTTGGTCTTCTCGAATAATCTCAGATCCAAAGTGCTCGATGATTGCATTTAAGCCCGGAGTGCCGGGTTCTACCACTTCTCTCGCAACAATGTCCGCATCGACGATGTCGATATCAAATTGTTGTTTGAACAGATTTGCCACGGTTGTTTTACCACTAGCAATACCGCCTGTCAGGCCAATTACTAAAGCCATTTACACTCCTAGAATGGACGTAAAGTACCAATTTAACATTTGCTCACCCCAGAGTAAGCATACCCATCCTGCGATCGCTAAATAGGGACCGAAAGGAAAGGCTTTCTCTATACCTTGCTTTTTCAAGCGTAGTTGAATCAGACCAAAAATAACCCCAACGAGGGAAGAAATTAAAATGATCATAGGCAGCGATTGCCAACCTAGCCAAGCCCCCAGAGCTGCAAGGAGTTTAAAGTCACCGTAGCCCATGCCTTCCTTTCCGGTCAGCAACTTGAAGCCCCAATAGACAGACCAAAGGCATAGATAACCTGCGATGGCACCAATAACTGCGTCTTGTAAACTAACAGGACTCACCTCAAGCAATGCTAAGACAATGCCAGCCCAAGTTAAAGGTAAGGTCAATTGATCGGGCAGTAACATAGTATCAAGGTCGATAAACGTTGCCGCAATCAATGTAAAGGTGAAAAAGATGAGTGCAATGGTGAAATAGCTGAATCCGAAATGGTATGCGACAAAGCCAGAGCAGGCTGCTGTCAACAGTTCTATCAGTGGGTATCTTGGGCTGATTGGCGCGTTGCAGTTATGGCATTTACCGCGTAACAGCAGCCAACTGATCACCGGGATATTGTCACGAATGCGGATCGGCGCGGCGCATTTTTGACAAGAAGAACGAGGCACACTTAAGGTTAGCGTTTCTGTAGGCGCTTTAATCTTGTATTCGGGAAAGGACTCCGCACATTCGTGGCGCCATTCTAATTCCATGATCTTAGGCAGTCGATAAATAACGACGTTGAGAAAGCTTCCCACGATCAAACCAAAAACCACGGCAAATACAACGAATAACCATGGGTAGTACTGGAATACTTCCATATATCTCTCTTGAGCGAAAAATCAAACGAGCAAGGTGCTGTTTTGATGGGACGGATTAATTCTACATCACGTTAAGATGTGTGGCGTAATGACACGGCTTCACGTTTACATCTCAACGTCATTTGAGTATGCCCTATTCTAGCCCAATACACTCATTAAGTTAAAGATAGGCAGATACATTGCCGTCACTAAGCCACCGACGACGACCCCAAGAAAAACAATAATTAACGGTTCGAGAATCTTACTTAGATTATCAACGGTGTTATCGACTTCAAACTCGTAAATCGTCGCGACTTTATTCAGCATATCATCCAGACGACCTGATTCCTCACCAATCATCACCATTTGTAACACCAATTCTGGGAAAACGTTGCAGTTGCGCATCGCGACATACATCGGCATCCCTGCTGCTGTATCGCGGTAGACGTCTTCAATTGCCAACTGATAATGCATATTACCTGACGTTTTTGATGTGGTTTTTAAACTGGTGAGAATTGGGATACCGGCGCTAAAGCTGGTAGCAAGCGTACGGCTAAACTTAGCGATTGCCGCTTTAGATAACACTGGTCCAAGGACGGGAAATTTCAAACTGGCTCGATTGATCATTAAGCGAAACGAATCGGAACGCTTGATCATAATACGGGAAGATATCAGTAAACTGAGCGCACCTAAGCCAATAAATCCGCCCCAATTTTGCATCCAAGCGGATAAGTCGAGCACTTGTCGGGTAAACCAAGGTAAATCCGCGCCAAAGCCGGAAAACATTTTTTCAAATTCTGGAATGACCTGGGTTAGCATCAGATACGATACCGCGAGCGCGACGAGAATCACCATCGCGGGATAAATTAAAGCTTTGATCACTTTGGCGCGCAGTTGTTCACTCTTTTCTCGGTAGGTAGCCAGCCGTTCAAACACCTCGGCTAAGTTGCCCGATTGTTCTCCGGTTGAGATTAGGTCGGTATACAGCGCATCAAAGTGGTTGCTCGCGGTGCGCATGGCTTTTGACATTGGAGTGCCAGCTTCTACCGCGCGGGTAATGCTCATTAACGTCGATTTCATCTCGGCTTTTTTATGGTTGTCAGACACCAGCTTTAACGCTTGTACTAAGGGCACACCGGTGACCAACATCGTCGAGATCTGGCGGGTAAACACCGTAATGTCTTTGCCTTTGACGCGATGACTGAGTTTGGTCAAAAAAGAGATGCTGCCTTTTTTGATCTTCTTTATTTTAATATGTTGGGCATCGAGACGTTCACGGACTTCAATTTCACTCATGGCGAGCGTGTGTCCAGACGTTTTTTTTCCTGAGCTATTGATGCCTTTCCAGCGGAAGTTTTTCAGTTGAGGAGTGGTGGTTTTCATAGGCTAGGTGACTGTATGTTATAGGGTTAGCTAAAAATAGAGCACGCGTTGTAACTCACTAAAACTGGTGATTCCCTGTTTGAGTTTCTCTATACCGGACATTTGTAGGGTGCTCATGCCGTTATTGACCGCAATTTTTTCCAGCTCATGCACCGAAGCGCCTTTAATTAGCGCTTCGGAAAGCGTTTCATCAAAGTGCATCACTTCGTAAATGCCGGTTCGCCCTGAATAACCATGCGTGCATTCGTTGCATCCATGAGGGTTGGCTTGAAAAATATTCTCGGTGGAGTGAATGCCAACATGCTGCAGCGCCGTGGTGAGCTCTTGCGGCTGTCTACAATGTGGGCAGAGTTTACGCGCCAGACGCTGAGCAATGATCAGGCTTAAAGAAGAAGCGAGGTTGAAGCTCTCAATCCCCATATTAGACAGGCGAATAACGGTCTCTGCTGCGGAGTTAGTGTGCAGAGTAGAGAGGACTAAGTGACCGGTTTGCGCCGCTTTAATCGCGATTTCGGCGGTGTCGAGGTCGCGAATTTCCCCGACCATCACCACATCCGGATCCTGACGTAAAAATGAGCGCAGTGCTTCGGCAAAACCAAAGCCAATTTTTGGCTGAACCTGAACTTGGTTTATGCCCGACAAGTTAATTTCGACCGGATCTTCCGCAGTCGAGATATTGATTTCTGAGGTATTGAGAATATTTAGCCCAGTATACAGGGAAACGGTTTTTCCGCTCCCGGTTGGGCCAGTCATCAAAATCATCCCTTGTGGGCGACGCAGTGCATTGAGATACAACTGTTTCTGTTGCTCGCTGTAGCCCAGCTTATCGATATCCAGAGAGGCAGAACTGCTGTCGAGTAAACGCAGTACGATTTTCTCTCCGAATAGAGTAGGCAGTGTCGACACCCGCATATCGATCGCCGTGTCTTGATTCAGTTTTAATTTGATTCGTCCGTCTTGGGGTAAGCGACGTTCGGCGATATCCAGCTTGGATAAGATCTTGATCCGTGCTGATAAACGGCGGCTTAAATGGCTGGGCGGTTGCTGGGTTTCAATTAAGATGCCGTCACAACGTAGGCGAACGCGGTACATCTTTTCATAAGGCTCAAAGTGGATATCGGATGCACCTTTACGTACCGCGTCCAATAAAATCTGGTTGATGTAGCGACTTACTGGTGATTCGTCCTGACTGAGATCTTCAATGTTGTCGATTTCATCGGCACCGATATCAACAAGGTTTGCCAGCTCGTCTTGGTTGATCTCTTTTATACCTGATTTCTCTTGGCCGATTGAGCGCCCATATAAGCGCCGAATGGCCGCGCTTAGCTCAGCAAAGTCGGCGATCACCAGCTCGATCTGTAGTCCGGTGGCAAAGCGAAAATCATCTTCTGCTTGTTGATTGGTCGGGTCTGCGACAGCCAACGTGAGTGTTGAGGACGTACGCTCGAGTGGCAGTGCGTGATGACGGGTGATCAATTCACGCAAGCCAAGTTGTTGGCATAGAGATACATATTGGTAGTCCGCGAGTTTTACACAAGGTAGCCCGACTGCGATACTAAGGTGTGTAGTGAGCTCTTCTGGTGTGAGATAGCCAGAACGAACTAACGCTTCCGGCATCGAAATGCCAGAAGCGTTGATTTGCTCTATTAACGATTCTTCTTGAGCTAAGCTAAGTAACCCGGATTGGCGAAGAATCGTTGAGAGGTTGGTTGGCATTAATAAGTCGCGGTACAGCTATTTGGTCTTGAGTCAGTAGGTACAGATTGAGTAGCACAAGTCCAACCTGTCGAGTTATCCTTAGCGTAACGTACTTTTGCTGAAGCTGTACCCAAACTGCCAGTTGTAAAAGTAAATGTTGCTGTGCCTCCACTTGTTCCTACTGGAGCTAATGCGATAGTTCCAAGGGAGTTCATTGCACTTGTTCCGCCAACTAAGTTTGCGTCGCCAGGAAATGTACCACCATTTTCTTGTTGATACATATCGATGTTAGTTAAAAGCCCGCGTAGAGTTGCTGATGCTGACGCTACTTCTGTTTTTTGAACGTAGTTTTGATAAGCTGGGATCGCTACAGCCGACAACACACCAATAATCGCCACCACAATCATTAATTCAATCAGCGTAAAACCTTGCTGTTTTTTTTGTTTAACTGGTTTCATTTTCTTTCCTTCTCAATGAAATAAATAATGCTGTTGCATTGGCGAAAGAGTAAGAAGAGAAGGGCTGGCTGAAAATGGGTTGGTGAGCGGCTATCGAGTGAGCTAAAACTCTTTGCCGTGGTGTTGCATATTGCGCGCAATTTTTTGCGAGTGATGTAATTGTTGTGGGTTATAAAAAAAGGGCCGCTTGGCCCTTTAGTGATAATCGCTTGAACTCAACTGTTTGAGTTTATTGAAATAATACGTTTTTATTTCATCGGGTTATTTGAAGCGCATCGAAAGATCAAGCGCTTTGAGGTGCTTGGTTAATGCACCGACAGAAATGTAATCCACGCCTGTTTCCGCGTATTCTGCGATAGTGTCTAGCGTGATATTGCCAGAGTTTTCTAGCGCCGCACGACCAGCGTTGATATCAACGGCTTCACACATCATCTCTTTGCTAAAGTTATCCAGCATGATGATATCGGCACCCGCATCAATGGCTTGTTTGAGCTCATCCAGGCTTTCGGTTTCCACTTCCACTGGCTTGCCTGGGTTCAACTCTTTTGCGGTTTTGATCGCTTGAGTTATACCGCCACAGGCGATGATATGGTTCTCTTTGATAAGGTACGCATCGAATACGCCAATACGATGGTTATAACCGCCGCCACACGCTACTGCGTATTTCAGTGCGCTGCGCAGACCTGGAATGGTTTTGCGTGTGTCGAGTAAACGGCATTTTGTGTGCGCAATTTTCTCTGCATACTCAGCGGTCGTTGTGGCACAACCAGACAGGGTTTGGATAAAGTTCATCGCGTTGCGCTCGCCCGTCAATAGGTCACGAGCAGGACCTGTCAGCGTGCAAAGCGTTTGGTTGGGTTCGACTTTATCGCCGTCTTTGACATGCCATTCAATGGAGACTTTGCCACCAAGCTGTTTAAAGACTTCATCTGCCCATGCTTGACCGCAGAACACACCGTGTTCACGAGTGATGATGGTGGCGGTGTTAACGGCATCCGCAGGAATAAGAGAAGCGGTGATGTCTTTATCACTATCCACACTGCCACCCAAATCTTCTTTTAAGGTGTCGGCAACCGCACGAGTGATTTCAAGAGGAAGTTGTTGTTTTAGGTATTCTAAGCGTTCTTGGCTGTTGTGTGTGTTCTTCATCGCAAATCTTATCTTGAAAGGGAGATGGCAACGAATGATACTCTCCGAGGTCAAGAATTTCAGCAGTTAATTTGCAATAGAGAGGGAGTAATTAATATGCATTCAATAATCGATAAGGGTTGGTTGATGCAAGCTAAGCACGTCCCATCGCCATTTTTTGATGCGCGTCCAGACATACAAGATATTTCTTTGTTAGTGGTACACAATATTAGCTTGCCGCCCGGGCAATTTGGTGGGCCTTATATTGAAGACTTTTTTACGGGTAAGCTCGACCCCAATGCCCATCCATTTTTTGACGTCATTCACAAAATGGGTGTTTCGGCACATTGCTTAATTAAGCGAGATGGCGAAGTCGTTCAATTTGTTTCTTTTCTTGATAGAGCTTGGCATGCGGGGCAGTCAAGCTTTGCTGGCCGAGCGAGTTGTAATGACTATTCTATCGGTATTGAATTAGAAGGAACGGAATTTATCGCTTATACAGATGAACAATATCAATCACTTACCCAGGTTACTCAAGCCATACAACAAGAATATCCCGCCATTACCTTGCCGAGAATTACTGGGCATCAGTTCATTGCACCGTTGAGAAAAAGCGATCCTGGTCTAAGCTTTGATTGGGTGAAGTATCGACAACTATTGGCGAACTAAAATGTGGATGATTTGTAAATAGTTATCCGTTTTGTCATTAAAAATTGAACGTTGCATATTTTGGAGTGATGTGAAAATAAAAAACAGATGTAGCAAATTAACAACATTATTCTTCTTGTCGGCGCATTTTAAGCGCCGTTTCGCTGACCGTTTTGTCACTTTCTGTAGTTCTCTTTCAAAAAACTAACACATCCATTCATCGCTTGTTTTAATCGTGAAATTGGTAAGACCAATTATATTGATGTTTTAATGCGCGATTGTTGCCAAAGTGTTAGGGCTAGGCCTGTTCTATGATTTAGGTCAACTTTTGGCTGGACAGTGACGTTTTAATTATGTTAATTTCTGCCTCAATTGAAAATTGGTATTACCATTTACCAGCAAAATTAGAAGAATAATAAATTATGGCTTATCAAAGGATTCGTCAGCCAAAACTCTCTGATGTGATTGAACAAGAGTTGGAGCGGTTGATTGTGGAAGGAACATTGTCTCCGGGGCAGCAACTTCCCCCAGAGCGCGAACTTGCAAAGCAGTTTGATGTCTCCCGTCCTTCAGTCCGAGAAGCCATTCAACGCTTGGAAGCAAAGCGTTTGTTAAGTCGCCGTCAAGGTGGTGGCACATTCGTTAGCGATACCATCTGGAAAAGCTTTTCCGATCCCTTGCTTAATTTATTATCGACTCACTCTGAGACACAACTTGATCTGCTCGAAACGCGTCATGCGATGGAAGGCATTTCGGCTTATTTTGCGGCTTTGCGTGGTACTGAAGAAGATTTTGCCCGTATTCAGACCTGTCTGGACCAAATCAGTGAAGAACAAAAAAGCAACAACGTTGAAGCCGAAGCCGCTGCGGTTATGCAGTTTCTTATTGCTTTAACAGAAGCCGCGCACAATGTGGTGTTGCTGCATATTGTTCGTAGCCTTGCGCCTTTACTTGAGCAAAATGTTCTACAAAATTTGAAATTACTTCACCGCCGAGAAGAAGTGGTGGAGAAAGTAAGTAAGCACCGAGCCAATATTGTGGATGCGATTGTTTCTGGGCAGCCTGAACAGGCACGAGAAATGTCTCACTCTCATTTGGCTTACATCGAAGAAACATTGTTGGATTTGACTCGAGAAGAGTCTCGACGAGAGCGTTCTCTACGTCGAATTCAGCAGGGTAATCACTCATAAGAGTGTTACTTAAATCAGTAGATCCAACCAACAGAAGGATAGATCGCCATGTCTGATATGAAGCATGACGTAGATGCACTGGAAACTCAAGAATGGCTACAGGCGCTTGAGTCAGTTGTACGTGAAGAAGGTCTAGAGCGCGCTCAGTTCCTACTAGAGCAAGTTCTAGATAAAGCACGTCTAGACGGTGTTGATATGCCAACAGGTATCACAACTAACTACATCAATACGATTCCTGCAGACCAAGAACCAGCATACCCAGGTGACACAACGCTAGAGCGTCGTATTCGTTCTATTATCCGTTGGAACGCAATCATGATCGTTCTACGTGCATCGAAGAAAGACCTAGAACTAGGCGGCCACATGGCGTCTTTCCAGTCTTCTGCTGCATTCTACGAGACATGTTTCAACCATTTCTTCCGTGCGCCAAACGAGAAGGACGGTGGCGACCTAGTTTACTACCAAGGTCATATTTCTCCTGGTATTTACTCTCGTGCATTCGTTGAAGGTCGTCTAACTGAAGAGCAGCTAGACAACTTCCGTCAAGAAGTCGATGGTAAAGGGCTTCCTTCATACCCGCACCCGAAATTGATGCCTGAATTCTGGCAGTTCCCGACCGTATCTATGGGTCTAGGTCCAATTGCTTCTATCTACCAAGCTCGTTTCCTTAAGTACCTAGAAGGCCGTGGCCTGAAAGATACGTCTGAGCAGCGCGTATACGCGTTCCTAGGTGACGGTGAGATGGATGAGCCAGAATCACGTGGTGCTATCTCTTTCGCTGCCCGTGAAAAGCTAGACAACCTATGTTTCCTAATCAACTGTAACCTGCAGCGTCTTGATGGCCCTGTAATGGGTAATGGTAAGATCATTCAAGAACTTGAAGGTCTATTCAAAGGTGCTGGTTGGAACGTAGTGAAGGTAATCTGGGGTAACAACTGGGATTCACTACTTGCTAAAGATACGACGGGTAAGCTTCTACAGCTTATGAACGAAACGATCGATGGCGACTACCAAACATTTAAATCTAAAGATGGCGCCTACGTGCGTGAGCACTTCTTTGGTAAATACCCAGAGACAGCTGCACTTGTAGCTGATATGACAGATGACGAAATCTTCGCACTTAAGCGTGGTGGTCATGAGTCTTCTAAGCTTTACGCTGCTTACAAGAACGCCGAAGAAACGAAAGGCCGTCCAACCGTTATCCTAGCTAAGACAGTTAAAGGTTACGGCATGGGTGACGCAGCGGAAGGTAAGAACATCGCGCACCAAGTTAAGAAGATGGACATGACTCACGTTCTACACCTACGTGATCGTCTGGGCCTACAAGATCTTCTAACTGACGAAGCGGTGAAAGAGCTTCCGTACCTGAAACTTGAAGAAGGTTCAAAAGAGTACGAATACCTGCATGCTCGTCGTAAAGCACTTCACGGTTACACGCCTCAGCGTCTACCTAACTTTACTGAAGCGCTCACTATCCCTGAAGTTGAAGAGTTTAAACCTCTGCTTGAAGAGCAGAAGCGTGATATCTCAACAACCATGGCGTTTGTACGTACACTGAACGTTCTACTGAAGAACAAAGGTATTGGTAAGAACATTGTTCCTATCATTGCCGATGAAGCGCGTACCTTCGGTATGGAAGGTCTATTCCGTCAAATCGGTATCTACAACCCGCAAGGCCAGACTTACACACCAGAAGACCGTGGCGTAGTTTCTTACTACAAAGAAGCGACTTCAGGTCAGGTACTGCAAGAAGGTATCAACGAGCTAGGTGCTATGTCTTCATGGGTTGCCGCTGCAACGTCATACTCGACAAACGACCTACCAATGATTCCGTTCTACATCTACTACTCAATGTTCGGTTTCCAACGTGTTGGCGACATGGCGTGGATGGCTGGTGACCAACAAGCTCGTGGTTTCCTATTGGGTGCAACGGCTGGTCGTACAACGCTAAACGGTGAAGGCCTGCAGCACGAAGATGGCCACTCGCACATCATGGCAAACACAGTACCAAACTGTATCTCTTACGACCCAACATTCGCTTACGAAGTAGCGATAATCATGCAAGACGGTATCCGTCGTATGTACGGCGAACAAGAGAACGTTTACTACTACCTAACGCTAATGAACGAGAACTACGCAATGCCAGCTATGCCAGAAGGCGCTGAAGAAGGCATTCGTAAGGGTATCTACAAGCTAGAAACCTACACAGGTTCTAAAGGTAAAGTGCAGCTAATGAGCTCGGGCACTATCATGACCGAAGTTCGTAAAGCAGCGCAAATCCTAAGCGATGACTACGGTATTGCCTCTGACGTTTACTCTGTCACGTCGTTCAACGAAGTCACTCGCGATGGCCAAGCAGCTGAGCGTTACAACATGCTACACCCAGAAGCGGAAGCGCAAGTACCTTACATCCAAACGGTAATGGGTACTGAGCCAGCTATCGCAGCAACTGACTACATGAAGAACTACGCAGAGCAGGTTCGTGCATTCATCCCTGCTGAATCATTCAAAGTTCTTGGTACTGACGGTTTCGGTCGTTCAGACAGCCGTGAAAACCTACGTCGTCACTTCGAAGTGAACGCAGGTTACGTAGTAGTAGCAGCGTTAACTGAACTAGCGAAACGTGGCGAAGTTGAAAAATCTGTAGTTGTAGAAGCTATTAAGAAATTCGACATCGACACTGAGAAAACAAACCCGCTATACGCTTAATTAAGAAGGTAGATAAGAAATGGCAATCGAAATTAATGTACCAGACATCGGTGCGGATGAGGTTGAAGTTACTGAAATCCTTGTAAGCGTTGGCGACAAGGTTGAAGAAGAGCAGTCTCTGATTACTGTTGAAGGCGATAAAGCTTCTATGGAAGTTCCAGCTTCTCAAGCGGGTATCGTTAAAGAAATCAAAGTTGCAGAAGGCGACAAGGTTTCTACTGGTTCTCTAATCATGATTTTCGAAGCCGAGGGTGCAGCTGAAGCTGCACCTGCTCCTGCGGCAGAAGCGGCTCCAGCAGCAGCTCCAGCTCCAGCAGCAGCGGCAGAATTGAAAGAAGTTCACGTACCAGACATCGGTGGTGACGAAGTTGAAGTTACTGAAATCATGGTAGCTATCGGCGACAGCATCGAAGAAGAGCAATCTCTGATCACGGTAGAAGGCGACAAAGCTTCTATGGAAGTACCGGCACCATTCGCGGGTACGCTTAAAGAGATCAAAGTAGCAGCAGGCGATAAAGTATCGACTGGTTCACTGATCATGGTCTTTGAAACTGCAGGTTCCGGTGCTCCGGCAGCACCAGCGGCAGTAGAAGCTCCTGCGGCAGCAGCTCCAGCAGCATCTGCAGCGAAAGAAGTTAACGTTCCAGATATCGGTGGCGACGAAGTAGAAGTCACTGAAATCATGGTTGCCGTTGGCGATACAGTCGAAGAAGAGCAATCTCTAATCACTGTTGAAGGCGACAAAGCTTCAATGGAAGTACCGGCACCATTCGCTGGTACAGTTAAAGAAATCAAGATTGCAGCTGGCGACAAAGTGTCTACTGGCTCACTAATCATGATTTTCTCTACAACGGAAGGCGAAGTGGCGGGTGCAGCACCTGCTCCTGCAGCAGTCGAGTCGTCGAACCGTCCAGCTCAAGCGGCAGCACCAGCAGCGCCTAAAGCGGAAGCTCCAGCGGCGGCAGCTCCAGCAGCGACCGGAACGCCGGCCGCAGGCGATTTCAAAGAGAACGATGAGTACGCTCATGCGTCTCCAGTTGTTCGTCGTCTAGCTCGCGAGTTCGGCGTAAACCTTTCTAAGGTTAAAGGTTCTGGTCGTAAGAGCCGTATCCTGAAAGAAGACGTTCAGAACTACGTGAAAGAAGCGCTTAAGCGTCTTGAGTCTGGTGCAGCAGCATCTGGCAAAGGTGACGGTGCAGCTCTTGGTCTACTACCATGGCCAAAAGTGGACTTCAGCAAGTTCGGTGAGACAGAAGTTAAACCGCTATCTCGCATTAAGAAGATCTCTGGTGCAAACCTACACCGTAACTGGGTAATGATCCCGCACGTTACACAGTGGGACAACGCAGACATCACGGCTCTTGAAGCATTCCGTAAAGAGCAAAACGCGATTGAAGCGAAGAAAGACACTGGCATGAAGATCACGCCACTTGTGTTCATCATGAAAGCGGTAGCTAAAGCGCTTGAAGCGTTCCCAGCATTCAACTCTTCACTATCAGAAGATGGTGAGAGCCTAATTCTGAAGAAATACGTGAATGTCGGTATCGCAGTAGATACACCAAACGGTCTGGTTGTTCCTGTATTTAAAGACGTGAACAAGAAAGGCATCTACGAGCTATCTGAAGAGCTAATGGTTGTTTCTAAGAAAGCACGTGCAGGTAAGCTAACGGCTGCTGACATGCAAGGTGGCTGTTTCACTATCTCTAGTCTTGGCGGCATCGGCGGTACTGCGTTTACTCCTATCGTAAACGCGCCAGAAGTGGGTATCCTAGGTGTGTCTAAGTCTGAGATGAAACCTGTATGGAACGGTAAAGAGTTCGAACCGCGTCTACAACTTCCATTGTCTCTGTCATACGATCACCGTGTGATTGATGGTGCGGAAGGTGCGCGTTTCATCACTTACCTAAACTCATGTCTATCTGACATTCGTCGTCTAGTTCTTTAATAGAAGTGGATGAAAGAGGCGGCAAATTAGCCGCCTCTGTTTATAGCGAATAACGAATAAAAATTATCGACAATTTGGTTGTTCCCCCAACTTAGTTCAGGGTTTTCTCAATCGAATTGTTGTCTAGCTCACAGGCTAAATTGATTTACTTTTCACGCCATTAACATCTCTGTAAACTGTTAGCGGTCTGAAAGTCACTGTTTAAAAATCTTACTTAAACAAAAAGAATCAAAATACTACTCAGCCTGTTAGGGATAATGACTACAAGAGGTCAAAATGAGCAAAGAAATTAAAGCCCAAGTTGTTGTACTTGGTTCTGGTCCTGCTGGTTACTCCGCTGCATTCCGTTGTGCGGATTTAGGTCTTGAAACCGTACTTGTTGAACGCTACAGCACGCTTGGCGGTGTATGTCTGAATGTGGGTTGTATCCCATCAAAAGCACTTCTTCACGTTTCTAAAGTCATTGAAGAAGCCAAAGCGATGGCTGAGCACGGTGTTGTGTTTGGCGAACCGCAAACTGACATCAGCAAGATCCGTATCTGGAAAGAAAAAGTTGTAAACCAACTGACAGGTGGTCTTGGTGGCATGGCTAAAATGCGTAACGTCACGGTTGTGAACGGTTACGGTAAGTTTACTGGCCCTAACTCTATCCTTGTAGAAGGTGAAGGTGAGTCCACGGTTGTTAACTTTGACAACGCAATTGTTGCTGCGGGTTCTCGTCCAATCAAACTTCCATTTATCCCGCATGAAGACCCACGTATCTGGGATTCTACTGACGCTCTTGAACTAAAAGAAGTGCCAGAAAAGCTGCTCATCATGGGTGGTGGTATCATCGGTCTAGAAATGGGTACGGTATACCAATCTCTAGGTTCTAAAGTTGAAGTTGTTGAAATGTTTGACCAGGTAATCCCTGCGGCAGACAAAGATATCGTTAAGGTTTTCACTAAGCGAATCAAAGACAAGTTCAAGCTGATGCTAGAAACAAAAGTAACAGCAGTTGAAGCGAAAGAAGACGGTATCTACGTTTCAATGGAAGGCAAAAAAGCACCTGCTGAAGCAGAACGCTATGATGCTGTACTAGTTGCTATCGGTCGTGTACCAAACGGTAAGCTAATCGACGGTGAAAAAGCGGGTCTGGAAATCGACGAGCGCGGCTTCATCAACGTTGATAAGCAAATGCGTACTAACGTACCTCACATCTTTGCTATCGGTGATGTTGTTGGTCAACCAATGCTTGCACACAAAGGTGTGCATGAAGGCCATGTTGCAGCGGAAGTTATCTCTGGTAAGAAGCACTACTTCGACCCTAAAGTTATCCCTTCAATCGCGTACACTGAGCCAGAAGTGGCTTGGGTTGGTAAGACTGAAAAAGAAGCGAAAGAAGAAGGCATCAAGTACGAAGTGGCAACATTCCCATGGGCAGCATCAGGTCGTGCAATCGCATCTGACTGTGCAGACGGTATGACTAAGCTAATCTTCGACAAAGAAACGCATCGCGTAATCGGTGGTGCTATCGTTGGTACTAACGGTGGTGAACTACTTGGCGAAATCGGTCTTGCGATCGAGATGGGTTGTGATGCAGAAGATATCGCTCTGACTATCCACGCTCACCCAACTCTTCACGAGTCTGTTGGTCTAGCTGCTGAAGTATTTGAAGGCTCTATCACTGACCTTCCAAACAAAAAAGCAGTTAAGAAGAAGTAATCTTTCTTACTGATTTATTACTAAAAACCGCTGAGCATTCAGCGGTTTTTTTGTTTACTGCTACTAATACCAGTCGTCGTAAATAACTGGTCATTCTAGCTTGTTAAAATATTCGATAACTTCATTGCAATTTTTGATTGTAGAATAACTACTTACCGAAAAATTGCGCCTTGTTCTCAAGCATTTTTCCTACGCTATTTCTGATCACTTATTTACTGTGATTGGTATAAAAACGCCCACCAAATGGTGGGCGTTGTCATTTCTTATAAACCGGTGAGGTCAGATTAACTAGAGTGAGTCCTAGTTTTCACCTCGGTAAATACACAGCATATTCAGATATGAATTGGTGAGTGTTTTAAGTTCAGCTTCACTTTTTTCACCTTTAAAGCGGTTTGCTTGAACGAACAGTGAGTAACAAATACCGTGGAACAGGTTGGTCAAGTGTTCAGGATCGTGTTGATCGCACACTTCGCCTGCTTCAATGGCTTTGATAAACATGTTCTTGATCAGCAGTTGATTAGTATGGTTTGTTGAAACAAACAGTGGCCATACTTCATCACGAGTCGAAGCGCTCCATTCAAACCATACTTTCAACCAAGAGCAATCCTGCTTAACCAGGTCGAGCATCGCATTAGTTATGTTGGAGATATTTTCTCGGGCGCCTAAGTCTAAATCGATATTATCTGACAAAAAGTTCGAAAACTGACGTACGACGTGGTTCAACACTTCATCGACTAAATCTTCTCGAGTAGGGAAATAGTTGAATACAGTAGCAACAGATACTTGCGCGATTTCAGCGATATCTGCGTGACCTCCGCGGCCAATACCACGACGAGCAAACACTTCTAATGAGATTTCCATTAGCTGTTGCTTGCGTTTTATTGGGGACAGCCTAGTTCTGGGTCTCTTTGCAATTGAGTCCATAATTAATTTTCCTTGCCAATTGAGTTATGTTGGGGATTTTCCCCTAATTTATTTTTATAGTTGCGTGTCGCAATGTTGAAGACATGCATGTCGCAATAATGAGTGTACTGGTGCATATCATTGAGGTCAACAGCTGTTCTCGGGTTTATAGACAGTTATGTCATTATCAGTCTTACGTTTATTCCGAGATAGGTAAAATCTCGACGAAGATCCAATATTGGATGCAACAGCATCCGACTTTTAACCCTATTAGCAGGGTGGTACACTACAGGCCGTAAAATTAGGTAATCGTTTGAGTACGACTTGCCTCAACCCACAAAATTAAATGAGTACAGTATGAAACATACAGTAGAAGTCATGATTTCTGAGCAAGAAGTTCAGGAACGAGTTCGTGAATTGGGTAAGCAAATTACAGAACGCTATCAAGGCAGTGAAGACCTTGTTTTAGTCGGATTGCTGCGTGGTTCATTTGTATTTATGGCCGACTTAGCTCGTGCTATTGAACTGACTCACCAAGTGGATTTTATGACCGCATCTAGCTACGGCAATACGATGGAAAGTTCGCGTGATGTTCGTATCCTGAAAGACTTAGATGATGACATTAAAGGTAAAGATATACTGCTGGTTGAAGATATTATCGATACGGGGAATACTCTGAACAAAATTCGTGAAATTTTGTCATTACGTGAGCCTAAGTCTATCGCCATTTGTACGTTGCTGGATAAACCATCTCGACGCGAAGTCAATGTGCCTGTGGATTGGATCGGTTTTGAAATTCCAGATGAGTTTGTTGTCGGTGTTGGTATTGACTATGCTCAGAAATACCGTCATTTACCGTTCATCGGTAAAGTCGTCCCTCAAGAGTAATGACTCATTAAAGTTAGAGTGATAAAAACGCCCATTTAAAAATGGGCGTTTTTTGTTGAAGCAATGGTGAAATTAATTAACGACACAAAAGCTTGTATTCAGGGTTTAAAATACTGGTTAGCGCTTCTTTATGGGACTCTTCAACGGTGTCTTTAGAGTTCGAACGTATACCAAGGTATTCTAAACGGCCATCTTCAATTCCGTAAACGACACCATGCACTTCAACGTCTTGTCCACGTTCCCATGCACCTTGCATTATGGTTGAGTTGCCGAGATTGTACACTTGTTCCGCGACATTCAGTTCACCGAGTTTATCGGCGCGATCGACTAATGGCATCTCGTCCAAGTAGGTGCGGTATTTAAAATAGATATCCCGGATGTGCAGTAACCAGTTGTTAATCAGTCCTAGTTGAGGGTTGTCGATTGCAGCATTCACACCACCACAACCGTAGTGTCCACAAACAATAATGTGTTTTACTTTGAGCACATCCACCGCGTACTGCACCACTGATAAGCAGTTAAGATCGGTGTGGATGACCTGGTTAGCGACGTTACGATGGACAAATAACTCTCCTGAAAAAAGCCCAGTTAGTCTTTCTGCAGGCACACGACTATCGGAACATCCAATCCATAGAAAGTCTGGTTTTTGCCCTTGCGCGAGCTTGGTGAAGTATTCGGGACGGTCGGATTTGATTTCTTCTGACCATTTCGAATTATTTTCAAATAATTGTTTAATTTCCGGCATTTTGCAAACTACTTCCCTTCAAGAACAAAATCACTGCAAACATTCAAGCTCACCATGTCATAACTATACACAATGTTACAATTTCGAGCTCGTTAAATATGCGTCAGAACGTACTCATCTGACTTGTTTTTTCTTTGAAGTTCGTACAATTGACCCAATTGCTGGCTGATATGCAGTAAGACTTACTGTATTTAAGGTTTAATTTTTAACATCTCAGGTTAGAGTATTAACAATTTTGTTTTTACTTTTTTACTCATGCAGGGAGAGCAACATTGTTCGGTAGTCGTTTTGATCATATTAATCTGAAAGGGGATATATTTGGAGGCGTTACGACGGCCATAATATCTCTTCCTTTGGCTTTGGCCTTTGGTGTGGCCTCTGGCGCAGGCGCTGAAGCTGGTCTGTGGGGCGCTATCATGGTCGGTTTTTTTGCGTCGTTGTTTGGTGGATCAAATACGCTGATATCCGAACCAACCGGACCAATGACGGTGATCATGACGGCTGTATTGACCAGTATGATGGCTAAGTACCCCGAGAGCGGTATGGCCATGTCATTTACCGTGGTAATGATGGCGGGGGCTTTCCAGATTTTACTCGGTACTTTGAAGCTAGGAAAATACGTCACTTTAATGCCCTATAGCGTTATCTCTGGATTTATGTCCGGAATTGGTGTCATCCTTATTATTCTTCAGCTATCTCCCTTGTTGGGACACGCGGCCCCTGCTGGTGGCGTTTTAGGGACGTTGTCCGCGCTCCCAGAGACCATTTCTAACTTACACTTCAGTGAGTTGTTTTTAGGCTTACTGACGCTAGGGATTCTGTTTTTCTTCCCGAAGCAATATCGTAAATACGTCCCTGCACAATTAGTCGCTCTGGTGGTGGTGACTTTGTTGTCGGTGATGGTTTTTGATGTTGATGACATTCGTCGCATCGGTGAAATTCCGGCTGGATTACCTTCTTTAGTCGCGCCACAGATAAACCCAGAAATATTTGTCGAAATGGTTATTGATGCGCTGGTACTGGGGACTTTAGGTTGTATCGATACATTGCTCACAGCCGTGATTGGGGATTCATTAACGCGTAAAGAACACGATTCTGATAAAGAGCTAAGAGGTCAGGGGTTGGCGAATATGATTTCTGGTTTGTTTGGCGCGTTACCTGGTGCCGGTGCAACCATGGGGACGGTGACTAATATCCAAGTTGGTGCGCGTTCGCCGTTGTCTGGGGTTGTCCGTGCATTGATGCTGGCGTTGGTTGTGCTTGTCGCTGGTGGTTTGACCGAACCTATTCCTATGGCGGTTCTGGCGGGAATTGCCGTCTACGTCGGTTTTAATATCCTTGACTGGAGCTTTATTCAACGTGCCCATAAAGTCAGCTTTTCTGGTATGGCAATCATGTATGGTGTCATGTTGCTCACGGTGTTTGTCGATCTGATTGTCGCCGTCGGGTTAGGGGTCTTCATTTCTAATATTATTATCATTGAACGTTTAAGTCGGGAACAAGCTCGTCAAGTCAAGGCCATCAGTGATGCTGATGAAGATGATGTACCGCTAACCGACAGTGAAAGAGGGTTGTTAGATCAAGCGAATGGCAAGGTACTATTTTTCTACCTTTCTGGTCCCATGATATTCAGTGTGTCCAAAGCGATTTCTCGTCAGCATTCCAGCATTTCTGATTACGAGGTAATGATTCTCGATCTGACCGATGTTCCTATGATCGATGTGACCGTCGGCTTGGCACTAGAAAATGCGATCAAAGATGCGTTGGACGCGAAATGTCAGGTGTATTTGCTGTGCCCAAATCAGCGAACGCGTGAACAGTTGGAAAAGTTTCACGTCATTGATTTGGTACCTGACGCCAACATTTATCAATTCCGTTATGAAGCGCTGAATTCGGCGGTGAAGTATGTTGAATCAAACCAATACCAGCGTATTACCGCCTAAGTGGTAATACCATATATGGTATAAGCAATTATCTCACTACTAGCAGATCAAGCGAATGAAACTCTCCTGGTCGTTGTATTTCTAATATGACGGTCAGGTTTGATTGTAATCATCGTTATTCAACGATAAACTAATGCGACTTCAGTCCAATACTCATGGAGCGTTATAGAACACAACACTTCCTCATCAGTATTGTTACTCTCCATTCATCAACAGACGGCAACCATTACGCATGTACGCATTAGAAATTGATCAGCTACGCAAGACGTACGCTGGCGGCTTTGAGGCGTTAAAAGGTATCAGCCTGCAAGTTAAAAAAGGCGACTTTTACGCACTTCTTGGTCCAAACGGAGCGGGAAAATCCACCACTATAGGGATTATCGCTTCGCTAGTTAATAAGACTTCCGGAACCGTTAAGGTTTTTGGATACAATATTGATACTGATCTTGAATTAGCGAAACAGCACTTAGGTCTAGTACCACAAGAGTTCAACTTCAATCAGTTTGAAACCGTTGAACAGATTGTGATGCAACAAGCCGGCTATTACGGCGTATCAAAAAGTTTAGCCAAAGAACGAGCAGAAAAGTACCTGAAGAAGCTAGATTTGTGGGAGAAGCGCCAGGAGCGCGCACGTAACTTATCGGGGGGCATGAAGCGTCGCTTGATGATCGCCCGAGCCTTGATGCATGAGCCTAAGTTACTGATCCTCGATGAGCCAACAGCGGGGGTAGATATAGAACTGCGCCGCTCAATGTGGGATTTCCTAAAAGAGATTAATCAGCAGCAGGGCATTACCATTATTCTGACCACGCACTACTTGGAAGAAGCTGAAATGCTGTGCCGCAATATCGGTATCATCAATCACGGTGAGCTGATTGAAAATACCACAATGAAAGCGTTACTTGGCAAGTTGAGTGTTGAGACGTTTATTCTTGATGTTGAGTGTGATGGCGAAGTCCCTGAACTGACTGGTGTGAATCGCCAAAGTTGGTTGGAAGGCTCGCTTGAGATTGAGCTGGAGAAGAGCCAAGGGTTGAATTCCGTCTTTACTCAGCTTACAGAGCAGGGGATTAAAGTGTTGTCGATGCGCAACAAAGCCAACCGTTTGGAAGAGCTGTTTGTCAGTATCGTGAGAGAAGGGAGTAAGTAAATGTACCAATTATATTGGACTGCATTTCGCAGTTTATTGGGTAAAGAAATCAATCGTTTTACTCGAATTTGGGTACAAACCTTAGTGCCACCTGCGATAACGATGACGCTGTATTTCATTATTTTTGGTAACTTGATTGGTTCCCGAATTGGTGAAATGAACGGTTTTAGCTATATGGAATATATTGTACCGGGCTTGATCATGATGTCGGTGATCACCAACTCTTATTCCAATGTCGCGTCTTCCTTTTTTAGTGCCAAGTTGCAAAAAAACATCGAAGAGCTTTTGGTAGCACCTGTTCCGAATTACGTGATTATCGCAGGCTATGTGATGGGCGGTGTGACTCGAGGTTTGCTGGTAGGCGCATTGGTGACTTGTGTCTCTTTGTTGTTTGTCGATCTGCAAGTTGAGCACTGGGGTATCATTGTTGCCACAGTATTCATGACATCGGTGGTGTTTGCTCTAGGGGGACTAATTAATGCCGTATACGCGAAGACGTTTGATGATATCTCGATTATTCCGACGTTTGTGTTAACACCACTGACGTACTTAGGAGGGGTGTTTTACTCCATCAGTTTACTGCCAGAGTTTTGGCAGGGCGTGTCGAAAGTGAATCCGATTGTTTATATGGTCAACGCATTCCGCTACGGATTTCTTGGTGTGTCTGATGTCGGTATTGTGACTTCTTTTAGTGTTCTATTCGTATTTGTTTTGGGACTCTATGCACTGGCACATTATTTGGTGACCAAGGGCATTGGACTGCGTTCGTAACGTATGTTTGTTAAAACGCTTCCTTAAAAAGTAAAAAGGTCGACTTCGTGTCGACCTTTTTAATGCTACCCTAAATTACGCTTCATTGGGCGCGTCTTCTGAATCGCTTGATTCAGTCTCTTCCTTGGCTTCTGCTGCTAAATCAACAGTTTGGTTGTCAATTAAGCGTGCTTTTCCTAGGAATGCAGACATTAAGATCACGACTTGTGTTGTTTCTTCCGTGATGGCTTGTAATGAGTGAGCATCACGGATGAAGATTTCGTCCGGCTGTAAATCTGCCGCACGTAGTTGATCACTCGCATCTTCAATAATCGACGCATAGTCGATACGACCACCGCGAATCGCGCTGCTGATCCAACGCATGGTGCGCGCCAGTACAGGGGCACGTTGACGCTCATCCAACGTCAGCAAGCCGTTACGCGAGCTCATTGCTAGTCCGTCCATTTCACGTACGGTTGGCACCCCAATGATGGCAATATCCATGGCTAAGTCATCGACCATTTTGCGGATGATAGCAAGTTGTTGGAAGTCTTTTTCACCAAAACAAGCGAAGTCTGGTTGAACGATATTGAACAACTTGTTGACGATGGTCGTGACACCTCGGAAGTGACCCGGGCGCGATGCGCCTTCTAATATCGTTGATAAACCTGGTACATCCACGTAGGTTTGTTTGTCTAATCCTTTTGGATACATCATTTCCGGAGTCGGAGTAAATACCCAGTCTACCTCTTCAGCACTCAGTTTACTCAGATCGTCCTCTAGCGTGCGTGGGTAGTTGTCTAAATCGTCCGCACGATCAAACTGCATTGGGTTGACGAAAATACTGACCACAACAATATCTGCGTATTCACGGGCCTTGCGCACAAGCGTTAAGTGGCCTTCATGCAGGTTACCCATAGTTGGAACCAACGCAATGCTGCGACCTTGGCGCTTATTGGTTTTTACGAGATCACGAACCGATGAGATTTCCGCGAGAGTTTGCATGCGTTTATCCTTTTAGGCAATGGTATGTGCGTCGTCTGGGAATACACCGCTAGCGACATCTTCCATGTATTTCGCTACGGCTTTACGCATATCACCTGTTTCAGCAAGAAAGTTTTTAGAAAATTTTGGCATGTAGTTGGCAGAAATGCCGAACATATCATGCATTACAAGGATTTGCCCATCCGTCACGTTACCCGCACCGATACCAATGACTGGCACGTCGAGAACTTGAGTAATGCGTTCTGCAAGTTCTGCCGGGACACATTCTAACAAGATAATTTGTGCACCCGCTTCTTGTAGAGCAATGGCATCTTTGATCATTCGGTCTGCTTTTTCTTGCTCACGCCCCTGCACTTTATAGCCACCAAAAATGTTGACAGACTGTGGGGTGAGGCCCAGATGGGCACAAACTGGAACCGCGCGTTCTGTTAACATTTTAACCGTATCGACTAGCCAGTCACCACCTTCAATTTTGACCATATTCGCACCAGCACGCACGATCTTAGCTGCATTTTCACAAGCTTGCTCTGGGGTGGCATAGCTCATGAAGGGCATATCTGACATCAATAAGCAGTTAGGGCTTCCCGCACGCACACAGCGAGTGTGATACACAATATCTTCAACCGTGACGGGCAGGGTATCGTTTTCCCCTTGTAACACCATACCGAGAGAGTCACCGACAAGAAGAACGGGCATCTCTTGGCTTTCAAAAAGCTGTGCAAAGCTAGCATCATAAGCGGTTGAAGTGGCAAATTTACGACCTTCTTGCTTCCACTTAATTAGGTCGTTGATGGTTATTTTTTTCATTGTTTTATCCTTACTAGGAGTTGGCTATGACTGCCAAATTCTGAGGCCATTTCTGTCGACTTGTTTCAGTAGTTCAGAGACCTCTGTCCCATCAGGGAGTTGTAAACTTGGTGCAATTTCCGCAAGAGGGTAGAGCACAAACTCGCGCTCTTTCATTCCATAATGAGGAACAATCAGCCTCTCGGAATTGATCACCTCATTGCCATAAAGGATGATGTCGAGATCTAAGGTTCTTGGACCCCAACGCTCATCTTTACGGACACGCCCTTGTTCTTGCTCAATCGCTTGAGTGCAATTAAGCAGCGCAATAGGCGTTAAACGAGTATGAATCGCCACCACCGCATTAATATAATCCGGTTGATTTTGTGGCCCCATTGGTGTGCTGCTGTAGAGCGCAGACGCTTTAATAAACTCTGAGTCAGGCAATGCTTTGAGCGCTTCTATCGCTTGCTGAGTCTGGTTGACAGGATCTGCCAAATTACTGCCTACTGCAATATACGCGGTGATCATGACGCTGGTTTACTCTTCTTTTTACGGAAGGTTTTACGGCGGCGTTGCCCCGATTTAGGTGCTTGGCTATCTAAGTCTGAGGCCATCGCTTGGCGCATTTCTCGACCCGCATTTTGGAACGTCTTCCACCACTTGGCTAACTCTTGAGTCTCTCCACCTTCGATTTCACCACGCATTTCTAAGAAGTCGTAACCGGCACGGAATTTATTAAGCTCCATTAGACGGAATGCGCGTTTGCCATTGCGCTTTGGTAGGCGCAATTGCAGTTGCCAAATCTCACGAATAGTGGCGGTATGACGTCGAGGAATAGCAATGGTACGCACTTGTTCATCAAGAATGATGTTGCTCGCTTCCATAATGGCATCATAGTGACCAAGGTTACGTTCTGACATCAGTGTTTCCGCTTTTGCACACAATGGGTACCACAACATTGCTGCAAACATAAACGCAGGGTTAATGCGTTTACCATCTTCAATTCTTAAATCGGTCGAATCGAGAGCGAGATCCAGCATTTGCTCAGTATGCGATGAATAGTCTTCGGTAAAGTGCTCAGCAATGATCGGAAATAGCTGTTGGAATAGATTGTATTCACGCAATAAGTGATAAGTTTCTAAACCGTTACCTGACTGAAGCAGCTTCAGAGACTCTTCGAAAAGGCGTGCAGATGGAATTTCACGCAGCAGCGGTGACATCGGTTCAATCGGTGCAGCGGTGTCTTCTTCAATATCAAAGTCCAGTTTCACTGCAAAACGAATGGCGCGTAGCATTCGTACCGGATCTTCACGGTAACGCGTTTCAGGATCGCCAATCAGGCGAATTAAACGGTCTTCTAAATCTTCAATACCGCGCGCGTAGTCGTGAATAGAGTAATCTGCGATGTTGTAGTACATCGAGTTAATCGTGAAGTCTCGTCGCTCTGCGTCTTCATCAATGGTGCCGTAGACGTTGTCACGCAATAGCATGCCGTCTTTAGACTGCTGAGAAATGCTCTTGTTCTTTTGCTCTTGATGATGACCTCGGAAGGTCGCAACTTCAATGATGTCTCGGCCAAACATAATGTGTGCCAGACGGAAGCGACGGCCGATTAGGCGGCAGTTTCTAAACAGTTGCTTAATCTGCTCCGGCGTTGCATTCGTGGCAATATCAAAGTCTTTTGGTTTCTGCCCTAGTAGTAAGTCTCGAACCCCGCCACCCACAAGAAAAGCATCGAAACCAGCACCATTTAGGCGGTACAGGACTTTCAGCGCATTGTCACTGATCTGTTTACGCGAAATGTTGTGCTCTTCACGAGTTATTACATTGAGAGCGAGCTCTGGGATTGTGGCAGGTTCGCTTGGTGTATAGTCGTTTGTATTCATTTGCATCTGGCAATAACTGGGTTTAATCCAATTTTGCTTTGGTTAGTTTTGGTGCCCTTAGGGCGGATTTTGCGGCTAATGATAGCTTACGTAGTCCCATTTGAGAATCATGCTGTGATCTCGATCGCTGCTGGCAGTTGTTCTAAACGCCAATTTTTACAGCCCCAACGTAGAATTTCTTCAATATCGCCCGCGCTTATTTCTGTAGGTATATCAAAGCCTAAGAAGATCATTGCGTTCAATAGTGTTGGTTTCGGGTTATCGATATCAATAGCCGTCGCGTGATTTTGTTTCGACAATTTATTGCCGTTGTTATCCATCGCCAAGGGTAAATGTAAGTAGCTTACCTCCGGCTGACCAAGGGTTCGGTACAAACTGATCTGACGCCCTGTCGGTTCGATTAAGTCTGCACCTCGAACGACTTCTGTCACACCTTGGTCGATGTCATCCAATACTACCGCAAGATTATAGGCAAATAAGCCATCACGGCGCTTAATAATGAAATCTTCATTTACCAGTTGCTCTGGAATGAGCATCAGTCCATGTTTTTGATCGAAGAAACTGGCGACAGGTTGGGTCATTTTTAGACGAATCGCGCCTTGTTTCAAGTTTTTATCTCGGCAAGTCCCTGGATAAAAGCCGCCATGTTGTTTGATCTGCTTACGTGTGCATTGACAATAGTAGGCGTCCCCATTGGTTAACCAAGTATCAATTTGCGCTTGGTACAAAGGATGGCGTTGGCTCTGATAAACCACTTCGCCATCCCAATGTAAATGGTAGGCTTTCAGCGCGTCAAGGATTGCTCCCGCGGCTCCAGGCATTTCTCTTGGTGGATCGAGGTCTTCCATACGGACCAACCAAAGACCGTTGTTTGCTTTTGCCTGAAAGTAACTACCAAGAGCTGCCACAAGGGAGCCAAAATGTAAGGGGCCGGAAGGAGATGGAGCGAATCGGCCAACATAGCGTGTCATGCGTGTATACCCAGATAAGCTAAAACAAAAAGGGAGCATGAGCTCCCTTTTATTGAAATGTTTGCTTGATTAACCTTGCATCTGTCTTTCTTTGATTTCTGCAAGTGTTTTACAGTCAATACAAAGGTCTGCAGTTGGGCGAGCTTCAAGACGACGAACGCCGATCTCTACGCCACAAGATTCACAAAAGCCAAAATCATCTTCTTTAATTTTGTCTAATGTTTTTTCAATCTTCTTGATCAAACGGCGTTCGCGGTCGCGGTTACGCAATTCTAAGCTGAACTCTTCCTCTTGAGAGGCGCGGTCAACAGGATCTGGGAAGTTTGCTGCTTCATCCTGCATGTGGTGAACCGTACGATCTACTTCAGCTCTTAGTTGATCACGCCAAGCTGTTAGAATAGTCGTAAAGTGTTTCACCTGTTCTGGTGACATGTACTCTTCACCAGGTTTTTCCTGATATGGTTCCACGCCTGCAATGGCTAGGATGCCTATCGTTTTTTTCTTTGATTCTGGCATACAGCATCTCCTACTTACACCCAGTCAACTGCTATGCAGTTAATTTAAGGCGGGTATCTATAGCAAAAAGAGGCGGTGCTGGCAAATACTGAATCGCAAAGTTATCGTCATTGTGAACACGACATCATTTTTTCTCTTAACTGATAAAATCAATAGCGGAAAGCAGCTTAATTTCAGTATTGCTTAGTTCGGCTTTGTAACACAGAACTTCCACTCCAGCGTCTTGTGCTTGGTTGAGTAATTGTGAATATTTGGCGTCTATATGGTGTGCCGAGGACACTTTTTCAATACCTGAATGTAAAACAGTGAATAAAAGTATGGCTCTATTCCCGTTTTGTGCCATTTCTGTGAGCTCTCTTAAATGTTTTTGACCTCGGGTCGTGACGGCATCAGGGAAGTATCCTTGTCCTTGCTCGTTTGACTCATCGAGAAGAGTGACGCTTTTCACTTCTATATAGCACCTTGGTTTATTTTTTTCGCTGAGCAAGATATCAATTCGACTATTTTCATTGCCATATTTGACTTCTGTTTGAAGTTCGTCATAGCCACAAAGCTCTGAAATTACGCCATTTTCAATCGCTTCCACGGCAAGTTGGTTCGCGCGGGCGGTATTCACGCAGATACGGTGCCCTTGAGAGGTTTCGGTTAACTCCCAGCTGTTTGGGTATTTTCGCTTAGGATTGTCAGACGTAGAGTACCAGACTCTGTTTCCTGGCGTCGCACACCCGGTCATGGCGCCCGTATTGGCACAATGTATGGTTCTGATCTCGCCATTATCGAGTTCGATATCGGCCAAGAATCGTTTGTAACGTTTGAGCAGAGTCGCTGACTCTAAAGACGGTTTAAAATGCATTTTGCTTAATTTAATTTGAGAAGAGTACAATACGGGCAACATTACACCATAAGGTATTTTCTTTGTCACAATTGCCGATCGAAGCCGTGATGCCTGAGTTACTAGCGGCGGTTAAATATCAACAACGAGTGATCTTAAAAGCTGCTCCAGGTGCCGGTAAATCTACCCATTTCCCTTTACAACTTCTCTTGCAGCAAACGGTGCAAGGCAAAATTATCATGTTGGAACCTAGGCGTTTGGCTGCGCGAAATATTGCTCGCTACTTGGCTGAGCGGTTGGGAGAGCGAGTCGGACAACGTGTTGGATACCGTGTTCGCGGGGAAACAAAGGTCAGTAAGGAAACGCAGCTTGAGATTGTGACGGAAGGAATCATGACTCGTATGATTCAAAACGATCCTGAACTGGCTGGTGTCGATTTACTCATTTTTGATGAGTTTCATGAGCGAAGTATTCATGCCGACACCGCACTGGCGTTCAGTTTAGAAGTACAAGAAGCGCTGCGCGATGACCTCAAGCTGGTGGTGATGTCGGCAACACTGGATCACAATGCACTACAGACGTTGCTACCTGATGCGAGTTACATTGAATCCCAAGGGCGCTGCTTTGACGTGGAAACGCGTTACGTGCCTTTATCTGCCAATGATTATTTACCCAATGTTATGGCCAAAAGTATTCAGAATTTGATGAATAAAGAGTCGGGATCATTGTTGGCTTTTCTGCCGGGAGTCGCAGCGATTAAGCAAGTGGAAGAACGCTTAACTGAATTGCCAGAGGATATTGACGTGTGTCCGCTTTATGGTCAGCTAAGCTTCTCTGACCAGCAAAAAGCAATAGCGCCTGCAGTAGCTGGCAAGCGTAAAGTCGTATTGGCCACGAATATTGCAGAAACCTCACTCACAATAGAAGGTATCCGCTTAGTTGTCGATTCTGGCCTAGAGCGAGTGGCTCGGTTTGATTTGAAAAATGGGCTGACGCGATTGGAACAAGTTCGTATTGCTCAGTCTTCTGCGATTCAGCGTATGGGACGAGCAGGACGAATTGAACAAGGCATCTGTGTAAGGTTGTATTCGGAAAGTCAGTTGAAACAGCAGCCATCAGTCTCATCGCCAGAAATTCTTCATTCCGATTTAGCAAGCTTGGTCATGGAGTTAGCGTTTTGGGGAGCGGCGGACATTCAAGATCTCAAGTGGCTGGATATTCCCTCTCCTGCAGCGTTGAATCAAGCCAAGCAATTGTTGATCTCTCTAGGGTTGTTTACCTCGCTAGGTCAGTTAACCTCTAATGGTAAGCAAGCGCATGAACTTGGTGTTGATCCCCGAGCGGCCGCGATGTTAATTAAAGCTCAAGCCCACAGTGAGACGATGCTCTCAACGGCATTGGCTGCTGCGGCTTTGATTGAAGAGCCGGAGCGCAATGTCACTAACATCACACATAGCCTGCATCGTTGGATAGTGGGTACTCACCCAAAACGATCATTGTTGTCAAAGCGTGCACAATCTCTTGCACAAAAGTTAGATACGTCATTCCAGTTAGAGGGTGTCGATGAGAGTGCTTTCCCAATCGTGTTGAGTTTGGCGTTTCCGGATCGCATCGCTCAGCAACGCCATCAGCAATTTGGTCGGTTTACGTTGGCAAACGGGCATGGCGCTGAATGTCACCCTGATGATCCGTTAGGAGGGAGTGAGTACTTAGTGGCTATTGATTTGATGCGTGCGCACTCCAACTCAAGTCAAATTCATTTGGCATGTGAAGTGGACGTCAATATACTGCAAACCACTTTTGGTACGCTATTTTCCACTGAAGAAGTCGTTGACTGGGATGATAAGCGCGGACGCCTAGTCGCTGAACGACAACAAAAGCTCGGGCAATTAATCATTGATCGTGAAACTTTGCCAAGTCCTGGTAAAGAAAAAATGACACAAGCTTTACTCACCTATGTCCGCCGTCAGGGCATAGCGAGTTTAAACTGGACACCAGCAGCAAAAATGCTACTCGAACGTATTCGATGTGCGGCGAACTGGCTAGCAGAACAACCATGGCCAAGTTTTGATGAATCAAGCTTACTTGACTCCTTAGATGAGTGGTTAGCGCCTTATATGGGGTCTGTGTCTTCTGTGAAAGATTTACAAAAAGTCAATCTAGTCGAAGCATTGAATACGCGTTTGGGGTGGCCATTGAATCAGAAAATTGATGAATGGTTACCTGAGTATTATCAACTGCCTACAGGAAGCAAAAAGCGCATTCGATATCAGGCAGGCCACGAGCCCGTGTTATCTATACGTATGCAAGAAATGTTTGGTGAAAGCGGTTCACCAACCATAGCCCAAGGACGCAAACGCTTGGTGCTCGAACTGCTTTCTCCGGCTCAACGTCCTTTACAAGTCACCACAGATTTGGCTGCTTTTTGGCAAGGCAGTTACAAAGAGGTGCAAAAAGAGATGAAAGGGCGCTACCCGAAACATGTTTGGCCAGACGACCCTGCTAATCATGTCGCGACCACGAAAACAAAAAGACAATTAAACAATGACTAACAGTAAAAAGCCCAGTGCAAAGAAAGCACCTGCGAAGAAAAGTGCAGCAAGTAAAGGACCGGCGAAGCGTACTCGACGAACTCCGAGCAAAAAGCCAAGTAATACCAAGCGTTCATGGCTCAAAACGCTTTGGTCGTTTGGATGGAAAGCTGGAATTGCGCTCGCTGCCGTATTGCTGTTTGTCGGTATTTACTTAGACAGTGTGGTCAAAGAGCGTTTTGAAGGTCAATTGTTTGAGTTGCCTACGGTAGTGTATGCCCGTATTTTGAATTTGAGTCCCGGTGAAGATATCAATATCAAAGAGCTGCGCAATGAGTTAGATGTCTTGAATTACCGCAAAGTTAGCCAACCGCGCTACCCTGGTGAGTACTCTTCATCGGCAACACGTATCGAACTGATTCGTCGTCCATTTGAATTTGCAGATGGCCCAGAGCCGGATCGCCACGTGATGCTGCATTTCTCCGGTGACAATCTTAAACGCATCCAATCTCTTGAATCGAAGGGCGATCTGGGATATTTGCGTCTGGAGCCAAAGATGTTGGGGATGTTAGAGAAGGATCAAGATGAGCAACGTTTGTTCCTACGTCGAGATCAATTCCCAGAGATCTTAGTTGATGCGCTGCTGGCCACCGAGGACCGAGACTTTTATCAGCATGATGGTGTGTCTCCACTTGCAATCGCGCGTGCCATGGTCGCGAATATTAAAGCGGGACGGACAGTTCAGGGTGGCAGTACCTTAACTCAGCAGCTGGCGAAAAATATATTCTTAACTCGAGATAAAACGCTGTGGCGTAAGATACGTGAAGCGTACCTTGCACTTATTCTTGATTATCGATACAGCAAAGATCGTATTCTGGAAGCGTATTTAAATGAGGTGTACTTAGGACAAAGTGGTGGTGAAGCGATTCACGGATTTGGCTTGGCGTCACGTTATTACTTTGGTCAGCCCATTCAAGAATTGCGTATTGACCAACTGGCGATGCTAGTTGGGATGGTCAAAGGACCGTCGTACTACAACCCAATTCGTTACCCGGAAAGGACTAAAACGCGCCGTGATCTGGTGCTGCGCTTATTGATGCAACAAGAGATGCTGACCGCTCAACAATACGAGCAGGCGGTAAGTCGTCCACTCGATACGCAAAGTAAGCCACGTATTGCCAGCCGTCAGCCCGCGTATTTCCAGCAACTTAGTATTGAATTAAAAGACAAAGTGGGCGAGCGCTTTAAAGCTGAATCAGGTTTGCGAGTCTTCACTTCTTTAGACCCTGTGTCACAAAGTAAAATGGAGCTGGCGATCAGTAAGAAAATACCTGAGCTGGCTAAGCGTGCAGGGAAAGAACTTGAAGCTGCTGCTATAGCGGTCGATCGTCATAGTGGTGAAATTCGCGCGATGGTCGGCGGAAAGCGCGTCGGCTATGAGGGCTTTAACCGAGCGCTGAACGCCAGTCGTCAAATTGGCTCTTTGGTGAAACCCGCGATTTATCTCACCGCGCTGGAGCACCCAGAGAAATACAATTTAGGGACAACATTGCATGATACGCCTTTGAGCTTAAAGGGCAGTGAAGGCACAGTTTGGACGCCGCGAAATTACGATAGAAAATACCGAGGTGATGTGCCGCTCTTCCTCGCACTGGCCAAGTCACTGAACGTGCCCACCGTGCGTTTGGGGATGCAGTTAGGCATTCCTCAAGTTTCAGACACGCTGAGCCGTTTGGGGATAAATAAAGACGAAATTCGTCCTGTACCTTCTATGTTCTTAGGCTCGTTCTCGTTAACCCCATTTGAAGTGTCTCAGATGTACCAGACACTGACTAACTCAGGTAAGCGAGCGACACTGACGGCATTGCGTTCTGTGATGGATATGCAAGGTAATGTGCTGTATCAGTCACTTCCGCGTTCATCAAGAGCCGTAGATGAGCAAGCTGCATGGCTAACAACCTATGCAATGAAACAGGGTGTGGCTCAGGGGACGGGGCGATTTCTGCAAAGCCAGTTCGCTTGGGCGGCGTTGGCTGGAAAAACGGGCACCAGTAATGATACGCGTGACAGTTGGTTTGTCGGAGTTGATGGTCGTGAAGTCACAACCATCTGGCTGGGTCGTGATGACAATAAACCCACACATTTGACCGGGTCGAGCGGTGCTTTGCGAGTGTATGCAGAATACCTCAATCAACGTATTCCAGAACGTTTACAGTTGCCTTGGCCGCGAGAAGTCACCACTTTGGGTTTTCAAAAAACCAATAAAGGTGGTTTAGAGCTGAATTGTCGCAGTGAATACAAATTGCCAGTTTGGGATAAAAATGGACAAATAAAACAGCAATGTGAGAAAAAATCTAATTGGTTGAATAGCTTGTTTGATTGGTAGTGTCGCCAAATCGACAACATTGACTTGTCTCACAGAACAATTCTTAGTACATATTAGGGCGGTTTTAGGGCTAAGTGGTGATGGGCAATGTCTGTCACTACGCCTAAGCGCCCATTTATACCCAAATGACTTGGTCCACAGTCTTTGTTAACGATTTTTGATTGAGAACCACTCGATCCTCAAATGGTTACCTTGTCTGCGAACCAAGTCATTCTCACTGAACCTAGGGTCTGTTGATGTTTGGGTATACCCAGGAATTAATAAAGGAAGTTATGAATGTTCAATCTGCTGTTGTCAGAATCATTTACTCGCTATTTAGTACTCGTAGTGAGTGTCTTCTTAATCGTTCCTTCTTCCTTTGCTCAAACTGAAAATAATGAATCTTTATCTCGCCCTAAAATTGCTGTGGTTCTCGCGGGAGGCGGGGCAAAAGGCGCTGCTCATATCGGGGTATTAAAAGCGCTAGAAGAAATGAACGTCCCGGTTGATATTGTGACGGGGACGAGTATGGGTGCGTATGTTGGTGGCTTGTATGCGACGGGCATGAGTGCGGATGAAATCGAGAGCTTTATCTATAGCATCGATTGGAACAGCGGTTATCGGGATCGCGTTGATAGAAGTCAACGTCGAGTCCGTGACAAAGTTTATGAAGACCGATACCAAATCACCACAGATCTCGGCGTTAGGTTTGGTGAAATCCGCGCTCCGACCGGTGTTGTGCAGGGACAGAATATGTTGCGTATCTTGCGAGAAACTACTGGCAATCTAGGACGCTTCGATTCTTTCGATGTACTCGCGATCCCATACCGCTCCGTCGCGACTGACATTCTAGATCTGGAAGAGGTTGTCATTGGTAACGGCTATTTGGTTGATGCGATGATGGCGAGTATGTCGGTACCAGGCGCACTTCCTCCTTACTATTTAAATGGCCATATGTTGGTTGATGGCGGTGTGGTTAACAACATGCCAGTCGATGTCGCGCGAGCCATGGGGGCGGATGTGGTTATTGCTGTCGACATTAGTACTGACTACAAAACGAAAGAAGATTTTACTGGGTTATTTACTGTCGCGGACCAACTTTCTAACTACCTTGTCCGCCGTAGTACACAACAACAACGGGAAGAGTTGAAAGAGCAAGATATTTATATTCGTCCTAACGTTGGTGCAATGGAAACGGTCGACTTTGATAAAATGCCTTCCGCATTTCAATCCGGTTATGACATTACTAAGACGTTGCAAGACAAGTTTGAATCACTGCGTCTATCTAACGCTGACTACCAGAAATACATCGACCATAAGCAGGCTGTCCGTAAGACATTGGTGTATGGCGATACGCGAGTTATTGACGACGTCGTCATTATTAATAATACGCACTATAGTGATGTTCTGTTGACCAACCGTCTGCATTTAGAAACGGGGCGGAAAATTCCAACCAAAGAGATAGAAAAAGCGGTTGAAAACCTTTATGCCCTTGACCGGTTTGAGCTGGTTACTTATCACTTTGAGGAGGCTGATGGGTTGACGCAGCTGGTCTTCACTGTCAATGAAAAGTCATGGGGTCCTAATTATCTCAATTTTCGTTTTTTCCTTGAAGACGACTTTGATACAGAGAGTCAGTATGGAATCGGCATGTCGACTAATTTTACGAACCTCAATTCTGATGGTGCGGAGTTAGCGCTCAATATTGAAATGGGCACGGATAAACTGATTGAAGCGGAGCTTTACACTCCTGTTATGTCTAGCCAAGAGGTTTTCGTTTCTTCGCGATTGGCTTATCACAGTGAAAACAGAAATTTACCGTTGGACGATTTCCAAAGTGATGGTTTGCATTCGGTGAAAGATTTTTGGCCGGTGTCTTACGGTTACTTCACTTCCGAGGTGGCACTTGGTCTTCAACCGACATTATGGCAAGAACTTCGCTTTGGCGCTCGATACTCAACGGGCAATGTGGAACTCTCAACGGTTGCGTCTGCTGGTAAACTTGATTTCGAAAGGCGAGGGCTATTCGCGGATTATCGCTTAGATACTCTGGATGACTTTGCTTTTCCTACGCGCGGTTATTTGGTCGATTTAGAATACGTCGTCTCGCATGATACAAGCCCATATGGGAGTATTGATAACTATGAAACGGCAGAAGATACTGTGTATGAAATATCAGCTCGTCTTAAAGGCGCGGTTAGCCATCAGCGTCATACTTTAGTCGGACATGCGGACTACAGTTTCGTCGATAGCAAAAACGCTTCTGTTCCGTTAAATCCTCGAGAACTTGGTGGCTTTTTAAATCTTTCTGGTATTCCGAGAAACAGCCTAATTGGTAATAACTTGTTTTATACCAGCCTAGTATATCGATACAAATGGTTCGATAACGACTTTGGTCTGTTTGAGGCTCCCGTTTATCTGGGAGCATCGGTAGAACATGGTGGTGTGTGGTCGGACAATGATATGAAGTTAAATGATGCGCCACTGTATAATGCCGGCTCGCTGTTTTTTGGCGTTGACTCTCCAATTGGACCGATTATGTTGGCTTATGGTCTTACGGAACAGAATATGAGTGCGGTGTATTTGATCGTAGGGACATCGTTTAATTAATTAGCAAAAGAAAGCAAATGTTAAGCATATTTGAGCAAAATTAGCCGGACTTTAGTCGTAAGTTGCTATGTTGGTCAAAATGATTAGATTTTAATTGAAGGTTAAATTTGCTATTCTCTTGCCCACAGTTTGGCCTCTACGGCGCTGTTTCTCAATCATTATTGAATGAAAACAAGGGCAATGGAGAGCCAAGTTTCCAAGGATGTTTACTCCTTTACTTTAACAATAGTAATAATAAAGGAGGAACCGCAATGAGAGGAAAAAGTCGTGCTTGAAGCCTACCGTAAACACGTCGAAGAGCGTGCTGCCGAAGGAGTTGTTCCTAAACCCCTAGACGCTGAGCAAGTCGCTGGACTTGTTGAATTGCTTAAAACTCCCCCACAAGGTGAAGAAGAGTTTCTTCTTGATCTTCTAGAAAACCGTATTCCACCAGGTGTTGATGAAGCGGCTTACGTTAAAGCTGGTTTTTTAACTGCTGTAGCGAAAGGCGAAGTGAAGTCGCCACTCGTTGATCGTGAAAAAGCAGCTAAATTGCTTGGCACGATGCAAGGTGGTTACAACATTGCCCCACTCGTTGAGTTGTTGGATGATGAGCTGCTCGCGCCAATCTCTGCAAAAGCTTTGTCTCATACCTTGCTGATGTTTGATGCTTTCTACGACGTAGAAGAGAAAGCCAAAGCTGGTAATGCATTCGCCCAGCAAGTTCTACAATCTTGGGCTGATGCGGAGTGGTTCCTATCTAAGCCTCAACTGCAAGAAAAAATCACTCTGACCGTATTCAAGGTGACGGGCGAAACAAATACCGACGACCTGTCGCCTGCACCAGATGCATGGTCTCGTCCAGATATTCCAGTGCACGCACTTGCGATGCTAAAGAATGAGCGTGAGGGTATTAATCCGGATCAACCAGGTAATGTTGGTCCGATAAAACAACTTGAAGAACTAAAAAACAAAGGCCATCAACTGGTATACGTTGGTGATGTTGTTGGTACAGGTTCTTCACGTAAATCAGCAACGAACTCTGTGCTTTGGTTTATGGGAGACGATATCCCTTACGTACCAAACAAACGTGCTGGCGGTTACGTACTTGGCGGTAAGATTGCGCCTATCTTCTTTAACACGATGGAAGATGCAGGGGCTCTGCCGATTGAGGTTGACGTGTCTAAGCTCAACATGGGCGATGTGATCGACGTGTACCCATTTGAAGGTAAAGTATGCAACCACGAAACAGGCGAAACACTGGCTGAATTTAAGCTAAAAACCAGCGTACTTATTGACGAAGTACGTGCTGGTGGTCGTATCCCACTGATCATTGGTCGTGGTCTGACTGACAAAGCTCGCCAATCACTAGGCCTAGAACCAACGGACATTTTCCGCAAGCCAGGTGACATTGCTGATTCTGGCAAAGGTTACTCACTTGCACAGAAAATGGTAGGTAAAGCGTGTGGCGTAGAAGGTATTCGTCCTGGCACATACTGTGAGCCTAAAATGACGACGGTTGGCTCTCAGGACACGACAGGTCCAATGACGCGTGACGAGCTTAAAGATCTTGCTTGTCTTGGCTTCTCTGCCGACTTAGTCATGCAGTCTTTCTGTCATACGTCGGCATATCCAAAACCAGTCGATGTGAATACACACCATACATTACCTGATTTCATCATGAACCGTGGTGGTGTTTCCCTACGTCCGGGTGACGGTATTATCCACTCGTGGCTAAACCGTATGCTACTACCAGATACGGTTGGTACTGGTGGTGACTCGCATACTCGATTCCCACTTGGTATCTCGTTCCCAGCTGGCTCTGGCTTGGTTGCTTTTGCAGCAGCGACAGGCGTAATGCCTCTCGATATGCCAGAATCTATCTTGGTGCGTTTTAAAGGCAAGATGCAACCAGGAATCACACTACGTGACCTTGTTCATGCCATTCCTTACTACGGTATTAAGCAAGGCCTATTGACAGTAGAGAAAGCTGGCAAGATTAACGAATTTTCTGGTCGTATCCTTGAGATTGAAGGTCTAGAGCACTTAACCGTAGAGCAAGCGTTTGAGTTGTCTGATGCATCAGCAGAGCGTTCTGCGGCAGGTTGTACTGTTAACCTATCTCAAGAGTCGATCGAAGAGTACCTAAATTCTAACATCGTGATGCTGAAGTGGATGATCTCGGAAGGTTACGGTAACCGCCGTACGATCGAGCGTCGTATTACTGCAATGCAAGAGTGGTTAGCAAATCCAGAGCTGATGCGAGCGGATAAAGATGCAGACTACGCACACGTCATTGAAATTGATATGGATGAGATCGGTGAGCCTGTATTATGTGCACCGAATGATCCAGATGATGCTCGCTTGTTGTCTGAAGTTCAAGGTACTGAGATCGATGAAGTTTTCATCGGGTCTTGTATGACTAACATCGGCCACTTCCGTGCGGCAGGTAAACTGCTTGAGCAATGGGGTGGTACGTTAGATACCCGCCTTTGGGTTGCACCACCAACGAAAATGGACCGTGACCAGCTAACTGAAGAGGGTTACTACGGTATTTATGGTCGTGCTGGCGTTCGTATTGAAACTCCAGGGTGTTCACTATGTATGGGTAACCAAGCTCGCGTCGCGGATAAGGCAACGGTGATTTCGACTTCAACGCGTAACTTCCCGAACCGTCTTGGTACAGGTGCAAATGTCTACCTGTCTTCAGCGGAGCTCGCGGCCGTTGGGGCAATCCTAGGTCGCATTCCGACCAAGGAAGAATACCTAGAGTACGCAGCGAAAATTAACGCGACTGCATCGGATACTTACCGTTACTTGAACTTCCATAAGATGGAACAGTACACTGAGAAAGCAGATACAGTTATTTTCCAAGAACCTGCATAAGTAATCGCACCAAAAAGTGAATCATAGATTGCACTAATAGAGAGCACCTCAATTGAGGTGCTTTTTTTTATGGTATTTGGGTATCCACAATCAATTGGTTATACTCCGCACCAAATTGATACGAAACACACCGATATGAAAGGCGATCTCGATGGAATATGAATTCATCCGTAATACTTTAATGGGAGAATATTACGTTAAGTGCAGCATGGGACATGAGATTGTAGGGCGATGGTTGCAAGAAGAAATTGGTAAAGATCGGATGAAAATCGCTCAAGTTGAAGCACTGATTGAACAGTCATTTTGTTCGCCTTCTCAAGAGCATAGTTTACTGGGAACTGAGATCAGCTTGATGATTCATGGTGATGAGGTATTGGTGGAAGAGAACACCATGTCGCACGATCACGACATTGAGCTGGAAAGTGAGTTTGACTTTTATAACGCTGAAAGCACAGCCAGCTGTGGGCGAGAAGATTTTGTCACCCTTATCGAGCAATGGAAATCGTTTCTGAATATATAATGCACAATTTTGGGCAACAGTTAGTTGCTTGCTTTAAAATTGTGAAAAGAGCGCACCGCAATGGTGCGCTCTTTTTGTTTGTGTAGACGCTTAATATGGTTAGTTATTTAAAATCAGCAACTTAAAAACTTGGCACGTTGTTTGGATTAATAAGATCGTTTCAGGATGAAAGCTTCGGAGAAAATTTAATGAAAATAATCAACGCCATTATTAAGCCATTCAAGTTGGACGATGTTCGTGAAGCATTGGCTGACGTTGGTATCGAAGGGATGACAGTATCAGAAGTCAAAGGTTTTGGTCGTCAAAAAGGTCACACAGAGCTATATCGTGGGGCTGAGTATCAAGTCGATTTTCTACCAAAAGTAAAAATAGAAATCGCCACTCATGCTGACAATGTGGATCGCGTGGTAGAAGCGATCACAAAAGCAGCACAAACAGGAAAGATTGGTGATGGTAAGATTTTTGTCTACGACCTGAATCAAGCTGTGCGTATCCGTACGGGTGAAATGGACGCAGAAGCACTTTAAGAATTCAAGGGATTGGAGTAATTATTATGGAATTAGCAACAACGGTAACGGAGCTACGTTACGCACTAGACACTTTTTTCTTCCTCATTTCCGGTGCGTTGGTTATGTGGATGGCAGCAGGCTTCGCCATGCTTGAAGCGGGTTTAGTTCGCTCTAAAAATACAACAGAAATCTTAACTAAGAACTTTTGCTTGTACGCAATTGCTTGTACGACATATTTAGTCGTCGGTTACAACATCATGTACGTCGGCAACGGTGAAGGCGGTTGGTTACCTTCATTCGGTGGCTTGATTGGTACGCAAGGTGAAGGTGCGGATCACTCACTTGAGTCTGATTTCTTCTTCCAAGTGGTATTTGTAGCAACAGCAATGTCTGTGGTATCAGGTGCGGTTGCTGAGCGTATGAAACTATGGTCTTTCTTAGTATTCTCAGCAATTTTGACCGCATTCATCTACCCAATGGAAGGTTACTGGACGTGGGGTGGCGGTTTCCTAGCAGAGGCTGGCTTCAGTGACTTCGCTGGCTCAGGTATTGTGCATCTGGCGGGCGCGTCTGCGGCTCTAGCTGGTGTATTACTGCTTGGTGCTCGCAAAGGCAAATATGGTAAAAACGGTGAAATCCACCCAATCCCTGGCTCAAACATGCCATTGGCGACATTGGGTACATTCATCCTATGGTTTGGTTGGTTCGGCTTTAACGGCGGTTCTCAGCTGATGGTTTCTGACTTTGAGAACGCGACAGCAGTTGGTCAAATCTTCCTCAACACTAATGCTGCAGCAGCAGCCGGTGCAATCGCAGCACTGTTCGTATGTAAGACTACTTGGGGTAAAGCAGACCTAACCATGATTCTAAACGGTGCATTGGCTGGTCTGGTTGCTATCACTGCTGACCCTCTATCACCATCACCACTTTACGCAGTGGCAATTGGTGCGGTCGCGGGTGTTGTCGTGGTGTTCAGCATCATTGGTCTAGATAAACTTAAGATTGACGATCCAGTGGGTGCTATCTCAGTACACGGTGTGTGTGGTTTCTTCGGTCTGATGGTTGTTCCTCTAAGTAATGGTGATGCAACATTTGGTGCTCAGCTTCTTGGTGCTGCCGTTATCTTTGCTTGGGTATTTGGTGCAAGTTTGGTTGTGTGGGCAATCTTGAAAGCAACCGTTGGTATCCGTGTTAGTGAAGAAGAAGAGATGGAAGGTATGGACATGCACGACTGTGGTGTAGGTGCGTATCCTGAGTTCGTCACTGCGAAATAATCTCTTAGTAGTATTTCATTACATTCTTAATCACAAAACCTGCTCCGATGAGCAGGTTTTTTTATTTGTGTGATTGTTTTACTATTGAACATGATTATAATAACGCAACTGATAAACGTTATCATTAGCATCGTAAAGGATTAAACAATGAAAAAACTGTTAGCTCTTTCAATATTGTCTAGCGCTATATTAGCACCAACGGTTTCAGCGGCTGAAGAGGTGAACGTCTACTCTTACCGTCAGCCTTTTTTAGTTGAGCCGATGTTTAATGAGTTCACAAAAGACACTGGCATTAAAGTAAACGTCAAATTTGCCAAACAAGGACTGGCAGAAAAACTCGCTCAAGAAGGTGAGTACAGCCCGGCAGACGTTGTTCTGACAACCGATATTAGCCGTCTAGCAGAGCTCACTGATAAAGATCTAGTACAGAAAGTTGACAGCGACATCATTGAAGCAAATGTTCCAGCACAATACCAAGACAAAGAAAACGAATGGTTCGCGTTAACACTTCGTACCCGTAGTGTTTACTCTTCTCGTGACCGCGTGGGTAAACTTGGTGCAGATTTTAACTATGCGGATTTAGCAAAGCCTGAGTTTAAGGGCAAAATATGCACGCGTAGCGGTAAGCACCCATACAATGTATCGCTCGTATCTTCTATGATTGCGCATCATGGTGAAGCCGAAACCAAGCAGTGGCTAGAAGGCGTTAAAGCGAACCTGGCTCGCAAACCTCAAGGCAACGACCGTGCGCAAGTGAAAGCGATCAAAGAAGGCCTTTGTGATGTTTCATTGGGCAATAGCTATTACCTAGGGAAAATGGTCAATGATAAAGAGCAAAAAGCTTGGGCTGATGCGGTTTACATCAATTTCCCTAATCAAGAAACGACAGGCACACACGTAAACATTTCCGGTATGGCAATGGCTAAATACTCACCGAACAAAGAAAACGCATTAAAGTTAATGGAGTTTTTAACGGGTGACAAAGCGCAGAAAATGTATGCTGAAGTTAACTTTGAATACCCGGTTAAAGAAGGCGTACCACGTTCTGAGTTAGTTGATTCGTGGGGGGACTTTAAAGCGGATACTATTTCTCTCGACGACATCGCAGCTCATCATGAAGCGGCAATTAAATTGCTCGATGAAGTAAAATTTGACCTTTAATGTCGATATCCAAGTCATTCAGATAGGGGGACAGTTTGCTTAGCAGTGCGTATTTTTTCTTGAAGTTGCGCGAATGGTAACGCTCTGAGCCCTTCATCTTGAAGTTATTTGGGTATATGGGGTATAACGGTTGCCCCATTTGATTAAAGGATATGAGATGTATTTGCAGCGGCATTTATATTTCGTAAAGCCTTGCAGTAATTAGGCAATGAAAGATAAACATTCTTCATGGAAGACCAGTAGTGGAGTATTAACTTTATTACTGGTTTTGCCGATCTTAGCGATCTTCTACACCGCAATTGGTGAGACGGATGACCTGTTTGCTCATTTGATGTCAACGGTTATGCCGACCTATATCTACAACACTATCACACTGACTTTTGGCGTGATGGTGCACTCCTTAATACTCGGTATTCCCAGTGCTTGGGTAATGGCCATGTGCAAGCTTCCCTCTGAAAAGTGGTTACAGTGGGCGTTGGTATTGCCTTTGGCCATGCCGGGCTACATTATTGGTTATATCTTTACCGACTGGTTTGATTTTGCTGGTCCGATTCAGGTTGTTTTGCGTGATTTTACGGGGTGGGGTCCAGGAGAGTATTGGTTCCCTGATATTCGGACGTTGTTTGGGGCGACTTGGGTATTATCCCTGGTCTTGTATCCCTACGTTTATCTGCTTTGCCGTGCGGCATTTATGGAGCAAAACGTCTCGTTGTTGCAAAGTGCTCGATTGTTGAAGTGTTCTCCTTGGAAGAGTTTTTTTCGCATCTCTTTGCCTTTAGTGCGCCCTTCCATTGCGGTCAGTTTATCTTTGGTGGCAATGGAAACCATTGGTGATTTCGGTACGGTCAGTTACTTCGCGGTGAACACGTTAACAACAGCGGTCTATGATACTTGGCTCGGTTATTCTAATTTGAATGCAGCGGCTAAAATCTCCGCAATCATGCTTGTCATTGTCGTGCTTTTATTGAGTGCAGAACGGTACAGTCGTCGTAAGCAGAAGTTGTTTCAGAGTCAATTCAATAGTCACGAAGATTTTCGATATGAGCTCAGTGGATGGAAAAAGTGGGCAGCACTGATTTGGTGTTGGGGGCTCGTTACCATTGCGTTTATTTTGCCACTCATGCAGCTGATCAGCTATTCCATTACCTATTTTGCACAAAGTTGGACGCCTGAGTTTAGAGAATATGCCTACAACAGTGTTGTTGTGTCGGTGATTGCTGCAGTGATTGGTGTTACGGTTGCCATCGTGGTGAACTTTACCCATCGACTGAATGGAAAACGAGACAGTTTAGTGTTCATGCGTTTGTCTTCTATGGGATATGCGGTGCCTGGTACCGTATTAGCAATCGGTGTGATGGTTGCAGTGTTATTTATGGACCACCGTATCAATGACGTTGCTAAAGCCATGGAGTTGGGTAGGCCAGGGTTGATCTTTTCTGGATCTATGTTTGCGATTGTTTTTGCTATGGTGGTTCGGTTCTCTGCTGTTGCAATTGGTAGCGTTGAGAGCCACCTCAATAAAATCTCTCCATCTTTAGATATGGCTTCTCGCACGATGGGGTGCTCACCAAACACAATGCTGTGGCGAGTACATATACCATTAATAAAGCGTGGGGCATTAATTGCAGCGCTCTTGGTGTTTATTGAGTCGATGAAAGAACTGAATGCAGCGTTACTCTTACGCCCGTTTAACTTCGAAACCCTGGCGACTTATGTTTATAATTTTGCGTCAGATGAGCATTTAGAATTGGCGGCTTTGCCTGCTGTGTTGCTGGTTCTTGTTGGGTTAGTCCCACTTGTTGTTGTCAACCGTTCACTGGAGCAAAATCACTGATGAGCTGTGCATTATCAATTAATAACCTGACTTGCCAATACGATGATCAAACCGTTCTGGAGTCTTTATCGTTAGACGTGGAACAGGGACAAATTGTATGTCTACTTGGGGCAAGTGGCTGTGGTAAAACAACCTTGCTCAAAGCCATTGCAGGGTTATTGCCTTTGAGCTCAGGGGAAATGCGTCTTAACTCGCTGATCATTGACGACAGCAAGCATTGGTTGCCACCAGAGCAGCGTAATATCGGGATGATTTTCCAAGATTATGCGCTCTTTCCGCACCTTAACGTTGCGCAAAATATTGCATTTGGCTTGGAAAATTTATCAACACAATCAAAGCAAGCTAAGGTGCAGGAAATGCTCGAGCTTGTGCACCTTCAAGGGTACGCTGATCGTTATCCTCATCAGTTGTCTGGTGGACAACAACAGCGTGTTGCGATCGCTCGTTCACTGGCTTACAGCCCTGATCTTTTGTTGTTGGATGAGCCATTTTCTAATATTGATACCCAAGTTCGCCACGAGTTAATTCGTGAAATTCGAAAAATATTCAAACAGCAGGGTGTCACGGCGATTTTCGTTACTCACAGCCGCGAAGAGGCCTTTGCGTTTGCGGATAAATTGGCGGTGATGAATAATGGGGTCATTGAACAATATGGCACGGCTTCAGAGCTTTACTATCAACCTTCGAGTAAATTTGTGGCGGATTTTTTAGGGGGAGGAAGTTATCTAGAAGCCACAAGAGTCTCAGAAACCCAGTTTAACACTCACCTAGGCCTGATCGAAGCGAACGCGCAACAGGTGATTGATATACAAGCTCAATGCGCATTATTACTACGTCCACAACATGTATTAATTAAACAAGATGACAGTAGTGCGGTGAAGGTGTTGGAACAGCATTTTATGGGAGACCATTGCAGGTATGTGATTGATGTCGAAGGAGACCATCTGTTAGCGACTTCGACTGAAGCTTTGAATGTGGGTGATCGTGTTGTGGTGCAAATTGATATGCAGGGTGTGCTCGCTTTTACCTAAGTTGATTGCTCGACAAAAAAGGCCCGGCAGTGATACCGGGCAAGTGTTCCCCTTCTTTAATACAACTTAAGCAACACGCTTAAGTCTCTGGACAGTTATAAAGACAAAAAGTCTTTAAACTGCTGAAGAACACGTTCTGCAGTGTCTTTGTCTTTCATCTCGGCAAAAATTCGTAAAAGTGGCTCAGTGCCAGAGAAACGAGCGATGACCCAGCCGCCATTTTGGAAGTAGACTTTCGCTCCGTCTTCGTAACTGACTTTTTCGATATCAAATTCAAATTCGGGCAGCTGTTTCTCAACGTATAGCTTGTTGAACAACTGTTCTTTTTGCGCTGGTTTAAATTTGCAGTCGCCTTCTGCCATATAGGCGTAACCATACTTACTATAGATTTCGTCCAATAATTCTGAAATCTTTTTGCCCGTTACCGAAATCATTTCAACGAGTAAACTGGAAGCAAAAACGCCATCTTTACCTTTGATGTGACCGCGAATGGTCAAGCCGCCTGAGCTTTCCCCGCCAATTAAAGAATCATCGGCTTCCATTTGTGAGCTAATGTGTTTGAATCCGACAGGCACTTCAAAACACGTTTCTCCATGATCTTGTGCGATTTTATCGAGTAAATGTGTGGTGGCGATATTACGTACGACAGAGCCTTTCCAACCTTTGTATTCGAGCAAGTAATAGTAGAGTAAGATCAGAACTTCGTTTGGGTGAATGAAGTTGCCTTTTTCGTCAATGATGCCTAAACGATCGGCATCACCGTCAGTGCCAATACCGATGTCATAGCCTTGTTGAGCGACCAAGTGCATCAGTCGGTAAAGAGTTGCGGCACTTGGAGATGGCATTAAGCCACCAAAATCTGGATTTTTACCATCGTTGATTACATCGACTTCACAGCGACCATTGATCAATACTGTTTGCAACGCATTTTTTGCCACACCAAACATTGGGTCAATCAACACACGCAGGTTGGCTTGCTTTATTGACTCTATATCGATGAAGTCAATAATTGAGTCGACGAATTCATTCATTGGGTTAATGATATCGATCAGGTGGTCTTCGACGGCTTGATCAAAATCGATACTTTTGATGTCCTGAATTCTTAGGGTCGATATTTGTGATTCAATCTTTTCTGTGATGATCTCGTCTGCGTCTCGTCCACCTTCGATGAACACTTTTATGCCGTTGTAATCCGCAGGGTTGTGAGAGGCGGTGATACAGGCTGAATAGGCACAACCCATTTCTTTCGCTTTAAACATCACAATTGGGGTTGGAACAAACTTATCGATGAAGCTCACTACGATGCCGTTCGCGGCAAGAACTTCAGCAAACCAACGTCCCGCTTTATCTGATAAAAATCGGCGGTCATAACCAATGATAAAGCCCCGCTCGGCGACAGACTCATCATTGGTGATGTTTGCAATGGCTTGTGCCACTAATCGGACATTGTCTTTGGTGAACTCTTCGCCAATAAATGCGCGCCAACCGCCTGTACCAAATTTGATCATAATTCGAACCTCTATAAGGGCGTTTTGTTATCGTCCCTGAAAATATTGCTAGCAGACCCAATGCACCTTCCCAAAAGGGTCGGTGCATTAGACTAACTTAAATGGATTAACCAAGCGTGACGATGACGTCGTTAACCGTACCTTCAGCTTGTACCGGTACTGAAGTGCCGGTGACGGCTAATCCATTGAGAGTGATAGACTTCACGCCCTTACTCACCGAGTCTGGATTAACGACTTTGATATTGTACGTTGCCCCTAGCCACTGACGCGTGACCTCAAATCCCGGCCAGTTGGTTGGAATACATGGGTCTATAGTGAGGCCATCAAAGCCTGTTCGAACGCCAAGGATGAAGTTCGTTACGGCAAAATAAGCCCAGCCAGATGTACCCGTTAGCCAAGGGTGGTTGGCGCGGCCATGATCTTGATGATCTCGCCCCATAATAAATTGAACGTATGAGTATGGTTCTGCGATACGTTTTTCAATGATGTCGTTTTGATTGTATGGGTTTAGGGCATCGTAAAACTTCATCGCTTGATCACCGCGCCCCAGTTTTGCTTCCGCAACCCAAGCCCAAGGGTTTGGATGCGAGAAAATGGCACCGTTTTCTTTTACGCCTTGATAGACGCGAGTCACGAAGCCGATATCATCATTTGGCGTGGCAAACGAAGGGGAGTTGAGGTGCAAGCCATACTCAGAGAACAAGTTCTCGTCCACGGCGTCCATCGCTTTTTCGCCACGTTCTTGAGAAACCGCACCAGAAAGTACCGCGAGCGTGTTTGACTCTAGGTGGACACGGCCTTCTTTTTGTTGTGCTGTACCAATCTTATCGCCGTCTTTGGTTAAGCCGCGAATATACCAGCCACCTTCTTCGTCCCACAGGTGAGTTTCGCATGCTTCGCGAACATTGGCCGCCATTTCGGTGTATTTTTCTACGTCGGCGTCTTTACCTAGATACTTGGCGAGTTCAATGAACTCTTGCAGTGCCCAGAAATGTAGGAAAGACACCATCGATGATTCACCACCACCTAAGTTCAAGCAGTCATTCCAGTCCGCACGAAGACCTTTACAAATACCGGTTTGACCGACGTATTCTGCGGAGAAATCAAGCGCAGCTTTCATGTGGTCGTAAACGGTGGCATCACCACCATCCGCATAAGGGATCATTTCGTCAAAGAAGCTGTGTTCACCAGTTTCCACGACGTATTTGCAGATAGTAGGGACGAGCCATAGGTGGTCATCGGAACAGGTGTCTTCAATGCCATGGATTTTGTCTTCATCAGACGGAGTTGGCACGACCGTCGGTGACTTGGACGGTTTAACGTCTGCTTTTTCCGGATCAAACCAATCTGGATCAAACAAGTGCAAACCGTACCCCGCTTTTACTTGGCCACGGAGGAGATCAACCAAACGTTTACGCGTCATGGATGGGTTAGCATGAGGGACTGAAATCGCATCTTGCGCGGTATCACGGTAGCCAAGACCCGTACGTCCCCCAACTTCAATAAAGGAGGCAAAGCGAGACCAGACCACACAAGTTTCTGCTTGATAAAGCGTCCAAGTGTTGATCATGGTATCCAGCCCTTCATTTGGCGACTTCACTTGGAACTTCGCACAGCGCTCATCCCAGTGAGCTTTGATGCCTGCAAATGCGTTGTCCACTTCAGCAAGGTTTTGGTACTTCGTGCGCAGACGCTCGCCATTACCTTTACCGATACCTAGGATATAAGCAAAACGGACTTCTTCACCCGGCTGGATGGTGAACTGCTTATGCAGCGAACCGCAATGGTTGTAGCAAGTTTGTGCTGTGTTGAAGCACTGTCCTTGCTCTACTGCCAGTGGGTTGGCTTCGTCACGATAAAGACCGAGGAAGCTATCGCGTTGACCGTCGTATGAATCAGGGTCGAACGTCGATGCTAGGTAGTAGAAACCTTCAAAGTCGTTGGTGTTGTAGTAAAGATCGTATTCAATCACGCCATCGTTGTACGCAGTGCCCGCTGAGTATAGCGACATTTGGTGGTTTTGGTTGTCTGATTGAATATGGCTAAACGAAAACTCAACAAAAGAAAATGCGCTGATGGTACGTGGCTTATTAGAGGTGTTTTTTATCACGACGTCCCAAACTTCTGCATCTTCGCCTTTTGGAACGAATAGGGTTTTCGTCGCGGTAATACCGTTGTATTCACACTTAAATTTAGAGTAAGACAAGCCATGACGAACTTCGTAACTCGCTTCATCTAGGCTTTTCGCCACTGGTTGCCATGAAATTGACCAGTAATCACCCGTCTCGTCATCGCGCAGATACACGTAATGCCCTGGACGATCGAACGTCGCGTTAGGGCGGAACTTAGTCACACGATTGTATTCTGGAGAGTTATAGAATGAGTAACCGCCAGCATTGTGAGAGATAACAGTACAGAACTTCTCTGTACCCAAGTAATTAGTCCAAGGTGCTGGAACGTCAGGACGAGTGATGACGTATTCACGATTCTCATTATCGAAATAGCCGTATTTCATTGTGTATTTCCTTTTTACAAAGCTGCGTAGACAGCTAAAAGATTAATCTCTAAAAAAGTGAAGCATTGGTTTGGGTTACTTCCACGGTTGACGGTAGTTCACACCCTGTAAATCCAGTAGAGGGAGGTGGCCTTTCAAACGCGATAAATAGTCGGTCCAGTCTCGGTTGTTTTTATCCGTCCAACATGCCTCTGCCATAGCAGTAAGACGCGGGAATACCATGTATTCCATACGTGATTGGTTATTGATGATTTCGCTCCATAATGCCGTCTGAATCCCCCAAATACGTTTTCTGATTGGGTCATCATCCGGAACTTCCGCTAATGGCTCGTAGTTGTAAGCTGTCTCTAACGAAATAGGGTTGGTCCAGTCCACTCCAGGTTCTTCTGGGGCGTAATCTTGTGTCATATCTAAGTAAGTGCTTTGCGCTGGCTGAAGTACGACATCGAAGCCTTGACGAGCACAGTTCAATGCCGCTTCCTCACTGAGCCAAGAATAAATCACCGTATCTTTACTCACTTTGTCACCGTGTTGTGCTTCTTCCCAACCCAACATCCGTTTTCCAAGTTTGCGTAGTTTGTCTTCCGCGTGGCGTAAAAAGTGACCTTGCAACTCTTTGTAATCGTGATAACCAAGTTGTTGCATCAAATCTTGGCATGCAGGGCTTTTGGACCAAACGCCGTGTGGAACTTCGTCTGCACCAATATGTAGATAAGGTGCAGGGAAAAGTTCAGCCACTTCTTCCAACACTTTATCGATAAACTCATAGCTGCCTGGTAGTGCAGGATTGAGGACGTTATCGTTGTAATGCTGGATGCTGCGATACTCTGTGGTATCAGATTCTTCAACCAACAGATGTGGTAGGGATTTAATGGCGGCTCGGCAGTGTCCAGGGATATCAATTTCAGGTATGACCGTAATGCCTCGCTGAGCGGCAAACGCGACGACATCTTTGATTTGCTCTTGTGTGTAGAAACCCCCATACCGTTTCGAGAGATTCGTGTACTGAGGTTCTATTACCTCATCTAAACCACGCCAAGCACCAATATTCGTTAACTCAGGGAAGGCCTTAATTTCAACTCGCCAACCTTCATCATCGGTTAAGTGCCAATGAAAGGTATTGAATTTGTAGTGAGCGAGGTGATTGATCAATTGTTTCACCTGATCGACGGAATGGAAATGTCGGGCACAATCGAGCATCATTCCACGATAGTGAAAGCGAGGTCGATCTTCTATCGCACAACAAGCTACATCGAAAGAATCGGGTTGTTCTCCTGGTTTTATCAATTGCAATAAAGTTGCGCTCGCATGAATAAATCCCGATGACGATCCGGCTTCAACTTTGATGGACTCTTGCGATACTTTGAGCCTATAAGCAGCGTCATCTAGTGTTGGGTTGGCTTGAAAGAGTATCTGACTATTGCTCGAAGTGGTCAGATCGAGTTGATATATTCTCTGCAACTCTTCGGTCAACCAAGCTTGTGCTGAGCTAGCTAAGTTGGAGTGTGCTGAAATACCAACATGCTTACCCAGCGTAAAAGTGTGCTCTGCTACTTCAATATGGTTCGGCTTTGGTACCAAAGGCTGTGAGTGAGCTTGGCTTGGCGGCACACTACTGCGTTCTTTGTACGGAGAGGCTAACACAATTGGCGTTACGTCAACCTCTGCTCGTTGCAGTTTGCCATCAATCATAAAGTCCACTAACGCTTCGTTGAACCCATCTGAGTAATAACGAAATGGGTTTGAACCAATACTGAACTCACAATAAAAGTGTTGATTTGCGGCTAAAACCATCGACTCTGGCTTAAGCACGCAGTAACTGCCTATTTGCTTAATGTAACCACTTGATACACTGTTTGGTAAAATGTAGCGGTCAAAAGCGAAAGTTAAATGCCAGTCAGACAAATTCTGGTCACTCAAATTATGAAAAGTGAGACCAAATCTGCAATTTTGTTTCTGTTCTGATAAGACGACTAAGTCAACGCGATATTCCATCTTTACTCCTAGCCACGGTTTACCGAGTAAAGGTTATGTTCCGCTTTACCTGCGAACATAATTGCCCCTTCAATCGCATCAAACTGAGGTTCTACGATCCATTGTTGAACTGGTGGTGATAACCAGTTTTTCATTCGTTCAGCGATACTGCCCATTAAACAAATGCGAGTAGCGCCGTGCTTGTTGAGTGCCATAAGAAGCATTTCTATGTCAGCGGCGGTTTGTTTTAGCATTTCAATCGCGAGCACATCGCCTTGCTCTGCATACTGAAATATTGCCGGCGAAAACTGTCCGTAGTCTCGAGGGAGCGCTTTCTTAGACCACGCGACAATGTTGTCAATTTCGTTGGAGAAATGCGTCATGATGTGTTGTGAAAGCGGCGTTTTGTCTCGAATGCCATCTTCTGCTAAGAGAACCTGCTGAATTAAACGCAAGCCCATCACAGCTCCACCTCCTTGGTCTGAAATCGGAAACTCTCGCCCACCAACCACATGCTGTTCTAACCCTTTGAGGTAGATACCGCAGGAGCCCGTTCCCGCAATCATGATGGCGCCATCTTGACCATTATGTGCACCAACACATGCACCATAAGCATCTGTATTGAGTGTCATACTGGCAAAAGGATGGGGTAATGACATGAAAGCTTGCCATGACGCTTTGTGTTCAGCCCCGGCTAACGCGAGACCAACATGCATAGACGCGTAGCTTGACTCTGTTAACCCGGTTTGCGCTGCGGCTAAGGCGATAGACTCTAAAATTGATGCCATCGCGATTTCTGCGCCTAGCATAATATTGGCACTGCCGCTTTTGGCTTCGCCAAGGCAATGTCCTTTTGAGTCCTTTATACGAGCCCGGCAAGAGGTTCCGCCACCATCAATTCCGACAAAATAGGTGGTCATGATGTGTGCTCCTTAATGTCTTGAAAAAATGTAGACTGAGAAAAGCGTTGAGCCTGAGTCATGATCGCGAGAAGATACCAAGCACCGTGGGGAATCCATTGCTCTCCCCAGCGCCAGTTTTGCAACATGTCTTCTTTTTGTGCTGGTGGATTAAAGGCGGTGTCTTCCTCGTCTTCAAAACCACCTGTGATGCCATTACAAATCCCACCCTTAGCGTTATAAAACCCAAATTGAGGAAGGTAATCGGGGTTGTTTCGGCCATGTCCGTCCAGCATGCACATATCGTAAGGGTTTAATCCGACGATCCAGTTCAGAGCATCTTGCGCAAAGTGCGTTAGTTTTTGCTGTTGAGTTGACGAATCAATGTATGGAAGTGCAAGGTGAGCCATGGTAGCTAATGATGCTAGGCGAGCATTTTCGCCTTGCCACCAATAACCTGATTCATTGTCGTGGGCGACGAAGAAGGCATCACGTTTTGCTTCTTGTAATCCTTTGACATACTGACGCGGGTAGCCAAATGGATTGTTGACTTTGTTCGTGATAGTCAGCTCGAAATCACATGCCTGGTTGATGACTTGTTTTACCGACTCCGCGAGTTCTCGATCTTGTTCTATACCTAAATATTCACACAAGGCGATAACCGGAAGTCCTGCTTCTGCCGCGTGAAAATATGGGCGACTGCCATCGCAATTTGCTGTCCAATAATGTTGGACATGTTCATCGCTCATTTGACGGGCGATTAATCGTTTTGCCCACAAACGGCTTTCGTTCAAGTAGCGAGCTTCTGTCGTCGCTTTAAACAGTTCAATACTGGCGAGTAGGGCGCAATATTCATCAATGATGTTTTCTTCACTATCATTAAGGTATTGGATATTGTGCTCTTTTAGGTGCCAATACCCGTTTTGTGCGGCATTAAGGTAGGTTTGTTGGTCGAACTCACCGTGTGAATGTAAACGCGATGCCGCAGCAAGTGCAGCAATTGCCACGCCGCCTCCTTGTCTAAAACCTGCCTGATAATCATCGAATTTGTGGCCAAGTTGGGTTTCGTAAGTACAAATCTCTCGTTGTGCTGTGTCCTTGCTCCACTTGTCAAAAACGGTCATGTAGAAATAGCCTTTGTCGTTTTGCATGCGAACGAGAAAGTCTGCTCCGAACAAAGCTTCGTCAGTCAGGCGGGTGCGAGTGAATTGCGCGATAGCATCACTGTTTTCAAACAGAGATAATCCTTTCAGCATATTCCAGACGACCATCGGAATTTGTTGCGGATTAAGGTAATTGGCGTAAGAAAGGTGACTAAGGTACTTACTGACATCCCCTGACGCGTCATACCAACCACCATGGACGTCGACAGTTTTGTCTGAATTCAAAATAGGTGCATGACGATCAGCGTGATCGAATACTCCACTGCAACGTTGTGATTTGAAATAATGGATCACATCAGACAGTGTGCGTTCGAGGAGAAGGTTGTCGCCAATTTCAAAACAAGATGAGCGGCTATTGCTACATTGGATGTAATAATAGCCGGGTGTTGTAAATGAAGAAAAATCGATGAGATAAAAATCACCATGATGCCAACGCGCAACGCTTCCGCTTTTTTCAACTGCCAATGTTGCGACCGTTTGCTGGCTTTCTGCGCTGATCAACGAAGCTGTAACGGCAGTTAATGATGGCTGCTGTGTCTGGATTATTGCTTTTTTTTGGCCAAGGCGTTCATAACCAATGTGGTTAGTGAGTAGCAGCATTCAATGTCTCCGCGAAATAACAAAGTTTGGGTTGGGCCAGTAGAAAACTGACCCTAGTTATACCCTGATAGTCACAAGGGTTATTGTTCAAATAAGTAACAACGGACGAAGTGGTTTTCTGATAGCTGGGTAACGTCAGGTAGTTGCTCTCGACATTTGTCAGTGGCGTGTACACATCGTCCTGCAAATGGACACCCAACAGAGTCTGGTGTCCAAAGAGGAATTTCGCCTTTGTTCCCCTTCAGTTTTTCGTGAATCGATTTTGATGGATCGGGAACCGCAGACACCAATAACTGAGTGTACGGATGTTGAGGGTCATGGATGATCTCTTCGGTATCTCCCCATTCAACCATGTGTCCAACGTACATAACGGCGAGATCTTCAGCGATATAGCGAGCGGTGGCGATATCGTGGGTGATGTAAAGTAGCGACATCTGTTTTTCGAACTTCATCTCTTCCATGAGGTTAAGAACACCAGCACGAATAGAGACGTCTAGCATTGAAGTGGGTTCATCAGCTAAGACGACCTCTGCTCCGACTGCAATATTGCGTGCTAAGTTGACTCGTTGACGCTGTCCACCAGAAAGTTGGTGAGGGAATTTTTGCGCGGTCTCTTTTGGCGGGATCAAACCGACTTGTTCCAGCAGCTCGTATACGCGCTCTTCAAGTTCTTTCTTGTTGCCGGGTGACACTTTTTTATGAATCAGTAGCGGACGTGCAATATGATGAAAGATATTGTGTGTTGGGTTCAGGGAGCCAAACGGATCTTGCCAAACCATTTGCACGCCTTCGCGATAAGACATTAAGTCTTTTCTCGAAGAGATTTCCTGAATATCTCGTCCTTTGTATTCAATGATGCCATCGCTAGGCGCATACATTTTCGCAATCATTTTTGCAGTAGTAGATTTACCTGAGCCAGACTCACCAACCACTGATAAACCACGACTTTTATACATTTTGAATGATACGTCATTGATAGCACGCATCTTGGACTGCTTGATAGAGTTACTGTTTAGTGGGAAGTCTTTAACGACATTCTTACCCTCAATTAGCAGCTCACCGAGTTGTTTGCTCATAATTCTCTCCAGTAAAATTTTGTTCTTCGCTAGCTTAATCTCGGGTCGTTAAACCTTGGCTTGAGCAATGGGTTCGCCGTACAAATGGCAATTTGAAAAACGGCCTGGTTCAATTTGACGTAACTGGGTTGGCACTTTTGTACAAGCTTCGTGGACTCGATCACAGCGAGCTTGGAAGCGACAACCTTGTGGAATCTCAAGCAAGTTCAATGGGTTACCTGGAATGCCAGTTAGCTTCGTTTTTGGACCAGTCAGTGGAGGGAAAGAGCTGCCCAACCCTTTGGTGTATGGGTGATAAGGACTTTCCAAAATTTGTTTAGAAGGCGCGACTTCAATCAGTTCACCCGAATACATAATCCCGATGCGGTCCGAGAACTCAACCATCAAAGACAAATCGTGAGTGATAAACAAAATAGAGAAGCCAAACTCTTCCTTAAGTGCATAAATCTTTTGGAGAATTTCACGCTGAACGACAACGTCGAGTGCAGTAGTCGGTTCATCCATGATGATCATTTTTGGATTGAGAGCCAACGCGATGGCAATGACCAGTCGTTGGCGCATGCCACCAGAAAACTGGTGCGGATAATCGTTGAGACGACTAGGGTGAATATCAACAATCTCCAACAAGCCCTCAGCACGAGTTTTGGCTTGTGCGCGAGTCATGTTGGTATGACGCATGATGACATCGCAAAACTGTTCTTCCATAGTGAGTACAGGGTTAAGCGCGTTCATCGCACTTTGGAACACCATGGACATTTCACTCCAGCGAAATGACTGCATGCGTTGATCGCTGTACTTTAGAATATTTTCACCATTAAAGATCACTTCGCCACCAGTAATGAATGCGGGCGGCTTATGCAGACGCATTAGCGAGAACGCGACGGTTGATTTACCACAGCCAGATTCACCAGCTAGACCAAAGACTTCACCTGGCGCAATGTCGAAGCTAACGTTATTACAGGCACGGACGTCACCCGCATCGGTAATGTAATCCACGCATAGGTTACGGATAGAAATTAGTGGTGCAGTCATGATTATTTATCTCCGCTCCATAGTGCATTTTGTGGTGCCAATTCAGGCTCACGTTCTTTCTTGTCTTTTTTTGCTAGCTTTTTCCAGCGCTTCATTCCTTTGTGTGAACGAAGTTGTGGGTTAGCTATTTCGTCAACGGCGAAGTTAAGCAGCGCAAGACCCGTTACCAAAAGCGTTAGTGCGATACAAGGTGCTAATACTTCCCACCATGCGCCGATAAGCATGGCTGAAGAGGTTTGAACGTTGTACAGCATGATGCCCCAGCTGATGGTGTTGGCGTCGCCTAAACCTAAGAATGAAATCACCGCTTCCGTGTTGATGGCGAGCATGACCGAGCCGATGAAGCTTGCACCTACGATTGGAATTAGGTTTGGTAAAATCTCAACGAAGATGATGCGGAATGAAGATTCACCCAGTACTTCAGCTGCTTTTACAAACTCTTTTTCACGCAGTGCCATGGTTTGTGAGCGAACAACACGTGCGCCCCATGCCCAGGAAGTTCCAGCAATAATTAGAGCAATCGTCAGTGGTCCAGCCTCACCAATAAAGGCCGCGAGTACGAACAGTAGTGGATACTGAGGGATAACCAGCATGATGTTCATTGCTGCACTCAACACGTCATCCACTTTGCCGCCAAAGTAACCCGCAGAGATACCTATGACTGTCGCAAGAAAACAGACAATGATACCGGCACCAAAGCCGACACCGAGTGAGACGCGCGCTCCATAAGCAACCTGAGACCAGATATCACGTCCCATGCGGCTCGTCCCCAATACATGGTCGCCATCTTTCGACATCAGAAGAGTACGGCGATCGTCAGCGAGGTTTTTTGCTACCCAACCATCTGGATTGGCTTGCGCTTGTTTCACGACAAAACCAGGGTACTCGTGTGGGTTACCTGTACGTTTGTCTGGTGCATGTTGAGTGAGAAGAGGGGCAGCGATAGCGACAAAGATAAAGATGCTAACAATGCCAAGGCCTATACGCGCAAAAGCGTTACCTAAAATAAGTTTAAATAGTTGTTTCATGATTATTTGCCTCCCTTACGTAGGCGAGGGTCTAGAATCATGTACAGCATGTCAGCCATTAAGTTGAAGCACAGCATGAACATCGTCATGATAATTAGCTGACCTTGAAGTACTTGGTAATCTCGGGAGTGAATTGCGTTTAGTAACACAGTTCCCAATCCTGGGTAGTTGAAAATCATCTCGATAATAAGCTGACCGCCAATGGCCATACCCAAAGACATCGACAGTGCGGTAACACTTGGGAGTAGGGCGTTACGAGCTGCGTAGTTGAACACCACGCGGTTTTCACTCAACCCTTTCCCTTTTGCCATCGTGATGTAATCTTCAGCCAACAGGTTGATCATGTTGTTACGCATGTTTACTAGGAAGCCGCCAATCTGAACGATGGTTGCACAGAAAAGAGGTAATATTGCATGGTAACCAACGTTCTTGATGAACTCCCAGCTTGTCCAATCGGGGATGACACCTGGCGTATAAGCATAGCCAGATGGGAACCATTTCAAACCTATCGCAAAAGTAAATAGCGCTAGCATTGCGATAACCATTTGTGGAATCGCTTGAATGATCAGTGTGCCCGGTGTTACGAAAGCATCGTATTTACTCCCGCGCTTCCATGCGGCAAAAATGCCAAGAACAGAAGCGATAGAGAAGGAAAGGACAACAGCAGTACCTGCTAAGAATAGAGACCATCCAAATGCGTTACCAAGCAAAGTGTTCACTGACAGCGGGTAGAACTGAATCGATGTACCTAACTCCCAGCTTAGAATGTTTTTAATGTAGGACAGATACTGGATGTAAATTGGACCATCAACGAAACCTAACAGCTCTTTCATAGCTGCAATTCGTTCTGGTGTTACTTGCACTGTTGCGTTAGCAAACATCATGGTAACGGGGTCACCTGGCATTGCTCGCGGAATAATAAAGTTTAACGTCGCTGCAACTAAGAGCGCGACAAGATAGAACGACAAACGTCTTAAAAAATAACCCATAACTCACACCTTACTCACCCAGATTTTTTCCTGTTTCTGGTTTCAGGTCGCTCCCAGCGAAATTTAGAGCGAAAAATCCCCTGACGACGAGCGCCATTTTTTGCTTTCGTGATAAGGGGATTTTTATAGGCGGCATACGGGAGTATGCCGCTAGAAATGAACTTCTACTTATTTAACTGGTTTTAGATCCAATACGTGTAGTAGACGCTCTGGGATACCAGCCCAAATGTTTGGACGACCCTTAGGATTTTCTTCGTTCCACCAACCAGTGAAGCGAGTTGTATTGTATTGGTACATGTATGCGCCAGACAGTACAGGAATAGTAACTTGGTTTTCCGCGATGATTTTTTGGATGCCATGAGCGATTTGTAGCTGCTCTTGTTTATCCGCCGTTTTGTAGAAGCTATTCAGTAGATTATCTAGCTTCTCATTTTTGTAGAAGTGCATCGCGAATCGAGGCATACCGTCACCAGACTGTAGCTTCGAGTTGTAGCCACTATCCCAGTACAAGTGTGGATCTGCACCGTGGAAGTAGTTGGTGTAAGCAACGTCGTAGGTACCTTCTAGCATTGCTTGGTTGTAAACAGAGAAGTCAGGTGTACGTGCACGGGCTTTGATACCTACTTCTGCTAACTGCTCAACGGCTAGCTGCACCGTGTTGTTGAAGTCAGTCCAACCATTTGGAGATTGGATAAGAAGCTCGAAAGACTTACCTGATGGCGTATCGACAAAGCCATCGTTGTTGACATCTTTGAAGCCAGCCTTATCAAGTAGCTTTTTGGCACCTTCTACATTGTAGGTATTGTAACCTTTGTATTTGTTATGAATGGCTTCATCAGACCAAGACTCAAACGCATAGCCTAGACCTGAAGCGAAGTCATTCACTGTACCACCACCGTAGAACGCAATGTCGATGATCGTCTGACGGTCAAGTGCCATAGAGAAAGCACGACGGAAATCTACGTTAGTCAGTGCTTCTTTTTTAGCTGCATCTGGGTTTTTGAAGTTAACAACAAATGCTTGAGTACCTGCTGGTGGATACCAGTAATGGTGATTAGGGCTTGCTGCTGCGTAAGTGCGGTCAATATCCGGAACAAATGAAGACGTCCAGTCCATCTCACCATTCACAATCTTACCAAGGAACTGGTCGTTGTTTGCGATTTGTGGCACTCGCAGACAGTCAACATCTAAGTTGTCTGCATCCCAGTAATTTGGGTTTTCACACTGGATGTAAAGTTGTGGTGTGAAAGTATCGATTTCGGTAAAAGGACCACTACCAACAGGATTCTCGTTAGTAAATGATGCTGGATCTTTCACTTTACTCCATACGTGCTTAGGTACCACTGGTACTTTAGCAATTTCGTAAGGAACGTTTGAGTTTGCTTCACTTAGATTGAATTTAACTTGGTAGTCGTTAACTTTCTCTACGCCTGTTACCCAAGAGTTGATACCTGATTGGTCTAGTTCAGGTTTCTCTTTCACAAGGTTAAAAGAGTAGACAACGTCATCGGCAGTAAATGGTTCGCCGTCAGACCATTTTACGCCCTTACGAATATCGAAAGTAACGCTCATTAGGTCATCAGCCATTTTGAAGTTTTCAGCTAAACGGAATACCGGAGTGTTACCGTGCATTTCGTTGAAAACAACAAGTGGTTCATAGATGAAGTCTGTTGTTGTATGTAGGTTAGTTGCACCTAGGAAAGGGTTAAAGTTACGAACAAAAGTTGTAAACTCTTTCGGGTGGATAGTCAGTTCACTGCGTTCAGCCGCAGTAGCTACCGATGCAAAACCGGTAGTAGCCGTTGCAATAATTGCTGTTGCTAGTGCTGTTTTTTTAATATTGGCAAGCATAGCTGTTCCTTACTATTTGCTTTCATTTCACTTAATGGAATTGAATGTCATCAATTGATAAACACTCCCCAAGGCCTACCTCTCAATATTGGATTCTCTGCGTTTGTGTTGAGTCCCGTTAAGAGTGGCCTGTAGACCTTAGGCAGGAGTAAGAAAACACCTTAAGCCGAAAATAATCAAACAGGTTTCCCGTCAAAAACGTTAAAACAAACTTAACTCTCGTCATAAACGTCATTTTGTTTATTTTTTTATCAATTTTGCGGACTGAATTAACATAGATATGTGTCGCAGTTTATATCTATCCACATTATGTTTGTTAGTGTTCGCTTACTCCTTTCCTCTTTGTTTTAAAGGGATTTCTTATTTTGTTTTACTTAAGAGATCTGGCTCACATGACTTTTTTGTGTTAATTAACTTGGTGAAATTTAATCTGCCGTTCTGTTGTGATTGACTTCGCAATCTTTGTCAATTGTTGGTTGGATTTTTAATTTATCGTAAAAATAGCGGCTTAAAACGCTCGGCTTACAAAGAAAAAATGACCTTTTTTTAGTTTGTGAACTAAGTGCTGTGGTTGTGTTTAGCGACGACTATATAGAAGATTATCCCGCTCAATGAACGTCTGGATTTGGATGATGTGTAATACATTAAGCAAGACAAAGCGTTAATGTGTGGCTTTTTACTTGTACTCTGAGCTCATGCTCTTGGTGTCGCGCTCCTTATAGCGCGATTGCCGCGAGCAGAGTGACTGCTTTTTCGTAGAAGTAACTTTTTACGTATAAATAACGCTGTATTTATACCAAGCACAGTAAATAAGTGATCAGAAATAGCGTAGGAAAAATGCTTGAGAACAAGGCGCTATTTTTCGATAAGTCGTTATTCTACAATCAACCTACTTTATAAACGAGAAAGGCAACGAAGTTATCGAGTACTTTAACAAGCTATAATGACCAGTGATTTACTACGATTGGCATTAAACCAGTGCCTTGCCTAAGAGCGAATAAATCCTCACTGAACAAGCACCTTGAAGTTACTTGATTATAAAACGTTGTGCATGTTGGCATTAGAGAAGTAAACACTTGGTCGTGGCCAAGAAAAAGCCCCATTGCAGCATGTGGCAAATGGGGCCGTATCTTTATACCGAGTAAACTATCAACTGGTGAGTAGGCGCTGAAGTTTGTCACGTTGCGCTTCTATGTAAGCACGTTCCGGGCTGTGCTCTTTGCAGTGCTCTAGAATAAATTCAATGGAGCTTAACACTGTTCGCCAGCGTGGGGTTTTTGGCAGTGTTTCTATTCGCATGTACTTATCGAGTGTTCGGGTTTGCAAAGTACTACGGTCAAGGTAAACACGCCATAGTCCACTTTGTTCAGCAAAAGCAAACTTACTTTCACCGGTTACAGACTCCCAATAGTCAAGCGCATGGGTCATAACATCTACGAGTACCTCACGAAGTAGTTCGTGTTTGTCTTTTTTATTTCCCAGCGCTTTATCAGCTAGACGCGTGAACTCTCCGCCCAACTCTTTCAATTTTTGCAATTGCTCTTTATCACCATCAAAGGCATAGCTCGATAACACTTCGACTGCGGTTTCCAAGTTATGAATTCGCGCAGCATTGGCTCCACCGCCGACATTAAAAATATACATAATGTCGAGACCTGAACCCTCGGGCATTTTTAGAATATCGGCGTCGATGTTTTGTCTGATATCCTCAATATAAATATCAATTTTTCCACAGTAATGGGGTTGCTTGACGGTAAGGAATTTGGGGGCAATAAGTTCGTCGGCAGAAGAGCGTTTGAGTTGCTCCAAACTGCGTTTAAATAGTTTGCATGCCGCTTCATTAGCAAAGCGAACACGTTGGTCTTCACGTAAGCAAATGATGGCTTCTGGTGCAGATTCAAGCTGTTCAAGTAAGCGCCCTTGCGTTTCGAGTAAGCTGGCTTCGATTTCTGCACGTTGGCGTAACTGAGATTCCAGTAATTGGTTTTCTATGTGGCGCATTTCTGCTTTGCTAGCGGTTAAATGTGCTTGAATTCGGGCAGCTAACTCTTGCTTGTTAAATGGTTTAGACAAATAGTCATTCGCGCCTGCTTCAAAGCCTTTAATGCGGTCTTCTGTTTGATTTAAAGCCGTCAGCATTATGATCGGCAGTTCGGCATGATCATAAGTTTGACGCAATTCACTGCACACCTGATAGCCGCTCATCCCTGGCATCATGATATCGAGGAGCAACAGTTCGGGCTTTTCTTGCTCAATCAAAGCTAGAGTATCAGGGCCATCAGCAATGGTGCGCACTCGATACCCTTCTAATCGTAGGAAGCTCTCGAGTACACGTAAGTTTACGGGTTCATCGTCAGCAACATAGAGTAAAGGGCCATCAGGGTTTTCGGGTAATGAGAGGTCATCCGTGCTGTCGAGGTTGATTTCTGGTATTTGGAAATGCCCATGCGCTGCCATGGATTGAGTCGCTTCAATCTCTTCTTCACTGGCAAGTGGCAGGGTGAAACTAAACGTCGTGCCGACCATTGGTTGACTGCTAACGTATAGTGAGCCTCCCATTAGTTCAATGAGTTGGCGGCTGATTGATAGCCCCAAACCAGCGCCCTGGCGGTAACGGCTTTCATCTTGTCCTGCTTGAATGAGCGGCTCGAATATGTGTTCTAGGTGCTCGGATGGGATACCTTGTCCTGTGTCGACGACTTGAACGCGTACGTGATCGTCAACAACGCTAGCAGAAATAACAATTTTGCCTTCGCTGGTGTATTTAATCGCGTTTCCGATTAAGTTATATAGCACTTGTTCGAGACGCTGTGGATCCGCAGACACCGCACTCAAATCAGCAGGAACCTGATTAATAATACGGATAGTTTTGTTTCCAAGCAGGTGGCTTGATAGTTCTAGAACCAGTCTGGTTGCGCTAGCCAGACTGACGGCTGACTTATGAATATCCATACTGCCATAGCGCATTTTATGGTAATCCAAAAGGTCATCAACGAGATTCGCAAGACGTTGACCACTTTTGATGATGATATCAAGCTGATACTTTTGACTCGCTGGAATGGCGCCATTTGCACCCGATACTAAGGTTTCAGCAATGCCGACCATACCATGTAAAGGCGTGCGAAGCTCATGCGATGTGGTTGCTAAGAATTCATCTTTTAATTTATCGGCAAGTTGTAATTCATCATTTTGTTTTTGAATTAACTGAATGTTGCTTTCCAGCTCTTTATTTTGTTGTTTTATGGTCTGAATTTTTTCTCTGATGGAACGTTGCATGCGCTCAAAGCTAATAGCAAGGCGCCCGATTTCATCCTTCCTCTTGGTGTTAAATGTTGTTTCGTCGAGATCACCCGCTGATACTTTCTCTGCAGCCCAAGTGAGCTTAAGCAGTGGTGAGGTGATAAAATTAGACAGATAATGTGAAGCGATCACCACCAGTACAATCGCGATGATCATGGCGATAATAAACAACTTTTCAAGTTGGTGAATACGAGAGAAAGCTTCTTTTTCTGGAAGTTGAACAACTAATGCCCAGTGCACGCCCCGTGTCTTTATTGATGTGTAAGCCGCGATGATTGTTTCATTGAGAGCATTAGTGTAGGTACCGACACTTGTTTCTCCCGCAAGCGCTTTGTCAACGACTTCCACACTGTTCCGAATGTCATCGAGTTTTGTGTTGATGGTTCTAGGCCGCTTGTCACTGCCAACCAGTAGCGTATTGACTGAGGACTCTTGACTCTTACCCGCTATCAACTTAGTGATGCCATTATTTGGCAGGCGGAACATGGCATAGCTATGTAGATATCCTTGCTGAACGATGGGAGCGCCTAGCCAGGCAACTTGTCTGCCATTTTCCAGTTCGAAGTCTGAGACGATGATGGGAGTATAATCTTCATTAACTTTGCGGCGCTCATTCACATCATGGGCTAATCGTTTGAAGGTTTTCCCAAGGGCAGAATCTTTATAGATCCCCGTAAGCAGATTAGTACCATAGTTGTCATCTTTGTTAATGGAGTAAGTGACGTTACCGTTAATATCAACTAAAAGTATATCGTTAAAGTCAGAGCGTTTAAGTAATTCTAAGTAGGCCCAATGGTAACGTTTATGGAGGAGGCGATAACGCTCACTGCCTACGTAATTCGACGATTCACGCAATATCGAAGTCTTAATCTGATCACCGCTACCTTTGATGTAACGTTGCTGAGCGTTGGTGCGTGCCTCTTGAATATCATTGCCTAAGCGGCTGAATGCATTGACTAAGCCGTAAAATCGTCCTCCACTGGCGTAAGCCAATTCCGAACGCACAAATCCCATGACTTCGGTTTCTCTCGCCTCAAAATAGTTGATGATCTGTTGTTTCTTCGTGTCTCGCACGGATAACAAATGAGAGGTACTTTGTTCTTGCAGATCTTTACTATGGGATTGGAGGAAAAAAATTGCAGTGATCGTAAGAGGGGTGATACTCAGTACAAGAAACGCAGTCATTAACGTACTTTGAAGGCGCTTAAACTTCTGCTTTTTGTAGAATTTAAACATGGATATGGCTACAACTCATAAAGGGGGTAGGTCAATGTGATTGCCGCTACCGGGATACTCGTCAAAAACGGATAGGGTGTTAAATGACAAAATTAACGAGTTTTTTTTCTTTGACAAGAAAGTTGGCTGTAAACCGTGCAGAGTCACGCAAATTTTATTGTAAATGCTCAGTTATGGCACAGGATTGCGCAGAATAACGTCATTCTGCGCAATGAGTATCTAACTTTTTTTAGCGTGATAAATGGAGAACTTATTGGTTTTATTGAGAGTCTCGCAGTTATTGAAAGCTCGCTCAATAATCGGCGGATATTTTAAGAAACTGTTTGCTACAATGATCAACTCACCCGTTGCGGATAGGTGGTTTGGTGCATCACCCAGTAAAGTTTCTGCTGCACTATAGTTCGTCTCTAGTCCGCTATGGAACGGAGGGTTACTGATAATAAAACGGTAATCATTGGCTGTATCGGAATAAATGTCGGATGCAAACACACGCCCCTTAAGGCCATTTGCTTCCAGTGTTGCTTGACTGGAGGTAATCGCGTAGGCGTTGATGTCGCACATTTCGATGTCTATCTCTGGATGTGCTTGGGCCATGAATGCGCCTAAAACACCAGCTCCACAACCAAAGTCGAGTACTTTGCCTGACAAAGGCGGTAGTGTTTCCAGCAATAATTGACTGCCTAAATCAAATTCACCATGACTGAACACGCCCGGTAAGCTCACAACAGTGAGTGAGTGTTCACCTAAAGCAACATCATAAGATTTAAACCAGTCCATTTGTTTAAATGGCTGTGGCTCATTGATGCATTGACCCCAGTAAAATGAACAGCGACGAGCGGAGTCGTATTTATTCACAGGACCGTATTGCTCAAACATTTTTTCAATGCTCTTTACGCCAGAGCGGTTTTCTCCAACTACGACAAGTTCGGTATTTTTGCCTAGTTTAGCCATAAGCATAGTCAGCAGATATTCAGCTTCGGCTTTCGCTTTTGGCCAGTAAAGCAGCAGCATATCTGCTTGTGTTTCGGCACTAAATTCAGAACCAAAGTAACTTTTGACTTTGTCTGAACGACAAATTTGACGGTAGTAGCTGTAGTTAGAAGTGAAAACTTCAACCGCCTTGCAGTGCGCGGTTAGTTCCAGGGGGAAGAGATCTTCTACTTCACCTGCCACTAAAACGTGCTTTCCGTTGAAGTACTCTAACTGACGCTGAGCGATTTGGCTTGGGGCAATGTAAGCGGACATAAATTTGGTTCATCAGAAATAACTAGGGTCGGATTTTCGCATAATCTGACCCAAGCTTGAAGTGAATAACGAGTCTATGCTCATGTGACCTTGAGATGCTGAATGCAACACTTTGAGTCTACGTGGCTGAAAACTAATCGCCACTCACCAAATTAGCTGTTGTCTTGTTGGCTAAGAAAGTCTTTAAACTCTTCTTCATAGATCTTAAATAGGACTAACGTAATCGCAAATATCAGTGGACCATAAATCAAGCCGATCAAACCAAATAGATGCAAACCGCCTAACAGTGAGAAGAAAATCATTAAAGTGTTCATTCCAGAGCTGCCTTGCATAAGAAGAGGGCGTAACAAGTTGTCGATCGAACCAACCACGACCACACTCCACACGGTTAGGAATAGCGCCCAAGTGGTATCGCCGGTTAAGAACAAATACACCGCCGCTGGAATCCAAATTAGTGCTGTGCCGACGACAGGGATGAACGAGGCAAAGCCCATCATGGTCCCCCAAAATAGGCCAGGGAACCCTGCAAGCCACATACCAATGCCGCCTGCGAGACCTTGTGCGATAGCCGTCAAAAATGAGCCCATCACAGCTGATTTAGACACTTGTTCTATTTCATCTAATATTTTGTCTTCTTGGCTGCGTGACAGAGGCAGTATGTGACGCAGTGCTAAAATGATTTTGTCATGATCACGTAATAGGAAGAACAGCACAAACAACATCAAGAAGAAATCCATCAAAAAGTTCGTCGCATCACCTAAGATTTTGGCGCTGATAGCAACCAGGTTGGAACCGAAGGATGTGGCAAACTGGGCAATTTTTTCTGCGATGGATTTAGGCTCGATTGTATCAAAAGGTAAGTACTCATTAACTAAGGATAAGCCTTTGATAACTAATGGATGTTGGAAAATATCTTGGATACCACCACCCGTAACCCATTTGTAGGTGTTTTGCGAAAATACTGAACCTTGTTGAACGATTGCGGCAAACACAAATAAAAGGGGGATAACAATAATAAAGGTTAATACAATACAAGACAGCAGCGAAGCGCTGTTACGATGCTTAGGCATTTTCCGCTCAAACCACTCATGTAACGGAAACATCAGTAGTGAAATGATAAAAGCCATTATGATCGAATTGATATACGGTTCGACCAATAAATAGCAAGCAAAAGCAGCGGCGAGCAGAGCGACCATTAAAACACGGTGACTCGACGTGATTTTTACATTGTTTGGCATGACGATAAGTCCAACTTACGGGTGACGTTTGCGATTTATGATTGAGTTATCTTTAGTTAACGCTTTGACTCTAGAGGATAACTTTATAATATTTTACACGCTTAATGTTACCAATGTCATGACACTGGTGAATGGGAAGGTGTAAATGACGCTGCTATAATGACGACAAATCAGGCGGTTATCAATCGGGAGATCTAATATGGGATGCTGTAATAGTGATAAAAACTGTCATCGTGATGAGAAACAGCAAAGTAACACCAGATTGAGACGTGTGCCTTGGTTTGGTATCGCGGTGAGTTTACTGGTGGTATTGGTGATTATTAACTGGAAATAGAGTGAGTTGGCAGTAGAGTCGGTTGGTAATAGAGTGAGTCGGAAACAGAGCTAACGGACATTAAAAAGGACCACGAGGGCCCTTATCTGTTTGAGTCTAAAACGGTTTGTGCGCAAATCGCGTTTGACTCAGTGCCACGATTACGCTTCTGCTGCGAGCGTTGCAAAGCAACGATCCGCCGCTTCTAGTGTTGCGTCAATTTCTTTTGAGCTGTGCGCTAGCGACGTAAAGCTGGCTTCAAATGCTGACGGTGCGAGATAAACGCCGTGCTTGAGCATAAGATGGAAGAAGCGTTTGAAGCGTTCCGTATCACACTTGGTTACGTCTTCGTAGCACGTCACGCTGTCTTGTTCAGTAAAGAAGAAGCCAAACATACCGCCTACTTGGTTTACAACCAAAGGGATACCGTGCTTTTCAGCTAAAGATTTAAAACCGTCAGCCAGTTGTTTGGTTTTGGATGCGAGGCGTTTTTCGTTACCTTCTTCTTTTAGCAAGTTTAAACACGCAAATCCCGCCGCCATAGCCACTGGATTACCAGAGAGCGTGCCCGCTTGGTAAACTGGTCCCGTTGGTGCAACGTGTTGCATTACTTCTTTGCGGCCGCCGAAAGCGCCAACAGGCATACCACCACCAATGACTTTACCTAATGTCGTTAAGTCAGGCTTGATATTGTAATGGGCTTGTGCACCACCAAGTGCTACGCGGAAACCCGTCATGACTTCGTCAAAAATCAAAAGGGCACCTTCTTGATCGCAAATTTCACGCAGACCTTCATGGAAGCCTTCTACCGGTGGAATACAGTTCATGTTCCCTGCGACTGGCTCAACGATGATACACGCGATTTCACCTTTGTTTGCTTCAAACAGCTCGCGAACAGAATCGAGATCGTTAAATGTTGCGGTTAATGTATGTTTTGCAAAGTCAGCTGGTACGCCTGGAGAACTTGGTTGACCCAGAGTTAGTGCGCCGGAGCCTGCTTTGACAAGAAGGCTATCAGCGTGCCCGTGGTAACAACCTTCGAACTTCATGATTTTATCGCGTCCAGTAAAACCACGCGCAAGACGAATCACACTCATGGTTGCTTCTGTACCTGAGCTGACCATGCGGATTTGTTCCATTGAAGGCACAAGCTCAGAAACCAACTCAGCCATAGAGATTTCCAGCTCGGTTGGTGCGCCAAAGCTAAGGCCACGTTGAGCCGCTTCAATCACTGCTTCTCTGATTATGGCATGGTTGTGACCAAGAATCATTGGGCCCCATGAACCTACGTAATCAATGTACGCTTTTCCATCGGCATCAAAAATCAATGGACCGTCTGCTCGTTCAATAAACAGTGGAGAACCGCCAACTCCGTTAAATGCACGAACTGGAGAATTCACACCACCGGGTATGATTTTTTGAGCTTTTTGATACAGATCTGATGATTTGGTCATGGGATTTCCTCTTTTGATTGCTCGGACCAAGTGGAGCGCATTGTACCTAGCTATAATCAACTTAGAAACGTTTTGCTCAATTTATGTGTACTTTCGCAGTCATATCGCCATCTGTTATAAAGAATCAACGGCGAATACTTGAACGAGTTTGTCAGGTATTAGATAATCGTGGCTAGTTAGTACAAATTTGACGTCTTGCTCCAGGCTTGACGCATGACACGAGTGAGAGAGGTCTTCGTGAGCGAAGTAAACGTACCATTATCCTTTTCTGATGCCGCAGCATCACGCGTTAAAGCATTGATTGCGGAAGAAGAAAATCCAGAATTGAAATTACGTGTATACATTACCGGTGGAGGCTGTAGCGGCTTTCAATACGGCTTCACTTTTGATGAAAATGTAAATGACGGAGATACAACCATTGTAAATAGTGGCGTCACACTGGTTGTCGATCCGATGAGCCTGCAATACCTTATTGGCGGTATTGTCGATTACACTGAGGGACTGGAAGGAGCACGCTTCTTCGTGAATAACCCGAACGCAACAACCACATGTGGTTGTGGAGCATCATTTAGCGTGTAATTGAGACAATGATAGGCAGTCGCATGGATTGCCTGTTCTTTGCGTATTGAGTTGTTGGTCTATTACGTAAAGACGTTCTGTTAGGAAGTTGCAGAAAACAAAAATAAAAGGACTTTTTCCTATGTCTGTGACTTCTCTCGGGCGGCGTATTGCCGATCGCCCATGGCTAGTCTCTCTCGCTCTTATCCTTCTTCTCATTGCATGGTTGACAATGGGTCAACTCGAATCATCAGGGGAAACTGCGTCCTCACCTTCCACTCAAGCAGAAAATAAGCCAGTAGCAAAAGTCATGTATGATACTTTTGCCGCTCAGCCTACCCGAAAAACCATTGAACTGTATGGCCGAACTGCTCCCAATCGTCAGGCGCGATTAGGCGCAGAAATCGCAGGTAAAATACTCAGCCTTGATGTCAAAAAGGGCCAAGCGGTAAAGCGAGGTCAAGTGATAGCCCGTATCGATCCGCGTGACCTTGATATCCAACTTCAGCGCGCACAGGCTATGCTTCTGGTTAAAGAAAAAGAATTTAATGCAGCGAAGTCGCTCAAAAGTCGGGGGTTGCAGGGAGAAGTTGCATTTGCTACTGCACAGGCGGCATTAGTTGAAGCCAAAGCAAATGCCAGTACCGTAAAAATTGACTTGAGAAATACCCTGGTTAAAGCTCCATTTGATGGCATCGTTGACCACCACTTTGTTGAAGTAGGTGATTTTGTTGGTATTGGTGATTCCATTGCAACCTTGATAGATCTAGAAACTTTGGTGATTGAAGCAGATGTCAGTGAGCGACATGTCCAGTCTCTCACGCAGGGTCAGAAAGCGGATGTACGGTTCATCAATGATCAGCACCTTCAAGGTAAGTTACGTTATATAGGTCGAGTTTCTTCAACGGCAACCAATACCTTCCCAGTTGAAATTGAAATTGACAACCGCGGTGCTGTTATTCCCGCAGGTGTGAGCGCCGAAGTCCAATTGCCTTTAAGTGAAGTGTTAGCGATTAAAGTCACCGCCGCAATGTTAGCGCTAGATGAAGAGGGTAACCTTGGGGTAAAAACAGTACAGGGCGAGCACGTGAAATTCGTTCCAATTCAGTTGGTTAAAGCAGAAAATGATGGAGTATGGCTATCAGGGCTTGGCGATCATGCCGATATCATTGTTTTGGGGCAAGGGTTTGTTCGAGATGGTGATCCAGTGTTAGCGACTAAGGTCAGTGAAGCTATTCTGGATAGTGACACAAATGCTGATAGTGACACAAATGCTGATAATGGTGCGGATGCTAACAGTGGGACTTCTACCGATAGCAATGTCATTGTTGATAAAACCAATGAGTAGTAGGAGGCAGTATGAACGTATTAATTGATGCTGCGCTTTCACGGTCACGTACCATGCTGACATTATTAATTATGTTATTGGTTTCAGGTGTTATTACTTACGTCACAATTCCTAAGGAGTCCAGCCCGGATATCACCATTCCCATCATTTACGTTTCCGTTGGTCATCAGGGCATTTCTCCTGTTGATGCTGAGCGTTTATTAGTGCGGCCCATAGAACAAGAGTTGCGGTCTATTGAAGGGGTGAAGGAGATGACGTCATCCGCATCAGAAGGCCATGCCTCTGTCACCTTAGAGTTCAGCGTTGGGGTTGACTTGACGAAAGCCATGGCCGATGTCCGAGAGGCCGTGGATCTTGCCAAACCCAAGTTGCCTCAAGATAGCGACGAGCCGACGGTTAACGAAGTTACTTTTGCTTCTGAGATGCCAGTATTAACGGTTGTATTATATGGGACGTTACCTGAACGCTCGATTATACAAGTTGCTAAGACTCTCAGAGACAGGCTTGAAAGTTTTCGTCAAATATTAGAAGTGGATATTGCCGGTAATCGAGAAGATATCGTCGAGATTGTTGTTGATCCCCTTTTGATGGAAAGTTATGGGTTAGATCAGGCCGACATCTACAACTTGATTGCACTTAATAACCGAGTCGTTGCTGCAGGGTTTGTGGATACCGGATATGGCCGATTTTCAGTTAAAGTGCCATCGGTGTTTGATTCATTAAAAGATGTCTTAGAGCTGCCAATCAAAGTGAATGGTAAAGAGGTGATCACGTTTGGCGATGTTGCAACGGTGCGCAGGTCATTTCGAGATCCAGAAAGCTTTGCGCGCCTGGATGGTGAGTCTGCTATTGTTTTGGATGTTAAAAAACGCGCAGGTGAAAACATCATTGAAACGGTCGAGCTGGTGAAGGCGGTGATGGCTGAAGGACAACAGCGCGCTGAGTGGCCTGACAATTTGTTGGTCAAATACACATGGGATCAATCCGAAGAAGTCAAATTGATGCTGACTGATCTGCAAAATAATGTACTGTCGGCCATCATTTTAGTGGTGATCGTCATCATCGCGATTCTAGGTGTCCGGACTGCGTTTTTAGTGGGAGTTTCGATTCCAGGATCATTTCTGACCGGTCTGTTGGTGCTCTCCGTATTTGGTCTGACCGTTAACATTGTCGTGTTGTTTGCTTTGATCATGGCGGTTGGGATGTTAGTAGACGGTGCCATCGTAGTGACCGAGTTTGCAGACCGAAGAATGCAAGAAGGGGTCTCGCGTAGCGACGCTTACCGGCAAGCAGCAAAGCGTATGTCATGGCCTATTACGGCCTCGACAGCAACCACTTTAGCAGCGTTCGCCCCTTTGCTTTTCTGGCCGGATATTACTGGTGAGTTTATGAAATATTTGCCGCTCACCTTGATAGCAACGTTGTCCGCATCACTGATCATGGCATTACTATTTGTCCCGGTTATTGGGAGTATTATTGGTAATACGCAAGTGTTGACCCCTTCGGCACAGCAGCAGATGGTCGATTTACACAATGGCCATTTTGATAAGGCAACCGGTATCACTAAGCTCTATTATCAAACGTTATCCGTTGCCATTCGTCATCCGTGGAAAGTGTTGCTGAGTGCGGTCGTTTTGGCTGTTGGTGTTGGGGTTACCTACAGCAAAGCTGGTCTGGGTGCCGAGTTTTTCCCTGAAGTTGACCCTGCATATTTCACTGTAAAAGTGCGCTCATATGGTGATTTATCGATTCACGAGAAAGACAGCGTGATGAGAGAGATTGAAAAGGTCATGCTTGGTCATGATGAGTTTGAGAGTGTTTATACGCGAACGGGGAAAAGCAATGACGGGGATGAAATTGGTCAGATCCAAATCACTCCCGTAGATTGGCAGTATCGGCGTAAAGTGAAAACCATCATAGAGGAACTTAAACAAACGACAGACCGTTTTTCTGGTGTGGAGCTTGAGTACAAATTTGCTGATGCTGGCCCACCCGTTGAAAACGATGTCGTTATTGAAGTGTCTTCGAAAAGTAACAGCATTGCGGATTTGGATGCCGCAGCGAAGAAAGTGCGTAATTGGGCAGATGGTAACCCTGCCTTCACTAACTTGAGCGATACCACGAACAAAGAGGGCATTGACTGGCAAATTGATATCCAACGAGATGATGCAGCTCGATTTGCAGCGGATGCAACATTAGTCGGTAATACGGTACAGTTCGTCACAAATGGTTTGAAGATCGGTGACTATTTACCGGATGATGCTGACGAAGAAGTCGACATTTTGGTGCGTTACCCCGAAGGTAAACGAGATATTGGTCGATTTGATCAATTAAGAATAAAAACCGCTGCGGGTTTGGTGCCCATTACTAATTTTGCCCAAATTAAGCCTGAGCCCAAGCAAGGTACTATTCGACGTATCGATGGGCACCGAGTCATCAGTATCAACGCCGATATGGCTGACGGTTACAATTTGGCTTTAGAGTTGCCCAAAATCTCTGCTGCTATTGATGACCTTGGCTTGCCTGAGGGCGTCGAGTTCAAAATCCGTGGACAAAACGAAGAACAGGAACATTCTTCTGCGTTCTTAAAAAATGCATTTGTTGTGGCGCTTGGAGTGATGGCACTAATCTTGATTACCCAGTTTAATAGTTTCTATCAGGCATTTTTGATTTTAAGTGCGGTGTTGTTTTCCACCGTTGGAGTCTTTGCCGGATTACTGATATTTCAAAAGCCGTTTGGCATTATTATGTCGGGGATTGGTGTGATCGCATTGGCGGGGATTGTGGTGAATAACAACATCGTATTGATTGATACCTACAATCAAATGCGGAAAAGAGGGCTGGATAAAGCGGATGCCATCTTACGTACTGGCGTACAACGTTTGAGACCCGTGTTACTCACCACCATCACGACGATACTTGGTTTACTGCCAATGGTGTTAGAAATGAACATCGACTTGGTTAATCAGAATGTGGAGTTTGGCGCACCAAGCACACAATGGTGGTCGCAATTGGCGACAGCGGTTGCTGGTGGTTTAGCTTTTGCTACAGTGCTGACTCTTGTTCTTACACCATGTCTATTAATGTTAGGGCGTGAGCATCCAGACTCGTATTCATACCAATCGTAGTAAATAACTGGTCATTCTAGCTTGTTAAAATACTCGATAACTTCGTTGCAATTTTTGATTGTAGAATAACTACTTATCGAAAATTAGCGCCTTGTTCTCAAGCATTTTTCCTACGCTATTTCTGATCACTTATTTACTGTGATTGGTATCAGTACAAGAAAGTGAAGGGCTTTAAGCCCAAGAGGTTGCAAAAAACCAAGAGGCCGCAAAGTGCGGCCTCTTTGAGTCGTGTTACCGTGATCAATAACCTGATCAGTTCATGGTCAACAACTCGCTATAGCGATCCAGCTTATCCATACTGACTTTGGCATTCGCCATAAAGGTCTGCCTTGCTTTACCTGTTAACGATTTGGACTGCGGCAAGTTCACTGTGCGCGGGTTTTTATGTACACCATTGACCAAAAATTCATAATGTAAGTGAGGGCCTGTAACACGACCGGTTCCTCCCAATGTACCAATGGTTTGACCTTGTTTCACCCTTTGCCCTGCTTTGACTGTTCGTTTTGTCAGGTGCAAGTACTTAGTCACGTACGTATTGCTGTGTTTGATAAAAACATAGTTCCCGTTGAACTTATTGTACGACGACTTGAGTACGACACCGTCACCAGCTGCCCATATTGGTGTACCTACTGGAGCTGCGTAATCTGTGCCTCTATGCGGGCGTACTTTACCTGTGACTGGGTGTAAGCGACGTGGGTTAAAGTTTGAACTTACGCGACGAAAATCCAGCGGTGCACGTAAGAACGCCTTTTTCATCGCACGGCCATTCTCGTCATAATACTTGCCGGTTTTCTCATCTAAAATTGCTGTAAAAGTTTCGCCTTGGTTTTTAAAAATGGCTGCGATGATTTTTCCGCGACCAATCACGTCACCTTCAACGACTTGCTCTTGATAGAGAACACGGAAACTGTCGTTTTTACGAATATCCAAAGCAAAGTCGATATCCCAGCCAAACATTACGGCCAGCTCCATGATTTGGTTGCCATCTAAGCCAGAAGATATACCGGCATTCCAGAAATTGGATCTGATGGTTGCTTCAGCATAGTTGTATTGATAATCCACTTCCTTTTTGTCAACTTCAGAAACGTATTTGCCATCTTGCAACTTGATACGAAAGGTTTCGAAGGCACTTAATGTTCGTCGTAATTGAACAAAGTTGTGCTTTTCATCGAAACCGAATTGCAGCTTGTCTCCTGGTCTAAGACGAGTTAGCTGTCTCTCTACTTCTTTATCTGAAGCGATCAGCTCATGTAATATTCGAGCAGACACGCCAACACGACTAAACAGAATTGCAGCACTTTCGCCATTGTTGACTTTATAGGTTTCCCAGCGCACAACCGAAGACGCTTGAGAAGCATCACCATTCAGCGGTGCTAATTCAATAGAAATAGGCACTGGATAATATTGACCGACTTGTAAGCGGCTCTGTTGCGGATCGAGTTCTTGAGGATCGGGCAAAAAGAACGCTGCGATAATAATTAGCGCACTAAAAAAGCCGATCAGTACTTTGTGCAAGAGTGGGAGTCGGACAAAAATCGAATGCATGAGGGTCTAGATCGCCAAATAATCGTAAAAATTCACATTACCTAGTCTAACGCGTTTCAAAATGCATCGCTATTCAAGTAATATGTCCAACTATTATATTTTTGCCAAATCTGTGGGAGTGAACAAGAATGGCGAGCATTGAAGCTGCACTAGCCGAGATTAAGCGCGGTGTTGAAGAGCTGATTCCAGAAGACGAGCTAATAGCAAAGCTAAAAGAAGGTCGTCCTTTACGTATTAAGTTGGGCGCGGATCCAACGGCACCGGATATCCATTTAGGTCACACGGTTATTTTTAATAAGCTTCGCTTGTTCCAAGAACTCGGTCACGAAGTGACGTTTTTGATTGGTGACTTCACTGCCATGGTTGGTGACCCAACAGGTAAGAATACGACACGCCCACCGTTGAGCCGTGAAGATGTTTTGCGTAACGCAGAAACGTATAAAGAACAGGTATTCAAAATTCTAGATCCAGCAAAGACTAAGATTCAGTTTAACTCTGAGTGGTTGTCAGAACTGGGTGCGGAAGGCATGATTCGTCTTGCGGCTAACCAAACCGTGGCGCGTATGCTTGAACGTGATGACTTTAAAAAGCGTTACACAGGTGGTCAACCTATCGCTATTCATGAGTTTATGTACCCATTGTTGCAAGGTTGGGACTCAGTAGCAATGGAGACAGACGTAGAGCTTGGTGGTACGGATCAAAAGTTCAACCTACTGATGGGGCGTGAGCTGCAAAAATCAAATGGTCAAAAACCACAAGTCGTTCTAATGATGCCGCTTCTTGTAGGCCTAGATGGCGAGAAGAAAATGTCTAAGTCGGCAAACAACTACATTGGTATCAGTGAAGCACCAAGCGAGATGTTTGGTAAAATCATGTCAATCTCGGATGATTTGATGTGGAGCTACTACGAGCTATTGTCTTTCCGTCCTCTTGAAGAAATCGCTCAGTTCAAAGCCGACATCGAAGCTGGTAAAAACCCGCGTGATGTTAAAGTGCTTTTGGCGAAAGAGATCATTGCTCGCTTCCATAGTGAAGCAGACGCTGATGCAGCGGAGCAAGAGTTTGTTAATCGTTTTGCGAAGAACCAAATTCCTGATGAAATGCCAGAGTTTGATTTCGAAGCCGGTACTCCGGTTGCTAACCTGTTGAAAGAAGCCGGCCTGTGTGCATCCACATCGGAAGCGATGCGAATGGTCAAGCAAGGCGCTGCAAAGATTGAAGGCGAAAAAGTTGCAGATGCGAAATTTGCTCCTGAGTCAGGCACTTACGTATTCCAAGTGGGTAAACGTAAGTTCGCTCGTATTACTATCCAGTAATCAATAACCTAGCCAAATAATAAAAGCGCCCCATTGGGCGCTTTTATTATTTGGGGACGACCTCAACGACCGTCGAGAGCTTACGAACAGGTCCCAGTCATATGGAGAAGCTTGTGCTTGTTGCTTCTACTGTCGTCACTGCTGTTATATCGAGAGATATTTGCAACGCCGACTATTGTTTAGGGATGGCTTGACTAAAGTTCACCACATCGTTGTAAAACAGCTTCTCAAAACGAGTAATAGGGGCGACAGAAGAGCGATGGCCGCTACTATTATCTGGAAAGTAGTCAGACACAAACTGGACAAAAACCGTATTTGGTTTGCCATTTTTGTCTAGACCATATCCAGCCATATTGTAGGTGCCGTAAATGGACCCACTTTTGGCAATTAACTGACCTTTGATAGGAGCTTGACGCATGCTCTTACGGTAATGGAGTGTACCGGATTCCCCGGATCGAGGCATGATAGCGATAAGGTTTAACTTACTTTCATTCTTCCAGATGTAGCGCAGTATCTCGGCCATCTTAACCGCAGAAATACGATTGTTCCGTGACAACCCAGAACCATCCTCCAAACGTGCCTGACGGATATCAATTCCTGTGTTAGAGAAGATGATTTGTTTGATTGCTTCGGTACCATTAGTGAAACTGCCTGGTTGGACAAAAAACTTGGCACCAAGTGTTTTGGTTAATGTATCTGCGATCAGGTTATCAGAGCGTTTTAACATTAAATCCAACAGTTCTGGCAGAGCTTTCGATTGGTGTTCTGCCAACACTTTACGTTGCTTTTCTGGCGCAGTCCCTATTTTGATCTGACCTTTCAGCCCAATACCAAGCTGGGCGAGCAATTTGGCAACATTTTTACTGGTGTATTGCCCGGGATCCTGCACAGCAAATTTCAGAGGTAAGGGGTCTTTTCTTGCTACCAAGCAACCTTTCAACTCATAACTATTGTCTGGGTTAGCAATTAAATCTAATCCGCAATGACGACTTTTATGAACCGAGTAGGACACGGTCTCGACGGAGGTATTGACTTTGATTGGTTGGTGCTTAGGCACGAAGACACGTGTACCACCATTTTGCTGGGTATAAATAGAGGCTTGAACACAGTTTCTATTTAATGTGATAGCTGCTGCTGGTGCACTGTAGCACACCCCTAAAATATCCCATGGCCAGCCCACCGCACGGTTATAGCCCGTAAATAAGCTGTCATCCAGCCACAAGTTACCATTAATGCGATTAAGACCATTCTGTTTGGCTTGGGTCAGCAGGCTCTTTAAATCTTGCGTTTGAAGTGTTGGATCACCAACGAAACGAATGACGGCGTCTGTGCTGGAGGTTTCGAGTTTGGTGCGGAATCTAAAGCTATTTCCTAACTCTAATTTTGCTGCTAATGCAGTAACCACTTTTAAAGTGCTTGCGGGTGGGAATAATTGTTCTGTCGGGTGAATACCGATGAGCTCTTTATTATCACTGAGTTTTTGAGCGACCAAGCTAATGCGAGCGCCCTCAGGCAAAACTTCCTGGTGAGGGTACGCATGTAACGCAACGGAGTTAAACAGAGCAAATAACAGTAAAGGCCAACGTAAACGCATAGTGATACTTTATAGGGTTAGTCATGAAGTTGAGTATACTTGAGTTAAAGCAATATGCTAGGCGTGCCGCAAAATGCTCGAATAAAGATTATTAATGAGACAAGCTATGAAAGTTTAGTTCAATCTATAAGCTTACGTAAGAGATGCTTTTTGGTGCTTAATCTAGAACGAGATAAGAAAACAGCGGTACAGAATAACACGTCAGCAAAATAACAAGTCCTCTAAATAACAAGCCCTCTAAATAACAATGCCCGCAAGAAGCAGGCATTGTCGATTCAATTCTAAACATTGAAATTAGAAGTCGTAGCGTAGACCTAGAGCTAGCTCGTCTTCAGCATCTACTTTGCTTGCTGTCGTGTTGCCACCTACTTTACCTAGTTTGTCACCAGAGTCGATTAGGTTGAAGTTGTACGAAGCGTAAGCACGGAAGTTAGGCTTGAAGTAGTATGTAGCATCAACCGCGATGTTATTTGTAGATGTTTCATCATTAGTTTCTGCGTTGTTGTATGTGGTTGTGAACACGGTTTGACCTAGGGTGTAAGCACCAGCTAATTCGTAACCAGTGTAGTCGCCATCTTTGTTTGCTTTTTCACCGTCTGTGAATACACCAGCGAAGTATAGGTCACCCATAGTGTAAGAGCCCGCTAGCATGTATTCGTTAGCGTCATCTTGATCTGCGTAACCACCACCTAGGTTAATACCTGTATCACCTAGCGCGTAGATTGCCGATAGAGAGTAGCCGTCTTGGCCGTTGTCGCTGAACTCTGCATTTGGCGTGTTTTCATTTTTAATTTCGCGATCAGCAAAACGGTAGCTTGCTTTAACGCTTAAGTTATCGAATTGACCTTTGTAAGACATCATATTGTCAGAACGGTCAGCAACAGCCAGTTTGTCTGCAGCAGAGTTGCCGTGGTAAGCCATGATATCAGTGAAATCTGTGATGACACCTAGCGCACCTTCGTTTTTACCGTATGTAAACTCACCCCAAGCACCACCTAGACCTGCGTAGGCGTAACGAGTGTTTAGATCGTTATTGTTATCTACTTCGCCGTTCTCTGCTGTCGTGAACTCACCTTCCCAGAAGCCCACACCATATAGGCCATCATTGATCGCTTGCTTACCAAGGAAGTTTAGACGGATGCGAGAGTTGTCTTGAGCGTCACCATCTTTCATTGATAGACGTGCTTCAGCGCGGCCGCCCATTTCTAAAGATGTGCCGTCTTGGTTGTAAAGTTCCGCAGCGTTTGCGCCAGTCGCGATTGCTGCCGCTGATACAGAAAGAGCGATTAGAGTCTTTTTCATCTTCGTTTGTCCTAGTTAGCTGTCCATAAATCATTGTTGTAAGTGGGAGAGTGATTCTCTCGGCAAGTTATTGGTTTAGATACGGATTAATCGAGAACGTATTAAGTCAAATATCGTTAACCCTTAGCGCTAACTTGCTGGACACGTTGTACCGCCTAAGTTCCGCAGGGAGCTAGTAAAATAATATCAAGTAATATAATGAACACTGTTCAATTTGTTTTTTTTGTTTTTATCTTGCTGATTTTTAATTAAATTAATGGGTTTTATTTGGTTTTTAATTTGAAAGGGTTTAGTTTTTTTTACTTTTTTGAACAGTCTCAGTCGCATTTCGGTTTGTTTTTTCGCTGTTTGTTTTTTTGCAGATAGTTCAAGGCGGATTGAGTTCAAGGTGGATTGAGTTCAAGGTGGATTGAGTCACGGTATGAGCTAGGAGAGTGTTACCTTTAAGAGTGAATCGGCTTGTATTCGATTTAAGGTGATTTCACTTCAGAGTTTGTTTACACTAAGTGAAACATATCTTTAAACGCGCTACCCAGTCCTTCGACAGGGTGGGGCTTTTTTGTCCAAAACACACTGGGCTTGAGGTTTTATATAATGGAAAAAGTTCCAATGACTTTACGTGGCGAACAACAGCTACGTGCAGAACTCGATCGTCTTCTTAAGCTACGTCCTCAAATTTCAGCGGCAATTGCTGAAGCTCGCGAACTGGGTGACTTAAAAGAAAATGCTGAATATCATGCGGCACGTGAAGAACAAGGTATTTGTGAAGCTCAGATCCGTGATATTGAATACAAGCTGTCTGTTGCACAAGTTATCGATGTGACAACGATGGAAAACACTGGCAAAGTGATTTTTGGTTCAACAGTGACATTAATCGATATCGATACTGATGAAGAAAAAACCTACCAAATCGTCGGTGATGACGAAGCAGATATCAAAGCGGGTCGTATTTCTGTTAGCTCACCGATTGCTCGTGGCTTGATTGGTAAAATGGAAGGTGATGAAGTCGCTATCCAAACGCCTGGTGGCGCGAAAGACTTCGAAATTGATCGAGTGGAATACATTTAATTTCTTACTCTACAAAACGCAAAAAGGTCGCCGATGGCGACCTTTTTCTTGCCACGTCTCTTTGAGACGTCATGGCGTTTTACAAAGCGTATCTATCAAAGTTAAAGCGCAAGTTATTTGCGGGGAATTTCGATTTTACGTTCTTCAGATTGACGATAAAGGACAAGCACTTTACCAATGGTCTGAACTTTTTCTGCTCCCGTCTCACGTACGATAGCGTCGATGATTAGCTGTTTTGTTTCACGATCTTCCGAAGCAACTTTTACTTTGATCAGTTCGTGATGATTAAGAGCAATCTCAATTTCTGCTAGCACGGCTTCTGTAAGTCCATTTGCGCCCATTAGCACAACAGGTTTTAAACTGTGAGCTAGGCCTTTAAGGTGCTGCTTTTGTTTGGTGCTTAGGTTCATTACGCGGCCAATTTTCTTTAAATGAGGGTTGAAAAACGCTATTTTAACGCCATCTAATGCTGAAGACTATAATTTATTGAGTAATAGCTTGCGCCTATTGTAGCAATAGCTCCTATTTGTATCTTGTTAGGATTAAAATGAGTAAACAAAAACACTCGGCCAGTTCTGGACGTTGGTTGAAAGAACACTTTGATGATAAATACGCAAATGAAGCTCGTAAAAAGGGCTACCGTTCGCGAGCTTATTTCAAAATTGATGAAATCCAAACAAAAGATAAGTTGTTAAAACCGGGAATGACAGTCGTTGACTTAGGGGCAGCCCCAGGTGGGTGGTCTCAATATGCTGCTAAAATAATAGGTGACTCCGGACAAATCATTGCGTGTGATTTGTTGCCGATGGATCCGATTGCAGGCGTCAGCTTCTTGCAAGGCGATTTTCGTGACGAGGCAGTATTGGAAGCGTTATTGGAAAGAATCCAGCCTTCTATGGTCGATGTGGTCATGTCGGATATGGCGCCTAATATCGCGGGTAATAGCTCGGTTGATCAACCACGTGCTATGTATTTAGTTGAATTGGCATTAGATATGTGTCGACAAGTTCTAGCGCCTAATGGTAGCTTTGTCGTAAAGGTTTTCCAAGGAGAAGGCTTCGATCAATATGTGAAAGAAGTCCGAGACATGTTTAAAACCGTCAAAATCAGAAAACCAGACTCATCGCGAGCACGCTCACGAGAAGTCTTTGTTGTAGCCACTGGTTACAAAGGTTAACCATTTTCCCCACTAGGGAGTGAGTTAACAGTATAGCTACAGTGATTGAACTGTAGTACCCTACCTTTAATTACAATTAGTTATCGAGAGGCTTACACCTTGAGTGACATGGCAAAAAATTTAATTCTGTGGCTTGTTATCGCTGTCGTATTGATGTCGGTATTCCAGAGCTTTGGCCCTGGGGAAAGTAATGGCAGAACCGTGGATTACACCACGTTTGTACAGGAAGTTGGCCAAGGCCAGATTCAAGAAGCAACTTTTAAAGACGGTGAGATTAGCTTTGTCCGTCGTGGCGGCGGTGCCAAAATGGTCACTTACATGCCCGTGTACGATCAAAAGCTTCTAGATGACCTAATTAATCAAAATGTGAAAGTACAAGGTACACCTCCTGAAGAACAGAGTTTACTTGGTACTATTTTCATTTCTTGGTTCCCAATGATCTTATTGATTGGTGTATGGATTTTCTTCATGCGTCAAATGCAAGGCGGCGGCGGTAAAGGCGCCATGTCTTTCGGTAAGAGTAAAGCTCGTATGATGAGCGAAGAACAAATTAAAACCACGTTTGCAGACGTTGCTGGTTGTGACGAAGCAAAAGAAGACGTTAAAGAGCTGGTTGATTACCTACGTGATCCAAGCCGCTTCCAAAAGTTGGGGGGTAAGATCCCAACGGGTGTCTTGATGGTTGGTCCTCCAGGTACAGGTAAAACGCTACTTGCTAAAGCCATCGCTGGTGAAGCAAAAGTACCGTTCTTTACCATTTCTGGTTCAGATTTCGTTGAGATGTTTGTCGGTGTTGGTGCATCACGTGTACGTGACATGTTCGAACAAGCGAAGAAAGCGGCACCATGTATCATCTTTATTGATGAGATCGATGCAGTAGGTCGTCAGCGTGGTGCCGGCGTTGGTGGTGGTCACGATGAGCGTGAACAAACACTTAACCAAATGCTTGTTGAGATGGATGGTTTTGAAGGTAACGAAGGTATTATCGTTATCGCTGCGACCAACCGTCCGGACGTACTTGACCCAGCGCTATTGCGTCCTGGACGTTTCGACCGTCAGGTTGTTGTTGGTCTACCAGATGTGCGTGGTCGTGAACAAATTCTTAAAGTTCACATGCGTAAAGTGCCGTTAGCGGGTGATGTTGAACCATCACTAATTGCGCGCGGGACACCAGGTTTCTCTGGTGCAGATCTAGCCAACCTAGTTAACGAAGCGGCATTGTTCGCGGCTCGTGGTAACAAACGCAACGTATCTATGGTTGAGTTTGAACTGGCAAAAGACAAAATCATGATGGGTGCAGAACGTCGCTCTATGGTGATGTCTGAAGAAACTAAAGCGTCAACCGCTTACCACGAAGCGGGTCACGCCATTGTTGGCCGTTTGGTGCCAGAGCATGATCCAGTTTATAAGGTATCGATCATTCCACGTGGTCGCGCGTTAGGTGTGACTATGTATCTCCCAGAGCAAGACCGCGTTAGCATGTCTCGCCAGCATCTAGAGTCTATGATCTCTAGCTTGTACGGCGGTCGTTTAGCGGAAGAACTTATCTACGGGGCTGAAAAAGTTTCAACTGGTGCGTCGAACGACATCGAACGCGCAACTGAAATCGCTCGTAAGATGGTCACTCAGTGGGGCTTCTCTGAAAAACTTGGTCCGTTGCTCTATGCTGAAGATGAAGGTGAAGTGTTCTTAGGCCGTAGTGTGACTCAGACAAAACATATGTCTGATGACACGGCGAAATTGATTGATGATGAAGTTCGTCAAATCATTGACCGCAACTATGACCGCGCGAAAAAGATTCTGGAAGAGAACATGGACATCATGCATGCAATGAAAGATGCGCTGATGAAGTATGAGACCATTGATGCTCGCCAAATTGACGATCTGATGGAGCGTAAAGCTGAGGTTCGTGAGCCTGCTGGATGGAGCGACAATGCTGCCAATAAGCCGCAGGATAACGACAAGCCTCAAGCGAAGGCAGAAGAAAAAGAAGATAAGCCAGCGGATACAGCGAAAGATGCTGATACGCCTTCTTCACAGGATTCTTCACCTAGCGATGCACCAGAAAAAAAAGACACTGAATAAATAAGTTTGAGAATAATAAACCCCGAGTTCGCTCGGGGTTTTTGTGTTTATTATGAAAATTGCTGCAAATAACAAAACCTTAGATTTATCACGCCCACACGTGATGGCGATTCTTAATGTTACTCCTGACTCTTTTTCTGACGGAGGGCAATATAACTCCATTGAGTCCGCGCTTGCTCAAGTTGAAAAAATGGTCCGTGCAGGTGTCAGTATTATTGATGTTGGTGGCGAGTCCACTCGACCTGGTGCGCCAGACGTTTCTTTAGAAGAAGAACTGCAACGCGTTGTACCAGTGGTCAAGGCGATTCGGGAAAAGTACGATGTTTGGATTTCTGTTGATACCAGCAAAGCGGAAGTCATTAAGCAATCGATAGAAGCGGGTGCAGACCTTATTAATGATGTTCGCTCTCTGACGGAGCCCGGTGCCATAGAAGCCGTCGCGGAAGCCAATCTTCCTGTGTGTATCATGCATATGCAAGGTCAACCTAAAACCATGCAGCACAATCCGCAATATGATGATTTGATGCAGGAAGTCGAACAGTTTCTTATCGAGCGTATCGCCGATTGTGAGTCAGCAGGTATTGCCCGTGAAAATATCATTCTTGACCCGGGATTTGGCTTTGGTAAAACCCTCGAGCACAATTATCATATGCTTGCTCATTTAGAAAAATTTCATAAATTTGGCTTGCCAATTTTGGCCGGAATGTCCCGTAAGTCAATGATCTTCAAATTGTTAGACAAAAAACCTGCAGAGTGCACTAACGCCAGTGTTGTTTGTGCCACTATCGCGGCTATGAAAGGCGCGCAGATCATTCGAGTTCATGACTTTGAAGATACCATCGAAGCAATGAAAATTGTCAAGATGACCCAAAACAATGCTTAGAAAGCTGTCGTTTGATTCAGTTAAAAAATTAGTTAAAACAAAATATTATATATAAAGGTAAGTTTATGTCTGATAAAAGACGTTACTTTGGTACTGACGGTGTACGTGGCAAAGTTGGGCAATACCCAATCACACCTGATTTTGTACTTAAGCTTGGTTGGGCCGCTGGTCGTGTACTTGCGAAACAAGGCACAAAAAAAGTGATTATCGGTAAAGATACTCGTATTTCTGGTTACATGTTGGAATCTGCATTGGAAGCCGGCCTAGCTGCTGCGGGGTTAAAGGCCACGCTGACAGGACCAATGCCAACACCAGCTGTCGCGTACCTAACTCAAACATTTCGTGCAGAAGCCGGGATTGTTATCTCTGCCTCTCACAACCCTTACTACGATAACGGTATTAAATTCTTCTCATCAGAGGGAACTAAATTACCGGACGATATTGAGTTGGCGATTGAAGCCGAGCTGGATAAAGACATCGAGTGTGTTGAGTCAGCTGAGCTTGGTAAAGCAACGCGAATGAACGATGCGGCTGGTCGCTACATTGAATTTTGTAAGAGCACATTCCCTTCTGAGTTGAGCCTCGCGAAACTTAAAATAGTGGTTGATTGCGCACACGGTGCAACTTACCACATCGCACCAAGTGTGTTTAAAGAATTAGGTGCTGACGTTGTAGCGATAGGTGTAGAGCCGAATGGCACCAATATTAATGACCAAGTTGGGGCCACCGATGTACGAGCCCTGCAGAAACGTGTCGTTGAAGAGCAAGCTCACTTAGGTTTAGCGTTTGATGGTGATGGTGACCGCATTATTATGGTCGATCACTTAGGGAACAAAGTGGACGGTGATCAAATTGCTTACATTATTGCTCGCGATGCATTACGCCGCGGAGAGTTAAAAGGTGGTGTTGTTGGAACCCTAATGACGAATTTAGGTATGGAAAATGGCCTAAAACAGTTAGGTATTCCATTCGTACGAGCTGCTGTTGGTGACCGCTATGTGATGGAGCAGTTGCTAGAGAAAGGCTGGAAAATTGGTGCTGAAAACTCTGGCCACGTTATTTTACTGGATAAAGTGACAACAGGTGATGCAATTGTTGCTGCATTACAAGTGCTTGCTTCTGTTGTTGGTAGCGATATGTCATTGCACGACTTGTCTCAAGGTATGTCTCTTTATCCACAAGTTCTAGAAAACGTACGTTTTTCAGGAGAGAACAATCCACTAGAAGCAAAGGCCGTGCTAGATTCTGTCGCTGAGGTGGAAGCCGAACTTGGTGATAAAGGCCGAGTATTGCTGCGTAAATCTGGAACTGAACCGCTTATCCGCGTTATGGTGGAAGGCGAAGAAGCTGAACTGGTTCAAAGTTCAGCGCTTAAGATTGCCGAAGCGGTTAAATTAAGCTGCTAATCCAGAGCTTTATTTACCGAGTGAAAGAAAAGGGCAGCTTTTGCCCTTTTTTTGAGCGTTTGGTACGTTCGTACTGATTTTTTACTAATTTTCCCTTGTCAGCGTTACTGGCTTTCGCTAGTATTGCACCGCCTCCCGTTAGGAGGTCGCTAGCCTTGTTCATTTAATAACATGTATTATTTTTTGAGCGGCGCTGGCTCAACAATTAGGAACATAGGTGGAAAAATGTTTTCAGTTCTACTTGTGATTTACCTGTTGGCAGCGCTTGGTGTAATTGGCCTTGTGTTGATTCAACAAGGTAAAGGCGCAGATATGGGAGCCTCGTTCGGTGCTGGTGCTTCAAACACAGTGTTTGGTGCTAGCGGCTCAGGTAATTTCTTAACCCGAACAACTGCTATTTTAGCAACCGTATTCTTTATCATTAGCTTGTTACTTGGTCGTATGTCTACGCACAAGACTGAATCTCAATGGGTCGACCCAACATTAGGTCAACCAGTGGTAGAGCAAGTTAAAGATGCAGCGAGTGAAGTTCCAGCCCCTGCGGGTGATGAAATTCCACAATAAGCTGTAGGTTTTGCTGCCGAGATGGTGAAATTGGTAGACACGCTAGCATGAGGTGCTAGTGCCTTTGGTGTGAGGGTTCGAGTCCCTCTCTCGGCACCATGTTTTACAAACTTGTAAATCACTTGTTTGCGAGTATAATGCTCAGCAAGTCGGACGCGGGGTGGAGCAGCTTGGTAGCTCGTCGGGCTCATAACCCGAAGGTCGTCGGTTCAAATCCGGCCCCCGCAACCAATCTCTTTCTTAGGGTAGAACTTTTAAGAAGTTTGCTAATAGAAATCGAAGATTGGGCAAGTTTGCGTAGTGCTAACCACGCTACGAGTTAAGAACTGATTTTTTTGTCTATTCTTAACGTATCAGGGTCCAGCAGCACAAAACCCCGACTATCGGGGTTTTTTGTTATCTGAGTTTTTTGAATATGACTCAGATCACTGCTTGGTTTTTTGATTGGGCTCTGAGCCCTTTTTTTGTTTCTGGAGTGGTTAAAATGACTGGTTTAGAAAGACAACTTACTGAAATGCTTGAAGCGCCAGTAGAGGCATCAGGTTATGAGTTAGTTGGATTAGAGTTTATTCGTGCTGGCGCGCACTCGACATTACGTATTTTTATCGATCATGAGAATGGCATTAATGTCGATGATTGTGCAGAGGTAAGTCATCAGGTGAGTGCAGTGCTAGACGTCGAAGATCCAATTTCTGTTGCTTACAGTCTAGAAGTGTCTTCTCCAGGTCTAGAAAGACCACTGTTCAAAGCAGCACATTATGAGCAATTTATAGGTCACGAGGTCAGCATCGTTTTGAAAATGGCGGTAGCAAATCGTCGCAAGTGGAAAGGTATTATCCACAGCGTTGATGGCGAAACCGTGACTATTACTGTCGACGGTCAGCAAGAAGAGTTTGCTTTAAGTAACATTTCAAAAGCTAACCTGATCCCTAAATTTTAGTTCCCTAAAAAAGTTTAAGCTTAGAGGCTAAATACAATGAGTAAAGAAATTTTAGCGGTAGCAGAAGCGGTATCGAACGAAAAAGCGGTACCTCGTGAGCGCATCTTTGAGGCTCTTGAGATTGCTCTGGCAACTTCTACAAAGAAAAAATACGATATCGAAATTGAAGTTCGTGTTGCTATTGACCGAAAAACAGGCGAGTTCACTACTTACCGTCGTTGGTTGGTTGTTGATAATGTCGAATATCCAACTAAAGAAATCTCATTAGAAGCGGCACAATACGATGATGAGTCTATTGAGCTTGGCGACTACATCGAAGATGAAATTGAATCAGTGACGTTTGACCGTATTACGACTCAAACGGCAAAACAAGTTATCGTACAGAAAGTTCGTGAAGCTGAACGTGCACAAATCGTTGAGCAATTTATTGATAACGAAGGTGACTTGATCACTGGTGTTGTTAAAAAAGTAAACCGCGACACTGTCGTGCTTGACCTTGGTAATAATGCTGAAGCAGTTATTCTTCGTGATGATCAACTGCCACGCGAAAACTTCCGTCCAGGTGACCGTGTTCGTGGTCTACTGTACAAAGTGGCTCCAGAAGCTCGTGGTTTCCAACTGTTTATCACGCGCTCTAAGCCAGAAATGCTAGCTGAACTGTTCCGCGTTGAAGTTCCTGAAATCGCAGAAGATATCATTGAACTGAAAGGTGCAGCACGTGATCCAGGTTCTCGCGCTAAGATCGCAGTAAAAACCAATGACAAGCGTATCGACCCTGTGGGTGCGTGTGTTGGTATGCGTGGTGCACGTGTACAAGCAGTGTCTGGTGAGCTTGGTGGTGAGCGTATCGATATCGTTCTGTGGGATGACAACCCAGCTCAGTTCGTTATTAACGCAATGGCACCTGCTGATGTTGCGTCTATCATCGTAGATGAAGATGCACACTCAATGGATATTGCGGTAGAAGCAGATAACTTGGCGCAAGCTATCGGTCGTAATGGTCAAAACGTTCGTCTAGCATCTCAATTAACAGGTTGGGAACTGAACGTTATGACGGTCGCGGATCTTCAGAAGAAGCACGCTGAAGAATCACAAGCGTCTATTGAAAACTTCATGAAGTACCTCGATATCGAAGAAGACTTTGCTCAGTTGCTTGTCGAAGAAGGTTTCTCAACGCTAGAAGAAGTGGCATACGTGCCAGTGAATGAGTTGCTTGAAGTCGATGGTCTTAATGAAGAGTTGATCGAAGAGTTGCGTGGCCGTGCAAAAGACGCGCTAACAACGATTGCGCTTGCTCAAGAAGAGTCATTCGAAGGCCTTGAGCCAGCAGAAGACTTACTTGGTCTTGCAGGCTTGGAGCGTGAAATGGCATACAAATTGGCAGCGAAAGGTGTAGCAACACTTGAAGATCTTGCCGACCAAGGTATTGATGATTTAGAAGGTATCGAAGGCCTGACGGAAGAACGTGCAGGTGAGCTAATTATGGCCGCACGTAACATCTGTTGGTTCGGCGAAGAAGCATAATTTCAGCAAGGAGGAAGCGGCATGACACAATTAACAGTTAAAGCACTGAGTGATGAGATTGGTACGCCAGTCGACCGCTTGATTGAACAACTTGCTGACGCTGGCATTAAAAAGGCGAGCTCTGACAATGTGACAGATGACGAGAAGCAAACACTTCTTTCTCATCTAAAAAAAGAACACGGTGACAAATCTGGTGAATCAGAGCCGACTCGCCTTACGCTACAGCGTAAAACTCGTAGTACACTTAGTGTTAATGCGGGTGGTGGTAAGAGTAAGAATGTTCAGGTTGAGGTGCGCAAAAAACGTACATACGTAAAGCGCAGCACAATTGAAGATGAAGCAAAACGTGAAGCTGAAGAAGCAGCACAACGCGAAGCAGAAGAAGCAGCAAAACGCGCAGCGGAAGAAGCCGCAAAGCGTGAAGCTGAAGAAGCGGCAAAGCGTGAAGCTGAAGAAGCTGCAAAACGTGAAGCGGAAGAAAAAGCGGAACGTGAAGCTAAAGAAAAAGCGAAACGAAACGTAGATACGAATGCACAACGCGAAGCTGAAGAAAAAGCTAAGCGTGATGCTGAACAGAAAATTAAGCAAGAAGCAGCGCGAAAAGAGGCCGACGAGCTTAAGCGTCGTCAGGAAGAAGAAGCTAAGCGTAAGGCTGAAGAGGAAAGTCAGCGCCAGCTTGAAGAAGCTCGCGAATTGGCTGAAAAGAACAAAGAGCGTTGGTCTGCTGCAGAAGAGAAAAAGGGTGATATGGAAGATACAGATTACCATGTAACGACTTCACAATATGCACGTGAAGCCGAAGATGAAGCAGATCGCAAAGTTGAAGGTGGTCGTCGTAAGAAGAAGAAACCTTCAAGCAAAGATGAGAAAGCACGTAATACTCGTGGCCAACGCGGTGGCAAAGGCGGTCGTAAAGGCAAGCTGGCGAAACCAACATCAATGCAGCACGGCTTCGATAAGTCTGCTACGGTTGCAAAACAAGATGTTGTGATTGGTGAAACGATCGTTCTTTCTGAACTTGCGAACAAGATGTCGGTTAAATCGACAGAAGTTATCAAAGTGATGATGAAGATGGGCGCAATGGCGACTATCAACCAAGTTATCGATCAAGAGACTGCGCAGCTAGTGGCAGAAGAAATGGGTCATAAGGTCGTTCTTCGTAAAGAGAACGAACTTGAAGAAGCCGTGCTTTCTGACCGTGACACGAATGCAGAGGCCGTTCCTCGTGCTCCAGTCGTTACAATCATGGGCCACGTTGACCATGGTAAAACGTCAACACTTGACTACATTCGTCGTACGCACGTTGCTTCTGGTGAAGCGGGTGGTATTACACAGCACATCGGTGCATACCACGTTGAAACTGATAACGGCATGATCACTTTCCTTGATACTCCTGGACACGCAGCGTTTACTGCTATGCGTGCTCGTGGTGCTCAAGCGACAGATATCGTTGTACTTGTTGTTGCTGCAGATGATGGCGTAATGCCACAAACAGTTGAAGCTATCCAGCACGCGAAAGCGGCGGGTGTGCCTCTGATTGTTGCAGTGAACAAGATCGATAAAGAAGGTGCTAACCCAGACAACGTTAAGAACGAGCTTGCTCAATATGACGTTATTCCTGAAGAGTGGGGTGGTGAGAACATCTTCGTTCACATCTCTGCAAAACAGGGTACAAACATTGATGCTCTTCTAGAAGCAATCCTTCTTCAATCTGAAGTTCTAGAGCTAACAGCAGTTGCTGAAGGCATGGCGTCTGGTGTGGTTGTTGAATCTCGCCTAGATAAAGGTCGTGGTCCAGTTGCAACAGTACTTGTTCAGTCAGGTACCCTAAACAAAGGCGATATCGTTCTTTGTGGTCAAGAATACGGCCGTGTTCGTGCAATGCGTGATGAACTGGGTCAGGAAATTACACAAGCTGGTCCATCGATTCCTGTCGAGATCTTGGGTCTATCTGGTGTGCCATCTTCAGGTGACGAAGCAACAGTAGTTCGTGATGAGCGTAAAGCGCGTGAAGTTGCGAACTACCGTGCTGGTAAGTTCCGTGAAGTGAAACTGGCACGTCAGCAGAAATCGAAGCTAGAGAACATGTTCTCTAACATGACAGCGGGTGAAGTTGCTGAGCTTAACGTTGTGCTTAAAGCAGACGTTCAAGGTTCTGTAGAAGCCATCGCAGACTCACTAGTGAAGCTATCAACTGACGAAGTGAAAGTGAACATCGTTGGTTCTGGTGTTGGTGGTATTACGGAAACTGACGTAGTACTTGCTGAAGCATCAAATGCAATCATTCTTGGCTTTAACGTACGTGCTGACGCTTCTGCTCGCCGTGCTGTTGAGGCTGCGGCAGTTGACTTGCGTTACTACTCAATCATTTACCAATTGATTGACGAAGTGAAACAAGCAATGGGTGGTATGCTTGCTCCAGAATTCAAGCAAGAGATCATTGGTCTTGCTGAAGTACGTGACGTGTTTAAGTCACCTAAACTGGGCGCAATCGCTGGTTGTATGGTTACAGAAGGCGTGATTAAGCGTAACAACCCAATCCGTGTATTACGTGATAACGTTGTTATTTATGAAGGTGAACTAGAGTCACTACGTCGTTTCAAAGATGACGTTCAAGAAGTTAAGAATGGCTACGAATGTGGTATCGGCGTTAAGAACTACAATGATGTTCGTGTTGGTGACCAAATCGAAGTCTTCGAAATCATTGAAATTAAACGTACTCTAGACTAATTGACTAAAATTACTAATATTGTCTTTGAAAGATAAGTAGTAATTGGTTGTTGAATACACCATGGGGGGCTGGCTTTGACCAACCCCCCATTCTTTCTATATGAGAGTAAAAGTATGTCAAAAGAATTTAGCCGCACGCAGCGTGTTTCACAGCAGCTGCAAAAAGAATTAGCGATGATCCTTCAACGTGAAGTTCGTGACTCACGCTTGGGTATGGTCACGATTTCCGATGTGGAAGTGTCTCGTGACCTTGCTTACGCAAAGGTATTTGTCACTTTCTTATGTGTAGGTGAACAAACGCCCGAGTCCTGTCTAGCGGCACTGCGCGAGCACGAAGTGCATATTCGCATGATGCTAGGCAAACGCATTCGTCTACGTTTGACACCAGAGATTCGCTTCTACTACGACAATACGCTTGTCGAAGGTATGCGTATGTCTAACCTAGTGTCTGAAGTCGTTAGTGCAGACAAGAAAAAGCAAAAAGATTCTGGTCGTGAGGGCGAAGAATAATGGCTCGTCGTCGTAAAGGTCGTCCAATTAATGGCGTTATCCTGTTGGACAAACCAACGGGTATCTCTTCCAATGATGCACTGCAAAAAGTAAAGAGAATCTACTTTGCTGAGAAAGCAGGCCACACTGGTGCCTTGGACCCATTAGCGACAGGCATGTTGCCAATTTGCTTGGGTGAAGCAACAAAGTTTTCTCAGTTTCTATTGGATTCTGACAAGCGCTACCGTGTGATTGCAAAGCTCGGTGAGCGTACTAATACATCAGACTCTGATGGAGAAGTGGTCGAAACTCGTCCGGTTGATGTAAATCTAGAAAACCTGGAATCCTGTATTGAGAAATTCCGTGGTGAATCTGATCAAATACCTTCAATGTTTTCTGCGTTGAAATACCAGGGCAAACCTTTGTATGAGTATGCTCGCAAAGGCATTGATGTCCCGCGAGAGTCTCGAAAAATTACGGTCTATGAGATTGTTCTTCATCGCTTTGAAGGTGATGAAGTTGAAATGGAAGTGCATTGCTCAAAGGGCACTTACATTCGCACTATCGTTGATGACCTTGGAGAAATGCTTGGTTGTGGTGCGCATGTCACCATGCTTCGTCGCACTGGTGTGGCAAAATACCCCTATGAAAAGATGGTAACACTCGAGCAACTCAATGATTTGTTAGAGCAAGCGCATCGTGAAGAAATCGCACCTCGTGAATTACTTGATCCGTTGCTTTTACCAATGGATACGGCTGTCGAAGATTTACCAGAAGTTAACTTGTTACCAGAGCTCGCTGATATGGTTCAACATGGCCAGCCTGTTCAGGTATTTGGTGCGCCGATTGAAGGTGCACTTCGTCTAACGATGGGCGAGGAGCGCTTGTTTATCGGAGTCGGTGAAATGAACGACGACGGTAAAATTGCACCTAAGCGTCTGGTTGTTTTTCGTGAAGAAGCACCATCGCAGTAATTACTTGAAAATACCGACCAATGCGTTGGTATTTTTATATTGCACGGGTTAAAAAATTTCCCTATAATCCGCGCTTCGCGTAGCGGCTGAATCAGAGATTGGCTGCTACAACTTTAAACTTACTCTTATTAGGAGAGAATTATGTCTCTGAATGCAGAAACTAAAGCAGCAATCGTTGCAGAATACGCACAAGGTGAAGGCGATACTGGTTCACCAGAAGTTCAAGTAGCTCTACTTACTGCTTCTATCAACCACCTACAAGGTCACTTTAAAGCACACAAAGGCGATCACCACAGCCGTCGTGGTCTTCTACGTATGGTTTCTCGTCGTCGTAAGCTTCTAGATTACCTAAAAGGTAAAAATCTAGCTCGCTACCAAGACCTAATCAAACGCCTAGGCCTACGTCGCTAATCAGCGACTGCATAGCAGTTTGTCTAAAAAGGGGCTTTATGCCCCTTTTTTGTTGCCTATTTTTTGACTGATATAGCTTATTTTGGCTGCTATGGCTTATTTTGACCGCTATAACTTAGCCAAATCCTACTTATGCCGTTATAATACTGGCGGTTTAATCTTTTGATACAGTTCCAAACCAGTTCTTGGTCACCGATTTGTATCGTAGATTATCAGTAAGGCTCACCGCATTACAGTCAACCTCGTCGACCAAAAGGTCGCGGCTATTAAAAAGAAATTTACTCAAGTTTCTTTTCACTAGTCGCGATTCGTAATGCCTTGAGTATCAATTAATACATCCTAAGCATTGGTATGTACAGTGCTTAGAAACAAGGAATAACAATGTTCGAAAAACCAGTTGTTAAAACGTTCCAGTACGGTAACCACACGGTTACTCTAGAAACTGGCGTTATTGCACGCCAAGCGACAGCCGCAGTTATGGTAACGATGGACGATACAGCCGTATTCGTTTCTGTCGTTGGTAAGAAAGAAGCAGTAGCGGGTCAAGATTTCTTCCCGCTTACAGTTAACTACCAAGAGCGTACGTACGCGGCGGGTAAAATCCCTGGTGGCTTCTTCAAACGTGAAGGTCGTCCTTCTGAAGGCGAAACACTAACAGCTCGTCTTATTGACCGTCCAATCCGTCCGCTTTTCCCGGATTCATTCAAAAACGAAGTCCAAGTTATCGCTACTGTTGTATCGGTGAACCCTGACGTTCAACCAGATATCCCAACAATGATTGGTACATCTGCAGCACTAGCTATCTCTGGTATCCCGTTTAACGGTCCTATCGGTGCTGCTCGTGTTGGTCATATCGATGGTCAACTTGTGCTTAACCCGAGCCAAACTGAACTACAAGTTTCTAAACTTGATCTTGTGGTTGCAGGTACCGAGTCTGCAGTACTGATGGTTGAATCAGAAGCGGATAACCTAACTGAAGAAGAAATGCTTGCAGCGGTTGTTTACGGTCACGATCAACAACAAGTTGCTATCAAAGCAATCAACGAATTCAAAGCAGAAGTTGCTACTCCTGCGTGGGATTGGGTTGCTCCGGAAGAAAACACTGCGCTTAAAGCTAAGATTGCTGAACTAGCAGAGGCTAAGCTTATCGAGGCTTACCAAATCACTGAGAAAATGTCTCGTTACGACCGTATTCATGAGATTGCAGCAGAAGTTAACGAAGCTTTACTTGCTCAAGATCCGGAAGCGGACACTAAAGAGATTCACACTATTTTCCACGATTTAGAGAAGACAGTAGTACGTAGCCGTATCATTGCTGGTAACCCTCGTATCGATGGTCGTGAGAAAGACATGGTTCGTGCGCTAGACGTACGTACTGGTATCCTTCCACGTACTCACGGTAGTGCGCTATTCACTCGTGGTGAAACTCAGGCGATCGTGACGGCGACTCTAGGTACTCAGCGCGATGCGCAAATCATTGATGAGCTAACTGGTGAGCGTAAAGATCACTTCCTACTGCACTACAACTTCCCTCCATACTGTGTAGGTGAGACAGGTTTTGTCGGTTCTCCTAAGCGCCGTGAAATCGGCCACGGTAAATTGGCGAAGCGTGGTATTGCTGCAGTTATGCCATCTCCAGAAGAATTCCCATACACAGTACGTGTAGTATCGGAAATCACTGAATCTAACGGTTCATCTTCAATGGCTTCTGTATGTGGTACTTCTCTTGCTCTTATGGATGCAGGTGTACCAATCAAGTCTTCAGTTGCGGGTATCGCAATGGGTCTTGTGAAAGAAGGCGACGATTTCGTTGTTCTTTCAGACATCCTTGGTGACGAAGATCACCTAGGTGATATGGACTTTAAAGTAGCGGGTACTAATACAGGTATCACTGCACTTCAAATGGACATCAAGATCGAAGGTATCACTAAAGAGATCATGCAGATTGCGCTTAACCAAGCACAAGGTGCACGTAAGCACATCCTATCTGTAATGGATGAAGCGATCTCTGGTGCTCGTGATGATATCTCTGAATTTGCTCCGCGTATTCACACAATGAAGATCAGCGCTGAGAAGATCAAAGACGTTATCGGTAAAGGTGGTGCAGTAATCCGTGCTCTAACGGAAGAGACGGGCACTACGATTGAAATCGAAGATGACGGTACTATCAAGATTGCCGCGACTGAAGGTGCAGCAGCGAAAGAAGCGATTCGTCGCATCGAAGAGATCACTGCTGAAGTTGAAGTCGGCCGTATCTACACTGGTAAAGTTGCACGTCTAGCCGACTTTGGTGCATTCGTCACGATTCTTCCAGGCAAAGATGGTCTAGTACACATCTCTCAAATCGCAGAAAAACGTGTTGAGAAAGTGTCAGACTACCTAGCAGAAGGTCAAGAAGTTCAAGTGAAAGTACTTGAAATCGACCGTCAAGGCCGTGTTCGTCTAAGCATGAAAGAAGCGGTTGAAAAACCAGCAGAAGCAACTGCGGAAGCACCAGCAGCGAAAGACGAGTAATCGACAGATAGCCTTTCCGTCTTTTATTAGCGTATGAGATGGAAAGCATGCTATAACAGGGGAGCATTTTGCTCCCTTTTTTTTGGTTTGTTTCTAGATGTTTAGGCTGAGTATCCTATAGTGCATAAGAGAAGCAGGCCCGGAGCGGCTCAAACAGGAGTATCAATTAGTGAAATGGTTTCAAACCGCCAGTCTATTTATTGTGATCGCGTTAACCGGGTGTGTAAATTCCGCTCAACAGTCTTCGCCTCAGTGGATCTACCCACCTATGGCGGTCTCACTCCAGCCTAGTATTCAGCAAGAAGTGCAGATCGCACGTTTATCTCAGTTGTTGCAACGCCCGGATCTTAGTGATGAGGTGCGCGCGAAAATGCATTATGAAAGAGGCAATTACTACGACAGTGTTGGTTTGAGAGATCTCGCTCGTTTGGACTTCAATCAATCTTTGCAATTGAATCCTGCTCAACCGGATATCTTTAATTTATTAGGGGTGTATTTTACCCAAGTTGGAGAGTTCGATGCCGCATACGAAGCCTTTGACTCAACGATAGAATTGGCCCCAGAAAATACCTACGCGGAGCGCAACCGAGCGATCGCTTTGTACTATGGTGGAAGAAATGATCTGGCGCTGGAAGACATGACGAAACACTACCAAGAGATGCCCAGTGATCCTTTCCGGGCATTATGGTTGTACATTATTGAAGCGGAAGAAAACCCAGAACAGGCGAAAGCGAATCTTGAGAAAAGATATCGTCGTGATCGGAGTGAAGAATGGGGATGGGTTCTCGTTGCTATCATGTTGCGCGATGTGTCTGATGAAAATGCGTTAAAAGTCATCATGGATGGCACGCGCGAGAATTACCGTCTTGCCGAGCGCCTGACGGAAACTTACTTTTATTTAGCAAAACGCAATCAAATTGAAGGCGACTTAGCCAGTGCAATCTCACTGTACAAACTCGCAATATCGTTTAATGTGTACGATTACGTGGAACACCGTTACTCATTCTTAGAGCTAACGCAGATCTATGAGCAGCTTCAGCAAGAAAGAATGGATCAGCAAAACGACGCTGACCAACAAGAACAGCAATAATGATAAAGCCGCTTCCATTAGCGGCTTTTTTACGCTTGATGATTGAGAGAACTAGTCTTAGAATAGTTAGCTCTGCTAACTAAATGGTGAGCATTTATGGCTTTAGAAAAAAGTTTGATCGATTTGGAACGTTTCTGCGCCAAAGCTTGGCGTGTTTACGCGAAGGAAGATCCATTGTCTCATCTTAGCTTTAACGAGTTTGATTATTTACGCGTGATTCAGGTGTTTCCTGAAGGCGTTCGCATTACTGATCTTGCTAACGAGTTACAGGTAACCAAACCTTCTGCCTCCAACATGGTGGTACGTTTAGAAAAGAAAGGGTTAGTGAAGCGCATTACTTGCAATGAAGACGCTCGCGCAAAGCGTGTTCTGCTGACGGAAGATGTCGCTGAAAAAATGTCGTTAGAACAAATTGTTTATAAAGATATTTCGGATCAAATGATGCTAAAGCTAAACGAGCAAGAATCCAAACAATTACAGTCGTTACTCAATAAAGCGCTGAGTAACTAATTATAAAAATCATTTATTTAACTATTTAGTTAGCCTTGCTAACTATTTAATTAGCCTTGCTAACTATTGGTGAGAATCATGCAGAAATCCATTTATAAACAGTTTTGGAAATATACCATTCCAACTGTAGCAGCCATGTTGGTTAACGGATTGTATCAAGTCGTTGATGGTATTTTTATTGGCCGTTATGTTGGCGCTGATGGATTAGCAGGTATTAACGTCGCTTGGCCTGTGATTGGTAGCATTCTGGGCATAGGGATGATGGTCGGCGTGGGGACGGGAGCCCTAACTTCCATCAAGCAAGGAGAGAAAGATCAAAAAGGAGCGAAACGGATCTTAACGACGGGCTTGTTGTTTCTGTTGGCTCTGATGCCTATTGTCTCAACGGTTCTGTTTTTCTTTGCAGATGACTTTGTTCGCTGGCAAGGTGCTCAGGGGCGAGTGTTCGAGTTAGGTTTGCAATATATCGAGATACTCATCATTGCGTGCATCTTTTCACTTGGCTCTATTGCGGTTCCATTTTTACTTCGTAACGACAACAACCCTAACTTAGCCACGATTCTGATGGTGATAGGCGCAATCATTAACATTGTATTGGACTATGTTTTCATTGCTAGGTTGAACTGGGAGCTAACAGGGGCGGCTATTGCGACCGCATTGGCACAAATGGTTGTCACCGTGTTAGGTGTCGGTTACTTCTTCTCTTCTAAAGCGAAGTTACGTCTGACAGTTAGAGATTTGAACGTGCAATTTGATGCTATTCCTAAAATTGTGCTTATCGGTACATCCAGCTTTTTTATGTACGCTTATGGCTCGACGATGGTGGCTCTGCACAATGCGTTGTTCGCTCAATACGGCAGCCCGCTGTTGATCGGCGCTTACGCTATTTTAGGTTACATCGTGACGGTCTATTATCTCGTGGCGGAAGGCATTGCCAGTGGTATGCAGCCGTTAGTGAGCTACAACCATGGCGCACGAAATCAGGATAACATTCGTAAGTTGCTACAAATCGCGATGGGGACATCGGTTTTAGGTGGTGTCGTGTTCGTGGTGTTGATGAATCTTTTCCCGTATCAGCTTGTATCCGTCTTTAACGATGCAGATCCACAGCTTATCGAAAGTACTGTGGTGGGAATTCGTCTCCACATGTTCGCACTGTTCCTTGATGGTTTCTTGGTCGTCGCTGGGGCTTACTATCAATCAGTCAACAAAGGCAGTAAGGCGATGTTTGTGACGGTGGGGAACATGCTTATTCAACTGCCGTTCTTGTTCATCATGCCAAAACTGTTGGGTGTGACAGGCATTTGGATTGCGTTCCCGCTATCTAATATTGCGTTAAGTCTGGTTGTGATGAGTATGCTTTGGCGTGACATCAAAAAGCTGATGGTGGAGAGACCGATAGAACCGAGTACGCAAACGTCTTAATTTGGCAGTAAAAACAGAAAAGCGAGGCTAGGGCCTCGCTTTTGTTTTGTCGGAAGAGTTAAATGTTCTTCACTTCTAAGCCAGCCAGTTGATGCCAGTAGCCGTTACATTGACGGCTTGCTAGTTTGTCAGGGTTTGAACCTTGCTCGTTAGATCGGAAGCGATCCAATTCCGAGAAGGTACTTACGCCTAAAGGACTCAAGCGAACGACATCAACCAGGCCTTGCATGCTTGGCAGATCGTTGATCAGGTTGTAGCAGTAACCCGATTGGGTTTGAATGCCATTCAGGTTGAAGACTTCTTGTCCCTCTTGGCTGCATACTTGTATTCCTGTTGGGTACTTAATGCAGCACGTTTCGCAGTCGTCCTTTGCTTTATTTTCTGCGCGTGCAGTGAAGCAGCGAGCAGAGTAGGCTAAGGGCAAATAGCCGTGGCTAAAGACTTCGACTTCGAATTGGTTGCGAATACCTAGATCTTCACATTGCGCCAGAGTCTCACTTAGCCATTCACGAGATAGCTCCACAGGCATACACCAACGAGTCATTCCTTGTTTCAAAAATAAGTTCAAAGTGTGCGCGTTGTAAGTGTTAATTGCTGGGCCAACGACAAATGGGACTTTGTGTTCAGACGCCAGTTGAACTGCAGAAACGTCATTTGCTTCAATCGCGAAGTCACCATTATCGATGTACTTCTTCATGATGTTAACTTCGCTCGGTGCTTCTAACAGCGCCATGGTGGAAAGAACGACTTGCTTACCGGATGCAGACAGGTCTTTGGCAATATCGAACCAATGGGCAGGTTTCATCTCACGGCGTTTTGAACAAACGGTTTCACCTAGGTAGATGATGTCTGCTGAGCTTTCTTTCGCTTGTAAGTAAAATGCTTCGATATCTTGTTTTGGCCAGAAGTACAGCAGTGGGCCAAGTGCATATTTCATTGAGTTTTCCATCTTAATCTCTACTGCCATTTACGGTGATAAGCACCCAACGTGGTTTGCGTACCTTCAGAAACGTTAGCCAGTGCGGCATCCCAAGCCGCTTCGACTTGGTAAACTTCTGGATTTGCTTGGTAACGATCAATCGCGGCGCGCCAAGTGCGCGTAACTTGCTCTACATAGGCTGGGCTGCGTTGGCGACCTTCTATTTTTACCGATGCAACATTGGCGGCAAAAAGTTCAGGAAGCATAGACAATGTGTTTAAACTGGTGGGCTCTTCTAACGCGTGGTAGCGCTTTTTATCACCATCGATTTGCGCTTCAAAACGACCTTTGCACAGCGTAGGGTAACCCGCGTTTTCCCCTGCACTGTATTTATCAATCAAAATATTATTTAGGCGAGATTCGAGGCCTTGCTCGGTTTCTTGCCAGCGGACGTACTTCGCAGGTGAGCAGGCACCGACGGTGTTTGGAGACTCCCCCGTCATGTACGAGGATAAATAACAGCGTCCTTCAGACATAATACATAGGCTACCGAACGCAAACACCTCTAATTCAACATCTTCAGGAACATTCCGTGACAGTTGTTTGACCTGATGGATCGAGAGAACACGCGGTAGAACGACGCGTTTCACGTTGAAGTTCTGTTTGTAGAAGTTCACGGCAGCAACGTTGGTTGCTGAGGCTTGTACGGAAAGGTGAAGCTCCAGTTCAGGATACTTACGTGCTGCGTAATCCAATACAGCAATGTCTGCCACAATGAGCGCATCAACCCCCAACGCAGCAGCGTTATCGACCGCATTGGTCCAACGTTCAAATCCATTTGGATGAGCAAATGTGTTGAGTGCTACATGGATTTTTTTGTTGCGGTCATGAACATACTGCACGGCTTTTTCGAGTTTTTTACCGTGAAAATTCAGGCCAGCGAAGTGACGAGCATTAGTGTCGTCTTTGAAGCCGATGTAAACGGCATCTGCACCGCAATCGATCGCGGTTTTTAACGCAGGCAAGTTACCCGCAGGACACAAGAGTTCCATATGCACATAATCATAGAGAATAAAAAGGTGCCTGCATTTTATGAAGAATTATGAACGGCAAAATTGACCTAAGTTAGGTTTAGCTCAATAAAGTCTACATTTACCCCTTGAGAGTAGGTGGATTAATTCTTATGGCGACGATTTTGTGCGAACAACTCTTCGATCTCGTGCTTTGGTTGAGGTCGATAAAAATGAAAGCCCTGAATTGAATGGCACTGAAGGTTTGATAATAAAGCCGCTTGTTGGTGAGTTTCTACGCCTTCAGCTACCACTGTCAAATCGAGCGATTTCCCCAAGTTGATGATGTTTTCAATCACAGTGACCTGTTTCGGCAAGATGTCGATATCAGTGATAAAAGCGCGGTCTATTTTTAGTTCATCAATAGGGAAACGCGCTAAATAGGACAGTGATGAGTAGCCAGTGCCAAAGTCATCAATAGACAGAGTAAACCCGAGTTTCTTTATGGCATTGACCATCTGCAGAGTATGTTCACTATCACTCATGACGGCACTTTCAGTAAGCTCAAAGGTGATGCAACTAGGATCAAGCTCAGTAGAACGCAGTAACTTTTCCATATAATCAATGAGCTGAGGGTTGCCAAATTGTTCCGGAGATAAGTTAATCGCCACGCGTCCCGGCAGTATGCCTTGTTGTTTCCAGCGCTTGACGGTACTGAAAACTTCTCGCATGACGACTCGCCCAAGATGTTCAATCAATCCAGCACGCTCGGCCACTGGGATGAACGAACCCGGGCTGATATAGCCTTCGACAGGATGTTTCCAACGAACTAATGCTTCTGCGCCGTTGATGCTGAAGTCGCGCGCATTAACTTTGGGTTGGTACCACACCTCTAACGCGTTTTTTTGCAGCGCTTTTTGTAACTCTATCTCTAACCACAAACGCATTCGTGCTTCTTTGTTCATCTGATCGTTGAATTTTATCAGACGATTGCGGCCACGATCTTTGGCTTCATACATCGCCGTATCTGCATTTTGCAGCAATATACGTGCGTCTTGACCATCCTCTGGATAGCGTACGCTACCGATAGAACAAGCTAAACGTTTACTAAAATGTTGTAAATCAAATGGTTGATTGATCAAAGTGATGATTTGGTCGGACACGATCTCTGCGATACGGTGATGTTCAGGCTCGGGAAGAATAATGCCAAACTCATCGCTACCTAGGTGACCAATAATGGCTTGTTCTGGCAATAAGCGCTCTAGTCGCATTGACACTTCTTTTATGACTTTGTCACCAATGTGATGACCTAGCGAATCATTGATGTTTTTGAAGTTGTCGATATCCAAATAGAAAACGAGTAGAGGCGTTTGCTTTTTTATAAATTGTTCGAGACGTTTGGTAAATCCAAAGCGGTTGTATTGAGAGGTCAATGAGTCGATATGGGCATCTTCTTTTGAAGTCGTGGACAATAGCTTAGGTTTATCGTCGGCATCTTGGATGAGTACGATTTGTGACTCGGTGCCGATTGCTTTCGCCGAATCGGCATGCAATTGTATTTTGCGTTCAAATCCACAACGAGCACTGGTTAAGCATATAAATGGCTTATCAGAGATCAACGCGCTTAATCGGTGACTGAAGGCCTTTTTACTGTTTTCATCAATGAACAGACGAGAAAATTCCTCACCCAGTAATTCATGGGGCGACTGCAAGCCCAATAATCGGGCTGATGCTGGGTTGGCGGAGATAATAATGTCATCTTCAACCAACAACAAGCCGTCGGGTAATAGCTGGGTCAGCTTTACGAACTTGCTTTCTGATTCTTCGAGAGAACGGACGAGAATATGCTTTTCAGACGTGTCGACAGCATGAAATATAATCAATTGGATTTCATCCTGTTCCACAACAGGTGACAAGCTAAAATGGAGGCTAGTCTCTATCTCTGTTTCGTCTAATGTGACTTCTGCTTCAACATGAGCCCCTTTGAACGCTTGCTGATAATACGGCAAAAGCTTTTTATAGAACTGCTCCCCGAGCACCTGGCTATCGTTTAGACCAACCATTTCGTCGTGATTAAGTCCTGCAATGTCACAGTAGCGATCACTCACCATTCGATAATTGTGCTCTTTATCGAGAATGGCAAAAAAGAATGGGCTATTTGAGGTAAGCTTGGCAAACCAATGTTGTAGTTGTTGGGAAGGCATTAGTGGGTTACCGATCTCCAATGAGCCAGATTATTCATCTGTTTATATTCATCCCTGTAATCATACTATGCATAACGAGCAGGCAAAATAAGTATTTAACTGCATATTAAAGCACGATTAATTCATCGTTTAAACGAAAGTAATCCGCTTAGATTAATGCCACTTTGTCTGTTAGCGCACCATAGTTGACCGCAATATAACGTTTTGACTTGATTGTATTTAGCTTTCTATGTCCAGCCAAAGATCGTGTATGGTTATAACGCATATGATCTCAAGCTGTGAGACTTTAACGTTGAAATCGAGATCATACCCATACTTTTATCTCTATCACGTGAAACAAGCACTTTATTGATACATAACAGGGATAAACCGCTCACTATTACGTATTATTACCAGCCTGATGACAAAGTAACGGATAATGAGTGTGTTAAACAAGATTCGCAGTCAACTAGTACAGAATGCACCTTCAATTTTGCGATCGCCAGTTCAGTTTCTACCAAAAGTAGTTCAGAGAAAAGCGTTATTGGAAGGGCTAAAAATGGTCTTTAAAGAAGCGTTAGAGGATGGGGATTTTGAGTTTCTTGAGGATAAATGGTTAAAAGTCGCAATCAAGGACATGAATTTAGCTTGGTATATCAGTTACCAAGAAGAAAAATTGATCGTTGCTGATAAACCTGTACTGGAAGACGTGAGTTTTAGTGGTAACCTAAACGACTTAGTACTGATTGCTGGTCGTAAAGAAGATCCTGATACCTTATTTTTTCAGCGTCGCTTATCAATTGAAGGTGATACCGAGCTCGGTTTAGAAGTGAAAAATTTAATGGACAGTGTTGACTTAGAGCAGTTACCAAAAGCAATGCAGGCGGCTCTGAACCACTTAGCTGACTTTGTTCAAAAAGGGGCTCAAGCGCCAGCACAAAACACCGGAGTAGCGAATGCTTATTCGAACTGAAGCCCCTGCGGACATCCTTACCATTGACCGCTTATTGAAACACGCGTTTCCAACTAATGCTGAAGCAAACTTAGTGATGCGTTTACGTGAAAACGGCAAACTCACTCTGTCTTTGGTCGCGTGCACCGATGAAGGGGAAGTGATTGGTCATGCTTTATTTAGTCCTGTGACCTTAAATGGTGAAGATTTATCTTGGCAAGGGCTTGCGCCACTGGCAGTACATGAAGATTATCGACGTCAAGGCATTGCTGCACAGCTTATCAAGGAAGGGTTCGAGTCACTGCGTGATTTTGGTTATCCAGTTTGTGTTGTACTTGGTGAGCCTGATTACTATGCGCGCCAAGGCTTTATCGCTGGCGAAGACATGGGGTTTGACTGCGCTTTTGATGCGCCTGCTGGTGCATTTCGTGTTGCAGAACTTGTTGAAGGTCAATGCGCTGGCCGCGCTGGCCGGATTGAATATGCTCCGGAGTTTGCTGAGCTTTAAGTTCCCAGACTGATCGTTATACAAAGCCCGCTATCTGAATGGCATAATTTGGATAGTGGGCTTTGTTATTTCACGCTTACATTTGATACGATAAGCGCCGCTTAAACAGGTGATGAAAAAATGTCGATTAACGAGAAAGCGTATTTATCTGAAATGGGGATCAGCACATGGGAGTTGATTCACCCAGAAAAACTATCCGGTTATCAAGCGGAAAGTATTGATTTACCCGATACATGTAAGTTGCTGCTTATCTCACCGTCGTGTCCAGAAGGTCAGCTTGTCGTGTTGTTCGAAAACATACTTAAAAGTATGAAACTATCGCTCGAACAAGCGATGCATATAGAGCCGCAACGTTTACCACTTCTCGGGGAGCATCAGTTAGAGTGGATATGGTTTGCTGGGTGTGAAGCGATGCAATGCGGAAATGCCAAGCAACTTATTTCGCCTTTATTGCAAAATATTGATGGTAACAACCAACAAAAACGTGCTCTTTGGCAGCAAATCTGTTCTTATTCATAACGCATTTTCTAGGTTAAATCCATGACGATTGAAATTATTCCCATGTGTGCCGAACACTTGGATCATATTTGGCAAATTGAGCAACAAGCACACTCTCATCCATGGGCTGAGTCTCTAATCCGTGATTTATCCAGTCGTGGCGCTTGTCATCATGTTATGCGAGATGGCGATGAAATCATTGGCTACTTTTATGCTCAGAATATTGTCGGAGAAGTGACCTTATTAAACATTGCTGTTAAGCCGAGCAAGCAAGGGCAGGGCTATGGGCAAAAGCTGTTAGATGCCTTCTTAGGTCATTGTCAGCAAGTAAAAGCGGAAAGTGCCTGGCTAGAAGTAAGGGAAAGTAATGTGTCTGCACTGCACATTTATGAGCAAGCGGGCTTCAATGAGTTGGATCGACGCTATAATTATTACCCCGCGAATTCGGGGAATGGCAAAGAAGATGCGATCATCATGAGTTATATGTTCTTTCACTAGCATTCGAACGCTATTTCCATTGACTTGGTTTGAGTGGCTCCCATAAAGCCAGTCAGTGAGGCCAAAGCCAATCAGTTGCCTGTCAGCGATCTGTTGCTCCTTAAGCAATAATAAGCGAGAATACCGCGCAAAACTGAATCTAAAAGAAGGGGGGCTTTACCAGCGTTCCTTCAGACATCAAAGAAGACTATTTTCATGTCAAATACACCTTTTCTAAGCGAAGTGTCTAAACGTAGAACCTTCGCGATTATTTCCCACCCGGATGCGGGTAAAACAACCATCACTGAAAAAGTGCTTTTATTCGGAAACGCGATTCAAAAAGCGGGTTCTGTGAAAGGTCGTGGTTCATCACAACACGCTAAATCTGACTGGATGGAAATGGAGAAGGAGCGTGGTATCTCGGTTACAACTTCTGTGATGCAGTTTCCTTACAATGATTGTTTGGTTAACCTTCTTGATACTCCGGGACACGAGGATTTCTCTGAAGATACCTATCGTACACTGACGGCAGTAGACTCGTGCTTGATGGTGATTGATGCTGCGAAAGGTGTCGAAGACCGGACTCGAAAATTGATGGAAGTTACGCGCCTGCGCGATACACCGATCGTGACTTTCATGAACAAACTTGACCGTGACGTTCGTGATCCAATGGAAGTCTTGGACGAGGTCGAAAATGAGTTGGGCATGATGTGTGCACCTATCACTTGGCCTATCGGCTGTGGTAAAGAGTTTAAAGGTGTATATCACATTCACCGTGACGAAACGATCTTGTATGAATCAGGTCATGGTCATGAGATTCAAGAAGTTCGAATCATCAAGGGATTGGATAACCCTGAACTGGATGAAAAGGTTGGGGCAGATCTCGCAGAAAGCGTACGTGAAGAGCTAGAGTTAGTGATGGGCGCATGTCCAGAGTTTGACTTGGAAATGTTCTTAACGGGTGACCTAACGCCAGTCTATTTTGGTACAGCGCTAGGTAACTTTGGTGTGGACCATATGTTAGATGGGTTGACAAAGTGGGCGCCAGCGCCGAAAGCGCGTCAAGCGGTTGAGCGTGAAGTTGAAGCAACAGAAGAAAAGTTCTCTGGCTTCGTGTTTAAGATCCAAGCGAACATGGACCCTAAACACCGTGACCGTATTGCATTTATGCGTATTGTTTCGGGGACTTATACGCAAGGTATGAAGATGAACCACGTTCGTCTTGGCAAGCAAGTGAGTATCTCTGATGCAGTCACCTTTATGGCCGGTGATCGTTCTCGCGCAGAACACGCTTATGCGGGCGACATTATCGGTTTACATAACCACGGTACGATTCAAATTGGCGATACCTTCACGCAAGGTGAGTCTCTAAAGTTCTCTGGTATTCCGAACTTCGCTCCTGAGCTGTTCCGTCGTATTCGTCTTAAAGATCCACTTAAGCAAAAGCAACTGCTCAAAGGTCTGGTTCAGCTTTCTGAAGAAGGGGCGGTACAGGTATTCCGACCACTACAAAACAACGACTTAATCGTTGGTGCGGTAGGTGTGCTTCAGTTTGATGTGGTTGTCGCGCGTTTGAAGTCTGAATACAATGTAGAAGCGATTTACGAAGGAATAAGCGTTGCAACGGCCCGTTGGGTTGAGTGTGATGATGCGAAGAAACTGGATGAATTCCAGCGTAAAAACCAAGCAAACCTGGCTTTGGATGGCGGGGATAATTTGTCTTACATTGCGCCTACCATGGTTAACCTAAACCTTGCAAAAGAGCGTTTCCCGGATATTGAGTTCCGAGCAACCCGCGAACACTAATTATCAGCGTTCTCGGGAAAGAGCACGTTCCAAAGCGATGAGTTAGCGACTGGATTTTAAAACGCCCTTGGCTATACACTTAGCCAAGGGCGTTTTTATTTTTAATGATTGGCATCACACTGAGAGGGCAGCAGATGAATTGGTTTAAACGTGGGTTAAAACGTTACGACGACTGGTGTAAAGAAATGGGACTAACTCCAGATCAAAAGCGCAGTTGCGTGCCTTACCGAAAAGATCCAATCAATGGTGATGAAGGAGAGAATGCTGTGTCGAAACCTTCTCCAAGTGACCTGAAGAATAAGCATGAAGCTCTTTGATACCCACTGTCATTTTGACTTTGATGTGTTTCAAAAGGACTTTGCGCATCAGCAGCAGTTAGCAGCAAAGCAGGGGGTGTCGAGAATAATCATCCCTTCTGTTGGTCCACAAAACTGGTCTCGTATCCGGGAGTTAAGCCATCAATACTCAAGCCTGTATTTTGCGTTGGGGTTTCACCCCTACTTTTTGCAACCCGACTTTGAACAATCTTTACCTCAACTAGTGCAGTATTTAGAGCAAAGAAACCGTCAGTGTGTTGCCATTGGCGAGTGCGGTTTGGACTTTGCGATAGATGTGCCCGCAGAGCGACAAGAAAAAGCACTTAATATTCAGTTTGAACTCGCTCGCCGCTTTGATTTACCTGTCATTATTCACAGTCGTAAAGCGCATAACCGACTTATTCAATTGGTCAAGGTAGCCCATTTGCCAAGAGGCGGTGTGTTACATGCTTTTTCAGGGAGCTATCAGCAAGCGATGGAATGGATCAAATTAGGTTTTTTTATTGGTGTCGGAGGAACAATTACCTACCCTCGAGCGAATAAAACCCGCGACGCGGTTCAAAAATTACCAATAGACAAGCTCGTCATCGAAACTGACGCTCCAGATATGCCTATACTTGGCTATCAAGGGGAGCCAAACCATCCAGAGAAACTCATTCATGTGCTAAATGAATTGGCAATATTACGCAGCTGCAAAAAGCAATCGATTGCTTCTCAACTATGGATAAATAGCAATTTTGCTTTCTCTATATGTGAATAAAATCTAAAGATAGTGTTTGAAACTGAAATTACTCTCTTCGTTGTTGTGAGTTTTATCACAAAAGTCGGTGAATGAACCATGAATGTGATAGGAAAGTGTGAAGGTGGCATTACTTTAATTGTTGTGGCATGAGTATAATTGCCCCCGCTTTATAGCTCCATTTTGTTACACGCCAATTAATAACTTATAAGGAAGTCATAAACTATGAGCCTGTTTATGAGCCTAGTCGGTATGGTAGTGCTTCTTGCTATTGCATTTGCATTTTCATCTAACCGTAAAGCTATCAACTTAAGAACTGTGGGTGGTGCATTCGCTATCCAATTCGCATTAGGGGCATTTGTTCTTTATGTACCTTGGGGCCGTGATTTACTAAACGGTTTCTCTTCTGGTGTATCTAACGTTATCAACTACGGTAACGATGGTTCATCATTCCTGTTCGGTGGTCTTGTTTCTGACAAGATGTTCGAAGTCTTCGGTGGCGGTGGTTTCATCTTCGCATTCCGTGTTCTTCCTACACTGATCTTTTTCTCTGCTCTGATTTCAGTTCTATACTACATTGGCGTTATGCAGTGGGTTATCAAGATTCTTGGTGGTGCACTACAAAAAGCCCTTGGCACTTCTCGTGCGGAATCGATGTCAGCAGCGGCTAACATTTTCGTAGGTCAAACAGAGGCACCTCTAGTTGTTCGTCCATTCGTTCCAAAAATGACTCAATCAGAGCTATTTGCGGTAATGTGTGGTGGTTTAGCTTCTGTTGCTGGTGGTGTACTAGCTGGTTACGCATCTATGGGTGTTCCACTAGAGTACCTCGTTGCGGCATCATTCATGGCAGCACCAGGTGGTCTACTGTTCGCTAAAATCCTTCACCCTGAGACGGATCAGCCTCACGAAAGTATCGAAGAAGCGATGGACGGCGGCGACGACAAACCAGTTAACGTCATCGACGCAGCAGCGGGCGGTGCGGCTTCTGGTCTACAACTTGCACTTAACGTGGGTGCAATGCTAATCGCATTCGTTGGTCTAATCGCGCTAATCAACGGTATGCTAGGTGGCATCGGTGGTTGGTTCGGCATGCCTGAACTAACACTAGAGCTAATCCTAGGTTACGCATTCTCTCCACTAGCATTCCTAATCGGTGTTCCATGGGCAGAAGCGGTAACAGCTGGTTCATTCATCGGTCAGAAGATCGTGGTTAACGAATTTGTTGCTTACTTGAACTTCACTCCTTACATTGGTGACAATGCTCAAGTTATTGCAGCGACAGGTGAAGTGATGTCTGAGAAGACAACCGCAATCATCTCATTCGCACTGTGTGGTTTCGCGAACCTTTCTTCTATTGCGATTCTACTAGGTGGTCTGGGTAGCCTTGCGCCAAACCGTCGTAGCGACATCGCTCGCATGGGTGTGAAAGCAGTACTTGCTGGTACGTTGTCTAACCTTATGGCAGCGACAATTGCAGGCTTCTGCTTAAGCCTTGCAGCTCTGTAATTTAGTACGGGTTTTTAATATATAGACGCCGTTTTACATCATGCCCTGTAGCAAGAGATTGCTGCGGGGCATTTTTCGTTTTGGGGACCCTAAAATGAAGATGGCTTTCGGTGAACGGGTTTTTCTTAACATCACTCTGTTAACAAGAGCGCTTCACCAAAAGAGCGGATACTTAAAAATTTTGAGATACAAACCGTTTGCGCTCTATTTGGTGCTATAGTTTTGCGGTGAAACTCTATAATGTATTCATTACGTAATGAACATTACATTCGCAATGGGCAAATGAATTGCCCTGCAATATCAAGCTTCGTCGACATTTTGCGAACAAAGCTGATATAAAAACGACCGCAATCATAGATTGTTGTGCCATAGACCAAACGGGTACTGTGCGGTGACAAGGATAGCAATTGGCATAGAATATTTGCTGACTATGCCGAGTCTTCAAGGAACCAAGTCCGTTCATTAATAGACTGCCTTGCCATTTATTCACATTATTTCTACTTGTTGATTATAGTTAGAGAAGTAATGAGAGGCGAAGTAGTGATTTTTTTGAATATTGATCGGAGATAGAAATGAGCGATTTAAAAGCAGCAGCACTACGTGCACTTAAACTTATGGACCTAACTACGCTAAATGACGATGACACGAATGAAAAAGTCATCGCACTATGTCATGACGCGAAAACAGCGGTAGGCAACACAGCTGCAATCTGTATTTACCCTCGCTTTATTCCTATTGCTAAGAAGACACTTCGAGAGCAAGGTACACCAGACGTTCGTATCGCAACCGTGACTAACTTTCCTCACGGTAACGACGACATCGAAATCGCAGTTGCAGAGACAAAAGCGGCGGTCGCTTACGGTGCTGACGAAGTTGACGTCGTTTTCCCATACCGCGCACTGATGGCTGGTGACGAAAAAGTAGGCTTTGAACTAGTTAAGCAATGTAAAGCAGCATGTGGTGATATTCTTCTTAAAGTCATCATTGAAACCGGTGAACTAAAAGAAGAGGCACTGATCAAGAAAGCATCTCAAATCTGTATTGAAGCAGGTGCTGACTTCATCAAAACGTCAACGGGTAAAGTGCCGGTAAACGCAACGCCAGAATACGCACGTATGATGCTTGAAGTGATTCGTGACATGGGTGTTGCAGAAACGGTTGGTTTCAAACCAGCTGGTGGTGTGCGCACGGCTGAAGATGCAGCAGCATACTTAGCAATGGCGGACGAAATCCTAGGTGACAACTGGGTTGATGCTCGTCACTACCGTTTCGGTGCATCTAGCCTGCTAACCAATCTACTAAATACATTAGAAGTGACAGACGAAAAAGCTGACCCAACGGCTTACTAATTCCAATATTACGTCTGAATTGGTAGCACCAACCATAGTGCTACCAACCTTTGTCCTTATTTTTATCCTACTGTTACCACAGCTTATAAAAAAGCTTGGGAGGCACTAATGTATTTACCACAAGAAATCATTCGTAAAAAACGTGACGGTGAAGTACTTACCGCAGACGAAATCAACTTCTTCATTCAAGGTGTAGCAAATAATACCGTATCTGAAGGTCAGATCGCGGCGTTTGCTATGACTATATTCTTTAATGAAATGACTATGGATGAACGTATCGCCCTAACGTGTGCTATGCGTGATTCAGGCATGGTTATCGACTGGAGCCACATGAATTTCGGTGGTCCGATTGTAGATAAGCACTCAACAGGTGGCGTTGGCGACGTTACATCTCTCATGCTCGGTCCAATGGTGGCAGCATGCGGTGGGTTTGTGCCAATGATATCTGGTCGTGGTCTTGGTCATACGGGTGGTACGTTAGATAAGCTTGAGTCCATACCTGGCTACAACATTACGCCGAGCAATGATGTGTTTGGTCAAGTAACGAAAGACGCCGGTGTGGCGATCATCGGTCAAACGGGTGATCTGGCTCCAGCGGATAAGCGTGTTTACGCCACTCGCGATATTACCGCAACGGTAGACAACATCTCATTGATTACGGCCTCCATTTTATCGAAGAAATTGGCTGCGGGTCTGGAATCGCTAGTGATGGACGTAAAAGTCGGCTCTGGCGCATTTATGCCCACTTACGAAGCCTCAGAAGAGCTAGCAAAATCGATCGTCGCAGTCGCAAACGGCGCTGGCACCAAAACCACAGCGATCCTGACAGACATGAACCAAGTTCTGGCCTCTTCAGCCGGTAACGCGGTGGAAGTTCGTGAAGCGGTTCGTTTCCTAACGGGTGAATATCGTAACCCACGCCTTCTCGAAGTGACGATGGCATCTTGTGCAGAAATGCTGGTGCTAGGCAAGCTGGCAGAAAATACAGCAGATGCTCGTGCCAAACTGATGGAAGTGCTAGACAACGGTAAAGCTGCAGAGTGTTTCGGTAAGATGGTTGCTGGCCTAGGAGGTCCTGCAGACTTCGTAGAAAACTACGAAAACTACCTAGAAAAAGCAGACATTATCAAACCTGTATACGCAAATGACACCGGTATCGTTTCCGCTATGGATACGCGTGCTATTGGCATGGCTGTGGTTGCAATGGGTGGTGGTCGCCGTGTTGCTACCGATGAAATCGACTATGCAGTAGGGTTTGATGAGTTCATCCGCCTTGGTGAGGAGGCAAACAGCGATAAACCGCTTGCCGTTATCCACGCGCGCACTGAAGAGCAGTGGGAAGAAGCCGCTAAATCTCTGCGCAGTGCGATTAAAGTGGGTGGTGAATACACGCCAACGCCTGAAGTTTATCGCCAAATCCGTGCTGAAGACATTTAATCAATCGATCGTATTTCAGGATCTGGTTGGATATAAGCAATAAATTATGACATAAGGCCTGCCCCCCTAAAATGAGGGAGTGGACCGAAGGAACAGCAATGAAAAGAGCATTTATTTTAGTTTTAGATTCGTTTGGTATCGGTGCAACAGCGGACGCTGAGCAATTTGGTGATGTGGGTTCTGATACATTAGGTCACATTGCAGATCAGTGTGAAAAAGGTTTAGCAGATAACGATCAACGCCAAGGCGCACTTCGCCTGCCAAACTTATCTAAATTAGGTTTGGCGATGGCGCATAAAGAATCAACAGGTCGCTTTGCTCCGGGTTTGGATACCAGTGCCGAAATTATTGGTGCGTACGGTCATGCCGCTGAGCTTTCTTCAGGTAAAGACACTCCATCTGGTCACTGGGAAATCGCAGGTGTCCCAGTTCTGTTTGATTGGGGTTACTTTAGTGACAAAGCAAATAGCTTTCCGAAAGCGTTGACGGACCGTATTCTCGAGCGTGCAGGTCTGGACGGTTTCCTTGGGAACTGCCACGCATCAGGTACACAGGTGCTGGACGACTTAGGTGAAGAACACATGAAGACGGGTTTACCTATCTTCTATACTTCGGCGGACTCCGTGTTCCAAATCGCATGTCATGAAGAGACATTTGGTCTAGATCGCTTACTCGAACTTTGCCAAATCGCTCGTGAAGAGCTAGAAGATTACAACATCGGCCGTGTCATCGCGCGCCCATTTATTGGTCCGGGTAAAGGTCAGTTTGAGCGCACTGGCAATCGTCGTGATCTCTCGGTTGAACCACCATCAGCAACCGTTTTGCAGAAACTTGCCGACGAGAAACAAGGCAATGTCGTTTCTATCGGTAAGATTGCGGATATCTACGCAAACTGCGGCATCACGAAGAAAGTGAAGGCAACTGGCATTCCAGCTCTATTTGAAGCGACGCTTGAGCAGATTAAAGAAGCGGGTGATAACACCATCGTCTTTACTAACTTTGTCGACTTCGATTCTGCTTACGGTCACCGACGCGACGTTGCGGGATACGCCGCTGCGCTAGAGTACTTTGATGGTCGCATCAATGAAGTGCTTGAACTCATGCAAGAAGATGATGTACTGATCCTGACCGCAGACCACGGTTGTGATCCTACATGGCCTGGTACCGATCACACCCGCGAGCACATTCCAGTATTGGTTTATGGACCAAAAGTACCTGCTGGTTCTTTAGGCCGTCGTGATACGTTCGCGGATATTGGTCAAACATTAGCGAGCCACTTTGGGACCTCGCCAATGGATTACGGAAAGAATTTTCTATAATCAATAGATGATTAAAATAACAAAACTAGGGGCGTATTTTGCTCCTAGTTTTCTATTTAGCTTTAAATCGCTGTCGGAAACGAGAAAACTCTGGGCTTTATTCGTGGAGTGCTAGAGATAAAAGAAAATAGTAAGGAAAACATTATGGCTACTCCTCATATTAACGCCGAAATGGGTGCATTCGCAGACGTCGTACTAATGCCTGGTGATCCACTGCGTGCAAAGTACATCGCAGAAACCTTCCTTGAAGATGTGGTTCAAGTGTGTGACGTACGTAATATGTTCGGTTACACCGGTACATACAAAGGTCGCAAGATTTCGGTAATGGGGCACGGTATGGGTATTCCTTCTTGCTCTATTTATGTGACTGAACTGATCAAAGACTTTGGTGTGAAGAAAGTGATTCGTGTCGGCAGTTGTGGTGCCGTCAACGAAGACATTAAAGTGCGCGACGTCGTGATCGGTATGGGCGCGTGTACGGACTCGAAAGTCAACCGCATTCGTTTCAAAGATCATGACTTTGCAGCTATCGCGGACTATAAAATGGTCCGTGCCGCAGAAGAAGCGGCAAAAGCGCGCGGTATCGACGTCAAAGTGGGTAACCTATTCTCGGCAGAACTGTTTTACACGCCGGATCCTGAGATGTTTGACGTGATGGACAAATACGGCATCGTCGGTGTAGAAATGGAAGCGGCTGGCATTTATGGCGTGGCGGCGGAATACGGTGCAAAGGCATTAACCATTTGTACGGTTTCAGACCACATCAAAACCGGTGAACAAACCACGTCTGACGAGCGTCAAACTACCTTTAATGACATGATGTTGATTGCGTTAGACTCTGTTCTTTTAGGGGATAAAGAGTAGTCTTCTTCTCAATTAACTCCAGAGTATCAAAACGGCCCGCAATTGCGGGCCGTTTTATTGTGAACACGTATTACTTTAACGTGTGCTGGTTATAGCATGAAACAGTTTGAACGAACGACTTTAACCTTAATGAGCGATGGTTTTCGCGTTACTTCGTCAGCAGCAGATTTTCTGCTTTCTTGCGCCGAATCGGTTGTCTGCGCAAGATCATAATAAACAGCATGCCACAGGCAAAGCTCATCAATACCATCATGTACATGTAGCGATCGCTTTTACGATAATGGTGGTCCGAAATAGCCGTCACGCGCCCAGTTTCAAAGGTCACGCGAACAAAACCGATCACGGCGCCATCAGCAAAAACTGGTTCGACTAACTGTTGTCGACCAATAGAGGCTGTCGCCAGTGGTGTATCTAACCCTAGCACTTCTCGTACCGATAACGCCTCTTCGCTGGACGCTAAACGAATGCCTTCAGCGTCATAAATCGTCGCATCGAATACTAATCGGTCTTGCGCCAACTGATTAGTTAGCTTTAATAGCCGCTCTTGATCTTTGGTTAAGATCATTTCGCTCGCAGACAACGATGCCTGAGAAATCAAAACTTTGGTGAGTGTTTCAAGCTGTTGAGCTTGAATTTTCTCATTGCCTTTACTGATCACCACGCTATTTTTAATGGTCATGAATAACATCACGCACACTAATATCAGCGCTAAAATTCTTAAGGCATTTCTCACAGAGAACAAGGATTCACTCATGCTCTTTACTCATCCATTGAAAATAAAACAAAGACTTGCCTTTTTAGCGTGTTGAGGTAACGTTTTAGCAAAGTCATAAAGGATTATATACATGGACGCGTCAAAAAGCTTGCCTATCAGAAAACATACAACACTTTTAAAGCGACTTCCCGAAACTCGGTTTGCTTCTCAATTGGATAAAGCCAAAGCAAATTGGATTATTTTTGCGCAATACCTTTCACCAAAGCATTTTGAAGATATCGACTTCTATACCGGTTTCTATAACCCCGTTCAGGATACTTGGAAGGTCGGGGAATACGAAGTTGCCTTAATGGCTGGGGAACTGACTCCAGAGCATGAAACCATTTTAAACAGCCTTAATTTAGATTACGCCTCACTGAATGAGGTACCAGATTTATCCGCACCAGGGCTTATCGTATTTGACATGGACTCAACCGCAATAGAAATTGAATGTATTGATGAAATCGCCAAACTTGCGGGAGTGGGTGAAGAGGTTGCTGAAGTCACTGAACGTGCAATGCAAGGTGAACTCGATTTTGAGCAGAGCCTTCGTCAGCGTGTTGGCAAATTAAAAGGCGCGGATGAAGCCATTCTAGAGCAAGTACGCAGTCAACTACCCTTCATGCAAGATTTTGAAGCTCTCATTAACACACTGAAAGCACTGGGCTGGAAAACCGCGATCGCCTCGGGTGGTTTTACCTACTTCTCGGATTACATTAAAGAAAAAGTAGGATTAGATTTTGCTCACTCTAATCAGTTGGAAATCATTGATGGAAAACTGACCGGGAAAGTATTGGGTGATGTGGTAAACGCACAAGTGAAGTCTGACATTCTGGTCGAATTAGCGGACGAATATGAAATCGAACAACATAATACGGTTGCTGTCGGTGACGGTGCCAATGACCTAGTGATGATGTCGGTGGCTGGATTGGGTATCGCGTACCATGCGAAACCTAAAGTGGAAGCACAAGCTCAATCCGCTGTGCGCTATGCCGGTTTAGGCGGGGTACTGTGCATCTTATCGGGTTCACTGGTTAAACAGCAAAAAATCAGTTGGAAGTCGAAACCGTAACAGTTGAGCCTGTTTTTTGGCTCAAGCTTTCCACGACTTGTAGGACTTTACAATAAATACAGATCCAAAAAACACCGCAAATTACAGCGGTGTTTTTTGGTTTCGGCTGACGATTAAGATTATTCCGTTAACTCGAGCCGGACGATCACTTCTTCGGTGATGTCTTTAAGCTCACAATAGCCGACCAATGAGGTGAGCTCTTTTTCCAGTTTCCGGGCTTGGTGTACACTCAAGAGAGTTAACTCACTGAGTTCTTTTTCTAACAGGGAAGTCATCGGATCAAAAATCGGTGCTGTCGAGATACGAAGTACGTATACATCCCCTTTCATTCGCGCCTGCTTAATAAAATGAATTCGTTCTTTCGCATTGGCAAAGTCTTGATGTAAATGAGCGTTAAACGCCGTAATTTTGCTGCCGACTTTAGCCGTGCTTATATAAAGATCGTGATACTTAACGGTTGCTCCTTCGACTCGCTTGATCGCTTCGGCAATTAACGTGTTTGTTCTTCCTTTAAAAATAGGCTCAAGAGCAAACGATTTATCGTGTCCTAAGCGGGCGAACAACTCAACGTACTTGGGTAACGGCATATTCACGCCGATTACTGGGGTTGATAACGATGAAGTAGAGCCTGCACTTTTACTAATAAACACTGGCGCACTTAGCGTTCTTGATAGCAACACACTGTGCAACCTTTCTAGCAGATCGTTGCTCGGTAGTACTTCTTGCTGTTGAATCAGTTTGTCTTGGTTGTGCTCGATAATACTGCTGAAAAATGCGATGACTCGCAGCAGTTTACTGCTTTCATCCATCTTCAGTTGAACGCTACGACCATTGGGACTGACTCTCACAACTCGATAAGGTACTGCAGAGAGTGGCAGCTTTTTATCGTACAGCTGTAGTTCACGAAAATGAATCTGTACCTGTTGCCCGGAGCGCAGCAAAGTCGGTTCATCTAGTCGGATACCAAGTCCATGTTTAGAAATATCAGCGGTAAATCCTGCAGTTTTTGTCTGCCCTGTATTGAGTTCTAAAGGGGTTTTAAAGCGATAACGCGGCTCTTTGCGTCGAGATTTAGCATCAAAATAAATGCCCTTTGGGTTGCCAATGATTTTTCTAGGGTGACGGAAGGTGTTAATCGCGTTGGCGGCGAGACGAGGCTTTTCGGACAGGAGGTAATCTTGTCCAGATTGCTCATCAGCAATCTCTTGCAGAAATCCCACGTGGGTAAGCGAGTGTGATTGTTCAGCCAGTTCCGACGAGAAGGAAGCCAAGTCGGCTTTTTCTTGCCCTGATAACTCGAAAATAGAGATGCGGAACACTCGCCAGCTTTTACGCTTTGCTCCAATATGCCAAAACAACTTGCGTTGCTCACGGCTGGCCTCGGGTCTTAGCATCGAATAAAAATAGGTTTTCTGCTCATGCTCATGAGTAAAGGAGTAGAGCACGTTGCTTGTCCCCGTCACGCCTGGCGCGATCAGTGAGTTAATTCGTTGTTTATGCAATAAAGAGCCAAACACTTGCTGATTACGTTCATCATGCCAGTACTGCCAAACCTGCTGGTTATTGGGCGTCAACATGGCGAGTTTGAGCTCACTGCCTTCAAAGAATAAGGGCAGGGTGCTGGTATGCTTTAATGCGATATGCTCATAGCCGTGTGTTCGCGCGCTAAGGATCTTGTCTTGATTGTCGTGTTGTGTACGTTTGGTACTGTTATTCAATGCTTCATCGATGATTTGGCTGATGATATTGGTTTCGCTAACACGAATGGTTCTTAGATATAAAATGGCATCATTCTCGTAACAGTCATCGACGGCTAACACTCGGTAGGCGAGTGGTTTTTCGATACCTGGGAGTTCCGAATTGCTGGAAAACTCGGTAAATGTCACTTGGATGACTTCTCCCAGGCTGTACTTGAAGGCGCTTGGTACTTTAAATTTTGCTCCAGAATTAGACAGATCGATGCTAACGCCATGTAATAGTTGACCTTTGGATAGGCATATTTCAACTTGCGACTGAAGTTTTAAGCGCTTTTCTTGACGTTTTAAATCGTAACCAAAGTGAATCGGCTCAGCCAGAAAAGGGCTTTTAGGATCGGTTAACGGTGCGGTGGTGTCTTGCGACGTATTTTGCCCCATGACTCGGAAGTTATTGCGAGTGTTGTTTAAGGCTTCCCACATGCCTTCGGTATAGCCACCAAATTTTTTGATGTTCTTATGGTAGGCATTAAATGCAACATCATCTAACCAGTGTGGAATGTCATCTAAGATGTATTTTCTGCACTCACCCTGAACGCGACCTCTTAAATCAATGCTCTTACTGCATGGAGCCATCAGACGGTTTAGCTCAATCTTAACTAGGATTTTTACCGACGGCGCTTCTTCCTCTGTCAACTGACCTAGGACAAAATCAAAGTCTTGCGATCCATAAACGGGAATAAGTCGTTTTGCGAGAGAGAGTATTTCAGATTGCTGCATTATTTCTGTTAGAGTATGTCGTTATTTTATGGTTATCGGCCTAGCAGATTATAACTTAAGTCCATCGGGGTCTAGTGATAGGCTTGGTCACATTTGTCGAAAATATCGGATATTGAATTCATCGAGGCATCATGGCGAAAGCAAAACGAGCGTATGTTTGTAATGATTGTGGCGCGGACTTCCCACGTTGGCAGGGACAATGTAATGCGTGTGGCGCTTGGAATACCATTACTGAAGTGCGAATTGCAGCATCACCCACGGTGGCTCGCAATGAACGTTTGACCGGATATGCTGGGTCAGCCACAGAAGCGCAAGTACAAACGCTGTCAGAAATTGACTTACAAGAAGTGCCACGTTTTACCAGCGGCTTTAAAGAGCTGGATCGCGTACTCGGTGGTGGTGTAGTACCGGGTGCCGCTATTCTCATTGGCGGTAGCCCAGGCGCTGGTAAATCGACATTGCTTTTGCAAACGATGTGCAGTTTATCGGCACAAATGCCCACGCTCTATGTGACAGGCGAGGAGTCTTTGCAGCAGGTCGCGATGCGCGCGTCTCGGTTAGGTTTGCCAAAAGATCATTTAAAAATGTTATCTGAGACAAATGTCGACAAAATTTGCCAAATCGCAGAGAAAGAGCAACCGCGCATTATGGTGATTGACTCAATCCAGGTCATGCATGTATCAGATGTGCAATCGTCACCCGGTAGCGTAGCGCAGGTACGAGAGTCGGCCACGGCACTGACACGTTACGCCAAACAAAACAATGTGGCGGTATTCATTGTCGGTCACGTCACCAAAGATGGCACACTGGCTGGTCCGAAAGTGCTTGAGCATATTATCGATTGTTCTGTGTTATTGGATGGCGGTACGGATAGCCGCTTCAGAACATTACGCAGTCATAAAAACCGCTTTGGCGCGGTGAATGAACTTGGTGTGTTTGCCATGACCGGACAGGGGTTAAAAGAGGTGAGTAACCCGTCGGCGATTTTCCTTTCGCGAGGCGAAGAAGAAACCTCAGGCTCATCCGTGATGGTCGTTTGGGAAGGCACGCGTCCGTTGCTGGTCGAAATTCAAGCGCTGGTGGATTATTCTCAATTGGCAAACCCACGCCGCGTAGCAGTGGGGCTGGAGCAAAACCGCCTTTCCTTATTATTAGCTGTGCTGCATAAGCATGGTGGTTTACAAATGGCGGACCAAGATGTCTTTGTCAATGTCGTCGGTGGTGTTAAAGTAACCGAAACCAGTGCGGACCTTGCCTTAGTCATGGCGCTATTATCCAGTTTCCGTGATCGTCCGTTACCCAAAGATGTCGTGATCTTCGGTGAAGTTGGTTTGGCGGGTGAAATTCGTCCGGTACCAAGTGGACAAGAACGTTTGAACGAAGCCTTTAAGCACGGCTTTAAAAAAGCGATCGTTCCAGCAGCGAATATGCCGAAAGGTGGTATTGCTGGTATGCAAGTTCACGGAGTCAAAAAACTATCAGAGGCAATTGAAGCCTTCGATGAGTTATGAGGTTCTCATATTCGAGATAACCGTATCTAAATTGTTCGCTTTTTAGTGAGTGAACAAGATCGAATAAAGTACATAAATTGTGGTATTCAGCTATCCTTTGGGAACGGAATATTTACGATTTAATTTTTTTCTTTCCATCTGCACGCAAGGGTATCAGTCTTGACAGATTGTGTTATACTCTGCGCGCAATTTATACCTTATAAACAGAGTAAGACAATGGCAGATTTATCAAAGTACAGAAACATTGGTATTTTCGCGCACGTTGATGCGGGTAAAACTACCACCACTGAGCGTATTCTAAAGCTTACTGGTAAAATCCACAAAACTGGTGAAGTACATGACGGTGAGTCTACAACTGACTTCATGGAACAGGAAGCTGAGCGCGGTATCACTATCCAATCAGCAGCGGTAACTTGTGAATGGAACGGTCACCGCCTAAACGTTATCGATACTCCGGGACACGTTGACTTTACTGTAGAAGTATACCGTTCACTTAAAGTACTAGATGGTGGTATCGGTGTATTCTGTGGTTCTGGTGGTGTTGAACCTCAGTCAGAGACTAACTGGCGTTACGCGAACGAATCAGAAGTATCTCGTCTGATCTTCGTTAACAAACTAGACCGTATGGGTGCAGACTTCTACAACGTTGTTGACCAAGTTAAGAACGTACTAGCGGCAAACCCACTAGTTATGGTTCTTCCAATCGGTCGTGAAGATGACTTCGTTGGTGTTGTTGATCTGCTATCTCGTAAAGCATACGTATGGGATGACACAGGTCTTCCAGAAAACTACGAAGTACTAGACGTTCCAGCTGACATGGTTGATGACGTTGAAGCTTACCGTGAAGAGCTAATCGAAACTGCAGTTGAGCAAGACGATGATCTAATGGAAGCTTACATGGAAGGTGAAGAGCCTTCTATCGAAGACCTAAAACGTTGTATCCGTAAAGGTACTCGTGACCTAGCGTTCTTCCCAACTTTCTGTGGTTCTGCGTTCAAGAACAAAGGTGTTCAGTTGGTACTAGACGCGGTTGTTGATTACCTACCATCACCAACTGAAGTTGATCCACAAGACCTAACTGATCCTGAAACTGGTGAACCAACTGGTGAAAAAGCGATCGTATCTGCAGACGAGCCACTACGTGCGCTAGCATTTAAGATCATGGATGACCGCTTCGGCGCGCTAACTTTCATCCGTATCTACTCTGGTGTGATGAAGAAAGGCGACACAGTACTTAACTCTGCGACAGGTAAAACTGAGCGTATCGGCCGTATGTGTGAAATGCAAGCAGACGACCGTAACGAGATCACTGAAGCGCAAGCGGGTGACATCATCGCTGTTGTTGGTATGAAGAACGTTCAAACTGGTCACACTCTATGTGATCCTAAGCACGAATGTACTCTAGAACCAATGATCTTCCCAGAACCAGTAATCTCTATTGCTGTATCTCCAAAAGATAAAGGTTCAACTGAGAAAATGGGTATCGCGATCGGTAAAATGGTTGCAGAAGATCCATCATTCCAAGTTGAGACTGACGAAGATTCAGGCGAAACTATCCTGAAAGGTATGGGTGAACTTCACCTAGACATCAAGGTAGACATCCTTAAGCGTACTTACGGCGTTGAGCTAGAAGTAGGTGCTCCACAGGTAGCTTACCGTGAAACTATCACTCAACCAGTTGAAGATAGCTACACGCACAAGAAGCAGTCTGGTGGTTCTGGTCAGTTCGGTAAGATCGACTACCGTATCAAACCAGGTGAGCTAAACTCTGGCTTTACGTTCAAATCAACAGTTGTTGGTGGTAACGTACCTAAAGAATTCTGGCCTGCAGTAGAGAAAGGCTTCGCGAGCATGATGAACGAAGGTGTTCTAGCTGGCTTCCCAACTCTAGACGTAGAAGTTGAACTGTTCGACGGTGGTTTCCACGCAGTAGACTCTTCAGCAATCGCTTACGAAATCGCAGCGAAAGGTGCATTCCGTCAGTCTATGCCTAAAGCAGGTCCACAGCTTCTTGAGCCTATCATGCACGTTGACGTATTCTCTCCAGAAGATAACGTTGGTGATGTAATCGGTGACCTTAACCGTCGTCGTGGTATGATCAAAGACCAACAAGCTGGCGCGACTGGTGTTCGTATTAAAGCAGACGTTCCTCTATCAGAAATGTTTGGCTACATCGGTCACCTACGTACTATCACTTCTGGTCGTGGTCAGTTCTCTATGGAGTTCGCACACTACGCACCTTGTCCAGCAAACGTTGCTGAGCAAGTAATCGCAGAAGTTAAAGAGCGTAACGCTAAGAAGTAATTCTTAAGTTAACTCTATGATTTCAAAGCCCCGCCAAGTGCGGGGCTTTTTGTTTTTACGATGCTAAACTTCGTTATCCTGTTCAAGTCCATCGGTCTGTTAGCTCGATAGTGTTAAAGTCGCGATTAACGGACTTTTCAAACTTTTCGATCTCTTCTTTCAACCATTTTGCAAACAGTTGTGCTTTGGGGCGTTGTAGATAGCCTTTGGGTGCACATAAATAATAAGCAAATTTAGGTTTGATGGCGATATCACCAATACGAACCAACTTTCCAGTTTGAAAATACTGATATGCTAAACTGTGCTTAACAAGAGCTACACCTTGCAGTGATATCGCAGCCTCAAGCACAAGGTGGGAGCCGCTGTATTTTAGTGCTGGTTTGGCCGCTCGTTGTCCAACTCTTTCTAACCACATATTCCAATCGAGGTCGGGCCAAAGATCTTCGATAAGTTCTGACCTACTTAAATCTTCAATGGTATAGATGCCGTGTTCTTGCTGATAAACGGGATGACAAGCAGGGTAAAAGGCTTCATCCATCAACCATTGCGATTCTATATTTGGGTAGTTTCCCAAACCGTAACGAACACATAAATCTATCTGACTATCCTGAAAAGATACTAGCTCGTTAGTCGGTTCCAATAGTAGCGACAATTCTGGATGACGCTGTCTAAAGGCGGTGATTTTGGGTACCAGCCAGTGGTGAGCAAAGGAAGGCAGAGTTGAGATAGAAAGCTGGTTTGGGTTGGGGTCTTGATTAACTAGACGAACGCCTTGCCGCAAATGGCTAAAGCCTATCTCTGCTTGGTTATATAGCAGTTCCCCCTCTGGCGTTAGAACAACTTTCCTATGTTGACGAACAAACAGGTCGGTTCCTAAAAACTCCTCTAACTGACGTATCTGTTGGCTAATCGCTGCTGGAGTAACAAACAGATTCTCGGCGGCGGTTTTAAAACTTTGTTCGCGTGCGGCAATAAAAAAGTAGTACAAGCCTTGCAGTGGTGGCATTCGATCTTTCACATTAGTTTTCCTTAACTCAATGGCAGATTCTATCGTTTGAGGATATCAGGGTAGTCGCTGATTATTAAGTGGTCAACAAAACATAAGGAGCCGAAGAGATGGAAAGCCTTACACGAACTTGCGATCAAAGCTTGTTAACGACGCAACAAAGCTGGGTTCAGTTAACTATATCTAAACTTGTTCTATGGAGAAGGAATCATCGAACTCGTCGTCACTTAAGTGAGATACCGGAGCATCTATGGGATGACATTGGGGTAGAAAAGCAACAGGTACTTAAAGAGATTGGAAAACCATTTTGGAGAGAATAGTTTGAATGAAAAAAGACAAACACTCCTCAAATGTTATTGAGGAGTGTTTGGTTTTAATCACAGTAACTTGCTACGATCGGTATAGCGATTACAAATCTTCTTCCCAAAGAACAAGTTCACCTTTAGGCCAATTGTGACCGATCTCGTGATACTTTTGCTCCAACACATGGCGTTTGATCTTTAACGTTGGCGTGAGAATGCCATTCTCAATGCTCCACGGCTCTTTGATCATCAACACCCCTTTAATTTGCTCATGAGACGCCAGCTCTTGGTTCATTCGTTCAATCACTTTTTTGGTCGAGCGAGCATAGCGCTGTTTATCGAAATTAGGGAAGTCATGCGGAACCACAAGTAGAATCGGTGCAGGTAAGCCCAATCCAATCAGACACATCATTTCCACGCGGCTATATTCGAACAGCTTTTTCTCAATCGGAACAGGGGAAACGAACTTGCCTTTGGCGGTTTTGAAGTTGTCTTTTTTACGACCTTGTATCGTCAAGTATCCGTCATTATCAATCGCGCCGATGTCCCCAGTGTGCAGCCAGCCTTCTTTATCAAACGACTCCTGAGTGGCTATGTCATTTTTATAATAACCGGAGAATAAGCCTTTACTGCGTACCATGATTTCCGCATCGCTCGCGATCTTGAGCTCAATCCCCGGGCCTGCATTCCCCACACTGCCGATCTTATCCGCGCGGAACGGATAATTCAGTGTGCTGTAAGCAAATGATTCAGTCATGCCCCATGCTTCTGTGATGTTCAGACCGATAGAGTGATACCACTTGAGCAGTGCTGGAGATACAGGGGCGGAGCCACAGCCCAGTACTCGCGCTTGATCTAATCCCAAGCCGTCCGCGAGCTTTTTCTTAATCAACGAGTTCACGAATGGAATTTTCAATAAAATGTTTAATGTTTTTTGCGGAAGCTTGTCTTGAATCCGTTGTTGGAATAGCGTCCAGAGTCTTGGAACTGAGATAAACAAGGTAGGACGCTGCATTTTGACATCTTCAATAAAGGTATCGAGTGACTCAGGGAAAGCGGTTGGGACACCCCCCATGATGGAAGATCCAAAGATATACACCCGTTCGGTAATATGCGCCAATGGTAAGTAAGAAAACAGTCGGTCATTTTCTTGTATGCCAATATGATTGATCAACTGCTGTGCCGACCAAGAGAACGCGCCGTAGGTCAACATCGCGCCTTTTGGTAAACCGGACGTTCCCGATGTATACACCAAGGACATCAACTTATCGTCGTAATGTTGTGGGCGTTCTTCACTTGGCTCGGCATCATCAATGAGTTGTTTGAACTGATATTGACAGTGTGGCGCTGTATCGTAAGGCAATGAAATACTGATAAGGTCTGCGATACTATCAATCACCTGCTGTGTTGCAGTAGGGTCATCCAGCTTACCACCAATGACCGCTTTACTCTCACTATGGGTGATGCAGTATTCGATGGTGTCTGCGCCAGCGGTAGGGAAAATTGGCACACTGACGTAATCACCCAGCATCATTGCTAAATCGCAGATAAACCATTCTGCACAGTTTTTGGATACTAGTGCGACTTTATCACCAGGTTGAATACCAAGCTTGCGCAGTGCGCTAACCAGACGAAGCGCCTGATCCGCCACGTCGGCATAGGTGTATTCGACAAACTGTCGGTTGATGATTTGCTTTAGATAAACCTCATTCGGGCGTTCTTGTGCCCATTTGAGAATCATTTCATTTGGTGGTGGGAGAGCGCAAGCAGCCGCGCTGTTAGATTTTGGCTGACTCATCATCTGTGACTCCATGTCATCTCGTTAACTGTTATTTGAATTTATAGTTGTTAATGTAATGTTAACTTTAGCATGATAAGCCACAAGTGGTGAATCTCTTGTGGCGAAAACTGTGGCAACGGTAACGTTAGTTTTGGTACGTTACCGTTGGTTTGACGAGCGCGAAAAAGGTGTTCATAAAAAGATAAATAGGCGCAAATCAAAACTGTTGACGATAACTGGCAGGAGACAGTCCGGTTTTCTTTTTAAATATTCTCGAGAAATAAGACACATCATGATAACCACATTGATAAGCAATATAAGCAATCTTTGTCGAATCATCTTCAGTAAGCATTTGTTTCGCCAATGAAATACGCTTAGTGGTAATATAATCACGAAAACACATGCCCACTTTTTTATGGAATACTCGCGAGAAATACGTCGGGGAATAGTGACACATTGCCGCGGCATCTTCTTCGCGAACATCCTTATCAATATTATTCATAATATAATTAATCACTTGGGATATATCTTCTTCACCTTTTGTAATCGATATTTCACCACTGTTTATTTTGTTGGATAAGAAATATTTTAGTTTGACCTGAGAAAGCCAGTTATTGATAGTGCTTTGATTTAAAGGGTAATATTCTGCAGTAACATGCTGGGGAGGCAAACACACGTCAGTACTCATCTCAGTATGAGTTTCGGTACTAGCCTCAATATGAGTGTCCGCTTGAGGGTGCACCACAATTAGGCGTTTATCTAGGTTCTCACATAAGGTAACGACACCTTTCAACAGTCCATTGTGATCGTGCGTTTGGTAATAAAAAAAATAGCTCGACTCTTTATCACTCAATATTGAAATGTCGTCACTGTAGTCCTGCAAAGAAAAATATTTTTTAAATTCAGTACGATATTTATCGGGCAGCGACTGCAGCGATTCCCCAATCCAATACGCTTTGGTTTGATTATCCATAAAAACCCACTTAGCGAATAAAAGAATAGTTTGTGTCTAATTCGGACAGAGTTTTAGTTATGTATTAAACGACTCGCTGTGTATTACACAGCAATACTGAATAATTCTCAGTCCTTGAGAATTTCTCTCATCTTTTCGTTTTAGTTTTGTTCTCTAATCCTAGTATGAAAAGTAACCCTTTAGTCTTGGTTATGAAAGTTATTCATGTAAATGTGATAGATACATCACTCTTTTGAATGCATGTCTCATTTTTCACTTTAGATTGAGTATAAGTCAATAGAGCAAAAAAGTGCTACTTAATCTTAACAAAGTCCTAACGTCCTAACACTTTGCTAACCTAAGTTATAAGCGAACGTCAAATACATGACGTCTCGTAAAGGGGTTAAAACTAACATCAATAACAAAGATCACGAATCACTGTGATCTTTCGGGGGCAATAAAATGGACAAGTTCACACAAGTATTAAAAGACTTTTGGAATGATGAAGAAGGACTGACGCTTCTTGAGTATATCTTAGGTGCGGCGTTGATAGTGGCTGCATTCTTGGTTGGTGGTACGACTTTCTGGCAGGCTTTAAAAGCGAAGTTTGATAATGTTTCAAGTCAAATAAGTAACACTGGTAGTTAAGACATCTAGATAAGTTAAATATATGCTTGAGTTAATTATCTGGTCATTACTTATTTGTATCGGTGTCTCTGATGCACAGAGACACCGGATTTCTAATAAACTGGTTTGTGCACTATTTCTTGTTGTGGGAGTTAGTCTTGCTCAACAATTTAATTTGGATTGGTTAATTCACCTCAAAGGCTTTTTAATCACTTTCGCTATAGGGTTTGGTTTGTACATAACCCGTGTCATGGCTGGGGGTGACGTTAAATTATTGACGGTGATTGGATTATGGCTAGGTGCTAAGACTATGTGGCAGGTGACACCTTATATCATTATAGCCGGAGGTGTCATTGGATGTTTTTACCTAGCATTACATATGGCATCTTCGACCATACCATTTACACAGCAATTCAAAGGCTATGCTATACAGAAAGTCACACCGGGGTGGAAGTCTAAGCAGCCACTCGTGATTCCTTTTGCACCAGCGATAGTCATTGGTTTGGCGTACTACTTTTATCTTAATTAGATCTACCAGAATATATTTAATTTAATGCTTGATTCAGAATGGAATCTTTTGTTTGGCAATTGATATCTTGCCGGCAAAGACAATGAGTAAGTGCCAACATTAGGAGGGCACCACTTTATGGCTAAGGTCTTCAAAGACAGTTTAGTGCCGCAAATAGCGCCTCCACCAGTTCCGGTATCCGAAGATAATTTGGACATTCCTATGGCGGTGGTGGAGCACTTACTGCTTAAACATTTGGCTGCCTATCCCAAATCAGACTTGATTGAGTTGTCGAATAGGTTGTGTGTGGTGTCAACAATTGTTGAATCCTCGCTGGCTCATATGCGCAGTCGTAGTTGGGTTGAAGTCTATCAACCGTTAAGCGCGACGAGTTCCTATTCCAACATACGCTATGGGTTAACGGAATTAGGCACGGCTGAAGCTGAGTTGGCATTTCGCCGTGAAGCGTACATGGGGCCGGTTCCTGTATCTTTAGAGCAATATTGGGATATCGTGCAGCGGCAAAATCTACGTAATCAGCCGATTACACGATCGGATGTAGAGCGTGCACTGGACGATGTGTATGGCTCACAACGACTAATCCCGGTGTTGGGACCAGCGATCAACTCAGGCCGTGCACTGTTACTTTATGGGCATGCGGGTACGGGTAAGAGTTATGTGGCTGCACGGGTGCTCAATGCCTTAAGCACCTCTGTATTTATTCCTCATGCTGTTTATGCAGATGGCAATATCATCAAAGTGTTTTCCGAACATCACCACAAACGCATTGATAACTCACACAGTAAATCCTTTGTCAAAGTGGCTGACCATTATGATAAACGCTGGATACTGTGTGAACGCCCGAATATTCAAGTCGGTGGTGAGTTGACTATGGATATGCTGGAAGTGAATCATTCTGAGCATAACCGAGTGTGGAACGCGCCCCTGCAAATGATGGCGAACAACGGGATTCTGGTTATCGATGATTTAGGACGCCAGTCGATGCCTGTTGATGCGCTGCTTAACCGTTGGATTGTGCCTATGGAATATTTTGTCGACCATCTTGGGTTACCCAATGGTCAACAAATCTCTGTGCCATTCCTATTAACATTAGCATTTTCTTCTAACTTGTCTCCGAGCTCGATTGCCGATCCGGCTTTTTTACGTCGTCTCGGCTACAAAATTGAGTTCAATCCACTGGAGCTTGATGAATATTGTCAACTATGGATGGCGCTAGCACAAAGCTATGAGCTTGTGCTTGATGAAGGCTTTTTTGACCGATTAAAACAGTTACATGACGAGACTAAAACGGGATTCTTTCCGTGTTTGCCAAAGGACATTTTGGGAATAAGCAGAGATATTCTGTTGTTTGAGGAAATAGGGCAGCAGGTGTCGAACGAGGTATTGACTCGTGCTTGGGGTCTCTATTTTACCGTGGATGAGTAAAGGAGAGGGAAGTCATGAGTAAAACGCAAATTGCCATGCTATTACTGTTATCCATCGCTTTTGGCTTGGGCGCAGTGATGATTGCAAAACAGTGGTTAGATAACCAAACACAGCCTACGATTAAATTAGAAGAAGTCGAGCGTCACCCAGTTCTTATTGCTGCCACTGATTTAGAGCCCGGGGTGATTATTGAAAGCAAGCACCTAACGACTAAGCAGATGGAAGTGGATTGGATTGAAGAAACAACCTTAAAAGAGTCAGCGTCGGCAGTGGGCAAAGTGGTTGCGACATCCATCTATAAAGGTGAATTGATCAATCCAAACCGCATTGCTGTTCCTGGAGAGGGGGTAACTTTGGCGGCTATGATTCCAGAAGACAAACGAGCGCTGACTATTCGCGTTAACGATGTAATAGGTGTTGCAGGTTTTCTGTTACCTGGGAACAAGGTTGATGTGCTGAACACTAAGGGTGGGGGCACTAAAACCGTGCTAAAAAACCTTAAAGTGTTGGCTGTGGACCAAACGGCAAGAACTAACGACAACAAGCCAGTTATCGTGCGAGCCGTAACCTTAGAAGTAACGCCGAAAGAAGCAGAAAAACTGCTCACCGAAAACAGTAAAGGTAGCATTCAGCTTGCATTGAGAAATCCGCATACCATTGACAAAGCACCACCAGTACGAACCTACAAGCCGCGACCTAGCGTGACCGTAATTAAAGGGTCACAAACTTCAAATGTACGAGTGAGTAATTAGGTGAATTATGAAAAGAACAATACTAATTTTAAGCCACTTAATCATGGTGCTCACGAGTACCACAACCTACGCTGCCGCGCAGTCAGGACGGTTTGTTAGCGTACCTCATCACCAGTCGACCCAATTGATGATTTCGGGTAAAGCGAAAAAAGTGACTCTGGGTGACCCAGCAATTTTGGATATTTTGGTCTTGCGATCAAACGAGCTCTATCTGATAGGTAAAAAACTCGGCACCACCAATGTATCCGTGTGGGATCGCAGTGGACGTATTATTGAGTCATTTAACGTTGAAGTAACCCATGATTTGAATACTTTAAAATCTAAGCTTCATCAGTTTTTGCCTGAAGAAAGCATTGAAGTGCACAGTACTCAAGACAAGATCGTATTGCGAGGGCTTGTGAGTAATCAGCAAAATATGGATGTGGCAATCAAAGTCGCAGAAACGTTCGCGGCGGGTAAAGCTGCAGATGAAAACGAAGACCAAGAAACTGAGAGTTCAGTGATCAACTTACTTTCTATTGGTGGCGCTCAACAAGTGACGCTTGAAGTTACTGTCGCTGAAGTACAGCGTTCATTAGTGCGCACCTTCGATACTAATTTTCATTTCTTTCAAAAAAGCGGTGATATTACTTGGGGAACGACAACGGTCGGTGGAGCGATTGATAGTATTGGTCCGATATTGAGTGGTAATGCAGGAGTGAATGAGTTTGGTTTTTTAGGATCGTTTATCGACAGTAATACCTTATTTACCTTTGCCTTAGATATCGCTAAGCAAAATGGTGTGGCCAAAGTATTGGCAGAACCAAGCTTAACCGCGCTTAGTGGCACCAAAGCAGAATTTGTTGCAGGTGGTGAGTTCCCGATTCCTGTTCCCAATGAAGATGGCATAACCATTGATTACAAAGAGTATGGCGTCACACTTGATTTTATTCCCTACATCCTGAGTGATAAGAAGATAAATCTCAAGCTTAATGTCAGTGTGAGCGAGTTGGCCACTTCCGGCGTCGTAACCTACAGCGTTGGCGATACCAATGCGGCTTATTACATTCCTCCTCTTACGACTCGGAGTGCTGGAACAACCCTTGAGTTGGCCGATGGACAAACCATGGGAATCGCAGGCTTGTTAAGCGAGAACTCGCGAAACGTAGATGAAGGCTTGCCTGGGGTGTCTGATTTACCCGTGCTAGGCCGATTGTTTAAGAGTGAACAGTTTACCTCTGGTGAAACCGAGTTGGTTATTCTTGTTACGCCACGTTTAGCTAAACCAATAGATCGACGCCGAATTACATTACCAACTGATGGCTATGTGAGCCCCAACGATGTGGAGTTCTATCTGCTTGGGAAGGGGGCAAGTTTAGATTTTGATAAATACAAGCTTGATGATGAAGCAAGTGTGAGTACTCAAAATCAACCAGACTATCAATTTACCACAGGTGAAGGCGGTACTGATGGGCAGTTTGGACACAGCTTATAAACGCTTAGGGAAGTGAGTGATATGAATAACATAATTAAGTTAACCGTTGGTCTTATCTGCTTTGGCTTGTGGGGATGCGCTAACGAGCCAGCGCTTGGTGTCGCTAAGAACCAACTCCGCGCGGAGCAAACTCTTAACCCAGAGGCTTGGCACGAAAACTTAGGTTATCTGTCCGAGGGGAGTGGTGAGCGTACCCAAGCAAGTTTAAAAGTATACAACAACAATGGTGTAGCTAAGAAAAATAAGTGAGTAAATCACTTAGGAGGCTGCTATGCGGTATAGAAAAATAATCACATCAAGGCGATCACAGCAAGGGATCACTTTGGTATTGATAAGTCTAATCATGCTGATTTTGATTGGCATGGGGGCATTTGCAATGGATTTGAATCACCAAGTCTTAAACAAAGCGCGTTTGCAAAATGCCGTAGATTCGGCTGCGTTGGCCTCCGCTGTAGTAGCCGACGACACCGGGGATGCAAATTTAGCTGAAACGGCTGCTATTGCAGCACTTAATAGTTTTGCTACTTCAACTGGTAATGACGAGTTAGTTTACACATCAGAAAATATTTCTATTACCTTTTCTACTGATAACCAAACCTTTGTGGATATAGCCTCTTTTTTACCAACAGCTGATGATGACATTTATATTCGTGTCGCGGTTAGTAATGTCAATTTAACTCAATACTTAAGCTATATATTTGGTGTTGGAAAGAATGTGTCTGCAAGCGCTGTTGCTGGTCCGAGTGCAGCTATTACGAGTACGTGTAATATCTCCCCAATAGGTATGTGTGGAAACCTTGCTGCAACTGATCTTGCTTGGGGGTATATACCGAGTACGAAACCCAATTATGACGCTAAGACTGACAAAATTGCTGAAACTATTCATGTGTTAAAGCCGTCAGGTCATAAAGATGGTGGTATAGGTGCAGGTAATTACCATCTGTTAGATTTTGGGTCTGGTAAAAACACCGTAAAAGACTTACTGGCAGGTGTTTCAGATACTTGTATTTCTGTTGGTCAAACGGTTGACACTGAAACAGGTAAGGGTACTGGCCCCGTTGCTGATGGATTGAATACTCGATTTGACGCAGTATCTAGTAATACAACCGATACGGGAGAAGAAATTAAATCGGATAAGTATTTAGAAGAGTCCAATGTTACTTATGACAACTATGAATCTGTGTATAAAGAAGCGGAAAGTACCTCTAATCCAGATGCTTTTTATTATGCTGATTATTACGCTGCGTTAAATTCGTGTAAAAGTGGTGGTATTTGTAACACAAGTTATTACGAGCCGTCGGGTCAAGAAGGAAGAAGAACACTTCGTGTGCCTATCGTGAATTGTGATAGTTCGCCAAAATCTGGCGGAAAAATGGACTTGGAAGTCCTAGGGATAGGTTGTTTTTTTATTACACAACAAGTGAAAAAAAAAGGCAACGAATCAGAGATATATGGCCAATTTCTCGAAGACTGCACTGTGAAAAATGCGTCAACGGGAGTAGAGCCTGGTAGCACAATTGGTCCATACAAAATTCAGCTCTACAAAGATCCTCTAGGTGGAGCATCTTAGTATGAACGTTAAACATTCGAGTTTTCTTATATGGTGCATCAAGAAACGTCAAAGTGGTCTAGCCGCGTTGGAGTTTGTTATTTGCTTACCCGTATTGCTCATGCTTGCTGTATTACTAATCGATGTAAGTCGAGCATTTATTCAGTATACGGAGATCAATAAAGCACTGCAGAATGGGGTTAGGTACGCGGTAGTCGATACCTATGGGACATTGGACTTTGGGGCGATTGCTGATGAGAATAAAATTAAAAATATTGTGGTATATGGTAAGCCCGTACCTACCGACGCCGACGTAAAAAACCTAAAGTATTTGGATACATCAGATGTAGTTATCACACAACCAACAGCGGCAACTAAAGAAGTGACACTTTCTGCTACTTATACCTATGTGCCAATCTTTAACACGCTTCCATTCACGAATAACTCGCTGTCATTCACGATTGGCGCATCAACTAAGATGAGGACGGCCCCATGAACAGATGGTTGCGTAAACAGAAAGGTGTAACTCAGGTTGAATTTACTTTGATCGCTTTAGCAGTGCTTTTAGTTATTTTTTCTATTATGGAATTTGCGCTCTATTTTTATTCTATACAGATGGCAAACGAAGTCACCCGCAGGGCCGCTCGTCTAGCCACCGTTTGTTATATCGCTGATCGAGATGATATTCCTCAGCTTCCAGCAATAACAGCGCTCTATCCACCTGGGTTTTCAGCGGAAAATTTGACGATTAGCTATCTTGATAAGGATGGTAATAACGTAGATGTATCGGGATTCTTGACATCGCCCCCTGCTGATACTGATGCATTAAACGCAACGTTTTCTACTATTCGTTTTGTCAAAGCAGAAGCAGATTATACGTTCAAGTTCTTAGTTCTATCGTTATTAATTAATGCTGTCGGTGCAAGCCCTGAATTTCAGACGATTCTACCAGCAGAAAGTTTAGGGGTATTAAGGCCAGAGTCAGGCCTTAATGAGCATGAGAATTGCTGAGGGAGTAATTATGTTGAAACCTGTAGAACTAGATAAAGAGATAAAAACAAACAGCACATATTCTCTTAAAGCGAATATTAATATTTGGGTAATTTATGCGACAGCCGAGTTCAAAAGTCATATGGATTTGGAACTTTCGAAGTGCGTCAATGTAAATAGAGAACTGTTAGATTTGAATAAAGTCGCAGTAACGTCGTTGGGTGACAGAAGAACACCGGATGTTATTTATATTGAAGCTGGAAGTAATTGGGCACAAAGAGTTGCACATATTTATTCTAACGAGGGTAACTTACAACGTAATCAAACTGCCTTGGTCGTTTTTGGCGATGAGCAAGACACCACTTCCCTCAAGCTAGCATTAAAGCTCGGGGCTTCTGATTATTTTCACCGTGAAGTCGGATTTTATGAGTTGTTGCCACTGCTAGAGGACATTGCCAACGAAAAAGTTTCTAGCAGTGAGTTGGGAGAATTGTCGCTTTTTATCAATACCAAAGGCGGCTCCGGAGCGACGACGGTTGCATTGAATACGGCCATCGCGTTGTCGGAATATTCTAAAGGCAAAGTGTTGTTGATTGATTTGGGAATGCAGTTTAGCGATGCGGCGGACTATCTAAACAGCAAACCTAAATACAGTATTAATGATGTGATCGATACCATGGATGACCTTGACGATTTATCTCTGGATGGCTTGGTTTATCGGCATGCTTCTGGGGTTAATTATCTTTGCTTTAGTTCTGACAATATTAAAGACAACTATGACCGAGCGGAGAAAGTCAGTGCTCTGATTCCATTGTTACGCCAGTTTTATAAACACATTCTTGTCGATATGTCGAATGGTGTTGAACATGTCTTTCAGCATATAGTCAGCCCTGCTTCTTATGTCTATTTGGTGATGCAGCAAAACGTCACCTCGATCAAGCACGCGGCCAACTATTTGAAAACATTGCAGTTCGATCACCACTTATCGGGTGATCAAGTCAAGCTGGTGGTGAATCGATATGAAAAGAAAAATTCCATTACGCTCAAAGATATTGAAGCAACGTTTCCAAATAGGGAAATGTTTTTAGTCCCTAATAACTACGCATTGGCAATGGAGTGCTCCAACTTGGGTAAGCCAATCGTGCAAACGAAAAAAAATTGTCCCATCAAGTCATCACTTATAGAGATATCACACGGTTTAGAGACACCTAGCAACGAAAAAGCACAAAGTTGGTTAGGTCGATTATTTTCTTAGCAGGGAGTTGCTATGTTTTTTAAACGCAAAAATATCGGCAGTACGTTTCCAGAGGCAGAGCTGGTGACTGCTAATGAGAAGAAAACTCACAGATCCGATTCTGATTCGAAAAGTAACGTTGTTGCTCAAACGGCATCGATTGATGAGAAAATTCGAGCAATGGAAGCTGAGAGAAAGCAGTTAGAAAGTGATCAGGCGATCAAGCACTATTACCATAGCAAACTCTTAGATACGTTAGATTTAGGGTTGCTATCACATCTGCAAGAAGACCGGGCAAAAGAGGAATTGCGTGAAGCAGTCGTTCACTTGATTGCTGAAGATCAGACTCACCCATTAAGCTCGGAAGCCAGAAACCGGATGATTCGTCAGATTGAAGATGAAATTTTTGGTTTGGGACCACTGGAGCCGCTGCTAGCAGACACAACCGTATCGGATATTTTGGTGAATGGACCGAAGAGTATTTTTGTTGAGCGCTTTGGTAAGTTAGAAAAAACTCCCCATACTTTTCTCGATGATCGCCACTTGCGCAGTATTATCGACCGAATAGTAAGCCAAGTGGGTCGACGTATTGATGAGTCTTCGCCAATGGTGGATGCTCGTTTAAAAGATGGCTCGCGTTTTAACGCCATCATCCCACCGCTCGCTATTGACGGTGCTTCGGTATCGATTCGTCGTTTTGCGGTCGAACGTTTGAATATGGACAATTTATTAGAGTTGGGCTCTCTCTCTACTGAAATGGCAAAATTCCTCAATGCAGCCGTTGTAGGTGAAATGAACATCCTAATTTCGGGAGGGACAGGCTCGGGTAAAACAACCACACTCAATATTCTTTCAGGGTTTATTCCATCCGATCAACGCATTGTTACCATCGAAGACTCCGCGGAGTTACAACTGCAGCAGCCGCATGTGGTGCGCCTGGAAACAAGGCCAGCCAATATCGAAGGAAAAGGTGAAATCTCCCAACGAGAATTAGTGAAAAACTCTTTGCGTATGAGACCAGACCGCATAGTGGTTGGTGAGGTCAGGGGCAGTGAAGCAGTAGACATGCTCTCTGCCATGAATACCGGTCATGATGGATCTCTTGCGACTATTCACGCCAATACACCTCGTGACGCGTTAAGCCGAGTTGAAAACATGTTTTCTATGGCTGGGTGGAATGTTTCAACTAAAAACTTGCGATCTCAAATCGCTTCCGCGATTCATCTTGTGGTGCAAATGGACCGACAAGAAGACGGGAAACGTCGTATGGTCAGTGTTCAAGAGATCAATGGCATGGAAGGTGAAGTGATCACCATGTCAGAGATTTTCAAGTTTCAAAGACAGGGAGTGGACGAGAGCGGTAATGTCATCGGTGATTATATTGCCACGGGCATCGTTCCTGATTGTCATGACCAGTTGATTAAAAGAGGCCTTGATCTGCCTTTTGAAATCTTCAACGAAAAAATACGTTAGGGAGGCACTATGGGCGGCCAATTACCACTGTTTATGCTGTTATTGTTCTTGTCGGTATTTTTTATCAGTCAAGCGTTAATCATGCCGTCTGCAGGTAAGAAAGTTAAACACCGACATCTTATTCAACGTATTAAAGAGAGCCATAAACACATTGATCAGGAGAGTATTTCTTTATTGAAAGAAAACTCACTGAAAAAACTTTCTGGTATTGAGCGATTTTTAGTGCAATTTTCTCTATTTGAAGTCTTCAAGAAAAAGTTAGAGTTGGCCGGTGTCGATATGACATTTGGTAAATTTTTGTTTCTTTCCTTTTTTGCCGGAGTCATCGTTGCCTTGTTGTTATTACTATTTAGCCAACCTTGGTACATGTGTGTGGGGGCAGCATTCTCTCTTTGGGTTGTTGAATATTTTTTGATTCAGAAGCGTATCGGCGATCGGTTAATGAAGTTCGAAGAGCAGCTTCCTGAAGCGTTAGATATTATTAAGCGTGTACTACAGGCAGGACAACCGATCAGCCAAGCGTTTGGTGAAGTCGGCCGAGAGATGCCAGAGCCAATAGGTCCCGAGTTTAAGAACACGTTCAACTTGCTCAATTATGGCTATGATATGCGTTTGGCGATTATGCAGATGATAGAAAGAGTACCTACAGTATCTATGATGGCATTTTCGAGTGCAGTATTATTACAAAAAGAAACAGGCGGCAACTTGATCGAGAATATAGAAAAACTGTCTGTGGTCTTGAGAGGAAGATTTAAACTCGCTAGAAAAATAAAAACAGTCTCAGCTGAATCTCGGATGTCAGCTTGGGTTTTAGTATTAGCTCCGTTTGTAATGTATTTTGCTATTTCTATATTTCAACCATCTTATATCGCTATTTTGCATAACCACCCTACGGGCATTAAATTAATCATCGGTGGAATGATCTCATTATTTATTGGATCTATGTGGATTCGAAAAATTGTAAACTTTGAGGTGTAGGTATGGATTTTCTCGTTAATTTTCTGGCGAATATTAATATAAGTCAAGAAATGTTGTTTATGTTATTTGTTCTTATAACAACTGTGTTAATCGTCATGACGGTAGGTTACATGGTCGTAGGTGTAAATTCCCCGATAAAACGTAAACTTGCTGAGATATCTTCAGGAGAAGAAAAACATACAACATCAACCAATGAAAAGGTTCTCAATACATTAGAGTCTTTAGCACCTCTTTCTTCATCCTCAAGTGAAAAAGAGCAGCAGTCTACTAGGATATTGCTAATGCATGCGGGCTTTCATCAGAAAAATGCACTATCCCTTTTTTATGCGGTAAAATCGTTAACTACAATTTTAGGTATTTTTATCGCTGTTGGTTTTTATGTGGTTCTTCCTCTATCTAATAAGCTTTACACTTTAATGATTGTATGCGTTTTTATTGGCTTATTTTTACCCGACTTTTTTTTAAAAAAAATGGTCAAAAAACGAAAAGAAAGAATTCGTTCGGGCATGGCTGATTTGCTGGATTTGTTGGTCGTCTGTACGGAGTCTGGCTTGGGATTTAATGCATCTTTGCGACGTGTTGCTGACGAAATGGTAATATCCCATCCTGACTTGGCCGATGAAATTGATACTGTATGCGCAAAAATTCAAGCAGGGAAGTCTATGCCGGAAAGTCTTCGAGAGATGATTATTCGTACTGGACTAGAGGAGTTTATGGGGTTGGCGAGTATGCTAGGGCATGCCTCGAGGATGGGGGGGAGCTTAGTAGACTCATTGCGCGAATACACAGAGGACTACCGTGACAGAAGGCAGCAAGCTGCAGAGGAAATTGCAGCAAAAATACCAGTAAAAATGATGTTTCCAATGGTGTTATTTATATGGCCTTGCTTTTTTATCGTAGCGATAGGGCCGTCGATAATCACTCTTGTAGAAGCTCTTTCTAAATAAAAATTTAAATCAAGCATTTTAAGGGACGACTATGTGGAAAGTTTACTTACAGATTACTTTAGTATTATTTGTTTCCGGATGTGCAAATAACGAAACCAAGCAGTCTAATTTTGATAAGAGCCTGTATTCTGGCAAGCCAGTTGAATCACTCACCAGTGAAGAACCTCCTTTGAGCGAGTCTGAGGCGATTGAGAGGGGTGATCGAGCCCTAACCAGTAAGAATACTGATTTGGCGTTATACGAATACATCCGTTCACTCACATTTGAAAATGGCGTACATAAAGATAAAACGTTATACACTATTGGTCGTATTCACGAAGCAAAAGGTGACTTTGAATTAGCAGATCGATCGTTCAGAGCATCTTTGGCTGAAAACCCAAATCATATAGGGTCATTGGAAGAGCTAGGTAAGCTCTATACTAAGCAAGGGCGTAAAGATGTTGGTATTGACTACTATCTACGAGCCCTCAATGCGGACCAAGTTCGGTTAGGTGGTCAGGGAGATCTCGTTGTTAATGCAATCACGACCGAAAAAGTAATGGCTTTGAGGTACGATGAGAGTTCTCCAGTTAATGCATATGTAGGGTTGGGCGTCCTCTATGATGTCAATAACCGCCATGAAACTGCACAAGCATTCTTACGTCGAGCACTTGAAATTAAACCATACAACGAAAATGCATTAGTCAGTATCGGCTATTCCTACTATATGGTTGGCGATTACGGTAAAGCAGCGCACTTCACCAATTCAGCTTTAAACCTAAACAACAACAATGAAAAAGCAATTAATAACCTAGGGTTGATTGCAATCGCAAGAGGCGAGCCGCGTAAGGCGCTTGGTATCTTCAGTCGTCATATGACGCCATCCGAAGCGCTAAATAGTGTCGGTTACTTCTTAATTTTACGTGATGAACCGGGTGAGGCGATTCCATACCTACAGCAAGCTATTGACAAAAGTCCTTCTTACTACGCCAAAGCCAATGAAAACTTAGAGCGTGCTTTGGCGATGGTAAGGGCAGATAGAGATACTTCAAAAGCGTTTTTTCAGTAGTGTAATTAAAATAATTGACAATTATGCGTATAGACCAAAATATAATTATTTGTTCTCTATTAAATAAAAATTCGTCTTGAGAAATTGAGGCGAATTTTTAATTCTATTTAGTCAGGAGTTGTAAAAGTTTTTTCTATTTAATGGAGGTAGTAGAAATGAAAAAGATAATAATTATGTGCATTATTGTTTGAATGTTATGTATTAATAAAAATATATATTAATATGATTTTATGATTAATTTTAAAGCGCTAAATATTATAATATTGTAAATAAATATAGCTGGTGCGAATAATAATTCTTAGTTCTAAATTTAGTATGATAATTGTTTCTTTTGCAGGTTTTTTGATTTTACAAATACTGCAGAAAATATTGTTAATGCTATTCTTATATCTACATTTTCTTTCATTATCATTGTAAGTTTTTCCATGTTTTATTATTTATATTTTAATGATCTTATCTTTTTTGACTAAGTATCCAATTAATTTCCATAGAGCTATCGTTAGAAAAATAGATACATAACCATCTATTGCATAGTGCCAGCCAAGATGTACTGATCCTATCAATATTAATATAGCGTAAGCATAAGCAAAAAAACCTATTTTTTTATTTATCCGGTAAACACTTAGTGCCATAATAATTGCTATGGAAACATGCATACTTGGCATGGCAGAAATACCGGAACCTATACTGTTTGCATGTGTCATATATTCTTTCCAAAGGTGTTGCTGTGTTGGTAGAGCCCATAATTTACCTATTTGCATATCCATAAGGAACTGATTTTGGTTTGTAAGCTTGATCATTAATGGTGCATATTGATTATTTCCTGTTATAAGTTCCAAAAAACATGGACCTGCAGAAGAAAATATCGTGGCAAAAAAAACACCGATTATCATCCAAGACAAAGAAAAGCATAATAAAAACTGTTGCCTCAATTGAGGTTTGTTTTTATAGACTATGAAAAATATTAACAGTCCCCACATAAAGAAGAACCAGATATTATATGCAAAATTTATCGCTAGTGATGATAACGGAGATGAGAATATTGCATGTGTAATTTCCCAGGGGTAGAATCCAAAATGAATAAACTTATCAACTTCTGAAAAAATCATATCCCACTTAAATGGGTTAATTTCCGGAATCAGAGATTTTAAAAAAGTATGATTTGAAAATATTAAGTTTAAGGCTAGAAGGGATATAAAAATCGATATTATCCTACCTACAGGGAATACGAAATTTCTTATTTTGGCAAAGAAGTTTTTCAATATATACTTTTCTTTATTTAAAATTAAGTATAAATAATAATAAATACTAAGTGATATTCCAGTTATATAAAGTGCGACTCCCATCGTTTTTAGGTAGGTTATAAAAGAATATGCGATGTTAGAGTCCACGAAATATGAAAGAAGATAGATAATGAATGTGGTAATAAGGCTGTATAGATACAGCACCTTGTCAACAAGTAAATGTTTTTTTATAGAGCTTAACTCTACGTCAACTCTTTCTCGCCAAGTGATAGTGATTGATAGTTTGCGTTCTTGTGCCATCATTATCCCATTGTAAACTTCGTCTGATTTAACAAAGCATAGTTGAAAATGGACAATCTGACGTTGTGAACTTTATCTATTACAAATTCATTCTCTATCACAGAATTGGATTGTTTACATTATAGCCTAATCAATGGCCGTATTTTATCAATATCAAGAGCTAACTAATGTTCTTAAAACCAACGCTAGAGCTTGGAAGAGACTTTTAACTTCGGTTCTGCGTCAATACAATTTTGTTCTCTCCAAAATTGAGGCATGTAATAGTCTAACTTGATGTGGCGATATTGGTTGTTGTCTATTCTTTGGTAAGTTTTATAGCCAATGAAGATGAGAGACCAAAGCGCGATAAATATCAGACAGAGGTGGGCAAGTGTTGATTCTTTTGACGAGAGTAAGCGAGATTTTGATTCTTTCTCTGATGTATTTACTTCTCTAACACTTGCCCAATATATAGCTACTGATATAGTCGCGAGGCCTTGACTCAACGGAGTGTTGAGGACTCCAGAAATAAAACTGTAGGCAAATCCGGATAAAACGGTGAGACCTAAGATGCGAAGCGTCTCATCTGTGGTGATGCAAACGCGATAGAAGATATGCAGTAATAACATGATATAACAAAGCGCGGTGATGACTCCCCATTCGACAGCCATTAGCAGAATGGAATTGTGAGGGGAGTGGGCAATGACATCGTTGTTGCAAACAAAGGTGTCTCCGCCGTGTCCCCAAAATGACATCATTGCGATGGCATTCGACCATAAATTCAGTCGGTTTGAGTCGCTTAAGCGAATTTCTCCTTGTCCGTCAGGCCAAACCCCATGAATAAAATACTGCGGCAGCGGCGTGAACAACAGCCATTTGAGGAGAAGCCCACAAGCCACCAATGTCAGGGCCCACTTGAGTTTTTCTACTTTTTTTTCTGAGAGCAGTATCCAAAGTAAGATGCCCGTAAAACTGGCAATGACAGCTCCTCTCGCATCCAGAGCAAGCAGCAGACTAAAATGAATAACGACCGGAATAGCGAACATCCAGGACTTCGCTTTTCCTTTGTTACTCCAGGCCCAGTAAAGCAGGGGAAGTATCAGCCATATTTGAATATGGTTTATGTTTCTTGGGTTTACAAAGCTGAACAAGTAGCGATAGTTTGGAATATCACCTTGCCAAGTAGCGAGGATATGGAAAAGAAAAACGGAAAGAAATATCGTGAATGTTAACCACACGTAAAGGCGTAAAATGATATTTTTATGCTTTAGGATGACACCCGTCAGTAAAGTGGTGACAATCATCAGCATCAGCGCGTAACTAAATACGGCTTGTGACTTGACCCAGTACAAGCTGGTAAAGTTGGCAACAGTCGCCGCAGCGACTGCTAAGGCTAATAATACGCCATTCGTACGTGACAAAGTGGATAGAGATACAATGACTTTTTCACGCACGGACCATGAGACTAAAAGAACTATCGCTGTGCATAGCAGATAAAAGATAATAAAAAAGCGCTTATTATCAAATAGAGTAGTAGGATCAAGCCAATAGGGAGTAAAGCTCAGTAATATGCTTCCGCCTAGAATAAAGAACAGTAGCAGCGTAGGGTATTGTTTTTGTAGTGAAAACTGTTCCGTCTTGAACATCACACCTTACTCATGATTTTACGTATTATGAGTATAGGTAAGGGAATCGCCACATGACGGCGAATTTTCCCATATTTCTACTTAGCTAACATTTTATTTTGCGCACTTATTGAATACCAACCGCTGCTCCCATCCCCACAAAAAACATAATCAACCACAGTATCGATACGTTCAGTTTCTTAAGCAGATAGAACCCTGCAATGATTAAGGCGATGTCGGTAGGGGCAGTTACGGCGCTGCTGAATACCGGTTGGTAAAGTGCAGCGAGTAGAAGACCAACCACTGAAGCGTTGACGCCAAGAATCGCGCCCGAGACTTTGGGTTTACCTGCCAGTGCTTGCCAGTTTTTGAGTACACCAAGCAGTAAGAGAAAGCCCGGGAGGAATACGCCAATGGTGGCGATCAGGGCACCGAGGATTGGCGTTGCAGACATTTGATAACCGATGTATGTTGCGAAAGTAAACATCGGGCCCGGTACTGCTTGCGCTGCGGCATAACCAGTTAGGAATGCGTCTTGGCTCAATTGATCACCAACGATATTCTGTAACAAAGGCAGTACCACATGACCGCCACCAAACACCAAACTGCCAGCTTGGAAAAAGTCACTGAACAGGCCGAGTATTGGGAGAGTATGCGCGAACAAAGGCAAACCAATGAACAACAGAGCAAATATCACCAATGGTGCGAGAGTTGGTTTAAACGGTTTGCTCTCAGCCGTTGATGGCTGACGAAGAAAGCGCGTGCCAATTAAGCCCGCAACGATCAATACCGCCATTTGTGTCCACAAACTTGGTGCCACCAGTAATGCAATCGCGGTTGAGACACACAAACCCGCCGTCAGTTTGCTTTGGCAGAAGTTTTTATACATGCCCCACGTTGCATCCGCTACGACAACAACGGCTAACAGTTTTAAACCATGCACGATGTTTTGAAAAACAGTGGTATCGGTGATTTGGCTGCTGACCATGGCCAATACGAGCATAATTAAAACTGAAGGTAGGGTAAATCCAAGAAAGGCTGCGCATGCACCAGTTAAACCACCGCGTTTATAGCCTAAGGCAAACCCCACTTGACTTGAACCTGGACCGGGTAAAAACTGACTCAATGCGACGATTTGTGCGTATTCGCTGTCATCGAGCCATTTCAACTTCTCTACAAAGGTTTGACGAAAATAACCAATGTGTGCTGCGGGACCGCCAAAGCTGATCCATCCGAGCCAGAAGAAGGTTTTGAAAATGGTAAACATGCTGATCCTGTTCAATATTCTAAAATTCCGCTGTTGCCAATTTACCCATTCACATAAAATGACTCCAATTAATAGATTTAATGAAAACTATGAATGAAATGGGATTGGGTTTGAATGAAAGAAGATATCCAGTGGCGTAACATCGATCTGAATCTGTTGGTGACGTTTTCTTATCTTTATCGTTATCGAAGTGTCAGCTTGGCTGCGGAAAAGAGTTTCGTCAGCCAGTCGGCCATGAGCCACAGCTTATCGCGTCTTCGGCTATTGCTGGATGATTCGCTGTTTGAGCGCAAAGGGCATAAGATGGAACCGACTGAGCATGCGCATCAGGTCGCACCGGTCGTGCATCATCTATTGGATTCCATTGCCAAAGAATTGCTTACTAAATCCTCCTTCCAACCCGATAGCTACACGGGCGTGTGTCGTATTGGTTTAACGGATTACGCGGAATTTATCTTTGCGCCAAAGATTTATGACCACATTCGCCAATGCGCACCCGAAGCACAAATCAGCTTTGTTAACGTGAATCGCAGTAATTACGTTGGATTAAGCGAGAGTGATAAATTGGACGTCATTATTGGCAGCATACCGATATTAGATGACAACTTTACCAGTGAATACTTGTACACAGAAAGGCACGTTTGCTTGTGTGATAAGCGGGTATTGAAAGGAAAGGATACATTGTCGGTTCAACAGTTTGCCGACATCGAACACGCTTTAGTGAGCCCCGATGGCAGCTTAAAGACACAAGTAGACCAAAAGCTCATTGAACACGGTTTAAGCCGCAAAGTGACGGTGGCTTCGCGTAACTTTCTCACCATACGAAAATTGCTTAAGCAACGTGAACTAATTGCTATCGTGCCGGAGAAAATGGCGCTTGCAGAAGGCTTCTCAGATAACTTAGTGACAGTGAAACCGCCGATTTCAGTAGCGGATTTTGATATTGCAATGGTGTGGCACACCAGTCGAACCAATGATGAAAAAGGCATTTGGTTACGAGCGCTACTTTCCGAGTTAATCACTATGGCGTGAATGTTTAATAATATGATTTACTGAGTTTAGTGAAAACGTTTTACCTTATTCCTTTGTTCAATCAAATGCGCTTTATTTATCTGCAATTAGCAATTAGCAATTAGCAATTAGCAATTAGCAATTCGCGGGAGTGAGCTGAGAAAACCTAAGCATCTGAGAAAGGCTTGGTGGTGCCGCGCAGCATTAGCTGGCTTGGTAGTGTCACCCGCAGTGGTATGGAGCGATTGTCGCGGATTTTTTCGACCAGTAGGTTCACACCTTGAGCGCCCATTACTTCAGGGTGCACGCACACTGTTGACAAAGGCGGGAAGGTAAATGGTGCGGTTGGGGTGTCATTCACGCTAATCAACGCGATATCATCTGGAATATGTAATCCGTGTTCATGAATGGCACGAAGGACACCAATGGCGATGGTATCGGATGAAATGAATAATGCATTTGGGACATCATCTTGAGCCAGCATTGCTTTCGCTACGTCATATCCCGACTGGCTGGTGTTGTCACTCCAGTAGATGTCTTGTTCAGATAAAAGACCTTTTAGCCTACCATGATCTAAAAAGTCCTCACGCTGAACAACGCTTTCACTTAGGTGTGTTTTATTGGGAGTTTCTGCGCGGCTTTTTATCTGTTTATCTCCAATAAAACCGACACTTTGGTATCCTTGATTTATATATAAATCAATCACTTGATTGGCGATTCGGGCGCGATCAATATCGACACTATCATGCGGGTTTTCTGGAACTGAAAAGTTGATACAGCAAATGCTATTTATGAGCCGTTTCGGCAGCTTATCGGTGAGTGAAGGGGATGGTTTACCGACTAAAAGGACGCCCGTGATCTTTTTGGTTTCAATATCCAGTTCTGGACCAAAACAATGGCTCAGCGCGATGCCTAATTTATCGCACTGGCGTTCTATTCCGTGGCGAATCGACAAGTAGTGGGGATCGCTGGCTTCTGCTGCTTGAGGGTAGCTGTACAGGGCTAAAAAGTGATGTCGGTGTGTTGTGCCTTTGGCTTTTCTCGCACTGCTGGTGCGGTACTCAAGCTTTGCTGCGATCTGCTTAATGCGCAGCTTAGTCTCTTCCTTTACATTGATTGTCGGATCGTCATTCAATACTCGCGATACCGTTGCAAGTGAGACGCCGGCTTCTTGCGCAATGTCTTTTAATTTCGCCATTTACTTCTTACTCTTCCCTTTAGCACAGCTCACCTTGTTTGAGCGTTTGCCCATTTTAAACAGGCGCTTATGCGTTCACAAACTTTTCGTCTTCAGTAGTTACTCGATTCATCGCTCTGCCTTTCGTTTTTTCTCTTACTTTCTTTCTCCTAATAGTGTGAATCGAGACTTTAATGGAATTTTGTGGAAACGTTTACACAACTTGATGTTGATCACGGACCTGAATAGGAATTGATTGCTAGACTTTTAGCCAGTTAAGCGAATTTGCTAGATGAATGCGGTTAAAAGCTCAATTACGCACTTATCGGGCAGTAATAGGAGAAGCAAAGTGAAAGTTCTTATCACAGGCGGTATGGGATACATCGGCAGTCACACATGTGTGCAAATGATTGAAGCAGGCATGGAGCCAATCATTGTTGATAACTTATGCAATGCAAAAATGGAAGTGTTAAGCCGAATTGAAGCACTCACAGGCAAGCAACCCGTGTTTCATCAAGGTGATGTGCGTGATGAAGCGTTTTTGGATTCGGTCTTTGCCCAGCACGATATTCAATCCGTTATTCACTTTGCGGGCTTAAAAGCGGTGGGTGAGTCGGTAGTGAAACCATTGGAGTACTACGACAACAACGTCAATGGCTCTCTGGTTCTGGCACGCAGCATGAGAAAAGCTGGCGTCAAGAGCATCGTGTTTAGCTCTTCCGCAACGGTTTATGGTGATCCAGACATTGTTCCGATCACTGAAGATTCCCCAACGGGCGCGACGACCAATCCTTATGGGCGCAGTAAGCACATGGTGGAAGAATGCTTGAGTGATTTGTTTCATGCAGAGAACGACTGGAGCATCACATTACTGCGCTACTTCAATCCTGTGGGTGCACATCCATCTGGCACTATGGGTGAAGATCCGCAAGGAACTCCTAATAACTTGATGCCGTTCATCGCGCAAGTGGCCGTCGGGCGACGTGAAAAGCTGTCAGTCTTTGGTGATGACTACTCAACCCCGGACGGTACTGGGGTCCGCGATTATGTGCATGTGATGGACTTAGCCGATGGTCACATTGCCGCGCTGAAAGCGGTCGGTGAAAAAGCGGGTTTGCATATTTATAACCTTGGGACTGGTAAAGGCTCGAGTGTGCTGGAAATGGTTGAGGCATTCGCTGCGGCTTGCGGAAAGCCAGTGCCTTACGAATTGTGTCCTCGTCGCCCAGGTGACATTGCCGAATGTTGGGCTAGTACCGATAAAGCAGCACGAGATCTAGGTTGGAAAGCGACTCGCTCTGTGGCTGAGATGACCGCCGATACTTGGAAATGGCAATCGAACAATCCGCAAGGTTATTCCCCAGAATAATATTGTGGAATAACTATCAAGCTGTAAGCCAGAGGTCCTAGGTTCTAGGTCCTAGGGGGATCGGATTACGGAATACAGAGGTTAAGTCTTCCTTACGTATTCTGTAAGCGAAGCGCTCCGTGTTCAGTAATCAGTTTTCTCTCCCTAGGTCAAAGTCAAAGCCGAGAAACGAAAAAGAATTTTTAAAAGTTGAGTAAGTACTATGTCGAATGTTGAATTTAACCCTGTTGACCATCCACACCGTCGTTACAACCCGCTCACTGGTCAATGGATTTTAGTGTCCCCTCATCGTGCCAAGCGTCCTTGGAGTGGTGCGGATGAAAAGCCATCCATTGCTGAGTTACCAGCATACGACGAGAAGTGTTTTCTGTGCCCGACCAATGAGCGCATCTCCGGAGATGTGAACCCGGATTATGAAGGAACCTATGTGTTCAATAATGATTTTGCTGCGCTGATGGTGGACTCGCCTGATGCGCCTGAATCAGACAATCCGCTGTTCAAAAGCCAAGGTGTGCGTGGTTTGAGTCGAGTGATCTGTTTTTCTCCCGATCACAGCAAAACATTGCCTGAACTGCCCGTTGATAAGATTCGTGGGGTGATTGATACCTGGAACGATCAAATTGAAGAGCTGGGTAAAGATTACGTTTGGGTTCAAGCGTTTGAGAATAAAGGCGAGGCGATGGGATGTTCACAGCCTCACCCACACGGTCAGATTTGGGCGAATAGTTTCTTACCCAATGAAATTGAGCGCAAAGAGCACAACCTGAAAGCTTACTACCAAGAAAACGGCAGCAACTTGTTGGTGGATTATGTGCAAGCAGAGCTTAAAGATGGTTCGCGCATCGTGGTCGAAACTGAACATTGGGTTGCTGTTGTGCCGTACTGGGCGGCGTGGCCATTCGAAACCATGTTGTTGCCAAAAACGCATATTCGCCGCATGAGCGAGTTAACGGATGTGCAGCGTGATGACCTCGCGGTTGCCATCAAAAAGCTCACCAGCCGTTATGACAATCTATTCCAGTGCTCTTTCCCTTACTCGATGGGCTGGCACTACGCACCGTTTTTTGAAGAGGGTACAGATATCGACCATTGGCAACTTCACGCCCTGTTCTACCCACCACTCCTACGCAGCGCCACCGTTCGTAAGTTTATGGTTGGCTACGAGATGCTAGCGGAAAGCCAGCGTGATCTCACTGCAGAACAAGCCGCACAACGCCTGCGTGATTTGAGTGAGGTGCATTATAAGGAAAAAACAAGGTCCTAGGGGAAAAACAAGGTCCTAGGGAGAAAAGAGAGGTTCTAGGTCCTAGGAAAAGACTACGGATTGCAGATTACAGAATACAGAGGTTCAGCCTTCCTCCGTATTCCGTAAGCGAAGCGCTCCGTATTCAGTATTCTGTTTTCCTTCCCTAGGACCTAGAACCTAGGATCCTAGGACCTCAAAAATCCTAGGACCTTTGTTTTCCCTAGGACCTCAAAATCGTTTTCCCTAGGACCTTAACCTCATATATTTTTAAAAATAAAAAAAACGAGATTTTACTATGTCTGATTTAATACAAAATGTGAAAACATCCTTTAACACCGTATTGGGCTATGCGCCGACGCATATTATTCAAGCGCCTGGTCGTGTCAATCTGATTGGGGAACACACAGACTACAATGACGGGTTTGTATTGCCATGTGCGATCAACTATCAAACGGTTGTGGCTGCGGCGAAGCGTGACGACAACATCGTACGAGTGGTGTCGGTGGACTACCAAGATGCCGAGGATGAATTTGATATCACTCAGGAAATCACCTTTCAACAAGACAAAATGTGGGCGAACTACATTCGTGGTGTGGTGAAGTGCTTGCTGGCGCGTGGCTATCAGTTGAGTGGTGCGGATATTTCGGTGAGTGGTAACGTGCCTCAAGGGGCTGGGTTGAGTTCTTCTGCGGCGCTTGAAGTGGTTATCGGTCAGACATTTAAAGTGCTGTTTAATCTAGAAATTAGTCAGGCTGAAATCGCTCTCAATGGTCAGCAAGCGGAAAACGAATTTGTTGGCTGTAACTGCGGCATTATGGATCAAATGATTTCGGCACAAGGGCAAGAAAATCATGCGATGCTTTTGGACTGCCGTAGTCTAGAAACTCAAGCGGTTTCCATGCCAGAAGATATGGCTGTCGTTATCATCAACTCGAATAAGAAGCGTGGGTTGGTCGACAGTGAATACAATACCCGTCGTGAACAGTGTGAAGAAGCCGCGCGCTTTTTTGGTGTCAAAGCATTGCGTGATGTGACGATCGAGCAGTTTAATCAAAAAGCAGCAGGCATGGATGAAATGGTGGCTAAGCGCGCTCGCCATGTCATCACAGAAAATGATCGTACTGTTAAAGCAGCAGAGGCGTTGCGTTCACACGATATGAAACGTATGGGCGAATTGATGGCTGAGTCACACGCCTCTATGCGTGATGATTTTGAAATCACCGTTAAAGAGATAGATACGTTGGTTAATATGGTCAAAGATGTGATCGGTGAGCAAGGCGGTGTGCGCATGACTGGCGGTGGTTTTGGTGGCTGTATTGTGGCGCTTGTGCCACCAGTGCTTGTGGATCAAGTTAAAGAAGCGGTAGAAACCAACTACCAAGCGGCCACAGGCTTGAAAGAATCCATTTATGTTTGCCAAGCTAAAGAAGGCGCAGGCCTGGTTGAAGTATTGTGAGTGAGCTCAATATAGTGTTGAGTTTAGGGGGTTGCTATCAGCATCAGGCTGTATAAGTTTGAGTTTTAGATAGCGTTTGGGTGGGTAATATTCCCACCATTTTTTTATTACTAGCTATGCGTTACCACCCAGCCTTCAGGCGCGAGCTCAACGCTTTTCTACCGAATGTCTTCTCACCAACGTTGGGCTAAAAACAACGGTTTCGTCTTCGCCTGGTTCATCGCGCGATAATGCCAGCGCTAAGCGAGCGGCTCGTTCAGCCATCATCTCGATGGGGTAACGAATGGTGGTTAGGCTAGGGTGAACAAAGCGAGCAATTAAGCCGTCGTCAAAGCCAATCATCGAGATTTTTTCAGGGACTTGAAGGCCATTTTGATCCAGCGTGATGAGCGCACCAGCTGCCATATAGTCGTTATAGGCCACGACGCCTGTGATATCTAATGATTTCGTCAACAGGTTGGTCATGGCGGCTTCGCCACCATCACTGTTTGGCTCACCATATTCGATGTAGCTTTTCGAAAGCACAATACCATTATCTTTGAGCGCGGCTTGATAGCCGTGTATGCGCTGATCGGTATCTTCAATGTCGTGTGAAGAAGCAATATAAGCGATTTTGCTGTGTCCATGACGAATTAAATAGTCTGTGGCGAGATACGACCCTTTGTAGTTATCAAGTGAGATACAGCGATCGGCCAGCTCTGGTATGTGCCGGTTGATCAATACCATGCCTTTCACTTCTTTGGCGTAGCCAATCAATTCTTCATCAGATAAGCCTTTCGCATGGATGACTAGCGCGTCACATCGGCTATTTATCAGTAACTCTAACGCTTGACGTTCATCATTGGGGTTGTGGTAGCCATTACCAATCAAGATGTGCTTGCCGTTTTCACGTGCGACGGTATCAACGGATTTGATCAGCGTGCCAAAGAATGGATCAGAGACATCACCCACCAACACGCCCATGGTGTTGGTGCTTTGGCTGACAAGGGCACGAGCGGCGGCATTCGGACGATAACCGAGCTTACTCATTGCTAAAGTGACCGCATCAATCGAAGACTGGCTTGCTTTAGGGGATTTGTTGATCACCCGAGAAACGGTGGCGACGGACACGCCGGCTTCTTTTGCCACATCTTTAATGGTTGCCATCGTGAACCTTCACTGACTAATAAATCGAATATGCGGTATTAAACACCCAATGTGTAACAAGTGCAATTTTCTATTATCAGGAACGAGAGCTGTATAGCTTACTCTCTGTAATTTAAAAGGTTGTTATTGTGTAAACGTTACCCTTAGCGATGTTGAGCGATTAAGTTATCAATTAACTCATAATGATGCTCTTCGACCCCTGCAAGGTTGCCGTATTTAGGCTGGTGACGATCGTTTTCTTTCGCATGTTGCCAGCCAACTGTGTGGTGAACAAAGTGCTCAGCAAAGGAGTGAGAGACTTCTAAACACCCTGCTAGTACGGTATCGACATAGCTTTGCATGATTGGGCTCTTTGAGCATGGCGGCAATGGCTCATCTTTAACATACACCCAGATATCGTGATCACGGTTAAACGACGTCTCGGCTTCTATCTGATGAGCTTGAACCGGAATTCGGTGGTAGCCGCGCTCTCGGCGATCAAATTCTGCTAATGCTGATTCATCGACCTCCAGCAACACGCCATTGACCTGTCCTTCACCTTGATTAACTACGAGGGGGGATAGGGTATAGCTGTCATCGATTTTTCCCCAGTAACGGACTAAGCCATGAACGATCACGGGAATGGCTTCGCCTGTTTGACCGGTTAACTTTCGTGACGCAGCATTGATTAAGCTGCCATAACCAAAGATATACATCTGACTTTTCCTTTGCTTTATTTGTTTTGTATTCGCTCACTTCTTTTATACCTAACCCCGCTCTTAAGCACAAACTTTACCCCTAAAGAGGAGTCTTAGTTTTTAACATGTATTTTTTATACATGTTTATGGTAACATTCATCGTGTAGTTGAGTTCATCAGGGTAAAGCAACGCTTGAGGGCAACATAATGCTGAACATTACCGATAAAAAAGTGGAAGAAAAGATCCCCGCATGGCTGCGTTTAGGTTTTAGGCCGTTTTTTCTGTTTGGTTCCATCTATGCGATCATAGCGGTAGCTTTGTGGGTGTGGATGTTTCAAGCTGGTCAGCCGGATGCACTTGCTGTACCTGCATTGTGGTGGCATGTGCACGAAATGTTGTTTGGTTTTTCAATGGCGATTGTTGCTGGCTTTGTGCTTACTGCGGTGCAAAACTGGACGGGCATCAATGGCACCAAGCATTACACACTGTTGGCGATTTTTGCGTTATGGTTAGCGCCAAGGTTGTTACTGTGGACGTCTACTCCGTTATGGGTTACCAGCATTATTGAGTCGCTATTCTTACTTTTTGTCGCGTATGAGGTTGGTATTCGGGTCTACCGCTCGAAAGGGTGGCGCAATCTCTTCTTTGTTCCGCTATTTTTTCTCGCTATTTTCGCGAATTTTGCCAGTTACGCAACGATAAAGGGTATGCCGCCATTTTCATCTTCGGCTGTGTGGCAAGCGATGCTGTGGTGGTTTACTTTACTGCTTTCCGTCATGGGTGGGCGAGTCATCCCATTTTTTACCGCGCGTCGGTTTGATTTCGAAAAAGCTCAACCAATGTTGTGGCTTGATTGGTTAGCGAACTTGCCGTTGTTGATGTTGTTTATCCTGAGCTTTTTCCCGGTCACCTTTGTTGAGCTTGGCAACCCATTGATGCTATTTGCAGGGTTAGCACAGTTGGTGCGCTTTCTGCGTTGGAAACCATGGCGAACACTCAGTGAACCTTTGGTTTGGTCCCTGCATGCGGCTTACCTGTGCTTACCATTAAGCTTAATCTTGCGAGGCGTGTGGAGTAATGCCTTCGCGAGCCATAACCTGATTCACCTGTTTGCCATTGGTGCATTGGGTGGGTTGATTTTGGCAATGATTGCTCGAGTGACGATGGGGCATACTGGGCGAATGATTTATAAAGGCCCGAACATGAGTATTGCGTTCGCAGCGGTGATTCTGGCTGCCATCGTACGCAGCTTCGCGGTGATCTTGGATCCTGCCAATATGATGCTGTGGATTGATATTAGCGGTGGGTTATGGATAGTCGCGTTTGGTCTGTTTGTGTGGCGTTTTGGCGTGATGCTTATTACCCCTCGAGTTGATGGTCATCCCGGCTGACGCAATTTTTAGAGAAAGAGGAGCTGAGTGCTCCTCTTTTCGTTTTCATGCAATTTAGGCTTCATTCATCACTTTTGGCGGTAAAGCCTAAGCGTTTAAACAGCATCCATTCAAGAGCAAAAATCACGACCAGCGCGACACAGAACCAGGTAAAGGCTTGTGAAGAGTCCACACCAGGCATGCCGCCTATGTTAATGCCCAGTAAACCCGTTAAGAAGCTGGTGGGCAAGAATATGGTGGCAACTAGAGTGAACAAGTAGCTGTTTTTATTGGTTTTCTCGTCTCGGTAGTGTTTGATTTCTTCTTGAAAAAGAGCAACTTCACCGAGGTAGAACTCCAACGTTTCATTGATTCGAGTAATGTTGTTGTGGGCGAATCGATATTGATGCGGTCTGGAAACAACCAAACTTGAATCCGACTCGATCAAGTCACGAATCGCGTATTGCTGAGGGCGGATAAAACGTTTGATTGCAATCAATGCCTTCTGAGCTGCGATGTGTCTGTGTGTCGATTCATCATGGACATCGAAATGATTTAAGGTGTCTTCAATGGTATCTAGGTAGGTGTCGATTTTACCATTTAGCCCTTCAATAATTTGATTGAGAAGGCTCGCTAAACTTTTTGGCCCTTTTTGTTCCGCCAGTGCCTGTCTAATCTCCATAATTGCCCGCGACGGAATCTTGCGTGTTGAAATCAATGCGCCTTGAAAATAGAGAATACGAACACTCAACATATCTTCAGGTGAGGCGTTATCGTTCATATTGATGCCACGCAGAATCAACATAAAGTTATCGTCATCCAAAGGGTGAAAAGAGGGGCGACTTTCATCGGCGAGTAGGTGTTCTACCGTTGCTCGAGGGACTTGGTTTTTCTCCAACCAAGTGCGAATATCAGGATGCTGTCTTTCACAGTGATACCAATGGTTCGCTTGTATCTTCTCGGGTGGACGGTCTGGTGTTGATTCGTTTGCGGTGGCAACTTGGGTAGAAAAATCCCAATGATCAATCATAAAACCCATCTATTTATCCTTGTCGTGAGCCTATCTTTATTTGAACGATGAATATCAATGTCAATATCTACGAAAAGTCGATGGAGAGCAAACGAAAAAAGCCTGCACGTGGCAGGCTATACGGAGAAAGAATGAAAGACTAACTGACTTGCGATAGGCTTATGACTTTCTGTTGCAATTTTTCTTTTAAGTAGGCTGACAGTGATTGTTTTTCGTCATCACTCATGTAAAGGCCAAGCTTGGTGCGGCGCCAAAGAATGTCTTCATCTGTCATGGCCATTTCATGGTTCATCAAGTAATCCACTTCTCGTTGATAAACGCCGCCTGCTTGCGCAGAGAATTCATGACCTAGGTCAGCTTCACACGTGGCGTCTTCCATCAATGCCCACGTTTGTGTCCCAAACTGAGTGACATAGCGTAGGATCAACGCTTCTGGTGCCCAAGCGTATCTAGTATGAATTTGCTTCGCTAATTGCTCTCGACTACAGCTGAAGTTTCCGCCGGGTAACGCTTGATTTGCTGTCCAGTTACCCCCCATGTTTGGCAGAAACGGTTCAAGCTTTTTCATTGCAGCTTCACCCAGTTTACGATAGGTCGTTAACTTACCCCCAAAGATAGACAGCAGTGGCGCTTGGTCGAATTCTGCGTCCAATTCCAGAGTATAGTCCCGGGTGATCGCTTGAGGTGAGTCAGATTCATCATCACACAGTGGACGCACGCCGCTGTATGTCCACACGACATCTTCTGGCGTTAACTGATGGACAAAGTGTTGGTTAACGATATCGATAAGGTAATCCACTTCATCTTCAGAAATTTCGACGTTACGTGGATCACCGTGATATTCGAGATCCGTTGTACCAATGATTGAGAATTGATCTAAATAGGGGATCATAAACACAATACGGTTGTCTTTGTTTTGCAGAATGTAGGCCTGTGGCTCGTTGTGAATACGAGGAACAACAATATGTGAACCTTTGATAAGACGGATGTTGCGCGGAGACACTTGTTCCAGTCCATCATCAAAAAACTGTTTTACCCAAGGCCCAGCAGCGTTAACCAGCGTTTTTGCTCTGCGCTCGAAACGTTGATCCGTCATCATATCGTGGATGGTGACGTGCCAAATACCGCACTCGCGATGCGCTTTTTCGACTCGGCAGTAGTTACGAACTTCAGCTTGATTTTCGCGAGCGGAAAGCACATTGAGTAACACCAAACGCGCATCATCTACCCAGCAGTCAGAGTATTCAAATCCGGTTTTTATCTCTGGTTTTAACAGGCCAGACTTCGCTAGGTTGACGGTTTTACTCGCTGGCAGTGTCGTACGTTTACCTAAGTTATCGTAAAGGAACAAGCCGCAACGGATCATCCAAGCTGGGCGTAAAAAAGGGCGATGAGGTAAACGGAAACGCATTGGCAACGCGACATGAGGGGCTTTACGAAGAATGACTTCGCGTTCCGCGAGCGCTTCCGAAACTAAACGAAACTCATAGTGTTCAAGGTAGCGCAGTCCACCATGAATCAATTTAGAGCTTGCTGACGAAGTCGCGGAGGCGAAATCATTGGCTTCATACAAGCCAACACTCAAACCTCTGCCAGCAGCATCTGCCGCGATGCCAGCACCATTAATGCCGCCACCGATTACGATTAAGTCTAATGGAGTGGATGAGTCAGTGGTGGAAGCATTTTTTTGTATACTCATAAATTTGACCTCTTTGTGAGCGAACGAGCATTTTGGAACATGGTGTAATCGTATCCTAGGTTTCGTTTGTGGTCATTATTTATTTTCGTTTTTGAGCGTTTTGTGTGATTTGTGCATAAAAAAACCTCTGTCTAATTAAGGCAGAGGTCATTTAAAGGTTCAAGTTTACGTGATTTATTTATTCTATTTCGTCATCAATCGCGGTGTTGGCCTGTACGACTTCTAAAGGGATGGCGGCTTCTTTTAGGATCGCCAAAATTTCTTCGGGTGGTTGTTGGTTGGTAAATATCATGTTTAATTGTGCGATGTTGCCCAGCTTGACCATTGCATTGCGACCAAACTTAGTATGGTCAACAGCAAGAAATACACTGCGACTATTGTCGATAATGGCCTGCTTTACTCGCACTTCGTGGTAATCGAAATCCAATAGAGAACCGTCGAAATCAATCCCACTGATACCCAGAATGCCAAAATCGAGGCGGAACTGCTTTACAAAATCTAGGGTCGCTTCACCAACGATGCCACCATCACGGTTACGAACTTCGCCACCTGCCAATATCACTTTAATTTCTGGATTTGGGAAAAGGATCGTCGCGACATTGATGTTATTGGTTACAACGCGCAACTGCTTGTGATGTTTATTCAGTGCTCGTGCTACAGCTTCTGGTGTCGTACCAATGTCGATAAATAGTGTGGCACCATCTGGTATATGCTTAACGACCTCTTCGGCAATGACATCTTTTTCATTAAAATTCAGTGCTTTTCGTGTGTTATAAGAGGTGTTTTCAGAACTAAGAGGTATGGTCGCACCACCATGATAGCGACGAATTCTGTTGTCGTCTGCGAGTTCATTGAGGTCGCGTCGTATGGTCTGTGGGCTGACATTGAACCGTTCTACCAATTCCTCGGTGCTGACATAGCCTTGTTTTTTCACCAAATCGACAATTTGTTGGTGTCTAGGTATTTGCTTCACTTGCCACTCCATAATGCATTGAGCACGTCCAATGCTTCATCTTCGAAATGTTTTTCTCAAATTCATCGAACAATTTGAGGCTATTTGAGGATATTGTGCTCGAATTTGCGCGTTGTGAGAAGCGAAGGCATCAAGGAATTGGCGGTTTTATGCAAAAAAAGAGCGCTCGAACAGCGCTCTTTTTTTCGTTTTGTGATGGTTAATCGTCTTCGTCGTGAAGCGAGGACCAAGTTTGCGCACACTTCACCGCTCGTTTCCAGCCTTTATAGCGACGGTTACGTTTCTCTTCATCTTCATGAGGCTCGAACGTACGATCGAGAATGGCTTTATCTTGTAGTTCATCAAGGCTACCCCAGTACCCCACAGCGAGTCCCGCTAGATATGCCGCGCCAAGGGCGGTGACTTCCGTCACTTGAGGGCGGTGAACTTCTGTGTTGAGTACGTCTGATTGGAACTGCATCAGGAAGTTATTCGCGACAGCACCACCGTCAACTCGGAGGTTAGCCAGTTTTATGCCGGAGTCCGCTTGCATTGCGTCCAGTACATCACGCGTTTGGTAAGCAATGCCTTCTAAAGTTGCTCGAATAATATGGTTTGAGTTGACGCCCCTTGTTAAGCCAACGATCGTGCCTCGAGCGTACGCATCCCAATATGGCGCGCCAAGGCCCGTGAATGCTGGTACGACGTACACACCATTTGATGTATCTACTTTCGTGGCGAAGTATTCTGAATCTTCAGCACCATTAAGGATCTTAAGTTCATCGCGCAGCCACTGAATTGACGCCCCTCCCATAAAGACTGCACCTTCCAGTGCGTACGCTGGCTCCCCGGTTGGGCCACATGCTAGTGTCGTCAATAGGCCATGGGTTGAGGTGACTTTCTCTTTCCCGGTGTTCATCAATAAGAAGCAACCCGTGCCGTAGGTGTTTTTTGCCTGACCTGCTTCTACACACATTTGTCCGTACAGTGCTGCTTGTTGGTCACCTGCAATACCAGCAATAGGGATACGAGTTCCCCCTTTACCACCGATGTTGGTTTTACCATAGACTTCCGATGAGCGTTTTACTTCGGGCATCATTGATGCAGGAATACCCAGTTCATCCAGCAGTTTCGCATCCCAGCATAAATCGTTGATATTAAATAGCATGGTTCGAGAAGCATTGGTGTAGTCTGTCACATGTACACGACCTTGAGTCATTTTCCATACTAGCCAAGTATCGACAGTACCAAACAAGAGTTTGCCAGCTTCAGCATCTTCACGCGCGCCTTCGACATTATCAAGAATCCACTTCACTTTCGTGCCAGAAAAATATGGGTCAAGCACTAAGCCTGTGTTATCACGCACATAGTCTTCTAACCCGCGATGTTTGAGATCTTCACAGATTTCTGCGGTACGGCGACATTGCCAGACAATGGCGTTGTAAACGGGTTTGCCAGTCTCTTTGTTCCAGACAATGGTTGTTTCACGCTGGTTGGTGATACCAATAGCGGCTAGTTGGTCACTACGGATGCCTGACTTCGCTAATGCTTCCACTAAGGTTGAACTCTGTGTTGCCCAGATTTCCATTGGATCATGTTCGACCCAACCTGCTTGAGGATAAATCTGAGTAAATTCGCGTTGAGCAACGCTGACAATATTGGCGTCATGATCAAGAATTACTGCGCGAGAGCTGGTGGTGCCTTGGTCTAGGGCAACGATGTATTTTTGCTCAGTCATGGTAAGAATCCTTTTTGTTTCGTTATTTATATTTTAGTCAGTGGTTAAGCTCGCGCTTGTTCAGTTTCTTCTGCATCGCATTGATTTGGTATGGTACAGCCCTGGCCTTGTTTTGGAAGGTAAGCTGCAATCGCTTTCGGGTAGAGCCAGCCACCAAAGCAAGCGCCTGCAATTGGACCAAGAATTGGAACAATAAAGTATGGAATCTCTTTCGCACCAGTCAGGGCGTAATCCCAGCCCGCGAAGTAAGCGAACAGTTTAGGTCCAAAGTCACGCGCAGGGTTCATAGCAAAGCCAGTCAATGGACCAAGTGAGCCACCTATCACAGCAATAAGAATACCAATTAAGAGAGGGTTCATCGCCCCTCGAGACGCGCCGTTACTTTCATCACCCAGCGCAAGAATGGCAAACATTAAAACGGCAGTAATCACAAATTCAACAGCAAACGCACCCATAAAAGAAAGCGAAGCGTGTGGATAGGTAGAAAAAATCCCTGCGGTTGCTAAGGCCTCTTGGCTACTACGAACGAAATTGTGTGCGATTTCATAATCAGTAAAGAGGTTGGCGTACAAGCTGTAGACCAAAGCGGCAGAGCAAAATGCACCGAGTAGTTGAGCTGCGATATATGGCACGACTTTCGCCTTATCAAAGCCATGGAACAGCGCAAGTGCAATGGTTACGGCTGGATTGATGTGAGCACCAGAAACGCCAGCTGTACAGTAAATAGCAATGCTGACCCCGAAGCCCCATACGATGCTAATTTCCCATTGTCCAAATGATGCTCCGGTTAATACGAGAGCAGCTACGCAGCCAACACCGAAGAAGATAAGCAGTCCGGTACCGATAAATTCCGCCAAACATTCTCCGAGCAGGGAAGGGTGTTTGTTGATTGTCATGTTAAGAGTCCTTTAGTTATTTTTGCTTATTTAGCAGGGTAGTATTTTGCACATTTATTCGGTTTCGAAAATAAACGAGCATTATAAATGAGCGTTAGAGCATAAAAATGTTAAGGAAACTCTTATTTTTTGTTAAATGGCGCATGTTTTGATCATGAAAGAAATATTATAACCTTGCTTGTTAAACATGGATGATCATGTTGTGGTTTAAGTTACCGAGGTAAAAAATAATACGCAACTGGTAAGAGGAGTTTTGTGATGCTAGAGTGTAAAAGGTGGTTTGTTGTTCAGTTTTGGTATGAAAAATAAACCTAAATAATTAAAAAATATAAGTTTTTACTGGTTTCTGTATGTGTCTGGACAGCGTGAGCTCAGGTTAAGTACAAACGGCTGTTCATTGACCTATCGTGAGTGCTAACGTCTTATAGAGGTCTCATTCTGTCTTTTTAATGAAAACTTATATGAGCATTTTTGAGCTTTTTTCTTCGTTTTTAATTTGAGTTGTGATGTTGAAAGTAACCAATGTCGTTCGTGATTTATGGTATTCGTTAATTTATATGTAACATTGTTAACGTTAAATTACTCTCAGATATTGCTTTATTACGGATTGCTGGCTATCGATTGTGCTTGGGCACGTTTTGGTCGGACGAGCATGAACGTTAAAAAGCGCGCAAAGAAAATGCTAGCGTCATGTATCTTTAAACAAGCAGTGGCATGCTGCTTTTCGCTTTTCTAAAGGGAATAACAATGAAAACAACGTCTATATGTCTTACTTTTTTGGCGATCGGCTTATCTGTGGGGGCGATTGCGAAGCCTGTCGTGATTGCTCACCGTGGTGCGTCTGGTTATTTGCCGGAACACACCTTGGAAGCAAAAGCACTTGCTTATGCAATGAAACCCGATTATATCGAACAAGATGTGGTTATGACCAAAGATGATAAGTTGGTGGTTTTGCATGATCACTATCTGGATCGAGTCACGGATGTTGCGGAGCGATATCCCGATCGTGCACGTAAAGATGGACGCTACTACGCGATTGACTTTACGTTGGCTGAAATCAAATCGCTGCGAGTCACGGAAGGGTTTAATCTCGACGACAATGGGAAAAAAGTGGCGGGTTACCCAACTCGATTCCCGATGTGGCAGTCGGATTTTACAGTCCCTACCTTTGCTGAAGAGATTGAGCTGATTCAAGGCCTGAATAAGACATTGGGTTACGACATCGGTATTTATCCAGAAATCAAAGCCCCTTGGTTCCACCGCCATGAAGGCAAAGATATTTCCAAAGCGGTTCTTAAAGTCTTAAAGCAATATGGTTACGACACCCAAGATGACAAAGTCTACCTGCAGTGCTTTGATGCCAATGAACTGCAACGTATTAATAGCGAATTGATGCCAGCAATGGATATGGATTTAAAACTGGTTCAATTAATGGCTTATACGGATTGGAATGAAACCATGGTTTATCAAGGCGATACCGCAACACCATATAGCTATGACTGGATGTTTGAAGCGGGTGGCATGAAAAAAGTTGCTGATTATGCACAAGGGATTGGTCCATGGAAGCCGATGCTGGTGGATGACAAGTCGACCAAAGATAACATCATCATTAAGCCTCTCATGAAAGCGGCAAAAGACGCTGGTTTACAGGTTCATCCTTATACGTTCCGAGCCGATCCAGGCCGTATTCCTGCTTACACGGATAGCTTCGAAGGTATGATGGATATCTTCTACAATCAAGTCAAAGTCGATGGTTTGTTTACCGACTTCCCTGACAAAGCGGTCAGTTTCTTGAATCATACTAACCGTAGTAACTAAGTGATTTTGCAAAGTTAGAGAAACAAAAATCCCCCAACATTTCTGCTGGGGGATTTTTAGATTCTAATTCAAAAAAATTAGTTGTTTGAGTGCAGTTCGCTGTTCAGTTCAACCGCGCTCTTGTTGGCAAGACACTCAACCTGACCTGTTTGAGAGTTACGGCGGAATAGTAGATCTGATACGCCTGCTAGATCGCGAGCTTTAACAATTTCTACTTCGTTACCTTCTTTATCCAGCATGCGTACTTTAGTACCCGCCGTTACGTATAGGCCTGATTCAAGAGTACAACGATCACCTAGTGGGAAACCAAGACCTGCGTTTGCGCCCAGTAGTGAGTTTTCACCGATAGATACAACCACTTTACCGCCGCCTGATAGCGTACCCATGATAGAGGCACCGCCACCGATGTCTGAACCGTTGCCAACGACAACGCCAGCTGAGATACGACCTTCGACCATGCTCACGCCAGTCGTACCTGCGTTGAAGTTAATGAAACCTTCATGCATAACTGTCGTACCTTCGCCAACGTGTGCACCAAGACGTACGCGAGAAGTGTCAGCGATACGAACGCCAGTTGGAACAACGTAATCCACCATTTTAGGGAATTTGTCTACACAATCTACGCTAAGTGCGCGGCCAGCAAGGCGTGCTTCGATTTGACGATCTGCTAGTTCAGGTAGGTCGATTGGGCCTTCGTTAGTCCACGCGATGTTGTGCAGTAGACCGAAGATACCATCCAGTACAATACCGTGAGGTTTCACTAGACGGTTAGAAATAAGTTGAAGTTTTAGGAAGCCTTCAGCCACAGATTGTGGTTGCTCATCAGTCGCAAGAATAACCAATACAAGCGGCTGTGCTGAATCCGCGGCTTTAGTTGCGAATGAAGCGTTTGCTGTATCGCCGTTTGCTTCAAATGCTGCTGCAAGTTCTGCGCTTTGCGCGGCAGAGATCTCGATAGCTTGGTTGCCTTGCTCGTAACCAGCTACTGCCGCTAGGGCATTAACCAGTGCTTCGCTTGGGTTAAGAACTGGATTTGGAAAAAACGCTTCGATGATTTTGCCGTCGCGATTTTTAGTTGCCGTACCAAAGGCGAGAGAAAAGAAAGCCATAGTTGATCTCCATGTGTTGAGTCTTGAATCTCGCCATTCTCTGGCAAGAGCTTTAAGTAAGTGGTAGCCATCATAATGACACTATTGAGGAGTTTAAAGGGAAGAAATCGATAAAGTCCGTAGATGGATACCTTTTGTCTTTTAGTCGATATATTTTTCCAACCAGAAAAATAAAGGTTATAGGGGAGAAAACAGAGGTCCTAGGTTATAGGATCCTAGGTCCTAGGGGAGAACGCTGGGACTTCGGGGTTTATCGTGTCTTTTGAATTTGTGGTTTTGGGAATACAGATTACGGAATACCGATAAGGTTACAGGTAAGAACAAGGTTCTAGGGGCATTAAGAAAGGTCCTAGGTTATAGGATCCTAGGTCCTAGGGGAGATCGCTGGGACTTCGGGGTTTATCATGTCTTTTGAATTTGTGGTTTTGGGAATACAGATTACGGAATACCGATAAGGTTACAGGTCAGAACAAGGTTCTAGGGGCATTAAGAAAGGTCCTAGGTTATAGGATCCTAGGTCCTAGGGGAGAACGCTGGGACTTCGGGGTTTATCGTATCTTTTGAATTTGTGGTTTTGGGAACACAGATTACGGGAACAGTCCTCGCTTCTTAGAACAAGAACTTCTGTACTCTGTAATCAGTATTCCAAAGCGATAAGCTCGAAAAGTATATTAAGCACAGAAGTCTCAACAAACGCTACCTAGAGCCTAGAAAAAAACTAGGCCCTTATTTTGACCTATGCGGCGTCTTCGTTTTTATCTTCTTCAACCGCTTCAAGCTTTTTTGCTTTTTTGGGTGCAGGTCGACGTTTTGCTCCTAGAGCGTACAGTACTTCTTCTTTATTTTGTGCAAGGAACATAGCGAGGTCTTCTTGTTTACTTTCCTCTTCAAGAAGTTCACTTTTACCTAGCAGAGAAAAAAGTTCATCTGCCATATCCAGCATTTTGTCGTAGGCGTCAGCTTCCGCTTTAGAGGTAAAAGTCATTTTCTCTTCTCCATTGCGTTCTACCACGTACTTGACGATTACAGCCATGGTTGGTCCCCTAATTTGGTGTATTGATACTGGCTTTTTATACAGTTTTTGACTAGCCAAGTCTAGTGACTAGCTCAAGAATGAGAGGCACGCACAACTAACTGACCAGCATTTAAACTATCTCGGTTTATGTTGAAACGTTCTGCTTGGCGTGAAGATGATCTTTTCTTTGCCAATGTTGGCAAAACTCAATGAAGGCTTTCAGTAAAGGGCTTTGGTATTTTTCTTTATGCACCAGTAACCAAAAGCGACGCTTCATATCGAGCGGCATTTCTAACACTTTGACTCGGCCATCCAGGATAGCTGGCTCAGCAGACAAACGGGACAGACAACCAAGCCCCAAGCCTGCGGAAACCGAGTTGATTAAGGCTTCGGTGGTATTGAGTTGAAACGCTTCATGCCAATGTTCCAAGCGAGGGGCGACAACGCGCATAAAAAACTCACGTGAACCAGAACCCGCTTCACGCAGTATCCATTCGCTGTTTTCTAATTCAGCGAGGTTCATCACGCCATCGTGTGCAGCCGCATAGTCTGGCGCGCAAATGACACACATTTCATCTTCACTAAATTGAGTGGATTGCAACTCTGAATGCAGCGTTTTACCCTCGATTAGCGCGATATCCAGTTCATAGTCCGTCAGCATGTCACAGATTTGTGCCGTGTTGGAGATGAATAAGCTTTGCGAACGGTGCAGGGTGTGCTGGCGAAAGTCGCTGAGCAGATAAGGTGCGACTTGATTACCAATCGTGTCGCTGGCCCCAATTTTTAGGAATCCCGTTAAGGTTTGGTTGCCTTCGAATAGGTTCTCGATATCTTCAGCGCGATTGAGCAACTCATCGGCTAAAGGCAGGAGTTTTTGGCCTTCCTGATTGAGAATAAGTCGATTATTGACACGATCAAACAGGTGATGACCGATTTGCTTTTCGAGTTCAGACAACGTCATGCTCACTGCTGCTTTGGAAAGAAACAAGCTCTCCGATGCAGACGTCAGGGTTTTATGCTGGGTGATGGTGGTAAACACCTTGAGTTGCTTGAGAGAAATATGGTTTGTCATGGCAGGTTGTTTTCAAGCGCCTTGGTTGAGTAACGGTAAACAGTTTAATCATAGTAAACGTCAGTGCTTGATCATTAGATAAAACAGAACGTACTGCAAGTTACAGTCACTGAAATTGAGTCACGATACCCAAATGCAATTCACGGTATGTTGATTATTTAGGAGAAATCTCTTCATCAGAGTGGTTAGAGACCACACGAATATCGCGTTGTGGGAAGGGGATTTCAATACCATTTTCTTGTAATGTTTCTAGGATAATCAGCAACAAATCTCCGCCAACCCGGTTGCGACCATCGTCAATGCCTTCCATCCAGAATTCGACAAACATGTTGATGCCTGAGTCGCCAAAGCTATCAATTTCACAATCTGGGCGCTCTTCGAAAGGCACCTTGGGGCCACTCAATACCTGTGGGTGGGACGCGACGGCGTCTTTAATCAATTCCACCATACTGCGAACATCGGTTTTATAGGCGACAGAGAAGTCAACGCGGTAACGTTGTTTAGTATTCTTATGAGTCCAGTTGGTAAATGAGCTGGAAATGAACTTTTCGTTAGGGACGACAATGTCCTTGCCATCAAACGTTTCCAATGTGGTTGAACGCATATTCAGCTCGGTCACGACGCCAGTTCGGCCGTCTTCAAGTTCAATATAGTCTCCGACAGAAATTGAGCGGTCGAAAATAATAATGATCCCTGAGATGAAGTTAGATGCGATGGCCTGCAAGCCAAACCCAAGCCCAACGCCGACAGCACCGCCAAATACAGCAAGCGTAGTCAGGTTGATGCCCATAAGTTGTAGGATCAACAGAATGACGGTGAAGAAAAGTGCAACTTCAAACACCTTAGCGACGATTTCGCGAGTACGAAAATCCAGAGATTTCTGCTTACGAATAATGGTTTGTCCGGTTACGTTGGAAACGCGTCCGAGCCAAAAAAGTAACGAGCCAAAAATCAAGGTTCTCACTAAGCCGTAGGCCGAGATATGAATGTTGCCCAGGTCAATCGACATCGACTCAAGAATAAGAATGATGTCGTCGAGTATACCGATGCCATAAAAGATAATAATAGGCATGCCAACCCATCTGAATATATGGGCGACAAGTGGGTTTCTGATCAGCAAATTAATAAATGAATTAAACAGCAGAAGAATCGCAACCGCAAAGGCGACTTTGATGACCCAGCCTCCCGTTATGTAAAGTTGACTGAATTCCAGTGAAATTCTTAATAGCAATATGGCAAAAATGGGGAATAGAAGTTTCCCACAGCGATAAGCAAGCGCGCGAATCGGGTCATAATTATCCGGTGTTGGAGTTTCTCTTAAAATCGGAATGTATTTGTAGACGCGGTTGGCAAGAATGTACGCCATTAAATAGATCAACAAAATAATGCCAATCTGGCTGTATGTTTCAATGTGGGTCAAGGAAGCGAGAAGCGCGTGGTAGTAGTTGGTTATAAGTTCCATCGTGAACCCCTAACTTTCCTTATCGTTATGATTGTCGTTGTATATATTTGCTAAATGTTTGGTTCCTAACATTTAACCTTAAAGCTGGACTTGAGCGAGATCTGGTGATGAGATGCACGCGTTAATCTCTTCTTTTGGGATGAGTAACAAGTTATTAACATTGTAGTCGGTGTTGAGGTCATTGTCCTAAACAAACGTCATTTGTTGTGGTTAGGGCTATAGGGGGAAGATGACAATTTGAGCGTTATCTAACCTTTTGTTATTTCAACTAACGACAACGCTGCGGGTTTAAATCGGGCTGTGCTAAGCTAGCTAACAGTTTCAATCGGCACTCGGTGTTCCTACTTTGTTTACTGTTTACCACTCCAATCAAGTTGACGTTCTCAAATCACTCCTTGTGGAACTGATTCGAATCAGTCCGCTGGAAAATCCATTCGAAAAAGAACAAATTCTAGTGCAAAGCCCTGGTATGTCGCAGTGGTTAAAAATGGAGCTTGCAAAAGAATTTGGTGTCGCAGCGAACATTGATTTCCCTCTTCCCGCTACGTTCATTTGGGAAATGTTCACTCAGGTTCTGCCTGATGTACCGAAGCGCAGTGCGTTTAATAAAGAAGCCATGACGTGGAAGTTAATGCATTTATTGCCGGGGTTATTAGACCAAGAAGCCTTTTCACCGTTAGCACAGTATCTTAAAGACGACAGTGATCATTCCAAGTTGTACCAATTGTCAGAAAAAATTGCCGATATTTTTGATGGTTATTTGGTGTACCGTCCGGAGTGGATTGCAACTTGGGAAGCTGGGCAACGAGTTCCCGAATTGGAAGGTGAGCATCCGTGGCAACCGATTCTGTGGCAAGCGCTGTATGACCATACGGTCGCGCTAGGGCAGTCGCCTTATCACCGCGCCAATTTGTACGAACATTTTATCGACACGTTAGAAAATTCTACTCAATCATTACAAGAGTTAAACGGCAATGTTACCCACTTGCCAAAGCGCCTGTTTGTGTTTGGTATTTCTTCTTTGCCACCTCGTTATATGGACGCACTTAAAGCCATTGGTGAGCACATCGACGTACATTTGATGTTCACTAACCCTTGTCGTTACTACTGGGGTGAAGTTCGTGACCGCAAGTATCTGGCTCGTTTGGCGGCTAAGCACCGGCAGCATGTGGTTTGGCAGGATGATCACTCCGAAGTGCGGGGCGAAACTGAACAGTTGAAAGGCTCACTAGAAGAGAATGTGGTTGATGAACTGCACACGGACGTCGTCGGAAACAGTCTATTAGCGTCGATGGGGAAACTTGGGCGCGATAATATGTATCTGCTTTCTCAGCTTGAATCCCACGAGATTGAAGCCTTTGTGGATGTTGCACGTGACAGTCTGCTCCATCAATTGCAGGCGGATATTTTGAATCTCGAAGAGCATCAAGATGATGAGCAAATCGACAACAGTCGCCACAAACAGATCGTCAGTTTGGCGGATAAATCATTAAGCGTGCATGCTTGTCACAGCCCAATGCGCGAAGTGGAAGTGCTGCATGATCAGCTCTTAGCGATGTTCGATGCCGACCCAACGTTAAAACCGCGCGATATTATCGTCATGGTCGCGGACATCAATGCCTACAGCCCTGCGATTCAGGCGGTCTTTGGGAATGCACCGGGTGAGCGCTTTATCCCTTATTCGATCTCGGACCGAACTGCGGACCAAGAAAGCCCCATTCTTGCGGCGTTCATGCAATTAGTGAACTTACCTAACACGCGTTGTTTGGCATCAGAATTACTTGAACTGCTCGAAACTCCGGCGATCTTGCAGCGTTTTGAATTGAGTGAAGATGATTTCTTACAAGCTAAGCAATGGGTTGAAGAGTCCGGTATTCGTTGGGGGCTAGACGCTAACACTGGTAGGGAGTTTGAATTGCCTGAAACTCGTCAAAATACCTGGCAGTTTGGGATTGAGCGCATGTTATTGGGTTATGCAATGCCAGACTCGGCAGGTCTGTTTGAAACCGAGCAATGCAGTGTCTCTCCCTACAACGAAGTGCAAGGTATGGGCGCAGAGCTTGCGGGGAAATTAGCGCACTTTATCCAACAAATCAGTATATATCGTAGCAAGCTTTCTCATGTTGAAACTATTGATGGTTGGCGCGAAACACTCGTTTCGCTGCTGGATGACTTCTTCTCCGTCGAGTTAGAAGGTGAAATGGCGCTGAAGTCGATTCGTGACACACTCAGCCAACTTAAAGAACAGCTAGCGGACGCCGCGTTTGATGACGCGCTATCGCCTGCAATTATCCGCCAGTACTTGCAAGATAAATTGTCTGGTACTCGCGTTAGCCAACGCTTCCTCGCTGGACAAGTGAACTTTTGTACCTTGATGCCAATGCGTTCGATCCCGTTTAGAACCGTGTGTTTGCTGGGAATGAACGATGGTGTTTATCCACGTTCAATGCCGCCAGAAGGTTTTGACTTGATGACCGGTAGAACCAAACCCGGGGACCGTTCTCGCCGAGATGATGACCGTTACTTATTTTTAGAAGCCGTGCTATCTGCGCAACAAACCTTGTATATCAGTTACGTCGGTCGCTCTATTCAAGACAATACCGAACGGGTGCCATCGGTACTTGTGTCTGAGTTGATGGAGTATTGTCACCAAAACTACTGTTTAAGCAGTGACAAAGATACACCTGTGGACGAGTCCGGCGATAACTTGTTGCAAGCGATCGTGACTACGCACGCCATGGTGCCATTTAGCCCCAGTGCATTCCAAGGGGTGAATGCCAGCTATGCGAAAGAGTGGATTCCGGCTGCGTTAACCCAAAGTAGTCACTCTCAGAGTCACATTCGCGGTGACTTTAATCGAGCGCTGGATGATTACCTACTCGGCGCGACGTTTCCAATTGAGCTTGATTTGGTTGAGCTCCAGCGTTTTTGGCGTCTACCTGTACAATACTTTTTTAACCGTCGATTAAAGGTGGTGTTTGAGCCGCCACTGCCTGTTATGGAAGACGATGAGCCATTCGTACTCGGCGGCTTGGAAAGCTACCAAATGCGTGATGAGCTGTTAGGTACCTTACTTGATACCGCGCTAACCCAACCAGAAAAAAAAGCGGATGTGCTCCAGCACTTTATGCATGAGCAACGTGCACAAGGGAAATTACCTGTGGGAGCCTTCGGCGATATTGAGTTTGAAACGAACCGGGTTCAAGCGGAAGAGTTAGTCGATAAGTTGGCGTTTTTATCTGGAGCTCCGCAAGAGGATTTAGAAATCGATCTGACTTTTGATTCTGTGTTTGATTCCTCATTTGAAAACAACGAGAGCGAGCAAAAGAAGGTACGTCTGACTGGTTGGCTTACTCAGTGCTATCAATCCGGGTTGATTCGTTATCGAAGCGGTAAAATTCGAGCGCAGGATTACCTCTCCGCTTGGATTGACCATCTGGCTATGTCCGCGTCGGGTTGTGGCAAGAAAACGCATCTAATTGGTTACGATCGCAAAGAAGGTGCTATGCATCTGATTTATCCAGAAATTGCCGATGCCCAGTATGCGAAACGGCTTCTAGCTGAGTTAGTTCGTTTGTTCTTTGAAGGCATGACCAAGCCTTTACCTTACTTCCCTAAAACGGCGTTAGCTTGTGTCGAAGCGGGCTTTAGTCGCGGTCAATGGGCGGATGATGAAGAGAAGTCGTTGAAGAAAATGGCCGATACATTTAACGATGGCTACATGACGTCTGGCGAAGGCAATAATGCTTATATTTCGCGCATTTGGCCTGCGTGGAATGATGAGCTAGCAGAAGAAGTGCGCTTGTTGACGGCATTAGTCCTGCAAGGTGCTCGCTTAGCAGCGCAAGACGCAGAAGATATAAAAGAAAAATAAAGCTTAGAAGAGTAGGGTGGCCGCCAGAAAATCATTATTTTGTGTAGGGCGTTCGCTGTACGGCCACAGGGTCAGAGGGACCATGATTCTTTTACTTAATTCGTTTGAGTTGCCACGCCTAAATAGGCTTGGTTTATCTCATGACGGGGATAGTAATGGTACAACGGACGGATAACCGTGAGAAAGATCCCACAAAACTTTAAACACTCATACTTAACAGACAGATTAATAAGAATTTTTACGATAGATCACAATTTGATTAGTCGACAAGCCGGAGAGATTCAGAGCAATGGTCCACATGTCAGGTGAAGAATTAGAAAATACGGTGCAATCACAATGCGCCCAGCAGACAGTTCAGCCAACGCCTCTAAAGCCGATGACGTTTCCTTTGCATGGCGCAAGATTAATTGAGGCATCGGCTGGTACAGGTAAAACGTTTACGATCGCTGGATTATACCTGCGCCTTTTGCTTGGGCACGGCAGTGCAGAAACCAAACATCGCGTCCCTTTGACCGTGGACCAAATATTGGTGGTGACGTTTACCGAAGCTGCGACGGCGGAACTGCGTGACCGTATTCGAGCTAGGATTCATGATGCACGCATTGCTTTTGCTCGTGGGAAAAGTGCTGATCCAGTCATCCAGCCATTGCTTGAAGAAATAGACGATCGCCAACAAGCGGCTGAGATTCTACTGCAAGCGGAACGCCAAATGGACGAAGCCGCAGTGTATACGATCCATGGCTTCTGTCAGCGTATGCTGACCCAAAATGCCTTTGAATCCGGCAGTCGATTTAATAATGAATTTGTCACTGATGAAAGCCATCTAAAAGCTCAGGTAGTGGCGGATTACTGGCGACGTAACTTCTATCCGTTACCCTTTAATCTCGCCGGGGAGATTCGTCAGTTGTGGGGTTCTCCGTCAGCACTATTAGGTGATATCGGCCGTTATTTAACCGGCGCACCTTTGAGCTTGTCTGTACCTGCGATGCAAGGCAGCTTAGCGGATCTTCATGCTGAAAACCTGAAAAGAATTGATGAGCTGAAAGCGCTATGGCGGGAAAGCCAAGAAGACTTCTTGACGCTGATTTCCGATTCTGACATTAACAAGCGTAGCTACACCAAAAAATCTTTGCCGACTTGGTTAGAGGTTGTGAATGGATGGGCCGCGACGGAAACCACTGGCTACGACTATCCGGATAAACTGGAGAAGTTTGCTCAGAATGTACTTGAGGAAAAAACACCGAAAGGTACCGCGCCTCAGCATGCGGCTTTTGCCGCGATTGAAACCTTTCTCGCCAACCCCATCAGTTTAAAAGCGCCGCTACTTGCCCATGCGATTGAACATTGCCGGGTGATGTTAGCCAACGCAAAAAGCCAGAAGCAGTGGCTGTCGTTCGATGACTTGTTGACACAACTTTCAGCGTCCATAGATACCGATGAAAGCGGGTTGCTGGCAGAGCGAATTCGCACTTTGTATCCCGTTGCTATGATTGACGAATTCCAAGATACCGATCCGTTGCAATACAGCATCTTCAGCCGTATTTATCTGAATAACCCAGAATGTGGTTTGTTCATGATTGGAGACCCAAAACAGGCGATCTATGGGTTTCGTGGCGCGGACATTTTCACCTATATTAAAGCGCGAAATCAAGTCAGTGCCCACTACACTCTCGGTACCAACTGGCGTTCCAGCGCGGATATGGTCCGGGCAGTGAATCAGGTTTTTGATTTACCAGACAGTCCATTTATCTATGATTCGGACATTCCATTCTTACCGGTTAATTACAGTCCAAATGCCGATAAACGCATTTGGACCATGGGTGGTCAAAAGCAACCTGCATTGACGTACTGGTTGCAAGACGCTGACGATAAACCATTGCCGAAAAGGGAGTATTTAAGCCGAATGGCAGAGGCTACCGCGAGCCAAATTCAAACCATACTAACCCATGCTAAGCAAGGGCAGGCGAGTCTGGTGAACGGTGAAAAACAACAGTCGGTTCAAGCGGGTGATATTGCGGTATTGGTTCGTACCGGTAGTGAAGGCCGAATGATTAAGCAGGCTTTGGCAGACCAAGGCATTGCCAGTGTGTACTTATCTAACCGAGATAGTGTCTTCACTAGTTCAGTTGCGCAAGATTTACAGCGTCTTCTACAAGCGGTCCTTACGCCAGAAAATGACCGGGCCTTGCGAGCGAGTTTAGCGTCTGAGTTATTTGCGCTGGATGCCGCGAACCTAGATGCACTGAATAACGATGAAACCGCATGGGAAAACGCCGTTAACGAGTTTAAAGAATATCGCAAACTTTGGGTTCAACGTGGTGTACTCCCTATGCTGCGTGCGGTGATAAGCAAGCGTCATATTGCTGAACGATTGTTGGAAGAAGGCGCAAGCGCGCAAGGTGACAACGGTGAGCGAGTCCTAACCGATCTCATGCACATAGGGGAATTGCTTCAGCAAGCCAGCAATGAATTAGACAGTGACCACGGTTTACTGCGTTGGTTGGCACAGTCCATCAGCGATGCGCAAAATGGTCTGGGTGGCAGTGATGACCAGATTCAGCGTCTAGAATCAGAACGTAATTTGGTGCAGATCGTCACCATTCACAAATCGAAAGGTTTGGAGTATGACCTTGTATTCTTGCCGTTTGTATTTAGCTATCGAGAGGCCAGCGAAGCTAAGTATTATGATGAGGCTAGCGGTCGTACCGTACTGGATATCACCGGGAATGACGCTTCGATGAAGCAAGCGGACAAAGAGCGACTGGCTGAAGATCTCCGTCTAATTTATGTGGCATTAACCCGTGCGGTTTACGCTTGTTTTATCGGTGCTTCGCCACTACGTAATGGTCGTTCGACGAAAGAACCAACAGGAGTACATCGCAGTGCAATTGGTTATTTGGTGCAAAATGGACAAGAAGGCGGAATCGACGATTTATACCAGGGGCTAAAGCAGCAGCAAAATAATCTCGATAGTATTGTGCCTGGTTGTGTCGTGATAACCGATCCGCCGAAGCAGCTTGAGGAGGCCTACGTTGCTCCTCAAGAAGAGGTACAGAACCTGACGGCGAAAGAGCTGCAAAACCCAATTGACAGACATTGGCGCATCACCAGTTACTCTGGCTTAGTGAAGCAGGGTTCCAAGCATGCAGAACTCGACGCGACCATTGAGATGACTGGCTTCGATATTGACTCTTCAGAAGAGCATGATGAAGCCGATTTGGTTGAGCCAGAGCGTTCTATTTTTACCTTTCCACGTGGTGCGCGACCGGGAACATTCCTGCACAGTTTGTTCGAGGAAATAGAGTTTACCCAATCAGCCATGACGGAAGAGAATACGCGAATTATTCTGAGCTTGATGGAGAGTGAGCAATTAGACGAAGAGTGGTTGCCCATTCTACAGCAGTTAATAGACACCGTGTTGGCTACGCCATTGGATGGCAAATCTCTGCTGCTCAATCAAAAAGCACCACCGCAGCGATTGGTTGAAATGGAGTTTTTGTTGCCGATTAAAGTCTTATCTGCACCAGCGTTAAATCGCGTGATTCAGAGACATGATCCATTATCTGCCAAAGCGGGGGACTTAGGATTTCAGACCGTACAAGGCATGCTGAAAGGGTTTATCGATTTGGTGTTTGAACATCAAGGTAAGTACTACGTGCTGGACTGGAAGTCGAATCACCTTGGGGACGACGTGACGCATTATCATGGCGAAGCATTGAAGTCTGCAATGGCTGATCACCGGTATGACTTGCAGTATCAAATCTATGCCCTGGCTCTGCATCGCTTTTTACGCAGCCGACTGGCTAATTATCAATATGAACAACACTTTGGTGGTGTGTATTACTTATTCTTACGTGGTATGGACGGGCAAAGCGATCACGGCATTTTTTCCGCTAAACCTACTTTAGAGTTTTTACAAGAGATGGACCGCCTGATCGATGGGCAAGCGCCGGATACACGTTCTACTCAAGCTGGGCAGATGGAGTTACTGTAATGACGACAATTCATGATTTTTCATCTGACCAAGCCAGCTTAATGGATGCACTGAATTTGCTCGCGCGCAAGGGGACGATACGCCAGATTGACTACCAGTTCGCACGCTTTATTTATGCTCAAGTCAAGCATGAACCAAGCGAGCAACAACCCGTTGGTCAGGCGCTGGCTTTTATCGCTGGCGTAGTCAGTAGTGAGCTTGGTAAGGGTCATATCTGTTTATCTCTTTATGACTTGCAAGGTCAGCCGAACGACTTCGCCAGCAAGTTGGGGCTGTTTGGTGAGTCAGCGTTAGCACTCAATACACATCTGCAACGTATTGACTGGATTGAAGTATTGCGTTCCTCTCCTTTGGTTGGCGAACAAGGAGAAGCGTTACCATTGATGTTTGATGGCGAACGCTTGTACTTGCATCGCTATTGGCATTATGAAGTTACATTGGCAGAGAAGCTTCATCAATTGGGGGCTGCGGTTAGTTTAGCGCCGCAAGAATTTGCTCGGTTATCTGAACTACTCAACCATTTATTTGCGCGCCAGTATCACTTTCTTTTTAATGCATTAATTAAAGCGACTGAGATAGGGAATAATAACCAAGTCCAGCGCCAGCAATTGGTGTGTGATCATCTTGATGTGGTTGAGAGCGATAGGTTGGATTGGCCCGCCATTGACTCGGTTTTACGTCAAGCGAGTAAAGTTCAGGATTTACAGTCACTGGATGAGCTTGTGCCACTTTTAGCATGTGTAAACTGGCAAAAAGTCGCTGCTGCGGTTGCGTTAACTCGTCGGTTTGCAGTGATTTCTGGCGGACCAGGAACGGGCAAAACAACCACGGTAACCAAATTGCTCGCCGCTTTAATTGAGCAGGCCACACAAGAGAAAAACCTCACCATTAAGCTGGTGGCGCCAACGGGCAAAGCGGCCGCACGATTAACCGAGTCGATAGGTAGAGCAGTGCAAGAGCTGCCTGTTTCTCCGGAGTTAAAAGCGAAAATTCCAACAGAATCGAGTACTTTGCACCGTTTGTTGGGGGCAATTCCTAATAGTGCGGAGTTTCGTCATAACAAACATAACCCGCTACATTTGGATATCTTAGTCATCGATGAAGCATCCATGGTTGATTTGCCCATGATGTACAAAGTCGTTGATGCGTTACCTAAACACGCCCGGTTGATTTTACTTGGAGACAAAGATCAACTTGCTTCGGTAGAGGCGGGAGCGGTGCTTGGCGATATCTGTTCTTTCCATGCATTTGGTTACAGCAAAGAGCAGGCTGCTGCTGTCGCAAAGCTAACGGGCTTTGATACTTTAACGCATAGCTCGAACAGCTTGGTTACCTCCAGTATTGCTGACAGTCTTTGTATGCTGCAAAAGAGTTACCGATTCGATGCACGTTCGGGGATTGGTCAGCTAGCCAAAGCGGTTAACTCAGGTTCTGCGGTTAGTGTTGATAATGTTTGGGCGAGAGAGTTTGCCGATATTGAACATTTCGCGCTGAGCAGCCAAAACTACAATCATATGGTTCAGACGCTAGTGAAGGAATATGGTCACTACCTTCAGCGTATCGGCCAACAAAACATCGACCCAAATACTGGGGAACCGGAGTCTGTTACTCACAAAGCAAAAGCGGTACTCGATACGTTTAACCAATGCCGATTGTTGTGCGCGATTCGCGAAGGTGATTTTGGTGTGGCCGGGTTAAATCAACGTATTGAGAAAGCGCTCGCCGCACGTAAGCTGATTCAGGTACAAGATGAAGTTTGGTATCACGGCAGGCCAGTCATGGTCACCCGTAATGATCATGGTTTGGGTTTGTATAACGGTGATATCGGTATTTGTATGCGCGACGACAGCGAAGAGAATCCGCGCTTAAAAGTCTTTTTTGAATTGCCTGATGGCAGCGTAAAATCAGTATTGCCAAGCCGAGTTCCTGAGCATGAAACGGCCTACGCGATGACCATTCACAAATCACAAGGTAGTGAGTTCGACTACACTCTGATGATTCTACCACCGGACTTTAGTCCGATACTCACCCGCGAGCTGATTTACACCGGTATCACTCGTGCGAAGAAGCGTTTGGCGCTGTATGCCGAGCTCAATGTGCTTAAGCGAGGAATCAGAGTCAAAACTACCCGAGCCAGTGGATTGGTGGATAGATTGACTAATTAATAAAAGACCGAGCTATGGCTCGGTCTCTATTTAGGTGTTCTGTGTAAATACGCTCGTAAAGGAAATGCTGCGGAATTTATATTGTTGCTGGCGCGTTAGAATAAATTCGCGAATGGCATCATTAGCAGGGAATACACAGTGAACATTTAAGCCTTCTAAAAACTCGTTGTCGGCCATATCCCAAAAGCTTTGTAGTGAATTGCAAACTACAGTTTTCATAACAGTGCTCGTCTCAGCTTAATTAACGTAAGATCAACCGCTGTCCTTGATGTGAAACACCGAGTGTTTTATTACTCAGTATTTTAGGGTGAAGGTGTATGCACATCACCTAGATCCATTTCAACTGGTTGATTATCAACCGTTGGTGCGCGAATTATAGACAGTTGAATGTATATTGCAAAGAAAAAAGTGTGATAGATATCAATATAATGTTTGAGTTTTGATGTTTTTTTGCGCAGCTTGCCCTTTTAGGTTCAAGCTGCACATATACTCAAGCATCTTGAAGTTACTTGAGTATAAATATTAGTGCTATAAATCCAGCGTTAGGATTTTTGATTTACGCTGAAAGTTGTACAGGCCTTGCTTTTCGCTTGGTAGATAGTCTACGCCCACCTCATAAAAACCTTGCTCTCTAAACCAATGCAAGCTATGCGTGGTCAGTACGAAAATCTGGCTAATATTGTCTGATTTAGAGCGGTGTTTCATGTAGTTGAGCAACAGCAAACCACGGTTTCCATCTCGATAATCTGGGTGAATGGCCACGCATGCCATTTCGGCCTTGCGTTCTTCAGGGTATGGGTAGAGCGCCGCACAGCCAATGATTAAGCCATCTTTTTCGATAATAGTGAACTTGCCAATTTCTTGCTCGAGTTGCTCACGTGAGCGCCTGACTAAGATGCCTTGCTCTTCTAATGGTCTGATTAAGTCCAAGATACCACCAATATCATCAATGCTTGCATGACGGACTTGTTCTGCACTGGCCATGACAACTTGAGTACCAATACCGTCAAAAGAGAAAAGTTCTTGAATCAAAGCACCGTCGACCTTGTAACTGATCAGATGGCTTCGAGGGACACCGGCTCGACACGCAGCAATAGAGCCTTTCAAGAAGCGTAAGGTCCCCGTATCGTGTTCGACATTTTTTTCCGCTCTCTCGGTGAGTGTTTTAAAGACGTGCTCAGCTTCGATAGGCAAAAGTTCTGCAACTGCATTGCCGTTGTCATCAATAACCCCTTGTTCAGAACAGAAGCCAATCAGCTTGTCGGCACCGAGCTTGATCGCGAGTTGTGTGGCGACTTCTTCAGAAAGTAAGTTGAAACACTCCCCGGTGACTGAACTCGCAATTGGACCTAATAGGACGATGGAGCCTTGATCGAGCGTACGATTGATCGCATCCGTATCAATGCGCCGAATTTTTCCTGTATGGCAGTAATCAACGCCATCATCCACGCCCAAAGGTTGAGCAATAATATAGTTACCAGATACGACACTCAGTTCCGTTCCTGCCATTGGCGTATTGTTCAGACTCATGGAAAGGCGAGCAGTGATCGTAAGCTGCATTTGGCCGGCGGCTTGCATAACTACTGATAGCGACTCTTCATCAGTGACTCGAATGTTCTTATGGTATGGCGTAGTCAGGTTTTGTCTTTCCAATAACTGGTTTATTTGTGGACGCGCACCATAAACAACAACAACTTTAATGCCGAGACTATGCATTAAAGCAATATCATTGATTATGTTGCCAAAATTACTATGGGCAACCGCTTCGCCACCAAGCATGATAACCATGACCTTGCCACGGTGTGCATTCACATAAGGTGTCGATTGTCGGAATCCTTTTACGAGTGCGGTACTACGAATTTTCACTACAGCCATTCCTGTTGTTTATTTATGCTTAAATAATGTCTTTTTATTCACCTTATGGCAAGGTGAAATTTTGCCAAAAGGTACAATTGATTAAGATAGTTGTTGGTTTGAGTATATGACGTTTCGAGAGAGCTAGAGGTTGACCGCACAAATCTGTTCTAAAGCTTAGTTAAGGTCAAAATAAGGAAGGTTTTAACGCTATAATATAGACCTTCATTTTTTGATGATAGGCAGCAATAACACAATGATATCGTCCTCTCTGGGAGCAAAAAAAACCACATTACGTAAGTGGGTTGAGCGTTCTCTTATGCTTTTGGCAGTCATTGGTACCGTCGTGGTTTGTATGTTGTACAGTGATTTGTTTACGCGCTATGTCACTCCAACCAACTCTAACTCAATGATTTATGGAAAGTGGGTAGAGCAAAACGTAGCGCCTTATGCCCGAGAAGTGATTGTATTGAGTGAACGTGGTGTGAGCGTCAATGATTCACTTGTGGCAACGTCATTCAAGTTCGATGGCGACTCGTTTTCTTATCGAGTGGGGGATGCTGAGCGACACTTTGATTTTGTTGATCACGAAAATTATACGGAAATGAAGCTAAACGCGAACGCTCACTATTTGCCCGTTTTCCATTTGCAAGAGCGTTCTACCAAAGCAATCCGTTAATTTATCTTGATCTAAACTCGTTGATGCAGCTCTGAATCCGCATCTTGAGTCACTTGAGTATAAAAGTTTGCGTCCAGACATTTTCTGGACAATTGGTTGCATGTGGTTTTGGTACCATCCGCCGCGAGTCTGAAATGGCAACAAGTCGAATCGTTCGCTTAGTATTGAAACACTTTAGCGTTGCTTTTCAATTGCCTTGTGTGTATTTGTTTGCCATCCTTTCGCTATCTTTTACTACGGAAATGACACGTGTTAAAAAAACTCCTCCCTATCCTTTCTTTGAGTTTACTTTTTGGTTGCGCCCAGCAAAGCGACACCAACCCAACGCTCAGCGACAAAGACACCAACGATTTTGCGAAGCAGTACGTCGATGGTGAATTTTCTGAAATTCTAAACAAAGTCGACGTGGTTAAGTCAGACAAACCGCGTGATTTTACTGAATTTAATAAGCAAGCCGAACAGGTCATAATCAAGTCACCGTCTATGGCTCGGATGTATCAACCGCTTTACCGAAAATTGAATGAGTGGGCCCAGCAAAGTGGTGATACCGCGATGCTCGATGCTTATGGCATAAAAGCCGCGCAGTTGGGGGGCGCAGATAAACAAGGCAATGTTTTATTTACAGGCTATTTCTCGCCTGTGATGGAGTTACGCCACCGACCAAATGAGACGTTTAAATACCCGGTTTATGGGAAGCCAAACTGTTCTTCTAATTGCCCAACTCGCGCAGAAATATACAACGGTGCTCTAAATGGTAAAGCCCCAGTATTAGGTTATTCGCCTAACCTGATAGATCCTTTCATGATGGAAGTGCAGGGCAGTGGCTATGTTCATTATGAAGATGACGATACATTAGAATATTTTGCTTACGCGGGTAAAAACAACAAAGCGTACGTGAGTATTGGTCGTGTCTTGATTGATCGTGGTGAAGTTGCGCGTGAAGACATGTCGTTAAAAGCGATTAAGGACTGGGTCGCGAAACAAGACGAAGCCACCGTTCGTGAGCTATTAGAACAAAACCCATCTTATGTCTTTTTCGCTCCTAAAGCGGGCGCACCTGTAACAGGGTCGGCAGGTATTCCTTTGTTACCAATGGCATCAGTAGCGGGTGATCGCTCTATTTTACCGATGGGGACGCCAATTTTGGCAGAAGTGCCATTATTGAATGCGGATGGGAGCTGGAGTGGTGTGCATCAACTTCGTATGCTGATTGTGTTGGATACAGGCGGCGCGGTAAAACGTAATCACCTGGATCTTTATCATGGTATTGGTGCGAGAGCGGGGAATGAGGCTGGTCATTACAAACATTTTGGTCGTGTTTGGAAGCTCGGACTAGAAAATACGCCAACGCAAGCCCCTTGGGCTTTGTCGCCAGAAAAGATACAATAATAGTCTGATAGGAGAGGATTCCTCTCTTACCTAGACATTTCTTCAAAGAGTGCGTATAAATCGCACTCTTTGTTTTTCTACCGTTCATTTGGATTTTTCTATGCGCGAACTCGATACTCCGGCATCCGATAATTACAATCAACGTTTCGGCGGCACACGTCGTCTTTATGGTAATAGCGAAGTTGAAATTCTTCGCGCTGCGCATGTGTGTGTGATTGGGATTGGCGGTGTAGGATCGTGGGCGGTAGAAGCGCTTGCTCGCACCGGAATTGGTGAGTTGACGTTGATCGATATGGATGATGTCTGTGTCACTAATATTAATCGTCAAATCCATGCCATGTCAGGTACGGTTGGCCAGAGCAAAATTGAAGTGATGGCTGAGCGAGTGAAGCTGATCAACCCTGAGTGTAAAGTCAATTTGATCGATGATTTTATCACTCCGGATAATCAACACGAGTACCTAAGTAAAGAGTACGATTATGTGTTGGACGCGATCGATAGCGTTAAAGCAAAAGCGTCACTGCTGGCTTACTGTCGCAGTAACAAAATCAAAGTGATTACCACCGGTGGTGCGGGTGGTCAGGTGGATCCGACTCAAATCATGGTGGCGGACCTTACCAAAACGATTCAAGATCCGTTGGCGAAAAAGATTAAAGACACGTTGCGTCGTCACCATAATTTTCCGCAGAATCCTGCGCGTAAATTCGGCATCGATTGTGTGTTCTCTACCGAGCAGTTGAAATACCCACAAGCGGATGGTTCGGTATGTGGAGTTAAATCCACCGCTGAAGGTCCAAAGCGTATGGACTGTGCCAGTGGGTTTGGTGCTGCAACCGTCGTGACAGCAACATTCGGCTTCGTGGCCGTTTCACGCATCGTGGAAAAGCTGATTCAAAAACACAAAAAGTAATGAATTCTAGAAAAATAATTGATTGTAGAGAGTAGAAAGCACCATGACGGATTTTCCTGTTTCCCCATTCGGTTCTGAAATCACCAGTGACGATATTGTTGCCACTATGCAGCAATTTAAAGGTTGGGAAGATCGCTACCGTCAGGTCATTCAATGGGGAAAAAAACTGCCGCCAATGCCAGATGAATTAAAATCTGAGCAAGTAACGGTTTCCGGTTGTGAAAGCTTGGTTTGGTTAGTCAGCCAGGAGAGAGACGGTGTCTGGAACTTCTGTGCCGATTCTGATGCGCGCATCGTACGTGGCCTAATTGCACTTGTGATGGCAGCGTATAACGGAAAAACGGCGGAGCAAATCAAAGCATTCGACATAGACGAGTACTTTGACCAGTTAGGTTTGGTCGCTCACCTGAGTCCCTCTCGCGGAAACGGATTGAAAGCGATTGTAGAAGAAATAAAGAAAAAAGGATCTAGGTAGAAAAGAAGGTCCTAGGTGGCTAGGATCCTAGGTCCTAGGCGTAATACTCGAGGCCTCGGTGTTTATTTTTGAGCATCGATGCTTGCGGTTTTGTAACACGGAACGCTGCGCTTACGGAATACGGAGGAGCGCATTGATGGTTTTGTGTAAAACTTCGGGTTCTGAGTTTGTGGTTTTGGAATACAGAGTACAGAGTTGCTTGACATCCGAGCTAGGTGTTTGAAAATAATCCGTAATCCGTAATCCGTAATCCGTAATCCGTAATCCGTAATCCGTAATCCGTAATCCGTAATCCGTAATCCGTAATCCGTAATCCGTAATCCGTAATCCGTAATCCGTAATCCGTGTTTTTCCTAGGACCTAGGACCTGAATCCCCTAGGACCTTTCTCTTCCTAGGCCCTTGTTTTAAACCTAGGACCTTTTTTAACTTACAACATCCCCACCGCTTTCTCGACACCAGCAATCAGCCTATCAACATCTTCTTGGGTATTGTAAATACCAAAAGAAACACGAATCGTGCCTTTGACCCCGAGCGCATCCATTAAGGGGTGCGCGCAGTGATGTCCAGCACGCACTGCGATACCTTGTTGATCCAACAGGGTTGCAATATCTTGGTGATGAACGCCATCCATCACAAAAGTGAGTACAGAAGCATTGGGCTGGTAGCCAATGATGCGAATGTCATCCAATTGCTTTAGTGCCTCATAAGCTTTTTGCTGTAATGCGTGTAAATGGTCTTCAACTTCTTGATGATCAAAACCTTGATACCATTCGATCGCTTTTGCTAAAGCAATTGCCCCTGCGACATTTGGGGTACCAGCTTCAAACTTGCCGGGTAAACCTGAAAACGTGGTCTTTTCAAATGATACTCGTTCGACCATTTTCCCTCCGCCGTGCCAAGGTGGCATGGCTTGGAGAAGCGCTAACTTTCCATATAGCACGCCAATGCCTGCAGGCGCATAAAGCTTGTGTCCGGAAAAAACATAGAAGTCGATATCGAGCGCAGCGAGATTGAGAGGCTCATGAACAATGCCTTGTGCACCGTCCACGACGATGACAGCACCAACCGAATGAGCCATTTCAGTGATTTTTTCAATGGGCTGGCGAGTACCGGTTACGTTAGTGATTTGCGCGCAAGCAACAATCTTACACCGTTCAGACAGCAGTGATTGAAAGGCTGGTAAATCGAACTGGCATTCCGTGGTCATTGGGACTTTAACGACCTTTGCTCCGGTCTGTTCAGCCACAATTTGCCATGGGACGATATTCGCGTGATGCTCCATCTCGCTAATTAATATTTCATCCCCTGGTTGTAAGGTACTGCGAGCGTATGTTTGAGCGATAAGGTTGAGAGCTTCAGTGGCGCCACGAGTCCATATGATTTCTTTTGAACTCTCGGCACCTACAAAGCGCGTCACGGTATCGCGCGCAGCTTCAAATTGGCTGGTCGCCTTTGCTGTTAAACTGTGGCTACCGCGATGAACGTTGGCATTTTGTGCGCTGTAATAATGTTGAATCACGTCAATCACACATTGCGGTTTTTGCGTGGTTGCTGCGCTATCGAGGTAAACCAACTCGGTGTCATTAATTGATTGATTTAAAGCGGGAAACTGGCTTCTTACTGCATTAACGTCAAACATTACTCGTCGCCTATCTTATGGTAATGCAAGGTTGGAATGGTCACCATAGGTTCAGCGACGCTCCATGCATGCTTCTTACCATCAAGCTTGATGATGATTTCGATCGCGAACTCTAATGCTGTGCCTGGGCCCTGGCTGGTAATAAGGTTGTGATTTAGATCGATCGTGACGCGTTTACTGCGCCAGTTTTGTTCTGGTATGTGTGACTGAAAACTAGGGTGACAAGTCATCAATGCGTTTGGAAACAAATCATGATGTTGTAAAACTAAAGCCGGGGAAGCACAGATTGCTGCGACCAGTTTGCCATCATAAATATGCTGCTTGAGGATCTCTAGCATGACTGGGCTATCGCGAAATACTTCTGCTCCCCCGACACCACCAGAGAGTACGATGACATCAAATTCATCATCCGCTATATCGACCAACTTGCAATCGGCCGTTAAAGTGACACCGCGAGAAGCCTTCATGGTTAGGGAACCATCAAATGCAGCACTCGCGACCGTGACGTCATAGCCAGCTCGAACCAGTGTATCAATGGCAGTCACCGCTTCCATTTCTTCGGTACCGGGTGCGATGGGCACTAAAATTTTTTTAGTCATTAGTTTGTCCAGCTTTGTTCTATTTGTTTGATGCGTTGATAAAGTTTCCGGTTTTCCGGCGTATCGATATGATGTTTGTCTGCCGCTTGCAATAAGTACCCAGTAATAAAATCGATCTCAGTGCGGCGTTTGTGTTGTACATCCTGCCTCATCGAAGAGTAATTTTCTGCGGTTGCATTGACGACGTGCATGATAGTTTGAAATAGCGCAGTAAAATCCGTATTAACTCCTTCCTTGTTCATCACATTGGCCAATTCCTGCGTAATGCGTTTCATCGTATCCTGAAAATTTGCTTTCACCAGTTCTCCATTTTTACATTGGTGGATCGCTGTTAAAGGATTGATGGCACAGTTGATAGCAAGTTTAGTCCATAATGCGGAATGGATATCGGGAGTCCATTTGACGTCAGGTAGCGCATGGTCAAGAACGCCTTGAAGAAACTCACACTGTGCCCCTGATGCGTTGAAACCACCAATTTGAGTGGCTCCGTGGCCTGTGTGGAGCACTTGCTGTTTGTTTGGTTTGTAGGCACCGTGCGTCGTCGTGGCTAATACAATCGGATTGTTCGCTAGCACTTTCGCAACGTGCTGGGCTGACCCCATACCATTGTGCATCAGCATAATGATGGTGTCGGTATGGATATGAGGCAATAATGGCGTAATAGCCGCTTCGACTTGCCACGCTTTAACGGTGACTAAAAGTAGATCGGCATTTTGTACGCTGGCAGGCTGTTGATTAACAAACGCGACTGCTGCAGAGTCATCCAGACTGAGAGCCATTTCCCGTTCGGAGGTTCTACTCCAAAGCGAGACGTTATGTCCTGCTTGATTAAGTTTTGTAGCCCAGAGTGAGCCAACCGCTCCCGGACCTAAGATGACAATATTCACCAAACGCTCTCAATAAAAAAGGTTTGCTGCAAGGATAATGAGGGGAAAAAGGAAAGCAAATAAAAATGGCGCCGAGAGGCGCCATTTTTGAGCAAACTTAGTGGTTCAATTAGAACTTGTAAGTTACCGCTAGGTAGTGGCTTACACCAGTCGATTCTAGCTCAACACCAGGAGCAACTTGTAGACCGTCTTTTACGCCATATACTTCTTTGTATGCTTTCAGGCCGTAACCAACCGCGAAGCGATCTGAGTGCCAGTAAATGCCGTTGAACATTGCACCACCGTTTGACGCGGTAGTACCAAATTTGTTACCAGCATCATCATCCATACCAAATTGGTAATCAATGTAACCTTGGTAAGAGATAAATGAACCGTTCTCGAAGAAGTAGAATGGTTTGAACCAGTTAGTCGAGATTTGGAAACCGTTCCAACCTTTGTTGTTGCCATCGTAAGTGCTGTACAGGTTTAGGCCGATTTTACCTAACCAAGGAACCATTACATCAGAACCTAAACCGATTTTCTGGTTGTTTACACCACCGTTGTCACCACCCCATTCCATTAGAGATGCAATATATAGTTCTTGAACAGGACCGAAAGATAGATCTTTACCAGTTACCGCATCTAGAGACATACGTGGTGCGAACTTCATAAACATCTTATCTTTAGATGTTGATTTATCTTGGTCATCTTTAGTCGCTAGGTTAAATACGTCTACGTAACCGTATAGGTCGAAAATACCAGAGCGACCACCAAATTCCATTTCTAGGTAATCGTGGGCGTTATCGTCAGCGCCTTTAACTCGTGGCATTTCATCAATTGAGTACATGTAGTTGAACTGCATCCACTTGTAATCGTTTTTGTGGATATCGCCGTCAGAATAGTCAGCCGCCAAAACTGGTGCTGAGGTCGCTGCTAGAAGGCTAAGAGCTAAAAGTGATTTACGCATAAGGGGACTCTCTATGTTTGTCATGGTTTAGAACACGCAATCTGTGCTGCGCTATCCAATTGGCGTGAATAATAGCGATAAAAATCTCAAATGAAAGTGACACAAGATGCAAAACTAAACCTTTTTGGTGATATAAATCACATAATTATTCTATTTATCGGAACTTTTTTGAGTTTGCATTTCATTGCAATAAATATGTGATTCGGATCGGTGCTTGTGTGTATTTTCTTAACTTTTAAGCCAGTCGATTAACCAACAAAATTAGTAAGTGATCGGATTGATAATCTTCTCGTATTAGAAGTTGAACATATAGAGGACTTATCAATGAATGAAGTTATGTTATTCCCACTTACCTCGGTCGTGCTTCCAAATGGCAAAATGAATTTGCGCATTTTTGAACCACGCTATGTACGTATGGTGAAAGAGAGTAGTCGACAAAATAGTGGTTTTGGCGTCTGTCTAGTAGGGAATAACAGCGATCCGAAAGAAGTTGGTGACGTTTGTTCGATAGGTACTTTAGTTCGAATCGTTGATTTTGAAACATTAAGTGATGGGCTTCTTGGCATAACAGTGATTGGTGAGAAACGGTTTAAGGTTAAGCGAGTTAGAGCGGATAAAGACGGTTTGAGGCATGCAGAAGTAGAGTGGATGGAAAATTGGCAGGCTCCTCATGAGTTGTTCAGTTTTTACTACTTAAGTCAACAGTTGGAATACGTTTATGAAGAGTTTCCCCAACTCGGTTCTCTCTATGCAGACTGCTTCTACAATGACCCAGTATGGGTCACGCAGCGTTGGCTTGAGCTATTGCCGCTAGATTGCCGCTTATTCGAAAAACTGGCAGGAGCAGAGGATTGCCTGCCGGCACTACTATTTTTGAATCAAGCACTTGAAGCTCCTAACAACAAGGAAGCAAGATTATGAAACGAGTAAAACACGCACTGGCATGTTTGGCAGTGGTCATGGGTCTAACTGCTTGTGGTTCAGATTCCGACACTGTCGAGTATTCCAATGTACAGGCGATACATGCGGTGTCAGATGCACCTTTAGCCAATGTTTGGCTTAATGATAAAGCAACACTAACCGACGTTGATTATGGTGTTGGTTCCGGTTTTAAAAAAGTACGAGCCGGTATGAATTCAGTGCAAGTTGATGTGCAATTACCCGGTGACGAGGTCGCTACTGTCGTTCCTAGAACCGAGCTTGAACTCGAATCAGATTTGAATTACAGCGTATTCGTCGTGGGTGATGCGGATGGCAGTCCAAATGCGGTTGAACCTTTGGTCGTGACACGAGATGCCGAATCGATGGCGGATGCCAATAGCCTGGATGTACAAGTTGTGCACGCTGCTTCAGGCGTACCAGCAGTCGATGTTTATGTCACTGAGCCTGGCCTCGATTTAGCGAGCGCGAGTCCAACGGCTACTAATCTTGCTTACAAAGGCTCGACTGATGTTTTGAATATCCCAGCGGATGATTATCAAATTCGACTTGCTGTTGGTGACACCGTTGTGTTTGATTCTGGAACGGTTTCACTTGCCGGCGACGCCAACTTAACCATAGCGGCGATAAAAACCGGAGACTCGAACAGTACCTCTCCAGTTAAGTTGTTAGTTCTGGATGGCTCTGGTTCGTCTATGATTGAAGATATGGGAAGCCAAGCAGAAGCCCGAGTCGGGCACCTTGTTGATGGTGCACCAGCTGTTGATGTTAATGTCAACGGCTCGTCATTCGCACCACTTGCCGACTTAGCGTTTAAAGAAATTCGAGGCTATCTAGATTTGGCTCCTGATGCTTATGATATCGATGTGTTTGTTGATGGTACCACGACGGATCCGATCATTGACGTCAATGGGTTATCGGTTGAAGGGGGCAAGGACTACAGTGTATATGCGGTCGGTGTGGTCAGTCCTTCTATCGATATCGAACCATTAGTGGTAGAAGATATGAGAAGAGCAGTGGCGACCAGTGCGACGCTCAATATCACTCACGCGGCGGCTAATCCGGTAGCCGATAAAGTGGACATTTATCTCACAACAAGTGCGGGAATTGATGGAAGTGATCCAGCAATAACGGACTTTACGTATAAAGATAGTATACAAGGTCTTTATGTTGAAGCGGGTACCTACTACGTCACTGTAACAGTCGCGGGCGATCCAAGCGTTGTCGCTGTTGATTCGGCACCAGTAGATTTAATGGATGGTGTGGTTTACCAAGTTGTTGCGATAGACGATGGTAACAATGGCGGCTTTAACTTGTTAGTTGACGACATCACAGATTAGGAATGGATGGGAGGAGTGCTCTCCTCCCTATAATTAAGGCCGATTATGATGAGTGAGAGCCAACAAAAATTGGGTCGAAAAGAATGGTGCGCTTACATGGATAAAGTGAAAGCGCGTGACAAGGACGCGTTTGCTTTTGTCTTCCATTTTTATGCTCCCAAGTTGAAACAGTTCGCCTACAAGCATGTGGGTAATGAAGAAGTTGCGATGGAAATGGTGCAAGAAACCATGGCAACGGTTTGGCATAAAGCTCATCTTTACAATGGTGAGAAGAGTGCTTTATCAACGTGGATATACACAATCATCCGTAACTTATGTTTTGATCTGTTGAGAAAACAGAAAGGAAAAGAACTGCATATTCACTCGGATGATATCTGGCCTTCAGAGTATTATCCACCTGACCTTGTCGATCATTATTCACCGGAGCAAGACTTACTAAAAGATCAGGTCGTGAAGTTTTTAGGTACTCTGCCCAAAAATCAAAGGGAAGTGTTACAAGCCGTTTATCTTGAAGAGCTACCTCATCAGCAAGTCGCAGAAATGTTCAACATTCCCTTGGGGACCGTCAAATCTCGGTTAAGACTCGCGGTGGAAAAATTAAGGCACTCAATGCATATGGAGCAGTTATGAATAATCATCCAGATAACAACGTGTTAGAGGCTTATGCTTCAGGCAGCATTGATGCAGTTTCTGGGCTTATGGTCGCGACGCACTTGGAAACATGTCGTCAGTGTAGGGATTATGTCAATCAGGTTGAAGCAAGCCAAGCGAACATCGTTAGCGATACGCCATCAGAGTACGATCGTGAGTTTGATGTGATGCTAAGTGACATTGTCAATGCAGAACCTATTGTCGATAACGTGGTCATACGCGATTATGCTGACGTGTCAGTTGCAGGAAAGACGTTTGCACTTCCGAATACCTTGACTCGATTTGCCGATTTAATTAGTGACTGGCGAAGCTATGGCGGGAAAGTTTTCAGTGCACAGATTGATTTGGGCGAAGACGCTCGTGTGAGTTTGATGTATATCGGAGAAAATGTGCAGGTGCCTCAGCATACGCACAAGGGATTGGAATCAACCCTCGTCCTTCATGGCAGCTTTAGCGATGAAGATGGGCAGTACCACGAAGGGGATTTAATGATAAGAGACGCCTCAGTGAAGCACAGTCCGTTTACTAAGAAAGGGGAAGACTGCTTGTGTTTGACTGCACTGACTGAGCCAATGATATTTACCCAAGGTGTTGCGAGAGTATTTAACTTGTTTGGTAAAGGTCTCTATCCGTAGAATACTTGTTACATTGACTTCTTGTTTATCCTTAAAATCAAAGCCACCAAAATGTTTGGTGGCTTTGTCGTTTTTGTTGTCTACTTGCTTTCGCGTGACTTTTTGTGCGAGTTACTTCGAGCAGATTTAATCTCTGTTTCTGGCTTTTTCCAGTAGATCGTCGAAGTAGTGGCGCAGAGAGTAAAGCATGATCAAGCTTGGAATCACCATGACTGCCGTTAGGACGAAGAAGGCACTCCAGTTGTCGAGATAGTCGACGAACTCTCCGCTGAAAGACGCCAATGTCGTCCGCCCGAAGTTACCCAAAGAAGCAAGCAGCGCATATTGAGTCGCAGAAAATGCTTGACCGGTAAGAACAGTAAGAAATGAAACAAATGCAACGGTCGAAAACGCGGTAGTAAAGTTATCAACAATAATTGTTGCCAGATAGAGGTGCTCGTTTGGTCCAACAGAAGCGATCCACGCAAACATCAGGTTGCTGGCTGACATTGCAATACCGCCCATCATCAGGCCTCGAACAATCCCGAAGCGAACATTAAACATGCTGCCAATGATGGTGAAGAAGATGGTTGCTCCCCAGCCAATCAACTTAGAGTAGTAGCCTATTTGTTCGTTGCTAAAGCCAATATCTTTATAAAATGCAATCGACATACGGCCTAAAAACGCTTCGCCGATCTTAAATAGAAAGACGAATAATAATAGCGTGATAGCTACTCTAACGCCGTTGCGGTTGAAGAAGTCTAAGAATGGCTCTATGACCGTCACGGTAAACCAAGCGACGATTTTTGAACCAACCACTTCCTTATGACGTTGTTCCGCTTGTGATTGTAATTGCTCTCGTTGTGTTTGTGGCTCGCCCACTAACAACGTGAAGATCATTAACAGAACGACGATCAGCGCCATGCCGTAGTAAACACCATTCCAGCCAATACTGTCTGCGTTAATGAACGCTAAATAGCCAGGAAGAGAGTAGCCGGTCCACCAACCTGTTACCGCCATAGCGGAAGCTTGGGGAAGCTTGGAGGCTTCTGATTTTGGAAAGGTATCGATACGAAATGCATCGATAGCAATATCTTGTGTGGCTGACGCAGTGGCAATACATAAGGCCAATATCGAAGCCAAGATTAAATTCTCTGCCGGATTAACGCCAGCGATGAGGACTGTCCCTACCAATACAATGCTTTGACAAAAGAATATCCAGCTACGTCTTTGGCCTAATAAACGGTAAAGCATAGGTAACTTAACTCGGTCAACTAAAGGAGCCCAGAGAAAGTTAATGGCATAGACAGCAAAGACGCTACCAAAATAACCGATAGCGGAGAGGGTTAATCCAGCATCTTTAAGCCAGCCAGACATATTTGAGCCGATCAGTACCCAAGGGAAGCCACTAGAGCAACCGAGCATAAAGACCCATAACAAACGTTTATCAAGGTAACTTTTTACCGTTTCCAACCAAGTGATGGAAGGTAATGAAGACATAGGTAAATCCAGATTAGTGACGCTGTGGAAAGAAAAAGCTCTTTGAAAATTCAAAGAGCTTATTTGTTAACGCGATAAGTACTGTCAACATGATAAGTACAGTCGATATGATAAGTACTGAAACCGCGGTAAAAATGGCTCATGCTAGCATGGCTTGAATCTTATTTCTGAACCACTCATTTACTTCGTACCAATACTCTGTACTTAGGACTCAGTATCGAGGGCACTCGTTAAGCTACGTTATTCTATTCGTGTGGCTTTGGTAATGACAATTTGCGTTTCTGGCACGTCACGCATTCCACCTGATGACGAGGTTGGCTGTTTTGCCATCTCTTGGATGACTTCAAAGCCTTTGGTCACTTGACCAAAAACCGCGTAACCCGGTGGGCGAGCGCCATAGTTCAGAAAGTCGTTGTCGACTAGGTTAATGTAGAACTGACGAGTTGCCGAGTCAGGCGCATTGGTTCTCGCCATTGCGATGGTGGCTTGATCGTTATTTAAACCGTTATTGCCTTCATTTTTTATTGGTGCATAGGTTTTGACCATTTCCATGTCTTGATTAAAGCCGCCGCCTTGAGCCATAAAGTTGGGAATCACGCGATGGAAAATAGTACCAGCATAGCTACCATCCTCGACATATCTCAAGAAGTTCTCAACCGTAATAGGTGCCTTTTCTTGATTAAGTTCAACAGTAAAAGAGCCGATTGTGGTTTCGAACTCAACTTTGGGACCAGCCCATACGCTACAACTTAATAGCGCAAAAGATAGTATGGCTTTACGTAACATTAGAAGCGTTCCTGCATGTATTGACGAAGCTCTGGATCGTTACCAATTTCTTCCAGAGTAAGTGTTATTACATCATTTAAGGTTTGCTCGATATCTTCATCAGATGCGCTAAATGCGCCCGAGCGTTGTGCTGTTCCTGTGTAGGTCTTAACTAACTTACCTTGTGGTGTTTCTGCTGTCAGTTGCAAGACCAGTTTCGCATCCATGTCGTTTTCCATGGCTGAATGCTTAACGTTTACGAGCGCTTCCATCACAGACAGCTCGACGACATTATTGCTACGTAGATCTGAGTGAAAACCTTGCGATGAGAATTGTTTCTCAAGGGCTTCCTCTAAGGTGATACGCAAGTTTTGTTTGGCGTGGAGAGGCAAAATGTTGGAATGCCCGCTGTCTACTAAAGCAACGTACTGAGCCGCGCGTACATCTTTACTGATCATGCTGTACGTTTTACCTTGCACTATTGGGTTTGTGCTGAGTGTGGTTTCCGGCATCAAGTTTAGCTGTTGTTGACTAGGTGCTTGAGAAGATGAACATGCAGCAAGCAATGCAACCGAAGCCGCGAGTACCAGTTTTTTCATTTTATTATTCCTTGTAAACGGTTTGCTCAGTAAGGAGCTTATTTTGCGTCTAATTTAGCAGGATTTTTTGTCGCCTGTAAAATAACGAACTTGTTGTTTCCAGCGATAAGTTTCACATTCTCTTTGCCAAATAGGCGCTTTAGCTTTGTATCGTAGCCAAGGTGACGGTTTCCTATGACAAGTAACTTCCCCCCTTGGTTCAAAACTTGTTTTGCGTCGCAGAACATTTGCCAAGCGATATGGTCAGTAATGGCTTGCTGCTGATGGAAGGGCGGGTTACACATTACAAGTTCGCAGCTGTCGGCTTCAAAGCCATCTAAGCAGTTATTCGTGATACAGCGTACATCGCGCTCTTTGCCTAGGTTATCTGCTAAGTTTAGTTTGGCCGACTCTACTGCCATAAAGCTTTCATCGACGCAGGTTAAACGTGCTGTGGGATTGAGTTGACCTGCTTTTACCGACAGGACACCGTTGCCACAACCCAAGTCAACAATGTGATTGATGGAAGGATCTTGTGGTATATGCTGGAGCATAAAACGAGCACCCAAATCCAAGCTTTCACCTGAATAGACATTTGGCATGTTTTTCAGCTGAATGTCCTCTCCATCGACCGACCAAATCGTGATTGGTTCGACATCAATGGTTGGCGCTGCGTCTGCTTGGGAAAAGACCAAACGGTGTTTTTTCCATGCAAGCGATGTTTTTGTGCTGCCCAAATATTTTTCAAACAGTTTCAGTGTTGAAGTGTGGATCTCTTTTGCTTTGTTTACCGCTATGACGGGGCATGATGCAGGGAGTGTTTTTCTCAGCTGGCTGAGGAGCCAGATCAGATGACGGTTACTTTTGGGTAACTGCATCAACACCACGTCTGTATCGTTGGGTACCGCGTCCAACGTGGTGAGCATAGTCACGTTGTTAGCACTATTTTGCTTTAAATTCAGTTCAGTGCCGCGATGAGAAATATGAGAATCACTCATTAATGTGACACGATGTTTATCTGAAAACCAGCATGCAAGTGCGCCAAAGTTATCGTTAATAACGAGGATATTTTGATTCTCTGGCAGTGCCAGTTCTTCGACGTGATTGATCAGGTACTCATCACCTGCATCCCAAGCTTGTAACGTTTCGTTTGTGCGTTTGGGGAAACGGTGAAGCGTCAGGCTTCGACCATGAAGGTTCAATTCGGTTTTCATAGATAAACGTAAGTTGATTCGATAAACGAGTGCAATATTGTCTCAGATGATGACGTGTCTAGATACAAAAAAGGTGTGAAATTTCTTAATTATCTTATTTCTTTTCGCCAATGTGCCCAAGTTACCTCAAGCAGTTCTGAGCCCTGTATCTCGAGGTGATTTTGGGATAGTAAGCGACGGATTTGAGAAGATACTGTCCCTTGTTTTTAGTATATACTTATCCAGTTAACATCAGGAGGAACGAATATGATCCAAGAAATCATAGAGAAAAAATTGCATAGTGAGTTGCAACCAAGTTATTTAAAAGTGATTAACGAAAGCTACATGCACAATGTGCCACCAGGTTCAGAGAGTCACTTTAAAGTCATTGTGGTGAGTAATTGTTTTGAGGGACAGCGCTTGATCGGTCGACATCGCCAAGTTCATCAAACTCTCGCGGATGAATTAGACAATCACATTCACGCGTTGGCGATTCATACCTATACTGACGAGGAGTGGAAGCGTGAACAAAATGGCGCACCTGATAGCCCGATGTGTGTCGGTGGCGGTCAATAAGTTCTCGCTGAATAGGCCCCTTGAAGTGACTCGAGTATATAAGTCACATTTTAGCGTTTATGTGTTCGCACCCAATTTATCTGTTGGCGATGGATAAACAGATAAATAGATAAGGAGATGGCAAAAGCCATCTTTTTTTTTGTTATTTTATTCTTCGGTCAAACATTTTATCGACTGAGATTATGTAGAGTGCCTCACGAATTGTCACGATGAATGCATGTGGCTGATGTTTTGAAATATTAACAACATTTCAACATGTGACAGAAAATTACCACTTGTTATACGTAGTGAATCTGACCGTTTTGAAAGCAATCGATCCAGTGTGAGCATTTGTGCGTTCGGTCAAAAATATGAGTATTCTTTAAGCTGTTAAACCTTCTTCCGCCCAAATATCCGCTCTATTCGCATGATTGGTCATGGCATCAAGTTTGGAAAAAATGCTAAACTACGGCACCTGATGAGTCTCTCACCTTCTTGTGTGATGAGATTTTAAAAAGGATGTTGCGATTTTGGTGTTTAAAACAACACCGAAACCGGACACTAATGTCGTGTCTAAAAGTTACGCAATCAAAAGAATCTTTTTCCCGATAAAAGTAGTGCAAGTGCGTATGATTACAATAAAAAAGGGCTTGGACCTTCCTATTGCAGGAACTCCATCCCAGGTGATAAATGATGGTAAGACCATCAAAAAAGTCGCCTTGCTTGGCGAAGAGTACGTTGGCATGCGTCCAACCATGCATGTCCGCGTTGGTGATGAAGTGAAGAAAGCGCAAGTTCTTTTTGAAGACAAAAAGAACCCAGGCGTGAAATTCACTGCACCAGCAGCCGGTAAAGTGATCGAGATTAACCGTGGTGCTAAGCGTGTGCTTCAATCTGTTGTGATTGAAGTTGCAGGTGAAGAACAGGTAACTTTCGATAAGTTTGAAGCCGCTCAACTAGCAAGTTTAGATCGTGAGGCGATCAAGACTCAATTGGTTGAATCTGGCCTTTGGACCGCTTTGCGTACTCGTCCGTTTAGCAAGGTTCCAGCAATCGAGTCTTCTACTAAGGCTATTTTCGTAACAGCAACGGATACTAATCCACTTGCTGCGAAGCCTGAGTTGATCATTAATGAACAACAAGAAGCGTTCATTGCGGGTTTAGATATTCTTTCAGCCCTCACGGAAGACAAGGTTTACGTATGTAAAACAGGTACTAGCCTACCTCGCTCTTCTCAATCGAACATTGAAGAACATGTCTTTGATGGTCCTCACCCGGCAGGTCTCGCGGGTACCCACATGCATTATCTATATCCAGTCAATGCAGAAAATGTGGCGTGGAGCATCAATTACCAAGACGTTATTGCGTTTGGTAAGTTGTTCCTCACTGGTGAGTTATACACTGACCGTGTGATTTCTCTAGCAGGTCCTGTGGTAAATAACCCTCGCCTTATTCGCACAACACTTGGTGCTAGCCTTGATGATGTAGTGGATAACGAGTTAATGCCAGGTGACGTTCGTGTGATTTCTGGCTCTGTACTAACCGGTACACACGCTACGGGTCCTCACGCCTACCTAGGTCGTTACCACGTACAGGTTTCTGTACTTCGTGAAGGCTACGAAAAAGAGCTGTTTGGCTGGGCAATGCCTGGTAAAAACAAGTTCTCGATAACTCGCTCATTCCTTGGTCACTTATTCAAAGGTCAGTTGTTCAACATGACAACGACGACTAACGGTAGTGATCGTTCAATGGTTCCAATTGGCAACTACGAGCGTGTATTGCCACTAGATATGGAGCCTACTCTGTTACTTCGCGATCTATGTGCAGGCGACTCTGACAGTGCACAAGCACTGGGCGCTCTAGAGCTAGATGAAGAAGATGTAGCATTGTGCACCTTTGTTTGTCCTGGTAAGTACGAGTACGGTCAACTGCTTCGTGAATGCCTAGATAAGATCGAGAAGGAAGGGTAATTTTCATGTCTCTTAAAAAGTTTATTGAAGACATCGAGCATCACTTTGAACCTGGCGGTAAACACGAGAAGTGGTTTGCCCTTTATGAAGCAGCAGCAACGTTGTTTTATACACCGGGTCTTGTAACAAAGAGAAGCTCGCACGTTCGTGATAGCGTTGATCTAAAACGCATCATGATCATGGTTTGGTTCGCGGTATTCCCAGCAATGTTCTGGGGGATGTACAACGCGGGTGGCCAAGCTATCGCAGCATTGACTCACATGCATGCTGGTGACCAACTAGCAACAGTAGTCGCAGGTAATTGGCATTACTGGCTAACCGAAATGTTCGGTGGGACCATATCCGCTGATGCAGGGGTTGGCAGTAAAATGCTCCTTGGCGCGACTTACTTCTTGCCTATCTACGCAACGGTATTCATCGTTGGTGGTTTCTGGGAAGTGCTGTTCTGTATGGTGCGTAAGCACGAAGTTAACGAAGGTTTCTTTGTCACTTCTATCCTTTTCGCGCTTATCGTTCCACCAACACTTCCTCTATGGCAAGCCGCGTTAGGTATTACCTTCGGTGTTGTTGTAGCGAAAGAGATCTTCGGTGGTACGGGTCGCAACTTCCTAAACCCTGCACTAGCAGGCCGTGCATTCCTATTCTTCGCTTACCCGGCACAAATTTCGGGTGACGTCGTTTGGACTGCTGCTGATGGTTTCTCTGGTGCAACGGCGCTTAGCCAGTGGGCTCAGGGTGGTAACGGTGCACTAGTAAACACAGTTTCAGGTGCTCCTATTACTTGGATGGATGCGTTCATCGGTAACATCCCAGGTTCAATCGGTGAAGTATCGACACTTGCACTATTGATCGGTGCAGCAATGATCGTTTACATGCGAATTGCTTCATGGCGCATCATTGCGGGTGTCATGATCGGTATGATTGTGACGTCAACGCTGTTCAACGTGATCGGTTCTGATACGAACCCAATGTTCAACATGCCATGGCACTGGCACCTAGTTCTAGGTGGTTTTGCATTCGGTATGTTCTTTATGGCAACAGACCCTGTATCAGCTTCATTTACCAACAAAGGTAAGTGGTGGTATGGCGCGTTAATTGGTGTTATGTGTGTTCTTATCCGTGTAGTTAACCCAGCTTACCCTGAGGGTATGATGCTGGCGATTCTATTCGCGAACCTGTTTGCACCTCTGTTCGACCACTTAGTTATTGAGAAGAACATCAAGCGGAGACTAGCACGATATGGCAAGTAATAACGACAGCATTAAAAAGACGCTGGGTGTTGTTATCGGGTTGAGCCTTGTTTGTTCAATCATCGTATCAACAGCAGCGGTAGGTCTGCGTGATAAGCAAAAAGCGAACGCTGTCCTAGATAAGCAATCGAAGATCGTTGAAGTTGCAGGCATTGAGGCAAACGGTAAAAAAGTACCTGAGCTGTTTGCCGAGTACATTGAACCTCGTTTAGTTGACCTTGAAACAGGTAACTTTACTGAAGGTGATGCAGCGACTTATGATCAACGTGCAGCATCAAAAGATGCACAACGCTCAATTAAATTGACTCCAGAAGAAGATTTGGCTGACATTCGTCGCCGCGCAAAAACTGCCGTGGTGTACTTAGTTAAAGGCCAAGACGAAATTCAAAAAGTGATCTTGCCGGTACACGGTAAAGGGCTTTGGTCAATGATGTACGCGTTTGTAGCTGTTGAAACGGACGGTAACACGGTTTCTGGTATTACTTACTACGAGCAAGGTGAAACTCCTGGACTTGGTGGTGAAGTAGAGAACCCATCTTGGCGCGCTCAGTGGGATGGCAAAAAACTGTACGATGAGAACCACCAGCCAGCGATTAAAGTCGTGAAAGGTGGGGCGCCTCAGGGTTCTGAGCACGGTGTTGATGGCCTATCAGGTGCGACACTAACTAGTAACGGTGTTCAACATACATTTGACTTCTGGTTAGGTGACATGGGCTTTGGTCCGTTCCTAGCAAAAGTTCGTGACGGAGGTCTGAACTAATGTCTAGTGCACAAAATGTTAAAAAGAGCATTCTAGCGCCAGTATTGGATAACAACCCAATCGCACTGCAGGTGCTTGGTGTATGTTCTGCTCTGGCAGTAACAACTAAACTGGAAACCGCGTTTGTTATGACGCTAGCGGTTACGTTTGTAACGGCATTGTCTAACTTCTCTGTTTCTCTTATCCGTAACCACATTCCTAACAGCGTACGTATCATCGTGCAGATGGCTATCATCGCTTCGCTAGTAATCGTGGTAGACCAGGTGCTGAAAGCTTACCTTTACGATATCTCGAAACAGCTATCAGTTTTCGTTGGTCTTATCATCACCAACTGTATCGTAATGGGTCGTGCTGAAGCATTTGCAATGAAATCTGCGCCAGTGCCATCACTTATTGATGGTATCGGTAACGGTCTGGGTTACGGTTTCGTTCTTATTACTGTAGGTTTCTTCCGCGAGCTGTTCGGCTCAGGCAAACTATTTGGTCTGGAAGTACTACCTCTAGTAAGCAACGGCGGTTGGTATCAACCAAACGGCTTGATGCTTCTCGCACCGTCAGCATTCTTCCTAATCGGCTTCATGATCTGGGTAATCCGTATTCTGAAACCAGAACAAGTAGAAGCGAAGGAGTAAGGACGTCATGGAACATTACATTAGTCTGTTAGTTAAATCGATTTTCATCGAAAACATGGCTTTGTCTTTCTTCTTAGGTATGTGTACGTTTCTTGCGGTATCTAAGAAAGTTAAGACCTCTTTTGGTCTAGGTGTCGCGGTTGTGGTAGTACTTACTATCGCCGTTCCTGTGAACAACCTTGTTTACAACCTAGTGCTGAGAGAAAACGCTTTAGTTGAAGGAGTCGATCTTAGCTTCCTAAACTTCATCACCTTTATCGGTGTAATCGCTGCACTTGTACAGATTCTAGAGATGGTTCTCGACCGTTTCTTCCCACCTCTGTACAACGCGCTTGGCATCTTCCTTCCGTTGATCACAGTAAACTGTGCAATCTTCGGTGGTGTATCTTTCATGGTACAGCGTGACTACAACTTTGCTGAATCGGTTGTTTACGGTTTCGGCTCTGGTGTGGGCTGGATGCTAGCCATCGTTGCTCTTGCAGGTATCCGTGAGAAGATGAAGTACTCTGACGTACCTCCTGGTCTTCGTGGTCTTGGCATCACGTTCATCACGGTAGGTCTAATGGCGTTAGGCTTTATGTCTTTCTCTGGTGTTCAACTGTAAGTCGGGTAAACCGCAACAATTAAGGAATAGTCAATGGACATTATTCTTGGTGTAGTGATGTTTACTCTGATCGTACTGGCTCTAGTACTAGTGATTCTTTTCGCTAAGTCTAAGCTTGTACCAACAGGTGACATTACAATTTCTGTGAACGACGACCCTAACTTGGCGATCGTTACACAACCAGGCGGTAAACTACTAAGCGCTCTAGCTGGTGCTGGTGTTTTCGTTTCTTCTGCCTGTGGTGGCGGTGGCTCTTGTGGTCAGTGTCGCGTAAAAGTTAAATCTGGTGGTGGTGATATCCTCCCTACAGAGCTTGACCATATTACTAAAGGTGAAGCGCGTGAAGGTGAGCGTCTAGCATGTCAAGTTGCAATGAAAACTGACATGGACATCGAGCTTCCAGAAGAAATCTTCGGCGTTAAGAAGTGGGAATGTACCGTTATCTCTAACGATAACAAAGCGACATTCATCAAAGAGCTTAAGCTGCAAATCCCTGATGGCGAATCAGTACCGTTCCGTGCTGGTGGTTACATTCAGATTGAAGCACCTGCTCACCACGTGAAATACGCTGACTTCGATGTACCTGAAGAGTACCGCGAAGACTGGGACAAATTTAATCTGTTCCGTTATGAGTCAAAAGTAAACGAAGAGACTATCCGCGCTTACTCAATGGCTAACTACCCAGAAGAAGAAGGCATTATTATGCTGAACGTGCGTATTGCTACGCCGCCGCCTAATAATCCTGACGTACCACCTGGTATCATGTCTTCGTACATCTGGTCTTTGAAAGAAGGCGATAAGTGTACGATCTCTGGTCCATTTGGTGAGTTCTTCGCGAAAGACACTGATGCTGAAATGGTATTCGTTGGTGGTGGTGCAGGTATGGCACCAATGCGTTCGCACATCTTCGACCAACTTAAGCGTCTACATTCTAAGCGTAAGATGTCTTTCTGGTACGGTGCACGTTCTAAGCGTGAAATGTTCTACGTAGAAGACTTCGATGGCCTAGCGGCTGAGAACGACAACTTCGTATGGCACTGTGCGCTCTCTGATCCAATGCCAGAAGACAATTGGGATGGTTACACAGGATTCATCCACAACGTACTGTACGAAAACTATCTGAAGGATCATGAAGCTCCAGAAGATTGTGAGTACTACATGTGTGGTCCACCAATGATGAACGCAGCAGTTATCGGCATGCTGAAAGATCTCGGTGTAGAAGATGAAAACATCCTACTTGATGACTTTGGTGGCTAAATTTCGCTTCATTTGAAGTTGTCGTTTTGTTGTTTGCAGCTTCAACTGATTGAAATGACGTTGATAGAATGGCTAGCTAACTTTAGCTAGCCATTATTTTTTAGATTAAACCCGAAGCACCACCAGTTGTTATAGGAAATTGGATTGCTAAAACAATCTCATTCCCCATATCAATTCAACAATAATGGGAGTAAACAAGTGAAAACGTGGCTTGTTGCATTCGCTTCTTTAATTATCTTGGCTGGTTGTGAACAGCCTGATGAGCAAATTCATTTGAGTGGCCCAACGATGGGGACTACGTACAATATAAAATACATCGAACAAGACGGTTTGCCTGAACCAAAAGCGCTACATACAGAGATTGATCGCTTGCTTGAAGAAGTGAATGATCAAATGTCAACTTATCGCCAAGACTCGGAGTTAAGCCTGTTCAACCAGCATGCGACTGATGAACCGTTTGAAGTATCTCCTCAAACTGCAACGGTAGTAAAAGAAGCGATACGACTAAATCACCTGACGTTGGGAGCACTGGATGTCACGGTAGGACCTCTTGTGAACTTGTGGGGCTTTGGACCGGAAGCGCGTCCGGACGTAGTACCAACAGACGAAGAGCTCGCTGAGCGCAAAGCGAATACAGGTATCCATCATTTATCGGTAGACGGAAACTTTTTGTCTAAAGACTTGCCTCAGTTATATGTCGACCTTTCTACGATCGCGAAAGGATGGGGGGTTGATGTTGTTGCGAATTACTTAGAGTCTGAAGGTATTCAGAACTATATGGTAGAAGTTGGCGGTGAAATGCGTCTAAAAGGTATTAACCATGATGGTGTACCTTGGCGTATTGCGATTGAAAAACCGACGGTCGATGAGCGATCAATTCAGGAAATCATAGAGCCGGGCGATATGGCAATTGCAACAAGCGGAGACTATCGTAATTACTTTGAGAGCGATGGTGTGAGATACTCTCATATTATTAACCCACAGACGGGCAAGCCGATTCATCACAAAGTGGTGTCAGTGACGGTATTGGATAAGTCATCAATGACAGCCGATGGACTTGCTACGGGCTTGATGGTGTTAGGTGCAGAAAAAGGCATGGCTATCGCGAATGAAAATGGTATCCCAGCCTTCATGATTGTTAAGACTGATGATGGTTTTAAAGAACTGGCTTCAGAAGCTTACAAGCCGTTTATGAATAAATAACTAAGTTATGAACAAGTAACTACAAGAAGTGAGCATGTTCTTATGAGTACATTTCTAATTACATTTGCCGTATTTGTTGCAGTGATAGCAGCGATGGCGGTCGGTTATATCTTTCAAAAGAAAGTCGTGAAAGGCAGCTGTGGTGGTCTTGGTGCCGTTGGTATCGAGAAAGTATGTAACTGTCCAGAACCGTGTGATGCACGTAAAAAGCGCGAAGCTCGTGAAGCGGCGCGTGCAGAAAAGCTCGCGGCTTGGGAAAAAGACCGTATTGCTTAATCGTTCGCATTAAACTAACGGGTAACAAAACCAACTATATAACCCAGCCTCGGCTGGGTTATTTTTTCTCTATTACCAAATGACCAGTTATTTACTACGATTGATATAGAGTCATCAATCGTTTTAACAGGAGATCATTATGGAAATGCATCAACATGGAATGTCCGATCTTTTTGAGCAACTGGGGTTAGGAAGTTCACCTGAAGAAATCAAAGACTTCGTTAATCACCACCGTCATCAGCGTGACTCGGTTGTGTTGCATGAAGCCAGTTTTTGGACACGATCACAAGCCGCCTTTTTGAAGCAGGCGATTGACGAAGATGCTGACTGGGCAGAATTGGTTGATCAACTGGATGTCATGTTGCGTGATTAGATGAAATGACAGGGGCTATACCACAAGTTAAGATGTACAATAAAGGCTTGTGCTTAGTAACGTTAGGCTTTGCACAAGTACAGAAATAATAACTGCAAATTTGTCTCAATACTCGCCGTTATGGTTGTGAACGAACCCAAAACTAACGTGAATCTTAAGGTCATTCATTTATGCTGTTAGCCCCTGCAAGCATCGGTCGTAAACTGTTGTTGTCTTTTATTGCGATGGCAACCCTCGTGATTATATCTACAGTTATTGGTGTATCAGGCTTCTCTTTGGTTGCAAAGACAGAAAGAAATGTCGTTGATACTGCCATCCCCTCAATGCTCGAAGCTAGGCAGGTATCAGAGTTAAGCACCCAAATCATTTCCTCAGTGCAGATATTGTCCAATGCGCAAAATGAGCGAGAACGAAAGGAAGCAGGTAGAGTTGTATTCGAACAGCTGGATTCGTTACTCAACCATATTCAAACTTTAGGCAGTGATACGTTTAATACGGCGGTATTGGATACGTTAGCAAGCCATGTTCAAAGTGTGATTAATAATTTAGCCGAGCTAGGTGTAACAGTAGAGAGAAGGCTGTCGTTAACCGAGGAGATAAAGCGTCTCGTTGAAGACATGCGGCTAATCAGTGAAGAGCTAGAGCAACTCACTCGGACTCAGGTACAAAATACCAGCACCATCACTGTCGCGAACGTGACCCATATTTATGATTTACTGGAGTCAAATGACAAAAATCGCGCTTATCAGGCGCTTGATGCTCTTGTCGAGGTAGATTTAGATCTTGCGGACCGTCTGCACCAACTCCACCTTCTTGCCTTCAAGATGCTTAACCAAACAGAAGAAGCAAGAACGCTAAGTAATATTGATCGTTTAAAGCAAGTACAAAGTGAGTTTCTAACTAATCTTACCATTATGAAACGTCGTGTATTAGCGGTAGAAGACCCAACACGATCGAAGCAAATGAGTGAACTTATTGATGAGCTAGGTAAGCGAAAAGTCGTGTTCACCATGCTCATTCAGAAATATGAAAATAATCAACAGGCACAACAGCTTAAACAAGAGACCTTGGAGTTGTTTGCAGAACTGAATCGTACCGTGAGCGAATTGGTCGACAATTCTAATAAAGCAACCACGTTCGCCATTGATGAACTGACTCATTCACTGCAACGAGCCCAATGGTCACTAACGGTCATTTCGATATTGAGTTTAGTGATTTTGGTGCTGATTGTTTGGCGAGTGGTGTATCTTTCTGTGGTGAAAAGGCTAGCTGAGTATTCATCTGCACTGCTGTCGGTGGCACAAGGTAACTTAGCGGTAGACGTAAACGTTGAGGGAAAAGATGAACTTGCGCATATGGGGCGGGCAATTATCACCGCTAGGGATACTGCACAAGCACTCAAGGTTGTAGCAGAGAGCGAAGCGGCAGCTAAACAAGAACTCGAAGTTCACAAGTCGCAACTCGAAAATCTTATCGAAAAACGCACCTCACAGTTAATGCAGGCAAACGATCGCTTGAACGAGGAGGTATTAAATCATGCCAAAGCACGCAACCAAGCAGAACAAGCAAACCGTGCGAAAACAGCCTTCTTAGCAACCATGAGCCATGAAATTCGCACGCCAATGAATGGCGTATTAGGAACGGCTCGTTTGCTGATAGATTCGGGGTTAAGTCCGGTACAAAGGCAATACGCTGAAATCATCAACGGCAGTGGTAAGACACTGCTGGCTATTATTAACGATATTTTAGATTACTCTAAAATTGAGGCCGGACATTTAGACATTCGCAATCAAGGTTTCGATCTTCATCAAATGGTAGAGGAAAGTTATCAATTGATGAAGAGTCGAGCGCAAGAGAAAAATCTGCTTTTCTCTTATCATATCGAAAGTGATGTTAACCACTTTTGGAAAGGTGATATGACCCGACTCAGTCAAGTGCTGAACAACTTAGTCGGCAATGCGATTAAGTTTACTGAGCAAGGAGAAGTCGATATTTACGTTAGCCTCGATCCAGTGGATGAATCCCTAATCCGGTTTGAAGTTTCCGATACGGGGATTGGTCTGACTAAGAAAGACCAACAATTACTCTTTGAACCTTTTACACAGGCGCAAGGGGGCTGCAATCAAGCAGGAGGAACGGGTCTTGGACTTGCTATTAGTAAACGTCTCATCGAAGCGATGAATGGCAAGATAGGTGTTGACTCCGAACAAGGTCATGGAAGCTGTTTCTGGTTTTCAGTTCCATTACAACCTAGTGAAGCCATAGACGCTGCTATTGTGGCCAGCTCGCCTTGTAACGTGCGTGCCAAAGTATTACTTGTGGAAGACAATGAAGTAAATCGAATTGTTGCTCAAGGTTTTTTAGAAAGTATGCAGCATGAGGTTGTGCTGGCAGTAGACGGTCAACAGGCCAAAAAACGCTTTTCTGAGCAGAACTTTGATATTGCATTGGTGGATATTAATTTGCCAGATTGTGATGGAGCAGAATTGATTCAGCAACTTAAGCAGATAGAGCGTACTAGAGCGGACAACCATGATTTGAAAACCACGCCTATGGTCGCGGTATCCGCGCACGTATTTTCAGAGGAAGTTGAACGCTACTTAGCCGCGGGTTTTGATGGATACTTACCCAAGCCGCTTTCCAAAGAACGACTAGCGAGCTTAATACAGACGTTATTAGATGATCAGCAACGACGTCTTCCACAAGGTAAAATTTGTGACGCTACTGAAAGGGTTAATGGCAGAGAGTCAATGATGACCGCTCATAGAGTGGAATCTACACTCTTAAATCAAGATGAATTAGACATTATCGAACCAAGTGTCCTTCAATCAGACCTGGATGTGCTAGGGAAAGAAAAAATCGTGCTGCTTATCGAGTTATTTGCAAAAAGCAGCTCAGAAGCCCTTGAACAATTCGAGTTGTCAGCCAGCCTTAATGACAATACCAACGTGAAAAGCTTGGCTCATAAGCTAAAAGGCAGTGCGGGAAGTTTGGGGTTAATCGCCTTAATGAAAACCTGTGAGCGTATTGAGGGAGCGGCAGAACCTGTGAGCGAGTACTGTCAATGCAAAGCCAAGCTGAATGAGCAGATATTAGCATCTCAGCGCGCACTTCAAGCGTTCATTAACGCTTAGACGATCTATCGTCGTGCCGGCTTCACCGTTCGGCACTGATGGACTCTATTTGGAATTTGGAGTGAGGCTCAGGCGTAATCCCCATATTGAATATCGGTTTTACAACCATAATATTGTCGATTTTAATTGAATTAAGCTTGAAATGTTGCGAATATTTTTATTATAAGTTGTTGATTTTATAGGTGATAAAATTTAATGAAGAAATGTATATCTATTATGTGTACTTAGTGTATAGTGTCGTCAGCTCTAATAGTGAGCTATTGATAACATATTTAGTTCAAGATTTTCTCAGTTTTACGATTAATTTCGTCATGTCTATCCTGCGATACCTTTTTCTTCATTCCTTATTTAGTAGCTTTCTTTTTAATTCAATCAATGTATCGAGATATATATGTCAAATAAAACAACTGGCTCAGTAAAATGGTTTAATGAAACAAAAGGTTTTGGATTTATCACTCCTGATAACGGTGGTGAAGACCTATTTGTTCACTTTAGATCAATTGCTAGCGAAGGTTTTAAAACATTAGCTGAAGGCCAAAAAGTGTCTTTCAATGTTGAACAAGGTAACAAAGGCCCACAAGCAGGCAACGTTACGTTAGCATAAGTTTCTTTAAAAAGGTCTCACCTATTTGGCGAGACCTTTTTATTTGTATACTTAATTATTGAGAATAAAAATCCCCTCATTACAGTAAGAGCCTGGCCTGTACCCAAACGTTGGTTAACTCACAACGTATTGAAGCCACAAGCTTTACCTAGAGAACATCCCCGCCTCTTTGCTCATGTTTGTTTATTTAACGAACAAAAACCTCCTGAAAGTAAAGGTCGATAAGAGAAGGGTGATAATTGATATGTCCAAATGAAAGCTTTGACAGCGTTCATAAGACAAGAAAAATCGAAAATATTTTGTTAAAACGAGAACAAAGATTGCTTTGGGATCGATAAGGTAGAAAAAGATATGAGAAAGCCAGTAAGAAAGTCGAGCAAAAAAACACAAAAAAACAACTTTGAAGAGCGTTTTGCTGTCATGGCGAAAAGCTACCAAGACGCTAAAGAAATTCTTGATACTATGGTAGAAGGTACGTCTGAGTATATAACTCAGAAAAAAGTATGTGATAAACTTTTTGCTAATGCTGAAAGGTATATTAATAAAAACTAATAATCTGCAGTGGTTTTCACCTTCTTTATAAAAACTTACTTAAACACTTTTTGTTCATCATTACCGTCTTTGCCCTCCGCATTCATGTAAACGTCATGAGCTTTCACCTTAATGAAGTTCTGAATCTTGAGAACAGTTGAATATAAAGGGCTCTCAAGACTAAAAACGTTGAAAGTCAGAATCTAGCGATAGACCGTCACTCCAGGCTGGGACTGGTTTCGGTCAATTTTTAATGCATACTCAACAAGGATTGATTATACTGTTTTTATAAACAGTGCTTGGTGAGTGCCAGCGTGTTACACCGCTGTAAAAAAGATATGACTCGTAAAATAATTCACATCGATCTCGATTGCTACTACGCTGCGGTCGAGATGAGAGACAACCCTGAACTAAGAACGATCCCCTTAGCCATTGGAGGCTCTCAGGATCGTCGTGGTGTGATTTCTACATGTAATTATATAGCGCGAGAGTATGGGGTTCGCTCTGCAATGGCAACAGCCCACGCCTTAAAGCTTTGCCCTCATCTCAAGGTTATCCCGGGTAACATGGATAAGTACAAAGCAGTATCCAGGCAGATTCACCAGATCTTCTCTCGCTACACCGATCTTATCGAGCCTTTGTCGCTTGATGAAGCCTACCTTGATGTTAGTGACTCCCCATTATTTAAAGGCTCAGCCACACTCATTGCTGAGGATATTCGTCAGTCTATTGAGTCAGAGTTAAACCTTACTGCAAGTGCAGGCGTTGCCCCCATCAAGTTTGTGGCTAAGGTAGCGTCAGATATCAATAAGCCAAATGGAATTTGTGTTATCACACCGGACCAAATAGAAAGCTTTGTCGAGGCGTTAGACTTAGGCAAAATTCCAGGAGTAGGTAAAGTAACACTCAATAAATTAAACAGTTTGGGGTTGTATAAAGGTGTTGATGTCAAAAATTATGATCAACATCAGCTATTGAAACAGTTTGGTAAGTTTGGCAGCTCGTTATGGCAGCGTTGCCATGGTATTGATGGAAGAGAGGTTACGCCAACGAGAATAAGGAAGTCGTTGGGCGTGGAGCGAACCTTTGCTAAAGATATTCATACTGAACAAGAATGCTTACAAGCGATTGATTTGTTGTACCTAGAGCTTGAGAGGCGGTTTAATAAGATCGCGAATGATAAAAATATCATACGGCAAGGTCTTAAGTTCAAGTTTGATGACTTCCAACAAACCACCATAGAGCACAAATTCAATCGCCTTGATAAGTCTTTTTTCTTAGAGCTGCTAAAGGAAGGTTTGTCACGAGCGAATGGGCGTGGCATTCGTTTGATTGGTTTGTCGGTTGGTTTAGAGCCCAAGGAAAGTCAATCTAATACGCAGATAAGCCTGAACTGGTGATAGTGTCATTTGAGTAGACTGCTACTCTACCCACATGACAAGCTGGTTGGTTAACCCTTTTAAGATCGTATGGCTTCGACTTGTTGTCTCACCTTTTCGAATGACACATTCGCCATTGCACCGTAACCGGATAATTTGGTCGCTTTTAGTTGGCTAACTAACGGTGTGCTGATGCCACATAAGAATCTCGCGACAGCATCGTGGCTGATGGTTGTTGGAGACAATTGCACGTACTCGTTAATCCAAACCTCCACTTGCTCGATTTCTGGCTCAGGCTTACTTTCGGTAGGAAAAACGGCAACCTTCTGACGACATACCGAGCAGTGACCACAGTGAGTAGGCGCATTAAAGTCGGCAAAATAGTGAGCCAATTGATAACTTAAGCAGTGTGAAGATTGAAACAAATCCAACATTGTGCGGATGCGTTCGATGTCTTTGTTCTCTTTGGACTGGAACAGTTGATATAACTCTTGGGTGAGGGATTCATTGCTCATTTCTATGGGTAGAACGGAATAGACATCAGTCAGCTGTTTACTCTCTAGTTCGATCCATCCCTTTTGGTGGAAGTAATCCAAAGCAGCAACCACTCGACTTCGCTCAGCACGGTAGTTGATCCATAACGCTTCCATATCCACTTGGCACCACACTTTCGCTTTGCTGGAGCAAGTAAAAATCGCCTCGACGAACTGGCGGCGTTCATCTTGAAATTGACTGGTAATAAAAGACTGTTCTTTAATGAACTTGAAGCGATAATCAGCGAAATAACTGTATTTTGCTTTGATAACTTTTTTGAGTTCTAAATATACGAGCAGTGTTTTCAAAGGCAACTGGCGAATATTACTATCGCGAGATAAACGTAGGGGAACCACTTCCCATTGAGGAGCATGTTCACGCGCTTGCTGCAGGACATAATTAATCGCGCTTAGCTCAGGCGTGTCGCCGTAAACAAAGTTCTCTAATACCATTAAGCCTGATGCATTCCCCAGCAAAATACACTCGGAGCGTTGCCCGTCACGCCCGGCACGGCCAATTTCTTGTGCATAGTTCTCAATAGACTTGGGGAGGTCGAAGTGAATAACACGACGAATGTCCGCTTTGTCAACGCCCATACCAAACGCGATTGTCGCGACGATGCAGTCGATTTGACTGGTCATAAACTGCAATTGAATCTGTTCGCGAATGTCACTCTTCATTCCAGCGTGGTAAGCATGTGCGTTAATACCAATATGGATGAGCGATTTTGCCACGTACTCAGCGGTTTGTTGCTGAGTGACATAAACGATGGTTGGTCGCTTTGGCGCTGCTGCGATGATGTCGTTGAGTTGGGTTTGCTTTTCCGACTCTTGGCAAGGAATCACCGATATATCTAGATTAGGACGGTAAAAGCCAGTTACGGTAATATTTTCCCTCGCGATATTGAATTTCTGCTGCATGTCGTCAATGACTGCGGGTGTGGCAGTAGCAGTCAACAATAAAGACTGAGGGATATTCAGTTCGCGTTGATATTGCGGCAGCTTCAGATAATCGGGACGGAAGTTGTGACCCCATTCAGAGATACAGTGCGCTTCATCTACCACCATCAATGAAATCGGGATCTGACGAATAAACTCGCGAAAGCGTTCGTTCTTTAGTCTTTCTACCGAGATCATCAGTATCTTGATGTGTCCATTTTTTACCCCTGCCATGATTTGCTGCGTTTCTTCTCGGCTTTGGCTGCTATCGATGGAAGCGGCGGCAATCCCTTTGTTTTTCAGAAAACCAAGCTGGTCTTTCATGAGTGCGAGAAGAGGGGATATCACTAATGTCAAATGAGGTAATTGGGTAGCGGGTAATTGATAGCAAAGTGATTTACCTGAACCTGTGGGAAAGATTGCAGCGGCAGAGTGACCTTTCATTACTGCTTCAATGACGGTTTGTTGACCTGAACGTAATGAGTCGAAGCCAAAAACCGATTGAAGTGTTTGCTGCAATTGGACACTTTGCATAATAGGGAAACCTTAATTTAGTGATAAACTCGCTCACAATACCATAATCTGTAGGCCAACAACGCGTCTTAAAAGTATGAACAAAGCAGATCTAGTCCAAATAATCATTCAACAATTGGAAGAAAAACTTCACATTGCGCAGGCTTCTACCCAGCGAGCGATTGACGCCGCGACGGATGAGGAGACGGTTCCAGAGCATAAATACGATACGTTAGCATTAGAGGCTTCTTATCTAGCTCATGGTCAAGCGATGCGCGTGCAAGAAAGTGAAGGAGAGCTACGCCAGTATCGATCATTAGCGAGTCGTGATTTTACCGATTGTCCGATCAATGTTGGTGCTTATGTTGTTCTCGTTGATGAAGAGGAACACGAGCGGCACTTTTTCATAGGGCCATGTTCCGGTGGCTTAATGGTTGAATGGCAAGGAAAAGAGGTCTTCGTATTAACGGCGAGCTCTCCGCTTGGACGCGCTTTGATCGGAAAAGAGCAAGACGAAGAGGTCAGTATTCACATCGACTCAAAAACAATTGGTTATGAAATTGTAACGGTTTGCTGACACCAGAAAGATAAGTCAGTGTTATGTTTAACAGGGTTATTTAGAACTAAAGAGAAATATATGAACAAACTGCTTACGCTCTCTCTGCTGCTGATCAGTTTTGGTGGCTACTCAGCTCAATGTCGCGTAGACATCCATAATGAAGTTCGTATGGACGGACAAAGTCTTGAAATTCGCCAAACAAGCGGTGATACGGCTGTAGTGGATGAGGATGGTAACTTAGTGATCAAGGGTGAGTCCATTGAACTCGACGCTGACCAAAAAGCGGCGATTGGCGACTATCGTGACAAAATGAATGCCTATATTCCTCAGGTAAAACAATTAGCAAGTGATGGTTTGGAACTGGCCAATGACATTATAGACGACATTGCCAAAAGTTTGGATGCGCCCAATGCTTACGACAACGTCAAAGTGTCTATCAAGGCATTTTTTGAAGATATTGAATCCCGCTATTACAAAGATGGTGATTTCATTCTTCCCGCAGATAGCTTTGAGTCGATGACTAAAAGCTGGACTGATGATTTCGAAAAAGCACAAGAAATTTTCAATAAAGAGTTTCTTTCAAGTACGTTTGCCGCATTGTCGACTAAGATGCAGGACGATGGTGGTTTAAACCTTACTGCGTTGTCGGAAGCGATGGCGGAGCTCAGTGCGAAAGTTGAACAACGTCTTGCAGAGCATTCGAAAAAAGTCGAGAAGCAAGCAGACGATCTTTGTGAGTCATTGGATGATATGGCTGATGAAGAAAATGATTTGCTGAAGAAAATTCCAGAACTCAACGACTACCGAGTGTTTACAATTTAAATTAAGAGCGTTAGGCACTTGTCTCTCCCTACTTATAGGGCTTGAGCGAGACCTATTTCCTATAAGTAAACAACTAAGAGCGCCATTGGCGCTCTTTTTTCATTTCGAATTAAACTGAGATGTATGTATAACTTTACAAACTGAATGTCTGTTAACGGTCCCGATTGTCGAGTATTTAACCTAGTTCCTATTGCTGCTTAGTTGATATTTCTATATTGTACTAGCTAACTAGTTCATTGATATTTTGTGTGAGTGGTATGACACAACAGACATCTTCTCAGCCTCGCGAGCATTTTGGCTCTCGTCTCGGATTCATTTTAGCGGCCGCGGGCGCAGCTGTGGGTTTGGGAAACATTTGGGGCTTCCCTACGCAAGCAGCAAGTAACGGCGGCGGTGCGTTTTTGTTGGTTTATTTAGTGCTGATTCTTATCGTCGCTTTCCCAATGCTGGTGGTCGAAATGGCGATTGGTCGTCATGGTCAAGCGAACCCAGTAGACAGTATGCGTGCGTTAACCCCGAACCCTATAGGCAAAAAACTGGGGGGACTTGTTGGCTGGATTGGCCTTAGTGTCCCGAGTGCCGTATTGGCGTTCTACTCGATTGTTGGGGGGTGGTTGATTTGCTTTTTACTTGGCGCAATCACCGACATTATGGGTATGGAAGCACTGACTGCGTGGTTTAAAGGCTTTAGTGTCGAGCGTAACTTATTTGGTACGATTGTTTTTTATATTCTCACCGTTTTGATCGTACAAGGTGGCGTTAAACAAGGTATCGAAAAGTGGTCAACGCGTCTAATGCCGGCTCTGTTTGTGCTGTTTGCATTGCTGTTTGTATATATCATGACGCAAAACGGTGCAATGGAAGGCCTTAAGCACTATTTGGTCCCTGATTTTGATAAAATATGGGATAGAAAGCTGATGTTGGCGGCGATGGGGCAGGGGTTCTTCTCGCTGACGATTGGTGGGTGTTCGATGCTTATCTACGGCTCTTATTTAAGTAAGAAAGAGAACCTGCCAAAGATGGCCATGAACGTGACGTTAGTAGACACCGCAGTGGCGTTTATTGCCGGCTTGGTTGTGATGCCAGCGATGTTTGTCGCGATGCAAAAAGGTGTCCAGATTTACGCGGATGATGGCTCTCTTCTCAGCTCAGACACGTTAGTTTTTACCGTATTGCCACTGATGTTCGATAGCTTAGGTTTACTGGGTCAACTGTTCTCTATTGTGTTCTTTTTGCTACTGACTATTGCGGCGCTGACATCTTCGATCTCGATGTTGGAGTGTCCGGTTGCGCTTGTGAGTGAACGTTTTAATACCAAACGTGGCATTACAAGCTGGGTGCTGGGCGGTTTGATTGCTCTGTTTAGTGTGGTCATCGTCTATAACTTTGGTGAAATGTTTGGTTTGGTCGCCACGGTTGCCACTCAGTATCTTCAGCCAACGGCGGCATTGTTATTCTGTTTGTTTGGTGGCTGGGTATGGAGTCGTCACTCCAAAGTTAAGGAGCTTGAACAGGGCTTCCCAGAATTCAGCCAAGGTTGGTTTGGTAAGTTATGGCCAGTGTATGTGAAGTTTGTTTGTCCGGTGCTCGTTGCGACGGTAATTTGGGCTTCATTTGGCTAAGTAACCGCAATAATGTCTCGTTTAAAAAGACGTAGGCAAAGGAAAGGGCTTGATGGTTTCATCAAGCCCTTTTTGTATTGCTTACCCCGCCGTAAAGGAGACTAACGGAACTGACCTGCCTCCGGCAGATAGTCAAACCCAGCAGAGGCGAGTTTCGCTTCTAATGCGGTACGGTCTATGTCAAAGAAAGCCACTAGCTTATCGAGATCACCGTTAAAATCATCACGCAATTTCATGTTAACGATGCTCATCAGCATCACCGTATCCATCGACTCAAAGTTTGCTAGGTTCATTGCTTGTCCTCAAAATCAGAAATCAGCAAGTTCGCGGCAGCAAAAGCGGCTTTTTCGCGCGTTTCTAGGGGAAGAGACTCATCTGCTGCAATGTCATTGAGTGCTTTTACTGCACAAGCAATTGCCTGAGGTATATAGGCCTGATCGCCACTACCGATTTGAGCCCAAAGTTCACGAACCATTTCACAACAGCCATATACTTGCATGCCATATTCCTTAAAAGTGATCACTGTTCTCAAATATACACACAGCGGTTTTGAAACTCAAAGAAGAGCATTGTTTTGGCTCAAGTTGAGGCGTGAATTGAGCGATATTTAATCACTGAATCTGTAATTCCAATTGCTTTGTCACCTCTGGTGAAAGCTGAAGCTGTTTGGCCAGCTCTTGTAAGTATGACTTTTCCATGAAATTTTGTTCATCAGCCACAATTAAAGACGCGAGATAAATTTCTGACGCTTGTTGAGGGGACGTTGCCTGATTGGCGATTTCGGCAGGATCGAGCGGTTTGTTTAGTTCTTGATGCACTAAATGACGAACGTGATCATCTGCCCCCATGTCTACTAAGGCTTGCTCAATGTGGCTCATCTCCTCTTCGTCGACATGTCCATCGGCTTTTGCAGCACCAATCATCGCTTTTAAGATCAATACACTGTGTTTACTGTCTTCTGGGTCAAACGTTTCATGAGTGCCATGCATTTCCTGCTTCGCTTGCCAGTCGTTGTAAACTTTGTAGGCCAGAGCCCCAAGTGCGGCCGCTCCACCGACTTTCAATGCGCCTGTGCCTATTTTCTTTGTCATCTTTTTACTTTTCTTTGAGCCCACTAGCATACCGATAAGACCGCCGCCTATCGCACCTGCTCCTAGCGTTTTGAGGTTATTTGAGTTTGATGGTGATTTGGTATTACTGGTTTTTTGGCCCAACGCATCGGCACCTTGCTTGAGTAAGTCAGACTTGAGAGCTTGATTTAGAAGACTTTTTAGATCCATAACTGACCTCCTTATTGATGATGAGAGCAGTGTACTAATAAAAAGCTGAACCAAAGATTAACGACGTGAATAGGGAAGGCGAGTGAGTAATACCAATCGTAGTAAATAACTGGTCATTCTAGCTTGCTAAAATACTCGATAACTTCGTTGCCTTTTCGTTTATAAAGTAGGTTGATTGTAGAATAACTACTTATCGAAAAATTGCGCCTTGTTCTCAAGCATTTTTCCTACGCTATTTCTGATCACTTATTTACTGTGATTGGTATAATAAAAAAGGTTGACAAAAGCCAACCTTCTTATTTAGTTTGCGATGACATCACATGGAAATCGCGACGGAATTACTTAAGTTTCAGTTGAGACTTAAGATGCTCTACGATATCCGTCATCGGTACTGGTGTTTTGTCACCAGTCGCACGGTTTTTGTATTCGAAGTTGCCTTCTTTCATTGAGCGATCACCGATAACCACCGTATGTGGCACACCGATCAACTCCATGTCTGAGAACATGACACCAGGGCGCTCTTTACGATCGTCAAACAGCACTTCAATGCCCATTGCAGTCAATTCAGCGTATAGCTTTTCAGCCGCTTCTTTGACTTCTTCTGACTTGTGCATGTTCATTGGAACGATGGCAACCTGGAATGGTGCAATCGCGTCAGGCCAGATGATACCGTACTTATCGTGGTTCTGTTCGATTGCGGCCGCAACAACGCGTGATACACCAATGCCGTAACAACCCATCTCCAGTGTGACGCTCTTACCGTCAGGACCCAATACGTTACAGTTCATTTTTTCAGAGTAGGTCGTTCCAAGTTGGAAGATATGACCGACTTCGATACCGCGTTTAAGCTGAAGCGTGCCTTGCCCACATGGGCTTGGATCGCCTTCAACTACGTTGCGTAGATCTTCTACTTGACCAAGCTCTACATCACGACCCCAGTTGATACCGAAGTAGTGTTTGTCGTCGATATTTGCACCGCCGCCAAAGTCGCTCATTACTGCAACGCTACGGTCAACGATGAACGGTAGTTTTAGACCAACAGGGCCAAGAGAACCAGGACCTGCGCCGACAAGAGCACGGATCTCTTCTTCTGTTGCCATTTCTAATGGAGCAGCAACTTGCGGAAGGTTCTCTGCTTTGACTTCGTTGAGTTCATGGTCACCGCGAACAAGAAGCGCAATGATTGGCGCCTCAACCTCATCAGACGCTTTAACAAATAACGTCTTGATGGTTTTCTCGATTGGCAGGCCATGTTGTTCTACCAATTCCGCGATGGTTTTTGCGTTTGGTGTGTCGACCAGCGTCATTTCTTGAGTCGGTGCAGGTGCGGCATCGACAGGTGCTAACGCTTCTGCTTTTTCAAGGTTTGCTGCGTAGTCTGACTCAGTCGAAAATGCAATGAGGTCTTCACCGCTTTCTGCCAGTACGTGGAACTCTTGAGAACCGCTGCCACCGATTGCGCCACTGTCTGCTAGTACAGGGCGGTAATCTAGGCCCATACGGTCAAATGCTTTGCAGTATGCATCGTGCATTGCATCATAGGACTGTTGCAGGCCTGCTTTGTCTATATCAAAACTGTACGCATCCATCATTGAGAATTCACGAGCACGCATCACACCAAAACGAGGGCGACGTTCGTCTCGGAATTTTGTCTGGATTTGATACAAGTTTAATGGAAGCTGTTTATAAGAACTTACTTCATTGCGCACCAGACTAGTGATCACTTCTTCAGCTGTTGGGCTGAGAACAAACGGACGCTCATGACGGTCAGCGAAGCGCAGCAGTTCGGGGCCCATTTTTTCGCTGCGACCTGTCTCTTCCCATAGTTCAAACGGCTGAACAACGGGCATCAACGTTTCGACTGCGCCTGCATTGTCGATTTCTTGACGAACGATGTTTTCGACTTTACGCAGTACACGTAGACCAGTAGGTAGCCAGGTGTATAAACCTGAAGCCAGCTTACGGATCATACCTGCACGTAGCATGAGCTGATGGCTCACTACTTCTGCGTCGTTTGGAGTCTCCTTCAGAGTTGAAAGAAGATAATTACTGGTACGCATTAAATTTATCCGTTTATTTAAGTTAAATACACAGTTCCAAGGTTGATCTGTGTATGTCGATCCCACAATGGGAAAATAATTAGCCGTCTATAATATCAGCCAATTGGCTTCGTCAAAAGCTTTCAATCGCGGTAACGGTTATTAAGTTATCTGATACAACAAACTTCACGTTCATATCGCACAAATTTACCGCGTATTCTTTGTCGTCCGGCTTATTTTTCTTGTAAGCAGGACGTGGATCCTGTGCTAGAACTTGTTCAATCAGGGAGAGCATATATTCAGTATCGGCGTGCTTCTCCAGTATCGTCAATGCCGATGGTGAAAAAGTAACCTGTGCTTTGTCTGGTTCCTCGGTTGCGTAGCCACCTTGTGCATCTGGAATGGAATCTGAGTAGGGGATATAGGGTTTAATATCGATAATCGGTGTTCCATCGACTAAGTCGACACTACCTAGTTCAAGGTATATTTGGTCCCCTTTTTTGCTGATTCCTTTGACCTCAACGGCGGACATACCAATGCCGTTGGGGCGAAACGTTGATCGAGAAGCAAAGACGCCTACTCTGTTGTTACCGCCTAAACGAGGCGGTCTAACGGTCGGTTTCCAACCGGCTGCTAAGTTTTTATCAAATAAAAATAGCAGCCATACATGAGAGAAATGTTCTAAGCCTCGAACCGCTTCTGGGCTATTCGCTTCGCCTACTAATTGGACTCTGGCTTTGGCACAGGGAACTAAGCGTGGTTGACGCGGTACTGCGAATTTTTCTTTGTATGGGCTTTCAATGATGCCGATAGGCTCAATGGAATACATAGTTGGTATCTTCTGGATTTATTTACATCAAAAATATCACAAATTTTGCTTGCTTTTATTATTGATAATAACTGTCGGTTGGTACGGCATAATGTAACAGCAAGATTGAAGATATTCGGAGTAAAGAATGAAAGTTGTGAAATCATTGAAAAGTGCTTTACGCCGTCATCCTGATTGCCAAGTAGTGAAGCGAATAGGGCGGTTATACGTCCTATGTAAAACAAACCCAAGGTTTAAAGCGGTACAGAAATAAAGCGTAGAACAATTTGGTGCAATGCTAGTTATGTCACAATTTATAATGTCACTTGTTGGTTTTTATATGGATGAATAATCTGGTTTTTGTGTATTTTAGTGGTTAATTATTCGACTTTAATTTACACTTTGTAACCTTTTTGACTTTTGTTTTAACTTATTGCTCGAGTACCCTCCTCTCGCTTTTTGACATCTTTGTCATTTTTGCACAGGAATAAAAACAAGGAGGGAACAGATGAGTTCATCTGCTTCAATTAAACAAAACTCGCCTAAAAAGTCGCTGTTCACGCGCTTTTTAGATACTGTCGAATATTTGGGGAACCTATTGCCCCATCCGATCACACTATTTGCCATTTTCTGTTTAGCCATTCTGGTGATGTCGGGTATTGCAGGTTACTTCGAAGTCTCGGTTGTGGACCCTCGCCCTGAAGGGGCAAGTGGTCGTTCCGCGGATGGTATGATTCATGTAGTCAGCCTACTCAACGCTGAAGGCTTACAACTTATCGTGACTAACTTGGTGAAAAACTTTGTTGGTTTTGCTCCGTTAGGTACCGTATTGGTTGCGATGCTCGGTGTTGCGATCGCGGAATACTCAGGGCTTCTTTCAGCAGCAATGCGTGGCCTAGTCATGGGGGCGTCACAACGCATGGTGACGGTCACGGTAGTGTTTGCAGGTATTATCTCGAATACGGCTTCTGAGCTAGGTTATGTGGTACTGATTCCACTCGCCGCAATGCTTTTCCACTCTCTAGGACGTCATCCTCTCGCTGGTCTGGCAGCAGCCTTTGCGGGGGTATCCGGTGGTTACTCGGCAAACTTACTTATCGGCACCGTTGATCCACTGCTTTCAGGTATTACTGAAACGGCAGCACAGATGATTGATCCTACTTATACGGTAGGTCCTGAAGTAAACTGGTACTTCATGTTCGTTTCAACTTTCTTTATTGCGATTACCGGTGCCTTTGTGACCGAAAAAATCGTTGAGCCAAAGCTTGGTAAATACAGTGAAGAAGAAGCGGCAGAAGATTTGTCTAACGACAAGATGGGCGGCTTAACAGATCAAGAGAAGAAAGGTCTGAAGATGGCGGGTATTGCGGTTCTTGCAGTATCAGCGCTATTGGCATGGACAATTGTTCCAGCAGACGGCGTGCTACGCTCTGATGCCGGTACCGTAGCAGGTTCGCCATTCCTGAAGAGTATCGTAGCCTTTATCTTCGTATTCTTTGCTATTCCAGGCTTTGTGTATGGTAAAGTTGTCGGCACAATGAAAACGGATCGTGATGTCATTGATGCGATGTCGAAGTCCATGTCTTCAATGGGCATGTACATTGTACTGGTCTTCTTCGCCGCTCAGTTTGTCGCTTTCTTTAAGTGGACGAATTTCGGTCAAGTGTTTGCTGTAGCAGGCGCTGATTTCTTGCAGAACATCGGTCTGACTGGCCCAATGCTGTTCTTCGCATTCATCCTGATGTGTGGCTTCATTAACCTGATGATTGGTTCTGCGTCAGCACAGTGGGCTGTCACAGCGCCTATCTTTGTCCCGATGTTAATGCTGGTAGGTTATGCTCCTGAAACTATCCAGGCGGCTTACCGTATCGGTGATTCAACCACCAACATCATCACCCCAATGATGAGCTACTTTGGTCTGATTCTGGCGGTGGCGACTCGTTACATGAAGAATCTTGGTATTGGTACGCTCATTGCGACCATGCTCCCTTACTCAATCTGCTTTATTGTGGGTTGGAGCGTGTTGTTCTACCTATGGGTATTCGTCTTCGGTCTACCTGTCGGTCCAGGTGCGGCGACGTACTACACACCTTAGTAAGAGTGTTCCTCACACAGATCGAAAAAAGCCTGCGAATGCGCGGGCTTTTTGTCATTTAAGAGGCTGTGTTTGATAGAAGGCTGATGTTTAGCGTTTCGCTAATATTCTATCTAAGTGGTTGGCAAACTCACGACGATCAGTTTGAGACAGTGCGGCAGGACCGCCAGTTTGAATACCACTTGAACGCATCGTTTCCATAAAGTCGCGAACATTAAGGCGTGCTTTGATCGTGTCTTTTGTAAATAGCTCCCCTCGAGAGCTCAATGCCAATGCCCCTTTTGTGATCACTTCATCCGCCAACGGAATATCAGAGGTAATCACCAAATCATTCGCTTCAACCCGTTTTACGATTTCGTTATCAGCGATATCAAACCCCGCTGGTACTTGAAGCGAGTGAATGTTGGCTCTTTTAGGAACGGGAACGACATGGTTGGCGACGAACGTACACTCAACTCCGGTTCGTTCTGCTGCGCGAACAATGGTCTCTCTAATCACTTTAGGGCAGGCATCAGCATCAATCCAAAGCTTCATGATTTTTTCTCATTCAGTTTTGCTTCCAAAGCATCAATTCGTGCCGTCAATGTCGCAACAACGGCTTCCAGTTCTGTAATTCGAGTTTGTTCTGGCGTGCTTGATGCGGCAATTTCAATCTTTGGCACTCGGTTGGTGCCTTTCCAGCTCTTGATTGTGGCAATGATCGCAGGCATCGGCACAGGCGTTTTCATGCGTGCTTTTACTAATGCGACAGTTGGCTCTTTGCCTTGTTGTTGCAGCTGTGTCATCACTGCTTCTAATTCTTTAGTGACGTCTTGAGTTAACATTTTTGGTCCCTACTAAAATGGCTTCTAACATCATACGTTGTGTCATTGATTTTGGCGAATGGCAATTTGGAAAGGGGGTTGTAAGAGATCTCTCACACCAGTTGTGAGAGAAAACGTTTTCGCTATCAGTTAAAATGTTCTTTTTATTTTTAAAGTTTTGATAGTAAAGGAAAAATTTATTTTCCGCTTGAAGGGGGATTAAAATATTTTTTTCACGTAGATTGCGAATGGAAGGAAAAAGGGTAAATTAGAACTTGTCAGCAGGAAGCAGACACGGAACAGGAAACAGCCAAGGACTTGGTTATCGTCAGGAAGACGATTTGATTATTTAGGATGAATAATCAGCATGGAGCGAAGGACATTGTAAGGACACAATCATCAATAGGATGTTGATGACTAAGGAAAGACAATGGACCCCTCATAGGATTGAGGATTAGGACCGCATCAGGAAGATGCCAGGGACACCGCTCAAGGAACAAGTGATGTGCGCTAACGGGGAATGTTAGCTTTCAGGATGATAAGGACACCGCTAGGACGGCGATGCAAGGATTAAGCTGACGGATTCAGCCACTATTACGGATGATGCATGGAGCATAATGAGTAGCCGGACTGCTGCAAGTAAGACTATAACCCCGATACCAGCGTATCGGGGTTTTTCTTATTATGAGCACAATCACGCTTACCGTTAAAAGGAATGTTCCTACACATTTGTTGCTAACCGAATTCGTCTTAAAAGTATAAAATCGACCATATAACAGTACATTATTAGAACAACGTTATATTTGCTTGCACTCAATACTGGGCATGTTTTCTTTCCAACCAGTTGGTATCATTTTTCGGCTTCTAGATAAAGACATGATGTCTCGCCATTCCCTTGTACTTGTTAGCTTGGGTATGCGGATATAAATTAGGTTTGCTGTAATCAAGGAACAGATGTGGCCATAGTAACCAGAAGAATGTTTCTTCTACCTTATACTGAATCATTACAACTCGAATTTGTCATGCTGAATTGCTGTGCAAAAAACCGAGCGGAAATGAACGGTCCTCTCACAGTCGCTTCAGCTAAGCAAGCATTTGATGAAATGCTGGACGATGAAAATATTTATAGCTTGGCTGTGTTAGAAAGTCGTAGCCGAGACTATATGGGTCATATTTTTATTGCTCATTTGAACTCAGAACCGGAATTGGGCTTTATTTTTGATAAAACCTACTGGGGGAAAGGATTGGCCACTGAGGCTTTGAAAGCATTTTTCCCTAAGGCGTGTCGAGAATTGAACCTTCACAAAGTAACCGCTAATGTGAACAGTCGTCATCATGCGCCGATCGCTGTTTTAGAAAAGCTGGGGTTTGTGAAAAAAGGTGAAAGTAAGGACATGTATGGCCCTTACTTTGAGATGGTATTTATAAACGATGGGGCGGCAAATGAAAGTTCTGCGGCCTGAATCCGACCATGGTTAAATGACCTTGGTAGCAATCATCACCAAGAGAAGAAAACTCGAAGTGATACACTGTATGCCAACGCCAGCGCCCGTCTGGCGTTTTTAATTTGTGAGCGCCAAAGGCAATGCTAACCAATTGAAGTTCCAGTTGATCGCATTTGCGTGTAATCGCGGCTTTGGCTAACTCAGATTGGCGTCTCTGCTGCCAAAAAAGAAAGCAGAAAAAACACAAACTTAAAATTGCTAACAGATCACCAATCATTGTTTATCCTTTGGTTGCCTGTTGTAAGCTCAACAGTGCATGAGCTAACTCTTCAGATGGATTAGAATGAAGCAAGGGTAACAATACCATTCTCAGCTCAGGCAACATGACTAAATCTGCAAATAACTGATTGAACAACGCTTGATTGCCGGTTTGTGCGAGGCGTAATAAAAACTGCTCGGCAATGTCTTTACTTGCCAATAAGTGCCAGGCACGACCTGCGACGCCAATCAGAACTTCTTGATGGCTGAATCGCGGACTTTTTAGTATCGCCTCTAGTACGGGAAGCGCTGTTTTGTTTGGTGCTCCAGCTAGTGCACGTATTAACGCTGCGAGCAGAAATAGATCAGGCTCACTGCTGTCGATTTCCTGTTGTGCTTTTTCAGCGATGCGTTGAGCGAGTCGTTCTTGCAATTCCACATGCTCGAGAGCGCCTAATAACGCATATAAAGGCTCGTTGGGCAGATGTTTGAGGGCTTTGCGCAGCGTAACCGTGTTTTGCTCTCTTTCAAGTCTCGCCGCCATATCTGTAATGCCTTGCAAGCCAACGGTTTGCCAATTATCCCATCCCAGTCCCCCAGAAAAGTAGTGTTGGGCGTGCTCATAGTATTGGCTAGTAGGAAGATCGAGATATGCACGAACTTGGCTATGGAATACGGCCATTTTGTCTTCGGATGGCTTGAAAGTATAAGGGTTGTTAGACAGCTTTTGTTGCTGTTTCTCTGACATGTCATCACTCAGGCGTGTCCCCATTGCCTCGACGACATATTTGATGAAGTTTCCTATATCGGCTTGTTTTAACAGACCGCGCTCGTCCAATTCGAATTTCAAAAACCAAATCCAAGGCTGTTTCTGTTCATTCCAGTACGCTATCGCTAAGTGAGCTTTGCGTTGCATTGGGAATGGATAAGGGCACTGACCTTTTTCTATATCGATAAATTGCAGCTTATCGATGGTCTTGATACGGCGGCCAAGGTCGAAGATCTGGTAATCACAATTGCTGTTATTCAGCAGTTGGGTGAGGGTATGTAGGTTTTCCATTAAATACGACGTCCTAACGTTCTTTTCACAAGAAATGGTATCATTATTGGCTAATTCAAGGTTCGAGACAGAATTAATGGCAACAAATACCCAATTGGTCGACTTACTTCACCAACTTGAACAGCAATTGCAACAGTATGACCTTTGGCAACAATCAAAGCCATCGGTGCAAGCGTTGCAAAGTGTTGAGCCGTTTGCGATTGATACATTGCATCCCCATGAGTGGTTGCAGTGGATATTTATTGCAAGAATGCGTGCAATGATTGAACACAACCAGCCTTTGCCGAAAGGGTTCGCCATTGGGCCTTATTTCTCAGAGGCATGGAAGCAAGCTCCGCAATATTCTGAGCTACTTATTACCATCCACTCTATTGACGAATTATGTAAGTAATCTGTATGACTGAACAAGAAACCGCAATCTCTTTGGCACCCGTTGAGTTGGAGATCGTTTATCAAGACGAATACTTTGTCGCGGTAAATAAGCCCGCAGGAATGTTAGTGCATCGTAGTTGGTTAGATAAACACGAGACGCAATTCGTGATGCAAACTTTACGTGACCAGATTGGCCAGCATGTTTTTCCTCTGCACCGCTTAGATCGTCCAACGTCAGGCGTTTTGGTTTTTGCTCTGTCTAGTGAAGTGGCTTCCCAGGTCATGCCAATGTTTGCCGAACACAAGATGGAAAAAACCTATCACGCAATCGTTCGTGGCTGGATTGAGGAAGAGGGCGTATTAGATTACGCATTAAAAGTTGAGTTGGATAAGATTGCGGATAAGTTTGCTTCCCAGAATAAAGAAGCGCAAGACGCGGTCACCGCATACAAGCCACTCGCTAAAGTCGAAGTGCCTTATTCTACGGGGAAGTTCCCGACGACACGTTATTGCTTGATTGAAATGAAACCTAAGACTGGGCGTAAGCATCAGTTGCGTCGTCATATGGCGCACTTACGTCACCCAATTGTCGGGGATACTTCGCACGGCGATGGTAAACACAATAAACTTTTCCGTGATGAGTTTGTGTCACATCGCCTGTTGTTGCATGCATCAGAACTTCAATTTGTGCACCCTTTTACTGGGGAAAGCATGATGATGAAAGCGAACTTTGATGAAACATGGCAAGGGCTATTTGAGCGCTTTGGGTGGGATGACGTAGTCTAGTGCTCAATGAATAAGTGAGCAGAGCGCAATGCAAAAGAGGTGGGAATTAGTATCCACCTCTTTTTTACTTAAATACCGTTTATTTGAATTCTGGAGGTATGAACGTCGTTGTTATTTGAGCTTTTCGAGATCGGCTTCAATTTCAGCTATTTTGCTTGATACCACTTTTTCTAGGTGACGAAGATCCGAGAGGATTTTTTCTTTCACGTCTGTTTCGGGTGCTTTTGTTGGTCGAGTTATTTTATTGAGTTCATCAATAACGAGCGTGAGGTTACGGTTGATTTCTGTCACTTCTCGATATCGATGACTGCCGCTATCCACAAGCACATTTTTAATTTGACGTGGGTATTTGAACTTGACACTTTTAGCGAAGAGTTCGCCAGGTTGCTTAAGAAAGTAGATCTTTAGTACGTCTTTGTGAGCTTCTTGACGAAGGGAGTAACGTTCAATCTGTTTTGGATCATGGATGCCCAAACCAGTGAGGTGTGGATACATAGGCTACCTCTATTTTACTGAAATAATTTCAGTAATAACTTTAGCAGCCTATTTGTGCGCTAGATAGCGACTTTTTAATCTAATCGAACAAGTTGTGGGCAAGATCTCTATCAACCTTGCTCACTCCTGGTTTTATTATCTACAACTACGCAGGGTCAGAGTCAGACAGTTTGTCGACAAGGATTTTACGTAGTTCATCCTGCTGTTCTTCACTTAATCTTCCCCCAGCGTCGCTGGTCAGGATGAACAAATCCTCTGCGCGCTCACCAATGGTGGTTATTTTTGCGCCATGAATATTGATGTTCAAATCGGCAAAAGTACGTCCTACTCTCGCTAGCAAGCCCGGAGTATCTAATGCGACAAATTCCATTAAAGTGTGTTTTTTCCCTCTTGTGGGCAAAAAGTCCACTTTGGTTTTGACATTAAAGTGTTGAAGCTGGTGCGGTGTGCGACGCGTTTTAATCTTGGTCGGGCGTCCATCTTCTAACACGTGGGTTAGGTGCTTAATGACCGCAGCATGACGGGTCTCATCAATGGCTTCCCCTTGCTGATCGAGAACAATGAAAGTATCGATCGCGTGTCCATCTTTACTGGTCATGATTTGCGCATCATGGACGTTGAAGTTGCGACGGTCGAGCTCAGCAACAACGGTCGCAAACAGAGCCGGCTGATCTTTGCTATAAACAAACACTTCCGTACCGCCTCGCGTCGCTTTTTTGCTGATCAACACCAGTGGCTTACTGGCGTCATCCATCCGTAGTAAGTGTTCACAATGCCACGCAATCTGAGTATGAGTATGACGCAGGAAGTAGTCGGCTTTAAAGCGTTGCCATAGTACCTCAATCTCTCGTGCAGCGAATCCTTCTTTACGCAACATTGCGGAAGCCATTTGCTGATTGTGACGAATACGCTCACGAACATCGACTGGGTTTTCCAAGCCTCGTCGAAGAGCTCGTTGAGTTGAGTAGAACAGTTCTGCTAGCAATGTACGTTTCCAGGCATTCCAAAGTTCTGGGTTTGTTGCGCAAATATCAGCGACAGTTAGGCAAACGAGGTACTCAAGTGATTCTTCATCGCGTACTTTTTTAGCAAATTCTGTAATCACGTCTGGATCGTAAATATCCCGGCGCTGCGCCGTTACAGACATAAGCAAGTGATGTCTAACCAGCCAGCTGACGAGTTTGGCTTCAGGTTTGGACAAGCCATGTTCTATACAGAAGTCATAAGCCTCTCCTTCACCAATTACCGAGTGATCACCCCCTCTGCCTTTGCCAATATCGTGAAAAATGGCCGCAATGATCAACAGCTCTTTTTTTTGCATTCGAGGGTAAATGTCACAACAAATAGGGTGCTTTTCGTGGTTTTCTGGATCACTGAAGCGGTTAATGTGCTTGAGCAATCGCATACTGTGTTCATCAACCGTATAGGCGTGGAACAAGTCAAATTGCATCTGACCCACGATTTGGCTCCATTGCGGTAAATACGCAGCCATTACCCCCAGTCTGTGCATTAAAGTAAACGCTTTGTGTAGTGCATTTGGGTGACGACATAACGCCATAAACTTTTCACGCGCTGCTGGTATCGTATGTAAAAACTTGTTCAGACGACGGCGAGCGGTTCTTAACTGACGTAGGGTAGGAGGGCTCACCCCTTCGATGGTTGAGTCATTGGCGATGTGTATAAACATATCCAGAATGGTTTCTGGTCGAGCTTGGAATAGGGCAGGCTTACGAGCTTCAATTAATGGCCCTCTGCGCTGGAAATCGGCATCAATAATGACAGCATCGACAGTTACACCACCGTTGATGATCGCTTGATCAAACAGTTTGAGCAGCATTTTGTTTAGCTCTGCCACGCGGCGAAGAGTTCGGTAAAACTCTTTCATCATCATCTCAACGCCGCGATTGCCTTCACCAACGTAGCCCAGATTTTCTGCGACTTGTGCCTGATGAGCAAAGGTCAGACGATTATCGTATCGACGTAACTCCATATGTAAGGCGAAACGAACACGCCAGAGAAAGTCCTGACACTCGACTAGTTCACGGTACTCAGCATCCGTTAAAAATCCGTACTTGCTCATTTCCAGCAAAGAGGTCGCGCCAAAGTGACGGCGTGCGACCCAACTTAACGTATGGATATCACGCAGTCCCCCAGGGGTAGACTTAATGTCTGGCTCTAGGTTGTATGTTGTATCGTGATAACGAGCGTGGCGTTCTCGTTGTTCTTGAATTTTAGCTCGATAAAAGGTTTCGCTTGGCCAAAAAGAATCAGAGAGGACCACTTCTTTAAGCGCTTGATAGGTATCCTCGCTGCCACATAATAACCGAGCTTCTTGAAGGTTGGTGGCAACCGTCAAATCATCACGACCAATCTCTGCGCATTCCTTGACAGTACGAACAGCATGTCCGACTTCAAGTTTTAAATCCCACAAAAGGGTGATGAACTCGCTGATTTTTGCTTCGAGCGTCGATGGTAGTTTGTTATTCGACAATACAAGGATGTCGATGTCTGATAATGGGTGCAGCTCACCACGCCCATAACCACCGACCGCAACCAGGGAAATATTATAGATCTCATTGAAGCCAAAATGGTTCCATAGGCGAGCCAGCAGTTGATCCATGTACTTGGCTCGGGCGAGGACTAGATCCGTGACCGGCTGGTGGTTGATGAAGTCTTGTATTTGATCAGAGCTGAACTTCTCGAGCTCTTGTTTAAGCTCAACAACGTTGATCTGTTCATCGGTCAACGCTAAAGGGGACTGTAGTGACATATTTGCTATCCGTGCAAGCGACTAATTAAAGCAATTTAACAAATCTTTGGCAGATAAAAAATATCCCCGCATGAGCGGGGATATAAAATAGTGGGCCATCAAAACATTTAGGCGTTTTTCATCAGGCGAGGGATCGTATCATCGCTACGCAGTGTGAGGACTTCACAACCTTCTTTAGTGACCACTATCGTGTGTTCGTACTGCGCTGAGTTTTTACCGTCACCTGTGTATACCGTCCAGTCATCTTCAGCATCGACACTGCAACCAAACTTGCCTGCGTTGATCATAGGCTCGATCGTGAAACACATGCCTTCTTTGAGTACGCGGCGATCTTTATTCTTATAGTGAACAACTTGTGGCTCTTCGTGGAATTCATCACCGATACCATGGCCGCAGAAGTCTTTCACGATTGAAAACTTGTTACGCGGGTTGTTCTTATTGTTTTCTTTGATGTACTTCTCGATCGCTGTACCAATGTCGCCCACGGTTGAGCCAGGTTTTACTGTGCGCATACCTACGTAAAGCGCTTCTTGAGTGACCATGCACAAGCGTTTATTCGCTGGAGAAACGTCACCAACTAAGAACATTTTTGATGTGTCGCCGTGGTAGCCTTGAGGACGAACACTTAAATCTGCATTCTCATCGTTAGGGACGATAACCGTGATATCGATGTTGATAATGTCACCATCTTTCAGTACGGCCGGTTTGGTTTGTCCATTGCTACCGATTTCATCTTTCTCAGCAGGAATACCGTGACATACGATATGGTTGATCGATGTACAAATAGATTTAGGAAACCCATGGTAATCAAGGGGAGCAGAATACGCGCCTTTTTCTAGAGCGTATTCATGACAGATTTTGTTGAGTTCTTCTGTCGTAACGCCGACTTGGACGTGTGGCTCGATCATTTCTAGAATTTCTGCGGCAAGCTTACCAGCGATGCGCATGCGTTCGATTTCTTCAGCGGTTTTAATCTTGATTGACATTGGTTTTCTCTACTTATTCGATAGCACTTATGCGTGCGAATGGCGGCATTCTAACAGACAACATGTGGTGAACCCAAGTGAGTTAAGAATATGAGTCATTCTTATTTGACTAATAGAGATTATAGGAAGTAAATATCCCTCAATTAACAAGGATAAGAAATTATTTTTCTAGCCACAGTACGCTAAAATATGATATAAAGCGCGCCGGAATAGAGGAGTGTTGTCTTCGTTCAGAGAATACTGAACGGCGAAGCATGCTTTTATCCAACAAACTTTTATCTTTAAATCACACACATTCCGTCACATGTTCCGGGGTGCTGAGCAGAAGCTTAGTCGGAATTATGGGGGATGTGGAGGCCTAACCCCATAGAGGATTTTAAAATGGCAACTGTATCAATGCGCGATATGCTTAAAGCTGGTGTTCACTTCGGTCACCAAACTCGTTACTGGAACCCAAAAATGAAGCCATTCATCTTTGGCGCTCGTAACAAAGTTCATATCATCAACCTAGAAAAAACTGTACCAATGTTCAACGACGCTCTAGCTGAACTAGCTAAAGTTGGTGAGAAAAAAGGTAAAGTTCTATTCGTAGGTACTAAGCGCGCTGCATCTGAAGCTGTTAAAGAAGCTGCTATTGCAAGCAACCAATACTACGTTAACAACCGCTGGTTGGGCGGTATGCTAACTAACTACAAAACTGTTCGTCAGTCTATCAAGCGTCTAAAAGAGCTAGAAGCTCAATCTCAAGACGGTACTTTTGATAAACTAACTAAGAAAGAAGCTCTAATGCGTACTCGTGAAATGGAGAAGCTAGAGAAATCTCTTGGTGGTATCAAAGATATGGGCGGCCTACCAGACGCTCTATTCGTAATTGATGCAGATCACGAACACATCGCGATTAAAGAAGCGAACAACCTAGGTATTCCAGTATACGCTGTGGTAGATACTAACTCTAACCCAGACGGCGTTGACTACATCATCCCAGGTAACGACGACGCTATCCGCGCAGTACAGCTATACCTAAACGCTGCTGGTGCAGCGGTATCTGAAGGTCGTAACAAAGACGTAGCTGCAGTTGCTGAAAAAGACGGTTTCGTAGAAGCTGAATAATAGCGGCTCTAAGTCACACTTAGTCTACATGCAACCTTTGTGTAGCATAAACTAAGTTATAGTTAGTAATGGGGGCCGACAATGTTAGGCCCCTGTTTTTTACCTTATTTCGAATCAAACGAGGAAGACAGAATGGCAACTGTAACTGCTGCTCTAGTTAAAGAACTTCGCGAGCGTACTGGCGCTGGCATGATGGAATGTAAGAAAGCGCTTGTAGAAGCAAACGCAGACATCGAACTAGCAATTGAAAACATGCGTAAATCAGGCGCAGCGAAAGCAGCTAAAAAAGCTGGTAACGTTGCAGCTGAAGGCGCAATCATCATCAAAGAAGAAAACGGCGTTGCTGTTCTTCTTGAAGTTAACTGCCAAACTGACTTCGTTGCTAAAGACGGTAACTTCACTGCTTTCGCTGAAGAAGTTGCTGTTGCAGCGCTAGCTTCAAAAGCATCAGTTGAAGAGCTACAAGCTCAATTTGAAGACACTCGCGTAGCACTAGTTGCTAAAATCGGTGAGAACATCAACATTCGTCGTGTACAGTACGTTGAAGGTACTGCTCTTGCTTCTTACCGTCACGGTGAGAAAATCGGTGTTGTTGTTGCTGGCGAAGGCGATGCAGAAACGCTTAAGCACGTTGCAATGCACGTTGCTGCTTCTAAGCCAGAGTACGTTAACCCAGAAGACGTACCAGCTGACGTAGTTGAAAAAGAGAAAGCGGTTCAAGTTGAAATCGCAATGAACGAAGGCAAGCCTGCTGAAATCGCAGAGAAGATGGTTGTTGGCCGCATGAAGAAATTCACTGGCGAAATCTCTCTAACAGGTCAAGCGTTCATCATGGAGCCTAAGAAATCTGTTGGCGAAATGCTGAAAGAAAAAGGCGCTTCAGTTTCTACGTTCGTTCGTCTAGAAGTAGGCGAAGGTATCGAGAAGAAAGAAGAAATGAGCTTCGCTGAAGAAGTTGCTGCAGCTCAAAAAGGTTAATCCTTAGAGATTGCATAAAGTTAAGACCGTAGCCAAGGCTGCGGTCTTTTTATGACCAATAAGTAATCGATTAACCGTGATGAATGGATTCAGCGTGACTGTGTTTATTGTAACTGTGTTTATTCATGACTGTTAATCAACAACTCTCTTTGGAAGGTAAACTCCATGACTACGAACCCTAAGCCAGCGTATCAACGTATTTTATTAAAACTAAGTGGTGAAGCTCTTCAAGGTGAAGACGGTTTTGGTATCGATCCTGCGGTTCTTGACCGTATGGCGCAAGAAGTGAAAGAACTGGTTGAACTGGGTGTTCAGGTTGGTGTAGTTATCGGTGGTGGTAACTTGTTCCGTGGTGCAGGCCTTGCAGAAGCAGGTATGAACCGTGTCGTGGGTGACCATATGGGCATGCTTGCTACGGTTATGAATGGCCTAGCTATGCGTGATGCGCTTCACCGTGCTTATGTTAATGCTCGTGTTATGTCTGCCATTCCGCTAAAAGGCGTGTGTGACGACTACAATTGGGCGGATGCGATTCGTGAGCTACGTCAAGGCCGCGTAGTTATCTTCTCTGCGGGTACTGGTAACCCATTCTTTACCACGGACTCTGCGGCATGTCTGCGTGGTATCGAAATTGAAGCAGATATCGTGCTAAAAGCAACGAAAGTTGATGGTGTATTTACTGCTGACCCAGTAGCAAACCCAGACGCAGAACTGTATGATAAGCTATCTTACGCTGAAGTTCTGGATAAAGAGCTAAAAGTGATGGATTTGGCAGCGTTTACTCTTGCTCGAGATCATAAAATGCCTATCCGTGTATTTAACATGAATAAGCCAGGTGCATTACGCCGCGTGGTAATGGGTGAAGTTGAAGGTACGCTGATCAACGCTGACGCATAATACGATACGCTGCTCAGTTATGTTGGGTGGCGTTGAGTCTTGCTCAACCCTATAATACTAATCGTAGTAAATAACTGCTCATTCTAGCTTGTTAAAATACTCGATAACTGCGTTACAATTTTGGATGATAAGTGTCACTACTTTTCCAAAATCTGTGCCTTGTTTTCAAGCATTTGTCCTACGCTATATCTGATCACTTATTTTAAGGTGATTGGTATAAGCCTTTCTTTAGGAAAGATGACATTTTTAAGGTGAAACCGTGATTAACGAAATCAAAAAAGACGCGCAAGAGCGCATGGACAAAAGCGTAGAATCGCTAAAGAACAACCTTTCTAAAGTTCGTACAGGTCGTGCACACCCAAGCCTATTGTCAGGTATTTCTGTCGAGTACTACGGTGCTGCAACTCCACTAAATCAAGTTGCAAACGTTGTTGCAGAAGATGCACGCACTCTTGCAATCACAGTTTTCGACAAAGAGCTGACGCAAAAAGTGGAAAAAGCGATCATGATGTCAGATCTTGGTCTAAACCCAATGTCTGCTGGCACCATTATTCGTGTTCCTCTACCACCGCTAACCGAAGAACGTCGTAAAGATCTCGTTAAGATTGTACGTGGTGAAGCGGAAGGCGGTCGTGTTGCTGTGCGTAATATCCGTCGTGATGCAAACAACGATCTTAAAGCGCTGTTGAAAGACAAAGAAATTTCTGAAGATGAAGATCGTAAAGCGCAAGAAGAAATTCAAAAACTGACTGACGTTGCAGTTAAGAAGATCGACGAAGTTCTTGCTGCAAAAGAAAAAGAGTTGATGGAAGTTTAATACTCCCACCTACATCACTGTTGGAAAACGCTGTGCTCGCAGCTCAGCGTTTTTTTATGTTAATCTGTCCAACTGATGGAACTCATTTAACTCCCTATGCAAAATTCTCAATCCTTCTCTGATTCCCTCCCTAAGCATATCGCCATCATAATGGACGGTAATGGTCGTTGGGCGAAGTCCAAAGGAAAACCTCGCGTATTTGGCCATAAAAAAGGCGTCAATGCGGTTCGCAAAACAGTAGCCGCAGCTTCAAAACTTGGTATTAAAGCCATGACGCTATTTGCTTTTAGTAGTGAGAACTGGCGTCGCCCAGAGGAAGAAGTTGGTCTTTTGATGGAACTGTTTATCTCAGTCCTGTCGAGTGAAGTAAAGAAACTACACAGAAACAACTTACAATTACGAGTCATTGGCGATACTGGCCGGTTTAGTGAGCGCTTACAAAATAAAATTTTTGAGGCAGAAAAGCTAACGGCAAACAATACTGGTATGGTGATTAACATTGCGGCCAATTATGGTGGCAAATGGGACATCACAGAAGCAGTGAAAACGCTGGCGACCAAAGCTCGTAACGGTGAAATTCGTGTAGAAGATATCAATGAGCAGTTAATCACTGAGCATTTGACTATGGCAGACTTACCGGAAGTGGATTTATTGATTCGCACCAGTGGTGAGTGCCGTATCAGCAATTTTATGTTGTGGCAAATGGCTTATGCTGAAATGTACTTTACGGAAGAGTACTGGCCTGAATTTGATGAAGACAGTCTTGTTGAAGCGGTCACCTGGTTTATTAACCGTGAACGTCGTTTTGGCTGTACTGGTGAACAAATTAAGGCACTGATGGCTGCTCAATAAGGACTAGTTAGTTTGAAACAAAGAATAATAACGGCACTAATTTTAGCTCCCTTGGTTATTTTAGGCATTTTTAAATTACCGCTAATGGGATTTGTTATCGCACTGACTGCGATAACGTTCATTGGGTTTTGGGAGTGGACCCAGTTCACTGGAAGTACTTCTCGTCTTTTTGCTCTTGTCCCAGCGCTTGTGGCTACGGGACTCAGTTTCGTGTACATCTCGCCGGATGTAAATAGCCTCAATCACCTCGCGTTGCCACATTATGTGATGCTGTCTTTGGGTTTTGGCTGGTGGATAATCGCGAGCTTAATGGCGATTACCTATCCTAAAAATGCCACGGTTTGGCAGAACAGTCGGGTACTGCGACACCTATTTGGTTTTTTAACCCTGCTACCATTCCTTTGGAGCGTGATCATATTAAGAGCATCAGATATCGGCGTAGAACCTTATTATGGTGCGAAACTGGTGTTGTACGTATGTTTGTTAGTTTGGGCCGCTGACAGTGGCGCATACTTTACTGGCAAGAGTTTAGGTAAACGTAAAATGGCGCCAAATGTCAGCCCCAACAAAACCATTGAAGGCTTGGTTGGTGGTATTATTACCGCACTGATTGTGGGCTGGGGATTTGCGTGTTGGTTTGATATCCAATTTACAAGCCCTGTACATATGGTGTTTATTACGTTTGTCACCGTTGTCATTTCGGTGCTTGGCGATTTGGTCGAGAGTATGTTCAAACGCGCGTCAGGTATAAAAGACAGCAGTAACATTATCCCCGGTCATGGCGGCGTGCTCGATCGTATCGACAGTTTAACCGCAGCATTTCCAGTCTTTGCTCTTCTATACTACGTGTTCTAATTTATCAGGAGCGGATTCACCGCTCCTGTGTCTTTCTAACGGTCTAACAACATGCAAAAGTTAACGATTCTCGGTGCAACTGGCTCAATTGGTGCGAGCACACTTAAAGTAGTCGAACAAAATCCGGAGCGGTTTTCTGTCGTTGCGCTCGCAGCGAGCACGAACGTTAAAAAAATGGTCGCATTGTGCCAAAGATGGCAACCTCAGTATGCGGTGATGGCTGACAAGCAAGCCGCTCTGGTATTGAAGTCTGAACTTGCCAGCATCTCGCCGAAGACAGAAGTGTTAGGAGGCGTTGATGCGCTTTGTCATGTTGCTTCTTTGCAAGAGGTCGACAGCGTTATGGCTGCGATTGTCGGTGCAGCAGGTTTGTTACCAACGATGGCGGCGGTCAAATCTGGTAAGCGTGTGCTTTTGGCCAACAAAGAAGCCTTGGTTATGTCTGGTCAACTATTTATTGATGCTGTAGAAAAATATGGCGCAGAATTACTTCCCGTTGATAGTGAGCACAATGCTATTTTTCAGTGTCTACCAGAGCAGATTCAGACCAGTTTAGGTCATGGCAGTCTTGAGCAGCACGGTGTTTCTCATATTTTGTTGACGGGGTCTGGTGGCCCGTTTCGTTACAGTGACATCTCAGAACTGGAGCATGTGACTCCTGCACAAGCGATTGCTCATCCTAACTGGTCAATGGGACCAAAGATTTCGGTTGATTCAGCAACGATGATGAATAAGGGATTGGAGTACATAGAAGCGAAATGGTTGTTTAATGCAGCTCGAGAGCAGCTTAAAGTGATCATTCATCCACAATCTGTTATTCATTCCATGGTTCAGTATCGTGATGGTTCCGTCTTAGCTCAAATGGGCGAGCCTGATATGGCAACGCCAATTGCATTGACGATGTCTTACCCATCCCGAGTCGATGCTGGTGTAAAGCCACTAGATTTTACACAAGTTGGTGAACTGACTTTTTTACAGCCTGACTTCGCGCGTTATCCATGCTTAAAATTAGCCATTGATGCGTGTTATGAAGGGCAACATGCGACAACGGCTCTCAATGCGGCCAATGAAATGGCGGTTGATGCATTTCTTAACAATCAGATTAAATTTACTGATATTGGACGTATCAATGAGTCAGTTTTGAACAAAATGAGTGCAAGCTGCAAAGGTGAGAATGTGAATAGCTTGGAAAGCTTGCTTGAGCTAGATAGAATGGCACGAACTATTGCCCTAGAAACTATTTATTGTCTTAGAAACTAAACGTGAGCGACGCTAATGACTGGTATTTTATGGAATCTTGTTTCTTTTATCGTTGCGCTGGGTATTTTGGTCGCTGTGCACGAGTTCGGCCACTTTTGGGTTGCTCGCCGTTGCGGCGTCAAAGTTGAAAAGTTTTCGATTGGCTTTGGAAAGTCAATTTGGAGTAAGCAAGGTAAAGACGGAACTGAATATAGTGTTTCGATGATCCCGTTAGGTGGCTACGTTAAAATGCTCGATAGCCGTGTTGACGATGTGCCGGAAAATGAAAAACATTTGGCCTTCGATCATAAGCCGCTATGGAAACGAACGTCTATTGTTGCAGCGGGTCCTATTTTTAATTTCCTCTTCGCAATTTTTGCTTACTGGTTAGTGTTTCTTATTGGCGTACCCGCGGTTAAGCCTGTTGTTGGTCAAATAACGCCCAATTCGATCGTTGCAGAAGCCGGAATTGAATCTGGAATGGAACTAAAAGCGATTGCAGGTATCAAAACTCCGGATTGGGAATCAGTTAATATGGGATTGATTTCTCATATTGGTGATGATTTGATGACGGTTACTGTCGCATCCAATGATGAGATCGGCTCCGACGTAACAAAAACGCTTGACCTGCGTGATTGGCAGTTTGATCCGGAGACCGAGTCTGCGATGCACTCATTAGGGTTTACACCGTATACTCCAGAGATCTATAACTCGATACAGCAGGTGACTGAGGGTGGTGCGGCAGAGAAAGCCGGTATTTTACCTGGAGACGAAATTGTTGCGATAAATGGCGCAACAATCAGTGATTGGCAACAAGTGGTTGATGCGGTTCGTTCAAACCCAAATACACCGATGGAAATAACGGTTTTGCGTGAAGGTTATCATCAATCTTTGACCCTGACGCCTGATAGCCGTGAGCTAGCTAACAAAGAGATAATTGGATTCGCGGGTATCGCCCCAGAGGTCGCAGAATGGCCTGAAAGTTATCGCTTTGAGTTGCAGTTTGGTGTATTCGAATCCATTGGTAAAGCGATGGACAAAACCGGTCAAGTGATTGGCTTAACAATCAGTATGCTTAAGAAGCTGATTGTCGGAGATGTAGGGCTAAATAATTTAAGCGGTCCTATTTCAATTGCTAAAGGTGCCGGGGCAACCGCAGATTACGGTCTGGTTTATTTTTTAGGTTTTCTCGCTTTGATTAGTGTTAACCTAGGGATTATTAATCTCGTTCCTTTACCAATGTTGGATGGCGGTCATTTGTTGTTTTTTGCAATTGAAGCCATTATTCGACGCCCAGTTCCTGAAAAAATACAGGAAATGGGATTCCGCATTGGCGGTGCGATCATCTTCTCGCTCATGGCGTTAGCGCTATTTAACGATTTTACTCGTCTGTGATAGTTCAGAGACAACAGCAGTAGCAAGGAATAATTAAAACAAATATGGCGATTAAGCGAATTCTATTTGCAAGTTTACTGGCGACCAGTGTGTCTGCAAATGGAGCACAGAACTTCGTAGTTCAAGATATTCAGATCAATGGATTGCAACGCGTCGCACTGGGTGCTGCATTATTGAAAATGCCGGTACGTGTTGGTGATAGCATTGATCAAGGTGATGTTTCAGAGATTATCCGAGCGCTTTATGCATCTGGAAACTTTGAAGATGTAAAAGTACTGCGTAACGGAGATGTGTTGGTTGTTCAGGTTAAAGAGCGTCCAACCATCGCTAGCATTTCCTTCTCGGGTAACAAAGCGATTAAGGAAGAGCAGCTGAAAGAAAACCTGAACGCATCAGGTGTTCGTGAAGGTGAAGCGCTCGACCGTACTACGCTGAGTAACATCGAAAAAGGCTTGGAAGACTTCTACTACAGTGTAGGTAAGTACAACGCAACAGTGAAAGCGGTGGTTACGCCGTTGCCGCGTAATCGTTCTGATCTGAAGTTCGTATTTACCGAAGGCGTGTCTGCTAAGATTCAGCAAATCAACTTTGTGGGCAATGAGGCTTTTTCAGACGAAGAGCTGCTATCCCGCTTTAATTTGAATGTTGATGTGCCTTGGTGGAACTTCCTAGCTGATGAAAAATATCAAAAGCAAGTTCTTGCTGCGGATATTGAATCATTGAAATCCTTCTACCTAGATCGTGGATACTTAAAGTTTAATGTCGAGTCAACGCACGTTGCCATTTCTCCTGATAAGAAAGGTGTGTACGTCACTCTTGGCATTGATGAAGGTGACGTTTACACCGTTAAAGATGTCAAGTTTCGTGGGGATCTGATCGGTAAAGACGCCGATTTTAAAGCCATGGTGCCTTTCAAAAATGCGGAAACTTACAACGGTTCTCTGGTCACCTCGATGGAAGAGGGGATCAAGCGTGAGCTAGGTGAAGCTGGCTATGCTTACCCGAAAGTGAATACCATCCCTGAGTTTGATGATACTAACAAAGAAGTCTCTCTCGTTGTGAATGTGGACCCAGGCAATCGAATCTATGTTCGTGATATTCGCTTTACTGGCAATAACTCGACAAAAGATGAAGTCCTCCGTCGTGAAATGCGTCAGATGGAAGGAAGCTGGTTGAATTCGAAGTCGATTGAAACGGGTAAAACTCGTCTAAACCGTCTTGGATACTTTGAAAAAGTCGATGTTCAGACGGTTCGCGTACCGGGCAGTGACGACCAGGTCGATCTTGTTTACTCAGTTAAAGAAGCCAACTCAGGCAGTGTGAACTTCGGTGTCGGTTACGGTACAGAATCAGGCGTGAGCTTCCAGGTCGGTTTGCAACAAGACAACTTCTTAGGTAGTGGTAATCGCGTTGGTATTAACGCAATGATGAACGACTATCAAAAGAACGTGAGTTTAGATTATCGTGACCCATACTGGAACCTAGATGGTGTGAGCTTGGGTGGTAAAGTCTTTTACAACGAATTTGAAGCGTCAGAAGCGGGTATCGTTGACTATACCAACGAAAGTTATGGTGCGAGCCTAACGTGGGGTTTCCCATTTGATGAGCTCAATCGTTTTGAATTTGGTGTCGGCTATACTCACAACAAGATTGGTAACTTATCGCCTTACTTACAGGTAGAGCAATTCTTGCAGGCTCAGGCGGACAATATTGATTCCTCAGGTGCATTAAACACCAATGATTTTGATATCAATATTTCTTGGACACGCAACAACCTAAACCGTGGTTACTTCCCGACAGCGGGTAACCACCAACGTGCGTTTTATAAAATGACCGTACCTGGCTCTGACGTTCAGTACTTCAAACTTCAGTATGATGTTCGTCAATACATGCCGCTGACAGAAAAGCATGAGTTTACGCTCCTGTTCCGTGGGCGCTTGGGTTACGGTAATGGTTATGGTCAAACAGATGGTAACGATAACTTGTTCCCATTCTACGAAAACTATTACGCGGGTGGCTTTACAACCCTGCGTGGTTTCGGTTCCAACTCGGTAGGTCCTCGAGCGGTGTATCGTGACTACTCAGGCTCAAACAATGGTGCAGATACCGCAACCGAAGATTCGGTCGGTGGTAACGCTGTTGCATTGGCAAGTCTGGAACTTATCGTGCCAACGCCATTTGCATCAGACGAAGCACGCAGTCAAATTCGTACCAGTATCTTCTTTGATATGGCAAGTGTCTGGGATACCGAGTTTGATTACCGTGACGCAGGTGCAGAGTACGGCGACAAGTATTATTACGATTACTCAGATCCAACCAATTTCCGCTCTTCATATGGCGCGGCGTTGCAATGGATGTCTCCTATGGGGCCACTAGTATTCTCACTAGCGAAACCAGTTAAGAAATATGATGGCGATGACGAAGAATTCTTCACATTCACTATCGGTAGAACCTTCTAAAGAGGAAAATATTTTGAATAAAATGATCAAAGCGGCTGGAATTGGCCTTCTTGTACTGAGCTCGTCAATGTTTGCAAACGCTGCAGAAGCGGCACAAAAAATTGCTTATGTAAACACAGCTCAAGTTTTTCAAGCGCTTCCTCAGCGTGAAGTTGTTGTGCAAAAAATGCAGAAAGACTTCAAGGGTAAAGCCGATGAGCTGAAATCGATTCAAGCGCAAGCGAAAACGAAAATTGAAAAGCTACAGCGTGATGGCGAGCTTCTAGGTCAAGATCAAATTGAAAAACTGCGTATTGATATCGCAAAACTCGACAGTGAATACAAAGTGAAAGCACAAGCACTAGACAAAGCAAGTGCTCGTCGCGAAGCTGAAGAAAAAGCGAAACTATTTAAAACGATTCAAACTGCAGTAGAAAAAGTCGCTAAGAGCAAAGGCTACGACCTTGTCATTGACATCTCAGCACTACAGTACGGTAAACCACAGTACAATATCTCTGAAGACGTAATTAAAGCTCTAAAATAAGACGTTATGAATACATTAACATTAGCCGAGTTGGCAACAATTACTGGCGGTGATCTATTTGGTGACGAGTCTCTCGTTGTTAACCGTGTTGCCCCGATGGATAAAGCACAGGAAGGTGATGTCACTTTCTTGTCTAACCCAAAATATGCCAAGCACTTATCTGAGTGTAAAGCAACCGTTGTAATGGTAAAAGCTGAGCATAAAGAGCAGTGCGTTGGTAATGCGTTGGTTGTTTCTGACCCTTATGTTGCTTTTGCTCGTGCGGTTCAGGCAATGGATACCACGCCAAAACCTGCAACTGATATTGCGCCAAGTGCGGTCATCGCCGCTGACGTAAAAATCGGTCAAAACGTTTCAATCGGTGCTAATGCTGTGATCGAAACTGGCGTCGAGCTGGGTGACGATGTCATCATTGGTGCGGGTTGTTTTATCGGTAAGAACGCTAAGCTCGGTAACAATACTAAGCTCTGGGCTAATGTTACTGTTTATCACGAAGTCTCCCTAGGCTCTGATTGCTTAGTTCAATCGGGTGCGGTGATCGGTTCTGATGGTTTCGGTTATGCAAACGACAACGGTGAGTGGGTTAAAATTCCTCAACTGGGCTCTGTCCGTATCGGGAACCGTGTTGAGATTGGTGCATGTACGACGATTGACCGTGGTGCTTTAGAAGACACCATCATCGAAGACAACGTCATCTTAGATAACCAGTTACAAATCGGTCATAACGTGCAGATCGGATATGGTACAGTGATGCCAGGTGGTACTATTGTCGCTGGCAGTACTAAAATTGGTAAATACTGTCAGATCGGCGGCGCTTCGGTACTGAATGGTCATATCACCATCGCGGATGGTGTGGCGATCACTGGCATGAGTATGGTGATGCGCAGTGTCGAAGAAAAAGGCCTTTATTCATCAGGCATACCGTTACAACCGAACCGAGAGTGGCGTAAAACCGCGACTCGAGTTCATCGTATCGATGAGATGAATAAGCGCCTTAAAGCGGTTGAGAAACAACTGGAACCTAAAGAGGAATCTTAATTCCTCAATCTCAGGTTTTTTATAAAGACTCGCGAAATGCGGGTCTTTTTCTTCTATAATGACAAGCTAATAATATATTCTTTGCCAAGTTGGTATACACCTTGCTAGTTATACTTTGCTAATATGGTGTCACCTTATTTGGTTGTAAGTATTGATATAGGAAGACGACTTTGACTACTGAAAAGAAAACGATGAACATCTCTGAGATCCGAGAGCTACTCCCTCATCGCTACCCATTCTTATTGATCGACCGAGTGATTGACTTCCAAGAAGAGAAGTTCCTTCATGCCATTAAAAATGTGTCGGTTAACGAACCTCAGTTCACTGGTCACTTTCCTCAATTACCGGTTTTCCCTGGTGTTTTGATTCTGGAAGCAATGGCACAGGCAACCGGCCTCCTAGCATTTAAATCATTTGGTGCGCCAACTGAGAACGAACTGTATTACTTTGCAAGTGTCGATGGTGCTAAATTCCGCAAACCAGTCGTGCCTGGTGATCAAATGGTCATTGAAGTGGAATTTCTAAAAGAGCGCCGTGGGATTGCTGCATTTAGTGGTGTAGCAAAAGTTGACGGTGAAGTTGTATGTTCAGCTGAGTTGAAGTGTGCTCGTCGAGAGTTTTAATATGATACATGAAACCGCCCAAATCCACCCGGCAGCGGTGGTTGAAGATGGCGCTAAAATTGGCGCTAATGTGACTGTTGGACCATTTACCTATATCACCTCTACGGTGGAAATTGGTGAAGGTACTGAAGTCATGTCTCACGTTGTGATTAAAGGCCATACTAAGATCGGCAAAGACAACCGTATTTTCCCACATGCTGTCATTGGTGAAGAGAACCAAGATAAAAAGTACGGTGGTGAAGACACAACGGTCGTTATTGGTGATCGAAACGTTATTCGTGAAGCAGTGCAAATACACCGTGGTACGGTTCAGGACAAAGCGACAACGGTTATTGGTGATGACAATTTACTGTGTGTGAATGCTCACGTAGCTCATGACGTCGTTGTTGGTAACCATACTCATATCGGTAACAACGCTATTCTTGGTGGTCACGTAACCGTTGATGACCATGCCGGTGTGATGGCGCTTTCTGCTATCCATCCATTTTGTACCGTTGGAGCATATGCGTACGTCGGTGGCTGTTCTGCTGTGGTTCAGGATGTGCCTGCTTATGTGCTCGCACAAGGTAACCATGCCACACCGTTTGGTTTGAACCTTGTTGGTTTAAAACGAAATGGTTTTGAAAAACCAGAGATTCGAGCGCTACAAAAAGCCTACAAAGAAATCTACCGCTCTGGTAAGACGTTAGAAGAAGTGAAACCAATTCTTGCTGAAATGGCGCAAGAGTGGCCGGCTGTAAAACGCTTCACTGATATTCTAGAAACCACGGAACGTGGCATCATTCGTTAATATACAAGTGATGATCAATTAAGTGGAAAAGATCGCGCCCTCTACCGGGCTGCGATCTTTTTGTGTTTTATGGATAGGACGAATCAAATGAATAAACCATTACGCATCGGCATCATTGCTGGAGAACTCTCTGGAGATACGCTTGGCGAAGGCTTCATCAAAGCGGTAAAAGAGAAATACCCTAACGCGGAGTTTGTCGGCATTGGTGGGCCGAAAATGATAGCTCAGGGTTGTGAGTCACTCTTTGATATGGAAGAGCTCGCGGTGATGGGACTAGTGGAAGTGCTCGGTAGGCTGCCAAGGCTATTGAAAGTGAAAGCCGAACTCGTGAAATACTTCACTCAAAACCCGCCCGATGTGTTTGTCGGTATTGATGCGCCGGATTTCAATTTACGACTTGAGCTTGATCTTAAGCAGGCCGGAATTAAAACGGTCCATTACGTAAGTCCATCTGTTTGGGCTTGGCGTCAGAAGAGAATTTTTAAAATTGAAGCCGCGACGAATTTGGTTCTCGCTTTTCTTCCGTTCGAAAAAGCATTTTATGACAAATTTAATGTGCCTTGTGAGTTTGTCGGACATACTTTGGCAGATGCGATCCCCATGCTGTCTGAGCAGGCTCCTGCCCGGGAATTACTCGGTTTAGCGCCAAATAAAAGATGGTTAGCGGTTCTTCCTGGCAGTCGCGGGAGTGAATTAAAAATGCTCTCGCAACCGTTTATTGAAACCTGCAAGCTATTGCATCAAAAATACCCTGATTTGGGTTTTGTTGTGGCTCTGGTTAACCAAAAACGGCGTGAACAATTTGAACAAGCTTGGAAGGAGTATGCCCCGGATCTCGACTTTAAGCTGGTTGATGATACTGCCCGAAATGTGATTACCGCCTCGGATGTTGTGATGTTAGCTTCTGGTACGGTTGCATTGGAATGTATGCTGCTTAAACGTCCAATGGTCGTGGGGTATCGGGTTAACGCTTTGACTGCCTTCTTAGCCAAACGCTTGCTCAAGACAAAATACGTGTCGCTGCCGAACATTCTTGCCGATGAAGCGTTGGTCAAAGAATACCTACAAGATGATTGCACACCAGAGAATTTATTTGGTGAAGTCTCGCGTTTATTGGAAAGTGATAACCATGAGATGATAAGCAAGTTTACAGAAATGCATCACTGGATTCGCAAAGACGCCGATCAACAAGCCGCTCAGGCCGTATTAACACTGATAGAGAAATAGAGACATCATGGTTGTGAAAACCCAAGCATCAAAAGCCGCAAAGACCACGAAAGCAAAAGTTGAGTTACCGCTGTTTGAATATCCGCAAGGTTATCAGCGCATTGCAGGTGTCGATGAAGTAGGGCGTGGACCGCTCGTTGGCGATGTCGTCACTGCAGCCGTGATTCTTGATCCGAATAATCCCATCGAGGGCTTGAACGACTCTAAAAAACTCAGTGAGAAAAAGCGGATGGCATTGCTCCCTGAGATCAAAGAGAAAGCGTTGGCGTGGGCTGTGGGCCGATGTTCGCCACAAGAAATCGATGAGTTAAATATTCTCCAAGCAACGATGGTCGCAATGCAGCGGGCTGTCGCAGGTCTGAATGTGGACCCTGACTTAGTATTGATTGACGGCAATCGTTGTCCTGTACTTGACATGGATGCACAAGCTGTCGTCAAAGGGGATTTACGGGTCGCTGAGATCAGCGCGGCGTCAATCATCGCGAAAGTGGTGCGCGATCAAGAGATGGAAGAGCTCGACAAACAATATCCACAATTTGGTTTTGCTAAACACAAAGGTTACCCAACCAAAGCGCACTTTGAGGCGATAGAGCAGCATGGCGTGATCAGTGAACATCGCAAGAGCTTTAAGCCAGTAAAGAAAGCGCTTGGCATAGAATAAGAGAAATAGCGGCGATGGCAGTTATCAACCATAGCCTAGTAGGTTAAACTTCCAAACAAAGTAGAGTTACAACGGTACTGTTAATGTCAGATCCCAAGTTCATCCACCTTCGTATTCACAGTGATTACTCGATGGTGGATGGTATCAGTAAAGTTCCACCGTTAGTTAAGAAAGTCGCTGAGCTCGGTATGCCAGCGATGGCGTTGACTGATTTCACCAACTTGTGTGGCTTGGTCAAGTTCTATGGCAACGCACATGGTTGCGGTGTTAAGCCTATCATCGGTGCCGATTTTAAAATGCAATCTGATGAGTTCGGTGAAGAACTTACGCAGTTGACTTTGCTAGCAGCAGATAATGTCGGTTATAAAAACCTGACGTTACTTATTTCGAAAGCCTATTTGCGCGGTCATATCCAACATCATCCTGTGATTGACAAATCATGGTTAGGAGAAATGTCCGAAGGCTTGATTGTCTTGTCTGGGGGCAAAAGCGGTGAAATCGGACGTGGATTGCTCAAAGGCAACAACAAGATCGTCGAAAACTGTGTCGATTTTTACCAGCAGTACTTTCCAGATCGATTCTATTTGGAGTTGACTCGTACTGGCCGTCCAGATGAGGAAACCTATCTCCATTTTGCAGTCGAGTTGGCTGAACAAAAAGATCTGCCAGTTGTTGCGACCAACGAAGTGGTGTTTCTTAGCGCCGATCTGTTTGATGCGCATGAAATCCGTGTCGCAATCCACGATGGTTACACGTTAGAAGACCCACGCAGGCCAAAAAACTACAGTCCACAGCAATATCTCCGTACCGAAGAGGAGATGTGTGAGCTGTTTGCGGATATACCGGAAGCGTTGGAAAATAGTGTCGAAATCGCTAAGCGCTGTAATGTCACAGTGCGCCTTGGCGAATACTTCCTGCCAGCCTTCCCAACCGAAGGGATGAAAGAGACCGAATTTTTGGTCATGAAATCGCGAGAAGGGCTGGAAGAGCGTTTAGAGTTTTTGTTCCCTAATGAAGAAGAGCGTAAGCAGCGCCGTCCAGAATATGACGAACGTCTTCAAATCGAGCTGGACGTTATCAACCAAATGGGGTTTCCCGGCTACTTCTTGATCGTAATGGAGTTTATCCAGTGGTCGAAAGACAACGATATTCCGGTTGGTCCAGGTCGTGGTTCGGGTGCGGGTTCGTTGGTGGCTTATGCGCTTAAAATCACCGATCTCGATCCGCTTGAATACGATTTGCTGTTCGAACGTTTCTTGAACCCTGAGCGTGTTTCCATGCCCGACTTCGACGTCGATTTCTGTATGGATAAACGTGACCGAGTGATTGACCACGTTGCCGAGATGTATGGTCGTGATGCGGTATCACAGATTATCACCTTTGGTACCATGGCGGCAAAAGCGGTTATACGAGACGTAGGTCGTGTGCTTGGGCATCCGTTTGGCTTTGTTGACCGTATTTCTAAGTTGATTCCGCCCGATCCGGGCATGACGCTGGATAAGGCCTTCAAAGCCGAACCTGCGCTGCCAGAGCTTTATGAAGCCGATGAGGAGGTCAAAGAACTCATCGACATGTGCCATATTTTGGAAGGTTGTACGCGAAATGCTGGTAAGCACGCGGGTGGTGTGGTTATTTCGCCCACTACTATTACCGACTTTGCACCAATTTATGCCGATGCAGAAGGGCACTTTCCAGTCACCCAGTTTGATAAAAATGATGTCGAAACGGCGGGATTGGTAAAGTTTGACTTCTTGGGCTTACGTACACTGACCATCATTGACTGGGCACTTGGCCTGATCAACCCACGTTTGGAACGTGAAGGAAAAGATCCCGTTCGTATCGAATCGATACCTCTGGAAGATCCCGCCTCGTTCCGTTTGCTGCAAAACTCAGAAACGACCGCGGTATTCCAGCTGGAATCACGGGGTATGAAAGAACTGATCAAGCGCCTTCAGCCCGACTGTTTTGAAGACATCATCGCACTGGTGGCATTGTTTCGCCCGGGGCCTTTGCAATCTGGCATGGTAGATAACTTCATTGACCGTAAGCATGGTCGAGAAGCGATCTCCTACCCAGATGAAACTTGGCAACACGAATCTCTTAAAGAAACACTCGATCCGACTTACGGCATCATTTTGTATCAAGAGCAGGTCATGCAGATCGCACAGATTCTGGCGGGCTATACGCTCGGTGGTGCGGATATGCTGCGTCGTGCTATGGGTAAGAAAAAACCCGAAGAAATGGCCAAGCAACGTGCTATCTTTGAAGAAGGCGCGATAAAAAACGGTGTTGATGGCGAGTTGGCGATGAAAATCTTCGACTTGGTAGAGAAGTTTGCCGGTTATGGCTTTAACAAGTCGCACTCTGCCGCATATGCATTGGTGTCTTATCAAACGCTCTGGCTGAAAACGCATTATCCTGCTGAGTTCATGGCAGCGGTGATGACCGCGGATATGGACAACACCGAAAAGGTTGTCGGGTTGGTGGATGAATGTTTCCGCATGAAGCTCACAGTCTTACCGCCTGACATCAATTCAGGTTTGTATCGGTTTAATGTTGATGAAGACGGTGCCATCGTTTACGGTATCGGTGCCATCAAAGGGGTTGGTGAAGGTCCAATCGATGCGATATTAGAAGCAAGGAACAAAGGCGGGTACTTTAAAGACCTGTTTGATTTCTGTGCTCGTGTTGACTTAAAGCGGGTGAACAAGCGCGTGATTGAAAAGCTGATCTACGCTGGTGCATTAGATAGACTCGGTCCACACCGGGCGGCAATGATGGCATCTTTGAACGACGCGGTGAAAGCGGCCAGCCAACACCACCAAGCTGAGGCGTTTGGCCAAACTGATATGTTTGGGGTGTTAACCGATGCGCCTGATGAAGTGGAGCACAAATACACTCAAGTTCCGGCGTGGCCAGAAAAGGTGTGGTTAGAAGGCGAGCGTGATACGCTAGGCCTATATTTGACCGGACATCCCATTAACGCCTATTTAAAGGAACTTAATAAATACACCAGTTGTCGACTTAAAGATGCGACCCCAACACGTCGCGACCAGTCGGTAACGGTTGCAGGGTTAGTGATCGCTGCTCGAGTGATGACAACCAAGCGCGGAACTCGCATCGGTCTTATGACACTAGATGACCGCAGTGGACGTATGGAAGTGATGTTGTTCTCTGATGCGCTTGATAGATACGCTGAACTACTAGAAAAAGACAAAATTTTGGTGATTTCTGGACAGGTCAGCTTTGATGACTTCAACGGTGGGCTTAAAATGTCGGCGCGTGAAGTTATGGATCTCGGCAGCGCGCGTGAAAAGTACGCGCGTGGCTTGTCGGTATCGATAGATGCAACTCAGATCTCTGATCAATTTTTTGATCAGTTCAGTCGTATTTTAGAGCCGCACAAAGCCGGAACCGTACCCGTCAATGTATACTACCAGCGTGCCGACGCCAGAGCGCGGTTAACATTGGGCACCGAGTGGCGAGTAACGCCAAGTGATACACTAATCGACGATTTAAAACAGCTGCTTGGTAAAAGCCAAGTAGAACTCGAATTTAACTAAAATTCAGCGCAATGTGTTAGACGCTGAGTCAACAAGGATTCATAGATGAGCCTAAACTTTCTTGAATTTGAAAAGCCAATTGCAGAATTAGAAGCAAAAATCGAAGCCCTACGTGACGTTTCGCGCCACGGCGGTGATGCTGCGGTTGACCTAGATAAAGAAATCGAACAGCTTGAGAAGAAAAGCCTAGAACTGAAGAAGAAAACCTTCAGTAATCTAGGTGCATGGGAAACTGCTCAATTGGCTCGTCACCCATTACGTCCTTACACGTTGGACTACATTCGCTATGCATTCGAAGAGTTTGATGAATTAGCGGGCGATCGTGCATTTGCTGATGACAAAGCGATTGTGGGGGGGATGGCGCGTTTAGAAGGTCGTCCTGTCATGATCATTGGTCATCAAAAGGGTCGCGAGACTAAAGAAAAAGTAAAACGTAATTTTGGTATGCCAAAACCGGAAGGTTACCGCAAAGCACTGCGCTTAATGCAAATGGCTGAGCGTTTCAACATGCCTATCATTACATTCATCGATACGGCAGGCGCATATCCTGGTGTGGGTGCTGAAGAGCGTGGTCAGTCTGAGGCTATCGCGAAAAACTTGAAAGTAATGTCAGGGTTAAAAGTACCGGTCATTTGTAATGTGGTTGGTGAAGGCGGTTCTGGTGGTGCACTAGCGATCGGTGTCGGTGATTACGTGAACATGCTTCAGTACTCAACCTACTCGGTGATTTCTCCTGAAGGTTGTGCATCTATCTTGTGGCGTGATTCAGATAAGGCACCACAAGCAGCAGATGCGATGGGTTTGACCGCTCCGCGTCTTAAAGAGCTTGAGCTTATCGACGAAATCATCGAGGAGCCATTGGGCGGTGCACACCGCGATCATGCTCAAATGGCTGAGAACATGAAAGCCACTTTGCTTCGCCAGCTAGAAGATCTCGAGCAGTTGGATGAAGACTCACTGCGTGAACGTCGTTACCAGCGCCTAATGAGCTACGGTTACTGCTGAGCTCTGACAAGATAACGGATAAATTTTTCTGAAATCGAGTTAGAATAGAAAGGGTTGGATGTATGTCCAACCCTTTTTTATATCGATTGGATGAATTATGGAATCGCTTTACCAGCACTTTGTTCATGTTTTAAGCCAACATTATCAACCGAATACTAATATTACATTGGCATTCAGTGGTGGTGTTGACTCTCGCCTATTGTTGGCCCTCTTAAGTCGCTATCAACATGAGCACTCAGTATCTTGTCGTGCGGTTTATGTGCATCACGGTTTAAGTAACAATGCCGATGAATGGGCCGAAAAGTGCTTATTGTGGGCTCAGCAAGCCGGTATCGCCTGTTCGGTAGAGCATGTGCAGATTGATACCACTCTTGGAGAAAGCCTCGAGCTCCAGGCCCGTGAAGCACGTTATCAAGCCTTAGCTGCATACGTTCACAAGGGCGATCTCCTGCTTACGGGTCAGCATGCCGACGATCAAGTGGAAACATTTTTACTGGCACTTAAGCGTGGTAGTGGCCCAAAAGGACTTGCCTCTATGGCGGAAAGCATGCCTTATGCTGGTGGTACTTTAGTTCGCCCATTGCTGAGCATACGACGGGAGCAGATTGAGTCTGCAGCCGCTAATCTTCAGTTAGATTGGGTTGAAGATGAGAGTAATCAAGATACGCGTTTCGACCGTAATTTTTTGCGCCATCATATTGTGCCTCAATTGTCTAAACGTTGGCCAGGCCTCCATCAAGCCGTTCAACGAAGTGCTACTTTATGTGCACAACAAGAGTCTCTTCTGGATGAATTACTTGAGGCAACGTTTGCTCGCACTCTCCAAACAGATATGAGCCTGGATATCGCAGAGCTGACAGCGCATAGTGATCTCGCAAGGGCGCGTCTTATTCGCATGTGGTTCGCAAAGATGCGTGTTCAAATGCCTACTCAAGTTCAATTGCAGTTGATTTGGCAACAAGTGGCATTAGCACAGCAAGATGCCAACCCACAGCTTAAGTTGAAAGCAGGGGAAGTCCGTCGATTCAAAGGCAAGTTGTATTGGGTGGATGAAAGTCGAGATGTTAGCGGATGGCAAAGTCCAATCCAAATTAATACAGAACTCAAGCTTCCAAATAATCTCGGAGAGTTGCTGTTGACGTCATCATCAAGTCAGCCAAACATTGCATTTCCGCCTCAACCCGAACGCTTAAGAGTGACCTTTAACCCCGAGGGCTTATCGGCACACCCAACGACACGCGTGCATAGCCGTAAACTGAAAAAACTCTTTCAAGAGTATGAGGTACCTAGCTGGCAACGTCGTCAAACACCAATCCTCATGTATCAGGATCAAGTTGTAGCCGTAGCAGGGCTGTTTGTCGATCGTGCGTTTAGTGGACAAGACGGTGAACTGATCTGGCGCAAGTATTTGTAAAGTCTCTCAGATTATATTGATACGACAGGAGCAATCGTGAATGGCTAAGGAAAATTATGAACAAATGGATAGCGAATAAATGGGTTGTGAACAGTCTGGTGGCTTTGGCTCTACTCAGTGGTCACGCATTTGCCAGCGGCGATGTCGAAGCCGGAAAGGCTAAGTCTGGGTTGTGTGTGGCTTGCCACGGCGCTGATGGTATTGCGGTGATTCCCGGTTATCCTAATCTCAAAGGGCAAAATGAGCAATACCTACTCAATGCAATGAAAGCGTACAAAAACAAACAGCGAGCAGGTGGAATGGCTGCGGTTATGCAAGTTCAGGCTTCAATCCTCTCCGAGAGTGATATGGCTAATTTGGCCGCGTATTATTCGAGCCTTTGATAGCTAGCCCTCAGGCGTTGTTGATTTTTTCAATTGCGAGAGGCTCTGTGACTAATGATCAAATAAATGTTACTAAAATGAGTATATTTAGTTCTTGATGGAGAGAAATATTGAATGTTGTGGGCCGCTAAACGATAATAAGCGCAAACGACTGAAGTTTAAGGGATGAACATGAAAAAGATTGAAGCGATTATCAAGCCATTTAAATTGGATGATGTTCGAGAAGCATTAGCTGATGTTGGTATCACAGGGATGACGGTTTCTGAAGTAAAAGGTTTTGGTCGTCAGAAAGGGCATACAGAGTTGTACCGTGGTGCCGAGTACATGGTCGATTTTCTACCTAAGGTAAAACTGGAAATCGTTGTTACGGCTGACGTTGCTGATAAATGTGTCGAGACAATTATTCAAACCGCGCAAACAGGTAAAATTGGCGATGGCAAAATCTTTGTGACAGACATTGATCGTGTTATCCGTATTCGTACTGGTGAAGAAGACGAAGAAGCGATTTAATATCAGCATTATATGGTCATGTTATAGGCTAAGATAAAAAATTGATTAAGCTAAAAGGGAGCCCGCGGCTCCCTTTTTGTTTCAGGTTACATATTTCAAGGTAGCATTATGTTTAAGCGTTTTTTTCTGGCGTTAGCGTTTCTTATGTTCGCCGCTGTTGTAAGTTTTCAAATAGTCTTTACTGTACCTGAACATCCTCAGATTGTTACCCAGAAAGGGAGTCAAGTGACTGAAAATATTCAGTGTATGGAATTTGATGATTCGCACTTTCTAGATAAAAATGGTGAGATAAATGTTTTGATCTGGAATATTTATAAGCAGAACAAACCGAACTGGCAACGTGCATTAACCGCGCTGTCTTCCGATAGACAGCTATTGCTGTTGCAAGAGGCCAGCATGACTGACAGGTTTAAACAGTGGTTAGTGGATGGTCATTGGATGAGCAATCAGGTCAGCGCGTTTAAAGCGTTAGGAAGTGGGGCTGGTGTGATCAGCATTGCTCAGGCTCTGCCTATCAAAGCGTGTGCTTATACGTCGAGAGAACCTTGGTTAAGGCTGCCAAAGTCAGCGCTGTATAGCCAATATCGTTTGAGCAATGGCGACTTACTTGCCGTCATCAATGTCCATGCGATTAATTTTACGCTAGGAACCGAGGAGTATTTGTCGCAGCTTACGACATTAGAGGTGCTTTTGAACCAACACGAGGGACCAGTTCTGTTTGCTGGTGACTTTAATAGTTGGAGTGAAGAGCGGATAGCCGCAATGAAGCTCGCATTGCAAGAAGCGGAATTAAAAGAGGCGAACTTTGTTCCAGATCATCGTACTCAGTTCGTTACTGGTCAGCCCTTAGACCATGTTTTTTACCGTGGCTTAGTGCTTAAAAACGCGAAAGCGCCGCAGAGCGACGCTTCCGATCATAATCCATTGTTGGTGTCATTTTCGTTGCAGCAACAGTGAGATGACACCCAGATACGGCTTTTCTCTGCAGCCACTATGTAACTAAGTGACAACGATGTAGGCTGCCCATGCCAGATAAAATACAACCCATGGCAGGCTAGCGATGACAAGCGCTTGTCCGCGCTCAAACTCCGTCCAGGTCAGCACCACACCGTAACCCAAGACAATGTACCAAGGCAGTAAAAGAGGAAGCGAGCTGGCAAAGTGACACCATTCATTGGTCAACGGTAGCTTTAACAGGCCGTTTAAGCTGTTAAGATCTGCTGCATATGTCATGACCTCGCCGTACTTAAGCAGCAAGCTGGCATAGCTAGCGATATCGCCCAAAACCGCTGGAAATAGGATGGCACAAGAGGCGGCAAACCATTTCCAGTATCCGTATTGCTGTTGGCTCGATTTGGTGGCTAAAAAGAACCAGAGCGCCAGCAAAAGGAGTGAAGCAAAGCGATTTACCACATCATTGATGATCGCTCCCGCCATCAAGGTATTGGGTTCCAGCAATTCCACTTGTTGCGGGTCAATTTGCTGAAACTGATTCGCAAGCTGATTACTTAACCAAGTAAAGTCGACATTTGAGAAGTACGCTCCCCAGAATAGGAATGGACTGATCATCAAGACGATGAAAGGTTGCCATCCCCATCCCCCATGCTGGTATAACGCCAAAAAACAAGAGGTTGGAGAGCGAAAAATGTCCAACAACATCACGAGAGGGTTGTTTGATGGTTTCATGCACTTACCTTGGTTACATCAACATACAATTTGAGCTTTTGCCCTGGTTGTAGGTATTTACCTTTTGGCAATGAGTTCCATTTTACGATGTCGTTAGTTTTCACTTTAAACTTACTCGCAATCGCGCTGATCGTATCTCCCGAACGAACGCTATAGAACACAGTGCGAACCGTGCTCTTGCTGGATGCTTGTTTCCAAATAACGATTTTTTGACCTTTTTTAAGAGTGTCTTTGGGGCCCATGCCATTCCATTTGGCGAGAGACTTATAGGACACATGGTTGTCATGCGCAATGGACCATAAACTTTCACCAGATTGAACAACGTGGGTGAGTTTAAACTGACCACGGACGGTTGATTGGATCTTGCTCAAGCGGTTATCAGCAGACAACGCGTATTGAGAGTCATCTTTAGTCGAGGTCGGGATCATCAGGTATTGACCGATACGGATATTGTCTCCGGAAAGGCCATTTGCACGACGAATGACATTGACTGTTGTGCCGTATTTTCTTGCCAGTACACCAAGTGAATCGCCGGATTTAACTTTGTAGCGTGCCACTTTCATGCCTTTCCCACGGTTCTCTTCCACTTGAGCCAAAAACGCTTGTTTCTTCTCAATAGGAATAAGTAATTCATGAGGGCCATTCGGTGAGGTAGACCATTGGTTGTAAGCCGGGTTATAGCTTTGCAGTTCCTTAACACTAATACCCGCGTATTTCGCCGCGATCGCTAAATCCAACTGTTCTTGTGGATCGACCTTTGCTAATACTGGCTGATTGTCGATAGTAGGGATGTGAAGGCCGTATTTATCTTGATTTGCAATGACATCAGCAAGCGCTAAAAGTTTTGGCACGTAACTGCTGGTCTCTTTCGGTAAGTCGAGTGAGAAAAAGTCGATGGGTTTACCAAGCTTGCGATTTTTACGGATTGCTCGTGACACGCGACCACCGCCACTGTTGTACGCAGCGATAGCGTGCTCCCAACTGCCGTCAAAACGTTTGTTCAATTGCTCTAAGTAATCCAAAGCAGCATCGGTAGAAGCGGCAACGTCACGGCGTCCGTCATACCAGTAATTCTGTTCCAATCCCATCATTTTTCCGGTACCAGGCACAAACTGCCACAATCCAGCCGCGCTACCGTGCGAATAGGCAAAGGCATCGAAAGAGCTTTCAACCACAGGCAATAGTGCTAATTCCATCGGAAGGCCTCGCTCCTCTATACGTTCTGTGATCATATAAAGAAACGGCTTGGCACGCTCAGAAACCACCTTAAGGTGGTTTGGGTGCTTTAAATACCACGTACGGTAATAGTTGACGGTTTTGTTGTCAGGAATATCCATTTCAAGTTGCATTGCAATACGTTGCCACACATCTTCTTGATCCTGAGGAGAAAGCACTTTTGGCGTTAACTTGACGATTTTTTTCTTCGTCACCGTTTGCTTCGTTTTAGCTTCCGCTTTCGCTGCTTGTTTTGCAGCAAGCTCCGCTTTGTTGGTTTCTGGGGTTGCTGTTGTTGATTCTGGAGAGGTCACTTGACAACCAGAAAGCAATAACACCAACGCCAAACTGTACTTCAAACGCATGAAATCAGCCTCGTTAGGGCCTTGTTATCTTCTCCTGCATGTCGCGCAGTCTGAGCTACGTGGCAGTTGTGAGATAATAGACATCTTGTAAACATTAACGACAGAGGCGAACCTCTATCAAATACTGTTCGCGACCCGCAACGGCTGATACATAAGTAAGCCGTTACACTGGGTAAGCTGTGGCTTTTGAGCGGAACAATATGCAAGTGGGAGAACTTCAACTAGATTTACATCTCCCTAAACGTAAGAGAAGCGCCAGTGGCGCTTCTCGAAAATCAGACAAGATGATACTGAGGTCTTGTAAACTTACAAGCAAAAATTGGTTAAAATTCGTTCTTCCACGCACGTAAAGCGGTAAAAACTGAGCATGGGTCGCTGTTTTTAATACGATTTGCAACGGATTTGATGACTTCTGAATTTGTTGTTCGCAAAAATGGGTTGATCCATTTTTCTTTGCGTAAAGTGGTGGGAAGGGTAGGAATATTGCGTGCGCGCAGACGATTAACTTCATCTCGGTATTGGCGTAGTTGCTCATTGTCAGGCTCTACAGCAAGGGCAAAAGCAACGTTACTGGCGGTATACTCGTGAGCGCAAAATACCTGAGTCTCTTCTGGTAACGAGGCAATTTTGCTGAGCGATTCGAACATCTGTTCTGGTGTGCCTTCAAAAATACGTCCACAGCCTGCTGAAAAAAGGACGTCACCGCAAAACAGTTTGCTGTCTCCTACATAACCGATATGACCTAATGTGTGGCCTGGTAAGCCGAGAACCATAAATATTTCACCAAATAGTTCTAACTTGTCACCTTCCTCCATTGGGGTGGTTAAGGTTGGGATAGGTTCGGCTTTCGGGCCAACCACTGTTACTTTCGGAAAAGCACGAACTAAGTCTGAAACACCACCAATGTGATCGTTGTGGTGGTGTGTAATCAGGATAGCTTCTAAAGTTAACTCGTTGGCTTGCAAATACTCCAATACGGGTTTTGCGTCGCCCGGATCGACAACAGCACAACGCTTATCGCTATTTTGTATTAGCCAGATGTAATTATCATTAAATGCGGGTATGCTTTTGATCTCTAACACGATTCGTTCTCCGTCACCCATTATTAGTCAGGTGGTTAATGAAACCAGCACTCAGCAACAAAACGATACCACACCCGTCAACGTGGTCAGATATGACCAACGGACCTTGGGTTCTTGAGTCGATTCAAACCCGACTGGATGAGTGGTGCCCAAGGCTTTTCGGCTACCATTTACTCAAACTGGGCGGGTTGAGCTGTGAGCTAACCAGCGTTAATTGTAATATTCAACACCAAGTCAACGTAGATATCCACAATCCATCGCATAATGTTATCGCAGATGGTTATGAATTGCCCTTTTTTGAAAAAAGTTTTGATTGCGTAATACTTGCGCATCAGCTTGATTATGCAATTGACCCCCACCGGTTGTTGCGAGAAGTGGATAGGGTGATGATAGACGATGGTTATTTGATTCTCACCGGTTTTAATCCATTCAGTTTTACCGGGCTGGCAAGTTTACTGCCTTGGCGTAAGCATAATTTACCATGGAGTGGGCGAATGTTTGCATCGAATCGTGTCAAAGATTGGTTAGGTTTATTGAACTATCAGGTGATTCATTGTGACCGTTATGCTCTGTTTCCAATGACTCGGTATCGAACACTATGGACCTGGCTTGAAAACAGTTTAGGAGAGTGGGCATCCCCGATGGGAAGTTTATACTTTATCGTTGCTCGCAAGCGAACTTACCCTCTCAAACCAATCAAACCTCATTGGCGATTAAAGAAAAAGTTGACGCCACTTGGGGTGATGAATCGAGAGGGGACTGGGATCAGGAATGCGTCAAAGCAAAGGCACGGACGCACTTAATTTTAAGTCGTACTTAATAGGAGAACCTTTATATTTCGGAGTTATGGCGTTTGATAGCCTGTATCTTCTTCAGTAGGGTTCTCTGCGGCTGTTCTGGCTAACTCGTCACAGATTTCGTTTTCTCTATGTCCTGCATGACCTTTTACCCAGTGCCAGTCGACTTGATGGCGAGCGGTTTCTTGATCGAGCGCTTGCCAGAGATCCGCGTTCTTAACTGGCTTTTTATCGGCGGTTTTCCAACCACGCTTTTTCCAGTTATGAATCCACTGTGTGATGCCCTGACGAACATATTGGCTGTCAGTTGTCAGTGTGACTTTGCATGGCTCCTTGAGAGTTTGCAATGCGACAACCGCTGCTAACATCTCCATGCGATTATTGGTAGTAAGTGTGAAACCTTTTGACAGCGTTTTTTCAGTCTCTTTATAGCGTAAAACGATGCCGTAACCACCTGGTCCCGGGTTACCTAAACAGGAGCCGTCAGTGAAAATCTCAACGTGTTTGGTCATATTTTTTGGTACTATTAGCCTAAACATTATTAAAGCATAGTCTGACATACATAACCTTATGAATACCAGCAGCAATTCTGAATATAACCGCATCGTTGTTCTTGATACCGAAACCACGGGTATGAACCGAGAAGGTGGTCCACACTATATGGGGCATCGCATCATAGAAATCGGTGCCGTGGAGATCATAAACCGGAAGCTGACTGGACGTCACTTCCACGTTTACTTAAAGCCGGATCGTGAAATTCAATCTGAAGCGGTTGAAGTACACGGTATTACCGATGAATTTTTGGTGGATAAGCCAGAATACCGCAGTGTTCATCAAGAGTTTCTTGATTTCATCAAAGGCGCAGAACTGGTCGCCCATAACGCCCCCTTCGATACCGGCTTTATGGACAATGAGTTTGAGATGCTCGATCCAAATATCGGAAAAACGAGCGACTTCTGTAAAGTGACCGATACCCTCGCGATGGCGAAGAAAATCTTCCCTGGCAAGCGTAACAACCTCGATATTCTCTGTGAAAGGTACGGTATTGATAACTCTCACCGTACATTGCACGGGGCTTTGCTCGATGCGGAGATTCTCGCAGACGTCTACTTGTTCATGACGGGTGGGCAAACAAGTCTTGAGTTTAATGCCAACAAACAAGAAGGTGGGGTGGAAACCATCCGACGCGTCGAAACAAGAAAAGGACTAAAGGTTTTGCGTGCCAGTGCCGATGAACTAGAAGCGCACCAGAAAAGAATGGAACTGGTGAAAGATTGCCTCTGGGGTCAATAGGAGAAACTATGCTGAGGGCTTTGTTGGTCACGTTATTGGCGACTTGGACTTGTTTGGTGAGTGCATCGAACGAGTCGACTATGTCTTTACTGGATAACCGTTTTCGCGTCGATCCTACTATCGAGCAAATTACGTTTTTGGTTTATCGTGAGAAGAGTTCTCAGCCAGTCGTTTTAGTCCGCCCGGATGGTAAAAAATATTATGCGTGGGGTTCGTATGACAATGTCCGATGGTATCAGGAACCTTCCCTCGATATTATTTCGGTGGACGCCCCAATGCCGGGTCCATGGCAAGCGGTAGGGAAAGTCACCCCAAAAAACAATATCCGCTTAATTTCTCATTTAAAGTTAAGCAGCGACGTCTTTCCAAGCCAGTTATACAATGGAGAGGCGCTCAAGTTTACTGCTCGTCTGACATCCAATGATAAGCCACTCATTTTACGAGACTTCCTCGACCGGGTGAATCTACGAGTTACCTTTACTCAGTTTGTTGAAAACGAAGAGGAACTGGTGAAAGAAGCGAGGCCACTCAGTACAGTAGTGGGGGAATTTTCTGATGATGGTCGTGGTTTAGATGAATACGCGGGTGATGGTGTCTTCACTGTTCAACTGCCAATTGATGTAGAGCCGGGTAAGTACCGCGCACGGATTACCTCAGGTAATGGTGTATTCTTGCGCGCTCAAGAGCAAATCGTATTGGTTTATCCTAGTCCTATCTCCCGTACTTTTGTGCAATCTCGTGATCCTGAAAAAGCACATCAACTGATTATTAGTGGCGAGCAAGGCATGATTCAACCCGGGTCAATTGCTGCGAATGTTCAGCATGACTCCCCTGATGGGTTTGTTAGCTACAGCCAAGGTCAGGTATCAAAAGATGGGATGACGTTAACGCTCAATCTCAGTAATGACGCATTGCTTGGTAAGAACTCATGGCAAGGCAACATCTATGCGACTGACTTTGCAACCCAGCGTCCCCTTGTTTTTCCGATACCTGAACAGACATTCAGTGTCGTCAACGATGTAAATATTGAGCAAGCACGTTTAGCCAAAGAAGCAGAGATAGCAGAGCAGCACAGAATAGAGTTAGAAAAGCGTATCATTGCAGAGCGCGAAGCGGAACGTAAACGCAATATTGTCATTATTGCTGTAGGGAATCTTATTGCATTGTTGATTGGTTTATTGGTCTGGTTTGTATGGCGCAAGATTAAAGCAAAGCGAGAAGCAATACCGGAAATGCAACTGACGATGCCGAAAAAGTAACGATTGCTTGGTTAAAGACAACATCATCATCATAAAGCGGAGCCGAATGGCTCCGTTTTGTTGTTTGGTTTAGCCGTTAACTGGCTATCCTAACTGTGCCTTTACCCGCCATCTTTGCTTGATACATGGCTTTGTCGGCTATCGTTAAGCATTCTCCTAAGTCTGAGGACTTCGTATCAGCAAATACAATACCGATGCTTGCACTAACATCATTAACCACTTCTTGTAGTGACTTCAATTGTGTGCTGGCAAACAATGCAATGATTTCTTCGGCGAGACTTACAACATGTTTCTTATCAACGTATTTCTTTACATAAATAGCGAATTCATCACCACCGATGCGAGCTACATCGTAAGGGCCGACGTTATCCCCAAGCCGACTCTGAATGAGTTCCTTTAATTTAGTGCCAAACTCCGACAAAACGATGTCACCATAACTATGCCCATAGTTGTCGTTAATGCTCTTAAAATTATCTAGATCGATGTAAATGAGCGCGTTGCGATGAGTATGTGTTAACTGGTTTGAGTGATGCAAAATAGAATTGAAACTTGAACGGTTAGCGAGTTTAGTTAGCGAGTCAATATACGCCAATTTATGTACGCCTTCTTTGTGCATCTTTAGAATGTAATCATCCATTTGAGATTGAAAATAAATCAAAATGTGACACATCCCGCTTAAGGCGATAAGGGTAATAACAAAGCGGATGCATGTCACAGAAGAGTATTCATAAACGGGTAGCTGAAGTGCAAACGTTAGGAAGACTACGACAATAAAAAGAAACGACAGTATGATTCCATGCTTAAAGCTATTGATGAATATGCCGATTGCCGCTAACGGATAAACCCACAATGGACCAGTGCCTTCGAATCCGCCACTATAAATGAGATACAAACTTAAAGAATAGATGATGCCAGTAAGAAAAAATAAACCAATGGTACTCCATGTTCTAAGTAGCCATATGGTAAGCAACGAAAAGGCCGTATATATTGCTAAGGTCGATGCAAGCAATATCTTTCCTTCGTAAAAGCAATAGACTGAAAATGAAGCGAGAAAAACAATACCAAACATTGTCAACGCAAATATCATCGTTCTTTGGCGATGATGCTTGGTATGAACCACTTCCGATAGTCTGTCTGCTACAAAGCTATGAACTTCTTTAGCCACTGGTTTTCCTTTTTATAATTTACACATCCCAGTTATACATATTTAATATGTTCTGTTTACATCTAAGCCTGTTCTACAACTAATGGATGAGTGGTGTGATGTTTATTCCAAAAATATTGTTCGAATAATAACCAAACATAGGCCGTTATACAACGCTGGAATTTGTAAAGCGTTCCGTATTGAGTCTAACCTTAACTAAAGTAGTATAAACTTAAGCAACTTCTGGTATCGGTTTCGGAGTTTGATCCAAATCGGGCTCTTTTCTAAGAGTTGGAATTTGTCCTTCGTCGACGGCGTTTTGATAACAGCCACTAAGTTTGATCGCCAAATACATGTCTGCGCGCAGCAAGATGCCGCCATCACTCGTGCTGATTCCCGTCAGTTCACACCATTTCCGTAAGCGTCGTTTTCGTCCTGCCAAGACCAAGCGGACTCCTCGTTTTTTTAATATGCTTTGAATGTCGGCGAGTGTTGCCATCACACTCAAATCAAGATGTGTGAAACTCGATACTGCGTCCACAACGACACAACCCACGTCTTGTGTGTGTTCTACGTTCTCTAATAACCGACGCTTAAAATACGGCGCATTAAAATAAGTCAGGGGTGAGTTAAAGCGATAAATCATCATGCCTGGAATGGGGGATGCTTTTCCTGAGCCATCAACGGTGCGAATGGTCCCTTTGTCATCCAGCCCTAATATTTGGTCGCTTGGGCGCATGACGATGCGTAAAAACTGAAACAGCCCCAACAGCACGGCTAAAGTAATGCCGGGAATCACACCGATGAGTAACACTGAAACGAAGGTAATCACCGCAAGGTAAAAGGCGTCTTTATCACGCTGCCTTAATTTCCATATCGCCTTTAGGTCAAGCAGTGATAGAGAAGCGATGATTAAAACCACCCCCAAGGATGCGATAGGGATAAACTGCAATGGTTGGTAGACAAATACCGCAATCAGCGCAATCGTCAGCGCAGCAATGATTGATACCAGTTGTGATTTCCCACCATTGGCATCGTTAACTGCAGTGCGGGAGTCTGCACCACTTATAGCGAATCCTTGTGAAAACGCGGAGGCAATGTTCGCGAACCCTAGTGCTTGAAATTCCTTATTAGCGTCGATGTCATAACCATTCTTAGCAGCGAAGCTGCGTGCGGTAAGCATCATGCTCACAAAGCTGACGATGGCGAGGTTTAGAGCAGGCATTACCAGTTCCCGCACTTCTCCTAATTCAAACTGCGGTGCCTGAAACTGTGGGAACCCGCCTTGAGTGATACCGACTATCGCTACGTCCATACTGTCAAGGTTAAACAGCCAGACCGAAGCGGTCGTCACCAAAATTGCAAGCATGGCAGCAGGCCAAGCTGGACGGTAGCGCTTCGTCAGCAAATAAACCATAACGGTCGTGATACTCAGTAACACCGTGGGCCAATGAACATCCGCTAAACGTTGTGGCGCTTCCCATAATCGTTCGAGTAAATAGCGCTGTTCGTATCGCCAGCCGACCACTTTTGCGAATTGGCCGACAATAATAGTGAGCGCGACGCCGTTAAGTAGCCCTAGTAGGATAGGGCGCGAGAGAAAGTCAGCAAAAATCCCTAATTTAAAACGGCTCGCTAGCACACACCAAATACCAGTCATAGCGGTCATGGTCATTACTAACTGCCAGTGTTTAGTTGGGTCACCCGCTGCTAGAGGCGTAACCACAGCGGCAATGACCGCACACGTTGCCGCATCCGGACCAACAATGAGTTGCCTTGACGTGCCCATCAACGCGTAAAGTAGCATCGGCAATACACAGGAATACAAGCCAACGATAGCCGGCACGCCAGTTAATTGTGCGTAAGCGATAGCAACGGGGAGAGCAACCGCCACAACAGAAAGTGCAGCTCTAAAGTCGTGAGCAAGCCACGATTTTTCATACTGCTTGAGCTGAACTAATCCGGGAAACCACTGCGCAAAAATTCGTCTAGCCAATCAATCTTCCATTGGTAGGGGTAAGTTACTGTAAAGTATAATCCATTTTTAAAGTGGTGGTTGTGATGGCGCTACGAACTGTGTAGAAGCATCAGTATCGCGTGGATAGGTATCCAAATTTAAGCAAGAGGTTCTATTGCGGCCTTCACTTTTCGCTTGATAAAGCGCTTTGTCTGCCCGTGAGAGCAGGCTACGAATATTATCACCGTGTTGATAGGATGCGACACCAATACTGATGGTCAAAGAGTGACATTGAGGAAATACGTGAGTTTCGATTGCCTGACGTAATCTTTCCGCCAAATCGAGCGAAGTTGTCATGTCTGAATCCTGACATATTACTAAAAACTCCTCTCCACCCCAACGACCGACGATATCAGAGTCACGAACTTTTATAGTCAGCACTATCGATATTTCCTTAAGTACTTGATCTCCGGCGTGATGCCCATAGCGATCATTCACTTGCTTAAAGTAATCAATATCCAGCAACAATATGCCATAGGCGCACTGCTCATTCGTCGCTCTGTTATGATTTTCTAGCAAAACTTGATCTAACTTGAGGCGATTCGGGATGCCTGTCAGGGAATCTGTTTGGGCAAGTTTCTTTAATAGTTCTTTTTCTCTTTTCTGAACTCGGATGCTGGTGGCCGATTCAACTAACTCTTCAGTGCGTGATTTTAACTCTGTAAATAGGCTTTGAAAGTTTCGGTTTAGCCGTTGAATTTCATCGATTCGTGACTCAACGAGTCGTTCCATGCTCCAGTTTTTTCCCAGCTTACTGGTTGCTTCTGTTAAGGCTTCAATGGGAGTTGCGATGCCTTGGGCCAATCGTTTGGATTTCCAATGAAGGTACATAAAAAAGACGACATAGAAGATGATCATCGCCAGAATAGCCAAGTGACCTAAATGGTCAGAGAGTTGCTTTAGGCTGGTGATAGGCGTAAGAAAAGACTCGGTATTCACGAAAGTGATGACCCGCCAGCCTGTTTCTGGGATTAATTGAGAATCGACAATGTAGTTAATGCCGTTCATTTTAATCTCTAATGTCGCATTGCTGTTGCTGAGTAAATAAATTTCGTCGTCTGAGAACGATACGATATGCGATAGGTTAAAGTAGTCAGGTTTTTTAACGGTGCCAGTGACACTACTTTTATACGTGTGGTGTTTTACTTCCTGAAGGTCGAGCAAACGTTCAGCCGCTTCTTGCATGGTTAGAATCGTGCCGTTTGCATCAATGACGAGTGATGCTGACTCCCAGGGGTACTTATGATTTAAGATGTTTTCAACAAATGATTCTACCGTTACATCGAGGCCACTGACTCCCTCTAGGAAGTCCCCCCGATAGATAGGCACGAGGTTTGAGAGCATCCATCCCTGACCTGCAGGGTCTAGATATACCTCTGTCCATACGTTTCCTCTGCTGGGATTATGCGCTTGGTCCGCATCGTAGTAGAAGTTAAATTCTTGCATGTTAAGAACAGGCCCGTATTGAGCGGGAGCGTCTGGCATGAATGGGTACAGCCGGTTCATGTTATCCCAGGTATTCAGGTAGGCTTGAGTCACCGACGGATTGTTATCTACAATGGATTTAAGGAGAGGATCTAGAGACTCGCTGCATTTAGCCTTTAGCGATTCTTTCTCACCAATATGGGTTGAGCTTGAGTAATAGACGCTCGCACCAACAGGGTTTACTTTGTAATAAACCCCGTTTGCATGCGTCGCAAACTCTGGGTTTCCATTCGGGAGAAAGCAGCGGGTTGAACTGAAAAATAATTCATGGTCATACTGCATTATCTTCGCAAGTCTTGTGACTTCTTGGAGGTGCTGATTGACCCGCAGTGCTTCATTGGTTGTGATTTCACGGAGAGATTGTTTTACTTCAGAAATCAGCGCAGAACGGTTTTTATCGGAAATGTACAGGTTGATACCAAAATACAAGGCGAGTAATAACACCTCGATAACCAATAGCGGTATGAGAGAGCTACGTAGGAAATCGCGATAGACCAATGACTGTAGTTTAACTGATTGATTGGTATTCATAACTCAACAAAACCTCGGCAATTCCATTTGTCGATATACCCAAATACCTTAAAACCCAAATGCCTAAAGATGCTTGGTGTAGCGGGAATTACCTGCCTTGCAGACAATTCAATCTTCTGAATTCTGAAGCCGTGGGGTACATTCAGTAAGATACCTTGTTTAGGGAGATTGTCTCAATCATGGGACCTCAATATTATGACATTGGTTAATCTGGAACCCCAATAATACAACTTAAGTTTATTTTTAGAATGTATGAATGATTCTTATTTTTAGGGTAGTGACTATCTGAGCGTGGGATTTAGGTGAGCAGGCGAATAGATTCGTCCAGAAATAAGCCCCCTTCATCGGTAGACCCCTTGTAAATCTCCTCTATACAAACAAGCAAAACACAAACAAAAAAACGGGAGCCTGTGAACGCTCCCGTTTTGCTATTTTAGTGATGTGTTAACGTCGCGACGTTCTATGCCACATGTTCCATCTTTGGGTAAAGCGGCTTTGCGGCTAATAACTCTGGCTCAAAGTCATCGACATTAATTGTATCCAAACGATGTTGTTCTGCGTCTTTTAGAAGCGCGGCTTCCTCTTGAGTGATTATACCTTGCTCTAAACCCTCTTGAGCGACCATATCTAAGCGTAAGAATGGACGGCGTTTGCCTTGTGCTTTGCAGACTTTATCGAACACTGGTTCTGCTTGCAGGATCACAGACAGTGCCAGCTCAATCTTACCTACAGGGTTATGTTCGGTTGGTTCTAAGTACTGACCACGTCCGATACGAGAACGCGTCGCACTTGGCGTTTGTAGAATACGTGCCACCTTGCTGTCTAGTTTATCACTTGGCGCTTTACGTACGCGACCAAATGGCATAATTAAAACGCGCAGTGCACGGCCAATCACTTTATTTGGGAAGTTGGCTAAAAACTCATCTACTGCCGTTTCTGCCTGTTTTAAGCTGTCTTGTAAGCCCCAATGAACCAGAGGCAAATCCTCTATCGGACGGCCATCCTGTTCAAAACGTTTGAGTGTCGCAGAGCTCAAGTACAATTGGCTCAATATATCACCAAGACGGGCAGACAAACGCTCTTTACGTTTTAGTGAACCGCCGAGTACCGCCATCGAAATATCAGACAGCAACGCTAAGTTTGCGCTGTAGCGGTTCAATTGCTGGTAATAACGTTTAGTCGCGTCTTTGGTGGGCGCTGAGGAACCCAGACCATCGCTCAAACCAAACCAAATACTGCGAACTAGATTACTCATAGTAAAGCTGACGTGGCCGGCGAGCGCTTTATCGAATTGCTCTACTGCATCATTTGTCTCAGAGTACGCCGCGTTCATTTCCGCCAGTACGTAAGGATGACAACGAATCGCACCCTGACCGAAGATGATCATAGAACGGGTTAAAATGTTTGCGCCTTCAACCGTTACCGCAATTGGCGACCCTTGATAACCACGCGCCAAGAAATTAGATGGGCCTAAGCAGATGCCCTTGCCACCGACGATGTCCATCGCATCAATAATTGACTGCTGACCGCGGTGGGTACAGTGGTATTTCACTATCGCTGAAATAACCGATGGCTTTTCGCCTAAATCAATTCCCGCGACAGTAAGGTTACTCGCGGCATCCATCACGTAAGCGTTACCACCTAAACGAGCGAGTGGTTCTTCAATGCCTTCCATATGGCCAATTGGTTGTTTGAACTGACGACGAATTCGTGAGTATGCACCAGTCGCCATTGCGGCGGTCTTGATTCCACCCGTTGAGTTTGACGGTAGGGTGATGCCACGGCCTACAGACAAGCACTCAACTAGCATACGCCAGCCTTGGCCAGCCATTTTCTGACCACCAATAATGAAGTCGATAGGAACAAAGATGTCTTTGCCGCGCGTTGGACCATTTTGGAATGGCACATTCAGCGGGAAGTGACGATTACCAATTTCGACCCCTTTTACGTTAGTTGGAATCAGGGCGCACGTGATACCGAGATCTTCTTTGTCACTCAACAAACCTTCTGGATCTCGCAGTTTAAAGGCTAAGCCAAGTACAGTCGCGACAGGGGCAAGGGTAATGTAGCGTTTATTCCATGTAAGGCGCATGCCCAGAACTTCTTTGCCTTCCCATTCACCTTTACACACCACGCCAAAATCAGGAATCGAGCCCGCATCCGAGCCCGCTTCTGGACTGGTCAGGGCAAAACACGGGATTTCTTTCCCTTCGGCAAGGCGAGGTAAGTAGTGATTTCTTTGCTCTTCGGTTCCGTAATGTTGCAGTAGTTCGCCAGGACCTAATGAGTTAGGTACGCCAACGGTAGAAGAAAGCACCCCTGAAACGCCCGTCAGTTTTTGCAAAACTAGAGATTGGGCATAAGCAGAAAATTCTAATCCACCGTATTTCTTCTTAATGATCATGGCAAAGAATTTGTGATCTTTCAGGTATTGCCATACTTCTGGAGGCAAATCGGCCATTTCATGGGTGACTTGGAAGTCATTTACCATGGCACATACTTCATTGACGGGACCATCGAGAAAGGCTTGCTCTTCCGCACTCAGTTTCGGTGCCTGAATTGCGTGCAGCTTTTGCCACTCCGGTTTGCCTTTGAACAGCTCTGCTTCCCACCAAACGGTCCCTGCATCCAATGCCTCTTTTTCTGTTTGAGACATCGCAGGCAAGACTTTTTTGAATAGGGCAAGAGCTTTTCGGCTGATGAGAGATTGACGTATGGTAGGAACGGCAAAGACAGCTACGAGCAGCGCATAAATGCCCCAACCGATAATGTTTACACTGCCAAGGAGTGACAGAACCAGCATTACTAAGGTCAGTGAAGCGACGGATTTTACCAGTGCCATTCGGTGATAGAGCGTGACACTAAGAGTCATTGACAGTGCAACGATTGAGAGCAAGATATCCATATGTATTTCCTTTTCAGACGTTATATGTGTTGTATGTCTGCGATTAGGTAAGAGGTCTAACCAGTTACTGCAAGTGTAACCAATTTATTAACGAAATGTAAAATACTGATTTGGTCAAAAAGTGATCCAAGTAGAGTTAATGTTCTAAATTTATATTGTCAGTGCTGAGTTTGTAGCCAGGTTATGGGGTTTATTTGTGTCAAAAATTCAAATCTGTTGGATCTCTATCGACACTAATTCTTGTTTGTGGGTAAACTCTATACCCAGATACTCTCAATATGTTGGGGTCTGTGAGAACGACTCAGCATCAGAGCCATTTGCACCGGCAAAGCAACCGCATGCCGATGACCGAAATAAAAAAGAGAACCTCCTATGTACCAAGATCTGATTCGAAGCGAACTGAACGAAGCTGCTGAAGTGCTCAACAAATTTTTAAGCGATGACCATAACATTGCGCAAATTGAAGCCGCGGCGAAAATGATTGCCGATTCTTTTAAACACGATGGCAAAGTATTGTCATGTGGTAATGGTGGATCTCATTGTGACTCGATGCACTTTGCCGAAGAGTTGACTGGTCGTTATCGTGAAAATCGCCCAGGTTACGCTGGCATTGCAATTTCAGATCCAAGCCACCTTTCTTGTGTGAGTAATGACTTTGGCTACGACTTTGTATTCTCACGTTATGTCGAAGCAGTGGGACGCAAAGGTGATATTCTGTTTGGCTTGTCGACGTCTGGGAACTCGGCAAACATTTTAAAAGCCATTGAAGCGGCACAAGCGAAAGGCATGAAAACCATCGCGCTGACAGGTAAAGATGGTGGCAAAATGGCAGGCTTGGCAGATATTGAAATTCGTGTTCCGCATTTTGGTTACGCGGATCGTATTCAAGAAATACACATTAAAATCATCCATATCATCATTCAGTTAATTGAAAAAGAAATGGAATAATTCTAGGCAAGAGGTTCATTAAACCATGTGTGAATTGCTCGGCATGAGCGCCAATGTTCCTACAGATATCTGTTTTAGTTTTACGGGGTTGATGCAGCGCGGGGGACGAACAGGTCCACACCGCGATGGCTGGGGCATAACTTTCTATGAAGGAAAGGGGTTTCGAACCTTCAAAGATCCTAAGCCAAGCTGTGACTCTAAGATCGCCGAACTGGTGCAAAACTACCCAATAAAAAGCTGTGCAGTGGTGAGTCATATTCGCCAAGCAAACCGAGGCGGGGTCAATCTCGAAAATACCCATCCGTTCACACGTGAGTTGTGGGGCAAGTATTGGACGTTTGCACATAATGGTCAGTTATCTAACTACCAAGATTTGCATACAGGTGGGCACCGACCGGTTGGAGAAACCGACAGTGAACTCGCTTTTTGTTGGTTGCTGAAACAGATGGAAGATCGTTACCCTGAGCCTCCTCAGGATATGGAATCCGTCTTCCTTTATGTGGCTAAATGTTGCGTTCAGTTAAAAGACAAAGGTGTGTTCAACATGCTGCTTAGTAATGGCGAATTTGTCATGACGTATTGCACCAATCACCTTTATTGGATCACGCGAAGAGCGCCATTTGGCAAAGCTGCTTTGCTTGATGAAGATGTCGAAATCAACTTTCAGGAAGAGACCACGCCAAACGACATTGTGTCCGTTATCGCCACTCAACCGTTAACAGGTAATGAAGAATGGCAACGCATGAAGCCGGGTGAATATGGGCTGTTTCATTTTGGAGAACTGGTGAAAAACAATGCGCATGAGCTCGCTGATGTGCCATTTGCTGCACCAAAACCCGGGAATCAAGCACCGGCTGAGCCGTTAGAGTAAAGATAACCTCTAGAACAACGAAAAAGGCAGTCGTGTGACTGCCTTTTGTTTTTGTTCGGGGTAGGGAGGGTATTTTGTGCTAGGTGGAGAGTGTATTACTCGTCCTCTGCAGCGTAACCGTGCTCGCCGAGTTCTTTTCCGTCCAACCAAGCTTTCCCGTTTTGCATCGACAATCGACCTTCGACTAGCCAGTTAGTCACCATTGGGTAAATTCTGTGTTCTTGAGTTTGAACGCGGGCTGCAAGCGTGTCTGCATCATCGTCAGCAAAGACTGGCACTTTGGCTTGCAGTATTACCGGACCGCCGTCGAGTTCTTCAGTGACAAAATGAACGCTGGTACCGTGTTCTTTGTCCTTAGCGTCAATTGCGCGCTGGTGGGTATGTAGCCCCGGGTATTTTGGCAGTAGCGAAGGGTGGATATTAATCATCTTACCCATGTAATGCAGGACAAATTCACTGCTAAGAATGCGCATGTAACCGGCGAGAACAACGACATCTGGCTGATACTGGTCGATTTGTTTCATGAGTTCCGCATCAAAGGCGTTACGGGAGTCAAATGCTTTAGGATCGACAAAGTGACCATCCACATTAAATTGCTTAGCTCGCTCCAATCCGTACGCGTCTGCTTTGTTTGAGAAAACAGCAGAAACATGCGCGTTGGGCATGCTGGCATCGCAGGCTTCTAGAATGGCTTGCAGGTTACTACCGCTACCAGAAATGAGGACCACTATATTTTTCATGTGTTGAGGCTGCCTTAAAATTGTAGATCCTTTAAAAGTACCTACTATCAAAATGGTTTTCGAGGTTCCAGATAGCAGAATGAGGACCTAGTCATCTAGTATCCTCATTCTTTTCATTTTTTGAGCTTGAATATACCAATGCCAGTAATTTTATTGTCATAAAATTGCGTAGGAAAAATCGCTTAGAGCAAGACAAAATTTGCGGTAACTAGTGGTTCTAATTACAAAAATTATAACGCAGCTATCAGCGATTTTAACCAGCAAGAATGATGAGAAGATTGCTGGAATTGGTATTATAAGTTAGTTGATCTCTACTTGCTCTTCATTTGCTTCAGCTTGAGCGATTTCACCAATGACCCATGCGTTTTCGCCTTCTTCTTTAAGAAGCGCAACGGCTGCGTCTGCTTGGTCTTTTGGTAGGGCGACGATCAGACCAACACCACAGTTAAAGGTGCGGTACATTTCATGCGTCGTAACGTTCCCTTTTTCTTGTAGCCAATTAAAGATAACAGGCCATTCCCAGCTGTTGCCATCGATCACTGCTTTTGTGCCTTCTGGTAAAACGCGTGGGATGTTTTCCCAGAAGCCACCGCCTGTGATGTGAGAAATCGCATGGATGTCATACTTCTCAATCATCTTAAGCGCTGACTTAATGTAAATTTTAGTCGGTTCTAGAAGATGCTCACCAATCGTACGACCAGCTAAATCTTCGTTTTTGTTTGCACCTGACACTTCAAGGATCTTACGGATAAGTGAGTAGCCGTTTGAGTGGGGGCCGCTTGAACCTACCGCGATAAGAGCATCGCCTGCAGCGACTTTTGAGCCATCAATGACGTCTTCTTTTTCGACTACGCCAACACAGAAACCCGCGACATCGTAGTCTTCGCCTTCGTACATGCCCGGCATTTCCGCTGTTTCACCACCGATAAGAGCACAACCCGCTTGAACACAGCCCTCTGCAATGCCAGACACCACATCTGCAGCAGTGTCGACATCCAGTTTGCCTGTTGCGTAGTAGTCTAGGAAGAACAATGGCTCTGCCCCTTGTACGATAAGGTCATTCACGCACATTGCTACAAGGTCAATGCCGATGGTGTCGTGCTTGTCCATATCCAGAGCGAGGCGAAGTTTGGTGCCTACGCCATCAGTACCAGACACTAATACTGGCTGTTTGTATTTAGTTGGCAGCTCACACAGTGCGCCAAAACCACCGATACCACCCATCACTTCAGGGCGACGAGTACGTTTTACGGCACCCTTAATACGATCGACAAGCGCGTTACCTGCATCAATATCTACACCAGCATCTTTATAACTAAGAGAAGAGTTATTACCACTCACAGGGAAGTCCTCGGTATTTAAGTTGGATATGAAAACGGCGCTATTCTACCAGTGCTTAAATACAGATAGCAAACGTTTGCGCTGGTTTTTTTCTTTGGTGATATCGCCTGCTATCTTCGTCAAAATTATGTATAATCTGAAGGTTTATTTAAATATTGCCAACTATAGCCGGAGATGGACATGAAAGTTGTTGAAGTAAAACACCCTCTAGTAAAACACAAAATTGGTTTAATGAGAGAAGGTGATATCAGCACGAAACGTTTTCGTGAGCTAGCGACAGAAGTCGGTAGCCTACTTACTTACGAAGCAACAGCGGATTTTGAAACAGAAAAAGTGACCATTGATGGTTGGAATGGCCCAGTTGAAGTCGACCAAATCAAAGGTAAAAAAGTAACCGTAGTGCCAATCTTGCGTGCAGGTCTCGGTATGATGGATGGTGTACTTGAGCACGTACCAAGTGCGCGTATCAGTGTGGTCGGTATTTACCGTGATGAAGAGACGCTAGAGCCAGTCCCATACTTTAACAAACTGGCCTCAAACATCGAAGAACGTATCGCTCTTGTGGTTGACCCTATGCTTGCAACTGGCGGTTCGATGATTGCAACCATTGACTTACTTAAAGAGCAAGGTTGTAACCAAATCAAAGTGCTTGTTTTAGTGGCAGCACCAGAAGGGATTGAAGCATTAGAAAAAGCGCACCCAGATGTAGAACTTTACACCGCAGCAATTGACCAGAAACTCAATGACAAAGGTTACATTGTCCCTGGCCTAGGTGATGCGGGCGATAAGATCTTTGGTACTAAATAAGCGCGACCTTGATTCTTATAAATTGAATTAAAAACAAAGGCTTGGTTAAAAACCAAGCCTTTTTATATTTGTTTTTGATTGGAAAAAGTGGACCGTTTACTTCTGTTCTTCCATTTGAGCGTTGTCAACGACGTGGTTTTCACCTAGGTCATGAGGTAGCACTAAGTTCAGAATAATTGCCACTATGCCGCACAAACTGACACCCTGAAGACTGAACTCGCCAACGCCGAAAGCCATGCCGCCGATACCAAAAACCAGTGTCACTGCAACAATCACTAGGTTACGAGATTTATGCAGGTCAACATGGTTTTTGATTAAGGTATTAAGACCCACAGTCGCGATAGAGCCAAACAGCAGGATCATGATGCCGCCCATTACAGGCACTGGAATGGTCTGAAGAATTGCACCAAGCTTACCAACCAACGCAAGAACGATAGCGGTAATCGCTGCCCAAGTCATGATTACAGGGTTGAACGCTTTAGTCAGCATCACGGCCCCCGTTACTTCGCTATAAGTCGTGTTTGGTGGTGCACCAACCATAGATGCTGCAATCGTAGCGATACCGTCGCCGGTAATGGTGCGGTGTAATCCTGGTTTTTTCAGATAATCTTTACCTGTCACGTTCGAAATAGCGAGCATGTCACCCACGTGTTCTACGGCAGGAGCAATGGCAACTGGAATCATGAACAGAATCGCATTGATATTAAACTCGGGCGTAGTGAAGTTAGGCATCGCTAACCAAGCCGCTTGTGCCACAGGGGTAAAATCAATTACGCCATAGAATAGTGACACCGCGTATCCAGCCAAAATACCGCCAAGAATAGGAACCAGCTTTAAGAAGCCTTTGGTAAAGACACTGAGCACAATCGTTGTTAATAATGAAACAGAAGAGATAATGATTGCGGCATCACCGTTGACTAGTTGAGCGCCACCGTCACCCGTTTTACCAATCGCCATATTGACGGCAGTAGGTGCTAAGCCGAGACCAATGACCATGATCACCGGCCCTACGACCACGGGAGGTAAAATCTTGTGAATAAAGCCGACACCGCGAACTTTGATCATGGCACCAAGCGCAACATAAACTAAGCCGGCAGCCATCAAACCGCCCATGGTTGCAGCGATTCCCCACGTTTGGATTCCAAACATAATAGGAGCAATAAACGCAAAGGAAGAAGCAAGGAAAATAGGGACAGAACGTTTAGTGATCAATTGGAAGAGAAGAGTACCGACACCAGCACCGAAGAGAGCGACATTGGGATCGAGACCAGTCAGAAGCGGCACGAGAACCAGTGCACCAAAAGCGACAAAGAGCATTTGAGCGCCTTGTAACGCATTTTTCATAATCATTTCCTATTCAAAAAATTTGGCGGATATTAGCATGTAGCAAACGTTTGCAATGCTGTTTAGATCAAAATTTCGCGTGAATTCTACAAAACAGAGGGATGAATTGCGAGTTGTCTTATTACAAATATTTAGAGTATGTGTGTTTTATGCTATTAGGTGATTATTGTGGCTCGTTCGTATAGGGACATAAAACTGATTATCAGGAAATATAAGCTACACAGTATGATAAATTGATAAAATTAATATTAAGTGTGTCATATTTAGCGGTATTTCCTCTGTCACTATCTTGCTCGACCTCTGCGCGTTGCTTATCATTTGTCGTTGTGTTTTAAGGATGAAGAAAACTATGCGCTATTTTGCTCTGTTACTTTTAGGTTGTTTAACTCTCCCCGTACATGCCCTGACGCAAGTGGATATTTATCATGCAGAAGCGGTGATCGACCGTCAGTTGAGCGATGCTGAATCTATGGCTCGTCAACAAGGTATGAAAGATGTTATCGTCCGAGCGACGGGGTCGGATTCCTCCTTACAAAACCCAGTTATTCAAAAGGCGCTGGAGTCAAGCTCACGTTACATTTCTCAGTTGGGTTACGGCCGAGTGGATGGTAAAGCGAGCTTAAAAATGCAGTTCAATGGTACGCAGATACAATCACTCTTGAATCAGGCACAGTTGCCGTCTTGGTCACCTAATCGCGCCAATATTCTTGTTTGGATGGTTGAAGAAGAAAGCTATGATCGCACCATCGCTTGGGAAAACTCTGACTCTCCGAACATTAAAAAATTGCGCCGTGCTGCTGAGACGCGCGGGTTGCCGGTTACGATTCCTGTTGGAGATTTTGATGATGTGACTGGAATAGAGGTCTCTGATGTTTGGGGCGATTTTATCACGCCTATCGCCCAAGCGAGTCAGCGGTATCCGGTAGATGCTTTGCTTATCTTACGTGTGCAAAAGGATACGATACGGTGGACGTTATACGACCAGTCTCCTTCATCCGTCTCTGCTTCTCCTAAGCCACCGCGTAGTGGCTCTGCAACGGGTGAACAGGCGATTAAAGCCATGGTGAATGGTCTTGCTGATTATTATGCGAAAAAGAATGCTGTGGTTGTGACGGAGCAGCCATCCAACGTTTTGGTAATGAAAGTGCGTAACGTTAATTCAGCAACGGATTTTTTCCGTCTAGAAAATACATTGAAGCAGCTCAACTCAGTGGCGAGCAGTGAGATCAAACGAGTTCAGGGGAACGAGCTAACATTAAAACTTCACTTGCTTGCGTCCAAAGATTCTTTTCAGCAGCAAGCCGCTTCTATCTCTCGATTGCATATGATTGATGAACCAGTGGCTGAACTTACTCCTGCGACCGAAATGAAAGGGGAAACTACGATACAAAAAGAGGAGAGGGCGACCTCTACTGAGTCTGCTGATGGAGAAGGGGCGCTTCCTGCTATTGCCGACGTGACTGAGTCGTCTTTAGAAGATAGCCCGTCCCCTGTTCAACCGAGCAAAAAGCCAGTACAAGAGCAGTATGATTTAGTTTATGAGTGGCAGTCGTCGCGAAGCTAAATAGCAATAAAAAAGAGTCGCAATGGCGACTCTTTTTTATCAAAAACTTATGACTAAGCCGACTAATTTAGAAACTTGTCTTTCTCTTCTTTTTCAACTTGGGATAAACGTTTGAGTTTTAGGCCCAGCTCCTTACCTCTCGCTCGGGCAAACAAAATGTTGCCAGCGAAGCCCACAGACGTGAGTAGTAATTCAACCGCAGCTAACCAGCGCTCTCCGTTATCCACATACAAAATGGTTAACGCATGCAAAAAATACAGCATTAATACGAAGTTCGCCCAAGCGTGTGTATAAGGCTTTCCGGCCAAAATTCCAGGCAAAGGAAGCAACAGTGGTATACACCATGCAATTGCCAGAGTCGAGCTGCTTAGGTGTGGGTGCGGGGATAGCACAAGCTGCCAAATCGCGACCCAAGCTAACAGCGATAAATTGCCAAACAAAGCGAGGTAACGATACGTTTTCGCCTGTGTACCTAAGGGGGTTTGGTCTAAATGATCAGACATCGTTGAACTATCCTTGATTTACGCTGGTCTTGAGCTTTAATGCTACGGATGCCAGCCTTTTACCCAATGCTTGTGCGAGGCGTGCTTCTTCGGCGGAAAGGCTCGATGCTTCGCCGACACTGCTTGCACCATAGGGTGTCCCTCCAGACTCCGTAGAGTGCAATTCAGGTTCTGCATAAGGAATACCCAGCACCACCATTCCGTGATGCAGCAAGGGCGTCATCATGCTTTGCAATGTGGTTTCCTGCCCGCCATGCATGGATGACGATGAGGTGAAAACACAAGCTGGCTTATCGATGAGATCACCGCTTACCCATAATGGTGTTGTTTGATCCCAAAAGTGCTTTAGTGGTGCAGCCATATTGCCAAACCAAACCGGGCTGCCGAAAGCGAGACCATCGCATTTTTTCAGTTCCTCTAGAGTAACAATTGGATCGGGCTGAGGCTGTGAGTGAAATGACAATTCTTCAACTGTACGCAAAATTGCTTCGCATTGAGGAGTCGACTCGACTCCTCTTGCTATCTGTCTTGCCAGTTGTCTTGTGCAGCCATGACGGCTGAAGTACAAAATCAGGATCTGGCAATCCATCTATAGAATATCCAGCACTTGCTCTGGTGGGCGACCAATTTTCGCTTTGCCGTTTGCAACCACAACAGGACGCTCAAACAGTTTTGGATTTTGTTCCATGGCTTGAAAAAGTTGCTCGTCACTGACTGATGCGTCCCCTAAGCCAAGATCTTTATAGTCGCTTTCTTTGGTACGCATCATTTCTCGCACTGAAGAAAAGCCGAGTTGCGCATAAAGTGTTTTCAGTTGGTCGACACTTAGCGGGTTGTCTAAATATTTCACGACTTCCGGCGTCACGCCATTCTGTTCTAATAATTCGAGTGTTTGACGGCTCTTTGAGCAACGTGGATTGTGATAAATCACGACTGACATGGTTTTCTCCGTTTCGTTATTGTAATGCCATGAATCGATCTCTTAAGATCATGAGCTGGTCTATTCGAGCATCATATCGTGCCTGTTCTAGACTGCCCAGTTTGGCCATTTTACTTGCTTCACTATAATATTGAATCGCTTTATTCCAGTTTGCACGTAGCGCTAAAATTTCGGCTCGTGCAGCCAGCTCTTCATCGTTACGACCCAGAGCATGATAACTTTGCGAGATGAGCTGCCATCCATTTGCGTCTTCTGGGTTATTATGAGTGTATCTCTGGAGCGTGCGAACCGCTTGCGCATTTTGGTTCGCTTTTATCAAAGCGTTGGCATAATTAATCGTCAGCACTTTATTTTGCGGGTTCCGCGAAAGTGCTTTGCTGAGCATGTCGATTGCCTTCTCTGGTTGATTTTTATCGATGTACAAATCAGACATCGCATCAAGATAAAACGGGTTATTGGGGTCCTGACGTGTCAGCTTGTTTAGCAGCGTTTCCGCTTTGTCTAGGCGTTTAGTATCGAGATAAACCAGCGCTCTTCCATAATCGAACGATGGAACAATATCCGCAGAGGCTTTTTTCTGAGTACGCTCAAACCAACTTAATGCCGCTTGCCCGTCGATTCCTGCATAACGAGCGACGATACGTGCCCGCGCCAAATGATAATCAATCGAGGGAACAACGCGCATTGGTGGATAAGTTTCCGCTCTTTGTCGACTGTCTGCCACACGATCTTCAGGAAGCGGGTGGGTGAGTAACATTGGCGGCAGTTTACTTGCGTAGCGATACTCATCAGCCAAGCGGCCAAAAAAACGTGGCATTGCTTTCACATCGAAACCTGCTTTCGCCAGTGTCGCAATACCAAAACGGTCGGCCTCTTTCTCGTTGGAGCGAGTATAATTGATTTGACTCTGCATGTTTCCTGCCGTCGCGGCGGTAATTGCAGCCATACCAGCTTCTGGTGAGGCAATGGAAAGTAGCAGAGCGCCTGCAAGGGCGGCCATTGTCGCTGGTGAGCGTCTGGCTTGCTCTTCCATGCTACGAGCTAAGTGACGCTGGGTGACGTGTGCTATCTCATGAGCAAGAACCGAGGCCAATTCACTTTCTGTGTGCGCGTGTAAAAAAAGACCGGAGTGCAGCGCAACGTAACCGCCAAAAAATGCGAAGGCATTGATGTTGCGATCCCTTATCATAAAAAACTTAAAAGGTGTTTTTACGTCATTGGCATTGGCGACCAAGCGATGCCCAAGAGTATCGATGTATTGATTAATAACCGGATCATCTATGATCGGTTTGCTAGCTCGGAGCATACGCATGTATGCGTCACCATAAATCAACTCCTGATCGATGGAAAGTGTGCTGCCTGCGGCGGTTCCGATATCGGGTAAATCAATACTATTGGCATAAGAACTAGGCGAACTCATTGCGGCGGCAAGGCATAAGCAAACTAGCGATCGAGTGCGTTTTAACATACGGTTTAAAGGTTCTCCAAAAATACCTACTGCATACGGTTGAAGGCGTATTTCCTCCAGCTGCTTATGGGTATGAATATGCTAACTATAAGACCTGTGATGCACGAATTGGTTTCGTAAATTATTTATATACCCAAGCAACTTTGAGGTGTGGGTCAAATCGTGTCAGAAGTGCTAGCTCCAGCTCAAAAAGCCGTTACAATACAACCCTATCATAAGTGCAGAGCAAAACAATGGAATCGATGTTACTTGATTTACGTGAGGAACGCTGTCCTATGGCACTGTTACTTGCGAAGCGTCACGCTGCTCAAGTCTTTAATGAAGAAACGCAGCATAATCATCAGCTTGTTATTCAAGTGGTGGATCGTAGCTCTAAACAAGACATTGTAAATTATCTACGTACTCAAGGGTACACAGTAGATTGCCAATCTACAGCAGAGCACTACATATTGACCGTTTTCAATAAGGAATCCGAATAAGATGTTTGAAATGGTAAGTCGTTGGTATCAACGTCGATTCTCAGACCCTCATGCCGTCAGCCTTGTCGCGATTTTGCTGTTCGGGTTTATCACCATTTATTTCTTTGGACATTTGATCGCTCCGTTATTGGTTGCCATCGTACTGGCTTATCTACTTGAGTGGCCAGTGGTAAAAATGAGTCGTTTAGGTATGCCACGAACACTATCGGTGATTATCGTTCTGCTGGTTTTTGTCGGTATTATGTTAATCGCTCTGTTTGGTTTAGTGCCAACAATTTGGACACAGGTCGGTAACCTGATTAACGATATCCCCAATATGTACAATGGCTTACAGAAGTTTATTGTGACATTGCCTGAACGTCACCCAGAACTGGCGAACTTAGAAATCGTAGAGACGATTGTGACTAACGCGAAAAATCAGGCACTCGGACTGGGTGAAAGTGTTGTAAAAGGGTCATTAGCGTCCTTAGTCAGCATAGCAACGTTGGCGGTGTACTTGATCTTAGTGCCATTACTGATTTTCTTTTTGTTAAAAGATAAAGAAGAGATGCTCAGTATGGCTAGTGGCATTTTACCGAAGAACCGCAGACTGGCGAACAAAGTCTGGCATGAGATGAACGAGCAAATCTCCAATTACATTCGCGGCAAAGTGCTGGAGATCCTTATCGTCGGTAGCGTCAGCTATGTAACCTTTGCTATTTTGGATTTGCGTTATTCCGCGCTGTTAGCGGTTGCGGTTGGGTTGTCTGTGCTTATTCCTTACATTGGCGCTGCTGCTGTCACGGTACCGGTTGCGATTGTCGGCTTGTTCCAGTGGGGGATGACACCACAATTTTACTGGCTATTGCTCGCGTATGGCATCATTCAAGCCTTGGATGGCAATATATTGGTTCCAGTCCTATTTTCTGAAGCAGTGAACCTTCACCCGGTTGCTATCATTGTGGCTGTGTTGGTGTTTGGCGGTCTGTGGGGATTCTGGGGCGTCTTTTTTGCCATTCCACTGGCAACCTTAGTGAAAGCGGTTTGGCATGCACTACCAAGCCCTGAAGATAACGAGCCCGTTCAAGAGTAAGCCGTTCCTATTGAAGAACAAAGCGCGGAATGCTTCTTTTGATTAGAAGAACGTTCATGAAGAAAAGAAAGCCCAACAAGTGTTGGGCTTTCTTTGCTTAGTTAGCATCGCTTATTTAGTCATTATCGAGCGAACGATTAAGCGTTTTCGTTTAGGTAGTTCAGAACTACCTCATGGTGATCTTTGGTCTTAAACTTATTGAAAACATGTTCAATCACACCGTCTTCATTGATTAGGAAGCTAATACGATGCAAGCCATCGTAGATTTTTCCCATAAAGTGCTACCCTTGGAAATTTATTTTGACTCAATTTATGACGATTTCCATCAAAATCTATCTTTAACAGTGAGATAGGTTAATGACTTCTCTTTTTGAACCTCAATTATAGCAGTTGTCATAATTTTTTGTATATCGGGCTGATTTTGACACTTTTCCAAGCGCAAACTTGTCATAAAAACTAAGGCGTTGCTATAAGTTGATAGTCATTACGATGGCATCGCTTGGTGCTCACATATACACTTGTCCCAAAGCTTGGCTCTGTGAAACGTTTTTGGACAAAAGCGTTTTATTCAATTATCTAAATTAGCTATAAATGAATTAATTCAAGTATGGCAAACACACATAGTTGGCACTAACGAGCATCTACACAATGCATAGCCGCGACAACCACTGAACCCAAGCAAAACGAATGTGCGGAGTATTGAGAATCACTCTTAAATGTTTTCTACCTGTCTACAAGTTGAAATACTCAACGCTTAATTCCCTAGGAGCCTCATCCTTGATGTCATAAATAAAGCTTGCATTGATATTAATACGGAACCCAAATAGTAATTTTGCGATACCATTAATTTTATCTATCTCGACCTCGATAAACTCATGTAGAGACTCAATTTCTTCCATGTGTTGATTATACTCAACTTCATCAATCGATATTGTCATATTAATACCACGCATCTCGTAGTAGCAACTAATGTAAACATCATCACCTGATAGTTTGCTAACTGAATGAATTTCAGGATCTTCGACACCATCCCAGTTGACAACATCTATGTCTAGAACATCGGTTAATCGATCGGAAAATAAGTTTGTTGAAAACAGTTCTGAAAGCTGCGAGTTTTTCATACCTTTAAGGTAATCATCCGTTTCATCGATAAAAAAATCATCAAGTTCATTGATTAGTGCGAGTTTGTCGATCGCGTGATCATCTTTATCAATTTTATCATTAACAAAATCATATAGATTAAGGTATGGGGTAATTTTTGCTTTTATTCCATATTCATCTATATCTTTTTGAAGGTCTGGATGAAATCTTATTTTCTTTTTTTTAACTTCAAAAAAGTCAGATTTATTATTTGTAATAAAGATTATTTCACCATTTATATCCTTTTCTTTCAAGTATTCTAGGAAAGAAAGCCATATCAACGTATCTCGATACCCCTTCTCCTGACCAGTAAAGGGCTTCGTACCTTTCAGCGCTCTATTAACAACTAAAGATTGTGAGATACTTTCGTAATTTATGGAGTCAATCCAGTCTACTTTATTAGACAGGATTTCATTTAAATCATATATATCAACACCCAAGTCATCTGGGGAGAATTTAATTTTTTTGGAGTTAAGTTTCTCCATTTTCTTTACTAATCGTTCAATTTCTAGTACTGATTCTTCGAGTTCTCGATTCCTAATGTTTTCAACTTCTTTAACAACTAGCTCTGAAAGTAACAAATCTTCGTTTTCATTATTTAGATAGTGGAACATAAGTTTAAAGTTTGGGTTATTAGCAAACCAGTTGTTATAAAAAACATTCGTATCCAAGAAAATCTTCACTTACTACTCCAAATTTTAAACCTGATAATTAATAGCTAACGCCGCACTCTTCGGTAAGTTTGTTTAATAGCAGCGGCTGGTTGGGTAATGGATATTATAAATTTAATATCATATCCATTAAACGTATGGTTTGGCCACTTTTCTACAACCAGTGAAATTTTCTTATCCAAAAGTATTTCAGAATATGGCTCACATTGTGAAATAGCCATTTTCATCTTCTTAGACAATGGCTTATTCAAACTAGAGATGCTCAAAGCTTGCGCGATTTCCTCTAGCTTTTCTCGCGCCTGTAGAGATCTAGCATCATCATTCACGTTAACTTTGAGCTTAAGTATATTTGCAACTTCTTCAGTTCCTTCAACGTAGTAAGAAATATTATTCTGAATAACTCCACCACCAAATTCTTCCATTGGTGATGATGCTGACCACTCCTGCTCAAAGACCCTATTGTAGAAGCCAGTATTAAGTCCTTTTTTAAAGAGAAAGTCTTTAGCTTCGTAAGGACTCCAGCCTTGTTCTTTTGGAACTTCCTTTATTTTTTTCTCAGCAGACCTCACTTTAAATATGTATTTGAAGGTCTCCAATAGATCAGAGTGTGATTCTATATTTACTCTGCCAACTTGATTTGACCATCGCTCCAGCGAGCCAAGTTGAACATTAAACAATATTAAAGCGTAGACTTTAGCAATCCACCTATGAAATCCATTTTTTATTTTTGAATTAAGGCTAATGAAAACTTTCTCGTATGTCGTATAAACAAGCGTGACGTAAATAAATGGCAAATAACAAAGAGTCAACAAGGGGGGAACGAAGAAATCATACGCAGTTTTCTCTTTGCTAAACTCACCAAAGTTGGTCGTCAACATGTACAAAGTGTAAATGATTAAAACGACCCCAAATAAAGATAGGCAACGTTCAAGCAGAACCTTTACTTGATGATGCTTTTTATCGGTTTCAGCAATAGCTAACATGGCTACAATTAGTGCTAAAACTGGAGCTAACAGAACCTCAACCCAGAGAGAGAAAGTGTATACACCAACGATAAATTGAAGAATCGCTAGTAGTTTTAAGTTGTCTATGACTGACTGTTTTAAGAAACTTTTATCCTTTTTGATCTGTTCAAGTTTAAACAACGACATGAACCCTACGGAAGCGCACCAAAAAACGGTGTTTTTGAGCTGTTCTGCATTCCATAGACCTAAATCGGAAAGCCAAGAAATGACAATCGCCATATAAGCGATCATTAAACAAAGGACAGTAATTATCTGTTTTACAAAGAAAGCTGACAGCACCTCTTTAAAACAGCTCCTGACCTCAGCCATTCTAGAAGATGACGATATGTAAATCGTAATTGCCAACAGCCATAACGAAATTGCAATTTCTCGATTGTTAAGTATATCCACGAGCTTCCTTTTGAATTTGACGCTTTCTAGGGGGAATTTCTCTACATGTGCTTTTGTTCTATCTTCCTCGCCATAGGTAAGCAACTCAAGGATTATTAGAAAGTTATGTGATTATTGTAAGGGTGTAAGAGGTAGATTGCAGAAAGGTTCCGTATAATCCTATCCCTCCATGCCATTACTTCTAGTAAGGCAAAGAGTGATGAATAACATGTAAATGAGCTTTTACTCTAAACCGAAATGGGGCAGAACTGTTTTAGCTGGTAGTTTCGTTCTCTATCTGAATTCTGTGACTGACTAAGTGGTAGCGCCTTACGATTAAGTGAATAATCATTCATGAGAGGGCTAGATGAAGACGTCAAATTGAACGTATTAAATAGCTACTTACTCAACTAAATTGGAAAATGAATGATCTACCGTTCTGCTAGCATCTGAAGCAATGTGCGGTTTTGTTGTGCTTAGTTCAGAGAGAAGACATGCTTGTCCCCATAGCGCTTGATTATTAAACGTGCGCTTAGTTTCTAGTATACCTAACCCTGAAGCTTATTCAGCGCTTTGATCATAGCGTAAGTCTCGCCAACTTGAGCGTTGTAGTTTCTCAGACTTACTTTCCCACCTAACAACTGTTTCACTCGATACATTGCTGTCTCTGATAGCGACTGCTTGTGATAGTCATTAGGCATGAAGCTACGACAATTGAGGGGTGTAGCCGATCAGATCGTAACTTCTTGATTTAGTTCCATCGATTTAAGCAACAAAGCCAAGGAGCATTCTTCTTTTAAAATTCATTAAGGTTCATCACAGATTGATGAAAAGTTTTTCTAATCTAACTTTTTTTGTTCACCCATCCAAATTATTGATTATTCGATAAATAATCATAAGTTCATCACGATTCACCACGGGTTGATGAAAAGTTTTCGTAATCTACAACTATCTACTGAGACGCCATAAGATTCGTAGTTCACACACGTTTAGTGGGATAAGCTCATTACAGCGACCGAGAATACGATTATAAGTGTTTCTTAGAACTGGAAAGCAACCGAGAAGGATACCTTCCTAGTTGTCTCACGGAAAAGGGCAATGACGAGTCAGCTAGTGAGAACAACTTAGCGATAGAGTTGTATAGGATTTACCAATCATCAGGATCATGAAGATTCGCTTGTTCACGGCTTACAGCTTTGTCTTGAATGTGTAGCTCAAGATCTAGTGATGACAGCAGGCGCATCAGACTTTCGATACTGGAGGAAGCAGGATCACGTTCAATTTTCGATACCGTTGTCTGTTTTAGGCCAACAATATCTCCGACTTTGGTTTGGTTGCGCCTTTGATTCCTTCGTACATCACGCAAGTATATTCCTAACTGCTTAGGACTTGTTATGAGCATATCTGCCTCCAATGTAAACTCCCTCCCCCCACACAGAGGATATTAGCACTTTATCCCCTTCAGGGGTTAAAGTTAATTTTACCCGCGTACAGGGGTAATTAGTCATAGCTAAGATTGAGAGGTTTGACTGGGCAAGGATTCTAGAAAATGCTTAGTATTTTCAAACACACCTATGGACAAAACACTGTTACAACGCCTACTAGAATCACTCCGACAAATGGAATTGGAGTATCTAATGAGTTCAATTTAGGCGCAATGAGACCTATTGCTTAACCAGATTACTTCACCGAAAGAAAAGTGTAGAATTTACAGCTATATAGATGGAGGCTTTATGGCTGTAAAAGAAAGGTTAATAGATATTTTCAATAGTAAGGCTGCTGGGCCGTTCCTATTTTTAGGCTCTGGCTTTTCTAGACGATACTTAGGCTTGGAAGATTGGAAAGGGTTACTGACGCGCTTTTGTGTAGCAGGGAAGCCTTTCGAGTATTATCTAGCATCGGCAGATGGAAATTACCCAAAGATTGCTAGCCTCCTTGCTAAAGACTTTAATGAATACTGGTGGTCAGCTCCAGAGTATAAAGCCAGTGTCGAGCGATATAAGTCCAAAATTGTAGACCAAACCTCAGCATTGAGGATTGAAATTGCGGTTTATCTATCAACTTTGAATCAAGACAAAGCAAAAGAGTCAGGTTATCAGCAAGAAGTAGAGCTTCTAGCGAACTTAAATGTTGATGGAGTGATTACAACAAACTGGGATATGTTTATTGAACAGCTTTTTCCTGAATACACCACTTACGTTGGTCAGGAAGAACTGCTCTTTTCCAATCCACAAGAAATTGGCGAGATATACAAAATTCATGGTTGCTCAACTAATGCAGACTCATTAGTCCTAACAGACTCAGACTATCAAGACTTTAACGAGAAGAACACTTACTTAGCAGCAAAATTAATTACATTGTTTGTTGAGCACCCTATCGTATTCATTGGATACTCCATTTCGGATGAAAATATTAGCAGCTTGCTCAAAGCTATCTCAAACTGCATCGGTAAAGATAACATTGAAAAGTTGCGCCAAAACTTAATATTCGTACAACGATTGAGCGCAGGTGAAAAGCCTAACATCTCTGATACCTACCTCTCAATTGATGGCATTCAAATACCCCTTATTCTCGTAAAAACTGATGACTATTCTCCAGTCTACGAGGCTATTGATGCAACTAAAAGAAAGATACCCGCTAGAGTTTTACGATACTGCAAAGAGCAACTATACGAGTTGGTGCAATCCTCTGAGCCTGAGAAAAAAATATGCGTCGTTGATATTGATGAAATAGAGAGTAAAGACGATGTGGAGTTTCTCGTTGGCGTCGGAGTAGCGACTAGTCAGCCAGTTGGGCCTTCTATCTTGGGCTATGAACAAGTATGTGTAGCAAACCTGTATCGAGACATTCTCCATGATGATGGTGGTTATGATTGCGAACAGGTATTGACACATGTCGCTCCCCGCGCATTAAAAAATTCACCAAACGTCCCTATCTTCAAGTATCTCAGACAGTTAGGAATTGATGATAGAGACGCGTATGAGGCATCTGACTACACTTTGGATAAAGCAATTAACCGTGATTTTAAGAAGTTAGGCGTAGCCTCGTATAAGAAGTCCTTTTTTAGGAACTATCGTCACTCATCATTACAGGATATTATTGATAAATGCACTGCGGAGAACGCTTCAGCATATATTCCTTATCTATCCGCAGAGAAAGTTGATTTGGACTTATTGCGCCAATTTCTACTTGATAATGAAGATAAGCTCGATTACAAAGTTTCAAGTTATGCGAGCAACTTTAAGAAATTAGTGTGTTTATACGACCGCATGAAATGGGGCTGGAAATAAACAACATACCCAAAGGGTTGGAGTGGTGCGGGAATTTATGTAGCTTAGTTCCCGTATCTAACAAATTTTGGGGCAGAAATGAGTTTGTCAGTATCGACCCCATTTTATCCTAATCAGTAAGAAAGCACTGTTCTTAAAGAACCCTACTTTTTTGCTGTTCTACCATATAACCTTAGATGTGTGTTACACCTTCAGAGGCTCATAACAATATTTATTGGCTAGTGACTGCTCTTGATTGCTCTGAGTTTCACTCTCATTCAATAATTCACCAATGATTTCTAGCTCAAGACTTTTATCTGTTAAATCTGAAGTTAATGCCAATAACTTACTGTTTATCTGGGGGTTGAACGAGTGGTGCTCTCGTTTTAGCCGCTCTAGGATTTCCTGCTTTTTCAATATAAGGACTTTGTCTTTTTCTAACCGTTCACGGTGCGAATCAATGCTACGAAGGCTCTCACCAACACCTTCTAGGTCGATGGATTTTTGTAATTCAAATAGAAAAAGAGCTTCGAAAGAAGCATTGACCGTACCTTTCGAGTTAAGACGCTTTACCAATCTTTGTTTTTCTAAACGATACAGATGGTTATGCATGCATTTACGCATTTCTCGCTCGCTTTTTTCTGGAAATAGCTTCGTGAGTATCAACAAAAGTTCTTTTGTTGAAAAAGTAGATGGTAGATGACTCGAAATGAGCCTTATAAAATCAACTTGTTTCATCATTACGTGTATAGTGTTTGAAATGAAAACCCACTGGTCTGACTCCCATCAGTAGCCAGTGGGTAGGTATACAGTCAAGGTATCAGCGGCAAACTGGCTTAACTGTGTGATAATACAATCACAAAACACACTATAGTGTGTTTTGTTCTTTTCTACAAGAATGAATGAAGAATAAGATTGCGATTGAGTTTGGTGAAAAACTCTCAGAACAAAGAAAAAAGACAGGTCTTTTACAGAAAGAACTGGCTGTACAGTGCGGCTTTAGTTTGAACTATATTGGTGTACTTGAACGCGGTGAAAAAAACGTGACTTTAGAAAAGGTGTTTACGATATCTAAAGCACTCAAATGTTCTATCTATGATTTGATTCCAGATGAAGATTAAGCCCAAGACGTATGCATCAATTTACTACATAAATATAGCTATTTTGACGACTTACATAAGCTGTACTAACTCATACACGATCTGACAGATTTTATTATACAGTGTGACTTAATCGTACACCCACACTCGACATCGCACAGCTCACTTTTGGACAAAAGTGAGCTAGGTTCTTTGCTCTAGCTCACCAAATAGAGATTACTAAAATTACGTCAAACCACCTAAAGTGTTGTAGCCTTACTCAATAGTACTTGATTATCATCACTTTTATCTGTGTTCTTTATTTCAGTTTTAATACAAGGTAGATCTTTTGCTAAAGTAACTTGCATCCAATAATTTATTGATAATTCACCGACATTTGCACTTTGAGATGGCTTGTAACTTACTTTTACAAATTGATCATCCATTATCTTGCCAAATTCAATATGTTCAAATAACTCTCTAGTAGTCAATAAACTAAAGTTGATGTCTGAAAAATAAAGATTATATACAATAACACCACCCAAATTGCATATATAATCTTTTCCGAAGCCATCAATAAAAGAGATATTGTATTTATTCGCTACTTCTGGTTTGTACCTAGCTTCTCTAAGCAACTTTTTTAACTCTGAGCTTCCTGAAAACAAAATAGGATTTGTAATGGTTCTTGCTATATCTAAAATGTCAAAAATATTATTTTCGACACTGGAATAAACTTTTGAATCAGATGTTTTGTAACGTAATATCTCTCTTAAAATGTTAGCTTGAACATTAGACCTTGTTGATTCTTTTAGCCAACCTTTCTCGTTGATTGCTCTATTGGTATCAATACCTTTGGCAACCCTTTCTTTTCTGTACTCCTGTATGTTTAATTTATATAAGGTATCATCAACAATATCACCATTAAAACCAACTGAGTTAAATAAGCTGATTGGGAATTCTAAGTTCGGGGTTTTGCCTATAAGACCCTCGGAACAAATCAAACCAAATTGTGTTAGAAGGTCTTCATCAATTTCCGCTTCTGCCACTAATTCACTCTGTCTTTGATTTATTTGCTCTATAACTCGTTGAACTGAATTTTTAAAATTATCTAGGTAACTATCAAACTGTTCTCTAGAGATAAGGAATGGTTCTTTGATTTCGTCGACCAATCTAAGCCACTCTTGTAAGTCACTAACAAGGGATTGTTGATCTTGATGACGAAATGCATCCGAAAATACAATATCGAACCATTGACGTCCCAGTTGCCATTCGCTATTTGAAAGTGAAACGGCTATCTCTATGTAAGCCGCATTCATACTTTGAGGATCATTACGCCCCCAACCTGAATAGATACGCCCTGATACTCTTCTCTTTTCATTAACTCGCCCAAAAGACTCAAGAACTCCTGAAAGCCATGAGCCATAGCCATTATTAGAGTAATCTCTATGCCTAATATACACCCCAACTATATCACTAGCGTTAGATACGGACTTCGTTCCACGAGCAATTGCACCAGTTGGATGAATCGCAGCGTTAGAAAGTAATGCTCTAATATATTTTCTTACTTGATCATCATTTAAGTTAGGCTTGAGCAAAATATAACATGCTGTAATAACTCTAAGGTCAAGCGCTGCATTCTCAAATGCAATATAAAAAGCAGACCGAGAATTAAATTCATAACCATTTAATATAATAGCCCACAACTTGTCATCTAAACCTTTAAGCAATATATTATGGGTCACTAATTCTGAGTGCCATCCATATTCTTCGAACCCATGGCCGTAATCTCTCACTGAAAGTGTCTCACACCAATTGTTTAGCATATCAACCCCCCAACCAGCCGCCTCAACATTGTCATACCTTAATGCAGATATTGCGGTATGAGCTGTAAATTCTAAATGAGCGAGATAAAAGGGTAGTGAATCAGTTAGGCTATCAAGTCGTTGATATCTAGGCTCAATATAATCTAGCCAAGACTCCCATGAGCCAACGAAGTCAAAAAGCACATCTTCATATTTATTAGCTAAGCGTATATCTGATGAAGAAGAACTGTAAGAGCGCCACTCCATCAATAATGACCAAGTAAAGTAACTGCTTTGTATCAATGAGAAACCTTCACGTGTAACCAACTTTTCTCGCCCAGCAAATAGGCGCTTATGTAAGGAAATAACTTCGTCATAAAATTCGATGTTTTCAGGAATTAGTTCAACAGCAGATCTAGCTATTCGATAATACTCTGTCAAAATTTCATCGAGATAACTTCTACTGAAAAAGTTGGTCGTTGGTAGCAATAGCCAATTGTCATCTTCCTTGTTATCATTTAAGAAACTTAAAGCAGAAGCTATCTCAGTGTGCCACTTTACGATATTGGCTAAAGCAGTTTTGAATTCGCCGATATTCTTTTCACGGATAGAATCATTAGCTGAACCAACAAGACCTAACATCATGGACGTCAGGCTTTTGTCATAATCAACTTCTTTTTTCGTTGTTGTAACGCTATTCTTAATCAGTAGCTTAGATATCCAGCCCAAATTGAAGTCTACATATCTGGCAACTACTAGACCAGTTTCACCTTTCTTCGTCCATACAGGTTGTAGTACGAACTCTGGCTTAGCATTAAAGTCAAAGCTAAGCCCGCTAAAACCTTTTCTTGAAACTAACCACTTTCCAAAGCTCTGCCGATTAAACCAACGAAGTATCTTTAGCTTCTTAACTTGGTAATGAATTAGCGCGTTGATTGTTGCGTAGTAAACATTTGTAATCCGAATTGGATCTGTTGACGGAATTATAATTTCGTTGTACTTCTCATCAGAGAACTTATAAGTGCTAACTTTTAGCAGATCTTCATTAGGGTTGACTAGAATCTTATTCCGAACGGAGTTGAGTAATAATAGTTCATGAATTCTTTGCCTAATATCCATTTCACAAAGCTCATGAATAGTGAACCTAACAATTAACCTATCACGTTTCGTTTCATCCAACATCAAGAAAGTGGTCGCAAAAAACCAGCTTGTTAATAAGATGTTGAATGTAAGCCATAGTGCAGTAGTTATGCAAATCGATAGATAAGTTGACTGTTCGATACTAGCACTGAGGAAATAGCCTGCAATTATAAAAATAGACAAAAATAATCCACTCAATCCAGCAAACATGAAGCCAGAATACATCTGATAAATAGGAAATAGTGTCTTCTTTGCTGACTTATTCTGAAAAAGTACACCAATCAAACCAATGACAAGGGGGTAAACAACACCGATAATGGTCAACTGACCTGCAAGAAAAGCTCCTTGCCAGTCAATGAGTTTGTTCCAGTGAGGGAAATACTCAAGGGCAAATGGGGTTAACTCTTCTTTCCAGAGTAATAAATTGGCAACGAGTAAGCTAGATAAGACGAAGAGAAGAAAGATGTAATACCTATGTCTTTGAGACCAACGCAATATGTTGTGTTCTAAAAGGTTCCACTCGCTAGATAAAAACGCCTTGTTTTGATAAAGCGTTTCATCAATGTTTTTATCTACATGATGCTGAAGTGAATTTAACAGCTTTTCTATCCTAGCAAACACTTAAGTCTCTCCAGAAATTAGGTGGATCATTTTCAGGTACAACTACTTTACTAGATGTCGACGATTAATCAATTAGATGCGTATATTCAAAACGTTTAGTGCCTGTAATGGAGGTAGGCATTGCTTCTTGCCTTTTCACTAAAATATGTATTGCAAAAAGTAGCTGACTACTCGCATCTTTTCGCGAGACGTAACTCATTTCGGGGCAAAAGTGAGCTAGCCAAGTATGCTCAGGGCTAACTCAGCATCGAGTTGGCTACTCAGTGAACATGTCAGCCTGAAACTCTGCTTTCTTGTTATGCAGGCCACGGTCTTCCAGCCAAGAGTAGAAACGACTTCGAGATACTTGCACCCCTTTGTCACTAAGCTTTCTTAAAACCTCAGCCTTCGACTTGTCAGAGTCAAGCATATTCAATATGAACGCTGTATGCTCATCAAGCTTGGATCTAACCTTCTGTCCCTTCTGGCGGCCAGATGATAGTCCTTTGGCCTTGCGTTTAGCATGACCCGCTTTAGCTCGTTCAGAGCGTTTCTGAGCCTCTACTGCGCTGGCAAAGGACTGCCCAATAACGGTAAAAATGATTTCAGCGTTATCAACGTTTCCTGAACTTATGATGGTGTCGTTATATGCCAAATGTAGCTCACCATATGAGGCGATTTGGCCTATCGCACCTACTAACTCCATAACCTTGTGGCGACCCAAACGAGTTATATCCGATACAATGATGCTTTGTTGAGAGGAGATGAGGGAATATAACTTCCGCTCACTCAGTTCTGTCTTGGTGGCAGACACATGTTCTTCGATCCAATCTGATATTTGGATGCCATGTTTAGCTGCGTACGCCTTGATAGCTTCTCTTTGAGATTCACCATCGGCTCTCTGTGAATCTGATACTCGAATGTAACCAATCATGCCTGCCCCCAAGTGAAGAGTTAACTGTTCATGGACGGTTATTTGTTGTTTAGGTAGTCCAGTACAACTTCATGGTGATCTTTGGTCTTAAACTTGTTAAATACATGCTCAAGCTTACCAGACTCATCAATCAGGAAGCTTGTTCTTACAACACCCATATTTTCACGACCCATGAACTTCTTGAGTTGCCAAACACTGTACTTCTCACAAACTTCGTGTTCTTCATCAGCTAGTAGAGTGAAGTTAAGCTCTTGCTTGTTGATAAAATTCGTCAGCTTTTTGGGGGTGTCAGGGCTAATACCAAGCACAACAATATTGTGGGCATCTAGTTCAGCTTTCGTGTCACGCAATCCCTGAGCCTGAACGGTACAGCCTGGAGTCGAAGCGCGTGGGTAGAAGTAGAGTAGTACCTTCTTTCCTTGAAGCTCAGAGAGCGTCACTGGGTTATTGTCTTGGTCATTCAGAGTGAAATCTGGTGCAGGTTGTCCAGCTTCGATTGCCATTTGCTTTTCCTTACTTTCTCAATTAATGGTATTTGCGTAGCGTTTTTCACTACGTCCTTTTTAGAGCATTTTTATTACGTTAGATCATACATTTTTATCGACAATTAAGTGTCCTGTCTAGTGATTACTCTAAACAGGACGAAGTTAAATGGAAGTGCTAACTACTTCGGTTTTCTAAATTGGTGTGCAACCACATTGTCTAAACGAGTCGAGACGATTTTATCCATAGCTTTTTCTCGCTGACTCTCATGCAGCATATCCATAAGCTCTTGAACTACTTTTACATGAATAGCTGCTTGAGTAGCCAACGCCTCCTTATGACTTTGAGCCTCATCGTAATATTCTTTTTTCTTCTTATTGGCTTGCGTTCGTTCACCTTTGAGCGCCTTTATTTCTTTTTGAAGCACTTCTACAGGAGAGTCAGCGGTTTCATCCTGAGCAACTTGTACCTCTAATGATTTGTTTTTTATCATCAGAACGACATCGTTGTGCCTTCTGAGTGCGCCAACAGAAAGCCCAGCTTCTTTTTCAACGCTGCTGTTGTTTATTTTGAGTTTGCCTTTTCGCGCCTTATTACGTAGCTCTTTCGATGTTAGCTTTGCTACATCACCGCTCAACAGCCTTTCTAATGCGTCAATGAGTTTCTTTTTTGTTGCCTGTGACATTATGAAACCACTCCAAATGGGATGAGTATCTCAGTAACTTCATTAGGGAAAACAACAGGTTCGTAGTCGATACCTAAATCACTCATAATACGTTCAGCCGCTTGAATCTTAGCGTAAGATTGGGCGGCAGTTTGTGGAGTGAGTTCATTATTTTCAATATCGTAAAGCATGTGAATTTCAGCTTCTTTACGCTTTGCCTCAGCAAATACGGCATCCACGATGTAGTCATTCTTGCAGTCCACACATTCAAGTAGATTAACAAGCGTTCTTAATCCACAAGTGGTTGAAGTGCAATATATCCCAGGCGCAACCGCATGAAGGTGTCGTTTTTTATCTCGAAGTTGCTTTTTCCAGAAATTAAGAGAAAGCATGTCATTATCCACTTTGTCTGTGAATAAGTTTCGCTCTGTTTTGGTTATGCTTTTAGCAAACTCCTTGCCTTTACCGCCTGCAACTCTTTTCTTGTTTGCCAATCTCTCATAGATACTCAAATAAACACGAGCTTTTTGATCAATTCGCTCGTTATCAATTTCGTTCGCAAGTGTCTTTTTCTTCTGTCTGATTTTTTGAAACTTACTGGCATTTTTAGCGTAATGCCGTGTCATTGCCATAGACACATGACTGAACTGTTGTTTGAGTTGCGGGAAGTGACATAGCTCAAAGCCTATCAAGTAGTAAGCAAAGGAGCGGCGAAGTTGATGTAGTGCAAATTCGTAATTCTTACCCACTTCAAACGATAAATTAGGGTCAGATATTTTTAGGTCAATTAAATCTTCATTGGTGAGCGCAATCTCTTCACCCATAGCATTTATAAACCAAGCCTGAGAGTGTCTTCCTAGCTCTTTTTTTGCTAATTCGCTGAAATCCCCTGTTATTTTATGAAAGAAGGATTGTGAACTAGGGTGTATTTTTCTAAGTGGTGTATGCAGCGCTTGAAGAACTTCATAAGCTTTCATGCCAATCTCTGTTGTGACAAACTCATCTTGAATTGATTGAGAGCCTTTTGCTGTCTTTGAAAGGTTTGCATGGATAACGTGTATAGTCTGGCGATCAATGATATCTTCGGTGCAGCCCTGAACTGTGTTCAGGTTATACATTTCATCGCTTCTCATTCCTGCTCTTGCCATTAATCCCCATAGGCAGCCACCGCTTAGCTTTTTGAAAAGTGCTAGCGCCTCTCTTAAGCTGGTGATTGTCCACTGCACAATCGTTAGTTTTCGCTCAAGATGGAATCTATCTAAATAATCGTGTTCTATCTCTGGTTTATAGAGTTGTGCGAGAGCCAGTGTCTCTTCTTCATTTGGTGAGTTAAGCGCTGTGAAAGCTTGTTGGAAAGCGGTGGTGCGCTCTTTACTAGATTTCGACTTGGCTAAGTACCATGTAATATCACCGTTTTTTTTTCTAGCATCACCACTGACAAGATACTTAGCATAACCTGCATAGGCTTTGTCAGAATAAGAGGTAATGTAATCTGCCAGTTGCTCTAGCTCGTGACGCACAGCATAAGCCTGATTAATTAGTTCTTCCGATTTTTGAAGCCCCGCATAGTAAAGCCTTTGTGGAATAACGGTATATTGCTTCGCTTCTTTAAGGGTTAAACCAAAATCTGAGGCGCTCAGTTTCTTGTTTAGGTTAACCTCAAAGGGTAAACCTTTGGCTTCTTTATAAAGGCGATTTAACCCGTTGTAAATTAACTCTCTTTCAAAGTCGATATCGGTAAAACCCGTTAGCACCCACGTTTCGAGTCGGTCAAAGTTAAGCGCTGATAGCGTGTTAACTCCTTCATTTAAAAGCGGGTTGATGACTTTTTTTAGATCTTTTAGCGCGTGATAAAGAGTGCTAAAGGAATGGTTATGAGGTGAAAGCCACATCATTTTAAGTATGAGAGTTATAAGCTCATTTTTTAGGTTGCGCTCAATCACCTTGCCATCACAGGTAAAATCTAGAGTGTATATCCTCTTTGCCTGCGGCTCAAAATGAAGTTGCAACTTCTTCCAAGCCTCATTATTGCCAATTTTACCTAATGATTCACCTGTCACCGTAAAGCCTATATCAAGCGCTTCGAGTTCATCCCAATCCCCGCGCTCTATCGCTGGCTTTAATACATCCATTAAGTAATTTGTATGAGCGCCAACGTTTTGTTGCGCTTTAAGAAGCTTGTTTTGGTGTTCTAGGTCAGAGAGTTTTATCATGTGAGCCTCCGCAATTACATCAATAGAATGGCATGGTCGATGGACACCCTTGGATGACGACCTTGGGTATTGAATTTTTTCATGGCTTCATCAAATACATCGTCACTTGCCCCATCTAGCGTATACTCATACGCTTCGATTTTTTCTAGAACATCCCCTTTCGAGTCAGGAAACATATCAAGCCCTTCTTTAAAAACATCAATGGTTGAAATCAGCTTATAAATAGCGTCAACGTCATCTACCGCTTTGGCAGATTGGCACTTGTAGCACATATCAAACTCGGCGCAAGGTAAGTCTGCGCCTAGCGCGTAGTTCGTTTCACGTTGTGTATTCTTACCATCAATCATGACTTGCTTCCCATCACAAGCAATTCCATTGGGGTTGGTTTTACGCTTTTTCTCACCTTCCTCGTATGTCAACATCGGAATGCCGCGCCTTTTAGCCACAGCAGCTTTTGCTTGCTCTAAGTCATTATCAAAGAGATTTCCGATGACTTCGATGCCTTGAGAAAGAATCACTTTATTATGTAGTGGAAGCCCGTTTGCGTAACTTTTCTCTATTGTGTCTCGCTTATTTTGGAGCAAGCTCTGAACGGCTTGAATACCGCCCTCCGCATAGGCTTGATTGCTACTCATTTCTCGCCAGCGACTTGATTGAAGGGATATATAGTAATGGTTGGGTTCAATTGACCAAGTATTCATGAGAGTTGCTGAAATAGGACTAATACCTTCCCAATCAGAAGGAACATTGTTGGAGGTTCTTGCTAAAAGCAGCCGTTCGTACTTCTTAGGCTGCTTGTCTGCTTTTTCTTTCGCAAATTGCTCAATACCTTTAATAAGCGTTAAATCAGAAGCGGGGACTTTGAAATATCCAACTTCGCCACTCCTATAGTTAAAAGAAACGGTAGCACTGCCATCGTTATCAATTTCAGAATAGGTAAGCGGTAGTAAAATCCCTTTAAGTGGCAAGTCTGTGTAGCAAGATAAAATGCAGTAGGCACTATTGGTCGCCCCTTGCCCCATATGACTTTTGGAAGTTGCTTGTGTCTCTTTATGCACAACCGTGCGACCTAAATGATTCACGGTCTTTTTTAACCTAATGGCTTGTTGGTCTCGGTAGGCGTAAAACAGCTCTTTAAACCAAGGTAGGCTACCCGCTCGGTGGGGCGATAATAGGTGCAGTTGGTTGACGAGCGCTTTATTTATCTCTTGCAAATTAAAGGTATCATTGACATCTGCGCGATTATTGAGAGTAAAAAGCAATTCAGAGCCATCTTTACCGCTGCCGTAGAGTTTGGATAACCGTTCTAGTAGCTTTATAAACCTCACGCCATCGCGCTTATCAACGTCAAACGGCTCACCCACCAAAAGGGCATCGACTTCGCTGCTTGAACGCGCCTTATAGCTTGAGACCTTGACTACTTGTAAGCTCTTATCACGCTCTGATGTTTTAACATCGATTGGATGGGCGATTTGTCGTATGTTGCCGTCATTCAGTGAGGTAAAAAAGCACATTAAGTGATAGGCCGCGCCCATTGTTAGGTTAAAAGCTGAGGCTGGATTAACAGCAATGCCATTATTCTTTCGCACTCCTTTTCTCACATTTAATGATGTCGGAATTTGAAGTGCTTCCTCATGCAAGCCAAGACTAATGATAAGAGGTAGAGTTTCAGGTAAAGGCGTACTGTTTTCTTTTGCGGCTATGAGCTGCGGCGAAAGACTGAAAAATAACGCCCCTAATCGTTCCACTAGAAGCTTTTCTTCTTCATCGGAGTATCCCTTAAATGGCGATTTATCCCCTGCAAACCCTCTGTGGTGCCTAGCCCAATCGGAAATAGGCAGGCCGCACCATTCAAGTGCAGTTCGAATGTTTGAAAGCACTGCCGCAGTAGTCGATTCTTTAATGCCTAACTCATCTCCATGATTGTATTCCCACAGGCGTTTTGAAGGGTTAAAAATCTTAATACGATGCCTTAACTCGCCATCGTTGCCTGCATACTTCAAATAGCCACTTTCGGAGAATGGGTCAACATTTAGTGCATCACAAAAAACAAGGTAAGCGCGTAAGTTCTCATAGTATGATGTGACGCTTTGTGCAGACTTGCCATTGCTGACATATTGATGAGCTTTTTTGCAAAAAGACCTGATACATACGGTTCGACTGTCTATTTTTTCGTTTTCTTTGTTAGCCCCAAAATACAATAGGTGAGAAACATCGAGCTGCTTTACTCTAGTTGATTTATTATCTTTATAAGGAATATCAAGATTCAAAGGAACAACATTTTGATTGTTCCGCACATGCTTGACGGCTTTGGACTGTTTTGCGATTTTACTTTTCGCCATTACGACCAACCTCCGTTTATTTTGCGGTTTTTGCCTTTGGCCGTGTTGATTTGGTCGTCTAGCTTATTCATGTACTGAATGTACTTTTCAGTGGTCGATGTACTGGCGTGTCCCATCAATTCCGCTAAGTCACCCATAAGGTAGTCATAGCTAACATTTCGCTCTTTTGACTTATCCCAAAGCCAGTGAGTTGCAAAGGTAGAACGTAAATCATGAATTCGGTAATACCAAGAAGAGTCCACTTCGTGAATCTGCTTTCTAAGGTTTGAAAAGTGCGTTTCTAATGTATTGGCTGAATAAGGCACACCTTTGTTTGAGAGAAATAGGTACTCAACGGTGTCCATTTCGATGCCTGCCTGAATAAGCTCATTGCGCTTGTTTAGGTTTTTAAGTTGCGCGTGACTTTCTTTGTGTATCTCTAGTTCTTCGTACAGTTCGATGGGGATTTCTACGGTACGCGCCTTACTGCCTTTGGTGTGAGTAATCGCGACTGGTACAGTTTCCAAGTCACTGTAGTCAGCGTTTCCGATATCGTGAGCGGGGAAGTGAATGGCTTCATCTATTCTAAGTCCTGCTTCGACACATAGGCGAAAGATGAGTTTTATCGTCTTTGGGAGTGATGTTATATGTTCATTAAATAAGACTTTGTGCTCGGGATGCATGGGCTTGAGCTTTTTGTGAGCAGGCGTATTTTGTTTTTTAGGGAACATCCTCATGATATTGGAAGTTTCATAAGTGCGCTGAGAGCCAGATTTTGTGTGAGCCAGCATATCGTGTTGGTTTAACTCCTGATGCACTGTCTCTGTGGTGTAGTGGGTAACGATATTTTTATCGTTATTTTTAATGTAGCCGTATTTTTGCATCCACTTATAGAATCCAATTACCACGCCCATATAGGTGCGAGCGGTAGATAAACTAAAAGCCTCGCTGCCATTAGAGCCTTCAATATCATTGCAGTTCGCAAGCAAGAACTCAGCAAATCGCCAAGGAGCACCTTCTTCTTCGTACTTCGATAGGGTTTTATACGTTAGGTATTCACATGGTATTTCATGACCATCTTCGTCAACTTGAGAGTGGTGAGTCGAATCCAAATAACGAGTGAAAGCGAGCAAACCTTTTGCGATTGAACCTGTGTCTTTTACAGCCGCTTCACCACGCAATTTAGATACTAGGTAAAGAGACTGTGGATAAACCACTCTACCATCAGGGGCAACGATGATATCGGTTCTCTTTATGCGTGACTTTAGATTGGAGGGAGAGAGGTCAGGAGAGTATGTCACTTCTCCTGATTCAGTATCGGTATTTGTAGAGACTTTCAGCTTTGCTAATGTATCGACTTCGATAGAAAGCAGTCTGTAGTCATCATAAACATCAGAACATTTTTCTTTGTACGTTTCTATCACAAAACAATCCTCGATATGCTACCCACACATCAAAGATAGATTTGTCATAAAAATATATCAAGGTTTTTTGTCATTCTTTTTTTCTAAGGGTAAACTTCTTCTCGCCCCAGACACCAAACTGTTCTGCAACAGCATGATCTTCATCAGAAAGTAGGGTGAAATTTAGCTCATCACGTTCGATGAACTTACCCAGACGTTTTACTGGATCGATGCTTACACCAAGAACAACGACATTGTGGGCATCGAGTTCTGCTTTAATGTCACGTAGACCTTTGGCTTGTGTTGTACAGCCTGGAGTCATCGCTTTGGGGTAGAAATAGAAAAGGACTTTTTTGCCTTTGAAATCACTTAGAGAAACGGTATTACCGTCTTGATCGAGCAATGAGAAGGCGGGTGCTGGCGAGCCTGCTGTCAGCGTATTCATCATTATTTCCTTTACTGTGATTGATATTATATTGTGTTTTTAATGAAATTCAGTGAACCTTGTACGTTGAGCGACTGGCAAAGTTCATTAAAATCTTCTTGTAACTGCATGAGGTTACAGTCAGCGCTAACCGATGCTGTAATAGCAATATGAAATTGGTCGTTGTCTAATTGAACTTTGGATTTACTGATGGTTTGCGCACTGAGTGAGTCTAAACCGATATGTTGCTGAGCAAAAAACTGAGTGAATTTTTCAGTTAGGCCTGGTCTATCTTCAGATTCAATAAAGACTTCCATCGTATAACTGTTATCGAGCAGTTCATGTGCTGCGGTACGTTTCATGATGGTAATCAAGTCATGTTCTTGCCCAAGTAAAGGCAGTTGGGTTTCGACACGAGTAATATGGTTGGCGTTACCCGTAAGCAGCATGATCAGGGTGAATTCATTACCGAAGATCGCAATGCGACTATCAACAATGTTGCAGCCAGCTTGAGTAACCAGCTTGACGATTTGGTTACAAATGCCTGGACGGTCCTTTCCTACTGCTGTAAGTACCAGATGTTGCTTCATAAATAAGCTTCTTGTCCGTTCTCTCAATAGTAGAGATGTTAGCACAGATACGGCCGAGAAATATCGACTCAGTGCGTTTTTTAGCTTGTTTAAGGCAGGGGAATAGAGCAAAAAAGGGTTGTCTCGGGGACAAGTCAAATCGCTGTCTCATCTAAGAGAGCAGGCCAAAAACGAATAACATTGTCAAAATGTTGTGTGTTCGCAGTAAATTAGTTGCTAGACATCTAACAACTGATAATTATTCACTTTATAAGCGAGTTTACACTCTTGTGTTTGTCAATGGCATTACAGTACCATGCAGAAAGAGTTAAATAAGGGAGATAAACATGTTTTCGGGAAGTATCGTAGCGCTGATCACGCCATTCAAAGCGGATGGTGAAGTAGACTTTGACGGTCTACAGAAACTGGTGGAATATCACGTTGAAGCGGGTTCAGACGGTATTGTTGCAGTAGGCACGACAGGTGAGTCAGCGACACTGACCATTGAAGAGCATGTGAAGGTCGTGAATAAAACGGTTGAATTTGCAAACGGTCGTATCCCAGTGATTGCGGGGACGGGCGCGAATGCGACTCACGAAGCCGTGACATTCAGCAAACTGCTGGCAGATTCAGGTATTGCAGGTTTCCTTAGTGTGACACCGTATTACAATAAACCTACGCAAGAAGGCTTGTACCTACACTATAAATCGATTTCTGAAGCGAGCGACGTACCGGTTATTCTTTACAATGTTCCGGGCCGTACTGCCGTAGATATGCAGCCAGAGACGGTAGGTCGTTTATCAAAGCTGAAAAACATTGTCGGTCTTAAAGACGCGACAGGTGATTTAGACAGAGTTGCAATTCATCGTGAACTTTGTGGCGAAGATTTTATCTTACTCAGTGGTGATGATGCGACAGGATTGGATTTTGTTAAACTTGGCGGTGATGGTGTTATCTCGGTAACCAACAATGTTGCAGCCAAAGACATGGCAGACATGTTCCATTTGGCAAGTGAAGGTCAGTACGAAGAAGCAGAAGTCATTAACCAGCGTTTGATGACGCTGCATAAAAATCTATTTATTGAAGCAAGCCCGATTCCAGTAAAATGGGCGGCACACAAGCTTGGTTTAATTGAATTTGGTGATTTGCGTTTGCCGCTAACGACACTGTCAGAAAAGTCGCAGCCGATCGTGGAACAGGCGTTGAAAGACGCCGGTATTTATTAAGATTGAACACTAGGGTCTGTTGACCTTTCGAACAAAATTTAACCGGGAAAGATCAACAGGCCCTAGGACTGAAGTTCATGCTGAGGGCTTACGTGCCCTCAGTGTTTTAGGAGTATAAATGAAGCTTTCAAGCCAGTTAGTGTTAAGTTCATTAGCTGTTTTCGTATTAACTGCCTGTTCGGGTGGTGCTACACAGCGTCGTCAAGCTAAAGACGATTTCGAGTATTTAAATACGCCGAGTTTGGGCACGTGGAAGGTTCCACAAGGCTCAGAGCCTCAGATGTATCCAAATTATCAAATTCCTCAAGGGAATTTTTCTGGTGGCATCGGTAAAGACGTTGATATTCGACCACCACAGCAAGTGTTGGAGCTTATTCCAGGCGCACGCCTTGAGCGTAATAACAACGGTGAAGTGACACTATGGCTGTTGCGTGAAAATGAATTGGACAAGGTTTGGCAAACTGTACTTGGCATGGTCGAGTCCAAGAAAATTCCAGTAGAAAGTCAAACAGACAGTCGTATAGAGACTGGCTGGGTGACTTGGAACGCTGCTGATGAAGACATGGAAATTGGCAGCCGATATGAGATCACGCGTACAGACTCGGGTGGTCGATATGGATTTAATGTCAGCTTGATTGACTGGCGTGAAGGTAATCAGGTTAAGCAAGTCTCCGCAACCAATCGAGAACGCTACAATGTGTTCATGACCAACTTGGTCACCGCTCGCTACGATCAAAATCAGCGCGCAGAAGCGCAACGTCAAGCGCAAGAGTTAGTAAAACAAATCCCGATTACGATGGGTAAAGACCGTAGTGGTCTTCCTGTTATTATTGCTCGTGCACAATACAATGTGTTATGGCAGCGATTACCAACCATTCTGCCTAAAATGGGCTTTAAAATTGACGAACGTACTCAGTCTCAAGGTACTGTCGTGGCGACGTACGCATCTCCGGATGATGAGTTTTGGAATGACATCGGCGTTCAGCCTGTTGATCTGAAAGCGGGTAAATATACGTTCCTATTCGGCGATTTGGGTAACCGTACTTCGGTTAATATTACCGATTCTTCTGGTAAACCGGTTGAAGAGCAATTCTTGAACTCGCTTGTCCCTGTGATGTCTGCCGTGGTGGAACAGCAGTAATACCAATCACAGTAAATAAGTGCTTAAACAGAAAAGGGACCTCATTATGGTCCCTTTTTAGTGTGTGTTTCTTGGTGTGCGTTTTGGTATTGCGTTTTGTTTTATGGGGATGTGGCATTGGCTAGCGAGCGTTAGTGCGGACTTTTGTCCTTGCTTTTATTATCGTCACGATGCTTATCAAGCTCATTCAGTTTGTCTAAGTCGCTTTTACGAGTCTTATCCATTTGGCCAAGCTTCGTATTGGCTGTGTATTTCAGTGCCGCGATATTACCGATAACGACACTTAACACCACAATGATAATAACCCACGGGTTAGTCAGCAGTTCAATCATAGTGCCTCCGGTGGTGGGGTGATATTGCAAATATACGTCGACATAATCTTTTCTAGATTATTTAGGATAACTTCTAATCCGGCAATAGCACCGAGTTGATTTTGTCGTGTCAATTCACCTTTAAGAATCTCAGGTGTGAGCTGAGACAAGCATTGTTGGCCAATGACTTTATGACTGATATGCCAGGGTTCGACTGCAACGCCGCCAAGGTCATGTTGATAGGGAAAGAAAAAGCCAAACTCATCAAGATGCGCAGTCAGCCATTGATAAAACGCGTTTTGATGTCCTTGTAAATATTCCCATGGTTCCAGTTTTAATGGGACATCTTCTGGTAATAGATTTCGCGCGTAGACATCAAAATCGCAACCCCAGTGATGTCGACTGCCACCTGGTAGGGCAGACCAACGTAAGATCGCCATGAGTTTTTCTTCATCACTCAAATCCTCTTTATTCAGTGGCGCCGAGTTTGAATCAAGAACAGGCAACTCACCGGCAAACTTTCCATTCCATATCGATCGCTGACGGCTGAAATCACGAAAACCACTGGCGATTTCCATTTTGAATCCGGCAAGCGTCGCGGCCTCAATCACCGCGAGCAGGTCGTTGGCGACTTCTGAATGCAGAAGAAACGCTTTCTGACCAATCATCGTTGATTGAAGGTGAGTGTTGGTGGTTCCGGTGAGTTGCGATGGCGTCATATTTTTCTCGTTGGTTGCGCGATAGACCGCTATTTTGCGAGCAAGTGAGTCAGCGTGTTCTGGTACATGTCCGTTAGCTTTTCTAAATCGTCTACTTTCACGCACTCGTTGACTTTATGGATGGTTGCATTGACTGGACCAAGCTCCACGACTTGTCCTCCCATGCGGGCGATAAAGCGACCATCAGACGTGCCACCTGTTGTTAGTAGAGCAGGCTTCGTGTTGTTCACTTCGCTGACCGCTACAACAACAGCATCCAACAGCGCGCCAGTATCGGTAAGGAACGGTTCGCCGTTAAATGTCCAATCGATATCGTAGTTCAGATCGTATTTGTTCAGTGTCTCAGTGACACGCTCAACAATCCTTTCGTTGGTCAACTCGGTACTGAAACGCAAGTTAAACTGGACATTGAACTCCCCAGGGATAACATTGGATGCACCGGTTCCTGCAGAAACATTGGGGATCTGGAAGCTGGTAGGCGGGAAATAGTCATTGCCTTTGTCCCATTCTGTTGTCGCTAATTCGTGAATGGCTAGTAAAGAGGCGTGAACAGGGTTGTTGGCTAAATGAGGGTATGCCACGTGACCTTGGGTACCTTTAACCGTGAGATCACCTGTGATCGAACCGCGGCGGCCGTTTTTCACCACATCACCGACAATGTCAGTACTTGATGGTTCACCGACGATACACATATCAATGTTCTCGCCACGCTCCATCAATGTTTCCACTACTCTTACTGTGCCGTTGATGAACGGGCCTTCTTCATCAGAAGTGATCAAAAAGCCGATAGAGCCTTTGTGATCAGGGTTCTCAGCAATAAAACGTTCGACGGCGACGACCATACAGGCCAACGACCCTTTCATGTCCGCTGCTCCGCGCCCGTGAAGGTAACCATTTTTAATCGTTGGCTCAAATGGTGGTGTATCCCATTGCTCAAGCTTACCCGCTGGTACAACGTCGGTATGGCCAGCAAAAGCGAACAGTGGCGCTTCAGTACCACGGCGCGCCCAGAAGTTGGTGGTATCTTCAAACACCATCACTTCCACTTCAAAACCTAGGGCTTTCAGTCGCTCTATCATCAGGTCTTGGCAACCTGCATCTTCAGGAGTTACGGACTGGCGGCTGATCAGGTCTTTAGCAAGGGCTAATACTGGACTGTCTGTCATCCTTGAGTTTTCCTTTATTTATGAGTTAAAAAATAGATCTATGAGTTAAAAATAGTCGCGTATTGGTCTGCTTTGAAACCGATATGAAGTTGCCCATCCACTTTGAGGATTGGGCGCTTAATCATCGCTGGATTTTCTATCAGTAGAGTCACCGCATTTTCTTCGTTGAGGGCGTCTTTTTGTTCTTGAGTTAACTGGCGGTACGTGGTGCCACGTTTATTAAGTACTTGCTCCCAACCTAGAGCGTGACAAAACTCTGTCACCATCTCTGCGTCAACCCCTTGTTTACGGTAATCATGAAAATCATAAGCGATGCTTTCTGCATCCAACCATTTCTTGGCTTTTTTTATCGTATCGCAGTTTGGAATACCGAACATGGTAATCGTCATAATGGTTCCTTTTATCTTAGAAAGGCAGTCTATATGCTTTTGTTTTGGTTTCTCTGACTATTCCAGCATCCTACCAAGAAGCAATCAAGCTGATAAAGAGGCAGAGTGTGAATAAATTTCATTCCATGCCTAGCTTGCGTTTTATTTTCTTAAATATGATTAAAGAACCACCTAAATCGCTTGGATACGTCGAGTTATTGATCAAACGCAACATCTCGCTGTGCAAAAACGAAATAATGAGTCAGCACAATTTTAGGAGGTGTCAATGGAATTGAGTCCTGTTTTTGCAAGGCGGCTGTATCTGGCCTTGTTAGTGGAGAATCTAGAAAGGCCAAACGTACCAAAGTTAATCGAAAAAACGGGGTGGCCTCGTCGTACAATTCAAGATGTACTCAAGGCACTACCCGGGATCGGCATTGAGCTTATATTTGTTCAGGATGGTCGTCGCCATAATGACGGCTACTATCAGCTTTCCGACTGGGGTCCTTTTGATAGTCAATGGGTCTTAGAGAGGGAAACCGACATCGCTAACAGCCTTGGATTTCGTGCATAAGCCAGCAATTGCTGGCTTTTTTATCATTCTCGCTTGAGGTTATTTTGGTATATTTCGTAATGACGACTGACAGCGGTACGCACTTCCTAATAACGTGAAAGAAGTGACGAAATACTGTGGAGAAACCATGAAAACCGTATCTGCGTTGATGTCCAAAGCATTATTCTTTAAATCGTTGATAGCACCTTTTATCATGTCTGGGTTAGTGTAGAACAAGTAGTTATACCAATGTCCTTCACTGCCGGTGACTTCACCTAAGTATTCACAGTGCTCTGGATCAAATTGGCTATCAATACGTACGGTAACCCGTTGAGTTTCATCATGGGGTTTCAGTGGTGTCGCTGAACAACCCAAAAGCGACAGCGTCGCGCTTAAAGCAATGAGTTTTCGCATACCCTATCTTACAAAAAAGAATGTTCTATAAGAGTAGCAGCTGCAAAACCAATCCAACTTAGGATAAGTAAACCCCAAGGCAGAATATTCGATCTCGTTGACTTTGTCTCCACAGTCATTTGAGCTTCGTTCTCGGTTGATTCTTGTGGTTGACGCTGTTTTTCTCTCTGTTGCTTTTTTCTTACTTTGTCTGCCTGGCGATTTTTTTCTTTCTGCTGCTTTTTATATAGCGCAATGCCTTTCTCTATGCCTTGTGCGATCAGCTTGGTTTGATCCTTGGTTTGTCCAGGTTTCTGGGTCGCTTTTGCTATCTTCATGGCTTCTGTTTGGGTTTCTTGAGAGGGAACTGCTGTGCTTTTTTTCTTCATGGTTGTATTCAATATGGATGGTTATCTGCGCCTAGTCTACCTGCCCAACGCGTTGAAATGAACCTCCCACTGTCAGAGTGCGACGTTATCAGTAAATGACGACAAGACCGTGACTTCTCAGGGCGGAGCGAATCAGGTAAAGTCAGTGCTTTATAGAAACAAAGAAGACAATATTGTGCGCTATTCCTTTGATCAATATGACACTCATGGATTTTTGAAAGCGCCGGTGATGGTGTGGTTAGGATGGATGTTCCTTGCGCGCTCTTGGGTGGTTTTTGCCATGGCTGGCGTCAGTCGTGATAGCGGTAGTAAAATTTTGGCGATCGCATACCCCGATTCCAGTACCCTGTATTTGGGGTTGTCGATGGGTATTCCAAGTTTGTTATTGATGTGGTTTATGGGATTACGCCACCCAGACCGACCGAAGATTAATTCGCTTACAAAGTACGGACGTGAAGTGACTTTGATCTTATCTGGAGTCCAACTCGTCCAAACCATGTATCATGTCTATCTAGAACACGGTGTTTTCAACTGGGCGAATGCGCTGACCATTACACTATTAACTTGGTTTATTATCTACCTTCTCAACGGACGGTGGGTAAAGGACTGCTTCAATGTTCCACACTTCGAGCAGAATGAAAAGCAGTCATCAAAGCATTAAACAAGAACTTCCCATCTGGGCAAAAGTATAGAGGAAACCTCCATGTCACAAGCTCAAACGGCAATCGTGCCAGAAGCCGGACCATTTGCACTGTTTACTCAATTGAAAGTTAATCAAAATCGTGAAAGTGTACTGGCGAAAATTAAGGCACTTCCCGATCTGGTTAAAGAGTTAAATATCAGTCAGCCAGGTGCTGACCTGACACTCTCTATCGCATTTACTAAGTCATTCTGGCAGCACCTAAACATTGATGCACCAGAAGAGTTGATCGATTTCCCACAGTTAGGCGAAGGTGACATTGTCGCGCCAGCTTCAGATGTTGATGTACTAATTCACTGTCATTCTACTCGTCACGATTTACACTTTTATATTTTGCGTAAATTCCTGATGGAGACATCAGACGATGTCACGGTTGTTGATGAAACCTACGGCTATCGTTATCTAGACGCTCGTGATATGACCGACTTCATTGATGGAACAGAGAACCCCAAAGGGATGGCTCGCGCCGAAGTCGCATTAGTTGCAGATGGTCCCTATGCTGGTGGTAGTTATGTCATGGCGCAGCGTTTTGAGCACAATTTGCCAGCATGGGATCGTTTGAATGTAAAAGCACAAGAAAAAGTGATTGGTCGAACGAAGCCAGATTCCATTGAGTTAGAAGATGTTCCAGCAGCGTCGCATGTTGGTCGCGTGGACATCAAAGAAGAAGGCAAAGGCTTGAAGATCGTTCGCCACAGTTTGCCATATGGCACTGCCACGGGCGACCATGGTCTACTGTTCATTTGTTACTGCCACACGTTACACAATATCAAAGTCATGCTTGAGAGCATGTATGGCGTCACTGACGGTAAAACCGATCAACTGTTACGTTTTACCAATGCAGTCACTGGCGCTTATTTCTTCGCTCCCTCACAAGAAATGTTAGCGGAATTGGCTATCAAATAATCGTCTTGCATACGATGCCCTAAGCCTTCCAACCGGAGGGCTTTTTGTTTCCATTTTTGTTGCCGCTTAGTCTTATTACCTCTCATCTTGCCTGCTTAAAAATCACTAAACCTTTGTCACGTATGGTCGATAACAGTCCAGAGCCTTAATTTTAGGACCCTTTATTCGTGGCGATCACCGTTAATACCAATGTTGCAGCACTTGTCGCACAACGTCATTTGACCAGTGCAACCGATATGTTGAATCAATCCATGGAGCGTTTGTCTTCAGGGAAGCGTATTAACAGCGCAAAAGACGATGCTGCAGGTTTGCAAATTTCCAACCGGTTGCAGGCTCAAATGCGAGGTTTAGACGTGGCCGTACGTAACGCGAACGATGGAATCTCAATAATGCAAACCGCCGAAGGGGCGATGAATGAAGTGACCAACATTATGCAACGTATGCGTGACTTGTCGCTTCAGTCGGCTAATGGCTCAAACAGCAAAGCGGAACGGACTGCGTTGCAAGAAGAAGTGACGGCACTGAATGACGAATTAAATCGCATCGCGGAAACCACATCTTTCGGTGGACGAAAGCTATTGAATGGCGCTTTTGGCCAGTCCGCGTTTCAAATCGGCGCCGCGTCTGGAGAGGCGGTGCAAATCGAACTGAAGTCGATGCGAACGGATGGTATCGAAATGGGTGGCTTTAGTTATGTTTCACAAGGTAGAGCGAGTGAGTTGTGGCGCGTAAAACCGGATGACAGCGATTTAAACATGACTTTTACCAACCGGTTCGGTGATAGTGAAGAAATTCAGATTAATGCCAAAGCTGGTGATGATATAGAAGAACTGGCCACTTATATTAATGGTCAAACGGATAAAGTATCAGCTTCGGTGAATGAAAAAGGGCAGCTACAGATTTTCATGGCTGGAGAAGAAACATCGGGAACGGTGTCCTTTTCTGGTGGTTTGGCGAATGAGCTAGACTTGGCGTTATCAGGTTATGAAGCGGTCGATAATATCGATATCACCAGTGTTGGTGGCGCTCAGCGTGCGGTTGCAGTATTAGATACGGCAATGAAGTACGTAGACAGCAGTCGTGCAGAGTTAGGTGCGTATCAAAACCGTTTTAATCACGCGATCAATAATCTCGATAATATCCACGAAAATTTAGCGGCTTCAAACAGCCGTATCCAAGATGCCGACTACGCCAAAGAAACCACGCAAATGGTGAAACAGCAGATTTTGCAGCAAGTCAGCACCTCTATTTTAGCTCAAGCAAAACAAAGCCCAAATCTTGTTTTATCTTTGTTAGGTTAATTTCACTATCATTCCTATTGTCACTACCGCTGAAAAATTAGGGAAAAAACAGCTTGTATCGACAGATTGAAAACAAGCTTTAGCAAAAATTAACGTTTTTTTGTGTTTTTACTTACTTCAGTGCAATTTGTCCTCAAAACGAATTATTTTCGAAAAAATCCAAAAAATTTTCTAAAGAAATCAGGGTGCGTGTCGTTAATAAAAGTAACTTTGAGAGAACTACTTGGTTTTCCGAGACGTCGGAAACCGCTACACCGGAAAATCAATTGGAGAAATCACCATGGCAGTGAATGTAAACACAAACGTATCAGCAATGACCGCTCAGCGTTACCTAAACAACGCAAACTCCGCTCAACAAACGTCGATGGAGCGTCTATCTTCAGGCTTTAAAATCAACAGCGCGAAGGACGACGCAGCGGGTCTGCAAATTTCCAATCGCTTGAATGTCCAAAGTCGCGGTTTGGATGTCGCGGTACGTAATGCGAATGACGGTATTTCCATTGCCCAGACCGCTGAAGGCGCAATGAACGAAACGACCAACATTCTGCAACGCATGCGTGATTTATCGCTACAATCAGCAAACGGCTCGAACTCAAAAGCAGAGCGTGTGGCGATTCAAGAAGAAGTGACGGCATTGAATGATGAGTTAAACCGTATCGCAGAAACCACGTCTTTTGGTGGTAACAAACTGCTAAACGGTACTCATGGTGCTAAGTCGTTCCAAATCGGCGCAGACAACGGTGAAGCCGTGATGCTTGAGCTAAAAGACATGCGCTCAGACAACAAAATGATGGGTGGTGTCAGCTACCAAGCTGAAAACGCGAAAGACAAAAACTGGAGTGTGTCTGCAGACAGTTCTGATCTTAACATCAGCCTGACAGACAGCTTTGGCCAAGAGCAAGAGATCACCATTAACGCAAAGCAAGGCGATGATATTGAAGAGCTTGCAACCTACATCAATGGTCAAACAGACCTAGTGAAAGCGTCAGTGGACCAAGATGGCAAACTGCAAATTTTTGCCGGTAACAACAAAGTTGATGGTGAAGTATCACTATCTGGTGGTTTGGCGGGTGAGCTTGGCTTTGGTGATGGACAAGAAGTCACAGTTAACACTATTGATGTAACGTCCGTGGGTGGCGCGCAAGAGTCAGTCGCGATTATCGATGCAGCATTGAAGTACGTGGACAGCCACCGCGCAGAATTGGGTGCGTTCCAAAACCGTTTCAACCATGCCATCAACAACTTGGATAACATCAACGAAAACGTGAACGCGTCGAAGAGCCGTATCAAAGATACTGACTTCGCGAAAGAAACCACCGCGATGACCAAGTCACAAATTCTATCGCAAGCGTCAAGTTCTATCCTGGCACAAGCGAAACAAGCGCCAAACTCAGCGCTAAGTCTGCTAGGTTAAGCCTTAACAGACCCTAGAACCCCATTGGCTCGTGGTGAGAGATGAGCGACTAAAACCCAGCTTCGGCTGGGTTTTTTATTGGGTCGGAGATTAATCGGTGTTCATGGCCAGAGATGAGGGCGAATTTACAACGATCACATTTTTGTAAGTCAAAGAAAAAAATCGAAAAAACTCAAAAAATCTCCTAAAGGATATTCGTCGGGCGCCGTTAAAGGGACTGAGAGAAATGAGATGTACCTAAGTGAGGTGAGAGACACGACGGTACATTCACTACAGCCTTAAGGAGATCAATTATGGCGATTAACGTTAATACTAACGTTTCTGCGATGACCGCACAGCGTTACCTAAACCAAGCCGCTGAAGGTCAGCAAAAATCCATGGAGCGTTTGTCTTCGGGTTATAAAATCAATAACGCGAAAGATGACGCGGCAGGTCTACAAATTTCAAACCGTTTGACTGCACAAAGCCGTGGTTTAGACATGGCGGTGAAAAATGCAAACGACGGTATTTCTATTGCACAAGTTGCTGAAGGTGCGATGAATGAGTCGACTAATATCCTACAGCGTATGCGTGATCTATCGCTTCAATCTGCGAATGGTTCTAACTCAAAAGCTGAGCGCGTTGCGATTCAAGAAGAAGTGACTGCACTTAATGACGAGCTAAACCGTATCGCTGAGACTACGTCGTTTGGTGGTAACAAGCTTCTTAATGGTACCTACGGTACACAATCTTTCCAAATCGGTGCCGACTCTGGTGAAGCAGTGATGCTTTCTATGGGTAACTTACGCTCTGATACTACAGCGATGGGTGGCAAAAGCTACGCTGCTGAAGAAGGTAAAGATGCATCTTGGGCTGTTGGTGATAACACTGAACTTACATTGAGTTACACCAACAAACAAGGTGAAGAGCAAGAGATCAAGATCAACGCGAAACAGGGCGATGATATTGAGCAGCTTGCCACGTACATCAACGGTCAAAACGAAGATGTAAAAGCCTCAGTGGGTGAAGATGGCAAGCTACAAGTTTTTGCTTCATCACAGAAAGTAACTGGCGATGTTGAGTTCTCAGGCAACCTTGCTGGTGAAATCGGTTTTGGTGACGCAAAAGACGTGACAGTTAAAGATATTGACGTGACATCGGTAGCGGGTTCTCAAGAGGCGGTTGCGGTTATTGATGGCGCATTGAAGTCAGTAGATAGCCAACGAGCATCTCTTGGTGCTTTCCAAAACCGTTTCAACCATGCCATTAGCAACTTAGACAACATTAACGAAAACGTTAATGCTTCTAAGAGCCGCATTAAAGATACGGATTACGCGAAGGAAACCACCGCGATGACTAAGTCGCAAATCCTTCAACAAGCCAGTACTTCTATCTTAGCTCAAGCTAAGCAGTCACCGTCTGCCGCGCTTAGCTTGTTAGGCTAATTAGGTAAACCGTATAGGTCATTTAGGTGATAGTTTCTGTCACTGACCATAAGGTTCAAGGGAGATTGTAATGGATATATCCTCCTATACATCGAACATCCAGCCTTACGGTACACCTAATGGCACAAATGTTGCTTTCAAAAATGACATGGGCATAGGCGCGCCTAACACAGCAACTTCAAACGAGGGGGGAGCGTCTCAGCGAACCGAAGACCTCGGACACGACTTCTCTGTAAAAGCTGCGATTAAGATGGCAGAAAGCCGTCAGGAGCTAAACAGAGAAGAGCGTGAAAAAATGGTCGCACAAATGAATGAATTTGTGAGTTCCATAAACAAAGGACTGGCGTTTCGCGTGGATGAAGAATCCGGCAAAGACGTCGTGACGATTTACGAAGCCAGAACCGGTGACGTGATTCGTCAAATTCCTGATGAAGAAATGCTTGTGGTACTGCGTCGCTTAGCTGAACACACAGCCAACAGCGGTTTGTTAGTTGATAAAGTGTAGTTGTTTTTTGAGGTGATTTGATGAGTTTAGGCCCTTTGGGGATGTCTGGTGGCATGGATATCAATTCCATGGTCAGCAAAATTGTCAATGCGGAGCGTGTGCCAAAGCAGCAACGCATCGACAATGAGCGAATGACGATTGACGCCAGTATCAGTGCTTACGGGCGACTCAGAGAATCGTTAGATACGATGAAAAACTTGATGATGAATTTTCGTCAGGAGAAAGCGTTCGCTGTTCGGACCGTAGATACCACGGACGAGAATATCGTATCAGCCTCAGCAACGACGGATGCCATAGCTGGTAAGTATGCTATCGATGTATTGCAGCTTGCACAGAGCCATAAAGTTGCGTCTGATGTTTTACCTGAAGACGCAAAGTTTGGTCCTGGTAAGCTGCAGATTTCGATGGGTGATGACAGCTTTGATGTTAATGTTCGTTCCAATGCCAAGCTTGTTGATATCGTTCGTGGCATTAATGGCGACAAACATAACCCCGGCGTGCGAGCCTCCCTCATCAATGATGTCAATGGACCACGTCTTATTCTTGCCTCGAATCTTTCGGGTAAAGACCATCAGCTCAAAGTCAGTGTGGATGCCGAAAAGGGTAACCCACTAAAATATTTTGAATTCCAAACCCTAGAAGATCGTACTAATGCACTTGCCGAAGCCCGTGCGGCGGCTGAAGAAGTGTTGGGGCCATTGCAAGCACCGGAGCAATCTGATTCGTCTACAATCCGTGATGCCGACGGCAATATTATACCTCCTCTAGCGGAAAAAGCGGCAGATAGCGGATCGAGTACGCCGATCTCTTCAGCTGGTGCTGAAGCGGCAAAAGCTGGGCAAGAGGCGTTAGATGCAGCGAAAGAGCGTGCAAGTTGGCGTCCTGAAGACCGTATTCCAGGCTGGACCGAAACCGCATCCGGTACATTACTCGATTCTTATGAAGAGCCGGAATTAGAACTGGATGAAAAAGCGATCGAGAAAGCGCCAGATGTGCCTGGATGGAACAATTCAGCCTCCGGTACTTTAACGGATTCGTATGTGACCAGCCAAGAAGCAAAGCAGCTTCTTGAACAAGAAAAAGCCGAAATAGAAAGTAAGATCGCGGAAGAAAAACAAGCGCTGGATGCAAGAGTCGCGAAGGGTGAACTGACCGAAGCGCAAGCCAAGACGATTCAACGCGCTAAGCTTGAGCCTAAAGAGCGTGAACGGTTAGAAAAGATCGACGCAGCAGAAGCAAAAATTGCTCTCGCTCAAACAATGTTTGATGGCTATCGAGGCATGAGCGAAGTCCAAGCTGGCCAAGATTCGATGGTTTTATTAGATGGTGTGGCGAAGTTATCAAGCCACAATAATGTCATTGAAGACGCTATTGAAGGTGTGGATCTTACCTTAAAAGGGAAATCAGAACCGAATAAGCCACCCGCAGAGATCGGTGTTGAATATGACCGTCAAAGTGTGCGTAGCGATATCGAGAGTTTCGTACAGGCTTACAACGCGTTCTATCAAACGTCCAAAGCGCTTTCTGGTGTTGACCCAGTAACAGGGCAAAAAGGACCATTAGCTGGAGACAGCACGGTACGTAGTGCGGATACCCGGTTAAAATCGGTTTTCTCTAGCAGGATTGAGAACGCGCCAGAAGACCTCAAGTCCCTAACGGAGTTTGGTATCACTACCACGCGTCAAGGAACCCTGGAAATCAATTACGATATGCTCGATCGTCAGTTGAACAACAACTTTAATGAGTTGGAAAAGTTTTTTGGGGGCAATGCCGGTTTCGCTAAGCGCGTGGAAGATGCTATTCATGGCATTACGGGTATCACAGGTAGTATCCGCACCAGAGAAAAAAGCCTTACCGAACAAAATTATCGTTTAAACGATGATCAGGTGGCACTGGATCGCCGCATGGACAGTTTAGAGCAGCGCACGCACGATAAATTTGCCGCGATGCAAGATGCGACAGGCAAAATGCAAGGTCAGCTTGGTGCATTGATGAGTGCTTTGGGGTGATAAATGCACGCTGAACTGAAAGAAATTAACGACCTAGATCAATTAATTACTCAAGAATTAGAAAAAGAAGTGGTCAACACTGAAGAAATTCTTCGCTTGGTCGATATTAGGGAACAGTTATTGCAAAACCTGTTGCCATTAATTCAACAAAACCCTTTGGTAAAGCAGGATGCAGAGTGGCAGAAATTGCTTACTCGAACCAAAAATATTGTCCAGCTGATGCAATCAGAAACGTCTAAAGTCGGAAAAGAGCTGCACAAGTTTCGATATGGTCAGCGTTCGCTTCAGCAGTACAAAAAATTTACATAAAAGAGGATTACTATGCGCGGTTCATTGCAAGCATACAAAAAGGTATCAGTCGACAGCCAGCTAAGCGCGGCTTCTCCGCACAAAGTCATTCAAATGCTTATGGCAGGAGCCATCGAGCGCCTGATTCAAGGTAAAGCTGCCATGCAAGCCGGCAACATTCCCGCAAAAGGGGAGCGCCTAGGTAAAGCATTGGATATTGTCATCGCATTGCGCAGTTGTTTATCTATGGATGATGGTGGTGATGTGGCAACGAATCTGGATGCGCTGTACGAGTTTATGATTACGCAAATTTCAGCGGCAAATCACCAGAATGATCCACAACCAATCGACGATGTGATCGAGATCATTCGCGAGATAAAATCTGCTTGGGACCAGATTCCTACGGAATATCACAACCTAACCGCAACTGAAGTCGGAATATAGTTTATTTACGTTTATTTTATATTTAAAACAGGATGTTACAGTTGTTATTGGTATAAACGTTAATTGCGCAACTAATTGTGCATCAAGGTCACAATCAAACATAGTGCTTTGCATTGCTTGGTTGCCTTATTTATAGAATTAAATAAAATAGAAGCCATTAGTAGCCCTAATGGCTTTTTTGTTGCCGCTGTTCTTATTTTTTGTCGTGTTTGAATGTTGTCGATTCTCCCTAATAAACACTCTCAAAGCACAGTATCAAATTTGGCTGCAACGCACCTAAAATAAAGGCGATCAATCTAACTTATGCAAGGTTTGGCAAAGCTGCTTGTAATTGATGATGACGCAACGAGTCGTTTGAATCTGAGCAATATATTGGAGTTTGTTGGAGAAAGCTGCGAGGCCGTTAGCTCCGATCAACTGATCGAATTAGATTGGTCTGGTTTGTGGTCTGGCTGTATCGTGGGCAATATAGAGGCTGGCTCAGCATCTACCAACGTGGTGACTCATCTTAGTCGTGCCAACCATATCCCACTTCTTTTAATGGGCGACTTTCCGTTGTCTGTTGATCACCTACCAAACTTTGTTGGAGAGCTGGATCTTCCTTTAAATTACCCGCAGTTAAGCGATGCATTACGTCACTGTAAAAACTTCCTTGGTCGCAAAGGCGTAAATGTTGTGCCTAGTACGCGAGACAATACGCTGTTTCGTAGCTTAGTAGGTCAAAGCGGCGGCATTCAAGAAGTTCGACACCTTATCGAACAAGTCTCGGGAACCGAGGCTAATGTATTGATTCTTGGCGAATCGGGAACGGGTAAAGAAGTGGTGGCACGTAATATTCATTATCACTCCGCTTTTCGTGATGGGCCGTTTGTGCCGATAAACTGTGGAGCCATTCCCGCAGAGCTGTTAGAAAGTGAATTGTTTGGCCACGAAAAAGGCGCATTTACTGGTGCATTGACAGCGCGTAAAGGGCGGTTTGAGCTTGCTGAAGGTGGTACTATATTCCTTGATGAAATTGGCGATATGCCAATGCCAATGCAAGTGAAGTTGTTGCGTGTCCTTCAAGAGCGCTGTTTTGAGCGAGTGGGCGGTAATAACACCATCAAAGTGAATGTTCGTGTGGTCGCTGCGACGCACCGCAACCTAGAAAGTATGATTGAAGCAGGGACATTCCGTGAAGATCTGTTCTATCGCCTCAATGTGTTTCCAATCGAAATGCCTGGCTTAAAAGATCGCAAAGAAGACATTCCTCTCTTGCTGAGAGAGTTGATGGCTCGCTTGGAAGCGGAGGGTGGACTCCCAATCAGTTTCACGCCGCGTGCAATCAATTCTTTGATGGAACATTCTTGGCCTGGCAACGTACGTGAATTGGCGAACCTAGTTGAGCGAATGGTTATTTTGTATCCCAATAGCCTGGTGGACGTGAATCATTTGCCGACAAAATACCGTTATAGCGATATCCCAGAGTTTCAACCAGAAGACAATGCCTTCGCTTCCATTGAAGAACAAGAGCGTGATGTATTCCAAGATATTTTCTCTGGGACTTTCTCTCTCGAAGAGCAAAGCGAGATCGTACACAACGTAGATGCTCCAAAAGAGCTACCCCCAGAAGGCGTAAACTTAAAAGAGTTGTTAGCTGATATGGAAGTGAATTTGATCAGCCAAGCGCTTGAAGCGCAAGCGGGTATCGTGGCGAGAGCGGCAGACATGCTAGGTATGCGCCGTACCACTTTGGTTGAGAAAATGCGTAAATATAATCTACAACGTTAAGCTTTTGTTCCGTCCTCGTTCTGTGTCAACTTCTTGTCACCATATTAATGTGTTGATTATTAACAAAAAATAGCTTGGTACGCTTATTGCTTACTAAGCTATTTTAGTTTTTAACGGCGATATTCCGACAGGCAGTGAATGGACACCAACACGAATCAATCCCATTTAGACTCAGTAGAAAACCAAGTCGAACGCTACAAGCAGGTGTTAGACGTCATGCCTGCTGGAGTTATTCTTCTTGATACGCACGGAATCGTTCGTGAGGCCAATCCAGAAGCACATCGAATCCTAGAAGTTCAATTGGTCGATGAAAAGTGGTTTAACATCATTCAAACCGTGTTTGATCCACGGGAAGACGACGGTCATGAAATTTCCTTGCGCAATGGTCGTAAAGTTCGTTTAGCCATTTCTGCTTCCGCGACAGGTCAACTTATCTTGATTACGGATCTAACCGAAACACGCTTGTTGCAATCTCGAGTCAGTGATTTGCAACGCTTGTCGTCATTGGGTCGAATGGTGGCGTCACTCGCTCATCAAGTCAGAACGCCGTTATCGAGTGCGATGCTTTACGCGTCAAACTTGTCTGCACCTAATTTACCTTCTGCGACACGCGATCGCTTTCAGAACAAGTTAATGGATCGATTGCACGATCTAGAAAAGCAGGTCAACGATATGCTGTTGTTTGCAAAAGGCGGGGACAACAAAGTCATCCAACCTTTTACGATTGCTCAGCTCGTTGCAGAGTACCAACCTATGGTTGAGACCGCGTTAAAAAATAATAACATCGACTACTTTCTCGAAGTGGAACAAGAGCACACGGAGTTGATGGGAAATTCGAATGCTGTTGCCTCAGCACTGAGCAACCTCGTCATGAACGCTATTCAGATAGCTGGCAAAGCATCACAAATTGATGTTTTTTTCCGTCCAGTCAACGGCGAATTACGTATCTCTGTGCAAGACAGCGGTCCGGGCGTTCCAAAAGAGTTGCAAGCCAAGATCATGGAACCGTTTTTTACCACGCGCTCTCAAGGTACTGGGCTTGGTCTTGCTGTGGTTCAAATGGTATGTCGTGCCCATGACGGTCGAGTGGAGCTCATTTCAGAGCAGGGCGATGGGGCCTGCTTCACCATGTGCATTCCGCTAGAGCGAATGCAAGCAAAAGCGCAATAAGCGGCTTTTGCCAATAACAGGAGAATCATAATGGCGCAAAGCAAAGTGCTGATCGTAGAAGACGATGAAGGTCTTCGTGAAGCCCTAGTCGATACTCTAGCTCTAGCAGGCTATGAGTGGTTGGAGGCCGATTGTGCGGAAGACGCTTTACTGAAACTGAAGGCGAACTGCGTTGACATCGTCGTGTCTGATGTGCAAATGGCCGGAATGGGTGGTTTAGCGCTGCTCAAGAACATTAAACAGAATTGGCCGAATTTACCCGTCCTGCTTATGACAGCGTATGCCAATATTGAAGACGCGGTATCAGCCATGAAAGATGGTGCGATTGACTATATGGCAAAACCATTTGCACCAGAGGTGTTGCTCAATATGGTCAGCCGATACGCACCAATAAAAACGGATGATAATGGTGATGCTGTTGTTGCTGATGAAAAGAGCCTACGTTTGCTGGCGCTCGCAGACAAAGTAGCAAAAACCGATGCAAATGTGATGGTTCTGGGGCCAAGTGGTTCAGGTAAAGAAGTCATGTCGCGTTACATTCACAATGCTTCAAACCGTAAAGATGGTCCATTCGTTGCCATTAACTGTGCTGCGATTCCTGACAATATGCTTGAGGCGACATTATTCGGCTATGAGAAAGGTGCGTTCACTGGTGCCGTTCAAGCGTGTCCAGGTAAGTTCGAACAAGCTCAAGGTGGGACAATTTTGCTGGATGAAATCAGTGAAATGGACTTAAGCCTACAAGCTAAATTGCTGCGTGTTTTACAAGAGCGCGAAGTGGAGCGTCTGGGCAGCAGAAAAAGCATCAAATTAGACGTTCGCGTACTAGCAACGAGTAACCGAGACCTGAAGCAATACGTGTCAGAAGGTAATTTCCGAGAAGACTTATACTACCGTTTAAACGTATTTCCGATCACATGGCCAGCACTGACTGAGCGTAAAGGTGATATTGAACCGCTCGCCAAACACCTTGTTGAGCGTCATTGCAGTAAGATGGGGATGCCTGTTCCTCAAGTTTCTGCGTCTGCGATTGCCAAACTATTGCAGTACCCGTGGCCAGGTAATGTCCGTGAATTAGACAATGTTATCCAACGGGCGCTGATCTTAAGCAGTAATAGCCACATTGACGCTGAACACATTTTACTAGAAGGATTAGATTGGCAAGATGCCAATAGCCTTCAAGCTGCTGTGCAGAACACGGAATCCCTGGTGCCAGATGTTAAGCCTGTCGCTCAAGCTGAAACAATGAATCGCAACGTGGCTGCTGGCGAAGGGTTAGGTGGAGAGTTGCGCGATCAGGAGTATGCCATCATCTTAGAAACGTTGACTGCTTGTCAGGGTCGGCGCAAGGATATGGCAGAAAAATTGGGGATTAGCCCAAGAACGCTACGCTATAAGCTCGCCAAAATGCGTGATGCCGGAATCGATATTCCTAATTAAACACAGCTCTTGTCTCGACACAAAAAAGGTAAAAGCGTTGAGCTTTTATCTTTTTTTTATGGCATATAAATTGCTATATAAATAAACAATTTTATTAATAGTCAAAGTTTTGGCTTCGAGGTAGTAATGAGAGTTGATGGTATTCAGGCAGAAATGCGCACCATGATGGTAGAAGCAACCAATACCGCACCGGCAGCAACGGGTGCAAAAGTTGGCGCGGATTTTGGTGAACTCCTTACGAGCGCTATCAACAACGTTAACTCATTACAAAAAGCCTCTGGCGATCTACAAACCCGATTCGACCGCGGTGACGCGGATGTCTCGCTCTCTGACGTGATGATCGCTCGTAACAAATCCAGTGTCGCATTCGATGCGACTGTACAAATCCGCAATAAGCTCGTTGAGGCCTACAAAGACCTCATGAACATGCCAGTGTAATTTTAGGTAATTAATTGTGGCAGACAAGTCTACAGATTTAACCGTTACTGACGGTGGTTCAGATGCTGCTTTAGTCGCGAATTCTGATTTGGATATGGAAAGTCAAAATCCAGATCTCGAAGAGCGCAGTGCATCAAAATTTGACATGGCAGTAGGTGACCTCGATTTACTTCGACAGGTTGTACTTGTTCTGTCGATTTCAATCTGCGTTGCATTGATTGTGATGTTATTTTTTTGGGTCAAAGAGCCAGAAATGCGCCCTCTTGGCGCTTATCAAACTGAAGAACTCATCCCCGTTCTAGACTATCTTGATCAACAAAAAATCAATTACAAGCTCGACGGCAATACCGTTTCCGTTGAGGCGAATGATTACAACTCAATCAAGCTGGGCATGGTTCGTGCGGGGGTTAACCAAGCAACCGCTGCGGGTGACGACATCTTACTACAAGATATGGGATTCGGGGTTTCGCAGCGTCTTGAACAGGAGCGTCTTAAGCTCAGTCGTGAACGTCAGCTCGGTCAAGCCATTGAAGAAATGAAGCAAGTTCGCAAAGCCCGCGTCTTATTAGCATTACCGAAACAAAGCGTGTTTGTGCGTCATAACCAAGAAGCATCGGCCTCGGTTTCGCTTACGCTTTCTACAGGAGCAAACCTCAAGCAGCAAGAGGTGGATTCCATCGTCGATATGGTTGCGAGTGCGGTGCCAGGGATGAAAACCTCACGCATTACTGTCACTGATCAGCATGGGCGTTTGCTGAGCTCTGGTTCTCAAGATCCAGCCTCTGCTGCTCGTCGTAAAGAGCAAGAGCTGGAACGCAATCAAGAGCAGGCTCTGCGTGAAAAAATCGATTCTGTATTGTTACCGATTCTCGGATATGGCAATTACACTGCCCAAGTTGATATCCAAATGGATTTCAGTGCCGTTGAGCAAACTCGCAAGCGCTTTGATCCTAATACTCCTGCAACGCGAAGCGAATACGCTCTTGAAGATTACAACAATGGCAATATGGTTGCTGGTATCCCAGGAGCGCTAAGTAACCAACCGCCATCAGACGCCTCGATTCCTCAAGATGTCGCACAAATGAAGGATGGTTCACTGACTGGTCAAGGTTCCGTGCGCAAAGAGTCAACACGCAACTTTGAACTCGATACTACGATCAGTCATGAACGTAAACAGACCGGTACGGTTGCACGTCAAACGGTTTCGGTTGCAATTAAAGATCACCGTGCGGTTAACCCAGATACTGGCGAAGTGACTTATACCCCCATGTCCGAGTCACAAATCAATTCGATTAGAGAAGTATTGATTGGAGCCGTCGGTTACGATCAATCTCGTGGTGATCTGCTGAATGTATTGAGTGTGAAGTTTGCAGAGCCAGAACAAGAGCTTCTTGTCGAACAACCGATTTGGGAGCATCCAAACTTTAATGATTGGGTACGCTGGTTTGCCAGTGCGCTAGTGATCATTGTTGTGATACTCGTACTGGTGCGGCCTGCGATGAAGAAACTGCTTAACCCAGCGAGTGATGATGGCGAAGAAATGTACGGACCAGATGGATTGCCAATTGGTGCCGATGGTGAAACCAGCTTACTTGGCAGTGACATAGAAAGTGGTGAGCTATTTGAATTTGGCTCAAGTATTGACTTACCGAACCTGCATAAAGATGAAGACGTGTTAAAAGCGGTTCGTGCACTGGTAGCAAATGAACCTGAGCTTGCCGCTCAAGTTGTGAAAAACTGGATGAATGATAATGGCTAACGATATCGTACCTCAAGATGATAATGGCGCTGGCTTGCCAGTTGAGTTTGACGCTTCAACCATTACCGGTGAAGAAAAAGCGGCAATTCTGTTGTTGAGCTTAAATGAGCAAGATGCAGCAGGCATCATTCGTCACTTGGAGCCAAAGCAGGTTCAACGTGTGGGTAGTGCGATGGCTCGTGCCAAAGATTTGAGTCAGGACAAAGTGTCTGCCGTCCATCGTGCCTTTTTAGAAGACATTCAGAAGTACACCAATATCGGCATGGGCAGCGAAGACTTTATGCGAAATGCGCTGGTTGCTGCGCTGGGTGAAGACAAAGCGAATAACCTGGTTGACCAAATTTTGTTGGGGACTGGATCAAAAGGTTTGGATTCATTGAAATGGATGGACCCGCGTCAAGTCGCCAGTATTATCATAAACGAGCACCCGCAGATCCAAACCATTGTTCTCTCTTACCTAGAAGCGGATCAATCGGCAGAGATACTGTCCCAATTCCCAGAGCGTGTACGTTTGGATTTGATGATGCGAATAGCCAACCTAGAAGAAGTTCAGCCATCAGCATTAGCTGAGCTGAATGAAATCATGGAGAAACAGTTTGCGGGTCAAGCTGGGGCGCAAGCGGCCAAAATTGGCGGCTTGAAGGCGGCAGCAGAGATCATGAACTACCTAGACAACAACGTCGAAGGTATTTTGATGGATCAAATTCGCGATCAAGACGAAGACATGGCAACTCAGATTCAAGATTTGATGTTCGTTTTCGAGAACTTGGCCGAAGTCGACGACCAAGGTATTCAGAAGCTGCTGCGTGACGTTCCACAAGACGTGTTGCAGCGAGCGCTCAAAGGTGCGGATGATTCACTGCGTGAGAAAGTCTTCAAGAACATGTCTAAGCGTGCCGCTGAGATGATGCGTGATGACATAGAAGCAATGCCACCAGTGCGTGTCGCCGATGTGGAAGCGGCGCAAAAAGAAATTTTGGCGATTGCACGTCGTATGGCCGATGCTGGGGATCTCATGCTGTCTGGCGGCGCCGACGAATTCCTATAATTTCATTGCAACTACCATAGCCTTGCCAAATTTGTGGCAAGGTCCCTTCATTCCAAACTTGAATACACAGTAGGTAACCCATGACTGGCGAGAGAAAACGTGGATTTATCCGTCCTGATGAAGACGATCAGATGGTCGAAGCACAGCGCTGGGGATTACCGGACTATGGCAATCCCAAAACTAAACAAGCTAAATCGACAGCATTCAACTACGATCCCAGCTGGGTACCTGATTTTGAAGAAACGGAAGAAGAGCCTGAGCTTGCATTAACAGAAGAACAGATTGAATTGATTAAGCAAGGTGCTTATCAAGAAGGTCTGTACCAGGGTCAGGAAGCCGGTTTTAAACAAGGTTACGAAAAAGGTAAGGAAGAAGGGTTACAAGCCGGGCATGAAGAAGGCCTAGAACAAGGCAAAGCAGAAGGTGTCACTGCAGGACAAGAATACATTCAGCAACAGGTTGAAGTATTTATGAATCTTGCAAATCAGTTTGCTCAGCCACTGGAGCTTATGAATGCTCAAGTTGAGAAACAGTTGGTAGACATGGTGCTGTGTTTGGTCAAAGAAGTGGTGCATGTTGAGGTTCAAACCAACCCTCAAATTATTCTTGATACGGTGAAGCAATCGGTGGAGGCGTTGCCGATTTCGGGTCATCCAATCACGCTACACCTCAATCCCGAAGATGTCACCATCATCCGCTCTTCGTATGGCGAAGAGGATCTTGAAGGACGAAACTGGACGTTAGTTGCAGAGCCGTCATTAAACCGAGGTGATGTCCAAATCGAAGCCGGGGAATCAAGTATTCATTACCGCATGGAAGAACGCATCAAAAATGTCCTGCACAGTTTTTGTGGTGCCAATCGTCATCAAGAGGGCGAATAATCCATGCAAGCGCTCGCTGATCGTTTAAAAAATTACAAAGTAGAAGGCTTAACAACGCGACCTGTTGCCTCTGGCAAATTGGTGCGAGTCGTTGGCTTGACGCTAGAAGCGACAGGATGTCGTGCGCCCATCGGCAGTTTGTGTTTGGTGGAAACCATGTCTGGTCAAATGGAAGCCGAAGTGGTTGGTTTCTCTGGTGACAATCTGTTTTTGATGCCGAGTGAACAAATTACCGGAATTTTACCTGGCGCGAAGGTAACGCCTCTGACCAGTGATGCAGGTTTGCCAGTTGGTATGGAGCTACTGGGGCGCGTGATTGACGGAGTCGGTAACCCGCTTGATGGGCTTGGTCCACTTTATACAGAGCACCGTGCATCATTTAGTGCAGATCCGATCAATCCGCTCTCCCGCAAGCCGATTTCTGAACCGCTTGATGTTGGCTTGAAAGCCATTAACGGTTTATTGACGGTGGGGAAAGGACAACGTATTGGACTGTTTGCGGGCTCAGGCGTCGGTAAGTCGGTGACACTGGGTATGATGACTCGTGGTACGACCGCGCAAGTGGTGGTGGTCGGGCTTATTGGTGAGCGTGGACGGGAAGTCAAAGAATTTATTGAAGAAATACTCGGTGAAGATGGACGACGTCGTTCCGTTGTTGTTGCCGCGCCAGCGGACTCTTCGCCTTTAATGCGTTTAAAAGGCTGTCAAACCGCCTTAACCATTGCGGAGTATTTTCGCGATCAGGGTTTGGATGTATTGTTACTGATGGACTCGTTAACGCGTTTTGCGCAGGCGCAGCGTGAAATTGCCCTGTCGGTAGGCGAGCCGCCTGCAACCAAAGGTTACCCGCCATCGGTATTTGCAAAACTGCCAGCGCTAGTAGAGCGTGCAGGGAATGGTGGGGCAGAACAAGGCTCGATAACCGCATTTTTTACTGTTCTGACCGAAGGGGACGATCTGCAAGATCCTATCGCGGATGCTTCCCGAGCTATACTTGATGGCCACATTGTATTATCCCGTGAAATGGCGGATGCGGGTCATTACCCTGCGATTGATGTAGAGAAGTCCGTTAGCCGTGTCATGCCACAAATTACCACCGAAGAACACGTACTAATGTCCAAAGCCGTACGTCAGGTATTGTCGATTTGTCGTAAAAACCAAGACCTGGTTTCTATTGGCGCATATAAACCTGGAACCGACCCTGCTATTGATGGTGCGTTTACCATTAAGCCGAAGCTGGATGAATACTTGCAACAGAAAATGAAAGAATCCGTGCCGTACGATATGTGCGTCAACATGTTGAAAAGCATCTTAAGTGGTTAAGACGTGATGAGATAAGGTGGTTAGTCAATCATGGAAAATGCAATGGACTTCCTGCTCGAACAGGCGAAAGAGCGAGAAGATCAAGCGGTATTGGCTTTAAGCAAAGCACGCGCTGAGTTAGAAGGTTATTACCAGCAAGTTGAGCAAATCGAGAAGTATCGTCTCGATTATTGCCAGCAGTTGGTGGACCGAGGTCAAGCGGGTTTAACCGCCAGCCAATACGGCCACTTAAATCGTTTCCTGACTCAGCTTGATGAAACCTTATCCAAACAGAAACAAGCTGAAAACCATTTCAAAGAACAAGTCGAGAACTGCCAACAATATTGGCTCAACGTGCGTAAAGAACGTCAATCCTACCAATGGATGATGGAAAAACGAGCGAAAGAAAAACAGTTGGCTGAGTCAAAGCGAGACCAGAAGCTGATGGATGAGTTCTCTACACTGCTCTATAGCAGAAAACCAAAACGTTTTTAAAGCGAGGCATTTTTTATAGCGAGGCATTGTTGACGCCTACCTTTACATTCCGTCTATTTCCGTCAGGAATTTTACTTTTTTATTGGCGTAATTTTTGCAAGGTAACTGCATGGTAAGTGTGTTGCAAGGGCGTGAAAATCAAATTCGAACCTTAGCAATGTGGTTTATACCAATCTGGATAAGTCAGTGATCATGTACTTATTTAAGCAGTCATTTTACGGTTTATGCCTCTATCGCGCTATTCGTCTGCAACGTGATGCGCGCTATGAACGAGAAGGTTTTCTATGAATGTGAATTTGTCTGGTGCTTCTGCAACTCCTAAAGGCTCAGTATCCGAGCCTTCGTCAAAAGCGTCTGCAGAAAACTCAGAGAAACAAGGTTTTTTGCAAACCTTATCTGAAGTATTTACTGATGCGCAAAAGCCAGCACAATCAAATGCTAAGTTAGATGCCGCGGCTAAAAGCTCTGACGATTCACAAGAAACGCTCACGGCCCAGGGCGCAGCGAAAACTGGTGAAAGTAACGACTCTTCATCTCGTCAAACCATTTCATCCAATCAAGAAATGCCGTCCGATGGTAAAGGCAAACATGCCTCGCAAACAGCAGATGTACTGTTGACTGAAGACGCACCTGAATCCGTTCAAGATTCAACCCCAATTTCAGCCACAACCTCAAATCCAGTTGCAACCCCAACGGCTAAAGACGAGGTCAATGGCAGTGACAACGTTGTCGCTAGCGTTGACGCCGACACAGGCAACCTGAATGCCTCTGCAAAGGTCAAAACTCACATTCAAGAGCCTGATGTTGATGCTCACAGCGTTGCTGATGCAATGGGTGAGGGACAACAGTTGCTTGGCCGTATATCGCAAGCAAACCAAACCCTTCAGGCGAAAGAAATGAGTCACTCTCGCGCTGAAAACTTTGCTTCTACTTCGCCAGAGTCTAAAAGTGTTGATACCACGGATTTAGGTGTTGCTATGTCTGGCTCTACGAGTGTGGCCATTGATGACATGGCACAAAAGCATGGCAATAATTTGCCCCTTGATGCGAATACCCAGCTAACCCAAGCAAATAATGGGACCCAAGCAAATAGTGGGCTTACTTCTGATGGTACTACGCCGATGCCTGAACAAAGTGGTGCGAACTCTGAATCACAAGCATTCGTCAAACCTGTGTTAGATTCAGACGGGAACCCGATTGAGATGACTGAACGGCAAGTTAAGTCATCTCCAATTGAGTGGCAAATGAGCGATGTACAAGACGTAAATCAGGTTAAGCCAAGCGCCCAGGCAGTGACCATGCCAATTGATGCGGTATCAAGTGAATTCAATCCTGTACAATTCGTGCAGACAGTGCCGTTACAAATGCTGGATTTGATTGATACCAAACTAGCGCAAGGTCAACCACTGACCTCGCAAGAAATAGACGTCATTGAAGGTTTACAGACAGGTGAATTAGTCGCGGATATTCCTGAACAGGAGTTGGCGCAGTTTGTTGCCTTGCCTAATGAGCTAAAAGTAGCAATTTCAGAACATAATGCAGCACGTTTGGATCAGCCTGCAGTACGCTCTTCCTCCCAAGCAGCGGTGGCGCAAGCGGCTTCACAACTCGTATCACAAGATGTGAAGCAAGCCGCTTTACAGATACCAGTAAACAATATAGAAAAATCAGCGTTATCTGTCATGCCGGAGGCATTAGTGGCCGCAAACGTCCATTCAGCCGCTCAAATGGTGAGCCATAATGAAGACAGTCGCGCAGCATTAACGGCAACAGCGGGCGTGTTGAAAGCGGCGACGGAGAAGCAAGACAAAATTGAACCACAGCATGGTCTAGCCGGACAACTGCAAGCGGCTACGGGCCAGCAAGGAGTGGCGACACCTCAACAAGCGCGTGTGGATTTCGCTCAACAAGCGCAACTCCCATTGCAATTGACGAAAGAGCTTGCCAATGACCAAGTTGCGGAAAAAGTCCAAATGATGATGTCGAAGAACCTAAAAAATCTTGATATTCGTCTTGACCCACCCGAGCTAGGTCGTATGCAGATCCGTATGACCATGAATAACGACTTAGCTAACGTACATTTTACGGTAACCAACCCACAAGCTCGAGATATGATCGAACAGACACTGCCGCGTTTGCGAGAAATGCTTGCCCAGCAGGGGATGCAATTAGCAGACTCCTCGGTCCAGCAACAAAGTAGTGGTCAGCAGCAAAGTGGGTATGCGGCATCGCACCGAAGTGGTCAAGGTAGCTCAGAGCAAGGCTTTTCGGGCGTTGCTGATGAAAGTGTCGATGGCGGCGTTAATCTTGATTTGAAAGTTGCGCAAAAGCGTGATGGGATCAGCTTTTACGCATAACACGTTGTATTATAACTACAAGTTTAGAGAACAAAAAAAGAGACAATAATGGCAGAACAACAGCTACAAGGTGAGGAAGCCCCAAAAGGTAAAGGTAAGCTCATAATTATCATTATCGCGCTAGTAGTATTACTGGGCGGCGGCGGTGCAGCGGCGTTCTTCTTTATGAACTCAGACAATACGGAGCAAGCTGCGTCAGTTGAGAACACTCAACAAGATGAGGTGGCAAAGCCCATCGCGTATGTCAATCTTGCGCAGCCTTTTGTGTTTAATGTCACTGGAGATTCGCGCTCAAGGTTAGTTCAAATCAAAGCGCAGCTGATGGTGCGTGGCAGCGAAAACGAGCAGTTGGCCCGTTACCATTCCCCATTGATTGAGAGCGCACTAATATCCACGTTCGCGACTGCTACCGTTGAACAATTGCGTGCTCCTAACGGGCGTGTGGAGTTACGCGATCGAGCAACCGAAGACATTAAAGCGGCACTCAATGCAGCAGTCGGTAAGCCCGTCATTGAGAAAGTACTGTTCACTGATTTTGTAATTCAATAGGTAAAACGTGACTGATCTATTAAGCCAAGACGAAATTGATGCACTCTTGCACGGCGTTGACGATGTTGATGACGTTGATGAGCCGGTAGAAAACGAGACGGAAGGTGCGATTAATTTTGATTTCTCGTCTCAAGACCGAATTGTACGTGGTCGAATGCCGACGCTCGAGCTTATTAACGAACGTTTTGCGCGACATATGCGTATTAGCCTGTTTAACATGCTGAGAAAAACAGCGGAAGTGTCGATTAATGGCGTACAGATGATGAAGTTTGGTGAATACCAGAATACTCTGTATGTTCCTACCAGTCTGAATATGGTGCGCTTTAGACCGTTAAAAGGCACGGCGTTGATTACCATGGAAGCACGGTTAGTGTTTATTCTGGTAGAAAACTTTTTTGGTGGGGATGGTCGGTTCCATGCCAAAATCGAAGGTCGAGAGTTCACTCCAACAGAGCGTCGTATCATTCAGTTACTGCTCAAAGTGGTTTTTGAAGATTACAAAGAAGCCTGGTCACCCGTGATGGGCGTCGAGTTTGAATATCTCGATTCAGAAGTGAATCCAAGTATGGCCAACATCGTCAGCCCAACAGAAGTCATTGTTGTGAGTTCCTTCCATATCGAAGTGGATGGTGGTGGCGGTGATTTCCATGTGGTTATGCCTTACTCTATGGTCGAGCCCATCCGAGAACTACTGGATGCCGGTGTACAGTCGGACAAGATGGAAACAGACGTTCGCTGGAGCTCTGCGCTGCGTGAAGAGATTATGGATTGTCCGGTAAACTTCCGCGTCAACTTACTGGAAAAAAACATCTCGCTACGGGATCTAATGGAACTGCAAACGGGTGATGTGATTCCAATCGTGATGCCTGAACATGCGACCATGTTCGTCGAAGATTTACCGACATATCGCGTCAAAATGGGGCGTTCTGACGAAAAGTTAGCCGTGCAAATATCGGAAGAAATTGAACGTCCTCACGTAGTAAAAACTGATTTAGCTTTTTTAGGTAAGGACATCATGTCTGAACTTGAAAAAGACGACGAAACTGAAGATTAAGACGCCTTACTGAGTTTGGGCCTAGAAGAAACACAGGATAAAACAATGGAACCAAGTGACGACCAAAAGCTAGCAGATGAATGGGCAGCCGCTCTGGGCGAAGATCCCTCTGCGCCTTCAATTGATGTGGATGAAGTATTGGCAGCCCCGCTTGAGGAACTAAAAGATACATCAAACCCTATTACTGATGACGAGCGGCGTAAGCTTGATACCATCATGGATATCCCAGTGACGATATCCATGGAAGTGGGGCGCTCACAGATCAGTATTCGAAACTTATTGCAACTGAACCAAGGTTCAGTGGTTGAACTTGACCGTCTTGCGGGGGAATCGTTGGACGTGCTGGTTAACGGAACGCTGATTGCCCATGGTGAAGTGGTGGTGGTAAACGACAAATTTGGTATTCGTTTAACCGACGTGATCAGCCAAACCGAACGCATTAAAAAGTTGCGTTAACGATGAGCCGAATTTTGCGTGTCATACCGATAAACACCGTTGGAGCACTGAGTTTAATGCTCAGTGTTTTTTCTGCTTCTGCGTTTGCAACTCAATCTCCGTCGGCACCAAGTAGCTTTGATTTAGTGGCAACGCTCGGTTCGCTGGTTTTGGTTATTGGCGTCATTCTTTTGCTTGCTTGGTTACTCAAGCGCATGCAAGTGCCAGCCATGGGAGGCAACAAAGGGTTACGTATTGTAAGTCAGCTTCCCGTCGGGACAAAAGAGCGCATCGCGGTGGTTCAGGTTGGGGAGGAACAGTTTTTAGTCGGTATTACCCCACACTCGATTCAAACCTTAGCGAAATTAGAACAGCCATTGAAAGAGGAAGCGTTGGCGACAAGTGCTTTTGCGAGTCAATTTAGCCAACTGATAAAGAAAAATGACAAAGGATAGTTCAATCCGGCTGCTTTTTAGCACCGTTGTGTTGCTGGTGGGCTTGCTGTTTTCATCTCTCTCTTTTGCTCAGGCAGAAGAGTCTACTTTGCCTGATAACTTGGCTGAGGGGAGCAGTGTAACCGTACAGGCGATGGAAAGTGATACGGGTGCAAGTCGTGCTATGTCTGTCGGTAATGGTGGTGGAATTCCCGCGTTTACCATGACAACCAATCCGGACGGCAGTGAAGATTATTCGGTTACGTTACAGATTCTTGCCTTGATGACTATGCTTGGCTTTTTGCCGGCAATGGTTATTTTGATGACATCATTTACGCGAATTGTCGTCGTGATGTCGATTTTGCGTCAGGCGATGGGGTTACAACAAACACCGTCGAACCAAGTGATCATTGGTATTGCGTTGTTTTTGACTTTTTTCATCATGTCACCTGTGCTTAATGAGATCAACGATACCGCGATTCAGCCTTATTTGAATGAACAAGTGACGGCACGTGAGGCGTTTGATAATGCGCAAGTACCAATGAAAGCCTTCATGCTAAAGCAGACTCGAATCAAGGATTTGGAGACCTTTGTTGAAATGTCGGGGGAGCAAGTTGACAACCCCGAAGATGTTTCGATGGCCGTATTGATTCCGGCCTTCATTACCTCTGAGCTCAAAACAGCTTTCCAAATTGGCTTTATGTTGTTTTTGCCGTTTCTGATTATTGACCTTGTTGTTGCCTCCGTACTGATGGCGATGGGTATGATGATGCTGTCGCCGATGATCGTATCACTGCCATTTAAGTTGATGCTGTTTGTCCTAGTCGATGGCTGGAACTTGATCTTGTCGACACTCGCGGGCAGTTTTGCCCTTTAGATAGCGCAGAGAGAAGAGGAGAAACATGACTCCAGAATTGTTTGTCGAGCTTTTCCGTGATGCACTGTGGATGGTGTTGATCATGGTTTGTGCCATCATTATTCCGAGTTTGTTGATTGGTCTTGTCGTCGCTATTTTCCAAGCTGCCACTTCAATCAACGAACAGACGTTAAGTTTCTTACCCCGTTTAATTGTTACCTTGCTTGCGTTAATGTTGTTTGGCCATTGGATGACGCAAATGTTGATGGAGTATTTTTTCGGCTTGATTGAACGTCTGCCACAAGTGCTTTATTAGGGTTTGGTATGGAGTATCCGACCCAAATTATTTTAGACTGGATAGCCAATTACTTTTGGCCCTATGTACGAATCTCTTCCATGTTAATGGTTATGACGGTCACAGGGGCACGTTTTGTTTCGCCTCGCATTCGTCTTTATCTTGGCCTGGCGATTACTTTTGCCGTGATGCCTGCGATTCCCGCCGTCCCACAAGATATTGAGTTAGTCTCATTTCGTGGTTTTATTGCTATCGCAGAGCAGATGATCATTGGGGTGGCGATGGGCATGGTGACGCAATTTATGATTCAAACCTTTGTTTTGCTCGGGCAAATCCTCGGCATGCAATCGAGTTTGGGTTTCGCATCCATGGTCGACCCCGCTAATGGTCAAAGTACGCCCTTGCTGGGTCAACTTTTTATGTTCCTTACCACGATGTTTTTTCTTGCGACCGATGGACATTTAAAAATGCTGCAACTGGTGGTATTCAGTTTCAAAACTTTGCCGATAGGCTCTGGCACGATCGCTACTGTCGACTTTCGGGAGATGGCCGGTTGGTTAGGCATTATGTTTAAAACTGCACTGAGTATGTCGCTGTCGGGCATCATTGCCCTGTTGACCATTAACTTGTCGTTTGGTGTCATGACCCGCGCTGCACCGCAGTTAAACATTTTTTCACTTGGTTTTGCCTTTGCGCTGATGGTGGGGTTATTAATTTGTTGGTACATATTGGCTGGGCTTTACAGTCACTATGAACTGTACTGGGCGGTGGGCGAACAGCAGATTTGTCGCCTCATCCGCTTGGATTGTTAGGCTAGGAGACAGCATTGGCAGAGTCGGACGGTCAGGAACGCACCGAAGACGCCACGCCCCGAAGGCTGCAACAGGCCAAAGAAAAGGGGCAGGTCGCTCGGTCTAAAGAGCTTGCTTCCGCTTCAGTGTTGATCGTTGGTGCGATTTCACTGATGTGGTTTGGTGAGTCTTTGGCACGTTCTTTGTTCTCTATCATGAGCCGCTTGTTTGATCTGCAACGCGACGAGATTTTCGATTCCGCGAAATTGTTTGATATTGCTCTGGGTGCCATGACAGATTTGCTGTTCCCGCTGTTTCTTGTTCTCGCCACCTTGTTTGTTGCCGCTATGATCGGCGCTGCCGGGGTAGGCGGTATCAGTTTTTCCGCCCAAGCCGCTGCGCCCAAACTTTCCAAAATGAACCCACTGAGCGGCTTGAAGCGCATGGTTGGCATGCAAAGTTTAGTTGAACTGCTAAAGTCAATTCTTAAGATTTTGCTCGTCACCGGAGTCGCAATATATCTGATTCAGGCTTCTCAAGCTGACTTGATTCAACTCAGCATGGATGTTTATCCACAAAACATCTTCCATGCGCTGGACACCTTGCTCAATTTTGTTCTGCTGATCAGTTGTTCTTTACTGATTGTTGTCGCCATCGATATCCCATTCCAAATTTGGCAACACGCTGACAAGCTCAAAATGACTAAGCAAGAGATCAAGGACGAATACAAAGAGACAGAAGGTAAACCTGAGGTCAAAGGCCGTATCCGGATGTTGCAAAGAGAGGCGGCTCAGCGACGCATGATGGCCGATGTGCCACAAGCGGATGTTATCGTCACTAACCCAGAGCACTTCTCTGTCGCTTTACGCTATAAGCAGAAAACCGACCGCGCGCCAGTTGTTATTGCTAAAGGGACCGACCATATGGCGATGAAAATCAGAGAGGTGGCTCGTGAACATGATATCGCCATTGTGCCCGCGCCACCTTTAGCAAGGGCACTGTATCATTCTACTGAACTTGAGCAGGAAATCCCTGATGGTCTATTTACCGCAGTTGCCCAGGTATTGGCGTTTGTTTTCCAGCTCAAGCAGTATCGAAAAAGAGGTGGGCAGCGACCAAAACTTCAAGATTACGACTTGCCTATTCCAACTGAACATCGCCACTAAAACGTACCGACTGATTGCGGTGTGTTGTCATTTTTCTTCATATAAATCATCACTCTGTGCCTAGTTTATCGGCTAGTCATTATTTTGGCGTAAATTCTGGTACGTAGATTGCTTAAATTGCTCTAATTATCAACAGTACCTAAGTTGTTAGGTCAAGCGAACACGTAGATAGCCCCAACGATACGCACCAAATCGATACTTACGTGCCGCTCACATTCGATCGAGATATCCAGCAGTATGAAGTTAAGCCTGCCCTTTGCCGACAAATTGCCACGAATTCCCCAGCGAGAAATACCAGCCATTGGTGCGCCAGTCATGGTTTTGGCCACGTTGGCGATGGTGGTATTACCGATTCCGGCGTTCCTGCTGGACATGTTTTTCACGTTTAATATTGCCTTAGCGATGGTGGTCCTGTTAGTGACGGTTTACACACGCCGGCCACTAGACTTTGCCGCTTTTCCGACAGTATTGCTTATCGCAACGTTATTACGTCTAGCACTTAACGTTGCTTCGACGCGTGTCGTGCTGCTTAACGGTCATGAAGGGGGTAACGCTGCGGGTAATGTCATCGAAGCATTTGGTAACGTGGTCATCGGTGGTAACTACGCTGTCGGCTTGGTGGTATTTTTGATTTTGATGATCATTAATTTCATGGTCGTTACTAAAGGTGCTGGTCGTATCTCAGAGGTGAGTGCTCGCTTTACACTTGATGCATTGCCTGGTAAGCAAATGGCGATTGATGCTGACTTAAACGCAGGGTTGATTGACCAAGAACAAGCGCGTATTCGACGTTTTGAAGTTACCAAAGAAGCCGACTTTTATGGCTCTATGGATGGTGCGTCGAAGTTTGTTAAAGGGGATGCGATTGCGGGGATTCTCATCCTGTTTATTAACATTATTGGTGGCCTTTCTATCGGTATGGCCCAGTACGATCTTGGCTTTGGTGAAGCGATTGAGATCTACACTTTGCTAACGATTGGTGATGGTCTTGTTGCCCAAATTCCGTCACTACTGTTATCGATTGCCGCTGCGATGATGGTGACTCGTCAAAATACCGATGAGGACATGGGTGAACAACTGGTGTTCCAGTTGTTCGATAACCCCAAAGCGTTGATGATCACAGCAGCGATACTTGGCGTTATGGGGATTGTCCCTGGTATGCCACATTTTGCCTTTCTCAGTTTGGCGCTGATCGCGGGTGTGACCGCGTACTTCATTAGTAAGCGTCAAAAACAGAAAGCGAGTGAGCCAGCACTTCCCGTCAAAGCGGAAGGTGGTGAGGAGTCAGGGTCTCAGCGAGAACTATCTTGGGATGATGTCCAGCCAGTAGATATTATCGGTTTGGAAGTGGGCTACCGTTTGATCCCACTAGTGGATCGCGACCAAGGTGGAGAACTGCTTGAGCGGGTAAAAGGTGTACGAAAAAAGTTATCTCAAGACTTCGGTTTCTTAATCCCTGCGGTACACATCCGTGACAATCTTGAATTAACCCCAAACAGTTACCGCATTACTTTAATGGGTGTGGCGGTGGGCGAAGCCGAGATTCGTCCCGATTTAGAGTTGGCCATCAATCCTGGTCAAGTTTACGGCATGATTGATGGCGAGCCGACGATGGATCCAGCGTTTGGCTTAGAAGCGGTCTGGATTAGAGAAGAGCAGCGTGAACATGCTCAAGCCTTAGGTTATACCGTGGTGGATTCATCAACTGTACTGGCGACACATTTGAGCCAGTTGCTGACTAATAATGCGTCACAGCTACTTGGCCACGAAGAAGTACAGAACCTGCTGGAAATGTTGAGCCGTAGCGCGCCTAAACTCGTGGAAGATTTTGTTCCTGACCAGCTTGCACTTGGCGTGGTGGTGAAAGTGCTACAAAACTTGCTTAACGAAGCGATACCCATTCGCGATATACGAACAATAGTGCAAACTCTGTCCGAGTACTCGAGTAAGAGTCAAGAACCTGACATTTTGACTGCCGCCGCGCGGATCAGTTTAAAACGACTTATTGTTCAAGAAATCAATGGTATAGAGCCTGAGTTGCCTGTTATCACCCTAATTCCTGAGTTGGAACAGATATTGCATCAAACAATGCAAGCTTCAGGTGGTGAATCGGCGGGCATTGAGCCGGGACTAGCGGAACGATTGCAGTCTTCATTGAGTCAGGCAACGCAAGAGCAAGAGCTTAAAGGTGAACCAGCGGTGCTTCTAACGTCTGGCGTATTGCGCTCAACGCTGGCGAAATTTGTCAAGAATACGATACCGAATCTCCGGGTTCTGTCTTATCAAGAAATTCCGGATGAAAAACAGATAAGAATTGTACAAGCGGTGGGTAACTAAGCCCGCCCCAAAGAACAACAAGTAACAAAGGTCAGTAGACCCTAACTTCACGCATTTTTAGTGGATTCATAGTTTGAAAATAAAGCGATTTTTTGCCAAAGACATGCGAACGGCGCTGCTCCAAGTAAAAGAGGAGCTCGGCGCGGAAGCGGTGATCATGTCGAATAAAAAAGTAGCGGGTGGTGTAGCCATCGTCGCTGCGATCGATAATGAATCCAATCCGTCAGCCGCAAGTGCGTCTGCACAAAAGGGTCGCAATGCATCTCAGGCAAATGGTTACAATGAAAATCGTCAGATGTCCTCTTCTTCGGCAGAGCGCTACCAGCATCGCAATTTAGACGAAGACAAAATTAGTCTAAATAGTGAACGTTCGCAGCGTTACGGCCAACAGGGAGCGAGCAGCAGCGAAAAATCGGGGTCGATGACAAAGCGGTTCGCGAATATGCTCAAGCAATACAGTGTTGGCGCGAGTACTGAAGACGACTATACCGCTGAAAATGAAGATTCATTGTCAGCGTTACTTCAACGCCAAGACAAGCATCGCGATGGCTATCAGCAAGATAAACCAGCACCTTATCAACCGGACTCTCCTCTGGCGAAACTTATCGCTCAAGATGAACGTTTTGATCGCCCGACACCAAAATTAGATCCAACACGTTATGATCGCCGCCGGCCTTCAGATGAGCGAACTGAATCGGTTGATGAACTAGAAAACATGCGTGAAGAAATGGTTTCGATTCGTCGCTTGCTAGAGCACCAAGTTTCCGGGTTAATGTGGCAAGAAGTTGAACGTCGTGAACCGCTAAGAGCAATGTTGATCAAACGTTTAGAGCGGATGGGAATCTCTCCAGAACTCGCCGATCAAATGGCGTGCTATATTCCTGAAGAAACGCAACCAGCGCGAGCATGGAGAGCGCTACTTTCCCTTGTGGCAGACCAAATAACGGTGCCAAAGAAGGATATTTTAAAACGTGGTGGTGTTGTAGCATTGCTTGGGCCGACAGGCGTTGGTAAAACGACAACGGTCGCGAAACTCGCCGCTCGAGCTGCCATGGAATATGGTGCAGACAACGTAGCGCTTGTAACAACGGATACGTATCGTATCGGTGCGCATGAGCAATTGTCAATTTATGGCCGAATTATGGGTTGTCCCGTAAAAGTTGCTAAAGATTCTAATGAGTTAGCCGATGTTATATATCAGCTACGAAACAGAAAGTTAATTTTGGTCGATACCGCTGGAATGGGCCAACGAGATGTTCGGTTAACGGAACAGCTTGATACCTTAATGCAAGACAGCGGTGAAGTGATTCACAGCTACCTTGTATTACCCGCTACAGCGCAACGTCGTGTTTTACAAGAAACCTTAGATCATTTTAGGCGTATTCCTTTATCAGGTTGTATTATGACCAAACTTGATGAATCACTGAGTTTAGGTGAGTTCATCAGTGTGGTGATTCAAAATGCATTGCCTGTGGCCTACATCGCTAATGGTCAGCGGGTACCAGAAGACATTGTAATGGCTCAACCCAAATATATGCTTGCGAAAGCGAATGAACTGTTAGAGAAGTCGACAGAGAACGAACCTCACTTTTGGAACAGTGACAACGAAGGACTCTAGGGCGGCGGACTACTATGACTGATAATATGATAAACGATCAAGCAAGCGGCCTCCGTCGCTTAACACAACCATCGTTGACGAAAGTAATTGCGGTTACAGGCGGCAAAGGCGGTGTGGGTAAATCAAACGTAACATTGGGTTTGGCGATTTGTATGGCTCGTCAAGGCAAGAAGGTAATGGTTCTTGATGCTGACCTAGGCTTAGCAAATGTGGATGTCATGCTCGGTATTCGCGCTAAGCGCAACTTAGGGCATGTCCTCTCTGGCGAGTGTGAATTGAAAGATGCGGTTGTCGAGGGGCCATACGGGATAAAAATCATCCCTGCGACATCAGGTACGCAAAGTATGACGGAGTTGTCTCACGCGCAACATGCGGGTCTCATTCGGGCATTTGGAAGCTTAGAAGAAGAGATGGACGTGTTGCTCATTGATACCGCCGCAGGCATTTCTGACATGGTCATCAGCTTTTCACGTGCCGCTCAAGATGTCGTTGTCGTCGTCTGTGACGAGCCAACGTCGATCACTGATGCATATGCATTAATGAAGCTACTCAGTAAGGAACACCAAGTTCAGCGCTTCAAAGTCGTTGCAAATATGGTCAGAAGCTACCGAGAAGGTCGAGAATTATTTGCAAAGTTGACGTTGGTCACAGAGCGCTTCTTGAACGTAGGCCTAGAACTCGTAGCATGTATTCCACTTGATGATAATGTACGTCAGGCAGTAAAAAGACAGAAAATTGTCGTTGATGCGTTTCCACGTTCACCGGCAGCCTTGGCGATTAGCTCGCTGGCAAACAAAGCATTGACGTGGCCATTGCCAAAAACCCCAAGTGGGCACTTGGAGTTTTTTGTCGAAAGGCTACTAAACCGCACAGAATACGCAGAGGGCACTTTTGGTGAGTAAAGCGATAACCTATGACCAACATGGCAAATTTAACAGCCAGCAAGCGTTCATTGAGCGCTACTCCGTGTTGGTTAAGCGTATTGCTCATCACCTATTAGGACGCTTACCACCGAGCGTTCAAGTCGATGACTTAATACAGGCCGGTATGATTGGCCTTATCGAAGCTCAGCAGAATTATGATGGTTCTAAAGGCGCAAGCTTTGAAACCTACGCAGGTATCCGGATTCGTGGTGCCATGCTAGATGACATGCGTAAAGGCGACTGGGTGCCGCGATCCGTTCATAAGAATAACCGCGAGATCAATCAAGCCATTGCCGAGTTGGAAGGAAAGCTAAACCGCGACCCTACCGATGCGGAAATTGCCGCGCACCTAGAAATGACATTGAATCAATATCACAGCGCATTAACCGATATTAACAGCTCCAAAATTGTTGGTATTGAGGATTTAGGTGTCTCTGATGATGTGATATCGCCTGTGGATGAGAGTGACAACAATAACCCATTTAAAGGGGTTGCTGATGAGTCATTCCGAAAAGCACTGGTTGATTCAATAAAACAACTGCCAGAGCGGGAAGCTTTGGTACTTTCGCTTTACTATGACGAAGAACTGAATTTAAAAGAGATTGGCGATGTGTTGGGCGTAAGCGAATCTCGCGTAAGTCAAATACTGAGTCAATCGATGCAACGTTTACGTACCAAGCTCAGTGCGTGGACACAAAATGACTAAAAACACTGACTTTACGATTCAGTGGAGGCAATTTTGAATAAAAACATGAAGATCCTTATTGTTGATGATTTCTCAACGATGCGCCGTATTGTTAAAAACCTGCTTCGTGATTTGGGTTTCAATAACACTCAAGAGGCGGATGATGGTTTAACGGCATTACCAATGTTGAAAAAAGGTGACTTCGATTTTGTAGTAACTGACTGGAATATGCCAGGTATGCAAGGCATCGATTTGCTAAAACACATTCGAGCAGACGCAGAACTAAAGCACCTGCCGGTTCTTATGATCACTGCGGAAGCAAAACGTGAGCAGATCATCGAGGCAGCTCAAGCCGGGGTTAATGGTTACATTGTTAAACCATTTACGGCTGCAACATTAAAAGAAAAATTAGACAAAATTTTTGAGCGTTTATAACCCTAGCCATCTTAGTTATTCGAGTCGTTCATACTAATTATTACCCACTTAAACAATGGCTCGTCTGGCGTTTTACAATGATAGGAAGAACTCATACCAACCCCAGTGATTACCACATCAATCTTGTTGGGAAAATGCGCGTGTCTTAGAAGTGAAAGCCACTCAAAACGCTTTTCCGCTCTCGGTAATTGTTCTGTGCACTTTTCTGCAATGGAATGACCGGAATTGGTATAAACGTAAAAGGATCTATTCAGAATGATCTCACTAGAGCAAGCCAAATCGCTCGTGCAGATGCTAGAAAAGGGGCAACAAGAGCAAGCAAATATGCTCGTTGCCTCTATATATGAAGGTGCGGGAAGTCCAATGCTGCAAGAGATTGGACTATTAACTCGTGACCTTCACGATTCGTTAAAGCATTTCAATCTCGATCAACGTATGACGGAAATCGCAAAAGATGAAATCCCAGATGCCAGGGATCGTCTTAACTACGTCATCGAAAAAACTGAGCTCGCGGCAAACAAGACAATGGATGCGGTGGACTGCTGCTTTCCCATTGCTGATAACTTGAATGACTGCTTACAACAAGTTCGTCCCCAATGGAACGAGTTGATGCATGGCCGTATCGAATTAAGTGAATTCAAAGCACTTTGCCACCGTATCGATGAATTATTGGTTCAGGTGGAAGGGGATAGCACAGAACTACGCGGCCAACTGACAGAAATTCTTATGGCGCAAGACTTTCAAGACTTAACGGGACAAATTATTCGCCGAGTTATTACACTCGTGGAAGAAGTTGAAGGCCGTTTAGTGGAAATTCTTACCGTATTTTCTGGTAACAAAAGTGATGACCAGTCTCAAGTTTTACCAGAATCAGCAGATAAAAAGACTAAACCATCATCAAGCGAAGCTGAAGGCCCTATTCTTCATCCGGAACAAAGAGAAGATGCGGTTTCATCGCAGGACGAAGTCGACGACTTGCTGTCCAGTCTTGGATTTTAAAGGTAACGTATGAGCTACGATTTAGACGAAGATATTCTTCAGGATTTTCTTATTGAAGCTGGAGAAATTCTCGAACTGCTCTCTGAGCAGTTGGTTGAATTGGAAAATAACCCAGAAGACAAAGATTTACTTAATGCGATTTTCCGCGGCTTCCACACGGTTAAAGGTGGTGCGGGCTTCCTGTCTTTAGCTGAACTAGTGGATACCTGTCATGGCGCCGAAAACGTGTTTGACGTATTGAGAAACGGACAACGCACGGTGACTCAAAGCCTGATGGACACCATGCTCAGAGCACTTGATACGGTGAATACTCAATTCCAAGCCGTTCAAGAGCGTGAAACTCTGCAAGCTGCGGATCCCGCTTTGCTCGAAGAACTTCATCGCTTATGTAAGCCAGAGTCGGCTCAAGAAGCAGCGGAGGCCGTGAATGACACGCCTGTTGCAGCTCAAGAGCCTGTCGTCGAAGAACCTGTAGCGGCCGAGCCTGCTGAACAAGCTTCCGCAGCCACCTCCAACGTGGGTTCTGTGGATGAAATTACACAGGACGAATTCGAAAAACTGCTTGATGAACTGCACGGGAAAGGTTCGGCGCCTGGTGCTCCAGTTTCTACGCCAGTAACATCGCAGCAAAGCAGCGCTTCTCCAACGGAAAGCGGTGATATCACCGATGACGAATTCGAAAAACTATTAGATGAGTTACATGGAGTAGGAAAAAGCCCGACAGCGTCTACTTCTCAGCCTGTTGAGCCCGCAAAGCCAGAAACGCCTTCAGCGTCGACTTCGGTACCGTCGTCAGCAAATAACAGTGACAGCGACTTGATGACTGACGAAGAGTTCGAAAAGCTACTTGATGAGCTGCATGGCACCGGCAAAGGCCCTACGCTTGAAGAGCTAGAAGCTGCAACCAAGCCTGCCGCTGCAAATAGTGCACCTCCGAGAACGCCGACAAGCGAGCCAAAACAACCGATAACGACGCCGAAAGCAGAAGCGCCTAAGCAAGAAAAAGCACAATCTCAACCTGTTGCGGTAAAAGAAGAAGCGAAAGCTGCTGCGCCTGTGGTGAAAAAACCGCAAGCAGAAGCGACAGTTCGTGTCGATACATCAACGCTTGATACTATCATGAATATGGTTGGCGAGTTGGTGCTGGTGCGTAACCGACTGTTAAGCCTTGGCTTAAATAGTAACGACGAAGAAATGTCGAAAGCGGTCTCGAACCTAGATGTCGTTACCGCGGATCTTCAGGGTGCGGTGATGAAAACACGCATGCAGCCAATCAAAAAAGTGTTCGGCCGCTTCCCGCGTGTCGTACGTGACCTCGCTCGTAACTTAAATAAAGACATTGTGCTCGAAATGCGCGGTGAAGAAACCGACTTAGATAAAAACCTTGTGGAAGCATTGGCCGATCCTTTGATTCACTTGGTGCGTAACTCAGTCGATCATGGCATTGAAATGCCAGAAGCGCGGTTAGAAGCCGGAAAGTCACGCACTGGTAAGGTTATTCTTGCTGCGTCTCAAGAGGGCGATCATATTGAACTTTCTATCGTCGATGATGGCGGTGGTATGGATCCAAACAAACTTCGTGGTATTGCGGTAAAACGTGGAATGATGGACGAAGATGCCGCTGCTCGTCTGACGGATAAAGAGTGTTTCAATCTGATTTTTGCACCGGGCTTCTCGAGCAAAGATAAAATTTCAGATATCTCGGGCCGTGGTGTCGGTATGGATGTGGTGAAAACGGCAATCAATACTCTAAATGGCTCGATAGATATTGACTCTGAGTTAGGTAAAGGCACCAAGATTACCATCAAAGTTCCGCTTACCTTGGCCATCTTACCGACCTTAATGGTGGGCGTTGGTGGTCATCCGTTTGCGCTGCCTCTAGCATCCGTAAACGAGATTTTCCATTTGGATTTAAGCCGCACGAACGTGGTGGATGGTCAATTGACGATTATTGTCCGTGATAAGTCGATTCCACTGTTCTATTTACAAAACTGGTTATCAAATAAACCGAAAAATGTTGAGCAACGTACAGGTCATGGTCACGTCGTGATTGTGCAACTTGGCAGTCAACGTGTTGGTTTTGTTGTCGATACACTGATCGGTCAGGAAGAGGTGGTGATAAAACCATTGGACAAGTTGCTGCAAGGCACTCCTGGCATGGCTGGTGCAACGATTACCAGTGATGGACACATCGCATTGATTTTAGATGTGCCAGATTTATTGACTCGATACGCGTCCGCTTCACGCATATAAGTGGTTGTTTATACAAGCGTGTAGTTATTTATACAAGCCTGTACTTATATAAGCGAATAGTTATATAAGCGTATAGTTATAAAAGGAATAAAATGGCGATTAAAGTACTGGTAGTTGATGATTCGAGCTTTTTCCGACGCCGTGTTAGTGAAATCATTAACTCTGAAACGCGCTTGGAAGTGATCGATGTTGCGGTCAACGGTCGAGAGGCTGTAGAGAAAGCCAAGTCTCTTAAGCCAGACGTCATTACGATGGACATCGAAATGCCAGTGATGGATGGCATCACGGCTGTACGTGAGATCATGGCAGCTTGTCCAACACCGATCCTAATGTTTTCTTCTTTGACGCATGATGGAGCGAAAGCAACGTTAGATGCGCTAGATGCTGGCGCATTGGATTTCTTGCCTAAAAAGTTTGAAGACATCGCACGTAACCGTGACGAAGCCGTTTCGTTACTTCAACAACGCGTTATTCAAATTGCCTCTAAACGTGCATTTTTGCGCCGACCAATGGCAAGGACAGCAACATCACCTTTAGCATCGTCGACGAAACTGAGCTCAAGTCGTGTCGCTGCCTCAGCACCTGTCACCTCCGCGGCTCGTGCGGTTGCGACTAAGTTTCGTGCCTCGGGTAAAAAGTATCAGTTGACGGCGATCGGTACCTCCACGGGCGGTCCAGTGGCTTTGCAAAAGATTTTGACTCGCTTGCCGATGAATTACCCTCATCCCATCGTGCTGATTCAACACATGCCTGCAACCTTTACTGCCGCGTTTGCTAGTCGTTTGAATTCTTTGTGTAAAATACAAGTGAAAGAAGCGCAAGATGGCGATGTGCTCAAGCCTGGTGTGGCTTATTTGGCCCCCGGTGGTAAGCAGATGATGGTCGATGGCCGTGCCGGTGCGGCTCGATTACGTATCATTGACGGTGGTGAGCGTATGAACTACAAGCCATGCGTTGATGTGACGTTTGGCTCGGCCGCCAAAGTATACGGCGATAAAGTCCTTTCGATGGTGCTTACTGGTATGGGAGCAGATGGTCGAGAAGGTGCACGCATGTTGAAATCTGCTGGCTCAACGATTTGGGCGCAAGACGAAGAAAGCTGTGTTGTCTATGGTATGCCGCAGGCGGTTGCAAAGGCAGGGATCTCTAGCGAAGATTTGCCACTTGAGCGTATTTCTGAGCGTATCTTGATCGAAGTAGGTTTGGCGTAGGAATAATCATGATTGTTTGGAGTGTAGCTAACCAAAAAGGCGGGGTGGGCAAAACCACATCTACAGTGACCCTTGCAGGGCTACTGAGCCAACAAGGTCATCGTGTACTCTTGGTCGACACCGATCCTCACGCTTCGCTAACGACCTACCTTGGTTACGACCCTGACGGAGTGACGTCGAGCTTATTTGATCTGTTTCAGCTAAAAGCATTTTCCCGAGAGGTAGTGAAGCCACTGATATTAGAGACTGACATCGAGCGGATTGACATGATTCCAGCTCATATGTCGCTCGCGACCCTAGATCGTGTTATGGGTAACCGTAATGGTATGGGGTTGATATTAAAGCGCGCGCTCAAAGCGGTCTCGCAAGATTATGACTATGTATTGATTGATTGCCCCCCTATTCTGGGAGTAATGATGGTTAATGCTTTGGCGGCTAGCGATCGTATTTTGATTCCTGTTCAAACAGAATTCCTAGCCATGAAAGGCTTAGAGCGCATGATGCGTACGTTAACCATCATGCAGAAGTCACGTCCGGGTGGATTTAAAGTGACGATTGTTCCGACCATGTACGATAAGCGAACTCGTGCGTCATTGCAGACGTTAACTCAGTTGAAGCGAGATTATCCGAATCAAGTCTGGGCGTCTGCGGTACCGATCGACACTAAGTTTCGAGACGCAAGCTTAAAACGTTTACCTGCCTCTCATTTTGCTTCAGGTAGTCGAGGTGTGTTTGCTTACAAACAACTGTTGATTTACTTGGAGAGGTTAGCGTTAGATGAGCAGTAACAACGTACTTTCCGGTGAGCAAGCGCTGGATGATTACTTTAACGCGCTGCTTGGCGAAGAAATGACGCTGACGGAAGATGACCAATCACTTAACGTTGTAGAGAGTGTGTCATCATCTGTAGAGCCAGAGCCAGAGCCAGAGCCAGAGCCAGAGCCAGAGCCAGAGGTGCAGTTGCAATATGCTGAACCTGCGCGATACCCGCTGCAAGTGCCACCACCAGAGTTGGAAGCCCCTAACCTGGAAGATGTGCAGAGGTTACTGAGCCAGTTGGAGTCGACCAATGTGGTTGCTGAGTTGGGTATTGATGACATCTTTCATCAAAACACCATCGACATCGCCCCAGAGACTAAACCTGCTGAGCCAGACGTTGTTAGCTTGGTTGACGTCGAAGAGTGTAACGATGAAATCCAAGATTGGGTCATCGAAGAGCCTGCAGTTGCAACGATATCGACTCAGGTTGCAGACCTTGAGCCAGTCAAAGAACAAGAAATCGACACCGAACAACATACGGAAGTTGAACTCGAGGCACAAGTTGAACTCGAGACACAAGCGGGCAGTGAGATTCCAATTGGTTGGGAAAGCACTGCAAGAAATACAGACTTTCAAGTCCTTTATTTCGATGTGAATAATGTAACGTTTGCTGTACCACTAGATGAGCTAGGGGGCATTCATCGTATCAGTGAATTGAATCACTTGATCGGAAAACCCGCTTGGTATCTTGGGCTGCAAGCCAGTCGCGAACAGAAATTTGATGTTGTCGATACTGCAAAGTGGGTGATGGCAGACAAATTGCTAGATGAACATTATAAAGAGAGCTACCAGTACGTTGTCATGCTCGGAGAAAGCATGTGGGGATTAGCTAGCCATCAGTTGATGGGAACGGAAACCCTAAACGTCGACAAAGTTCGTTGGCGGGAACTGCCTGGCAAACGCCCTTGGCTTGCGGGTATGGTGAAAGAAAAGATGTGTGCTTTGATTCATGTTCAAGCACTGATTGACATGCTAAACGCAGGTTTAGACGTCAAATCAATGAATTAGATTTTGGTCGGGAACGACATTAACGAGGATTAACTATGTCTCAAGCTTTTGAAGTAGAAGTAAAGAAAGATGCATCGACTGACGAAGTGCTTCAGTGGGTGACGTTCCAGTTAGAGGAAGAAACTTACGGCATCAATGTGATGCAAGTGCGTGAGGTGCTTCGCTACACAGAAATTGCGCCCGTTCCAGGTGCTCCTGATTATGTACTGGGAATTATTAACCTACGTGGTAATGTGGTTACGGTTATTGATACCCGGTCACGATTTGGCTTAATGGAAGGTGAAGTAACGGACAATACGCGCATTATCGTTATTGAGTCGGAGCGTCAAGTTATTGGCATCTTAGTTGATAGTGTTGCTGAGGTTGTTTACCTACGCTCTTCTGAAATAGATACGACACCTTCTGTCGGTACCGATGAAAGTGCTAAATTTATCCAGGGTGTGAGCAACCGTGACGGTAAGTTGCTGATCTTAGTTGACTTGAATAAGCTTCTAAGTGACGATGAGTGGGATGAAATGGCTCACCTTTAATTGGCTGAATAAACATGGCTGAACAAATCTTGCAGTCACTACCATTCATTGCGGGTGGTATTGCTTTTATATTGTTGGTTTTGGTTGTTGTGCAGATGCGCTCTCGCTCAGTTTTGCAAAGGCAACTTGATCAACAGCGAAAGCATGCACGAAATGCAGACAAAGAAGTCGAAAAGCTAACTAAGCAGTTGCTTGAAGTTCGCTCAGTGGTGGTTGGCTTAGGCCAAAAGGTCACAGAGCAGCAAGACATTCTGAAACACCTCAATGAACGAATCCGCGAGTTGGAGCATGCTGATACGGACGGCCGTTTGTATAGCCGAGCGTCCAAGATGGTTCAACTAGGTGCAGATATCAATGAACTGATTGAAGAGTGTGAGTTACCCAAGGCCGAAGCTGAGTTAATGCTCTCACTGCAAAAGAAATTAGCGGGGCAAGAAAAAGTTCCGCCATTGAGTGGTCAGCCTACGGAGAGCGCCAGCCAGCCAGGTCGTGGTCGACGACGTTAAAAATTAAAAAGAAGCTTAGGCTTCTTTTTTTGTGCCTTGCATTTTCTAGATGCTATCCCTAACGAGAAGCGTTCTGATCCTACTACTGTCCTGAACAAGTCATTATGTCTAGAGGTAGCCAATTGTGGTTATTTTTATAAAAATGTGATGATAAGTTAACAAAAATACAGGAACTTACGATTCTGTCTTGCCCATAATCCTGTTTCGTAGCAAGTAAGCTGTGATACTATTGCAGCCCGTTTGTTTTTTAGTTGATCCCCTATGTTAGAAGTCTCTCACCTGACCGCGATTCGTGATGAAAGGGTATTGTTTGAAAACCTAGAATTTAACATTAAGCCGGGTGAATTAGTCCAGATCGAAGGGCGTAATGGTACAGGTAAAACCACTTTGCTTCGCATCATAACCGGAATAGGAGACAGAGAAGAAGGCTTCATCAAATGGAAAGGCGAAAAGATTGAAAAATCACGTGATATTTTCCATCAAGATTTGCTTTTTCTTGGGCATCAAACAGGCATTAAACGAGAACTCACCGCGTTAGAAAACCTCCGTTTCTATCAATCGATTCAAAATAACAGCGCCTCTGATGAAGAGATTTTTTCGGCGTTAACGCAAGTCGGGCTGGCTGGGCGAGAAGAAGTGCCTGTTGCAAAACTATCCGCTGGTCAACAAAGACGAGTCGCCTTAGCAAGATTGTGGTTGAGTAAACAAATTTTATGGATTTTAGATGAACCACTCACGGCAATTGATAAGCAAGGTGTTAAGGTTCTTGAAACCTTATTCATGCGTCATGTTGATAATGGGGGCATCGTGATATTAACCACGCACCAAGACATGTTTGCGGTCAGTCCAAAGCTTAGAAAAATCAAATTGGGTGATTGATATGATTGCATCGATGACCACCATCATTCGCCGCGAATTGTTAATCGCGTTTCGTCGTCAGGCCGATATTTTAAACCCACTGTGGTTTTTTATTATTGTCATTACCTTGTTTCCTCTCAGTATTGGGCCTGAACCAAATTTGTTAGCACGTATTGCAGCGGGCATTGTTTGGGTTGCCGCATTACTATCTGCCTTATTATCATTGGAGCGCCTGTTTCGTGATGATTTTCAAGATGGTGCATTGGAACAGATGATGTTAATGCCAATGCCATTGCAACTAGTAGTGGTTTCAAAGGTCATAGCACATTGGTTATTAACGGGATTGCCTCTTATCCTGATTAGCCCATTATTGGCGGTGTTACTTTCGCTCGATTTCAATACTTGGCTATCGGTTGTGTTGACTTTGATGATCGGTACTCCGACGCTAAGTTTTATTGGGGCGATTGGTGTTGCCCTAACAGTTGGGTTACAAAAGGGCGGCGTACTGTTAAGTTTGCTTATTCTTCCGCTCTATATCCCAATTTTGATTTTTGCAACATCGGCAATTGATGCTGCTGCACTCGGTATGGCGTATAACGGTCAATTAGCAATATTAGGTGCGATGCTTATGGGCGCGATGACATTAACGCCTTTTGCTATCAGTGCCGCACTACGAGTTAGTGTTAATTAACTCATTTAAGCACCAGCGAATCGGTGTTCGATCAAAGAATTATTATTAAAGCACTGCTACGGTCCAACCTTTAGACAGTGTCCCTGAAGTAAGAGTGAGAACAAAACATGTGGAAATGGCTACATCCTTACGCCAAGCCAGAAGCAGCTTACCATTTGAGCGGTAAGTTTCTGCCTTGGTTTTCTGTATTGGCCCTCGTATGCTTATCGGTTGGTACGGTTTGGGGACTGGCATTTGCGCCTTCCGACTACCAACAAGGTGACAGCTTCCGAATCATCTACATCCATGTCCCTGCTGCGATTTGGTCAATGGGCATATATATGTCGATGGCAATTGCCGCATTCATTGGCTTAGTATGGCAGGTACGTCTGTCTGACATGGCGGCACTTGCGATGGCGCCGGTTGGTGCGGTGTTTACCTTTATCGCTCTGCTCACTGGTGCTGTTTGGGGCAAACCGATGTGGGGGACTTGGTGGGTCTGGGATGCCCGTCTTACCTCAGAATTGATTCTTCTATTTCTTTACCTTGGTGTTATTGCGTTGTATCACGCATTTGACGATCAAAAAACAGCAGCCAAAGCCGCGGGTATTCTGGCGATTGTTGGCGTTGTGAATTTACCTATCATTCACTTTTCCGTTGAGTGGTGGAATACCTTGCACCAAGGTGCGACGATTACGAAATTTGAACAACCTTCTATCTCATCCGACATGCTTTGGCCGTTATTGCTGAACATTTTTGGTTTTGCATTCTTCTTTGGCGCAGTGACTATGGTGCGTTTTCGCAACGAAATCATCAGTAAAGAGAGTCACCGTCCTTGGGTGCGTAAACTTGCAACAGAACACACTCAGTGAGGTAATTGATTATGCATTTTGAATCTCTGAGCGACTTTTTTGCCATGGGCGGCTATGCATCATACGTATGGAGCGCGTTCAGTATTACTTTCTTATCCATGCTGATTCTTCTGATCACCAGCCTTCGTCGCGGTGATGCATTATTGAAAGAAGTGAAAGCAAAAATTGAGCGCCAAGCACGTATTGACGCAGCAAAGAATATGGAGAACACCCTATGAATCCGAGACGTAAAAAGAGGCTGGGAATTGTCTTGGCAATCTTTATCGGTATCAGTGCGACCATCGGTTTAATTATCTACGCACTCAACCAGAATATGGACTTGTTCTACACGCCAACAGAACTGGTCAATGGTAAGCCTGATGGTACGAAACCGGAAGTTGGTCAGCGTTTGCGCATTGGTGGCATGGTGGTAAAAGGTTCGGTGCGTCGCGACCCTAACTCTCTTAAAGTCAGCTTTGACCTACATGATATTGGCCCTAAAGTCACGGTGACCTACGATGGTATTCTGCCGGATTTGTTCCGTGAAGGTCAGGGGATTGTTGCACAAGGTGTACTCAAAGATGCTACCACCATCGAAGCGTTCGAGGTGTTAGCCAAGCATGACGAAGAATACATGCCTCCAGAAATTGCAGAAGCGATGAAAAAAACGCATGATCCTTTGCAATACACAACTGAACAGACACAAGGAAGCGGTCAATGATTGCTGAAATCGGTCACTTTGCCCTCATTTTATCACTCGCGATGGCCGCATTGCTGAGTATATTGCCGTTGTGGGGAGCATCGAATAACAACACCATGCTGATGAACACTGCAAGACCGTTATCTTGGTCCATGTTCCTTATGCTATTGTTCTCGTTTGCCATTTTATGTTGGGCATTTTATACCAACGACTTTACGCTTCAGTACGTTGCGAGCAACTCCAATAGCCAGCTTCCTTGGTACTATCGTATAACTGCGGTTTGGGGTGCCCACGAAGGCTCGTTGTTGCTTTGGGTGCTGATTCAAGCCGCGTGGACGGTCGCGGTTGCAACATTCAGTCGTGGTATGCCACAGGAATCGGTAGCACGTGTATTAGCAGTGATGGGGATGATTTCCGTCGGCTTTCTGATGTTTATCATTTTCACCTCTAGCCCATTTTTGCGTACGTTGCCTTTCTTCCCCGTTGATGGCCGTGATTTGAACCCACTGCTTCAAGATCCAGGGCTAATCGTACATCCCCCTATGCTATATATGGGATACGTTGGGTTTTCTGTTGCTTTTTCTTTCGCTATCGCGTCATTAATGACAGGGCGTCTTGATACCGCATGGGCTCGTTGGTCTCGTCCTTGGACGACGGCAGCTTGGGTATTTCTAACGTTAGGCATCGCACTCGGCTCTTGGTGGGCATACTACGAGCTTGGTTGGGGTGGCTGGTGGTTCTGGGATCCAGTAGAAAACGCATCATTTATGCCTTGGTTGGCCGGTACCGCGCTAATGCACTCGCTTGCGGTAACTGAAAAGCGCGGGACATTTAAAGCTTGGACGGTATTGCTGGCAATCTCTGCTTTTTCTCTCAGTTTGCTTGGCACCTTCTTGGTTCGTTCCGGTATTTTAGTGTCGGTACACGCGTTTGCTTCTGATCCGTCACGCGGTATGTTTATCCTCGGCTTCCTTGTGTTTGTTATCGGTGGCTCGTTACTGCTCTTTGCTCTAAAAGGCGCGTCGGTCAGAGTCAGAGGCAACTTCGAGTTAGTCTCTCGTGAAAACGTGTTGCTGGGCAATAACGTTTTATTGATTGCGGCACTTGTTGTGGTGCTGGTGGGCACACTGTTGCCACTGGTTCACAAACAGATAGGTCTCGGCTCTGTGTCAATCGGCGCACCGTTTTTTGATATGTTGTTTGCATGGTTGATGATGCCATTTGCTTTCTTACTTGGCATTGGCCCTTTGATTCGCTGGAAGCGAGATCAGTTATCATCCATTGTTAAGCCAATGATTGTTTCCGGTGTCACTTCTTTTGTTCTGGGCGCTATTTGTGTCTACCTGTTTGCTGATTACTTCTCAACCATGGCTTACATCGGGTGGGTGATGGCCATTTGGATTATCGCAATGCATGGGTTTGAACTGCATGAGCGCGCGACACACCGTCATACCTTCATTGATGGCGTTCGCAAGCTGCAACGCAGTCACTGGGCGATGATGTGTGGACATATTGGTCTGGCTGTTACCATTATTGGTATTGCAATGGTGCAAAACTACAGTATCGAACGCGACGTACGTTTGGCACCGGGGGAGCACTTCCAAATCCAAGGTTATGATTTTTATTTCTCAGGCTTACGTGATAAAGACGGTCCGAACTACGATGGTTACATTGCAGACTTTGAAGTGACTCATGATGGGCAATACATCAATACCCTGCACGCGGAGAAGCGCTTCTACCGAACCGCAAAATCCATGATGACAGAAGCAGCAATCGATCGCGGCGTGACGCGTGATCTCTACATTGCGATGGGTGAACGTCTAGATGATAACCGTTCTTGGGCTGTCCGTATTTACTACAAGCCGTTCGTACGTTGGATCTGGGCAGGCGCGCTGATCATGGCGATTGGTGGTGGGCTTGCTATCTCTGACAAACGTTATCGATTCCGTAAGTCGTCGAAGTTAAGTGATAAGACAAAGGAGCAAGTGGCCTAATATGAATAAGAAAGTCTTATTTATTCCGTTAGTCGCTTTTTTGCTACTAGCGGGGATATTTGCAACCCAGTTAATTCGTAACCAAGACGGCGACGACCCAACCAAATTAGAGTCGGTCCTAGTTGGTAAGCCTGTACCTAAGTTTCATCTCGAAGACTTAGCTGAACCAGGAAAGCAATACGATCAATCGATCTTTACTGGTGAACCGTTGCTACTCAATGTATGGGCAACTTGGTGCCCGACCTGTTATGCCGAGCATAAGTACCTAAATGAGTTGGCTGGTAAGGGCGTTAAGATCATCGGTATGAATTACAAAGATGATCGTAATAAAGCGATTGGTTGGTTGAACGATTTAGGCAACCCTTACTTGATTAGCTTGTTTGATGGTAGCGGTATGCTTGGGCTCGACCTTGGCGTATATGGCGCACCCGAAACATTCGTTATAGATGCCAATGGAGTGATTCGATACCGTCATGTGGGAGACGTTAACCCGCGTAATTGGTCAGAAAAACTAGAGCCGCTATACAACCAATTGGTTGAGGAGGCGAAGCAATGAGAAAGCTGATTCTCGCCGTATTGGCTGCCATGACATTATCTCTTGCTGCTCATGCAGCGATTGAAGTGTATGAGTTTGATAACCTTGAGCAAGAACAACAGTTCAAAGAGTTGAGTCATACGCTTCGTTGTCCTAAGTGTCAGAACAACACGATTTCAGACTCTAACGCCGCGTTGGCACAGGACTTACGTCATAAAGTGTATGAAATGACCAAAGAGGGTAAGTCGAAGCAAGAAATCGTTGACTATATGGTGGCGAGGTATGGCAATTTTGTAACTTACAATCCGCCTTTCACCGTGGCAACTTCAATTTTGTGGCTTGGTCCGTTGGCCGTGGTATTGATGGGGTTTGGCTTGATTGTACTGCGAAGCAGAAAGTCTAAAGCTAAATCAGAGACAGACAGTGAGGAACAATGGGACGAGCAGAAAGAGGCTCGCTTAAAAGCACTGCTTGATGATGAGAATAACGGAGATAAGAAGTAATGATGCTATTTTGGATTTCCACTGTTGCTCTTACGCTGATTGCATGTGTTTTGGTGGCTTTGCCACTGCTTAAACAGAAAGCGAATAATGATGATGTTCTTCGTGATGAGCTAAATAAAGCATTTTATAAAGACCGTTTATCAGAATTGCATGAAGAAACCGATGAAGGCCTTGTCGAAAGTGAAGAAGACTTAATTTCGGATTTAAAACAGTCGCTACTTGATGATATACCTGGTTCAAACGAGTCTAAGCAGACCCAAATTTCTCCGATGGTCGTACTCATTCCGTCCGTGATTCTGACTGTTGTATTGAGCTATGGCTTGTACTTTAAATTTGGTGCGTCTTCAGAGGTCGAAAATTGGCAACAAGTTTCAGCCAACTTACCCGCACTGTCAAAAAAACTGATGTCGGGATCCGCGGAGCCACTCAGCGATGACGAAATGGCAGATTTGACGCTTGCCTTGCGCACGCGCTTGCATTATCAGCCTGAAGATTCAACAGGTTGGCTGCTACTAGGGCGTATTGCTTTAGCGAATCGTGATGTAGCGACTGCAATTGATGCGATGGAAAAGTCATACCAGTTGGAGCCTAATGATGATGACGTGAAGTTAGGTTATGCCCAAGCATTAATGCTTTCCCAAGACGAAATGGAACAATCGACAGCACGTTCGCTCCTAGGTGAATTAATGCAGCAAGACCGAGTGGACATCCGTGTTTTCTCATTGCTTGCGTTTGATGCTTTCGAACGAAATGATTTTCCGGCGGCCATTAAATACTGGGGAATCATGCAGCAAATGATTGGGCCAGAAGACAGCCGCTATGAAATGTTGTCGCGAAGTATTGAAAGTGCTCGTAAGCAAATGGGTGAGGCAGTGTCGCCAGAGAAAAGTGTTGCTGTCACCATCAATGTAGCGCCGGATATCGATCTCGATCCAAATGCGGTATTGATTGTTTCAGTCCATCACGCGAATGGCGCGCCAATGCCAGTTGCTGCCGCTCGTTATCCACTAGGTACATTTCCTCGTACGGTGATTCTGGATGATGGCAATGCAATGATGCAGGGACAAAAGCTTTCTTCGCTCGAACAGCTGATTGTACGTGTAAGGGTTGATACAGATGGCAACGTTGCAACCCGTGATCACGATTGGCATGGAGAAAGTGGTGTGGTTGATTTTGGACAGCCCGTCGAAGTGACGATTGATAAACAGTATCAATAGTTCGGTTTGCCTCTTAGGCCTGTGGATCATACGAGAGACATGTTGTCTCGAATCTTGAAGCAGGCCGATTGTCATTTCCTGATAGTGGTATGACTTAAAACGATCGAGTAGAATACCTGAGGCCAGCATTCGCTGGCCTTTATTTATATGTCTAATAATTATAGATCGAGTATTTACATACCCAAGTAGCTTTTGGGCGGCAAACGCTCTATACCTTGAGATAAAGGGTATTTGGGTATATTAATAGTCGTTATGGAACAAAAAAATGTATAACAAGGGTAAGTCCCTTTTCCTATTATTGTTGGCGGTTGGACTGGTTGGCTGTTCAAGTGCGCCAGATGAAGCAGTAGATGAAAAAGCGGAAACAAATCAAACGACTTCTGATGTGTATGATCCGTTAGAAGGCTTTAACCGTGCAATGTGGGATATCAACTACGATTATTTAGATCCGTATTTGGTTCGTCCAGTATCACTTGCGTACGTTGATTACACCCCTAAGCTGGTTCGTACTGGTATTGCCAACTTTTTGGCTAACTTAGATGAGCCTTCAAGTATGATAAACAACCTGATTATGGGCAATGGTAGCAAAGCGCTGGATCACTTCAATCGGTTTTTAATTAACTCAACGTTTGGTATCTTCGGGCTGGTAGACCTAGCCACCGAAGCGGGTATTACCAAATATGATGATAAAGCCTTTGGTGATGCGATTGGGCATTATGGCGTTGGCCATGGACCTTATTTTATGGTGCCTGGATATGGTCCGGTAACATTACGTGAAGCGGCGGACACCGTTGATGATATGTATCTTCCTTTATCTTACTTAAACTTCTGGGCAAGCTTGGGTAAATGGGCATTTGAAGGGATGGAAAAACGTGCCATGCTCGTTTCTCAAGAAGTACAGTTAGAAAACTCGCCAGATCCTTATGTACTGAGTCGAGATGTTTACATTCAACGTCTCGATTTCAAAGCGGAAGTTGAGAAGGTTAACGAGGTGAACGAAGAAGAAGAAGCGTACCTAGATGAATATCTAGAAGATTTCTAATTCTCAAGCTCTTATTTAATTACTAATCTAAGAAAAAGGCTTAGCGTTCATATGGCTAAGCCTTTTTGCTTTTTATTGTACAGAATCGATTTTCGAGAAACTTGGAATGTTAAAGGCGATAGGTTAGAAGTGATAGTTCGCTTGAATGCCAATCAACCAAACATTACCGGTTGTTTCTCCGACGAACTGACCACCCACCGCTTCAGCAGTATCGTCAGATGCGTATCCACGTGATTCAGTGATAGGGGCGTCTTTTGCAAAAATATAAGTAAAACCTGCGTCCAAACTAAAGTCATTTGTCCAATCATACGTTGCACCAACGCTTAACCAAGTACGATCCGTTTCAGGAATCGTAATAGTACGGTTTTTGTCGCTTACCGCAGAGGTATCGTAGGCAACTCCCGTTCTTAGCGCTAATTTAGGTTGTAACTGATACGTCGCACCCACTGCGAATCGGTAGTTGTCTTGCCAGTTTTCAACTTTTACCATATGTGAACCGGTATTGTTAAGTTGGGCCTGTAACTTTTCAAATGCGCTCCAATCCGTCCAGTTGAAACTTGCGTGCAAAGCAAGTAGCTCGGTGAGTTGATGGAAGCTTGCCAGTTCTGCAGTTGCGGGAAGCGATAGGTTCATATAGCCGTTTTCTTTACCCGCAATACCAAAACCAAGCCCTTCAGCATGACCTTCTAATTTTAAATCAACTTCGGATTTGTACGTGAAGCCAATACGATGGTTAGCGTTGATCTGCCATGCAGCTCCCACTTGCCATCCCCAAGCAGTATCATCACCTTCCATGTATTTGAGAGTCGTGCCTTGAGGGGCTGGGATCGGTTGACCTGTTCCAGGATGTTGGCCAATGACGTTATTTTGTGGTGCTGTGGCACCAAAGCTTCCTTCACCAAGAACGTAACGCAAACCACCACCAATACTGATGGCTTGATTAAGTTTATAAGCCGCATTTAAGTTTGCTTCCATGGTGGTGACGCTGGCCTCGTTACCGAAATGGGATGCACCAAAACTTTTACCTAGATCGGTTTCCATACCGTAGTTAGTGCCAAAAGCGAGACCGACAGAAAACTGGTTATTATATTGGTGGGACAGATAAAAGCTCGGGACTATAGCGTCATTAGCGAAGTCGTCAGAAGAGGCGGATGAACTTTGTCCATAAAAATGAACATCACCTTCAACGTCGACATTGGGGTTAACGTAAATACCACCAAGAGACACCTGAGTGCCTGGTAAATAGGTCAGCATGGCAGGGTTTCGCCATTGAGCACTTGCATTGTCGGCCATTGCAGCCTCGCCAGCATAGGCTCGACCTAAGCCTGTTACCGAGTATTCTGCCAATTGGAAACCCGCAGCATGGGTGATGGTAGAAGTGCCGAGTAGGCTAAATGCGACGGCTGTAGATAGAAGGGTCTTGTTGGTTTTCATTCTTACGTTCGCTGAATTATTGAAAAGTAAGGCGAAATTCTAAAGATAGAGTGATTACTTTAAAAATCAAAACCCTTAAAGCGTACGCATTTGGAATTTTATATTAATATTTTAACGAAATTGGTTATATATACTGGCTTGTTAAGGAAAGGGCATGAGTGTTTAGCGAACAAGTGTGAGTCCTAACCTTGCTTTTATGCTACAAGTGTTCACTCAAATTCAGCGAACATTTTCTTTACTGGGATCAAAAAAGGCTGGAAATCCAGCCTTTTATATAACGTGTTCGTTTATGCGTCTAGCGCAACTGGCTTAGAAGCTGCGGCTGTATTGTAAGCCGACCAAGATCGCATCTGCATGAGTCGTTGCGGATACACCAGTAGATACGCCCGGAGCGATTGGCGTTTGCTCGTTCACTTTAACATCTTTACCAAGTAGGTAAGTGAAGCCAAAGTCGACGTTAGACTCATTATCAATATTGTAAGTGAAGCCTGTTGAGAACCACTGACGGTCGGAATCAGGCACTGAAATGGACGTTAATTTGTCTTGTGCGCTGGTGTCGTACATGTAGCCAGCACGAAGTGTCCAGTTGTTGTTTAGGTAATAAGTACCACCAATCGAGTAGTGCCAGCCATCTTGCCATTGATATTGTTTATCGTACGATGAACCTATTAGCGGTGAGCCTTTTAGGTTAGAGAATTCAATTTTATCGAAGTCTTTCCAGCCAATGTATTGAATGCTGTAATGTACCGCAAATTGCGTATCTTCGATTTTGTGAAAGCCTGAAAATTCAGCAATATCAGGTAGAGGCAGGGTGATTTTTTGCCCTTTATCGTCTTTTGCTTCCATCTCTGGGCTGTAGTGGTAGGCAAAGCCAAATCGATTGTTCGCATCAAGCTCGAATACCGTACCTGCGTTAAAACCAACGGCCCAGCCGTCAGCAGCATCAACATCAATAAGAGTACCCACTAATGCGTTCTCACGCTTCATGGTTCCTTTACCGTAAATGACATCGACACCGGCACCGAAGCTCCATTGATCATTGAGGCGGTATGAGCCTGCTAAACCAAAGTTTGCGCTTTTCACGTCCGTAAGACCACCGTACTCTCGTGCTACATAGTTGTCAGAGAACTCTGTTTTTGTGCCAAAGTTTGAGTAGGCGTTGACGCCCCAAGCGAATTTGTCATTCACAGGCACGATAAGGTGAATATTTGGCGCAAGAGCAGTGCTACCAACATCATCAGTATCTCCAACAGGAGTAGAATTGCTCCCCATCGGAGAAGTTAGAGTGTAGTTTGCATCTTTTACTTCAATCAAAGATGTAATGGTTTCGAAACCGACAGACAGTTCCATTTTATCGAATAGAGCCATCGCGGCTGGGTTACGAGCCATTACTGAGGCATTGTCTGCGATTACGGCATCACCCGCAAACGCACGGCCAAGGCCTGTTGCTGATTGGGCATTGATTTGGAAGCCCGCTGCCATGGTTTGGCCTGAGGCAAAAGCGACGGTCACTGCTAAGAGAGTCTTTTTAAACAGACGCGTGTTCTGTGTCATTTGTTTTTCCTTATTAGATTCGTCTCTTTGGACGATAATTTGAGCTTTTGCTCAGTGGCGCAGATAGTAGTCATTAGATGGCTTCAAACATATCCGACCATTGGTCTAAAATGGATAAAAATTGGAGAAATGATGCCTAAATGTAGGGAAAATGCGGTTAAAATGCATAAATTAGAGTTTTAGCTCTAACTGAGCATTGCTGTGGTGAATGGTTGGGTATTAATTGATAAGGAAATGCTGCTAAATAAAGCTATTTAGCAGCATTTATCGACTTTTTATGACATGGGCTTAATCAAAGGAACCAGAGTATTCGCTAATGATTCGGTATCTTCATCGTGTTCACCGATTAAGATCATGCTGACATTCCCCATCGGCACTATCGAACCATTCATACCATCTTCTTTAAAGGTGACTTGCTGATCACTCGTAATTGCGGTCATAAACAAAGTGACTTTACCTTTATTTCCCTGAAAAACCATATGCACTGCATTGGATTTACCAAAGCCGCAATGGTTTAAGTAATACACATGGTAAGGGAATTGGTCGATAAAGTGATATTGGAAAGGAAGCATTTTCGCGTTTATTTGCGAATTTGGTACATTCTCGTCTATATGGCGAACAAATGCCTCTTCATTTACGACATGCTTGATTGCCGTCTCCGCTAATGATGCATGAGCTGGTGGTAGTAAAACATTCCCCCAGTTTACCTGACCGACTAAAAGACCAGCAGTGAAGGCAATAGATGCCGCCAGCGCTAGAGCTTTACGAGCGAACATCGGCTTATGGACTTGCTCGTGATGGCTGGCTGAAGATTGAGTAAACAAAATCTTATCGGCAAGATCTTCTGGTACATCAATACTCATTGCTTGGTTTATTTTTGCATCGAGATCTAAAACGTCATCGACAAATTTACGGTTTGTCTCGTTATCTCTTAACGATTGCAGGGTTTCTTTGTCCAAATGTTTAGGATCCGACAAAATACGACGACGAAATTCTAAATCATCCATTTTTTTGTCCTCTCTTTGTATCTTGAGAATCCAACATCTCTTTTAGTTGATTGCGGGCGCGGAACAAACGCGTCATCACGGTATTTTTGTTGAGACCGAGGATGTCGCCAATCTCTTCTCCACTGAAACCTGCGACTACCTGTAATAATAACGGCTCTCTATACTCAATATCTAACTTCATGATTTGTTCGTGAAGCCATTGTTGTTGGTGATGAGTATCATCACTAAATTTGGCCTCATTGCTGTACTCTTCAATATCGACTAGATCAAATTGTTTACGTTCAAATCGACGCGCGTTTTCTCTTCTTAGAATGGTAATCAGCCAAGATTTAGCCGCCTTTTCATCGAGAAGGCTGTCGAGTGATTTCCACGCACGCATGCAGGTTTCTTGCACCAAATCTTCCGCGATGGCCTTGTCTTTACACAGCCAGTAAGCGTAACGATACAGATCGCGATGATAGCCGCGAACGAGCGCTTCGTATTTTCTTTGTTTGTCCATATCAGAATCGACCGGACGATTGGTTTTTTTCTTTCCAAATATTTTTATAATTGGCACACAAGCCTCTATTCTTACTCTGCGCCGCCAATACTTGAGCGACTGGAGTGATTTGAAGATAATCACTATAAAATTGATCTATTTCAAAATTTAAAGTTCGCGAGCGGTTATAGTAGACCCTGTCATCTCGTTAGTCCTTGTGGCTAACATGTTGAGCAAGATGACACTTCCTTTTGAAGGCTGACTTTACTTTCTCCTAATCAGGAAACTGATTATTTTCAATTGGCGTAAGTTAATTGCTTTATAGATATTCCGACCACACAGTTTTGTGTGGTTTTTTTTTGCTCAAATTTTTCATCTGAATCATTTCAATCCGTACTAAGTCTCTTTTTCTTTTGATCACATATCTCACTTACCTGTAGGTTGTTGCGAGGCGCTACGCGCAATTAAATCTACTGCCCTGCGTCGTGCTACCCTGATGAGGTTAATGACATCAGTTTATTGAATTATAGTCATTGATCAACAAGCGTCACGTTTTATGCAAACACGTGTTTGAAAATTTTAACAACCTGATTACAATGGCGAGGTCAGACCTCTTGTGATTAAGGAGAAACAATGGGCAAGCAAGAAGTAAAAACACGCCAAGGTGAGCGTGTAGCTATCGTCGCGGGGCTTCGAACTCCCTTTGCTCGTCAAAGCACAGAATTTAGCCAAGTACCAGCAGTGGATTTGGGCAAAATGGTAGTAAGCGAGATGCTTGCTCGTACCGATATCGACCCGACGTTAATAGAACAAGTGGTGTTTGGACAAGTAGTACAAATGCCAGAGGCTCCTAATATTGCGCGTGAAATCGTCTTGGGGACAGGAATGAATGTCCATACTGATGCCTACAGTGTGACACGTGCGTGTGCAACCAGTTTTCAAGCAGCGGTCAATGTTACTGAAAGCATCATGGCAGGGTCAATTGATATTGGCATTGCTGGTGGTGCTGACTCTTCATCTGTTTTGCCTATTGGTGTTTCAAAAAAGTTAGCATCAAACTTATTAGCCTTGAGTAAAACCAAAACGCTTGGACAAAAACTTAATATTCTTAAGCGCTTAAGTTTTAAAGATCTGATGCCGGTTCCGCCTGCGGTTGCTGAGTACTCTACGGGGCTTTCAATGGGGCAAACAGCAGAGCAGATGGCCAAAACACATGGTATCTCACGCGCTGAACAAGATGCGCTAGCTCATCGCTCGCATACCTTAGCGTCTCAGGCATGGAAAGAAGGAAAAATTCAGGGCGAAGTGATGACCGCTTTCCCTGAACCCTACAAGAAATGGCTCTCCGAAGATAACAACGTTCGTCATGATTCGACGTTAGAAGGGTACGCAAAACTTCGTCCTGCGTTTGATCGACAGTACGGCAGCGTGACTGCGGCAAACAGCACGCCATTAACCGATGGTGGTGCCGCTGTCATGTTGATGCGTGAAGGTAAGGCAAAAGAGCTAGGTATGGAGATTTTGGGTTATATCAGAGGGTATGCATTTTCCGCGATCGGCGTACAAACCGATATGTTGATGGGGCCTTCGTATGCAACGGCGAAAGTACTGGAAAATACCGGACTCGAGCTATCCGACTTAACGTTGATCGACATGCATGAAGCATTTGCTGCCCAAACGCTGGCGAACGTTAAAATGTTTGCCTCGGACAAATTTGCTCAACAACATCTTGGCCGCGCGCAAGCAATTGGTGAGATTGACATGGACAAGTTTAATGTATTAGGTGGCTCGATTGCTTATGGCCATCCGTTTGCGGCGACAGGTGCAAGAATGATGACGCAAACATTACGTGAGTTAAAGCGTCGTGGTGGCGGAATTGCGCTTAACACTGCTTGTGCAGCGGGTGGTCTTGGTGCAGCGATGATTTTGGAGGTCGAATAATGAGCGAACAGAAAGCATTTAATCTTAACATCGACGAAAAAAATATCGCGTGGCTAGCGATTGATGTTCCGAACGAAAAAATGAACACGCTGCAGGCGGCTTTTGCGCAAGAGATGAATGATATTTTCACTCAGTTAAACGAAGTCAGTGGCATAAAAGGGATGATCATTCACTCTCTTAAACCTGATAATTTCGTTGCTGGTGCCGACGTTCGTATGTTGGAAGCGTGTACCACCGCTAGTGAAGCAGAAGCGTTAGCCAAGCAAGGACAGGAGCTATTCCAGCAGTTATCTGAATTGCCGTATCCAGTCGTCGCTGCGATTCATGGTCCTTGTTTAGGGGGGGGATTGGAGCTTGCGCTCGCTTGTGATTATCGCGTTTGTACGAATTCGGATAAAACACGTCTGGGACTGCCAGAAGTTCAATTGGGCCTATTGCCAGGATCGGGTGGCACACAACGTCTGCCAAGGCTCATCGGTCTATTGCCTTCGCTGGATATCATCCTTACTGGCAAACAGCTTCGCGCGAATAAAGCGAAGAAGTTAGGTGTTGTGGATGATTGCGTACCAGAAACCATACTGCTCGACGTTGCTCAGCAGTTTTTGGACAAAGGTAAAAACAAAGGTAAAAAACACTCAGCCAAAGAAAAATTGATGTCTGGGAGCGGTTTAGGGCGCAAGTTCATTTTTGAACAGGCTGCGAAAAAGACTCACCAGAAAACTCGAGGCAACTATCCAGCAGCAGAAGCGATTCTTGAAGTTATCCAACATGGTCTAGAAAAAGGCTTTGTCAAAGGGCAAGAGCTAGAAGCGAAGCGTTTTGGCGAGTTGGTGATGAGCTCGGAATCGAAAGCGTTGCGTTCGATCTTTTTTGCGACCACAGAGATGAAAAAAGAGCATGGGTCAGACGCGAAACCTGCGAGTGTTAAAAGAGTGGGCGTATTAGGTGGCGGTTTAATGGGGGCTGGGATTAGCCATGTTTCAGTGGCAAAAGCAAAGGTCCCAGTGCGTATTAAAGACGTGAGTAATGATGGTGTATTGAATGCGTTACATCATAACTATCAGTTGTTTGAAAAGCAGCGCAAACGTCGCATCCTATCGAAAGCTGAGTTACAGGCGAACATGTTGCAACTGTCGGGTGGTGTTGACTTTACCAGCTATAACCATATTGATGTGGTTATCGAAGCGGTGTTTGAAGATCTCGACTTGAAGCAGCAGATGGTTGCTGACATTGAAGCTAACGCAAAACCAGAAACCATTTTCGCTACGAATACCTCGTCCCTGCCTATTGGCCAGATTGCTGAAAAAGCGCAGCGGCCAGAAAATATCGTCGGTCTACATTATTTTAGTCCGGTCGAGAAAATGCCTTTAGTTGAAGTGATCCCACACGAAACAACATCGGATGAGACGATCTCTACAGTGGTAGCTTTGGCTAAGAAACAAGGCAAAACGCCGATTGTTGTAAAAGATAAGGCGGGCTTTTACGTCAACCGAATTCTCGCTCCCTATATGAATGAAGCGGCGCATATCTTATTGGCTAACGAGCCTATTGAGAAAATTGATGGGGCATTACTTGATTTTGGGTTTCCGGTTGGACCGATAACGCTGCTTGATGAAGTCGGTATTGATATCGGCGCGAAGATCATGCCGATACTTGTCAATGAACTGGGTGAGAGATTCAAAGGTCCTGATGTATTCGATACCTTGCTCAACGATGGTCGAAAAGGTCGGAAAAGTGGTAAAGGTTTTTATACCTACAAAGGGAAAAAGAAAGACGTCGATAAGTCGGTATATAAACTGTTAAAGCTCGATCCAGAGTCGAAATTGAGTGATAACGATATAGCACTTCGTTGTGTGCTGCCGCTGCTTAATGAAGCGGTCCGATGCTTGGATGACGGTATCATTCGTTCAGCGCGTGACGGAGATATTGGTGCCATCTTCGGTATTGGTTTCCCGCCATTTTTAGGAGGCCCATTCCGTTATATGGATCAATTCGGAATCAAAGAGCTGGTAGAAAAAATGAATGAGTTTGCGTCGAAATACGGCGATCGCTACGCGCCATGTGATGGCTTGCTGACTCGCGCTGGTGAGGGAACGAAGTTTTACTAATCTGGCAATGTGAAAAGGCTTGCGCATGCAAGCCTATTTACATAAGAAGATCAACGTTATTTCTTCTTATCCTTTTTATTTTTGTGTCCTTGACCAGGGTTGTCATCACCGTGGACACTGGCGTTGCCTTTCTTGTCTTTATCGTTCCAGTTTTTTGACGAGCAATCATCCGACTTAATCGATACGTTATCGCCACTCAAGCGAACACAATCATTACTGAGCTCAAAACCGTCACCTTTGACCGTGATTTCTGCATAAGCGGAAGTCATTGGCAGTAATATTGCGGTGAGTAATAGTAGTTTTTTCATGGCATCCTCATGTCTCATGTACTTTTATTGTTATACATCATTAGAGCTTAAAACGGATTTGAGTATTTTCAACTTTTTATAATTTTTACTTATAACAACAGGTTGGAATGTATTCTAACCTAATGCACAATCTTTGGGCCTTAACTGAAACTCTTCAATCGAGCCTATCTCTTGTCCTAGGTGAATACGAGGCTCATCCATATGCGCCAACCCCTGAGAATGCATGACTAAGCGATTGGCAGTGCGAGGTTTGAGCTCATTAACAACGAAGCGAATCATGTCGGTTCGAGTTAATTTTTTGAGCTCATCCAATACTTTTTCTCTTTGGTTAAATTCGATATCTTTGTTGCCAATTGCGACCCATAAACGCTGTGCTCGTCCCCGCAAGGTGGTGTCTGGCGTCGAGATTTGATTCCACAGTCCGCGTTTACTGCTTTGCCACTGATATTCGTTGAGTTCTAATAACACCATGTAAAACGCATTGAGGAACTCATCAATAGAAGTGACCAACTCAGCTGGCGCGGCATTCGGTGATTGAACATAGAGAACAATACCGGGGTGACGATTTAGAGGCATGTTGCCTGTACCTACCATGTATCCGAGTTGTTGTTTGGTTCGAATTTCATGGAAAAAGGTCGCGGACATCAAGTGGTTTGCTAATGTATACAAAGCAATATTGCGCGGTTCAATGTCTTCACATTGGTGATAAATCAAAACCGCAGAGTCTTGTTGGTTACACTGAACCTCACGTTGGAAGCTGCCATTTTTGCCTAGCATCACAAGGGGACGAAGTGCTTCCTCGTAACGCTGTTCTTTGACTCTTAGGGCATCTTTTAACGTGGTGGCCATCTCATGGGCTTGCTGGCGTTGCCAATCTCCATAGACAAACATTTCCACGTGTAATTCTGCCAAAATAGATTCAACGAATATTGCTAAATCCTCTACCTGGATATTTTCCAGTGCGTCTAGTAAGACTGAAAATGGTGGGTTATTGGGTTGCAACAAACCGGTAAGACCATTGAATAACTGGGAAATAGGTCGGTCTTGCGCTGCGTTACGCCAATTTCTTAATAACTGTTGCTTAATGGTTTCGAATCGCTCTACGCTAAATTCCCGCGCGGTGAACCGATGTAAAATCATCTCCAATAACTGAGGTAATTTTTGGCTGAAACCAGAAAGGGTTAGGGTTACGCCTCCCTGGTGCGCATACATGTTGTAGCCCATACCAGCGATTTCGGCTTGGTAGGTTCTTTTCGCCAGTGAATCAAGGAACATCTCAACACACAGACGCGTCTTAACGATGTTTTTGGGTGAAGCAACAGCATGCGAGCTATCGATCGCAACATAAACGACCCCCTTAGGAACTCGAAACTCGTCATCTTGCAAATGCCATAGACGGAAGCCGTCAATGTTTTCGATCATTTCAGGCAGCGAGTTGCCTTGTTTATTTTCCAGTGGCATTGGATCAAGATCGTAGCAGATGAATGGGTTTTTAGTCGGTAGTTCGAACTGCCAGTTTGGATCAGACTGCTCAAAGGTTTGTTTCTGCTCGTCTGACAGTGGGCTTACCGAGTAAGGTGTAAAATACCATTGGGCCGTACGGTCATATTCTTGCTCTTTCGCGACGACGGTGATGCGGACGTTATCAACGGTGAGGTATTGTAAGAAAGAGCGCTGGAGCTCTTCATCATAGCCAGACATCTTATAATCACCATAAATGGTATCCTCGGGTTGATAATGTTGCATATTCACAACGAGGTGACTGACTAGATCGAGAGGGCGGGAAGGCTCTTGAAATCGAAACGCCGATTCCAGCACAGCTTGCTTTTCGAGGTATCGCCATTCATCCAGTCCTTCTCGTTTAATTAAAGATAAGTATTGGAATATGGCCTGACAGAGCGCGTCTACGTGATCGAGGCCTTCAGCTGTTAGCGTGCAACTGATGGTGAAGTCGCGGTAGTTGCTGCCACTTGCGCCTCCACCTGCTGAGAGTGAAGTTATCCAGCCTTTCTCTTTGAGGTTTAGCATTAAGCTACCTTCACCCTCATAGCCTAATAAGTGGGCAAAATAGGAGAGAGGTTTGATGCCATAATATTCATCCACACCTGGCATCGGGAACGTCAGAATCAAACGTCTAAACTCTTTCATCGGTTCGACCTTGATCAGGATACCGGTACTGCCTTTTGTCGTAATCGGCAGATCAACGGTTTTACCCTGTAACCGGTGATCGGGAATGTCAGCAAACATCTGTTCTACCCATGTTTGTTGTTCATCTAGCGATTGTGGTCCAAAAAGGGTCAATGTCATCAGATCAGCTGAGTAGTGTTTATGGTGGAATTCGACAATTTCCTCGCGGATAGACTGACCGTCTTTGTCGCCCAGGGTATCAAGATTACCGACAGAAAATTTGGCGAAAGGGTGCGCTGGATTGACGATTTCTTTGTTTACTTGATACAGACGACGAGCATCATCATTAAGTTTTAACTTGTACTCTGAATCTACCGCTTGACGCTCTTTATCTAGCGCTTCCTCGTTAAACAGTGGTGCGGTAAAAAACTGACTGAAGCGATCTAAGGCATTGTTGAACGCGTTGGGAGCGATATCAAAGAAAAAGCACGTGTGCTCTGTACCTGTCCAAGCGTTATTCGTCCCACCATGTTGGTTAATATAGCTTTGAAACTCACCCACTTTAGGGTATTTTTCCGTACCCAAAAAAAGCATGTGCTCTAAGTAGTGAGCTAAACCTTGTCGATCATTCGGGTCGTCAAAGTGTCCGACATTCACTGCTAGCGCTGCCGCCGACTGTTGAGCAGTGTCGGAATGGATCAGCAATACGCGCAAGTTATTACTCAAGGTAAGGTAGCGGTATTGATTGGAATCGTTAGGACTTTGGTGCACGATGCGTCTCCAGATTTAGCATGACAGTCGTATACGCCTCCCTGAGGGATACGCATACGTTGTGTTTCGACAAATACTGCTTGCCGCATTTTTGTTGTATGTACGAGTACTGCATGACCCATTGCTCTGATGCAAGGGTAGGGCTGTTTGAAGGAATACACTGAGCTCATGGCCATGGTGAAATACTGTGATGAACTGAATGTATTCTTTTTAATAGATTGTTAAGAGTGTCGCTATCTTTCGTCAGCGAGTTGGTATAATGAACCGACAATTATATCAGTATTTTTGTTTCGTCATTATTAAAACTAGCCCCAGATTTATAATAAAGATAGCAGTTAACCTTTTGGTAGCGTTAGCTATCCATAGGAAATAGCATGAAAATATTCATCATGCGTCACGGAGAAGCGGAACATTTTGCGGACTCTGACGCAGCAAGACAACTGACCCAAAGAGGCAGAAAAGAATCAGAAGCGGTTGCCCGGGCGTGTACTGAGCAAGGCATCGCTCAATTCGATAAAGTATTGGTGAGTCCTTACATTCGAGCTCAACAAACTTGGCAAGAAATCAGTCAATACTTTTCAGCCAAAAGTATTGAAGTGAATGAAGAGATCACACCTTATGGTCAATCCGATAGTGTGTTTGACTATGCAAGTGCGCTGATTGAAGTTGAAAAGCTTGAGTCACTATTGTTCGTGTCACACCTGCCACTCGTCGGTTACCTTACCGCTGAGTTTGTTAAAGATATGACACCGCCGATGTTCCCAACCTCTGGCTTAATTTGTGTGGAGTACGAGCCTAGTACTCAAAGCGGTGAATTGCTCTGGCATATTACACCATAGCGAATGTCGGATAAGGCAGGTATCGAATAACCTGCCTAGTGTTTATCGCTTTTCCGTGCTCTTGACGGTTTCGGGTTGCTGGCATTGTAGAGTGATTAATTTCCGATTCGGTCTTGGGCGTTTTCTATTTATCAGGAATCGAAAGCAACACAAGCAAAGCGCCAGCACCGCCAAACTCTAAAGGGGCTTGGTGGAAAGCCATAACGTCTGGATGCTGCGCGAGCCAAAGTGGCGTTTTTTGCTTCAGAATGTGTTTGCCAATTCCGTGTTGCACACAGGCACAGTGAATTTCGTTTTTAACGCAGTACGTTATCATTGCCCCTAGTTCACGTTTTGCTTCTTGTTGAGTCATGCCATGCATGTCTAAGAAAACATCGGGGACATACACTCCGCGACGCAGACGTTTTACCTCATATGTAGAGACGTCATCGCGAGAATAACGAGTCGGTCCTTCTTCGTTTAATAGCGGGACAAACTCGTCGGAAAAGTAGAATTCAGAATCACTTGCCTCGCGAATTGAGCGCTTGATTTCTTTTTGCTTGGTATTTTTTTTTGGTTGCTGGATTATGGTATCCTGACGCAACTTTTTTACGCCCTGTACTGCTTCCTTAAACAAGGCGAAATCGTCATCATGTTCGGTGTCTTTTTTGCTCATTAGGATAATGGTTTCATTCAATAATGATATTGGCAGTATTGTAGCGCTTTTCGGAGGCAATTTTGGATAAGATTTTTGTAGAAGAAGCGGTATCAGAACTTCATACCCTTCAAGATATGATTCGTTGGACGGTAAGCCGCTTTAATGCCGCTGGTCTGTTTTACGGTCATGGCACTGATAATGCTTGGGATGAAGCCGTTCAGCTCATCCTGCCAACATTATACCTGCCAATTGATGTGCCTCCGCATGTATTGAATTCTCGTTTGACGACCAGTGAACGTTACAGAATTGTCGAACGTGTGGTTAAGCGTATTAATGAGCGTACGCCCACCGCTTACTTGACCAATAAAGCGTGGTTTTGTGGACTAGAGTTCTTTGTCGATGAACGCGTACTTGTGCCTCGTTCGCCAATTGGTGAATTGATTCAAGCTGAGTTCCAACCTTGGTTAACCCAAGAGCCAACACGTATTATGGATATGTGTACTGGCAGTGGTTGTATAGCGATTGCATGTGCACATGCGTTCCCTGAAGCAGAAGTAGATGCAATCGATATCTCGGCTGACGCACTTCAAGTTGCAGAGCAAAACATTCAAGATCATGGAATGGAGCAACAAGTTATCCCAATGCGCTCGGATTTGTTCCGTGAGTTGCCAAAAGAGAAATACAACCTGATCGTGTCGAACCCACCTTATGTAGACGAAGAAGACATGAACAGTTTGCCTGATGAATTTACCCATGAGCCATCGCTGGGTCTTGCTGCGGGGACCGATGGCTTGAAACTTGTGCGCCGTATTCTTGCTAATGCACCTGATTATTTGATGGACGATGGTATTTTGATCTGTGAAGTGGGTAACTCAATGGTGCACATGATGGACCAGTACCCACAGATTCCTTTTACTTGGATTGAGTTTGAGAATGGTGGTCACGGCGTATTTATGCTTACTCGCGATCAACTGCTTGAATGTGAAGAAGAGTTCAAGTTGTACAAAGACTAGCAGGGTCGAGTATCTTATATTAAACACCGAGCACCATGCTCGGTGTTTTTTTATGCGTATTTCTTCAAGATTAAGTGCATATTTACTCTTTACATCAAAACGTAATAAAGCGACTATGAATCTACGAAGAATTGGAAAGCAGTTGCGCCTTGATTTGAAAAGGCGTGGCGTCAAAAACTTGAGGAAGTAATGGCAGGAAACAGTATCGGACAACATTTCCGAGTGACGACATTCGGGGAAAGTCACGGTATCGCACTGGGATGTATCGTAGACGGGTGTCCTCCGGGATTGGAAATTTCAGAAGCGGATCTGCAGATCGATCTCGACCGTCGCCGTCCTGGCACGTCACGTTACACCACCCAACGTCGTGAACCGGACGAAGTTAAAATTCTTTCTGGTGTGTTTGAAGGTAAAACCACAGGCACTTCCATCGGTTTGCTGATTGAAAACACCGATCAGCGCTCAAAAGATTATTCTGAGATTAAAGATAAGTTCCGTCCAGGCCACGCTGACTACACTTACCATCAAAAATACGGTGTTCGTGATTACCGAGGTGGTGGCCGCTCTTCAGCACGTGAAACGGCCATGCGTGTGGCGGCAGGTGCGATTGCGAAAAAGTATCTAAAAGATGAATTTGGTGTTGAAATTCGCGCTTATCTATCCCAAATGGGTGATGTGTCTATCGAGAAAGTCGATTGGGATGAGATTGAAAATAATGCGTTCTTTTGTCCTGATGTGGACAAAGTGGATGCCTTTGACCAATTGATCCGTGACCTGAAAAAAGAAGGTGACTCAATTGGCGCCAAAATACAGGTTGTCGCGACTAATGTTCCTGTCGGGCTAGGTGAGCCCGTGTTTGATCGTTTGGATGCGGACGTAGCTCATGCTCTTATGAGTATCAATGCAGTCAAAGGTGTGGAGATTGGTGACGGTTTTGACGTTGTTAATCAGCGTGGTAGTGAACACCGTGATACACTTTCTCCACAAGGTTTCGGTAGTAATCACGCTGGCGGTATTCTTGGTGGGATCTCTACTGGACAAGACATTGTCGCCAACATCGCACTTAAGCCAACATCAAGCATAACGGTTCCGGGTGAGACGATCACCAAACAAGGTGAGCCAACGCAATTGATTACAAAAGGTCGCCATGACCCATGCGTCGGTATCCGCGCGGTGCCTATTGCTGAAGCTATGTTAGCGATTGTTGTGATGGATCACCTGCTTCGCCATCGTGGGCAGAACTTTGGTGTTACCACAGAAACGCCGAAGATTTAAATCGTTTTTGGATAGTAAGAATTGTGAATACTAAAAAGGTTGCTCAATGAGCAACCTTTTCTTTTTGTGTTTTTTCTTATTTCACTAGTGTAGCGAGTTTTCTGTCTCTAAATGGAATGAAGGCAATCGCCATTTAAATCGAACCGCTGCCATGCGTAACACATATCCTAAAACGAGTGTGACAATGGTTGCGGTTACGTCAGGAATGTTGAACGATAGTAACGTTAAATACAGCCCTGAAGCAATCAAGGCAATCGACGCGTACAACTCCTCATGCAGTACCAACGGAGGCTGGCGACAAATTAAATCGCGAAGCAAGCCTCCGAATACCCCGGTCACTAACGCAGATACCATACAGATTCCTGGATGCAGTCCCATATCAAGTGCGATTTTGGTGCCGATGATACTAAAAACGATCAAGCCAAGGGCATCGAGGCGAATAAACAAGCCTTTGAGTTTTATCACCCACTTCGCGAGCCCTGTCGTTAGGACTCCAGCGAGACAAGTGATCGCCAGGAATTCAGGATTTTTCACCCAGCCGAGCGGATAATGTCCTAATAGAATATCTCGGACGGTACCTCCACCAATCGCGGTGGCACTTGCGACTAACATGACACCAAACCAGTCCATTTTCCGTCGTCCGGCGCTTAACGCACCCGTCATGGCTTCGGCCGTGATACCAATGACATACAATACACTCAGCAGCATAAGGAATACTCACCATCGAAAGTTACTGTTATCATTTTTTCATACTGATAACTGGCTTAATATCAGCCAGTTAAAAGAGAAAAATAAGGGCGTGAGTGTAGTCGGAAATAGGAGTGGTGACGAATGAGAAATAGTAGGGCTATCGGGATTGTTCAATTATATTTTCTAATGATCACGGGTGTTGTGTTGCTTTACGATCTGGGTAAAAACAGAGACAATACGCCCCGTAGAACCGTTTGACACATAGAATCGATAATGAACCACGAATACCAAGACTTAATCACCCTATTTAACAACACGTTTCTTGAGTCTTTTAATACCAAGTTAGAGCTTGGTGGTGACGAGCCAGTTTACCTTCCTGCGGATGAAGACAACCAACACCACCGGATTATTTTTGCCCGCGGCTTTTATGCCTCAGCACTTCATGAAATTGCGCACTGGTGCGTCGCAGGGCCAGAACGTCGATTGTTGGAAGATTTTGGTTATTGGTATGAGCCCGATGGTCGTACTGAAGAAGTTCAAGCCAAGTTTGAGAAAGTCGAAATTCGACCTCAAGCCTACGAATGGATACTTGCAACAAGCGCTGGCTTCCCTTTTACGGTCAGTTGTGACAATCTACACGGCGATTTTGAACCTGATAGGCTTAGCTTTATGCAAAAAGTGCATAAAGAAGTGCTAAGCATCTTACAGTCAGGGTTGCCTCCGCGAGTCCAAATGCTTTCGGAAGCGCTGCGTGATTTTTATAACATCAAGCCACTGGAAGCCTCTGATTTTATCCTCAAGTAACCTCGAGATACACCATGATTATTGAATTTGAAGAAAAACTACTAGAACTGATTGATGCACGTATTGAAACAGCATCAGATGATGAACTGTTTGCTGGTGGTTATTTACGTGGTCACATTTCTTTGTCGGCAGCATCGTGTGAAGATGATGGCATCCATGATGTCGACGAATTGAAAGTTCGTATTAAAAACAGCCTGGACGCGGCACGCAGTGAATTAAGCCCTGCGGACCAGATTATCGTTAGCGATCTCTGGCAAGCACTTCAGGCTCAAGCCTAAACTCATTCGAAAAAACTGAATTTCTCCATAAAATTTTTATGGTTGTATGAAATCTAATCAGACCTTAATCTGGCAACAAGAATAAGAAACGTGAATAGAGGAATACAGCCATGAAAATAGTCGCATTTGGTGCATCGACCAGTTCAACCTCAATCAACAAATTTCTTGCTACTTACGCTGCAAACCAAGTAAAAGGTGCGCACGTGAGCGTGTTGGATTTGAATGATTTCCAAGTTCCTATGTTTAGTGAAGATACCGAAAAAGAAATCGGTCAAGCTGAAGGTGCGCTTGCTTTCTTACGTGAACTTGAGCAAGCCGATGCTATCATCGTGTCTTTTGCAGAACATAATGGTTCTTACACGGCTGCCTACAAAAACCTATTTGACTGGGCGACACGTATTGAACAGAATGTCTTCCAAAACAAACCTGTGGTCTACTTGGCTACATCTCCAGGCCCAGGCGGTGCGCAGAGCGTACTGGCAGCCGCGACGGGATCGGCTCACTTCTTTGGTGCTGAGGTGAAAGCCTCTCTGTCAGTGCCAAACTTCTACGATAATTTTGACCTAGAAACGGGTGAATCTAAAAACGAAGAAGTGAACGAACAAGTGAAGCAAGCTGTCGCAAAACTGGTTTAATATCAATCTCAGCATGCGCTTGACAGTGTTTGCTGTTTAAGTCGTAGATAGCCGACTTGTCGATTTCAGTGATGTTTCTGTGATATTCCCGATGGTGTTATTTATTCACTATCGGGAATGAGCAGAGTAAATCGGCGGTTAAAGCGTCGTAATCGCCTTTCCTTTTCTTAATTTGCGTACCCACATTCGGCTAGGGTGCAACGTTTCCAATACATTGACAGACAGTGGCAACGGATCACCACAGATCTGCGAGGCCAATACTTCTGCCATTAGTGGTGCAGAGCTTAGACCACGTGAACCCAGCCCTAATAAGCAGAAAAGATTAGGATATTGTAGAATGGCCTCTGCGTCTTCAACTTGCTTACCCTGTAAATCAGCGTATTGAGTTTTAATGGTAGCGAAATTCCCGACATTACCAACAAACGGTAAATGATCACGGCTGACGCAGCGAATACCTTGGCGTGACTCATTCGTGCTTACATCAACCTCGCTTACCCACTCTTGGTTGGGAAGGCACTTTCGTAGCTTTTCGACATTATCTAATTGTGCGCCTTCATCGAACTCAAAATCTAAGTGCTTACGGTCGTAACTTGCACCAATACAAAGGTGTTGGTTGTTCGGATTGACTGGCGTCATATAGCCGTCGTAGCAAAGCACGGTTTTTAATTGATTGAGCTTTTCTGTCGCAGGCACATGACTGACTTGCCCTTTTACTTGCCCCATTGGTAGCTCTGCGGTTTGGCGCAAGGTTTGGAATTCGTGTCCGTTGGCGACGACAACAACAGAATGCTCGAATGTTTTGCCATTCGCCTGCAAAATCCAAATTTGACGTTGTGTATCCCATTCCAATGCATCGACATTGTGCTCAAACTTAGCCGAAAAAGAGGTCTTCTGATCCAGGTGAGCGATTAAATTACAAGTGAACTCTGCTGGGCACATCCAACCCCCCAAGGGGTAGTGCACAGACGCCATATCAATCGGTAACCCAATCCTTTCTGCGGTTTCTTGTACAGACAGTTTTTTAATTAACTCAGAAGGGAAATTCCCCCCCAGCATCTTTTCGAGTTTGTCGGTCGACTTGTCATCCCACATCAATTGAGTGACGCCACACCAGTCGTGGTCAAAGGTGAGGTCGTTTGCCATTTGCTCGACGAATTGGCGCGCGAACAAAAAAGCTGGCGCAAATACACGAGAAACGCCAGTGTGCGGTCCATTCAATAATGGATAAATCGCCCCTTGACGATTTCCTGATGCGCCCTCGGCAGGCTGTTTGTCTTTACAATATAATGTGACATTTTGACCTCGACGCAACAACGTTTTGGCGAGTGTTGCACTTGCGATACCACCTCCGATGATCGCTATTGAATCTAGGTTCGTCGCAGAAGTACGATTAAACCATGGTAGATGATTAGTATGGAGGTTGCGTTGTTCCATAACGCCGGCAATCATTTCCCGTTTGGTGCCAAAGCCTTTCACCTTTTTCATGGTGAATCCCGCTTCGTTCAGTCCTCGCCGAACAAACCCGGCAGCGGTAAAAGTAGCGACGGTACAGCCTGGTTTAGCCAAATTTGCCATGCCGTTAAACAGATTTTGGTTCCACATTTCTGGATTTTTACTCGGAGCAAAACCGTCTAAGAACCAAGCATCAATTAACCCAACTTCTCCGTAAGGCACTTGTGGCATGCAGTCTTTGATGTCGCCAAACCATATATCGAGAGTGATGGCACCGTCTTCTAAAACAATGCGATGGCACTCCGGAACTGCGGCCGGATAGTGCTGTTGGAGTTTTTCAGCGAACTCCGCCAATTCAGGCCAAGCTTGGTGCGCCTTTTTAAGATCGTCTATGTTTAAAGGGTATTTTTCAAAACTGACGAAGTGGAGCTCTTGTAGTGGCGCATCCGGATGGTTGAGACGAAATTCGTTAAACCATTGCCACACGGCTAAAAAGTTTAAGCCTGTACCAAATCCGGTTTCACCAATCACGAAGCGTCGTTGGTCAAATTCTTGCCATCTTTGTGGAATAGAATTTTGTTTGAGAAAAACGTAGCGTGTCTCTTCAAGACCGTTTACGTTAGAGAAGTAAACATCATCAAATTGGTCTGAAACTGGAGTACCCGCTTCGTTCCATCCAAGTTCTGCGTTTTTTATTAAAGTCATAGAGATAAAATTTGTGATTTGGCGCGCTAACAATGGGGTGATTGTACGAATTTATGGGAAAGCTGACCACTTTTGTTGACTATCTTAGTTATCATCTAGCAGATTTTTGAATTATAGGAATGTCATAATGAAACGAGTCGTAATCACCGGTATGGGTATTGTTTCAAGTATCGGTAACAACGTCGAAGAAGTTCTAGCGTCTCTTAAAGCGGGCAAGTCTGGCATCACTGCATCTGAGCAGTTCAAAGAACATGGTCTTCGTTCTCAAGTTTGGGGTGATCTAAAAATTAACCCTGCTGAACATATTGACCGTAAGCAGATGCGCTTTATGGGTGATGCGGCCGCGTATGCATACCTATCAATGCAGCAAGCCATCGAAGACGCTGGTCTTACAGAAGACCAAGTCTCCAACGACCGTACTGGTATTGTTGCGGGTTCTGGTGGTGCTTCTGCGTACAACCAAACAGTCGCAACAGATACCATGCGTGCGAAAGGCGTAAAACGTGTGGGTCCATACATGGTACCTCGTACGATGTCGTCAACCGTTTCAGCGTGTCTTGCCACACCATTTAAGATTCGCGGTGTGAACTACTCAATGAGTTCGGCTTGTGCAACATCAGCACACTGTATCGGCCATGCGATGGAGTTGATCCAACTTGGCAAGCAAGACATTGTTTTCGCTGGTGGTGGTGAAGAGCTTGACTGGTCTCAAACAATGATGTTTGACGCAATGGGCGCACTATCAACGAAATACAACGACACGCCAGACCAAGCGTCACGTACCTATGATGCAGATCGCGACGGTTTCGTTATCTCTGGTGGCGGCGGCATGCTGGTTGTCGAAGAGCTTGAGCATGCACTGGCTCGTGGCGCAAAAATTTACGGTGAGATAGTTGGCTACGGTGCGACCTCTGATGGCTACGACATGGTAGCACCATCAGGTGAAGGTGCGATCCGTTGTATGAAGATGGCGATGCAAGACGTTGACGGTGTGGATTACATCAACACGCATGGTACATCGACACCAGTTGGAGATGTGAAAGAGCTTGGCGCAATTCAACAACTATTTGGTGAGAATAGTCCAGCAATCTCGGCAACAAAAGCAATGACGGGTCACGCACTAGGCGCAGCTGGTGTGCACGAAGCGATTTACTCAACGCTTATGCTAGACAAAAACTTTATTGCACCAAGCATCAATATTGAAAACTTGGACGAAGCAGCGAAAGGCCTAGACATCGTGACAGAAGCACGTGATGCAGAGCTAACGACAGTCATGTCAAACAGCTTTGGCTTTGGCGGCACAAACGCAACTTTGGTTATTAAAAAGTACCAAGGTTAACTGAATTTGTTGGGGCTCCACGAGCGTGATATCGGCGCCAACAATCCAGTTTCCAGAGCTTGATCAGTCACTCTGATCGAACAGACGCAGACTCTATCCCATGGAGAGCGGGATAGGATCCTTTTGTTCTGGAATTTCACCCGGCTAATTAGCCGGGTTTTTTCTTTTCTACTCTTTGGTGCTATTTCTTGAGATTTTTCACGAAAAGGGCACAATCACTGCAACTTAAAAAAATGGAACTTAAAAACGCTGCCACTATGAAAATTGTTGTTGATGAAAACATGCCTTACGCTCAAGAGCTGTTTAGCCAGCTTGGTGAAGTGATTCTAAAACCTGGTCGTACGTTGACTGCAGACGATTTGGTTGATATCGATGCACTAATGATTCGCTCGGTCACTAAGGTGAATGCGGATCTGATCAGTAAGGCGAATAAACTCAAGTTTGTTGGCACTGCCACGGCTGGTATGGACCATGTTGACCAAGCGCTTTTGCAACAAAAAGATATTTTCTTTACTGCGGCACCAGGTTGCAACAAAGTCGGCGTCGCCGAGTATGTGTTTAGTGTAATGATGGTGCTTGCACAGCAGAAAGGTTTTTCTGTCCTTGATAAGACTGTGGGCATTATCGGAGCAGGACAAGTTGGCAGCTACTTGGAAAAATGCTTGAAAGGTATGGGGATCAACGTACTGATAAACGATCCGTTTAAGCAACAAGAAGGCGACCCTCGTAGCTTTACGCCACTTGATGAGCTTATCAAATCGTCAGACATCATTTCGTTGCACACACCAATTACTAAAGATGGCCAACATCCAACACATCATATGTTTGATGAAAGCGTATTAAACGGTTTGCGTTCTGATCAAATTCTTATCAATGCGGCACGTGGTCCTATTGTAGACAACAGTGCACTTAAGCGTCGGTTACAGAAAAACGATGGCTTTACCGCAGCATTGGATGTGTTTGAGTTTGAACCAGAGGTTGATATGGAGCTTCTGCCTCTGCTAGCATTCGCAACCCCTCACGTTGCAGGCTATGGCCTGGAAGGGAAAGCTCGTGGCACGACAATGATCTTTAATCGTTACTGCGAGTTTTTAAATAACGAATTACGCGCGCATGCCAGTGATTTGTTGCCAACCGCGCCAGTGCCAACAATCGTGTTGGACAGAGAGTGGGATGAAGCAACACTGCATAACATTACGCAGTTAATCTATGATGTGCGTAAAGATGACGCTCTTTTCCGTCGTGAAATCAGTAAGCCAGGTGCGTTTGATGCCATGCGTAAAAATTACTGGGATCGCCGTGAATACAGCGCTGTCACGCTAGTGGGCAATGATAAATGTAACCTTGAACCATTAGCAGAACTAGGTTTTCAAATTGAGGTAAGTCAATGAGCCAGCAATACAATGTTGCCATTTTAGGTGCGACCGGTGCGGTCGGTGAAACAATTTTAGAAGTGCTTCAAGAACGCAAATTCCCAGTGGGTGACATTCACTTATTGGCAAGTGAGCGTAGCGAAGGCAAGACTTATCGCTTTAATGGCAAAACGGTTCGTGTACAAAACGTGGAAGAGTTTGACTGGTCTCAAGCTCACATTGCGTTGTTTTCTGCCGGTAGTGAACTCTCTGAAAAATGGGCGCCAATCGCTGCAGATGAAGGTGTTATCGTTATCGACAACACTTCGCAATTCCGTTACGAGTATGATATTCCTCTTGTTGTACCAGAAGTAAACCCAGAGGCGATTGCCGAGTTCCGTAACCGCAACATTATCGCGAACCCAAACTGTTCAACCATCCAAATGTTGGTGGCATTGAAGCCTATTCACGATGCAGTTGGCATCGAGCGTATTAATGTATCTACCTACCAATCAGTATCTGGTGCCGGTAAAGGTGGTATTGACGAGCTAGCGGGTCAAACCGCTAAGCTTCTAAACGGTATGCCAGCAGATAAGAAGCAATTCTCGCAACAAATTGCGTTTAACTGTATTCCGCAAATCGATCAAATGATGGAAAATGGCTACACCAAAGAAGAAATGAAGATGGTGTGGGAAACACAAAAGATCTTCAACGATCCGTCGATCACAGTCAATCCGACCTGTGTACGTGTTCCTGTATTCTATGGTCATGCCGAAGCTCTTCACATTGAAACGCGTTCACCAATTGATGCACAAGAAGTTATCAATTTGCTAGGTCAAACTGAAGGCATTGAAGTTTTTCAAGGTGAAGATTTCCCAACTCAAGTTCGTGATGCTGGCGGAAAAGATCACGTTATGGTTGGCCGTATTCGAAACGACATCAGTCACCATAGTGGTATCAACTTGTGGGTTGTTGCCGATAATGTTCGCAAGGGTGCTGCGACAAATGCAGTGCAAATAGCGGAAGTACTGGTACGTGATTACTACTGATATTCGCGATAACTTTTTAGTGGACGTCTTTTAGTGAACTTTAAGCCTCGCATGATGCGAGGCTTTTTTACGCTAATCGAAAGTAAATGTGTGAGATTGGTACTAATCTGGCAGGCCCCACACATTTTTTTCCTTAAGGGCTATAGTTTTGTACGCTATATCCGATATATTTAGCTGATCACCGTTTTCAATTGTATTGAGCACAAAACTGAGCCTCCTATGCATCAAATTTATAAGCGCTTACTGACGACTCTTGTGTTGATAAGTGCGACTCAGACATCGCCAGTGGTTCAAGCCGAAGCAATTCGCCTTGTTGGACCGTCAGGTGAAGTGCAGTCTTCTCCTCGTTACTCCGAAGAGATTGAGCGAGCATTACCTGCTCCTCCTGTTAATAACCAGCCTTCACGTTTTTATGGCCCAACAGGAGAAAACCAAACGCTTTGGTCTATTGCTTCTCAGCTTAGACCTTCGCGAAGCGTAAGCGTGCAACAGACACTTCTTGCTATTTACCGAATCAATCCTCAGGCGTTTGATCAACAAAATATTCATGAGCTTATCCCTGGCAGTCGACTTCGTATTCCTTCACTCGAGCAAATACAAAGTGCATCTACTCAGCAGGCTGTTGCGATAATGAAAGCGCATGAGGCGCGTCTCGCACAGCCAAAACCTGCTCAGTCTCAATCAGCTTTGGCTCAACAACCTGTGCCAAAGCAGAGTGTTCAGCCAGAAGTAACTTCAGTACCTGTTGAACAACCCGATCCAAAGCCGGCCGTTCAGAGCGCAGTGTCAACATCCGCAGAGCAGACCGCGAGTCCAGTCGAAACCACTCCGTCAGTCACACAGAGTATCCCTGTGATTGCCACGCCACCAGTCAGTACATCAACGGTAGGCGAGCAACAAGTCAGCGCATTAAAGAATAAACTTCAGCAAAACGCTCAAAGCGAAATTCAATCTTTGGAAGAGAAAAATCACCGTTTACGCCTGATGCTATCGGATGTTCAAAACGAAGTGGACTCGCTGAAAACAGAACTTAATGATCAAGAAAGAATTCGGACTGAAGTCGAAAAGTTATTGGCTGAAGAGCGCGAGCGTCTTGCTGAGCAACAGCGTTTGCAGCCATCAACTTTAGATAAAATACTATCGAATGGCTGGTTAGTTGCTTTATCCGCGTTGATACCGGGAGCATTACTCGCTTTATGCATTGTGATGTTACTTGGCCGCCGTTCAAGCAAGGAAGATGAACCCGCTCAACAAGAAGCGAGAGAAAGCGATCCGTTAGCGGTGCCAATCGGGCTTGATACGGAAGACGAACTCGAAGAAGAGCTGAGTCTGGATGAGGATTTGTTCGCAGAGGATGAGACTGATAAGCCAGAAGAACAAGTGGATGAGCCTCAGCTTGATGACGACGTTTTCGCTAATCTTGATGAAGAAGAGTTGGACTTCAACCTTGAAGGTGATGATGGGGAAGATCCATTTGCTGACATTGGTGATGATGGAGAGCTCGCGATTGATTTTGAAGAGTTTGACTCTTCGAGCAGCAGTATAGAAGTTAATAGTGACGAGCGCGCGCTAGGTTTAGAAGAAATGGAGCGAGCACTTGACCTGTCGACATCGGATTTAGAAGAACAGGATGAAGAGAGTGGCTTTGATCTTACACCAGAAGAAAATACTGGCGAGATATCAGAGGACGAACTTGCCGAGCTGTTAGCAGAAGACGATTCGTCGCAAACGGAGCCGACAGACACTATTGAGCAAGATGATCTTGACGAGCTGTTTGCTGAATTGAGTGACGACGAATTGGAGCTTGGAACGGCAGAGTCACAATCGACGTCACCAGCTCCAGAGCAAGGGTTTAGCGCTGGTGAAGCAACGGATGATGATATTGATGAGTTGTTAGCTGCTTATGAAACATCAACGCCTAACGATTCGGATGATGACCTGTTTGACGAAGAGGATTGGCAACTAGCCGAACCTGACAGCGAGCAGGCAACTGATATTCAATCGTCTAACGAAGATGACGTGTTGGATGAACTCGAGCTGTTGTCTGGGTTTAGTGATGATGAAGACGAGTTTGACTTAGATAGCACTGAGTTATTGGATGAGTTGGTGGAGTTTGAAGACGAGGAATCCGATGATGAGTTTGATCCTCTCAATGAATTAGAATCCCTGTCTGGTTTTGATGACGATGATCCGTCGGAAACGTTAGAGGCAGATAGTGTCGATTTGCTTGATGAACTTATCGATAACGATATCAACCTCGAATCGGAAGACGACGGGAATACCGAACTCGATCCATTTGACGATTTAATTCGTGAAGATAAAGCAAGCGATTCTGAGTCTGTTAGTGAAGAAGATGATTTACTGGCTTCGCTCGGTTTTGGCGATCTAGAACCTCAAGCTGATACGCAATCCGAGTTTGCTGATGAGCTAGAAGAGGCATTGGGTGCGCATGCAGAAAAAGAAAGCATGAATGATGAGCTTTCGGCACAAGAAAACCTAAATGATGAGCCGGAAGTCGATATTGATACGCTCCTCAATGAAGCTAAAACGAGCCCAGCAGAATCTGATCTCAGTCAGAACGATACCGAGGATAAACCGCAAGAAACAGCATCAAGCACCAACGAACGATTTGACACTGAAGCGTTCTTGGGGGACTTGGAGGATATGTACCCAGAACCTGATCCATTGCTCAGTGATTCAGAAGATTGGCTTGATCTGAGTAATGACGCGGTACAACCATCTGAGCAAGCTAGGCCCGCTGATGAACTGGAGTTAGAGGCTGCGTCAACAGAAGATCGTGACTTAGACGCTAGAGTAGAGCCGGAACGACAAGCAGAAGAGCCTGAATCTACCGATGAAGAAGGGCTGATTGACGACGATACGGCGTTGACGCAAGAGAGCCAAGAGACGGGTGACAATCAAACACAAGTTGAGGATGAAAGCTTAGCTCATGATGAACGCATGCTTGACGATGCATCTGAGCCTGAGCAACCTGCGTTTACCCCGACTCCCAATACGGTAGAGAATGAGTTTGGAATACCGCAAGAAGAAGATTGGCTACTCGACGATATAGCGGGTAATACAGCTGATGAGCCAATTCAAGATGACAGTGAAACGGAATCTCGCGAAGCGGCTGATGAAGAACTACGTTTTGATGACATAGAGTTTCCTGAGTTTGACGAACAGGACGCGATAGCGTCTATGGCAGATACGCAAGACTTCCAACTAGACGATACCGATCTCTCTGCGTTCGATGAAGATGAGCTGTTTTCATCCGTATTGGACGAGGCGGCTAAGCCGGAAGAACAGATTGAGTCTAAAGTTGACGTTCAAGACGCACTCGATATTGCGGAGCCTGCGTCTGCCGAGTTAGGCGAAGAACCAGAAGTTGTTGAAGAAGATACGCTAGCATCAATGGCAGATGAATCTGTACCGGATCCGGTTGAACCTGATGTTGAAAGTCGTGCAGATGTTGAGTCTAAAGTTGACGTTCAAGACGAACTCGATATTGCGGAGCCTGCGTCTGCCGAGTTAGGTGAGGAACCAGAGATTGCTGAAGAGGATGCATTAGCATCTATGGTTGGCGAGCCTGAACCGGAGCAGGTTGGGGCAGTCAATGAGGAAAGTGCAACAGTAGAATCAACGGCTGAACAGGAAGCGGAAGATGAGCTTAGCTTCGACGATATCGATCTTCCAGAGTTCGATGAAGAAGATGCATTAGCTTCCATGGCGGATGAACCTCAATTTGTAGATTCAGAGAATGACGACGTTCCTCAAGCCGCGGATGAGGAGTTCAACTTTGATGAAAACGATTGGCCTGAGTTCAACGAAGAAGATGCGCTCGCTTCGATGCAAGACACGCCTCCTCCGGAACCACAAAGTGTTAGGTCGAGCCTTAAAGCTGATAATGACCAAGACGCTTTGTTTGAAGTCTTTGCTCAGCAACGTGATCTTGACAGTGATCAAGCACAACACACACCAGAAGCGACGAAAGCAGATGAAGATTTAACCTCAAACGATTATCAGAATGAGACAATGGCGAGCTTGTTGTCTGAAGATGATCCATCTCCAACGTTTAACGGTAAGTTAGACAGCGAAACCATCGCTAGTGCAGGTATGGACTTTGAGACCATGCTGGACGTAGGAGACGATTGGGAAGGGTTTCAAACGCCGTCGCACATCGAAGAGACGGTAAGCGCAAGTGATGATGTTCCGGAAGACCAACGTGATGTATGGCGTTCCGCTGATACTTTACCTCATCCTGAAATTGCTGAAGAAAACTGGGCGGAGCAAGATGACCTAGAAGACTTCGATGCTAAGAAAAGCCAGTTTATGACCATTGATGAGTTGATGGCTCAAGTAGACAAACAGGGTGGGGAGTTTGAAGAGGAAGAGCTCAAACTTGATGTTGGCCTCAACGAATTCCCCGATGTGATTGGTGAGTTCGGCGATGTGGATGTTGATACCAATTCGGAAGCGAGTGGAAAACTCGATTTGGCTAAAATTTATTTAGAAATGAATGACCATAAAGGTGCGATAAAATTGTTAGAAGAGGCGATTGTTTATGGTGAAGATGATATTCGCCGTGAAGCAAAACAGCTGATAGACGCGATTAACGGTCGATAAATCAAGAAGGGTAGCTGGAGCTACCCTTTTTTGTATATACTTCTCGACCCATTTTAGAGTTCGTAGGTTGAAATGAGAATCGCATTAGGTATCGAGTATAACGGTACAAATTACTTCGGCTGGCAACGGCAAAGAGAAGTTCAAAGTGTTCAAGAATCGTTAGAAAAAGCATTGTCCATCGTTGCAAATCACCCTGTAGAAGTGCAATGTGCGGGAAGGACAGATGCGGGGGTTCATGGTACAGGGCAAGTGGTTCATTTTGATACCAATGTAAATCGAAAAATGGTGGCTTGGACGATGGGAGCAAACGCAAACATGCCAGGTGACATTGCGGTACGTTGGGCGAAAGAGGTCTCAGAGGATTTTCATGCGCGATTTTCTGCAACGGCCCGCCGGTACCGCTATATCATATTTAATCACGCGTTGCGGCCAGGAATCTTAAGTACAGGTGTAAGTCATTATCATGGAGATTTGGACGAGAAAAAAATGCACCAAGCGGGGCAGTTCTTGCTCGGTGAAAATGATTTTACGTCGTTTCGTGCAGCGCATTGCCAGTCGCGTAGCCCATTTCGCAATATCATGCATCTGAATGTTACGCGGCATGGTAATTATGTTGTAATAGACATCAAAGCAAACGCGTTTGTACACCATATGGTGCGGAACATCACTGGAAGCTTAATTAAGGTTGGCAGGGGTGAAGAGCAGCCTGAGTGGATTCAGTGGTTATTAGAGGCGAAAGACCGCAAGCTTGCGGGGGCGACGGCAAAAGCAGAGGGGCTATATCTGGTCGATGTGGACTATCCACACGAATTTGATTTACCTTGTGAGCCAATCGGCCCGTTATTTTTACCAGATAATTTGAACTAACTTTACAAACTTGCTTCAAAATATCCGTAGCTTACACTGAAAGGGTGCGCCGCTAGACCAAGTATCTTAAGATTCTTTGGGTCAAATGAAATAGGTACAACCAGTTTTTTATCTACAGTAGCGCCGAGATATGGTTTAATCCTTCGGTAATTATGTCGAATTTATTTCTTTCGCAATGAGGCGGAAGAATTGAGAGAAAAGGTCTTCCATGAGTTGGCTTGAAAAGATTTTAGAGAAAAGCAACATCGTCACTTCACGCAAAGCTTCGATTCCAGAAGGTGTGTGGACTAAATGTAGTTCTTGTGAGCAGGTGCTATACCATGCAGAGCTTGAACGTAACCTAGAAGTTTGTCCGAAATGTAACCATCACATGCGTATGAAAGCGCGTCGTCGATTGGAAACGTTTTTAGACGAAGGCAATCGTGTGGAATTGGGGAGCGAGCTTGAGCCACAAGATAAGCTGAAGTTCAAAGACTCCAAGCGCTACAAAGAGCGTATTTCTGCTGCTCAGAAGAGTAGTGGAGAGAAAGACGCTTTGGTTGTTATGCAAGGTGAGCTTCTAGGTATGCCAATCGCTGCATGTGCGTTTGAATTCTCCTTTATGGGTGGTTCAATGGGTTCTGTCGTTGGTGCTCGTTTTGTTAAAGCGGTTGAGTCAGCGATTGAAAATAATTGTGCATTGGTGTGCTTCTCAGCAAGTGGCGGTGCACGTATGCAAGAGGCGTTAATGTCTCTAATGCAGATGGCGAAAACCAGTGCGGCTCTTGAGCGTCTATCTGAAAAAGGCTTGCCGTTCATCTCGGTTTTGACTGACCCGACAATGGGTGGTGTTTCTGCGAGTTTAGCTATGTTGGGTGACATCAATATTGGTGAGCCTAAAGCATTGATCGGCTTTGCAGGCCGTCGTGTCATTGAACAAACAGTACGTGAAGACTTACCTGAAGGCTTCCAGCGCAGTGAGTTCCTTTTGGATCATGGTGCGATCGATATGATTGTTGATCGACGCGAAATGCGCCAACGTGTGGGTGGTTTAATCGCAAAAATGACCAACCATTCTTCTCCATTGGTAGTTTCTGTGAACGAATCTCCAAATGAAGAACCATATTCTGTACCAGAAGCGGACGAAAAAGGGTAAAGTAGCGTCTAACATAAAACCAAGAAATTAATGGTTATAGTTAGATGAACCAGAACTCAATTCCTCAAGCCACATCATCATTAGAGGTGTGGCTTGATTATTTAGCGAATATTCACTCTTCAGCAATCGATTTAGGCTTAGACCGTGTCCAAGCGGTAGCAAAAAAAGCCAAGCTTACTAAACCCGCCCCTTGTGTTATTACCGTCGCAGGAACCAACGGCAAAGGTTCAACCTGTGCGCTAATGGAAGCGATTCTATTAGACGCGGGTTATTCAGTAGGCGTCTACAGTTCTCCTCACTTAATACGTTACAACGAACGTGTTCGCATTAATGGCGTTGACGTTGAAGACGAAAAACATTGTGCAGCGTTTGATTATGTTGAAAAACAGCGCGGTGAAATCAGCCTAAGTTTATTTGAATTCGGCACACTGGCAGCATTACGCATATTCCAAGCTGAAAATGTTGATGTAGTGCTGCTCGAAGTCGGGCTCGGTGGCCGTTTGGATGCGACCAATGTCGTTGACCATGACGTCTCTGTTATCACCAGTTTGGCCGTCGATCACGTTGACTGGTTAGGCGACGATATTAATGTCATTGGGTTTGAAAAAGCGGGAATTTATCGTGCGGGTAAGCCAGCGATTTGTGGTCAGCCAACACCACCAGCGACCGTGGCGGCCCATGCAGATGACATCGGTGCTGAGTTTTTCCAGGTCGGTATTCAATTTGACTACCAGCGGACAGGTAATGGGTGGCAATGGACCTCTGGCGCATTTGCTTTAGACGATCTACCATTGCCATCACTTCCGTTACCTAATGCCGCGACAGCCTTAATGGCGTTAGGTGCATCGGAATTGCAAATCACTGACATAAATATTGTCAATGGCTTGAATAATGCTCAGCTTGCAGGGCGAATGCAGGTGCTGAAAAGCGAACAAACCATCGTACTCGATGTCGCACATAACCCACATTCCGCAGAATATTTGACAGAAAAAGTGAAGCAGCAGTATGCGGGGCGAAATATTCACGTCGTGGTTGCCATGCTGCATGACAAAGACATTAAAGCAACAATTAAGGCATTAACACCTATCGCGACTCATTGGTACCCAGCCTCTCTGCAAGGTCCACGAGCGGCAACTGCCGCTGAACTGTGTCACTACTTACCAGTAGGGCAAACTCAGTTCGAGACACCTGTAGACGCGTTTGAAAGCGCATTATCCGATGCCAGCCAAGATGATGTCGTTTTGGTCGTAGGTTCCTTTCATACTGTGGGTGAGGTGTTGGAGCATTGGCAGTCAAAAAATAAGTAATTAAAGGTAATTGGATGGCAAGTAAATTTCAAAGCCGTTTAGTCGGTACCATCATATTGGTAGCAGTCGGAGTGATTGTTTTGCCTGATGTCTTAGATGGTCAAAAACTGCACTATAAAGAAGAATTTGCCAGTATTCCTATCAAACCAGAACTTGATAGTGAAGTGGAAAATTTTGAGATTCTTGATCCTGTTGAAGATGATATCTCGTTGCCAGAGTCTCCCGTAGAGGCGGTGGTGCACGAGTCCGAAGAGCCATCGGCGGTTGCATCGATGAATGAGCGTATTCCTGAGCCAGAGTCCCCATCTCGACCTAAACACGTTACTCAGCCTGAACCTGTTGAAGTCGTCACTCGTCAAGTTGAAGAAAAAAACCAGTACGAGGATTCGGGATGGATCATTCAACTGATGGCGTTGAAGAATCATGAAAATGCTGAAGCGCTCGTCGCGGACCTACAAAAACGTGGTTACCAGGCCCATACGAAAAGAGAGAATGACTTTACACGTGTGATTGTGGGGCCAGATGTATCCAAAAGTAAACTTGAAAGACAAGTTCAAGAATTACAAAAAATTACAGGCTCCAAAGGTCAATTGCTTAAATTTAAGCCATTAAATCCATAAGAAAACGTTTGCGTCGGCATTTTTTCTGTTAAAATGCGCGCCAACTTAAGATGAAGAAAATATGAATTGGTTAGATTTTGTCATTTTAGGGGTGATCGGCTTTTCAGCTTTGATCAGTTTAGTTCGTGGCTTTGCAAAAGAAGCATTGTCGTTAGTGATTTGGTTTGGAGCCTTTTTTGTCTCCAGCAACTACTACGCGAAGTTGGCGGCGTACTTCACCAACATCGAAGATGACATGTTTCGGAACGGAGCGGCGATAGCGGCATTGTTTGTCGCGACTTTAATTGTTGGCGCAGTGGTGAATTACGTCATTGGTCAATTGGTACAAAAAACAGGGTTGTCAGGTACAGACCGTATTCTAGGGGTTGTATTTGGTGGCTTACGCGGAGTGTTAATTGTTTCCGCGATTTTGTTTTTTATGGATGCGTTTACTGCATTCCCAAGCTCGGATTGGTGGAAAGAATCACAGTTGATCCCAGAGTTCAGCCGTATCATTGCCCCATTCTTCGAGCATTTACAAGCAACATCGAGTTTTTTGTCTGGCACTCTCTAGTAGTGCCAGCTACTGTCGCAAATCGAGGATTAGGACATGTGTGGTATTGTTGGAATCGTGGGCACAACGCCTGTAAACCAGTCTATTTATGACGCGTTAACGGTGTTACAGCATCGTGGCCAAGATGCCGCTGGTATTTGTACCATAGAAAGCAATCGTTTTCGTCTGCGTAAGGCGAACGGTTTGGTCAAGGATGTGTTTGAAGCAAAACACATGCAGCGTTTGCAAGGTGAGGTTGGTATCGGTCACGTTCGTTACCCAACTGCTGGTAGTTCAAGCGCTTCAGAAGCACAACCTTTCTACGTTAACTCTCCTTTCGGTATTACACTTGCCCACAACGGCAACTTGACTAACGCGAACGAAGTTCGTCAAAAGCTGTTTGAAAAAGACCGTCGTCACATTAACACGACATCAGATTCAGAAGTGCTGCTTAACGTACTCGCCCACGAAATTGATTCCGTGAAAGGGAACGTCACTACGGAAGACGTGTTTCGTGCTGTGACCAACGTACACCGTACAATTCGTGGTGCTTATGCTGTGACGGCGATGATCATTGGCCATGGTATGATTGCATTTCGTGACCCTAACGGTATCCGTCCGCTCTGCTTAGGTAAGCGTGAAGAAAATGGCAGAACCGAATATATGGTTGCGTCCGAATCAGTTGCTCTTGATGCGGTTGGTTTCGATTTTGTGCGTGACGTAGCACCTGGTGAAGCGATTTACGCGACCTTTGACGGTGAGCTGTTTACCAAACAGTGTGCCGATCGTCCGACTCTAAACCCATGTATTTTTGAGTTTGTTTACTTTGCTCGCCCAGATTCATTCATCGATAAGATCTCGGTTTACAGTGCTCGTGTTGAAATGGGTAAGAAGTTGGGTGAACGTATCTGTGAAGATTACTCAGACCTAGATATTGATGTGGTTATCCCAATCCCTGAAACCTCTTGCGATATTGCCTTGCAAATTGCTCAGGCCATCAACAAGCCATATCGCCAAGGTTTTGTTAAAAACCGTTATGTTGGCCGTACGTTTATTATGCCTGGTCAGCAGCAACGTAAAAAATCCGTGCGCCGCAAATTGAACGCGATTCGTTCGGAGTTTAAAGACAAGAACGTTTTGTTGGTGGACGATTCCATTGTTCGTGGCACCACCTCTGAGCAAATCATTGAGATGGCACGTGATTCTGGTGCAAATAAAGTCTTCATGGTTTCTGCCGCACCTGAAGTCCGTTTCCCTAATGTGTATGGTATTGATATGCCAAGTGCGACAGAGTTAATTGCTCATGGTCGCGACAACGAAACGATTTGCAAAGCGATTGGCGCTGATGCCCTAATTTATCAACGACTGGAAGATTTGGTTGAAGCGGTTGGCCTTGGCAATCAAGATATCACTCAGTTCGATACATCGGTCTTTAATGGCCACTATGTGACGGGAGATATTGACCAGAAATATCTCGATTTTCTCGATGGTTTACGCAATGATGATGCGAAAGTTCAACGCGAGATTCAGCAAGATTTAGCCAACTTAGAATTGCATAACGAAGGCGCGTAACGTTACATACTGTTTCAGCCTTTAATAGTAAACCAGAGCCGAGGCTCTGGTTTTTTGTTATGACTTAACCCATTTACCTCGGGGTAATGGCTTACTGCATTTTGTACGCAATGACATAGTCAATGAAAAGACGTACTTTCTCTGGCAAGTGATCTTTGTGGTTATACAGCATGTAGATATCGCGGGGGTTGGCACTCCATTCAGGCAGCACACGTACTAATTCCCCTCTCTCAATATACTCTTTGATCATCACGTCAGGCATAAGTGTAATCCCTAGTCCGTCAGAGCAACTGCTACGCACGACGTTGAGCGCATTAGCTTGAAAGCGGCCACGGTCGACGTTCACCACAGATTCGCCTTCACCGTTAATGAGCGTCCATTTAATCAATGGGTAGCCTTTTAACAGCGAGTGGTTTGACAATTCTTCTGCGTGTTCTGGCGCGGGGTTTGAACTTAAGTACTCAGGGCTAGCAACCAGAATATCTTTTACACCACCGACCTTACGAGCTATCAGACTAGAGTCGCGCTGAGGCCCAACCCGAAAAATGACATCCCATTCAGTTGGATCAAGCTTATCGGCATTGTTTTCCGTTGTTAGTTCAATAACGATATCGGGATACTTTTTCATAAACCCATTCAACATCGGCATCATCATACGCTTGGTTAAGTTAGACGGTGTCGATATTTTTATTCTCCCTGATGCCCCATGACAATCGTCTGTGATTTCCTCGGTTGCGGAAGTCAAGCGTTGCAATAAAGGAGAACATTCGTGATAAAAGCGTTCCCCTGCTTCAGTAAGAGATAGTTTTCGCGCATGACGGTTAAGTAGGCGAAGATCGACGGAGTCTTCTAATGCTTGAATGCGTCGGGTTATGGTCGCAACCGGAATCATGGTTTTGCGCGAAGTTGCGGTGTAGCTCCCATTTTCGACAACCAGTCGAAATAGGTTGAGATCATCTAATTTCATATTTCCAGACACAGCGAGTTACCATAAAAGGTTAATTTATAATTAAATTTGTAATTAAAGTTTGCTTTAAGTCAACATGTTGCATTTATTTGACCATAGCACACGCGCTTGAGCAAATTAAGAATGCATTTTTGAACGCAGATTGACCACTAATCTAATATTTGTATAAACGTCTTTTTAAGGCTACGTTTTATAACGAGGCGAAACAGTGTGGGGTCTTGCTGCGTATTGTTTCACTGCAAATATACACAATAAGAATAATAACAGTTTGAAAAATCGTTTTTTGACAGAGCTTTGTGAGGTGTAAAGGTATGTTTAAGACTCACAGTCAAACGGCAAGGGTGTCGGTACAGGAAGCGGTTGATCACAAGCTAGTCATGCTAGTGGATGATGATCGTGTTTTTCGTAACGTAACTCGTGCTTATTTAGAAAGTCAGGGTTTTAAAGTAGTAGAAGCTGAAAATGGCCTAGAGGCTCTTCAACAACTTAGGGAATGTCAGCCCGATCTTGTTTTGTGTGATTTGTCTATGCCTGTGTTGAACGGTATAGAACTTGTTGAAGAAGTGAGTTTAGAGTATCCGTCGATACCATTGATCGTGGTATCTGGCACTGATGAAATGTCAGACGTCGCGAAAGCGTTACGTTTTGGTATTAAGGACTTCCTCACAAAACCTATAGGTAACTATAAACATTTATCTCAAGCCATTGAAAATACGCTTGAGGATTCGGATGCGCACTTTTCTGAACAACGCGACTTTTCAAGTCAGTGGTTCAGAGTCGACGATGGGGGGGAAATTCCCGACGAGCAAGAGCTGCACTGGCATTTAGACTTTTTGTACCAGAACCCGAGTGCCGCCAGAGACCTCTTGCATGCTTTACTCCCAGAGAAAGATGCGTCTCTAGGTGACTGGCGGTGCTCTTACCGACTGCTTCAGTCGACCGATGTGATGCCATTAGTCTTTGATTATCGCTGGCTGATGAATGGACAGTTCGCTTTCTATCTGGTTGATTCCGCATCTCAGGAAAACGGAGGAGTGGCGACCCCTCTTTTAGTTCGAGCCTTGTTTGATGATTACTTGAGGAACTTGAGTAGCTTAAATGCCGACTTAAAAGACATGACCGCTATCATGGAAAAAGGCATCCAATGCTCAAAATGTGCGGGTCCTGTTAATGCGGTATTTGGACTGGCTGATTTTGCGTCATCCACGGTGACCATTTTACCTGCCGGGTTGGATAGTCAATGGGTCGGTGGTGATACTCGTCAACACATTGAAGCGGGTAATCGTTTAGGTGATGGCAGTATGAGAAACTTTATCACAAGGGATCTTTCGATACACGACAGTGGACGACTCTCTATTGGTTGTCTTGGTTCATCGAGTTTTAGCCTGAGTATCGAACGACGAGACGAATAGAATAAATCGACGAATAGAATAGGGTGTCCAATAAACCAAGTGACACAGTGAACTTAAAACAGCGCAGGAGCGCTGTTTTTTTGTGGTTTCTGAGTTATCGTCGTTACATTTAAGTGGGGGATAAACCCCTTCTTTTTGTCTGTGTTTCACTGACGTAGTTTAAGGTATAGTTTGCGTTCAAACAATAATGACCCATTTATGCAACGAACATTTAACGCTGCATTGTGTTGGGAAGTAAAGTCAACGTAAACAAAAGAGAATAAACTTCATGGCAGACAAAGAATTTAAAGAGCCTTATAATCTATTTTACTTTTTAGGTTTTATTGTGGCACTAATGATCCCAACATTACCTGCAACGCTAACCTGGCTTCGTGTAATGAATGGTTACACAGGCTTTTAATTTAGCTCTAGGAGTTCACCATTTATATTAAGCGCGTTTTGTTCAATATTGTTGGTGGACTCTGCATTGCACTCGGCGTTGCCGGGATAGTCCTACCTCTTGTGCCCACCACTCCATTTATTCTTCTAGCGAGTGCGTGTTTTATGCGTGGCAGCCCCGCATTTCATCACTGGCTACACTGTCATCCAACTTTTGGTCCAGTTTTGCATAATTGGCAACAACACAAAGCCGTCTCTCCTAAAGTCAAACGGCGTGGTGCCATTTTTATTGCGCTGAGTTTTACGGTTTCAATTCTCGTTGTTCCTCACGGGTGGTTAAAGCTTGGCCTTTTTATGATGCTGATCTTTTTACTCACCTTGTTTATGCGCCTACCTGTGATTGAGTTGGTTGCTGATAGGGAAGAAAATCACTAAAATCGGTAAGAATAGTGTGCCCGCTCTTGGAGTGGGCGTTTGTTTTTTCAACGCTTGTGACTTTTTAAGAAAGTAAATGCATAGCGATGGAAACCTATTGTTTGTCGCCCTCATATACAGATTTTAGAGGGCAACGAGCCAATCTAAGTAAATCGGTATTATGACTACAGAAACAATTTCACTGATCAAATCCAGCATCAAAAGCATCCAAGATTACCCTAAGCCAGGCATTCTGTTTCGTGACGTAACGAGCTTGCTTGAAGACGCCAAGGCGTACCAAGCGACGATCAACTTGTTGGTTGAGCGTTATAAAGACATGGGTTTCACCAAGGTTGTAGGTACAGAAGCACGCGGCTTCTTATTTGGTGCGCCACTCGCTCTTGAGCTAGGCGTTGGTTTTGTTCCAGTTCGTAAACCCGGAAAACTACCTCGTCCAACGATTGCTCAAACTTATGAGCTCGAGTACGGCATGGACACATTAGAAATTCATACCGATGCCATCGTAGAGGGTGACAAAGTATTGGTCGTTGATGATTTGCTCGCGACTGGTGGTACCATTGAAGCAACAACAAAACTGATTCGTCAATTGGGCGGTGAAGTTGAACATGCAGCCTTTGTCATTAATCTACCAGAAATCGCAGGTGATAAACGTTTAGAAGCATTAGGTCTAAATGTATACAGCATTTGTGATTTTGAAGGACACTAATATATTCAATGAGTTATTTAGCTTTAGCGCGTAAATGGCGTCCTCATCAATTTGACCAAGTCGTAGGGCAAAAGCATGTGCTTACGGCTTTGGAAAATGCGTTGGCGCAAAATCGATTGCACCATGCGTATCTGTTTAGTGGTACCCGTGGTGTGGGGAAAACCAGTATCGGCCGTTTGTTCGCCAAAGGGTTGAACTGTGAAACTGGTATTACCGCCACGCCTTGTGGCCAGTGTGATACGTGTCGTGAGATTGATGAAGGTCGATTTGTTGATCTATTGGAAATAGATGCAGCCTCACGCACTAAAGTTGAAGACACTCGTGAACTGCTGGATAACGTTCAGTACAAGCCAGCGCGTGGGCGGTTCAAGGTCTATCTTATTGATGAAGTCCATATGCTGTCGCGACACTCTTTTAATGCGTTACTGAAAACGCTGGAAGAGCCACCAGAGTATGTGAAGTTTTTGCTCGCGACAACGGATCCGCAAAAACTGCCTGTGACGATTTTGTCACGTTGTCTTCAGTTCCACCTTAAGCCAATCAGTGTTGATGATATTCACCAACAACTTGATCATATACTTGAGCAAGAACAAGTCTCAGCAGAGCCGAAAGCGCTAGGTATGATATCCCATGCCGCTGATGGCAGTATGCGCGATGCGTTGAGTTTAACTGACCAAGCAATTGCGTTGGGTAATGGCACGATTCAAACCGATATCGTCAGCCACATGCTAGGGACGATCGATACAGATCAAGCGATTCATTTGCTTGAGTCGATCAGCAGTAAGCAGCCTCAACAAGCCATGGATAAAATCCAACAACTGGCGTCTAACGGTGTTGAGTGGGATGGTTTGTTACAACAAGTTGCAACTCAGCTGCACCGTATTGCGATGTATCAAGCTTTGCCATCAACCTTAGATCGTGCGCAGCCTGATGCGGAAAAAATAGAACTGTTGAGTAGGGCGCTTAACCCGCAAGATGTTCAATTATACTACCAGATTGCGTTAAAAGGTCGTGAGGATCTGACGTTGTCACCGAATGGTCGCGTTGGCATGGAAATGATCGTACTGCGCATGATGGCATTTCGACCAGCAGTGAATAACGGTGCGAATATTATTGCCTCATCTTCGCAACCGCAGGTGTCGTCTGAGTCGAAGACGAACACGGTATCAAAGGATCAGCAAGCTCCAATTCAGCAATCTCACGTGAATCCAGGAAGCATGCAATCTGACTCTCGCTTTGCAAGTGAGCCAGTGACGTCAAATCATTCAGAGCCTGTTGGTGATTCTCGCCAAACTCATCCAGAGCAGCCCCTATCGGGTGGCGATATGGGAATGCCACAGTATGATATGGCACCACCATTGAGTGAAAACCCGGCACCTCAGCCACAAGAGCAGCCGCTGGTTCAAGAGAGTAAATCAGCGCCTTCTCGAGGGGGGAGCGGTTTACGCCATCAATTACGCTCACAGCGTCAGGGGTTGCAACAAAATGGAGCTCAGACGGAGAGCACACCTCAACAAAGTGGTGGGTCAAAAAAGCCTAAAGCGGCATCAGCACAACCAGAATCGGTCATTGATCGGTTAGCGCAATTGCATGGCAATTCCGCGCAGGTGTCGCCAAAGGTTTCACCGAATAAGGAAGAGCCAGTTGTCGAAGAAGCGTATCGCTGGCGTCCAAGTAAAGTGGCAGAGACCAAAGTAAATACGCAACTTACACCTACGCAGTTGAAGCAAGCGCTTGAACATGAAAAAACGCCAGAAATGGCCCAGAAGCTGGTGGATGAATCGTTAGCATTAAATGAGTGGGCGAAGTTAATCAGTTTGATGAACACGCCTAAATTAGTCGAACAACTTGCGCTAAACTCACATTATAGTAAAGACGGAACTACGGTATCGTTAATATTAAGAAGTAGTCAGGCGCATCTTAATACAGATAGAGCTCAAGCTGATCTGCACAATGCGCTAAGCGACATCCTCGGTGAAGAGTGTCACCTAAGCATTGAAGTCGGTGACGGTGGTGAAACACCGCTGGAGCTAAGAGATCGACTCTATCAAGAGAAATTGCAGCAAGCATTAAACAGTTTGGAAAACGATACAAATGTACAATTTATCGAAAGACGATTTGCTGCTGAACTCGATAAAGATAGTGTGCGTCCTATCTAATAATCGAATGGAATGGGGTTGAAAACGTAGAGTGAGCACCCCATTAATTGATTCAACACCTCATTAAACCAGAGAGAAAAACATGTTTGGTAAAGGCGGTATGGGTAACCTAATGAAGCAAGCCCAGCAAATGCAAGATCGCATGCAAAAGCTTCAAGAAGAAATCGCGAATATGGAAATAACTGGCGAGTCAGGTGCTGGTCTAGTTAAAGTGACAATCACTGGTAGCCACAGTGTACGTCGAGTTGATATCGACGAAAGCCTTATGGAAGATGACAAAGAGATGCTTGAAGACTTGATTGCAGCAGCATTCAATGACGCAGCTCGTCGTGTCGAAGAAACACAAAAAGAAAAGATGGCTTCAGTTACTGGCGGTATGCAGCTACCACCAGGCATGAAAATGCCTTTCTAAATCAGCGAATTTCTTAATTAAGCGGATTCTAAATGCGTACCAGTCATATGCTGGAGCAATTGATGGAGGCCTTACGTTGTCTGCCTGGGGTCGGTCCCAAGTCGGCACAGCGTATGGCCTTTCATTTGTTACAGCGTGATCGAAAAGGCGGTCTGCAATTAGCAGATGCGTTGAGTCAGGCCATGACAGAAATTGGTCACTGTACAGAGTGTCGGACCTTCACTGAAGAAGAGGTTTGCCACATTTGCTCTAACCCTAAACGTCAAGAAAACGGTCAAATTTGTGTTGTCGAAAGTCCGGCAGACATCGCAGCTGTGGAGGCAACGGGTCAATATTCAGGAAGGTACTTTGTACTGATGGGGCATTTGTCTCCATTAGATGGAATAGGGCCTAGTGATATTGGTTTAGATATTCTGGATTATCGCTTGAGACGTGGAGACATCACAGAAGTTATCTTGGCGACGAATCCGACCGTGGAAGGAGAGGCGACGGCACACTACATCGCTGAGTTATGTCAAGCGCATAACGTGGAGGCCAGCCGAATTGCCCATGGTGTCCCTGTTGGAGGAGAGCTGGAACTGGTTGATGGTACTACTTTGTCTCACTCACTGATGGGACGACATAAAATTTAGTCACTGTACAGTAGAGAGTATGAGCAAAGAATAGCAAAAAGCCGTTGAACTTGGTTTCAACGGCTTTTTATTTTTGATGTATTTTCGACCCTAGAAGGTTTTCCATTAAGTACGTCAGTCACATCAATTGCGTTGTTTTTTTGAAGCCCTAGCTGTGTACTCTGCTGGACAGTGATTGCTGTTTCTTAGTCTTCAGAATCCGCCGCAAGCAGATTCTTGTAGATAACGGCACCTAGCACACCACCAATAATTGGAGCAACCCAGAACAGCCACAACTGAGCAACTGCCCAGTCACCGACATACAGTGCAACACCCGTACTGCGCGCTGGGTTAACAGAAGTATTTGTGACAGGAATACTGATTAAGTGAATCAACGTCAGACACAAGCCGATTGCGATAGGACCGAAACCTTGAGGCGCGCGTTTATCGGTAGCCCCCATAATGACAATCAAGAACATCATGGTCATCACCACTTCTGTGACTAGCGCAGCAAGCATCGAATATTGACCCGGGGAATGCTCACCATAACCATTGGATGCAAAGCCTGATGCCGCGATGTCAAAACCCATTTGGCCAGCCGCAATGACATAAAGAATTCCGCCCGCGATAAGGCCACCCACCACTTGCGCTATGATGTAAGGCACAACCTCTTTACTCTCAAAGCGACCGCCAGCCCAAAGGCCGACAGTAACCGCTGGATTTAAATGACAGCCTGAGATATGGCCGATGGCAAATGCCATAGTCAGAACGGTTAAACCAAAAGCCAAAGATACCCCTAAGAGACCAATACCAACGTCTGGGAACCCAGCTGCTAACACAGCGCTGCCACAGCCACCAAGAACCAGCCAAAACGTACCAAAAACCTCTGCTAAATACCTATTCATCTTATTTCCTATCTGAAAGTTGAATAACTAGAAGAACATAGTTCAGAATTGTCAGGTAAGCGTGAGGCATCGCACAAAAAAATGGTATCTTATATCCTTTTTACAGCTCCGTCTTAGCTGTGAGACTGGTAGGCGGCAAACAACATTCAAAAACAACGTCTAAACAGGTAGTTGCGTATCAAAATTTATGTCAGTTGCTCTAATTCAGAGATGTTTCTGAGTGCGTCCTGATTGGTTTTACCACAGATGATAGGGCACGGTTTGAATTCATGGCACACTTTTGGTCGTTCGGGTTGACCAAAGAGTTTACATAGATTGTCTTCATTCAACTGGATACAGCGAACGCCAGCTGGTTTACCATCTGGCATACCTGGTATTGGAGAAGATATGCTGGGTGCGATACAACACGCTCCACAGCCTAGCCGACAATCCATCATTCAAACCTCTTAGAAAATTCAGGGGGCAATTATGGTCATTTTTTCACAGATTGGAAGGGGAGAAAGAAAATAAGCTGAGCGTCAAAACGGATGTCGGCAACCAACTCAGCTTATTAATGGGTGTGGTTATCTTAGAAAGCGGTTGTAAACAAATAGAAGAATAAACGCGCCAAGTGTTGCGGTAACAATGCTGCCCACATTGACGCCCGTTGCGCCGCCGAGACCAAGAAATCCGCCAAGAAATCCACCGACGAACGCTCCTGCGATACCAAGTAGCATCGTTGCAATCCAACCTCCGCCATCTTTACCCGGCATCAACCATTTTGCTAGTGCGCCAGCGATCAAGCCCAAAATAACCCAAGATAGGATTCCCATGTCATTTCCTTCATTTATATATTTGATTATGACTCCAAAGTTGTGAACAAGACTTTGAAGTTACATGACGATATTGCCAGATATCAAAATGTAGAACACTAAAACAAAAATAGCGAAATTCTGGTCGTTTTATTCATAGTAAAAGCAATCTCTTCTCAATACTTGAACTTTATTCATGACAGGGGTATAAATCGCCCCCTAATTCCCACAATGAGAAACACGGTATGAATACTCCATTTTGGCAAAGCAAACCCTTAGAGCAGATGAGCGAAGAAGAGTGGGAATCTCTTTGTGATGGTTGTGGTAAGTGCTGCTTGCATAAATTGATGGATGAAGACACGGATGAAATTTACTACACTAATGTGGCGTGTAGTTGGTTGAATACGAAGACATGTGCGTGTAAAGATTATCCGAACCGTTTTAACTCAGATGAAGAGTGCACAAAGCTAACACGAGAGGATATCGATGATTTCACTTGGTTACCTCATACGTGCGCTTACCGTTTATTATCCGAAGGCCAGCCTTTACCAGAGTGGCACCCACTAATTACGGGATCCAAATCTGCGATGCATGCCGCTGGTGAGAGTGTGCGAAATAAAGTCGTATACGAAATTGATGTGGTCAATTGGGAAGACCACATTTTGAACCATCCTGATAGACAATCAGAATAACGTTTTTATGCTCGCACACGCTTAGTTGTGCTTGGATGCATCTTGACCGAAATATTACCCCCGTCATTATCAGCTTAACGTTATGATGGCGCGGGCGTAATATTAGACAGCTTATATTGCGCTATTGAACTTTCGTCTTAATGAGGTAAGCATGACGTTTTATCCCCCAATCAAAACCCGCCTGTCATTGTGGCTGGTAGTATTCTCAATTCTATTCGGTGTATTTAGCCCGCAGTTTGTTCATGCGACTGAAGCAAGTGGCGAAGCGACTCAAACCAGTAATGTTCAAGATGGTGAGGCGCAAACAGAAGCACCAGAAGAACTCTCCGCTGAAGAGATTGCGATTAACGCGTTAGGTCGAGAGATGATTGAACTGTCGGAAGCGTCTAAGCTAGCGACTGGCGATGAACGTGATGCTTTGCAATTGCAGCTTTTTCAAAAAAATGAAGAGTTGAGAAAACAACTGGCATTAGCTATTTCACACCAATCAATGTCAAATCAAAAGTTGGTTGATTTAGTTAAAACTCAACAAACGTACTCAGACGGTGCGGTTGATTACATGGCTGAAAAGATAAAATCATCAGGAGATGAACTCAGTGAAGCGAAAGACGAAGAAAAACTAACGTTAATCAATGCTTATCGTCAGGCTCAAACTTATCTTGATGATAGCTTTGAATCTAGCTGGCAAAATCTTAACTGGTTAAAAACGCTTGATGCTCAAGACAAGCCTGCAGAAGATAAACTAAAAGACAGTTTAGACAAGCGAATGCAGTTACAGTCAGCGTCGATACAGTTTTTAACCAAGAAAATCAATATTATAGAGACTCAGCTTTCTGCAAGCCCAGAATCAGAAAAAGCAACGCTGCAACTCAACCAGCTAATTATTAAGCAAAGGCTGGATATTGTTACGGACAGTTTGAGCCGTCTGGTTGAACTTGGGGATAAAGTTGGACTAGAAACTTCAGAATATAAGCGTCAAGTATTTGAAGCAACGGGCAGTATTAGTCACTTCTTACTTAACGGCAAAGTGGTTTTGTCGATCTTGAGCCACTGGTCGAGTACAGCGGTTGATTGGTTAGGGGAAAATGCACCGCAGCATCTTTTCCAATTGTTCGTATTTTTCCTAATTTTATTGGTTGCACGAGCACTTGCAAAGCTGACAAGAAAAATCGTCAAAAGGACGGTTGCCTCAAAGAACTTAAAACTGTCTCAGTTAATGCAGGAGTTCTTTATTTCGATGTCCGGAAAGTTTGTATGGGTTATTGGTATCATGGTCGGTCTGTCTCAGATCGGCTTAAACCTTGCCCCTATACTGACTGGTTTCGGTATTGCCGGTGTGATTATCGGTTTTGCGTTACAAGATACGTTGTCGAACTTCGCCGCTGGTATGATGCTGCTGATTTATCGTCCATTTGATGTCGGAGATTTTGTTTACGCTGGTGGCGTGGACGGTAAGGTTAGTCACATGAGCCTGGTTAATACTACGATTCGTACCTTCGATAACCAGATCATTATTGTACCGAACAGTAAAATTTGGGGAGACGTTATTAAAAACGTTACCCATGAGCGCATTCGTCGAGTAGATATGGTGTTTGGCATCGGTTATGCGGATGACCTGCTGAAAGCAGAACAGGTACTAAATGACATTGTGAACTCTCACCCTGCAGTACTACGTACACCAGAGCCAAACATCAGAGTACATACGTTGAACACGTCATCGGTTGACTTTATTGTCCGTCCTTGGGTGAAAACTGATGATTACTGGGACGTATATTGGGACATGACGAAAGAAGTAAAATTGCGCTTTGACCGAGAAGGTATTTCTATTCCTTTCCCACAACAAGATGTGCATTTGCATATGGTAGAGCAAGCCAAACAAGACGCATAATTAAACCACATCACCATACATTTAAACGCTCCAAGGGGGCGTTTAAATGTATTAATATACGCATCAACAACTATCGACTCAGAGAAGCGCCAGCAAAAATCCACCAACAGAGAGTGCAGCGGAAACATATTGCCCTGCAGAATAGGAGTCATCCTCTTCTTTGATTTTTTCTGGGCTATCAATTCCTAGCGCACCATGTGCAAATGATTCGACTTTATCACCAACGGTTTTCGCTTTTGGTGCTTCTGCCTGGCTTTCCTGATCGATTTGCTGCAACGCTGCAAGAAGCGCTTTACCTTCGTTAGAAAGGCTTACCTTGCTTTGCGGTGTTTGTATGGAATTCGCAGAGACCTCTTCACTACTGGTTTTCGTTGTCACCACTTTAGTGGGTTGGCTGTTATAAACGTTAACTGCTGAGCTTCCTACTGGATTCATAGAATACTCCCTGGAATACAGGCACTCGCTCACTGAGTGCGGGCTTGTTCTTATATCGACAGCATTACGTATTTCTTAAATGAATGAGCTAAAAAAATAGGTCTGTTTTTGCCGCTTTCGATTTCTATTCAGGATAAAAGCAAGAATCAGACCTATTTATAGCAAACTGAGCGTACCAAACTTACATACACATTAGCATGAACCCTGTAGGGGCGCGTTAGTGTGAATGTTTAGTATGAAGGGATAGATTTACGATATACGCGTAGCATAAAGTCAGCCTCGCATTGGAACAGGGTAGCGGATTTTAGCTCTTCACGAAGTGCATCTGTCGCCTTCCATGCGAATGGTGTCATTTGCAACAAATCGAACGCCGCACCGTCTTGCAAATCCATAACATAGTGAAGGTGTTGTTGGTGCTCTAATTCATAACCTCCAAGGTCTTCAGGTTCTTCGCTGTGAAGTCTAACGTCTTGGTAAATACGCTCACGAAGCTGGTACAAATGGCGGCTCGCAGGTGTGACGGTGAGTACCACACCGTTCTCTTTGACAACGCGCTGGAGTTCTTGAGCCTTACACGGTGCATAAATTCGCACAACGGCATCTAAAGATTCATTGGCAAAGGGGAGTCGGTGGCTAGAAGCCACACTAAAATGACACTGTGTGTAGCGCTTTGCTGCATAGCGAATGGCAACTTTTGAAATGTCTAAGCCATATACCTCTGCAGTGTCAGTTTGCTCTTGTATCGTCTTTTGTATTTGATCCGTGTAGTAACCTTCACCGCAGCCAATATCTAACAATCGATGTTCAGTACCCTGCGTGTACTTTGCGCACAGTAGTGCAACAGCTTGGCGCATCGGGTTATAGTAATTTCCTTCAAGGAATCGACGGCGAGCTTGCATCATCTCTTTGTTGTCACCAGGATCTTTAGAACGTTTATGGTGTGCGGGCATTAAATTGACATAACCTTCTTTGGCCAGATCAAATTGATGGTTGTTTTCACACTTAAAGGTTTTTTCGGTGAGTTCCAGAGGCTGGTTGCACAAAGGGCACTGATAATTCATGACATTCTCAAGCAGAAAGTAAGGCGCAAAATTCTACCAAAAAGTGTGTATTGATCACAGTGAAGAAATGACTGTGGGGGGCGTGCGGTGTTTAAAAGCCGGCGCGAACCGGCTTTGTGGTTTCGTGCACCACTACTTAGCCATTAGTGAGCTGAAATAATGGTAATTAGCTCATGACTCTCGCCTGGTTGAAGAGTTTTCCCTTGCGCGATGTCTGATGAATGCAAGGCAGACTCAACACAAAGCATCGTTTCATAGCCATTGTCTGCCATATCTCCCATGCCTTTTGCTCCTTCAGCCCAAGGGTTCCACAGAACTGCGGAGTTATGGCCGTGGTTCTCTATGCTGAGAGTGCGGTTAAGGATCGGATCTTTCACCAAAATTTGTGCTTCTGGTTGTGTGTAGACGCGATCAATGGTGTCGGTCAGATTAAGGATTTCTTCACCTTGACACACTTCGCTATTTTTCAAGCTATCGATATATTCGCGGCCCATACCAGTGGTTTGCGCTTGTTTCACATCGCCTACATTCAAATAGGTATGAAGAGCACCAGAAAATGTCCAAGCTTCATCATCGATATTGAGCACTTTCAACGTCATTTTTAGCGTTTCACTGACTTCAACAATCAGGCGCGCGTCGAACATGTGCGGCCATATTTGTAGCGTTTCCTCAGATGGTAGCAAAGCGAGCTCGACTATTACGCCGTTCTCATTTTCGCGGTGTTCGACTAACTCCCATTCTGATGTACGGGCAAATCCGTGTGCGGGAGTGGCAATGCGGCCAAACCAAGGCCAGCAAACCGGAATACCACCCCGTATGGCTGCTTTACCATCAAAGATGGCCTTTTCGCTCATCCAGATGAGGTCGTCTTGACCGTTAGGCGTAAAAGACAGCAGGTGACCACCATGTAAAGCAATACCTGCTGTTGCTTTCTCGTGAATAATACGAACAACTTTAACTTGGTCGACTTCAACAACGGTTACATTGTCAGAAAGAACGGTTAGGGCAGGAAGAGTGTTTAAATCCATCAGTTCAGTTCCTTTCGCTGGTGAGGATAGGTAGAACAATCCTCAAATTCCAGATACAAAAAAGGCGACTCTAGAGCCGCCTTTTATCACGAAGTTAATCGCTAAACGCTGATTATAACGCTAAGTAATAATTACTTAGAGATGTGAGCGATTAGGTCTAGAACTTTGTTTGAGTAACCGATTTCGTTGTCGTACCAAGATACAACTTTAACGAATTTGTCAGTTAGCGCGATACCAGCTTTAGCATCGAATACTGAAGTGCAAGTTTCGCCGATGAAGTCTTGAGATACTACTGCATCTTCAGTGTAGCCTAGAACGCCTTTTAGTTCGCCTTCAGAAGCTTCTTTCATCGCTGCACAGATAGCTTCGTAAGAAGCACCGTTTACTAGGTTAACTGTTAGGTCAACTACAGAAACGTTAGCTGTTGGTACGCGGAAAGCCATACCAGTTAGTTTGCCGTTTACTTCTGGAAGTACAACGCCTACAGCTTTAGCAGCACCAGTTGAAGATGGGATGATGTTTTGAGAAGCACCACGACCACCGCGCCAGTCTTTCGCAGAAGGACCGTCAACAGTTTTTTGAGTTGCAGTAGTAGCGTGAACTGTAGTCATAAGACCAGATTCGATACCGAACTTGTCGTTAAGAACTTTAGCGATAGGCGCTAGACAGTTAGTAGTACAAGAAGCGTTAGAAACGATGTCTTGGCCTGCGTAAGTGTCGAAGTTTACGCCGTTAACGAACATTGGAGTTGCGTCTTTAGAAGGACCTGTAAGAACAACTTTCTTAGCACCTGCAGTGATGTGCTTACGTGCAGTCTCGTCAGTTAGGAAAAGACCAGTTGCTTCAGCTACAACGTCAACGTCGATAGCATCCCATTTTAGGTCTTCTGGGTTACGCTCAGCAGTAACACGTACAGTCTTACCGTTTACGATTAGGTTACCACCTTCAACTTCAACAGTACCGTTGAAACGACCGTGAGTTGAGTCATACTTAAGCATGTATGCCATGTAATCTACATCGATAAGGTCGTTGATACCTACTACTTCAATGTCAGCGCGCTCTTGTGCTGCACGAAATACGAAACGACCGATACGGCCAAAACCGTTAATACCTACTTTGATAGTCATTATAGTTGCTCCACAACTTAATTTCTGATTAAAGATAACTGGTAGTAAAATTACAAAATCCAGTAAACATCTGCAACAGATAATCGGACTTAACTTGTTTAAAGTCAAAAAAAAGAGACGCTTTTTTTAACAATTCTTTGCAAATGTTCGTTTTTTAAACTTTTTACTGAAATTCCGTATACCAGTTGGCGTAATATAACCCGTAAGATAAGTACTCTTATCAAATTAATCACACATAGTGTCCTAGTGAGAAAGTATGTGCTACAACTATTGCGAGAATCAAGTTTTTTGCAAAAAAATTCATCACTAAATATAGAGTAGAAGGAATAAAACTGAGTGGAACAAAGCGGAAAAAAAGTCACGAAGTCAGAAGAACAGTGGCGTGAGCAGCTATCAGAAGAAGAGTTTCGCATCTGCCGAGAGCAAGGCACTGAGCCGCCCTTCAGTGGTAAGTTATTGCATAATAAGGAAACGGGTGTTTATGCCTGTACCTGCTGTCAGGCCCCCTTGTTTGTGTCTGACAACAAATATGATTCAGGGTGTGGTTGGCCCAGCTTCGATGCTCCGATTAATGATACCGCTGTGCGCTATTTGAAAGATCTAAGTCACGGAATGGTACGTACAGAGATTCGATGTGCGACGTGTGACAGTCATTTGGGGCATGTTTTTGAGGATGGACCAGTGACAACAGGTGAACGTTATTGCGTCAACTCAGTGTCGTTAATTTTCAACAGAACTGACAATAAATGACAATATTAACGCTAGTGGTGTTTTATCCTTTCAAAATATTAGCACCCTGCGTATCGAGTTGGGATAAATGTTGCGCCCAGAAATAAAAAACTCCCAGTCGGGAGTTTTTTATTTCGATAATGTTATTAAGAGCTCATTCATTTTCCTGGAATCATGGTTGTTGAATATGTCCCATTTTCGATTGCTTTGGCGATGACCTCTGCCTGATCGTCTAAATGCTCATATTGGTTAGGGTCGTCAAAATCATACATTCTTTTTAATTGCTTCTCGTCAGCCAAAGGCACATCAAATCTTTTGGCAACCATTGCCCACAAGTAAGCATCCTGTTTGTTACCTAGACTTTGGTTTAGACTGGCCAAAGATTTAAGAATAACAGGGTTTACGTTGTCTTTATTCGATAAGCTCAAGGCGTTGTTGAGCAAGGTGAGGGTTTTATTCTTATCTCTATTCGTATAAAAGGTGGCTAACGCGAACTGCATTTCAGCGGTATTTAATTTTGACGAGCCTTCCATTTGTAAAAAACGACGGCGGGCTTCTGTATCACCAGTCTGGGACCATAAAAAGTACAATGTCTCAGGTCGGTCTGACTTTTTGAGTTCCCCAACGATACGTTTAAGTTCATCAATACTGTGTACCAATGCGCTAAATCGTTGCTGTTTTAGTTTGCTTTGATCGATAGGCGTGATTTGCGATGCCAATTCAAGACATTTGCGATACTCCGCAACTAAGCCGTATTCAATAATTTGGTTTGCTTCCGATGGGTTTTTTAGTTGTTCATTGCGGTGCCAAATTAAATCAGTACGTGGAATTCGGCACTGTCCATCATCCATGTTGAGGTGCTCACAACGCAGTTCTGGCGTATTTTTACACAGCTTTTCTGTTGTGGTATTGCGTTCAAAGCAGCCTGTTAGGATGAGAGTAGTAAGCCCAGCGACTGACCAGTAAGTTGTTTTCATGGTTTTGCCTGTGATCCGTTACACCAATTCATTCGCGTATTCTTGACTCAACGCTTTAACCCGTTATGTTCTGGGAAAAGAATGTAATAAAAAGGTACATTATGGACGCAGAACAATTATTAAATGCGATAACTCCAGAAGTTTATGATCGTTTGGTTTACGCTGTCGAAACGGGAAGATGGCCAGAGGGTACAACACTTTCTCAGCAGCAGCGAGACTCATGTATGCAAGCTGTGATGTTGTATCAATCAAAACATAATACTGATGCACAACATATGACGGTAGCTGCAGGCGGTGAGATCAGCTTTAAATCTAAGCAAGAGTTGAAAAAACAATTTAGAACCAATCAAGGCGATATTGTGCGAGTAAACCCGAATGCTGACTAGTTTCTCGTTACTCCGTTGCGCATAGAACCAAAAAAGCCCAGAGATGGGCTTTTTTAATTACTACTTTTGATTTTTGTAAGTACAGGGGTCGAAAATCTAGACGCAGACAGTTATAAACTCATTTCACCGCGAAGTACTTGCTGCATCTGTTCCTTTACTTGTTCGTAAGACAGGTTCTGACTGAGAAGATAGTGAAGTTTTGCCAGTGCCGCTTCTGGTGTCATATCAAACCCGCTGATCACGCCCGCATCAGCCAACGCACAGCCTGTGGCATATCCGCCCATGTTCACCTTTCCTGCTAAGCATTGCGTGAGGTTTACGACAATAACGCCGCGCTCGGAGGCTTCTTTTAGGTGACCCAGCAGTTCAGGGTTTTGTGGGGCATTCCCAACACCGAAAGTTAGGAGAATCATTGCGTTCACCGGCTGGCGCAGAGTGTTACGGATCACTTCATGAGAAATGCCTGGGTACATTGTAATTACACCAATTGGTTGCGGTGTAATGTCATGAACTTTAAATACGCCTTCAGGTTGAGCATTAACAGTCACGTTGTTGCTTACTTGAATGTTGATACCTGCTTCCAACAGTGGTGGAAGGTTTGGCGAGGTAAATGCGTTGAAGCCATCTGCATGAGATTTGGTACTGCGGTTACCACGCATCAATTGGTTATTGAAGAATAGGGTCACTTCATTGATCGGGTAGTTGGCAGCGATATGCAAGGCATTCAATAGGTTTGCTTGACCATCTGAGCGTAGCTCTGCCAATGGAATTTGTGAGCCAGTCACAATAACGGGCTTACCGAGATTTTCTAGCATGAAAGACAGGGCAGAAGCGGTGTACGCCATAGTATCCGTGCCGTGCAAAATCACAAACCCATCATATTTGTCATAGTTATCACGGATATCGTTTGCAATTTGCTGCCAGTCGGCGGGTGTCATGTCTGAAGAGTCAATCAGCGGGTCGTATTCGTGGATGGTGTATTCAGGCATCTCTGGACGATGAAACTCCGGCATGGCCGCCAGTTGCTTATCCATGAATCCAGCGATAGGTACATAACCGTGATCTGACTTTTGCATGCCGATAGTGCCACCGGTATACGCGATGTAGATATGTTTTCTAGTCATCGTTTTTATTCTTTCATGTAAGGAACAGTGCGCGGATTATAACGAAATGATGGGTAATAAAAAGGGGCATATCTCTAAGAGATGCCCCTTTTTATTTAGATGGTTAGCTCTATTGTACTTCGCAATTTAAACAGAATGCATATTGTCCTTTTGGATCATTAAAGCTCTGCAGCAAGCTTGCGTCTTGCTCTAACTGTTGAGCAACAGGCAATAAGCTTTTTGGCAGTAAGCTTGTTGCGTCAATTCCAAGAGACACTTTGGCTTGCTTCATGAATTCTTGTAAGAATAGCTCAGCAGGTGATAATGGTTCTTCTACCCAATAAATATTGTAGTCCGTCATATCAGCAAGTTTAGCTGCGAGTGCGACGGCATCATCAAAATCACCCATTTGGTCGACCAGGCCGAAGGAGAGCGCGTCTTGTCCTGTCCATACACGACCTTGCGCAACGTCATCGACTTCTTGTAATGACATATCACGACTCTTTCCGACTAGAGAGATAAAGCGTTTGTACCCATGCTCAATACTAAGTTGGAAAGCTTGAGAGGCTTCATCAGACAGCCCGGTGGTAATGCCTTCACCCGAAAACGGTGATGTTCCAACGCCATCAGTATTGATACCAAGTTTACTAAAGCCTTTTTCAAATGTGGTTATCACACTAAAGATACCGATAGAACCGGTCAATGTGGTTGGTTGAGCGACGATTTTATCTGCGCTCATGGAAATCCAATAACCTCCGGAAGCCGCAAGGCTCGACATCGAAACAACGACGGGTTTGCCCGCTTGTTTTAATGCTTCCACTTCATTACGAATCACTTCTGAAGCAAAGGCACTGCCACCCGGGCTGTCCACCCGAAGAACTACCGCTTTTACTTTGCTGTCATTGCGCGCTTGACGTAAAAGACTTGCTATCGTATCGCCACCAACAGTACCACGAGGTTGCTCGCCATCCATGATGGTGCCGCTCGCCACCACAACAGCAACATCATTTTCCGCAAGTTGGCTGTCCGGATGCATAGTCGCTAGGTAATCGTAATAACTTATTGCGTTGTAACTATCTTTACCGTCACTGCCAAACTCTTTGGCAAAAAGAGTCCGAATATCTTGTCGGGTCGCTAGTTGATCTACTAATCCCATTTTCAAGGCTAATTGCGACAGATCGCCATCAACGGATTTCATTTCGGCCAACAGCTCATCCATTGTAGGGTTCAGGACTTTTGCATCCAGTTTACGATTTGTCGCGACGTCATCGACATAAGCATTCCACAATTGTGTTACCCAACGGGTTGCGGACTCTTTCGCAGCATCTGACATGTCATCGCGGATAAACGGTTCAATGGCTGATTTATACGTACCGACGCGGAAGACGTGCGTAGACACTTCTAGCTTATCTAATAGCGTTTTGTAGTACATTGAATACGCACTGTAGCCCTTAATCAATACACCGCCATCAGGCGCTAAGTACACTTTATCTGCATAACTGGCTAAGTAGTATTGGCTTTGATTATAAAAATCACCAACGGCATAGACAGGCTTTCCTGAGGACTTAAACTCGTTTAACGCTTTTGCAATGTAGCGCAATTTGGTCAAGTTGGTCTCTCGCATGTCACGCAGGGCCAGAACTAAACCGGATATTTTTGGATCGTCTTTGGCATAACGTATGGTATCAACGATATCAAATACGACGTTTTCCTTTGGCATATCCTGGCCCAATAAAGAACCGGATACGGAATCCATAGGGTTGATATAGCGACTTTGTTCGACAATAGGGCCGGATAGGTTCAACACTAATGCCGATTCTTTATCAACGACTGGTTTGCCTTCCCCAGTGTAGGTAAACGCAAAGTAAAAAACGGCTATCATCACCAAAAAAATCAAGTTGGCTAACGCCAGCCTGATGAAAGTAATGCTCTTCCAAATTCCCTTAAATATCAATCCGATAAACTTAAAGAGTTTTTTCATCATGTCTCCAAAGCAAGATAATCTCTCCCGAATCTTACAAAGTATGGGGTCTTATCTCTAAGATCTCAAAAACTAACATGTTTTTAGCTTATCACGCTCACTCAACAATTGGCATATTTTAACGCTAGATTGATCGGTGTTACAAAAATGTAAACGGGTGTTTGATTTTTTGATTTGGCAGGATTAGTCTGGTCAGACAAGATAATAAAAATGGAAGTTTTGTCATGTCTGCCATGTACCCTAATTTATTAAAGCCATTAGATCTCGGTTTTACACAACTGCGAAATCGAGTGCTAATGGGATCGATGCACACGGGTCTAGAAGAAGATAAGGAAGGGCTCACCAAACTCGCCGCCTTTTATGAAGAGCGTGCGAAAGGAGGTGTTGGGCTTATTGTCACAGGAGGCTTCTCTCCCAATTTGCGTGGTCGATTACACCCTCTAAGTGCCGAGTTTAGTAAACCTAAACACGCTCAGGCACACCGTGTGGTTACTGACGCAGTGCACAAACATGGCAGCAAAATAGCCCTGCAAATTCTTCATGCGGGTCGATATGCGATGCATCCGCTGGCGCAAAGCGCGTCGGGAATCAAAGCGCCGATTGCGAAGTTTGCGCCGAGTGAGATGAGCGATCGTCAGATAAAAAGCACCATTAGTGACTTTGCGAACAGTGCAGAGCTTGCTCAGCGCGCCGGTTATGATGGCGTAGAACTTATGGGATCAGAAGGGTATTTGATTAACCAGTTCCTGTGTAAGCGGACTAACGTGCGTTATGACGAATGGGGAGGCAGTTATCAAAAGCGGATGCGTTTTCCTTTAGAGATTGTTAAAGCAGTACGTAAAGCCGTTGGCAACGAATTTATTATTATTTTCCGTTTATCTATGTTGGATTTAGTCGAGCAGGGCAGCACATTTGAAGACGTTATTGAGCTGGCAAAAGGGCTTGAAGACGCGGGTGTGACCATTATTAATACCGGTATTGGTTGGCACGAAGCACGCATTCCGACGATTGCTACTCAGGTTCCTCGTGGTGCATTTACTTGGGTAACAGAAAAAGTAAAACCACATGTGACGGTACCCATTGTTACCTGTAATCGTATTAACACCCCTGAAGAAGCCGAGCGTATTCTCTCATCGGGTCAAGCGGATATGGTTTCTATGGCTCGCCCATTCCTAGCTGATCCTTATTTCGTGGCGAAAGCGGAGCAAGAGAAAGCGCAGTTAATCAACACCTGTATTGGTTGTAATCAAGCGTGTTTGGACAATGTATTCAAAGGCAAGCGCGCCAGTTGCTTGGTCAATCCTCTTGCCTGTTACGAAACCGAAATAGTGGTCGAACCGACTTTTAAGAAGAAAAGTATCGCCGTGGTTGGAGCAGGGCCAGCAGGGTTGGCGTGCGCAACAACACTGGCAGAGCGCGGTCATAAAGTCGACTTGTTTGAGAAAAGAGATCGCATTGGTGGACAATTCCGCTTAGCGATGCAAATTCCGGGTAAAGAAGAATTTAGGGAGACAATTCGTTACTTCGCGAATCGCATTGATGAAACGGGCGTAAACCTTCATCTATCTACCGAAGCGAACTATGATTTACTCCGTGAGTACGATGAGGTGGTCATGGCTTCGGGAGTTGAGCCTCGTAAACTCTCGATAGAGGGAATCAACAACCAAGATAAGGTAGTTGATTACCAAACGTTGATCCGCGACAAAACGCCTGTCGGTGAAAAAGTTGCAATAGTGGGCGCTGGAGGTATTGGTGTGGACGTGGCGACCATGATCACCGAGCCAGTAGAGCACTCGCTTGATGACTGGTTACATGAATGGGGCATCGACAAAGAAATGTCTCAACCAGGTGGACTGTATCCTTTTCCTGACTCGGTGAGTGAGAAAGAGGTTTGGGTATTGCAGCGCCGCAAAGGGCGAGTTGGCAAAGGTCCAGGAAAAACGACTGGCTGGATTCACAAACGTACATTAGAAAAACGAGGCGTTCATCTGCTCGGTGGCGTATCCTATGACAAGATTGATGATAACGGATTACACATCCACATTGATGGTCATGCTCAATTATTAGCTGCCGATAAAGTGGTCATTTGCGCAGGCCAAGAGTCTGTTCGGCCATTTGAAGATAAGTGGGCGGAGCTAGGGGATAAGCTGCACATCATTGGTGGTGCGGACCATGCTGGTGAACTCGATGCCGTTCGGGCGATACGTCAAGGTGTCAAACTTGCGGTGAAGCTATAAAATTTGTGGTGAAGCTATCGAAGGGAAAAATCGACGTTCTCTGGATTTTCTGGAATAGTCCCGTATGAAGTCCACTCTTGGGGTCATCAAAGACGACTGGATCAAATCCACATAAAACGGCTTGTTATTTAAGCATAAAAACTGTGTTAAAGTATCTTGTAAATGATAACGTTTTCGATTTAAAAGAGGCCTGTTAATGGAAGCACTCGATCTATTGCTTAATCGTCGTTCTATTGCGAAGCTCACTGCGCCCGCACCAGAAGGGCAGGAGTTGGAAAACATTATTCGCGCCGGACTTCGTGCGCCAGACCATGCGGGTTTAACACCATGGCGTTTTGTGATTGCGCAAGGCGACGGTTTGAAAAAATTATCGGATGTATTGGTAAAAGCTGCCGTAGCTGAAAACAGTGACGATACTGTGGTTGAAAAAGTCAAGAATGCGCCATTTCGTGCACCTATGGTGATCACGGTGATCGCAAAGGTGACCAAACACGATAAAGTGCCGGCCTTTGAGCAGTATCTCTCGGCGGGTTGTGCTGTGCAAGCAATGCAAATGGCCGCCGTTGCGCAAGGCTTCCAAGGTTTTTGGCGTTCTGGATCATGGATGTTCCACCCTGAAGTGCATAAAGCGTTTGGACTGGAAGGGGAAGATCAAATAGTTGGTTTCCTTTACTTGGGCTCGGCTGGCTGCTCTCCGATGAAAGTGCCGGAGCGAGAACTGTCGGAATTTGTTCAGTTTCTCTAAAAATAGCTATCTATACTGTCTATCTGTACAGTTTTTCTTGATTTGTTAGGGCCACATTCGATAATGTGGCCCTAATTATTATTACTGTTAAATTGTTATGTCTCGTCTGTTTATTGCTGAAAAACCAAGCCTTGGCCGCGCGATTGCTGCTGCACTTCCTAACCCTCAAAAGAAAGACCAAGGCTTCATTCGCTGTGGCAATGGAGACGTGGTGACTTGGTGTATCGGTCATTTATTGGAGCAGGTAGAGCCAGACGCTTATGACGAACGCTACAAAAAATGGAATATGGCGGATCTGCCTATCGTTCCTGAGCAGTGGCAGTTAAGGCCAAGGAAGAGCGCCAGTAAGCAATTGACAGTGATCCGCAAGCTACTTAAAGAGGCCACTGAGGTCATTCATGCCGGAGACCCAGATCGCGAAGGTCAACTTTTGGTTGATGAAGTGCTTGATTACTGCAAATTATCGAAAACCAAAAAAGCCGCTACGCAACGCCTTCTTATTTCCGACTTAAACTTACCCGCCGTCAAACGAGCGCTTAGCTCAATGCGCAGTAACCGCGATTTTATTCCACTTTCCGTGTCCGCGTTGGCGCGTTCTCGGGCGGACTGGCTGTATGGGATGAATATGTCTCGTGCTTATACGTTGTTAGGTCAAAAGGCTGGGTATCAGGGCGTGTTATCGGTCGGCCGAGTACAAACGCCAGTTTTGGGGCTTGTGGTTCGCCGCGATGAAGAAATCGAAAGCTTTATCCCTAAAGATTATTTCACATTGCATGCGTTAATCCCGTATCAAGATCAAAATGGTGCTTTCGACATTCGTGCGCGTTGGAAGCCAAGTGAAGCGTGTAAACCTTGGCAAGATGAGGAAGGGCGTGTTTTAAACCGAAAGCTGGTGGAGAACGTTGCTGCTCGTATTAAGAACCAGCCAGCCACGGTGAAAGAATCGGAACAGAAGCAAACCAAGCAGTCGGCACCACTTCCGTACTCTCTGTCCGCTCTACAAATTGATGCTGCGAAGCGCTATGGGATGAGTGCGCAGCAAGTCCTAGATACCTGTCAAGCGTTGTATGAAAAGCACAAACTGATCACTTACCCACGTTCGGATTGTCGTTACCTTCCGATAGAGCACTTTGCACAAGCTGACTTAGTGACTTCGGCGATTTCAAACAATGCCAAAGAGCTGCAAAGTGCGGTTCATGGGGCGGACTTGTCACTGAAATCAAAAGCGTGGAACGACAAAAAAGTCGATGCACACCACGCGATCATTCCGACACCGAAAAAAGCGAGCGTCAACGCATTATCTGGTAATGAGATGAAAGTGTATCAGCTTATTGCACGTCAATATCTCATGCAGTTTTATCCGGCAGCCGTATACGCCGAAGCTAAGCTGGTGTTCGATATTGCTGGTGGCACCTTTATCGCCAAAGGTCGTCAGCTGGTTTATCCAGGCTGGAAAGCGTTGATGGGGAAAACGGACAAAGACGACGATGGCATCGATGCAGTGCCCCCGTTGACGGAAGGAACGGTGCTGACTTGTCGCGAAGGTGAAATCAAAGATCGTAAAACCGAACCGCCAAAGCACTTTACCGAAGCGAGCCTGCTGCAAGCCATGACGGGAATTGCCCGTTATGTAGCGGACAAAGAGTTGAAAAAAATACTTCGTGACACCGACGGTCTTGGTACGGAAGCCACACGAGCCGGAATACTCGATACGCTTTTCAAACGACAACTTTTGACTCGCCAAGGGAAGTCAATCCTTAGCTCACCCGCGGGCCGCGGTCTTATTCATGCACTTCCACAAGATGCCACTTATCCTGATATGACTGCGCATTGGGAACACCAGTTGCAAGGCATGGCAGAGAAAAATCAAGCTTACCAGCCATTTATGCAGGCGCTAGAACAGCGGATCGATGGACTAATGGGGCAAGTCAAGTCGGGTCCAATTCCTGAGTCTTTACGCCATTTACCTAAAGTCGAGCGGCCAGCCTTTAAGCGAAAAAAACGCAGTTACTCAAAAGGTGGCGCATCTAAGCCGACTGCATCCAGACGCAAATCTTCGTAAATCGTCAACTTTATCGACAAGCAAGCGGTCTATTTGTATGCCGCTTTTGTGGTTATTCTTTATCAACGGTTTGCGGTTGAATCCATTCTTGAACTTGCTACTATTCTGACGAAATCAATCACAAGACATTGTTATGCTGCCACTGATCTACCACCCAATCTATTCTCAACTTGATTTGCCGGAAGGGCACCGCTATCCGATCATGAAGTATCAATACCTCTATGATGCGGTCCAGGCACGAATAACGGAGCAGAACTGGCAAGATAAAGTCCAGTTTTTTGAACCTCAAGCGTTATCGGTTGAAGAAATAAAGGGCGTGCATGATGAAGAGTACGTGGATTTACTTGTCAATGGCACCATGCCAGCGGCCAAGATGCGACGTATAGGCTTTCCATGGAGTGAAGGGCTGATCACGAGAACACTGACGTCGACCGCAGGTACAGTGCTTACTGCGGAAAAAGCGTGGGAACATGGTATTGCTTTGCATCTGAGTGGCGGCTATCACCACGCACATAAAGATTTTGGCAGTGGTTTTTGTTTGTTTAATGATCTTGCCATCGCAGCCAAGCATATGTTGAAACATGAGCACGTCGATAAAATTTTGATCATCGACAGTGATGTTCATCATGGTGACGGTACTGCGACGCTATGTCAGGAAGAGCCAGACATAGTGACGCTATCCTTCCATTGCGATAAAAACTTCCCCGCAAGAAAACCTCAGTCTGATCTGGATGTTCCATTGGCGCGAGGAACCAGTGACGAAACCTTCTTAATGACGTTCAAAGAAGTCGTGACCATGGCGCTCAACCTGCACCGCCCTGATATGGTGATTTATGATGCTGGTGTCGATATCCACATTGACGATGAACTTGGTTACTTCGATGTGTCTACGCAAGCGATATTGGATCGCGACCGCTTCGTAATGCAGTTAATGAAAGACAGAAGTATTCCAGTTGCGGCGGTCGTTGGCGGAGGTTACCGAACCCATCATCAAGACTTAGTCCCCATTCATATGCAGCTTATTCAAGCGAGCGTAGAAGCGTTTACATAATCGACGTAACGCCGAGTCGAATGTAAAAGAACTTGATGCACTAATGAGATAGTCCGCATTCTTCTTTATCTCTGCTTGAATGGAGTGGTGAATACGGTGTTGAATGGTTGGGCATTCCATAACCAGAGGTTTAGATGAGACTTCTTAAAGTATACAAAGTCAGTGTTGTCTTATGTATAGCGGGCATTGTGAGTCTAGTGGCTTACAACACAGTCGGTTCACACGTTGATGAAAATGGTATTTTGGTTGAGCCGTTTGCGCTTATTCCGATCTTCTGGCTGTTAGAGCTACTCGCAGGTGTGGCTTTCGTCGTGACTTATTTAAAGCGCAGCAAGAAACCTCACTGAGTTTTCATTGGGAGCTCACCACACAAACAGCAAAGGCTACTCCGAGGAGTAGCCTTTTTTGTAATGTGCTAGTTGGAGTTTAGTTGTCGGTTAGACTAACCTGAAGCTGTGCTTCGGCACAATTACCAGCTTTACCCGTCGATGAGACACGAGCAAACTTGATACCGTTACCGTCCAATAGGATGAACTCACCTGATGTTCCATCTAACTGAACAGTAAAGTTAGCGTGGTCTATGTTTACGTCAGTCGATAGTTCGTACGTACCGTTGGTAGCGTCTACAGTCCAGTGTTCTTTAGTATGACTGTTTTTGGAATTACCAGCGTGAGCATTAGCTGTTGCAGAGAAATTTCCGGTTTCGGTTAGATACTCTTGTAACAGTGAGAATACCTCAATTGCATACCCCAATTGGTCAACTTCTGGTAGTGAACCTACATCTGTGCTTTGACGTTGGAAATCCAAACCGCCTAGTGTATTTAGCCCTCCGTTCGCTGACACGAAGTTGTTTAGGTTAACCAAACAGTTTTCAGCAATGAAAGCAGTCTGATCTTTAATAACCTCCGGAGTCAGAGTGACACCAGCGACTAGCGATGGTGCTACGAGTTCAGGCTTAGGTGGAGCATTGTAACCTTCAGGAGCTACTTCAACAGAACCTTCGAATGTTTCTTCGTAAGTAACCAGTTTAGGCTCGCCCTGTGGTTCTACATTTGGTACCTGTTCCGGTGTTTCAAATGCTTCAGGAGTTTGCTGCACAACTTCTGGTTCTTGGTTAAATGGAATAGCTTCCGGTTGACCTTGGTCAAGAGCATCAGGAGCCACACTGAATGATGGGATACCTTGCTCAATAGCTTCTTCTGGTATTTCCGGGGCACCTTGTAAATTTGCAGTAGGAGCTACTTGGACTTCTTCAGGCGTTGCTGAAGGGATTGCAATGGGAGTAGCATCAGGTTCACCTTGAGGCGTTACATTAGGTTCTGTTACTATCTGTTCTGGTGTTGCATTTGGTGTTGCCCCTGGCGTTTGGTTTAACAGTGAATCATACTTCGACTTCTGTAGGTCAATCTGCTCATGGATACCTTCTTTATCAGTAGGATCTGGGTTCTTCTGAGTAACAGGTGTAGGTGTCTCTTGTAACAGTGTAGCCGTTGGTTCGTACTGATTAGGTAGCAGAGGTGCATGAGCACGGTCAGCCAGTAGAGATCCATACTTACTAACTTGTAATTCGGTCTGGTTAGCCAAAGCTTGAGTTTCAGGTACAGGAGTAGCTTGTGGTGTAGCCACAGGAGTACTTGGTGCCGTAGCCGTAGGTGCTTTTGTAACTACAGGAGCTTCTAGTTTTACATCAGGAGTTGGTGCAATAACTTGAGTTGTAGCTGTAGGAGTTACAGTAGCCTTAGGTGTCAGCTTCTTATCACGAGGAGCCGGGATAAATTGCTGTTTAGCTACAGGCGTATCCGTAATCAGCTTAGGAGTTAGCTTAGGGCTAACCTGAGACTGAATTGTAGGGACAGAAGCAACAGTAATTGTGCTAGCAGCACTGTAAGCAACTTTACCTTGAGCAGCTACTAGAGCAGTTGTCTTAGCCACAGAAGAAGTACCAGCAACTGTAATAGGAGTCTGGCTCCATACTGTAGTTCCAACCGCTTGGTGGTTTACTGTTTTTCCTGCCACTGTTTTAGGCGTTATCGATGACGTGCTTGCTTCGACAGTTTTACCCGCCGGAGCCGTTTGACTCCACACCGTAGTGCCAACCGCTTGGTGGTTTACCGTCTTACTTACTCGAGCCACCTGACCAGTGTGCTTACCGTTGTTATCATGGTTGTTTGAGAGGCGATTGCCGTGACCATTGTTGCTTTTAGTTGTGTTGCCATTAGAGACCACTGATTGGATCTCAAACGAAACATCGGTATCGTTTGACCCATCAGTGACGGGCAGCAACGCACTATCAGCTTGAGCACTAGTAGATTCTACTGATGACGTATTTTGATTGTGTTGCGAGCTTAACTCTGTTTGAGTCGCTTGATCAGTATTTGATTTATCACCACCATCACCACCGCCACACCCTGTTAGAGTTGCAGCCGTGATTGCAGTCATAGTAAAGATGCTTACTAGTTTCATTGTGCGTGAGCCATATCAAGTTTAATGTGGTTGTATGCGTTCATTTTCATTAAAAGTGTGAACTATGTCTGTATTATTAATGAGATTGCTCAGTTAATGATCTAATTAAGTTTAATAATGGTGTTGATAGGTAAATATGACGGTTTTTAGTTTTATGCGATATTTTATATAACTAATGTGGTTTTATTTAGTGGTTTAGTTTGCTGTGTGTGCTCATTATTGAAACGCTTAGGCTGGGAAACTGTCGGTTTTGAGTGCCCTCCGAACGTTAAATGCTCCAATTTTATGTGCTTCTCTTGGTTCTAAGCGTGAGTGGTTGTTGATGTTGCCATTTCTGCTTGAAAAGGAGACTGGCTTCTCGATGAAAACGCGGTGTTGCGTTAGAAAGGACAATTGAGCTGCGGTGGCAAGAAAGGAAGGCGTCGCCTAATCGTGGCCGTGAGTAACAGCACTCATTTACGAAAGGGTAGCATGCTAGAACGGATATTTTTGGGGTGCGCAAAAACAAAAACGCCGCTGACGAATCAGCGGCGTTTTTGTTGAATGTGGCGGAGAGATAGGGATTTGAACCCTAGATACGCTATTAACGTATGCCGGTTTTCAAGACCGGTGCTTTCAACCACTCAGCCATCTCTCCGTGTTGATGCGCATAATATAAGGCTTTGAAAATCTTGTAAACCCTTAAAATTACTGTTTGCTTTATTTGTAGCCAGTTTTTTGATAAAAATTCGAAGTTGCGTCTATTGCTCCAAGCCTATCGCCGTAATCTGTTTAATTTTTAAACCGTCAGAGACAAAAAGCCAGTCAATTTTGCAGACTGGCTTGAGCAAAGTGTTGTTTCAAAGCACGATGGATGCGCGATACAAAGCCGATTATGCACTAAAAATTTGTGATAACTCGTTCGCACATAGGTGATATTGGCGAGGGCAATTGCGCCATGTTTGCAGCATGCGACGATACTTATCCAACATTGGCATTTGGCTGTTGAAGTGATGATCAGCTTTGTCAAACTGTGGGTATAGCCCTTCTGAATCCACTAAGAAGCGCACGTAATGCACTTGTTGAGCTTCGGTTGCAATATCAAAACCAAGGAATTGCAAACGACGTTGGTCGACTTTGCTGCGTTCTTCTTCATCCAAAATATTGTTGGATTCTTGCATCGCGTGGAACATCTCCATAATGTCGATAATTTCGCGACACTCGGCTTCGGTGATGCGACCGAAGTCTTTGTTCAACTCACACATCTGCAACCCATAACCGCGTTCTACTATGGTTTGTAAGCGTTTGTATTTCGCTGCATTACTTGGGTCAAGCTGAGACATTAGGTTGTATTGGTTCGATAGGATCAAACGTTGAGCGTTCGACATTTCCATGATGACCTCACTAAATTATCTAATACATTTTTAATGTGCTTAGGTTAACGTCTAAACCATGACTGAAACATGATCTCAACACATATTTAATATGAAAAGTGGTAATAATTCTTAAAAAGTAGTCTTACCGCCCTAACTACAATCGCTACTTTTTATGGTAATGATTGTATATGTAATCGCGATCAGAGAACACTCTTAACCATTCAGGTTTAAAGACCGTGAGTACGGCGAGCGACATGCCGTTGAGTAATCCTTCCGGGAACGCGAGTAATGGCACAAAAACAAAATAGTTGTGATGAATCGTCTCCCAGTCGTAATGACCGGAATATAGGTGATACAGTGAGTTGAAAAGAAGGTGTAAGCTGCCGGTGAGCGCACCATTGAAAAAACCAGCAACGAATATGAATACGAAGATGTTTCTTGGTAAGTAATGAAAACTCAACAGAAAAATGAGGTAACTGGTGAGGATAGGAAGTAGAGCCGATAACATGAGTATACTAGGAATGAAAGTCAACGAATTTCCGTGTAACCACTGACTCATGATCATCGCGGGTATACTTAGTAGTAATGCCATGCGCCAACCATACATCATCGTCAGAGTGGTTAACGCGAGAAAGTGAATCTGCAGTCCGTCTTTCACGCCTGCCTGGGTAGACCATAAAAGAGTGAGAACGAATAAGGTCGCGAAAACCAGATGCTGAAACGACTTCTCCTTTTCTAGTTTGGGCCAAACGTTCTTTCTCCAATCGGGCACACAGCTCACGATGACTATCCAAACAATAACAATTGCCGAGACCAGATTAAACCAATTCATTCTTACTTCCTTGTGCGTTGGCTTCGTTACTATTATTAGGTGATGTCATGAGTTGTACGTGACTCCTAAGTACTGATACCAATCGTAGTAAATAACTGGTCATTCTACACGGAAGACTCGGGCTAGAAAATTCACATCGTGGCGATACAAAAATACCAGCGTAGCGCTGGTATTTCTTAGTGTGTGCCAATACTGGATTAAGGGATGTTTAATACTTTACGTTCGAGTTGTATTGAGCAAGGATGGATTGAATTTCATCCATGGTTTCTTTAGAAGGAGGGTTTACGCCGTCGAGCGGGTACTCCAATCCTAATGCTTCCCATTTATGAGCGCCCAGCTTATGGTACGGAAGCAATTCGACTTTTTCGATGTTGTCCATGTCTTTAATGAATTCGCCCAGCATATGGGCGGCTTCTGGATCATCGGTATAGCCTGGAACAACGACATAACGAATCCAGGTTTTTTGACCAATTTTGTTTAAGTAGCGAGCAAAGTCGAGAGTACGACGATTCGACACACCAATAAAGTCCTGGTGAATTTCATCTTTCATGTGTTTGATATCAAGCATGACAAGGTCAGTCGCGTCTAACACCTCATCAATGACATCGGTGTGCTTACGGACATACCCGTTGGTGTCTAGGCAAGTGTGAATCCCTTCAGCGTGTGCCGCTCTGAAAAAGTCACGAACGAATTCCGGCTGGAGCATGGCTTCTCCACCAGAGCAAGTGACACCACCCCCTGAAGCATTCATAAAGTGTCGGTAACTTTTGGCCTCGGCAATGATCTCTTCCACCGATACTTCTTTGCCGTCATGCGTGTCCCATGTGTCACGGTTATGACAATATTTGCAACGCATTAAGCAACCTTGCAAGAAGACGATGAAACGAATACCGGGTCCGTCTACGGTACCACATGACTCATAGGAGTGAATACGTCCAGTTGTTGACATCTTTTGCTCTCATTCTTATTGACTTTAACTGTTATTTTATTACAAAAATCAGGGTTAAAACAGCTTAACCTTGCTTAAGTTAGTGCAACTTATTGCTGTATTGAGAATCGTTGTTTAGAAGAACGCAAAAACAGAAAGAGACCCCGTGCCATAAACGTCGGTGTGAGGCTGTTTATAATCTGGCGTCTTTATTGTCATAGTTAAACTGGCTCCCACATTCTCGGTATACCAAGTAGCGCCTGCGATTGCGCTTGCTTGCCAATGCTCTAAGTCTACATCATAGGCTTTCTGGGATCCGGGTATACCTGAGCGCTTGCCTTCGATGGTCATGTCATTAAAGCGGTAGTGACCTTCGAAACCTCCAAAGACGAACCAGCTACTGGTATTTTTGGCTAACATGCTGGCCGAGAAGGGACTTTCTACACTGATGTTTGCGGCGCCTATGCTGTTGGCGAGGTGAGTACCCCAACGAAACATGACTCCTTGAGAAATATCGCTACGAAAGTTACCGGCGTTAATGTTGTTAACGTTGGTGATTTCCCATTGTGTTGTGTTTTCGTCACTACGTAGTAATTTATTGAAAGCTCGATAGCCGACACTGAAGGCGACTTTGTCATCGATTTGATACTCCCATCCATTTGGATCCGGCGAGCCAGTAATATTATGCACAAATAGCTGTGCTTTTTCAGATAGGGCGCTTTCACCCGTTGCACCAATCGTAAAATTGTAGCGAACCGCTTTGTCTGAAGTCAGAGAAAGGTAGTTGATTTCAGTGTGGAGATAGCCAGCATAAGGGCGATCATTGGCAAGAGGGTAGTCGGCTTCTATGTCACTTGGCGTCCACATTTTATGACCGAATACTAACTCGATTTTATCGATGTTTTCTGTGTTGGATTGGTGAAGACTAAGCCAATCCCATTCGCTCTGCTTTCGTAGCTGACCCGTTGCGTATGAGAAAAATACGCCATTGGTATAATCGTGGTCAACGCCAAAAACTCCATCGTTGTCGAGCGTAAAAGAAAGGGTGGACTGTGTCGATGCAAAGGCAACAGGAGACAAAAGGGGAAGAACAAATAGTTTGCTGAGTTTCATATACTTCATTTACTCGCTTTTTTATGCATCATACGAAAGAATGACAGCGAAATCTTTTGCCAAGTCACAAGTTTGACTCTAGAGATAAAAAAAAGGCTGATGCTTTGTAGCATCAGCCTTTGTTGTATCAATCTACGTTATTTCAGAGAGTTATTATAGAGACTCAGTGAATGTACGTGCGATTACGTCAGCTTGTTGCTCTGCAGTTAGAGAGTTAAAGCGTACTGCGTAACCAGAGACACGGATTGTAAGCTGAGGGTATTTCTCTGGGTGCTTAACAGCGTCTTCTAGAGTTTCGCGGTTAAGAACGTTCACGTTTAGGTGTTGACCACCTTCAATACCTGCTTCGTGGTGGAAGTAACCATCCATCAGACCAGCAAGGTTAGCGCGTTGAGAACCTTCATCTTTACCTAGAGCGTTAGGTACGATCGAGAAGGTGTAAGAGATACCATCTTGTGCGTCAGCAAACGGCAGTTTTGCAACTGAAGTTAGTGATGCAACCGCACCTTTCTCATCGCGACCGTGCATTGGGTTTGCACCTGGAGCAAATGGAGCACCAGCACGACGACCATCAGGTGTGTTACCCGTTTTCTTACCGTAAACCACGTTTGAAGTGATAGTAAGAATTGACTGAGTAGGGATTGCGTCGCGGTAAGTCTTAAGCTTACGGATTTTGCCCATAAATACAGAAACAAGTTCACATGCGATGTCATCAACGCGTGGGTCGTTGTTACCGAATTTAGGGTAGTCGCCTTCGATTTCGAAGTCGATCGCTAGACCGTTTTCATCACGAATAGGTTTAACTGTAGCGTATTTGATTGCAGACAGAGAGTCAGCAGCCACAGAAAGACCAGCGATACCACAAGCCATTGTACGTTTAACGTCACGGTCATGTAGAGCCATTAGAGACGCTTCGTAGCTGTACTTGTCGTGCATGAAGTGGATTGCGTTTAGTGCAGTCACGTACTGCTTCGCTAGCCAATCCATGAAGTGGTCCATTTTCTCCCACAACTCATCGTAGTTCAGTACATCGCCTTCGATCTTAGGCATTTCTGGACCAACTTGGATTTTTAGCTTCTCATCCACACCACCGTTGATGGTGTAAAGCATAGTTTTCGCAAGGTTAGCACGAGCACCGAAGAACTGCATTTGCTTACCAACAACCATTGGAGATACACAACATGCGATTGCGTAGTCGTCAGAGTTCATGTCTGGACGCATTAGGTCGTCGTTTTCGTACTGGATAGAAGAAGTATCGATAGATACTTTCGCACAGAACTTCTTGAAGCCTTCAGGTAGTTGCTCAGACCAAAGAACAGTGATGTTCGGCTCTGGAGAAGGACCCATTGTGTATAGAGAGTTTAGGAAACGGAAGTTTGTACGAGTAACCAGTGTACGTCCGTCAAGACCCATACCACCCATAGACTCAGTTGCCCAGATTGGGTCACCAGAGAACAGATCATCGTACTCAGGAGTACGTAGGAAACGAACCATACGTAGCTTCATTACGAAGTGGTCGATCATTTCTTGAGCTTGGTCTTCAGTGATGCGACCAGCAGCGATATCACGCTCAATGAAGATGTCTAGGAACGTAGAAGTACGGCCTAGAGACATTGCCGCGCCATTTTGAGATTTAACAGCAGCTAGGTAACCGAAGTAAGTCCACTGGATAGCTTCTTGTGCAGTTTCTGCAGGACGAGAAATGTCACAACCGTATTTAGCAGCCATTTCTTTGATTTGACCTAGCGCACGATGTTGCTCAGCGATCTCTTCACGAAGCTGCATTGTCATTTGTAGGTCTTCGCCGTTCTCGAAACGCTCTTGTAGAGAAGAGAACTGTGCGAATTTATCCTTCATTAGGAAATCAATACCGTATAGAGCAATACGACGGTAGTCACCGATGATACGACCACGACCGTAAGCATCTGGAAGACCAGTCAGTACGCCAGATTTACGACACGCCATGATCTGTGGCGTGTAGATGTCGAAAACGCCTTGGTTGTGTGTTTTACGGTATTCTGTGTAGATTTTCTTAACTTGCGGATCTAGCTCACGATTGTATGCTTTGCATGAACCTTCAACCATGCGGATACCACCGTTAGGGATGATCGCACGTTTCAGCGGAGCGTCAGTTTGTAGACCAACGATAGTTTCAAGATCTTTCTCGATGTAGCCTGCATCGTGAGCAGTGATGGTAGAGATAACTGAAGTATCAAAGTCAACTGGAGCGTGAGTCGAGTTTTCTTGTTTGATACCTTCCATTACCTTAGCCCAAAGCTTGTTAGTTGCTTCAGTACCTTCAGAAACTAGGAAAGATTCGTCGCCTTCATACGGAGAATAGTTTTTCTGAATGAAATCACGAACGTTTACTTCGTTTTGCCAATCACCTTCAGCAAAACCTTCCCAAGCTTTAGCAAATTGCTCTGCCATGACATACCTACCTTTTTAGTAGAAAAAAATACGCACTGCTTCGCCGTTGAGCCAGCTATCCTCGTTCAGGTGAGGAACAGTACACTCTTATGAATAACAATATTTATAGTCTCAAATTCACAATACTGGGTAGTAAAACTATAAATATTGTCACTACAAATTAACGCCGTTTCGTTAACCTATAGTGAAAGACTAAACTAAAATTTTTTTGCAAACCTTAAACTAAATCAATAAATCTTCAAAAAATGCGATAAAAATGGGGTAGCGACCAGCGCTACCCACATATTTGTTAAAATTATAGCTTTATTATAGCCAAGCTTTTAATCCATATTGATCTTCTAGCATACCAACAGCAAGCATAGCAACTAAACAGATAATAAAGACAGTGACAGGAATAATAATTTTATCCATGAATGACAAGCGTGATGCACGTTCTTTGTCGCCAATTAATCCGTTGTTATCTAGGAACATGGTTAATGCCCAAGCTAGCACTGGGTTAGCGACGATAGATGCAAAGATACAGATACCCGCTGCTTGTGAATCTTTTGTGTCACGCACCATCTGCATACCTGCTTCAAGTAAAGGAAGCGATACACCGACAAGCAGCGCGACGCGCATGACTGGTGGCCATACAGCAACGTCCATTGGGAAACCAAGAATCGCAACGATAATACATAGAGAGCCTAGAAGAATCGCACCTGCCGGAATTGGACGTTTCGCGATAGCCGCTGGGATCATGTAAGTTCCCCAAGATGACGTGATGTTACCGCCACCAACAGCAGTACCGACCATCTGACGGAAAGAACACATCGTCATGGTGTCATCCACGTCCATCAGTACTTTTTCTGTCTTACGTGGGTAGTTCATTTCCTGGAAGATACGGTGGCCAAGGAAATCTGGTGACCACATCGCAACAGCAAGAATCGCGAATGGTAATGATGCGATAAAGTGCTCTGCAGTTGGTAAACCAAGCATCCAACCTTCCTCGGTGCTGCCCCACCAGTAAACTGGATTAAGGTTTGGCAGACCTGTTTTTGTCTCGAATACAATGTCAAAGCCAGCACCAAGAACCAGCGCAATCGCAAGACCGGTGAATGCACACACTGGAATTGCCAACCAACGTTTGTTGATTTTCGCAAGATAAGCATAGATAGCGACGGTGATACCAAGAACAACAAAGCCAACGTAACCCATGCTACCAGCGGCAACATCGGCAGACTCCAGCCCTGTTGCCCAGGATTGAATGGAGTTGATTTGGCTAATCGTACCTGTTAGGCCTAAGAAAATAAGCAAACCACCGGCGGTGCCTTCAGAAGTGAGGTTGACGAGTTTTGAGCCGCCTTTAAAAAATGAGAGTAGAAGACCAAAAATACCGATCAGAATGGCAAGAGCAAGAGGGTGAGCACCTGCTAGAGCGATAGTACCGATCAATGGAATCATTGGGCCATGGTTACCGGCGAGGTTCGCTTTAGGGTTAAAAACACCTGAAGCTAAAATACAGAAAAGAAGAGCAGGGATCAGCATTTCGACACGAGCGACTTCAATTGCGAACTCTTTGGTCAAATGCACATGATCCCATGCTTGGGTTAAACCTTCAGCCCAAGACATCATTACTGCAGAATACATTGCAATAATGCCGATAGTACCCGCAATAGCTGGAACAAAATCTTCAAGCTCAAAACGGAAATCACGACCTGGCAAGTTTAAGCCGAAACGACGTGGCTTCATGATTTGCAGTTCGTGGTCTAGATAGTCTGAACGACTGGCGAACTCAGATGCTGGACGATGAAGCTCACGGTAGCTTTTGGTCTCGATATCTGAATCAGAATGCGCTTTATTCACTGCGTCTGACATAGATTCCTCATATATTTTAAAGTTATGAATTCTTAAGTATGAACTCTTAAATAAGTGCCAGTGTTGTGTCGAACTGAAGTATCTCAATCGGACAGTCGTCGCCGGCGGTCATTAGACTTGTAGCACTCAATTTACGTGCTTAAGCATAGCCAATAACTGATTTATAACGTTGCTATTATTATGATTGTGCTGAGGCACAGGAAAATCCTCATTTTATGGCTGGAGTCTATCAACATAACTATAAAGAGTGATTGATTTAGATCACTTTAGAACTATATCTGAAACTTTGCTACAAAACGGCGGGTTGCGTCGATCATATCGCGCTTAAGTGTGTAATTTCATTACATAACTTGAGTTGAGTTAGCGTTATCAGGTCACATTTCACATATCAATGAAATATCCCCGGATGTTCTATCGGGTGGTGAAAACTTGGCTTCATTTTTGCTTAGTTCCTAAAAATGACGAATTTATGGCTATCTATTGCCGCTTGACTTATTTAGGAAGAAGACATGAAAAAGCTCAAAATAGTGCCTTTAGTGGCAATCATCTCAGGAATCATGGTCGGTTGTGGCGGAGGTGGCGGCGGTGGCGGCGGTGCGCCTCAAACTCAGTACAACTTTACGTTCGTAACACCTAAGACACAGACGTTAGATAGCAACGGCTCTTGTACTATCTATGATCGTAATACAACTAATGGTGTTGTGGAGGTCCTGAATTATCATAGAATTGGTGGAGTATTAGATACTCAGCTTACCGCTTATTACTCTGATGCGTCGGGTAACCGTGTTGGTGACTTAGTGACGGCAAGTAACGATAAATTGACGATTATTCGCCAGTCTATACCAGATGGCGGTAGTGTAACGATCCAAGAAGTGGACGGAACGGTCATTAACGCATTAACGTTTACTAAAGCGCTTCTAGAAGCAGATTCTTCACTACGCAACGTATACCTATCTGCTCAATCGAATGTTAGCAACACTACTTGTTTGACTGGTAGCAATGATGCAATGGTCAATAAAAGTAACCTAGACTATAAAGCTGCAGAAGACGCATCGGGTAATCCGTTCTCAACGTTTTACTTCGATTCTCAATATGACACCGTTGAAGCAAACGAATCGCGTTTTACTAATGGTCAAAAGTTATCCGCAGTAAAAGATGAAAAGACCATGGTTGCTCAATATAGAACCGGTTCACGAGCATCTTTATATCAGTACGGATTCGATGGTTGGAACGATAATCGAATGGTGTTTGCAGGAAACCAATCCACACCGTCTGTCAGCAATTCGGGCATCAACTTTAAAACGATTGATATCGACGCCATTTACCGCAACTTTTCTTATCGTTTGGCTGAAGTCGCGAAAGGGAATGCTTTTTACCATCCAGACAGTTTGAAAGGTGATCAATGGGCCTTTAGCGTCGAAGGCACAATTGCAACCAATGGTTGGAATGCGACTTACACTGACGTGGTATCAGACGACTGGCGCGTTGTTGTAGATGAATCTTCATTATTCTCGGTTAGCAATACCCAAAATACTAAGCCAGGTGTATCAAATGGCAATGTTTATGTGCGTGACAGTATTGCTCTAGGCGATGAAAATGGTTTACAGCGTTTGACCTACCAACAAGGGAAAAGTGTAAATTCGGTGCCATACATTGTTCGACATTCAGTTTACTCATTGATCAGCGGTAAGGTTGTTGTTCCTAAGTTGGACTACTCAAGTATTTCTGGTATTAGTGGGCTAGTGGTATCAAGTGGTTCAAACATGACGCAAAGTTATGTGTTTACTGAAGATCAAAGTGACTTAAAAGCAACAGACTTTATGACTGCGTTTGCCAACGAAGACGGCACGAGCACGACAAAAGATGCATTGGGCATTGTGATGAATGAACAAGAAGTTAGAAGCGTTAATAACCGAATGGCCAAAACGAAGACATTACGCTTAGAGCGCACTAATTAGTACTCGTATTGATTGACTAAACTAGAACCAACTAACACTTTTATAATTTATCTAGCCCCTAGTTTTAGGGGCTTTTTTATGTCAAATATTCAAGAATAAAAGCATATGTCGCTATATTTTGCATAAAAATTTGGATATCATGTCTTTCTATTCGAGTTATCTAGGTTAATGATTTGTTGCAAGTTTATGAGCGTGATGCTACTTTGTTCCAAATTAGATGGGCGGAGTCCCGTAAAGCAGTGAAAAGACACAGGGAGTTAAGCGCATGAATGATGTACCAGCGCTAGATATAAAAAACCTGCACAAAACGTTTGGACAAAACGAAGTCCTAAAGGGTATTTCTCTTGCCGCGCACAAAGGCGACGTTATTTCTATTATTGGCTCTTCCGGCTCAGGCAAGAGTACTTTTCTTAGATGTATTAATCTATTAGAGACACCAACAGCCGGAGATATCTGGGTAAATGGTGAGCTCATTCAGATGAAAAATAACCGCTCTGGTGAACCCGTTCCTGCCAACGAAAAACAAGTTCAGCGCATTCGATCACGTCTTGCTATGGTGTTCCAAGGTTTTAATCTTTGGTCGCACTTAACCGTGTTAGAAAATGTTATTGAAGCGCCTGTTCATGTTCTAGGGGTGCCAAAATCTCAGGCTATTGAAAACGCAGAACTATTACTCAAAAAAGTCGGTTTATACGAGCGTAAAGACTATTACCCAGGTCATTTGTCTGGTGGTCAGCAACAGCGTGCCGCTATCGCACGTGCCCTGGCGGTAGATCCAGAAGTCATGTTATTCGATGAACCAACGTCTGCACTAGATCCCGAGTTGGTCGGAGAAGTGCTCGGGGTGATGAGAGATTTGGCAGAAGAGGGGAGAACCATGTTAGTGGTGACGCACGAGATGGCTTTCGCTCGTGATGTGTCGAGTCATGTCATGTTTCTTCATCAAGGATTGGTTGAGGAACAAGGTGACCCCGCTCAGTTGTTTACCAACCCAGAGTCAGAGCGTTTAAAACAGTTTATCTCTTCTATTTACTAGAATCTTTTCAAGTACGAAGGATCGAGTACAAGGTTTTTTGAGCGGCATTCTTCTGCCTCTTGAAATAAACACAACAAACAATACGAAATAAAATATAAATCACAGGAGTATGGAAATGAAAAAGTGGTTATTAGCAGCAACGCTTGCTGCAACAGCAGTGTCCGGAATTGCACAAGCGAAAGAATGGAAAACCGTTCGTTTTGGCATTGAAGGCGCCTATCCTCCATTTAGCTGGACAGAAACGGATGGATCTTTGAAAGGCTTTGATGTCGATATGGCGAATGCCTTATGTAAAGAAATGCAGGTTGAATGTAAGATCGTTGCGCAAGATTGGGATGGCATCATTCCTTCACTGTTGGCGCGCAAATACGATGCAATCATTGCGGCTATGTCAATTACCGACGAGCGTAAAAAGAAAGTCGACTTTACTGGCAAATACGCACTGATTCCAAATAAATTCATTGCTAAAAAAGGCGCAGGTCTGGACTTTGACAATCTAGACGGTAAGAAAATCGCGGTTCAACGTGCGACAACGCATGACAAATACTTGACTGATAACTACGGCGATAAAATTGATATTGTACGTTATGGCTCTTTCGATGAAGCATACTTAGACCTTGCAAACGGTCGTGTTGCCGCAGTATTGGGTGATGCATCAGCGTTAGAAGAAGGTGTGCTGAAAAAAGAAGGTGGCGATGCGTATGAGTTCGTTGGCCCATCACTAACAGATCCGAAATGGTTCGGTGAAGGTTTTGGTATTGCGGTGCGTAAACAAGACAAAGATCTGACTCAGAAACTTGATGCTGCGATTCTATCTTTACGTGAGAAAGGTGTTTACCAGGAAATCGCAAGTAAATACTTTAACTACGATGTTTACGGCGAATAAGCGGTAAACAAGCGACCGTTGGCTTGTTCCTAGAGGTAGCCAGCGGTCGATTTTTTTAGTCTAGGGACTAGGAACTCACCTATGCTGGATTTGCAAGGATACGAAGCGTCCATTTTTCATGGCGCTTTATTAACCATCGAAGTCGCCGTACTTTCTCTGTTACTTGCGGTGGTTTTAGGCATGTTGGGTGCACTCGCCAAACTGTCATCTTATAAATGGGCAAAAGCTGTTGCCACTCTCTATACCACCATTATCCGTGGTATCCCAGATTTGGTTCTGATGATGCTGATTTTCTTCGGTGGGCAAATACTTTTAAATAACAGCCTTTATTCTATCAATGAGACGCTAAATGGGTGGTTTGCGTCTAGCGACTCAAATCATGAATGGACATCATACTTACCAGATTATATTGATGTCAGTCCTTTCATCGCTGGTGTTTTGACCATAGGTTTTATTTTTGGGGCCTACATGGCGGAAACGTTTCGTGGCGCGATCATGGCCGTCGACAGAGGTGAACTCGAAGCTGCGAAAGCCTATGGCATGAGCGGGGCTATGTCATTCAGAAGGATTCTGTTACCACAGATGGTGCGTCACGCATTGCCTGGCTTTGGAAACAATTGGTTAGTGCTTCTTAAAACCACTGCACTGGTCTCAATTATTGGCTTAGAAGATATGGTGAGGGTCAGTTCTTTAGCGGCGGGCTCGACTAAAATGCCATTTACGTTCTATATGGCGGTAGCCATTATATTTTTATTCTTTACCAGTGTATCGACAGGCTTACTCAAGCTTGTTGAGCGTAAATTCAGTATTCATACGAGGTAAATTATGGACTTTTCACTGATTATTGAAAGTTTCCCGATTTACCTTAACGGTCTTTGGACAACAGTTTGGTTGGTAGGTATTTCACTGATCATTGGGTTGTGTGTCTCCATTCCAATGGCAATCGCTAGAAACAGTAAGAACTATTTATTGAGCTTTCCATCTTGGGCGTTCATTTACTTTTTCCGTGGGACCCCCTTACTTGTACAGTTGTACCTTATTTATTACGGGATGGACCAGTTTTTCCCAGTGAAGGACACGCTCTGGGAGAACGCGTGGTTCTGTGCACTTGTGGCGTTTATTTTGAACACGTCGGCTTACACTTCGGAGATCATCCGAGGAGCGATTAATGGTTTACCTACAGGTGAGGTTGAAGCCGCGAAAGCTTATGGGATGAGTCCGTTTATGACTTATCGCCGCATCATCTTACCGAGTGCGCTTCGAAGAGCGTTACCTGCCTATTCAAATGAGGTGATTTTCATGCTTCATGGTAGCGCAGTCGCTGGGATTATCACGATTATGGACTTAACTGGTGCCGCTCGATTAGTGAACTCACGCTACTACGCGCCATTTGAGTCATTTTTAACGGCTGGGTTGTTCTATATGATGCTGACATTCATGATTTTGTGGTGTTTTAAGCAAGCTGAACGACGCCTACTTGCTTATACGAGACCGCTGAGTTAAGTCGGAAAGTAAACGAAGAGCGCCATTACGGCGCTCTTCGTTATTTATAGCCTGTAAGCGCAAGGTTATCGCTTACAAGTGTAAAGTCTATTCAAATGTTGACCAGATTGGCGCGTGATCAGAAGGCTTTTCTATCCCGCGCAGTTCGTAATCAATGCCAGCGTCAATACACTTCTCCGCAAGTGATGGTGTCGCTAGAATAACGTCAATACGCAGACCACGGTTATCATCGAACCCACGTGAACGATAGTCAAACCACGAAAATTGATTGTTTACGTCTGGGTATAGATTGCGAAACGTATCTTCAAACCCCCAATCAAGTAAAGCCTTTAGCCACTCACGCTCTTCTGGTTGGAAAGAGCATTTGCCCGTTTTTAACCAACGTTTGCGGTTCGGTTCTCCAATACCAATATCTGCATCGATAGGGCTGATATTAATGTCACCCATCACAATTAACTGTTCATCGTTGCTGTGGTGCTCATTCAAATAGGTCATCAAATCCATGTAGAACTGTCGCTTATATGGAAATTTAGTTTCATGGCTGATGTTGTCGCCTTGAGGGAAGTAACCATTTAATACGGTTACTTTCTCGCCATTCTCATCTTCAAAAGTTGCCATGATCATGCGCTTTTGATGCTCTTCGTTGTCCGTTGGGAATCCCTTCTGAACATGAATCGGCTCTTGCTTACACAGCATTGCGACGCCGTAATGGGCTTTTTGACCATGAAAGTACACTTTGTAGCCCATCGCTTCAACATCTTGAAGTGGAAACGCCTCGTCATGAACTTTGATTTCTTGAAGACCAATTACGTCTGGCTGATGCTTATCGATAAGTGCTTGCAGCTGGTGGAGTCGTGCACGTAGTCCATTGATGTTAAAGCTGATGACTTTCATTATTTATCCTTCTAATGGGCGTATTTGTCGTAAATGGTGTTCTGGCGCGTTTGTTCCAAAAACGGTTATTGTTCCAAAAACGGTTATTGCGCAAAAAACGATTCGCGCTTGCGGAGCAAAAACGCTAGCTTTGACTAGACAACTTATTTTCTAGATCCGTTTGTACTATTCTCAGCGCTTTTAATGCGACTTGAGGATCGATCTCGTTTGATTCTAATAAATAGATTAAATCCACGGCAAGTTTGACTTCTTCCGGTGCATTTTCTAACGGCGAGGTAGGTTGATCAGACATACTACTGATGTTTTTCCCTGTAAGTAATTTGGTTTTCTAGTTTGAGTAATGCCGCTTCACAGCGCGCCAATCTTTGCTCGGTAGCCAGCAGCACTTTTTGGGCCTCAGCACGCTGAAAACTTGTTGCACTGGCCAGAGCGCGCTCTTTATCCAATACCATTTCGCGCAATCGTCGTGCCCACTCCTGATGTTGGGCAAGCTCTTGATATAGTGCGTTGATTGGTTTTCGGAAGTGACTACTGTGCTTGATCTCATTTTTGCGTATTTTTGTGGTTGAGATTTCGCGCTGCATCGCGCTGATTTGAGCAACTAAACGTTCGGTCAGGTACTCAGCCCTCTGCGAAGTGAGCATATTCTCAGCTTGTTCACGCAAAATTGTCGCTAACGTCGCTTTCGCTTCTTTAACGCAAGGCGTTAGCAATCGTGACCGACAACTGAACAAGCGTTCGTCAAATAGCGGGACATGATGTTCTCCACGTTGTCGATCTAATACCGCAGCCTGCTTAGCCATGTGATCTAAATTTTGTGAAAGTTGCTCTATGTTCATGCCAAACCTACAAACCAAGCCTCATACGCGAGCTTTATGGCGAGAATGCTAACAACGGTAACAAATACAGGGCGAATAAACTTAGAGCCAAATCGAATTGCGGAGTGCGCCCCAACAAATGCACCTGCCATTAAGCACACGCCCATGGTTAAGCCTAGCACCCAGTTTATGTGGCCGAGTAGTGCAAAGGTGATCAGAGAGGTAAAGTTACTGGTGAAATTCATTGCTTTGGCGAGACCAGAAGCCAACAGAATGTTGAGACGATAGAGCGCCATTGAACTCACTGTCCAAAAGGCGCCGGTCCCTGGTCCTGCTAAACCATCGTAAAAGCCGATGGACAGTCCCTGCACATACTGCTTTTTATTTAACAAAGGACAAGGCTCAGGAATAGGACTTTGGTGAGTGGATTGCGGTGTTTTATGAAAAACAGTATATAAAGCAGCAGCCAGAATGATTAATGGCAGCACTTTTTCTAACCAATCTGTACTGATGGCATCGACACAAAGTGTGCCTAAAGTCGCCCCAATCAGTGTGGCTATAAATGCTCGACCCCAGCAACGTGGCTGGAATAAACGCTTTCGATAATAGGTAAAAGCTGCCGTCGAAGAGGCAAAGGTTGCTGCAAGCTTATTGGTGCCAAGTGCAATGTGAGGAGGCAGACCTAAAGAAAGCAGTGCAGGTACTGTGAGCATGCCACCACCACCGGCGACCGCATCAATGAATCCAGCAATAAAAGCGACGAGCGCCAACACCAACAACATGGTTGGCTCAATCATTTCCATAAATGGTTATTCTTCTAATATTCGATGTTACGTTTAAATGGTGGCAGAGAGTCAATTAAGGCTTGGCCATAGCGTTTTGTGACGAGGCGTCGATCAAGAATGGTTACTCTACCAGAATCTCTCTCTTTGCGCAGCAGCCTGCCGACACTCTGAATCAGCTTCTTACTTGCATCTGGCACCGTAATTTGCATAAACGGATTGCCGCCTTTCTTTTCTATATATTCAGAATGCGCTTGTTCTACCGGCGAGGTCGGAACGCCAAACGGGATCTTGGTTATGACTAAGTTTTCAAGTAACTCTCCTGGTAAATCAAGACCTTCCGAAAAACTACCGGTACCAAACAATATGCTAGTTTTATTTTTTTCTATCAATTTTTTATGTTTTTTTAGAATTTCTTGGCGTGAGCTTTCGCCTTGTACTTGCAGTGCCCAACCTTTCTTTATAAAACCCGCTGAAAGCGCTTCAGCGACTTGGTTCATTTGCCAATAAGAGGAGAATAGTACTAAGTTTGCTTTATTGTCCTGCAAATACTTAGGCAAAATCTCGATAAGATATTCAGTAAATTGAGGGGCGGGTGGCTCATACTTCATTTTTGGAATAAGTAGCTCCGCTTGATTCTGATAATCAAACGGAGACGCTAGTGCTAAAAATTGCGTGCCTGACTCAGGTTTCGCATCGACCCCTACTTGGTGGCAGAAGTAGTGAAATGAATTGAGCGCGCGCATGGTCGCTGATACCAGTACCGCACCAAGGCATCGGCTCCAGATTTTCTGATCCAACTGCCAACCAATTTCTAAAGGAGAAACGCTAACGATGAAGTCGCCTTCCCGATCAGGATGGGTTTCGAGCCACCTTGCTAATGGGGCGCCTTTTTCCCGGGTTGGCTCTGCCATCAAATGCCAAACTTGGGCTAAGTTTTCCAGTCTTTGAATATAAAAGCCTAATTCTGCTAATGCAGGTTCAGCAATTCGATTCGCTAATTCGCCATCTTTTACTTTTTCTGCGATCAGATCCGCTATTTTGGCGACACTTTGGTTGGCCTTTTTGCTGGCTTGTTTCAGTTCTTTTGACTGGTTTTCGAGCCATGAGGGGAGTTCTCCGTGTTCGAAGCGATAAATGCCTTGCTCGAAATGGACGGGATCAAACTGCTTTGTTAATTGAGTCAGCGCTGGTATTAAATCCTGCACCGATTCTTGCAGTTCATTACGAAAGCGAGAGACACGCTTTTCGTCTGCTAACGCAGAAAATTTACTGATCGATTGATTCAACTTCTCTAACCACGCAGCGGCACCTTTTAAACTCGCAGAGGCGGAGGCATGGTCGCGTGCGACATGAGGCAAGTGATGTGCTTCATCAAACACATAAATCGTATTTTCTGGTTCGGGTAAGATGATCCCACCCCCCAAATCTGCATCGGCCATAACCAACGAATGGTTGGCGATGATGACGTCATTTTTGTCTAACTCTGAGCGAGCTTTTTGAAACGGGCAGCCACGATGTGAGGGCATACTGTTATTACAGCTGTGCTTATCACTGACGATCAGTTGCCACAGTTTATCGTCGATAGGTTTAGGCCAAGAATCTCGGTCGCCATCCCATTTGCCTTGTGCAAGGGAACGGTACATGGTGCCGAGCAATTCAATGTCTTTCTGTTTAGGTTTGGTTTCAAACATCGCCAACTGACCGCCATCGACGCCACTTGCGGAAGCCAGTTTTTCAGCGCAGCAATAACGCTGACGACCTTTTGCCAATATAAATGAGAACTCTCTATCAGTTAGACGACGAAATAGCGGCAAATCTTTATTCATCAACTGTTCCTGTAGAGCGACCGTTGCGGTAGATATCACCACTTTACGGTTGTTGTGAACAGCAACAGGTATCGCTGCCATAAGATACGATAAAGACTTACCAATTCCGGTTCCGGCTTCAGCGACCAGTATACGATTGGACTTATGGTATTGACCGCAAAGCGTCTTTGCTATTTCTGCAACAAGATAATTTTGCGCTCTTCTTGGCACAAAGTTATCGAGTTGGGCTTGCAGGTTTTGGTAGCTCGTACGAATCGATTTTTGAATGTTACTGGTCAGCATGGGGGCCTCAAATGCGTTAGAGGCGCATAGTAGCACACATCACTAGATGTTCTGTAGTTCACAAAATTGAATGCTTTTCTGGATAATGTCGATCTTGTTCACAAAAAAATATTGAACCTTCCAAGAATTGATATAATTTCACTGTGTGAAAAATATAAAACTTCACATGCCGCATGTTGTTGGGGTTTTGTGTTTTAAGGTTTTATTTTTTTTCTGTTTTTTAGTGAAATATTCTAATTTGTTCCGTGTGATTAAATTTTTAAAAATTGAGAAAACTGCTCATAAGTTAGCCCTCTGCAGTGTGAGTTTGTTTTTATCTTTATGAAAAATAAGATTTTTTTGTTTTTTTATGTTCTGATTTATAAAATTTGACAGCCAGAATAATCTCTTGCAATCTTATCCGCAGATTCTAGGAATGAATTGTTTTAACAAATAGTTAAAGGTCATTACCTAGATAAATAAAAAAAGGGAACCGGAAAAGGATATCCCGAACTAAGAAAAGGCAGTGGATTAATTATGAAAAAGACTCTATTAGCATTAGCAGTTGCAACTGTTTCTACTTCTGCGCTTGCAGCAGGCAACATCTACGATGACGGCACTACAGCATTCAACGTAAAAGGTGAAATCGATACTTACCTAAGTACTGCTGAATCAACAACTACAGCAGCAGGTGTGAAGACTAAAAACACTTCAGATCTTGATGTAGACCTATGGGCAAAAATCCAAGTTGATGCTACTCACAAGCTAAGCGAAGGCGTAAGTGCATTCGGTTCTTTCGAAATTGAAAACGGCAACGGCTTTAACGGCTGGGAAGGCATTATTGATGATGACCAGTCAATGAAAACTGATGACCTTTACTTCGGTTTCAATATCGGTGACAACTTCGGTATCGCTGCGGGTGAAGTCGGTGACTTCGGTGACTCTCTAGACGCAATCACGCTAGATAACACAAACGAAGGCTTTGGCTACATGGATGACTTCGTAAGCTCTCTAGAGTCTGCTGGTCACGCTATCTCTATGAAGTACACTACTGGTGGTCTTAAGTTAATCGCTGACTCTTACCTATCTTCAAACGAAGATGAAGATGTAGCGTACGGTGTGTCTGCTGAATACGCATTCAACGATGCATTTAAACTAGGTGCAACTTACCAAGACCAAGGCAACCGTGGCAAAGGTGATGATCATCAGATCATGGGTGCTAAAGCGGGTCTTACTCTAGGTAACTTCGGCGCTGCAGTAAACTACGTATTCGAAAATATCGACGGTGCTTCAGATCTAGATACAATCTCTGCTGCTCTTGACTACAAACTTGACAAAGCACGTCTATACACTTCATTCGGCTTCACTGACGGTGATAACGACGAAGAGATCAACTACTACACGTTGGGTGCTGATTACGCAGTATCTAGCAACATCCTAGCGTTTGCAGAATACTCTGACGTTGAGAACAAAGCTGACGACAACAACAAAGTTGAAGCTGACGGTTTTGTTGCAGGTATGTACTACACATTCTAATCACTTGATATCAAGTTGAATGTAAATAAAAGGTCGCTTTATGCGGCCTTTTTGATTATATAGATGCACTGTAAGCGTTATACCCAACTGAGCTCAAATGTTGAATTTACAACGTAATAAGTAGGTATGTAACGCGTAGCGTTAGCGAAACCTTGAGGTTGTTTGGGTATAAAGCTTAATAGAAAAAAGGGTTAAATCATGAAACGCACAATTTGGACTTCGATTTTAATGACGCTTTCCGCATTGAGTTTGCCGAATGCATATGCAAATACGGATTTGTTGACGGAGCTGGATGCAGCTCAAGGGGTTGAGGTACTATTTATTAACAGCCAAGATGCAAAACAGATGGATGCACCGATCATGCTGGCAACGGGAGCAAACCAAATCGTGTTGCGTATGAATAAGATGGTGGGTCGGGGCGATCAGCGTGGTAACTTTACCTCAGCACCATACATTCTTACTTTGGATGTTGATGGCGGCGAGCTGGAAATCGATGGCCCACAACTGAACGATGTACTGCAAGCTCGAAGAGTGTTTGAAGGTGATACGATTGATTGGAATGTCAGCCTGAATGACAGTGATGTAAATTATGAACAAGTCAAAATGGTGGGTAAGAAGGGTACGTTTCCGTACTCTAATCTTGACGAACAACTGGCGATTTACAACGCAGCCAATGGCATCGGTTTCGCGGGCACTGCCAGTGCACCAGTGGTGGCAACGAGTATCGCCAATGGCACTCAACAAGCAACTCAATCTGCCGCTCAAGATAGCCTGAATATGCAAAAATCGAAAATGTCGTATTTAAAACTGTCGCCATCAGAGCGTAAAGCGTTTCGTAAGTGGTTGGTTGATCAGCAGTAATATTCTCGGCCTCATTCGTAAATCTAATTTTAACAAGCCAGTTGCGTTAGCGGCTGGCTTTTTCGATATAGAAGCTAGCCTAAAGCGCTATCTCTTTCCATTCCCCAGGCTTTAGAGCCCCCAAAGTAACGTCACCCATGGAGTAACGTATTAGTCGTAGAGTAGGGAAACCTATGTGGGCTGTCATACGGCGGACTTGGCGGTTTCTTCCTTCAATAATCGTTATTGCCAACCAGGTAGTAGGAATATTGGCTCGAAAGCGCACGGGAGGTGTTCTTGGCCAAATATTGGGTTCAGCCATCACTTCAACTTTGGCAGGCAAGGTCATGCCGTCTTTGAGCTCCACACCTTCGCGTAATCTATCTAGATCTTGCTCTTGAGGCGCACCATCGACCTGAACCCAATAGGTTTTAGGCGATTTCGATTCAGGTTGTGTGATCTTGGCTTGCAAAATACCGTCATTGGTCAAGATCATTAAGCCTTCACTGTCGCGGTCTAATCGACCTGCCGCGTAAACATCTTTCACCGGGATAAAGTCCGATAAAGTTTTACGACCTTGACCATCGGTAAACTGACTCAATGTGTCGTAGGGCTTATTAAACACAATCACTTTGCGATCTTTTGGAGCAATACGTGGTTTGTTTGTTGTGCCAGTGCGGGTAGCCCGTCTACGGTGTTTTGTTTGTGTTTCTGAACGGCTTTGGTGTCCGGAACGTTTTAAATGCTCTGCTTTTGGCTGGTTCGTGCGGTGGCCTTTTCTTTGGCCAGTACGAGATGACATGTTAACTACCCTGCAAAAATGTAAATGAACTGTGTTTGAAAGTTTTAAATTTCCTTATGATCAGATATCATTTGCGCGCCTAAAACTTACAAAACGCACGAAATGATAGACTATTTCGTGACAATTGTTTAATTATATAACGGCACTCAAGGATTCAGAATCACTACAACGAAGAGTGCAACGCATGTAGCGTTAGCGAGGAGAAACGCACCACTAACGTATTTCAATGCGCCAATTTCACCAACTCAGACGCTGAGTTGATCAACCAACCAGTTGATTAAAAAAATATAGGGAAATTTCATGCCTACAGAAAAGCCTACAATTATCTACACCATTACTGATGAAGCACCGGCGCTAGCAACTTACTCACTGTTACCAATTATCCAATCGTTTACTGCGTCCTCGGGCATCAACGTAGATACTCGTGATATTTCACTTGCAGGTCGTATCATCGCCAGCTTCCCAGAGCACCTAAAAGAAGAGCAACGTATCGGTGATGCGTTAACTGAGCTTGGCGAACTGGCTAAAACGCCAGAAGCAAATATCATTAAGCTACCAAATATTTCAGCATCGATTCCACAACTACGAGCGGCAATTAAAGAGCTACAGGCGAAAGGTTACGATCTACCTAACTACCCTGACGAACCGAGCACTTACGAAGAGAAAGCGATCAAAGCCGCTTACGATAAGATCAAAGGCAGTGCGGTAAACCCCGTCCTACGTGAAGGTAACTCTGACCGTCGTGCTCCGTTATCTGTCAAGAATTACGCGAAGAAAAACCCACACTCAATGGGCGCATGGTCTGCCGATTCAAAGTCACATGTTGCAAGCATGTCTGACAATGATTTCTTCGGCAGTGAAAAGTCGACTACGATCTCAGGTGCAACTGAAGTAAAAATCGAATTTGTTGGCGCAGATGGTGCGGTCAAAGAGCTAAAACCAGCATTTCCACTGTTAGACAAAGAAGTCATTGATACTTCTGTAATGAAGAAAAAAGCATTAGTTGAGTTCTTTGAGAAAGAAATTGCCGAAGCGAAAGCACAAGACGTATTGCTTTCCCTTCACATGAAAGCAACGATGATGAAAGTGTCTGACCCAGTCATTTTCGGCCATGCTGTCAAAGTTTACTACAAAGACGTGTTTGATAAGTACGGCAAGCTCTTTGAAGAGCTGGGTGTGGACGTCAACAACGGTATTGGTGATGTTTACGCAAAAATTGAATCTCTACCAGCAGACCAAAAGGCTGAGATTGAAGCGGCACTTCAAGCGGTTTATGAAACTCAGCCAGAACTCGCGATGGTTGACTCTGATCGCGGTATCACTAACTTACACGTACCAAGCGATATCATTGTTGATGCATCCATGCCAGCAATGCTTCGTTCTTCTGGCCAAATGTGGGGACCAGACGGTAAGCAAAAAGACACCAAAGCGATGATTCCTGATCGTAGCTACGCAGGTATTTATCAGGCGGTTATAGACTTCTGTAAACAACACGGCGCTTTCGATCCAACGACGATGGGTAGTGTGCCAAACGTTGGCTTAATGGCTCAAAAAGCAGAAGAGTATGGTTCACACGATAAGACGTTTATTCTAGACGCAGCTGGCACTGTACGTGTTGTTGACACAGCTGGTCAGGTTCTTCTTGAACAATCTGTTGAAGAAGGTGACATCTTCCGTATGTGTCAGGTGAAAGACGCTCCAATCCAAGACTGGGTGAAGTTAGCAGTGACGCGTGCGCGTGCGACTGGTGTGCCAGCGGTATTCTGGTTAGATGAAAATCGTGCTCACGATGCAGAACTGATCAAGAAAGTGAACGCATACCTGCCAGAACATGACACAGAAGGTTTAGAAATCAAGATCCTATCACCTGTAGACGCTTGTCAGTACTCACTTGAGCGTATGAAAGCGGGCCAAGATACGATTTCTGTCACTGGTAACGTATTGCGTGATTACCTCACTGACCTATTCCCAATCCTTGAGCTTGGTACATCTGCTAAAATGCTGTCCATTGTACCGCTAATGAACGGTGGTGGCTTGTTTGAAACGGGAGCTGGTGGTTCTGCACCGAAGCACGTGCAACAAGTAGAAAAAGAAAACCACCTTCGTTGGGATTCACTAGGGGAGTTCTTAGCATTGGCAGCATCGCTAGAACACTTGAGTGTGACAACTGGTAACGCTAAAGCACAAGTTTTGGCGGATACGTTGGATAAAGCGACGGGTGAATTCTTGGACAACAACAAGTCACCATCACGCAAAGTAGGTGAACTTGATAACCGTGGTAGCCACTACTACCTAGCAGCATACTGGGCTAAAGCACTCGCTGAACAAACTCAAGACACTGATCTTGCTGCTGAGTTTGCACCCATTGCGAAAGCATTAAGCGAGCAAGAAGAAGTGATCGTTGCAGAGCTTAACAATGCACAAGGTGTGAAAGGTGAGTTAGGCGGCTACTACCAGCCTGACAACGCTTTAGCGGCCAAATTGATGCGTCCTAGTAACACTCTGAACGCGATCATCGATAAGTAATCAGTGATGAGCACATGGATCGTTGATTGGTGTGCTTTATCTTAACTTTTGGTTGCTGAATGAAGAACTAATAAAAAAACCCGCTACTGTATTGCGGGTTTATTCTTCTCTAAGCAAAAGCAATACCACCGATTGGTGATCCGCGAAACCCGAGAACAATCATTTTGTTTGTCGAAATGTGTTTATTTAGCTTGGTCTTCTATCGGCACGACGGCACTAGCGTGAGAGCCTTTTGGACCTTTTTCTATCTCATAGGAAACTTGTTGACCTGCTTTCAGAGTACGATAACCTTCCATTTGAATGGTCGAGTAGTGGGCAAAAATATCCCCTTCCTCTTCATCTGAACAAATAAAACCAAATCCTTTGGCGTTGTTAAACCACTTTACTGTACCTGTAGCCATGCTATTACATCCCTCATGCATTGATATTTTTACTACCCCAAGTACGAATTTACTTGGTACTACTGTTAGCTAGTGCTAACTCATCAAGTCGATGCCTAATACCGTATTTCCGCTAGGTGCTCAACCTGCAGACCCAGAGTGAGGATTTATGCATCAACATCTTCCACTGTAGTCAATGAATTGAGACAGTCAATAGTGATATGCTACAAATTGAAACAATATCGCCAACAAAATGCATATATTATTAACAATTTTGCAAACGATAGTTTTGTAATTAATGATTATTCAGTGCTTAATACTCATGTTGACCTCTTTTTAAAGTAACCTATGTCGCTATGCTGTTCCAAAGTAGAAAAATAATCTGGCTAAATGGTAAGCGGGTGGCTCATAAGTTCTATCGATTTTATGTTGAAAAATGTGAACTCATCCCCCAAAAAGTTGTAGGGATAAGCAAGGATGTTAGTGGGGAGATAAGACAGGCCTTTTCCCGCCAAAGAGGGCGCTTTTTTATTTGCGCCCTACGACGACGTAGATTAGTCTCTATAAAAGGGTAGATTGATTTTCGAGATGAGTGGTCCGTACACTTACTACAAGAAAAAACTACTAGAAGAAAAAACGTACCGGGCGTTCACTTTATCTGTCAAAGTTTAATTTAGGTGCTACATCTCACTACACCGAGCTTCATCCTTGTGGTAGATTGTTTTTATAGGTCGAAACCATCAACCCTTTGATACGATATCTTTGAATTGCCATGAGTAAAAATTTTGAATGGGTCACTCCAGACTCTGATCTTCTGGAGCGAGAAAGTACAAAAGTACAGCCGCCAAAGCTCTACAATGTTGTACTGAATAATGATGACTACACACCTATGGATTTCGTCATAGAGGTACTAGAACGATTCTTTTCACATGATATTGATAAGGCGACTCAAATCATGTTAAAGGTCCACTATGATGGAAAGGCAGTTTGTGGCACATACAGCGCAGAAATTGCCGAAACCAAAGTAGCGCAAGTCACGATGTACGCGAGGGAAAACGAACATCCGTTACTTTGTACTATGGAGCAAGCGTAAAAGAAGACTTGCTCGAACAACCCTAGTTGTTTTTTCGGGAGGTACTTATGCTAAACAAAGAACTAGAGTCAAGCCTTAACAGTGCATTTGCTCGCGCTCGTGATAAGCGACATGAGTTTATGACTGTTGAACACCTCCTACTCGCATTATTAGAGAATGATGCAGCTAAGGAAGCCCTATTAGCGTGCAAAGCTGATCTGGATGCTTTGCGCAACGAACTCGATATTTTTATTGATCAAACAACCCCTCTAATTCCTGAAGCCGACGAAACGCGAGAGACTCAGCCAACATTGAGCTTTCAACGTGTACTACAACGCGCGGTCTTCCATGTTCAATCGTCGGGTCGCAATGAAGTGACCGGTGCCAATGTACTCGTTGCTATTTTTAGTGAACAAGAATCTCACGCCGCCTATTTGCTCAAGAAGAACGACATCTCCCGACTCGATATTGTTAACTTTATCTCCCACGGAATTACAAAAGCATCGGGTGCGAGTGAAGACCCGTCTGCGCCAGATTCTTTTAGCTCCGATAGTGTTGAAGAGGGAAGCTCGGAAGAGCGCTTAGAAAGCTTTGCCACCAATCTAAATCAACTTGCTAAACAAGGTCATATCGACCCACTGATTGGTCGAGACAAAGAGCTAGAGCGAACCATTCAAGTTCTGTGTCGACGTCGCAAAAATAACCCTCTGCTTGTCGGTGAAGCCGGCGTGGGTAAAACCGCTATTGCAGAAGGCTTAGCATGGAGAATCGTAGAAGGGCAAGTCCCTGAAGTGATTGAAAACAGTGTTATCTATTCTCTTGATATTGGCTCTCTACTTGCGGGTACCAAATATCGAGGTGATTTTGAAAAACGTTTTAAAACGATTTTGAAACAACTCGAGAAAGAAGACGACGCCATTCTGTTTATTGACGAAATTCATACCATCATCGGCGCTGGTGCAGCGTCTGGTGGACAAGTGGACGCAGCGAACTTGATTAAGCCTCTGTTAAGTAGTGGTAAGCTACGCTGCATTGGCTCAACAACGTATCAGGAATACAGCAATATTTTTGAGAAAGAGCGTGCGCTCTCACGTCGTTTCCAAAAAATTGATGTTGTTGAACCGTCCCTAGATGATACGACAAAAATTCTGATGGGATTGAAACCAAAGTACGAAGCTCACCACGCCGTGCGTTACACAAATAAAGCGTTGCGAGCCGCGGTGGAGCTTTCAGCCAAGTATATTAATGAACGCCACCTACCAGACAAAGCTATCGATGTCATCGATGAAGCGGGAGCTCGTAGCCGTTTAGCACCTGCGAGTCGCCGTAAAAAAACCGTTGGTGTGGCTGATATCGAAGCCATGGTTGCGAAGATGGCACGAATTCCAGAGAAGTCGGTCTCTTCATCAGATAAAGATATTTTGAAGAACCTCGACAGTAAAATGAAGATGCTAGTCTTTGGTCAAGACAATGCAATTGATGCTTTGTCTGAAGCCATTAAGCTGACGCGTGCTGGTTTAGGCGTTGATAATAAACCAGTCGGCTCCTTCTTGTTTGCTGGTCCTACTGGGGTGGGTAAAACAGAGGTGACAGTTCAATTATCCAAACTGCTTGGTATTGAACTGCTTCGCTTTGATATGTCCGAATATGGGGAGCGTCACTCAGTCAGCCGCTTAATCGGCGCGCCTCCGGGTTATGTAGGATATGACCAAGGTGGCTTGTTAACCGATGCGGTTATCAAACATCCGCATTCCGTCGTGCTGTTAGATGAAATCGAGAAAGCGCACCCAGATATCTTTAACTTGTTACTGCAAGTGATGGATAACGGTACCTTGACCGATAACAATGGTCGCAAAGCGGATTTCCGTAATGTGATTCTGGTAATGACCACGAATGCTGGCGTTGCGGAAACTGAGAAGAAATCGATCGGTTTAATCCAGCAAGACAACACGCACGATGCGATGGCTGAAATTAAGAAAGTGTTTACACCAGAGTTTCGTAACCGTTTGGACAACATTATTTGGTTTAATAGCTTAGACGAAAGCGTTATCCACCAAGTTGTCGATAAGTTCATCGTTGAACTGCAAGTCCAATTAGATGCTCGTGGCGTGTCGATGGAAGTTTCTCAGGACGCTCGTCATTGGTTGGCTAACAAAGGTTACGACAAAGCGATGGGTGCTCGTCCGATGGGGCGCGTTATCCAAGAGCAGCTTAAGAAACCGTTGGCCAATGAATTATTATTCGGTGCCCTTGTGGATGGTGGGACAGTGAAAGTGACGCTGGTTAACGACGCTCTGGAGTTCGAATACTTGAGCGAAAAAGAAGCAGCCATGCACTAAGCTCTAGGTCTTTAATCATGATAAAAAGATGCGATTACTCGCATCTTTTTCATTGAGTTAAAGTTGGAATTTGTAATGGTTATTCGTGCTTCGGTAGGGGAGCAGGTTGCAGATTTTGATTCGTATAGAATATGGATAATAAAAAACGGAGCCAATGGCTCCGTTTTTTATTGCATCCGAAAATCAGAGATTAACGAGCGCGGAAGACGATGCGGCCTTTTGACAGGTCGTATGGAGTCATCTCTACAGTTACTTTGTCACCCGTTAAGATACGGATGTAGTTCTTACGCATCTTGCCAGAGATGTGAGCAGTCACAACGTGACCGTTTTCAAGTTCAACACGGAACATAGTGTTTGGTAGAGTGTCAAGGACCGTACCTTGCATCTCAATTACGTCTTCTTTAGCCATTTAATCCTCTTTAGAAATTAGGCAATATTAGCGAGCGCTATTTTGCCGCTAAATAGTAATTATGTAAAGTTGTGGCGTATTCTACCCTTGCCAACGCTGATTTACTAGCCTTTGGTGGCGCTGAAAACGTGTTTTGTAATTCATTGCTGGACATTCATCAATCTGATAACCCAAATAGAGCCACTGCTGCTGGTTGATTCGACAGTTTTTGATCTGTTCAAGAACGGCTAATGTCCCCAGAGAAATTGGCAAATCGGGGTCATAAAAGGTGTAAAACGCACTGGAACACAGATCCATGCAATCCGTCACTGCGACTGCCACTAATTGCCCTGCCTCAGTGTAACCGTGTAAGTATTGCGTGGTTAGCCAGTCTGTTTGGGCGAAGCGAGCAAAATCGTCACGCTTGGGTGGATACATTGTGCCGTTTTTATGGCGCTGGCAGATATAGCGGCTGTAAAGATCAAACCAGTCATCATCCATTTGAGGTTTCATTTCCCAATGTAAGTGCTTGGCTTTGTTGATTAGCCGCTTCTGACTTTTCGTCGGTGTGAAGTCTTGAATCGCAATTCGAATTGGTTGACATGCTGAACAGTGCTCACAATGCGGTTTGTATATGGTGTTGCCACTTCGACGGAAACCATTTGCCAGCAAAATTTGGTAATTTTGACTGTTGTGTAACTCGTCATCCAGTGCTACCGCCACACGTTCTTGTTGGTTTTGTAGGTAGCTGCAAGGATGTTGATTAGTTAATCCGATGCGAATGTGCTTAATATCCGTACTCATAGGGTCAAGTTCCGCAATATTTGTGGTTTAAACGTATTGGGCAATGTCTGCTTTTCTCTTAAAGATAGTAGCTTTTGCATGAACTCATCTCGTTCAATCTCAAATGCGCCTAAGGATGCTAAATGAGGGTTCATTACCTGGCAATCGATTAATTGACCGTGGTTTGACGCTAAATGGTCACACAAATACCACAATGCAATTTTAGAAGCATTGTCCTTTAAACTAAACATCGACTCGCCGCAAAATAGTTGCCCCACGCTTATACCGTATAAGCCACCAATGAGAGCATTGTCATGCCATACTTCTACTGAGTGACAATGGTTGAGTTGTCCCAGTTTGATGTAGGAGGCTTGCATTGCTTCGTTCAACCAGGTCTCTTCGATTGGACGTGTCGACGAGCACAACTGGATAACCTTTTCTGTAGCTTGATTCAACGTGACAGTATATTGATGTTTGCGTTGAAACTTTTTAAGACTTTTAGAGGGACTAAAAGTGAGTGGATTAAATACCGCTCGAGGAGAAGGGCTCCACCATAATATAGGTTCACCAGGGCCATACCAAGGAAATATCCCTTGTTGATAACCTTTTAGAATCCTCATCGGGTTGAGGTCACCACCAAACGCCAGCAAGCCGTTGGGCTCATTCAGTGCGTCATACGGTGAAGGGAAGTTGAACGAGGCATCAAGTTCCGTCAAATAAATTGCCATAAAGAAGTGAACACCATCAACGAAGTCGTACCAAAATGAGAGCCAGAGGAAAATCTGATGACCCAAGTAAAAAATATTTTCAACGTTTGTCTTGTGATCATACTGTTTTTATCGTTCCACGCCAATGCAGCCTATGAAAGAAATGTGGCTAAGCCAGTGAATCAAGTCGTGTATGGGAAAGTTGAGACGATCCGTTACATCACTCAGCAACAAGTGGTCCAATCCAAAGCAAATGGCTGGAAAACCCTATTGGGTGCCACTATAGGAGGATTAGTCGGTAACCAGTTTGGCGGTGGGACAGGGAGAGAGGTCGCCACTGCTGTTGGCGCATTAGCGGGGGCCGCTGTTGCGCAAAACCAAGGACAGCAACAACATACAATAGAGTACAAGCTGGTGGAACTGCTGATTCGAGTAAAGGGGGATAAACTTATCAACGTCATTCAAGACGTTGATAAAAACATGTTGTTTAGCCAAGGCGATGACGTGCGTATCTTGTATTTCGATGATGGAGTAAGGGTTGATCTAGCGTATTGAGAGAATATTGGGTTGAAAGAAATTATCCAAAAATTAGCACAGATTTACTCTGGTTTTGTCTACGCTTTTTGGTTAGTCTGAATTCACGAAGAATTGTTTAGCTCTCAACAAACATGCTGTGTGAGAGCACAAAGGATTATCTACTTTCAATGGAAAGCCTAACGTTACAACCTATCAGTAAAATCAACGGGGAAGTAAACCTTCCTGGATCAAAAAGTGTCTCTAACCGAGCTCTGTTACTTGCTGCTCTTGCAAAAGGTACGACTCGCCTGACCAACCTATTGGATAGCGATGACATCCGCCACATGTTAAACGCACTATCCGCATTGGGTGTTCAGTATCAACTCTCGGAAGATAAAACCGAGTGTGTTGTGGAAGGGCTAGGACGAGCGTTTTCGGTTTCTGAACCTGTTGAGCTATTTTTAGGCAATGCCGGAACGGCAATGCGTCCATTAGCCGCAGCACTTTGTTTAGGTGAAGGAGAGTATGTTCTGACTGGTGAGCCTCGAATGAAAGAGCGCCCAATCGGTCATTTGGTCACAGCTCTAAAGCAAGCGGGTGCTCATATTGAATACCTAGAAAATGAAAATTACCCACCATTGAAAATAGTCGGCACTGGCTTAAAGTCGGGAAGTGTATCTATTGATGGCTCGATTTCTAGTCAATTCCTAACCGCGTTTTTGATGTCTGCACCACTGGCGGAAGGTGAAGTTAGAATTCATATCGAAGGTGAGTTAGTTTCTAAACCTTACATTGATATTACGCTGCATATTATGAAGCAATTTGGTGTCAATGTGATTAACAACGACTACCAAGAGTTTGTCATTCCTTCTGGTCAGCACTATATTGCTCCTGGTGATTTTTTGGTGGAAGGTGATGCTTCTTCTGCTTCCTACTTTTTGGCCGCTGGTGCGATTAAAGGTGGCGAAGTAAAAGTCACTGGTATTGGCAAAAACAGTATTCAAGGCGATATTCAGTTTGCGGATGCTTTAGAAAAAATGGGCGCAGAAATTGAGTGGGGTGATGACTACGTTATCGCACGTGCTGGTCAGCTCAAAGGCATTGATATGGACTACAACCACATTCCTGATGCTGCAATGACCATTGCGACCACCGCCGTGTTTGCACAAGGTACAACGGCGATCAGAAATGTGTATAACTGGCGAGTAAAAGAAACTGATCGTTTGTCGGCGATGGCGACAGAATTACGCAAAATCGGTGCAGAAGTGGAAGAAGGTGAAGACTATATCATCGTGAAGCCAGTGTCTCAGTTAAAACACGCGGCCATTGACACTTATGATGATCACCGTATGGCGATGTGCTTTGCACTGATCGCGTTAAGCGATACGCCTGTGACCATTAACGACCCTAAATGTACCTCGAAAACTTTTCCAGACTTCTTCGATAAATTGCAATCACTCAGCTGCTAATTGTTGAAATTGGAAAAAGTAAAAATAGCCAGAGTGTAAAGAACGTTCTGGCTTTTTTATTGGTTGTCTTTGTTTTATGTCAACGCGTGAGCGTAAACTCTTTTGACAGATGATGGGCTAGATACTTAAACATGTTGAATACAGCCGTTGTGTTGGTTGTTGGCAGTCCTTTTTCATCAAGGAAGTATTCCCCTTTAAAAACAAGAACGTCATCTTTTTCCTCAACACTCGTTGTACGCATTCCTTCGATATAATCATCGTGTTCTTGAATGATTTGGTTCGCGATTAGCAGAAGATCAAACTCTTCAATAAACTTTTTCTCGGACATAACTTCCCCGTCATTGATTATAATGTCTACACCCGAATGACTCTCAATGGTTGCCAATATCTAAGCAAGCTAAGTCATTTTCGCTGAGGTGAGCACTTTAAATCTATTTGGCGTTATAGGACAGGAAAATATTTTGTGATGCATAACAAACTTTATCGCATTGGATTAGCAGTGATAAACTTTGCCTGTTTAGATGGCAGCATCAGTACCTTTCACAATATGTCTTTCAGAGATACCTAAGTGACTTCAAAGTGCCAGTGACCTCAGGTATTGGTGTTAGTGCAGCAATCTTGCGTCAGCTCGAAGAAAATTCCAATTTGGGTCAGTTTGCGACTTAAACCACGTCACCCCTGTCAAACCGTGTGTTTTGAGGTTATTTAGGTATATAGAGACGATGAATTGTCAACCAATTGGAGCTTAATTTCAAAAAAACCAGTTGATCTTCTTTTCATCTCGCACAATAGTAAAAAAAGAAGCAATGTAATAGAACAGCATGCGGAAAACTCTTTAGTTGGGGTTTTTACCTGCATTTTTATGAAGGACGTTAGAGTCAGTTATGGGTAAATCACTCGTTATAGTGGAGTCACCGGCCAAGGCAAAGACAATAAATAAGTACCTTGGTAAAGACTTTATTGTTAAGTCTAGTGTTGGTCATGTTCGTGATCTGCCTACGGCTGGTCAAAGCACTGGTGAGAAAAAAGCGCCTGCCATCTCGACAAAAGGGATGAGCGCTGAAGAAAAAGCACGTGTTAAAAAAGAAAAAGACCGTAAAGCACTGATCAAAAAAATGGGGATTAACCCATATCATGACTGGGAAGCGAACTACCAAATCCTTCCGGGTAAAGAAAAAGTCGTCAATGAACTACAAAAACTCGCCAAAGACGCTGATTGCGTTTATCTCGCAACCGATTTGGACCGCGAAGGGGAAGCAATCGCATGGCACCTTCGTGAGATCATCGGTGGCGATGAAGAGCGATACAAGCGAGTCGTATTTAACGAAATTACGAAAAATGCTATCCAACAAGCTTTCCAGACACCTGGTGAGTTGAATATGGATGGGGTTAATGCCCAGCAAGCGCGCCGATTTATGGACCGAGTGGTGGGCTTCATGGTGTCTCCACTGTTATGGAAAAAAGTCGCACGCGGACTCTCAGCAGGTCGTGTGCAGTCGGTTGCAGTAAAATTGCTGGTCGAGCGTGAGCGCGAAATCAATGCGTTTGTACCAGAAGAGTTTTGGGACATTCACGCCAATACTAAGACTAAAGATAAATCGGACTTCAAACTTCTTGTCGCACAAAAAGACGGAGTGGCGTTCAAGCCTGTTAACGAAACTGAAACTAAAGCCGCGATGTCTGTGTTGGAAAACGCGAGCTACGAAGTTTGTAAACGTGAAGACCGCCCAACAAAAAGTAAGCCATCCGCGCCTTATATAACATCAACGTTGCAGCAAGCCGCGAGTACGCGTTTAGGCTATGGCGTTAAAAAGACCATGATGCTGGCACAGCGCTTGTACGAAGCGGGTTACATTACCTATATGCGTACAGACTCAACAAACTTAAGTTCTGAGGCTGTTGACGCTGTACGTGATTTTATCGGTTCCGAGTTTGGTGGTAAGTACCTGCCCGCGAAACCCTTGACGTACGGTAGCAAAGAAGGGGCTCAAGAAGCGCACGAAGCGATTCGTCCTTCAAGTGTTGATGTGAAAGCAGAAGATCTTCAAGGTGTTGATTCAGATGCGCACAAACTGTATGCGTTAATTTGGAATCAATTTGTGGCCTGTCAGATGACGCCAGCGGAATATGATTCTACAACCATCAGCGTAAAAGCCGATGAGTATACGCTTAAGGCAAAAGGCCGTATCCTTAAATTTGATGGTTGGACGCGAGTACAACGTCCAATGGGTAAAAACGAAGATACAATCCTTCCTGCAGTGCAATTAGGTGATAAGTTGAACCTAGAATCACTCGAACCAAAACAGCACTTTACCAAGCCTCCAGCGCGTTTTACTGAAGCGGCATTGGTTAAAGAGTTGGAAAAACGAGGGATTGGCCGTCCGTCAACTTACGCGTCTATCATTTCCACAATTCAGGATCGCGGTTACGTAAAAGTCGATCAACGTCGATTCTATGCTGAGAAAATGGGTGAAATCGTCACCGATCGTCTCGACAGCAGTTTCAATGATTTAATGAACTACGACTTTACTGCGCGAATGGAACAAAAACTCGACCAAATCGCAGAAGGTGAGGTGAATTGGAAAGCGGTACTGGATAATTTCTTCAGTGACTTTACCGGTGACCTTGAAAAAGCCGAGCTTGATGAATCTGAAGGCGGCATGAAACTCAACCATATTGTCATGACGGATATCGAATGTCCGACATGTGGTCGCCCAATGGGAATTCGTACGGCCTCTACTGGAGTGTTCCTTGGCTGTTCTGGCTATGCACTACCACCGAAAGAGCGTTGTAAAACCACCATCAACTTAGGTGACGAAGAGGGTGTTATTAATGTCCTCGAGGAAGATGTTGAAACGGCCGCGCTACGTGCGAAAAAGCGTTGTCCAATTTGTGAAACAGCGATGGACGCCTACTTAATCGATGATAAACGTAAGATGCACGTTTGTGGTAATAACCCGAACTGTGAAGGCTATGTTGTCGAATATGGCGAGTTCAAAGTCAAAGGTTACGATGGACCTGTTGTCGAATGTGACAAATGTGGTTCAGATATGGTGCTTAAGAATGGTCGGTTTGGTAAATACATGGACTGTACCAGCGAAACCTGTAAAAACACGCGTAAAATCCTAAGAAACGGTGAAGTCGCGCCGCCAAAAGAAGATCCGGTACATTTCCCTGAGTTACCTTGCGAAAACTCGGACGCGTACTTCGTTCTGCGCGATGGCGCATCTGGGCTGTTTATGGCTGCGAGTAACTTCCCGAAATCTCGTGAAACTCGTGCTCCTTTGGTCGCTGAATTAGCACAATATGAAGAACGTCTTCCTGAGAAGTTCAAATACCTCGCTACTGCGCCGCAAGAAGATCCAGATGGTCGTCCGACTGTCGTCCGCTTCAGCCGCAAGACGAAAGAAAACTATGTTCGCTCAGAGGAAGACGGTAAGCCAAGTGGTTGGACTGCTCTGTACGTTGAAGGTAAATGGGAAATCACCGATAAGCGTAAAAAAGCGAAAGCGTAAACACTACATTCAATATTAGGGCTATTTGAACGCCCAATTATTAGGGCAGCGATATCGCTGCCCTATTTTTTTATCGTTGTTGTCTAAGCGATGATGTTCAAATCCTATCCTCACAAGAAGATGACTGCTGCGGGTGGAAACCATTTTTTGAATCACTTGCAAACCTTTAGATTGTCCTCAGTCATTTAATAGTCATATCCAAGCGCTAGTCTTTGAGTGATCAACTCTTATCTTCGAAGGTGGGTATTCATCACATTTTAGGAGATTAATTCTAAAAATAAAATAAGTGGTTTTGCTTAGCGTTTCGCTAGTACTTAAGTGATTTATGTGTATAACGATATGATATTTAATGCTTTTATTATTATTAAAATTTATAAATATACTTTTAAAAAGTTAAAGCATAATAATGTTTTAACATGTTTGAGGTGTATCAATCGCTATCAGTGCTAATCTTATATATAGATAAAGAAAAAGAGCAGTAAAGGTTGGCGAAGATGTATTTTTTTGATAACCGAATTAAAGCTCTAATTTTGTTTGGTTGCAAGTTGAATCTAAAGTGTAGTCATTCGGTTTGTAGATTGTTTTCACCTTGTGATACCTCGGCTCATCTTATGTGACCTGCATATCGTGTTGGGTGATAATATTCTGTTTAGCGTACAAATTTGCCCATCAAAAATTGTAATTATTGTACATTTTGGATAGTTTGTTACACAAAGGATGCAATAAAACACATTTTCCGACATCTCAAAAGCCAATAATCGACAATAAAAAATTTGGATGTTGATTCAGAGAATAAGCAACATGCGTTTAGGTGCCTGCTGAGGTACGTTCAACGTTGTTGTAATAGCAATAACAATAACAATCGCAATAATAACAGGGTATTCACCTTACTCCCCAAAGCAGTACTCATATGGTGAATATCAATGACAAGCTATAATGACATGGAGACAACAAATGGCTGGTGTATTGGGTATGATTCTTGCTGGCGGTGAAGGTTCTCGATTGAGACCTTTAACGGAATCTCGCAGTAAACCCTCGGTTCCCTTTGGCGGAAGTTATCGACTGATTGATTTCGCTCTTAACAACTTTGTAAATGCTGATTTAATGCGCATTTATGTCCTCACTCAATTTAAATCCCAATCGCTTTTCCACCACTTAAAAAAAGGTTGGAATATTAACGGTATTACTGACCGATTTATCGATCCAATTCCTGCTCAAATGCGTACTGGCAAACGATGGTACGAAGGAACGGCTGACGCCATCTATCAGAACCTTCGATTTATGCAACTCGAAGAGCCGGATCAAGTGTGCATCTTTGGTTCAGACCATATCTACAAGATGGATATTAAGCAGATGATTGATTTCCATACTGACAAAGGCGCATCACTAACGGTATCTGCTTTACGCATGCCGCTACGAGAAGCCTCTCAGTTTGGTGTGATTGAAGTGGACAGTGAAGGTCGAATGATTGGCTTTGAAGAAAAACCAGCCAACCCAAAATCGATCCCAGGCGATCCCGAGTTTGCACTGGTATCTATGGGTAACTATGTCTTCGAAGCGAACGCTCTGTTTTCTGAACTCGAGGAAGATGCGGACAACGAAGACTCATCGCACGACTTCGGTAAAGACATCATTCCTAAAATGTTCCCTCGTGGCGATGTGTTCGTTTATGACTTCAGTACCAACAAAATCACCGGTGAAAGAGAAGAAGTTTATTGGCGAGATGTCGGTACCATCGATGCGTACTGGGAAGCCCACATGGATCTGCTAGAGAAAGATGCGCCTTTTTCACTCTACAACCGTAAGTGGCCTCTGCATACTTATTATCCGCCGCTGCCACCAGCGACATTTACAGATTCGGATAATGGAAGAGTACAAATCATCGATAGCTTAGTATGTAACGGCAGCTATGTGCGTGGTTCTCGTATCGAAAAATCTGTGCTTGGTTTCCGTAGTAATATTGCATCTGCTTGCGATATCAGCGAATGTATACTCCTAGGAGACGTGAAAGTCGGTGAAGGCTGCGTTTTACGTCGTGTCATAGTGGATAAGAACGCTGATATTGCACCTGGCACACAAATTGGGGTGAATCTTCAAGAAGATAAAAAACACTTCCATGTGTCAGATGACGGTATCGTAGTCGTTCCTAAAGGAGCAAAAGTTGGCTACTAACGACTTGTCTATACTGTTCGTAGCGTCTGAAGTCGAAGGATTGATTAAAAGCGGTGGCTTGGCTGATGTAGCCAAGGCACTGCCAGAAGCGCTTCACGGTCTTCAGCAAGACGTACGTATTACTATTCCAGCGTACAAAGGTATCGAAAGGCTAGGTGATGCAGAGGTGATGTTAGAAACAAAGCTCACCTCATGGCCACACACAGAATATCGTGTACTGAGGTTGTTTTTGGGTGACGTACCTGTTTATTTAATAGACTGTGAGCCGTATTTCAATCGCCCGTCTATGTACGCGGAAAATAATCAAGCTTATCCTGATAACGGCGAGCGCTTTGCGTTTTTTAGTGCTGCTTGCTTGGATATGCTGCCAAAATTGGATTTTCGTCCAGATATTGTTCATGCCAACGATTGGCATACAGGGTTGGTCCCTTTTCTTCTCAAACATCGTTATGACGCGGATCCATTCTTCATCAATACGCACAGCGTGCTTTCAATACATAATGCGGTATTTAAAGGCGTGTTTAGCTACGATGATGTTCAATGTTTGCCTGAGTTTCATAGTCGAAATGTTCCAGACGCTGCGATTAGCGCCACACACATCACTATGCTGAAAGCGGGTGTGATGAATGCGGATAAGATCAACGCAGTAAGTCCAACATACGCTGAAGAGTTGAAAACGGAACTTGGCAGTCATGGCATGGCTTGGGAATTCCAACATCGCGCGAATGACTTGGTGGGGATTCTCAATGGTTGTGATTATAGTGCGTGGAATCCTGAAACCGATGGCTTTCTACCGCTGAATTATCAAGCGAACCATCAAAGTATGAGTGATGGCAAACTTGCTTCCAAAAGGGTATTACAGCAACGCCTTGGGTTAGAAGAGCGAGACTGTGCCATGTTCGGCATGGTATGTCGTCTGACGACGCAAAAAGGTGTTCACTATCTACTCCCGGCTTTGGAAGACTTTCTTAAGCACGATGTGCAGTTGGTTATCGTCGGTACAGGCGATCCCGTACTGGCCGCGCAATTGGACGAGGCGGCAGCGAAACATTCCGATAAGTTCGTCTTTGTTGAAGCGTATGATAATGAGCTTTCTCACTTGGTTGAAGCCGGCATTGACTTCTTCTTAATGCCGTCTGAATTTGAGCCTTGTGGACTGAACCAGATTTACAGCATGGCTTATGGGACGTTGCCAATCGTACGTGGTGTCGGTGGGCTAAAAGACAGTGTGGTTGATTATGATGTCAATCGTGCAGAAGCGACGGGTTTTGTCTTCTATGATCCTACCCCACAAGCTCTGTTACTTACGATGTTAAGAGCCTTGTTACTGTATGTACAAGATCACGAAGAGATGAAACGTATGCAGCTTTACGCGATGCAAAAAGATTTTTGTTGGCGAAAAGCCGCAGAACAATATTTGCAGCTCTATCACTCTGCGTTACATTCGTCTAGACTTACTTAGGCGTTACCCAAGCGCAATTAAATGGTAACTAAGGCACCAAAATTGGTGCCTTGATTATGTCGACTCACCGGAGTGTGGTAGGATTGCCGACCGTACTTAGTAACATTACATTTCATGTTGGAATATGACTCAAGCGCTACTCTTTCATAAAACCTATTTACATCCTACCAGCAATGAGTGGGTTGTATTTGTGCACGGTGCAGGAGGCAGCTCTTCGATATGGTTTAAGCAAATTAAGGCGTATAAGCAGCATTTTAATTTGTTACTTATCGATCTAAGAGGGCATGGAAAGTCAAATAAACTGCTTAAAGAGTTGATCACCAGCCGCTATACCTTTACTGAAGTGACGCAAGATATTTTACAGGTGTTGGACCACTTAAAGATCCAGTCGGCGCATTTTGTTGGTATGTCATTGGGTACCATCATTGTGCGCAACCTAGCAGAGCTTGCGACAGAAAGGGTCAGCTCAATGGTGCTAGGTGGTGCCGTGACTCGGTTGAATACACGCTCGCAAATTCTGGTGAAGTCAGGAAACTTCTGCAAGCACATCTTACCTTATATGTGGTTATATAAGTTATTTGCTTATGTTGTGATGCCACAGAGGAATCAACGTGAATCGAGGCATCTATTTATTCGAGAAGCTAAGAAACTTTGTCAAAAAGAGTTCAAACGTTGGTTTGTATTAGCGGCGGATGTGAACCCATTAATGAAGTATTTCAAAGACAGAGAGTTGCCAATACCAACACTATACTTGATGGGGGATAGGGACTATATGTTCATTAAACCTGTTAAAGAAATGGTTGCAGCACATAAGTTAAGCGTACTTCGTGAAATTCCTAACTGTGGGCATGTTTGTAATGTTGAGCGACCAGACGATTTTAATCAACATTCCATTGAATTCATAAAGCGACAAAGCTTAATGGCTTAACTAGTAAGGTCCTAGGATCCTAGAGGGGGAGATACTCGAAGCTTCAGTATTCTCGTATTGGGATTGGTGTGTTGTATTTTAGGGAATACAGAATAGCGTCACGATTGAGCTCGCTGGCATGACGTTGACAAGCTGAATGCATGGGATAAATTTCAGTAATCAGTAATCAGTAATCAGTAATCAGTAATCAGTAATCAGTAATCTTTTTCTAGGGCCTAGAACCTAGGACCTAGGACCCTAATACCTAGTCCCTTCCATCAATGTGATACCCACACCGCCAACAAGCACCGAATTGCCCTTCATTGTTCTCTAAGCAATGAGGGCATTGCCAATCCGGAAATACGTTTGGTTGCGTTTGCTTTTCATAGCCTTCAATAATTATCGCTGCCTGGCGGTGTTGCTCTGGATTCAACAACCAAACATAAGGATCCGTGTCTTCCCCAAAGGGCAATTCACCCTTTAACCCAAAGATCCCCTCTCCACGTACCTCACAACATACCTGCTCTGCTTTTAGCAACTCGCAGACAATATGGGCTTCAGCTGGATTCTTAGCGATAAATATCTTCATTAAGTATTATTTCTCTTGCTTTGAATGTTGGGCATGAACCTCATCATTACCCACTTAATGATGATAGGAAACAACCCAAGTAAAGCCAAAGAGGCTAATATGGAGGGCGACGCGGCATCGGAGAGGCTTTCAATGCGAGCTAATTGGGTACCTGCATTTAGGTATACGGCGGTTCCAGGTAGCATACCTATTTGGCTTATCAGGTAGAATCGGCCGACTGACATCGGCGTTAGCCCCATTAAAAGGTTGATTAAGAAAAAAGGAAATACCGGAATCAAACGCAGCGACAACAGATAGAACGAACCGTCTTTTTTGACACCATTGTTAATGGCCTCGAGTTTTTTGCCGAATTTATTTTGTACCCACTCTTGCAGCAAATAGCGGCTACTCAGAAACGCCACTGTCGCTCCAATCGTACTGGCAAAAGAGACTAGCAACAAACTTGACCAAAAACCAAAAAGTGCTGCACCGAGTAAGGTGACCACCGCGGCGCCAGGAATCGATAAAGCAGTAACGACAATATAGGTGAAGAAGTACACCGCCGCTGCCAAGATGAAGTTTTTATCAATATAAGCGTTTAAATCGGCTTGCTGGGCTTTGGCATTTTCTAAGGTCAAATAGGGGCTAAAGTATGTCGCTAAGATTACGATGACAGTAACAAGGATTAACCCGACGATCTTTTTTTTATCCATTATGCAGTTCCACTTAGATATCACAAAATCTATAGACAGGTTAAGAGAGGAAAAAATTTCAAAAAAAACCGCAGATAAAACTGCGGTTTGATGATACTTGAAAACGGACGTTACTGAAGTTGGCTTTTTAGTTCATCCCGACGAGTTTGCGGAACCACGCTCCAGTGAGTACCATTAATCGCGCCTTCTAAAGCCCAGAGTAGTTCGATACTTACAGAGGTGCTGTGCGTATCTTGGATTGCTTTATATGCGTTTAATGCGCCTTCTTCTTCGAGCTGTTCTACGGATTTAATTCCGGCTTTTTTCAACATTCGCTCTGTTGCTAACCGAAGGTTAGGTAAGTCTTTTAACCGCGTTGGTTTGGTATTGGCTTGCTCGACTTTTTCCAACTTTGCGCATTTAAGAGATTGTTGCGCAACGTCCAATAAACGTTCACGAGATTCCCATAAATCATTAGAAATAGCATAGTATTTAGTAACAACGGGAAAGCCACGCTTTTTATATACGTACGGTTTTAGTCCTTGTTTCTCGAACTGAGAACAGGACTGCTGGTCTGCTCGTATATGAAGCTGATTGTTCACTACTAGAGCAAACATAGTCTCATCTGCGAACAGCCCGAAGCCGCCAAACATTGAGCGCGATTTGATCGTGCCAAGTGCCTCAAACAGCTTCATTGAGTCTTTGAGTATTGGTTTATCCATGATGTCTTATCTCGGTGTAATTCATATTACGCCACCAAAAATCAGGTCCGAGAGATTAGCAAATGCATGTAGTAACAATGTCATTAAAGGGTAAACTCATTATATGCATATTTGCCATCGGCAACCCCGCTACCTTCCACTAAAAAATAGGGTTCAGGCCGGAAGCTTTGCGTCCCATTCTTTCAAATGGTTTGCCCTGTGCGTGACATTTTCAGAATACTGTGGATATTGAATCAATATCACATTTCAGCTCATAAAGTGTGATGTTCGTTCAGTAAATAATGCGTAATTATGCATTATGATTCTTATTATCTGATGTGGTCAATTAACACAACAAGAGAACGCTTTTATTGCATTAAGTGACAATAAAACAAAGAGTTATTTTGTGAGGTTTTGTGAAAAGTTAGATGGGGGTTTAATAAATGTTATTTTTAAGAAAAAAATAAGCACCTTGCGCAGGTGCTTATTTGTTAGACTATTTTACTCAGTTGAGTTTTTTAACCGTATTGCGGATGACCAGCTCAGGCTGCATTTCAAAAATTCGCTTCTCATGCTCTTTATCTTTAATTCGCTCAAGCAGAATTTCGAACGCATTTTTACCAACACGGCGCTTAGGCTGGTGAATGGTTGTAAGTGGTGGTGAGAAATACTCTGCCAGCTCAATATTGTCATAGCCCACAACAGAAATATCATCTGGCACTGAAATGCCATTTTGTTGTAATCGGCTCATTAAACCAAGTGCCATTGTATCGTTGAAGCAAAAGACCGCTGTTGGACGCTTTTTCATAGCGGTGATCTGATCGGCAACCAATACGGCAGTGTCACATTCAAAGTTACCTTCTAGAATCCAATCCTCGTTTACAGGGAGATCAGCTTCAGCCATAGCACGACGGAAACCTAGAATACGTTCCTTACAAGCCAGTTTTTCAAAGTGACCACTTAAACACGCAATATCAGTATGACCATTATCGATTAGGTACTTAGTTGCTATGTAACCACCTTCCTCTGAGTTATCCATGATTTTATCTGCTTGAGAGCTCTCTGGCCCCCAATCCATGACCACCTTTGGAATATCAGCATGACGGTCAAGCATCTCTTTTAGCTCTTCGGTTAAATCGGAGCACATAACCAAGATGCCATCAACACGCTTTTCTGCCAACATACGAATATAGTCACGTTGTTTTTCGTATATGCCACCTGTGTTACATAAAATCAGAGTATAACCTTGTCGGTAACAGTAACTCTCAACACCATCAATGACTTCAGAGAAGAATAAGTTGGTTGACTGAGTCACCAACATACCGATGGTTCTGGTTGAATTACATTTTAAGCTACGAGCTACCGCACTAGGGGCATAATTTAACTCATCAACCGCTTTCATGACTTTTTCTTGAGTTGCTTCTGCAACAAAGCGCGTTTTATTGATAACGTGCGAAACTGTAGTGGTTGAAACGCCGGCTAAGCGAGCGACGTCTTTTATAGTGGCCATAAATAGTGTCCTGTATCGAGCTACTATGATTATACCTTAGTGGAGAAAACCGGCTGCGCGAAAGTGCTTGCATTCACTTTATTGCATGTAATAAATACGCACCACGAGCGAGTAGATCGCGTTGATTATTGGTTATTCTATTATTGGTAAAGGCTTTTAGTAGCGGAGTTCAATGATCCTTGTCTGTTTTCATTTACGGAAAGTCATTGAACCAAAAAACACAAAAACCGCTGAAATGAGCGGTTTGCATGTAAATAATATATGTAATCGTTTGCGCTCACATTTTATCCCGATGTCACCAGTCAGGCAATGCTTTAGACAACAGTTTAGTGTATTTGAAGTCACAATTTTGCAGAGAACAACGATTAGCTATAATTATTCTCCAATCAGATAACCACTGTCCAGTTTACAAAATGCAATGAGCAACTGAGTCACACTGGAATAAAAGCCGAACTCATCAAGCTGGTAGCACTTTTTACCGAATTGGGGTAGCCATGTCATCAACTGGTTTTGAATAAAGTCATTTTGTTTTAGGAAAGCTTCTTCCATGTGCTTTTCTTGTTCAAACTCGTTGGAACGAATGATCATGTTGCCTAAAAAGTCGAGCTCTACGGCCAAGTGATCTGCGGGTTCATTTAAGCTAGCATCCACCTGTACGCCAAATTCTGCCATTAATCTTTCCATCTCTTCTGCTGGTTTATCATTAAGTAATCCAGAGCTACCGATGTACATAGAAGCGTAGGGAAGTGCACCGTGCTTGTGTGTTTTCAAAAACAGCTCACAGAAATCTGCGGCTAGCTCCAACTGAGCATCGTGACGCACTTGCAACCGATTCAGAGCATCAGTCAATGTATCGACTGCGGGCTTCAGGGCTGGGTTCTCGCCCAAACCAGATAGAAAGCCTCTTATCTCCACGCTGTGATACGCCTCTAGTTCTTTCTCTGTCAACTCTTTGGCAAACAGACTGGAAAACCACCAGTAAATTTCAGCGCGTTTTTCGTTGAAAGCCTTAAGTTCTTGCATGATTTGGCTCCTGCTAATGCACTCTCTTGAGCATCATAAATTCGTTTGAGGTTATGGGTATAAGTGTAATCAATTAAAATGAATAGCAGTAACTATGTTTGTGACGATTTATGCTGAAATATATGCAGTTGTTAATAGGTGTTCGTTAGATTGTTTTGAATCAAGAAAAACGTTAAATCTTGCTTTTTTGGCGAACAATGACTAGAAATGTTAATGATTATGAATAGAATACGATCCGGTAAATCACAACAGAAAGTGGTGTAAATGAGCTATCACGTATTAGTCGTAGAAGATGATGTCGTAACCCGCAGTAAACTAGTGGGTTACTTTCAACATGAAGGCTACACCGTCAGCGAAGCAGAGAGTGGCGCACAAATGCGTGAAGTGCTTCAATCAAATGATGGTGTCGATCTTATTATGTTGGATATCAACTTACCGGGAGAAGATGGATTAATGTTGACCCGGGAGTTACGCAGTCAATCAGATATTGGCATTATATTAGTAACAGGACGCACGGATAGCATAGATAAAATCGTTGGCCTAGAAATGGGGGCTGACGATTACGTAACAAAGCCTTTTGAATTAAGAGAGTTATTAGTTCGAGTCAAAAACCTGCTGTGGCGGATTTCAACGGCTCGACAAGGATCGAACAAGACGGCAAACGCGAAAGACGAACAGCATATCGTTCGTTTTGGGGAGTGGACGTTTGATATTCAGCGTCGAGCTTTAAGTCGCAATGATGAGCCCGTTAAACTGACCAAAGCCGAGTATGAGTTGTTGGTAGCGTTGTCTTCTTACCCAAATCAGGTGTTGAGTCGAGAGCGTATATTAAACATGATCAGCCATCGTGTTGATGCGCCAAACGACCGCACCATTGATGTACTTATTCGACGCATGCGCGCAAAAATGGAGTTTGATCCTAAGAACCCACAAATTTTTGTTACGGTTCATGGTGAGGGGTATATGTTCGCAGGCGACTAGTTTTTGCGTTCCATTTCGTTCAAACCAAAATCTAGACAAATCTAATAAAATAAAAAAGGAGAGCAACCTTGCTCTCCTTTTTTATTTTTTACCGTTTTAACCATGCTTTAATTGGTGGTTGATGGCTCTGGATCGACCATCGGAGTTTGTCCAACGGTATCACGCAGTCGTTGCCATATACTGCCTAAAAACTCATGCCAAAATATTTCGGTTTGCTCTAAATAACGGGCTTTTGGCGCGTATTTATCCCATGCTTGATTAATTTCATCTGTCGCTAAGAAGTTGGTTGGCGCAGGGAAGGGTTTAATGCCTGCTGCGTTGAACTCATATAAAGCGCGGCTCATATGGCTTGCTGATGTGACCAACACAATGCCTTTTTGCTGTACAAATGCTGCTGCTTGTCTTGCTTCTTCCCAGGTGTCTTTCGCATCCTCTAATAAAATAATGTCCGATTTTGCGACACCAAGTGCTAGCGCGACGTTGGCCATCATACGTGCGTGGCTGACTTCTGAACCACCCGCATAACCAGACAAAATAAGCTTGGCACCTGGGTACATGCGCAAAATACGTATGCCCTCGGTAAGGCGCATCAATGCTGCTCGACTTAATTGGGAGGTCGGTGGAATCTCGTCATCGACCACATGGCCATTACCTAAAACCATGACGTAATCAACGGAGTCAGATACGGGTAAAAACGCTTTGTGTTGACGTTCTAATGGCATTAGTAGGCTAGTTGAAACGGGTTGAAACGCAACTAAGAAGAGACCAACAAAAGAGAATAAAACAACGAAACAACCCGTTTTACGTTTACGGGTAAAACTAATGAGAGCAAGTCCGAATAAACCTATCAATAGCAGTGCCGGTAGGGGCATCAGCAAGGCGGACATTACTTTTTTCAGCTCAAACATACATAAATAGTCCGAAAAAACATCAATTGATAATAAAAATGAGGATATCCCTCTTTATTCCTGCTTTCCTTGTGCCAGAATAGCGGCACAATCCGTTATGATAACTCAGCAGAAGTGACAGAAGACCGCAATTTCGACGATATCGCCCACAAATTTGCAAAAAATATATACGGCTCCGACAAAGGAGAGATCCGTCAAATCATTGTGTGGGAAGATTTTCTAACGATTCTAAGTGAATTAGGCGCCGACCAGCAACCCCTAAGCGTACTTGACGCTGGTGGAGGATTGGCCCAATTGTCGCAAAAGCTTGCTAAGCTCGGACATCAAGTCGCGTTATGTGATCTATCTTCGGAAATGCTGCAACTAGCCAAACAGGAGATTGAAAAAAACGGTTTGCTTGAGCAGTATCGATTGATTCATTCACCGGTTCAGTCCATTAACGAACATATGGAAAAGCCGGTGGATCTTGTTATGTTCCACGCGGTGATGGAGTGGTTGGTTGAACCAAAAACTGCACTGGATAAAGTGTTGGAACAAGTTAAACCCGGGGGCATTGCATCGGTGATGTTCTATAACCATCATGGTTTAGTCTACAAAAACGTGGTTTGTGGCAACATTCCTCACATTTTAGACGGCATGCCTCACCGAAAAAGATTTAAACTACAACCACAAAAAGGCTTGAAGCCAGAAGACGTCTATCAGTGGATTGAAGACGCGGGTTTTCGTATTTGTGGCAAGTCTGGTATTCGATCCTTTAGTGATTACATAGGAAATATGCAATACATGGGAGACTACCAGTTTGAAGATGTGTTGGCGCTAGAAAAACAACTTTGTCGACAAGAGCCATACCTCTCATTGGGCCGCTACATTCATGTGTGGGCCAAGAAGAATGATAAACAGGAATAACAATGAGTGAGATGACTCTCGATGCTGCAGAGCAACCAATAGACGAACTGGTTGGCTGGGTTAAGCAGCAAGATTTCTCGTTGAACCTGACCACAGAACGCTTGGCGTTTTTGATCGCCATTGCGGTATTGAGTAATGAAAGGTTTGACGAAGAATTGGGTGAAGGTGAATTGCATGATGCGTTCGCCATCGTCACTCGGCTTTTTGATGATACGGGCGAAGCTTCCGCGTTTCGGGCTAACAATGCCATCAACGAGATGGTTAAGCAGCGCCTTATCAGCCGTTTTGTCAGTGAAATTACCGATGGTGCGAGCATCTATCGCTTGTCGCCTCTTGCGATGGGCATTACCGATTACTACGTTCGCCACCGTGAGTTCTCTAAATTGCGTCTTTCCATTCAGTTGTCAATGGTGGCAGATGAAATGGAAAAAGCGATTGAGGCCGCACAAAAAGGTGGTACACCGGGCCACTGGAAGAAAAACGTGTACGGAGTGCTCAAGTATTCTGTAGGCGAAATTTTCGATCAAATTGATCTTAACCAACGTGTCATGGACGAACAACAACAGTCAGTGAAGCAACAGATTGCTGAACTGTTGAACAAAGACTGGCGTGAAGCGATCAATAACTGTGAAGCTTTGCTGTCGGAAACGTCCAGTACGTTAAGAGAGCTTCAAGATACGCTGCAAGCGGCCAGTGATGAGCTTCAAACGCAAATCTTAGATATTCAAGAGCTTGTTTATGGTGAGCCGGAATTGGAATTCATCGAAGAAGCACTGTTTGGTTTGCAAATGAAGCTTGACCGAATCACCAGTTGGGGGCAGCAAGCCATCGATCTCTGGATTGGCTACGATAGGCACGTACACAAGTTTATTCGTACCGCCATTGATATGGATAAAAACCGTGCTTTCAGCTCGCGTTTACGTCAGTCCGTAAAAGAATACTTTGATATGCCTTGGTATCTGACCTATGCAGATGCCGAGCGATTATCTGACCTTCGTGATGAGGCATTGGTGCTCCGTGATGACGAAGTGACCGGCCAAGTTCCGATGGAAGTGGAATATGAAGAGTTTCAACAAGTCAATGATGAGTTGTCTGAGCGTATTGGTTCTATGCTAAAAGCGCACAAAGAACAAGGCACCGCTATCGACTTAAGCGTGGTGTTGCGAGACTACCTTGCACAACACCCACATACTCATCACTTTGATTTAGCTCGAATCATCGTTGACCAAGCGGTTCGACTCGGATATTCAGAGTCGGATTATCAAGCCATTCAACCAGACTGGAAAGCAATCAACGAATTCGGCGCAAAGGTACAAGCGAATGTCATCGACCGATACTAATGAATACATGTCAGACAAACTGGCAAAAGCAATTTCTAATCCTCTGTTCCCAGCACTAGACAGCATGCTACGAGCAGGGCGTCACATCTCAAGCGAAGATCTCGACAATCATGCGTTGTTGTCGGACTTTGAAGTTGAGCTTTCTTCTTTTTATCAACGTTACAACACCGAGTTGGTCAAAGCGCCTGAAGGTTTCTTTTATCTTCGTCCTCGTTCGACGTCTTTAATTGGCCGCAGTGTTCTGTCTGAACTGGACATGTTGGTGGGCAAGGTACTGTGTTTTCTGTATCTGAGTCCAGAGCGCTTAGCGCACGAAGGTATTTTTACCAATCAAGAGCTTTATGAAGAGTTGTTGGCTCTCGCTGACGAGAAAAAACTCATGAAGTTAGTCACCAACCGAGCAACCGGTTCTGACCTTGATAAAGAAAAACTGTTCGAGAAAGTCCGCACCTCTCTGCGCCGTTTACGCCGATTGGGAATGGTGATCAATATTGGTGAAACCGGTAAATTTAGTATCAGTGAAGCGGTATTTCGTTTTGGTGCTGACGTTCGTGTAGGCGATGACATGCGTGAAGCGCAGTTGCGTCTAATCCGCGATGGCGAAGCCGTCGTTCACACCAAAGAACCAAGCCAAGGTAGCCTGCTATCTGAAGAAGACCAAGATCAAGAAGAAAAAGGGCACGAAGACATGATAGAAGAGGGTGAAGCATGAGCATGATTGAACGTGGTAAATATCAATCACTGACCATGGTCAACTGGAACGGTTTTTTTGCCCGAACCTTTGATATCGATGGTTTGGTGACCACTTTGTCTGGTGGTAATGGTGCGGGTAAGTCCACCACTATGGCGGCATTCATTACCGCTTTGATCCCGGACCAAACTTTGCTGCATTTCCGTAACACCACTGAAGCGGGCAGTAGCCAATCATCTCGAGACAAAGGTCTTTACGGTAAACTACAGCCTGGGGCTTGTTACGCAGCATTAGACGTAGTGAACTCGCGTAATCAACGTCTGCTATTTGCGGTAAAGCTACAGCAAGTTGCAGGTCGTGATAAGAAAGTAGACATCAAGCCGTTTGTCATTCAAGGACTTCCGAGTCATGTCAAACCAACGGATGTACTTGTTGAGAGTGTGTCGGCGACCCAAGCTCGTGTGCGCCAGATTAACGAAGTGAAAGATGTGGTTGCTGAGTATGAAGGGGTTCAATTTAAAGCCTTCTCATCCATCGTCGATTACCACGCGCAAATGTTTGAATTCGGTGTCATTCCGAAGAAACTCCGAAACTCTGGTGATCGTTCTAAATTCTACCGTCTGATTGAAGCCTCGCTATACGGTGGTATTTCTAGTGCGATTACTCGCTCGTTACGTGACTACCTTCTACCGCAAAACGGTGGCGTGAAAAAAGCCTTCCAAGACATGGAATCGGCACTGCGCGAAAACCGTATGACGTTGGAAGCGATCAAAACCACTCAGGCTGACCGAGATTTATTTAAGCACTTAATTACAGAGTCAACCAACTATGTGGCAGCGGACTACATGCGTCATGCGAATGATCGTCGTAATAAGTTGGAGCAAACACTTTCTCTGCGTTCTGAACTATTTGGCTCGCGTGAAACACTGATTGAGCAAAATAATTTGCTTAACCGCGTGCAAGAAGAACTTGAGCTTTTGGTCGAATCTGAGACGGCATTAGAGCAAGACTACCAAGCGGCTTCGGACCATTTACAGCTAGTGCAAAACGCGCTGCGTCAGCAAGAGAAAATTGAACGTTACCAAGAAGATCTTGAAGAGCTTAACGAGCGTCTTGAAGAGCAAATGATGGTAGTGGAAGAAGCGCAAGAACGCGTCATGATGGCGGAAGAGCAAGCGACGGTCTCTGAAGAAGAAGTTGATAGTCTCAAGACTCAACTTGCGGATTACCAACAAGCGCTGGACGTACAGCAAACCCGAGCACTTCAGTATCAACAAGCGGTTCAGGCACTTGAAAAAGCCAAGCAGTTACTTGATGACGACACCCTAACTTCAGAATCTGCACAAGCGCTGGTTTCTGAACTGAAAAGTAAAGAATCGAACAGCACCAACGCGCTATTGTCAGTCAAGCACAAATTGGACATGTCGTCAGCCGCGGCCGAGCAATTTGAAACCGCACTGAAACTGGTACAAAGCATTGTCGGTCAAATCGAGCGAAAAGACGCGGCTTCACAAGCGAGACAGGTCATCAAGAAAGCGCGGGAGTCGCAGCAAATTGCTCAAAATGAGCAGCAGTGGCGTGCTCAGCATCGTGATCTCGAACGCAGCTTAAATCAGCAGCGTCAAGCTCGTGAGTTAGTCACTGCATACCAAAAGCAATTCCACGTTGAGTTAACTGATGAGATCACGTTTGAACAGGAACGTGAACGTCATGTGATGCTGTTAGATTCACTTGAAATCGCGCAAGAAGAGTTGCGTGAACAACGTGGTGAGCAGCGCCGTTTCGAGCAAGATGCCAGCTCAGAAATCAAAAAGCTGGAAGCGATTGCGCCAACGTGGATTGCCGCTAACGATGCACTAGAAAAACTACGTGAACAAAGTGGTGCCGAGCTGAATGATCGTCAGTCGGTCATGGATCAAATGCAAGTCGCGCTTGAGCAAGAAAAGACCTTGTCGATCGAAAAGGAGCAGCTTTCCCAGCGACGTAATCAGCTCGACAGTGAAATTGAGCGCTTGGCCTCTCCTGGTGGTTCTAATGACCCTCGCTTGAAAGGTCTCGCTGATACGTTAGGCGGTGTACTGCTCTCTGAAATCTACGATGACATTACGATTGATGACGCGCCTTACTTCAGTGCCATGTATGGTCCTTCACGTCACGCGATCGTCGTCTCTGATCTGACGGACATCGAAGAGAAGTTGGTTGAACTGGATGACTGTCCGGAAGATTTGTACATCATTGAAGGTGATATTGATGCTTTTGATGATAGCTCATTCGATGCGGAAGAATTAGAAGGCGCAGTCTGCGTTCGTATGAACGATCGTCAGATGCGCTACTCACGTTTACCAGAAATTCCGCTGTTCGGTCGTGCAGCACGCGAACAGCGTCTAGAGCTTTTGCGTAATGAACGCGAAGAAGTGGTCGAGCAGCATGCGAAAGCTGCATTTGACGCACAAAAAATGCAACGCTTATATCAAGCATTTAACCACTTTGTAGCTAACCACATCCAAGTCGCATTCGAACCGGATCCAGAACAAGCCTTGGCGAATTTACGAGATAAGCGTAGCCAAGTGACTCGCGTACTCGCTGATTTGGAAGCGAAAGAACAACAGCAACGTTCGCAGCTTCAAACCAGCAAGCAAGCATTGTCATCGCTTGATAAGCTAGCGTCGACAATGGTGTTAATTGAAGACGAGACGCTTCAGGTCCGTTTTGATGAATTAGAAGAGAGAATCGGACAACTTTCCGAAGCAAAAGCCTTCCTTAATCAGCACTCCAAAGCGGTTGCTGAACTTGAAAATATCGTTTCAGCACTGGATGCAGATCCAGAGCAATTTGATGTGTTAGAAGCCGAGTACAAAGCGGCCGATGAGCAATTGCAAAATCTCAAAAAGCAGATTTTTGCTTTGTCGGACTTGGTAGAACGTCGTCACTACTTTGCCTACTCAGATTCTGTTGATCTGCTGAACAAGAGCAGCGAACTGAGCGAACAGCTAAAAGCGAAGTTGGTTCAAGCAGAACAAGTACGCACGCGATCTCGTGAAGAAATGAAACAGGCGCAGGGGCAGATGAACCAGTACAACCAAGTACTGGCCTCGCTGAAAAGTTCTCACCAAGCGAAACTGGAAACGGTTCAGGAGTTCAAGCAAGAGCTGCAAGAATTTGGTGTGAACGCGGATGAAGGCGCAGAAGAGCGAGCAATGCGTCGTCGAGACGAATTGCAAGAACGCCTCCATACTTCGCGTAGTCGTAAGAGTGAACACGAGCGCACGATTACCTCGACAGAGCTTGAAATGAAAGCTTTAGCGAAGCGCCTTAAGAAAGTTCAGAAAGAATATGCCGAACTGCGTACCTTCGTGGTTGCAGCCAAAGCAGGGTGGTGCTCGGTGCTTCGACTCGCGCGCGAAAACGATGTAGAACGCCGCCTACACAAGCGCGAATTAGCTTACCTGTCTGCAGACGAGTTGCGTTCAATGTCGGATAAGTCATTAGGTGCGCTACGTTTAGCGGTCGCCAACAACGATGATTTGCGCGATGCGTTACGTTTATCGGAAGACAATGCGAGACCAGAGCGCAAAGTCCTGTTCTATATTGCTGTCTACCAGCACCTTCGTGAGCGTATTCGTCAGGACATCATCCGCACCGATGATCCGGTCGAAGCGATTGAAGAGATGGAAGTGGAACTGGCACGTCTGACTGAAGAACTGACCCAACGTGAAAATCGTCTGGCTATCAGTTCTGAATCTGTGGCAAGTATCATCAACAAAACCATTCAGCGTGAGCAGAATCGTATCCGCATGCTCAACCAAGGGTTATCTAATATCTCGTTTGGTCAGGTGAAGGGCGTTCGTCTAAACGTCAAGATTCGTGAGAGTCATGAAGTGCTGCTAAATGGTTTGGCTTCTCAGCAAGAGCAGCATAAAGACTTGTTTGAATCGCCACGTTACACCTTCTCTGAAGCGATGGCGAAGCTCTTCCAACGTGTAAACCCGCACATTGATATGGGACAGCGTTCTCCTCAGGTTCTCGGGGAAGAATTGCTGGATTACCGTAACTACCTAGAGTTGAGTGTGGAAGTAAATCGTGGTACCGACGGTTGGTTGCAAGCCGAGTCCGGCGCGCTGTCAACGGGTGAAGCGATTGGTACAGGTCAGTCGATTCTATTGATGGTGGTACAAAGCTGGGAAGAAGAATCACGTCGACTACGCAGTAAAGACATTATCCCATGTCGCTTGTTGTTCCTCGATGAAGCCGCGCGTCTTGATGCGAAATCTATCTCGACGCTATTTGAGCTCTGTGATCGTCTGGATATGCAGCTTCTAATCGCGGCACCGGAAAACATCAGTCCAGAGAAAGGCACAACCTATAAACTGGTACGTAAAGTGTTTAAAGATCACGAACACGTACATGTCGTTGGTTTACGTGGTTTTGGTCAGAGTGAAAAACCAAAAAGCGAAGCTCAGGAATTAGTTGAAGAACTTGAATCCTAGGCTAAACAGATTCTAAAACCTGATATAAAAATGCCCGCTAGCTTCAGCGGGCATTTTTGTTTGATACTGACGAGTTTCCCGATGAATAGGTGTTTCCCACCAAGAGTAGTGTGATTCTACCTTGGAGGTTACGAAGTTGTAGATGGCAAAGTTGTAGATGGCAAAGTTGAAAGTAACGGATATGATTGAGTCGCCGCATATAAAATTTTATCGGAATATCAGTGCGTTTACCTGTGTGCTACCTTTGCATCAAGTTGTCAAAGTGATGTAATCAAAAAATTCAAGGTGAGAGAGCGCAATGACCATATCAACCGATGACAATAAGAAAGATCAACATAGCAACCAAAATGCTTTTCCTAAAAGTGAGTTATCTGTTTGGTTAACTGAGTTAAAAGCGGCTTATCAAGCAGAGCCTTTCGCAACGTTTGAATTAAGAAAGCAGCGTTTAGTCGCGCTAAAAACCCAGCTTCAGCGGTATCAGAGTGTGTTAGCAGAGACAATCAGCGAAGACTTCGGAGGACGTTGTCATACTGAGTCGATGATGTCTGACGTACTTGCACCAATCCTCGATATCAATCACGTGGTTGGGCATTTAAAACGCTGGATGAAACCAAGCAAGCGACCAACTGAATGGCTATTTAAAGGCAATAAGCTTGAAGTTAGATATCAGCCTAAAGGGGTTGTTGGGATCATTTGCCCATGGAATTTCCCTATTTATCTATCTATTGGCCCATTAATTACCGCGTTGGCTGCGGGGAATCGTTGCATGATCAAAATGCCGCCTAACTGTCCAGCAACCGCAAAGTTGTTACGCCAAATGTTAGCGGAAATTTACCCTGACGATTTGGTTCGTGTTGTGGATGGAACCCATCCAGAGGCGATGGACATCTCTCACTTGCCTTTTGACCATCTTGTTTTCACCGGTTCGCCTGCGAGCGGCAAACAAATAATGGAAAATGCAGCAAAAAACCTCACTCCTTTGACACTCGAGTTAGGCGGTAAGTCTCCAGCTATTGTATTTGATGACTACGACATTACCAAAGCGGCGCAACGCATTGCGCACGGAAAAGGGTTTAACTCGGGACAAATCTGTATCGCACCGGATTACGCGTTTGTCCCAAAAGGCAAAGAACAGCTATTTGTCGACGCAGTTCTAGCGGCGCATAAAGGGATGTACAAATCGATTCAAGGGAACCAGGATTATACGTCGCTGGTGGATGACTCTCAGCATCAACGTTTTCATCAACTGCTTGACGATGCCAAAGCAAAGGGGGCAAGCATTGTGAAATGCCTTGAAGCTGGTGAAGGCCGTAAAACTCCCCTGTATATTGCGACAAACTTGACCCCTGAGATGCGTATTTGCCAAGAAGAGATCTTTGGCCCACTTCTACCTGTCCATAGTTACCGCTCAATTGAGCAGGTGATCCAATACATTATCGACCGGCCAAGACCGCTTGCATGCTATCTATTTGGTCATGACAACATTCAGCGACATGCTGTTCTGACACAAACGCACAGTGGTGGGGTGACGATAAACGATTGGGGCTGGCATGTTATTAATCATTCAGTCCCGTTTGGTGGCGTCGGTCACTCAGGGTTTGGTAACTATCACGGTAAAGAGGGCTTTCGTGAGTTGAGCCATGCACGTACCGTTTTTCAAATGCGCGATTGGTTTCCAATCCAACTTTTTACACCGCCATATGGCAATATCGTGCAAAAACTCGTTTTACGTTTTTTTGTTGGAAAACCCGATCCAAAATTGAAAAAGTAGTGCCAGCATATAAGGGAAATTGCCCAACCATGCACTTGGAAAGTGAGATGCAGTTTGCATGAGGGTTATACACAGGCGGTAGGGTAATGGTATCACTAACGTAGATTTGTTCTGTTTTCTTCGGTAGAACTAAAAACCGAGACGGTAGGGGATACCGACTCGGTTTTGGTATCGCATTTCTTTAGTATCGCACTAAAGGGGCAACTAACCGTGTGGAATTTCTTTTTCCACTTCGAGCATTTCAGCGAGCTCTTCAAGCGCTTGGGTTGATACATCTGATAAGCGTTGTAATTGCTGTTCTAACGTTTCATGCTTACTCAGCACGGTTTGGTTGTTAAGTACGAGCGGGTTGTTCTCTGTATCTTGTTTTATCACACCTCAACCTCACAAGTTGGGTTAGGGGAGTACTTATCTTACGCAAAACACTGCCTAAAAAAGAACCTATTGATATTGAATATGTTAGATTGATCATTTATTGGTAGGGAACAACAGAAGGTTTCTGTATTAACTGTGAAGTATTACTCACCACAAATAATGAGTCGCTAACAATCACGTTGAGGAATGCGGGCTATCAGTTTGCTGAAAACAGACCTGCTTAAAATATAGAGCAGCTAAAAACAGGTCTGTGTATCACAAAGTAATTTAAAATAGCGGTTTTGCGCCAAACTGTTTAGCAGCGTATGCAACACGTTCCGCGGGCTTAGGGTATTCGGCTGGGGTTCCAATACTCTCAATATGTTTCAAACGTGGCAGTAAGCCTGCGCCGTTAGCAATTTGTATCGCTAAGCCTGGTCGGGCATTCAGCTCAAGTACCATCGGGCCTTCTTCTTTATCCAGCACCATGTCAGTCCCCATGTAACCCAGCCCGGTCATTTCCCAAGCGCTGGAAGCCAGTTCGAGTAATCGTTCCCAGTGGGGGACTTGTAGCGTAGAGAGGTCTTTACCCGTATCAGGGTGATGGGTAACGGGTTGATCGAATTGCACGGCGCGAATTGCTTTGCCTGTTGCGATATCGATCCCGACGCCTACTGCACCTTGGTGAAGGTTCGCTTTACCATCTGAAGCTGCCGTTGAGCAACGCATCATCGCCATGACTGGGTAGCCTTTGAAGACGATAATTCGTACATCTGGCACGCCTTCATAACTAAAGCCATCAAAACAGTCATCAAACTTGATCAGGTTTTCCACAACGGCAACATCGTTCTTACCACCTAAAGAAAACAGTCCGGCAAGTGCGTTACTGATGTGACGTTCTACGTCTTCTTTACCGATGGTTGCGCCCGAAGGCTTGGTATACACCCCGTCTTTGTGCGAAGTCACGACCAAAATTCCTTTACCACCACTGCCTTGCGCTGGTTTGATAACAAAACCTGGCCATTGCTCAACCATCTTGTGGATGGTTCTCACTTCTGCCTGGTTATGAATCACGCCAATGAGAGCTGGGACGGTTGCCCCTGCCGCCTGAGCGATGATCTTGGTTTTTAACTTGTCATCAACCAGTGGGTATTTAGAACGATCATTGTAACGGCCAATATAGCTATGGTTACGTTTGTTCATCCCCATAATACCCTTATGGCGGAGTTTCGATGGCGTAGTAAAACGTTCTAACATCGTTTAGTCCTCCGCTAACGGTTTGAAACGACGAAGCTCTGTCAAGCGGTAGCCCGTGTAGGTACCGAGTAGGAGAATACCTGCCAGAACAATCAACTGTAGGCCAATAAAGTTAAAGGTTAAGTGTTGGATATACGAGTTCGTCATTGCTAAATAAACCAGTACAGCGGTAAGCAGCGAGCCACCACCTTGCAACGCCACTTCTTTTGCCCCTTCTTCTTCCCACAGAATCGACATACGTTCGATGGTCCATGACAAGATGATCATCGGGAAGAAAGTGATGGTTAGACCTTCCGTTAGGCCAATCTTAAACGCGACAACGGTAAATACAGAAATAATCATGATTACCGTAATGATAACGGCGGATATCCGTGCAACCAGAAGCAAGTTCAGCCTCGATAAATAACTTCGGATAATCAAACCCGTACCAACAATCAGCAAGAAGCCTACGATACCAGTGACCAGTTGCGTTTGAACAAAGGCAACAGCAATCAAAACTGGCATGAACGTACCTGAAGTTTTAAGGCCGATAATTACCCGCAAGAAGACAACGATGAGCGCACCAATAGGTATCAGCATTATCGTTTTAAACATGGCTTGTTCTTCAAGAGGCAAACTATGAATCGAGATGTTCAACAAGCCGTCAGCTTCAATCTTATTATTGGTTGCCTGCTGCGGTGTTACATCTTGCTTGATCATGGAGAAATGAACCTGACTATTTTGTCCGCCCACTAGGTCAAGTAAAGAAACATTGGATTCATCCCAAACTAGCAAGTTTGGTTGTTCAGCTTTTTGTACCGAGTTTGGTGAGAATAATACCCACTCTTCACCTGACCATACTTGCACCATAGGTTGTATGGTTTGACGTCGACGTCCGTCTTCTAACTCAATCACTCCGACTACTTTGCTCTGAACATTTGCGGTGAGGAGAATCGCTTGTAATGCGTCAGTACGATCAAAGTCGTTAAGCAACAAAGCAGTATTTTGGCTGTCAGGATCATTCAGCGCTTTAATCAGCTCACGAGTAAACGTAATGTTATCCGCTGAGCGGCTCATTGCTCTCTCGATCAATGCATTTGCTGCTGCTTGTTGGGGAGCTGAAAGCGTAGGAGGCGTGATATCTTCAGAGGGCGGAAGTGGTGTTACCTTTGCTTGCGGGTCTACCAAAAATTGCGCTTTGTAGTAAATCGTTTGTGGGCCGGTTGCTTGACGAATAGACCATTCAGCACGTCGGCCTGAATCTGAACTGATGTAAGAAACACCATAGCCTGAAGAGGATGCGGACTCACCAATGAGGGTATAGCCGCTTTGGGTATGTGGCGCAGCCAATGAAGCTTTTACTTCGTTTCCGTTGGCGTTGAATTCAATTCGTGCCTCTACATCCCATACTTGACTGGTTTCACCTGGAGTCCATGGTACGCCATAGGTTTGGTGTCGGAAAACACTCAGAGCAATCCCTGCAATCAACAACAAGAAGATTGAAAGGTAAAACGGTATTTTTGACGTCATAATCTACCTTAATTATTCGTTTTGTTTTTCTTAGTATCTTTTTCTGTTTGGATGTACGTACGACTGACATCAACTAATGCTATGTCGCGCATAAACTCTCTGCCCAGTAAAATAGGATGGTTCATCTGTGAACGATCTGCCAACGTAAATTGCGCTTTTTCATGAATTTTTCCGACTCGTACCCAAAGCTCTACGACAGGTCGACGTTTAGCCTCTTCGTTCATGGCTTGACGGATTTTTGCATAGCGAACAACAGGGGCTTCAATCCATGTACGTTTTTCCTCGTCTGACTTCGTACTATCGGCCAGATGGAATCGCACCCAGTTTTCACCATTTCGTTCGAACTCTTCAATATCAACTGCATTCAATGAAGAGGTGGCAGCACCAGTGTCGACTCTGGCGTCAAATATTTGCTTGGTTGATTCAATCGTCACTTTTTCAATAGAACCAAGGAGGATCTCATGAGTCGGTGTTTGTTCTACCTCTGGTGTTGGTGGGACAACGACTTGGGGTTTTGGTTTTTTCACTTCAGCCATCGCTTCACGTCGAAAAGAACGAAGCTCCCCCTGTAATGTATCGACTTGCACTTCAAGGCTATCGATATAGTCAGATTGATTGCTTAGCTGCAGCTCTAGATTAGTAATGCGATTATTAACATTTGCTTCAGAGGATTCTATGGCGGCTAGCGTTTCTTGATGGTACTGCTCGCCTTTGGTGAGTGAACACCCAGACAATAAGGCAATAGCAATAACCGGAGTCAATCGTATTAACATTGAAAACCTTGGGGTCAGATTAAGTTGTATGTTTTTTAGGAGTTTAGCTTATATACTCAAGTCACATCAAGAAGCTTGTTCAGCAAGAATTGATCCGCTCTTAAGCAAGGTACTGATTCGAATACACGGTCATTCTAAGTTAACTTCCAATTAGACATGATCATTCTACGTAGAAAATCAGTAACGCAGTATAAGAGCGAATAAAACAAGTCCTTGATAAAGACTGAAGGAAGGGTAATGGTTTCGCCGTTTTAGATGGTTAAAACTATGTCAGAAGTGAGCGTTGGCTCGTTCTTTTTTGACGAGTAGTGATTAACGCTTTAATAGTTTTACGGCTTATCCGCAATCAAAACTGCTCGTCTTGGAGCCGGATAGCCTTCTACTGTCTTACTTGGATCGTTCGGATCTAAGTAATCTGGTAATGAGTTGTGTGTCATCCAGTCTGTAGTACGTTGCTCGCCGGTTGTCGTGATGCTTTCATCGACGATACGGACATTCTCGAAACCAACTAACTCCAACCACACTTTGAGTGCTTTTGCTGAAGGGAAGAAATACACATTTCGCATTTGGGCGTAGCGAGACGTTGGCACTAAGACCGCATTTTCATCCCCTTCAATGACAAGGGTTTCCAAAACCAATTCGCCACCGGATACAAGCTGATCTTTCAACTGAATCAAATGGTCGAGTGGGGAGCGACGGTGGTATAGAACCCCCATGCTAAATACCGTGTCGAATGCCTCTAATTTTGGTAACTGTTCAATACCCAGTGGCAAAAGATGTGCACGCTGATCGTCACCCATCAGCTTACGAATGGCTTCGAACTGGATTAGAAACAGATGAGATGGGTCAATACCAACACAAAGGCGCGCGCCTTCACCCAGCATGCGCCACATGTGATAGCCATTGCCACAACCTACATCAAGCACACTACGGTTTTTCAGGGGAGAAATATGTGGGAGGACGCGATCCCATTTCCAGTCACTGCGCCATTCGGTATCAATATGAATACCATGAACGGTGTATGGACCTTTACGCCATGGGTGGAAAGTACGTAACAAGTTTTCCAGTTTCTTCAACTCACCTTCATGAAACGGTGTGTCATTGCTGATGGTGACTGAGTGCTGAATATCAATCTGGTTCGGTGAACCTTCCGGTATCTTATTTAAAGCTTTCAACCAGCGTCCAAAGTCACCGTGCTCTGCATTTTGCCAGTCCGTTAGCTGTTGTGGTAATACGTTTAGCCAAGGTTGAAGACGTGTGTCTTGGGCAATCAATTGATAGAAATTTGCAAAGTTAAACATAGTTAGTTAATCGCTGAGTTGGTGGTATAAAAAATAAATCTGAGTAATTTGTTTGCGATACGTTATTTGATGGCAAACATAGACCCAAAGTTAAAGCACTGGAACCAAACGTCGAAGCTAGAGAAGCCAATTTTGGCAAATCGCTCTTTGTGTTCTTTTTTAGAATCGGGGCGCATCACATTTTCAATGGCACTGCGTTTTTGACTGATTTCCAGCTCGCTGTAGCCATTCGCGCGTTTAAAGTCGTGATGTAGGTCAATCAATAGCTCGTTGGATACTTCGTCTTCGAAGACGAATTTCTCAGAAAGAATCAGGATGCCACCTGGGCGCAGACCCGCATAAATTTTCTCCAATAATGTATAGCGATCTTCCGGTGACAGGAATTGCAGCGTGAAGTTGAGAACCACTACGGAAGCATTTTCGATTTCGATATTACGAATGTCGGCCTCTACCACATCAACAGGTGTATCACTGCGGTACGCGTTTACATGCAGCTTACAGCGTTCAACCATCGCTGGAGAATTATCAACCGCGATGATTTTGCAGCCTTCTTGTTTGATATGGCGGCGCATAGACAGCGTAGAGGCGCCTAGTGAGCACCCAAGATCATAAATGTTACTATGAGGCTTTACGAATCGTTCAGCCAGCATGCCAATGGCAGATATGATGTTACTGTAACCCGGAACGGAACGCTGAATCATATCCGGAAACACTTCCGCTACGCGTTCATCAAACGTGAAATCCCCAATTTTATCGATTGGAGCCGAAAAAATAGTATCTGGATTGCTCTTCGGGTTCATAACCAAGTCTCTGCTACAAGCTGACTTATGCGTCAGGCGTCAAAAAAGGCGCGTATTTTATGAGAAATTCGAGCCCCTGTCATGCATTGCTTTTGATTCCGGCAAAACATGCACTTTAAAACATGGTTATTTGTGCATTGCCTCTGTTCGCAGGAAACGCGGCTAAATCGGGTAAATTAACGCGCTTTTGCAAGTTCTTGTATAGGTTTGCCGCCAGCTCAGGCGCAATAATGTTGTCGGCTGTATGGATCATGACATATGGCTTTTTACCTTCGGCAATCCATTGCGGTAGCTTATTCAACCAAGGGGTAAAAAACTCGTAATTTTGTTGTTCTTGAGGATGACCAATGAAACGAATCATCGGGTTAGAAGCTGTCGCGATCGCATGAACGGGCACTTTGGGTTTTTTCATTTGTGCATCAATGATCGCCTCATTGTCGGACTTAGCGGCAAAGACAGGGCGGCTATCCATAATAATACGGTCGATATTATTTTCTACTAACCATTGGTTAAGTGCTCGTTCTTCTGCTCCTTTAGAGAAAAAATCCATATGGCGCACTTCAACCCCAAGAGGAAAATTAGGTGGGAAACTGGAGCAGAACTTCTTCAACTGTTCGAGGTGTTGTGGACCAAAGGCCGCGGGGAGTTGGATCGTCCATTGACCGACCCGGTCGTGCAATGGTTCCATGACTTTCATAAAATCCCGCAACTGCACGTCACAGCCTCTCAGCATTTGTTCATGAGTAATGGCTTTGGGTAGCTTAAACGTAAACTTAAATTCGTCGTGTGTCGCCGCTCTCCAATTTTGCACTGTACTGACTGAGGGAGTGGCGTAAAACGTGGTATTGCCTTCCACAGTATGAAACACCTGCGCGTACTTCTCTAAACGCTCGGCAGGTTTGGTGCCACTACCATAAAAGCTCTGTTGCCACAGGTTATGCGACCACATAGTTAATCCAAGGCGAAGGGGTAAGTTATCCATCATTCTTCTTTACATTTATTACTGTGTTCACTTTACGAGAGTTTGACTGAAACATACAGACCTACATGATGACTGGAGCGTTAAATCGTTATCACGGCTGTGAGCCAAGTCATTCTTGCTGAACCTAGCATATCGAGGTTATTTAGGTATAATTTCACGCTTCAATCACCAACAATTTTTTTGCTTTGGTGCGGTTTTGAACACTTGTTGTTCTAAAAATCATCAATGAATGATAAAACACACTTAATCGTATGCTGAGTAGTCGATTTTCAACGATTTTCAGCGTATAACGGAATCTTTACTCTGCTTGGTAATGAGGCCGACAGAGCGTAGTCAACAAACTTTGAGAGATTGGGAATTTCATTATGCGTACCCATTACTGTGGTCACCTGAACAAGTCCCTTGCAGGACAAACTGTAGAACTTTGCGGCTGGGTTAACCGTCGCCGTGATTTAGGCGGTCTTATTTTTATCGATATGCGAGATCGTGAAGGCATCGTTCAGGTAGTAGTTGATCCAGATATGGCGGATGCGTATGAAGTGGCGAATACACTTCGTAATGAATTTTGTATCAAATTGACGGGTGAAGTTCGCGTTCGTCCAGAAAGCCAAGCAAACAAAGATATGGCGACGGGTGAAGTTGAGATTCTGGCTACTGGCCTTGAAATTATCAACCGCAGTGACGCTTTACCTCTGGACTTCAACCAGAAGAACTCAGAAGAGCAGCGTCTTAAGTACCGTTACTTAGATCTTCGTCGTCCAGAAATGAGTGATCGCATCAAACTGCGTGCGAAAGCATCAAGCTTTGTTCGTCGTTTCCTTGATGACAATGGTTTCCTAGATATCGAAACGCCAGTACTAACCAAAGCAACGCCAGAAGGCGCGCGTGACTACTTAGTGCCAAGCCGTGTACATAAAGGCAGTTTCTACGCACTTCCTCAATCTCCACAGCTATTCAAACAGCTGCTCATGATGTCTGGTTTTGACCGTTACTACCAAATCGTTAAGTGTTTCCGTGATGAAGACTTACGTGCTGACCGTCAACCAGAATTCACTCAGATCGATATCGAAACGTCATTCATGACGGCAGATCAAGTACGTGAAGTGACTGAGAACATGGTTCGCGATATGTGGCAAGAGCTATTAAACGTAGATCTAGGTCAGTTCCCAGTGATGCCATTTAGCGAAGCAATCCGTCGTTTCGGTTCTGACAAACCAGACCTACGTAACCCACTTGAGCTTGTGGACGTTGCTGACCTAGTGAAAGACGTTGAGTTCAAAGTCTTCTCTGGCCCTGCAAACGACGAGAAAGGTCGTGTTGCGGTTATCCGAGTACCAGGTGGTGCGTCTTTGACTCGTAAGCAAATTGACGGTTACGGAGAGTTCGTTGGAATCTACGGTGCGAAAGGCTTGGCGTGGATGAAGGTTAACGACCGCGCAGCAGGCATGGAAGGTATCCAATCGCCAGTAGCGAAGTTCCTAAACGAAGACGTAATCAACGGCATCCTTGATCGCACTCAAGCGGAATCTGGTGACATTATCCTATTTGGCGCTGATAAAGCGGGCATTGTTGCAGAAGCAATGGGTGCACTGCGCTTGAAACTGGGTAAAGATCTAGAACTCACTGACGAATCTGCATGGGCGCCACTATGGGTGGTTGACTTCCCAATGTTCGAAGAAGACGACGAAGGCAACCTACATGCAATGCACCACCCATTCACATCACCACTTGGTGTGACAGCGGAAGAGCTAAAAGCGAATCCAGCAGCGGCAAACTCAAACGCTTACGACATGGTTCTGAACGGCTACGAAGTGGGCGGCGGTTCTGTTCGTATCCACAATGCTGACATGCAAGAAGCGGTATTTGATATTCTAGGTATCACGCCTGAAGAGCAACAGCTTAAGTTTGGCTTCCTGCTTGATGCTCTGAAATTCGGCACGCCTCCGCACGCAGGTCTTGCATTCGGTCTTGACCGTCTAGTGATGCTGCTATGTGGCACTGAGAATATCCGTGACGTTATTGCATTCCCGAAAACAACCGCAGCGGCGTGTCTACTAACAGACGCTCCAAGCCTTGCGAACCCAGCATCGCTAGAAGAGCTGGCAATTGCCGTGACAGCAGCGAAAGGCGCGGCAAAAGAACAAGACGCAGAATAAGCACAAAACATTGAAAGAAAAACTCCCGCAACTGCGGGAGTTTTTGTTTTTTACTCAGTAAAAACTGCCGTCCTTCCATCAATGTCTATTCACCCTATCTAGCGGGTTGTGTACAAACGGATTACCTACAAACGGATTGTTTACTAACCGATTGTTTACTAGCCGATTGTTTGTTCCGCGTCACACATCAGTTTCCGGTTGACCTGAGTTGTATAATTTAACGTTCGGTGCTAGCTTAAGTGCATTTTAAATCAAATGCTTACAAAGCATATTCCTAACTTTATAACTATTATTACTCGCATCATCAGTAGGTATCAGGTGACAGATTACACAGTCAACATTAAGGCTTGTATATTCGAGCTTCAAGAGAGTAGAGAGTATCTATCAGACACTTTCACTCAGCTTTATCAGTTTCATCAGCAAAAAAGCCAAATTGAAGGCGGCCAAAATAATAATCAACTATGGCAGTGCTTCTTTGAATTTTGCGAATCATTAAAACAAGTCAAAAAATATTATGATCAGGCAGTCACGCTGCTACAGCAAGATCCGGTGATGCAGCCGATTTGCAAGCAAGCGGTTGATTTTCTTGAGCGGCATTACGGGCGCAATAGTGTCCATAAAGTCGTCTACCATTCACAAGACCGCAATAGCGTGATTCTGGCCCTACAAAAACTCATTGCGGATATAGAAAGTGGGGATGTACGCCAAGTCTGCGCCAAGCGTTCGATTCTTTATACCTTCTTTGATTTAGCCGAGGACTCGGCTGATGACTTTGCGGGCAAAACCGAACAACATTACTTTCAGTCTCTAAACAGTGAATATGCGCCACGCTACTTTTACGATGAGTGGCAACAAAAGCGTCGCAGCCAATTATTCCGCTGTGCGGTACAGGACGAAGCACTAATAGCGTTAGTACTGAAGTACGTAAAGTTGATCGACGAGTACAACATGAACTTGGGGAGCGAGAGTGACCTACGCTATTACTCGGACCAAGTTCAGCTGTTTGACGCTCCGTACATTGCGCTGTTGGAAATCAGTGACAAGTATATTATTGATTATATTGACAGTTATAGTCTCACCTATCGTTGGTATAACCATTTACCAGAGATAAAGTTGGTCAATCACTTATTAGAGCGTTATCCCGACTCTCCTTATCTCAAATACTTGTATCCAGCGACTGCGCATCGCATGTCTGGCAACTCCAACGATTGTCCGCCGTTTAGTAAATGGTATTTGTCACAGCTATCAGATCCCGATTTTATTGAAGAGCAGCTTCTGATTTGCGCCAGCGATATCATTCGTGCAGAGCAAGTTTGCTATAGCTCTGCGAGCTTCTCCACACTGACCGATATTCAGCAAGATGATGACTTCATGCATTTACTGCACGGTTGTATTAAAGAATGTACAGAGCAAGAAGAACCGCTGGAAGAAATTAGCCAAGATGATCTGTACATATACTGCAACAATGACTTTTATGATCGCTTAGCTCTCGCTCTGATTGGTGAAGAGCTATCAGTAGAAAATGCCGCTGAATTTTTGACTAAGCGCCGTGAATTGAAGGTTCGGGTAGCAAATAATCTGCGTGGCATCCTAGAAGGGATTATTGAGCCGGCATTTGAGGTTTGTTACGGCTATTCATCGTTTTGCGAATTGCGTGACCAGGCACAACGAGTCCGGGTCACACCGCCTTTGTTTTCGCTGCATGACGTTAACAGTTTTGCCTATGTGAATTATCTCGGAGTCTCTTATCTGATTAGCCAATCGGATGATGATGTGACGATCACCCAATCCGACACCATGACCCCCGTATCGTTTCGGCCAATCCCAGACGATGGTTTGTATGCTGTTGCCTATGCCTTACGACCGAAAGAGGACAGCCCAGTCCATTTTGCGACGCTTGATTGGAAGCAGGGATTGTTGCAAGGCTGGCACTTAGGACAATCTCTGCCTGTCATTACATTTCGTTTAAATGCGTTTCAATCCCACCTCCCGTTTGAGCTTTCTGCGGATGGGCGTACTTTACTGATTGGCATTACGCAAGAGTTGGACGAAGATGCAGACTTAAAGGCGGATTTATTTGATGTGAAGGTCGAGGGTAAAGATGCCGTCGTTGCGATCGATCTTGCTTCAGGACGGGAGCGATGCCGGTTTGAGCACATACCAGGCCAGACGCTGAAGTTAAGTCCGACGGGTAATTTTGCGCTTTACTCTCAGATTATCGATTTGGATAGCACTGATCGACTCATCTCTGTCGATTTAACCACAGGCGCAGAAAAAACGGTTCAGTTGCCATATCGCTTTGGAATCGGCAGTGATGAATTTGCCATCTCGTTTGATGGCCAAAGGCTGGTTTACAAGCAATCCGTGGTGGATCTCCGAACGGGAGAGTGCCTGGTTCGATTGAGTAACGATGACTTTGTGTATGCCTATGAGTTTTCTCAGTGTGATGAGTATGTGATTGCGACTATTAGTGAAGATAATGTCCGCGACATCTACAGAGTCAGCACTGGCGAGCACTTGGTCCGAATTTACGGTTCGGATGGCCCACTGTTGACTCAGAACTATCTCGATGCAGAGAAAGGCATTTTCTACAGCTTTGATGACTACTCAATCAGCATGCACGATGTCGGTTCTGAGCTGGGTTTAGACAGAGAACCGCTCGGAGAACCAGAATATCAATCGGGCAGAGTTCGGGATACGGTGATTGGGCCAAAAGTAAACCGCCGTAAGGGCAGCTTTAGCAATGACGAATATGGCACCTTACTTGAGATACAGCAATTCGGGGTTCAAGGAGAAAAGGGAATACTTGTCCCGCCCCAGTGGTATCACCAAGATGAATCCTTACCCGTCGTCGGGGTGGATTTTATTCTGCGTGTGAAAGGAATACGTACCGTTCAAGGATTTGTGGTTAAACTTAAACATCCTGACATTGACGGGAAGACCCAAACAGAGTGGCAGGCGATAGGTAAGCATAGTCAGACTTTAATGCTACGAGATCCGTTTACCGCGCTGCAACGCCGAGAAGGGTTATATGAGTTTGAAGTATACAGTCTCGACCAAAGGCTGTTACTCGCCAGACAGATGATTCATATCGGCTTTGCGCAAGTTCAACCTTGCCAGATCAATGTCGCGGCTTTTGGTGGCTTCTTTGGTACGCATCATCCCGCTGATAAGAAAGCCGTTATCAACTATGATGACACGACAATCGGATATCATTTAGTCGTTAGATGCCCAGATGTTAAGTTGAATCAGTGTGTTAAGTCTAGTCAGGGCGTTAAGTCGAGGACGGATATTAAACCGAGTATTAAACTAAAAAGTCGCATTTATCGTGAACACGGTGCAGAAAATGTAGAGAAGGATAGATTGTTTAAATCTTTCTCTGTTCAGCGAGAAATCAATGTTGTCGATGGACAAACGGTCGAGCTAGTCATCCAGGGTAAGGAAAGCAATGGCTACATTAATGGTACTTGGCGATTTGAATTGCTTGACGCATTCAGTGATGAGGTTTTGTTCAGCGAGACACTGACCATCTATGAACAAGACCACCATCATACTGAAGACAAAGTTCTGGTGTTGGATCTGGTGGAATATGGGATCTATGATCCAGGTGACTCATATGATTATCGGCAGCGTCGGGTCGTCGATACTGCGCAGGCTGTTCTCGTTAAACAAACTAACAATTTGCCACAGCAAACCGAGTTGATGTACGGCTATAAATTTAAGGTGAATGATGCCTGCCCTGATGCGGTTTATCGCGTATGTATCGAACAATGGGCATCCGGTCAGCAGTGGATAGGTGCGGATGATGGTAACGACAGATATAAAACCCACTGGACGACGATACAAAAAGGTGAATTGAATATGGCCAGTTGGACGATTGCGGCAAAACATGAGATTTTCTCTGATATGAGCCGAGTCCTCGTGCGCCATGGCTCGTCAGCACTCATTATGATGCATGACTTCCATGCACAAAAGGAGGTAGTGGCATGATTACAAAGCTTGTTCGCCACCTTGCATCGCATAAAAAAGTATTTAACCTAGAGGTTGATGTCGCAAACCCGTCATCGATTGAGCAAGCATTGACTCACCTTAATCAAGAGCTGCTCAATGACATTGCGGCGACCGAAGCATTATGTTTACAGGACACCGATAGAAATAAACTACTTAAGTTACGCTTCACGCAAAACAACAGATTGTTGAGTAAGCAGTTAGTGTCCGGAATGTTGAATGTCCCTTGGGCCGAGCAGGTAAAAAAAGATCTCAACGCTCTCGCGGTTAATCTGAACAGTAAAGACCATGGCACGTCAGAGTTTATCCTTGCTCGGGCGGCATTATCTCACCCGGAACTGGCTCCCCAGTTAGTCGACTTTGTTGACAGGATGACGATTTTTGTATCACTGCCTGACAGCAAACTGATGAGCTACTCAGACCTCGTCAATCTGGGTTTTATGGCCGCGGTTGCAATCGCTATGTATGCGCCACAATACCTTCAATCTGCCATTGCTCTGTTCAATGGGTTGGGCAAGTATAAAGATGGTTCTTATTCCGATCGCTTTAGCTCTGGGGTGCTGATCAATTTGTATCGTCAGCAAAAGCAATATCCGCAGGTCAGTCGTATACTTGCTCATCATCTGGCGAGTTTTATTTGTTATCCAGATGTGCGTTGGTCAAGCAAGGCGGCTCAGATTGATATCAATGATCCTACGGATGTTAACACGTTGATTAAACACTACCAGATCGCACTTGAGCAATGGTGTTTTGATTTCCACATTGTTGAGGCGGAACATTACGTTGAACGATATATCCAACCTTTGTTTGGTGATTCGGAAGAGACAGAGCGTATTCGGGATCTTTACCAGCCGTTTAAGCAGGCTGCGTTGAATACATAAGGTGAGTTGAATAGATAAGATTAATAGAGGCAGGTCACAGGCAATAGCGCCTGTGGCTGTGCTGGTTTATTACTCGATTCGTGTCTTGTTTTCGTGATTAGCAGAGAAATGGGTGTTCTATCCGCTTTTCAGTCAATACAATGGCCGTATAGAAAACACAAATTTGATCATTATTACATGTCTATTATTCTTGGTATCGACCCAGGCTCTCGTATAACCGGCTACGGCGTCATCCGTCAGCAAGGTCGTCACCTACAGTACCTCGGCAGCGGCTGTATTCGTACTTCAGAAAAAGAACTACCCGGTCGACTCAAGCAAATCTACGCCGGTGTTACGGAAATCATTACCCAGTTTCAACCGGATGTGTTCGCGATTGAACAAGTCTTCATGGCGAAGAACGCCGACTCTGCTCTTAAATTGGGGCAGGCGCGGGGTAGTGCAATTGTCGCAGCAGTCAATGCGGACTTACCCGTCTATGAGTACGCTGCGCGTTTGATTAAACAAGCGGTGGTCGGAACGGGTGGGGCAGACAAAGCTCAAGTTCAGCACATGGTGCAGCAAATGCTAAAGTTGCCAGCAAAACCACAAGCTGACGCGGCGGATGCCCTCGGTGTGGCTATTTGTCATGCGAATACCAACAAAACTTTAGTGGCGTTAGCGGGTAAAGCCACCAGTGCCCGAAAAGGGCGTTACCGATAAAATTAACTGGATGTCTATCCAGTTATTTATTATCCTGTCGAAAATTTATTTCATAAGAGTATCTATTGTGATTGGACGTCTTCGCGGCATCTTGCTTGAAAAGCAACCACCAGAAGTTTTAATTGAAGTTAATGGCATTGGTTATGAAGTTCAAATGCCAATGAGCTGTTTCTACGAGCTGCCAAATATCGGTGAAGAAGCGATCATATATACTCATTTTGTTGTCCGCGAAGATGCTCAGCTACTTTATGGCTTTAACACCGTAAACGAGCGCGCTCTGTTCCGTGAAGTGATCAAAGCCAACGGCGTGGGTCCGAAATTGGGTTTGGGCATCCTTTCGGGCATGACAGCTAGCCAGTTTGTGAATTGTGTTGAACGTGAAGACGTCTCAACATTAGTGAAACTTCCGGGTGTCGGAAAGAAAACGGCGGAACGTTTGGTTGTCGAAATGAAAGACCGCCTGAAAGGGTGGGGCGCAGGTGACCTATTTACGCCATTTACGGATGCTGCTCCAGCAGATTCCGCCTCTTCTTCATCCAATAATGCGGAAGAAGAAGCCATAAGCGCTTTACTCGCGTTGGGTTATAAACCAACACAAGCTTCAAAAGTGGTTTCTCAAATAGCCAAACCGGATATGAGCAGTGAAGAGATGATCCGTGATGCGTTAAAATCAATGGTGTGATGCCTGTCTAAGGTAACCATGACTTAAGTAGTCATGTTGCTTAGGTAGAAACATGCCCAATGTAACCATTTTTTAAGTTAACCATTCTCTCAGGTAACAAGATGATTGAAGCCGATCGTTTAATCGCTCCAGAAAACCCAACATTCCAAGACGAAGAGGTTATTGATCGCGCCATTCGTCCCAAGAAACTCGCCGATTATCAAGGTCAGGATCACGTGCGTGATCAGATGGAAATTTTTATTAAAGCGGCGCAGTTACGTAATGAAGCATTAGATCATCTGCTAATTTTTGGCCCTCCAGGGTTAGGTAAAACAACGTTAGCAAATATCGTGGCAAACGAGATGGAAGTGAATATTCGTACCACCTCAGGCCCAGTGTTAGAAAAAGCGGGTGATTTGGCGGCGTTGCTTACCAACTTAGAAGAAAACGACGTGCTCTTTATCGATGAGATTCACCGCTTAAGCCCAATGGTTGAAGAGGTGCTGTATCCTGCGATGGAAGACTACCAGCTAGATATTATGATTGGGGAAGGACCAGCGGCTCGCTCGATTAAAATTGACTTACCACCGTTTACTTTAATTGGAGCCACAACAAGAGCAGGCTCGTTAACGTCACCATTGCGTGACCGTTTTGGCATTACCCAGAGACTTGAGTACTACAAAGTTAAAGACTTACAAGACATCGTCAAGCGAAGCGCCGATTGCTTAGGTTTGTCTATGGAATCAGAAGGCGCTTTAGAAGTGGCTCGTCGTGCTCGCGGAACGCCGCGTATTGCAAACCGCTTGTTGCGTCGTGTACGAGATTACGCGGAAGTGAAAGGCAATGGACATATCTGTGCGGATATGGCCGATAAAGCACTTAACATGCTGGATGTCGATGCTCAGGGTTTTGACTATATGGACCGAAAGCTTCTTCTTGCCATTATGGAGAAGTTTGGCGGAGGCCCTGTGGGCTTAGACAACATGGCCGCTGCAATAGGTGAAGAGAAAGACACCATTGAAGACGTTCTTGAGCCGTATCTTATTCAGCAAGGCTACTTGCAACGGACACCACGCGGACGAATTGCCACCGATCGAGCTTATCTTCACTTTGGTATTGAAAAGTAAAAACAGAGTATTGAGAAAAGTTACAACGTGCAATTGAAAAGCAACACACGAATCGTTTATTATTTGTTCGATTTGTTATAGGTTTTCTCCAGAAAAACTGAGCATTTTAGCTCAGTTTTTTAGTTTTAGTGATTCATATCACGTTTCCCTAAAAATTATCTACCACTTAAGAAGTAATAAAAAAACAAGGCTTGTTAATTCATTGTTTACTTGAGACTGGTTGATTTCGCTTCTGATTACCATATCGTAACATCACCAACCAGCAACTATTGATCTGGATCAATATGATGGATTTTTGTTCAGATTTCACGTTGCGACATTGATCTATATCAAAGCGACATTTGCCTATAAACCTTTTGAAACAATCCTATTTTACCAGTAATATTAGCCCCAGCTATATTAGCTGATGCTTAACAATTAACTAACCAACGAAGTACATTTTCGCAACAAAAAGTTGTGACAATTCAACATATTTCAAGTGTGAATAACACCTGACTATGGATTGCAATATGTAGAGAGTGTCATTCAGCCGACACATAGGAGTTACCATGATTGACGTAGTTGATCTATCGCGGTTGCAGTTTGCGCTTACCGCGATGTATCACTTCCTATTCGTACCATTGACCCTTGGTATGGCCTTCCTTTTGGCCATTATGGAGTCGTTGTACGTAATGACAAACAAGCAAATCTACAAGGACATGACCAAGTTCTGGGGTAAGCTGTTCGGTATTAACTTTGCACTTGGTGTGGCAACCGGCCTTACCATGGAATTCCAGTTTGGTACGAACTGGTCATATTACTCCCACTATGTCGGTGACATCTTCGGTGCGCCGCTCGCGATTGAAGCTCTGGTTGCGTTCTTCCTGGAGTCAACTTTTGTTGGTCTGTTCTTCTTCGGGTGGGATCGTCTATCAAAGCGCCAGCACTTAGCCGTGACTTGGTTAGTCGCTTTGGGCTCAAACTTCTCCGCACTGTGGATTCTGATTGCCAATGGCTGGATGCAAAACCCAGTTGGGGCAGAGTTCAACTTCGAAACCATGCGAATGGAAATGGTGAGCTTTGCTGAGGTGGTATTCAACCCAGTTGCTCAGGTTAAATTCGTACACACAGTGGCATCTGGCTACACCTGTGGCGCAATGTTTGTTCTAGGCATCAGTTCATACTACCTATTAAAAGGTCGTGATGTTGCGTTCGCTCGTCGTTCATTTGCTATTGCGGCTTCTTTCGGTATGGCCGCTATTCTTTCTACCATCGTTCTGGGTGATGAATCAGGTTATGAGCTTGGTGAAGTTCAAAAAGTGAAGCTCGCAGCGGTAGAAGCTGAATGGCACACTGAACCAGCGCCAGCCGCATTCACCTTGTTCGGTATTCCAAACCAAGAAGAGATGCACACAGACTACGCGATTAAGATCCCTTACGTAATGGGTATTATTGCAACGCGCTCGATTGATAAAGAAGTCACCGGTCTGCGTGATCTGCACGAACAACACTTAGAGCGTATCCGTACAGGTATGTATGCTTACGAGCTGTTAGAGAAGCTTCGTGCGGGTGATAAATCTGAAGAAAACATGGCGGCGTTCGATGAAGTGAAAGGCGATCTTGGTTATGGTCTACTTCTAAAACGCTACACAGACAATGTGGTTGATGCGACAGAAGAGCAGATTCAAGCTGCTGCAGATGACTCTATCCCAACTGTGTGGCCGCTGTTCTGGTCGTTCCGTATCATGGTGGCATGTGGTTTCATCATGCTGTTTGTTTTCGGCTTGGCATTCATCCAAACCTGTCGTCAAAAAATTACGCAAAAACCATGGCTACTTAAAGCCGCGCTATTCAGTATTCCGCTTCCGTGGATTGCTATCGAAGCAGGTTGGTTTGTTGCAGAGTTCGGTCGTCAACCATGGGCGGTAGGTGAAATTCTACCAGTACATGTCGCAGCCTCGGCTTTGACCGCTGGCGAAATCTTGACTTCACTATTCGCTATTTTGGCGCTTTACACTGCATTCCTGATCGCAGAAGTTTACCTCATGGTGAAATTCGCTCGTAAAGGCCCAAGCAGCCTGAAAACAGGTCGCTACCACTTCGAGCAAAACGCTGACTCTGTTGCAGATAAAGTTAGCCGCCAAGTAGAAGCGTAAGACAAGGAGACAACAAAATGTTTGATTACGAAATCTTGCGATTCATCTGGTGGGTACTGATCGGTGTTCTACTAGTTGGTTTTGCAGTAACAGATGGATTCGATATGGGTGTGGGCGCGCTTGTACCTATTATCGGCAAAAACGACACGCAGCGTCGTGTGATGATTAACTCCATTGCGCCGCACTGGGACGGTAACCAAGTTTGGCTTATCACCGCTGGTGGTGCGCTGTTTGCTGCGTGGCCACTTGTATACGCAACGTCATTCTCGGGCTTCTACCTCGCGATGATTGTGACGCTTGCTGCGCTATGGTTACGTCCACTGGGGCTGGATTACCGTTCGAAAATTGAAGAGCCAAAATGGCGTCGAAACTGGGATATTTGTATCTCTATCAGTGGCTTTGTTCCACCAATTATCTTTGGTGTTGCGTTTGGTAACCTGCTTCAAGGCGTACCATTCCAATTGAGCGAATTCCTGATGCCAACGTACCACGGTTCATTCTTTGGTCTACTTAACCCATTTGCATTGTTATGTGGTTTGGTTAGCTTGTTCATGATTTTGATGCAAGGTTCAACATGGCTACAAATGAAGACGACGGGTGAGGTACACACTCGTGCACGTAACGTGGCTCAGTTGACAGGTTTGCTGACTATCGCGACATTTGTTGCTGCTGGTTTCTGGATTCAGAATATTGATGGTTACGTCATCGTCGGTGGCATCGATACAAGCGCAGCATCGAACCCATTAAACAAAGAAGTGATTCGTGAAGCGGGTGCTTGGATGAAGAACTTTGAAACCTACCCAATGTTATGGGCTGCCCCTTTGCTAGGTGTGGTTATGCCATTGCTTGCTGTCTTAGCATCTCGCTTTGAAAAATGCGCATTCTCGTTCATTTTCTCAAGCTTTGCGGTTGCTGGTGTTATCTTCACTGCAGGTATTGCGATGTTCCCATTCATTATGCCTTCAGACTTAGTGCCTAGCCACAGCCTGACAATGTGGGATTCAACGTCATCAGAGCTGACGCTAAACCTAATGACGGGGGTTGCCATTGTCATGGTGCCAATCATCCTGGGTTACACATCTTGGACATACTACAAGATGTTTGGTCGCTTGGATGACCAGTACATTGAAGACAACAAAAACTCACTTTACTAAGGAGCATTTACTATGTGGTATTTCGCATGGATTCTAGGTGTACTACTTGCTTGTGCATTCGGTATCATCAACGCTCTTTGGCTAGAGCATTCAGAAATGATGGACGAAGACAGTGAGTAATCTCGCTGACAAGATAGCGGCAATACACCAACCTATGGATAAGACTCTGTTGAGAGTCTTATCCCTCATCCTCGGCTTTATGCATGTAGGATTAGTGATGTGGGAGCCAGAGGCGTATAGCCAGGCAATTGGTGGCTTTAATGCCTTGATCGCTCCAGCTCTGATTTGGGCGATCTGTTCCAGCATGGTCTTTGGCGTTGGCTTTAAACCGAGATATTGGGTCTGGCAAGTTCTGTTTAGCCCTTACATTTCACTCGCTATCTTACTTTACTTGACGGTACTTTATTTCTCGTAGAGCGAAACGTACTCAACGAAACAACATGAATGAGAGTTGACGGTCAAGTCATCAAATAAAAGTCAGACATTTTGTCTGGCTTTTATTTTTTCTACAAAAATCAAAAATATTCTGCTCACTCAGTACCAATTATTACTGCTTAAGTTATAGTAATGGCTGACGAACTTAACAAACTGAACATATTGGTATTCTCTTGCAAGGCACATCAAATTCCTTCCGTTGGCCGATCACCGTGTACTATGAAGACACCGACGCGGGCGGCGTTGTATATCATTCAAATTATTTAAAATTCTTTGAGCGCGCGCGCACTGAAATGCTGCGTGCAAAAGGGATTTCGCAACACGTGTTGTTGGAACAAAACATAGGCTTTGTTGTCCGACACATGGATATCGATTTCAAACAAGGCGCAAAGCTGGACGAACAGTTGACAGTATTGACCCGAGTGTCAGAGCAAAAACGTGCTTCTTTACAATTCTGTCAGGAGTTGGTCAATGATGAAGGGGTGTTATTGTGCAAGGCACTTGTTAAGGTAGCATGTATCGATAATAAGAAAATGAAACCAATAGCCATTCCAACTTTTATTAATTCGGAGCTAGCAAACAGTGACTGCTGATATTTCCATTTTAGACCTTTTTCTTCAGGCCAGCCTGTTGGTAAAACTGGTGATGTTGACACTACTTGGCATGTCGATCGCGTCATGGGCGATGATCATCAAGCGCAGTAAAGTATTGTCTAAAGCATCCAAAGACGCTGAATCATTTGAAGATAAATTCTGGTCAGGTACGGATCTTTCTCAGTTGTACCAAAAGGTGAAAGTACGTAAAGACGAAATCGCAGGGACAGAAGAAATTTTTTACTCTGGTTTCACGGAGTTTGCACGCCTGCGTAAAAGTAACGCTAACTCTCCAGCTTACATTATGGAAGGTACCGGTCGTGCAATGCGCGTTTCGGTCGCTCGTGAAGTTGACGAATTAGAAACCAGTCTGCCTTTCTTGGCGACAGTCGGTTCAATCAGCCCTTACATCGGCCTGTTTGGTACAGTCTGGGGTATTATGCACGCGTTCATCGCTTTGGGCGAAGTGAAGCAAGCGACATTATCTATGGTTGCACCGGGTATTGCAGAAGCCCTTATCGCAACGGCGATGGGCCTTTTTGCTGCTATCCCTGCGGTAATGGCATACAACCGCCTCAGCAACAAAGTCAGTAAGCTTGAGCATACTTACGCCACATTCTCTGAAGAATTCCACAGCATCCTTCACCGCCAAGCGATGGCAGGCCGAGACATAGCGGATAAGGAATAAAGCATGGCGGGTTATCAACCTAAAAAGCGCAAAATGACCGCAGAGATTAACGTCGTCCCGTATATCGACGTGATGTTAGTACTGCTGATCATTTTTATGGCAACAGCACCTTTTGTAACGCAAGGCGTAGACGTCGATCTACCAAAAACGTCTACGGCTGAATCCATGCAAGAGCTAGCGGGTGAAAGCGACAGCAGCTTTATCATTATCGAAGTTGATCGTGATGGTAATTTGGGATTGAGCGTGAACGACGAAGAAGTGCAACGTGGTCTTTCTTTGCAAGACGTGATCGTCCGAGTGAAAGCAGAACGTTCCATCAAACCGGATTCGCCGGTTGCGGTGGGGGGAGATGCTGCAACGCCATACGCGGACATCGTCCTGCTGCTGGATGAATTAAGCCGTGCTGGCATCCCTAAAGTGGGTTTAATGACCGATATCAGGGAATAGACATCATATATCTATGAAAGAGAAAAAGAAGAAATCCAACCAATACGCCAAACCGATAGCGATATCGGTGGGTTTGCACGCGGTTCTTGTTGCTGCCCTGCTTTGGGGGACAGACTTCAATATGTCAGAGCCTGAACCAAGCGGACAGATGGTCCAGGCGGTGGTTATTGACCCGAATCTGGTAAAGAAGCAGGCGAACGAAATCCGCCAACAGCGAGAGCGGGCTGCAAAAAAAGAGCAAGATCGTCTAGATAAGCTCAGACGTGAAGCTGAACAGCTAGAGAAAAACCGCAAAGCTGAAGAAGAACAAATTCGCAAGTTGAAAGAGCAACAAGCGAAGGATGCAAAAGCCGCTCGAGAAGCAGAAATTGCGCGTAAGCAAAAAGAGCAAGAGCGCAAAGCGGAAGAAGAGCGCGTTCGCAAAGAAAAAGCGCGAGCTGCTAAGCTTGAAGAAGAACGTAAGGTCAAAGAAGAGGCCGTGCGTAAAGCGGAGCAAGCGCGTTTAGCTCGTGAGCAAGCTGCAAAAGAGGCGGAAGAAAAAGCGCGTCGTGAAAAAGAAGCGGCTGCCAAAGCAGAACAAGAACGTATCGCGAAAGAAAAAGCGGCCAAGGAGGCAGCAGAACGCGAACGTAAAGCGAAAGAAGCCGCTGAACGAGCTGAAAAAGAACGTAAAGCGCAGGAAGCGGCACTCGACGACATCTTTTCTGGGTTAGAGACAGAAGCGGCGCAAAACTCTGCGGCTCGTAATCAATACATTGACAGTGAGCTCGGTCGTATGTCGTCCATATACAAGCAGAATATCCAGCAAAAGTTGATTAAGGATGACTACTTGCTGGGAAAGGAGTGTAGAGTGAACATCAAACTGATTCCTACTGGAACCGACATGATGGTCGCTGGTGTTACTGTGCTTGGTGGGGACTCGCGAGTATGTGCTGCGGCGAAAAGTGCGATTACTCAAGTAGGGACCTTCCCGAAATCGTCAGAAGCTGCAGTCAATGAGAAATTAAAAGACATCAACTTAACGGTTGCTTTGGACTAAAAGGAATAAAACGTGATTAGACGCCTTTTACTAGGAATGTTTGTACTGCTCGGCAGTGTAACGAATGTAGCCCATGCTGCATTAGAGCTGGTGATTACCGATGGTATTGAGTCAGCACGACCTATTGCTGTTGTTCCGTTTAAATGGGAAGGGACGAAACCGCTTCCTACGGATATTTCGGCGGTTATTGCCTCTGATTTGCAACGCAGTGGTAAATTCAGCCCTGTGCCGACGAGTAAGATGCCACAAACGCCATTTAATGAGTCTGAAGTTAATTTTGACGCTTGGACGAATTTAGGTGTGGATGCCTTGCTAACCGGAACCGTGACTAAAAACGACCAAAATGATTATGTGGTGAACTACCAACTGATTGATGTTGTACGTGGTCAGCTTACCGCAGGTCAGAGTCAAGGCTTGGGCAGTGATGGTCAGGTTGTTGTTTCGAAAGATCATGTGTTATTCAACAAGGTTGCTACAGTACGTGCACCGCGTATGCGTCACTACGCGCATCGGATTTCCGATCTTGTTTATCAAGAATTGACAGGTGACCGCGGCGCGTTCATGACAAGAATTGCGTACGTCGTGGTGAACGAACAAGACCGTTTCCCGTACCAGTTACGTGTCGCAGATTACGATGGTCATGATGAGCAATTGGTGCTGCGTTCTCGACAGCCACTAATGTCACCTTCTTGGTCACCAGATGGTCAAACCTTAGCGTATGTAACCTTTGAGAATCAAAACTCCGAAATTCATACAATTAACATCTATACCGGTAAACGAGAAAAAATCACCGCTTTCCCTCGTCATAACGGGGCGCCAGTTTTCTCGCCTGATGGCAGTAAGTTAGCGTTGGTGTTGTCTAAAACCGGATCGTTGCAGGTTTACACGTTTGATCTAAAAACCAAACAGCTTACTCAGATTACGCGTGGCAGATCAAATAACACTGAGCCATCTTGGTACCCAGATGGTAAATCACTGGCATTTACCTCCGATAGGGGTGGTAACCCACAGATTTATCGAGTAAATTTGGGCGACGGTGAAACCACTCGCTTGACTTGGCAAGGCAGTCAAAACTTGAGCGCGCAAGTCACTCCAGATGGCCGATTCCTGGTCATGGTGAATCGCAGTGATGCAGGTTTTCACCTCGCCAAGCAAGACTTGGAAACAGGGGCGCTACAGGTGTTAACAAATACCCTACTTGATGAATCACCAAGTATAGCCCCAAATGGCGGTATGGTTATCTATAGCTCCATGTACAACAAGAAAAACGTACTATCGATGGTGTCAATTGATGGACGATTTAAAGCTAGATTACCGGCAACAAACGGGCGAGTAAGAGCGCCTGCTTGGTCACCGTTTTTGTAGTTATAAATTTGATTAATGAAGGAAAATAAAATGCAACTGAACAAGGTTCTGAAAGGGCTAATGATCGCACTGCCTGTAATGGCAATGACTGCATGTAGTTCGAGCGATGATGCAGCGTCTGGTGCTGGTTCTACTGAAACGAACGATGGCGCTTACGTTGAGTCAACGGTAGCAAGTACAATTGATCAACAAGATCAAATGACAGAGCAAGAGCTTAAAGAGCAAGCTCTTCGTGAAACCAATACTATTTACTTCGCATTTGATAACTCCACAATTGCAGGTGACTACGAAGAAATGCTAGCCGCTCATGCTGCTTACTTAACTAAGAACCCAGCATTTAGCGTAACTATCGAGGGACACGCGGACGAGCGTGGTACGCCAGAGTACAACATCGCACTTGGTGAACGTCGTGCACAAGCGGTTTCTAACTACCTACAAGCGTTGGGTGTACAGGCTGACCAAATCTCAATCGTTAGTTACGGTGAAGAAAAACCACTTGTTCTAGGCCAATCTGACGACGTCTACGCGAAAAATCGTCGTGCGGTTCTAGCATACTAATTCGAGGTAAACCTCATGTTCAGTAACACCAAGCGTGCTGTTACGCTTGCGTTACTGGCAAGTGCAGCGAGCCTTTCGTTCGCTGCACCAGCTCCAGTATCCGATCTCAGCAGCACATCAAGTCGCAGCGCATCTGAAAGCGACGTACAACGCTTAGAGCGCTTGTTACAAAGCCGTAATCATGTCCAGCTTCGTATGCAGGAGCAAATCGACCAAATGTCGCAAGAGATTAATGACTTGCGCGGTAAATTGGAACGCAGCAACTACGAAATGAAACAAATGATGACGCGTCAGCGTGAATTATTTGTCGAACTTGATCGTATGCGCAGCGAGGCTAAAACAGCCAAACCTGCTGTAGAAGAGGCGCAACCAGAAGCACCAGAAGGTAAGTACACTTCTAATGCGGATGAACAAACTGCTTACCAAGATGCGGTCGATCTTATTCTTAAAAAGCGCGATTACGCGGGGGCAATTGCTGCTTTCCAGCAGTTCCAAAAAGATTACCCAGACTCCACGTATTCTGCCAATTCACACTACTGGCTAGGTCAACTGTATTTTGCTAAGAAGCAGGATAAAGAAGCAGCGAAGAGCTTTGCAGCGGTGGTGTCTTACAAAGACTCCAACAAACGTGCTGACGCCTTGGTTAAGTTGGGCGATATTGCCGAGCGTAACAACAACGCGGAACAAGCGACTAAATACTATCAGCAAGTGGTTGATGAATATCCAAATAGTTCGTCTGCTAAATTGGCGGGTTCTAAGCTTCAATAACACGCTTGACGATATGACTTTTGAAAAGGGGCCTTTGGCTCCTTTTTCTTTTTAGTTTCCAAGCTTCTTCTTTCCTTTCGTCATCAATTAAATCGTTGGTTAACAATTGCCTATCGCTCCTGATATCACGGGCTTGAGGTTATTTGGGTATAGATATTGGTTTTTAAAATTTAACGAGGTTACAATACTCGGATTAAAGGAAGTTGCGTAGAGCAAGAGCAATGAGCCACATACTAGATAAAATCGACACTGTTTACCCATTCCCTCCGAAACCTGTTCCGTTAAGCGCAGATGAAAAAGCGTCTTATATTGAGCGCATCAAAGCACTGCTCAAAGAAAAAGACGCGGTACTGATCGCGCACTACTATACCGACCCTGAAATTCAGGCTTTGGCGGAAGAAACCGGCGGGTTTGTAGGTGATTCACTAGAAATGGCGAAGTTTGGTAACCGCCATCCAGCCAGCACCCTGATTATCGGTGGTGTGCGTTTCATGGGAGAATCCGCGAAGATTCTGACGCCAGAAAAACGCATTCTGATGCCAACATTGGAAGCGGAGTGCTCGCTGGATCTAGGTTGTCCCGCTGACAAATTTAGTGAGTTCTGCGATGCGCATCCTGACCATACCGTCGTCGTTTATGCCAACACCTCGGCTGCGGTTAAAGCGCGTGCGGATTGGGTCGTTACATCGAGTATCGCACTAGAAATCGTTGAGCACCTAGATTCAGAAGATAAACCTATCATCTGGGGGCCTGATCGTCACCTTGGCTCTTACATTGCGAACAAAACAGGCGCAGATATGCTGTTATGGCAAGGTGAATGCGTGGTGCACGATGAATTCTCTGCTGACGCATTGCGTAAAATGAAGAGCGTTTATCCTGACGCTGCGATTCTTGTTCACCCCGAGTCTCCTGCGAGCGTTGTTGAGTTAGCGGATGCGGTTGGTTCAACCAGTCAGCTAATCAAAGCAGCGAAAGCGCTCCCACATAAGCAAATGATTGTTGCAACCGACAAAGGCATCTTCTTCAAGATGCAACAACTTGTTCCAGAGAAAGAGTTGATCGAGGCGCCAACCGCAGGTGCGGGCGCAACATGCCGCAGCTGTGCGCATTGCCCTTGGATGGCGATGAATGGCCTTAAAGCAATCGAAAAAGCCTTGAGCGAAGGCGGAGAAGAGCACGAAATCTTCGTTGACGAAGCATTACGTGTGAAATCGCTTATCCCGCTCAATCGCATGTTAGACTTTGCCGAGCAGCTTAATCTGCGAGTCAAAGGCAACGCATAAAACAGCGACGCTATCTCAAAACAGCAGATACAATCTCAAAAACCAGTCATAATCGGCTGGTTTTTTTGTTTCTTAGAATCAATAGATTACAATTAACGTCAACAAACAAAGCTAAGGAATGGAAACGAATGGCTGTATGGCTGGTAGTAAAAAAGTGGCTCAATTCGCACCTGTTTAAATTGAGCAATCGTAACTTGCTCATTATTAGCGCGTTGTACATCATCCTGTCTTGGGGGCTATTAACCCTAGCAGGAGAAAACGAGCTCACTGAGAACTTTTCCAGTTTTATCTACTACCTCATGGTAACGGCAAGCACGGTTGGGTATGGCGATCATTCACCTGTGACCGACTTGGGTAAATGGGTCGTGGTATTGTTTGTCATTCCGGGCGGGTTAAGTTTATTTGCGGCTTTGTTAGGGCGGGTAGCAGGAACAGCGATTGATTATTGGCGAGCGGGCATTTTAGGTAAACGGAGAATACGGGTGGAAAATCATATAGTTTTATTGGGCTGGAATGGCCAACGAACCATGAACTTGATAAGGATGCTGCAACATGAAGAAGCAGGTAAACGCCCAATTGTGCTTTGCAGCCGATCCGACATAGAAAACCCTTTACCTGGTGAGATTCATTTTGTGAGAGTAACCAGTTACACCGATGCACAAGAGATGAAAAACGCCAACATCACAGGTGCAAGCTGTATCATTGTCGATAACCTATCCGACGATATTACCTTGTCAGCTTCTCTCTATTGCGCCTCTGTCAACCCCAATGCCCATTTGCTCGCTTACTTTAAAGATGAAGCGTTAGGCCGCCTATTAAGTCAGCATTGTCCAAAAGCAGAATGTATACCCGCAGTGGGGGCCGAGATGCTAGCCAAAGCGGCAGTAGACCCTGGTTCGAGCGCGTTGCACCAAGAGTTATTGGCATCGACACGTGGTATGACTCAGTATTCGGTCGTCTATCCAAGTGATCAGCCAACCACTAAGGTTGAGCACATATTCGGCTTCATAAAAAAACATCATCAAGCCACTTTGATCGCGTTTGATTTTGGCAATGGTATTGAACTGAACCCGGACTTAAACGCAGTTGTCCCACCTAACACCAAACTGTTTTATATCGCGGACGAGCGAGTGGAAGACTTTGCTTGGGATGAACTCAATAAAGTGCAGGGTTAAGGCATTGGTGAGCGGTCTTAGGTTAGTTTTCTTGCCATAAACTCGAGATAAAGTACGATCAAAAAGCTCTCCGGTGTTGGAGAGCTTTGTTTTTTCAGCAACTGAATTATTCAGCTAAAGAGGATAGGGAAAGATTACTGCTCTTCAGCTAGCGTAATACCGCGCTGAGTCAAAACACACAGCATCATAGGCATCGCATTAAAGATTTCTTCAAACTGCTCAAGCCCTTCAATACCTTGTTCTGCCAGCGTCTCGATAGTGGTTTCTGGATCGTAGAGCATCGTAAGAGAAAGCAACACGCCACCCAGTAAAGCGCTGTCTTCGCTGTCTTCAGGCATCAAGGTTTCCCAATCATCACGTGCCAGTTGCCAGCCTTGTAGTACTCCCTCACTGAAATCACGAGTTGCCGTTGTCACGATATCTTGTTCATCTAACGCACAGCCGACCGGCCATTCCCAAGTACCTTCGATGAGGTCTGGTCGCGTTTGGTTCCACATCTTCACGATTTCATCAATATAAAGTTCTAATTGCTCACCATCGGTAAAAGGTGCTGTCTCTTCACCACCCCAAAGGAAAGGTAACCATTCTTGAGGCATTAAAACATTTGGCGCAGACGCCATTGCCGTTACAAAGCCTTGAGTTTTCGCTAAATTGAGTAGTTTTCCGTCAAGTTCTGGAAGAGAAAGAATGTCTTGTAGTTTCAAAATAGAATACCAATTGTTGATGGGTGGTTCGGCGCCCATCTTACGGGAATAATCAGCATTAGGGAATGATTCTCAAATCACAGTGTTACTTGTGCGCCTTTTTTATATAAAGCCATAAATCAGCATTCATTTACGCATCTCTATTGGTTTATAACGCAGACTCCCCTTATTCATTGCGGTGCTAGATAGTGACTGCATAACTATGCATTTTCTATTAATCCGAATTTTCGGATGTTACTAGCATAAACTTCTAATTGGTCATTTACATATCCAAATATTCTTCTGCTTTTCTGGTGTTGCTGATTTTGTAACTGTCTAAAAAGTAAGAAACTTCCGGCAATATCAACAAGTTTAGACGAATAAAAGGACGAATTCTGACTAATAGGTGAATTTCACTAGTTTTATTTTAAAAAGTAGTGGTTAATTTACACTCTCAATTTAAAAATGAAATATTAAACTATATAAAATATGTTCTAATAGCGATATTAACTGGTTATGTTCCATAGTCCAGTTGAACGTATTTAATTATTTATTAACCGTGGTGTTTGATGTTGGAGAGCAGTCAATGAAGTCTCGCGGACCGTTTTGTATTCGTAATGCCGCAGCGGATACGTTTGCTATGGTAGTGTTTTGTTTTGTTACTGGCATGATCATCGAGATCGTCGTCTCTGGAATGACCTTTGAGCAGTCTCTGGCGTCGCGAACGTTATCGATCCCCGTGAATATTGCTATCGCCTTTCCTTACGGCCTGTTCCGCGACTGGGTCCTGCGTCAAGGTAATAAAGTTTCATCTTCTTCGTTTATGAAGAATGTCTCTGACTTATTGGCTTACGTGCTTTTCCAATCACCCGTTTACGCAGGCATTTTGCTGGCCGTCGGCGCATCAACTGACCAAATCATCACTGCGGTTGCGAGTAACGCAGTCGTATCGTGTGGGATGGGCGTCTTATATGGTTACTTCCTAGACATGTGTCGCCGTTGGTTCCGTGTTCCGGGTTATTACCAAGGGGCATAATTGACCCTGTTTTGTTCAATTTAGTTACTTAGTGAGCAAACAACAGAAAAACAGGGCTTTTTTTTATGTTTAGCCTTGACCACAGGGCGCATAATCATTAAATTAGCGCCTCGTTAGCCAATGATGCTAACCACAATTTGATTCGGTGAGTTGTCCGAGTGGCTGAAGGAGCACGCCTGGAAAGTGTGTATACGGCAACGTATCGAGAGTTCGAATCTCTCACTCACCGCCACATTCTATAAACCCCTGACTCGTCAGGGGTTTTTCTTTATCTGGCATTAGGTAATAGAGCAGTGTAGGTCACACAAAAGGTCACACATGCTCAGTTCACAGCGATTAGCTAAACAAGATTCGCTTTACCTCCACAAGAACAGCAAATGGTGTTTGTTTCTTCCATTGGTCTATCCGTATTGACGGTAAGCGCCACCAGCCTAGCCTAAAGACTCGTAGCTATCATGAAGCTGTTAAATCAGCACTTGAGTTGTTAAAGCAGTCCAATATCTAACTAGAAGATGTCTACAAGTCGGTAGCTATTTAAAACTCATTTGTCTTTATGTTGCTGTCGAGGTTTTATAGTAGTATCGATAGTATCCAACCAAGTTACTTGAAATAAACAGCACCTCCATCAAAACGGCCGTCGGTGAACCCACAACATAATTGTGTATCAACCATAAAGTAGTGCCAACAATCATTAACTCTCTTAAACGGCGATCGTCCTTATTAAACGCCGCAGCCGTTTGAAAAAGAGAAGCAAAACAACTGAGAATACTGACTAATCCGGCATAGGTAACGACGGTCGAAAGCACCGAAGCTGAATAGAATAGATACTTAAGCTTTGATGATGTAGAAAATACGCTGGTTAAATATCGAATGGTAGCGATAATCATCAAACTTGCAGCTGTCCATTTTTCTAGCAAAATAAAATGACTGGAAATCAGCGTTCCTGCACAGAAAAGAGAAGCAACAATTTTTCGCCTATCTTTGAACTGAAAAGACATCAGGTCAAACCCAATGGCTATAGCAACAAGAACCTGGGATAAAACAAATGGTGTCATGAAAACCTCTTTTTATACCGCAGTGTTAAGTGGTTAATAACACGACGATTAAACCTATGCCATTGTTTTTTTTGGAATTTCTGCATATTTCATGTCAAACGACCCTAGTGATAGTAAAAAATATGGAATCATCCTTTGCTGCCATAGGCACCGTGCCGCTACGGTTATATTAGTTAGCTAGACTGGAAAACCGTTTACTCTTGATTGCTCAGCTCAGGGCCAATGCCCGATGTGTCACCTAGTACGACATAAATTGTTTTTTCTGTTTTCATCATCTGTTTTCCTAATCTTGTTGCAATGGGGTCAGTATATTGATTGGGAAAGATTTGATAATTAAGGAATAATTGAATTAACCATTCAGGTTAGTCGAATAATTAAATTTGAGAAGAGTGTAGGAAAGTCTTCGGATATCACGCTATTTATTAGCATTGCGAAGAGTTCAGGGCAGGTTGCTGCTGTTAGATAGTTATATTTAGTACCAACGCTGCGAACGGCAAGGTTGTCGTCGCTTGAAAGATCGTTATCGGTTAAAGCTGCTCAATCGCAATACGATGCTCATTTCGTTGTCGAACCGGGCACGCTGAAATGACCTTGGACAAAGCCTTGTCAACGAATTTTCTGAATTATCGTTCACAGCCCTAATCATAACAGGGTGTTATCATCTAAATAAATAATGATAATTTTATTCACTTTCTCCATGCCCATATACTCCTTCCTATCAAAACAAAGCTGAAACGTTAAAGGTATTGGGAGCAAATTATGAAAATGAACCACGTAGGTATCATGGTTGGTGATATGGACAAAGCGGTTGAGTTCTATACTAAAGCGTTAGGTCTGCGTGTTGTAATGAATAACACCAAAGTGATTGAAGAACGAGAGTCAGCGATTGGACGTATGTGCATTGCCGTATTTGGGGAAGGTTTTAAAGGCTTTAACATCGCTCATCTGGTAACAACAGATGGTATCGGTGTTGAACTGTTTGAGATGAAAGGGCGTCAAGAACGTCATGAAGTAAACTTCTCTCGCCTGGGTATCTTCCACTTCTGCTTACAGCTACCCAAAGAGCAGTTTGATGCAGCAATCAAGCGTGTTGAAGAGTATGGCGGTAAAGTTCGTATGGACATCATGCGTTATCATCCAGAAGACGAGCTAAAAAAAGCACAAATGGTATATCTAGAAGACCCGTTTGGTAACCTGTTTGAGTTCTACTCACATTCTTACGAAGACACTTACGCTTCAGACTATGAATAAGTAAATACATAAAGCAAAAGGTTGGCTCTGAGGCCAACCTTTTTGTATTAGCTCCTAGATCAGATATAAGACCCAAAAGCCAATATCTTCTGAATAGTGGTTCTTAGCTTATATCAACCTGCATCAAAAGAGTTTTCGATAACTTTAATGATTTGCTCATAACGCTTAGCAAGTGGTGAATTCAGTTTACTAACCAAGTACACAGGCTCTTGTATCTCTGCGGTAATATTGAATATTTTTAGCTGTTCTTTGTCCGCGAACAAGTTGACGCACCATCGAGGAACGACCGTAAAACCGATCCCCTTAGCGATAGGAACCAATATTTGATGCACTTGATTAATGTAGCTTTGTGTCGAAACCTCCTCCAAATCGACCAAACGAAGCAAATCATTGTTCGCTTGATTAACATAAGTTTGGAAATAATGAGCTAAATCAGGATGACGCACGACACCCAACGCCATTAACAATTCATTTATAGGCAAACTTTCGTCAGCGGAAAGCGGTAGTACAAGCGCCAGACACTCAGCTCCAATAGTACAGCTAGCAAAATATTTAGGATTGGGTTCTTTTGTTACTAAACCAATATCCAATTTTCCCTGCAGTATCTGCTCAAATATACGTTGGTTTGGTGTTGCTTCTAACTCAATAGATAAGCCTGGATAACTCGCTTGCAACGAAAGTAATTCTGAATATATTAACCAAGCGAAAGTCCCCGAACAGCCAATAGTACAGCGACCTCGGAAAGGCTCGTCGTGGGCCAAGTTCTGTAATAACTCAAACTCTTCTTCAAAGTGTTTGACAGCATAGTCGTAAACTTTCTGCCCATAGATTGTTAACTCAAACTTCTTGTTAAACCTCTTTATCAGAGGATAACCGCAAGCTGCTTCTAGTTTATTTATGTGCTGGCTTACCCCTGGTTGCGTCATATGGAGTAATTCGGCCGTCTTAGTAAAGTGTCCGACATCGATCAATGTTTTAAAAGTGTTGAGCCACATAGGATTGAGCATAATTAGAAACCAAAAATTATTAATAAATACATTTTCGATAATCGTAAATTATACTGAAAGCCGACCTTTTTGTCGCTATCGTTCAGAGATAACGACTGGTTCATGACGACCTTCAATCAGCTTACGTTGGACTGCTCTGGTCTCCAATGATGAGCTCTGGAAATATCAACCTTAATTATGGCTAGTCATCGTTGTTTAAAATACTCTCACTTTTACTCCCGAATCACCTTTTTCAAACGTGCAAATGTTTTCATTGATTCATTCGCGGGGATGGTTTGATAATCAGGGTTGTTCGCTTTCAACCAATATTGGCCTAGATCATCCTTTTGAACCACGCGTAAAAGATATTGATCATCGCCGGATTCATCTTGTATTTCGATAGCCATCGTAAGACCAGTAATGGAACCTGCCGATGTTGGCGTGACAAATTCGAGTAGCAGTAAATCACCGTCATAAATTGGCGATTTTCCTCCGTTCATGGAGTTGCCAGAAGCTCTCGCCAAAAAGTGCGTTTCAACGCTAACGTTGTGCATATCGATTGGTATGAACTCAACATCATCACTTGAGCCAGTCTTAAAGTGACCACAGGCAATTTTTAGGTTGGGATAATAGGGCAGTAGAGTCTCATCATTGACGGCTTTCTGTATTGGTAGAGGCGTGGTGTTCTTTTGCTCCCTGTCTGTATATCTTGCGAGCTGTAAATCAACCAGCTCTTTCACGAAATCGTGAAAGCATGGAATCAGGGCTGGCTCAACCGTAAAGCTCGCTTCTAGCTTGCCATCTGTATTGTTAAACCACGCATTCTCTTGCTTGGTATTACCACCGACAAAAGCATTAATTGGGTTGTTTAGCCAATATTTAAGCCAAGCGGAAGAGTCTGCTGCTAAACGTTGATTCTGTTCTGAAAGATCAGCAGTTTTGAGCTGAGGGTACCGTGATAGCACATGCCAACTTTTAGCTGATAATGCTTCAACTGTCGGTGGATGATTAAAACCATCAAGCTCTAAGTAGGCTTCTAGAAGGATGGCTTTGAAGCATTTGGTCATGCTCATTTTCTGGATAGCATTCAAAAAGAACGTTTTGTGCTCGTCGGCGAGTTGTTGTAAGTCTGCGTCGTTGCTCATTGTCGCAACCAGCTCTAACCAGCTACCGTGTTGTTTATTGACTTTGTTAAAGTCGTGTCCTGCTCGGTAAAATTCTACGGCTCTTGGTCGGTGTCCTAAGTGATTGGTAAGGTTTTCAAACTCCTCTTTGGCAGAGTAACGCAGTTGCTTACTGAGCTCTTGCCAAAAGCTGACGATTTGAGGATCGATGTTGATAAAACAACCTTCGCCCAACTCAGGACTCGCGACCAGAGTGCCATCATGTTTGGATAAAACGGCTGTTGATTTAATACCAAGCACTTCCTGCTTATTTAGAAATGAACGGTGATTTCCGATGAAATCCAATACGATCAAATGGGTTTTGTTTGTATGTTGTCGAAGACCGCGGCCCAACTGCTGGATAAAGATTATGTTGGACTCGGTTGGGCGCAGCATCAGTACAGTATCAATAGATGGTAAATCCGTGCCTTCGTTAAACAGATCAACCGAGAAAAGGACTTGAACTTCACCTTTGTCTAGCATGGTCAACGCTTCGTTGCGACGAACTGAGGACTCACTATGAACAGACAGTGCTTTTAAGCCTAGTGCTGCGTATGCGGTATTGAACTGTTGCGCCATAAAGTCGGCATGCTTTTTAGACACGCAAAATGCCAAAGTGCGAGATTGTTGATTGGCTTCCCAGTGCTTAAATATATGCTTCGCTCTTCGAGTCGTCGCAAACTGGGCATCAAGAGCCGCTGGATCGAACTTACCATTTCTCCAAGGAATTTCTTGGTAGTCAACCGAGTCATCCCAAATGCCATAGTAGTGGAATGGCACTAGAATCTCACTGTCAATGCCATGCACTAAGTTACGCTCAAAAACTAAATTATCGTGGCACAGTGATAGAATGTTGGCTTGATCGGTTCGTTCTGGTGTTGCGGTTAACCCTAATAAAAACGCCGGCTCAAAGTAATTGAGGATATTGAGATACGTTTTTGCGCTGGCATGGTGAAATTCATCCACCACAATGTAGTCGAAGTAATCCGCTGCAAAATGCTTGAGGTTTTCTTCTTTGCCCAAGCTTTGTACCGAGGCAAATAACATCTCTTTTTGCTTGTCTTTGGTCTTACCGTGATAGTAACCAGCTGACTTTTCCGGCCATAATTTGGCAAAGGTATTGAATGCTTGGGTTAAGATCTCTTCTCGATGAGCAACAAAAAGAACGCGTTTTGCTTGGAGTTGCTTGGCATCAAACGCAGACAACCATGTTTTCCCCATGCCAGTCCCCATGACAACCAATCCACGGACGTTTCCTTTGTCGCGGGTATCATTGAGCGCTTCTAGAGCTTCCTGCTGTGCAGAGTTTGGTGTATACGCCTCATCATCGAGCAAGGTGGAATCACCAACAACAGAGAGCTTTGGTGGATTTCTCCGTTTGATATAGGCATCGATCCACTCATCTGTGAGTGGTGTAGCAGAGGGATGAGAAAATAACTTGTTGAACTGCTCACGAATATTGTGGAACTGCTTTGCTTGTTCTGAGTCGTCAGGTTGCTGATAGTCGAATCGAAGGCACCATTCGTGTGCGTCAGTCAGTGCCGTTTTACTTATGTTATTCGAGCCAACAAAGGCTGTGCCATTGAAGAAGGACTGGTCTTCATCGGTGCGTACAAAGATGTAGGATTTTAAGTGAAAACTACGACTTTGTGTTTCAAAGATCTTCACTTCGACGTCATCACCGTCTAGTTCCAGCAATGAACGCAGAGCAATTGGGTGAGTGATGTGAAGATAATCAGAGGTTAAAATTCTCAGTTTAAGTTGGCGATTGTGGCTAACCTTACGTTCGATCGCCTCATGAATGCTAGGTAGGAGTAAATCGAGCCCTGATGGTTGAATAAACGAAACTGCAATCTCAATCTCTGTCGCATGATTGATAGCATGGATGAGCTGAGGTAAAAGTGGGTCATCATCGCCCGTCGTCAGCAGGTTGTCTCGAATGGTTAACGATTGAGTCGGCATTTGTGTTCTTCCCTTACGCTCTTACCAAGATTGCATTTAACCATTGCTCGGTTTCTCGCCCAGGCCTTGCATCTGAACTCATCCAAGTTTCTACAACTTTGAGGTGGGTCGATGAAAGTGCGTCGCGAAGGGTTTGCTCATTCATGTCAGTAAAGAAACGACCGTTGCGTATTTGCTCTGTACTGCCATATTTAAATGAGCAGTAGAAAACCCCCTTGGGCTTGAGTAACTCACCCAGACGCGAGAACGTTCGCGGAAGCTCTTTATTAGGAACATGAAGAAGTGAGGCGCATGCCCAAATAGCATCAAAGCTGTCTGGCTTTGCTTCAAAAGACTCAAACGTTGCGTGTGTGACGTGTTGACTTAAATACTCAGTCGCCAATTCAACAAGTGATTCGTTCGCATCAAATGCCACCACTTTGTAGCCTAAGTTTAGAAAGTTCTTACTATCTCGACCAGACCCGCATCCAGCATCCAATATTTTTCCGTGATTTTCGATTCGAGGAAGAAAACGGTCGTACAGTTTTTGAACATCAACGTTTACGGTTGTATCAAAAAAGCTTTGTGCGTTTTCATTATAATATCGGTTGGTAATGCTCATGATGCGGTTCTTTTAAGTCGAAAGGTCTAGTTTGCATCATCTTTTATTTGGCGTCTAGGAAGGAGCTAACTTGCTCTAGTACAAGATTCTCAAAATGAACAATACCTTACCGAGCGTTAGCTTACTTTCTTCTAAACAACATCATCCCCTTCCAACACACATCAACTTCTTATGAATTTGTGTTGTAGACATGTCTAGCTTTAAACGGTCTGAAGGAAGGTAAAGTCTAATAAAATTAATGGATTAAACCTGTCTATATAAGTTGAGCCTGCTGCTCGATTGTGACAATACTGCAAACAAACCGACACATAATCTTCATCTTTACCCTGCAAAGTACCTTCTAACCAAACAAGACATGGCGAGCATAGAGGAGAGTTGCTTTTCGATTCCTTACGACATGTCTAGACATGTGTTCATTCGAGGGTTCGTGATGCCAGTTTACTTAGATATTGCTTCGGAATTAGAGCAAGAAGTTCGAGAACGCTACCTGCCTGGTGATTACTTACCGCCAGAGGGAAAGTTAGCGGAACGATTTGATGTTAACCGACATACCTTGCGCCGTGCCATTGATGAGTTGGTGAGTGGCGGCATGGTCCAGCGCCATCAAGGCAAAGGCAATATGGTGGTGCGTCAGCCGAGTGAGTATCACGTCCATTCTGGTGCTCACTTCACCAAAAACCTTTTGGAGCAAGGCGCACAGCCTCGTTGCGAAGTGATTCAACGTCGCTTGTTCGTTGCGCCGGCAGAAATCGCTACCCATGTTGGCGTGGAAGAGGGCGAAAAAGTCATTCACATCCGCACATTAAGAAAAACCGAAGAGTGTCCACAGACGATTATCGACCACTATTTCCCAAATACGGGCTGGTGGAACATTTTAAAGAATTTTCAAAATGGCTCTCTGCATGGGTTTATCAAGCGAGGGTTAGATATCGAACTTGAGCGCAAAGAAACCAAAGTCGGCGCGAAGACACCCACGAGCGAGCAGTGCCGATTGCTGCACATCACGAACAACACCCCAATTCTAAGAGTTAGAACCAAGAACGTTATCAAAGGGACCAATATTGTGGCCGAGTTTTCCTGCTCCAATAGTCGTTCCGATGTCATTGAAATAGTAATGGAGCATTAAATGAGTGCTGTGACCGAAAGATCAAGCTGGATGTCGATATTGGCACAAAGCCAGCAGAGTGAATTAGAGCGCCTTTGGAGCGAAACCAAAATCGAGCAGAGTTATCAATTCGTTCGCCAACCGGAGATTGGTTTGGCTCAAGTGCGTGCACGTATGGGCGGCACAGGACGCGAATTTAATATGGGCGACGCAACCATCACGCGCGCGGTGATCAAACTAGACAGCGGAGAGATGGGGTTTAGCTACTTACGCGGTAGAAACAAGGCCCAAGCTGAATTATCGGCGGTGATTGACGCCTTACTGCAAACTCAAGTGCATCATGAGTTGTTGATGCGCAAGGTCATTGAGCCTTTAGCTGCGCTTAAGCAAGAGCAGCAACATCAACGCGCCAAAGAAATCGCGACCAGTAAGGTGGACTTTTTCACTATGGTTCGTGGGGAAGATTAGGTTCGAAGAGGATTAGAACACCATGACTACTATTACCACTGCATTTCAAGACGCTGTTCATGACAGTCAACACTGTTTTAGGCGATTACTTAAGGCGATGTCAGAACCCGGCCATATGGTCACATTACAAAGAAGTGAAGGCTTTGGGTCATTGCACAAAGCGACTACTCAGATTCTGCTCAGCATGAGCGACAATGCGACGCCGATTTGGCTTTCTCATACGCATCAACATGATGAGGTGATCCACGACAATATTCGTTTTCACTGCGGTAGTGCGATTGCAGCAAATCAAAATGACGCGAGTTTTGCTGTCATTGCGAAGCAGGATCTCGCCACGTTCGATTGGGAAGCGGCTGCATTTAACCTCGGCACAGACGAGTACCCAGACCAGTCGGCCACCGTCATTGTTGAGCTAAGCGAGCTAAATGATGGAGAGCTAAGTGTCAGCAAGGTACGCGGCGGCGAACTGGGCAATGAAGGATTACGTGACGTTGTCTCGTCACAGAAATCAAATGACACCGTTACATTAACGCTCTCTGGCCCGGGGATTAAAACGCAATCGACGCTGACCTTGGGTCAACTGCCCGTCGGTTTTCAAGCATTTTTACAAACAAGGCAAGAGCAAGTGGCGTTCCCGAAAGGCCTTGATTTGATTTTAGTGAGCGATGACAAAATCGCTTGTCTACCACGCACAACTCATATCGAGGTGAATTCATGTACGTCGCAGTAAAAGGTGGTGAAAAAGCCATTCATAACGCGCATCAGTTGCAAGCGAAAAAGCGTCGTGGCGATACCACACTCGCTGAGCTCACGGTTGCGCAAATCAGCGAACAGTTAGCGGGTAGTGTTGACCGAGTGATGACTGAGGGCGGTATTTACGATCGCGAGTTAGCGGCATTAGCGGTGAAACAAGCCAATGGCGATTTGGTTGAAGCGATATTCTTGCTGCGCGCTTATCGGACGACATTGCCTCGTTTGTCCGTGTCTGAGCCGGTGAATACCAGCGAGATGAGAATTGAACGACGTATTTCTGCAACCTACAAAGATCTGCCGGGTGGGCAAGTGTTGGGTCCTACGTATGACTATACCCATCGATTGCTGGATTTTAGTTTGCTTGCCGAAGGTGAAACGCCGCAAGTGGAAACCACTGAAACGGCAGAGATGGAAGCGTGTCCGCAAGTCATGGGTATCTTAGAGAGGTTGGATCTCGCCCAAGTCGAAGCGGATGATCAAAAAGTGCCAGAGGACATCACCATGAACCCGGTGAATTATCCCTGTGACCGCAGTGCCCGCCTGCAAAACTTAGTGCGCGGAGATGAAGGGTTTCTGCTTGCTTTGGGTTACTCAACACAGCGTGGCTATGGTCGCAATCACCCATTTGCGGGTGAAATTCGCATTGGCTTCTGTGATTTGAGCATTGTTCCGGAGGAGCTCGGTTTCTCAATTGATATTGGCGACATTGAATTGACCGAATGTCAGATGGTGAACGGATTTGTTGGTAGCAAAACGGAAAAAGCCAAACTGACGCGCGGCTATGGATTGACGTTTGGTTCCACCGAGCGCAAGGCGATGTCGATGGCGTTGGTTGACCGATCACTGCAAGTAGCAGAATACGATGAGGCGATTGATGGCCCGGCCCAAGACGAAGAGTTTGTGTTGTCGCATTCCGACAACGTCGAGGCTGCGGGTTTTGTTTCTCATTTGAAACTGCCTCACTACGTTGACTTCCAAGCAGAGCTAGAACTGCTCCGCAAGATGCAAAAAGAATACGAAGAACTTGTTCAATCGCAAGGTGAACAACATCAGGAGAGCCAGTTATGAGTCAAACACAAACCATGCCTCATGCTCAAGGGGTGAGTGGCTATAACTACGGCTACTTGGATGAGCAAACCAAGCGAATGATTCGCCGAGCACTGTTAAAAGCCGTGGCGATTCCAGGTTATCAGGTTCCATTTGGTGGCCGTGAAATGCCAATGCCGTACGGCTGGGGCACTGGTGGAGTACAGATCACCGCCGCGATCATCGGTGAAACCGACACGCTCAAAGTGATTGACCAAGGTGCGGATGACACCACCAATGCGGTGTCGATTCGAGAGTTCTTTAAGTCGGTTGCGAATGCGACAACGACTGAGAAAACCGTTGAAGCATCGATTATTCAGACGCGTCACCGTATCCCTGAGAATACGCTAGAGAAAGATCAAATCTTGGTGTATCAGGTGCCAATTCCGGAACCGCTGCGCTTTATCGAACCTCGTGAGTCTGAAACACGCAAAATGCATGCACTAGAAGAGTACGGGATCATGCACGTCAAATTATATGAAGATATCGCGCGCTACGGTCATATTGCGACGGCGTACGCTTACCCTGTGCGTGTAAATAATCGCTACATCATGGACCCTTCTCCAATTCCAAAATTCGACAACCCGAAAATGGACAATATGGCGGCACTACAACTGTTTGGGGCGGGGCGAGAAAAACGCATTTATGCCGTACCGCCGTACACTCGCGTTGAGAGCTTGGACTTTGAAGATCACCCGTTCGAGATTCAAAAGTGGGATGAGCCGTGTTCGATTTGTGGTTCGACCGACACCTTCCTCGATGAGGTCGTGATGGACGATGAAGGAAACCGTATGTTCGTCTGCTCTGATACTGATTACTGCGCTGAACAAGTGGCGAAAATGGAGGCAAACGCATGAGTACCATTCCGTCAGATAATTACATTGCGTTAGACAATCAACAATTTTTAGACGGCAGTGAAGAACAACCACTGCTCTCCGTGCGAGGATTAACCAAACTGTATGCGCCGGGCAAGGGGTTTTGCAATGTGTCGTTTGATCTTTTCCCTGGTGAGGTGCTGGGTATTGTCGGTGAATCTGGCTCAGGTAAGAGCACGTTACTTAAGTCGTTGTCTGGTCGACAAACACCGGATAGCGGTGAAGTGTTGTATGTGCGGGGGCGTGGCCAAGACCAAATCACTCAATTAGAAGACTTATACCAGATGGCGGAAAGCCAGCGTCGTCAGCTACTTCGCACAGAGTGGGGTGTTGTGCACCAACACCCGATGGACGGATTACGAGCTCGGGTTTCTGCAGGGGGCAACATCGGCGAACGTTTAATGGCGGTAGGTGAGCGAAACTACGCCGCTATTCGCGAAAAATCAACCGAGTGGCTGACGGATGTGGAAATTCCGCAAGACCGTATTGACGACATGCCCACCACTTTTTCCGGCGGTATGCAACAGCGTCTCCAGATTGCTCGTAATCTAGTTACGCATCCAAAACTGATTTTTATGGATGAGCCAACAGGTGGTTTGGACGTGTCGGTACAGGCGAAATTACTCGACCTATTACGCCGACTTGTCACCGAGCTAGAGCTTGCTGTCGTGATCGTAACACATGATTTGGCGGTCGCACGTTTGCTTGCACACCGACTGATGGTGATGCGCCGCAGTGAAGTGGTGGAAACGGGGCTAACGGATCAAGTACTTGATGATCCTCAGCATCCATATACCCAATTGCTGGTCTCTTCTGTTCTTCAGAACTGATGGCTCAATCTAGGAATTTTATCATGACATGTCATAACAACACTGACGTTTCCGAAACAAAAATTAACGTTTCAAACGTGAGCAAAACCTTTGTCCTGCATAACCAAAACGGCATTGAACTGGAGGTACTAAAGCAGGCAGATTTTACCGTCGCGAGCGGTGAGTGTGTGGTTTTAAATGGCCGTTCGGGGTCCGGTAAATCAACGTTACTGCGTGCACTGTATGCCAACTACACCGTCGATACAGGTGATATAGAAGTGGTGCACCAAGGCCGCTGGGTCAATATTGCTAAAGCGCAGCCTCGAGAAATCATCAACGTACGTAAACACACCATCGGTTGGGTAAGTCAGTTTCTGCGTGTGATTCCTCGCATTAGTGCGTTAGAAGTGGTGATGCAGCCGATGCTAGAAATGGGGGGCTGCCGCCGCGAAGCGGAACAAAAAGCGAAATCGCTACTGACTCGTCTGAATGTACCAGAACACTTGTGGGATCTTGCGCCTGCCACCTTTTCTGGTGGTGAGCAGCAACGCGTTAATATCGCGCGCGGCTTTATTGTGGATTACCCCATTTTGCTGTTGGATGAGCCTACCGCTTCGCTTGATGCAACCAACAGTGGCGTTGTGGTCAGCCTTATTCAAGAAGCCAAACAGCGAGGTGCCGCGATAGTGGGTATTTTCCACGATGAGGCAACTCGCGATCAGGTCGCTGACCGATTGTACGACGTGAAAAAGAAGACCGAGCAAGCGAGTGCTCAGTCCGATTCAATTTCAGCATGCGCATAACGGGAGAACGCAGCATGATTATCACCAATGTTAATTTGGTTCTAGACAACGAAGTGGTAAAAGGCTCATTAGAGTTACGTGATGGCAAAATCGTGAGCATGTCAGATTCGCAAAGTCAGGTCGCAGGGGCTTATGATGGTGAAGGTGATTACCTCATGCCCGGTTTTATTGAACTGCATACCGATAATCTGGAGCAGTACTTCACCCCACGACCAAAAGTGGATTGGCCACCGTTTTCAGCTATGAGCGCGCACGATACTCAGTTAATCGGCTCGGGCATTACGACGGTGTTGGATGCGGTTTCGCTGGGGGACTTTCGCGACGAGAAACGTCATACCAACCTTGATCTGTTTATTAACACCGTTACAGATAGCCAAAAGCGAAATCTCACCCGTGCTGAGCATTTATTGCATCTGCGTTGTGAAGTACCACATGAAAGTACGGTCAGTATTTTTGAGCGATATGTCAATCGACCAGAAGTGAAGCTGGTGTCTTTGATGGATCATGCCCCAGGTCAACGCCAGTTTGTCGATCTAGAAAAGTACCGTACTTACTATCAAGGCAAACATAACTTATCAGACAGTGAGATGGCCGCTTATGAGAAGAAGCAAGTCGAGTTGTCTCTGCGTTGGTCAACGCAAAATCGCAATGAGATCTGTCGCCAATGTCGGGAGCATGGCATTCCCACCGCTAGCCATGATGATGCGACTGCAGCTCACGTCGAAGAGTCGAAATCGCTTGGTATGGTTATCGCAGAGTTTCCTACCACGGTTGAAGCGGCGAGAAAGTCTCATGAAATCGGGCTTAAAGTATTGATGGGTGCGCCAAATGTGGTTCGTGGTGGTTCGCATTCAGGTAATGTCGCGGCACACGAGCTCGCTTCTCTCGGTGTGTTGGATATTCTCTCTTCTGACTATTACCCAATGAGTTTACTTGAGGGTATTTACACGCTCGCTTCGGATGAAAGAAACCGTCTCACGTTACCTCAGGCGGTTCAACTGGTCACTAAAAACCCAGCGGAAGCACTTAACTTGCAGGATCGAGGCACTATTGCAGAGGGCAAGCGAGCAGACCTTGTTTTGGCGAAGCAAGTCGATGGTCACCCTTTGGTGGCTCGTGTTTGGCGAGAAGGCAAAAAGGTGTTTTAGCCAATGATAAGCGATTCAACATTAGAAGCATCTTCGGATGCTTCTTTTTCATCGGTCCTTGATGGGCATCCTGAACCCAGCGCATGCAGCGACCTTAACCAATGCCACCATCGAATCAGTAACAATCGAATGGCGAAAATATATTATGTTATCGGTCCCTCCGGTGCGGGCAAAGATACCTTGCTAGATGCGATACGTTCGGCATATCCACAAGACATCATCGTGGCCCACCGTTACATCACGCGTCCTTTTGGAGCGGGTGGAGAAAACCACGTAGCGGTGAGTGAGTCGGAATACCTATCACGGCAACAAAAAGGCCTGTTCGCCATGAGTTGGCAAGCCCATGGTCTTTATTATGGGGTAGGGGTTGAAGTGAACACATGGCTAGACAAAGGATTTTCGGTATTACTCAATGGTTCACGGGCAGAGCTCGCACAAGCGCAGCGATGCTTTGGGGAGAGCCTTGTCCCTGTGCTAGTGAATGTCAGGCTTGAGGTATTGCGCGCTCGCTTGCAGCAGCGTGGGCGTGAATCTGCGCAAGAGATCGAACGCCGGTTAAGAAGAGCAGTCGAGTATTCGTTAAGTGGTGATCCGTCCTACCATCAAATTGATAACAGCGGAGACATAAACAGCAGTGTCGCGCAATTTAGCCAGATACGATGTCAGGTTGAAGGAGTCCAACCATGAAACTAGTTATGCTCGGCACAGGCAATAGCGCGATGGTGCCAGTTTGGGGCTGTGAGTGTGAGATCTGCGCAGCGGCTCGATTGGATAAGCGTCTTCGCCGTGAAAAAAGCTCTGCTTATGTGGAGCATAATGGGCGCAAACTATTGCTTGATGCGAATGCGCCTGATCTCCTTGCGCGGTTTCCTGCAGGTACCTTCGATAGAATTTTATTAACCCATTACCACATGGATCATGTGCACAGTTTATTCGATCTTCGATGGGGCAAGGGGGGACCCATCCCTGTCCATTCTCCTGAAGACGAACAAGGTTGTGATGATTTGTATAAATATCCGGGAGTGCTGGATTTTTCTTATCGCGCTCATGCGTTTGAGCCGTTCGAATGGCAAGGGATTACGATCACGCCTTTGCCTCTCAATCACTCCCGACCTTGCTTGGGCTATGCCTTTGAACTGGATGGTAAGTGTATCGCGTACCTCACCGACACCAATGGTCTCCCCGATCTAACCACACAATGGCTTGTACAACGTGATGTGAACTGGGTAGTGACGGACTGCAGTTTTCCACCCATTGACTGTGAGCAAGCAAGACAGAGTAAGAATCACAATGATATTCACCAAGTGGTCAAAATCGCCAAAGAATGCCAAGTCGCAAACATCGGCATGATGCATTTGGGACATGATGTGTTGCTGTGGGCGAAGCAGAATCCACACTGCTTTTCTTCAAGTTTTCAGCTTCTATATGATGGGCAAGAGATTGAGATTTAAGTGAGTCTCTATTTTCACTGACGTTTCAGATGGTCGGTTTCTATTTGTGTCTTTAAGCTTGAAACAAAACTGCCAAGCCAGTGTAAAAACGCAACCGTATTGTCACAATTTCCTGTATCAAGTCGAGATAATAACTGATTGAAAGTTAATTCTATTTTTAAGGTGTGTTTAATTGTTGTACAGGTGGTCTGTTCATGAATTCGTCATAAAAATATACAAAAGACGTAAAGAATTAACGTTCTAATAGGCAACATATAAATACCAAGATGGAAATGAAAACTATGGTCTCGACCATGCCAGAATTGTCGGTTGTCTCTGATGTGAGTGAAATAAATTCGCCGCAATTAGGACGAAAAGTTCTTGAAACCCGATCGCTAACCAAGTCATATCAAGAAGGAAAAGTGGTACTCGATGGCATTAGTGTCGAGCTACACGCTGGAGAGTTTGTTGCGGTTGTTGGCCGTTCCGGTGCTGGCAAGTCAACGTTCCTTCATACGTTAAATGGAACGATTCCCGCCACCAGCGGTGAGATCCTAAACGTTCATAAAGATCTGTCTACTGATAACGTACTGTCGATGTCGCGCAAGGAGCTTCGTGAATGGCGTAGCCACTGCGGCATGATTTTCCAAGATTTTTGTTTGGTCCCACGATTGGATGTTATTTCAAATGTATTGCTTGGCAGATTGAGCCATACCTCGACACTGAAATCATTGCTCAAAGTATTCAATGATGAAGACAAAGCGCAAGCCATCCAACTTCTCAAGTGGTTGAATATGTTGCCGCACGCTCTCCAACGAGCAGAAAACTTGTCTGGTGGTCAGCAGCAACGCGTTGCGATTTGTCGCGCAATGATGCAGAACCCGAAAATACTGTTGGCGGACGAACCCGTCGCGTCACTTGACCCGAAAAATACCGTTCGAATCATGGAAGCACTGCAAAAAGTGAGTCGTGATGGGGTAGCGGTGATGGTCAACCTTCACTCTATCGAATTGGTTCAGGAATACTGTTCTCGTGTCATTGGCCTAGCAAAAGGCAAAGTGATTTACGACGGGCATCCTTCTGGGCTTGATGAACATGTTTTGCATCGCCTTTATGGTGATGAGATAGACCAAATCAATTAATCCCAATCTTAATCATACAACTGAAGTTAAACATTTAAGGACTCGTGATGAACAAGCTTTTATACGTTGGTATGGCAGTGGCAGCTGCAATCACTTTTAACGCGAATGCAGCAGCACCAAAAGAAATCAACCTAGGCATATTGGGTGGTCAAAATGCGGCCGATCAAATTGGTGACAACCAGTGTGTTTCTGATTTCCTTAACGCTGAACTCGGCGTAGAAACTAAGATTCGTAACTCCAGCGATTACAACGCGGTTATCCAAGGTTTGCTTGGTGAGAAAATTGATCTTGTTGTGAATATGTCTCCAAAGTCTTATGCAGAGGTTTACCTCAACGACCCTAAAGCGGTGGATATTGTTGGTATCACGGTGGATAACACCGACAATTCTCGCGGGTATCACTCGGTCATCTTGGTTAAAGAAGAGAGCCCATATCAATCCATCGAAGATTTGAAAGGCAAAGTCTTTTCGTTTGCCGATCCTAACTCAACATCAGGCTTTCTTATTCCAAACAACCAGTTGACGAAAAAACTAGGCGGCAATATGGACAACCAATTTGATGGTTTCTTTAAGTCGGTTGGTTTCTCTGGTGGTCATGAACAAGATATCGTTGGTGTGCTTAACGGTCAGTTTGATGCGGCCGTCACTTGGTCTTCAATGGTGGGCGACGCAGACAAGGGTTACACTGCGGGTGCATTGACTCGTTACATCGAGCAAGATCCAGAACTGATGAACAAAGTTCGCATTATTTGGAAATCACCATTGATCGCCAACGGTCCTACCATTGTGAGTAATCGCCTTGACCCTGATTTCAAAAATGACTTGGTCACAGCGGTTAAGAAACTTGCTAAAGAAGAGAACGAGTGTTTTAGCAAAGCTGCGGGTGGCTCACTTCATCTAGAAGACACTACGGTTGCCGAATACCAGTCAATCATCGATTTGGTAAAAGCGACGAAATTCGCTCAACGTTAATCTCTCCTAAATCAAGCTAGTGGGAAACCACTAGCTTGACAATTCTACGGTCAATTTCATGCAGTTCGAACAATACTACCAACAAGCTCGTCGTAAGCAGAAGATGGATGCACTGATGTGGTCCTCTGTGTTTATGATGCTTTACTTACTGTCTGGGCACTATGCCGAATTCAGTCTCACGACCATCCTTCGCAATGCACCAGCGCTGCTCGACTACATTCGTGAGACGATCCCGAATTTGTCATGGGATGTGCTATTTGCTAGCCGAGATGAGGCTGGCAGAGCCGTACCCGGTTCATTGATTTATTGGGGCTACCGTTTACATATTCAGATTCCACTTCTTTGGGAAACCATCAATGTTGCAATTGCGGCAACGTTAGTTTCTTCGGCGATTGCTATTGTATTGGCGTTCTTAGCCGCGAGTAACGGTTATGCACCTGCACCAGTACGCTTAGCTGTTCGATCATTCGTAGCCTTTTTACGTACCATGCCAGAGCTTGCGTGGGCGGTGATGTTTGTTATGGCCTATGGTGTGGGAACTTTCCCCGGCTTTGTCGCACTGACTTTGCACACCATTGGCAGTTTGACCAAGTTATATTACGAATCTATCGAAACGATTTCTGATAAACCCGTAAGAGGGTTAAGCTCCTGCGGTGCAACGCCGATACAGCGATTGCGCTTTGCGTTTTGGCCGCAAATCAAGCCTTCCGTGCTGTCTTTCATGTTTCTTCGCTTTGAAATTAACTTCCGTTCATCGACCATTCTTGGCCTGGTTGGGGCGGGAGGTATTGGGCAAGAGCTGATGACCAACATTAGTTTGGGTAGACACGACCAAGTGAGTATTACGCTGCTTCTGATCATTATTGTGGTCGGGTTGATCGATACCGCTTCGGGTGTATTGAGAAGGAAAGTCATTACGGGAGACGCAAAATGACCGAGATTCAAGGCATGACGTTAGAGCAAATAAAGCAGCAAAACAGTGAAATATTCTCGCGTCAGAAACGTTACTTAACCATAGTCGGAGTGCTCACGGCGAGTGTGCTTATCTATTATCTTCTGTTCTTTTATTTTTTTAGTGTTTCATTTGAACAGTTCAAAATGGGTAATAGTAAAATCCTGAGCTATTTTACACACATGTTTATCTGGCGAGACTTTTGGGACTGGCCATTTGCTTACTACTTTAAACAAATTGCCATTACTTTAGCCATTGTCTTTGGTGGTACGCTGACCGCGTCACTCGTCGCACTGCCATTATCCTTTTTAGCAGCGCGTAATGTGATGACGGGACCATTGAGTTTTATCGTAACGATCATGCGCCGTATCTTTGATGTGATGCGTGGCATCGACATGGCGATCTGGGGGATGATCTTTGTCCGAGCAGTAGGGCTTGGTCCGTTAGCGGGTGTGATGGCCGTGTTTATTCAAGATCTAGGGTTGTTTGGTAAGTTGTATGCTGAAAGCCATGAGGCCGCTGACAAGAGGCCATCACGTGGACTAGCGGCACTGGGTGCCAATAATCTGCAAAAGCATCGGTTTGGCATCTTCACCCAGTCGTTCCCAACTTTCCTTGCGTTAACCCTGTATCAACTTGAGTCCAATACGCGATCCGCAGCCGTACTAGGCTTTGTGGGCGCGGGCGGTATCGGTTTGGTGTACGCAGAAAATATGCGGTTATGGAACTGGGATGTGGTGACGTTTATCACGCTGGTATTGGTTGTCATTATTATGGGATTAGACAAGGTATCGAGCATCCTGAGACAAAAATACATTGTGGGAGAGGAAATCTCTCTTTACGAAGCGCGTTAATACCAAAATTGCTCCCTAAAAAGTTAGCCTGAGATATGGCTAGCTTTTTGTCACTTTTCTTCATATTTTTATGTTTTTTCTCATATTTCTTTTCTTTTTCCCCTCATATACTTCTCTAAACTGTTTAAAACTGGAACTTCGTCGAAATTCTAGAAAATACCACATAAAAGTGGATTGATGTCCTGAATAGATAATGCTTTCGTTTGATATAATCTGTCGATACAACAATACTAATAGAGAGTCTATTCATGTTGCAGAACTTTACTATCAAGCAGAAGGTCGTCATCCCGCTGTGTTTGATCATCGGATTATTTGCCGTGAGCTCCGTGCTTAACGTGATGACGTCATGGAGACAGGCCAAACTTAGCGACACGCTGAATGAGCAAATTGTGCCAAGCTTGTTTTCTTTGGAAGATGCCTATCGCGATCTCTATCAGGCCACCTCAGCAGTGCAAGGTGTTGCACTGTCAGAGGAACAAAAAGACATAGATCACCACCTTGCTGAATATAAAGATAATGCTTACAAAGCGATACCACGCATGGAGTATGTCTTGAAGCTATCCGAGGCGGGGGTATTGCCATCGACTCATGCAAATGAGGTACAAAAGTTACTGAGTCTAGCGAATGTGTGGCTACAAAGTTATGACACCATGCTTAAAGAGCCTCAGGCGCAATGGATCACCTATTATCACGAGCACAAAAATACGTTCGAAAGCCAGTTTGTTGATGTCCGTGCCCAACTGAATGTGGTGAAAGAGGAGATAGAAGAGAAGCAGATTGAGTTACAGCGTGATATCTCGGCCGCGACCACTCGAGGTCAACTGATTCTCGAAGCTGGCATTGTTGTTGTGGTTCTTGCCGCGCTTGGTATGGCGTACTTACTTTTACAGACGGTGGTGAAACCAATCAATGGCATTAAAGATGCGATGGCTCAAATCGCTTCTGGAGATGGGGATTTAAGCCAGCGAATTGACATCAAAACTCAAGATGAAATCGGTCAATTAGCAAATGCGTTTAATCTGTTTGTTTCTAAAATCCAGGCGACAGTCACTCAGGTGATTGATAGCTCGAATACCTTGCGCCAGGAGATGGCGAATTTGACGGCGCTCACCACAACCATTGCAGACTCAACCGAATACCAGCAAAAAGACAGTGAGGCGGTTGCTGCGGCAGTTCATGAAATGCAGGTAACCAGTCGCAATGTCAGTGACAGTGCAAATGAAGCGGCAATGGCGAGTCAAACGGCCAATGATGAACTTACCAATACCAACGTTATTTTGGAACAAACAGTCGGATCGATTCGTAGGCTGGCAGGTGAAATCGACAGTGCAGGGCAAGTGGTTAATACTCTGGATACCGACGTGAGCAACATTGCTTCGGTACTTGATGTGATTCGTGGCATTGCGGAGCAAACCAATTTGTTGGCACTGAATGCGGCGATTGAAGCGGCACGCGCTGGTGAACAAGGGCGCGGTTTTGCCGTTGTGGCCGATGAGGTTCGCTCTTTGGCGAGTCGCACGCAACAAAGCACGGGTGAAATCCAAGAGATGATTGAAAAGCTACAGTCTGGTGCAGGTCAGGCTGTCGAGGTGATGCGCAATAGTCAAAATAGCAGCGATGAAACTATCACTACCGCAGGAAGAGCCAGTGAGTCACTCGCTGAGATTCTTAATGCGATTGCTCGCATGAATGAAATGAACACCCACATAGCGACCGCGGCAAGTCAGCAGAGTACGGTAAGCGATGAGGTCAATACTAATGTGCAAGGGATTGCGGATAGTAGTACGGCGATTGTCGATGTGGTAACCAAAGCCCAACAATCATTAGCGTTACTTTCTGATCAAACTCAGCGTTTGGATCAGCAGGTGAGTCAATTCAGAGTATAAACGTCCTGAAGATGGCAACCCTAGGGTTGCCTCTTTAGTATTGGTCGCTTGTTAATCACTCGTTATTAATAGTGAGTTGTTATTTATGGTTTGAGTCTTATTAACGTGTTGTTACACACCGTGCGAGATCAAAAGGTAGACATTTTCTTCGTTTTTTGTACAGCTTTTCATGTATTTTCCCACTGTTTTCCACTCTTATCGTCAAAATAGTTGCTCACAATAAACTGTGATTTCCAACGCAAAAATAACCAAAATGGGATCTAGATAACACCTTTGCTACGAACGCATTTTAGGCACTGATCGAAAAGTAAATTTTGTTGTATACACAACACTAGGTAATTATCATCCTAATTAATTGATATCGATCCATTTTGTTAACATAACTAAGTTATGCTCAAGTCTATGCATCGTTTGGAATATTTGTAGAGTGAAGAAGAGAGAGTTTCATGAGACGTAGAACCACGCTATCGCTGCTTATTGCGTCGAGCCTGCTTTTGGCTGGATGTCAACCGAGCCAAGAGGGAACTGAGCAAGGCGGTGGTCCCGCGCAAACGACAGAAGTCGAAGTGATGACTGTCGAACCAGTTCGACAAATGTTAACTGTAGAATTACCGGGTCGCAGCCGCGCATTTAAAGAAGCGGAAGTAAGACCTCAGGTTTCAGGTATTGTTTCTGAACGCAATTTTGTTGAAGGAAGCACAGTTAAACAAGGCCAGTCCCTTTATCAAATTGATGACTCCACCTATCAAGCGGCTTTGTTAAGTGCAGAAGCTCAATTGACACGTGCGATGGCGTCAGAAGACTCCACGTTTTCTACCGTTAAGCGTTATCGAGCGCTGATAAAGAAAAAGTCAATCAGCCAACAAGATTTGGATGAAGCGGAAGCGGCATATAAAGAAGCCAAAGCGCAAGTATTGGTAGCAAAAGCCGCAATCAATACGGCAAAAATCAACTTATCTTACACTCAGGTGAAAGCACCAATTAGTGGTGTGATTGGTAAATCCAGTGTGACGGCGGGTGCCTTGGTGACAGCAAACCAAGCGAATAAGCTGGCGATCATCCAGCAACTTGACCCGATCAATATTGATATCGTTCAATCCTCTGCTCAGTTGCTACGTTTGAAATCTGCGCTATCTCAAGGTCACTTACAACAGGATGAATCAGCGGAGGTGACGTTGCAGTTGGAAGACGGCTCGACGTATAAGCACAAAGGCACGATGAAATTCGTCGAGGTCAATGTAGACGAAAGCACTGGCAGTGTCACCCTACGTGCTGAATTCCCGAACCCTGACGGTATCTTGTTACCTGGTATGTTTGTTCGTGCCACCGTTATCACTGGTGTCGACCCTGAAGCGATCTTGATCCCGCAAAATACCGTGACGCGAGATGCCACAGGTAAAGCCACAGTCATGGTGGTTGGAGAAGACAGTAAAGTAGTCGCGACGCATGTCAAAACCGCCGAGGCGATTGACAATCAATGGCGTATACTGGACGGGCTGAAGCCTGGAGATAAAGTCATTACGGCTGGTCTGCAAAAAGTAGGACCAGGTAGCGCGGTAAGTATTGAAACAGGTGAACAGGAGTAATCATGGCACGATTCTTTATCGATCGTCCGGTCTTTGCTTGGGTACTGGCCATCTTAACGATGTTGGCAGGCGTAATGTCACTGTTTAACTTACCCGTCTCGCAATACCCAACGATCTCACCGCCTACCGTCACGATCAGTGCGCGTTATCCTGGGGCCTCCGCCAAAACGGTTGAAGACTCAGTGACTCAGGTGATTGAGCAGAACATGACCGGTCTAGATTACTTACGTTACCTATCATCCAGTAGTGATGCGTTTGGTAATGCAACCGTGACGTTAACCTTCGACAGTGAAGCGGACGCGGATATCGCCCAGGTTCAGGTTCAAAACAAACTTCAATTGGCATTGACGTCACTTCCTAGCGAGGTTCAGAGCCAAGGGATTGTAGTAGAGAAGTCCAACACGTCCTTCTTGTTGGTTGTTGCGCTTTATTCAGAAGACCCTAACTTTACACAGAACGACATTGCAGACTATGTGGTTTCCAATATTCAAGATCCAATCAGTCGTGTATCCGGTGTGGGTAAAGTCCAAGCCTTTGGCGCTCAGTATGCGATGCGTGTTTGGCTTGATCCGTTTAAGCTTGCACAATTTAATCTGACTGCGATTGATGTGGCTGGGGCGATCAGAGAGCAAAATGCGCAAGTTTCTTCTGGTCAACTTGGTGCCGCACCTTCGCAAAAAGGTCAACTGCTGAACGCGACGATATCTTCGGCAAGTCGTTTAAGTAGTGTAGAAGAGTTCCAAGACATCATTCTTAAATCAGACACCAGCGGCGCGAATGTATACTTAAAAGACGTAGCACGTGTAGAGCGCGGCGCAGAAAGTTATGACATTAAAGGACACTTCAATGGCTTCCCTGCGTCAGGGTTGGGGCTTTCTTTGGGCACAGGAGCTAACGCGTTAGAAACCGCTACGGCAGTAAAGGAACGTTTAGCTGAGTTGCAGGAAAACTTCCCAGCGGGCTTAAAGGTCTCATACCCATTTGAAACAACGCCATTTGTACAAGCGTCTATCAAAGAGGTGGTGAAAACATTACTTGAAGCGATTGTTCTCGTATTTTTGATTATGTATCTCTTCTTGCAGAACTTACGTGCGACCTTGATACCAACGATTGCTGTGCCTGTTGTTCTGCTTGGCACTTTTGCGGTGCTCTACACGACCGGCTTCAGTGTAAATACTCTGACCATGTTTGCTATGGTGCTCGCCATCGGTTTGCTGGTGGATGACGCTATCGTTGTGGTGGAAAACGTTGAGCGCGTTATGCACGAAGATGGTTTAGAGCCGAAAGAAGCCACGAAGAAATCGATGGGGCAGATCACGGGTGCGTTGGTTGGGGTGGGTTTAACACTGTCTGCGGTATTCGTGCCAATGGCATTTATGTCTGGCTCTACCGGGGTTATTTACCGTCAGTTCTCGATTACCATTGTTTCTGCGATGACGTTATCAGTGTTAGTCGCAATTATCTTGACTCCTGCGTTGTGTGCCACTTTGTTGAAGAAAGGCGATGCAGAGCTTTCTGAGAAAAAAGGGTTCTTTGGTTGGTTCAACCGTAAGTTCGATAAGATGACGGAAGGTTATGAGTCTGGTGTGGCGAAAATGCTTAAGCGCACTGGTAGAATGATGCTGCTGTTTGTCGCTTTGTCGGCAGGTGCCGGTTGGCTCTTTAGCAACTTACCGACTTCATTCTTACCTGATGAAGACCAAGGTACGGTCTTCTCTATGGCGATTCTACCGCCAAATTCGACTCAGGAGCAGACAGAAAAAACACTTGAGAAGGTAGAACATTACTTCCTAGAAGACGAAAAAGATGTCGTCAACTCATTGTTTACCGTAGCGGGCTTTAGTTTTGCCGGTCAAGGACAAAACATGGGTATGGCATTCGTCAACTTGAAAGATTGGTCAGAGCGTGAAGGCCCAGGAATGGACGCTGCATCACTGACTGGACGGGCAATGGGGTATTTCTCAACCATCAAAGAAGCAATGGTGTTTGCTTTTGCTCCTCCTGCTATTCAAGAACTGGGTAATGCGACTGGCTTTGACTTCTATTTGCAGGACTCTTTAAACAAAGGACATGAAGCCTTAGTGGCGGCCCAAGGGCAGTTGCTTGGCATGGCAGCGCAAAACCCTAAGTTGGTTGGTGTGCGACCTAATGGACAAGCTGATGCGCCGATGTACCAAGTACATGTCGACCATGTGAAGCTACGAGCACTGAATGTCAGTATAGATGATGTCAATCAAATCCTGTCTTCTGCATGGGGTGGGGCTTACATTAATGACTACATTGATCGTGGCCGAGTGAAAAAAGTCATGCTGCAAAGTGACGCCCAATACCGGATGCAACCAAAAGACTTTGACTCTTGGTATGTACGCAATGCAAATGGTGACATGGTGCCGTTCTCTGCGTTTGCTCACGGTGAATGGACGTACGGCTCACCACAGTTACAACGTTTCGATGGCCTACCAGCGATGAACATCCAGGGCGGTGCCGCTCCAGGCGTGAGTACGGGTGAAGCGATGGCTGAAATCGAAGCGTTGGTACAGAAACTGCCAGAAGGCTTTACTGTCAAATGGACTGGTATCTCGTATGAAGAGCGTTTGTCTGGCAACCAAGCGCCAATGCTTTACGCGCTATCAATACTGGTTGTCTTCCTCGTACTCGCAGCCCTTTATGAAAGTTGGTCAGTGCCATTTGCTGTTGTGCTTGTCGTGCCTCTTGGGGTACTTGGCGCCGTATTGGCAGTCATGGGGCGCGGTTTGGAGAATGACGTATTTTTCCAAGTAAGTCTTTTGACGACGGTTGGTCTCGCAACCAAAAACGCGATTCTTATTGTCGAATTTGCCAAAGACTATTACCAAAAAGGCGCAGGTCTGTTAGAAGCAACGCTGCATGCGGTTCGTGTGCGTTTGCGTCCAATCATTATGACCTCGTTGGCGTTTGGTCTGGGTGTTATCCCACTGGCGATAAGTTCTGGTGTGGGCTCGGCGGGACAAAATGCAGTCGGTACAGGCGTACTTGGCGGCATGGTGAGTGCGACATTGCTTGGTATCTTCTTTGTTCCAGTGTTTTTCGTGGTCGTCGAGCGGTTGTTTGACCGACGAGCCAAAAAAGAAGAGCGTAACGAAGCACTCGAAGAAGCACATCAAGAGCCTAAACATTAAACTCGGATTTGTTGAAAAACAGTTGCGAGAAGAAATTACCTGACGCAACAAAAAACACCTAACACGAAAGAGCGCCTCGGCGCTCTTTTTTTTAATTTTTTTTCGAAAGAGATCATATTTAATACAACGCGTTACGTTCCGAGGTTAAGAAAAAACCCTAAAGTTAGACGATTTGTTACTTAAGATATGATTGGTATTGCCGATGAATTAAGTATGGTTATGCACTAACCAATAAATAGGCACACTGACATAACGGCACATCGGAAGTGTATATAAATGAAATACTGGATAAGTTTTTCGTGAGGAAAGTATGAATATCAATGACTTAAGTGTTGTTAAGAAAATATCGTTAAGCTATTTAACGGTATTTTTGGTTTTTGCGATAGTGTCAATTATGTTGATGCTAAGTTTATCGGGGTTAAATAAAAATATTCAAACACTCTCGAACAAAAGCTTACCGTCGGTAGCGCTTTTGAAGGGGATCCAAGTTGATATTACTAAAATACGTAAGGATGAATTCTCGTTATTACCGAACAGTGATAATCCTAAAATTGGTGAGTGGCTAAGAGATCTTGACCAGTGGCGTAAGGACGTTCAATCAGGCATTGCCGCTTATGAAGCATTAGACTTGAATGAACAAGAAACGGCATCGTTTAAAGTGTTTAAAGATACTTGGAATCAGTATATAAAAGAGACCAACCCTTACAACGCTTTATTAAAGCAAGGTGATGCTGCGGGGGCGAATGAGCTTATTTTGTCGAGCTTTCCCACTTATTCCAAAGCATTACAGAGCTTAGACAATTCGTTAACTTTGAATGATAAAGTGGTGGCGCAAATTGGACAAAATGTCCAAAAAGAAGCATCGTCAACGCAGGTGAGTGCTGCCATTGGGGCCTTAAGTATTATCGCGGTGATGGTACTGTCGGCGTTGTTACTGTCTCGAGCGATTTGTCGACCAATTGATCGTGCGCTTAAATTTGCCGCGAACATTGCAAAAGGCCAATTGAACAATGAGATAAATGAAAGTGAGTTGACGAAAGATGAACTTGGTAACTTACTCAAGTCGCTGGGAATAATGCAATCCAATTTGCACTCATTGGTATCAGAAATCAACGACTCGACCATTCAGCTCACTGCTGCGGTAGAGGAGGTTAGTGCGATTTCTTCTCAAACGGCATCTGGCATGCAGAATCAGCAACTTGAGCTCAGTTCGGTGGCATCTGCGATGACCGAAATGCAGGCAGCTGTGAGTGAGGTGGCACAAAATACTGAGGTTGGTGCAACGTCTGCGTATTCTGCATCGGAAGTGGCGAAACAAGGCACAGAAACACTACAACAAACGATAGCGGTGATAGAAAGGGTCTCTGCATCAATCCAAAATTCAGATGATTTAGCTCACGAACTGGAATCTAGTTCAAACAACATCAATGTTGTCGTAGATGTTATTCGTGGTATTGCTGAGCAAACAAACTTATTGGCGCTCAATGCGGCAATTGAAGCGGCAAGGGCTGGAGAGCAAGGACGTGGTTTCGCCGTGGTTGCGGATGAAGTGCGTTCATTAGCACAGCGTACGCAAGATTCGACGTCTCAAATCATTGACATAGTGAGTCAACTGCAACAAAACACCAGTAAAATTGGACAATCGAGCAAAGAGTGTCAAGAAGGGATCGCGTTGTGTGTTGGCCAGGTGAATGAAGCGGGTAGTCAAATTAATAACATTGAACACTCAGTAGACAATATTGCGCAAATGAGTACGCACATTGCGACCGCATGTAGTGAGCAGAACTCTGTGTCAGAAGAGTTAAACCGAAGTGTTGAGCATATTAATAGTGCGTCGACAGAAATGGCGGAAGGGGCTTCTCAAACGGCAGTTGCATGTCAGCAAATTAGCAGTCTTGCTCATAGTTTAAAAGAACGTATGGGCGTATTTAGATTATGATATGGGGGTTGATACTTTGATTAGCCCCGAATTCAACTTCGAAGCGTCATCACTCGCTTTTCGATAACCATCAAAAAGGCAGCCTCTGGCTGCCTTTGCTTTTCTCTAATGAACCGTTGCACGAATACCTAGCGCTTTTATTGCCTAGCGTTTTGGCTGTGCATCAATGCACTGACCGTTCACCTCAGTCACGCTTGGGTCCATGAGATGCAGGTACAGTGGCATTATGTCCTGCGGCGTTTTTAGCGTGTTTGCGTCTTCGCCTGGATAGGCTTTTTCACGCATGCGAGTACGGGTTGCACCAGGGTTTATAGCGTTCACGCGTATTGGTGTGTCGCTTAATTCATCCGCGAGCACTTGCATCATTCCTTCCACGGCAAATTTTGAAATAGCGTATGGACCCCAAAAGGCACGACCAGAGTGGCCCACGGTAGAAGAGGTAAAGACAATACGCCCCGCTTCTGACTTACGAAGGCTCGGCAACAGCGCTTGTGTCATCAAAACTTCCGCTTTTACGTTGATTTGCATGAGGTCGTCAAAATCTTCTTCATTGATTTGTTCAAACGGACACAACGTACTCAGGACCCCAGCGTTATGCAGTAGTCCATCAAGGCGTCCAAATTGGCTTTCAATGGTCTCGGCCATATCGATGTAGTGTTGTTTGGTTGCCCCTTTTAAATCAAGAGGGATGATCGCAGGCAGTGGGTAGCCAGCGGACTCGATCTCATCGTAGATGGATTCGAGGTTTGCAACGTTTCTGCCTAATAGAATGACGGTTGCACCGTGTTTGGCGTACGAAAGTGCAGCTTGACGACCGATGCCATTGCCTGCACCAGTAACGAGAATGACTTTATCTTTTAAGGCATCTGCGGAAACGGAGTAGTTCACGGTGTTAAATCCTTATTATTATCTGAGGGCCCACGTAGTTGACGCTAAAAAACGTCCTTTTCTCAATGGTAAATTTTGGTAATCGTGACAAGATGGTTACAATACACCAATTCATGTGTTATACCAATGCCAGAACTTTCGTTAGTTATGTTATTCGAACGCTATCAATCAGAACAAGTGGTTACAATACTTGTTGCCTTCTCGGTGGTATTTCTGCGTAACATATTGGCGTAAATCCTGATCTGGAATATAGGAGCTTTCGTTGGAATTTTTATTAGATTACGGTCTTTTCTTGGCCAAAATTATCACTTTTGTTGCCGCGATCATTGTGTTGTTGATTATTGCTAAATCGGCAGGTGGAAAATCAGGCACGGCGAAAGGCGAGCTCGAAATCATGAACTTGTCTGAACAACACAAACAATCCGTTGAGCAACTCGAACATCATTTACATGATGATGCGTTTATCAAAGCACGTGATAAAGCGGTAAAGAAAGAAGAAAAAGAAAAAAGCAAAGCTCGCGAAAAAGAAATCAAACAAGCGAACAAAGAAGGGACGCTAGACAGCAAGCGTGAACCGCATTTATTCGTTCTAGACTTCAAAGGCAGCATTGACGCGAAAGAAGTGAACTCTCTACGAGAAGAAATCACCGCTATTTTAGCTGTCGCTCGAGAAGGGGACGAAGTCTTACTTCGCTTAGAATCTGGCGGAGGCATGGTTCACGGTTACGGATTGGCTTCTTCACAATTGGATCGCATTAAAGCCGCGGGTTTACCACTCACCATCGCCGTGGACAAAGTGGCAGCGAGTGGCGGTTACATGATGGCTTGTGTGGCGGATAAAGTGGTATCTGCACCATTTGCGATTGTCGGTTCTATTGGTGTTATTGCCCAAATTCCTAACTTCAACAAGTTATTGAAGAAGCATGATATCGAATATGAACAAATGACCGCTGGTGAATACAAGCGCACCTTAACTATGTTTGGCGAAAACACCGATAAAGCCCGTGACAAGTTCAAACAAGAGTTAGAAGAAACACATGGTTTATTTAAAGATTTTATTCGTGAACGCCGTCCAACCTTAGACCTGGATAAAGTCGCGACAGGGGAGCACTGGTTTGGTACTCAAGCTAAAGAACTCGGTTTGGTGGATGAAATCAGTACTTCCGACGATCTTGTTGTCGCAGCATGCAAAGATAAAACCGTGTTAGCGGTGCATTATGTCCAGAAGAAAAAACTGGCAGACAAACTTACAGGCGTGGCAGGTAAAGTCGTAGATGGCGTTATTCTAAAATTGGCAGAGCGTGGCCAAAAGCCGATTGTCTAAAAAGTCTAACCACATGCTGCAATAAACAAAACGCGATAACGCACTTGTTTGTAACACACTTGTTTGTTGCAGAGAACGTCAATGAAGAAAGCGGTGATAGTAACAACTCTCACCGTTTTTTTATTCTTGAAGCAAAATCGTTTGTGAATTGAGTTGCTTATCTTTATGTAATGGATTGCATTATATTTTCCCTCGCTCCAAAAGCCAAATATGCGTATAATGCGCGCCTCGAAAACCGAATAAATTGCTAAAAAATAGGTGGAGAAGAACATGTCCTCTCAAACTCCGGTGGTAACCGTAGATGGACCTAGTGGTGCAGGTAAAGGCACACTGTGTATGCTGTTGGCGAAGAAGCTGGGTTTCCATCTTCTTGATTCCGGTGCAATTTATCGTGTACTTGCATTGGCGGCGATTCACCATGGCGTTGACACAGAGTCTGAAGATGCACTTGTCCCACTGGCAACTCACCTAGATGTACAGTTTGTCGCTGAAGGCGACTTGGTGAAGGTGATTCTAGAAGGCGAAGATGTTTCGGGTGAGCTTCGTAAAGAAGAAACAGGGATGGCGGCCTCAAAAGTTGCTGCTTTACCGCGTGTTCGTGAAGCATTATTGCGTCGTCAGCGTGCATTCGAAAGTGCTCCTGGCTTGGTGGCTGATGGGCGTGATATGGGCACTGTCGTTTTCACTCATGCACAAGCAAAAATCTTCCTCGATGCAAGTGCGGAAGAGCGGGCAAATAGACGCCTGAAACAGTTGCAAAATAAAGGCTTAAATGTTAGATTTGCGGACCTTTTAAGCGAGATCCAAGAGCGTGACGATCGAGATCGTAACCGCCCAGTGGCGCCATTACGCCCTGCTGAGGATGCGCTCGTGCTTGATTCTACGTCGATGACTATCGACGAAGTGGTCGAAAAGGCACTACAATATATTGAATCGAAGCTGGCTGAGTAATTTACTGGGCTAAGCTAAGAGCGTCGGTCGCAAGGATGATGACTGGCGAATTTAATAACCCCATGCGGTAGGATACCCGTGGACGTTTAATTTATTGAAGATTAAATAAATGACTGAATCTTTTGCTCAACTCTTTGAAGAGTTTCTAAACGAAACTGAATTCCAACAAGGCAGCATCGTTAAAGGTACTGTAGTAGCTATCGAGAACGGTTTTGTTCTTGTTGATGCTGGTCTTAAGTCTGAATCTGCTATCCCTGCTGAACAGTTCAAGAACGCTGCTGGCGAACTTGAAATCGAAGTAGGTGCTGAAGTAGACGTAGCTCTAGACGCTGTTGAAGATGGTTTCGGTGAAACTCAACTTTCTCGTGAGAAAGCTAAGCGTCACGAAGCTTGGATCGTTCTTGAGAAAGCTTACGAAGAAGCTGAAACTGTTGTTGGTATCATCAACGGTAAAGTTAAAGGCGGTTTCACTGTTGAACTAAACGGTATCCGTGCTTTCCTTCCTGGCTCTCTAGTAGACGTTCGTCCAATCCGTGACACTGCTCACCTAGAAAACAAAGAGCTAGAGTTCAAAGTTATCAAACTTGACCAAAAGCGTAACAACGTAGTTGTTTCACGTCGTGCTGTTATCGAATCTGAAAACAGTGTTGAGCGTGACGAGCTTCTAGAAACTCTACAAGAAGGTTCTGAAGTTAAAGGTATCGTTAAGAACCTTACTGACTACGGTGCGTTCGTTGACCTAGGTGGCGTTGACGGTCTTCTACATATCACAGATATGGCTTGGAAGCGCGTTAAGCACCCATCTGAAATCGTTAACGTTGGTGACGAGATCCAAGTTAAAGTTCTTAAGTTCGACCGTGAGCGTACTCGCGTATCACTAGGTCTTAAGCAACTAGGCGAAGATCCATGGGTAGCAATCGCTAAGCGTTACCCAGAAGGTCACAAACTAACTGGTCGCGTAACAAACCTAACTGACTACGGCTGCTTCGTTGAAATCGAAGAAGGCGTTGAAGGTCTAGTTCACGTTTCAGAAATGGATTGGACTAACAAGAACATCCACCCATCTAAAGTTGTTAATGTTGGCGACGAAGTTGAGGTTATGGTTCTTGAAATCGACGAAGAGCGTCGTCGTATCTCTCTAGGTCTGAAACAGTGTAAAGCTAACCCATGGCAGTCATTCGCTGAAGCACAAGCTAAAGGCGACAAAGTTACTGGTAAGATCAAGTCTATCACTGACTTCGGTATCTTTATCGGTCTAGAAGGCGGCATCGACGGTCTAGTTCACCTATCTGACATTTCTTGGAATGTTGCTGGCGAAGAAGCTGTACGTGAGTACAAGAAAGGCGACGAGATCTCTGCAGTTGTTCTAGCAGTAGACGCAGAGCGTGAGCGTATCTCTCTAGGCGTTAAGCAAATGGAAAACGACCCATTCAATGCTTACGTTGCTGACAACAAGAAAGGTACTCTAGTTAACGCTACTGTAACTGCTGTTGACGCTAAAGGTGCTACTGTTGAAATCGCAGAAGGCGTTGAAGGTTACATCCGTGCTTCTGAAGTATCTCGCGACCGCGTAGAAGATGCTTCTCTAATCGTAAGCGCTGGTGATGTTGTTGAAGCTAAGTTCACAGGTGTAGACCGTAAGAACCGCGTAATCAACCTATCTATCAAAGCTAAAGACGAAGCTGAAGAGCAAGAAGCAATGGCATCTATCAACAAGCAAGATGACAATGCATTCGGTAACGCAATGGCTGACGCTTTCAAGGCAGCTAAAGGCGAATAATATACTCGCTTAAGCAAAAAAGGAGCCGCAAGGCTCCTTTTTTATGTTTAAACGTAATAAAAGTAGTAATACTAATTCTTCTAAAAAGACATTTCTGAATTGCACATTTTGTGTAAAACTTGTCTAGAATAGATAGCAAGTGTTTGTTGGAATTAGTATTACTTACTATAATGGGTAATAAAGATACTCAAAGAGGGCAACTATGACTAAGTCTGAACTGATTGAAAGACTCTGCGCTGAGCAAACACATTTATCAGCGAAAGAGGTGGAAGATGCTGTAAAGGATATTTTAGAGCATATGGCTTCTACGCTAGAAAGCGGAGACCGTATTGAAATCCGTGGCTTTGGTAGTTTTTCTCTTCATTACCGTGAGCCTCGCGTGGGTCGTAACCCTAAAACAGGCGATAAAGTGGAGCTAGAAGGCAAATACGTTCCTCATTTCAAACCAGGTAAAGAGCTTCGTGAACGTGTAAATTTAGGCTAGCGTGCTCTCACTTACTTTAAAAGCGGCATACTTTAAGTGTGCCGCTTTTTTGTAGGTACTCTCCAGTTATTTACTCGATTTGAATTAACCTAAAGCTTTGTACTAAACCTAACTTACGCATATTCAGTATGGCAAAGACGTCTAGACATACAAAAGCATCGACGAGGCGTAAATCACAACGACAAACTGAACGCCTAAAGGTTACTTAAGTATCGATTATTGTTAATATACATGGTCTGAAGAAACGTTTTCCTGCATAATCTGACCGACTTACTCCTAAAAGGGTGATGTAAAATGAAAATTATAAAAATCGTTGTTATTTTAGCTCTCTTCTTAATTGCGCTGGCTTTAGGTTCACAAAACCAAGAAGTTGTCGTCTTCAACTATCTTCTTGCTAAAGGTGAATTCCATCTATCGACTTTGCTTGGCGTAGTCTTCGTATTGGGCTTTGGTCTTGCATGGGCAATTTTTGCCAGTGTGCATTTAAAAACCCAACTGCAAGTTCGACGCTTGAAAAAGAAGCTAAAAAAATATGAGCCTACGACAGAGAAAGCTGACACGCCTACCGTCGAGAAAAAGGCATAAGGGAAAGGCTTAAATTTAATGCTTGAATTACTCTTCTTGTTGTTACCTATAGCTGCCGCATACGGTTGGTATATGGGACATCGTAGTGCGCAACAAGACAAGCAGAAACAATCTCATCAAATATCTCGTCAATATATGACGGGTCTTAATCTGCTGCTCTCCGACCAGTCAGATAAAGCCGTTGACCATTTTATTGAGTTGCTCCAAGTTGACAACGAAACGATAGACACCCACTTAGCCTTGGGTAATCTGTTTCGTTCGAGAGGAGAGGTGGATCGTGCCATTCGGATTCACCAAAACCTCATTTCCCGTTCCGGTTTGACGCTCGACCAGAAAAACCTCGCACTGCAGCAATTAGCGAAAGACTATATGGTCTCAGGTTTCTTGGACCGTGCGGAGAAAATCTTTGAACAACTTGTAGAAGAGCCGGACCACAAAGAAAGTGCCCTCCAACAGCTAGTGACGATATACCAGCAAACGCGCGAATGGGAAAACGCCATTCACTATGCATCGGAGCTAGCTAAGTTGGGTCACAAACGTAAAAGAATGCATGCTAATATTGCCCACTTTTGGTGTGAAATTGCGATGCTGGACCAAGCTGAAGGACAGACAAACAAAGCGATTCAGCACTTTAAAAAAGCATTGTCGGAAGATCCTAAGTGTGTCAGGGCAAGTATCTCTCTTGGGCGTATGTATTTGGAGTCTGAGGACTATAAACAGACTATTAAGTATCTGACAGGTGTACTAGAGCAAGACAAAGACTTTGTGAGCGATGTACTGCCTACGATTGCCGAGTGTTACCATCACCTTGGCCAAGAAGAAGAGCTGGTCGAATTTTTACGCGCATGTATCGATAAGAAAGCAGGGGTTTCCGCAGAATTGATGTTGGCACAATTAGTTGCTCATCATGAAAGCGTTGGGGCCGCACAAGAACTGTTGACCAAACAGCTACTGAAAAATCCAACTATGAAGGGTTTTTATCGCTTGATTGATTACCATATCGCTGAAGCAGAAGATGGTCGTGCGAAGGACAGTCTGTCTACGTTGCAAGCGATGGTTGGTGAACAGCTAAAGGTAAAACCACACTATCGATGCAGAAAATGTGGTTTTTCGACCCATTCCCTTTATTGGCATTGTCCTTCCTGCAAAGGGTGGGGAACCATCAAACCAATCCGCGGATTGGATGGTGAATGATTTTTATGCAGCTGGCAGTTTTTTGTCCGCTGCATTTTTTTAGCTCTTTATTTAGCTAGAACTAATTATTTAACTAGAACCGATGACTGAACAAGAATCGAAATATTTAGGAGATGAAATGATCGACCAAAAAGTTATTGTCGCACTGGATTATGATAACCAAGCAGACGCACTTGCGTTTGTAGATCGAATTGATCCTGCGTCATGCCGTTTAAAAGTCGGCAAAGAGATGTTTACGCTATTTGGTCCTGATTTCGTACGTGAACTTCACAAACGTGGTTTTTCTGTATTTTTGGATTTGAAATTTCACGACATTCCCAATACATGTTCAAAAGCCGTTCGTGCTGCCGCTGAACTTGGCGTATGGATGGTCAACGTTCATGCCAGCGGTGGCGAGCGCATGATGACTGCGTCTCGTGAGATTCTCGAACCATATGGTAAAGATCGTCCTTTACTGATTGCCGTTACAGTTCTGACCAGCATGGAACAAAGTGACCTAGCAGGAATTGGGTTGAATGTAGCGCCTCAAGAGCAGGTGATTCGCCTAGCGACGTTAACTAAAAACGCCGGTCTTGATGGTGTCGTATGCTCAGCACAAGAGTCTTCGTTATTAAAGGGAGAGCTTGGTAACGAATTTAAGTTGATTACACCAGGGATTCGTCCCGTTGGCGCAGAGCAAGGTGATCAACGTCGTATAATGACTCCGGTAGAGGCGATTCAATCGGGTTCCGATTACCTTGTTATTGGCCGTCCTATCACTCAAGCCAGCGACCCTGCTGCTGTATTAACGTCAATCAACGAGAGCCTAGCGAATCTATAAGCTACGATAAGCTTACCGTTGAAGAATATTGGGAAAGGTGGAGTATTCTTGCTTCACCTTTTTTTATATCAAATTCTGTTTCTTACTTTGAATTAACTGTAGCCATTGAATAGATGGAGGAAGCGCTCTACGGAAAATAGATCAAAGTGCAGTATATAGAACTGTTTAGATCACATTTAAGTAACATAATTCGCTGTGTATCGAGTAAATTGCAACCGTGTGTTATCGATACCTTGTGCTAAAAATCGCAAGATAATACTATGAAGTTGATGCATTCACAGCGCTCTAAGGTCTAGGATGATCTGGTGAAAATCACTGATATTGATATAAAAGTTGGCAGGAAGTCACTTTATATTAAGTCTCAATTACTTTTGGTCGGCCTACCTTTTTTGTCGACTTCACATCAGTTTCCTTGCTTCGATCTTAGATCGCAAAAATAACAAGGAAGAAACATGACGAAAACTTTGCCATTCTCAGTGCTTGCTGCACTGGTCTCTGCGAGCTTTAACTTAAGTGCGGCAGAATTACCTGCTGACATCGAATGGATTTCGAATAACAACGAACCGCTGTTTGCTTCTGAAGAAGCGGTGCGTGGCGGCACATTCCGTACCTATATACAAAGCTTTCCACAAACATTGCGCAGCGTTGGGCCTGATGCGAACTCGGGCTTAAGACAATACTTAATGGATGGCGCACCCAAAATGGCTCAACGTCATCCAAATACAGGGAAGTGGATTCCTCAGCTTGCTAAGTCATGGGCATTTGGTGACGATCACAAAACGGTTTACTTCAAACTTGATGACACGGCCAAATGGTCAGATGGTGAGGCAATTACTGCCGATGACTATGTCTTTATGATGAAGTATTACACCTCAAAAGACATCATCGACCCGTGGTACAACGACTTTTTCACTAGCAGTATCGTAAGCGTAGAAAAGATCGATGACTACACAATTCGAGTCAACCTAGCTGTCGAGCAAAGTAATGACTCACTTATGGTTATGATCAATATGCCGAGCAATGGCTTTCAGCCACGTCCCGAACACTTTTTTGAAGGTGAGAAAGATGAAAACAATGATGGCATGCCAGATAATTTCGTTCGCAAATTCAACTTTAAAGCCGAACCAACAGCGGCTCCCTACTTTTTAGATAAAATCAAAAAAGGCAAAAGCGTCACGTTTAAGCACGTTGGTGAAGATTGGTGGGGATATAATAACCGTTATTACAAAAATCGTTACAACGTCGACAAAGTACGCATTACGGTGATTCGTGACCCTGATATTGCGATGAAACACTTCGAAAAAGGTAACCTAGACTACTTCGAAATGGTGTTGCCGCATTTCTGGCATGATAAGACCAATAGTGATGCCTATAAAAAGGGTTATATCCAGAAGTATTGGGGTTACAACCAAGCCGCTCAAGGTGCTGGCGGTTTATGGATGAATACCGCTATGCCAATGTTGGACAACCTTGAAGTGCGTAAAGGCATTATGCTTGCCACTGATTTTGACGGCATGATTGAAAATATCATGCGTGGAGACTACTCGCGCAAGCCGCATGGACTCGGCTTTGGGCACGGCGAATATGATGACCCCAATAATACACCACCGAAATTTGATGCTGCTGAGGCAGTAAAGCATTTCGAAAAAGCGGGGTTTGATAAAGTTGGTCCGGACGGTATTCGTGTCAATGATAAAGGGCAACGGTTAAGTTTTGCTATTACTTATGCATACAACTCTTGGACTCCCCGCATCGCTTATTTAAAAGAGCAGGCTAAATTAGCAGGGTTAGAGTTTACGCTTAACTTGGTAGATGGCTCTTCGGCATTTAAGTACATACTCGAAAAGAAACACCAGCTTGCTTTCTTGAATATGGGAGCAGGAGAAATTCCTTCCTATTGGGAATATTTCCATTCGGATAACGCAAACAAGCCTCAAACGAACGCACATACTAACTACAGCAGCCCAGAGCTCGACAAGTTGATTGAAGCGTATGATTCTGAATTTGATCAGAAAAAGCGTTACGAATTATCTCATCAAATCCAACATTACGTGGCGGAAGCAAATCTCATCGTCCCGGGTTATATGGTTCCGTACTCACGAGTCGCTTACTGGCGCTGGGTAAAAATACCTAAAGATGGAATGACGAAAGCGACCGAGTGGATACTTCACCCAATGGATATTGGTAACTTCTGGATAGATACAGAAGTAAAGAAGGAAACAGAAAAAGCAATGAAAAATGGCGAGAGCTTTCCGGAAGTGACGATCGTTGATGATCGCTTTAAGTTGTAAACTTATCACTAACCGAATTCGCTAACTGATAGCAGAAAACGAAGCCCCGAAAACGACGGGGCTTCTTGTTATCTATTCATCCAATCAAATATGATGCTTCTAAAAGGTATGTATTGACATCACCAAGCGCTGAAAACGCTTGGTCAATCGTCTTAAACCGCTCATCTATTGAATCGTTAGACAAAATTTTGTGAAAAATCTCAATCGAGAAAACTTCGTTCTTATGCAAGTATTGATGCACATTTTCTAGTGTTATCTTATGGATCTGTTCGACCTTACACAACGCTGCGGTGAGATCTGAGAGGTTAATCGACATTGCTATTCTTCCTTATCTGTCGTCCCACGAGAATATAATATTGGAACGACTTATTTGGCGCCAGACTACCATTGACGGAAAAAACATAGACTGATAAAGATCAATACCCCGTTAGGATGCATATCGATTTTTGTCGAAAAAAGAGGAGCGACGACGCTCCCCTAAAAAAGTATGCGAGATTATAAAACCGTTTTATAGCTGTCGTGCTATGTCATCGGTCAGAGTCTCAAGACCATTGGACAATGCTTCTACTAATGCATCGTATCCTTCATCCTGCAGTGGCATCGAGAGCTGGACGTCTGCGCGCTTCTTAACGTTGCCGTTAGGGTCGATAAGTTGCCATTCGCCCGAGATTTCAGCATTTCCTCGATAACTTCCATTAAAGTGATCTAACGTTAGTTGCAGTTTACTCTGGTTGCTTTGATCGAGTAGGTTATTCACTTCTACTGGCCAATAGCGTGCTTGAGATTGACGCAAATTGGCCACCACACGTTGTGTTATTTGGTCTGACAGGTTTTCTGCCCACTGATTGTGCTTTGCCTGAATAATTTGGGTTTCTGATGTGCGGTATACAATGCCGTTATTACTCAAGTAACTGGCAAGTTCAACAGGTCGCACGACCAACAAAGGGCGCTCAGTCATGCTTGAGTCAGGCACCTGCGATGCTTGAATTTTTAGCTGTGGTAGCAGGTACTGTGAAACCACCGGTTCTGGAGCGCTGCTGCACCCTGCTAAAAGTAACGTGGCTAACACAAATATACGCTTCATTATTGTTGACCTCTTACAGGAATAGGATCGCTAACGTCATTTTCTCCGAACACCAATGAGTTTGGTTTCTCATTCAACTGTTTAAGTACAGGTTTGAATTCCGTCAATACTTTTTCTAGTTCTTTCATTGTGTCGTTCATATCGTTATACATGGTTGAGTTTGGCCCGTAACCATCCAGCGTTTTTTGTAGTTGACGCAAACTTTCTCTAATATCAGCTGGAATCGCTTGAGTGTCCTTTTGACTTAGCAACTTATCAACTTTACTTGCGACACGCTCTGCTGAAGCTAAGGTCCGCTCAGACGTTTTTAACGTGGCATTTAGTGATGTTAATGTTTGTTCCATCGGTAAATTGTTAATTTTGTTAAGGAACTCATTGACTTGTCGCTGTACTTGAGCAAAACCACCTCGCTTAGTCGGAAACTCTTCGATCCCTTCGAAGTTGCTTGGTACGTATTTATCATCGTCAGGGTAGAAATCGGTATCAATGTACAGTGCCCCCGTCAGTAAGTTACCCGTTTTTAAGGTAGCACGTAGTCCTTTTGCAAATTCTTCTTTTAACTTTTGTTTGAATTTAGGCATCGCCGCCGATTGAAAATCACCGTAAACCCGACCGAGCTCAATACGAACCAATACCGGTATTTTTTGAGCTGAAAAGTTTTCGTCTGGTGTAGGTAAACGCATAGGTACGCGCATCACTGTACCGATACGAAGCCCACGATATTCTACCGGTGCTTGACGTTTAAGGCCGCGGACGGATTCATCGAAAAACATAACAAACTCGATGTAGTCGTCATACATGCCTTCACGAAGCTGTTTAACGTCATCATACAATCGGAAGTTAGTGAGATCTTCCGTTAGTGGTTTTCCTGGTTCCAACCCTGGGCCGGTATCAAAGGTGACGCCGCCTGTAATTAGGCTTTCCAGCGATCCAAACTTGACTTCAAACCCTTCCGCGTTGAGTTGGAGGTCAACGCCAGAGTCCATCCAAAACTTGGTCCGCTCATGAACAAGACTATCGTACGGTTTAAAAATGAAAAGTTGGTAAAGAGCGTGACGTGTATTGACATCAAAGCGGGTTTTTTCTACCCGACCGACGGTAAATCCTTTGTAAATCACCGGATCACCGACACTGAGTTTCCCTGCCTCTCGGTGTGTTAACACTACCCGTAGACCTTTTGCATCCGGAGAGGCCACAGGAGGCACGTCTAAGACAGTAAACTGCGTTTTTTCCTCTTTGGCTTTGCCCGGTTGAAGTTGAATGTAGGCGCCAGAAAGTAAGGTTTCCAGCCCAGAGACGCCTTCTCTTCCGATTCGTGGTTTCACCACCCAAAACATGGAGTCTTCACGTAGCATACGTGCCGCATCTTTGGTCATTTCTGCTTTGGCAATAATGTGATCGTAGTCTTCACTGAGTGTCACTTCAGTGATGAGGCCAACCTTTACATTGAGCGCTCTAATTTCTGTTTTTCCTACTTCAATCCCGTCTGCCGTTGGCAGTTTTAATGTGATCTCTGGTCCGGTGCTATTGATGTATTGGAACAGCATCCACACACCCATGGCTAGCGCTAGTATAGGGATAATCCAAATAGTAGAAATCTGCTTTTGCGGTTTGATTTGAGCGGTTACGTTGTTCTCATCACTCATAGTTCGCTTTCTCTTTTAAGTTATCAGATATCGGCTCCTGCACTTCGTTTTTTGGCGCCTGCCAAAGTAAACGAGAGTCAAAAATCATTGCAGAAAGCATGGTGAAAATGACGACAGCAGCGAAAGATAACGCCGCCGGTCCGGGGTATATTGCCATTAGATTTTGCAATTGAACTAATGCAACTAAAATAGCGACAACGAAAATATCGATCATTGACCAGCGACCAATAAACTCGGTTAGACGATAGATTTTTAGCCGCGAAATACTCTCTTCATAAGGAAGGTGACGGCTTTTTTGAGCATGATAATACAGCCAAGCTAGGGCCAGCATTTTTGCCAAGGGGATAAACACACTGGCGAAAAAAATCACCATAGCCACAGGGTAGGAGCCCATTTTCCAAAGTAAAATAACCCCTTGCATAATGGTAGAGCCTTCTGAGTGACCAAGGCTAACGGTGTACATCATTGGGTAAAGGTTCGCTGGGATATAAAAAATGATAGAAGCGAATAATAACGCCCATGCTTTTTGTAAATTATCCGCTGGATTGTATTGGTGAATAACACTGTTGCAGCGAATACAACGTTGATGTTTTTTGTCTTCAATTGGATTGATCTGATGGCACGTATGACAGCCGACATGATTGTGACTATGGTGTGTGTCGCCTTCACGGACATTGGGGAGCACAACCGCTGGGATAAAATGACCCCAAAGCCAACTTTTATCCACCATGGAAATACACTTTACGACCAGAATCGTATAAACGCAGAAGGCCCAAAATGAACTTCCCATTTCGATATCTGCAAGAGAGGCAATCTTAATCAAGCTGACCAACACGCCAATTAAAAACACATCCACCATCAACCAAGGTTCGACACGGAACAACAAGCGGCACAATACCGTTGAGCGGCGCTGCTGTTTTGTTGACGGTTTTTGTGTTGCTGAATGTCTTCGTGATTTCAACGCTTCAAAATACAAGTAGAGTATTAAGCCAATGTAAATGCTCGGCAGAACAATGACCGTCGCCAATAAAAGTATCCCAAGCAGAACATTATGGAATTCTGCAAGCATCTTCGCTGCGTGGAGAAGGGTGATCTCTTGCGATAGTCCTTTCACACTGAATGACATAAACGGAAAAGACAAGCTGAGCACCAGCATGATCAAGCAGGCTATCGCTATAGCAATAACACTTTGATAAGGCTTAGCGTTAATTTTCGTGAGAGCGTGAGAGCATCTTGGACATTGCGCTGTTTGCCCTTGGTCGATGTCAGGGACGTGCACAACAAGGCCACACTCTTCGCATGAAATTAACTGATGTGAGTTAGGTTGACTATTCATAAAGGGCATTTTAATGCATTTGGCGTAAGAATACCCGGTTTTTACCAGGCTTGCTTGTGTTGATTCAGGAGTTTACAGGCTTCTTACGTAAATGAGCGATAAGCCGTTTACGGATTACTGCCATTCTAGTATTTGATACGATTTGCTCATGGGCGCGCCATTTGACTAATAGGCAGTGTATACCAATGTTTAACTCTGGCGGCTAGCTCTCATCTTTAGCATGGTCGGGTTTGTTATATTATTGGTAGTCATGTAGTTGACTTATTAGTCGTATAAACATCAAGGATATGGTGATGCTCTCAAAAGAAAAAACCGGGTTGATCGTTGTCGATGTGCAGGGCAAGCTTGCGACATTGATGCATGAAAGTGATGCTTTAGTAGAGAACATCACTAAGCTGTCTAAAGGTGCGAAAGTGTTAGGCTTGCCGATTTTATGGCTAGAGCAGAACCCAACAAGGTTAGGGCAGACGGCGGAGCCGATCCGTAATGTGTTGCAAGACAACCTATTACCCATCGCGAAATACACCTTCGATGCATGTAAAAATGAGACCTTTCAACTTGCATTGCAAAATGCCAACGTCGATACCTGGTTGATCTGTGGCATAGAAGCACATATCTGCGTTTACCAAACCGCGGTTTCATTAAGGCAGCTTGGCTATCGTGTTGAATTAGTAACGGATTGTGTTTCTTCTCGTACAGCGGCAAATAAAGCGCTGGCGTTAGCAAAATTGACAGCACATGGTGTGACGTTGACAGGGGTTGAGATGTGCTTGTATGAAATGCTAGAAGACTGCCGAACGCCAGAGTTTAAAGACGTTCTAGCACTCATTAAGTAACGCGCTTTACTCAAATTCTCGCTGATACCTTGGCAGCATCGATTCGTTGCCAAGTAGCCCACCTTGATGAATGTAGATCAAGGTTTTATCACTGTTTTCTTCTAACCAAGGCGCTAAGCATTGCCACATGTAAGGATCATAGAGAAGATCAAACTCAATGTTGGTTTGCTCATCGAGTGCTTTCCAAATCGCGTAATCTTCAGCGTATAAGCGACCAAAATGGTGTTTAGGACGTGCTGTTAATATGGTTGGGTGACTGCTTTCACCAAGCTGGTTGAACTGCTCGGTTAAATAGCTCGCATCTCCGACACATGGACAAGTTAACACTTCGATGCCGTGCGGACTTAAATGCTTGTGAAGATACAAAGCCGTTGTGCCTGTTCCTGATGGCAATGCAAGTGTAAACTGCTCTTTGCTGCGAAAGCGTGTCCAATCGAGAATTTCGCGAGCTAACTGTTTAATACCCGTTTCAGCCAGTTGACTGCGTCCTCCTTCTGGGACGATCAGAGCGCTATTATCTGATTCATACTGGCACGAAATGTATTCATTAGGATGAAGGTCAGATCCAAGATCCTGCATGGCGGTAATCTGCATTCCCAAATCAAGCGCACCGCGATAATTGCCAATCGGCGCTTTTTTTAACCAGTCCGGTATGTGACTAACGTAAAAGTGAAATGCCCAGCCTTTAATTTTTGCTAACGCAGCCAATGAGTACATGGCATTGGATTGCGCGGAACCAAAACTCACTAAGGTAGTAATGTCAGGGTTTTGAGTTTCCATGAGTGCCATGAACTTTCTAGCTTTATTACCTGAAAAGTGAGAATGCAACATGTCATCTCGCTTTAAAAAGAACGTTCGACCATTAAAACTGTGTTGGGTGATTGGGCTTTCTGAAAGTTTCATCTTGTCTCTAACGGCGTTGCTGGCGTCAACTGAATCTTGTGCAAAAGACGCACAGTGTACCGCCATCCTGTTCATAACAACAACCAGTTAATAACAAAAGGGCTTCAGAATTGCTTCTGAAGCCCTTTGATTTGTTCGTGTTTATCGACGTTTCGGTTTACGCTGACCCGCGGGTTTACCCTGATTTTGGGGGCGTCCATTACCTTGTGGTTTGCCATTGTTGGTCGCGTTTCCACGTGGGTTGTTTTTATTTCCATGTGGGTTAGGTCCACGGACTTGACTATTACCCGAGCCATTCTTGCTAGCAGAACCATTTCGGTTACCCGAAGGATCACCATCACGCGAGCCGTTTTCTGGCTTTTTGTTTAGGTGGCCACCAAAACCAGGTTGGTTCTTGGTGTGTTTAGTGGCAAAGCGATTCGCACCGTGACGACCCGATTTACGGCGTTGAGCTGGTGTGAGCGTATCCGTATCTTCAGCTGGAACCAAACAAGTTGGTTTATCGCCGATTAAGTGTTTTTTACCCATATTGATCAGCGCTTCACGGATCATTGGCCAGTTTGCTGGATCGTGGTAACGCAGCAGCGCTTTATGCAGACGACGCTGACGCTCTCCCTTAGCCACCGGGATCTCTTCACGCTGTTTGTATTTCACACGTTTAAGAGGGTTTGTTTCTGAATAATACATCGACGTTGCGTTACACATCGGCGATGGATAGAAGTTCTGAACTTGGTCACACTCGAAGTTGTTTTTCTTTAACCAGAGTGCAAGATTCAACATATCTTCGTCTTCGGTCCCTGGGTGCGCAGAAATAAAGTAAGGGATCAGGTACTGCTTCTTGCCAGCTTCAGCGCTGTACTTCTCGAACATCTCTTTAAAGCGATCGTATGTCCCCATACCAGGTTTCATCATCAGATCCAGCGGACCTTTTTCAGTATGTTCAGGAGCAATTTTTAAGTAGCCGCCCACGTGATGAGTCACCAGCTCTTTGACGTATTCTGGTGATTCGATAGCAAGATCGTAGCGCACGCCAGAAGCAACCATTACCTTCTTCACGCCTTCGACTTTACGCGCTGCGCGGTATAAATCGATGGTGTGCTTGTGGTCGGTATTGAGTTTGTTACAGATACCTGGGAACACACAAGAGGGACGACGACAGTTTGCTTCTGCTTTCGGATCCTTACAGCCCAATCGGTACATATTGGCTGTCGGGCCGCCAAGATCGGAAATTGTACCAGTGAAGCCCGGCACTTTGTCGCGAATTTCTTCGATCTCGTTGATGATTGATTCTTGTGAACGGTTTTGGATAATTCGTCCTTCATGTTCCGTAATCGAACAGAATGAACAACCACCAAAACAGCCGCGCATGATGTTCACCGACGTTTTGATCATGTCATATGCTGGGATTTTCGCTTTGCCATACATCGGGTGAGGCACGCGCGCATAAGGTAAATCAAATACGAAATCCATCTCCTCTGTAGTGAGTGGGATAGGCGCTTGGTTTACCCAAAGTTCGCGATCACCATGACGCTGGATCAAGGCGCGACCGGAATACGGGTTGGTCTCTAAATGCATGATACGGCTTGCGTGCGCGTATAAAATGCGGTCGTTATTCAGTTTCTCAAAATGAGGCAGGCGCACAGCGGTGGTTTTGGCATCATGACGTGATGGACGAATCGTAATCGGCTGAGCTGCGGGTGGTTCATCTTTCTTTGTCTCGCACTGTGTTTCTACCTCATAAGGGTTTTTAGGAACAAACGCTTCTTTACGAGGTTTCTCAATGCGAGAAGAATCGATAATTGTATAACCTTCTGGTGCGGCTGGCAGATTGACGGCAGTTCCACGAATATTCGTCATCATAGAAATATATTCACCGTCAGCTAGTCGGTGCGCAACTTCGACCAGTGCACGTTCTGCGTTACCAAACAGAAGAATGTCGGCCTTAGCATCAAACAGCACTGAACGGCGCACTTTATCGGACCAATAATCATAGTGAGCAACACGACGTAAACTCGCTTCGATCCCACCTAAGACAATAGGCACCCCTTTAAACGCTTCACGACAACGCTGAGAGTAGACCAAAGTCGCACGATCGGGCCGTTTGCCGCCTTCGTTGTTTGGTGTATAGGCATCATCGTGACGAAGCTTTTTATCCGCAGTGTAACGGTTTATCATCGAGTCCATGTTGCCTGCAGTGATCCCGAAGAACAGATTTGGCTTACCAAGCTGCATAAAGGCATCTTTATTGTGCCATTCTGGTTGAGCAATGATGCCAACACGGAAGCCTTGAGCTTCGAGAAGGCGCCCGATGATAGCCATACCAAAGCTTGGGTGATCCACATAGGCATCACCTGTTACGATAATAATGTCACAGCTATCCCACCCTAGAGCATCCATTTCTTTCCGGCTTGTCGGTAAGAAAGGTGCGGTGCCAAAGCACTCGGCCCAGTATTTTTTGTGCTCGTGAATAGGGGTGATGGTATTGGTCATATTTTGCTCTCTGTTCCGGGGAGCGCGAATTATAGCGATTTGACGATCAGGTATCTACACCCAATTTATCCTTAGTTTTTCGAGGTTATTATTGGTTTTTCTGTTGGCTGTTCACATGATCACATGAGTCAGAGATACCGTGAGAAAAAGCCCAACCCTTTCAGTTTAGTTCAGAAGTACAGGCTACGGCTCATAAAACCCTTAAGGTGTTTAGGTGGTTTGCCTTTAAGCGATTTGCTATTATCGCCACCCCAAACGACTTTTGAGCTTGCTTGTCACATGATTCAACAACTGCTGGTTACTTTTTCACCTATGCTATTTGGCGCACAGGCGCTGTTAACGTTACTTCTGATAAAAGGCGATATTTGTCCTGGTCAGCGAGGCCGTCTTCATAAAATGTTGCCTGCGATAGGGGTCATGTGGTTGGCTGTCGCCTCAATTCGTATTGAAGCGTTTATGGTCGTGTTTGCGATTTTTTATTTTTATTCTCAAGTTCAAACTAAGAAAACACGCGAGAAAGGACCGCTGTGGGTATTGCACCTAGCTAACGGTTTAGCGTTTGCGTATGTCGTTATTCAAGTTTTTGAGCAGGCGAGTTGGCCAGCTTCAGCGGCGATAGCTTTGATGGTTTTCTTTTTGGGGGCGTCATTTTCTCAATTGCTTCTTACGATTGCTCGTAGTCGCTTGCAAGCGTTTCATCGCATTTTGCCTGTTACTGGCATTTTGTCTGGAATGTTAATCGCGATAGCGATGTTGTTTTCGTCATATCAATTGGATGAAACATTGCTCAACGAGGCAACTCAGCCAATATTATTATCTCTAGCCATGCTTATTGCGTCTATCGTGGTATGGTGCTGGCATATTTTTACCCAAAAAGCGCCTGAGAAAGTGCAACTGACGGTGGCGTTGATACTCGCAATGGCTTCGATGACAAGCGTGCAGAATCTTTTTATGTTGAGCGCTTAAGTTTCTATCTTGCTTTCGTTTTTGTTTTGAGTGCTCAAGCCATGTCACGCTTTACATTCGTGAGACTTTAAAATCTCTAAATTAACGCTAAGCTTTTATTAGATGTTGTCGAAAAGGAGTGTCGCGATGGATTTAAGCAATGTGAATAACCTCGATAGTATTATTTTGTTAGGTATCGTCAACGAGAAGCTTCGCTTAGAGTGTGACAGTTTTGACGAAATGGTCTCCATGTACGAAATGGATGTGGAATCTGTGGTCGGTAAGCTCGACACACTGGGTTATCAATACGATCCACTTACCAACCAGTTTAAAGCGTATCAGCGCTAACTAAATTCACGTCTTTTATGTCGTTCATCTTTTTCAACGGACGTTAAGCCATCTTGATCCCATCAAGGTGGCTTTTACATTGTTGCCTTGCCGTAGCAAAGAATGCTTGTAAATAACGTTTGTCCTTTTCTGAATTTCGCGTTGCAGCAAACAAACGACGCCACAATCCATCTCCAAACGGTTTACTGGTAATTAATCCCTGACGAGAGAACTCAGAAATCGCCCAGTTTGGTAACGCAGCAACGCCCAATCCAGCTGAAACCATTTGAACAAGCATTAATGTGTTATCCGCCTGTTTCCATTTTGCTGGCTCGACGCCTGCTGGTTGGAGGAAATGCTTAACGACGTCTAATCTTTGTTTTTGCACCGGATAAGACAGCATGGTTTGATCGGCCAGATCTTTCGGCTCGATAACCGCTTTTTCAGCCAGTGGGTGGTTGGTTGCCGTGATTAGGCGCATCTCAAAATCAAATAAAGGCTCGTAATGGACTTCAGAACGAGGCTGAATATCAGAAGTGATGACTAAATCAAGCTCACCAGCAAGGAGGGCGGGTAAGGGTTCAAATCCGAAACCAGATGAAAAATCGAGCGTCACACTTGGCCAAGCAAGTTGATATTCTTTTAGTGCAGGCATTAACCATTGGAAGCATGAATGGCACTCAATCGCCATATGCAAACGCCCATTCACGTCTTCTTTCAAGCTGGCGAGTTCATTTTCTGCACGTGCTAGCTTGGGCAATATATCGTCCGCGAGGCGTAGCAAAATTTCGCCTTCTGATGTGAACTTTACTGGGCGCGTTTTTCTAAGGAACAGGTGACCACCAATCCTGGATTCTAAGTCCTTGATTTGGTGAGAGAGTGCGGATTGAGTAAGGTGTAGGGCTGTTGCCGTTGCTGTAAGTGAGCCCGTATCGCGCAGCGAAGTCAGTGTTCGCAAATGTTTTAACTCTATCATGAATCCCTTTCATCCTATGCTGTTCACCATGAACATAGCTAACTTAGCGCTAAATATTGGAAATGTAAACGTCTAGATGGCTATTTAAATAAAATAGCCGAGTTTAGAGGAAAGAATGATGAATTTTTTTAATAAACAAGTTGAATAATCGGATGTTGTACGTTTCGACGAGTAGAGAGATAGTTTAGCCATCCAGACATCTTTGGTTTAAGTCGGAGGTGCTCTGCCCATACTCATAGAATAAGGAATAGGGACATGGCGACAACAACACACATACTTGGTTATCCACGTATTGGAGAAAAACGAGAACTGAAACGTACATTAGAAAAATATTGGAAAGGAGAGATTGACCAAGACGCGTTAAAGAGAGTTGGCAGCGACCTGCGCACCAAAAACTGGGCGACGCAAAAAGAAGCGGGTTTGAGCTATGTTACGGCAGGTGATTTTGCTTGGTATGATCATGTTCTCACGACCACTTTGCTTTTGGGTCACGTGCCAAAGCGTCACTCGGATGATGGTGCGCCTAATCTCGATACGTTATTCAAGGTTGGGCGTGGGCAGTCTCAGGTGAATTGTGGTTGTAAAGGAGCAGCCGCATCCGACATGACCAAATGGTTTAACACCAACTACCATTACATCGTACCAGAGTTCAGCAAAGACGATACGTTTAACGTTAGCTGGCCACAGCTATTTGAAGAAGTGAGTGAAGCAGCTAGAACCGGACACAATGTTAAACCAGTTTTACTCGGACCATTGACGTACTTATACCTTGGAAAAGAAACTGAAAAAGATTTTGATAGGCTTACGCTGTTACCAAAATTGCTTACGGCTTACCAAGAGGTTCTGGCAAAACTGGCTAACTCAGGCGTGCAATGGGTTCAGATTGATGAGCCAATTTTGTCGCTAGAGCTGGAAAATGACTGGCTCGACGCATTTAAGCGGGCTTACCAAGTGCTGCGTTGTGATATCAAAGTATTATTAACGACTTACTTTGATTCTGTAGTGGATACGCTAGATAACATTGTCCAGTTACCCGTCGACGGTTTACATGTCGACCTTTCTGCGGCTCCTGAGCAGTTGGATGAAGTTCTCGACAAGTTGCCTCGCGACTGGATACTGTCTGTCGGTGTCGTTAATGGTCGAAATGTGTGGCGCTCTGATTTGAGTGCACTTCGTGAACGTTTGTTGCCAGTAAAAGAAAAACTCGGCGATCAACTCTGGTTGGCGAGCTCGTGTTCACTATTGCACAGCCCGGTGGATCTAGACCTAGAGTCGGATCTGAATAAAGAAGTAAAAAGCTGGTTTGCATTTGCCAAGCAAAAAGTATCGGAAGTCGCGTTATTAGCCAAAGCCTTAGACGGCGATAAAGAGTCCATCTTAGCGTGTGATGATTACAGTCAGCCAATCAAAGCTCGGTTAACCTCTACACAGGTGAATAAGCCGCAGGTGCAAGCCCGCGTAAACAGTATCACCGCCACCTTGTGTGAGCGAAGCGCCCCGTATGCAGAGCGAGCGGCTCATCAAGCGGAAGTGTTAGGTTTGCCATTACTGCCGACAACCACAATAGGGTCATTCCCGCAAACGGGTGAGATTCGTGTGCAACGTAGCGCGTACCGCAATGGTCAGTTATCTGAAGAGGGCTATGTTCAAGCATTGAAAAGGCACATTGCAGATGCTGTGAAACGCCAAGAAGCGCTGGATCTTGATGTGCTTGTTCATGGAGAGGCAGAGCGAAATGACATGGTTGAGTACTTTGCCGAAAACTTAAGTGGATTTCAAACGACTCAATTTGGTTGGGTGCAGAGTTATGGCTCTCGCTGCGTAAAACCGGCCATTGTTGTAGCAGACATTGAACGGGAGACGCCCATCACTGTCGATTGGTCTGCATACGCGCAGTCATTAACGAGCAAGCAGATGAAAGGTATGCTTACAGGGCCTGTGACCATACTGTGTTGGACATTTCCACGTGAGGATATTACCCGCGAACAAATTGCGCAGCAGTTGGCGTTGGCGCTACGAGATGAAGTCTCTGATCTACAAGACGCAGGAATCAATATTATCCAAATTGATGAGCCAGCGATTCGTGAAGGCCTGCCACTCAAACATAGAGATCATCAAGCTTATCTTCAATGGGCTGTGAATGCCTTTAAGCTCACAGCGGCGATCGCGAAGCCAGAAACACAAATTCACACACATATGTGTTATAGCGAATTTAATGAAATCATTGACTCAGTCGCGGCGCTTGATGCTGATGTAATTACCATCGAAACTTCACGCTCTAATATGGAGTTGTTAAAGGCTTTTGAAGAGTTTAACTATCCAAATGAGATTGGGCCGGGTGTTTACGACATTCACTCCCCAAACATTCCAGAGAAAGAGTGGATAGAAGATCTAATCAAGAAAGCGGCGCAAAGGATTCCAGTGCAACGTTTGTGGGTAAACCCTGATTGTGGTTTAAAAACACGAAACTGGGCAGAAACGGAAGCGGCATTAGCAAACCTTGTTGCGGCAGCGAAGACGCTACGTTCTGAATTAGCATAATCCGCAGGAAAACAAACACAAACGGAGACCTCAGGCCTCCGTTTTTCTTGCTTTGTTACGCTGAATATCGCGTTGTTTCTTTAGGTTACTGCGTTTTTTGTTGTCCACTGCAACGCTGAGCCGAAATAAGCTCGTCGGCCATGAGTTGTCCACGCGAATTGCGGATTTTCAGCCGATACATCAACCCCATGTCGATCTGCTGACGAATGGCTGGTGTGTTGCAGTAGGTGTAAATACCGGTATTGATCACTTGTGCTAGTGGTTTGGCACCCGTTGCACCATCGTTATATATCATCATCATTTCGACCACGTTTTTATTGGACGAAACTCGCATGATTTGCAAAGGTCCATACTCAATCGGCAACCCTGCAGATAGCACACCAGCACGATTCGAGGCCATTAGTTCAAGTTGACGTTCTTTATCACCGCTAGACGAGCAACCCGCCAGTGCACCAAGGACGAGGAAAATACACAGTAACTTTTTCATAATTTAAAACACTTTTTTGAATGGTTTTACGATCACATTTTCGTAAACGCCTGCCGCCACATAAGGGTCGGAATCTGCCCATGCTTGTGCGTCTTCCAATGATGAAAACTCAGCTATGACCGTAGAACCAGTAAAACCTGCTTCTCCTGGATTATCTGAGTCAATCGCTGGCATTGGGCCCGCAGTAAGAAGACGGCCTTCATCCTGAAGGTTTTGCAAACGCTCAAGGTGCTGAGGGCGCACACTCATGCGCTTTTCTAGTGAATTCTCAACATCCTGAGAAAAGATTACGTACCACATAGCATAGTTCCTTAATTAGACGGGTGAAGCGTTAATTTAACGACTTTTTCGCGTAACTCACAAGTTAACTATAAAAAATGTGAGATTATTCCTAACAATTAGAGTGAGTTAATTTCAACGTGTGCCAATCCGTTCTAATTGACGATTGGACGAGGTTTGCCTTCTGTATCAATAGCCACATAGTTGAAGGTCGCGTCACACACCATAAAGCGATCACCAACGCCTTGTTCTTTAACTGGTTTGACCCAAACCTCCAGATCAATACTCATAGAAGTACGGCCGATTTTTGTGCATTCGCCATAGCAGCAAACCACATCACCGACACGTACTGGTTTTTTAAAAGTGATGCTAGAGACGGAAACCGTAACGATGCGACCTGAGGAAATTTCTTTTGCGAGAATGCCGCCAGCAAGGTCAAGCTGCGACATGATCCACCCACCAAATATATCACCATTGGCATTGGTGTCTGCTGGCATTGCTAGGGTACGCAGTAGTAGTTGACCCTTAGGGGAGTATTGTTCCTGACTCATTTTTATATCCGTAAACAGTAGTCAATGTTCTGAGTGGTCCACAAAAAGTGTCTCCAATAACTCAGAAAGTACAAACAAAACAGCGACCCGTAGGTCGCTGTTTAATATTTGATCGTAGAATCAAATTGGTCGGATTATAGCGAAAGATGACGTCTTATTCATCTATTGAAACGTCAGAAGATCCGTCTTTCTGTTCTTTTGGCATGTGTCTGTAGATATAGAAGCCAGTTGCAATCATATAGGCGAATGTCGCTATCAATAAGCCAAACACTTTAAAGTTTACCCAAACGTCTAGCGGAAGTTTGTAAGCAACATAGATGTTTAAGCCCGCACAGAAAGAGAAAAATGCAACCCACGCCCAGTTGATTCGAGTCCAAACCTGTTCTGGTAAGGTAATCTCCTTTCCTAACATGCCTTTAATCGCTGATTTGCCCATGGCATGACTCACTGCAAGCCCAACCGCGAACACGACATAAACAATGGTGACTTTCCATTTTATGAAGTTGTCGTCGTGAAGGAAAATCGTCATACCACCAAATATAGCGACCATCGCAAAAGTGATTAACTGCATCTTTTCGACTTTTTTGTACAACGCGAAGGTAACGACGATTTGAATTGCCGTTGCAATGATCAGTGCGCCTGTCGCTACATAGATATCGTACATTTTGTATAAAGCGAAGAAGACAATGAGTGGGATAAAATCAAGGATTTGCTTCATATTGCAAAAAACTACCTATTTATTGAATTGCCCACAGTCTAACGCAATCTCACACAATGTGAATAGCGGGAGACAATTGGATACAAAAAAGCCGCTCGAGTGAGCGGCTTTGGACAAGAAAAATAAGGCTTAAGCGTCTTGTTTATTTAGCTCAAGTTCTTTTTCTGCTTCTGCGAGTTCTTCTTCTACTAGCGCATCAACAATCACAGCACATGCCGCGTCACCAGTCAGAGTGATATTCAAATTTTTATAAGTTCGAGAACTCTACTCGGTGTATCAAGCGCTCTTTAACAGAAAAAATGAGAATTCATGAAAGTGCATATTTAACGCGTCTGATGTGGGCCGCAAATATTGTTGGTGACTTATTGATTGCTATATGTCGGCGTTAATATAACGGGTTTGAACTTCCTTTGAGAGAGCATATTCAGGAGCGAAAGGAAGTGGAAATGATAACGATAACAAGTGGATAGTTAGTTGAATATGAAATATCGAGGCGTCGCCAGTTTGGCATTAGCGGTTAGTATAGCGGGTTGTAAAAGTCTCCCCACAATGTATCCGTCCGCACATAAAGTCATGGTCGTCAGAGACACATTGGTTTTTGATGGGATGATAACAGGAGAAACTGTCCTTGAGGCCATGCGGGTCGTTCGAGAAAGCAATGGCCCAGTCAAAAAGCTCAAGATTACGAGTACTGGCGGAGATATGGCTGTTGGTATTGAGTTTGGCTACTTCGTTAAAGAAAACAATTTTGATGTAGAAGTCAGTGAGTTATGTTTTTCTTCCTGTGCGAACTATGTTTTGCCCGCTGCAAAAAGTGTGGTGGTTAACACTAACTCGTTGATTGGTTGGCACGGTGGGGCAATACAATCTAATGAGTTATGGGAATTAAGTCTCCCCGAGAAAGATAGGCCAGCATTTATGGATTATCTAAACCGCTTGCGAGTAAAAGAAACGGCTTTTTTTGGCTATGTCGATGTTGACCAACAAATCACGACTTATGGGCAGACTATTGGCAATAGCTGTCAAAAAAAGAAGAAAACAGATGGTTGGTACTACTCTATTGACGACCTACATAGAATGGGCATTCAAAATATTACAGTAAAAGGTACAGGGCTATTAAGTGAAATAGAATATAAAGACGATAGTGGGCGAATGGACACAACTCAGTTTAATGGTAAAAAGATTACATCCTGTTTACTCGAGGGCGTTTTTGATAATGCCTAGTTACGGACATACCATAGTTACGGACAAACCATAGTTACGAATAAATCTGAGGCGTGACGTCGAAGCTACTACGACAAGTTTTTAAAATTAAGCATGCCCTAAACCAAAAAAGCCGCTCGTGTGAGCGGCTTTGGACAAGAAAAATAAGGCTTAAGCGTCTTGTTTATTTAGCTCAAGTTCTTTTTCTGCTTCTGCGAGTTCTTCTTCTACTAGCGCATCAACGATCACAGCACATGCCGCGTCACCAGTAATATTTAGTGCAGTACGAATCATATCGAAGATACGGTCAAGAGCGAATAGCAGTGGTAACCCTTCGATTGGAATGCCCGCCGCAAGTAGAACCGCAACAACAAGGAATGATGGACCAGGAACACCTGCTTGACCAACTGCGCCCAGAGTCGAAGTGACGATGATTGCAATGTATGCGCCCATGCCTAGGTCGATGTTGAATAGCTGTGCGAAGAAAATCGCGACCAAACCGTAGTAAATCGCGTTACCAGACATGTTGATTGTTGCACCAAGAGGTAAAACAAACGAAGCGGTTGAGTTTTTAACACCAAGTTCTTTTTCACACGTATCCATGGTGACAGGTAATGTCGCCATTGATGAAGCGGTTGATAGTGCAACGGCTTGTGGTTTCTTCATTGAAGAGATGAATTTCTTCGCTGAAGTCTTCGTGAAGATGTGAACCATTGCAGGGTATACAACGAAGCCAAAGATCAGGATTGCCGCAGTGTAGACGACGAACAGTTTGAACACGACCATGAGGGCGCCAAAACCAAACGTACCAACTGCTTCTGCCATCAGGCCAAATACACCGATAGGTGCAATGATCATCACTTTGTTGATCATCCAAACCATAGCGTCAACGATGCAGTTAACACCGTTTAGGATAGGATCACGACGTTCCTTGTCTTGCTTAGCAATCGCGATACCAAAGAACAGGCAGAATACAAGGATTTGTAGGATGTTTGCATCATTCAGTGATTGGAAAACGTTGGTTGGGATCATACCTGTGATGGTTGCCCAAAAAGTAGGTAGTTCACCTTTTGATGCGTATTCAGCTGAGAACATGCCTTGGACGCCGGATACGTCGATGCCCATGCCAGGTTGGAACACTTCACCCATCACTAGAGCAAGTGCAACGGCTAAAGCGGAGGTCAATGCGAAGTAGCCCAATGTCACTACGCCGACTTTACCAGCAGACTGGCTGTTACCAAGACCTGCAGCACCAGAAATCAAAGCAACGGCAACCAAAGGGATCACCAGCATTTTGATCAAATTAATAAAGATCGCGCCTAAAGGAGCGAACATAGTTGCATCGTGGCCCATTATGGCACCGACTGCTGTTCCCGCTAGCATAGCAATGACGACTTGAACGCCAATGTTGTTTAGCAAATTCTTTTCTTTTAACACTTCCATAACCTCTGTGCTGGTGATTTATACAATCCTAAAATTACCCACCGGTAATTAAATACAAAGTGGATAATTATTTCGCACCTGCTTTTTACACTTATCACTCAAAATTAGCAATATGCTTATGGGGCTTATTGATGAAAAAATCGATATTTTATTGACATTTGTTAAGTTTTTATACCAAAGCAAACGATTGCTTTTGGTTTTGAGTGCAATTAAACCGCGTAAATATTCTATCGAAGAATAGGTTGGACCAGAGCGATTAAAAATTATGTTAATCAATTGGGTTTTATTTGTGATGCGTTTTTTATTCAACTTGGAGCACAATAAATCGTCACGACAATTCGAATTGACACTCTCATTTTGGTCAAAACGACAGGCGAAACGCCTATCAGTTTATCTTCTCAAATTTTGGTTTCCTAATCAGTGGAATATCAACGCCAATGATCTCGTGATCGGTTGGCATTTAAGTTCTCGTATAACAAGTTATTTTCAATATTTACAGTGGGGCTGTGGGTCTTTCGTGATGATTTTTTTGCAGCCAATACTGTCGGAGTAGAGTTGAGTCCGATTAGAGACGCTGACTCAAAACCTAGAGCTAGAGGAAGTGGGATGAATCAAATCAATCCGGCTAAATTGCTAAGCAGCAAGTGGACAGCCGCGAATCCAAGCAATCGAGAAAAGCATTTTTTAGTGACTGAAATGGAGTATGACGACGAAGGCCGTGTGATTTCTTGTAAAATAGAAGCGGTTCTTTCAAAGAATGAGTATTTGATAGACTGGACGGAATTGAAACACCAAGACAAGTGGCTTCAAGGTTGGAAATAGACAACAAAAAAACGCCCACTAGCGCTAGCTTAGTGGGCGTTTGTGATTCACATGATTATTTTTGTGTCGCGGATTTCATTGCGGATACGAATTCAGCCAGTTTGTCGAGCATGATTTGTGGCTGTTCGACGTTGGTTTCGATAATTTTCACGACAGCCGAACCAGAGATAGCGCCTGCAGCACCCGCTTCGATGGCTTGCTTGACTTGTGAAGGCTCAGAGATTCCAAAACCGAGAAGAGCTGGTGGCGCATCATATTGATTTAGTCGTTCCAACAATTGTCCAACAGGCATGTTCGCTTTCGTTTCCGCCCCAGTTACTCCTGAGCGTGAGAGTAGGTAAGTGTAGCCGCTACTTAGTTTCGCCACTTGTTCTAGGGTTTCATCGCTTGCTGTCGGTGGTGCGATAAAAATCGGGTCAATACCAAATTTTTCGGCTGCAGCAACAAACTCATCACTTTCATTGGTCGGTACATCGGCAATAAGTACTGAATCGATACCTGCTTTTGCACAGTGCGCATAGAAATCCTCTATACCTCGTGAAAAGACCAAGTTGGCATACATCAATAAACCGATAGGTAAATCAGGATATTTTGCACGGATCTTACCGATTTGCTCGAAGCAGATATCTGGTGTCGCACCAGATTCTAACGCTCGATTGTTCGCACCTTGAATGGTTGGGCCATCGGCTAAAGGATCAGAGAAGGGGATACCCAGCTCGAGAGCATCTGCACCAGACTCTACAAGTGTTTCCATTATCTTGTAGGACTGTTCAGCATTGGGATCGCCAACCGTGACAAACGGTACAAACGCGCCTTGTTTTTTTTCGTTTAGGCGAGCAAACATCTTCTCATAACGGCTCATTAGATGACTCCTTTTTCTTCTAAGATGGCATGCACGGTGAAGATGTCTTTGTCACCACGACCAGATAAGTTAACCACTAACAGTTGTTCTTTTTCAGGATTCTCTCGTGCCATATGTAGCGCATGCGCAAGTGCATGCGACGACTCTAGAGCCGCGATAATGCCTTCGCTACGGGCGATTTCTTGGAATGCTTCTAGCGCTTCATCATCCGTTACGTTAGCGTATTCAGCACGGCCAATTGCATTCAGGTGCGCGTGTTGTGGACCAACTGAAGGGAAATCCAAACCTGCGGAGACTGAGTATGATTCTTCAATCTGACCATTCTCGTCCTGCATTAGCGGTGCTTTCATACCGAAGTAAATACCAGTTTTACCATGCTTTAGTGGTGCACCGTGTTGGTCTGTATCGATACCTTTACCAGCAGGTTCAACACCGATGAGTTTGACGCTCTCTTCTTCGATAAAGTCTGCAAACATACCAATCGCATTTGAGCCGCCGCCGACACAAGCGATCACCGCATCTGGAAGGCGTCCTTCACGCGCAAGGATTTGGTTTTTAGTTTCTTCACCGATCATTCGTTGGAATTCACGCACAATCGTTGGGAATGGGTGCGGACCTGCAGCGGTACCCAATAGGTAGTGTGCATCTTCATAGGTTGCTGACCAATCACGCAATGCTTCATTACAGGCATCTTTTAGCGTTGAAGAGCCCGAATGGACAGGAATCACTTCTGCACCCATCAGCTTCATACGAAATACGTTCGGGCTTTGTCGTTCAACGTCTTTTGCGCCCATGTATACGCGACATTTAAGACCAAGTAGGGCACAAGCTAATGCGGTTGCAACACCATGTTGACCAGCACCAGTTTCAGCGATGATTTCGTTTTTTCCCATACGCTTAGCTAACAGTGCTTGACCAAGTACCTGGTTGGTTTTGTGCGCGCCACCGTGAAGCAGATCCTCACGTTTCAGGTACAGTTTGGTTTTCGTACCTTTAGTTAGGTTGCGAGCCAGGGTCAGTGCCGTCGGGCGTCCTGCGTACTCTTGTAATAGCGACATAAATTCGCTACGGAACTCAGGATCTTGCTGCGCATCGATAAACGCTTGCTCTAACTGGTCCAAAGCAGGGACCAGGATTTGCGGAACGTACTGACCGCCGTATTCGCCAAAGTAGGCATTCAGTTTTGCCATTGTGATATTCCTTTTCCTAATCTTTAATAGCTGCGGATAGCAGTAAATGCTTTGAGCAACTTGTGTGAATCTTTTTTACCTGGCGCATTTTCCACACCAGAATTTAGGTCCAAACCTAAGCAACCGAGAGTCGCGGCTTGTTGCGCGTTGTCTGGTGATAGGCCACCAGCTAACATGATCTGGCTTGGGTCACCGATCAATGACCAATCGAATGTTTGGCCTGTTCCGCCGGATTGACTGCCCACTTGCGCATCTAGCAAATGTCGATCTACGTTATTATCAAGTAGAGCTGGCATCGTGTCTTTTACGCCATAGGCTTTCCAAATTTCCACACCTTGTGGAAGCTCCGCTCTTAGCTGGTCGACGTAAGCTTGATCTTCTGTTCCGTGTAGTTGTACCGCTTTTAAACCCAAAGAGGTGGCAATGGATGCCACAAAATCAATATCGTGATTTTGGAAAACGCCAACATAGTGAAGAGGGGCACCACTCATTGTCAGGCGAGCACTTTCTAAGTTAACAGCACGTTTTGATTTTTCAACGAAAATCAGTCCTCCAAATACGGCACCGGCTTTATATGCGTTTGCTGCATCATCAGGGTGAGTTAAACCACAAACTTTGTTTTCACCAAGCGTCACTTTACGTACCGCAAGTTCCAAATTGTCTTCTGACATAAGAGAACTGCCAATCAGAAAACCATCCGCGTACGCTGCAAGATCGCGCACTTGTTGATGGGTATATATACCGGATTCCGAGATAACGGTTGCTTCTGGCGCCAGTTCTCTAATAGTAGGAGCTAGCTCTTTCGTGCGGTTAAGATCTGTGCTCAGGTCACGTAAGTTACGGTTGTTGATACCGATGACGCGAGCACCTAGGTTAACGGCGCGGTGTAACTCTTCTATATTGCTGACTTCGGTAAGAATGCCCATGTTTAGGCTGTGCGCCGCTTCCGCCAAAGCTCGGTATTCTTCGTCGTTGAGTACAGACAGCATTAATAAGATAGCGTCTGCCTGATAATAACGAGCAAGGTACACTTGGTATGTATCGACCATAAAGTCTTTGCACAAAACGGGTTGTTTTACTTTATTTCGCACGCGCGGAATAAATTCAAAGTTACCCTGAAAGTACTTCTCATCCGTCAAAACCGAAATAGCGTCAGCATGATTGTTGTAGACCGATGCAATGTATTCCAAATCGAAGTCATCACGTATCAGTCCTTTTGATGGTGAAGCCTTTTTACACTCCGTAATGAATACGGTTTTGTCACCACTTAATGCATCATAGAAACTGCGATCTGATGGCTCTAGTTCTGACTGAAATGTACTTAAATGCTGTGATGCTTTGCGTTCAGCAACCCACTGGTATTTGTCACGAACAATTTTGGCTAACACTTCTGCCATTTCTGCTTCTTTTTTAGAAACATGCTCAGATAAGTTGTCAGCTTGCTGAGTATTGGAATCTGTCATCTGCGTTATTTCCTTAAGCGTGTGCGGCAAGTTGCTGCACGAGTTGGTAAGCCTTGCCTGAGTTCATCACCTCGATCGCTTGTTGTGTATTGGCTTTTAAATCTTCATGACCAAACAGGCGCATCAGCAGTGCCACATTGGCTGCGACTGCGCCAAGCTGAGCTTCGGTTCCCTTTCCGGTCAGAATGTTAGTAATGATGGCTTTGTTTTCTTCGGGAGTACCGCCTTTTATCGCTTCGAGCGGGTGTGGCTTCAAACCAAAGTCTTCTGGCGTTAGCGTGTACTCAGTAATGCGACCATCTTTGATTTCCGCCACGGTTGTTGAACCATGAATCGCGACTTCATCAAGTCCGCTACCGTGCACCACAGCAGCGCGCTTCATACCCATTTGTAGCATGGTTTCAGCGATAGGATGAACCAGTTCTTCGCTGTACACGCCCATTAATTCAATGTTCGGGCGTGCAGGGTTGATCAACGGGCCGAGAATATTGAAGATAGTGCGTGTCTTCATGATTTGGCGCACAGGCATCGCGTGACGAACTCCACCGTGATATTGCGGAGCAAACAAGAATGCAACACCAATGTCATCAATGGCTTTGCGAGTGTCTTCAGCACTCATCGCTAAGTTGATGCCAAATGAGTCTAACAGGTCGGAAGATCCTGATTTACTGGATACACTGCGATTACCGTGTTTTGCGACTTTTAATCCACAGGCGGCAGCGACAAATGCAGCCGTCGTAGAAATGTTGATGGTATCGTGACCGTCACCCCCAGTACCAACGATGTCTGCAAAGTCGTAATCAGGGCGCGGGAATGGGTTTGCATTCGCCAGAAGCGCTTTTGCAGCACCCGCAATTTCATCAGGTGTTTCGCCTTTTATTTTCAAGGCGGTTAACGCAGATGCCATCAAAATAGGGTCAAGCTCACCGCGAATAATGACATCAAAGAGCTGCTGACTTTCTTCTTGCGTAAGGGATTGTTGTTCATAAAGTTTTTTGATAATTGTTTCCATTATTTCTCTTCCCATTTCCTTATGCGTTGTTTTTCTCAAGGGCCCATTCAATCGCATTCGCCAGTAAGGTCGCGCCATATGTGGTCATAATTGATTCCGGGTGGAATTGGAATCCGCACACTTTATCCTGTTCATGAACTACCGACATGGTTAAACCGTCAACCTCTGCTGTGACTGTAAGGCTTGATGGTACGGACAGTGCGACTAAAGAGTGATAACGCGCTATCGCAAGTGGTGATGGTAGGTTGAGATAAGTGGCGTGATTTTGGTGAGCCATCATTGAAACCTTACCATGAATGATTTCACCAGCACCGCCAACCGTTCCACCATAGGCTTCAATAATGGCCTGATGGCCAAGGCAAATACCGATGATTGGCACTTTACCTTTCATGCGCTGAATCAATTCTGGCATTGAGCCCGCCTCTGACGGCGCACCAGGGCCAGGAGAGAGCAAAACCACTGGGCTTTCGAGTTTGTTGACTTCTTGCTCGATGGTCTCTGCTGAGATGTTGTTGCGATAAATGGTCACCGAATGACCGAGGGAGCGAAATTGATCCACAAGGTTGTAGGTGAATGAATCAAAGTTGTCGATGAATACAATATTAGCCATGCTCTGCGACTCCTAATTCTTTGGTGATGAGTTGGCAGATGAATGTGCTGCCTGAATCGCCGAGATAACGGCTTGTGCCTTACCGCGAGTTTCATCCGCTTCGGCTTGCGGCTCTGAGTCGAACACGACACCAGCGCCTGCTTGCACTTGAGCAATGCCATTTTCTACGTAAGCAGAACGAATCACGATACAAGTATCAAGTGTTCCCTCTCCGGTAAGATACCCAACCGCGCCGCCATAGCTGCCACGTCGAACGCCTTCAACCTCACGGATTAACTGCATCGCACGGATTTTAGGTGCACCAGTTAAAGTGCCCATGTTCATACATGCTTGATAAGCATGCAGGGCATCTAAGTCTCCGCGTAATTGACCTACCACTCGAGACACCAAATGCATCACGTGGCTATAACGATCGACTTTGAGTAAATCAGCCACGTGACGAGTGCCTGCTTGTGCGATGCGTGCAACGTCATTACGCGCCAGATCAACCAACATCATGTGTTCCGCGTTTTCCTTCATGTCGGTTCGCAGTTCTAGTTCGATTCGGCTATCTAAATCAAAATCGATCTCGCCATTTGGACGTTTGCCACGACGTCGAGTCCCTGCAATTGGGTAAATTTCAATTTGGTTCGTTTCCGTCTCGTACTTCAAGGCACTTTCTGGTGATGCTCCGAATAGCGTGAACAACTCGTCTTGCATGTAGAACATGTAAGGGCTTGGGTTGCTTTGCTTTAACTCTTTATAAGCCGCAAGAGGTGAAGGGCAAGGGAGCGTAAAGCGACGCGAAGGTACAACCTGAAAAATATCACCTTTGACGACGTACTCTTTGAGGTCGCGAACGATTTGGCAGTAGTCCTCATCAGAGATACTAGTTTCAATGTTAACACTCTCCAATTGCACGGCTTGAGGAAGCGATTTTGGCGATGCACATTGCTGAGTGATTTCTTTAATGCGCGTTTTTAGCGTCTCTTTTTGTGAATCATCGACAAAGAGTGTGGCTTGCAGCTGGCATGATTCAGTTTGGTGATCAACGACAAGCAATGTCTCGGCGACATAAAAAACGTAGTCAGGACATTGATTGGTGGTATCAGCGTTGCCCAATGGCTCAAAGTTTGCCACCAAGTCATAAGCAAATAAGCCACCTAAGAAAATGGCATGCTGATCATGCTGCTTGACGTCAAAACTGTGCTGGATTAAACGCAGCGCATCAAATGACGAGGCTTCTCGCAAACGAGAGTCTTCATCAATGGTGTTACATGGCTGAGTGAATTCTAACGTTAAAGTCTCACCATCGAATTGATGCTCAATGGAGTCACGTACGTGGTTATCGAGGTGAGATAATAAGTTTTTACCGTTTTCGGTTAGCGCATGCATGCTCACCGTGTGGTCAAAGCAAACAATACGAACGGCAGAATCAACAATTAACAATGATTTTAGATCCTGCTTCGAATCAATCTCAGCGGATTCGAGCAATAAGCTATCCGTCTTGTTTTCACATAAGGTGTGAAACAAGCGGGTCGGGTCTTGATTGTAAGGAACGGAAGCGGTTAATACTTCCAGTTGTCCAAGATTCTTGATTTCAATGGCCTTGTTCACAAGACCTCCTTAATAGCTATTTTAATCTTCCTGCTGAACATAGTCGCATAAAGTGAGCGTGGCCCCAATTAAGAGTTTACGATATCCGATTATTGTTTGAGCAGTTGAACATGAAAAGGGCGACCAAATAAAAAAGCCCGCTCTAGGGCGGGCTTTCTAACGTTGGATTCTCTAAACTAGAAGTACACGTTTGCCCACCAAGAACTTGTCCAAGTGCGCCACCAAGCAACATCTGACGAGTTTGTCTTATTAAGACAAACTTTCAATTCGGCTTTTTGGTTTTTAGAGAGTTCTTGTAACATAATGAACCTTAACTTACGTGCTTTGTATTTGTGTACTAGTTAACTAGTGCGAAGGTAAAAAGTCAACCCCAAAACGGCATTAAAACGATAAAATTATGAGAATTGATTTACATAGTCACACCACTGCCTCAGATGGTCGATTGGAACCGAGAGATTTAGTGGATCGCGCACTGAGTTTTGATATCGAGTTTTTGGCAATTACCGATCATGACACGGTTGATGGATTAGCGTTGGCAAAGCAGTACGTTGAAGAAAACGATTTGCCAATAAAGATCATCAATGGGATTGAAATATCGACAGTATGGCAGAACAAAGACATCCATATTGTGGGTCTAAATATCGATCCGGATAGTCCAGCATTGAATGCTTTAATCGAACAACAAAAACAGCACCGTATTGCGCGTGCAGAACTGATGGCTTCTCGGTTAGAAAAAGCGACCCGAGAAGGTGTGCTTGAAGAAGTACAGGCAATTGCAGGTGAAGCACCAATAACGCGGGCGCATTTTGCTAAATGGTTGGTCGATAATGGTTATGCGAAAACCATGCAGATGGTGTTCAAAAAGTATCTAACGCGGAACAACCCAGGCTATGTGCCACCTAATTGGTGTTCAATGAAGGACGCGGTAGACGCCATCCATGCTGCTGGTGGTCTAGCGGTATTAGCTCATCCAGGACGATATCAGTTGACAGCAAAGTGGATTAAGCGTCTTCTTACTGCGTTTGTTGAAGCAAAAGGCGATGCAATGGAGGTTGCTCAGCCCCAGCAAGCGCAACAAGAAAGGCGCAACTTGGCTGATTATGCGATACAATACAATCTATTAGCATCCCAAGGCAGTGACTTTCATTATCCATCTCCTTGGATGGAGTTAGGTCGAAACCTCTGGTTACCGTCAGGCGTAGAACCTGTTTGGAAAGATTGGGGTATTGATCCGTCGTTGGTTAAAGCTCAACCAGATGGGGTTTAAACCCTTTAAGAATATAGAGCCGAGAGGCTCGATAATGAGGAATTACAATGAGCCAGTTTTTTTACGTTCACCCAGAAAACCCACAGGCTCGCTTGATCAATCAAGCAGTAGCAATCATTCGTAATGGCGGCGTTGTCGTCTACCCAACCGACTCAGGGTATGCACTTGGCTGCCAATTAGAAAATAAGCAAGCGTTAGAACGTATCTGCCAGATCCGTCGCTTAGATGATAAGCACAACTTTACGTTATTGTGTCGCGATCTATCCGAGATCTCTTTGTATGCACGTATTGATAATAGTGCATTCCGATTACTGAAAAACAACACGCCGGGGCCATACACCTTTATTTTTAAAGGCACCAAAGAAGTTCCTCGTCGTTTAATGAACGCGAAACGCAAAACGATAGGTATTCGTGTTCCAGACAACCGGATAGCACTTGACCTATTGGAAGCATTAGGCGAGCCGTTGATGTCGACATCGTTGATCCTGCCAAACAGTGATGTGACTGAATCTGATCCTGAAGACATTCGTGATAAATTAGAGCATGCGGTTGATGTGATTCTTAATGGTGGTTTCTTAGGTGAACAGCCAACCACCGTGATTGATTTTAGCGACGGTGAACCGGTTGTGGTTCGCCTTGGCTCGGGTGATCCCGCACCGTTTGAGTGAAAGCGAGTTTGAGTAAAGAAAAGTTTGAACGGGTATGCTTTTGAGTAAAAGAGCGAGTTCAAAACAGTAACCGACAGGAGGCCTAATGCCTCCTGTTTTTTTACGTTACGTTGAGATTAAGCAAATTCGAACAAGTCGATACCGTGATGCTCAGCGTAATGGATGTAGCCCGCACTTACGCCGCTAAGTGTTACTTCTACGTTGTATTCGTCACTAGAGAAAACAGCTGAACCAGAATCGTTATAAGAAAGGGTTAAGTCGTCCGCTGAGTCGAGGAAGGTATCACGAAGACCGTCTCCGTCGGTGTCTCTGCCAATATTAAACACCAATTTGTCATGGAAAATATTGAAGTCAACAATATCCGCTTTTATGTCAATGTCGTTGATATCAACGGGTTGATCAGGAACACGGATTGGCATGCTATTGGTCAAGACAAAGGTATCATCACCCCAACCGCCTTTAAGGGTTGATTCTCCGTCACCAACGATAAGTTTGTCGTTACCCCAACCGCCGTTTAAATAGTTGTTGCCTGAGTAGTCCACTAGGACATCATCACCAATCCCACCCAATAGAGTGTCATTGTCTAGCCCACCCGATAAATAGTCGTTACCAAAACCACCGGAAATAAAGTCATCTCCACGTCCTCCAACCAGTCTGTCTTCCCCCCAGCAGCCAAATACGATGTCGTCGCCATTTAAACCTACGAAGTTATCAGCACCACCAAAGCCAAAGAAAACATCGGGTGAATCTGTACCATTTGTACCCGTGACATCATCATCCCTGTTGGTACCGAATATCCAGTTGAGATCGAAATTAAATTTGAACATGAATTTATTCCTTTTATATTTTTGACAGGCAAGCGAAATTTGAGTCTGGACATCTATACTCAAGTAGCCTTAAGACTCAAGTCGCCTCAAGGTGCTTGTTCAGCGAGAATTTATTCGCTTTCAAGCAAGGAACGGATTTGAATATATGACTCAGTTAACTATGTAATTTTATCAGCCTCTTGGTCAGTTGGATGGAAGCTGAAGACGGATATTAGTAGGGTTCTAATCGAAGGGGATAACTCATACTAAGTATTAGATTTGGCTTAAGTCCTTATTAGTATTATGGTCTTGTTGGTGTATAGAATGGCGCCGATTTCGCTTACATTAGTTGAGAATATTACGTATAATGTCCGACCGAAAAATCCCATTATATGGGTAATTAGAAAAATTAAGGCCAATCTTGGTCTAGACGTCTGTGAAGACGACACATAGGTAAATAAATGAGCGAAAAGTTACAAAAAGTATTAGCACGTGCAGGTCACGGCTCTCGTCGAGAGATTGAATCGTTGATTAAATCTGGTCGCGTTAGTGTAAACGGCATGGTAGCTAAACTTGGTGAAAGACTGGAAGACGAAAACAGTGTAGTTCGTATTGATGGTCATGTTGTGTCTGCAAAGATACAAGAGGAAGTAATTTGTCGAGTGCTTGCTTACTACAAGCCAGAAGGTGAATTATGTACTCGTCACGATCCAGAAGGTCGTCGTACCGTTTTTGATCGTTTGCCAAAAATTCGTGGCTCTCGTTGGATTTCAGTTGGTCGACTTGATGCGAACACCTCAGGTCTGCTGCTTTTCACAACTGATGGTGAACTGGCAAACCGCCTCATGCATCCAAGCCGTCAAGTTGAACGTGAATACCTAGTGCGTGTGTTCGGTGAAGTCAATGAACAAAAAGTTCGTAACCTAGTAAAAGGTGTTGAACTGGAAGACGGTTTAGCTCGCTTTGAAGACGTGGTTTACGCAGGTGGTGAGGGGATGAACCACACTTTCTACGTGGTGATCAATGAAGGCCGTAACCGCGAAGTTCGTCGTCTATGGGAATCACAAGAGTGTACGGTTAGCCGCCTTAAGCGTGTTCGTTACGGTGATATTTTCCTAGATAAAAAACTGCCTCGTGGCGGTTGGATGGAACTCGACCTGAAAGAAGTGAATTACTTGCGAGAGCTGGTTGAGCTTCGTCCAGAAAAAGAAACCATGCTCGACTTAAACAAAGACAACACATCACGCAAGCGTGAACGTGCTCGCAGCCAAAAAATCCGTCGAGCGGTAAAACGTCACGAAGAGCGTGTAAATACGCCTAAAGGTCGCAGCAACAACCCAGCTCGCCGCAAGCCAAAGAAAAATGCGGGTGAACAGGGCGCGCGCAACAAGCATCGTTAATCTAATCGATCGCAACAAATCAGAAAGGCTCGCAATTTGCGAGCCTTTTTCTTATCTAGCCATTTCATTTAGAGCCAGCGTATTCGTATTATGTCAGCAAATTTAATGACAGACTGGAATTGGCTTAAACGTTGATATAAAAAAACACCAGCGCTTGGCTGGTGTTGGTAGATAGCGGGTTTTGAAATGATATTAATCACGCTTCCAAAGCATGTGACAGAACTTATGATCTGGGTCTCGGCTGATTAACATACGAGCGAATACGTCATTGAGTACATCATCATCTTCGTTAACTAGGCCGATTCGAACTTCAGCATACACTTCTTTGTCAATCTCGAAGCCTACGTGTTCAACCCAGTCTTCACCTGTTTCGACTAACTCTGCGGCTCCACGATCCTCAAATTGTGCAGTAAACAAAATGATATCGGCTGGCTCTAAGTTGTCAGGAGCCATTTCAAGAAATATATCGTACGCTGCATCAATAACGTCGTCGTAAGAAATCAAATCAGACATGCTTAAGCTCGGCTCATGTATTTACGTTCAGCTGTGTTTATCACAACGCGATCACCTGTTGCAATGTATTCTGGTACTTGAACAACAAGACCAGAAGCAAAACGAGCAGGTTTAGTACGAGCAGACGCTGATGCGCCTTTGATTGAAGGGTCTGTTTCTTCAATGACTAGCTCGACAGAAGATGGCAGTTCAAGACCTACAGGAGAACCGTCTACGAGAATAACGTGCATACCTTGAGTATCTTCATTAATGAACAGCAAGTCATCTTCGATTTCATTCTGTTTGAATGTGTATTGAGTATAGTCTTCATTATCCATGAAGATGTGCTCATCACCGTCTGCGTATGAGTAAACAACCGCGCGTTTATTCATTTCTACGGTGTCTACAACATCGTCAGATTTGTAACGCTCGTCTACGCGTGCGCCCGTTGTTAGATCGGTACAACGCATTTTGTAGATTTTAGCACCACCGCGACCACCAGGTGTGGTGACTTCGATGTCTTTTACTAAAAGAGTTTTACCATTAGACTCGATTGCGAAGCCTTTTTTGATCTCACTTGCCTTTGGCATTGTCTATTCCTATTACTGATTAAGCAAAACGCCGTGATTATAGCGTTAAGTTGGTATCCTGGCATTAAAATTCCTTGCGGAAATTTGTTCTCACTCTCATGCACCACACTATGATAAGGCTTGATCCAAAATGGCTGCTGAGAGATCATACTGACTATCCGATACGATATTTGAGTTTACATTTTAACCCATGTCACTCCCTGTTATTGATCCCAAACAACCTTTTCAACCTGAGTTCAGAGCGCTTATTAAAGAAGTCCTAATGTGTCTCCAAGGTGGATTAGGGCACAACCTACACAGTGTCTATATTTACGGTAGTGTGGCGCGAAAAACCGCCGTTGCCGGTAAGTCAAACTTGGATTTGGTCGTGGTAACAAATGCAGATTTCGACAGTAACCGAGCGACATTACTTAACACCATTAAGTGGCGCGTTAAGCAAAGTCACCCTCAAGTCACTGGTGTGTCGATTCGTACCACGCTCGTCAGTGAAGTCGCCAACTTAGACAGTATTTTTACGTGGGGTTTTATGCTCAAGCATTGTTGTGTTTGCGTGTATGGTGATGATCTCGCGGACTGTTTTGGTGACTATGTGCCAAGTTGGGAAATTGCGAAGCACTGGAATATGGATGTTGAAGATTGGGTTTCAGTTTATCGTGGAAAGATTGCTCATGCGAAATCACTGCAGGAGCAGGTGAGCGCACAAATCGTGATAGCTAAGAAGTTACTCAGGGCGGCGTATTCGTTAGTGATGTACCGTGATAAGCGCTGGTTCGATGATCCAGTCGAATGTGGCGAGGTCTTCTTACAGTATTATCCGGAAAAAACGTTAGATATTGAAAGGCTCAACATATTGCTATCAGGTCGAGCCATTCCTAAGCGTTCCGTGATAGGGCTGATAGATTCGTTTGGTCATTGGTTAGTGAAGCAATATCAAAAAACCGAATTTCGCATTGGTTAAAACAAGCCCATTTGAGGCGCGGATAAAGCATCAAAATCGGTTCCGATAAACAGTAGAATTGCATCTGCAACAGGCTTGAGTTGCTTGTCTATATAGTGTTGATAATCAATGGGGCTACTGAGGTACTCAAAGGGTTCTGGACCGTTTAGCGTAATCACATACTCAATACGACCACGATTTTGGTATTGCAGGGGCCTGCCCAGCTTGGCATTCATTTCGTCCGCCAGACGAGCAGCGCGAACTTGTGGCGGGATATTTTTTTGATACTCATGTAACTTTCTGCGTAAGCGCTTTTGATAAATGAGTTGATCGTCAAATTCGCCGTTATTGGTCTTCTCGACGATTTCACGCACGTATTCACTTGGATCTTCCCCATGGAAAATCATGTGATAAAGCGTGTTTTGAAATTTCTGCGCAAGTGAAGTCCAGTCAGTACGAGCGCTTTCTAACCCTTTGAAAATCAGTCGTTCTTGTTTGCCTTCGCCGATTAAGCCTGCATAGCGTTTTTTTGAGCCGGTTTCAGAACCACGAATCGTGGGCATTAAGAACTTGCGATAATGCGTTTCGTATTCAATTTCTAACATCGATGTTAGGTTGTACTCGGAGCGCAGGTGCTCACACCACCAAGCGTTAATGTGTTCAGCCAATCGTTGACCTACTTTATCAGCATCTGTTTGGCTGTATTCACCATTTAAAGACACAAAGGTGGAGTCAGTATCGCCATAGATTACTTGGAAACCTTGTTCTTCTATCAACAACTTCGTTTGTTTCATGATTTCATGGCCGCGCATAGTAATGCTGGAGGCTAATCTTGTGTCGAAGAAACGGCAACCGGATGAACCAAGGACGCCATAAAAAGAATTCATGATAATTTTGATCGCTTGAGAAAACGCTTGTTCATTGTTTTTCTTTGCTAAGTCTCGCGCAGCCCATAGATTTTCGATCATTGCGGGTAAGAAGTGTTTGCTCCGATGAAATTGACCACCACGAAAGCCAGGCACTGCTTGGTTTTTTTGTTTGCCGGTTTCCAGTTTTAGCCCTTCTACTAAACCGATGGGATCGATCAAAAACGAACGAATGATTGAGGGGTATAGGCTTTTGAAATCAAGTACCAATACCGAGTCATACAAGTTGGGTATTGAGTCCATGACGTAACCGCCTGGACTGGCTATCCAATTTTCAGGGTGCAAATTTGGCGCAACGTATCCGGCTCGATGAATTTGTGGCAAATATAAGTTTGTGAATGCGGCCACCGATCCGCCAACACGGTCCAGTTCAACACCAGTCAGTCTAGAGCGTTCAATGGCAAAATCGAGCAGGTGAGTGTGTTCAAAGATTTTATTGACTAACACACAGTCTTGCAGGTTGTATTTCGCCAATGACGGTTTATCGCGGCGAAACATACGATTGATCTCATCCATACGATCATGCACGTTATGGATTTCTTTGCCTTCTCCCAGTAATTCCTGAGAAACGGACTCCAGTGACCAAGAGCGGAAGTGATAAGTCGCGGTTTTTAAGGTATCAATACCATCCATCACTACGCGTCCAGGGATAGATATAAAACCTTGTTGAGATTGAGAAGAATTACGGAAAAAGCTGACCTGGTCTGCTCTTCCAAGACGTAATTTCAAGTTGTGCCATTCTGCGCGTTTGTGTAGCAATCGGAAATCGAAGTCAATGACGTTCCAGCCAATAATGACATCAGGGTCAAATTGTTTGAACCAAGCGATTAAGGCTTGGAGGAGTGCTTTCTCATTTTCTACCCATTGTATTGCAGTTTCGGCAGGTTCTGGGGGGCCGATCATAATGACACGCGAGTCCATCGGGCTGTCTAGGCCAATAGAATATAAAATGCCTTTTTCGGAGCATTCTAGATCGAGTGATACCACTTGCAACTGCGGTTCAAAGTCTCCGGCTCGACACTTCGCCCGTTGAACACGCAGAAAGCCTTGTTCAGTGGTTTTTTCGCCAGTGAACTCAAGGCTCCCTCGTATAAATCGCTCCATCAGGTAGCGATCGGCGAGACGAATATCACCTTCAAAAGTGACGATGTCTTTTTGCGCTAATAACTGTTGTATGACTGTCGCGTCTTTTGACTGTTGCGTATAGCAAGCCGCGAGAGGGGTATGGTTAAAGCTCGTTAGATCAAGTGTACGAACTTCTAACGCTAAGGATTTTGCATGAGCAATTTGATTCACTTGGTCAACATGTTCCTGAGCAATAAAGAACACGGGTCTCTCACCACGAATTAATAGTTGTGTGGGGCCGATTGCAGTGGAGAGCCACAGCTCTATCTGCGTTTGACCGTTGATATCGCGTGCTTGACGGGTAAGTAAGAAGCCTTGCTGGATGTTCAACTCTGAGAAGCCCTGTTAACTATTTGGGCCTGTATTCTAGCATTATCGGCTTTAAAGAAAACGAAAGCGAGTTGATTGGCTCGTAACGCCACGCTTTGCGGGGGCGACACCTGAACGGCCTGTATATAATTACTTGATTTATAGAAACTAATGATGTTATTAATTTAACATTATTTACTTTTCTCATAATTAGTGAAGTGTGTTATGAATAAGTTCTTGCCAAAGTCTGCGTTTAAGCACATATTCATAGAAAGCAATTTTTTGCCAAATACGCTAGTATAGTGGCAGTCATACTGATATCCACATTAAGTAAATGTGGGTGCAGAACCAATAAAGTGTGGAGATACAAGTTTGATAAATGTTTTCCTTGTAGATGATCACGAGCTGGTTCGCACAGGGATACGACGTATTATTGAAGACGTCCGTGGAATGAACGTAGCAGGAGAAGCTGACAGCGGTGAAGAGGCGGTAAAATGGTGTCGAAGTAATCATGCAGACGTCGTTTTAATGGACATGAACATGCCAGGAATTGGTGGCTTAGAAGCCACTAAAAAAATTCTTCGCGTAAACCCCGATGTTAAAATCATCGTACTTACCGTACATACGGAAAATCCATTCCCAACCAAAGTCATGCAGGCTGGTGCATCTGGTTACTTGACCAAAGGTGCAGGCCCGGATGAAATGGTGAATGCGATTCGTATAGTAAAAAGTGGGCAGCGTTACATCTCGCCAGAGATCGCGCAACAGATGGCGCTGAGTCAATTCTCTCCAGCGTCTGAAAACCCGTTTAAAGATTTATCCGAACGAGAGCTGCAGATCATGTTGATGATCACTAAGGGGCAGAAAGTGACGGATATTTCTGAACAACTTAATTTAAGTCCAAAGACGGTGAATAGTTATCGCTATCGATTGTTTAGTAAATTGGACATAAATGGTGATGTTGAGTTAACACACTTAGCGATTCGCCACGGAATGCTGGATACTGAGACCCTTTAAAGTGAATCCTCCCTTTGATTCGGTTTCCTTTCTCAAGACTGTAACACATCAGCCCGGCGTGTACCGTATGTACAACGCCGATGCTGTTGTGATTTATGTCGGTAAAGCCAAAGACCTTCAAAAACGCCTTTCTAGTTATTTTCGCAAACGTGTTGATAGCGAAAAAACGCGCGCGCTTGTAAGCAATATCGCCAAAATTGATGTAACGGTGACTCATACTGAGACCGAGGCTCTGATTTTGGAGCACAATTATATCAAGCAGTATTTACCCAAATACAACGTGCTCCTGCGTGATGATAAATCTTACCCTTATATTTTTATCAGCAATCATAAGCATCCGCGTTTATCGATACATCGTGGCGCAAAAAAAAGAAAAGGGGAGTACTTTGGCCCGTACCCTGATTCTGGCGCGGTACGTGAAACGCTTCACTTGTTGCAAAAAATCTTTCCTGTTCGCCAGTGTGAAGATACCGTCTATTCAAACCGAACAAGACCATGTTTGATGTATCAAATCGGTCGTTGTGCGGGGCCATGTGTGAGTACTATCATTTCCGACGACGAGTACGCTGAGCTAGTCGGTTTTGTGCGTTTGTTTTTGCAAGGTAAAGACCAGCAAGTACTCAAACAGTTGATTGAAAAAATGGAGCGAGCAAGTCAGCAACTGCGTTTTGAAGACGCCGCTAAATTTCGTGATCAAATTCAAGCGATTAGACGAGTGCAAGAGCAGCAATTTGTTTCCGAAGACAGTATGGATGACATGGATGTGCTGGGCTTTGCGCTAGAAAATGGTATTGCCTGTATTCATATTTTGATGATACGGCAAGGTAAGGTACTGGGTAGCCGAAGTCACTTTCCAAAGATTCCACAAAACACTAATCAGCAAGAAGTCTTTGATAGCTTTTTGACGCAATATTATTTGAGTCACAATGAAGCGCGAACCATTCCTTCTCGAATTATTCTGAACCAAGAGTTGTCAGACGATCTAGTGCCAATTCAGAAAGCGCTTAGTGAAGTCGCGGGCCGTAAAATTCATTTTCATACGTCACCGACGGGAACCAGAGGGCGATACCTTAAGCTGTCTAATACCAATGCACTGACCGCGATCACGACAAAAATAAACCACAAGATGACCATCAACCAACGCTTCCACGCTCTGAGAGAAACCTTAGGCATGGAATCGATTACTCGGATGGAATGTTTCGATATCTCCCATACGATGGGGGAGAGCACGATAGCGTCTTGTGTGGTATTCAATCATGAAGGGCCAGTAAAACAAGAGTATCGCCGCTATAACATCACTGGTATTACGGGGGGGGATGACTATGCCGCGATGGGGCAAGTGCTTGAGCGTCGATACTCTAAGCAGCTTGATGTGGAAAAGATACCAGACATTATTTTTATCGATGGCGGTAAAGGTCAGTTAAACCGGGCTCATGAAATCATCTCTCAATATTGGGGAGATTGGCCAAAACGATCTGCTATGATGGGGATTGCAAAAGGGGTGACAAGAAAACCGGGATTAGAAACCTTGATCACACTCGCAGGAGAAGAGTTTCATTTACCTAGCGATGCACCCGCTCTTCACCTTATTCAGCATATCCGTGACGAGAGTCATAATCATGCGATCGCTGGGCATCGTGCCAAACGTGGCAAAACCAGGCGGACAAGTGCTTTAGAGGGTATTGAAGGTGTGGGACCGAAACGGCGTCAAGCGTTACTGAAATACATGGGTGGATTACAGGAATTAAAACGTGCAAGTGTCGAAGAAATCGCCAAAGTACCGGGTATTAGTCACTCTTTAGCAGAAATTATTTTCCAAGCATTGAAACAATAAGGAAAATCCCGCAACATTAGCACGCGATGTGTAAGAGAATAATAAAATGCGTTTGAATATCCCGAACATTCTGTCTCTCCTTAGACTGTTTTTGATTCCTGTTTTTGTAGTTGTCTTCTATTTACCGTACTCATGGGCGCCTTTTGCGGCAGCGATGGTATTTTGGGTAGCAGGCTTCACCGACTGGTTAGATGGTATGTTGGCCCGTAAACTTGGCCAAACTTCTCGATTTGGTGCGTTTATTGACCCTGTCGCAGATAAAGTGTTAGTCGCAACGGCACTGATACTCATCACCGAGCATTACCATTCTATTTGGGTCACCATTCCTGCAGCGACCATGATTGCTCGCGAAATCATTATTTCCGCACTTCGAGAATGGATGGCTGAAATCGGCAAGCGCGCCAGTGTGGCGGTTTCATGGGTCGGCAAAGTAAAGACGCTGTCACAAATGTTTGCTTTATGGGTTTTGATTTGGCGTTATGATGACTGGATGGTGTGGCTTGGCTTTGCTGCGCTCTATGTCGCAACATTCCTTACTTACTGGTCAATGATGCAGTATCTTGCTGCGGCCAAAGATGATTTGCTCGATGAGGAGCATCATTGAGTAACAAACTATAGAGAAGCAGGCGGGTTAAGCCTGCTTTTTTGTACCTACGGTTTTACACTCACCTGTCCTATTGCACTTATCACTTTTTGATAACAAGTGTGGGAATTTAATGTGATGTAGATCTTGTTTTTCTTTGTGTTGCTTATCCACACAAACGAATTACCAGAATTCGTAAAGTAAGATAGGTTGACTCTAGGTTGTGTATGGTCCTGGAATAGTCAAAAATTCATGGTAATCAAGGGTATTTGTTGGTTAATTTGTACTAAAACTCGACAATCCACCGTCTTTCGCACAATTTCTAGTCAAACGATTCAAAAAAATAAAATTAGTATTGACTCGATCGCTCGAATCCGTAGAATGCATCCCGTACCCAAGAGAGCAATGCTCCACAGGGTGGTCAAGAAAGTTTAATCTTTCTTGCAATGAGGCGCCTTGGCAGAGTGGCTATGCAGCGGATTGCAAATCCGTGGACCTCGGTTCGACTCCGGGAGGCGCCTCCATTATTCTCTTTGAGAATAAGTGCGACACTAGCTCAGTTGGTAGAGCGCAACCTTGCCAAGGTTGAGGTCACGAGTTCGAACCTCGTGTGTCGCTCCAAAAATTTATTGATATGGCATTATGCGGTATCAGATGGTGTTTTACTTTTCTGTAAAGGCTCCACAAAAGAATTTTGTGTGCCCTGGTGGTGGAATTGGTAGACACAAGGGATTTAAAATCCCTCGGCGTTCGCGCTGTGCCGGTTCAAGTCCGGCCCGGGGCACCATCTTATACTTGCGACACTAGCTCAGTTGGTAGAGCGCAACCTTGCCAAGGTTGAGGTCACGAGTTCGAACCTCGTGTGTCGCTCCAAACATTAAAACCCAGCATTAACGTGCTGGGTTTTTCTGTATTTGTACCCAATAAATTGTAATGGCGCAGAGTAGTACCTTCAAAGTTTGAAGTACAGTTGGTAGAGCGCAACCTTGCTAAGGTTGAGGTCACGCCTTTTTGTTTAATAGATAGGGAACCTCGTGTGTCGCTCCAAACATTAAAACCCAGCATTGACGTGCTGGGTTTTTGTGCATTTGTACCCAATGAATTGTAATGGCGCAGAGTAGGACCTTCAAACGTTCGAAGCCCAATGGGTAGAGCGCAACCTTGCTAAGGTTGAGGTCACGCCTTTTTGTTTAATAGATAGGGAACCTCGTGTGTCGCTCCAAACATTAAAACCCAGCATTAACGTGCTGGGTTTTTCTGTATTTGTACCCAATGAATTGTAATGGCGCAGAGTAGGACCTTCAAACGTTCGAAGCCCAATGGGTAGAGCGCAATCTTGCTAAGGTCGAGGTCACGCCTTTTTGTTTGATAGATAGGGAACCTCGTGTGTCGCCCCAAACATGAAAACCCAGCATTAACGTGCTGACTTTTTGTCTGCGCCGTTTTTTCCATGTGCATTTATCTGTACGTATACAGCGCCCGCCGACTATCCTATTTCTATCATCATTAATCCGCCATCGCTCAATTGGTTGTTTTCGTTGAATGGTCTCTCTAACGCATTCTGAAATGCATATATTCCGGCGTTAAAATGCTAACTAGCATAAATTCTCTGTCGATAGCGTTTTGTTGCGTGAAAAATCATGTCTGATCAGGGGTTATTTTTGCGAAAACTCCAATCAATCATTGAGTGATTAAAAATTATTGCCAGAGGTTTTTATTTTGTGATAAATTCCCGCGCAATCTCGGAGCGTGATTTATGACGTTTTATCTCTGGGGGATACGCGTAGTGAACATTCAAGCTGATTGTGACACTGCGTAGGGTAGGTATCGGCAAAGCCATTTGTTGATAGACGGGATACTAATGCTGTAAGAGCAGCATATTAATGGGAAACCCAACATTGAAACCTTTTAATAAACACACACTAATCAGCTTCATACTGCCGAAGTGCCCTGTTTTACAACGCAGGTCTATTACGGAACCTTGATTACGTCCCGATACATGTGGAAGTCACTTATAAAGTGACTGGATTATCTGTATTTGTCATTCTCATTGTGACAGATGCGGAGGTTTACTTATTTCTCCTGTCGTTTAATTCTAATGATACTTAGTACAGGTTGAATAGCTTATATAATTCAAGGGATTACCCAGTATGACTACCGCCTTTGAAGTCGATAACACTATCGCAAATATATTTTCATCTCAGGTTCCTATCGTTGAAGGAACGTACGACCTAACGCCGGATCAAGTGCTACTTGATCAAGCCGAGCACGAATCTGAGGTGCGCTCTTATCCGCGTCGCTTGCCAATTGCTATCAAACAAGCATTCGGGTGTCTTGTTGAAGACACACGTGGTCAATTGTTTCTGGATTGTCTTGCGGGGGCAGGCACTCTAGCACTGGGTTACAATCACCCAGAGATCAATCAAGCACTCAAAGACCAACTGGACTCTGGTTTGCCTTATCAAACGCTTGATATTGCAACCTCAGTAAAAACCCACTTTATTCAAACTGTGAAGTCTTTTCTTCCACAGGAATTGGCAGACAACTGTGTTCTTCAGTTCTGTGGTCCATCAGGTGCCGATGCGGTGGAAGCGGCAATCAAGTTAGCCAAGCAAACCACAGGTCGCAACACCATGTTTGCGTTCCGAGGTGCGTATCACGGTATGACAAACGGCACGATGGGCATGATGGGCAACTTGGGCACCAAAGCTCGTCGTACTGGTCTCATGTCGGATGTTCACTTTATGCCTTTCCCTTACAACATCCGTTGTCCATTTGGGCTTGGCGGTGATGAGGGAGCGAAAGCAAGCATTCGTTATATGGAACGCCTGCTGAACGACGATGAGTCTGGCATCATGAAGCCTGCTGCTATTATTGTTGAGCCAGTACAAGGCGAAGGTGGTGTGGTACCTGCTCCGGCATTCTGGTTGCGTGAATTACGTCGTATTTGTGATGAACACGGTATTCTCCTGATCTTCGACGAAATTCAATGTGGTGTTGGTAAAACTGGCTACAACTTTGCCTTCGAAGAGGCGGGTATTGTTCCTGATGTATTGTGTTTGTCGAAAGCGATTGGTGGTGGTATGCCAATGTCGCTACTTGTCATCAACAAACAACACGATACTTGGAAACCAGGAGAACACACAGGTACATTCCGTGGTAACCAGCTTGCGATGGTTTCTGGTGCTAAAGCATTAGAAATTATTCAACGCGACAACCTTGTTGAGCATGCCAATATTGCTGGTCAGTACTTGCGTTTTGGTCTTGAAGGCATTCAAAAACGAGTCAACTGTATTGCGGAAGTTCGCGGCAAGGGTTTGATGCTTGGTGTTGAAATTAAAAAACCAAGTGGCGAACTAAACAAATTCGGAGAACCACTGGCTGATGGTGAGCTCACTCTAGCGATTCAGCGAGCAGCACTAGAGCGCGGTTTGATGGTAGAAAAAGGCGGTAGAGAAGGTTCAGTGATCCGATTCTTACCACCTTTGATTATTTCATTTGAACAAATTGACTTTGCACTGCGTGTGTTTGAAGAAGCCATTCTTGCGGCTGGTGGAAGTCATGTCGACGTTCACCCACAAGAAGACTGGAAGAAGCACTTTGTTCAGACTGGTGAATTCGGTAGCACTGAGTTCGCATCCGTCATGAATCACACTACAGCCGCAATGAAATCCGTTTTTGAGCAAGTTAGCGCGCCTTATTCAGGTATGGATCCTCAAATGCTTGAAGCGGCGATCAACGCGGTTGACTTGGATAGCAAGAATGCATCGTTGAAGTCAGTGATTGATGATGCGGCTGAGCTGGTGGCTAAAAACGCCATTTTCACTCAGCATCCAGACTGTATTGCGCATTTGCATACGCCTCCGTTGATGCCTGCGATTGCAGCAGAAGCAATGATTGCCGCGTTAAACCAGTCAATGGACTCTTGGGATCAAGCGTCGTCCGCAACTTATGTTGAGCAGAAAGTCATTAACTGGCTTTGCGACAAATATGATCTTGGCACACAAGGTGATGGTATCTTCACAAGTGGGGGTACGCAAAGTAACCAAATGGGGCTGCTATTAGCGCGTGACTGGATTGCCGACAAACTGAGTGGCCATTCTATTCAAAAGTTAGGCTTGCCTGAGTACGCTGATAAGCTGCGTATTGTTTGCTCGGAAAAATCACATTTTACCGTGCAGAAGTCAGCTTCTTGGATGGGGTTGGGTGAAAAATCGGTACTGACAGTAGCTGCGAACCCGAATGGTACGATGAATGTTGCCAAGTTGGCTGACGCTATCGCTCAAGCAAAAGCAGAAGGATTAATTCCGTTTGCTATTGTTGGTACAGCAGGTACAACCGATCACGGTGCTATTGATGATCTAAGCGCTATTGCCGATATGGCAGCAGTTCATGATATGTGGATGCACGTAGATGGAGCCTATGGTGGTGCGTTGATTCTGAGCAGCCAAAAAGATCGTTTGAAAGGCATTGAGCGTGCAAATTCGATCAGTGTTGACTTCCACAAGTTGTTTTATCAAACAATCAGCTGTGGCGCACTGTTGGTGAATGACAAATCAAACTTTAAGTTCTTGTTGCATCACGCGGACTATTTGAACCGTGAACATGATGAATTACCTAACTTAGTTGATAAGTCGATTGCCACAACGAAACGATTTGATGCATTGAAAGTCTTTATGACAATGCAGAGTGTCGGACCAAAGGCGCTAGGGGATATGTACGACCACCTACTGGCACAAACGCTTGATGTGGCAGATTTGATTCGTAACAACGACCGTTTTGAGTTGTTGGCAGAGCCTTCATTGTCTACGGTTTTGTTCCGTGTGACGCATGCTTCGGCAGACCTTGATGAGCTAAATAAAGCGTTACGTTTAGAGGCGCTGACTCGCGGTACCGCAGTATTGGGTGAAACCATTGTTGATGGTAAAACCGCACTTAAATTTACGATTCTAAATCCGTGTTTAACGACGTCGGACTTTGAATCTTTGCTTTCAAAAATCCATACGCTAGCCGCTGAGCTAGTTTAACAAAGGTAACGGAAAACTATGGCAGTTCTACAGATTGGTGCAGGTGGCGTTGGTTGGGTAGTTGCACACAAAGCAGCGCAAAACAACGACGTCCTGGGTGATATTACCATCGCATCACGTACCCTAGGTAAATGCGAAAAGATCATCGAATCCATTCAGAAGAAAAATAATCTGAAAGATTCAACTAAGAAACTAGAAGCACGCGCAGTGAACGCTGACGACGTAGATTCTCTTGTTGCTCTGATTAACGAAGTGAAACCGGATCTTGTGATTAACGCGGGTCCTCCTTGGGTAAACATGTCCATCATGGAAGCGTGCTACCAAGCTAAAGTTTCTTATCTCGATACTTCGGTAGCCGTTGACCTGTGTTCTGAGGGGCAACAAGTTCCTCAGGCGTACGACTGGCAGTGGGGTTACCGCGAGAAGTTCGAAGAAGCGGGTATCACAGGTATTCTAGGCGCAGGCTTCGATCCGGGCGTAGTATCAGTATTTGCCGCTTACGCTGTGAAGCACCTGTTCGATGAAATTGATACGATCGATGTGATGGACGTCAACGCAGGGGACCATGGAAAGAAATTTGCTACAAACTTTGACCCAGAAACGAATATGTTAGAGATCCAAGGCGACTCTTTCTACTGGGAAAACGGTGAGTGGAAACAAGTGCCTTGCCATTCTCGTATGCTTGAATTTGATTTCCCGAACTGTGGCTCACACAAAGTGTACTCCATGGCACACGATGAAGTTCGTTCAATGCAAGAGTTCATCCCTGCTAAGCGTATCGAATTCTGGATGGGCTTTGGTGACCGTTACCTAAACTACTTCAATGTGATGCGTGATATCGGTCTTCTGAGTCCAGAACCTCTGACTCTACATGACGGTACCGTAGTGCAGCCTCTACACGTGTTAAAAGCATTGTTACCAGACCCAACTTCGTTAGCTCCGGGATACACTGGCCTAACCTGTATTGGTACTTGGGTACAAGGCAAGAAAGACGGTAAAGAGCGTAGCGTATTTATCTACAACAACGCAGACCATGAAGTGGCATACCAAGATGTAGAACACCAAGCGATCTCTTATACCACGGGTGTGCCAGCGATTACTGCAGCACTGCAGTTCTTCGGTGGTAAGTGGGCAGATAAAGGTGTGTTCAACATGGAGCAATTGGATCCAGATCCGTTCCTAGAAACGATGCCATCTATCGGTTTAGATTGGCATGTTCAAGAGTTAGAACCAGGCCAACCTCTGATTCATAAGTTGAAATAAGAGCGTTCATTACGTTTCTCTTATTTATCGACATTAATACTAAGCCGATGCGTTTGCGTCGGCTTTGTTCGATTTGATACTGCCTTCGCTTAGGTGAGGGAATTCAAGGTACTAAAATGCAACATAACGAACTCAAAACTCCTTATTTCATGATCAATGAAGACAAGCTGATTGCTAACTTAGAAAAGGCGAAACAGCTCAAAGAGATCTCTGGCGTGAAACTGGTACTAGCACTGAAGTGTTTTTCTACTTGGGGTGTTTTTGACATCATCAAGCCTTATTTAGACGGTACGACGAGCTCAGGTCCATTCGAAGTAAAACTTGGCCATGAAACGTTTGGTGGGGAAACGCACGCATACAGTGTGGGTTACAGCGAAGACGACGTACGTGATGTGGCGGATATCTGCGATAAGATGATTTTTAACTCACAGTCTCAGCTTGCTGCTTACCGCCATCTTGTGGAAGGCAAGGCGTCGATTGGCTTGCGTTTGAATCCAGGTGTGAGTTATGCGGGCCAGGATTTAGCCAACCCTGCACGTCAGTTCTCTCGTCTTGGCGTACAAGCCGACCATATCAAACCGGAAATCTTCGACGGTATCGATGGCGTGATGTTCCATATGAATTGTGAAAACAAAGATGTGGATGCATTTATCGGCTTACTGGACGCCATCTCTGAACAATTCGGTGAATACCTGAATAAACTCGATTGGGTGAGCATGGGCGGCGGTGTTTTCTTCACTTGGCCGGGCTACGATATTGAGAAATTAGGCTTGGCACTAAAAGCCTTTTCTGAAAAACATGGCGTTCAGATGTACCTTGAGCCAGGTGAGGCGATCATCACCAAAACAACGGATTTGGTCGTGACAGTGGTTGATATTGTAGAAAATATCAAGAAGACTGCGATTGTTGATTCTGCAACAGAGGCGCATCGCCTAGACACACTCATTTATGATGAACCAGCATCCATTCTTGAAGCGAAGGATGATGGCGAACATGAGTATGTCATTGGTTCTTGTTCATGCCTTGCTGGTGATCAGTTCTGTGTCGCTAATTTTGAGAAGCCACTTGAAATTGGCCAGCGTTTGCACATTTTGGATAGTGCCGGTTATACCATGGTTAAACTGAATTGGTTTAATGGTCTACGCATGCCTTCTGTGTACTGTGAGCGTTCTGACGGTGATATCCAAAAACTCAACGAGTTTGACTACTCTGACTTTAAACGTTCGCTGTCACAGTGGTCGGTTAAATAGAAAGTTTGCTAAGTGAGTAGGGGCGTTGTGATTATTTACTTACTGCAATGACAAATACTGGAATGAAAAAGAGCAGCGTGTAGCTGCTCTTTTGCTATTGATGGGTGGAGGGACGAAGTTATTCTAAAATGACGCGAGTATCTTCACTGAGCGCTTCAAGTTCATTGGCGACATCGTCAATTTCCACTTCACTAGGAAGCTTTATCGCCATTTTTGCGCTAAATAGGCTAGAGCTCACACCACCACCTCCGGCGATGAAGACGCGTTGGCAGTCCATATCCAAAATAGAAATCCCCTGCGTATCGAGAACATGGGTGATTTCATTGACGATACCTGCTCTATCATTGGCATCAAGGCGTAATTGATAGATCGTTTCAGAGCTATGAGTATGCGGCTCAGAGTCAACGAACTTAACCACCAGTGTTTGACATGAGGAGAACGCGGCTTTTACGATATCTACATTTTCTTTAGGCAGTTCGACTTTTATCACGCCAGCAACTTGGTCTTCAATAAAGTTCACTTTACTGATTAACCACTTCCCTCCGTTTTCATGGGTGACGCCAGCAAGCTGCTTAATGGTTGCTGGTGACGCTTGACCAGCAAAATTTACGATAAATACGGTGTTCATAAGTCCCCTCCTAGGAAAGGTTTGCCCGCGGTACGTGTAACGAGTAAACGCATCGCTTAAGTTATTGGAATAAATCCTTTTATTTAGTGTAGGTGCTATTCAACAGAGTTGTTTGACCAAGGTCAATTTTTTAAGCTAATTCGATATATCAATAACAAAAGCGGTAAGTAGGGCAAAAAAAAGCAGCCTCAGGGCTGCTTAATGATACCAATATGGATACGTCTACATGACGCAAATACGCCTTAGAACGTCACTTTCATTTCGACACCGTAGAACTGTCTGTCATAGTTCGCACCCGCGTCTAAGGCAAACTTAGCGATGTCTTGATTGCCAAACCAAGGTGAAGAACTAAATTGTAGATCGGCGCTGCCACCCCATGCATGTGTTACCCAGTGATGGACATGACCCACAGGGTTAAGAAAGAACAGAGACACATCCCCTACAGTTTCGGAGCCTAAAACCGTGCCACCATTATCGATAATATCCTGCTCCGTACTTAGCATCATTTCACCAACCACAGCGCCAAAAAATGGAGTGATAAACAGGTCTTGCCACGAGGGTATTTCGGCAAATGCTTCAACACCATATTCCCAGAAAAATGCTGACATGGTTGCAGAATATAAGTAGGACTCAAATTCGTTGTACCCTGCATGACGCGCCGCGGTATAGTAAACACCGCCAAAATAGGGATGCATGACATAATTAAGAACGTGTTCATCACGGTCCCAAACCGGCCCTTTAGATACGTTGTCTCTCCACTTTTTACCTAACTCGCTCATATCACGATCTTCTTCATCCCACTTGGTGACGCTTTCTGGTAAGAATGTCATTAGACCCACAGTGGCAACGCTCAATCCAAGGATAGTGTAGGTTTGTCCCATCAGATAATCCCAATCCTTGTCTTGTGGCACAATGGTATGCTTACCTTGGGTCTGCGCATCAAGGTCGAGCGTATCAGGATTATTTAGCTCATCTGCCAGGTGGCGATTTTGCGCTGCGAGGGTATACAGCGTTGTTGTTTCGCAGTAACCTGAAAGGCAATCAGGCGTGTAAGAAAACTCGATGTGACGGCTTTGGTCATATTGGCTGGCGTTTGCTGAAGTGGATACAAGTACGCAAAGGCCTGCGAGAATGTTCTTATACATGGATGATTTCGCCACAAAGGTCTCCGATTGAATCATGGGATAAATTAACATTTAATTATCCCTTAAAAGCGTGGTCATTTAAACTACAGACTTTCAGTCCATTCAAATTAGAAGACTGAGCAATGAGTTTAATAAATAAAATTCAGAATGAGTATCGAAAATAAGAATAAATTTATACTCAAGTAAGCTCTAGATGCAATATTCAGTGTTTCATAAACGCGTCAGTTCGAAGTAAATAACGGTAGGAATAGTTATCTTATTTAGTCGTTGTTTCATACCGGAGTGGACAGGTTGAAGCCCTCCCTGACGACGCATAACTTTCGCTGAATAACTATCGAGAAGTGAGGTGAGTATATTTGCTTTTAGGAGTCAGTTGTGAAAATAGCAATGCTTAGTACCGGTGAAGAAGTCCTTCATGGTGATATTGTTGATACAAACGCGGCTTGGATGTCGAGTTTGTTTTATCAACACGGATTTGGTCTAACGAAACGCTCTACGGTGGGTGACAAACTCTCTGCTTTAACAGAAGAGTTTTTAATGCTGAGTTTTAACAATGATATCGTTATTGTTAATGGTGGATTAGGGCCAACGACAGATGATATGAGTGCGGCAGCGGCGGCAAAAGCGGCTGAATGCAAATTAATATTGTTTAAAGAGTGGTTAACTCATTTGGAAGGGATTTATTCTCGCCGTGGCATTCCAATGCCAGATAGCAATCTCAAACAAGCGATGCTTCCTGAAACCGCCGAAATACTAGATAACCCTATTGGTACAGCCTGTGGCTTTAAGATGCTGATTAACGATGCGGTTTTCTATTTTACTCCTGGTGTGCCAAGTGAGTTTAAGCTTATGGCCGAGACGCAGATTTTACCCGATCTCAAGCGTACGTTTCCTGAAGTGCAAGGGGCATCGTGCAGTCGCATTTACACATTTGGTCTCTCCGAGTCGGTCATCTCCGACAAACTCGATCCCATCAAGTTGCCGCAAGGTTATGAGCTCGGCTACCGTTCTTATATGCCTTTCATTGAAGTCAAGCTTTTTGGCCCTAGTGACCAGTTTGAGCAGCGTGCGAAGCTGATGCAATTGATTCACAAACATTTGGAGTCCAACACCGTCAGTGTCGATTTACCTATGGTCGAGCATGTAGGACAATTGCTGACTGATAAAGATTTGACTGTGTCTGTGTCAGAAAAAAGCAGTGCTGGCTATCTGACCTATTGGTTAAACAGGGACGAGAAAACAGCGAATCAACTTGGACATGGTTGGATATTGCCAAATGGAGGCCAAAAACTGAGTAATGAAGGTGATCTCTTAGCCGCTGTATTTGCTTTGGCGGGCGCGACTCGAGAAAAGTGTGGTACCGATTTGTCATTAGCCACTGGCGTTATTGAGGATGGTCTTTTTTCTGTCGCATTGTCTACACCAGAAGGAGAGTGGGGGGCTGGCTATAAATTATCGAGAAATTATCAACGCGATGACCTTGTCAAACTGATCAGTGTCGCGGCACTAGATTTACTTCGTCGTTACTTAGAACGTAAGCCTATGTTTGCTCACTACTCGTCATTGGAAAGTGTGAAACAAATGCATATTCCTAGCAGTGCGCTCTAATTGATATTAGAACACGACAAAAAAAGCCAAGACAATTCAATTGCCTTGGCTTTTTAGTTTGCGCTTCATCAGTGGCGTTATGCGCGCTTTTCTTTCATAACGTAGTTCACGCCACTGAGTGACAAGTTTGATTTTGCCTTACAAATACAAGGAAGGATTTCATCCCCTTGTGTGTAGGCCATCGCAAAACCAACATACTCGACTTCTCCGGATTCCAACTTGCAGCGACATGCCCCACAGTGACCGTCTCGGCAGTTGTATTCTGGTAGTAAGCCAGATTGCTCCATTGTTTCCAAAATCGTATTAGAAGGGTTGGATTCGATGCTAATAAGTTTGTTGATTTTGAGTGTCGGCATTACAGCTCAAATCCTTCAAAGTCATCTGAGCGGACTTCATTATCAATTTGACCAACAAGGTAAGACGAGATTTCAGCCTCTTGCGGTGCGACCTGAACGTTGTCAGAAGATAACCAAGCATTGATCCATGGAATCGGGTTTGACGTTGCTTCTGGATAAGCTGCGGGAAGTCCGACCGCGCTCATTCTGATGTTGGTGATGTATTCAACGTATTGACTTAAAATGTCTTTGTTCAAGCCAATCATTGAACCATCTTTAAACAAGTATTCTGCCCATTCTTTTTCTTGCTCAGCCGCATTCTTGAACAAATCGAAACACTCTTGTTTCGCTTCTTCTGCGATTTGCATAAACGAGAAGTCATCCTGACCGTTACGTAGCAGGTTGATCATGTGCTGGGTGCCGTTTAAATGCAGCGCTTCATCACGTGCAATCAGTTTGATGATTTTCGCGTTACCTTCCATTAACTCACGTTCAGCGAAAGCAAATGAGCAAGCGAAACTCACGTAGAAACGAATAGCTTCTAACGCGTTGACCGACATTAGGCAGACGTACAGTTTCTTTTTCAGATCGTGCAAGCTGATGTTGACTGTCTCACCATTAATGACATGCTCACCTTCACCGTAGCGATGGTAGTCGTTAGTCATTTGGATTAAGTCATCATAGTAATGCGCGATGTCACCTGCACGCTTCAGGATGTGTTCGTTTTCAACGATATCATCAAATACCACGCCTGGGTCATTGACGATATTGCGAATGATATGCGTGTATGAACGAGAGTGGATTGTTTCAGAGAACGACCAAGTTTCAATCCACGTTTCTAACTCTGGTAAAGAAACCAGAGGAAGCAAAGCCACGTTTGGGCTACGGCCTTGGATAGAATCCAGAAGCGTTTGGTACTTCAAATTAGAAATGAAGATGTGCTTCTCGTGATCTGGCAGTTTGTTGTAGTCGATGCGATCGCTTGATACGTCTACCTCTTCTGGACGCCAGAAAAAAGAGAGTTGTTTTTCGATCAGTTTTTCGAAGATTTCGAATTTTTGCTGGTCGTAACGAGCAACGTTTACTGATTGACCTAGGAACATTGGTTCCTTTAGCTGGTCATTTTTGTTTTGGTTAAAAGTACTGTAAGCCATAATGCCTCAATTCCTTTTAAACCTCCCACTTGGGGAGGTTTTCGATATCTATTTCTACGAGTAGTCAGGGTGGTGAAGATTAAATCTTACAACCGCCGCCTGCGCAATCTTCTTCTTCCGGCTGAACTGCATCTTTCTGTTCATCCTTCGCACCATCACGGGTGTTGTGGTAGTAAAGTGTCTTCACACCAAACTTGTACGCAGTCAGGAGGTCTTGAAGCAGTTTCTTCATTGGAACCTTGCCAGTCTCGTAGCGTGATGGGTCGTAGTTTGTATTGGCTGAGATCGCTTGGTCTACGAACTTCTGCATGATACCAACGAGGTGTAGATAACCATCATTAGAACCGATGTTCCAAAGTAGCTCGTAGTTGTTTTTCAGTTCAGCAAATTCTGGAACAACTTGCTTCAAAATACCATCTTTTGATGCTTTTACCGATACGTAACCACGCGGTGGCTCGATGCCGTTAGTCGCGTTAGAAATCTGCGAAGAAGTCTCTGAAGGCATCAGGGCTGTCAGGGTCGAGTTACGTAAGCCATGCTCCATAATCTCTTTACGAAGCCCATCCCAGTCGTAGTGTAATTCTTCGTCACAAATGAGATCGATATCTTTTTTGTACGTATCAATTGGCAGTAGGCCTTTCGCGTAGTTCGTCTCGTCGAACGATGGACATTTACCTTGCTCTTTTGCCAGTGCCACTGAAGCTTTCAATAGGTAGTACTGCATCGCTTCAAAGGTACGGTGAGTCAGGCCATTTGCGCTGCCGTCTGAGTACTTCACACCATTTTTCGCTAGGTAATACGCAAAGTTGATCACACCAACACCTAGCGTACGACGGTTCATAGTCGACTTGTACGCAGCTGGTAGTGGGTAATCTTGGTAATCAAGCAATGCATCGAGAGCACGTACTACCAGATCAGACAGTTCTTCGAAGTCATCCAAAGACTTAATTGACCCCAAGTTGAAAGCAGAAAGCGTACACAGTGCAATTTCACCTTCATTGTCTTCGACGTTAGATAGCGGCTTCGTTGGTAGCGCAATCTCTAGACATAGATTCGATTGACGAACCGGTGCAACTTCAGAATCGAATGGACTGTGGGTATTACAGTGATCCACGTTCTGAATGTAAATACGGCCAGTCGAAGCTCGCTCTTGCATTAATAGCGAGAACATCTCAATGGCTTTGACCGTTTCCTTCTTAATTGAAGGATCGTTTTCGTATTTAACGTAAAGGCGTTCGAATTCAGCTTGGTTTTCGAAAAACGCATCGTAAAGCCCAGGGACGTCAGATGGTGAAAACAGTGTGATGTTGCCACCTTCAACCAAACGCTGGTACATCAGTTTGTTCAACTGAACGCCGTAATCCATGTGACGAACACGGTTCTCTTCAACGCCGCGGTTGTTCTTCAGAACCAATAGTGAACGTGCTTCACCGTGCCACATTGGGTAGAACACGGTTGCAGCACCGCCGCGCACACCACCTTGGGAGCAACATTTGACGGCCGTTTGGAAATATTTGTAGAACGGGATACAGCCTGTATGGAACGCTTCACCACCACGGATTTCCGAACCAAGAGCACGGATGCGACCAGCGTTAATACCAATACCAGCACGTTGAGAAACGTAACGAACAATTGAGCTCGCAGTTGCGTTGATGGAATCAAGGCTGTCGCCACATTCGATCAGTACGCATGAACTGAACTGACGAGTAGGCGTACGCACACCAGACATGATAGGTGTCGGTAAAGAAATTTTGAATGTAGACGTCGCATCGTAGAAACGCTTGATGTAATCAAGACGCGTCTCTTTTGGGTATTTTGCGAATAGACATGCCGCCACAAGAATGTATAAGAACTGAGCACTTTCGTAGATTTGGCCCGTCACACGGTTTTGTACAAAGTACTTACCTTCTAGCTGTTTTACCGCAGCGTAAGAGAAGTTAAGGTCACGTTTGTGATCAATATACGAGTTGAGTTCTTCAAGTTCGGCTTGTGTATAGTCTTCTAGAATATGCTTATCATACTTACCCATGTCAACGAGGCGTGCTACGTGGTTGTACAGCGTAGGTGGCTCATATTGACCGTAAGCTTTTTTACGTAGATGGAATACCGCTAGTCGTGCGGCTAGGTATTGGTAATCCGGTGTTTCTTCTGAGATAAGATCGGCTGCAGACTTAATGATGGTTTCATGAATATCTGACGTTGTAATGCCGTCATAAAACTGGATGTGAGCGCGGAGTTCTACCTGAGAGACAGAAACGTTGTGTAGACCTTCTGCAGCCCATGTGATAACGCGGTGAATCTTATCCAGATCAATGCTTTCTTTGCGGCCATCACGCTTTGTGACAGTTAGTTGTTGGTTCATTATGCTTTATTTCCCTAAGAAAACTGATTAAAGCCGTATTTTTGTTTGTTTATGTGCAAGGCATGTAATACTTGCGTTGGCTCTGTGATCAAAGTCTATCTATATATTGTAGTCTAAACACAACATATAGGGGCTCACTTGTTTGCGAGTTACAAGATAGTGCTGTTTTACAGATTGATCAAGTCACAGGTTTTGGATGACTTGTGGATAACTCTGGAAATTAAAATTTTCAGTAAGTGGATACTAACCGATGAGAAAAGGGCACACTTGCTTGGATAAAAGCTGTGTTTTTAGATTGGTTTATAAATAACCGCAGTAAAAAATATTTTCCTTGATCTTTGAGCGTTTTTTCTAGCGAAATACGGCGTGTCGAAAATGGAATCTACAACACGAAATTTGTAAAAAAAAGCAACAAAAAAACGGTAGCTTTGTGCTACCGCTTACTCACTATTCCTTTGAACTTCGGTGGAAACTAAACTACGACTATTGACTTAAAGAGACTCAAAATTTAGTCGTATGAATGATGTAGTTGACGTCAACATTACGACCCAGCTTGTAACTGTCGGTCAGAGGGTTGTAGTGCAAACCTGTAATGCCAAGCTCGGTCAGGTCTGTCTGGTCAATCATTTTCATCATTTCTGCCGGTTTGATGAACTTATCATGTTCGTGGGTCCCTTCTGGGACGATCTTAAGTAACTTCTCTGCACCAACGATTGCAAATAGATATGATTTAATGTTTCGGTTCAGTGTTGAAAAGAAAACATGACCACCCGGTTTGACTAATGCAGCACAAGAACGGATCACCGAAAGTGGATCGGGAACATGCTCTAGCATTTCCATACAGGTAACCACATCGTAGCTTGCTGGATTTTCTGCCGCATGGTCTTCAATCGTCGTCTGGATATACGTCAGCTTCGTTCCTGTTTCCAGTGCATGAAGCCGTGCAACTTCCAGCGGTTCTTTACCCATATCCAACCCTGTGACAATCGCGCCTTCTTTTGCCATGCTCTCGGCAAGAATACCACCACCACAACCAACATCGAGTGCGTGCTTACCAAACAAGCCATCTGCTTTTTCAAGTACGTAGTTCAGACGAAGAGGATTAATCTGATGGAGCGGTTTGAATTCACCTTCTAAATCCCACCAACGAGAGGCCATCTCTTCAAATTTTTTGATTTCACTAGGGTCGACGTTTTGTGCTTTGGTCATAATGGTTTTACTGCATTCAATCTGATTCCTTTGATGGCGATTAGTATACGCTAACGTTTTATGAGGATTAAACTGATTAATCTCCGTTTTGCTCTGTTGGAGAGGCATTTTTATCAACATTGGCTGAAATGTAACCACTTATCAGAAAGATATCACACGAGTGTGCAAATTCTCGACATTTGAATCTCAACAAAGCTCACAACCTGATAAAAGGAGAGGGAAAGTAATGCCGAAGTGACAAATTGTGTGTTATATTTTTGCACCTTACACGTATCGTAATTACGATCAGATAATAGAGGGATAATGGCTCTATGAGCGATTTAGCTAAAGAGATCACGCCCGTAAACATAGAAGATGAGCTTAGGGGTTCATACCTAGACTACGCGATGTCAGTCATCGTTGGTCGTGCTCTTCCAGATGTGCGTGATGGCCTAAAACCAGTACACCGCCGCGTTTTATTCGCGATGAACGTACTAGGCAACGATTGGAACAAACCATATAAAAAATCAGCCCGTGTTGTCGGCGACGTAATCGGTAAATATCACCCACATGGTGATAGTGCTGTGTACGACACTATCGTACGTATGGCTCAGCCGTTCTCATTACGTTACATGCTGGTCGATGGCCAAGGTAACTTTGGCTCAATCGATGGCGACTCTGCTGCAGCAATGCGTTACACCGAAGTACGTATGGCAAAAATTGCCCATGAACTTCTGGCTGACTTAGATAAAGAAACCGTAGATTACGTACCAAACTATGACGGTACCGAGCAGATCCCTGCGGTTCTTCCAACTAAAATTCCAAACCTATTGGTCAACGGTGCTTCCGGTATCGCGGTAGGTATGGCAACCAACATACCGCCACATAACCTTGGCGAAGTGATTGATGGTTGCCTGGCATACATCGATAATGAAGACGTCACTATTGATGAATTGATGGATTACATCCCTGGTCCAGACTTCCCTACGGCAGCACTTATCAGTGGTCGTAAAGGCATTGTAGACGCGTACAAAACGGGTCGCGGTAAAATCTACATGCGTTCTAAAGCGGATATCGAAGTGGAGAAGAATGGTAAGGAAACCATTGTCGTCACTGAAATCCCTTACCAAGTCAACAAAGCTCGCTTGATCGAAAAGATTGCGGAGCTGGTTAAAGATAAGAAAGTTGAAGGCATCAGTGCGCTGCGCGATGAGTCCGATAAAGACGGTATGCGTATCGTTATCGAATGTAAGCGTGATGCGGTGGGCGAAGTGGTTCTGAATAACCTTTACGCTCAAACTCAGCTGCAAACGACTTTCGGCATTAACATGGTTGCGCTGAACAATGGTCAGCCACAGCTATTCAACTTAAAAGATATGTTGAAGTGTTTCGTGGATCACCGTCGTGAAGTCGTGACTCGCCGTACGATTTTCGAATTGCGCAAAGCTCGTGAGCGTGCTCATATCCTTGAAGGTTTGGCACTTGCATTAGCCAATATCGATGAAATCATTGAGCTTATCCGTAAGGCACCAACACCTGCGGAAGCGAAAGCGGGCCTTATTGCTCGTGGTTGGGATCTAGGCAACGTAGCATCAATGCTTGAGCGTGCTGGTACTGATGCTGCTCGTCCAGAGTGGCTCGAACCTGAATATGGCATTCGTGATGGACAGTACTTCCTGACTGAGCAACAAGCACAAGCCATTCTGGAACTACGTCTACACAGACTGACAGGCTTGGAGCACGAGAAGATTCTAGATGAATACAAATCGCTTCTCGAAGAAATTGCTGAGCTGATGCACATTCTCTCAAGCACAGAACGTTTGATGGAAGTCATTCGTGAAGAGCTTGAAGCCGTTCGTGAAGGCTATGGTGATGAGCGTCGTACTGAGATTACCGCAGCTAGCCATGACATTGACATGGAAGAGCTTATCGCGCGTGAAGATGTGGTGGTTACTCTGTCTCACGGTGGTTACGTTAAATATCAAGTACTGAGTGATTACGAGTCTCAACGCCGCGGTGGTAAAGGTAAGAGTGCCACTAAGATGAAAGATGAAGACCACATCGATCGTCTTCTAGTGGCAAACACACACGATAACATCTTATGTTTCTCGACTCGTGGTAAAACTTACCGACTCAAAGTTTACCAACTGCCGCTTGCAAGCCGTACGGCGCGTGGCAAACCGATCGTCAATATATTACCTCTTGAAGATGGTGAACGTATTACCGCGATCTTGCGTGTTGATGAATTCTCTGAAGACAAATTCATCTTTATGGCAACGGGTGATGGTACGGTTAAGAAAACACCGTTGAACCAGTTTGCTAACGTGCGTTCAAATGGTCTTATTGCGGTGAACCTACGTGACGAAGATTCGTTGATTGGTGTGGATATCACCAACGGCGAAAACGAAATCATGCTGTTCTCTAAAGCGGGTAAAGTGGTTCGCTTTAAAGAAGCAGAAGAGATTCCAGTGCTTGATGAAAATGGTAACCCGATTCTAGATGAAAACGGTCAACCAGAATTTAAGTTTAAAGGTGTTCGTCCTATGGGCCGTACTGCCTCCGGTGTTCGTGGTATGAAACTGGCTGAAAATGACCAAGTTGTATCACTCATCGTTCCATCAAACGAAGGTGATATCCTTACGGTTACGGAAAACGGTTACGGTAAACGTACAGCACTCAATGAATATCCGACTAAAGGTCGTGGTACACAGGGTGTTGTATCCATCAAAGTCTCTGAGCGTAATGGCCCAGTTGTCGGCGCTATCCAAGTGGAAGAAGGCGACGAGATGATGATGATCACTGATGCAGGTACCCTTGTACGTACCCGTGTTGGTGAAGTAAGCCAAGTTGGTCGTAACACGCAAGGTGTCACGCTCATCCGCACAGCTGAAGATGAATCAGTTGTAGGTTTGCAACGTATCGATGAAGTTGAAGACGCAGACTTACCAGAAGGTGAAGCGATCGAAGCAGCGGAATCGGAAGCAGAACAGCAATCGCCTGAGGCTCCAGCAGCGGATGATTCAGCTGAGGATGCCCCAGAGTAAACCGTACTGTTATTATTAATCTAAAGGCCGAACGTTATACGTTCGGCTTTTTTGTATCTCGTGATAACTCAAATAGCATTGGTAATACCAATCACAGTAAATAAGTGTTCAGAAATAGCGTAGGAAAAATGCTTGAGAACAAGGCGCAATTTTTCGATAAGTAGTTATTCTACAATCAAAAATTGTAACGAAGTTATCGAGTATTTTAACAAGCTAGAATGACCAGTTACTTACTACGATTGGTATAATGATGCGGGAATCGGTAAAGCAAAAACAGTGCTTGTGAGCAAAGAAATAATGATAAGCAAATAGCGATTATATTTAAGGTTGGTTATATATTAAACAGGTAAGGGTTTTCGAAAATACATAGAGGCATGCTCAATACAACTATTTTGTTGCACGGTTCGATTCTGATGAATAAAGACATTTCAATATCTATCGGACTACAGCAAAACACAGCTCGAAAGGTCAACAGACCCTAGGGGTTGTAAGGTCGCTGGTCTATTCGCTTCTTAAGGCTGGCCGACTATATGCTATTGAACGCATTGTGTATGATGAATCGCAATTTAACTTAGTAACTTTAGAGTCTTAATCTTACAGCCTGTAAGTTTATCCCCTTTTTCTTTATTATGTATTTGTTCGGCATGGGAAAATATTAATACTTAAATTATTTTATGTGACTATCCTTCCACAATATGAAGTAGTCTGTGCAAAGAGAATGTAGAGTGGTATTATTTTTTGGAATTTATGAAGGTTCCAACACTTTACACAGTAAAATATTTTAGCTGGAAAGTAATAGATCAAGAACTAAGTAGGTATATGCAGTGGACTCAGTTATATCGCAGTTAAAGAAGGACTTTTATGCGCATCTTCGTGCATTGCAGACACCGAAGTTGCCTCAAGTTACGTCAACTCTCAACGTTTTAAGTGATGAGGAAATCCAAGAGCTGGAATCCGCGTGGATAGAGCTTACCGTTTGGAAACGCAATCAGACACATTGATTACCCTTATCGTTAGCAAACCTTTTAATAACCTCAGACATCATTGTCTGAGGTTTTTTTATTGTAGTTTTACATAAATGTTATATTATAACATTTAGTGAGCGTAAAGATGAGCCCGTTAACCTAGATGGGTAAGCCGCTTGGAATAGGTTTGTTCTTTCATTCTGTGGTATTCTCAATATTGAAAAGTGTTGATTCAAACCCCATAGTTGAGAGCAACAAGTTAATCCCATTAATGCGATGATGAAGACGCACAAAGCCAAGCCCAGCAAATTAAAAATCAGATAATGCGTGGCATGGTTATACCAATCACAGAAGATGAATGGTTAGAAATCGCCTAGTAAAGTCTCAAGAATAGGGCAAGCTTTTCGATAAGCATTTGTTTTATTGAAGACTCTGTTAATGAGACTTCTGACGACACAAGTGACCATTTGTTAACTTGTATGGATAATGTAAAGCGCATCAAGCAGTAAATCGAGTGAGTAGAGATATGGCGGAAGTACGTGCCAGAGTAGATTTTAAAGTCGGGGCTAAAAGTAATATTGATGCCGAAATCCTTTCTTTCCGTGGTCTTAAAACGGATAAAGAACATGTGGCGATTGTTTTTAAACAAGCGGACCAGACCCAAGACACCCCTTTGGTGCGAATGCATTCTGAGTGTCTGACCGGTGATGTTTTCCATTCCTCTCGGTGCGACTGTGGTGAACAGTTGGAAGAAACAATTCAACTTATGGGCAAATCCGGGGGGATCATCCTATATTTGCGTCAAGAAGGGCGTGGCATTGGTTTGTATAACAAAATTGATGCATATCTTCTGCAAAGTCAGGGAATGAATACTTACGAAGCGAATAACCATTTGGGTTTCGGTGATGATCTACGAGATTTCACTGAAGCCGCTCAAATGCTAGAAGCATTGGGGATAAACAATATTCGTCTTGTTACCAATAATCCTAAGAAAATTCGCGAACTAGCGGAATACGGAATTCAAATTTCTGAGGTTGTGAATACTGCTGCGCACATCAAAGATGGCAATGAAAATTACCTTAAAGCAAAAGTTTCGCACGGTAAGCACAATTTAAAAGTCTGACTGATGTAGACAGACAGTCCGTCATTCATGTTAAAAGCCTCACACAGATGAGGCTTTTTTTGTAACTAAAGTTGAAAAAAAATTGTAAGTTTGTATTATCTAGCGACCAGAGTGCAAATGATAATAATTAGCACTACTAATTACAAAAATGTATGCTCAACAAGGACGCTTTTAATGAATGCAAAAACAGTTCTGGTTCAATCTATCGCCGCATCACTTTTTATAGCGAGTAGTAGTGTCGCTGCTGCTCGCGTCACGCAACAGCAAGTTGTAGAACACTATGCAGACGTTGCTCACGCTGTGTTTGCTGATTCGTTGACAACCGCTAACGTACTTAACGCCAAGATTGGTGATTTTCTTAAAGCCCCTTCTGCTGTCAAGTTAGAAGAAGTTAAACAAGCTTGGCTTGACTCTCGCGTGCCTTATCAACAGTCTGAAGTATTCCGTTTCGGTAATGCCATCGTCGATGACTGGGAAGGTCAACTGAATGCATGGCCTCTAGATGAAGGATTAATCGACTACGTTGCATCAGATTACCAATATGAGCTTGGTAACGAAGGTGCAACAGCAAATATCGTGGCAAATAAGCAACTTACTATTGGTTCTACAGAACTTGATGTATCAACCATCACTCCAACGTTAATCGCGGACTTAAACGAAGTGGGTGGCTCGGAAGCGAACGTTGCGTCTGGGTACCACGCCATAGAGTTCCTGCTTTGGGGACAAGATTTGAATGGTACCAATGCAGGCGCTGGTCAACGTGCATACACCGATTTTGTCATTGGTTCTGAATGTACGAATGATCATTGTGACCGCCGTGGCGAGTATCTGAAAGCGGCTGCTGAGCTACTGGTTCAAGATTTAGAGTGGATGGAAAAGCAGTGGTCGTCAGAGGTAAAAGATAACTACCGTCAGGAGTTAATCAGTGACTCGGCTGAAAATGGTTTACGTAAGATGCTATTTGGGATGGGTTCTTTGTCTCTAGGAGAATTAGCGGGTGAGCGTATGAAAGTTGCTCTGGAAGCTAACTCGACAGAGGATGAACATGATTGTTTCTCTGATAATACGCACAATTCCCACTACTACAATGAGCAGGGCATCTACAACGTTTATACAGGTGACTACAAGCGCCAAGATGGCTCGATACTATCTGGTCCAAGCATTGCGGATTTAGTCGCACAAACGGACGAAAAAGCGGCGCAAGAGATTCAAAAACAGTTTGATACTACCCGCACACAGGTCGGTAAGTTGGTATCATCTGCCGAAAAGAACAATCAACACTTTGATCAGCTGATCGCTTCAGGAAATGCAAAGGGCAATGCTCTAGTCAATGAAACGATTATGTCTCTTGTTGCACAAACCAGTGCCATTGAACGAGCTGCTGGTATCATTGGTATCGATAGCCTCAGTCCAGATACTGCTGATCACGAGTTTTAAGCAAAAATAGAAAAATAATGCTAATCAAAACAATGTATAACAACTGCAAGAAAATAAAACTCGCCCTCTGAATTTTGTATCTTGAGTATATAAGGGCTCTCCCGCAGAGCCCTTAGTTGTTTTGAGCTCGTTGTTATCCATTCTTTAAGAGCAATGATATGAAGCCTTCTATTTATTACCTTCATTTAGCTGCCGTGCTAACGGCAGCGTTTTCGTTTTCAGTGTCCGCCTATGATCTGCGCTCTGGTGGCAAAACTAGCGTCAAAAAAGAAGGGGCTAATGCCTACTCTCTTCCTGCTGCTAATTTACCTATGAGTAAGCGATTAGACTTCAGTGTCGGGAACAGTTTCTTTAGAAATCCTTGGGTGCAAGCCCCAGCGTCGACGGACGCAAGAGATGGTCTCGGGCCATTATTTAATACCAATGGGTGCCAAAACTGTCATATTAAAGATGGTAGAGGGCATCCACCGGAAGCGGGAGACATTCATGCTGTCTCTATGCTAGTGCGCTTGAGTATCCCTGCTGTCACGCCAGAGCAAAAGAAAGCTTATATCTTGAATGGTGGAATACCAGAGCCGACTTATGGTGGTCAACTACAAGACTTCGCACTACAAGATCAAACACCAGAAGGCAAAATTTCCATCTCGTATACGCCAGTGCCAGTGCAATTTCACGATGGCACGGAAGTGGTCTTACGCAAACCTACATTGAAGATCATAGATCTGGGTTATGGCGACATGCACCCTGATACAGAAATGTCAGCTCGCGTGGCACCGCCTATGATCGGGTTAGGTCTTCTCGAAAGTATTCCTGAAGACACGTTACTTTCATGGGCTGATGAAGACGATCTCGATAAAGATGGTATTTCTGGGAAAGTGAACAAAGTCTGGAATATAGAAAAAGGGGACTTTTCCATTGGTCGATTTGGCTGGAAAGCTGGTCAGCCAACTTTAATGCAGCAGAACGCTGCGGCTTTCAATGGTGATGTAGGTCTGACAAGTCATTTATTCCCAAGTGAGAATTGCACTTCTAAACAACCGTTATGTAATGCGTTGCCTAACGGAGGTCAGCATGAGGTCAGTCAGAACATTCTAGATTTTGTCGAATTCTATAGTCAGCATTTAGCGGTGCCAATTCGACGAAATATGGACGACCCACAGGTTCAATTGGGGCAAAAGATTTTCGCTGAGTCGGGCTGCGAAAGTTGCCACAAAACCAATGTGAAAACGGCTAAAAGGTCAGGATTACCAGCGCTGTCGGAGCAAGATATCCACCCTTATACCGATTTACTCCTGCACGACATGGGGGATGGCCTAGCAGACAATCGACCAGAATATCGAGCAAGCGGCCGTGAGTGGCGAACTCCACCTCTTTGGGGCATCGGGTATACCGAAGAAGTTAATGGTCACACGTTCTATTTACATGATGGGCGAGCACGCAATGTATTGGAAGCGGTGCTTTGGCATGGTGGTGAAGCGGAAGCAGCTAAGCAGAAAGTCTTGGCTTTGAGTAAAAATGAGCGTGAAGCTCTAGTTGCATTTTTAAACTCTTTATAAGGATTGGATTGTGAAAAAGAGTGACCTAATTTACTCAATAGTGATTGCAGTCGGGCTGACTGGTTGCCAGTCCACATTGAGTTCAGAAATGAATCAAGCCGAAGAAACAAATCATATCTCGCAAAACGTGTATGAAGTTGAGTATCAGCACGCCAGTGTTTTTTTGCAGCAGACTGTTGAGCTAAGAAAAGCTTTTAGTGCTTACTGTGGCAGCGGCAGTAAAGACCAATCTGAAGTCAAGCTGCAATGGCATGAAACCATGCGTGCCTGGATGGGGCTTCAGGGACAAGAACGAGGGCCATCAAAAGCCTTAGAGCAGAGTTGGAACGTTCAGTTTTGGCCTGATAAAAAGAACACTACTGGACGAAAAATGTCAGTGCTAAGTAACAGTGATCAGATCTGGGATGCTAAACAAATCTCGACGCAGAGTGTTACTGTCCAGGGATTAGGGGCACTTGAATGGTTACTTTATGATACGTCGTCGACGCTTGACAGTAACATTAACACCTGCAATACAAGCGTTGCTATTGCACAAAACTTACAGAACACCGCTCAAGCCATCGCGGAAGCTTGGCAACGAAATCCGTGGAAGTCGATGACAAAGATAGAGTGGGAGTCAGAGTATATCTCATTGTTATCAAATCAGCTTGATTACAGCATGAAAAAGCTGAGTCGCCCGCTGGCGAAAATTGGTCACCCGAGACCTTACTTCGCTGAATCGTGGCGCTCAGGTACATCCCTAGCGAATTTGAAAGCAAATCTACTCAGTATGCAAACATTATATTTTGCCGAGGGTAAAGGATTAGATGCGTTACTTCGAGAGCAGGGGAAAGAAGCGTTGGCTGATCGGGTCTCTCGTCAGTTTCAGATGGTCGTTGATACCTGGCCTAAGGAAACTAGCTTGTTTAACGAGCTGCAAAGTGTCGATGGCTATCGAACGGTGTTAGCACAGTATAATAAATTAGAACAACTGAAGTACCTCATTCATGAAGAGGTCGCAATAGAGCTTGGCGTAGTAATAGGATTTAATGCAACAGATGGTGACTGATCAAACTCGAAGGAATTTACTCAAAGCAGCCTTGTGTAGCGTATCGGTTCCGATTTTACCTTTTGGGTGTGCTACGACGTCTACCCGTCAACCTTCGCTCATAGGGTGCTCGATCATTGGTCGTGATAAATTTGCAGCGGTGGTTGCTGATGAGAACGGCATTCCCATTTCAAAACTACCGATTCCGGATCGTGGCCATGGTGTCGCAACCAATCAACATGGTCATGCTGTGGTGTTTGGACGTCGCCCAGGAACCTTTTTTATGGCGTTCGACTATCGAACTGAGCAACTCATTCGGTTACAACTCGCGCAAGAAAAACGTCACTTTTATGGTCATGGTGTGTACTCTCATGATGGTAATTATTTGTTTGCCACTGAAGGGGAAAGGCAGAGCAGTCGTGGGATAATTGGTGTTTACGATGTAAAGCAACAATATAAAAAAATAGATGAACTGACGGGATTTGGTATTGGTCCTCACGAAGTCATAATGATGCCCGATGGTGTATTAGCAATTGGCGTAGGCGGTGTTCATACTAACGGACGAGTGCCGCTGAACTTAGAAAATATGCAGCCAAGTTTAAGCTACCTGTCGACAGAGGGGAAACTGCTTGATCAAGTCTCTCTGTCTGATCATAAGTTGAGCATTCGTCATTTGGCGCATGATGGTTCGGAAACGGTGTTGTGTGGACAGCAATACCGCGGTGAGCCGGATGAATATCCACCACTTATCGCGATGCACACCCGTGGTTCCGATATGATAGCCTTGAGTGCAGAGCCTGAAGAGTGGGCGCGTTTTAATCATTACATTGCCAGTATTGCAGCGACAAAAGATTGGATATTAGCCACGTCACCGCCGGGAAGTTGCTATGGTATTTGGTCAAAAAAAACGGGTAAATTGGTAGAGTTGAATGCCTTACCAGACGCATCTGGCGTTGTCATGTATGGGGACGAATTTCGTATTAGTTCCGGGGCTGGGAAAGTGGTGAAGCAAAAGCCTACAGAGTTCAACAATAGCTTAAACAGCGGAGTGCAATGGGATAATCATTGGACAAAAATTGTATGACTAAGAAAACGACCCTGGATAACTGATGAGTGTGTCAGTTGTACTTAAATGAAATTTTTTATTTTAAGCCAACATGTGAGCAGATCTTTGCCATACTTCTATAGAGGAAAATAGCGAAAGGATTGTTTTTAGTGTTTGCTAGAGTTCTACTATTAACGGCACTTTTAGTGCCGTTTTGCAGCTTTTCTACTGTGGTTTCTCTTGCGGCTGATGGTAAAACACAGCAAGAAGGGGCTGTGGCGCAGCTGTCTATCGAAAAAATGATTCATTATCCAGTGGTGGTCGATCAACTTTATCAAAGTACTCACTACCGTTTGAACTGGCAAAGTGAAAGCGATGTTGAGCAGTTGATTTTTCAACTAAATCTTGTCGCAATGGCAGAGGTATCAGAAGAGTTTGATAACCAACTTCATCGAATAAACCAGGTTAGATGGCAAGGTGATACTCTTGATTTCGATTTGGTGATGACTGACTCCCTTCTTTTGTATTTAAGTTATTTAGAACAACTGCCAACACAAGGCGTCAATTGGTTGTTTGCAAATGCGCATGATGTGACTTTTCCCGCCCCGAGTATTAATACGCTTTCGACCTTAAGTAATGAGATAACAGTGGGTAAGCTAGATCAGTTCTTAGCTGGTTTACGCTCACCTTTGCAAATCGATGCTGCATTTAATACTGCATACACCTCTTTGTTAGAGCATTCCCAATATAAGTATCCACAGTACGAACAGGAAGGTTTGTTGCGTGTTGGAGATGCATTAGTCAATAAATCAGTTCTGTTAGAACGGATGGCGGTTGTTGGTGTGGATATCAGCGATTTGGACCGCAATCTTTTGATTTATGATGAGAATACCGAACTAGCAGTGAAAGCCTTTCAACGTATACATGGACTGAAGCAAGACGGAGTGATCGGGCCGAACACCATTCGATGGATTAATTTTTCGCCTAAACAGCGCCTGTATCTTTTAGCGCTAAATTCTGAGCGATCAAGAATTTGGGCTAAAGAGCGAGACAATGTCGTATTTGTTAACGTGCCTAGGTATGAAGTGACGTACTGGCATGATGGGCAACCACTTTTTGAATCGAAAGTGGTTGTTGGTAAGTCTTCTAGAAAAACCCCTATTATGACTGGCTCTATGGTATCGGTTGTCCTTAATCCAACTTGGAACGTCCCATGGAAAATCATGGTGAAAGATATTATTCCCAAAGTAAAACGTAATCCCATGTATTTGATACACAATAATATACAAATCATTCGATCATGGAATTCGCGTGAGGTTATTGATCCTACAACCATTAATTGGGCTGCTGTGAACCCGAGGTCCTTTCCTTATCGTATGCAACAAGCCGCGGGGACCAATAATGCGTTGGGACTATACAAGTTCAATATGCCTAATGCACAGGCGATATATCTTCACGATACGCCAAGTAAAAATCTATTTGAGTCCGATAGGCGAGCGTTTAGCTCTGGATGTGTGCGAGTAGAGAATGCAGATCAGTTCGCAGAACTTTTGTTTAAAGCCCAAGGCTTGGAAGAACGATTAGCTAAGAAGCGAGAGAGTGCCCGATTATCAACCACATCAGTACCGTTAGGTGAGCGTATTCCGGTGCACATTATCTATCAAACTGCTTGGTTAGAAGATGGCACACTTTACTATGGCGATGATATTTATCATTACGACCACAACGGCTAATAAGAACTGGATGCAATCTCAACGAGTTTAAAAATTGCCAAAAATTTACATTTGAAAAATTTATTTGTCTGTCAATCACTAACCCGCGACGTCTCGATTTGTTTGTACTAGTGGTGACACCCATCTTAGTAAACAACCGATCATTCTAGCTGGTTTTAGTGAGCACTAGCTGTGACATTTTTTTGGCTTTAGAATAACGACTTATCGAGAGTGCAGCCTTATTAAAAGTCATGTTCCTGCGCTATTTCTAGCCACATATTTACTGTGATTAATATTACGGTCGTGAAATTGATCAAAACAAGGATTTGGGATAACGTTCGCCGTTTGTATGGTTATTGAGCGATGTTTTTATATGGTAAGTCGTAATTTCTCTCGTCGAGATTTCCTCAAAATAACGGCGGGTGGTGTCGTATTAGCGTCTACTATGCCGACTGTGGCTTGGGCATCTCGACCACAAGAGCCAAGAATATTAGCCATGAATAACCTTAACACTGGCGAGTTACTTGAAAGCTGTTACTTCAATGGTAAAGAGTATGTTGATGGTGAATTACAAAAGCTGAATCAGTTTTGTCGCGATCATCGTAGAAATGAAGTCCATAAAATGGATAAAGGTTTGTTTGACCAGTTAAGTCAAATCCAAAAGCTCATTGGTCGTGAGTCTGAAGTGATTGTTATCTCCGGTTATCGTTCACCTGCAACGAACGCATCGCTGCGCAAGGGTTCTTCTCGTGTGGCAAAGAAAAGCCTGCATATGCAAGGGAAAGCCATTGATTTTCGTTTAGACGGGGTCAAGCTTTCAACAGTACGTGATGCGGCGCTGAGTCTTAAAGCGGGAGGGGTTGGTTATTACCCAGGTAGCAACTTCGTTCATATTGATACGGGGCCGGTGCGCTCGTGGTAAGCATGAACTCTTGAAGTCCCTAGGGGTTAGTGTCATAGTTGCTTAAGTTTTAATTTTTTTGGTTGTAAATGTTTTATGGCTCTGAAATATCAAGTTGTCCCAGTGACACCGTTTTCTCAAAACTGTTCTATTGTCTGGTGTGATGAAACAATGAAAGGCGTTGTTATTGACCCAGGTGGTGATGAAAAGCAGCTTGCAGTGTTAATCAAAGAGCTAGGGGTGGACGTGGTTAATTTGGTGCTGACCCACGGACACTTAGACCATGTTGGCGGGACAGAGCCTCTTGCAGCAATGCTTGGTGGAATCGAGATTATAGGGCCACATAAAGCGGATAATTTTTGGTTGCAAGGGTTAGAAGGACAAAGCCAAATGTTTGGTTTTCCTTTGACAGAGGCGTTTGAACCTAATCAGTGGTTAAATGAAGGTGACACTGTCACGTTTGGCAATCAAGTGCTAAATGTGATTCATACTCCGGGCCATACTCCAGGTCACGTCATACTGTACAGTGAAGAATCAAGATTGGCATTTGTGGGAGACGTGTTGTTTAACGGCAGTATTGGTCGAACCGACTTTCCTCAAGGTGACTTTAATACCTTGATCAGTTCGATCAAAGAGAAACTATGGCCGCTAGGTAACGATGTCACCTTTGTGCCTGGCCACGGTCCTCAATCAACGTTTGGACATGAAAGGAAAACTAACCCATTTGTCGCAGATGAGATGCCGCTGTATTAATTTGATATTCATATTAACGCAGTGCTTTTATATTGATTCTGTGACTTTATATGAATGAAGTGCTTTGGCACTAGTTTTATTATTCGTCTGGCTCGGCGGCTGCAAGATAGCGCCGAGTCAAACCAACAAAATCATCCGCTTCTCTGTCTAAGTCATTGGCAGAAATAAACACGTCATAGCCATAGAATGCTCTTTGATATCGCATTCGGTTGGCCAGCATCGCGAGTAAGCCGCCATAACGTTTTCCCTCGCTGTTAATGTATGGTTTCTGATCAAGCACGATATCCTCAAAGCTGTCTTCTCGATTACTCTGTTTTGCTCCCAAATACAATAGGGCTCGTTGACTTAGTAGTATTTCGGTCGCGATACGAGGGCATATTCCATCGAGGTATGGAGAGTAATGTTTGAGGCGTATGCCAATCCAAGGTAAGGGCTGATGCCAGCCTTCTTGTTGATAAGTACATATACCAATCGATTCAATGTTACGCCATCGAACAACCCATCCCCCTTTGAAAAGGTGTTGTTGAAAATGTGTGGCGGTGAGAGTAAACGTAACCTGACTCTTTTTGATTACAAATGCGGCAATACCTACGATGGTTGCCATTAATATGACGGACATCATCGCTTGTTTCCATCCGGGGGAGATAACCACGAGAAATAGGGTAATGGCAGCGGCAAGGAATAACGTGAACCTAGTAAGACGGGAGCCTGGTCTAAAGTGTGAATTGGTCAAATGTTGCGTTTGCATACTTCTTCCCCTAATGATCGTGAGCGAAAATCTTGATTCTCTCTAAGCGTTGATACCTCTGTTTTTATACCCAGTATTCAATAAATCCGTTCACAAAACACTTGATTAAATAGTAGACGTTCTGCGCTAGGAGCGCATTTTTCATCGCGTTTCGCCGCAAAAACCTACAAATTGCCTGTGAATTTTGGTATAAAACGCGCTTCAAATTTTCATCCCTGCTGAGATGCAGTGAACTGGAGAAATATTCAATGAGACTTGCTCATAAGCGTAAAGTGCAAATGAAATTGCAAAAACGCATTAAAGCGACAGTGGCAAACATTGCTGAAGTACACAAATCAGCGAAGCCTGTTGTTGAAAAAGCGGCAGCAGCTTCTGTTGTAGAGAAAACTGTTGCGGAGAAAGTGGTAGCTGAGAAGAAAGTTGCTGCAGCAAAAACTGTTGACGTAGCGTTGACCCCGAAGCAGCAACAAGTGCTAGACATCGTTTTAGCTAATGCAGAAGGTATTAATCCTAAAGGTATTGGTTTAGCTGCGGGTCAAGAAGATGCCAAAGCTGCGTCTTGGGCGACGGGTGCACTGAAGAAGCTTCTTGAAGAAAACCTAGTTCAAAAAGAGCAATTAGCAGGTAATAAAGTTATTTATAAAGCCGTTTAATCACTGCTTAGATGCTTTTTGTAAAAAATACCTCGAATTATTTCGGGGTATTTTTTTGCTTATTGCTTTTCATCACTTAATAAAGTGTAACGGAATCGGCACGGTCTTTGTCACATTTCGTTAAATATTGTGTAAATTTATCATACGAATAATACGTACGTAGTTTCCCGATCAAAGTCATATTCGCTATTTTTAATTCATTAATATTATTAGTTTAATTTATTCTTGGGTGAAAATCTTACGTATTAATACTTAATACTATTGTCTAAAACGTGTATCGCGGTCAAGTGATGTTGCGTGTTCCTCCCCATATCTAATTCAACAATCTTGTTACATCTTTAGTTCCAAGTTACTTCGAGTTTTCACAATGGCCTCATCCGATATCGTTCTTTTCACACTAGGGTGGCGGTGGTGTTTTGTGAGCTCTGGTTGTAATTCGAATCTCCTTAGCATGGATAACCGCTAACAATCTTGGAAATTTATAACCTTGTAAACTTAAAACCTTGTAAACAAAGGACGTGAACGATGAGTTTAATCCAGAAATCTTTGAAACGAGTGCTTAAATCAACAGCAATCGTTGCAGCAATGGCTTTTGTTGCTACCTCTGCTAACGCTGCAGAAAAAGTCTACCGTTTGAAGCTCGCAGAAACATGGGGGCCAAACTTCCCCATTTTTGGTGATGCAACAAAGAACATGGCGAAAATGGCAGAGGAAATGTCAAACGGTCGTCTACAAATCCGCATTGATTCAGCCAACAAACATAAAGCGCCGTTTGGTGTTTTTGATATGGTCAAATCGGGTCAATATGACCTCGGACACTCAGCATCCTATTACTGGAAAGGAAAGGTACCAAATACGCTTTACTTTACCTCAATGCCTTTCGGCATGCTGCCGACTGAGCAGTACGCTTGGTTTTACTACGGCGGTGGTATGGAGTTGATGGAAAAGGTTTATTCGCCACACAATATGTTGTCTTTCCCGGGCGGTAATACAGATACACAGATGGGAGGCTGGTTCCAGAAGGAAATTAAGTCGTTGGATGATCTTCAAGGCTTAAAAATGCGTATTCCAGGGTTTGCTGGAGAAATCCTCGCTGAATTAGGGGCGAAGCCAACCAATATTGCACCGGGTGAGCTTTATACTTCACTAGAACGACGTACGATCGACGCGCTGGAGTGGGTAGGGCCTTCACTGGACCTACGTATGGGTTTTCATAAAATTGCACCGTACTACTACACTGGTTGGCATGAGCCGGCAACCGAGCTTCAGTTCTTAGTTAATAAACGTACTTGGAGCCGCTTGCCCGATGATCTTAAAGCAATTCTACAGGTTGCCATGAAAACCGCTGCTTACGATATGTATACACAATCTAAGCACGAGAGTGGTAAGAACTGGGCATCGATTAAGTCTGAGTATCCAGATGTGGAAGTGAAAGATTTTCCTGTAGAAGTCATGGCTGCGATGCGTTCGGCCAACGATAAGTTACTCAAAGAGCATGCAGAGCAAGATGCTTTGGCAAAAGAAATCCAAGAGTCTCAAGCTAACTACATGAAACAAGTTCGCCCTTGGACGGACATCTCACATCGAGCCTATCTGAACAGCCAAGCTCAGTAATACCCTCGTTCACGAACCAAGCTTGCATAGCTTGGTTCGTGCAACAAGTTCAAGAATAAATTTGATAATCCAAGCTCTGCAATATGGTGGAGTTTAATCAGACGTTCCATGGAGTCAGGAATGAGAAGTCTTGTTTATATCGAACGAATATTTAATCGTTTCAGTGATTTCCTAGGATGGTTGTCTAGCATCCTATTTATATTGTTGCTGATGAACGTAGTTTATGACGTCGTTATGCGTTACGTATTCAATGATGTCTCGATAGCGTTTCAAGAAATGGAATGGCACTTGTTTTCCGCCGTCTTTTTACTTGGTGTGCCTTACGCTATTAAGTCTGGCGGCCATGTTCGCGTCGATATTTTTTATGAACGTCTTTCTTACAAAGCCCAGTCCATCATCGACATAATAGGCACTCTCTTTTTTCTTTTTCCTTTTTGCCTTTTGGTCGCTTGGTTTGGTATCGATTTCGCCAAAGAAAGTTACGCACTAGGAGAAACATCCGGAGACCCTGGAGGATTACCCTATCGATGGATCATTAAAGCGATGATCCCGTTGTCGTTCTTTTTTATGGCGGTGAGTGGTATTGGCTTGCTGCTGCATTCTATTAATAAGATTGTTAACCCTCATCTTATCTATGCCGGTAATAACGGTAAGTCATAAAAGGAAGTCATGATGATCGGTATAGTAATGTTTTTTGTTGCGCTATTTGCGTTGCTGCTTGGCTTCCCTGTTGCGTTTACGTTTGGTGGTATTGCCCTGATTTTTGGTGTTTGGGCAGAAGGCATTGAAATGTTTGCATTTATGCCTTATCGCATTCAGTCCATTATGGAAAATACGGTTTTAATGGCCGTACCGTTATTTGTTTTCATGGGACTGGTGTTACAAAAAACCAAACTTGCAGAGCAGTTGCTTGAATCGATGGGGCGGTTGTTTGGCGGTGTCCGTGGTGGAATCGCTATCTCTACTGTGTTAGTGGGGGCACTGCTTGCGGCCTCAACGGGTGTTGTTGGGGCCTCGGTTGTTGCAATGGGATTGATCTCTCTCCCCGTTATGCTCAAGTACAATTACGATAAAGGCTTAGCATGTGGCACTATTTGTGCGTCAGGGACGTTGGGTCAAATCATACCGCCGTCGATCGTTTTGATTCTATTGGGCGATGTTCTGGGTGTGCCAGTTGGCGATTTGTTTCAAGCAGCCATCTGGCCTGGTTTGGTGCTGGTGGGTGCTTATGTGGTGTATATCTTAATTTATGCCAAGCTAAACCCTGAAGCCGCGCAGTCTATAGAGCGTGACGAAACGATCAGCCGCAAAGAAGAAGTGCTCAGTGCCCTAAAGGCCGTTGTGCCTCCTCTTGCTTTGATCATTGTCGTTTTGGGGTCCATTTTTGCTGGGGTTGCGACTCCGACCGAATCTGCTGCTTTGGGTGGGGCAGGTGCTATAGTATTGGCGCTGTTATATAAGCAGTTTAGTTGGTCGATGGTGTACGAGGCCTCAAAAGAAACAGTCAAAGTCACAGCGATGGTTTTTGCTATTTTGCTCGGTGCAACAGCGTTTTCTATGGCGTTTACTTACACGGGGGGAGATTACTTAGTCGAAGAGTGGATGCTGCAGTTGCCCGGTGAAAAGTGGGGCTTCCTCATTATCACTATGTTGGTCATTCTGATTTTGGGTTTCTTTATCGACTTCGTCGAGATCTGTTTCATCATTGTGCCCATCATCGCGCCAGTGGCAGAATTGCTTGGCATTAATATGACCTGGTTTGCGATTCTGGTTGCGATGAACTTGCAGACATCGTTTTTAACACCACCGTTTGGTTTTAGTTTGTTTTACTTGAAAGGTGTCGCTCCCTCTGGTGTAACAACACGGGATATCTATAAAGGCGTGATGCCATTTATCGCAATCCAAATCGTGGTATTAGCTTCACTGTTATTCTTCCCTGGTTTCTATGGGATGGCGTAATTCAACACGTGATATCGTTTGGTTTTGTTGAAAGTACTGTGAGGTTAAAGAAGAATTTGTGAACTGAGAGTTTTTACCTTTAGAGACAAGTTGCTAATCTGCATTAGCCCTGATGAGCAGTGTTTCATGGAGTGAAAAAATGCCTCTCAAAGCGAAATTAATTCTACTGACACTGATACCTTTGGTATTGGTGTCAGTCAGTATCAGCTGGATTTCTATCTATCAAGCCAAAACACTTGGTCAAAAAGAAGTAGACATTTTTCAGCAAAATCTTATTCATTCAAAAGAAGCGGCGTTGAAAGACACCGTGGATGTCGCTTTCGATTCGATCTCCTACATCTATAATGATCCTACTCTCGAAGAGTCTGTTGCGAAGGCTCGAGTCAAAGATATTTTAAATCGTTTATCTTACGGAACAGACGGGTATTTTTTTGCCTATGATAAGCAGGGCACAAACCTCGTCCATCCTGTTCAACCTGAACTCGTCGGTCAAAACCTTATCGGTCTACAAGATGAAAATGGGGATTGGTTGATTGAAGCCTTGTTATATCAAGCTCAAACTGGGGGAGGGTTTCATCAATATCTATGGAAAAAACCGTCGACAGGTGAGGTGGTTCCTAAACTCAGCTATGCGGCTTGGTTGGAGAAATGGGAATGGATGGTTGGTACTGGGCTGTATATAGAGGATGTAAGCCAAGAAGTGGCAAACATGCGCGCTGCGGTGAATCAAAACATTGAAACCACTTTCTTTTCCGTGGTGGTGATTTTAGTGGTCACTGTGGCGGTGATTATCGTTTTTACGTTAGCAATTAATCTTCATGAACACCGCCTCGCAGACCGAAACCTTAAAGAACTGGCTTATAAAACGGTCATGTTTCAAGAAGATGAGAAAAAACATCTCGCGCGGGAGTTGCATGACGGTATCAATCAACTACTGGTATCAAGCAAGTGCCATCTAGAGTTGATGAATCACCGTTTAGAAGATCAGAACCTTAGATCCCACTTGGATAAATCACAACGGTCATTAATGACTGCGATTAATGAGGTTAGGCACATTTCTCATCAATTACGTCCAAGTGCATTGGATGATATAGGTCTAGAGGCGGCGCTAGCAACGTTACTCCAAGATTTTCACTCTCATTCGGGGATTGATATTGATAGTCACCTTGATGCGCAAGGCGAAAAACTTACTTCAGAAGTGTCCACCACGTTATATCGAGTTGCACAGGAATCTTTAAATAATATTGAAAAGCATGCAAGCGCTCATAAAGTAACGATTATTTTGCAAAAAATGGGCAATATGCTGCAATTATTGATACGAGATGATGGTGTGGGCTTTGCTGCAAATCAATCAACCCATCGTCAAGGTATCGGGTTACGTAATATGCAGGAACGGGTTGAATTTATCGGTGGGGAATTTGAGATAATGAGCGAAGCTGGCTTGGGAACCGAAATTACTGTGCTATTGAATTTGGAAGAGTTAACGTATGGAACAGCCAATTAATATTGTCATTGTCGATGATCATCAGGTGGTGTTAGATGGTTTTACGGCACGTCTAGAATTGGAGCCCGGTATTGAGGTGGTTGGTACCGCCAGTAATGGACTAGAAGCGATTGAAGTAGTAAAGCTGCTGCGGCCGGACGTGATTTTGATGGACATTAGCATGCCCATAATGAACGGTATAGAAGCCACTGGGGTGATCAAAGAAGCAATGCCAGACAGCAAAATCCTCATGTTGACCATGCATGATAACCGAGAATATATCATGAAAGTGATGCAGGCGGGGGCGATGGGGTACATGCTAAAAGAAATTTCTGCTGAAAAAATGGTCCAAGCGATCAAAACCGTCAATCAAGGCTCGACCTACTTTTGTGAATCCGTCACACAGACGTTATTTACGCAGGAAGTCATTCCGGCTAGCCAAAAACCTAACCCTTTAAGCCGCAGAGAAGAGGCAGTGTTAAAGTTGGTTGCTCAGGGACACAGTAGTAAAAAAATCGCCACGTTATTGAACATCAGTTACCGAACAGTAGAAACGCATCGCCATAACATCAAACATAAACTCGATTTGCACTCTACCGCTGAGTTGGCGAAATACGCATTTGAAACAGGACTAACTTAGCAGCGTGGCGGGGTTCATCGTGGGATGAGTGCTCGCTGAAAACGAGCACGTGTAAGTGGCTAACGCATATTACTGTGCTTTGTACTCGGTCTGGGTAATGCTTCCTAGTTCTAGCATTGGAGCAACGTCTATATCTTCAGCGTTCATCATTGCTGAAATTCGCTGTACTGAAGACAACAGCAAAGTTTGTTCCCATTCTTCCAGTTTTTGGTAGCGATTAATGAAGTGTTCCTGTAACGGAGTTGGCGCTTGTCTTAACGCCTCCTGTCCCTTAGCAGTCAGTACCGCATGGACTTTGCGTTTGTCTTGTACACTACGTTGACGCTCAACGAACTGGCCTCGTTCTAGCCTGTCCAGTATGGTCGTCGCTGTTGCTTGGCTCATATTAGTATGGCTAGATAATTGCTTTATCGTCACGTTATCTAACTCATTGATTGCTTGCATCAAAATCAATTGTGGGCCGGTCAAGCCAGACTCTTTGCTTAGTTTTTTTGAGTGTAAATCAATAGCGCGGATGATCTGACGAATCGAGACCAATACTTCTTCGTACTTTTCCAATTTTTTCATCCAGTCTGTGTGAATATTTAACGAGCCGACACTAACTTAAAAGTACGTCTATTTAAAGAGATCCAATAAAAAATTATCTCAATAATATTCATTTTTTCTTCTACTGATAAGTCAGCACGATACCAAACCCACCGATTAACAAATCAACCCGATTTATTTGGGTTCTCTTCAATCGCAAAAAGCTCTAAAACCGATAGTGAAAACGATAAATTTATTATAGCAGTAATTATTTGTGGTCTAACTAATTGAAAGGCTAGGTGCTACCTCTCATTGCCAAAAATCTTTGATAATCATGTGGTAAATTTGGCTTTTTTGTCGGTTTTTATAGACAAAATCAATATGGGTGTTAGGATCTTGCGCCGTCATGGAATGTAAATCGCATCGTGTTCGAATGATTTTTTATAGTTGGATGCGAAATGAGTACAGAGAAATAGAGAGGAACGATGACAAAGGGTATAGATAAGTACAGTATCGATAGTACCGACTATACAGTGGGGCAAGATAATGTGCAGAAATGGGGATTTGATGTTCATAACCCTGTGTTTGGTATTAGTGCAGGTTTAATCGCACTATTTTTGGTCGCAGCATTAGTTTTAGACGCTCACACTGCTAAAACAGTACTTGATGGGCTAAAGTGGAAAATCATCGGCTCATTCGATTGGTTGTTCATTATTTCAGGTAATATTTTCGTTATTTTCTGCTTTGCGTTGATCTTGTCGCCTCTGGGTAAGATCCGGCTCGGTGGCAAAGATGCGGTAGCCGACTATTCTTTTATGTCTTGGCTGGCAATGCTATTTGCAGCCGGTATGGGTATCGGTTTGATGTTCTGGAGTGTTGCAGAGCCGGTCGCTTACTTTACAGGCTGGTATGAAACGCCGCTTGGTGTCGAAGCAAACACGCCTGAAGCAGCAAGACTGGCATTGGGCGCGACGATGTTCCACTGGGGACTTCATCCATGGGCGATTTACGGCGTTGTTGCACTTTCCTTAGCATTTTTTGCCTACAACAAAGGCCTGCCACTTTCAATGCGTTCTATTTTCTACCCGCTGTTGGGTGATCGTGCTTGGGGCTGGGCTGGCCATATTGTTGATATTCTTGCTGTGCTTGCCACATTGTTTGGATTGGCGACGTCACTGGGTTTAGGCGCACAACAAGCAGCGAGTGGTATTCATCATGTATTCGGTGTTGATGCAGGTATTGGTTTGCAGATCGTTGTTATTACGGTCGTTACGTTACTTGCAGTTGTTTCGGTTGTCCGTGGTATTGATGGTGGTGTGAAAGTTATCAGTAACATCAACATGCTGGTAGCTTTCTTGTTGCTTGTTCTCGTCGGTTTGATTGGCTGGGCAGCGAGCTTAGGATCGATTCCAACGACACTCATGGCTTATGTTGAAAACATCATCCCTCTGAGCAATCCGTTTGGTCGTACTGATGAAGCGTGGTTTCAAGGTTGGACTGTGTTCTATTGGGCTTGGTGGATTTCATGGTCACCATTTGTAGGCATGTTTATCGCTCGTGTTTCTCGTGGCCGTACCGTACGTGAATTCATTACCGCTGTTCTGCTTGTTCCAACGTTTGTAACAGTGATTTGGATGTCAGTATTTGGTGGATTGGCAATAGAGCAGGTCGTCGATAAAGTAGGAATACTGGGTGAGAATGGCTTAACTGATGTTTCGTTGGCTATGTTCCAAATGTTTGATGCGCTCCCATTCGGTAACATACTGTCAATCATAGCGATTGTATTGGTATTGGTATTCTTTATCACGTCATCAGACTCTGGCTCTTTGGTTATCGATAGTATTACTGCTGGTGGTAAGGTTGATGCACCTGTGCCGCAACGCATTTTCTGGGCGTTCATGGAAGGGGCTATCGCAGTTGCTCTGCTGTGGATTGGTGGTTCAGAAGCGGTTCAGGCACTTCAGGCTGGAGCGATTTCAACCGCATTGCCGTTTACTATTATCCTGCTTGCTATGTGTGTAAGCCTAATAATGGGTATGAAAACAGAACGCGACTACTAAAGTGTAAAGTAGCTTATCTAACAGCGAGTTATCAAGCCAGCATTATGCTGGCTTTTTTTGTGCTATCTTTCTGACGGTCGACAAAAAAATGACACGTAAAAGTATTTATTTTACAAAGAGTTAGTGAAAGGTGTTGGTGGTTAAAATTTGGTGGATATCTGTAGGAAAGCGTGTAATATCTCCGCACCTTAATAGTTGTCTAAATTCAAGTTCATCTAATGAAGCTATCACTAAAACAAAAACTTATTGGAGCGAGTTTATCTGCCGTCGTTGTTATGGCAGCAGCTCTTACTTGGTTGTCTGCCAGTCAATTGTCCGAACAAACGCGTTCAGGTGTTTATGCCAGAGCCCAGAGCTTGAGTAGTTCTGCTTCAGAAGGGATCTCCGACTGGGTGAGCATTAGAAAAGAGATTGCCTCTGCATTTAATGATTACTCTACGGAGCAAGATGTTGTTCCTTTCTTACAACAGTCCCGTAAAGCGGCTGGCTTTGACGATATCTTTTTAGGAACACCAAGCGGGGGGATGTTCCGTTCTCACCCTGAGCGCAATCGTGCTGATTACGATCCTAGAACACGCCCATGGTACAAAGATGCCAAAGCGGCAGGAAAGCAAATTATTACAGCGGCCTATCAGGATGCAATTACCAATGCTTTGTTGGTGACGATTGCTGAGCCAGTGATGAAAAGTGGCAAACTGGTTGGTGTCGTTGGTGCAGATGTACTGATTGACCAACTGATCAGTGATGTTATTAATATTGACGCAGGCAAAAATGCCCACGCGATGTTAATTGATATGAAAGATGGCACTTTTCTCGCTCACCCTGATAAAAGCTTAGCTCTTAAGCCCGTCAGCAGTTTGCTTAAAGGATTTTCTGAGAGTGATATTCAGCGTGCTGCCGAGCAGGCGAAACTGGTCAGTATTGTTGTTAGTGGTCAAGAGAAGTTTTTTTACTTCAAGCAAGTCGCGGGTACCCAGTGGATATTTGCTATAGAGATGGACCGTGCCACGGAAGAGTCAGGCAAATCTGACCTGATACGTGGGTTACTTATTGCAGCAGTACTGATTACTGCGTTGGTGATTGTGTCAGTATCGTGGTTGGTGAGTTACTTGTTCCGTGACTTAAGCCGAGTATCTGATGCACTGGAAGAAATCGCGTCTGGTGACGGTGATCTAACACAACGTCTAGAGCCTCGCAGTGATGATGAAGTTGGTCGATTGGCAGGTAGCTTTAACCGTTTTGTCGGAAACATGCACACCATGGTGACAAAGTTAAGCCATGTATCAACCGCTCTTGCTGAGCAAGCTCGGACTGCTGCACAACAATCTGAGGAGCGTAGCCAGCGAATTTCTTATCAGCAAGATGAGATCAATATGGTGGCAACTGCAGTCAACGAAATGGCGGCAGCAACGCAGGAAATTGCTGGTAATGCGGACAGCACGGCAAATAACTCTGAAGAAGCAGTAGCGTCTTGCGCTCATGGTTCTACTCAGGTTGCTCAGACCCAAAGTTCAATACAGAATCTGGCTCAAGAAGTGCAAGTTGCGACAAACGTGATTCAAGAGCTTGAAGCGCATGGTAACAGTATTAATACGATACTATCGACTATTCAAGGGATTGCAGAGCAAACCAATTTACTTGCGTTAAATGCAGCCATTGAAGCGGCACGTGCCGGTGAGCAGGGGCGCGGCTTTGCTGTCGTTGCTGACGAGGTTCGTGTATTGAGTCAGCGTACTCATGCGTCGACGCAAGAAATCCAAGAAACGATTGAAATGCTGCAAGGAACCACAGCGAAAGCCGTTAATATCATGGGAGATAGCCGCCGACTGGCAGAAACGAGTGTTGATGACGCGAATTCTGCAGCAACGAGCTTGACTCAGATTCATAGCGCTGTAGAAAGAATTAGTGATATGGCGATGCAAATTGCCTCGGCGGCAGAAGAGCAAGCTTCAGTGACTTCGGAGATAACACGGAACACAGAAGGGATCCGAGATGTGTCTAACGAGTTGTCACAGGAAGCGGGACAAGCTGCAGAGCAGGCGGCGTATTTGTCGCAGTTATCCCATGAGTTGGAACAAGAATTAAAGCGTTTTAAACTGTAACGTTTAAGTCGCTAAGCGAGTACTAATCGTAATAAATAACTGGTCATTCTAGCTTGTTAAAATACTCGCTAACGGCGTTATAAATTTCTTGTCATAACGTTCGCGTCATAATAAATAAAGGAGCCGAGTCGGCTCCTTTATTATTTTCGGACTTTATCTTCAGGACCGCTACAACCAAAAGTGGCTAATGGGGTCGCTATCGTCGTAATGGTGGGCGATTTGCGCTTGCAGTAATTCAGCAGTCGCGATGGCATCAGTAAGTGCATGGTGTGGCGTGTAATCAGGTAAACCATAACGACGACGAGATTGCGCCAGCCTGACGGATTCAGGCTTCTTACCTTTTATCTTTTCCCACAAGTTGCGGGCTCGAGTGTGTTGGATGGTTTCTTCGAGTTTGAGTGTATCGACAACAGGGAACTCGATGCCTTCTCCGATTCTACTCTTAAGGGCATTGTTGAGAAATTCACGCTCAATACGGCGATAATGAACCACGACGATTTTGCCACTTAAGCAAGGCAGCAATTCTTCAAGAATATCGCTTAAATCCGGCGCGTCGATCAAGTCACTATGGGTGATGCCATGAATAATGACCGAGTCTTCTTTTAACTGTTTCTTAGGTCTCACTTTCCAATGGCGTGAGTCACGTAAGAATACACGTCTCAGATTGAAGGGGACCAATCCAATCGTAATAATGTCGTGTTTCTCTGGGTTTAAGCCCGTAGTTTCGAAGTCCATTGCCACGAACTCTATCTCAGAAATAGGGGTCTCTGGTGCTGGAAGTTCCGTACTATAAAACGCGACTAAACGATCATCATTTGCCAGCTCGCGTTTTTGAGCAAACTTTGCTGGCCACTGAATGATAGGTTTTTCAAAAAGCCATTTGAACATGTTCAACCTCACTTGAAGCTCTTTGTTGCTTGATAGCGGAACTTAAGGAAGTTCTGACCATTACTTAAGATTTGGAATGCATCTTTTAGATTACGACGCTCGAAATCTGACAGGTTTTCTGGCTCGATATTATTGTCTGGCTCGATGTTGAGTTCGACGTCAGTGGCTTGGTGACGAATTCGCACCATTGAGATAAATTCCAACGCGTCCTTTAGATCTTGTGCCCGACCTTTCGGTAATATCCCTGCGTCAATGATATCATCAAGGCGTTCAAATGAGTTTTGAGCTCTAGAGCCAACAGCGAGCGAGTGCACCCTGATTAAGTCAACTAGTGGCGCAGTGCCACGACGTTTGAGGTTGATTGAGTTTTTGTGTTGACCGTCTTTCTCCATGACAAAGTCTTTAAAGAAACCAAGTGGCGGCGTACGGTTAAGCGCATTACGAGCAAGGCAAGCGAGGAACCGGTTATTTTTACGCGCGCGACGCACAATAAAACTGGTGAGCTGCTCAGCCCACTTCAAGCGACCGTAGACACCATCTAAGTCAAAAAAGATTGATGCATTGAGTAGCGCTTTAGGATTTGGGTTATCGATCCAATCAGCGAAGCATTCTTCCCATTGCGAACGCGTCATGCGCCACATCGGATTCGTTGCCATGATGTCACCGGTACAATATTTATAACCGCATGCGTCAAGACCATCACTGACAAATTTGGCGAGTTCTGCAAAGTATTTGCCATGCTTCTCTTCCTCGTAGCTTTCGTCAAGAATAATCGCATTGTCTTGATCGGTAACTAAAAGCTGTTCATCTCGCCCCATCGAGCCGAGTGCAAGGAAACAGTATGGGATAGGTGGTGGACCTAATTCTTCCTCTGCCATCTCAAGTAATCGCTGTTTGAAACTACGGCCGATCACCGACATCGCGCTGCCAACCATATGAGAATTAGCATCTTCATTTACTAAGCGAACAAAACTGCTTTTCACTTCTGCTGCGACAGCTGCCAAATCTTCGATAGTTTGTTGCTGGAAAATACTACTAACAAGCAGGAGTGAGCTTTGAGATTCATAACGAACGATGTCCGTCGTTTCAATAATGCCGATTGGCAATTGATTTTTAACGACGGGTAGATGATGAACGTTATAGCGCAACATGGTTAGCATCGCTTCATAAACGTAAGCGTTGTGATCTAAAGACATCACTTCGGTTGTCATCACAGTAGACACTTCGTCTTGTGGAGAAATCCCTTCAGCGAGCACTCGTGCACACAAATCTCTGTCCGTAATTATACCGACAACTGGGGATTGCGGGTCATCGTCGTCTTGAACGAAGTCCGGATCAACAATAAGCAGCGCTGAGATATTGTCATTTGCCATCAGTTGCGCTGCTTGTTGTATTGTGTGATCACGTGGAATCGTTGGCACATCACGGGTCAATAAGTTTTTTACCTTTGACGTCGTCAAATCATTCGCATCTTTGTTGACCGATATCGCTTGACGCAAACGAGAGCTGTTTTCCACCTCGACAAAGTCAGCAAAAGAGTCGTACTCCTCATAAATTTCTTGAAATAAATCTACAGGGATACAATAGAGGAGGGTGTCCTCGATGGCTTTAACAGGGAAACGGACTTTGTTGTTGGTAAGAAGCCCCATTTGGCCAAATAGATCGCCTTCGTCTAGTCGGTTATAGAGTTCTCCTTTTCGTCGATATACTTCGACGACACCACTTCTGACCACATAGAGATCTTGAATATCGTCACCAAAATGGATGATGGGAGTATCTTGGCGATAATACGAGATTTCGACGCTTTCTGTTATTTTGGTGAGAACATCTTCAGGAAGTTCATTGAATGGGGGGTACTTGGCGAAAAAGTTATAGATCTCGAGAAGTTCTGCTTCCATCAAGGTACCTTTTGGTTGTGCAAAGAATAAAGTAATCTTAACGTAGTTTTAAAACAGAGTCTTATCTGATATCTATTTTTGCTGTTTATTCATAAGATTCGGATGTGTAACACGGCAAATCGTAGAGAAATTGGTTAGCATACTGTCTGATCTTAGTCTGTTGTCTGAGTCAGCGGTTTACTTAGATGGGTGTCAAAGATCGTTTTCGTGTCTCTCATGGAAGGAAATGGAATGATAAGAAGTTTGTTATTTTTACCGCTCGTCGTTTTTCCTGCAGTTAGCAGTGCGTCAGATGCGAAGCAAGTTGAAAAGTTTGGTTATGAACACATTCACCTTGATATTGGTGGCGGTACCACCGATGAAGAATGGTTGGATAATTCAAACGTGACGTCAATTGGCCTAGGTGGTAATTATTTGTTTTCCGATAATTGGCTCATGAATATCGACTTTTCCGCGCAATTTTTTCACCCTGACAATTATACGCTTCGGGTCGATCGTCTCATGGCGGGCGCTGGTTATCGTTATGGTATCAATGAGCGATTTGATGTGTACGGTATATACAGTTTAGGCGCGATTAAAGCGAAAGCGACGGATGATGAGACGGACAAAAGTTTGTCCTCTGACAGCGAGTTTATTCATGCTTTTGCAGTCGGGGGGAGCTACTTGGTTACTGAACAGTTAAGTGCGACAGCGGAAGTAAAATTGAACTTCAGTGATATTGTTGATGAAAATATTTATAAGTTTGCTTTTAACTACCAGTGGCACGATGTGATTGGTACTGGTCTATATTATCAGTTTCGTGACACCGATTATGCAGGTGAAAAGCCAGGTTATATCAATGAGGTTGGTTTAAGCTTTAAGTTTGTTTATTAGATTAAATAAATGTATTCGGAGCACCGTTTATCGGTGCTTTTTGTTTATTGGAGCGTACAGTGCTCCAACCACTTGCATTTTCGAAGCATTTTGACAGAAATGAGATGCGAAAATCCGACGAAACTTTTATCCTAACCCAGTTTTTTAAAGGAAGTTGAATATGATCATCAAACCTAGAATTCGTGGATTCATCTGCACGACAACGCACCCTGTTGGCTGTGAAGCTAATGTAAAAGAACAAATAGCTTACACGAAAGCACAAGGCCCAATTAAAGACGCGCCAAAACGTGTTCTTGTTGTAGGTGCATCAAGTGGCTACGGTCTTTCTTCTCGTATCGCGGCGGCATTTGGCGGCGGTGCAGCAACCATTGGTGTGTTCTTTGAAAAAGAAGGCACAGAGAAGAAACCAGGTACTGCAGGTTTTTATAATGCAGCGGCTTTTGAAAAGTTAGCGCGTGAAGAAGGCCTCTATGCGAAGAGCCTAAATGGCGATGCTTTTTCAAATGAAGCAAAACAGAAGACTATTGATCTGATCAAAGCAGACTTAGGTCAGATTGATATGGTGGTTTACTCTCTGGCTTCTCCAGTACGTAAAATGCCAGAAACGGGTGAAGTCATTCGTTCATCTCTGAAGCCTATTGGTGAGACTTACACATCAACAGCGGTCGATACCAATAAAGATGTCATCATCGAAGCAAGTGTTGAGCCAGCAACAGAAGAAGAGATCAAAGATACAGTAACCGTAATGGGTGGCGAAGACTGGGAACTTTGGATCAACGCGCTTTCTGAAGCGGGTGTGTTGGCGGATGGTTGTAAAACCGTTGCGTACAGTTACATTGGTACCGAGCTGACTTGGCCAATCTATTGGGATGGCGCATTGGGTAAGGCTAAAATGGACCTAGACCGTGCGGCTAAAGCGCTTAATGATAAACTACAAGCAACAGGTGGCAGCGCAAACGTTGCGGTTCTGAAGTCTGTAGTGACCCAAGCAAGCTCTGCAATTCCAGTGATGCCACTGTACATCGCAATGGTGTTCAAGAAAATGCGTGAACAGGGTGTGCATGAAGGTTGTATGGAACAAATCTATCGCATGTTCAGCCAGCGTCTTTATAAAGAAGACGGTAGCGCACCAGAAGTTGATGAGATGAATCGTTTACGTCTTGACGACTGGGAACTGCGTGACGATATCCAGCAACACTGCCGTGAGCTATGGCCACAAATCACCACAGAGAACTTAAAAGAATTGACTGACTACGTTGAGTACAAAGAAGAGTTCTTGAAGCTATTCGGTTTTGGTGTTGACGGCGTAGACTACGAAGCGGACGTAAACCCAGCAGTAGAAGCAGATTTCATTCAAATCTAATCTATTTGCTAGATATGACAAAGGCGCTCATTGAGCGCCTTTTTTGTGTTTCTGTTTTATGTTGTGTATGCTTGATGGCTTGTCGCTTAACACATCAACTTAAGATAATAAGAATGGTACCTGCTAACGTCATTAAGATGTTTGCTATCGCATAGGTGCCGGCGTATCCGAGAGCCGGAATCGTCGATTTCGCATAGTCGTTGACCACATCCATGGCTGGAGCACAAGTACGCGCACCAATGATCGCGCCAAACAACATTGCTCTGTTCATTTTTAGCAGATACGCACCGACAAGATAGGCAAGTGCGACAGGAACCACGCTGACGATAAATGCGAGCCCAATGACCTGAGGACCCACTTGAGTTAAATGCTCGAACATCTTGCCCCCGGCACTTAAACCGATCCCGACCATGAAAAACATGAGACCGAGGTCTTTAACCATGTTTAACGCCCCTTGAGGAACGTAGCCAAAAGTTGGGTGGTTGGCTCTTAAAAAGCCTAGTGAAATTCCTGACAACAGCAGGCCTACAGCGTTACCTAGGCTAAAGGAGACTTGACCGAACGTCATTGTCACCAAGCCAAACATAATCCCTAAAATAAAGAAGCTGCAAAATGCCAGCAAGTCTGCCATTTGACTGTGTATGGAGATAAATCCAATTTTTTCTGCAAGTCCGTGAACTCGGCTCTTCTCTCCACTAACTTGAAGAATATCGCCTTTAGCTAAAACAATGTCTAAGTCCATGGGCATTTCAATTTGTGCACGAACGACTCGGTTTAAAAAACAGCCGAACTCTGAAAGGTTCAAATCAGACAGACGTTTGCCTGCAATAGAGTCGCTTTTTACCACAATTTCTTCTTCAACGATGCGCAAGTCGAGTAGATTACGATCAAAGACTTCTTTGCCATGACGAAAGCTTGGATCTAGACGCGCATGACTATCCGGAAAGCCAACTAAAGCAATTTCATCACCTTCTTGTAAAATCGCATCTCCATCGGGGTGGGCGAGGATACCATTACGCCGTATCCGTTCAATATAGCAACCAGTTTGTCGATAAATGCCTAACTCTCTGAGGTTTTTCCCTCCCGTCCAGTCGATCAGTTCTGGTCCTACACGGTACGCACGAATAATAGGCAAATACACTTTTCTTTGACTGTTGTTACCAAGGCCACGCTCTTTTGCGATTTGTTGCGCTGAATCTGATAGGTTTTGTTTTTGCAGTTTTGGCAATAGCTTAGCGAACATGATCATGCTGATTAAACCAACTAAGTAGGCCATTGCATAACCGACAGAGAGGTTTTCCAATACCACTGCAAAATCCATATTTCTTGGAACTGTCGCTAAGCCTGAGTTTAGGGCATCTTGAGCACCTACTAGAACGGGGGTCGCAGTAAGTGCGCCTGCCATCATACCCGCAGAGAGTCCAAAATCGAGCCCAAAATAATGGCTGAGCCCGTAAGTTAAGCTCAAGGCTGAAACGAGCACCGTCATACTTAAAATAAAGTAGTGTTTGCCATCTCTAAAAAAGATCCCGAAAAAATTGGGGCCAGCTTCGATACCAACGCAATAAATGAATAGCATGAAGCCAATGGTTAACGCCTCAGCGTTAAAAGAGAAACCAAGATGGCCCATGATAAGCGAAGTAACAAGCACGCCAATGGAGTTACCGAGTTGTAGTTTACCAATACGTATCTTGCCGATAGCAAGACCAATGGCTAATACAAAGAAGATCAAGAGGATAGGGTTTTGTTCTAGAAGTTGTACGACGTCTATGTTCACAGCGTGGCTCGGTAGATTATGTGCCAAAAGATATATTTAAGAACGAATTGTAACCAAATATTCTGAAAAGATAAGTGAATTTTTTAAGTTTTGACATTATTTGATGTAATGCAACTGTTGTAATACTAATCGTAGTAAATAAGTGTTCATTTGAACCAGCTACAATGACCAGTGATTTACTACGATTAGTATAACGTAAGGTCTGGGTTTAGAGCGGATACAAAAAAAGCCGTTATACACGGCTTTTAAAAATTCACTTGTCTTTTATTACGCTTCGTCGAACAGGCCTAGATGTTCTTTTGCATAGGCTTCGAAATCATCGCAACCGCCAATATGTTCTTGGTCGATAAAAATTTGAGGAACTGTTTCAACAGGCTTGCCTACGGTCTTTTCAAGATCAGCCTTAGAAATGCCTTCTGCGTGGATATCAACATAACGGTAGTTAAAGTCTTCACGTTTTTGTTTTAGTGTTTCTGCATGCTCTTTTGCACGTACACAGAAAGGACAAGCTGGGCGACCGAAGATAACAACGAACATAATCTTAATTTCTCCTAAACATATTTTTCTAGACAGCGTACACCTGCACAGGAGTATCGAACGCTCCCTTTTGTTGAGATAACTATGCCTTATCCAAATATAGAAATAAAGCAGCAATTGCCTCTCGCTCTCATAGTCAAAACCTATCGGACAAAATCTATACGAGCATTAACGAGCGTGATGTGATTTGACGCATAAAAGCATGTGTATCGTAAGGTTATTGGTAGCAAAGTGGATTTGGTCAACTTTTTTTTCAGAAAATCATAGCACTCTAGTGATAGTGGATATTTGGGGAGAAAGTGTATGTTTCAGTTTATGACGGCAACTCGAATTATTTTTGGTGAAGGGGCACTACAGTCGTCGTTATCGGTCATTAATCAATTTGGTTACAGTGTGTTACTGGTGTCAGGACAAGACACTAAAAGAGCTGCGCCGATTTTAGCTTACCTAAAGTCTCAAGGGATGCGTTACCAGCATGTAGCAGTGCGCGGTGAACCTTATATTACCATGGTAGAAGAGACAGCCGTAATAGGTCGTAAATTTCAACCTGATATGGTTATTGCAATAGGAGGTGGAAGCGTCATCGATATGGGCAAAGCACTGGCTGCTATTATTCCAAACTTGGGGGATGTTTATGATTACGTAGAAGTGGTAGGTAGAAATGTGCCTTTAAAAACCAAACCTATTCACTTTATCGCGATACCAACGACTGCAAGCACGGGGGCTGAAGTGACCCGTAATGCTGTATTAAAATCTGGACAAGACCAAGTTAAAGTGAGTTTAAGAAGCCCGGATATGCTCGCTGATGTAGCCATCGTGGACCCTACGTTAACTTATGGAACAGACCAATACACGTCTGGACGTGGGGCGATGGATGCTTTCACTCATCTCATGGAGGCGTATGTCTGCGGAGATCCCAATCCACTCACTGATATGATATGTGAGGAGGGATTGCGTCGTTTGAGCCGCTCGGTCATATCAGCCTGCAAGTATGATGATCATATCGCGCGTTCTGATCTGTCTTTTGCAGCTTTGCTGGGTGGCATGGCGATCACTAACGCCAAGCTTGGAGCCGCACATGGGTTGGCCGCGGCTTTGGGTGGTAAATTGTCTGCACCGCATAGTATTATCACTGCGCGCCTTGCTCCTCATGTGATGAAAGAAAACATTAAAGCGGCAAAAAGAGTCGGCCGTAAAGAGGTGATTGAGCGTTATCGTCGACTCGCACAGCTTGTCACTAAACGCGTCAACGCGAATGAATATGATGGTGTGCTGTGGGTCAATATGATTTTGGATAAGTTAGACATTCCTTTGCTAAGTCGCTTTGGGTTGTGTCAGACATCGTTTGAACAGATAGCCAAAGATGCGCTTAAATCTATCGCCATCAAAGGTAATCCTTTGCCATTGAACGAAGAGCGATTGATTTATATTTTGAAGCAGGTGTGTGAAAACTGTGAAGAAAAAGCAGAGGAGGACGACAATGGAAGTTACGCTGTCGACATCTTAGAGCAGGAGTCGAGATCGAATTTTTCTAGTGTCAATGATTAGTGCTTCTACCTCGAGTCATATCAACCAGAGAAAGCGAAGGAGCAAGTAGTTGTTAAGGCGCAAGTAATAATTAAGGCGTAAGTAATAGTTAAGGCGTAAGTAATAATTAAGGCGGGTATACTCTCTGAGTATTGAAGGCCGTACAGAAAAAGAAAAGGGGAGCTAAACGGAGCTCCCCTTTATACTCTTCACCAATACTGAGTTTAACTAAGCGGTGATCTCACGATCGACCATATCGCTAATATTGACTCAATTTATCGTAACGACTGTCCTTTAGGGCGTCTTTGACTCGCTTTAGGTTTTCGCGGAAACCTGAACCACGGCGGAGTGTAAATCCTGTTGCGAGTACGTCAATCACCGTCATCTGTACAACGCGGCTAGCCATCGGCATATACACGTCTGTATCTTCAGGAATGTCTAAAGTGATAGCTAATGAGCTAGCTTTCTCAAGCGGCGAGTCTTTTGCCGTAATGGCAATAACGGTTGCGCCATTTTCTCGAGCGAGGTTTGCTATTTCTACCTGACTCTTAGTGCGACCTGTATGAGAAATAAGTACGACCACATCATTATCACTGCAGTTGATACAACTCATGCGCTGCATAACGATATCTTCAAAACAGGTAATTGGGATATTAAAGCGAATAAACTTGTTTTGAGCGTCTCGGGCAACAGAAGAGGAAGCACCAAGACCGAAGAACGAAATACGTTTCGCTTGAGTTAGAAGATCCACTGCACGGTTAACTTGCATGGCATCCAAACTGTTTTTTGCTACATCTAAACAAGCCATGGTCGATTCGAAAATCTTATGCGTGTAGGCATCTGGACCATCATCCTCTTCCACGTTGCGGTTAACATATGGCGTCCCGTTAGCAAGGCTTTGTGCCAAGTGAAGTTTGAAATCCGGAAACCCTTTGGTATCCAGACGGCGGCAGAAGCGGTTAACAGTAGGCTCACTCACGTCAGCCATTTTGGCTAACGTTGCAATGCTAGAATGAATAGCAGTTTGTGGAGACGCCATAATTACTTCTGCAACTTTGCGCTCTGACTTACTGAAATTCTCCAGATTTTTTTGAATTTTTTCTAATGTATTCATAGTGTTCACGAGGGTATGCAGAACAACTCGCTGGCTCTGTTAACGTGTGTTTTAGGGGCGTTAACGATAACAACCAGCGCCATAAATGCAGTATAAACCTGATCTTCAATCGGGCTAAACCAATAACGGATACTAATTAGTGAGAATTTGACAGGCCTCAAACAAAATGTTCTAAAAACTACAGAATTGAATGGTGAACCACAGAAATGTCGCTCTACTAAAGCGATATTAGTGGTTGAGTTACATCAAAAAGAAAGAAATTTTCAATTTTATGTAACTCGAACTTGTCGTTATTGCGCCAAAATCTGGGCAGCCAAATCCTGTATTTTTGAGGTCAATATCGGCGCTTGTTGCGCTATCTCTCTTTGCTCATCGAGGACGGCATTGAGTATTTCTGTCGTCGTCAATGGGTTCGCAAGGACAACGCGGAACACTATGGTATTCATGCGTTGCCACTGTGAAGGGTTAAGCCGAGTACGAGAAACAAAAGACTTGCCTGTTTCGCGTTGGCGCTTTTGGATAAATTGGGTCAACTCGTTAAGCAGTTCATTGAGTTGCTCTTGTTGCTTTCCTTCTGCTTTCTCCAGAGCCTCATGAATACGAGGTGGTAGATAGCGATAGGTAAGTAAACACAGCTCAGGCTCAGAAACCAGTTCAAAGTCATCTTGTTGTTTGATGAGATCGGCGAAATAGCGTGCTTTAGCGATACTTTGATCAATGAGCAATTCATAACCTGGTCGGCTGATTATATGCATGGCGGCATAGACTAACATGGCCATTCCAGAGCGTGAGCCTTCCAACGTGTGACTGCCCAAATCTTTCGAGCCTTTACGCAAAATGTACTGTGCATGATGCTCGACGGACTTCATTGCATCGGGGTCTTTAAAGAGCACCATGCCAGCTCCCATCGGGATGTACAGTTGTTTGTGTGCATCAATAGTGACTGAATCGGCCTGTTCAATACCACTCAATAGGTGACGGTGGTGATTAGACATGAGCGTAGCGCCGCCCCAGGCCGCATCGACATGGAAGTGGCAGTCATGTTGACGGCAAACATCCGCGATGTCTTTAAGTGGATCAACACTGCCTGTTTCAGTTGTGCCAGCGACACCGATGACGGCAATGGGTTTGATCTTCTGCTGCTCGAGCTGAACAATTTTTTGTTTCAAATCGTCGACAATGATTCGGTTTTTGCTGTCGGTTTTTACGGGAACTAAACCATCTTGACCTAAACCAAGCACATCTGCGGCTTTCTTTAGCGAATAATGTCCACGCTCTGAAACTAGAACAGCTAGGCCTTGATAGCCATAATGCGTCATGGCTTTGAATAGACCTTCTTTCTCAACGCCTTTGAAGTCATTACGTGCTCTCAACGCTCTATTTCTTGCTACCCAAAGGGCGGTGATATTGGCAATCGTACCGCCTGAGCAAAAAGCGCCAAGTGAGTGATTGGCACTGTGCATCCACTGACTGTAGAACGCATCCGTTTGACCGTAAATTAAACGATGTAGCATGCCTAGAACCTGACGTTCTAACGGCGTAAAAGCTTTCGACGTTTCGATTTTGACCAAGTTTTGGTTTAAGGCGATCATGATCTTCGATAGCGGCATCAAGAAGTAGGGTAACGCCGAGGTCATATGACCAATAAAGCTTGGAGCGGCAGTATGAACAGAATGAGATACAAGCGTATCCAGCAGGTGTTCTGTGTGCTCGGAAACGAATTCAGGTTGTTCGGGGATCTGAGCAGAAGAAAAGTCTTTTTCGATCTCACGTAAAGGCTTTTCTTCTGCCACGATGTGCTCGCGAAGAAATTGATTTAAGTTTCTAGAGAGGCTTTCCTCTATTTTTGTTAACGTTGAGTCTGGACCTTCTGGGACTGTAAAGATCTTCAACAAACTCTCGAAGTTAACGTCAGCAGTTCTTTGTTCCTTAACCATAGCGAAGAATCATTTCTAGTTATTTTGGTAGTGCAGGCCGAACAATCTAAACTAAAACGGGCGCAAAGTCCCGTTTTTATTAGAAGAGCGAATGCAAGTGAAAAGAAAATAATTAAGAATAGACCTTATTGCCCAAAGAAGCACACGCGACCCCCATGCCGTCGCCCAATCATAAGGGAAGTATGGTGACAGTTTATCATTCAGTGCTATTTGAAAGGCGCGACGATGTCGTTACTCACAGTGCTGTTTTTCAATACTTTCTATGGATTGATTGTACTTGTTGAGCGCGGAATCTATCTGCTTTGGGTGGCTGAGCAAATCAGCGAAAGCAGAGCGAAGCTCATAGTTTTTCGGGTGATTAGCTGACTGACGGTCATTGAATGTCTGTTGAGCCGCTTTGCCCAGCGCATCGCTTCTACTCGCGAGCTGCTTCACATCATGTTGCTCAAGCTTCAACCACGCTTCGATGGGTTGCTCTGTCGCAACACGGCTTGGATCGTTAGCTAAAAAGTAATGTACCGCTTCTCGGCTCAATTCAAAGTGGTGTTTGCGGCCTTCAAGAAACCATTGACTCACTTCGTCTAACTCTGGGTATTGGGCAGCGGTTAAATCGACAAGATCCTGATACCACTGTAGAGATGCATCGACGTAACCGTCATATTTATTCGCCAGGCACTGCTGATCCGCGGCAAAAGTAAAAGTAGAGCTAGTTGCGATGAGCGCTGCAACGACAAAGCGTTTCATTCGTTTTCCTTTTAAAGTCTTACCATTATAACTAACCGTTAAGCGTATCCGAGGATAGCGGCTTTCATTTTGTTTTGCTGTATCGTTCCATTTTGCTACCCATTCCATAAGCAAATGGAGGACAAGTGAATATGAAAGCGTGGTCAATGTATTGACCACCTTGATGTTAATCAGGTATTTGAGTTATTGCTGCATTGTAATAGATGTGAAACTGAAAACCTGAGATCTAGCTAGCAAGTGATACAAAGAAAAGCATCATAACGGGTACAAGTAAGCTCAAAATAAAGCCGCTCACGATGGCAATCGGTACGCAGCGTACTCCGCCTGTGGTTTGTATGACTGGTAGCGTAAAGTCCATAGCTGTTGCTCCTGCGTAACCAATAGAAGTCAATGGGTAACTACGGATAAGCAACGGAATGACCACCAAGGCAACAAGCTCACGCATAAGCTCGATCAAGAACGAAGCACCGCCAAATACGGGACCAAATGCATCTCCCATTAAAATGCCAGCTAATGAATACCAACCAAATCCAGAAGCCATCGCCAATGCTTGATAAAGTGGAAGGTCCAAAATAAAAGAGGCAATGATACCGCCGAGCAAGCAGGTTGCAATGATCACGGCCGCAATGGCCATACCTTGTTTGTTTAATAAGATCTGGCGAAGTGTAAGGCCACTGTTACGCAGTTGGATGCCAATAAAAAACAGCAATAGAAACAATATCCACTCACTTGCTGTGTCAACCCAGCCTAAGCCAATAGGTAAGATAAGTCCGGCAACCAAACCACCGCCAACAACGACGATCAACTTTAGCGATTCCAAAGCCATCGCTGACAAAGGTAGCTTCGTGTGAGTTTGATCGGTTCGAAGGGGAATAATTTTGTCTACGACAGGTAGGGCTAGGAGATTACAAACACTCAAGCAAACAAAAAAAGTGCCTGCATAAAGTAAGATACTTTGTAAATTACTGCCCAAGTTATCTAAGGAGGCCAAACTAAGACCCATCAACGACAAAATGATGTAGATAAGGTAAGAGGTGGATTGGTTGATTCTCTCGAGTATCGATGCACGAGAAATTGGTATTAAATAGCCCACAACCAGTGGTGCGAAAATAAATAGCATCCCTGAGAACATAAAGCTCAATGATTCCTTTTTGAGATCAGTTTAAGAAGGTTATTCCAGACAATCCGCAGCTCATTGTGTGCAATGGACTACGTTCAAAGTATTTGATCATAGTTTGACCTTGCCCATCAAAGCCCGCTGGCAAACAGAACGTTACTCATTCCGTCCTTAAAGTCATCGTCGCTGAGATTGCTAAGTGCGTACAACACTTCCGCACCCACGATATCGAATTCAACTTCGTGGTCTTCGATCTCTTCATCTTGATTACGGAACATCAACAAGTGATTGGCAATTCGCGCAATATCGAGATAAGAAACCTCTGAACGTGATTCTGTCAATTTCTTGTTTGACGACACTTCGCGGAAATCATTATCGAATCCCCAGCGCTTAAGGACTAAGTTGCTGGTATCCGCGCAGCGCGTTTGAAATATTTGTAGAGCAATCTCCGGGTCAAGGTAGTTCCCGTTGTCGAGATATAAGTGATATTCGTTAATAAGACAAAATAAGCCTATATCGGCTAACAAGCCAACCAACAGCGCTTTTTCTTGCTCTAAATGACCGTAGGTGTCTGGAGATTGCTTTCGAAATTCTTGAACCACCATCACCATCGTTGCACCTAATTCGCGAGAAACGGAGGCACTCTTAACGAGAATCTCATTGCATTCTTTAGTGAGGTTTACTGAATGTTTTAATTGTTCAATTGCTTGGGCTGTCACTATGTCGCGAACCCGCAAAATGCCAAGTCGAGAAACCGCAGTAGTGAGATCATTGCAGGTGATATTCCGACGGTTAAAAACAACAGAGTTAGCAACTCGAATGACGACAGCGGCGAGGCCCGGGTCCTCTATTAGACAATTTGCCGTATCGGCAATAGTTGTCGTCTCTTCCAAACACAATTGTTGAATCTTTAGCACAACATCAGGAATGGGAGGCAGAGAGATTTTGCCAGTGGAAATTGATTGTTCCACCAACTGCGCAAATTCAGACTCTAGAGCTAGTATCAGCTTTTCTTTATGATTTGGTAGCCAAAAAAACGATAAATGTTCCATCATGACGTTGTAATTATTAATTTTCGTACAGTGTACCCTTACAAGACATTCATTAGCAACGAAATGCGCATGTCATCCTCGCAATTTCTATATTGATCATAGCGATGGCGTAATTGGGGCATCCGTGGTGGGGTGTATAAAAGTTGCGACTTACTGAGATAAATGTGAAATTAATCACGTATGGAATATATATACTTTTTTATCTGTGAGCTATGTCCTAACTTATTTTTCGTCGTTAAGTATGATTGAGCAGTTGGTGAGCACAAATCACAAAAATATCATCAACAAATGATTATTTATTAAATTCGCTACAAGCTGCTGTTTATCTGGTGACATCGCTAATCGGGGTAATTTATTCAGATTAAAGAGGTCAATGGACATGACAGACCAAGCTTTTTTTAAATACGTACGTAATTTTAGTCACTATCAGAAACGTTCCATGTTCGGTGGTATCGGTTTGTTCAGTGACGACGCCATGTTTGCACTTGTAAGCAACGACTGCTGTTACTTGAGAGGTGGGAACGGGTTAGACGAAGCATTCACTGAACTTAACTGCGATAAATATAAGCACGTTAAACGACAATCGACTGCGACAGTTAACTACTATGACGTGACGGATCTCTTCGAGTCTGGCTTTGCTGGCTTGGATGATCTACTGCAAAAGTCAATTGACTTTTCTGTAAATGAACGCAAATACCAAAAGTCTTCTGCAAGTAGACGCCTTAGAGATTTGCCGAATATGCAATTGACGCTTGAGCGCATGGTTAAAAAGGCGGGAGTTGATGATGTAGAAACATTTCTGCAACTTGGGCCGGTAGAAGTATTCAATAAAGTGAAAGTCGCCTACGGTAATGATGTTGACGTCAAGTTATTGTGGAAATTCGCTGGTGCTATTGATGGTATCCATTGGAAGCTGTTACAAGAACCCCGTAAAAAGCAGTTGCTTTCAATGTGTGAATAGATCAACTTGGGTTCAGATGATGGATTTGTTTGGATGAAGTTGGCGAGTCGCAAAAGTGAGTGTCGAAAGTGGAATAAGGATGTAACTCTTTTGACCACTTCATCTAGGTCAGTCATTGAAGCCTAATTGCATCATTGATAACGTGGTTAGATATTTAATTCAGCATAAAAAACCGAGGCCAATTATTTGGCCTCGGTTTTTTATGTTCGCTATGTGTACACTCTAAGTGGTCGTACTAAAACTTAAAGCGTGTAGTTAGCATGATTTGGTCGCCGTAGAAGTCGTTGATACGCGCTTCAGCACCAAGAGAGAATAGCTCTGTTGAATGGAAACGAGCGTAGGCAGAGCCTGTGAAATCATCGTCATCATCGATTGAGACGTAGCCGACTTTACCACCCACTTCTAGTTGAGGACCTAACCATTGGCGAATGCCTAGGTTGAGCTCCATACCCATATCTGTGCTACTGGAATGCGTCGGTTGAACAGTGCGAAGCAGCATTTCACCAGTAAGATCTGCCCAGTTGTTGACTGGTGAATGAAAGCCAAAGCCAACAGCAGAGTCGAAATCGTTATCAAACTCAGAGTCAATTCGAGCGACGACGTGTGCATTTGGATGAATCGACTTGCTCATTCCAGCTCCAAACGTCACCGGGCTGACGCCGATACGAGCTTCGAAATAGTCGTAGCTAAAGTTACTCATCGTTGCAGGTGTAGCGGCTAGAGCCTGGCTTGATGCCAGCAATAGGGCAGTGGCTAATAGTGTTTTGCGCATAACTTACGATAAACCTTATTGATTGTATCCATGGATCGCCAGTTTTACTCATCGCAGTCAGGGTTGTGTCATTCTAGCTTGTCAAAGTGCTATTTTTAACCATTGCTTGACGTTGATTCGTATAACCATTTGAACCGTAATCTGATTTGTACGACATCATAATAAAAATGGAGGTCGACGACCAACTCAAATGTGTCGATATTTTGTCAATTTACGTGATAAGTATATTTAAGCAATATTTATGCCTAAATGGTATGCAATGCTGTGTTTTGCACAATTGATTTAGCATGCATGTTTACTCCGGGATGTTTTACTCTCCAAAGCTGGCTCTGCGATCTGCCATGGCGGTTAAGATGGCTTCTGCATCCAGTATTTTTGTCCAAGAGAGCAGGTTATCGTCGTTTTTTATCACAAATGTTGTCAGTTGTGAGGTGATGATTTGTCTTAATTCCTCCCCTTTCCACGGCTTAGCGATATAGTAGTCTAGACTTTCATGATTGATTGCTTCAACGGTGTCTTCGAGCCCGGCTTGCCCCGTCAGCAGTACTTTCCGCGCTGACTGAGTGTCAGCGTTTTGGTTCAGCTCTATCAAAAAACTTATCCCCGTTTGCTCCGGCATAATATGATCACATAATATCAGCGCAAGTTTGACGTCATCCTGTGCCATATCCTCAATGACTTGCCGCGCTTCTGTGACAGACTCGGCGCCTTCTAGAATAAAATTGTCTTCAAATGGTGTGAGATCTTGTAGAACGCTCTCCAACACTTCTCGTTCGTCATCGACGCATAAAATCAGATATTTAGTCATGTTTCACTCCCTCTTCGAAAACCGGTAACCAAACGGACATACAAGTATATTTATTGGGCTCTGAATCAACATCAATCCATCCTTCGTGCGCCATAACGATCTGTTGACAGATGGACAGTCCGATACCTAAACCAAAATTGCCTTCCTTTTTTGTTGTAAAATTGAGCTCAAAAATTGCATTTTTTTGCGAGTCTGGGATGCCACATCCATTATCTTCGAATGAAACCACTGCATATTTACGCTGATTTTTCTCTCTCAATCGAGTTTGTATTGTTAATACCCCTTTTTCGGGGAAAGCATCAATGGCGTTTGAAACAAGGTTCGTCCACACTTGTTGCAGCGCTATAGGTTGGCAGAGGATGCGTGGCAGCTTTGCATAGTCCGTAGTCACTTGGTGCATTTTCAGCTTGTTTTCGAAAATAACCAAGGTATCTTCAATGCCTTCATGAATATCAGCGTAGTGCATACGTTCATCATCTTGTCGCGCATAACCTTTCAAACTTTTTACCATGTCTGCGATTCGGGCAGCACAGACGTTGATCGAGCGAAGTGAGGAGCCTACTTGGTAATACTGCGACAATATACTCAGTGTTTCGCTCGCTTTTGCTTGTTGATGAGATAACTGGATTAATAGTTCAGCATCTGATTCCAAACCAAGGTTAACCACTTTTTTTGCCAATGCTCGGTCAGATAGAGTAAAACGAAGTTCATTTACTCTTGCTCGAAGCTCCGCGGTAGAAGCAGGGATTGAACGCTGAGCTTTCGATAGTATCTCTATCCCTTTATTCTGTAACGCTTCCGGTGGTGATTCAGCGAGCAAATGCTCAAGTGTGTGGGTCAAATTTTCCACGCCGCGAAGAATCGCAGCGATAGGGTTATTGAGCTCATGAGCTACGCCTGCGACGAGTTGTCCGAGCATGGCCATTTTTTCTCTCTCAATGAGTTGTTGATGGGCGGACTCGAGCGACTCAACGGTTTTCTGTAGCTGCAACTTGGTATTGATGCTGCGTTGTAGGCGACGGTTAAAGTGACGCAACAATAAATTGGTGAAAAGAGGGAGAAGATTCGAATCACTTTGCATGACATTGCGAAAAGTGTTGCGATCCAGTTTTATTACCTCGGTTTTAGTCAGAGTCAATGCAGTAGAGAAGGAGCATTCTCCGGTCACAAAAGACATGCTGCCCACAATATTTCCTTTTGTGTACCGAACCACTTCACGTTGGACACCATGTTCATCACGTTTATATAGGGCAACGTCACCATTGGTGATGAACCATAAGAAACTATTGGGCTCACCTTCTATTGTCAGCAAATGCTCTGGAGAGTAGGTCCGACATGCATTGGTTTCATCACGGGATGCAAAAAAGTGTTCTAATGCACTAATGACCTGCTCAGCCAACTCGTTATCAGACATTGAGTGATAGTCTTGCAGAAACCCTGCTTGATAGGTGCGCATTTGGTTCTCGATGTGAGCTCGCATCAATTTATGCGGGTCGAGTACTTGGCTGTAACTCAGCAGATCTTCGCCACTTTGCCGTAAAATAAACTGAGTCAACTCTTTCTTAACAGTGTTGAACAGGACATTGTCTGGAAGTGGTTTGGTGAGACAGTGATCTAGTCGACCTTCATTTACTGCCGTGAGAATGGCATTGATATCAGAAGAACAACTGATGAGAATTTTTCTGGCGAGTTCAGTATGGGGCGTTCGGTCTAAGCCGATAAGAAAATCGACACCATTAAATTCGGCATGATGACTTGCAATAACCAGTGCGACGGTTTGTTCGCGCTCTTCGAAGTACTCTAGCGCGCTATTTGCCTCCTCGATTGACTCAACAGAAAGAATATCGAACTTGCTGGCGAACGCCGATAGCTCCAACCGAAACTGTTCGGCACTGATAGGATTGTTGTCGAGGCACAGTACAGCATAACGATTCAAGGGGGCGGCTCCAATTTAATATACCTGCAATGACATTATCAATAAAATGAGAGAATGAGTGCGAGCTGGGTATGATTCCTAGGGACTGGGTTAAACTAAGCATCAATAGTCTGATTTATCTCAATGTTTTATTAAGATGCTCAAATAAATTCAACTTGTTACTGTGTCTGAAGTTCAAGTCATTCTGGTCGAACTAAGTATCTTGAGGTTATTTGGGTATAAGGTAGACTGAGCACAAACCATTGAAAAGTGACATTATGCAAAACTTAAAAAAAATCGGTGCCATTGGCGGCGCTATTTCTCTGGCGCTTTGTTGGCCCTTGGCTGTGGGGCAAATAGGACAATCCATCATTGAGGACGGCGTCCAAAATCTGGACGACAGTATGCTAAAAGGGGAAGTGGTAGAGTATCAACGCGGTTATCTTTCTTCTGTCGTCTTAACACGTTACACGGTCGTCGATGCCGATCTTAAAGCACTACTAATGAACGACGGCTTGCCGACCACCTTTGATGTCACAAGCGATGTGAGCCATGGTTTAACCAGCCTAACCGCTGATTCTAAGTTGGTTGATAACGATTTTCTTCCTCTGACGATGCATAGCCAAACCCAGCTCAATGGCAACACGGCATTTACTCTCAATTTAGACAGCTGGCATTACCGTAACGAAACACAAGGTGTCTCTGTTTCCACCAGCCCAGCACAAGTAACTGGCGATGTAACAGTACTTGGCGACATTAATTATCAGGTGTCGGTTCCTTCCGTACAGGTTGATTTTGTCAATGGCGAAGAGTTACACCTCAACGCACTCACAGGGAAGGGTAAAGGAAAGCAAGTGAAAGGGTACTGGCTGGGTGAGCAAACATTTAATTTAGAGAAATTGGATGTGGTTGACTCAACATTAACACCAGTCTTTTTCATTGAAAATGCAAGCTACACTGGCAATACAGGTACGGATGAGTCTGGTGAGAAGCTAAGCAGTCAACTTAATCTAGAAGCCCAAAAACTGCGTTTGACTGATGGTACAGATGTCGATGACTTTAAACTTGATTTTGCTATCAGGGACGTTGATAGCCAGTCATTTGATCAAATCATGTCAATTTATCAAAATACTCCTGTGCTTGATGAGCAAGATGTGTCGCGTTTGTTGCCGCACATCGACACACTATTTAGCAAAGGCTTTAATTTGTCTGTCAATGAGCTATCGCTTGCTTTCGGAGAGGGTAAGTTTCATAACGAATGGCAACTGTCTATCCCTGAAGGAACTGACAATGTTACCCAAGATCCAATGAAGCTAATGAACGCGACCAATGGAATGCTGAGTACTTATTTCTCAGATGCGTTAGTCGAGCGTTACCCATTCATTCAAGAAAGTATCGATGAGTTGTTAATCATGGAGCTCATCAATAAAACTGATGACGGTTACGAGCTAAAAGCCCAAATTAGTGACGGAAAATTGAAATTTGAAAACGGGCATGAGTTGCCTCTACTCGCACTAATAATGCCAGCTTTGATGCAAAAATAGAGTATTTTTTGTCTGAGCCTATATTGTTTAAGTACTTATCCAAGAAAAAGAGGTCGTAGGACCTCTTTTCTTGTTTTTATAAGCTCTAAAACGTGATATTAATCTCGTAATATTTACGTAGCAGGAGCAATGAGCATCATGGAACAAAATACGGACAGCGTATTTAACTTCAGTGCAGGACCAGCCGGTCTGCCAAAAGCAGTTATGCAACAAGCACAAAAGGAACTTGTGGATTGGCAAGGTCTTGGAACCTCGGTGATGGAAATCAGTCACCGAAGCAAAGAATTCATTAAAGTTGCTGAAGAGGCAGAGCAAGATCTTCGAGATCTGCTTAACGTGCCAGACAACTATAAAGTACTGTTTTGCCAAGGTGGTGCTCGTGCTCAGTTTGCCGCTGTTCCATTAAATTTGTTGGGTGATGCAACGACTGCAACATACATTGATGGCGGTTATTGGGCGGAAAGCTCGGTAGCCGAAGCCAAAAAATACTGTCAGCCAGACGTTTTTAACGCTAAAACTGAGATTGACGGTAAACTGGCTATTTTGCCAGCGAGTGACTGGAAGATCGCACCAGATGCGGCATATGTTCATTTTTGCCCAAACGAAACTATTGATGGTATTGAAATCAATGATCTACCCGTGACGGACAAGCCAATTGTTGCCGATATGTCCTCAACAATTTTATCGCGTGAGATTGATGTATCCAAGTACGGTGTGATTTATGCTGGCGCGCAGAAAAATATCGGCCCTTCAGGTATCTCTATCGTTATCGTACGTGATGATCTACTCGGCATGGCTAAGCAAGTATTGCCAACTATTTTAGATTACACTGTGCTTGCTGAAAAAGACTCTATGTTTAACACGCCACCGACATTTGCTTGGTATCTATCAGGTCTAGTATTCAAATGGCTTAAAGATCAAGGCGGTGTTAAGGGGATTGAAAAAGTGAACCGTGAAAAAGCGGCGTTACTTTATGATTATATTGATCAGTCTGATTTTTACCGCAACGAAATCCATCCGGTAAACCGTTCCCTTATGAATGTCCCTTTCCAATTGGCTAAACCAGAGCTTGATGCGACGTTCCTTCAGCTCGCTGATGAGAAGGGCTTAAAAGCGTTGAAAGGACATCGAGCTGTCGGTGGTATGCGTGCATCTATTTACAATGCGATGCCGTTAGCAGGTATTCAAGCGCTTGTTGATTTTATGAAAGAGTTTGAACAAGCACACGCTTAATATCCATCGCAGTTATTCACTAAGATAAGTAAGAAAGAAAAAGCGCCGTAATTTACGGCGCTTTTTTAGTTTTCAATGTTCTCAGGTGACACTTTCCAACAGTGAATTTTTCAAGGAACGCTTGTAGTCGAAAATTATCATTTCCCAGAGCATACTGTTTTACAAGGACTGCCACAGCTGGTGGTAACGACCTTGTTGAGCGATTAACGTTTCATGATTGCCTTGCTCTATAATTTCACCTTGCTCCATCAAGCAAATGTTGTCCATATTCTCCAAACCTATCAATCGATGGGTAATAAAAACAACGGTCTTGTTAGAAAAATGGACATCGAATAGCGTCATGATTTTTTGCTCTGTTCGTTTGTCTAAACCTTCCGTTGGCTCATCTAAGAGTAGAATAGGGGAGTCACGTAGTAGAGCGCGAGCGATCCCGATTCGACGCTTCTCTCCACCGGAGAGTTGTCGTCCTCCATCTCCCAGCCAAGCATCTAATCCCGGCTGTTCTAAGAGTTCTCCTAGTTCTACTTTCGCCAAAATATCAGCAAGTTGCTCATCGGTCGCAGTTGGTGCAGCCAAAAGCAAATTGTCACGCAGTGTCCCATTGAGTACATCGACACGTTGACTAACAACCGTGATCGCAGCACGCAGGTCTGGCTCGCTCCAGTTTTTAAGTGGGACGCCACCAATAAGAATGTCACCTTGATTTACGTCCCAGTAGCGGCAAAGTAGCTGGATCAACGTAGATTTTCCAGATCCCGTTTGCCCAACTATCGCGGTCTTACTGCCGTTCATGAGTGACAATGATAGTGCTTTAAGGACCTTTTGTTGGCCATCAGGGTAAGTGAAGTCGACGTTGTTAAACTGGATGTTCAGTGGTGCATGGCTGTGTTGTGATTTGACTGGAAATTCCACCTCTGGCTTAGCGAGAATGATCTCGTTCAACCGACGTGCAGAAGTCAGTGTCTGACCTAAGTATTGAAACGCGCCCGCTATTGGCATGAGTATTTCAAAGCTCGCCATGGTTGCAAAGGCGAACAACGCGATCCAAGGGTCGGGCGCTCGTCCACCGACGCCATCCGCTGCAAACCACAACACAGCAACCAATGTTAAGCCATTGACCAGCAATAATAAGCCTGATGCCATACCTGTGAGGTTCGCGTTCACGAATTGGTTTGAGAGTAACTGATGTTGTTTTTCCAAGATACGGCTACGGTAACGCTCTTCGGCACCAAAGATACTTAATTCACTATAGCCTTGCAGCCAATCAAGTGTCGCAATACGAAGTTGCGCTTTATTCTGCGTCAGATGTTCGCCATTACGTTTCCCTAGCTTGTAAAAGAGCACGGGCCAGACAAATAGCATGATGGTGAGAATAGCACCCAATAATAGTGCTAAATGCCAATCGAAAAACGTCAGAACAGCGGTTAAACACAGTATGCCGAGTGCGCCAATGACGACAGGGCTGATTAGACGCAGATAGACATGATCCATTGCGTCGATATCTGCAACTAAGCGGTTAAGAAGGTCTGCATCGCGCAAGTTGCCAATACGACCTGGAATCAACGGAGTCAGCTTTTGAAAGAAGAAAATACGCAAGTCCGTTAATAGCTTAAATGTCGCGTTATGGCTCACAACGCGTTCACCCCAACGACCTGCTGTTCGGGACATTGCCGCGCCTCGAACGCCAGCGCCAGGCAACATATAGTTGAAGGTTTCGCGCGCAATAGTCAAACCTGCGACGGCTGCAGCGGATATAAACCAACCTGATAACGTCAACAATCCGATGGATGCCGCTAGTGTAAGAAACGCCAGAAGCATGCCAAGGGAAAGTCCAAACCAATGTTTTTTATACAGTTTTAGATAAGGGAGTAAATCACGCATCTAAGTTCCCCTTGTCTGATTGTTGATGGGCTACGTTCGACTCCAACATTTCTTTAAACAGTCCGTCCTCTGTGGACAGCGCTTGATAACTGCCACGCTGTACTATCGTGCCGGATTGCATCACCAAGATTTGATCAACGTTTTGTAGCGGTGTCAATTGGTGAGTAATCATTAAATTCGTCGACGTTTGAGTGTATTTATTGATGCCATCCATGACTAATTTTTCACTCCGTGCATCCAAGCTCGCGGTGGGTTCATCGAGAAGCCAAAATCGTCCATTCTGCAACATCGCTCGCGCGAGCGCTAAACGTTGAGCTTGACCGACTGATAGACCACCAGAACGATCGGAGATTGGATAGTCCAAGCCATGCATACTGACGAACTCAGTTGCATGCGCATCTTCTAGAACGCTGTTGACTTGACTGTCTTGAATGCCTTGCTTTCCTAGTGTGATGTTATCGCGGATATTGCCATGCAAAAGGGTCGGGTTCTGACCTATCCAGCTTATCGTTGAACGCCAAGTACTTAAGTCGAGCAGAGAAAGTTCGTAGCCGTTAACTTTTAGACTACCTTGATATGGCATAAAACCAAGAATCGTATTTACTAAACTGGTTTTTCCGGCACCACTTGGTCCGACGATAGCGGTACTTTTGTTGGCTTCTAGTTGAAAAGAGACCGGCCCGACAAGCTGTTTACCTTCTGGACTAAAAATGATCAAGTCGTTCGCTTCTACTTGAATAGGGCCCGTAGTATCCAATGTTTGACTGCCATCTTTAACGTGGTCCACTTCAAGGTTTAGAAACTCGACAATATTTTCTGCTGCACCTACCGCTTGCTGTTTCGCGTGATAGAAGGTCCCTAAATCACGTAAAGGTTGATAAAACTCAGGCGCAAGGATGAGAATTAAAAGCCCAGAAAACAATGTCACAGTGGCCCCGTAATACCCAAAGTTTAACTCGCCGATGTAACTAAATCCGAAGTAAACGGCGGTAATCGCGATAGAGATAGAAGTAAAAAACTCGAGTACAGCTGAAGAGAGAAATGCAATTTTGAGTACTTCCATCGTACGAGTACGAAATACTTCTGATGCGCCTTTCATGACCTCGGTTTCTGATTCTACTCGGTCAAATAGTCGAATCGTTGTCAGTGCTTGTAGCCGATCATAAAAATGACCAGATAGGCGCTGCATTGCTTTAAAGTTTTTTCGGTTTGCTTCTGCCGCTTTTCTGCCGACCAAAGCCATGAAGATTGGCACTAGAGGTGCGGTCAGTAGGAAAATTAAACCCGCAGCCCAGTTGACGGGGAATACCACAATCAGAATGATAAAAGGCACGAAAACAGACAGTGACATCTGAGGCAAATAGCGTGAGAAAAAGTCCTGCATGTCTTCCACTTGTTCAAGCAGTAGGGTTGCCCAACTGCCAGCTGGTCTACCTTTGATATAGGCAGGACCGAGCTTATGGACTTTATCTAAAATAAGCTGGCGAATATATACTCGGATCTGCTCTCCGCAGCGGTAACCAGCGACTTCACGACCCCAACTACATGCTGCGCGACCCATTACCGCCCCAATCAAGCCGCCGAAGTGCCAAATGAGTTCACTTTTATCGACTTGTTCGATGATAAGTTGGTGAAGAATGGAGGCGAGCAGGGCTGCTTGAGCCAATAAAAACACGCTTGACAGTACGCCTAGGCCGATAGCAATCATAAGCCAGCGTTTGGCTAACTTACTTTGTTGCTTCAGCCACTTGTTCAAGCTGCTTTGCTTTTTCTTATCCATTATGAAGGCTTAATATTCATTGTGTTATTGAGGGGGTAGTATACAAAATAAAACCCAGCGGGAATACCGCTGGGTTTTAAGGTTATGGCATAAAATGACGAGTTACTTATCGTTTAGTGCGTCCAAAAACCGTTCTGCATCTAATGCAGCCATACAGCCAGTTCCGGCGGAGGTAATTGCTTGGCGATAGTTATGATCCATCACGTCACCAGCGGCAAATACGCCGGGGATGCTGGTTTGAGTGGCGTTGCCGTCTAGGCCTGATTGAACGATGATGTAGCCATCTTTCATCTCCAATTGCCCTTCAAAGATCTGCGTATTGGGCTGGTGGCCAATCGCAATGAAGGCACCCATGACATCGATGTCTTCCGTTGAGCCGTTCTTCACATCTTTAATGCGGACTCCGGTAACTCCCATGTCATCGCCAAGAACTTCATCAAGAGTACGATCGGTATGAAGGACAATATTGCCGCTCTCTACTTTATCCATTAAGCGGTTGACTAAAATCTTCTCAGCTCGGAATGAATCGCGACGGTGAATTAGGTGAACTTCTGATGCAATATTTGAAAGGTAAAGCGCTTCTTCAACGGCAGTGTTACCACCACCAACCACTGCCACTTTCTGATTCCGGTAAAAGAAGCCGTCGCAGGTAGCACACGCTGATACACCACGTCCCTTAAAGGCTTCTTCTGAATCCAGTCCAAGGTATTTCGCGGATGCGCCGGTAGAAATGATCAAAGCGTCACAAGTGTATTCACCAGAGTCACCTTTAAGGCGAAACGGACGTTGGGTGAGTTCTACTTGGTTAATATGATCGAAGACGATTTCTGTCTCAAAACGTTCTGCATGTTCTTTCATGCGTTCCATCAGGTCAGGACCAGTCAAACCTTCAGCATCGCCCGGCCAGTTTTCAACTTCGGTAGTTGTGGTCAACTGACCACCTTGTTGCATTCCGGTCACCAGTACTGGATTTAGATTAGCACGCGCTGCATACACGGCAGCGGTATACCCCGCTGGACCAGAACCAAGAATTAATAGTTTACAATGTTTTACGTCGCTCATTATGGCTCCAAAAAGGGCTGAACATTAAGTTGATTGTATGGAAATTCTTATGTCATTAAAAGTATAAACAATGATTGTGATCGAATAATTGGTTATAGATTAGAACGGGCTTACAGATGATGTAATGAAGTTAGCTTCTAGCATAAAATTCTATTTGTAGTGTAGAACACTAGTTTCAAATATCGCTTAGATGATAAATTGAAGTATGGTGCTGTGTATGTAAGTTTTTATGGTTCTTTGTCTTATTTTTTGTTTTTTGTTGAAGCTATCAACGTTAAAAGCTGGCAATTGCAGAATATTTGCGTAACCTAGTATGTGAAATAAATGTTAAATAAATGTACCTCATTAAAGGAGCCAATGATGTTACATTCACGCGAAAACACTCTGCATTTAACACAACTCAGTATGTCCGCGATTGAGCAACTTTCACCATCGTTTGATCAACTTCCACATACTGATCATGCTGATGGTCAATATCGATTACGGCGTTATTCGGTCGTTAAGTTTGAAAATGGCGATGTTGTTGATCTTAATCGAAGTCACTTTGTCCAGTCTTCGGAGATCAACCACTTTCAAGGGGATGTGATTCGCCAGTTTGAACCGATTGAAAAGACCATACTCAATAGTGCTGGTTTTAGAGAAATGTGTGAGGTGTTCGTGAATGCGAACGCTCTCTCCAATGGACAAGAAATCGAAGTTCATCAAATCCGAATTACCGCACTCCGAGATGAAACTCAAGTTGCACCAGAAGGCGTACATCAAGACGGTTTCGATCATATTGCAATGGTAGGTGTGCGCCGTCATAACATCATTGGTGGTGACATTTTGCTATACAGTAGCCATAACCAAGCCCCTTTCTTCCGTAAAGTCCTGGAAAACGGAGAGGTGGCGATGTTGGCAGACAGCAAACTTTGGCACAACGCTTGTCCAATTCGCTCGGTGATTGATGACCAAGCGGGTCACATGGATTTGTTTGTACTTACGGCAACGGATAAGCAAAATGGACTTCAATCTTAATCATATCAGACAACAGTTTCCGGCGTTGTCTCAGTACCACAACGATAAGCCGGTCACTTTTTTTGACGGGCCCGGTGGTTCCCAAGTGCCGCAATCGGTGTTGGACGCCATGGTTGAGTACCTTGGGCATTTTAACTCCAATTTAGGCGGTCACTATTTTTCCAGCCAAAAGACGGTCGATATCATGCAAAATGCGCGTGAGTCAGCTCAAGCACTGCTGAACGCTCCGTCGTCTGGGAATATCGTATTTGGGGCGAACATGACAACGCTGACTTTTCAATTAAGTCGGGCGATCAGTCGTGAATGGCAAGAGGGTGATGAAGTCATTGTCACGTCATTGGATCACTATTCAAATGTGTCAAGTTGGCAGCAAGCGGCTGAGGACAAGAACGTAACAGTGCATCAGGTGCGGGTTAACGAATTGGACTGCACCTTAGATCTTGAGCATTTTGAACGCTTACTTTCGGATAAAACCCGTTTAGTGGCAGTGACGTATGCGTCTAACACCACGGGTTCGATTGTCGAGATGCAGCGTGTTATTGAAATGGCACATCAGGTCGGTGCTTTAGTTTATGTGGATGCCGTTCATTATGCCCCGCACCATCTGATTGACGTTCAATCATTGGGATGTGACTTTTTAGCGTGTTCTGCTTACAAGTTCTTCGGTCCACATGTAGGAATCGCTTACGTAGCGGATCAGTGGCTACACAGTATTAAACCTTATAAAGTCGAACCTGCGACGAACATAGGCCCTGGCCGGTTTGAAACCGGAACGCAAAGTTTCGAAGGTCTAGCTGGAGTTTCTGCGGCGATTGAATATCTTGCTCAATTCGGAGACAAAGGGCTTACACTTCGTCAAAGGCTCGAACAAAGTTACGCGATTTATAATCAGCATGAGCAGCAACTGAGTGCTCGCTTTTTACAACGATTACGTGGGCTTAGTGGTGTGACATTACTTGGAATCGACGATGACGATAGTCAGCGTCGTACGCCAACGTTCGCTGTCACGTTTGACAAGTATCCTCCGGAGTTTATCGCTAAAACTTTAGGAGAACACAACATTTGTGTTTGGAATGGACACTTCTATGCATTGGGCTTAGTACGTCAACTTGGGATTGAAAAATCAGGCGTGGTAAGAATTGGTTGTATGCACTATAACACCGTTGAAGAAGTTGACATGTTGTTTGATGTACTGGAAAACATCTTAGATATGTAGCATTGCTGATAATAAAAGCTCGAGCAATTGGCTCGAGCTTTTTTGTATTATGCCGGAGTACAGTAAGCAAACTTATGAGTAAGAACTATGCGCTGACTTCGACTTCGTAGGATGTGAACTTTCTAACATTAATCACACCGGTATCAAAGATGAGGTACTGACCTTTGATGCCTTGCAAAATCCCAGTCACAACCGGATTCTTATCAAAATTATGTGAGGTGATTTTCGTTGGGTGTTGCTCCACCGGATAACTTAGATCTGTGATGCTCTCACTCAGAACTTCAATCGCATCCTCTCCATACTGCTGTCTGATTTCTGCAATTTTTTCTTCTACTAGTGGCAGTAGCTCTGCAAAACGATCTTGCAGAGCAATTGGCTCACCGTCGCCCTTCAGTAGTGTGCGCCAGTTCGTTTTGTCAGCGATATGTTTCGCTAGCTCGACTTCAATCAAACCCGAAATGTGACGCGTCTTAACTCTGAATACGGGTAAACCCTGCGTCGCGCCTTGGTCTATCCAGCGTGTTGGAATTTGCGTATGGCGGGTGATGCCAACCTTCAAGCTTGATGTGTTGGAAAGGTAGACGAAATGGTCCACCATACAGTTTTCTTCCCCCCATTGTGGCTCACGGCATGTGCCTTGGTCATAGTGACACGTTTCAGGCTTCATGATGCACATATCGCAGCTGGCAAGTTTTCTCATACACACAAAGCAGTGGCCTTGCGAGTAGCTTTTTTTGGTTTTCTTACCGCATGAGCAACAATAAATATTGCCAGTGTGAGTGAGAGTCAGTGATTGACCCAGATAAGGTGAAAGATCGACTTCCTCTTCACCGACAGGAAGACGATAGCTGACAGTACCATCGAGTGACGCTCGCATTTTATTCAAGGTACCGGAAGCAATTATTGACATGACATTACCCATTATTATGTTTTTGCACAGTATATACTGATCATAAGGCAAGGGGCAGGGGGAGGTGAGTGATAGGGTAATTTATCACCGACAGTTTTTGCTGATCTCACGCGTTGCGTGAAGTGATACGCAATTCATTTTAATAGTTACTAATCCTACAAAATTGTAGGGGAATCCTGCTTGCGTTGTTGGCCTAATCTACCCAAAGTAAACATGTTAACTAAAAATGAACTCTCCGCCAGGACGCAACAGTAAAAGGTCAAGTGAGCAAACCTCATTCGTTAACCACCCTGTGTTACGCAACGCTAATTTAGGTTTTACTGCCCATGAGCAAGATACATAAATTCATCTTTTCTCTTTCTATTGGTACCATATTGCTGGTCATCTTCTATTACCTGTTTGGTGATACACGTAAACTGGAGATTACGCCTGATAGGTTCAACTTTTATGCGACCAAAGATTCAGACGAAGGTGGAGTCAGCGAGGCTGAAATAAGTATCGATCAACAAAGTATTACTTTGAACTGCGACATCAAAAAAGACCAGTACGCGTGGCCGTATTGTGGTATTTCGATATATACCGATGTAGTGAATGCAACGCAAGGTCTAGACTTATCTAGCTATCATACTATTCGGCTCAAGTTGCGTTATGAACAGGCCGGAGATGATGAGCAAAAGAAAGCGCTGCGTTTGTACTTGAGAAACTACAACCCAGAGTATTCTAATCCCGATGATGAATACACCATCAAGTATAATGGCATGCAGTTTTCTCCCTCCGATTTTGGTGAAATGATTGAAATTCCCATTGAGAATTTGCAAGTTATGACTTGGTGGCTAGCCGACAATAAAGTCGCCATCGAACATTCGGCCCCCGAGTTTACCAATATTACCCGGATTGACATTGCCACTGGAGCAAGCGCTCCTTTAGGTAAACACAAGATCATCTTTGAAAAGATAGAACTAGAAGGGCAATATTTTTCGCTAGAAACTCTGCTGCTGTGGTTAGTGTTTGTTTGGATGATGTTAGGGCTGACTTTTTCGTTAAATGAGTTACATCGCAATCGACGCGCGTACGCGAACGCGATGCGACGCCATCGCCACTTGGAAAAAGTGAATAGTTCATTACGGGAAAAAAACAATGAATTTGCAGAGCTTGCTCATCGTGATGCCGTAACTGGTGCGATGAATCGCCATGCTGTACGGAATTGGCTTGATGAACAATCAAAACATCTGAGGAGAAAAAATGATGCCTTGTCCATTCTTTACATGGATATTGACCATTTTAAAACAGTCAACGATACGTTTGGCCATCAGATAGGAGATGATATTCTTCGCGAATTCGTCATGGTTGTAGCGGGCGCTCTGAACACGGGTGACAAGCTTGTTCGTTGGGGTGGGGAAGAGTTTGTCGTTTTTTGTCCGAGTACGAATATTGAGTACGCGATCAGTCAGGCCGAAAAAATTCGTAAAAAAGTCAGCGCACATATTTGGGTTCACGGAGAAATACTCACGTGCAGTATTGGTGTCGCGAACTTGCACAATGAGAGTGTAACGGAAAGTATCGCCCGAGCGGATGAAGCACTGTACAAAGCAAAGAGAAATGGACGCAATCGAATTGAAGTTGATTTTAAGGTGTCTGGTTGTGATGCAAATCGTAGTAAATAACTGGTTATTGTAACTAGTTAAAATACTCGATAACTTCGTTGGCTTGTTCGTTTACAAACTAAGTTGATTGTAGAATAGCGACTTATCGTAAAATTTCGCCTCGTTCTCAAGCATTTTTCCTACTCTATTTATGAGCACTTATTTACTGTGATTGGTATGGATCGTTTACTTCAGGTTTGAGTAGGTATGGTTGGTCGCGAATAACAAAACCCAAAAAATGGTGGTCGAACGACCACCAAAGGGGGAGTTGCTGGACTTTAACTGATGCCAGTTGCCAGCAGTGTAGTGCTAAAATTGTTGAGTTCTTTTTACCAGAATATCCATGCAAACAGTGTTAAAACGCCAATACATACAATGTTGAGTACCAGACCGATACGCATCATCTCTTTTTGCTTAATATGACCCGTACCAAATACGATGGCATTAGGAGGGGTCGCGACTGGCAACATAAAGGCGCAAGATGCAGCAACCGCGATTAACGCTGACAGGATGACCGGAGACATACCTAGTGCTTCTGCAATGGTGGCAAAAACGGGGACAAGCAATGCAGCGCTAGCGGTGTTACTTGCAAACTCAGTGAGAAATACCACAAAGGCGACAACCGCTAAAATGGTGAGAAGTATACCTGCTTGCTCCAAAAATCCTGATAAGCTATGTGCGAGGAAGACACTTGTCCCCGTCTCTTTTAAAATGTTACTTAAACAGATACCACCACCAAACAGAATCAGCACGCCCCAATCGGTCGTCTTTTCAATATCCTTCCATTCAACTGCGCGAGATGCACCAAGCAGCAGTATGGCTCCGATAGCAACCAGAGTATCAAATTTGGCGAACCCGCCCAGCATGGCGTTAATTGGCTTACTGAAGATCCACAATGTCACGGTCAGTAGGAAAATAGCCAAGGTGATCTTTTTGCCATTGGTCCATTCTACCGGCTTATGATCCAGCTCGAACTTGTGGCTCAAGTCAGGTTTAGTCATTGCGTAAAGAATAAAAATTGCAATTGGCATTAATAGCATAGAGATCGGTAAGCCAAGCTCCATCCACTCTGTGAAGTTCAAGCCTACCTCTGCCGCTGCAATCGCGTTTGGAGGGCTACCTACTAGCGTCGCAATGCCACCGATCGAGGCACTATAAGCAATACCAAGTAAGACGAATAAATAGGTGCTGTGGCTTTTCTTTGCATCCAGTTTTGTCATTACACCCAATACGAGCGGCAACATCATTGCTGTCGTGGCGGTGTTAGAGATCCACATCGACAAACCCGCACTAACACCAAACAGCATGAAAACAGCGACCGACATTTTGCCGCGAGCCAGCAAGAGTACTTTGTCGGCAATTGCTTGGTCTAATTTCTGTTTATGTAAGGCAGCGGCAAGGGCAAAGCCACCTAAAAACAAGAAAATGATTGAGTTAGAAAAATTGTTGAGTGCGGTTTGGGTATTGAACACCCCGAGAAATACCGCAAGTAACGGTATCAGTAATGCCGTGATACTGACGTGTATCGCTTCTGTTAACCAAAGTATGGCGATAAAAACTAAGATACTCAGGCCTGTTCTGATCTCTAGATCGAAAGGTAGGGTGTTAAACAAGATAATGAACAACAGAATATTTGCGTTCAATATCATGCTGTTGCGGGTGAAGAACCAATTCTTCAATGTCACAGCGAGTGCGGTCATGGGTTGTGCTCCTTTTGCATTGCCTTTTTATCGATTTTTTATGGCAAAGTAACTAACTTGTAGGTGTTCGTTGAATAAATGTTACTGTGAATGCGGCAAGGATTTTGGCTTGAATCGTAGAGAAAATAAGAAAATGTGAAGTGAATAATTGGAAATGGGTAGATCACTACCCATTTCTTTTTACAAAATTGTTACCTTTTTATTCTATCGGTATTTGTCTCTCTTCCCGAGGCTCTTTGACGGCAATGATCGGTTCTTTAGGGCCTAAAAATCGAGGCTGAGTGTTAATGATATAAAGGTCTAAGAATGCTTTTACACGGGCAAGGAGTTCACGCATTCGCATTGACACAATCTGGGTGTTTGCCTCCGGCCCTGCGACAGCAAAGCACTGTGCGTCGATGTTGTACGCATCAGCAATGAAGAGCGCTCGTTCGCAATGAAAGCGCTGCGTCACGATCAGGAAGCGCTCCGAAGCAAATATCTTCTTAGCTCGGACAATGGAATCGAGTGTTCGAAAGCCAGCATAATCGAGATGGATAAATTGCTCCGGCACGTTGGCTTTAAGCAGATCACGTTTCATTGTCCACGGTTCATTGTAAGAGCGATGAGCGTTGTCACCGCTAAGCAAAAACTGTTTTACTTTTCCTTTGTCATAAAGGTCAATAGCTGCATTGATGCGATGAGTATAATAAGTATTGAGGGTCTTGCCGATGTATTTACTGGTACCCAATACGACGGCCACCTCGTGTTGAGGTAGCTGGTTATAATCGGTAAAAATCTTGTCTTTAGCTTGAAGCACTACCCAGCGGTCAATGGCAATGACGGAAACAAACAGGCTAAAAATAGCGATCGACAAAATCAAAGCAAGTCTTTTCAAAGACAACTTAGGGATCCACTTTGACTTTATGCGAGAAAACAACAAAACGTTCCATATCCTTAAATAAAAGAGTCTGCTCACATCATATCTGATAGAGATAAAAAGAGAGAAGTCGATTTATGCCAAAATACGGTTAGAATGCTAAAAACAGCTTAAAAAACAAAAGCCCCTATCAAGTAGGGGCTTAATTACTGCTCAAAATGTCTTATTATTTAGAACGCGGTACGTTTATAGCGTCGGTACACCGGTTGCCAGAACGCTTGTTCTATGGCTTGGTGCAGCGCTTCATCAGTAATTTCTAAAGCAACACCTTGCGCAATGGCTTTCTTTGCAACGGCAAACGCGATTTTCTTGGATACCAAATGAATCTCTTCCAATGGCGGTAATAGCGCACCTTGACCGTAGATAGCGAGAGGAGAACACTCTGCAAGAGCACGGCTAGACTCCATCAACATTTCATCAGTAACACGTTTTGCGTTAACCGCCAACACACCAAGCCCAATACCAGGGAAAATGTAGCTGTTGTTACATTGGGCAATAGGGTAGCTACGACCTTCGTGAACGACAGGCTCAAATGGGCTACCTGTGGCGACTAACGCTTCTGCGTTAGTCCAACGAAGGATATCGTTCGGCGTTGCCTCAACACGACTCGTTGGATTGGACAATGGGAAGACAATAGGTCGAGGACAATGCTTATGCATCTCTTGGATGACTTCCTGACTGAATAGACCCGGAGCGCCGGATACGCCGATGAGTACAGTTGGCTTAGCGTTACGCATTACATCAAGTAGTGAGAAACCATTGCCTTCATTTTCCCAGTTATCCGTATTTACTCGTTTCTGCACCAGCCGTTGTTGGAAATCGAGTAAGTTTGGCATACCTTCTTGGAGCAGGCCCCAGCGGTCGACCATGTAAACTTGAGAGCGAGCTTGTTCATCAGAGATACCTTCCGAGACCATTTGCGCAATGATCGCTTCGGCAATGCCGCAACCTGCAGAACCAGCACCTAAGAACGTAATTCTCTGTTCAGAAAGTTGGCTACCTGCTGCTTTACATGCCGCCAACAAAGAGCCAACCGTTACAGCAGCCGTGCCTTGAATATCGTCATTGAAGCAGCAAATGCGATTTTTGTAGCGTTCCAAAAGTGGCATTGCGTTTTTTTGCGCGAAGTCTTCGAACTGAATTAATGCATCTGGCCAACGGCGCTGTACGGCCTGAATGAACTCTTCGACAAACGCATCGTACTCTGCTCCAGTAATGCGTGGGTGACGCCAACCCATATACATTGGGTCTGCCAAACGTTGTGGGTTATTGGTGCCGACATCTAAAACAATCGGTAAGGTATAAGCTGGGCTGATGCCTCCACATGCCGTGTACAGGGCAAGTTTACCAATTGGAATGCCCATGCCGCCAATGCCCTGATCGCCTAAACCTAAGATACGCTCGCCATCGGTAACGACAATCACCTTCACGTTGTGGTTCGCGGCGTTGTTTAACAGATCATCAATACGGTCTCGGTTTGGGTATGAAATAAACAGACCGCGGCCACGACGGTAAATATTAGAGAAGTTTTCACACGCGGCACCAACTGTCGGTGTGTAGATGATTGGCATCATTTCAGAAACGTGGTTCTGCACTAAACGGTAGAATAATGTCTCGTTGGTGTCCTGGATGTTGCGCAGATAAATATGCTTATCCATGTCACTTTCAAAGCTAGTGTACTGTTGGTACGCACGTTCTACTTGTTCTTGAATAGTTTCTGTTGTTTCTGGTAACAGACCTTCTAGGTTAAAGGAGATGCGTTCCTCAGCCGAAAATGCACTACCTTTGTTCAACAGAGGAGTGGCCATAAGCGCTGGGCCCGCATAGGGAATGTATAAAGGACGTTTATCGTTGTTCATTGGGTGCCTTGTGTAGGGTTAGAGGAGCGGACGAATTTTAACGGCATCACCATTTAGTTGTAAAGATTCGTTGACTTACATCAATGTAATATCGTGAAAGTAGTCAATTGATGATGCAAATATCAGTAAGTATTGCTTTGAATCGCGTGTAAGTGTGCTTGGTTCAGCTCGGCTCGCTTAACCAAGCATCAAAAAACGGTTTGTGTATAATGCAATTTCACATCACCATCTAAATCACTGCTATATGTTCCAACTACCTATTGATAGCTTACAAGCCGAGTTTGACCAAAGTATCCAACAAAATCACTTAGTCATCGAGGCGGAGACCGGGTCAGGGAAATCAACCCGATTACCAATGTGGGCCACGAAACATGGTCGGGTGTTGGTTATCGAACCACGTCGAATTGCTTGTACTTCGTTGGCTGAGTTTCTTGCCCAACAATCGGGAGAGCCTCTCGGTCATCGAGTAGGGTACGCTATCAAACTCCATGCCTGTTTTAATGAGTATACTGATGTGGTCTTTGCCACACCAGGTGTCGCGCTGAGATGGTTCGCGGAAAATAAGTTAGAGCATTTTGATATTGTCATTGTGGATGAGTTTCATGAGCGTCGCTGGGATATCGATCTATTAACGGCCATCTTAAAGCAAGAGCAACGCCATCGAGTAGTCGTCACGTCAGCGACCATAGAAGGTGCAAAACTTGCTTCTTACTTAGGTGCAAAGAGATTACGCGCAGAAGGACGTTGCTACCCAGTCACTGTTGTTCACCGCTCGAGCGACAGTCGTCACTTGCCTAATAAAAAAGATTGCGAAGTTGAAGTGGTTCGAGCAATCACAGAAGCACTCGAAGATGAGCAAGGAGATATTCTGGTGTTTCTTCCTGGGCGCAAAGAGATCACGCAATGCGCGCAAATGCTCCAGCACTTGAAAGATGTCTTGATCGTTAAATTGCACGCTTCGGTCAGTGACGAAGAAAGGCATCTAGCTCTGAATACACAAAACCAGCGAAAAGTCGTGTTGGCAACCAATGTTGCAGAAACATCGCTAACCATTCCAAATATACGAGTGGTCATTGATTGTGGACTCGAGCGTAGAACGCTGCAACGTAATGGTCGCACTGCGCTGACTCTAACATACATTTCCAAAGCCAGTGCGGCTCAACGAATGGGGCGTGCAGGACGTATCGCAGAAGGTACTTGTATTCGCTTGTTTGGAGAGCATGCGCCTTTAGAGTCCGTTACCCCTCCTGAGTTGCAACGAGAAGAATTAATCGAACCCGTATTGGCGTCCGCGAGTTGTGGATACCCCATTGCGAGGCTGACATTTTTGGATCCGATACCTGAAAAGTCCCTCGCTCTGGCTTATCAAACATTACAGGCAATGGAAGCGATAGATGAACAAGGTGAAATTACACTGCATGGACACAAAGTGTATCCATTACCAATCGATGCGCTGTTTGCTGATCTTGTTACACGAATAACCGCAAAAGCCGAAAAAGAAGCAATGATTGACTTAGCCGCCGCATTATCTGTTCCTGCACAACTGTATCAGTTGCAAACTGGTGAAGCGGCCGAGGCATTAGCCCAGCAAGAGCAAGCAGGTTGTGATGCGTCATTGATGATACGTTTGGTTCGTGGAGAGTCGTTTACGGGGTTAGTGGTTGATCCTAATGTTTTGAATGAAGCTCAAGGTTTATCAAAGCAAATGAGAGATGTGTTTGAATTACCTGATTTAGAGGCTGCGACACGATATCGGCGCTCTGAATTGGTCAAGTCGATTGCAGCGCTACACCCGGAATTAGTGTTTGTACGCCGACAGCGTCGCCGAGATGCCCTAGGCAATGGTTTGATGGAGATGGTGATAGGACGGCATAGCCGCTTCGCTGATAAGGAAGAAGCGGCATTAATACTCGATAGCCATAGTGTGCCTGGTAGAGGGGTAAAACAGACGTTGAATTTAGCGTCGGTAATGATGCCTATTTCGATGGAAACGCTAAGAGAGTTACCGCTTGGCGAATGGCAGCAAGGGGAAACAAATTACGAAGAAGCCACGCCCAGAGCGACAATGCACTTAGTGTATGCGGGTAGAACGATATGCACTGAATACCAAGCATTACTAGGGGATGTCGCGATTAACTCCATTATCGAAATGATTGAAGAAGAAACGTTGTGGCCTGGATTCGCCACTCTGAGAAAACAGCAAATCCAGCACTGGAAGATATACAACACGCTCGGACTTAACTCGGATTCGATAGATAACGTGGCGTTGGAATCGTTAACGTTTTCTGGTTGGCTGAACGAACAGCTCAAAGCTTTAGGCGTGGAAGATATTGAGGATATGGCATTAATTGAGCCAGACGACCTCCCTTTTTCTGGCATCCCTGAGTGGGAATATGATGACTTTGCCCAGACATACCCATTACTCGTTGTTTTGCCAGAGTTAACTTTGAGTATCGAATACTATCCATCGCGTAAATTGGTCCAAGTGATACACTTGCAAGGTAAACGAAAAGGGGATCCTAAACGTTGGGAGTTACCCCGCTGGTCGGGCTGGAAAGTCCAATACAAAAAGGCAAGCCGCGTTGTTGATATCAAGTAATAAACAGATCCAAAAAGAATCACTATGGGTGTAATCGATGAAGGTATTTGAACGTGAGCCTTACTAAGGCTCTGAAGATTTGCTTCATTTATACTTTGTAACGTGAAATATTAATCAATTGGTTTCCTATATGGCGAACCTGTACATGACTTGTTATGAATCTGGTTTTAATATTTCCTTTTGCATGTATTTTAGGGCATAAAAGACGATTGTTTTATATCCTATTGATATATCGAAATAGTTGAATCATATTAGAATTGTCTGAATTAAATGTGTTGAGGACATCGTATGGTTCATCAAGGCAAAACGTGTATTGAGTTTGACTACACCAGCTTTTTAGGTGCAACAGCAAGTAAAAAATGGACCTTCTTCGAAGCTTTCGCCACCATTGCGCCCATTTTTGGACTGATGTGGAAGAAGAATATACAAGATTCCATCAACCCAGAAGAGCGGTTATGGGAGGCAGCATTGAAGTCGTTGTCTTCACGTCAAAGTGATGAGTCTAACTTGGTGTGCTTAACCCGATTAGCGCAGGATGAAGGCGTGCGTGAATTGCGCATTGTGATGCCTTATGCATTGGACGCCAAGCAAATTGAGTACATCGAAAATCGAAGTCATCTAAAAGTTGACACGACAGAACAAGATATTTTGAACATCAAGTTTTAATGTGGTCTGCATTTTTCTTGAACATTTGCAGTCACAGTGATGTGGGAGATTTCTGCTACTCAAGTTACTGTTTTTTGATTTTATTAAGCCAACAGAAAAAGTCCGCATCATAGCGGACTTTTTATTACTGTTGTTCTGAGTTATTGCTGTTGCTCTAAGTTATTTGTTCTGGTCAGAAAACTCAGTCGATCAATCCATATTCCTTGCTCAGGATATCAATGATTTCAGCTTTAGGGTTATCGCTCAGATTCAGAGTCTTACCTGTAATTTTTTCTGCGATGCCAATGTAGGTTTTCGATATGTCCATCAAAGATTCAACAGGCAGCGCGTTCTCGCGTGCTAACGCTTCTCTCTCTGGCATGCGTTCTTTATTTAATAAAATATCTGGATCAGGGAAGTGGTTTAGCAGAAACTGACGGAAGCCTTCTTTCGAATTTTCTACAATTTTGCCAGCTTGGTATTCTTTTGCATCCCAAATTCGTGAAGAGTCTGGTGTGCCTACTTCATCCATGTAAATGAGCTTTTCTTTGCCGGCAGCATCCTGCACGTAGCCAAACTCGAACTTAGTATCGACGAAGATTTGATCGATAGCGGCTAGCGCATCACTAATGACATTAAAGCCTTCTTTTAACAATTTTTCGTACAGAGCAATATCGTCGGCGCTAGAGAAGTTAAAAGCGTCAAAGTTGTCGACTATGTTTTGGCGAGTGATGTTTACATCATCGGCTTCCGGTACACCAGGAATACCTTGCAAAATACCCTTAGTTGATGGCGTCATTAATAACTCTGGAAGCGCTTTATCTTTTTCTAATCCTTCAGGAAGTTGGATACCACAGAACTCACGTTCGCCGTTTGCGTAGGCACGCCACATAGAGCCAGTAATGTATTTGCGGCAAATCGCTTCAATTTTTACAGGTTTAGCTTTTTGTACAATCCAAACAAACGGGTGAGGGATGTCCAAAATATGGCTGTCCGCGAGTCCGTTGTCTTTGAAGAGTTTAAACCAATGATTAGAGATAGCGTTGAGTGCTGCCCCTTTACCTGGAACACCTTGGAGGCCACCCTCTGCATGCCATATGCAATCAAAAGCAGAAATGCGGTCACTAATCACCATAATTGCCAATGGGGCGTCTGGTGCCACATCGTATCCTTTTTCTTTAATCAGGCGCGCGCTGTCTTGTTCTGTTAACCAGTAAACGGAGCGAACTTTTCCACTGTGAACGGGTTTATGGGTGCGAATTGGCAGGTCGTCATTGACGGCAAGTACTTGATTGGCAAGGCTCATTGCGACATTCCTATCATCTTAATCAAACGTCATAAAGAGAAGATATTCAGCGAGCAGTCATGGCTGAATAAATCGAATGTGGGCATCATACCAGAACTATTTGAACTCTCCAGAGAAAAAGCAAACGTTTGCCTTAATTGTTTGTACTCGACTTGAGTGGACACTTGAGTTTCGACAGATTAATTGAGTGTAGATAAAAAATGCCTCCTTTAATCGGAGGCGAGTGCAGGATGGTTAACGTCGATCTTAATTAGTGGTACTGGTTTACTCTGCCTTCGACGAAAAAGACTTCACACTGATAGCGATGTGCAATATCGCGCAGCATCGATTGATTCATAGTGGCGATGTTATTGGATGCAACTACCGCACTGGCATTTCCTGATTGAATGGCCTTAATGACAATTTCTACCTCGGAAAGCTGCTGAGAGGGTTTCATCTGAATAATGTTTTTACAGCAAATGTTGGAAGCAGTGAGTTGGTCAAAATCCGGACGCGGGCACTCAGCAGTATACAAAATCCATTGTGGCTGTTGGGATAATACCGCTAACTTCATTAGAAGCTGCTCAGAAACATCCATTGGCTGAGTTGTTTGAGCCAACACATTGTAGCGTGAGTATGTATGGGTTTGATTATGTAACTGCATCTTACTGTTCCTTTATACATGCTGTATGTGTATACAGTAGTTTGTTTTGGCCACCTGATCAACCAATTTTTATACAATTTCTCCTCATATATTGATTTAATTTTTCTCGCTATTATTTTTATATTATTGATTTTTCTCGCTATTATTTTAAATGTGACAAGTTTGATAATGATTGGAAAATGTGACGAAAATAGAATTATTGATGGGATATCTACTCATAAGAACCACTGTATATACAGTGGTCTAACCGAAAACAGCGTGTGTTAGCTGAGCTCTGAATTAGCAAGGTACAGCGTCTTGGCTTTTTCTTATCTCGATGACGGGTTAGGTGAGTAGGAGAGGGCGTTATGACGGAATCGTCAACCTTGAGGCTGTCGATGAGAGTAGAAGTCAACGGGGCGTGTTCATGAAGAGCAACGGGGTAATAGACCTATTCGAGAAGTCAGCACCCCACGATCTAAAAGCGCCTTATAAAAGGCGCATTTAAAATCAGTCCATTGATGTTACAACGAGTTAGCTTGCTTTTTGCGCCATGCGTTCACGCATTTGAATCTCGCCTTGATTAAATAAGCGAACGTCAATTTTAGCCATGTCATAACAAGCTTTGCACGAGCTATTGTGTTTACCGTCTAAGTAGTCAAGACGAGTTACGAGGCTTGTTTTTTTGCACCAATCACAGTTGCCGATTTTAGTGAACATTGATTTTCTCCCCACCTAGTTAAATTTGAGTCGTTAGGTGTATTCAACAGATAGCATTATTGCTGAAAAAGAATGGGAAGTTAAATGTCTGTTAACTTATTTGAGAGAGAGATCGTTTGCGAATCTCAATATTGCGGGGTTCATAAGCCATCGGCTGAATTATGTATGTCGAAAATTACTTTTGTGTAACATTTTGTAAAATGGTTTTTAATGCTTGATTGAGACGCGTCATTTCCGCATCGCTGCCCTTGGCATCAGGATGGTAAAGTTTTGATAGTTGGCGATAGCGAAGTTTTATCGCCTGAGTGTTGGGAATGGTTTGAGGTGTGTAACCGAACATGGCACAGGCGATAGCAAGAGAGTGGTTATCAGATTGTTTTTTAGTTTGTTTAAACTCTTTGAATATTGTTTCTAACTGACGTTTAAGCTTTTTATTCGCGTATGTCAGCTCTTTCACTCTGATCGCAAGTTCTGCCGCTTGGTTGGTCTCTTTTGTGAGCTTAATATGATGCGTATATTTGTAAAAACCCAATCCGCTGCCGCCGATCAGCAGAGCGGCGGCTCCAGCCGCTAGCCATAAGCCAAGTTGATCTGTACTCAGACTAACCAGAGAGGTTGATTGGGGAGCCTTTGCCGATTGGGTGGCTTCATCAAGTGCTTTTATTTCAGAGACTTGTCGTTCTCTTAGTTGGTTAAAGCGTTGTTCTAGGTAATGAGCGTACTCTTGTTCCGCTTGTGGATTGTTTAACGCTGCAAGTTGGTACCAAGCTTCGATCAAGTGAGAAGAATCTAGATTGTTTTGTTTGTGAGCAAGAAAATGTGCGAATAAGTAACCATGATCATCAGGATCGTTTAAGGCGATTGACGCTAGCCAGTAGATCGCTTGTGTATTATCAATAGGACCGTGTTCACCCGAAGCAAAATCTTGTGCTAGTAGTTTTTGAGCGGGTAGGTAACCTTGCTGTGCTGACTGATTCAGCAAGTAGCGGATGTCGGCTGGTGAATCAGCATTAGGAGCGTGCGCGAGTTGTTGCGCACGTTCGAATTGCTTCTGAGCGGTTGTCGGCATTTGGGATGCAAAACTACTACCACCAAAATAAAAAACGACAGTAAGTAAAAGGGCAATAGCTCTTAACAGCATAGGCATGTAGGCCTAGTATAACTAGGCCCGCTCCGTTAACTCTGAATATTACCTGCTATGGTGCAACCAATTTACTTCAGTGGCAAGATTTGGATTTCTACACGGCGGTTGCAAGCACGACCTTCCGCTGTCTTGTTAGAGCAAATTGGGTTACGTTGGCCATAACCACGTGCAATAGCACGGCCTGCTGCGACATTTTGACCGACTAGGAATTGACGAACTGATTCAGCTCGACGTTCAGAAAGGGATTGGTTGTAAGACTCACGACCTGTGCTGTCAGTGTAGCCGTCAATCACTAGGCTAGTATCTGGATATTCAACCAAGATACGAGCGACACCGCGAAGCGTATTATGAATGCTTGAGGTTAATTGGTAAGAGTTCGTGTCAAAGCCAATACCGTTTTCCATACGAAGTAGTAGTTGGTTTTCGCCAACACGTTGTACTTGAACACCAGAATTTTTCAATTCACGGCGCAGCGCAGCTTCTTGTTGATCAAAATAGTAACCAACGCCAGCTCCTGTAGCACCGCCGGCAGCGGCACCAATCAATGCCCGTTGGCGACGCTCTTTAGCGTTATCACCAGTAGCTAAGCCGATAGCAGCACCAGCCACAGCACCGGTAATGGCACCGAGTGTTGTAGAGTTGGTTTCGTACTCACCCGTTGTTGCGTTTTGACGTTGAGTGGCTTGACAGCCAGTAAGTGCTAGCACAAGAGCCAGCGCAATAGACACCTTGTTCAAGGGCAAATCTCCATATAAAAATAAGGCAAATGCGATTATTGAAGTCGATTATTAACGAGTTGTTTTTGATTTATGTTAAGCCAAAGTAAGAAGCGACAAGAAAAGTACGAGATTCTCTTAACGCTTCCGGTTACGGGGCTGGCTCAAGTTAAAGGGTAGCCTATTTGGAGGGGGTATCGAGCATTTTTCGTGCTTGCGCGCCGTCAACGCCGCGGTTGACGGAAACCTTTCTTCCTTTTTTAAGGCCAACTTCATAATCTGCAGTCAGGTTCTTCATGGCTTCTTTAAGTTGTTTCTTAAAGGTTTCGCGATCGATATTTTGAAATTCTTTATCAATGTAGTCGTTGATTTTGTTTGCTGACTCATCATCTGGCGTGATCACTGGCAGTTTTTCAATGGCACCCTCGACCCAACCAGAAACAAACGAGTTAACGCGTCGAGTTACTTCCGGTGAAGAGGTACCGCTGCCTGCAAAACTGTTACGGAATTGTCCAGTGCTCTCGTTCATTTCACGGTAGATAATATCAAATGCAAATGCAGCAAAGATGGCGCGATCGGCTTCACCGATAAACTCAACACGTTTAAGCCCTTTGTGATTGAGCAATACCGCCTCAACGCCAAACTTGGTATTGATTCCGCGTATTACGCGTAAAAGGGTCGAGCTAATATTCGCTGGCAACAAGTGAGAAGATTGTGTCTTCCCCATCTTAATAAACTCAATATCGTCTTTATCTAGACCATATTTGAGCATCAGGCGATGAGCCATCTTGATGGCGTTTGCTGCCTCATTGACGTTGGCGGAATTGCCCAGTTCTAAGCACTTGGCGATTTTTTTCAGAGCTTTTTGTTTATCCATCGACAACCAGTAACGAAAACAGAAAATTTAAGAAGTCAGACATATTACCTTTTTTGACACAAAAACGAAATACAGGAGTGGTTCGATCAGCACCCACAACATCCTTAAGGAAGCCGCGCTGTGGGTGATTAGATGAGAATGATAGTTGGCTATAGCCCCAGTTGGTTTAGCAAGTCATCGGCATCGTCTTCTTTGCTCGATGGGACAGACGCTTTTTCTGCCATGTTTTTACGAGCCGCTTCTAAAATGTCATCAGGGCTCTCGTCTTCGGCAATCTCAAATTCTTCCAATTGAATAAACTCCGTTTTATCCATGGCAAGCTCGAGATAAAAGATGTTGTTGTTTTCAGTAGAAAAGGTCACACGACGCGCCTGAGGACGATCAAGGTTAGTATCAACTTGCAATATCACCTGTTTGTTTAGTGCCAGCATTTTTGGTTGGTTTTGAGTAATATTGGTTTGCAGTTCTTTGCGGATTTTGTTGGTGAAATCACCCACTAACTGATTCATGAGCTCTCCAAGTACATCGCCAACTTCATCAGAGGTGTGTGAAATCGCCAGTTCATCTTCTGGCATGCCCATGTTACGCATGTAGTTGGTGTAAATTTCCAACGCGGCTTTTGCCGTAAAGTTGATTACCACTAAACCTGTAAACCCACCATCAAATAGAACAAAACAACCAAAGTCAGGCTTGAGACTCGTTTTATTGATTTTTTGCACCATCGCGGAATAGTTTACCTGAGAGGAGGTGGCTGAAGTTAAAACGCCAGACACCGACTGGCAAAGTTTTAGAAGAATATCTTCCGTTGTCACTATTTTATTTTTTTTCATTCTGAAAGCTCATATAGACATACTGTGTTCACCCAATGTACGGCATCACACCTAAAAAAATAAAGCTTAAGTTTAATTATTGTTGTGAGATTCTGATTTGATCGCTTTTTTAAATGTTGTAAAGTTACATGAATCAAAGAATATCCCGCCATTCTTGCTCCTTTGCTCCTTTGCTCGTCATTCAGCGTTAGCAAAAGCCAGGGTGTAGAATGCGCAAAATAATTAAATAACCCGTAGCTGATGGGATCAGCGCCGTAGGGGCAGGAAGCAAATGTTACCAAGATTACACTCGCAAACTGATGTTGACCCGCTCGTTCTCAAGTTTTTAAAAGAACTTGAACAAGCAGGATTTACCGGCGATATCGAGAGCCAATATTCAAGTCGACTCGCAGTCGCTACCGATAACAGTGTCTACCAACAACTTCCTCAAGCAGTTGTTCACCCTAAAACGACACAAGACGTTGCGCTGATAGGTAAACTCAGCAACCAAGAAAAATACGAACGAGTCACTTTTTCACCGCGCGGTGGTGGTACTGGAACCAATGGACAGTCACTGACCAAAGGGGTGGTGGTTGATCTATCTCGTCATATGAACAAAGTGTTGGAGATTAACGAAGAAGAAGGCTGGGTACGCGTTCAAACTGGTGTCATTAAAGATCAATTGAATGATGCAGTTCGACCTTATGGCTATTTCTTCTCTCCGGACTTATCAACCAGTAACCGAGCCACGATCGGTGGTATGGTCAATACGGATGCCTCAGGTCAGGGCTCGCTGAAATACGGAAAAACGTCAGATCATGTTCTGTCATTGCAAGCTGTATTCGCTGATGGCTCAATTTTAGAGTCAGACCTGTCTCATGGTTTCCCTAGCGAAGGCGAGTTTGCGGCAACCGCTTTAAATGTGACTGAATCAGTATGCCGAGAAAAGCGCCAACAAATTAATGACAAGTTCCCACCGTTAAACCGCTTTCTAACCGGTTATGATCTTAAAAATGCGCTGAATGAAGACGATGACCATTTTGATATTACTCGCGTATTGTGTGGCGCAGAAGGCTCATTAGCATTCATTACGGAAGCCAAACTGAACCTCACTCGGATTCCGAAAGTACGTACTTTGGTGAACGTGAAGTACAACAGTTTTGACGCGGCATTGCGAAATGCGCCACTGATGGTACAAGCGAACGCAATGTCAGTGGAAACCGTGGATTCCCGAGTGCTTAACCTAGCAAAACAAGATATTGTTTGGCATACGGTGAGCGATTTAATCACGGATGTACCGAATAAAGAAATGCTGGGCATCAACATCGTTGAGTACGCGGGTGAGAACGAAGAAGAAATCGACTCACAAGTCGCGGCCCTTACCGCTAAGCTAGACACCATGCTTGAAAGTGAAGAGGCCGGTATTATCGGGTACCAAGTCTGTAATGACTTGTCGAGCATTGATCGAATCTACAACATGCGTAAAAAAGCGGTGGGCTTACTTGGTGCGGCAAAAGGTCGGGCTAAACCCGTCCCATTTGCAGAAGATACCTGTGTACCACCAGAAAACTTAGCGGATTTTATTGCTGAATTCCGTCAGCTTCTCGATAGTAAATCACTGAATTACGGTATGTTTGGTCACGTTGATGCGGGAGTATTGCATGTGCGTCCAGCGTTAGATTTGTGTGACCCCCAACAAGAAGCCTTAATGCATGAAATCTCTGACGAAGTCGTTAAGCTGGTGGCGAAGTATGGCGGTTTAATGTGGGGTGAGCATGGTAAAGGTTATCGCTCCGAATATGGCCCGGAATTCTTCGGCGAAGAGTTGTTCACCGAATTGCGTCGTGTGAAAGCCGCATTCGACCCTCACAACAAGATGAACCCGGGTAAAATTTGTACGCCGTTAAATAGCGATGCTGAGTTGGTTAAGGTTACGGATACTAAACGTGGCTATTTCGATCGTCAGATTGACGTACAAGTCCGCGATAGCTTCAAGCAAGCGATGGAATGTAACGGCAACGGATTGTGTTTTAACTACGATACCAGTTCACCAATGTGCCCATCGATGAAGGTTACTGCTGATCGTCGTCATTCTCCGAAAGGGCGCGCTGGTCTAGTTCGCGAATGGTTACGTCAGTTGACCGAACAAGGCATCGATATTCTTGACTTAGAAAAGCAGACGCTGGAAAACAAATCTTCGATTAAATCCATGATCGATCGCGTTCGCCATACGGTAAATCGACGTCACGAGTATGATTTTTCTCATGAAGTCTATGAAGCTATGAATGGCTGTCTGGCATGTAAAGCGTGTGCAAGCCAGTGTCCAATCAAAGTGGACGTACCGAGTTTCCGCTCGCGTTTTCTCAATATTTACCATTCACGTTATCAGCGTCCGGCGAAGGATTACTTGGTGGCGAACATTGAAACCATGTTACCGCTGATGGCGAAAGCGCCGAGTGTGGTCAATGGTGTCTTAAAGCAATCTTGGGTGAAGAGCTTAACCGCTTCGACGGTCGGTTATGTGGATGCGCCGTTGTTGTCCGTGCCGACATTGAAAAAGCGTATTGAGTCTTTAGCCACGCCTTACGACTTGCAACGCTTAAATGGCCTGTCTGAGCAAGAACGAAACAAGCATGTTTTGATCGTTCAAGACCCGTTTACGAGTTATTACGATGCGGATGTTGTGGAAGATTTTGTTAAGCTGTTAAAGAAACTGGGTATGAACCCGGTGATGCTGCCGTTTAAACCGAATGGCAAAGCTCAGCATATCAAAGGGTTTTTAGCACAGTTCAAAGATACGGCCATGGATACCTCTAAGTTTTTGTCTATGGTGGCGGAACTCAATATTCCGATGGTCGGTGTCGATCCTGCTCTAGTACTATGCTATCGCGATGAGTACGAAGAAATTTTGGGCAGTAAACGTGGTGACTTTGATGTTTTAACCGCGCACGAGTGGTTGTACCCGCGACTCGCTGAGTTTACCAAAGCGGATTCAACTCAGAGTGAACCCTGGTACTTGTTCGCGCATTGTACTGAGAAGACCAAACTTCCCAATGCGGAAAAAGAGTGGGGGGCGATTTTTGCCCACTTTGGCGCAAGGCTTACTACGGTGCCTGTTGGTTGTTGTGGGATGGCTGGTACCTTTGGGCATGAGGTCGACAAGTTACAGATGTCTAAAGACATTTATAACCTAAGCTGGAAGCCAAATTTAGATAAATTGGATAACGAGCGGTGTTTGATCACGGGGTATTCTTGTCGAAGTCAAGTGAAACGCTTTGAAGGAACCAAACCAAAACACCCGGTGCAAGCGCTATTAACTTTGCTATAACTCGCTTCTTAATACACTGATATAGCAATCTAGCCATAAAGCCCAGTCACGCTGGGCTTTTTAGTGGCTCATCGCTTACAACTTTATAAATGTATAACTTCGGACTGCAAAGGATTTGAAACGTGAGAAAGCTTGAACTCAAAATACCACCTGTTGCGGTGTTTTTACTGGTCACCCTAATCATGTACTGTGTGAAAGAAGTCACGCCTGGTTTTATGATTCATGTGCCTTTCGACGACTTCGTGGTTTCGGCGCTTGTTATTTTATCTGGATTTATTGGCATTGCTGGCGTGTACGAGTTTCGCAAAGTAAAGACGACAGTTAACCCAGTCAAGCCAGAAGCGGCCTCTTCTGTCGTTAATACTAGCGTTTTTGCCTATACACGCAATCCAATGTATTTAGCGTTGTTACTATTGATCATCGCATTGGGGCTCTGGTGGGAGCACTTAAGTGTTATTCCTTGCGGCATTTTATTTGTGTCTTATATGAATCGATATCAAATCAAACCGGAAGAACGAGCGTTAGAGCGATTGTTTGGCGACGAGTATCTGAAATATAAAAATCGTGTGCACCGTTGGATATAGGGGATTGTACAGGTAGGTGCACTCGTGCAAAGACGTTTAGATGGTCTTTAAGCGATGACGTTTATTCTGGCACGATGAGCGAGAAGCGTTTGGTAGAGAGGGGTTTTACGAGTAGGAATCACTTTACAGAAAAGATTAACTGCGACGACTTGTTAAATCGTCGCCGCAAGAATAATCTCAAATTACGTTATAATTTGGGCAGTCCTTGATTAGGCCGCCTCAGTGAACTTTGCTAAAAATGCGTCTTTACGTGCATGGAAGCGTTCAACCAAATCATCTACCGCATCTTGGTCGTAAGGCTTCAAGCCACTCGCAACCATACGCTTGATACCAGTGCCTACCACAATGCCATCTTCTTTGAATGCAAAGTTCAGGGTAACCACACCGCGCTTACCTTCAACGTCGAAAGTTGCGCCTGTAAATTCTACTTCTGGGTGGGTGAGATCAAGGCGAGAAAACTCAACTTCCATACTTTCATAAATCACTAATGGACGCTGGCAGTTGATCATCATTTGTTGTTCTTCCATGAGAGGAACCATGATGTGTGGGAAGTTTTTCCCAGAAAACTGAACGTAGTTTGTGACAACGTGTTCAATAAACGCTGCATCGTGATTGGTTTCGCCTTCACGAGACATATGCAAATATTCTTTGCCCGCCTCATCAATCACGGCGCTTTCTTTCTCACACTTATTTTCGATATGCAGACCAACACCATCGCTTACCATACCTGAGAACTTAAAACGCATTTTTTTGCTGATGCCTTCTTTGCTTAATAAAACTGCAAAGAGTAGGTCGCCAGGAACACAGAAGCGCTTGTTATCTTCATCATGAATAGGGTTGAAATCACCCGCTACACGCTTAGCAAAGTGGCTAGCTTGTTCGCGAGTGAATTGAAATTGGTGATTAGTGTTTGAAAAATAAGGTGTTAGAAACATAATTTATACGTAGTAACCATAACTGTCAGGGATTATATGCGAAACGGGGTTTGCCAATGGTCCATCCAGTGACAATTTATCGATTATAACCGTTGTTTCGTTTACTTTCATTGCCTTTAAGTATAGACCAAAGCTCCACATTGATGTGGAGCTTAACGTGAGTATAAATGAGACTGAGGTGTATTTTTCTAGTGAGATCCTACGCTTTGTGTTGCTTGTCTGCTAGTGCGGTGGTGATGTCCCAACACAACCGAGCCGCTAATCGCGCGGTTTGGCTATCGATATCGTAATTCGGGTTATACTCTGCGATGTCGGCTAGCATCAGCTTATTTTTGTAGTGAAGAACTCTCTCTAAGAACGGCGAGATGATGTCATAACTCACCCCACGAGCTGCGGGGGCGCTTACCCCTGGAGCTGTTGCCGCAGGGAATACGTCTAAATCAATAGTGAGATAGAGATAGTCACAATCGTCGATAAAACGTTGTAGCTGCATCAGATGATCGTTGTGGTTTAAATAGCTGAGTTGATGATCTTCAACGTACCAGACGTTAAGTTCATCTGCCTTTTGGAATAATGCTTGTGTATTGCTACTGCGGCTAACGCCTAAGCATGCGTAATGGAAAGACCAGTCATTGTTCTGACAAAAGTGCTGAATTTGATTAAAAGGCGTACCCGAGCTCGGCTTCACATCTGCCAGTGGACTTTCAAAAGCACGTAAATCAAAATGTGCATCAAAATTGATGATACCGATTTTGGGCTTTTTCTCTGGATGATGAGATTTAAAATACTCGGCTAACCCTGAGAATGACGCCCAAGCAATTTCGTGTCCACCGCCCAGCACGACAACAGGAGTGTGGGGAAGGGCTTCTGAAATGACCTTCGCGCAACGTGCTTGGCTTTCTTCCAGTAAGTCATCCTCACAAACAATGGTGCCCAAATCATAGAGCGGTGCGTCATGATGCCATGCAAGGTTTGCTAAAGCACGGCGGATAAGATCGGGGGATTTTTTCGCTCCCGTTCTACCTTTATTCCTTGCCACTCCTGCATCAGTAGCAAAGCCCACCACTGAAACCCCTTGTGTTACTTTATCCAGCTCGCTGGTGGACAGGTGCTGGATGACATGATGAACGCGTTGACCAAGTTTTCCGTCTTCAGGGTCTTGACGGCCTTGCCAATGAAATAGCGGATTGTGTAGATCAGACTGTGACATGTTAACGGTCTCCATGCGCAATATACTCACCATTGACTATACGTCCTATCAGACGTTTTGCCCCGACTTGATAGCTTAAATCTGAAGGGTGTTCGATATCCCAAATAGAAAAGTCTGCGTCGTAGCCCACATCAATAACCCCACGGGTTGTCCCATAGCCAAGAGCTTTCGCTGCATGCTGAGTCACGCCGCGTAGAGATTCTTGGGGAGTCAGACGGAACAAAGTACATGCCATGTTCATCATTAACGTCAAATCTGAAAATGGCGATGTGCCTGGGTTAACATCCGTTGCGATCGCCATCGGGATGTTGTGTGCTCTTAATAAATCAATGGGTGGTAATTGCGTTTCTCTCAAGAAATAAAATGCGCCAGGAAGCAGCGTCGCAACGGTATTTGATTGAGCCAACGCAACAACACCGTCCTCATCGAGAAACTCAATATGATCAGCGGAAAGACCATTATAGCGTGCTGTAAGAGCGGTGCCTCCAAGGTTAGAAAGCTGTTCTGTATGACCTTTAACTTTTAAACCATGTTGTTTTGCCGCGGTGAAGACTTTTTCGGTTTGTTCAAGGTTAAAGCCGATGGATTCACAAAACACATCAACGCTGGTGGCGAGGTTTTCTTTTGCAACTAACGGAATCATGTCCTGACATACATGTGTGATGTAGTCGTCTGCACGACCAGTAAATTCAGGTGGCACGGCATGAGCGGCGAGCAGCGTGGTTGTTATCTTCACATTTCGCTCACATTCCAAGGCTTTTGCCGCACGAAGCATTTTCAATTCGTCCTCGAGTGTTAATCCATAACCCGATTTCACTTCAATAGACGTTACACCGCTGTTTAATAACCCATCTAAGCGAGGAAGCGCGAGCTCAACTAACTGTTCTTCTGACGCTGCTCTTGTCGCATTGACGGTAGATAAAATGCCACCACCTTGCTGGGCAATCTCTTGGTACGGTACACCATTCAGGCGCTTCTCAAACTCATTCGAGCGATTGCCTGCATAAACAAGATGAGTATGACAATCGATGAGGCCTGGCATCATTAGCATACCTTGTAGATCGAGTGTCTGAGCGTAATGTTGAGGAGACAAGAGTGATTCGGTATCTGGCTCGTCCTCACCACTGCCTCGTGTACTGATGGCAACGATTTTTCCCGATTGAATACCTACACGAGCAGGGGGGGTGGGTTGATAGCCAGTTTCTCCTGGTGTCATGGTAACCAGACGTGCATTTTCAATCAGCAAATCCATTTTTGTATCCTGTTCGTTTATGTTAGAAATGTATATACAATTAAATAAGGTAAAACCAAACCTTTAACAATAATCGTGGTAAGAAAGTGTGATCACAGCGTACAAGTCAGTGTTTGTTAAAGAAGCACTTTTGAGCTGAGTTTATATTTGTTGCCCGGGTGATAGAGAAGTGCGGTACTGACCAATTTATCTTGGCTCCAGGTCCTTCGGTTTAATAGTAGACATGGTTCATTCGCTTGCATGTTTAAATCATGCTTAATACGGCTTTCTGGAACAATCGCCTCAACCGTGTGTTCAATTGCACTGAGCGGGCAATTATCTGAGAGATATTGATTAGGCGTTATTTGCGTAAAGTCTTGTTTTAGGTAGCTTGGTGCGTACTGGCTGTTTACCCAACGCAGTTCCAGTTGAATGGGTGTGCCGTTCTCGTAATGAACGATTTCGCTATAGAATACTTGTGTGCCAAGCATGACACCAAGTTTGGTTGCAATATTATCGTCTGCCTTTATGGCGATTTGCTGGAGTACTTTGCTTTGATATTGGCATCCTCGGTCACGAACTTCCTGAGCAATATTACGAATGTCTAGTAAAGGCGACTCTGACTTTTCGCTAGGCTCGCAAACAAACGTGCCGAGTCTTGGACGGCGTTGCAGCTTGCCTTCGTTAACTAGATCTCGAATCGCTTTGTTAACGGTCATTCGGCTGACAGAAAACATCTCGGTTAACTCGAGTTCTGTGGCGATACGCTGTCCCACTTCCCATTCTCGTGACTCGATTTTTTCGAGTATAAATTGCTTTATTTGTTGGTAAAGTGGTGTGGACATGCGGATTCCTTTTATTTGACTATACAAATACTGCTTGCTTTACCTGTAGATTGCAACTCTTTCGTTCACTATTCCGGGTATACTTCAATGAGCATGACTCACGTATCAAGAGACGAGCAGTGCTAAAGTGAAGCTCGAAATGCCCCGTATTCTTGAGCTGTATTGCTTGAAGCAAACATGACAATTGTGTAAACAAGAAACACAAATCAAAATCATAAAGTCACATAAGGTAAGACATGTTCAAAAAATTAAAAGCATCGCTCGGTATTGGGGCTGCAAAAGTGGATACCATTTTACAAGAAATGAGTGTCTACCAAGGCGCAACGTTGCAAGGGTATGTCCAGATTACAGGCGGTGACGTTGAGCAAAAAATAGATGCGATCACCATTAAGCTGAATACCGAAATGAAAGTAGAAGTGGACGATAGTGTGAGTTATCAAACATTTACTATTGACCAGCTTAAAGCGGTAGAGCCTTTTGTGATTCAACCCAATGAAGAGAAACAAGTGCCATTTCAGTTGAAGTTGCACGACGAAACGCCGATAACGCTGGTCAATGCATTAAAAAATCAATGCCACGTTTGGTTAGAAACCACGTTAGATATCGATTTTGCCATGGATCCACGTGATCGTGATTATATCGAAGTCAAACCTTTACCTGTGGCCTCACGTGTTATTCAGGCCATAGAACAAGCGGGCTATACGATGGTAAAAGCGGATGTGGAAAAAGGCTTTTTGCGTGGGGGAGCGTTCACTTCACGTTCTGGGGTTTATCAGGAACTCGAGTTTCGCAACAATGGCTTCGTTACCACGAAAGAAATTGAGCTTTCCTTTATTTTACAAGGGCAGGTGATCCATTGCTTAGCCGAGGTTGACCGAGCATTAAGTCTAGCTGGCGATCAGTACCGTTCTTTTACTCTCCCCATCAATGCGTCAGATGCACAAGTATCGTCTGCTATCTCGCCTATCTTAAGTTTATAAGTAAGCGAATGCACTGGTAAGCTGAGGAGCAGAGAAGTACCGATATCCACGCTATGAGGCGATATCGGTACTGATTTGTGCGCTGACCGTACAGGACTGAAGGACAGCGTATTCGCTTTTCAATTGGTTAACTTTGAGCGATTTTAACTCGGATTTTGCTCTTAGCGACAGTTGAAAGGTTTAGGTTTTTCACGGCTGCTTTAGCCTCACTTTCGTCAGGCATTTCGACAAACGCGAAACCTTTTGATAAACCTGTTTCTTGGTCTAATACCAAGTTGCACTCTGTTACGGTGCCGTGTGCGGAAAAAAGAACACGAATTTCATGTTCTGTTGTTGAACGCTCAAGATTGCGAACTAAAAGTTTCATAATGGTTGCCTAATATAAAATGCAGCCTAAGTGTCGCAGGTAAGTCAAAAAAAACCAAGAAAATATGAAGGTAATCATAACCACCAACGCTTGCTTATCGAAGGTTGTTTCGTTTTTATTCAAGGGACGGCATTAAATACATAACCAGTTGTCATCCCCACGTTTACTGGCAACATCAGAATAAAGTAGAGACTTAATACCGTGTCCATGATTTCATATCGCATATATATGGAATGTGCGCTAGTTAATAATTTTCGTCTTACCCCTCTTCGAGATCGTGATAGTTATAACAAAATCGCTCGCTACTGGTAACGTTCCCGAAATATATTCGATAATATCGCGTCATTGACAGAAATGACAAAGATGCTTTGGTAAATAGCTTCTATATTCTGGCTTTACAAAGAAATTTAACGTCAACATATGCTTGCATTTTTTATTGGGAACGTTTGCATGAATCCTACATAAATTAACGTGAGACTATGGAAATGAAACGACACACTTTAGCAATGGCAATCGCGCTTGGACTTATTACCGCACCTACCTTCGCAGCAACTGATGTGGATGCACTAGAGCAGCGAATTAATGAATTGGAGCAGCGGTTAGAGCAAACAGAGAAAGTTTCAACAGAAGCAAACGATAAAGCGTCAAGTTTTGAGTTCCACGGCTATGCGCGTTCAGGATTACTCGTTAATGATGATCTGAATGGTGCAACAGGGAGTGGGCCATATATGACAGCTGCAGGCGCAATTGGTGCGCCAGTTGGACGCCTTGGCTTAGAAGATGACCATTATGTCGAGGCAAACTTAATCCATAAGCGTTTTGCAGATGATGGTTCGAGTGCACTATTTCGTATTATGCTTGCCGATAGTACTGAAACGAACAATGAATGGACGTCGAGTGAAAGCCAACTTAACGTTCGTCAGGTCTATGCTGAGTTAAATCAACTGACCATGTTTGCTGACTCAGAGACCTTTTCTGATGCAACGTTTTGGGCGGGCAAACGTTTTGACAGAGATAATTTTGACATCCACTTCTTTGATTCAGATATTGTGTTTTTATCTGGTACAGGCGCGGGCGTTTATGATGTTCAGTTGAGTGACGCATGGAAAGCAAACTTTTCTATTTATGGCCGTGATTTCGGTGAAATTGATAGTTCTTCAACAGACGTTGAAAACTATATCGCGACGATGAATAACCGCTTTGGCAACTGGCAACTGATGCTCAGTGGTATGACGTCGAAGGATAATGACGATCGTGAGAAAGGCGCTGCAGAGAACGGTTTCCATGCCATGCTGGCTTACCATAGCGACAGCTTCTTTGGTCTCAGTGAAGGCTTCTCGAAAACGGGTGTCTTGATGGGGAATGGGCTAGGTGCAGAACTAAAAGGCATTGGTTCAAACGGTGACTTGCTTGATGATGCGAAAGCGGTACGCCTGTTTAGCTATGGCGTGACGAGAATTGGAGATAATTGGCGCGTTGCGCCTGCATTACTGGCTGAGCATAGTCAGGATCGTTTTGACGACAATGATGAGTTTACGTGGGCCTCAGTTAACGTACGATTGGCTCAAGAATTTACCCAAAACTTTGAGATGGTTTACGAAGGTTCATACCAATACATGGATTTGGACAATGCGATGGACAAGGCGAGTGGTAGCTTCTACAAAGTGACATTGGCCCCGACACTGAAGATGTCAACAAGTGCTGGGTTCTTTGACCGACCAGAGCTTCGCTTTGCTACCAGCTACGTTGATTGGAGTGAAGACTTAAATGGTTACGCTATCAGTCAAGATGCTGGTGCTGCAACGATGGGCGAGGGTGGTGAAGTCATCTTTGCGCTTCAAATGGAGACTTGGTTCTAACGCCATCGTAACCAATTACAAGCTCACAATGCCAACCCTCTCCGGTTGGCATTTTTGTGGTCATTAACTAGAGATGAATCAACAGGATTGGCGATCAATGGTTTTAAAGGTTAAAACGACTTTACTCATTTCAAATCCCCGGTTTTCTATTCTATCTAACAATAACTTAGCGCCATTTACTCCGGCTTTGTCAAAGGCATAATTAAAGGTCGAAAGTGTGGGCGTACAGACAGATGCAAGTTCATCATCTCCCACACCAAGTACCGCAATATCTTTACCTGGTGTGAATCCAAGCTCTTGAATCGCTTGCATTGCACCGACGGCAATACGGTCAGTCGCGCAAAACAACCCATCGAGTTGTGGAAACTTTGCCAGTTTTTGTTTCGCGAGTTTATAGCCAGATTCGATACTAAAATCACCACGAGCATGAAATAGGAGCTCAAACCCGTGTTGATGTAAAGATTGAATGAAACCCTCAGATCGCTGCTTATCTACCGCAATATCGTCACCTTGTACGCCAATAAACCCCATCGATTGACAGCCTTTGGCGACCAATCGATTGCCAGCTTCAAACCCGACTCTGGAGTCGTCGTGAATAATGCTTGGGATGTTAAACATGGACCCGTCCTGACCAACAATGACAACGGGAACTGCAGAGTTTTGAATCGCTTTAACCAGCGCACTATCTAAGTTTGTTGCGTAGAGAATGATACCCTCAACGCGCTTTTGGTTAAAAATTTGAATATATTCAAGCTCTTTATCATGAGCTTGATGGGTGCTAGCCAACAGAACGTGTTTCCCTGCTTGTTCAAGCACAGCGGTTAAACCGTCCACACCTTGCGCTGTAGCATGAGACGAGACCCGAGGAACAATGACACCTACGAGGTTAGTTGTGCGCGATTTAAGATCTTTAGCAACTTGATTGGGAACGTAGCCGCACTCCGCCACGGCTTGGCGTACTTTCAGCTTGGTGGCTTCTTTCACACCATACTCATCGTTTATAACCCGTGAAACTGTTGATTTCGAAACGCCAGCTAGACGGGCGACATCATGCAGACTCGCCATTATTTATATCCATTGTTTATTTTTAGTTTTGGGATTGTTTGCAAAGAATCAATCAAACTCTTTTCTATTAGGTGGCAATTTTAACTGCCTTGTTTCTAATTAGGGAGAAAATTTAAAGATCGCCCTCACATTCTCATGCCTTTATCTTTGATCAATTGACGTTAATGCGCAAAAATCCTTATTGCAAACGTTCCCAAAAATGGCAAGCTCAAAATATAATCCAATGGGGTATGAAATGAATTATCCGGCAGTAGCAAAAGAGCTGTTAACTCTATTAGGCGGTAAAAGCAACATTACTGCACTGGCGCATTGTGCGACGCGTTTACGCCTTGCCGTAGCTGATGAGCAAAAAATAGATGAACAAGCTATCGATAACCTTGAAGGGGTAAAAGGCCAATTTAAGGTGGCAGGTCAGTACCAAATTATCTTTGGATCTGGCATCGTTAACCAAGTTTACGCAGAACTGGCAAAGTTAACCGGCATGAGTGAAATGTCCACGAAAGACGTTGCTTCTGCTGGGGCAGATAACCAAAACATTATTCAACGTGCCGTCAAAGGATTGTCCGACATTTTTGTCCCAATCATTCCAGCGATTGTCGCGGGTGGTTTGTTGATGGGTATTTACAACTTGCTGACGGCGCAAGGGTTATTTATCGACGGCGAATCGTTGATTGGCGCGAACCCAGGTTTGGCTGATTTGGCGAATATGATTAATACGTTCGCTAATGCTCCTTTTGTATACTTACCCATTTTATTAGCGTTTTCAGCCAGTAAAAAGTTTGGCGGCAACCCTTTTCTAGGCGCTGCTTTAGGCATGTTGATGGTCCATCCTGAATTATTGAATGGATGGGGCTTTGGCGGGGCATCTGTTTCCGGTGATATCCCAGTTTGGAACATACTCGGGTTCGAAATTCAAAAAGTGGGCTACCAAGGCTCAGTGCTTCCCGTTTTGGTTTCGGCGTTTATTCTGGCGAAAGTTGAACTCGGCTTGCGTAAAGTTGTGCCATCGGTGCTAGATAACTTGCTGACTCCGCTGCTCTCAATTTTTATTGCCGGTTTATTAACGTTTACGCTTGTTGGGCCGTTTACACGTGATATTGGTTTCCTTCTTGGCGATGGCTTGAACTGGCTCTACAACTCAGCGGGTTTTGTTGGTGGCGCGGTATTTGGCCTTCTCTATGCGCCATTTGTTATTACTGGGATGCATCACAGCTTTATTGCTATCGAGACTCAACTTCTTGCGGATATCGCGACAACTGGCGGAACCTTCATCTTCCCGATTGCGGCGATGTCGAACATTTCCCAAGGTGCAGCGGCGTTGGCTGTTGGTGTGATGAGCCGAGATAAGAAGATGAAAGGTATCGCGATACCATCAGGCGTAACTGGTCTATTGGGTATTACAGAGCCCGCTATGTTCGGTGTGAACCTGAAACTTCGTTACCCATTCATTGCGGCGGTATGCGCGGCAGCTGTATCCAGTGCTTTCATTACTATGTTCAATGTCAAAGCTCAGGCTCTAGGTGCAGCAGGTCTGCCTGGTATTATCTCCATCACTCCAGAAAAAATTGGCTACTACATTGCGGGTATGGCGATTGCGTTTATTACTGCGTTTGTGCTGACGGTACTTTTGGGACTTCGTGACCGAGCGAAACTAAACAAGAAGGCGACAGCTTAACTATAACTCCTGAGGGTGGAATCCCCCCATTCCACTGCTTTTCCGAAATGCTCGGGGAGCTAGCCAAGCAGAGTCGGCTTGGCTAGCCTTTTTTATATTTTATCTCGGTAGTACTAAGAGTGAATAACGACGAGAGTGAGTGGTGTTAGCATGAACTCACACTGGCTATCGAGAATTTGAACGTTAGGGTAAGAAAGATGAATCAAGTTTGGGTAACTGGAGACGCAGTTGTTGATCTCATTCCAGAATCTGACACGACGCTGCTCAAGTGTCCGGGCGGTGCTCCAGCCAACGTCGCTGTTGCGGTTGCTCGGTTAGCGGGTAAAAGCGGCTTTTTTGGCCGTGTGGGGCGTGATCCTTTTGGTGATTTTATGGAATCAACATTATGTCAAGAAGGCGTCAATACTCAGTTTTTAGTTAAAGATCCTGACCAGCGCACTTCAACTGTGGTTGTTGATCTGGACGATGACGGCGAACGAAGTTTCACCTTTATGGTGAAGCCTAGTGCAGACCAATTTATGTCTATAGAAGATATTCCTGCTTTCAAGCAAGGTGATTGGTTGCATGTCTGTTCGATCTCGCTAGCAAATGAGCCGAGTAGAAGCAGTACTTTTGAAGCCATGACACGAGTAAAAGCCGCTGGTGGTTTCGTTAGTTTTGATCCAAATTTACGTGAAGAGGTGTGGCAAAACCGCTCAGAAATCATTGGTGTCGTGATGCAAGCGGTCGAGATGGCTGATGTTGTTAAATTTTCCGAAGAAGAGCTCCTTTTCCTAACTGGCTCTGATTCGATGGAGCACGGCCTCAAACACATATCGGACTTAGGAATACCTCTCGTTTTAATCACTCAAGGTGCTAAAGGGGTGTTGCGAGTGTTTGAAAAGCACAGTGAGTTAGTCACTGGGCGAGTAGTCACTCCCACTGATACGACAGGCGCAGGAGATGCGTTTGTTGGTGGTTTACTCGCGAGTTTAGCTCAGCATGAAAATTGGAAAGACCTTCATGTTATCAACACTGCCATTCTTTGGGCGAACGGTTGTGGGGCATTAGCGACCACACAAAAAGGCGCGATGACTGCGCTCCCGACCCAGTCTGAATTGCTGCAGTTTATTCATCAATGATCGCCAGATCCAATTTGAGTGAGAAAAATATATGAGCTTAAACAGCGGTTGGACGATAGAACAAAGGTACCGTCGGTTAGAGCAGATAGCTCAACACGACATTGAGGCGATGGCAAATAAGTGCCGTCAGGACGCGGGTTATCCCAATTACCATATCGCCCCTAAATTCGGCCTACTTAATGACCCTAACGGGCTATGTTATTTCAATGGTGAACATCATATTTTCTACCAATGGACACCGGTTGGTCCCGTGCATGGGATGAAGTATTGGTATCATGTTTCGACCAAAGACTTTGTCCATTTCACTGATCACGGTGTAGGTCTGAGTCCGGATCAAGATTATGATTCGCATGGCGTTTATTCCGGTGGTGCACTAGTAGAAAACGACAAAGCGATATTGTTTTTCACTGGCAACAAGCGTGATGAAAATTGGAATCGAGTCCCCACACAGTGCTTTGCTACGATGTCTTCCAATGGCGACATTGAAAAACATGGAATTGTGATTGAGAATCAATATTACACCGAGCACTTTCGCGATCCAAAAGTCTGGAAACAGGGCGATGATTACTTCATGGTGGTTGGGGCACAAACCAGAGATGAGAAAGGCTCAATGGTGTTGTATCAGAGTAAGAGCTTAGACTCTTGGCAACATAGAGGCCCAATCAAAACGCGTTTTTCCGACCTGGGATATATGTGGGAATGCCCGGATTTTTTCGAAATCGATGGTAAGTCGGTGATGCTGTTTTCACCCCAGGGCGTATCAAGCTCCAATCCTTATGACTTTAAAAACATCTACTCTGTTGCGTATATCGTTGGAGATAGACTCAACATTGATACGTTAGAGCTAGAGAACCACCAAGATATCGCACAGCCGGATTACGGCTTCGATTTCTACGCGCCACAAACCTATTTGGATGAACAGGGAAGACGTATTCTTATCGCGTGGATTGGACTACCGGAAATCGACACGCCTTCTGTGGAATATCAATGGGCGGGTATGTTGTCTTTACCTCGTGAGTTGACTTTTAAAGATGGCTATTTGACGCAAAGCCCTTTGTCTGAACTCAAGAACTTAAGAGAGCAAGGTGTCACTTTCGTTGGCACTCACCATTTGGATACATGCAGCTTTCTGATCAAGCTTGAGTTAGAAAATGAAGCGTTTGAGTTAGAATTGAGTAACGAACACGGCGACAACGTCACGTTCAGTGCGGATGAGCACGACTTTAGCTTCGACCGCAGCAACATGTCACATCTGTATGCGCAAGAATTCGGATGTATACGAAAAGCGCCAAGACTCGACGCTAAGCAAACGATAGAGATTTATGTCGATAATTCAGTCATCGAGATTTTCATTAATGGTGGTAAACACACAATGACCAGTCGATTCTTTATTGATGGGCTTGAAACGGTCTCTTTAACGGGGCTTAAGCAAGCGACATTGTTTCCATTGAAGGGTATTAATGGATTGATTGACTAGACCTAATCACAACAGATATCTTACGAACTTGTTGAATACCAACGCCAGTCCAAAAGGAACTTCTGGCGTTGGTATTGTTTTTTTTTCGGTATGGGTGTTCTGGGAGGAACTGAATGATTAGGGAAATCACTCAATCTGATTTCGTGTCTTTTTGGCCAACATTTTCTGCGATTATCCAGGCACAAGAAACGTATGCATTCGATGCTGACATGACGTTAGACCAAGCATTTAGACTCTGGTGTGAAATGCCATTAAAAACGTATGTCTACGCAGAAAATGACCAAGTTTTAGGCTCTTACTATATTAAGCCAAACGCCATGGGGCCAAGCCGTCATGTTTGTAATTGTGGTTACATGGTGTCGAATGCCGCGAGGGGTAAAGGCATTGCTCGCCTAATGTGTGAGCACTCTCAACAAGTTGCGGTTGATCTTGGCTTTAAGGCGATGCAGTTCAATAGCGTTGTGTCGACCAATGAGGTCGCGGTTAACTTGTGGCAAAAGTTGGGCTTTAAGATTGTCGGTACACTTCCAAACGCCTACCAACATGGTCAGTTAGGGCTGGTAGATTGTTATGTGATGTACAAATGGCTGCGAGACTGATTTCGCTCCTAAAAAAACACCTGCAGAGATTAGAACTAGGGATCCAAAGCAGGTGTTTTTAGTTAGTTCACTTTACTTAGCGGTTATTTCACTAAGTAGTGTTTCACGAACTCTGTAATTTTTACCATGTCTGCGATGGCGATAAATTCTTCTGTTGTGTGAACTTTCGCCATACCAGTTGATAAGTTAACTGTCGTTAGGCCTTTCTTGTTGAAGTTGTTGGCATCGCTGCCACCACCAGTCCCTTTGGTGCGGGCTTCAATGCCCATGTCTGCAAAGGCAGCTTTGATAGCGGTAACATGAGCGTTGTCTTCTTCAATCACGAACGCATCGTAAGCACGAGTCGATTCGATTTCGACTTCTGCACCGTGTTTTTTCGCTACGTTTTCGAATGTCGAAATCATGTGCTCAACTTGTGCGTCGAGTTTTTCGCCGTTGAGTGAGCGTGCTTCTGCGATCACTTTTAGTTCTGGCATCACGATGTTGGTTGCTTGACCGCCGTTCACCATACCAATGTTCGCAGTGGTTTCTTCATCAATGCGAAGTAGTTTCATTTGGCTGATTGCGTCTGCAGCTACGATAATCGCACTAATACCTTCTTCTGGCGCAAGACCAGCGTGAGCAGGGCGGCCTTTAATGGTGGCGGTGATCTTCTGTTGACCTGGAGCAGCAGTTACGATGGTGCCAATCGGGCCGCCAGTATCCAGCACAATTGCTTCTTTTGAAGTCACATGCGTCATATCGTAGTTTTTTGAACCAAAGAGACCGCCTTCTTCATAAACGGTAAATGCGATCTCTAGTGTTTTGTGCTCAAGGTTTTCGGCTTGAATGCAACGAACGGCTTCCATAATCGCTGCAATACCAGATTTATCATCACCACCAAGAATGGTGTTGCCTTTCGAACGGATGATGCCGTCTTCGATAATCGGCTCGATACCGATGCCCGGTTTAACCGTATCCATGTGGCAGCTCATTAAGATAGAGCCTTCTTTCTTACCTTCGAGACGTGCGTAGATATTAAAACCGTTCGTCAGGTGTTCCGGAAGAGCAAGTTTGTGAACGGTAAATCCGAGTTCACCTAATTGTTCAGCCAAGGTTTCTGCGATTTCGCGTTCGTTTTTAGATTCGCTGTCGATGCGGACCAGTTGGCAAAAGTGTTCAACTAGACGTTCTTGATTAATTTGTGTCATTTTGATGTCTCTTTTTTCTTGGTTCGAGTGCGCCTCGAAGGGTGGAAGAGGGCTCGAACGGGAACAGTATGTCTCTTATTACACAATTCAACCTGAGTGAAACTGCGTTGAATCAAAGAATAGTCCCACCTGACACGATTCTGACGGTTTTTAATTGCAAGTGGCGTGATTTATTAGCAATGAGACGGTGCGTAAAAGTGGATCTATAAATAATGACGACGTAGAGTTTCGAAGTATTGACTTAGTGCGTATATGAACTACATACGGCATGTTTGGTAACATTTTGTTTACATGTGGCCAGCGGGTTTACTTATACATATATTTTATTTTATTTTTATCAAAATCAATGACTTGTATTGGTTTTTAACTTTGGCTAAAGCGTAGTTAGTGTTGATGTAACATTAAATTTACAATTGATGATTCCAAGTTAATAAACCGAGATTTACGCCGCTCTATTCCAATTCGTTTCATCCTGCGCCAATTTAGAAGGATAAGGCCAACGCGCCCAATTGACGTAAGGAGAAAGTCATGATGGATACACACAACCCTTTAGGTACAGACGGGTTTGAATTTGTTGAATACACGGCAGCAGACAGCAAAGGCATTGAACAATTGAAAGCGTTGTTTGTATCGTTAGGTTTTGCTGAGATAGCCAAGCATCGTTCAAAAGAAGCGTGGTTGTATCGACAAGGTGACATCAGCTTCATCGTTAACGCGCAGCCCCATAGCCAAGCAGAAGCATTCGCTAAAATCCACGGCCCTTCTGTTTGCGGCATGGCGTTTCGAGTCAAAGACGCAACCACCGCACTGGAGCATGCATTGCAAAATGGTGGCAAAGAGTACAAAACCGAAATTGGGCCAATGGAGCTCAGTATTCCTGCGATATACGGTATTGGGGAAAGCTTACTGTATTTTGTTGATCGTTACGGTAAACAGAGCATTTATGACGTTGACTTCCGTTTCTATGACGATGCACAAGAGCGCTTAGCCCAGTCTGATGTGGGGCTCTACGAAATCGACCATCTGACTCATAACGTTAAGCAGGGCCATATGGATGTGTGGTCTGGCTTTTATGAGCGTATTGGTAATTTCCGTGAAATCCGTTACTTCGATATTGAAGGTAAACTCACAGGGCTAGTCAGTCGAGCCATGACGGCACCTTGCGGTAAAATTCGTATTCCAATCAATGAATCGTCCGATGACAAATCGCAAATTGAAGAGTTCATCCGTGAGTACAACGGTGAAGGCATTCAACACATCGCGCTAACCACCGATGATATTTATAAAACGGTCAAGACATTACGAGACCGAGGCATGGATTTTATGCCGACACCGGATACCTATTATGAGAAAGTCGATCAACGTGTGAAAGGGCACGGAGAAGACGTCAACACATTACGTGAGTTGCAAATTCTGATTGACGGTGCGCCAATGAAAGACGGAATCTTGCTGCAAATCTTCACTCAAACCGTGATTGGTCCTGTGTTCTTCGAAATCATTCAGCGTAAAGGCAATGAAGGCTTTGGTGAAGGTAACTTCAAAGCATTGTTTGAATCGATTGAAGAAGACCAAATCCGCCGTGGAGTACTAAGCGATGCATAAATGGATCACATTCCCTCATCGGGAGGGAGTGTGCTCTAAACAAGCACATGCTGATTTCCCGGAAGAGGCTATTTTTGAGCGTGAAGCAGGCCGGAGTGGATTCTTTGGCCCGGCAGCACATTTTCATCATCAACATGCCCCGACAGGCTGGTCTGAGTGGGAGGGCGAGCTTCGTCCGCGCGCTTTTGATTTCACTCTAGTGGAGAAAGCAAGCCAGATTACTCCTTGGGCTGTGCCGCATCTGTTGCATAACGCAGATTGTAAAATTCGTGTTTGGCGCATGGATGAAACCATGGAGTTTCTGGTGCGCAATGCGGACGGTGATGAACTGCTCTTTATTCACCAAGGGACAGCCGATCTTTTTTGTGATTACGGACATTTGCAGGTCAGTGAAGGGGATTATGTCATGATCCCGCGTTCGACGAGCTGGCGACTAGAACCCAGTGAACCGATGTTCATTCTTATGATTGAAAACACCGATGCAGCATACACTTTGCCAGAAAAAGGGATGGTGGGAAATCACGCGGTGTTTGACCCCGCAGTGCTGGAAACGCCCTCGATCAATGATCAATTCCGCGCCCAGTATTCTGAGAACAAAACGCAGGTACAGGTGAAACGCCACGATAAAGTCAGCGTGATTACTTATCCATTTAACCCATTAGACGCGATCGGCTGGCATGGTGACTTGGCGGTCGTGAAAGTGAACTGGCGTGATATTCGTCCACTTATGTCACATCGTTACCACTTACCACCGTCTGCACATACTACATTTGTAGGAGCAGGATTTGTGGTGTGTACTTTTGTGCCTCGTCCGATTGAGAGCGATCCAGGCGCGCTTAAAGTGCCGTTTTACCACAACAATGATGATTATGATGAAGTGTTGTTCTATCACGCGGGCGACTTCTTCAGTCGTGACAACATTGAAGCGGGGATGGTGACTTTCCATCCCGCGGGCTTTACTCACGGACCGCACCCGAAAGCGTTTAAAGCGGGACGGGAATATAAGAAGAAATTTACCGATGAAGTGGCGGTGATGATTGATACCCGGCATGCACTGCAGTTCTCCGATGAACTGGATAACGTTGAGAACAAAGAATACGTCTACAGCTGGCAAGGAAGTAAAGAGCAAAACAGTAAGGGGCAAGGATGAAATTAGCAACCAAGAAAAATAATACTCGCGATGGCCTGTTAATGGTCGTGAGCAAAGATTTAACGCGCTGCGTACCCGTGACAGAAATCTTCCATGCGATGAACTTAGCACCAACCATGCAAGTAGCGCTCGACAATTGGGATACGTTAGCTCCCCAATTAGAGGAGCTCTATACCGCTTTGAATGACGGTAAACTTGACGGGTACGACGAATTTGAACCGCACTACTGTGATTCTCCATTGCCTCGAGCGTATCAATGGGCGGATGGCAGTGCGTATGTTAACCACGTTGAATTGGTTCGCAAGGCGCGTGGTGCGGAAATGCCGGAGAGCTTTTGGGTAGACCCATTGATGTATCAAGGGGGCTCTGACGCGTTTATTGGTCCTTGTGACAATATAGAGTTTGCCAGTGATGAGTGGGGCATCGATTTTGAAGGAGAGGTTGCGGTTGTCACTGGTGATGTCCCTATGGGCGCAAGCATCGCTGAGGCACAGGAAGCTATTCGTCTTATTATGTTAGTGAACGATGTTTCTCTACGAGGTTTGATTCCGGCTGAGTTAGCCAAAGGGTTTGGTTTTTTCCAGTCTAAGCCCTCATCTGCCTTCTCACCTGTGGCTGTTACACCCGATGAACTCGGTGATGCGTGGTACGAAAATAAAGTGCATTTGCCATTGGTGTCGACGTATAACCACAAGCCGTTCGGCTGTCCAAATGCTGGCGTGGATATGACATTCGACTTTGCAGATCTCATTGTTCATGCCACCAAAACGAGACCGCTGTCAGCAGGTACAATCATTGGTTCTGGTACCGTATCAAACAAACAGGGAACCGACCATGGCACATCGATTGAAGAAGGGGGCGTGGGGTATTCATGTATTGCTGAAGTTCGTATGATTGAAACCATCCGAGATGGTAAACCGACGACTAATTTTATGTCTTTTGGTGACGCAATCAAACTGGAGATGTTTGATGCCGACGGTAACAGTATCTTTGGCGCGATCAACCAACAAGTGAGTCAATACCTCAAGCATTAATGGCAAATTAAAGACAAGGAAGGCGAATGAGTGAATCGATTACGCTTTATGGATATTGGCGCTCGTCTGCAGCTTATCGCGTTAGGATCTGCTTAAACTTGAAGGGACTTAATTACCTTTCAACATCGGTACATTTAGTCCGTGATGGGGGGGAGCAACACAGCGATAAATATCACCAACTCAATCAGTCGGAACTGGTTCCCGTCTTGGTGGATGGCGATATTCAACTTAACCAGTCACTGGCAATTATTCAGTATCTTGATGAATACTATCCAGATGTGTCTGTTATTCCTGAGCAGGTTTCGCTTCGCTATCAGGCGCTAGCGCTGGCTCAGGATATTGCGATGGAGATCCATCCTTTAAATAACCTGAGGGTGTTACAGTATTTGGAACGCGATTTAGGCTGCGAACCTCAGCAGAAGGCGGCTTGGATACATCATTGGATACATAAAGGCTTCACTGCCTTGGAAGAAAAGTTGCTCAAGCACCGAAGCCAGCATGGCGAGTGTCGGTTCAGCTTAACGGACTCTCCATGTATCGTAGACATATGCTTGGTCCCTCAGGTTTATAATGCATTGCGTTTTGATGTCGATATGGCGCGATACCCAGTGATCAATGCGATTGTTGACGAATGTAATCAACTATCGGCCTTTGTTGATGCCTCACCTGAACATCAACCCGATGCAAATTGCTAAAGAATAGTATTGGGCAAGACATGACCACGCCACAAAATTGCACCCTTTGGTTGCTCTGATTTACATTTCCACTTACTCTTTGAACAACTAGTTGTTTTGGGTGCAATTTATCTATGACCAACATATTTATCGTTGTTGTTCTTCTCGTTGCTTTCTTTTTTGTGATTCAAAAATACGTCATTAAACATGATGACACTCGCGATTATCCTTATCGAACTAAAGGTCCGTTGCTACGAGGCCAAGAAGGTGCGTTTTACAATGCGCTAAGAACGGCGGTTGGCGAACACGCTGTCGTGTTTGCCAAAGTAAGCATGTCGTCCTTAATCGCGCCAAAAGACATCAAAAATAAGAAGCAGTTTTTCATCGCCAGCAACCGTATCTCAAGAAGTTACTTTGACTATGTGATTTGCGATCCGCGCACATTGGAACCGCGAGTGATCATAGAGCTGGATAATGGACAGCCTCTCAACAAAGGAAAAGCAGAACGGCAAAAGCTACTGATGCATGTCTGTAAATCAGCGAATCTGCCATTGATAGGTACCTCGATCAAACACAGCTATCAAGTTGGTCGTTTACGTCGATTGCTGGCCGCACATATTGATTTGATTGAGCCGGACAAAGAGGTACGGTTTTGTAAAAAATGCGGTAGCCCGATGATCATCAAAACCGCCAGTCAGGGTGAGTTTAAAGGAAGACGTTTCTTTACCTGCAGTCGCCAACCCAACTGCACCTACACTGAAAACTACAATGTGGTCTTTGATACTGATGAGTAGTGTTTAATAACACTGCTATGGTTGTATCTCTCTCCGCGTTACTGACAGTTGGGTAGAGCTAAGCACCTTGGGAGGATGGCATATCACTTCTATACTTGATCAAAAGAAGAACAGTAGGGAAGTACTATGCGATACGGATGGTTAATTTCAGCGTTACTCATTACCGCACATGCCAATGCGTTGCCAAACATAAAGCCGTTAGAATGCGAGCTAACTGACACACCCCAAGACCATTTTTTGTTTTACCGCGAACAAATGGTTTATCACAGTGATCAATTTGTTATCTTCCAATACTTCAAAGGTCGCGTGAGCACTCAAGTCGATGTGAAAACAGGGGAGCTCATTCGTACGACGTATATCGGTGACTCTTATAGCCCCAAGTATCAAATTTTATTTGGGCAATGCCATGACGTAGAAGAAACGTTACAACTTTGGATGCTGAAACAAGTGCCTTACGACAATTGATCCAGTCATCATATGCTAACGAAGATCACACTTTTCCCCTTGGATGGAGAAGTGTTGCTGACAAAATCAGCAGAAAACAGTGGTTGAGTTTACATTTTCGCCAAACGGTTCAAAGATAGCGAATTTCTGCTTGCACCCTAAGAGGGTTATGGCTAATATCCCTCTCGTTCCAGAGAAATGCGTCCGTAGCTCAGCTGGTTAGAGTACCGCCTTGACATGGCGGGGGTCGGTGGTTCGAGTCCACTCGGACGCACCATTCTGAACTGAATGGTTAGGAACAAAAAATTTGGGTCCGTAGCTCAGTTGGTTAGAGTACTACCTTGACATGGTAGGGGTCGGCGATTCGAGTTCGCCCGGACCCACCAAATTTCGTTCTTTATGAACAAACAACAAAGCCCGCTTTTCGCGGGCTTTGTTGTTTCTAGCGTTTATAAGATAAGGCTAGAGTTCAATTTCCCTTCTTCTACTGTGAATAACTATATAAGTCATATGCAGTGACTCATATCTGGTGACCACGCTATTCTTGACGACATAAGATTTAGTGTTGTTTAGGAAGCTTGGTCATCCCGTTGGTTGAATAGCAAACTCAGGTACAGCCTGATGTGTGAAGACAAAATTTGAGCGATTCTGCATGCGGAAAACAATAAACGCGGAGGAGGGTGGATTGAGTGCCGCGTTCTTTCTTACGGCCCTCGCGCGAGTCCTTGGTTGCAGGAGTATGGTCCAAGAAAGCTGGATCATGTATTCCAGCTTTACTCTCATTTTCCTCAACATAACCCAAAATACTGAATAAACTCGCAATAGGCCTTGGTTTGTTGGTCGATGTCATCACGATAGAACTGAATAACGCTGCCAGGCCTTGCTTGCGCGAGCTTCATCAAACTTAATCTTGAAATACAGCCAAGCTTAGGGTACCCGCCCAATGTCTGACGATCGTTGAGGAGAATGATGGGCTGTCCATTAGCGGGAAATTGAATAGAACCATAGGCTATACCTTCTGATACAATACCACTTGCTCTGCATTCAATAGGTTCTCCTTCGAGACGTAACCCCATACGATCCAGCTTATCACTCACCTTGTAGGGCTTTGAGTAAAAATCTTGCTTGGCTTGGGTGCTGAACAAATCGGATTGATAAGACTCAATGACTGCTAAACAGAGTTCATCTGTGTACTTCGGAATAAAATGGCGCGGAACCCAGCTTACCTCTATACTCTCAGTTGTCGAAAGTGTCAGTTCAATATTGGGTGACAGAATATCCCCTTCTTTAAGAGCACGACCAGGACTGTCTGGTAAGCCACCCAGTGTATTCCTAAGAACGGTTGATGCACTACCAAAATGATTGTACGCATCAATCCCTCCTTTAACGGCTAAGTAAGCACGAAAGCCAGTTTTTGCATAATTCAGCTTAAGTCGTTGCCCTTTTTTAATTGTAAAGCTACGCCAATTTTCAAGTGGTTGCTCGTCGAGCGTCGCGTTCATATTGGCACCAGTCAGTGCCAATATCATGTCACATTGTGCTTCGAATGCTGCATTCCCCATTATGATTTCTAATGTCGGTGAGTTCATCGGGTTGTTTAACAATTTGTTTGCCCAACAATGTGCGTGAAGGTCTGCAGGGCCTCCTACGCTAAGCCCTAAATGGGCAACACCAAAACGACCGCAGTCTTGAATTAAACTCAACATACCTGGAGAGAGCACCCTTAATCCAGTCATAGTTCCCCTCCTAAGCTTAGAAACTCATCTCTTTGAATCGGTGTAAAGCGGACTTTGTCTCCAGCTTCAAATGGCATCATTGGGTCTCTGTCTATATTGAACAGATCAAGTGGACACTTACCAATAATTTGCCATCCTCCTGGTGTCTCTAAAGGGTACACGGCAGTCTGGCGATCTGCGATTCCGACGCTTCCTTTCGCGACTTTTAGTCGTGGCTCCGCATGCCGTGGTGAAGAAATTTTAGGATCAACGGAACCAAGAAAAGCAAAACCAGGAGCAAAGCCTATAGCACACACGGTATATTCAGTTCTTGAGTGCAACTCGATCACTTGCTCTGTAGTAAGTTTTTTGTTCTTAGCCAGTGTTGCTAAGTCTGGTGCGACATCTGAATGATAGTAAACGGGCAAGGTTACGAGTTTAGAAGCACCATTTAGCTCACTTCTCATGACTTGCTGTCCCTGCTTATGGCACCAGTCAATAAATTCATTGGCCTCAACGTCTAAAGGGTTGTACTCAATTAATACAGATGTATAAGAGGGAATGACTTCGCACACGACTTGAGAATAATGTTTCTGCACTACTTGAGTAAATATACGGAGTTTTTCTATTAATCCGGGATCAATTTCATTGCCGAAGTAAACAATTAAGCAACACTCCGATACTCTGTCTACCGTGATCTTCATTGGTCTATCAGTTTGCGTAGCTGTTGAACAGTATTGATTGATTCTTGGTTATCACCATGCACACACACAGTGTCAGCATTCAGGGATAATTCGATACCGTCAACCGTTGTCACTGTGCCTTTTTCAATTAACTGTTTCACTTGGTTAATGATCAACTGTGGTTCATGGTGGACTGAACCCGGTGTTTGACGGGGAGCAAGCGTCCCTTCACTGGTATAAGCCCGATCGGCAAAAGCTTCAAAAAGCAAGGAAATTCCAGCTTCGTCTGCGATAGACTGATAAAGAGAATTGTCTGCTTTGGCTAGGATCATCAGTGGTACGTCAAATCCTGCTTTTGCAACGCCTTCAACAATCGCACGATAAATGTTTTCGTTACTCATCATGTCGTTGTATAACGCACCATGAGGTTTAATGTAGTCAATTTTTTGCCCAAACAGCTGGCACATGCCAACCATTGCCCCCACTTGGTAAACGACTAAATGTTTCAATTCATCCGCAGTATGTGGGATAGAACGACGGCCAAAGCCTTTTTTATCATCATAACCGGGATGCGCACCGATCGAGACCCCATGTTTTATGGCACTTTGGATAGTTTTAGCCATGATGTCAGGGTCTGAAGCGTGAAAACCACAAGCAATGTTGGCCATATGAACGAAAGGCATGACTTCATCATCCATACCAATAACCCAGCTACCGTAGCTTTCACCTAAGTCGCAATTCAATTTCATTGAGGATTCTCCCTAATCTGTTTCTCTATGATTTAATAACCGTCTATTGTTCTAGATTCTGCCTGTCCCTGATAACTATCGTATTAGCAGCTTGAGTTCAGCAAACCGTGTCAGTACTACCATTCATTGGCAAGAACTAAGTCTTAACAGGGGAGGGCAGAATCAGGCTTTCTAAACAGCTTTTTTCGCTTCAGGTTGATCTTCCCATTTAGGGAATGGTAAACCGTGATTGCCTTTATAATCTGGTGACTTAGGTTGTTCCCAACCTTCGAGTAATTCACTGTCGACTGAGTAAATTTCCACACCTAACGGACGGCATACTTTAAGAGGGTCCTCAGCATCTGGTCCCCATAAATGCACAGATAAATCTCCACCGGGACAAGTTGAAAGTGCACATAGAAGGTCAATCTCGGCAAAAAACTCCAAGTAATCCCCTTTTTGCGCTGGGCAAGCCTTCATGAAGTAGTCGTCATCGGCATTTAGCCCAGTACATTGGAAAACATTCAGTACATCATGAACATCAAACTCCGTCAGACCGTAAGGCATTACTGCTCGAGTTAAGTTAGAGTGACAGTGAAAGTCAAAGTCTTCGCCTGTCAATAGTTTGTTGATGTAAGGATCGCATCGTGTACCAAGAAGATCGTGCACTCGACCGCCGTGTTCATCGACACCGTAATCAGCCAGACTGTCTGACGTAATCGTTGCCATCGGGCGCAAAAACGGCAGGTTTGACCATAGACGGTCGTAGGTTGATACGTGTGCACCTTGCAGTTGACGTGTACGAGAAGCCCACATTCTTTCACGAGGGTTGTTCAGGTTCCACATGTTAAAGTCTCCCACTTGTGCACCTTCCGTTGCGACAATACGGAATACATGACCTGCAGGTACAACCCATGCTTGGCCAGTACGAATTGGGATATCGATAGACTTTACCAAGGTTCGCTTTTGAGTTTGTGTCGCGATGTTGTTGTAGAATTCTTTGTTCACATCGAGTGCCGAACCTTTGGTTGCTTGATAAGCGGCTGGGTAAAATTTAGTCATCACATAGTCCTTTAATTAAATAGATTTAATAACCGTTGTTCGGAGTCTTCTAGGTATTTAGATAAGCATGCAGTAGCGGCTTGCCTGTTCCCATTTTTTAAATGAGTAAAAATCTCTCTATCTTTCTCTACCCAAGGTTGTTGGAAGTACTTTTCATCTGGTGCGCAGGCAAAGAGAAGGCGCAATTGGGCGATGATGGAAGCAAAAAATGTATTTATTCTATTACTAGCCAAAATACCTACGATAGATTGATGAAACCTTAAGCTGTTAGTGGCAACTTCAGTCCAATTATCTTGTTCGACTGCAATTTCCACTTTATTTAATGCGTCTTCCATAGCCAGCAAAAGGTGTTCTTCGATCGGATGGTCACTCTGGCTCGCTTGAAGTTCCAGCGTTTTCCTGACCGTAAAAATATCACTGACATCCTTCCTAGCCAGAATTTTTACTGTCGCTCCTTTGTTGCGTTTATAATCGACCAGTCCTTCACAAAGCAGTTGTCGTAAGGCTTCACGTACCGTATTACGTGAGGCTTGAAGCCTTTCTGCTATCTCAATTTCCCCCAGAGTTTGACCAACATAAAGTTTCCCTGAAATCATTTCGTCACGCAGTAGGCTAGCCACTCTCTCGAAGGCAGGTAAGTGGTCGTATTGTTTATCAAGCACAATAGGGAACATTATTTTCCTCCAGTTGACTCAGTGCATGCTGCTGATTGGAAAGGAACTTTTTCAGTCGAGGTTGATTAGACTGCAATAAAGTCTTAGGTTGGTCAGCAGCTTTGATCTCGCCATCTTCCATGAAGACAACGCGATCAGATACCTTAAATGCAAATTGCATTTCATGAGTAACGATGATCATTGTCATTCCTTCCTTGGCCAGTTGCTCCATTACTTTCAGTACGTCCCCGACAAGTTCAGGGTCGAGAGCCGATGTAGGTTCATCAAATAGCATTATGTCTGGTTTCATTGCTAACGCTCGAGCAATAGCGACACGCTGTTGTTGTCCCCCAGATAATTGATGAGGATACTTGTGAGCATGTTCGATCAAACCAACTTTATTGAGTAAAGATAAGCCAAGTTGTTTGAGGCTCTGCTCACTTCCTTTGTTATGATACAAAGGAGCCATGGTGATGTTTTCTAGTACTGTTTTGTGTGGAAAAAGGTTAAACCCTTGAAACACCATGCCTATTTTTTGAATAGACTGATAATAGCTTTTACTAGGCCGTCCTGTGGAAGTAGGCTCAAGAAATGCTTTGTCATCGAAAAGTATTGTCCCATCATTCAACATCTCCATTCCATTGATCGTACGTATCAGCGTTGTTTTTCCTGAGCCAGAAGGACCAATAATAGAAATCACTTCACCTTTTTTAACTCTTAAACTGACACCTTTTAATACTTCCTTACTGCCGTAGGACTTTTTAACTGCCGCTAGTTCAATGATATTTTTTGCGCTCGCCTCTATTGGCGGTTTTTCAATGATATCTTTGTGTGATGTCGCTAATGAAAGCTCCGACTCTGAGATGGCAATGGTTTTCTTATTGGTCACATCAAACCATGCCTCTAAACGATGGATAACCCAATCAAACACGGTCACTATAAGAACGTAGTAACAAGCGACCGCGAGAAGAGTTTCGATCACTTTGAAGTTTTGCGTATACAACCTCTGTCCAACCATGAGTATTTCAGATAGTGATATGACTGATACTAAAGATGTTAGTTTGACAATCGTGACGAACTCGTTCGAAAGAGATGGCAGTGCAATCTTAAAAGCCTGAGGTATCACTATCATCTTTTGAATGCCTGAAAAGGAAATGGCGAGCGCTTTACCTGCTTCCGTTTGTCCTTTATTGACTGATAATAATCCTCCTCTATGAATTTCTGCGATGTAGGCAGACTCACTAACGATTAAAGCGATGAGTCCGGATATAAAAGGAGAAGATAACCAGTCTGCGCTCTCGGGAAGAAATAGAGGAACGTTGTAAATCAAGATGACTAAAACTATCAACGGTAAGCTTCGGAACAGCCAAATATAGCCGCTAGCAATCACACTGATGAGTTTTATATGGGATTGTTTAGCAAGTGCCAAAATCACACCAAAGATATTCCCACAGATCCAGGTTAAGACGCTGAGCTTAATGACAAGCAAAGAAGCCTGCCAAAAGTCTACGTTCTGGAATAAGCTTGTAAAATAAGACCAATCAAATTGCATATGAAACTCCTAGTGAGAGCCCAGCCTTGCGGAAGGGCTCTGCGATTTACTTATAACGTGCCGTTCAAAGCAGCTTCAAATTCTTGCTCGCTAGGAGCCGAGACGCTGTACTTCTCAAGTAGTGCCAGGAACTCTGGAGTCTGCTCAACACTTTTTACAGCGGCTGCTACCTCACTTTTAAAGTCGTCTTGACCTTTTTTTACAGCGAGTCCAACGACAACGGGATAGATGATGTCGCTGGTCAGTTCGAGTTTTCCAGATTTGGTTGCAGCAACCTTTGCGACAGCAGCATCTTCAAACTGTGCGTCTACCATTCCAGCGATGAGTGCTTGGCTTGCTTCTGGTGAAGTCGGGAATTCTCGCACATCAATTTTACCGAGGTTATTAGGCTCACACTCGGATTTTGATACTGCGTGAAGCTTTTTGATCCAGGCTGCGCCTTGAATCGAACTTACCCGCTTACCGCAAAGGTCGCTGGGTTTAGAAGGCTTAAACGCACCAGTTTTAGAAGCGAGAAGCAAGCCGCCAGTTTTCATATAAGGGATGTAATCAATTTCTTTTGCTCGCTCTGGAGTGACGTAAAGTGTTGAGGCAATCACGTCAAATTTACCCAGATTAACTCCCATGATTAAATTTGCGAACCGTGTATCTAAAAAGGTTGGTTCTTTATTCAACTCATTGGAAACAAGGCGCATGAATTCAGCATCAAAACCAGATGCTACTTTTCCTTCAAGATAGTTGTAAGGGGGGTAGGTGAGATCGGTGCCTATCTTTAAGCTACTTTGTGCAGCAATGCTTGTGCTTAGCATTGAAAGTCCTAAGCCGAATGCTGCAACAATCGCTTTCTTGCTCTTCAATATACTCATATGACTAATTCCTTTTAGATATTTTCATGCTTATTGTTCAACAATAATTGTTGAACAATGTATAAGGAATATTTGTGCCAACTTTAAAATAAAGGCTAAGACGCTGATTTTATGTGGTTTAATTAAATTTAGTGCTGGTTAGTTTACGTATACATGCACTGAGGTGGTGCGACTTTCCCCATAAGTGAGCATCAAAAGAACCTAGATATCAAACGTTCTAGATTGAAGGATCAGCAGTTTCTAGAACAAAGATTGAGCCACTTTAGGAACTCATAACGAGTGGAAAGGTAACGTTAGGTAAACGTGAGTAACAGGCAGGTTTAATGTACCTTCCAGGATTATTATCGAAAAGCATGGTACCTCGAAATCACGCTGTTGGTTGTCAAAAGCGCTATGGCTCGAACAAAAAGTGGAAACAAAAGTATGGTTACCACAAGCGTTCACTGTCTGAAGCCGCCATGTATCGAGTGAAGCACTACACGGGGCATCACTGACTTTGCGTCACTACAATGCACAAGTAGGGAGAGTTACGTCATGATTAAGACGTTAAATAAGCTTACTGGGCTAGGTATGCCCGAAACTCAGTATATCGTTTAAAAGATAGCCTATTTAGGTAGAGGTAACTCTTAAACAGAACTCCGCAACAAAGCCTCTCGTCGCTTAAAGCGGGGTAGATCGAATGGATATTAACTAATACAACATTGATTTACGCCTAACCAAAAGCACAAGGGTAGAAACCAAATAAGGGCTGGTAAACCAGCCCTTATTTTGATCAAACTTTTGATAGAATATCGTCGACCACATTTTGCGGTGGCTGATTGATATCGATGTAAATCGCTTCTTCTTCGCTCGGTTCTATTAGAGTATTAAACTGGCTCTTTAACATGGCTGAACCTTGGAAATAGTGATCTTCTCGGGTCTTAAGCCGTGACCATATTGTGTCAAAATCGCCTTTTAAATAGCAGAACGTGAGGTCAGTGCAACCTGATCTTAATGTTTCTCTGTACTCGGGTTTCAGTGCAGAGCATGCTAAAACTAAGTTGTCTTGCTCTTGGATCAGAGCATTTAGCGTCAGCAACCACTCTTTTCTGTCTTCATCTGTTAGCGGAACGCCATTTCTCATTTTTTCAACGTTTGCCGCTGGGTGGTAATCATCACCATCGAAAAACGGGATGTTTAAAGATTTGGCCAGCGAGTCACCGATAGAAGATTTACCGCACCCAGAAACACCCATAACGATATATTTTTTATTCATAGTATCAACTCATAATTAGGCTTAATGGGCAAGCTTATCGCCACCACAATGCAAGCTCAGGGAATATGATAACCAGAGCAAGAACACAAACTTGTAGTGCAATAAACGGCAGTAGTGCTGTGAAAATTTCACCAAGGCTAATGTCTTTCGGCGCAACAGATTTTAGATAAAACGCTGCTGGACCAAACGGTGGAGACAAGAACGCAACCTGCATGTTTAGACAGAACACCACACCAAACCAAATTGGATCCATTCCAAGGCCAGTGATGATCGGGACGAAAATCGGCATAGTCAGTAGTGCAACGCCAACCCAGTCCAAGAACATACCCAAAACAAAAAGGATCGCCATCATGATAAGCAGGGTAGACATCGCGTTTCCGCCACTTAAGGCGAGAATCGTTTCCTCTACAAAGTCGATACCACCCATTAGGTTATATACGCCAACCAGAGCTGAAGCGCCGATACCAATCCACATGATCATGCCGCAGGTACGCATAGTTGCGATGGAAGACTCTTTGACCATTTTCCAATTTAGCTCTTTGCGAATCGCAGCACTGATAGCAATACCTACCACACCCAGCGCAGAGGCTTCGGTAACTGATGCAACACCGGTGTATATACTACCAAGAACCGTTGCAACTGATAGTAAAGGGAAGAACAGTGCTTTGAAGTAACTCGGGTGAGCTTCAGCATCTTTGGCCAAATCTTCTTCTGACGGCAGCGGTGCAAGAGCTGGATTAAGCTTACAGCGAATTAGTACGTAAGCCATGTAGAACATCGCCAGAATGAACGCTGGTAAGAATGCGGCTTTAAATAGCTCGCCAATAGACACTGACGCTGATAAACCATAGATAATCAGTACGATACTTGGTGGCAGCATAGTACCTAACGCACCACCAGCACAGGTGGTACCAATTGCTAGCTTACGGTCATAACCTAGTCTTAGCATTTGTGGCAACGCAAGAATACCGAGCAGCACTGTTTCACCACCGATAACGCCCGACATAGAAGCAAGGATCACGGCAACAAGTAAGGTCTGAACCGCGACACCACCACGCACTTTACGGCCGACACTTTTCATTGCATCGAACAAGTCTCGAGCGATTCCTGAGCGGTCGAGTAACGCAGCCATCAGTACAAACATCGGCACCGCAAGGAACACATAACCACTTACGAAGCTGAAAATACGGCTGGTGATAAGCGGTAGCGCATCGACACCAAACCAGCCTAAGGTAAAGATCAGTGCGACAAGACCTGTTACGAAAGCGAGTTGCATGCCAGTCAACAATAGACCAATCATCAATACCAGCATCAACAAGCTGCCATACTCGATTCCAATTGATGACAAGTTCGATGTGAAGGTTTGCACACCGACCCAACCTAAAGCAGCGGCTAAGGTCAGAAGGCCAATGACAAGGAACACAGGTTTGTAGCTCCCTACAGAAGGTTTTGTAGAAGATAAGTTATTCATCGCCTTCGTCCCTTAGTTGTTGAATTTCTTTAATCAAATGCAAAATGAATTGAATAAACATCAGGCAAACGGTAAATAGAATGATGCCTTTAAGCAGGGCAGGAAATGGAGGATTCCAAGCGGAGCCCGAGGTTTCTAATCTCAATCCACCCCAAGGTGCAAACCAAGAGTTAGCCACAGTTTGCCACGCTGCATAAATCAATAACCCGCTAAACAGCAACCCTGCTAGATGGTGAAAGACATTCAGGTAACGTTTTGTCTTTTGTGATACCGCATCGTAAACGAGAACGACCCTTACGTGCTTGTCGGTTGCGAGAGCGTAGGCCCCGCCGATCACAAACAGTGCTCCACCAATAAAGGAGGCGGTTTCGTGTACCCACATGGTTGGTGAGTTAAACAAATAGCGGCTCGCTACTTCGTAAAATGAAATGATGACGGTGGCAACAAACAATAAACTAAACAGCTCACTGATTTTGGTTATTGCTTTGTCGAGAATATTCTGCGGCATTTCAGCCGCTAGATTTGTGTCTGATTCTTTCATATGTCTAATTCCAAATGAAATAGGGAGGAGTAAACCTCCCTTTTTTTAACAACTTATAGAAGACCCGAGTCTTTTAGGTAAGTCGTAATAGAATCGTAAACTTTTTTCGCATTAGGAGAGAGCTCGGCATATTTTTCCCACTCGCCCATCGCTATCAGACGGAACTTCTTACGCTCTTCTTCCGACCAGTCGTGAATGGTAATGTTAGGGTTTGCTTCAGCTTCTTTAACGGCTTTCTGGTCTGCGATACGCAGTTGAGTCGTAATATCTTCAGCGAAGTCACGAACCGATACCGTCATGATCTCTTGAAGATCGGCAGGTAGTTTGTCCCACTTTTTCTGACTCATTGAGATATCAATCGTTGGCAGTGAGTGGAAACCCGGTTGAACTGGGTGAGTTGCGATATCGTTCATGCCTGCTTGCTGGTTAGTAGAGAAAACGGTGTAGTCAGCAGCATCAATAACGCCTTTGCTCAAACCAGTAAAGACTTCGGAACCTGGTAGGTTTACTGGTGTTGCACCAGCTGCAGCAAACACTTGTTGAACCAAACCTTCTGGAGCACGAAGCTTAAGACCTTTTAGGTCATCAACGCCATTTAGTGGCACCTTAGATACAAACGACTCTACGCCTGTTGTTGAGCCACCAATGTATTTCACTCCGTAAGGTGCATAGAGCTCAGTCATTAACTCATAACCACCACCGTAGTTGATGTATTGAAGTAGTTGGCGAGTGTCTGACCATGCACCAACCATATTACCGATCAGACCAAATGCTGGATCTTGGCCAGTAAAGTAACCTGTTGCGGTAATGTGACCATCGATAATGCCCATTTTGATAGCGCCTAAGGTTTCTGTGTGTTTAACCACAGCACCAACAGGCAGTAGGTCGATTTCAATACGACCACCAGACATTTTCTCTACGCGTTCGGTCCATTCTTTTTGAACTTGAAAGTTCTTGTCACCAGATGGATCACTGGATTGAAATTTGAAGTTAAAGTCAGCAGCGAAAGCGGAAGTGGATAGCAACGCTAGTGAGATAGCTGAGGTTAGGGATTTTTGTATGATGTTCATTCATTCGTCCTTTAATCTATTATCGGATCTACTTGTATTCCTACTACGCCCGATGTTACCGGGAACATTGAGCAAGTTACCGGTAACATCGGTTGAATTCTAGGAGTTTGATCACGTTCCGTAACATCTTTAATTAGTTTTTAACATGAATGAGATGTCTGTTTATGAATGAGGGTTTATATCTTTTCGATAGAATTCTTCGCGCTGAGATAGACTTTGCTATTTGTTTCAGTTATATCTCGTAATTCTGTTCGATTTCATTTGGTAAAAGGGTTGATCGTCATGTTGGAGATGTTTGGCGTCATTAATATATGGACGTATTTGGTCGGTCTGACCATGATCATTCTTGCTCCGGGTCCAAACTCTCTCTATGTATTGAAATCGAGTTCATCGCTGGGTGTTAAGGCGGGTTACAAAGCGGCCTCAGGTGTGCTTATTGGTGATGCGGTCTTAATTTTACTCTCTTACCTAGGTGTTGCTTCGTTAATTCAAACTTCTCCCGTCCTGTTCACGATCATTCGCTACTTGGGTGCCGCATACTTGCTGTATTTAGGGGTGAAAATCATTCATCAGTTAATGAGCAAAAGTGATGATGGAGAATCAAACGTTGCTCGCCCTAAGAAACGCGAAAATGTGTTTGCTAAATCGCTGACTTTGAGTTTGACCAATCCGAAAGCGATTCTGTTTTACGTCTCATTCTTTATCCAATTTATCGATTATACGTATGAACACACGTGGGTTTCATACTTAATCCTCGCGTTTATTCTCGAAGTTTTCAGTATCATTTATTTGAGTACACTGATCTTTCTCGGGTCATCATTAACTCAATTATTCAAAGATAATAAGGTGTTAGCAAAGTTAGGTAACGGGTTGCTTGGCATGTTCTTTATGGGGTTTGCTGCACGACTAGCGAGTTTGAGCTGATATGGTCCCGGCTCGCGTACTTTGTTCATGGTTATTTTATCGACGAAACTCCAGTTGACCCAATATATCGTACGCCCCGTTATTGCAAGTAGAGAGCAATATAACGAGCTGATTTTCGCAAATATATTCAGAGTCTAGAAAAGACACTTTTTAGTCTCAGCTCTATGATGAGGTTCGCGCCAGATTGTCTTCATAAACTTTAAAGCATAATTAGGTTGCTGTTTGGGGCAACAGGTCTTCAATCTGGTGGTCTAACCGTTTTGTCATCTTTAATTTTCATTGCAAATTCTGATTAGGTTCTTACCTCAACAGATTGATTTTTAGCCATAATTGACCAAGCAATTTGGGTTCTTTTCGCCCTTGTCGTAGACCTTGCTTACCATAGTAATGTCGTACGCCCTCCCATGTAGTTGAAAGTCGGTGTGCACACTCATCATTGAGACCCCCCTTTGACAATGGTGGATTGTCGCCAAGCATTATCAGACGTTTGGTAGAGTCGTTGGCTCGAGCCAGTTCATCCATATGTTACAAACCTGTCATCTAGCTGACTTGATAGGTTTTTAGTCACACTTTAATCACAAGTGTGACTGAGGTTCGAAAGTGTTTAACATTAGGGGCAGCGTATCAAAAGTTGATGTAATTTAGGTGGTTGCTAAGCTTAATTGATAATTTAGAAAGAGAGATAGGTTGCTGTATCTTTAACAAAGTTCTTCGCACTGGCCGCTTGTTTTTACATATAATTAGACGAGTGGATTGCATGGGCTTTTGAAAGGGTAATGTCACTGATTTGATTCGGTGTGTTTTAACATAGAACGCGGTATTTCAGGGAAGTAAAACGGATAATGCGAGTTTTAATTGTAGAAGATGATCGATTAATTAGTGAGTCACTAGAGCAGCGCTTTAACGATCTAGGTCATGGTGTGGACTGTGCTTATGATGGTGATGTGGCGTATTCACTCGTTTCTCATACTCAATACGATTTAATTATTTTAGACCTCAACCTTCCCAATCGAACAGGGGAAGAAATCACCAAAAAAATCCGACAAGTCTCAAATACACCTATATTAATTTTAACCGCTCGGAAAGAAGTCTACGACAGAATTAATTTGCTGGACTTAGGTGCGGATGATTTTTTAAGTAAGCCATTCGACTTGGGAGAGTTAGAAGCACGCTGTCGAAGTATTGTCCGCCGAAGCCAGGGTAATGATAATAACGTGGTAGAGCTGGGCAACTTGAGTTTTGATTCAGTGACGGCAACGGTAAAAGTGAAGGGCGAAAATATCACGCTCAAACAGCGAGAGTATCGTCTATTAGAGGTCTTTGTCAGCCACCCTAATCGTGTGATGAGTAAAGAGGAAATTATTGATCATTTGTATGGTTATGATAACCCCCCTAACCATAATGCTATTGAGACCTATGTAGGGCGACTGCGAAAAGCGTTGGGAGACAGCAATGTGGAGATTAAAACTCTACGCGGTTTAGGCTATGTATTATCAGTGCAATCATAATGTTCTCTATTTCAACGCGCTCACTCCGATTCCAGCTGCTCGCCTATTCGACCAGTACCTTACTTTTTATTGGCCTTATCTCTATGTTAGGTGTGAAGCGATATGCCTATGAAACCGCGCAACACACCTTTGACCGTCCACTGGCAAATGCCGCATTACAAATTCTGGAAGAAGTCCGATTGGAAGCCGGTGAGTTAAGTGTTGATTTGCCGTTTTCTGCATTTAGTGGGCTTGCGGACTCACCGCGGGACAAAGTGTACTATTTAGTGGCGACCAAACAAAAAGAGTTCGTAACCGGATATAGCGCGTTATTATCAGAAAAGGTGGTCGTTTCGCAAATCGATGCCAACCCCATTCAGTTGGAAGTTGTCCCTCACTATTTTGACTTGAAGTTTAAAAAGCAGCATGTGCGCTTTGCATTGGTGGGTCGAGTGATTAATACCCGTAAGGGGCCGCATCATGTGTATGTGTTAGTTGGGCAAACGACAGAAGCCCGAACGGATTGGGAACAGCAACTCTCTAGCGTCGCATCCAAACTTATCTTGGGCGTTGTACTTTGTACGATGATCGTCATTGTCATCTTGATTGCTCAAGTACTCAAACCACTTAAAGTGATTAATAGAAAAATATCACAGCGTTCAAATGTGGATCTAACCCCGATAGATTTACAGGGACCGGAAGAAGTTATGCATTTGGTGAGAACGATAAATAGCTTTATGTTTCAACTAGATGAAACGCTATCAAACTTAAAAAATTTTACAAGCGAGGCCGCGCATCAATTAAAGACTCCCCTCGCGGGTATGAGAGCTCAAGTTGAGCTGATGTTAAGTCGAGAGACCTCAACGCAGTCAACCCAGTCACTGATTCGTATCTTAGAGGCGTGTGGCGTTTTAGAAAGAACGATAGAACAGCTCTTGAACCATGCGACGATAAAACACCGTTTTCGCAGTATGGAACCACAAAGCGTGAATATAAATCATCTCGTGCAATCTGTTTGTCGAGACCTTGCCATTAATGCGCTCAAACGAAATATCGAGCTTAGCTTCCAACAGAGTTTCCTATTTAAAATAACGGGTGATGAGTTTTCGGTGAGGCAGATGTTGCTCAACTTAATCGAAAACGCGATTAAATATTCTCCTGATTCGAGTGTGGTGGAAGTTGAAATTGCTCAACGTGGCACCAAAGCCATTATTTTGATCCGAGATTATGGTGTCGGCATTCAAGACGCGGACAAACCACATGTATTCGAGCGGTTCTATCGGATCTCGGAAAATAGCCAATCTGGTACAGGATTAGGAATGAGTATTGCGGCCGATGTTGCAGAGAAATCCCATGCTCAATTGTTTTTACTTGATACGGTTCCACATGGCTTAACGGTCGAAATTCAATTCCCATATCGTAGATGGGAGGAGATTTAATTATGTTGCAACGCTTTATCTTTATTACGACATTATGTGGGATGTGTTTGTCGAGTGCTTTGGCCAGTGAAACTCAACCTCGACTCGTTAGAGTATTTGGGGCGGCTTATCTGTCTGAGATGAAACCACTTCTCGATGACTTTTCTGATCGTAATCCGGATATTGATATCCAATATAAATGGATGAGCAGCGAAGACCTTGATCGTTATATTCGTGATCAACAAAAACCACAACCGGATGTGACCATAAGCTCGGTGATGCATCTGCAACTGCGGTTGGTCAACGATGGCTATGCGCTTGAACATAAACGTATTCATAAGCGTAGTTCGAACGCACATGAGTTACTGCCCGATTGGAGCCAGTGGCGCGATGAACTGTTTGGTTTTAGTTTTGAGCCTGCGGTCGTTGTGTTTAACAAGTCGTTTTTAGAGGGGAAACAAATCCCTACGAATCGCATTGAACTTATGTCGTTTATTCGTCGCTATAGTGATGAGTTTATGGGCAAGATTGGGGTTTATGATATTCGTAAAGTAGGCATCGGATATTTGCTTTGGTCGTTTGAGCGGCAGCAAGCTCGCAATTATGGGCAATTTCTCGAGCTATTTAATCTTCACTACGCTCGCACTTTTGACAGTTCACGAGATATGCTGGATGCCTTAAGTTCCGGTGAAATTGTGATGGCTTATAACATTCTGGGGTCATATGCACAGAGTTGGCAACAGCTCAACGATGATGTATCGATCACATCGATGAGTGATTACACCCCAGTGATCATTCGAACTGCGTTTATTAATCGAACAACCAAAAATGTCCAAGGCGCTCAGAAATTTATTGATTATCTACTTTCTTCTTCCGGACAGTGGGTGATGTCTGAGCAGACGAATATGCCGCCGATACGCACTGATATTAATAGTGTTAACTCCGCCTCGTATATGCGCCAGCAGTATGCTGAACAGCTGAAACCTTTACCTCTTGACGTACGTTTGCTTGTCTTTGCCGACGAAAGTAAACGGCAGATTGTGATTACGGAATGGGAAAATGCGTTAAAAGATTATGACTGACATGACATTACCTGCTCTTATGGTGTCGTGAGTCAGCGATTTGACAGGTTCATTTTGTAGCTTGATACCACCACTTTTTGGACTTGAAAGTGGCAATAATGGTAAGGAGCACAAAATGACACAATCCCAGTTTATCCCTTGCATGCTTATCCGTGGTGGCACGTCCAAGGGCGCTTATTTTCTCGCCAGCGATCTTCCTCAATCTCCAGAACTAAGAGATCAACTACTGATTCAGATAATGGGGTCGGGAGATGTTCAACAAATTAACGGTATTGGTGGCGGTACCACTTTGACGAGTAAGGTGGGAATTGTTTCTCGCTCTGATTCAGAAGATGCTGAGTTGGATTACCTTTTTGCACAAGTTGGCGTTGAAGAAAAATTAGTCGATACCAAACCCTCTTGTGGCAATATTTTATCAGGTGTTATCGCTTTTGCCTCTGAAAAAGGCCTAATCGAACTTGCTGATGGCACGACGACCGTGCGGGTTAAGAACGTCAATACCAATACAATTATTGATGTAACAGCAGAAACGCCTAACAAATCCCTGAAGTTTGACGGTAGCACTACTATCGATGGGGTTCAGGGAACGGGTTCTCCAATTCTTCTCAACTTTCTTGATGTTGGTGGCGCAAAAACAGGCAAATTATTCCCTACAGGTTCAGTTCGAGAGACGATTAATAATATCGACGTCACTTGTATTGATGCTGCTGTTCCCATGGTCCACATTCCAGCTCAAGCCCTTGGGCTGATAGGTAATGAAACGAAGTTCGTTATCGATAGTAATCAGGTGTTGCTCGATAAGATAGAGGCTATTCGTATTATCGCGGGTGAAAAGATGGGATTAGGTGATGTGCGCGCAAGTGTGATTCCTAAGGTGTCCATTGTTTCTCCTCCCCATCATGGCGGCACCATCACGTCTCGCTATCTCGTACCGCATAATTGCCATGCCAGTCACGCGGTCACGGGGGCTATTTGTGTGGGAGCCGCGAGTTTAATCGAAGGAACGGTTACTCATCAGCAAGCCAGCGGTTCTTCTGAAACGGTAATGATTGAACATCCCAGCGGAAAAATAGATGTCAAATTGGTTTTGCTTGAAGGTGAACATGAACCTGTTATCGCCCAAGCGGCGCTCATAAGAACCGCAAGGCCATTATTTAAAGGGGATGTCTACGTCGCTTAGCAATAACTTATCGCCCTCTGTTTTGAACTTAAGCCAAATTTGAGAAATATGTATCACTTTTGTTAAAAGACCGTGTTGGTGTCAGTCTGGTGACAGCTTGAGTATTTACGGTGGGCATATCGCAATGAAGCGATTCAAAGTAATCAACACTGCCATAAAGGACTTGAGGAGGCGCTATGCTGCTTAACAACTACTTCAATAAAACGATGTTACGCATCAGCGGACAGCTAGCATCCGCTGCGTTAATGACATTTTCTTTTACGTCACCAGTGAATGCAGACTCGGTGAGTTTTGAAGGTGAACGTATTCAAATGACAGTACCTTACAAAGAAGGTGGAGGTACGGATACTTGGGCTCGATTTTTTGGCCCTTATTTCACTCAATATCTTCCTGGTGAGCCAGTCGTTGTAATTAAGAATGTACCGGGTGGTGGCTCAACCAAGGGCGCAAACCAATTTGCACGACGTGCAAAAGATAATGGTTTGGATGTATTGGCAAGCTCAGCATCGACACAGTACACCTATCTGCTAAATGACCGTCGCGTAAAGTATGACTATAACGACTGGAAAGCGGTACTCGCTACACCGACTGGAGGGGTGGTATACATCAGCCCGGATGAAGGCATAAAAAATGCGGAGCAGTTTATTGAAAATTTGGACAAGCTGAAATTTAAATATGCGAGCCAAGGTGCCACTACCATTGATCTTGTCCCTCTGTTGGCACTTGATTTACTCGGCGCCGATGTACAAGCCGTATTTGGTATGAAGGGACGCGGCGCTGGACGTTTAGCATTTGAACGAGGTGAAGTAAATTTAGATTCACAAACGAGTTCTGCTTACTTGAAGAAAGTCGTGCCACTGGTTGAAGAGGGCAAGGCGATTCCACTGTTTAGCTTTGGTGTTATTGATGCGCAAGGCAAGCTTCAACGAGATCCAAATTTCCCCGATATTCCTCATTTTGGAGAAGTATATCAGCTAGCCAAAGGGGACATAGATAGCTCGAAAGGATTTCAAGTTTGGCGATCGTTTTTTATCGCAGGATTTGTCGCGCAGAAAGTTTTCTTTTTACCTAACTCGACTCCGCAAGGTATCCAGCAAGCTTGGAGTGAATCAATGGCTAAGCTGGTGGAAAACCCTGAATTTCAACAACGAGCTGAAGATATGTTAGGGAATTATAAGCAGCTTACGGGTTTGGAGGCTGAACAAGCGGTTGATTCCATTCTCTCTTTAGATGAAGAGAGCAAAGAGTGGGTAGCCAACTGGCTGAAACAAAAATACAACACCAGACTTTAATATTTTCAGAATTCCACCCCTTAACAAGACATAAACTAGCGGAAAACAGTGTGACGCGCTGTTTTCCTTTCTAAGCACCCCCGGTCACATCAATTGCAAGTATGTACCGTCTATCGTGCACTGTGAACTCACAAGGATTCTATTATGTTTAGTGAATTACTTGCCGCTTTGCAGACAATTTTAACGTTGCACCATCTAAGCTATATGCTCGGTGGCGTGTTATTAGGTCTTGCAATCGGTATCTTCCCTGGGTTGGGAGGTATTGCCGGCTTATCATTGTTACTACCATTTTTATACGGCATGGACCCTGTTTCGGCACTTGCGATGCTAATAGGTTTAGTCGCGGTTATTCCTACTTCAGATACGTTTACCTCCGTATTAATGGGAATTCCAGGCTCGAGTGGCTCGCAAGCGACGGTTCTGGATGGTTTTCCAATGGCCAAAAATGGGCATGCGGCTCGCGCTCTGTCAGCGGCTTTTGCTTCCTCGCTATTCGGAGGGTTATTTGGTGCCGTGGTTCTGACCGGCTTTGTCCTGATTGCTCGTCCGGTCATTCTTGCTTTTGGGTCAGGTGAACTCTTCATGCTCACCTTACTTGGTTTAACCATGGTGGGGTCACTTGCCGGAAAAAGCTTAGTTAAAGGATTATCTGCTTGTGGATTAGGTGTGTTGTTAGGCAGTGTCGGTAGTGCCCCAGCGACTGGTGAGTATCGAATGACATTTGATAACTTCTACCTGATGGACGGGATCCCTTTGGTGGTCGTGGGGTTGGGGATTTTCGCCTTACCAGAGATTATCGATCTATTACGCCAGAACAAGCCGATTGCGAATGCGAGCAAGTTAGGCTCTGGCTGGCTCATGGGTGTTAAGGACTTCCTTGCCAACAAGTGGCTTGCCGTACGATGCAGTGTGATTGGCTGTATTATCGGCGCTCTGCCTGGTTTAGGTGGGAGTGTCGTGGATTGGATTGCCTATGGCCACGCGGTTCAAACGACTAAAGATAAACCAAATTTCGGCCATGGTGATGTCAGAGGTGTTATCGCGCCAGAGTCATCCAATAATGCAAAAGAGGGAGGAGGCTTAGTCCCAACATTGCTGTTTGGTATCCCGGGCTCGGGTGGTATGGCAGTATTTCTTGGTGGGATGGTTTTGGTTGGTTTAGAACCGGGCCCTGCTATGGTGAGTACCGATCTCGATGTTACCTATACGATTATCTGGTCACTTGCACTTGCTAACGTGTTTGGTGCAGCAGCCTGTATGCTTATTTCCCCTTGGGTAGCGAAGTTAACCACGGTACGTTATGCCTTATTAGCCCCTTTTATGGTCATGGTTATCTGCTTTGCTGCATTCCAGGCTACGAGAGATTTGGCCGATCTCGTCACTTTGCTTGCAGTTGGTGTACTTGGGGTGTTAATGAAACGGTTTGATTGGCCAAGACCTGCATTCTTAATTGGTTTTGTCCTTTCTGCTGGGATGGAAACCTACTTATATCAAGCCATACAGTTTGATGGTATTGAGTTTTTACTTCGTCCAGGTGTGATGATCATCGGTGCGATTACGTTGCTTTCACTGATATTTATGATTCGTCAAAATATGAAAAAAAGCAACGAAGTGACAACCACAGCAAAAGTGCCAACTCGTCGACCTCAAGTGATTTTTGCTGTATTGGTTAACCTCGCTTTTGCTTACGGTATTTATGACGGTTATCAACAAAGTTTCTTAGGTGGGATATTCCCAATTGTCGTTGCAAGTGGCATGTGGCTGTTGTCTGCAATAGTTGTTGTGCAGCTTTTAACGCGTCCAGAAGGTTCCCCTGTCTACTTTGACAATGAGTATGAACAAGGATATGCCCACGATAGCAATACGGCGTCCATCATGCATTATGTTTACTGGATTGCTGGGCTCGTAATAGGCAGTTACTTAGTTGGTTATGTTATCTCTATTGCGATTTTTTTCTGTGCATTCTTAATGAACAAGGCCGGAATGAGCTTGTGGCGATCACTTGCAACGACGGCTGCAGCTTCAGGCTTCTTGCTTGGCCTAACCCACATCATGTTGCTTGATTTGCCTATTGGTCTGTTACAAGAAACTGTTTCTTTACCTTGGCCGCTGGGCTAAAAAGGAGAGCGTTATGCCAATAAAAACCATCATTATGCCATTTGCTTCTCAGGAAGACGGTAAGCACAGACTGGAAGGGGCATTAAACGTGGCCCAATTCTTTAGCGCTCACCTTGATGTGTTGCACGCACAAGTGGGGGCTGAGAAGCTAATGCCGAGTGAAAAACGCCTGATTTCCAGAAAGTTTTACGATCAGATAGACAAAATTGTTCGCGATTACGTGAATGATGATATGTCACAAGCCAAGCAAAGCTTTGAGCATCTATGCCAAAAGTTTGGGATCGATGAACATCAGTCCGATTCCCAGCTAACGAGCGCCAAGTGGCATGACATCTTTGGTTATCGTGGAGAAATTGTCGCAGAAAGAGGCAAAGTTTCAGATCTAATCATCATCCCTCAATCTCTTAATGGACAAACAAGTGTCAGTTTTGAAGCTGCAGTGAGTCACGGGGGAAAGCCCATATTGATCATGCCAAGGCAGCAAACTCATTTTTCACCCGAGACGGTCATGATTGCATGGAACGGTGATAAACCTGCTGCAAATGCAGTCAATAGTGCTCTCCCTTTGCTTAGAGAGGCTAAGCAAGTTGTGGTGGCCACGAGTGAGAAGTACTTACACAATAAGCCAACACAAGAGGATCTTGCTCGCTATCTAGCGCGGCATAATATAGATGTTGAGTGTATTACGTTTACTCATAAAAGCAGAAATACAGGATCCCAGTTACTAGAAGTTGCTTCTGAGATTAATGCTGATGTTCTAGTGTCGGGGGCTTTTGCTCACCAAAAGCTTCATCAGAAAGTCTTTGGTGGTGTTACTCAAAAGTTACTCACACGCGCTAAAATTCCGCTTTGGATGATGAGTTAATTTTTATTTTGTCAGTTAGATGACAGGTTGATCTGTTAGTTTATAAACATGGCTGGTTAGCAATTTATCCGTCCGCCCAAGAAAATCTGCAAGGTTCAAAATCTCCTTCCTTGCGTCGCTAACCAGCCTCACTTTTTTAAGCTGCTTAATGTAACGTTAAGCAGCTTTGATCATTTTGGAATAACAGTAGTGAACTGTAATGATTACGTCGGCTCCAATCAACATACCTCCACTTGATTACGGACCCTATATTATCTGAGCCATGTTATCTAAGTTGTTCTCTTATCTACCCAATGAAACTGTTTTTAGAAGACTATACGACCTACAACTCCTCTAATTCGGAGGTTGAAAAATAGCTCTCCCTACTCAGTTGATACGACGTCCACGCAGGACTCTTTCTCTGGAGATCGTTGTAATTCTCAGGTCAAAGATTCATTAGTGACGCTTTCAAACAAAAAGCCCCAGAACCAAAAGTCGGAACTGGGGACAGATAAACGCATCTTACTCAACACAAACTATTTTAAGATTTAAGGCCGGCAGCGGTCATCAGTAGTCGAAAACCCATAGATACGATACCAAGTGCGACAACACTTGCAGCCCAGATACCGATCATCCAGGCCCATTGTTCGATTCCTTGTTTCATTTTCATCATTCGCTCTCACAATTGGATTAATGGTAGGCTTCGTCTTCTTTCACTTTTCCAGAAAACACATAGTAACTCCAGAATGTATAGGCAAGTATTATCGGAATGATCAGCACCGCACCAAATAACATAAAGCGTTGACTTATCTCCGGAGCTGCCGCATCCCAAATTGAAATATTAGGTGGAATAATATTCGGCCAGATACTAACCCCAAGTCCAGCGAAGCCCAAAATGACGATGATTAATGCCATAAGAAATGGGCTGCGTTCTTTGTGTTTTCTTACCGAGTCAACGGTTTTGAAGCACACCAGACCCGTAATAACAGGTACAGGAAGCAAATAGAAAATATTCGGCGTAGAGAACCAGCGCTCAGCAATGGATGGAAACGCCAGAGGAGTCCACGCACTAACAATAATTAATGCAGCAATCATCACCGCTAGGGTTTTGTTGGTAAAACCGAACATGGTTTGTTGCAACTCGCCTTCGGTTTTCATAATCAGCCATGTACTACCTAACAGTGCATATGTTGCGATTAATGCAAAGCCACAGAAAATCGGGAATGGCGCCACCCAGTCTAGTTGTCCACCGACATAGACGCGACCTTCTACATCAAAACCTTGAATGACTGCGCCGACAACGATGCCTTGGAAAAAGGTTGTGCAGATTGAACCGACCATAAATGAACGGTCCCAAAATTGTCGATGGTTTTCCAGGGCCTTAAAGCGAAATTCAAATGCAACGCCACGAAAGATTAGTGCGATGAGCATGAGTGTTAGTGGAATGGTTAACGCTTCTATAATCACCGCGTAGGCAAGTGGAAATGCTCCGAATAACGCAGCACCACCCAGTACAATCCAGGTTTCGTTCCCGTCCCAAACCGGGGCTACGGTGTTCACCATGACATCTTTATGTTTTTCGTTTTTAACAAACGGCATCAGGATGCCAATCCCCAAGTCAAAGCCATCCATTACAATGTACATGAGTGTGGCAAAAACGATGATCGCGAACCAAATCACGGATAAGTCAAATAGCATATTCTTTACCTTAAATTCTTAACTTGTGAGGTTAAATACGACCTGAAATTGTGCTCATTTCATGATGTTCGTGGTCTTTAGTCTCAGGGCCTTGTTTGATCTGACGAATCATATAGTAGTAGCCAAACCCAAACACCGCGCTGTAAACAACAAAGAAGCACAGGAGGCTAATGCTCATTTGTAAATCGCCATGAGCAGATACCGCATCATGAGTTTTCTGAAGTCCGTATACAACCCAAGGCTGACGGCCAATTTCTGTCGTGAACCACCCGGCAAGAATCGCGATAAGTCCAGTCGGCCCCATTAGTATCGAAAACTTCAGGAACCAGTTTGTGGTATAAAGCGCGTTTTTGCGATGCAGCCATAGGCTGTAGAAGCCTTGCAAAATCATTAGCATACCAAGCGCTACCATGATTCTGAATGACCAGAACACCACGAGTGAATTTGGTCGTTCGTCTTTTGGAAAATCTTTTAGCGCTGGAATGGGCTCAGTTAAACTATGGCGTAAAATCAAACTGCCTAGTACAGGAATCTCAAGCGCGTACTCTGTTTTTTCTTTTTCCATATTTGGAAAACCAAACAGGATTAGGGGAGTGGGCTCACCATCTGCGTTTGACCAATGCCCTTCAATTGCGGCGATTTTTGCGGGTTGATGTTCTAGGGTGTTCAAACCATGCATGTCACCAATAAGTGCTTGAATTGGAGCAACAATGACAAGCATTCCTAGTGACATTGCAAACATTTTTTTAACTGCTGAACTGCGATTGCCTTTCAGTAAGTGCCATGCTGCCGATGCACCAACAAATAAAGCCGTACTCAGAAATGCTGCAACACCCATATGCATTAATCGATATGGAAACGACGGGTTGAAGATGACTTCAAACCAATCAACAGGAACGACACGTCCATCTACAATTTCGAAACCTTGCGGCGTTTGCATCCAGCTGTTTGAAGCGAGAATCCAAAATGTTGAGATGATGGTACCTAAAGCCACCATAGAGGTAGCAAAGAAATGAAGTTTCTCACCGACACGGTTCCAACCGAAAAGCATTACGCCAAGAAATCCTGCTTCTAGAAAGAATGCAGTTAATACTTCATAAGTAAGTAATGGGCCCGTAATGCTACCAGCGAAGTCAGCAAAACCACTCCAGTTAGTACCAAACTGGTAAGCCATCACTAAGCCAGATACGACACCCATACCAAAGTTTACTGCGAAGATTTTCGACCAGTAATGATAAAGGTTTTTGTAATCAGGATGACGAGTTTTCAACCATAACCCTTCAAGTACCGCTAAGTACGTGGCTAAGCCGATGGTAATTGCGGGGAATATAATGTGGAAAGAGACAGTAAAAGCAAACTGTATTCTCGCCAGCATAAATGCATCAAGACCAAACATAAACTTCCTATGAGCTTAATAATAATTTTAGGGTGCTATGTTAATCGCTGTTTTTGAGAGACTATAGATACAGAAAAAGGCTAGAAATATATAACAGTTTAATTCAGGTAGTGTTATTGTTTAATGGCGCTTAATTACTGGTGAGGATCTGGTTTTGGCAAAGTATCAGGAGCTGGTGGAACAGTTGAAACGGCAGATTTTGTCAGGTATATGGAACCCAGGTGACAAACTTCCTTCTTTACGAAAGCAATCTGAGCATGCTGGAATGAGTCTGATGACAGTGCTCCATGCTTATCAGCTACTGGAGTCTCAAGGTTGGATTATTTCTCAAGCACGGTCTGGATACCGTGTTGCACCGAGAGTGAAAGAGTCCAATGTTCAACAGACACCGATGGCTGTATCTTCTACAGAGCAAGTCGATATCAACGAATTTATATTTGAAGTGCTTCAGGCTAGCAAAAACCCGCAGATGGTAAACTTTGGATTCGCGTATCCGAGCCCTGATTTATATCCTCGTTATCATGTGACTCGTGCCTTATCGGCTGCGGCGCGTCACATGCCGATCTCAAATTCGTTTGATAACCTGCCGCCGGGTAACGAGCAGCTGAGATCGATTATTGCCAAGCGCTATGCCGCAAAGGGGATTGAAATTTCTCCAGATGAAATCGTGATTACCGCAGGGGCATTGGAGGCTTTAAATTTGAGCTTACAGGCCTGTACACGTCAAGGTGATTGGGTGGTGGTAGAGTCACCAACATTTTATGGAGCTTTACAATCGTTGCAGCGCTTGGGGTTAAAAGCGTTATCTGTACGTACAGATCCAATATCAGGCATTGATCTCGATTCATTAGAGCGGGCTTTGCAAACGCATGATGTAAAGGCGTGTTGGTTGATGTCTAACCATCAAAACCCGTTGGGCTTTACGTTGTCAGATGATAAAAAGAAACAAGTTGTTGATACTTTAAAGCGTTATAACGTCGCTTTGATTGAAGATGATGTTTACAGCGAACTCTATGATGGGACGGAACCCATGAGTTCGATGAAAATGTATGATGATACGGGTAATACCATGCTGTGTTCATCCTTCTCAAAATCGTTGATTGCTGGTCTGCGTATAGGCTGGGTAGTCGCAGGAAAACGAGCGCTTGAAATTCAGAAATTACAGCTAATGAGTACTTTGGCAACCAGCGCCCCGATTCAGATGACTCTGGTTCATTACTTAACCAGCCGAAACTACGAGTTACACCTCAAACAATTACGTAAAAAGCTTGCTGAACGTAAGAAAAAAATGACTGAACTGCTTAAGTCACTCCTTCCCGATGAGGTGCGCATCGTCAGTCAAAGTGGAGGGTATTTTGTTTGGATTGAATTGCCAGAGCACGTTGACACTATGCAGATATACCGTGAAGTGTTGCAAAAAAATGTCAGTATTACTCCCGGTAAAATGTTTAGTCCAACAGAACAATATAACCACTGTATTCGGCTTAATGCCTCTTTCGAGCTCGATAAACACCATATTAGGGCGATAGAGGTTTTAACAAACAGTATTGTTTCGCAAATTTGTATACTCAAGTGATCTTAAAGTGTCGGATTCAGAGCGAATCAATTCTTGCTCCACAAGCATCTAGAGGTTAGTTGAGCCTAGAGGCAGGGAGTTGAGGAGGTAATAACTCATGCTATGTGCTCATTGTCTCCTCAACGAATCTTACTCGAGCTTATGTTTCAGTCAAAACACCAAGCTCGCGCGCTTGAGTGAGGGTTATTTGATCTGATACCAAGTTATGCAGGGCGGCTTCGGAAAGTTGCAGAACTTTGACATTGTCGGTCGGTGGTGAAACATGCACTTCGATCGTATTGTCTGTCTCACTGATGCGTGACCACAATTGGCGATCCACCACATAGACATAAGCACCTTTAGGTAATTCTGGATTGTTCTTGGTCATCAAATTTAGCCACCAACTCGCTCTTCGTAGCCCTGCTTGACCTTCTATAGCTTGCAGTGGCTGCATCGACTGAGAACGTATTGCTTGCTGAGTCGCAATGGATACATCTAGTGCTCCAGGATAGCTTTCGCTAAATGGGTTGATAAACAACCCATCATAAGAGCAAGCCCAACTCGCTGGGCTTGCTAATGCGATAACTCCAGAAGCGATGACGGTTGTTACACGCTTCTTCATTATTACTCCTTATGGGGTCACAATATTGAACCAGAAAGTAAAGTTATCAAGCATGCCCACGAAGTCTTTCAACACTTGTGGATCACCATCTAGTTTAATCTTCCCGTCAGCAATGGCTTTCTCTAAAGTGATATTACCAAGCTGAACGTCATCCAATGTGGCCTTGGTCAGCTCCAGTGACACGTCCGGTTTTTCAGCCAGTTTTGTCGTATGGTTAAGCACCGAATTTTCTACATACAAAGAGTATTTCTCATCTAAATCGGTGAAGTTCATATTCATTACAAACGTTTTACCGGCGGCTTTTTCTGGCAAGATTCGAACGGCTAGATAGTCAAATAGCATTTCTGGTGGCATGTTTTTAATGATGTCTGGCGACGCAGTTGTCAGTCCACCACTACTAGGTACTCCATTCCTCAACTCATAAGCCCCTTGCAAGTAAACCGAACGCCAAGGACCGGATTCAGCTTGATAACCCAATTGTTCATAAGCATCCGCTAACAGTGCTTTGCCTTTTTCACTCCCAGGGTTAGCGAAAACCACATGTTTAAGCACTTCAGCCACCCAGCGATAATTGCCTTTGTCAAAGTCAGCTTGTGCCTTGTTGATGGCTTCAGCTTCACCTCCCATGTATTCAATATACTTCACGGCGGCGTCCGCTGGTGGCAGGTTGTTTAAGTCAGAAGGGTTACCATCGTACCAACCCATATAACGCTGATACACTGCTCGACTATTGTGGCGTAAGGTGCCGTAATAGCCTCTTGAACTCCAAGTGTTATTAATCTCGTTTGGAAACTCAATCATCTCTGAAATTTCTGAGCCAATGTAACCTTGGTTCATCAAACGAACGGTTTGGTCGTGTGTGTATTTATACATATCACGTTGTGTCTTAAAGTACTTAACGATGTCTTCCTGCCCCCACATTGGCCAGTGGTGACTTTGGAATTTCACTTCGACATCATCACCCCACATATCAATGGTTTCTTGTAAGTAGCTTGACCACTTCAACGCATCTCGAACCTGTGCGCCACGGAGAGTGAGGATATTGTGCATCGTATTAGTGGTATTTTCCGCCATCCAAAGGGCTTTTTTATCTGGGAACCAGATGTTCATTTCGGTTGGCGCTTCGGTACCTGGTGTGTATTGGAAAACCATTTTTACGCCGTCAATGGTGCGTTCTTCACCGGTTTTCTCGATGATATCGGTTGGCTTAATCATCGTAGCCATACCAGTAGAGGTTGTTTGACCCAAACCACCATTGACACCGCCTTTTTCATTTCTTGGTAGCATTGAGCCATACATATAAATGGCTCTACGCCCCATTGCGTTACCCGCAATCACGTTCTCAGACACAGCATGCTCGGTAAAACCAAGAGAGGCAACAATAGGAACTTTACCTGAAATCACATCTTTCTCATCAACAACACCTCGCACTCCGCCAAAGTGGTCAAGGTGACTGTGGCTGTAGAAAACGCCCGTCACAGGTCTTTCACCTAACTCTTTATTGATGAAGTCAAGTGCCGCTTTGGCTGTTTCTTGCGAGATAAGTGGGTCAAATACAATCCAGCCTGTATCGCCTTTAATAAATGTGATGTTGGATAAGTCGTAGCCACGAACCTGATAGATACCATCGGTCACTTCAAATAGGCCATTAATCATGTTTAATTGGGCGTTACGCCATAAGCTCGGATTAACAGTGTCAGGAGAGGGTTTGTCTAAGCCTATGTACTTTTTATACGCTTCAAGGTCCCAAACAACGTCGCCTTTTTCGTTTTTGATTGTGACCACATCTTGCTTGGCGATAAAGCCTTTCTGAGCGTTCTCAAAGTCCTTCTTATCACTAAACGGTAAGTCTTGTTTGACTTGGTTGTTTACATCTATTGTGGATGTAGTTGCGTCTTTTGGGTCGGAGGCGTTAGCACTTAGCATCACTAACATAGCCAATCCCAACGTTCCTAATTGTCGCATGCCATTTCTCCTTATATGAAAGCTGCTTAGTAAGAATAGAAGATGATTAGGTGCAACGTGTGTGAAAGATGAATAGGTCATATGCGCTTGGGTAACGGCCGACGAGTAGTTTGCTCTTATTAGTCACTAATGCTTTGATTTATCGTATAAAAAATGAAAACGTAAGCGAAGAAGTTAGTTTGTCATTACAGAAAAATGGTTTCTCACTGTGATACCTATCGCGGTTGGTGGGCTTAAATATGTATTTCTTTGGTATTGTCGAGGTTGTTTGGTCGCTGATAGCGCAGATCGTTTACAACGTTAAAATTCCTAGTCAGAGCATGGTTCAAAACTTCGGTATGTATTTGTATTCTCATTTGAAAAGCTGAAATTGTGATTCATACTTAAAGCTCACGTTTTCGACGGACTGTATCATGACTCCCATTTTATATATTCAAGTTGGTAGCGTTAAGTGGGCAATACTAAGCGATGGTTCTTGGGTTGAAGTGTTGCCAACAGACCAAAACGTTCTGGGTGTTGAGACTCTGGTCATAAATACAGAGAGTCTAGACTTAGAACCCGATTCAGATTCCATTGATGTGGACTTTAATCAAATCGCGGCCCAAATAACCAGTGAGGCTTCATCGGCTTTTTCAGAGGATAATTCGGACTTTACTGAGTCGTCTGAAGGCGCGAGTTTTGTCAGTCATATCTTGGCTGTTCTGCCCGAGAAATTGGTTGAGGCCGGCTTTGATACCCGAGGTATAGCGTTATTCGATAACAAGAACGAGCAAGAGTTTTCTCATACAGTTGAAGGGCTGAGAAAAGATGCTGAGCTGACGGTCGATATATTAGACGGTGGTGATGGTTACGAAAACCAATTTGAAGTGCCTAGCGTGACCATTCAAGGTGGCGCGCTTGAGGTGAATGACGATTGGTAGAAAAAGGGGTTGATCCCGCACGTATAGAAGAGCAGGAGTTTAGTCAACACACATCGCTGACTAATCAGCTACAAGCGCGCAAAAGAAGAGCGATAGCCGTTATCGAAGTTCAGACGAAAGGTACTAAGCCTCGTTGGACTATTTTTAGCTCGGACACCTCGCTCACATCAAACTCAAAAGTGGAGGTCAACGATGGAAATTAAGCGCTTGGTATTATTAACACTTCTGTTTGCTCCCCATGTTACGTTTGCAGCTCAAGATGAGCAAAGCGATCGAATGTTAGTAGGTGTGGAGCCGTCGTTGGTTCCTATTGTTGAAGATTTAACTCAACACTCAAATGATCCCTTAAGCTATGTTGTTAGTGATTCGATTCCCGCAGATATGATTAAGGGAAATATGCAGGTTGCAATTATGTCCAGAAAGTGGACAGATGAAGAGATATCTCAGTTTTATATTGCCAAGGGATACAGGCCGGTTCGGCTGTTCTTTATGGCTGATGCTGGGGTCTTAGTGAGTCACAGTGACAGTGTGGCTGAAACCATCAGCTTTCAGAATGACGCAACTAGCAGCCTGTACTGCATCTCTAATCTGCATGCGTTAAAAAACACCGTGATAACTGATAATGTTTCCAGCCTAAGCCGTTGTGAAAACACGATGGATTTTTTAGACAGGCAAGCACTAAAAGGGAAACTCGATAGCGATAAGTCGGCAAAAGCGTACATCAAGTACGCTGAGGCGGTATATTCTGGGAATTGGGACGAATATAAAACACTGTCTGTTCAAACCAGCGGTAATAAGGCATTTGCGCCAACAGCTGAGAATATATATTCGGGCAGATACCCATTTTCTAATCTCTACTATTTGTATCTGGACAATGTCACAACTGCAACAGAGGGGTTGCACAATACCAAGTTGTTAAAACTGGTGACATCGGAGCAAAATGAGAGCGAAATCAGAGACAATGGCTATATTTCTTTACCAGTTACGTTACTTGAGAGAAATCAAGTAACGTTAGGTTTGAAGCCAGCCAGTATCCTTCATGGTTACAAATAAATGGGGCAAAACGTGAACAGAACCATAAGCAGTGAAAAGTAAGTTATCTAAAGGATGGAAGGGATAGATGCCAAGCTTTGATCGCTAACTTCTTTGATTGTGAACCAGAAAAAGCGGATTGAAATTGTTGCAAACACCAAGGCTAAACAATCAACATCAATTTATAGGGTTCACAAAAAGTTGCGCATAGATTTTAGTGCATCAGTGGCGTTTCATACCAATTAGGATTTATACTAGTTAATGATAACAAGTACTTAATTGGTGTCTTTACGACCTTATTGAGTATGTCAAAAACAACAGGAGCCTTAAATGAGCAGTGATAATGGCGGTATTCCCAAGCACAGTGGGAAAGCCAACCCCATAGATACCGATTACCAAGTCGGGCAGGACAATGTCGTATTGTCCGTAGGGCCTTTTGGGCTAGACATACATAACCGCGTGTTTGTTATTTCGGGGTTAGCAATTGTTATTTTCGTCTTTGCTACCTTGATTTTTAGAGAGCAAGTTGAGCCTCTTTTTGTTCACATGCGTTCTTGGCTAACCTCCAGTCTTGACTGGTTTTTCATCCTTTCCGGAAACATTTTTGTCGTGGTATGTCTAGGACTGGCGATTTCTCCTTTGGGTAAGGTCAGAATAGGCGGTACGGAAGCGTTACCCGACTATAGTTATGCTGGTTGGTTAGCAATGCTTTTCGCCGCGGGTATGGGTATTGGTCTAGTATTCTTCGGCGTATCTGAGCCAATGTCTCACTTTAGTACCGCGCTTGGCGGGACAGTCGTTGAGAATGGTGTGCGCACAGACTGGGCACCCTTAGCGGGAGCGATGGGCGATGTTGAAGCGGCTCAATCATTGGGTATGGCAGCAACCATTTACCATTGGGCTTTGCATCCTTGGGCGATTTACGCCTTGTTAGCTTTGGGGCTGGCAATCTTTTCGTTTAATAAAGGTTTGCCTTTAACTATGCGCTCGGTATTTTATCCAGTGTTCGGTGAGCGTATATGGGGATGGCCAGGACATATCATCGATATCCTAGCTGTGGTTGCGACCGTATTTGGTTTGGCCACATCGCTCGGTTACGGTGCTTCGCAAGCGGCGACAGGTTTAAACTTTCTATTCAATGTTCCGTTTAACGATACCACTCAGATTATTTTGATTATCGTTATTACTGCTTTTGCGTTGATATCCGTGCTTGCAGGGCTTGACGGGGGCGTTAAACGTCTTTCTGAAATCAACATGGTTTTAGCCGCTGTGTTGTTGTTTTTTATCGTGATAGTTGGACCAACCATCGCAATCCTAACTGGCTTCTTCGATAATCTCTTATCTTATGCTGAAAACTTCCCAGCGCTGTCGATGCCATTTAATCGTGAAGACATCAACTACTCTCAAGGCTGGACGTCATTCTACTGGGCATGGTGGATTTCATGGTCCCCATTCGTTGGTATGTTCATCGCACGTGTATCTCGTGGTCGTACAGTACGTGAATTTATTTTCTGTGTACTGATCGTTCCATCAACGGTATGTGTGTTCTGGATGACGGCGTTTGGCGGTACAGCGATCAGCCAGTTTGTTAATGATGGTTATGAAGCCGTTAAAGATGCAGAGCTACCACTCAAACTGTTTGAAATGCTAGAAGTACTGCCGCTGCACGAAATTACATCGTTTGTGGGTATCATCCTGGTTGTTGTCTTCTTTATCACGTCATCTGACTCTGGGTCGTTAGTTATCGACACGATTGCGGCTGGTGGTAAAGTTGATGCACCAACTCCGCAGCGTGTATTCTGGTGTACGTTTGAAGGCTTAGTAGCGATTGCATTACTCTTGGGTGGTGGTTTAGCTGCTGCTCAAGCAATGGCGGTGACGACAGGTTTCCCATTTACCATTGTTCTATTGATCGCAACCTTCTCGCTGATTTTGGGTCTAATGAGTGAGCCAAGAGGCAAGAGCACGGCGAAAGCTAGCAAATAATGGAAGAAACAAAAATCCGCCTTTTGGGGCGGATTTTTACTTAAGTGTATTAATGAATCCGACAGGCAAAGATATCTTTCTCTATCCGTGACCAATCCAAGTCTCGTTCGCTGATAATTTCGATGCGAGTATCTCGTCGATAGGCAACTTTATCCAAGTCGTGTTCGTCTTTAATTCGGTTGAAGTATCCCCAAGCGCTACCAATCCTTATAACTCCTTTAATACGACTCACGTCGGGTAAGTAGGTTAAGACCTTTTCAAGTTCCCAGTAATCAAAGCAATCATGAAATTAGTTAAACTCATGTGAAGGGTACTTTGATTTTTCGGCCTAGAATATTGCTAGTTCTCTGTTGTGTCATTGCTTGTAACCATTTTGAAAGGGGATTAGTGAGGCCCGAACTCAACTGCTAAGCAAGAACGATAATAAATTACCCTTGGCGTGGTCTCGAAAGTGCAAGTAAGTATGATATGCTACAGCTATATTTATTATCGCGAGACTTATGCGGTAAACATCGATGCATGTCATTGCAATCGAAACTTAATTAGAATGATAAGTGACTGATAGAATGACTCAGAGTTTCGGTTTCAACTTTTGTGCGAGTAAAGACAATATATGAAGAAAGCTATCTCCTTGGTAGTCGCGTTGATGGGGCTATCTGCATGTGTGACATCACCTACCAATAATCCCGTCTTATCCGACGCACACATAGCAAAATGTCAGGCTCTTGCAGGACTCGTCGTGACTCAAGATAACGACTTTAAACCAGCGCTTTCCATCTCTTCACTAATTTCAAATCAACCGCCAGTCGCAGCTGAAGATTTTAAAAATGGTGTATTAACATGCAGCATTGAGGGTGCGTCTGATACCGGATACGCCATCGCTTACGATGAGAGTTCTGAAATCTATCTATATGATAAATTTAACAGTGCGAGTAAAAAATCTGTGTTTCAACAGCTGATCGATAAAATTTCGGCTGAAGAACAAAGACTAAAAGATTTGGAACAAGTAAAACAACAGCAACCAGTCAGCACGAAACGTGAATCTGCTAAAGATAAGCAAATTCAGTTCTGCCTTGATTTTGGCGCTAGGTATGCAGACATTTTGAAGACGCATGGAATGACCATTACTGACATCTCAGTCCACGACTCTTGGGACAGTGGAAGCTCTGTGACGTGTGTAAACAATTATAAAGGTCACTGGACTGATGAATTGAATGACGGTGAAATGGAACCAATGCGAGAGCAACATATCGTTGATAAAACTTCCGGAGAGTATCAAACGATTTTTCGCTGATTTCTTCTATAACGGTAAAAGCAGTAAAAAAGAAAGCCCTACGTTTTAAGTAGGGCTTTTGGCTTTGTTAGCTACTTTGTAAAGTATGTATTTCATGAAAAACGTACTTTACACGTTGATTTTATGCGATGACTAAGAAGAATAATGCCGTCGCGATGATACCAATAAGTGCATAAGGGAACTGAGTGGTTGCGTGTTGCATTGCTGTACAGCCAGAGCCTTGTGCAGATAGGACAGTTGAGTCACTAAAGAAGCATGAGTGGCTGCCCGCAGCAGAGGCAGAAAGCAACGCAGCAACGGTCAGGTGCAGTGGAACGCCTAACTGCTCACCTAATGGCAGCACGATTGGCATGGCTACCGCAAATGTTCCCCAAGAAGACGCAGTCGCAAAGACCAAGCCACCAGTGATCATAAAGATGATGGCTGGGAAGTAAGATGCATTGAGGTAAGGGCTGACTGTTTCTATAACATAGCTTGTGACACCTAACGAGTCATTGACGTTTTTCAACATAAAGCCACCGATTACTGTTGCTAGTGGTAGCAGCATGACTTTAATGCCATCGTAAACCGCTTCAAACATGTCGTTCATTGAAATCAACCGTTGGAAGCCGTAAAAACAGACCGTAAAAATAATGGCAACAAACACGCCTGCCAGAAGATCGATACCGAAGTACCAGCTCGCCGCTACCAATACAATCATCGGGAGAAGGAAATTGATTAATCCCATTGTCGGATTGGTATGTGTCGCCACATCAGAACCAAAATCAACATCCGTCGCACCATCAGGGCGAACTTGACCGTTCTTGGCACGTAGTTCGGCTTTTTTCATTGCGCCCAAGTCAGGCAGCTTTTCCATAGCTACAAGGAGAACAATGGCAAGTGTAACCCAGCCATATGCCATGTATGGAATGGCTTCAATGTAGGTTTGGATACCTTTGCCTGTTTCCGCTACGCCGTTAGATTCCAGCAAAGAACTGAAGAAGATAGCCCATGTTGAAATAGGGACTAAGATACAGATCGGTGCGGCGGTTGAATCGACTAAGTAGGACAATTTTTCACGAGAAATTTGATAACCGTCTGTTACCTTCTTCATTGAAGAGGAGATGGCAATTGCGTTTAAATAGTCATCGATAAAGATCAAAATACCTAAAGCAAATGTCATCACCATAGACTGTTTGCGGCTTTTCACTTTTGTGACCAGCATATCTGAAAAGCTTAAAATACTGCCGCCTTTTTCTAGAATCGCGATTAGGCCACCCATCAAACCACAGACCAAGATGATCCACGCTATGGTTTCATCCATCATTACGGTCATGGATACATCAACAATTTGCTCTACTGCCTCAGTTGGGTTAAGCAGTAAAACACCAGCAATCGCGCCACTAAAGAGCGCTTCTACGGTCCGGTGAGTGGTTAGAGCGAAGACCAAAACCAGTGCCGTTGGCAATAAGCTCATCCAGCCATAATCTTGTCCTTCTTCATGGTTTAACCCAATTGAAGTAAAGAAAACAAATGTAGCGACCACGATTAAAGATACAATAATGTGTTGGCTATTCATTTTAAGCGGTGCATCCAGCACCTTTGTTTGCGTTGTCATAAATTCCAATTCCTTTGTTTATGCCGAGTGCAACATCCAGTCAATTTCCATCGGTGTGATAACGCGCTCAAACTCAGCAAGTTCGCTGCGTTTGCAAGCTAGATACATATCAATAAATGGCCTTGAAATATACAGATCTAGCTCACTGTTCTCCAATTGCTCTAGAGCTTCTGACATCCTCACAGGTAAGTCGATTGCATCATCACTGAGGGTCGGTGGACATTGTTCTTTAGTATATTTGTCACTCGCTAATACTGCGGAAAGTACTACTGCTGCGAGAATATAAGGGTTAACGTCAGCTCCGGCTATGCGATGCTCTATGCGGCGATTTTTGCTATCGCTAATAGGGACGCGTAATGCCACACCGCGGTGGTTTACCCCCCAATCAGCTTTTGTTGGGACGTAAGCGCCAGGTATAAAGCGTCGAAAAGAGTTAACGTTAGGACAAATTAAGCCCATTGCATCCGATGTCTGCTCTAACATCGCTGCCATGGTTTGATAAAATAGGGGGCTGGCTTGGCCATCTGCTTGGCTAAAATGGTTGTTACCATCGCTATCAACCAGACTTAAGTGAATATGCATTCCGTTACCCGCCTGTTCACTAAACGGCTTTGCCATGAACGTTGCATCAAACCCATGTTGGTGAGCGACTTGACGGATTAGCCGCTTGGCGATGACGATTTCGTCACAAGCTCTCAGCACATCGTTTGAGTGGTTGAAATTAATTTCGAATTGACCCGGAGCAGATTCTGAAAGTGCACCAGATGTATTTAAGCCTTGTTCAAGAGCGACTCTGTTGAGATCGGATAAGAAATCTGCGTAATCGTCTAACCCATCTAAATCATACACTTCGGTATCTTTTTCTCGTGTCTTCTTCGTTGGGTTTATGGCGGTTAGAGGCTCGCCGTTTACCCCACGTTGCTTATCGACTAAATAAAACTCGAGTTCGAGAGCAACACAAGGGTACTGGTCTCGTGCGTGCAACTTATCTAACATCGAAGCCACAATGTTACGAATGAATAGAGGGTTCGGATGGTTACCCGAATCGTCCATCATACTCAGTAGCAACTGACCGACCTGTTCTTTTGCTGTCGGCATTAATGTGCCGCTGATCGGAAAGCAAATGTTGTCTGGCTCACCTAAATCTTCCCCTAGGCCTGCTGCTTCAACTACATTCCCTTTAGTATCAAGACTGATAGTAGACAGAGGTAATGCGACGCCTTTATCCAGCTTTTCTAGTGCATCAACTGGGATGCGCTTTCCCCTTGGTGTGGCGTTAATATCGGTAAATATAAGGTCCACGAACTCAATATTGGGCCATTTTTGTTTAAAATTTTTAACTTCCTGTAAATACGGTTCCATTTTACTCTCCAAGTGGCCAGGTGAGTCGAAATTAGAGATAACCAAGTTAACAATTAAATTACAAAACGTTAATTAAAATTACGGTTAAATTGGTTATATTTAATTTAAACAATGACTTATTGCCGTTTTATTGTTTCTGGCGGCTGTTTTTACTTTTTAAAAAAGTTAACTATTTTGTAACAGTTGGGTTTGTTTTGTTCAATATAATGAGCGTAAATATCGACTTTTATGCGCTAATTGGTGATCTTTATCACGTTAATTCAATTAAAATCTATATCTGTGTTGATAATTTTGTACACGGTTTGTAGTGTTGTTGTTAAATAAATCGAACACGGATGTGTCATGTCAAATACACGTAAACCCATCATTGGTGTCGTGAGCTGCACCAAGGAATTGGGTGGATATCAAATTCAGGCCGTCAATGACTTTTATCTTCAGGCAATCAAGGACTTCGGCGGTTTACCAATGATTCTTGCACCGGATATGGCGAGTGAAGAAGTGGGGCAAATTTTAGAAGTGTGCGACGGTTTCTTATTTCCAGGCAGTCACTCAAACGTTGCTCCGTCTCGTTACAACGCTGACCATGTTGAAAACAAGAAAGATGAAGCACGAGATGAGCTTGCGCTTAACTTGATCAGACACGCAGTGGATAAAGACATCCCTTGTCTAGGTATTTGTCGTGGTTTCCAAGAGATGAATGTTGCTTTAGGTGGAACGCTAAATCCTGCAGTGCATGACTCTGGCTTTAATGATCATCGAGAAGCGCCAGTTGATGATTTCGAACAAAAATACGCACCAGCACATCTAGTATTGGTTCAAAACGAAAGTTTATTTGAGCAATGGTTGGTTAGAAATCATTGGGAGAACACGCGCTTTTTTGAAGTGAATACGTTACACAATCAAGGTGTTGAGCAACTCGCTCCACAGCTCAAAGTAGAAGCTAAAGCGCCAGATGGTTTAGTCGAAGCATTTAGTCTGGCTGGGCAAAAATATTTTGTTGGCGTGCAGTGGCACCCAGAATGGAAAGCAAAAACAAATCATTTCTCACAAATTTTATTTAAAGAATTTATTATGGCGGCTTCTCTTTAATTTTTGGAGCCACATGAATGGACAATCAAGAGATTGGTAAAAATATTGTTCAGCTAAGAAAAAAACATGGATTGTCTCAGCGAGAACTGGCTGAGCGAGCAGGGATTACACATAGTGCGATCTCATCTATCGAAAACGGTAAGGTAAGCCCATCGGTTAGCTCGTTGCAAAAAATAGTGAACGTTTTTTCTTTATCTCTATCTGAGTTCTTCATTTTTGAACAGACTCAGACTGATGACGTGAAAGTTATCGTAACACCGGAAGAGCTTGTCGAAATGGGCAGTGAAACGGTGTCGATGAAATTGGTGACTAACGGCAGCAAAGAACAGGTCATTGGATTTCTGATAGAGGAATATGCTCCGCACGGAACCACGGGTACTGCGGAAATTAAACACGAGGGCGAAGAAATCGGCACGGTGTTAGAGGGTGAAATTACTCTGGAATACAAGGGTCGATCTTTTGTCTTAAAAGAAGGTGAGTCGTACGTTATTGATACGACGCAACCACACAGGTTTACAAATCACACAGACAAGGCTTGTCGAATGATAAGTGCGCATACGCCAACCACTTTCTAAGTGGTGCTTGCCTTGTGTGATAACAAGGAGAGCGTATGAAAACTCAAGAGCAATGGATTGAACTCAAAAACAATCTAAACATTGAAAACAGGGCGTATATTAATGGTGAATACAGTGCCGCAGTGGGCGGAAGCACCATCCCTGTCGTCAACCCAGCAACGGACGATATCATTACTGAGATCGCCCGTTGCCAAAGTGAAGATGTTGAACTTGCAGTAACATGCGCTCGTGAAGCATTTAAATCAGGTCAGTGGAGTGAAAGCAGTCCTGCCCATCGTAAAGCTGTTTTAAAACAGTTTGCTGATCTGATTGACGAAAACTGTGAAGAGTTAGCATTACTTGAAACGCTTGATACGGGTAAACCTATTTCTCACAGTTTTTCTACTGATATTCCGGGTGCGGCGAACTCGCTGCGTTGGTATGCAGAAGCGATTGATAAAGTGTACGGTGAAGTTGCCCCGACAGAAAAAGACGTTCACGCCTTTATTTCTCATCAAGCGATTGGTGTTGTCGCCGCTGTGGTCCCTTGGAACTTCCCACTCTGGTTAGCTTGCTGGAAACTTGGTCCTGCACTTGCAGCAGGTAATAGTGTAATTCTAAAGCCTTCTGAAAAATCTTCTCTCACTGCAATCTTCTTGGGTCAACTTGCTGCACAAGCAGGGTTGCCAAAGGGTGTATTCCAAGTCATTACTGGCTTTGGTCATGAAGCGGGTGATGCGTTAGCCATGCATAATGATGTTGATTGTATTGCCTTTACAGGATCTACACGCATCGCAGGCCAATTAATGATTCGTTCAGGAGAAAGTAATCTTAAACGCGTATTTGCAGAAGCAGGTGGTAAGAACGCTAATATCGTATTCGAAGATTGTGATGATTTAGACCGAGCCGCAGCGGAAACAGCCGCTGGTTGTTTCTATAACCAAGGCGAAGTTTGCGTAGCAGCGACACGACTGCTTGTTCACGAAAGCATTAAAGAGCAGTTTGTTGAAAAAGTCATCGAAGCAGCCAAAGCGTTTGCAACAAAAGATCCAATGGATCCGAGCTCTTCTATGGGCGCGCTTATTGACCAAGACCACAAATCAAAAGTGTTGGAATACATAGAATTAGGCCAGTCAGAAGGTGCAACACTACGCTGCGGTGGCAATGTTGAAGGGCAAGGCGCTTTCGTTGAACCAACCATCTTAGATAACGTGGACAACCAATATCGAGTTGCCCAAGAAGAGATTTTTGGCCCGGTACTATGTGTGATTCCTTTCAAAGATGAAGCGCACGCTATCGAAATTGCAAACGACTCAAAATACGGTCTTGGCGCAGCACTTTGGAGCAGTAACATCAACCGAGTACATCGCGTCGCTAAACGTCTGCAAGCAGGTTCCGTGTGGGTGAATAACTACAACGAAGGTGACATGACGGTCCCATTCGGTGGGTTCAAAATGAGTGGTAATGGCCGAGATAAGTCTCTCCATGCCATAGAAAAATTTACCGAAACCAAAACAACTTGGATTCGCCTTCATCCATAAGCCTGACGATTTAAGATTAATAAAGGAATATCTCTATGAATAAGCATACAGATTCGTTCTACGCGCACTCAGTTCCGAATATGCCAGACTATCCTCAGCTGCAAGACAATATTGAGTGTGATGTATGTGTCGTTGGTGCTGGTTTTTCTGGCCTTTCTTCAGCGCTTCACCTCGCTGAGAAAGGATTTAAAGTGGTAGTGCTTGAAAGCGCGAAAGTGGGTTTTGGAGCAACGGGTCGTAACGGTGGCCAGATCGTTAACAGTTACAGCCGAGATGTTGATGTGATTGAAAGCCGTTACGACCACCACCAAGCTAAAGCTCTGTGTAATATGATCTTTGAAGGCGGCGATATCATCCGTGGTTTAGTTGATAAATACGATATCGAGTGTGATTTAAAGCAAGGTGGCTTGTTTACAGCGCTAAATAAAAAACAGCTAAAAGGTCTGGAAGAACATAAGAAAAACTGGGAGCGTTACGGTAATGACCAACTAACCTTGTTAGATGCTGGTGAAGTGGAACAAGCCGTGGGTACTAAAGTATATTCGGGTGGTCTTTTGGATATGCGTGGTGGCCATATTCACCCACTGAAACTGGCGTTAGGCGAAGCAGCAGCGTTTACTTCACTTGGTGGCCAACTTTTTGAACAGTCCGCGGTTGTATCGATTGATAAAGGTGTTAACCCGGTAGTGAAAACCGCGCAAGGTAGCGTGAAGAGCAAGTATGTCGTACTTGCAGGCAACGCATACCTTGGCGGCTTAGCACCAAATATCAGCAATAAAGCAATTCCTTGTGGCACGCAAGTAGTGGCAACTCAACCTCTAACGGAAGATCAACTTAAGCAAGTACTCACGAGTGACTACTGTGTTGAAGATTGTAACTATCTACTCGATTACTTTCGCTTAACCGCCGATAAGCGTCTGTTATTTGGAGGAGGCGTGGTTTACGGAGCGCGTGACCCAGAAAACGTCGAAGCTTTGATCCGTCCGAACATGGAAAAAGTATTCCCTCAGTTGAAAGGCATTAAGATTGATTATGCCTGGACAGGCAACTTTCTACTGACTTATTCGCGTATGCCTCAATTCGGTTCTTTTGCTGACAACATCTATTACCTGCAAGGGTACAGCGGTCATGGTGTTACTTGTACACACCTTGCAGGTAAGTTGCTGGCAGAAGCTTTGACTGGACATGCTGAACGCTTTGATGCATTCGCAGCACTAAAACATTATTCCTTCCCAGGTGGCCGACACTTCCAAATTCCATTTACTGCGATGGGAGCAGCTTATTACAACCTACGTGACAAACTGGCGATTTAAGAGATAAGGAACATCCAATGAGTAAAGTCGTTAAATTTGCAGCCCTTCAGCTAACTAAGAGTTGGGATCTGGAAGACAACCTAGAGAAAGCAAAAAATTCGATTCGTGAAGCGGCACAAAACGGTGCGAATGTCATTCTTCCTCAGGAACTATTCGCTGCTCCTTACTTTTGTAAAAAGCAAGAAGCGAAGTATTTTGAACTGGCAGAAGAAAAAGAAAATTGTCACTTAATCAAAGAGATGAGTGCGTTAGCAAAAGAGCTGGGTGTGGTTATTCCAGTGAGCTATTTTGAAAAAGCGGGTAACACGTTTTTTAACTCGTTAGTTATGATTGATGCTGATGGCACCGTACTGGATAACTACCGTAAGTCTCACATTCCTGATGGTCCGGGTTACAGTGAGAAGTACTACTTCAGCCCTGGTGATACCGGTTTTAAAGTGTGGCAAACCAAGTTTGGTAAGTTTGGCGCTGGTATCTGTTGGGATCAATGGTTCCCTGAGCTTGCTCGAAGCCTTGCTCTACATGGTGCAGAAGCGATATTCTATCCGACAGCAATCGGTTCTGAGCCGCAAGATCCAACATTGGATTCTCGTGATCACTGGCAGCGTACGATGCAAGGTCACTCTGCGGCAAACTTAGTCCCTGTCATTGCGTCAAACCGAGTTGGCACTGAAGTGGACGATGGTATTGAGACTACATTCTACGGCTCTTCTTTCATTACTGACCACACGGGTGCAAAAATTGCGGAAGCTCCGCGTGAAGGTGAAACGATTATTTACGCAGAAATAGACTTAGATGCTACAGCAAAAGCAAGACACGCTTGGGGACTGTTCCGTGATCGTCGTCCTGAGCTATACACGAGTGTTGGTAAATTAGCTGTTTAAAGAGGCATTAGCATGAAGTTGTCTACTACTCCGTTGCAAGATGGTTTCTATTTCCCGGCTGAATTTCAGCCGGTAAGTGAAGTGTGGTTAGCGTGGCCTGAGCGACGTGATAACTGGCGTGATGGTGCTATTCCAGCGCAAGAAACGTTTGCCAGAATCGCAAACGCGATCGTTGAAGTCACCAAAGTGAGTGTTGCTGTATGCACCCACAACTTTGACCGAGCACGTCAGTTGCTGCATCCAGATGTTCGTTTGGTGGAAATCCCATTTAATGATGCATGGATGCGTGACATTGGCCCGACCGTACTGATTAATCAAGCTGGTGAGCGCCGAGGCATTAGCTGGACGTTCAACGCATGGGGTGGTGAATACAACGGCCTGTATGATAATTGGCAGCAAGACGATCTCGTTGCAGGTTCGGTTTGTGACGTTATCGGCATTGATTATTACCGAGCCCCATTTGTACTGGAAGGTGGCTCAATTCACACCGATGGTGAAGGTACGCTTTATACCACTGAAGAGTGCCTGTTAAGCCCTGGTCGTAACCCGCATCTTAGCCAAGCGCAAATTGAAGAGCAGCTGAAAGAATATCTCGGCATCGAAAAAGTCATTTGGGTACCAAATGGTTTATTCAATGACGAAACCGATGGTCACGTGGATAACTTACTTCATGTGATTGCACCGGGCAAAGTCGTGTTGAGCTGGACTGATGATCCAAGTGATCCACAGTATGAACTTTCACGACAAGCTGAAAAAGTGCTGAAGTCACAGCAAGACGCTAAGGGACGAAACATTGAGATCGTACGATTACCATTGCCAGGGCCGTTGCACTACAGTGAGGCTGAAGCCAATGGTGTTGACGCGAGCGCAGGAATGAACCGACATGCTGGCGAGCGACTCAGTGCTTCATATGCAAATTTCCTTATCGTCAATGACCACGTGTTCCTACCAATGCTTGATCAAAAAACGGATTCGCTTGCGAAAGAAATTTTACAAAACGCGATGCCACAATATGAAATCATTGCTATACCGTCAAGAGAAGTGCTGCTTGGCGGGGGGAATATCCACTGTATAACGCAGCAGATCCCGGCTTAATGTCGAATGCTTCGCCACTATTCCTTTGATGGGGGTGGCGTTGAAAAGCAGTTAAAAGGAATAACCATGGAACAGATAAAAAACAAAAGCCTTCTTTCGTTCATGGTGGCGAGTGAAGCACAGGGTACAGCAGTAACTAATCCTGCTACTGGAGAGGTTATTGGTTATGCGCCAGTGACAACAGAAAGCGACATTCTTGACGGTATTGAACGCGCGAGTGTTGCGCAAAAAGAATGGGCGGCACTACCGGCAAAAACGCGTTCTGGCATGCTCAATCGTTGGTACCAACTTCTGCTTGAGAATAAAGAAGATCTGGGTCGATTGATGACGTTAGAGCAAGGTAAGCCGCTTGCAGAGGCTCAAGGTGAGGTTCTTTACGGTGCAAGTTTTATCGAATGGTTTGCTGAAGAAGCAAAACGGACTTATGGTGACACTATTCCAGCACCGAGTGCGGATAAACGTATTGTAACCATCAAACAACCAATCGGAGTCGCTTGTGCAATAACGCCTTGGAACTTTCCAATTGCGATGATAACGCGCAAAGCTGGCCCAGCTTTGGCTGCGGGTTGCAGCTTTGTTGTTAAACCTTCAGAAGCTACCCCTTTTTCTGCCTTTGCAGTGGTGGAGCTCGCTTACCAAGCTGGAATCCCTCGTGATGTACTGCAAGTAGTGCTGGGTGAAAGCTCACGTCAAGTTGGTGCTATTTTTACGTCTCATCCACTGATTCGTAAGCTGTCTTTCACTGGTTCTACTCAGGTAGGTAGTGTTCTGATGCAGCAAAGCGCGGGTGACATAAAACGCACATCAATGGAATTAGGTGGTAACGCACCGTTTATTGTATTTGATGATGCCGATATCGATGCGGCTGTGACAGGTGCTATCGCTTCTAAATTCCGTAACGCAGGTCAAACATGTGTCTGTGCTAACCGTTTCTACGTACACAGCAAAGTGTATGACGAGTTTGTTGCTAAGTTTGATGCTGCTGTTCAACAGCTTAAAGTCGGCAATGGTCTGGAAGAGGGCGTGAATATTGGTCCTGTGATCAACGAATCAGCAAAGCAAGGTATTCAAGCTCTCATTGATGGCGCAATAGAGCAAGGCGCTAAACCAGTGTCTGAGATAAAAGAACTGGATGGCCTGTTCATGCAGCCTGTGGTGCTGAAAAATGTCACTCACGACATGAAGATTGTTTCTGAGGAAATCTTCGGCCCTGTCGCACCCGTAATTCGCTTTGATAGCGATGAACAGCTTATCGAAATGGCGAACGACACCATCTACGGTCTTGCTTCTTACTTCTACAGCCAAAACATTCATCGTGTTTGGAAGATTGCTGAGGCACTTGAATACGGAATGGTCGGTATTAATGAAGGCCTCATCTCTACTGAAGTGGCTCCTTTTGGTGGGGTTAAACAGTCCGGTATCGGACGTGAAGGGGCAAAACAAGGTATCGATGAATACATGGACGTGAAATATCTCTGCTTTGGCGGCAACTAATTAAGTTAAGGACATCACAATGACAAACCAACAACTACACGAAAGAAGAAGCCAAGTAATTGCGCAAGGCATGGGGGCTCTTTACCCACTTTACGTCGAGAAAGCTGAAAATGCGCACGTATGGGATATTGAAGGGAATAAATACATCGATTTCGCAGCAGGAATTGCAGTAACGAATACGGGGCATTCTAACAAACGCATTAGCGAAGCGGTAAAAGCTCAGTTGGATAATTTTTCACATACTTGCGCTATGGTCACGCCATATGCATCGTTTGTGGAGCTGGCAGAAAAACTGACAGAACTGGCACCAGGGGAAACTAAGAAGAAAGCGATCTTCCTGACCACAGGTGCAGAAGCGGTAGAGAATGCAGTGAAAGTGGCACGTGCACATACCGGGCGCAGCGGTGTTATTGCATTTAAAGGTGGGTTCCACGGTCGTACGAACATGACGATGGGTCTAACGGGTAAAGTTGCGCCTTACAAAGCGGGGTTTGGTCCATTCCCGAACGAAATTTACCATGCTCCATATCCAAACGCGTTCCATGGCATCAGCGTTGAGCAAAGTTTGCAAGCATTAGAAGACCTATTCGCTTGTGACATCGAACCATCACGTGTCGCTGCAATCATCTTCGAACCTGTGCAAGGCGAAGGTGGTTTCTACAAAGCGCCTGAAGCATTTGCACAAGGTCTGCGTCAGCTGTGTGACAAGCACGGTATCATGTTGATTGCAGATGAGATCCAGACGGGTTTTGCTCGTACAGGTAAAATGTTTGCGACAGAGTACCTAGGTATTGAACCAGATCTAATGACAATGGCAAAAGGCATTGCTGGTGGTTTCCCAATTTCTGCCGTGGTTGGTAAAGCGGACGTGATGGACTCTGCGCTACCTGGTGGCTTAGGTGGTACCTACGCTGGGTCACCATTAGGTTGTGTTGCTGGCCTAGAAGTGCTGAAAATTATCGAAGAAGAAGATTTATGTGCGAAAGCGATGGGTATCGGTGAAGTGGTTAATGCACGCATGACGAAGCTGCAGCAATCCGTGCCTGCTATTGGTGAAATTCGTACGACAGGCGCGATGATGGCGATTGAATTCATGGATCCAGAATCGGGTCAGCCACTACAAGACATGACAAAAGCTGTCATCAGTAAAGCACAAGAAAATGGTCTGATTTTGCTTTCTTGTGGGGTGAAAGCGAACGTGATTCGCTTGCTTCCTCCGCTGACTATTGAGTCGGAAGTGCTTAACGAAGGTTTAGACAAGTTGGAAAACATCATTCTAGATTTATACCAATCGTAGTGAATAACCGGTCAGTCAAGCTGATTAAAACGCTCGATAACTTCGTGAACTTTTCGTTGTAAAGAAAGTTGGTTGTAGAATAACGACTTACCGAAAATTTTCGCCTAGTTCTCAAACTTTTTTCTACGCCATTTCTGAGCACTTATTTACTGTGAATGGTGTTAGCCTAATACGCGAATGAACGTGATTAAGAAAAGGGGAAGTGGCCAGTCGGTCGCTTCCCCTTTTTTGTATGTATAGTATGACGTCATGGGTATTCGTTCTAGGACTTGGAAAGCTTCATCACAATCTGAGGAAGAAGCGAAGTCACGATCATCCCTAACATCAAACTATATTGGAATGGGGTAAAGGTTTCACCGAGGAGCAGCAATCCCGATAAAATACCGGCAATTGGGTTGATAATGTTGCCAAAGGTGAAGTCAACGACCGACATTCTTTGCAGCAACCACACATACATGGTGTAGCCTAACGCTGTGTTAAGGACGATGATCCAAAGTAGCCCCAATATATTAACGACGGAAGTATTGCTTAGTGCGCTTAGATAGGGATCAGGATTTAGACTCGCTAAGATACCGGATAAGATAGAAAGTAACACACCGCCAATGAGCAGTTGCCACGTGAGCACGGTCCACCAATGCATTCTTGTTCCCAGCGCTTTGGTTACGCTACTACCAATCACGATACACATGATGGCCGAAAACATCGCGATCAAGCCAACTGGATTGAGAGTCATTGTTTTCGGATTAAATAAGAGCCAGGCAAGTATGACTAAGGCAAGTCCTCGACATGCTTGCAACGCGGTTGGTTGGCGTTTATACACAATCCAACTATAGAGCATGGCGAATACGGGCAACGAAACCATTCCTACACCGGAAATTGCGGCGGGCAAGGTGAGAGCCATCACAAAAATAAGACAAAAGAAAAAGGCGATGTTGATGGTGCCCAGTGCAAATAGTGCTTTCCATTCATGCTTTTTGGGTAAGGTCGGCTTTATTGCAAGCAAGATTAGACCAGCCGGAAGCGCCCGCAGTGCCCCAAGTAAAATGGGTGGCCAATCTGGTACGGTAAACTGCGTGACGGCATAGGTTGTCCCCCAAAAAAAGGCAGGGATCATCGCAAGTAATATATTCATGTAAAATATCTTTATGTTAAGATAATTAAGTGCAAAGATACGCTCTAGGTTACTTTTTGTAAAGTAACTAAGGCTATTTGAGTATATAAAGTCGTGAGTAACTGATGTCGCTTTGGAGAAATATAAGTAATGGACGCAATAGACAGGCTTGTCGAGCAATGGGACAAAGAATTGCCTACTCTCGATACTGAACCAATGGCGATCATGGGGCGTTTGCTAAGGATTGCAAAACATATGGAGAATCGTGTTGCAGAACTTCATAAGCAGTACGATTTAAAAATGGGGGAGTTTGATGTTTTGGCCACGTTGCGTCGTGCAGGCACACCTTATCGTCTGACCCCTTCGGCGTTGATCGAGTCAATGATGCTTACTTCAGGCGCGATGACTAACCGTTTGGATAAACTGGAGAAGAAAGGCTTCATTTCTAGAGAGCATAGTAAAGAAGATCGGCGCAGCGTTACTGTCGAATTAACCAAACATGGCGTACAGTTAATCGATAAGTTGATTTTGGAGCATGTTGAAGTTCAGCGCGGTTTTGTCTGCGATTTGTCTGATGAGGAAAAGAGCAGGCTTAATGATGCGTTGAAGCTTTTGCTACCTCAGTTCGAATAAATCCAAATAGGCTACGTTAATGAAAACCAAAGAATTAGAGAAGTATCTAGATACATTTAATTGCGCTGAAAGTGACTTTCCTTTTGGCCCAGAAGCGCTGGTTTTTAAGGTAAAAGGTAAAATGTTCGCGTTGCTCTCGCATCGTAATGGTCGTGATTATGTCAGTGTAAAAGTAAAGCCTGAAGATGGTGAAGTTCTCTCCGCGCAATTCGAGGATATTACGCCCGGTTACCATCTGAATAAACGCCACTGGATTACCGTGTATTTCAACGGTGATGTCGAAGATGGACTCATTCAGGATCTATGCCTGCGTTCATACCAACTTGTTGTCGCAAAGTTAACTAAGGCACAGCGCACCGCTTTGGGTTATTGACTCGTACTTTTACCTAACCCACAACAGCTAAATTTAAATGAGTGCTTTAGCTGGTGAAAAACTCGCACCTTTCCAAACTTAGGGCTATACAGAAAGTATCAGGGCGGAATAGGGGAATGGTATGAGATCGTTATCTGATTGGCTCAAAGCCTATGGCGAAAGTCATCAACACCCAGTCAATCGAAAAATCCATACGATTGCCGTTCCAGGCATCTATCTTTCCGTTGTCGGGTTGATTTGGTCTATTCCGCAACTGCCTATTGCTGGCTATCAAATCAATTGGGTATGGTTAGCGGTTATACCGGCATGGGTTTTTTATTATCGTCTTTCTTTGAGCGTGTTCATGATGATGTTGGGCTACACTCTCGCATGCATCGGTCTCATTTGGTCGCTAGAGGTTTTACAGCTTCCTGTTCTTTATATTTCTCTTATTTTGTTTGGTCTGTTATGGATGTTGCAATTCATCGGCCATAAAATTGAAGGGACTAAACCTTCCTTTTATGAAGATCTCCAATTCTTGCTCATTGGGCCCATTTGGGTGTTTAGAAAGCAATAGCGTGAAACGAAATAATCCAACTCTATTCCCAATAAGGGAGACATCCTTTATTGGGGATGGCTTGGAGGCATGAAATTTATTCTAAATCACACTATGCTTAACGGAGTGAATATGCTGTGAAATTGGGTGACTATAAATTTGTGGTGACCCCTTTTTGACACGGTCACGTATTGGTGATCAAAAGCGGAGGCCCTATGTATAACCGCGAGCGCAAATACGCTTATTGGCGAGAAGAGCGTAAGAAAGGTAAATGGAATTACATCTTTAAGTCTTTCTTTATGATTTGCTGCGCGTTGTTACTAGGGAAACTTATTGGGTTATTGGTTTTCGGGCCGTTACGTTCGTTATCGGATATTTGGATTCAGCTGCCTGCTGACCTGTTCATCATGATGTTAGTCGGTTTTCCTATCAGTGTGATCGGTTGGTATCACGAGGAGTCGAAGTTTTTCCGTGCGTTAAGGCGGAAAGAAAAAAAGCAAATAATCGCGCGGAGCAACCACACAAAATAGGGTACGCATCGTTAGTATTTGATTTTTACGTTTGAACGATCGTATGTTTTACGACATGAGGTCGAGTTGCTTTTGATATTTTTGTTCTAGGACCTCATTGCCGGCAGCGCGTTCCAGTTCAATCATAAGCTGTAACGACGGCTTTTTCATTCCATAGGTTTGATTGAAGCGCATTAAACGGATTCTTGCTTCGGTATATTGGCCATCGTCTATTTCTAATTTAGCCAGTTGTAAAATCGATTTTGGTCTGTGTGGATCGTGATCAATCGCCCGAGCAAAATAGTATTTCGCTTTTTCAGTATCTTTTGCTTTCAGAGCACAAAACGCAGCGTTTTCATAACTCGCTGGGATCAGAAAATAGTAGGGCTGCTCTATTGCTCGATTAAACATCTGATCTGCTTCATCGTAGTCGCCTCGTTTGCACAGAAAAGTACCGTAGTTATTAAGCACGTTACCGTTTTTGGCATGTTGGCGTAGGGAAAGTTTGTACATCTTTTCTGCTTTTTCCTCTTCTCCAACGGTTTCGTAATAGTGTGCCATTGAAAGTTGAGCGCGATAGTACTGCGGAGCATGGGTGAGGGCTTGTTGCAAATTATCGTGTGCGCGAATCATGTTTCCACCGTCTAGATAGCCAAGGCCGAGCGCAATTCGAGATTCCGCCATCGTGACTGGGTCGGTTTTGGTGACGGCGTGGCCATCCTGATTTACGGTGACACAACCTACTAGTGCAAACTGACCCATCAATAGGAGTAACCCTAACGTTAATGTTTTCATTCTTCGCCCTTATATCCGTAAATCAAGCATTTGAGGTTATGGGCGTATAATAGGTATAACTTAGAAAAATCCTAATGAGGAAAAATCACTATGCGATCAGGTTTGCAAACTGGTATGAAAAAGCCGCCAGTTGGCGGCTTGGTTCACAAGTGCTATTCGGTTCACAAGTACTATTCGGTTAACAAGTACTATTCTGTGAAAAATCAATCGTCTTTTGTAAACGCTGACTCGCTGAAATGATCGAGATCGTAAGGCGTTTGTTGGTAGACACAATAGTTCAGCCAGTTTAAAAAAAGTAAATGTCCATGGCTTCTCCAACTCGCTCTCGGTGGGTTATCCGGATTATTATTGGGATAGTAGTTTACGGGGATCGCAGGCTCCATTCCTTCGCTTAAATCGCGAATGTATTCATTGTGTAAAGTATGTGAATCGTACTCAGGATGTCCCGTTACAAATACATTCCGCTTGTCTTTGGTGGTCGCTAAGTACACGCCAGCTACGTCTGATGTGGCTAGAATGTCGAGATCGGTATGTTCTTCTAGAAAATGAGGTGAGAAATCTGCATACCGTGAATGAGGGGCAAGGAAAGTATCATCGAAACCACGAAGTATCGGATGGAACTGATTGTGGATCTCGTGATGATAAACACCAGAGAGCTTCTCTTTGCGTGTTCGCTTTGGTAAGTCGTACAGTAATTTTAACCCTGCTTGTGCTGCCCAACAGACATATAGTGTTGAAGTGACGTGATCGGTTGCCCACTCCATGATGGTTTTTAGGTGATCCCAATAAACAACATCTTCAAACTGTACTAAGCCCAATGGTGCACCAGTAATAATCAAGCCATCAAAGTTCCTGTCTTTGATGGTTTCAAACTGACGATAGAACGTATCTAAATGCTCGGTAGGTGTATTTTTGCTTGGGCGATTGTCAATGCGCAGTAACTCTACATTGACTTGCAATGGGCTGTTGGAAAGTAGACGTAGAAACTGAGTTTCAGTCTCTATTTTTTTTGGCATTAAATTCAGGATCAGTACCCTTAGAGGACGTATCTCTTGGCTTGCGGCACGAGTTTCGCTCATTACAAAGATGTTCTCATGACGAAGTACATCTGAAGCTGGTAGTTGATCTGGAATTCTAATTGGCACGACTCTTTCTCCCTAAACTTGGTCATCTAGACGTCTATACATCTAAAGCTAACCTAATTTGATTTGGATGTCGATACAAAATGTGACATTAAACGTGTTTGTATCTCTTAATATATCTAAATAACCAAAAGACGTATGTGTTTTAACGTGAATGAGTTATTTATTACGGCTGATATGGGTTTTAGTTCTTTGCCTTGTGTTGTTTTGAGTGGATTTAACTAAAAAGCGATTCAGAATAGTCCATTTGTCCAACTTTTACTCGTCTGAGCGGTACTACATGATGTCGTTGGCAATGATGTAAACACGGTTGTCTCGACGTTATTTAAATATAGCGTCAGTGATTGAACTCGGTATAATGCGCGGGAAAATTTATGATATGTCGTTGGTTATCATTTTTTAGTGAGCGTTGATGCCTTATGTTTAAAATGCTTGTTTCTATGCCTCCATTGCTCGCTTTGTCTATTGCGATCGTCTGCGAGGTGATTGCGACCTCTTACATTCCCAAAACCGAGCAGTTCACTAAATTAATGCCGAGCACCATTGTGTTAATTGGGTACGGCATCGCATTCTTCTTGTTATCTGTCACGGTCAAAACAATGCCAGTCGGTGTGGTGTACGCCATATGGAGTGGGGCAGGTATCGTATTAGTAGCGACAGTAGGATATTTCCTTTACGGTCAGAAACTCGATTTGGCCGCCTTCATCGGGATAGGCTTTATCTTAACAGGCGTCATGATTGTTAACCTTTTGTCGAAGACGGTAGGTAACGCTTGAATACCGTAAACGGTGGTTTGATGAACTATTGATATGATGAACTATTGACCTTCTCCTTAGGTAAAGGTGTACGTTGATGTCACATTAAGTGATCGAGATGGGAGAAAGGTTATGGGATGTTGCAATCAAGCCCCTAAAGGTGGCACAGGCAAGCTATCTTATCTGCTAAAGTTCGTTGCCGTGTTATTTGTGCTGATCTTTCTGATGGCCGCGCTCTGGAAATAAGTCATCGAGACTTTTCGCTCCGCGTTGTCGCCAAGCCAATTATGTTAATCTGGTTTGGCGCTCATATCACTTATGAAACACCTTATGTTGCTAATCCGTACTTATAGCGTTTGTTTTTTGTAAAACATTCAATTATTCATTCAATATACTTTAAGTTCTTCCCAATAGTATTTATGTTAATAGACATTGGTACCTGAGTTCGACGAATAATGAGACTTGGCGTGTAGTTAAACGATAATACGACTCCACACATTGATAGGTTCTTTAGGTGTCCGCTTATACGTAGTTTCTAATCTATGGATGGTAGATGTATATTAATAAAATTAAGCTTTCTGCAACGCTTGCAATGTTGTCTTGGTCGGTATCACCGATGGCACAAGAAATCTCTCCCCAAATTATCAACGGTACTCCAACGAATTCGGTGGCTTGGCCTTCTATCGCTGCGCTTTACTATGATGCTGTTGAATATACTGGGCTTTATGGACAGTATTGTACGGCAACGATCTTAGACCAGCAGCACGTGCTTACTGCGGCGCATTGTTTTTATGCTGAGGATGCCGATAAGCTTAATAGAGAAAATCTCTATTACACCTCTATCGTTCTCCAAATGAGTAACGATTCGCAGTTCCTGTCAGGCTCAGCCGTTACGGTACGACCTTCTGAGTTTTACGTTCACAGCGGTTATGTGAATTCCGCCTCAGCACAAGGAGTCCCGTATCCAAACGACATCGCCATAATCAAATTGGAACAGCCGTTGAATATTGACGATAGAGATTTTGTGACTCGCGCAACGAGCATAGAGTCTGGTGTTTATCGCAACACCAGTGAGGAATTTGTGGCTGTGGGATACGGCCTGACTAATCTTACTAGACAAAATGCAACGTCAGATGAGGATGAGTTATTACAAACGTCTTTGTCTTACGTACCAAAGAATCAATGTGAGCTTTCGGTTGGTGATTCTCAGCTTTGTATGTCGGGTGAGTTGAACCCACAAACTGAAGTACGAAATTCTACGTGTAACGGCGATTCGGGTGGACCACTCTATTGGTTTAATGGCAGTAAATACGTTCAAACCGGTATCACCAGTTATGGCTGGGAAGGGTGTTTGGTTAGCGCGACAGATAACTTAACCGCGACGTCCGCGTTCACAGAGGTGGCAGATTATCAAGGTTGGATTGATAGTGTATTAGCAGGTAGTGAGCAACCGATTTTTACGGTTAGCGACGAAACCCGCGATCAATATTATCAGGGAGATGAAGCCTCGGATGATGGAACAGAGACGGACAACTCTCAAGGTACCGATGATTCTTCGTCATGGGATGAATCAATCAGTCTATCCAGCAACGGATCTTCAGGTGGTAGTACGTCATTTGGTATGCTCAGTTTGTTAGCTTTGTTGGGCGTAATGCGAAGAAAGACGCATAAAGTGATCGGAAAACTCTAAATATTTGAAAAGCAGTCAAAGTGAGTGGATTCATTGCTCTAATTAGTGATAACGTGCGCACTTATACTTTGTCGCTTTTACATATCTTTTATATTCCTGTAATGGTTTTACTGTTTAGTGTGTCGAAGAACCATAAAACTCGAGCGCTGTAGCTTTTGTAAAGCGCAATCGATGAACAATGTCTGAAGCCATTATCGTCGATTTCTAATCACTTATTTCTAGGCACACTTTACGACCTCTTATGACCAAATATAACGACCCGAAATTCAAAGCGGCACTTTTGCATCCTCGTTACTGGGGAACACTCTTTCTTATAGGGTTGATGTTCTTACTCAGCCTTCTTCCCTCAAAAGTTCAACGTTTCATGGGGCGCAGCATCGGGCGCTTGGCAATGTGCATTATGAAAAAACGTCAGGTAACCATTAGGCGAAACCTTGAGCTGTGTTTTCCAACCATGGATGAGGTACGACGTGAAGCTATCTTGAAAGCGAACATCGACAATACCGGCATCGCCTTGTTCGAAACCGCCATGGCGTGGTTCTGGTCAGATAATAGAGTAAACAGCCAGGTAACCATCAAAGGAATGGAGCATATCGAAGCGCTAGAAAAGTCTGGCAAAGGCGTGCTCATGCTGGCGGTTCATTCCATGAACCTAGAGTTAGGCGCCCGTGCATTTGGTATTAAGAAATCTGGTATGGGCGTATATCGACCAAATAACAATCCGTGTTTTGACTACTTTCAATATAAAGGGCGTTCGCGTTCCAATCGTACTTTGATTGATCGAAAAAACGTCAAAGGGATGTTATCTGCATTAAACTCAGGAAGTCGGGTTTGGTATGCTCCCGATCATGACTACGGTAGCAGACGCTCTACTTTCGCACCTTTATTTGCTGTTGAAAGTGCCTGCACAACGACTGGTACGAGCTTGCTTGCTGATGCAACAGATTGTGCAATTGTACCATTCACGATGGTAAGGGAAGAGAACGGTCAATATACTTTAACGATTCGCAAACCGGTCGATGGTTTTCCAAAAGATGATCCTACTAATGCGGCGATTTTCATCAATAAAATCGTTGAAGAGTCGATAATGGCCAGCCCTAGCCAGTACATGTGGCTACACCGTCGTTTTAAGACTCGACCTTTGGGTGAACAGTGTTTGTATAAACCACACTTAGTCCCTTTGAGTTAACGGGTAACTCAACTCGATATCTATTTACCAAGTTTTTTGCCGACTCAATATATGGGCGACAATAAACACTGGTAATCGAATCCTCAACACTTAGAATAACGAGTCTGAAATTTGTTACCAAACTAGAGTGATTTTATGAGTCGCGATTACACCTTCGATTGTCTTGTCACCATGCCTCGTCATGAACTGGAAGAGTTCAGTGCCAGAATGATCAGCAAAATGGTGCCAGAAGACGTGATGAATGAGCTGTTTACTTTTGATCAAGAAGAAGTGGATAGTGAAGACCGTATGTTGTCGGCGCGCCTTGATGCAATGCTGCGCATGACAGCCATTGCATTGAGTGAAATTCAACAGGCTTTTGATGATTCAGAGCATGCGACACAAAACAGCCAGCGAATGACTCGTTTAGTCCTGTGGCACTTTTACGCGATCTCATTTCGTTTGGAAGAGGTGATTACGCTTGAAACGCATTGTGAGCAAGTCGAAAAGCTGCTTGAAAACACGCCAACGGATGTTTTTGCTTGGGTTAAAGCACTTACCGATCTTTTACATACTTACGCAGATATGCATTCAAAATAAACAACAAAGCCTGCTTTCGCGGGCTTTGTTGTATTTAAGAGGCAACTTGTGAGCTTATTCCTATAAGTATCTCCGAGCCAGGTGCTTTTTAAAGTAACTGGCATTCAAAGTTTCCCCGGTTGCCGCCTTAACCAGTTCATCCGTCGTCAATAAGCTGCCTTTGCTCCAAATGTTGTCTTGCAACCACGTAAAGATAGGTGATAGATCGCCACTTTGAATCGCAGCGTCAACATCAACCGTTTGCTTCATTGCCGCCATAAACTGAGCTGCATACATCGCGCCTAATGTGTAACTCGGGAAGTAACCGAATGCGCCGTCTGTCCAGTGAATGTCTTGCATGCAGCCATTTTTAAAATTGCCTTTGGTCGACAATCCTAAATAGGTTTGCATCTTCTGATCCCAGAGCTCCGGTACATCAGTATGTTTGATAACGCCATTCATTAAGTCACGCTCAATCTCGTAACGCAAAATAATGTGCGCAGGGTAGGTGAGCTCATCGGCATCAACGCGGATAAAGTCTTTTTGCACTCGGGTATAAAGTTTCTGGAAATTCTCTTGTGAGAATAACCGAGTGTCGTGCGCAGAAAAGTGTGTTCCTGCAAGACGCGCCAAATGTTCAATAAAAGCGTTACTACGACCAATTTGCATTTCGAAGAACAGTGATTGGGACTCGTGAATTCCCATTGAGCGAGCTTGGCCAGAAGGCAATCCTGCTAGTGCCTTTGGTAGGCCTTGTTCGTATCGGGCATGACCTGTCTCATGGACGATGCCCATTAGCGATTGCACAAACTCAGTCTCATCGTAACGAGTTGTTATGCGAACATCACTAGGTACGCCACCGCAGAAAGGATGAACACTTTCGTCTAGTCGGCCGTGTTCAAAATCGAATTGAAGCAGTTTCATGACATCTATACCGAGCGCTTTTTGTGTTTCGCTGGAGAAGGTGCCTTGTGGCTTAATGAACTGCTCTGAAGACTGCTTTTCGATGGCTTGGTTGATCATGTCTGGCAGCCAAGTTTTGACATCACTAAACAGAACATCTAACGACGCGGTGGTTGTGCCAGGTTCGTAAACATTAAGCATCGCGTCATAAGGCGATACGCCTGCAACTTCCGCTCTTATTTGTGCCTCTTCTTGAGACAGTTTGACCACTTCTGCCCAGTTTTTTTCGAAACCTGCCCAATCATTTTCACCACGTTGGGTGCGCCATGCATGTTCACACTTTGAACCCGCTAGGGACTTTGCTTGTACTAAATCTTCAGGCAGAACGTTGGCTTGCTGCCAGCTTTGCTTGAGCTCTCGTAATGTCGCTTTGTCTTGCGCGTCTAATGTTTCTTGTTCTGCTTCTGCAAACCAGTCTTCTAATTGCGGTTGGGTTTGCAGGCTGTGCATATGGACGTAGAGTTCTGCCATCGCTTCTGAGCGAGCTTGGTTGCCTCCAGCGGGCATAACGGTTGCTTGATCCCAGCCACAAATTGCTGCGAGATGTTGAAAGTGGGAGAGTTTATGTGAATGTGTTTTTAGTTTTTCGAATGCGCTCATGTGTCTTTCCGTGACTATAAAAAACAAAATTCTAACAAGCATCTTAGGGCTTACCAAGCAGTTCGCATACAAAGCGAGAGCTGATACCGCGATGTGACGAGAACGTTTAACTTTGTACAAAATTTTTTAACCGACCTCATGATGACTATGTTTTAGGCGAATCAAAAAAATTTAATTGAAATAGATGCATAAATATGACAATAAGAGAACAGTATTATTTCTTAGCTAGGTGGATGTAAGCTTGATACAAAATTTTGAAGCGTTTTTAATCGCTATAACTATACTGACGCTCACCCCTGGGTTGGATACAGCGTTGGTTATTCGTAACTCGTCGCGTGGTGGTTTTACTGATGGTGCGGTCACCAGTTTAGGTATATGCCTAGGTTTGTTTGTTCATGCTACGTTCTCGGCGGTGGGCATTTCAGCCATTCTTGCGCAATCAGCCGAATTGTTCCATTTGGTTAAGATGGTCGGGGCGGCTTATCTGATCTATTTAGGATTCACAACACTGAAGAGCTTATGGCGCAATAACGAAGCACCGCAAGCCTCGGCGGGGCCCATCACACGCCACGAGTTTCGTTTTTCCCGTTCACTACGTGAAGGCTTTTTATCAAACGTATTGAATCCAAAAACCGCGGTCTTTTATCTCGCGTTCTTACCGCAGTTTATTAACCCGGAAGGTTCTGCATTCCTACAGTCGACCTTTATGGCAGCAATCCACTTTGTGATCGCGATGGTTTGGCAATGTGGGTTAGCCGCCGCACTAACTTCAGCGAAAAACTTGCTTAAAAGCGCACGCTTTATGAACTGGATGGAAGGCACCACAGGTGTTGTGCTGGTAGGATTGGGCGTCAAATTGATGTTAGAAGATAAATAGTAACGCACTATTTTTGAATCAAAAGAGCGACGCAATGGTCGCTCTTTTTGCTTGTGGTATTCACACAGCCGGTTTACCGCTCGTTTTTGATCTCTGCCAGCAGCTCGTAAGAACGCAGTTTTTTGTCGTGATCAAAGATAATTGAATGAGCAATGATCTCATCGGCCTGGGTACGCTCGATGAGTGACTTTATCTTCTCCCTCACCAAAGCCTTATCACCGTGAATAGACTCTCTTAGCTGGTGTGTCACTTGGTGCTTTTCATGTGGTAGCCAGAGTGTGTCCATGTCGTCGACGGGCGCAGGGATCTTTCCTTGTCCGCCTCGAATTAATTGGAGAAATTTTTGATACTCCGTTGTGGCTAGGTAGTTTGCCTCTTCAGTCGTTTCGGCAACGGCGACATTTACACCAATCATCACATAGGGCTTACCCAATTGTTCTGAAGGCTGAAAATTGGAGCGATATATTTCTAATGCTCGCATCATTGCATCGGGTGCAAAGTGCGCCGCGAACGCAAAAGGCAACCCTTTAACGGCAGCGAGGTGTGCGCTATAGGTACTCGAACCCAATAGCCAAATTGGAACTTGGGAGTCAGCCCCTGGACACGCTTTAACGGGTTGGGCTTTGGAAGCCGGACCCATAAAAAACTGTAACTCTTCCAGTAGATCAGAAAACTCCGGATCCATTCTCTCTGGGTCGCGTCGCAGTGCGTGCATAGTCGGGTAATCTGTCCCTGGAGCGCGTCCAAGTCCGAGATCTATACGTCCTGGATAGAGAGCGTCTAAGGTGCCAAACTGCTCGGCAATAACGAGCGGTGCATGGTTAGGAAGCATGACACCACCAGAGCCCAAACGTATTGTTTTTGTGTGCGCACCGATATGGCTGATGAGTACCGACGTGGCTGCGCTAGCGATGTCTGGCATGTTGTGATGTTCCGCTAACCAAAAGCGGTGATATCCCAGATTTTCTGCGTGTTGGGCGAGGGAAACTGATTTTTGGTAGGTTTCGGTATAGTTGGAACCTTCTGCAACAGGTGCAAGATCTAAGATGGATATTCGTGGAAATGGCATAAGGCCTCAGAGTTTGGTTGTTCCTCTAAATTATGTGGAGGCTAACTGACACGAAATAAACCCCTAGCGCTTCAATGAGTAGAATGAGCCAGTCAATCTGGTGCAGGAGTGGTTGCCGTGTTTTCCACCTTTATCAGCCAAGCGAGAAGGTGCTGGCAAAGTACTTGCGGTTCAGCTAATGGTAAGTCATGCGCCTCACTCTCAAAGCGGTATAGTTCGACTTGCCAGGCTTTCGCTATCGCTTCTCCACATCGGCTATCTACGAGCTTGTCTCCTGCGCTGACGATGATTTGAGTAGGGCAAGTCGGTGGTGTGCTTTGGCCTTTAAATCTAGCAGCGGCACAAAGTTGACGTATAGCATTGTACGCACTGACTGGGTGCTGTTGAGCGAGATAGTGATGGTGCGCTAAGACTTCAGGATGGCCTAGACTTGTTGGACTGGTCCATTTAATAATCGATTTTTGGAACGCCTCACTTCCCTTTATACTGGATATGCCGATGCTTAACAGTGCGTGGATATTGATTCTACGCCAAAACGGGCTGTAACGAGAAAAGCTCGGGTTAATCAGTGTTAAGCTGGCAACTTGATTGGGTAAAGTGTGTGCCCAGTGGCTAGCAAGCATCGACCCCATTGAAATCGCGACCAGGTGATAGTGATGACAATTTGTGGGGAGCTGTTCAAGCATGGCTGGCAGCATATCTTCGATAGTGAGTGGGCTGAATTCACCAAACTTTTCGCCGTTACCAGGAACATTCGGGGTAATGGTGATAATGTCTGGCGAGGATCGTGTTAGCGCGTCAAGCATACTTTGCCAATGACCGCTTTCTCTTAATAATCCTCTCACTAACACTATCGGTACCATAGCTTGTTTGCCTTCTCCAAATACTTTTCTTCCACACTCAAATCCATGCTGGCAATCAAGTCATTGTTCAGCACTTGAATCAAGTAGTTCAAAAAAGTGCTATGGCGACGTTGAACGCGTTTAATACGGTGGGTTTTGGTTGGATGAAAAAGCTGACTAAATCGCAGCAGTTGGATTGGATTTTTTTTGACCCACAACCATGAGCCTAGCTCTAAAGTCAGCGGCAAGAAAGGATGTTCTGACTGCGCTTGATGTTCGTTTAACATCCAATCCCAGAAGTCGCCATGTGTTGTGTAATGATGCCATTGAGGCTCAAACTGATAAAGCTCATAGTGCGGATAACTTTTACGAAACAAACGATACAACAAGTAATATTGAGCTAAGTTGTTGGGAGGCGTAGTTTGATGGGCATAGGGAAACCACAGTCGGTCGCGAGTACCAAACCCACTATGCAGATCCAATACAATGGTCGTGCGAGCTTGTTTGGCGTAACCTAAAATGTAGTGCGACAACACTTGCAGTTCTTGCTCCATTTTGATCGGATTGCCTCGGTACCAAGGTAGGTGAGCACTAAAGTTTTGCCCAGCATGAAGGTGATAAATAGGGTTATTACTATTGACTGGTGCATTGCGCATCAAATCCACACCATTATGATTTGAACGCCTTTTTAATGCCACTCCCCACGGGTTAACAACAGGTACGGTAACAATTCGCAAGTTATTAAGAGACGCTTTAAATTGCTGATCCCACTCCAATCTTCTCAACAGGCTCTTTATAAAAGCGAGAATGATCTGACTTCCAATACGTTCTACACCGTGAATCGCACCTGTAAAAACTAGGCATGGGGCATCGTTGTCAGTCGATCCAAGTTCAAGCGAATACAAAGGGAGTGCATTCCCTTTATGAGCAATGTCAGCAAGGAAGCCTAAACGTAAATGTCGTGGGTATTGTTTTGCTAGTTGTTCTATGTGCTGTATTTCACGAGGAATGTGTAAGGTCATCTTGATGCTCAGATTGAGGGCAAAACTGTTCCGATAAGTGAATGATTCATAATAAAACGACCAGCTTATCTCACTTATCTAGGTTCGAATAAGTGTAGAACGACTGCGTGGAGGTGAGATGAAGTATTTGTTGCAGTGAGCGTTATTTGAGGTAAAAAATGCGAAGCAGTTACGCTTCGCATTAAATTGTGTATTTCTTGCTTGAGGGCTAAGCTGTCACTTTATCGTCACAGAGACTTGAAGTGGCCTGTGCAAAATAATGCTTCGTTTCTTCTACAACAACATGACGCAGAGCAATCAAACCAATGAGGTTAGGCACTGCCATTAGACCGTTAACAATATCGGCAATAATCCAAATCATATCCAGATGTAAAAACGCACCAGACGCAACTAAGCCGACGAAAATCAATTTGTAAGGAAGGACTGCTTTAGTTCCAAACAAAAAGACAACACAGCGTTCACCGTAATAATTCCAACCGAGGATAGTGGTAAAGGCGAAAAACATTAGACCAATAGATACAAGCATTGGACCAAACGTTTCTGCATTTAAACCGATTGCAAAGGCGTGTGTTGTCATCGCTGCACCTGAAAAGTCACTCTGCCACGCACCTGTTAAGATCAACGCAAGACCTGTCATGGTACAAATGATGATAGTGTCGATAAAAGTACCCGTCATTGAAATCAGACCTTGTTTAACACAAGAGTCCGTTTTCGCCGCAGCCGCAGCCATTGGTGCACTACCAAGTCCGGATTCATTTGAGAATACACCACGTGCAATACCTGACTGGATAGCAAGCATGATACTCGCTCCCAAAAATCCGCCGGTTGCAGCCGTTGACGTGAAGGCAGAAACCAACACCAGTTCAATCGCATCCACCAATTGGTCAGCATTCATGATGATGACGCTTAAACATGCCAACACATAAAACACCGCCATAGTCGGAACCACTTTACCTGCAACACTGGCGATAGACTTGATGCCACCTAACGTTACAAACGCGACCAAAAGCGTTAGCACAGAAGCAGACACTTCACGATCAACACCAAGAGAAATCTCAGAGGCGTCTAAAATCGCGTTAACTTGTGGGAAGGTACCGATGCCAAAACAGGCTACACCGAGTGCAAAGACTGCGAACATGATCGCAAGCGCTTTTGAACCAACGCCATCTTGGAGGTAGTACATTGGCCCTCCGATCATTTGGCCTTTGTCGTCGACGCGACGGTATTTTACTGCGAGCAAACACTCAGCGTATTTGGTTGCCATACCGAACAGTGCAGCAAGCCACATCCAGAACAGTGCGCCGGGACCACCGAGTTTGATTGCGGTAGCCACCCCAACAATATTCCCAGTACCGATAGTGGCAGACAGTGCTGTACAAAGTGCGGCAAAGCTAGAAACGTCACCCTCTTTTTTATTGGATGACTTATCTTTACGAAAGACCATCGCTAACGCGGTTGGCAGGTGTTTAAACTGAATTAAGCCAAGGCTAAAAGTGAAGTAAACCCCTGTGCCCACAAGCAATAGTAGCAGTGGTGGACCCCAGACGAAGTTATCGATAGTTTGCAGTAAAGATTGTAGGTCGTTCATGATTTCCCCTTAATAAAACAACTAATAAGGAGAAGAGGGAAAGGGCGAGATCCATGATCTCTAATTGAACATAGCTATTTAATAAAGGCTAGAGGCCAAAATAGTTAGGTTTTACTTTCCACTCCTCTGTCCTTTTGCCTGAGAGTTTCACCCTGCGTAAACGCAAGATTTGCTCCTTCGGCGACCGATTTAACGGTTCTCTCCAGAGGTTCCTCCAACTACAGTCCCCGCTACCAAGGTAGCACCTGAAATAGTTAATTCTTCGGCGAGTTATGCTAACCAAATGTTAAGGTTTGGTTAATAACTACTCTCCTGCAGTCTTCATCGGAACAATTGCCCAATAAACTGAGCAAAGGTTAGTCAATGATGCTGGTCATCAATGACGCAAGAACTTTATCATGTTTTTGGGTCATTTCAAGGCTCAAAGGGAATAAATATTCAATATCTTTCTGAGCTAGGTGACCAGTCATTACTCTCGATTCTCAACGGTGTAGCCCTGAATAATGATGAGAATAAGATGTGAGAACGATAATTGAACAAACCATCACGTTAAGTCATTCAATTAAGAGCACAAAATTGGACAAAATAAACACACTCAAGCCAAAATGTACGCTATGTTGACCTTAAGAAACAGAGAAATGGGTTACAATAAACTTTTGTGGATGGCTTTGTGTTACTGAGAAGATTTCACAATTGGACAAGGAGGCTGTATGACAAGATTGTTAGCCATTGCGGTGTTGATAGCGTTAGCGTTTGTACTGTTTCGCTATCGGACCAATGAAAAAGTCCAAAAAGCGACCGTCATTACCTTGATTGGCGCATTCCTGATTTATACCGCATCACTCGTGGTGGCGGAATTGATTCGCTAGCCAAGCTAAATAGCATAGGCTTTTGGAGTAATATACGGTGAGTTCTCAGAAAAATATTGAAGAACAAGACGATGTAGTCGTCATTGAAGAGCGTGATAAACGTACTCATATCTATATCGCGATTGCGGCGGTACTCGGCTTGGCATTTGGTGGATTAGCGGGATCAGTGATCACAGCAAACAAATGGGAGTCGACCTACCAAGTCTTAGAAGAAAAATACCAAGCGCTTGCACAAGATAAGACACAGTTGGTGTCTCAGTTCAAAGGTCGGGAAGAGGGACTGCAGCAAGAGATTGATACGAAAGTTGCAGAACTGGTTGCAGCTAAGGATGCTGCGCATAAAAAAGAGCTAAAACAGTTACAACAACAGTTGACTGAAGTAGAAAAGGTGAACTTGTCACTTGAGTCTCAATTGAAACAACAGGCTGCCAAGATCAATGCAACTCACTCAGAAAATGAAAAGCTGAATCGCCAGGCAAATATGCAAGCGACCATGTTTGAGCGTTCTCGTGAAGTGTTCCAAAAAGAGCTCAAAATATCTCAAGCTTTAGAAGCGTTAGAGAAAGAACGACAAAGTTTACTTCCAAAGATTGAAAAACTGAAAAAGCAATGTGATGTGTTTTTAGAAGGTAAATCCTGGGACGTGAAATCTGACGCGTGTGACAAGCACGACGCGGCTAACTCGCGCTTAAGTCAAATTGATCAAATGATCGAAGTGCATAAGATGGACTTAAAGCAAATCAAACAAATCAGTGAAGAGATAGGGTTGTAATTTTCAGCTGAATGGTATTGCCATTTGGCTGAGAAAGTAAGCAAATGCTTTCTGACTTTGTTTGTTTCAGGAGACTTTGTTTCGTTTCAGGAGAAAGGATGGCTCGAATATACTTATTCGATTGGGGTGATACTCTCATGGTGGATTTACCCAATCAGCAAGGAAAAATGTGTGATTGGGAATACGTATATGCCGTCGATGGTGCTATCGAAACATTGGCAGAACTTTCAAAAAAACATGCCATCTATATCGCCACGAATGCGGCAGATTCAAGCGAGGCAGATATTCAATCTGCGTTTGCACGCGTTGGCTTAGCGCGCTATATCAAAGGCTATTTCTGCAAATCCAACTTGGGTATTGGTAAAGGCACTCCCGCATTCTTTTATAAAATCATAGAGAGGCTTGGCGTGAATCCGGAATCATTACTTATGGTCGGAGATAGCTATCAAAATGATATAGCGCCTGCGATTAAAGCTGGTGTGGATGCTATTTGGTTTAACCCGACCCAGCGCTCAAACGATACTTGCTTTCCTATCAGACAAATTCAGAAACTGACAGACTTATGTGAGCCGCAACTTTAGCCCTCGGTCTGGAAACATTCACGGTAACTTGAGCAGGTTTCACAACTTGGTGAGCGCCAAACATAATCTCCGCGGCTTTCATACAATTGGCGATAGAGAAAACGCGTCAAGACCGATATCAATGAGATATTGAAGATTAGAGATGAAGTTGAAGATTAGCGATGAAAACGGTCCGCTGGGGAATGCGGACCTTTTTTATTTTATCAAGAGCAAATACGTTATCTTTCAGGGGTTTCGAGCAGTCGAATTGTTCTATCAACTACGCTTTCAATGATGGCGCTGTTTTCGAGCTTGCCAGAACTAGCCGGTCCAAGCGCACTATTGTATAGCGCCAGTTGTTTCTCAAAAGGTAAATCTAATTGATCGTACAGATTCTGTCTTGTCTCAGCATGTTGTTCTGGCTCTTGATTTCTAAGTCGAACAATAGTGTCATGAATCAGAGATTTCACGTTTATTCCTTTTCTCATTGCGGGGGACGCCGAGATTGTATTCGATTGCATAAGTTAAATCTTAAGCGTCAATCACAGAATAACGGTTCGTTATTGATAGATTGTCAATACCAAAAGGTGAGAACTCAATCGAGATTGTTTGGCACCTCTCTCAAGCTCGATACTATTATTGCGTTACTTATGTTTTACGCTGGATGGTTCTCAATCCAGTGCCTTGCGATGTCTTCTCGGGTCGCTACCCAAACCGCATCGTGAGATTGAATGTAATCTAAGAAACGTTTCAATGCTTTAAATCGACCTGGCTTTCCAATTACGCGGCAGTGCAAGCCAACCGACATCATTTTAGGCGTTTCCGCGCCTTCTTCGTACAGACAATCAAAGGAATCTTTCAGATACTCAAAAAATTCGTCGCCGTGGCTGAACCCGTAAGGCGAAGAGAAACGCATATCATTGGTGTCGAGCGTATAAGGCACAATCAGATGAGGTCTTGTACTGCCTTCATTGTTTTTGTCTGGGACTTGCATCCAAAATGGCAGGTCGTCACCGTAATAATCTGAGTCATATAGCAACCCATCTTGTTCGGCAACAAGCTCACGCGTATTTGGGGAATCACGACCCGTATACCAACCAATTGGACGTGTGCCAGTCAGAGACTCAATGATATCGAGAGCTTGTTGCATGTGCTCACGCTCAACCTCTATCGGCGCATTCTGATAGTGCAGCCACTTCAATCCATGACAGGCGATTTCGTGACCCTCTTCGACAATGGCTTTGGTCACTTCAGGGTTTCTTTGTAGCGCTGTCGCCACGCCAAATACGGTGAGCGGAAGACCACGCTTTTTGAATTCGTTTAAAATGCGCCAGACACCAACACGCGAACCGTATTCGTAAAGTGATTCCATGCTCATGTGTCTGTCTTTATAGGCTTCCGCACCTGCGATTTCAGATAAGAATGTTTCTGAATGCTCGTCACCGTGGAGCACGCAGTTTTCGCCACCTTCTTCATAATTGAGTACGAATTGTACCGCGATTTTTGCTTTGTTCGGCCAGTTAGCATAGGGAAGGCTGTTTCGTCCATAGCCGATATAATCTCGAGGATTATTATTGTCTTGAAGAGAGAGGCCGTGAGGGTTATTTTCGTCCATAAAGTAAACCTTGGTATAAAATAGTTGTAAAAAATCGGGGTGGTTATGTGTCGACCCAAACCTTGATCAAAGCTGAGCGTAAACTTTGAATTCTGCTCGGTATTATCGATTCCAGTGGTTGAACATGCCGTGAATAGGCTTCACTAATGGTGCCGCATATTGGCCGCTTTTCGATGTTGTCAGTTTGAGCTGGTGGAGTGACTCCGCCAATTTCACGGCTGCTGTAACGCCATCAATAACGGGAACATTCAATTCGTCTGAAAGCTCATTGGCTAGATCAGACATGCCTGCGCAACCAAGAACAATCGCTTCGGCGCCATCTTCTTTGATTGCTTTGCGACATTCATCGGCAAGGAGCTGATAGGTTTGCATGCTCAAAGACTCTAGCTCTAAAACAGGAATATCGGTTGCGCGTACTCCACTGCATAGGTGCTCATAGCCGTATCGCTGAAGCAAATGTGCACTTGCAGGCAGCGTTCTTGTCATTGTGGTCACAACACCAAAACGGTAAGACACCAAGCTCGCTAATTGGAATGCAGCGCCAGCGATACCAATCACGGGTTTCGTGGCAATTTCTCGAGCAGCATCTAAAGCAGGGTCACCAAAGCAAGCGATGATATGTGCATCAACCCCTTGTTCTTCGCCCGAACGGATCACATCAAGCAGGGCTGCGGCTGCGAGTGTTTCGTCGAATGCACACTCTATACTTTCGGGACCATGCTGTGGTGAAGAGGCGATAATTTGCGTCGTCGGCAGCGCGATACTGTTAGCACTGATAGCGATTTTATCCGTCATACCTTGGCAAGTATTCGGGTTGATTAAGTTGATCTTCATTTACGAGTCCACCTCAGAAAAAAGCTTTTGAAAATTAATCGGTTCTTTTGGTGAGGTATCAAGATCTAGCGACGATTTAATCATCGTTAAGTGATGCCTCATCCATTGTTCTGCTTGTTGATGTTGACCATCATCGAGCAGTTCAATCAGATCAGAATGGGAGCCACAATCACAGCTCACACTATGCTTTGACCCAAAAGCTGCGATGACGAGTGATGAGCGGTAACACAGTTGTTCGATGAACGAAGCCAATACAGAGTTTCCTGATTGCTTAGCCAGTTCATAATGAAACTTCGCGGTGAGCTGAATTGACTCAGCTAAGTCGCCATGCTCTTCCGCTTTTTGTTCTTGGCTGACGATAGAGCGTAAATGGTGCGACTGCTCTTCATCCCAACCGCGCACGATGTCTGTAATAAGAAGCGGCTCTAGTAGGATGCGACTATTTAACACTTCTTCGGCTTCCGCTTTGCTCGGTTTATTCACGTGCGCGCCTTTATTAGGTTGAATAACCACAAACTTTTCCAATGACAGGCGTTGCAGTACCTTTCTAATGCCTGTTCTGCTGACACCGAAAGCTTCAGACAGTTTATCTTCAGGAAGTCGCTCTCCTGGCTTAAGTTTGTGTTCAACAATCGCCTTTAATATTTGCTGATAGATTCTTTCATCATTTGACATAGTTATTTGAACCATATTTTTCATCTTTTGTATTCAAGCAATATATATACCATGAAACAACCACGATCATAATATTGTATACAATGTGGGTCTAGAACTGTGTGGAGTATAGCTTTGACTGCAAATGTTTGTGTACGCATGTCTCACTGAACTGCGCGTTAGTTTGTCACACAAAGGGTAAGCAAGCACCAAAAAGAGGAGTTACGCGCGAATGTAGTGCATGTTTTTTGTGATATTTACGATCAAAATCGATAAACCCCTTGAATGGCGGGTGTTTCCATTATTGGCATGCAAATTGTATTTAGAATTGTATACAATGTAATAAGGAAATATGATTATGAAAAAGGAATTGCCAGTTAGCCCACGGCTAAGCAACGCAGATTTAGCGCCAGAGAAAGATCAAAAGTGGGGATGGTATAGCATCTTTGCTTTTTGGATGTCTGATGTACACAGTGTAGGAGGGTATGTATTTGCAGCCAGTTTATTCGCACTTGGATTAAATGGCATTCAGGTGTTTATCAGTTTATTAGCAGGTATCTCCATTGTTTTAGTTTTTGCTAACTTGATGGGCAAGCCGGGGCAAAAAGCAGGTGTCCCATTCCCTGTGGTTGCACGTATGTCCTTCGGTGTATTTGGTGCCAATATCCCCGCTGTAATTCGAGGTATTATCGCAGTGGTGTGGTACGGTATTCAAACCTATTTGGCGTCAAGCTCGTTTATTATTCTGTTGCTGTACTTTTTCCCGTCGATGGAAAGCTTAGCGAATGATTCGTTTATAGGTTTATCCTACTTAGGTTGGGTTGGTTTCAGCTCAATGTGGATCCTGCAAGCGATAGTGTTTATGTTTGGTATGGACATGATTCGTAAAGTGATTGATTGGTCAGGCCCAGCAATTTACATCGCGATGTTTGCGCTATGTGCTTACATGATCAACTTAGCCGGTTGGGATAACATCAGCTTTAACTTGGGTAAAGAGACATTGGTGGGTAGCGATGCAATCGTACAAATGATTATTGCGACGGCATTGGTAGCAGGTTACTTTGCGGGACCAACACTTAACTTCAGTGACTTCTCGCGTTACTGTACAAGCTACAAGGATCTGAAATTCGGTAATTTATTAGGTCTACCAGTTAACTTTATCGTTTTCTCTTTGTTTAGCGTTGTCATCGTGTCTGCTTCAATCCCGGTGTTTGGTGAGATGATTGTTGACCCCGTTGAAACAGTAAAACGTCTTGATTCAGGCCTAATTACGGTACTTGGTGCATTAACCTTTATCTTTGCAACTGTGGGTATCAATATCGTAGCTAACTTTGTGGCACCAGCGTTCGATTTTTCGAATGTTTCACCACAAAAAATTAGCTTCAAAATGGGTGGCTTTGTGGCGGCATTCGGTTCAATCTTGCTAACACCATGGAACCTGTTTAACAACCCTGAGGTGATTCACTACACGGTTGATGTACTGGCCGCGATGATTGGTCCACTATATGGCATCATCATTGTTGATTACTTCATTGTGAAGAAGGGCGATATTCATGTTCCTTCTCTTTACACTGAATCTCCGCAAGGTCAGTACTGGTACAAAAATGGCGTTAATATGAACAGTGTCTATGCGCTAGTTATCGCAAGTATTGCGGCTATCATTGCAACCTTCTTTGTTACTGAGCTTGCAAATTACGCACTATTTATTGGTGGTCTGGTTTCTGCAATAGTGTACAAACTGCTCATGGAAAAACGTTTGTCTTGGGTATCTAAAGTTGCGTTAGCAAAACAATGAGTTCATAAAAGAACCAAGTAAGACAATGATAATAAGAACTGCTTTATGTCTGGTATTAAATTGATTTAAACCACCAGCGTAAAGACTAAAGCAAGCGAGTAACGCTGCTATTACTTGCTTGCTTACTTCAAAGGAATGAAAGATGGAAATCGATACACGTATTTATTGTACTCAAGGACCTAAAACGTTAGCGGCCTTGCAACAAGGCGCATTAAACGGTTTGCGTTTTGTTTTCAAAGATCTGTTTGACGTACAAGGGTTCACAACTGGTGCGGGAAACCCGAAATGGCTAGAAACGCACGATAAAGCAGAAAGTACATCCCCGTTAATTCTTTCACTTTTAAACAATGGCGCAGAATGTCATGGTCGAGTTCAAACCGATGAACTTGCATACAGTTTAAATGGTATCAATGTTCATTACGGCACGCCTGTTAATCCTTTAGCTCCTGACTGTTTACCAGGTGGTTCTTCAAGTGGCAGTGCGGTTGCGGTCGCAAAAGGAGATGTTGACTTCTCTATCGGAACGGATACTGGCGGCTCGGTTCGTGTTCCTGCTAGCTACTGCGGATTATTCGGTCTTCGCCCGACATTAGGACAATTGCCCTTGGAGCATAGCTTTACGCTAGCGGAAAGTTTCGATACCGCGGGTGTGTTCAGCAAAAACTTAACCATACTTAACAAGGTATTTTCTTGCCTAAGTCCGAATAAACGTCGCCACACAGTAGCAACAACTTTGATGCTTGATGAGAGCTTAACAAAGACCCTCGGCTCAGAACGCCAGGCTGAGTTGGAACAGTGGGCGAAGCGTGCAGGTATTCAACTGGAATATCGCAATGCATTACAAGAAGCTGGTTACGATCTCGGTGACTTGAGTGCTTTATTCCGAACCGTTCAAGGCTATGAAATCATTGCTCGCCACGGCTCATGGTTGGATAATTACGGACATACGCTGGCTCCTGCGATTCAAGAACGAGTCGAATGGGCTCGTACCATTTCGAAGCAAGACTACCTCAATGCAAAAGAGCAGCAAACGAAATTCACGCAGTGGTTAGCGGGCCAACTGACCAGTAGTGATGTGTTATGGGTATTACCTACCACACCAGGAAAACCACCTAAGCTTACGACTGCGGATGCAGACTTAGCTCAATACCGTTCAGACCTAATGGGATTAACGAGTCTCGCGGGTTTAAGTGGCTTCCCTCAACTTCATATCCCAATGACGAACATTGCCAACGGACCTTGTGGTGTTTCGCTATTGGGTTCAGCAAACCGAGAATATGATTTAATTGCAACCGCATCGTCGTTAATCCTAGGAGAAGCTTAATGGTGTTTCAAACCGCATTTACCGCCCCACATTACAAAGCCACCGAGGTGGGAAAACAAATTTTAGAACAAGGCGGAACCGCGTCAGAAGCGATGGTCGCAGCGGCATCAATGGTCGCGGTACAATACCCACACATGAATGGTATTGGCGGAGACGGTTTTTGGCTGATCAGTAAAGCGGGTGAAGCGCCCGTTGCGATCGACGCGTGCGGATCTGCAGCGTTATCCATTGACCCAGATTATTACCGAACGTTGGGTGACGAATTACCTGAAAAGGGCGGAGAAGCGTCAATTACCATGGCTGGCACGGTGGCGGGCTGGCAAAAAGCATTGGAAATCAACGGTGGATCGCTGTCACTCAGCACACTCTTACAACCTTCGATTGATGCCGCGAGAAACGGCATTGAAGTGACGCAAAGCCTTGTTGATGCGAGCGTAAAAACCTTTGATCGCTTAAAAGACCTTCCTGAATTTAGCCGTTTATTTCTTGATGATGGAAACACGCTAAAACTTGGCGCGACGGTTGTAAACCCAGCATTGGCAAAAACGCTCGAGAGATTAGCAGAAGTTGGTTTGGATGACTTCTACCGTGGTGAGATTGCAGAGCAGGCGGCAAAAGAGCTGCAAGAAGCAGGAAGCCCTTTAACGCTTGAAGATTTCCACCAGCACCAAGCCTTGGTGACTCAGCCTTTGAACGTTGAGACATCAAAAGGCCAGCTTTTCAACCTAGGTGCTCCAACGCAAGGATTAGCATCGCTATTAATTTTAGCGATATACGATCGCTTAGCGGAACAGGCAACGACCGAGCTTGACCACATTCACTTATTGGTTGAAGCGACAAAACAGGCGTTCATTATCCGCGATAAAGTCGTGACTGATGAACGCTATTTAGACAAACCACTGCAAGAATACCTAGATGACAGTGTCGTCACTCAATGCGCTGAACGTATTTCTTTAACTCAAGCGCAGCCATGGCCTTATCAGGCGAAACCAGGCGATACCATTTGGATGGGTGCGACGGATCAATATGGCACTATGGTGAGCTTTATCCAAAGTGTGTACTGGGAGTTTGGCTCTGGCTTAGTCCTTCCGTCGAGTGGAATCATGTGGAATGTGAGAGGCAAAAGCTTCTCATTGGACACTGAACATCACAATACATTAGTGGCGGGGAAAAAACCGTTCCATACCTTAAATCCTGCTTATGCGGAATTAAAGGATGGTCGCCGCATGGTTTATGGAACCATGGGCGGAGAGGGGCAACCACAAACTCAAGCGTGCTTATTCAGCCGCCACATTTATCAAAACATGTCGCTGCAACAAGCCGTGTCGAAGCCGCGTTGGTTATTGGGGCGGACATGGGGTGACACGACAAACAATTTACGTCTTGAAGAAGACTTACATACAGAATACGCGCAAACATTAACGCAAATGGGCCACGAGGTAACTCAGGTTGAAAACTTGAGTGAACTGATGGGACATGCGGGAGCGATAACCCTAGATCTGCAAGGAAAGGCAGACGCTACGAGCGACCCTCGCAGCAATGGCGACATATTTTTAGGAGAGAGATAATGACAACTCAAACGCTATTTGAAACTTTGAACCCACCACAACGTTTGTTGATGGGTCCTGGCCCAATTAACGCCTATCCACGTGTTCATCAAGCGATTTCTCAGGCTCTAATTGGCCAGTATGACCCTGTTATGACGGGGTACATGACTCAAGTTCAGTCTCTGTATCGCGGTGTATTCGAAACACAAAACCAACAAACCATGCTGGTTGATGGCACAGCTCGATCAGGTATTGAAGCTGTACTGGTTTCAGTCATCAAACCCGGCGACAAAGTTCTGATTCCTATTATTGGTCGTTTCGGCCATCTACTTTGCGAAATTGCAGACCGTGTTGGGGCAAAGGTCCAAACCATCAATGTTGAATGGGGTGAAGTGTGCTCACCAGAGCAAGTAGAAAAAGCGATTAAAGAGTTTCAACCAAAACTCCTCGCTACCGTACAAGGTGATACTTCGACGACGATGAATCAGCCTTTGGCCGAATTTGGCGAAATCTGTAAACGTCACGGTGTGTTGTTCTACTGTGATGCAACGGCGTCGATTGCGGGTAACGATCTTAAAGTTGACGAATGGAACCTAGATGCGGTTTCTGCGGGACTACAAAAGTGTTTAGGCGGTCCTTCGGGCAGTGCGCCAATCACATTAAGCGACCAGTGCGCTGAGCTTATCAACCGTCGTAAGCATGTCGAAGCGGGTATCCGAGCGGACCACCACCAAGCAGGTGAAGACGAAGTAATTCGTTCTAACTACTTCGATTTGTCGATGATCATGGATTATTGGGGACCTGAGCGTCTAAACCATCACACTGAAGCAACAAGTATGCTGTATGCAGCGCGTGAATGTGCACGTATTTACCTAGAAGAAGGTGCAGACAACGTGATTGCTCGCCACAAGCAAGCGGGTGATGCGATGGCAAGTGGTCTTAGAGCAATGGGTTTGGAGCTGTTCGGCAATCAGAAATACAAAATGAACAACGTTGTGGGTGTGTATATCCCGAAAGAAGTGGATGGTAACAAAGTGCGCCAAGAATTGCTTCATAGCTTCGGTATCGAGATTGGCACCTCATTTGGTCCGCTAGATGGCAAAATCTGGCGCATTGGCACAATGGGTTATAACGCGCGCCAAGAAGCGGTGCTGACTACGCTTGCCGCGTTGGAAGCGATTCTTGTGCGCAATAAAGCGAAAATTGTCCCAGGCGAAGCCGTGATTGCAGCAATGGAACACTACGTTTAATCCCCCAAATAGAGAGTGATTCAAGGATGAAGAATATCAATGCCGAAACGGTAATGAAGCGTGCTGATATACTCGCGACTTTCACATCATTGGAAGGTGGATTGGAGCGCACGTATTTATCTAACGAGCACAAACAAGCTCACGCCCAGCTCGCTGTGTGGATGGAACAAGCCGGTCTCGAAACCTGGCAAGACAGCGTTGGAAACCAATGGGGAAGAAAAGTCGCGACCAATCCAACCCAACCGACGCTGATCATTGGCTCACATAGTGACACTGTCACCAATGCAGGAAAATATGACGGCAACTTAGGTATTTTACTCGGAATCTCTGCGTTAGAGCTGCTTAAGAGTGTCGAGTTGCCATTTCATGTTGATGTGGTCGCGTTCGCTGATGAAGAAGGCACACGTTTCAACAGCACCTTGATTGGCTCTAGTGCGGTTGCGGGGGTATTTGACACAAACTGGTTGTCACTCAAAGATCAAGATAGCACGTCAATGTCAGAAGCGATGGTTGCCTTTGGTTTATGTCCAGACTCGGTTGGGGAAGATCGCCGTGTTGCTGAGGAAGTTAAATCCTACTTAGAAGTGCATATTGAGCAAGGGCCAGTCCTAGAAGCTAAGAACCAACCGGTTGGAGTCGTAACCGGAATCGCAGGAGCAAAACGCTTTCAATTTAATGTCAAAGGCTTAGCGGGGCACTCTGGTACTGTGCCTATGGGGATGCGTATGGATGCTTTGTGCGCGGTGGCAGAAATGATCACGACGATCGAACAATATGCGACTGAAAACAACGTTGTCGCAACCGTCGGTAAGTGTGAAGTCGCTCCTGGCTCTGTCAATGTGATTCCTGGTGAGGTTAACTTTACCTTGGATATTCGCAGCCTTGAGCAAACGGATCTAGAACGCGGTTGTGACGACCTACTGACTGAACTTAACGTGATCGCTCGGCGTCGCCAAGTGACTTTCTCCGAAACCTTGTTGTACCAAGCAGATGCCGTGCCTTGCGATGCCTCATTGCAGCATCAGTGGGGGGATATCGTGGCGCGAGTGACGGGAGCAGATCCAGTTTACCTGCCAAGCGGTGCCGGACATGATGCATTGGCTATGGTCCATTTGACTAAAGTTGGCATGTTGTTTGTTCGTTGTGATAAAGGCATCAGTCATAACCCACTGGAAAGCGTGCTGGAAGGTGATGTGGGTGTGGCGCTGGAGTGTTTAACGCAAATGATCCTCGCGCAACAGGAGCTTGCTAATTAATGGCTAATGAACACGCGATGACAACGCCAGTTGTGTTTGGAATTGCAGGCAACTCACCGGGTTACTTAGCGCAGACTGGTGAGATCGCTGCGTTTAGCGAACAGGCAAAAGCGGAATTGCAAGCCGCTCAGCGACCTCGTGCGCTGTTCCCTATGTTTGCTTGCAAAAGTGAGCATCGCTACCTGGAACAGATGCCTTTTAGTGCATCGAGTTTGATTCTTCCTAGGGACGAAGGCGCGGTCGTACAAATCGAGCCTGAGCTTGCGTTTAAATGTGATGTGTCGTATTCAGAGCAAGGCCACGTCACCGATTTAAAGCCGCATGCACTGACGCTCATTAATGACGCGACGTACCGTAATAAAGCGGTATCGAAGTTAGCAGAGAAGAAAAACTGGGGGGCGAGCAGTAAAGGACTGGCTGAACAACAATTGAACATTGATTCTTTTTCGGAAGGAAGTTCACTCGATCATCTTCGATTGTGTGGGTTTCATGCTCGAAATGGCGAGTGGCAGCTATGCAGTCAAGACGTCTCCGTTACGGAATATAACGTCTTTTATCAGTCTTTGACCGACTGGTTAATTGAGACGATTAATCAGCAGGGTGACAGTGGCGCGATGCATGATATTCGTTCTGTGCTTAAACAAGCCAATCAGCCTAACCAAATTACGATCGCGATTGGTGCGCCATGCTACACCTCCTACGGAGAAAACCATCACTTAGCTGTTGGTGACCAGACGTTTGTTTGTGTTTACGATGACAGGCATTTTGAATTAAGCGATATAGAGACCATGCTCGCTGAGCCCAAAGAGAGTTGGATAGTGAGTCCACATATAATATGGCTAGAGCAGACGGTATATTAATATATACCCAAACAAATTATAAACGGGCTAATCCAACCATTAACCTGTTAATTTTTTAAGGATAGAGGCAAAAATGAGTAAGCAGTTAGACCTCGCCAGTGCATTTTTTCGTATTGGCTTGTTTGGATTTGGTGGCGGCCCCACGATGATCCCTTTGGTCCACAAAGAAGTGGTCGACAACTATAAGTGGATGGAAGACGATGAGTTTGCCAATGTGCTCGCGATTGGTAACACCTTGCCAGGGCCTATCGCAACCAAAATGGCGGGTTACATTGGTTATAAAGTGGGTGGCACTATAGGGTGTATAAACGCTGTCATAATGACCATTATTCCTCTCATCATCGTCATGATTGCGGGTTTAGGGCTGCTTAATGAATACCGTGATAAGCCATGGGTAGCTGGTATGGCACAAGGCGTTTTGCCGGTTGTTTCGTGGATGATGGCCAAACTCACGTATGACTTTTTGATCAAAGGCTACAAGGCCCTTGGCACGATCGCTACGGGGGTTGGTATTGCGCTGTCACTGTTGTTTATCGTGGTGCTGAATGTACATCCAGGGCTGGTGGTAGCCGCAGTGCTGTTAGCAGTATTGGTGAAACCAGCCCCAAAGCCTAAAACAGCAAACACTTTGAATCCAGAGAATAAAAAGGGATAAACATGCAACTTTATATCGACATCTTTTTGGCCTTTTTTATTCCTAACATCGTTGGTTACGGCGGTGGTCCTGCGATCATCCCGCTGATTGAAGCACAGGTCGTTGGTCAGTATGGGTGGATGGACGCCAGTCAATTCGCCGAAGTGCTTGCTTTGGGTAACGCACTTCCAAGTCCAATCGCGACTAAAATGGCGGGGTACATTGGTTACGAAGTAGGGGGTACGTTAGGGGCTTGTATTGCCGTGCTTGCAACCGTTGCGCCAACCATCATCATTATGATTGTGGCAATGAGTGTGTTGTACAAATATCGTAATTCACCAAAAGTGAAAGCGCTAGGTGCGTGGGTATTACCGATCATCTTCACGCTGATGCTGTTACTGAGTTACAAACTGGTGATGTCTGGTGGTGAAGCAGGTTGGGGACATTTTGCGTTGCTATTTGTGGTCGCGGGTTTGTGCTTGGAAAAATTCAAAGTACATCCGACGTATGTGATCTGTGCAAGCCTCGTCTATGGTGCGTTTTTGCTTTAAGTGATGCGACCTCTATAAAAACCGAGCCAGTAAGACGCACTGGCTCGGTTTTTTTGTTTCTTTGCGGGTATTCTTAGCAGTTGTACCTGTCGGAGATCATTAAAGTTTGAAACTTATGCCACATCAATCTGGCTATACAAAGAAAGTGTGACAACAGGACAGAAACGATTTAGATGAATAAACCTAAATCGTTTCTACAAGGTGGGAAAAAGTACCTTGAAACGTTAAACACTTATTAGCTGATCATTCTCAAGGGTTATTGCGTACTCAACAGGAACTTACGCAAATCTCTCTCAGAACGCATGACAAACAGAATAAATACTTTATCACCGTCTTGTTTATAGAAAACACGACATGGATTAACGACAACTTCTCGATAACTTAAATGTTCTAGTTCGGGCGGAATGCGACCCGATTCTGGGAAAGTTTCTAAACGTTCTACTTTAGCGAAGATGGTTTGAACCAATTGCTTTGCAGCTACGAAATTTTCAAGTGCGATGTATTCAGCGATATCATCAAGGTCAGATAACGCTGGCTGAGTCCAGATTATTTCAGCCATTTTGACATTTTGTCCTTGGCTTCTTCATGACTAACCATTTTACCATCAGCGAGTGCACGTTCGCCTCGCGCAATACCCTCAAGAATTGATAAACGGTTTTGCATAAACTCGTAATCATCAACATTTACCAAATATGCAGACGGTTTACCATGCTCGGTAATTAATACTGGTTCTTTGGTATCGTGGAGCTCGGTGAGGATCTTAGTGGCTTGACGCTTAAGTGATGTTACTAATTCTACTTTCATGAGAGCAGCTCCAAAGGAATACGTAAAGTGATACTATTCTATCACTTTACGTATAGCAAGCTCTATGACGGCTAACACTTTTTATACGGCTTTTAGCCGCTCGTCATATTCCTATCATGTAGCCTTGCCAATCACAGTTCAATTGATAATCAATAGGTTAAAGATATGTATTGCGTATTAGATTGCAAAATGACACATAATTTTTAAAAAAGCTTACTTCAACACTCCCTTGGATAACTAAAAGTAAGGCAAGCGTACAATCACAACTTGTGAATTTTCGCACTGAGAAGGAAAGGGGCAAACCTTGTTATAGCAAAAAGCAAACTACGTAAAATGCCTCGAACTTTAATGTCACAGTTCCAAACTTTAGTGTCATAGTTCTAAGATTAATGTCCACCGACAGTACCTTTCTCTGCCTTCATCGACTTCTAGTTCAAGCTAGCGATACCATAAGCCTAGCTTGCCCGCTCTAAAATTCTGATCGATATGCTTGCAGCAGCTGTACGATTATCGACGTCCAGTTTTTTGTATACCTGCTCAAGATGCTTATGCACAGTGCGTGGGCTCATCTCTAATATCTGGGCGATTTCCCAGTTCGTTTTAGCAAAAGAGAGCCAATACAGCACCTGAGATTCGCGTTTTGTTAGACCCAAATGCGTTTGCAGATCTTTCTCTGAACCATTTTGTTTTGGGGTAGAAATCCGGACAAGCGAGTGAATGCCATTGTAGTCCCCAGCGTAGCTTGCTTCTAAGCTCGGGGTAAACTGAGTTAATGGCAACGAAGAGTCCGCGGGAGATTGCATTAGCCAAATGGCGATATCTTGCTGGATTTTTTGCCAGGTTTCAGACAAATCATCACCTAGGTCGCACAACAGCTCCTGAGCATGGGGCGTTGCCCATTCCAGATTTCCGTTATTGGAGACACAGAATATGTATTGTCCTGCATAGTCCAGGGCTGCTTGAGCCGACTTTGCAAGACGAGCAGACTGACTGTGCACCTTAATTCGAGCCAACACTTCGTCAGGAACGACGGGTTTAGTGATGTAATCTGTGCCGCCAGATTCAAATCCTTGTATGACATGTTTGGAGTCATTCAATCCGGTCATAAAAATAATCGGTGTTGAAGGGAGGGATTCCTTAAGTTTGACACAAGTATCAAACCCGTCCATTTCAGGCATGATGGCATCTAGTAAGATAACATCTGGTTGTACTTTTTCGATGATGGTAAGTGCCTGAAACCCGCTCGTCGCGACAAGTACGGTGAGCCCTGCTTGATTTAGCGTCGCATTTAACATCCCAAGTGATTCAGGTGAGTCATCGACGACTAATACGATGATGTTATTGGTTGTTATAATGCTCATTTATCAGTCCATCTATTTGCGCGATAATATTGTTAAAATTACATTCTTGTAGATTTTGTTTTAGTTCAGACAACCAATCATCACTCGCGGCGTGCATTTGAATCATGGTTTCTAGCTCATTGCTTACTGCTGACAAAAAACCAATTTCGGCGTACTCCCGCATACGTACTAATTGTTGGTAGCTCGGAGTCGGATTGGTTTGCGCTGCCTCTGGGTCATCTAGAGCCTCTGGGTTTTTCTCTTCCGGTGCGACTTCTTCTTCATAGAGCCATTCGATATCCAGTAGACGATACAATTTAGCAAGCAACATCGGAACCGAAACTGGCTTTGTTAAATAGTCATTATGATAACGGGCAAGTTGGTTGTGTATTTCCAGTTCTTGTATGTTAGCTGAAAGCATCATAATCGGTTGTCGGTAATGCTCTTTTCTTAGCTGAATGGCTAATTGCCAGCCATTCATTTGTGGCATAAAGATATCAAGTAAGAACAAATCAATATGATGTGTTTTGACCATTTTTAAGGCTTGCGGTGCGTTTTCTGCAGTGAGCACTTTAAAACCCAATGGTTGAAGAATGCGAGCAATTAATTGTCGTTGATCGTCGATATCGTCCACCACTAAGATGGTCTGACGTTTTCCAGAGTAGCCAATAATAGTGTCATCCAATACCTCAGGCTCAACCGTACCTTCTAGGACTTCAGGAAGCATCAACTTCAACACAAAGGCACTGCCGTAATTGACTTGGCTGGTGCAGGATATTTCTCCGCCCATCAGTTCCGCTAGGGCGTTTGAGATAGTGAGCCCCAGTCCAGAGCCATTGATTGCCATCGTTTTTTGGTTCTTTATTCGTTCAAAGGGTTTGAAAATCAGCTCCAAATCCTGTTCAGATAAACCAATACCCGTGTCCTGAACACTGAAGTGAACCACTTGATTACGATAACGAACTTTGAAGGTGATTTTGCCTTGCTCGGTATATTTTACCGCATTGCCTAGCAGGTTGATCAAGATTTGGCGCAAGCGTTGTTTATCTGCAGCAACAAACTTGGGTAGATAGCCAGACACTTCGTATTCAAACTCAAGTCCTTTGCGTTTTGCTTGCATCGAGAACATATCAACGAGTTGGTCGAGCAGGGCGGTTAGGGAGAACTCATCACGATGTAACTCTAATCTTCCTGCTTCAATTTTAGAGATTTCTAGTAGGCCCTCAATCATATCGGAAAGATGTTTACCGTTACGTTTTAACACGTCAGCATAATCGCGGGTTTGTTGATTAGATGTTTGATCTGTACGCAATAGCTGTGCGTAGCCGAGTAGGATGTTAAGCGGTGTCCTCAACTCATGACTTAAGCTCGCCAAATACCGACTTTTTGCATTGTTTGCGGTTTCCGCAGAGCGTTTGGCTTGCTCCAATGCGAGAGAGGTTTTCTGGTGTGCGTTGATTTCTGTGGTCAACAATGTTGTGTGTGATTGTAACTCCATTAACGCGGTTCTGCTGCTTGTTCGAGCTAAGACCAGCAACCAGCTGATGACACCAATGGGAATCAACAATAACGCGAACGATTTGATTAAGCCTCCAGAAATTACATCCATGTCTGCTTGTTCAAGCCCGGGAATTTGTGAATACGCCAATGTAAGAATACAGCCCATTGCGACGGTCACGATAAGCATCACGACGACAAACTGCGCCAGAGTAGAAGACACACTGTTTACCCAGTTGGCTGGCAAATAGGGTGAAAGTAAGTCTTTTACTTGTGCACTAAACGTCGCTTGTGGCCGGCATTGGTCATGACAGCGGACATCAAGTGAGCAGCACAGTGAGCAAATATGGCCACCGTAAGCGGGGCAGAGCGCCATGTCTTCTTTTTCAAACGTCAGCTCGCAAACCGTGCACTGATGGGTTTCTTCTGAGCTGGTTACGATCACGTTATTTTCAACCAGGTAATAGCGACTGCGAGTAAGTAGTGCAATGAGCGGAGCCGTAATAAATGGTAATGCAAATGCTATATAGGATGCGAAAGCGTTGATCATCTCACCATAAAAATTGAGATGAGCCGTAATTCCAACCACCGATGCAATCAACATAGAGCCGACACCAACCGGATTAATGTCATACAGTTTTGAGCGTTTAAACTCGATGGTTTTAGGACTTAGCCCTAGAGGTTTGTTCACAACTAAATCTGCGACAACGGAGCCAACCCACGCAAGAACGAGTACAGAATAGATCTGTAAGGTTTTTTCAAGCAGTTGATAGACGCCAAGCTCCATCAACAGTAATGCGATAAAGACATTAAACACAACCCAGACAACGCGACCTGGGTGGTGGTGAGTCAGGCGAGAGAAAAAGTTAGACCAAGCGAGTGAGCCGGCGTAGGCGTTGGCAACGTTGATTTTCAACTGAGAAATAATCACGAATAAGCCGGCGGCCAATAATGCCAGTTGGGTGTTATCGGTCGTAAAAGTAAACACATTAAAGTACATGTGAGCAGGGTCGGCTGCGAGATTGGGTAACACGCCTTGGCTAATGGCAAACCAAGCGAGAAAACTCCCAAGCACGAGCTTCATTGAGCCAAAAATCATCCAGCCAGGACCACCAAGTAGCATTGCACTCCACCATTTGAGTTTGCCGCACTTTTCTTTCTCGGGCAGGAAACGTAAAAAGTCGACTTGTTCACCTATTTGTGCAACCACAGACAGGAGAACGGCTGAGGCTGAGCCAAATAGTAACCAATTGAAATCGGTACTTGCATCATTGACACCCGCATAGCTCAACCATTCACTGATGTTAGCGTCTTGATGGGTAAATAAATAGATAAGAGGGGTGATCTGTAAGGCTAGCCAAATCGGTTGGGACCACATTTGAAAGCGGCCGATATTGGTAATCCCCAATACGACGAGTGGAATGACGATGACCGCACTGATCACATAAGCAATGGCAATGGGAATGCCAAACAGAAGCTCGATAGCCATCGACATGATGGAGGCTTCTAAGGCGAAAAAAATAAAGGTAAACGACGCGTAAATCAAAGAGACGATCGTTGAGCCGATATAGCCAAACCCAGCCCCACGACTGAGCAAATCAATGTCAACGCCGTGTTTGGCGGCGTAGTAGCAGATAGGAATACCGGAAAAAATTACCACTAGCGCTACGGCTAAAATCGCCCAAAGCGAATTGGTAACTCCGTAGTTGAGTGTGATGGTGCCACCAAGCGCTTCAAGGACTAAAAACGACACAATGCCTAACGCAGTATTCGCAATCCAACTCGCTGACCATTTACGTGCGCGCTTTGCCGTAAATCGCAACGCGAAATCTTCCAGTAACTCGTTACCAACCAGTTTATTGTATCGACGTCGAGTGATGGGAACTTGTTGTGTGTTAATAACTCTCTTTCCTTGAGATATACAGTACTACTTGCCTTCAAGTGACGTATAACGTGATGTCATACAGGTGGCAGGCATATCCGCTATTTTCAAACTATGTTACGCACATCCTGTGCCCTACAAATATAGCTCTTTTTATTACATCTCTCCATGCGTAATTGTGCGTAGTTTTGCTGCGCTAACTGCGCATATTCAAATGATTCAATCTGGCTGATACTGAACCTCGTTCATTCCGACATCACGATTTCAATCACTTGGTTATCGTCATGTCTTCAAGGGCATTGAATGAACCAGATTTACAACGTTTTAATTTTTTGCAAATTTACTTTAAGGAAGAAGACGAATGAAACGGAATTTCTTAGCGACTTCAGTACTAGCAGCGTCACTGTTTAGTGGATACGTAATGGCAGATGAAGACACCATTAAAGTTGGTGTTCTGCACTCACTATCCGGCACGATGGCAATCAGCGAAACCACTCTTAAAGACACTATGTTAATGCTGATTGATGAGCAGAACAAAAAAGGTGGCTTGTTAGGTAAGAAACTTGAAGCGGTCGTTGTCGACCCAGCATCTAACTGGCCAATGTTTGCTGAAAAAGCGCGCGAGCTGATCTCGAAAGATAAAGTGGATGCGGTCTTTGGCTGTTGGACATCAGTATCCCGTAAATCGGTATTGCCCGTTTTTGAAGAGCTCGACAGCTTACTTTTCTACCCAGTGCAATATGAGGGTGAAGAATCGTCTAAAAATGTTTTTTACACCGGCGCTGCGCCAAACCAGCAAGCTATTCCAGCCGTTGACTACTTGTTAGAGCAAGGTGTTAAGCGTTGGGTGCTGGCTGGAACCGACTACGTTTACCCGCGCACGACTAATAAAATTCTCGAAGCGTACTTAAAAGAGAAGGGCGTGACGGATGCTGACATCATGATCAACTACACACCGTTTGGTCACTCTGATTGGCAGTCCATTGTGTCAGATATCAAAAAGTTTGGTTCCGCAGGTAAGAAAACCGCTGTGGTATCAACCATCAACGGCGATGCAAATGTTCCGTTCTACAAAGAGTTGGGTAACCAAGGCATTTCTGCCAGCGATATCCCTGTCGTTGCATTCTCCGTAGGTGAAGAAGAACTTTCTGGTATGGATACGTCTTCGTTGGTTGGCCACTTGGCAGCTTGGAACTACTTCATGAGCGTTGAATCTGACGCGAACGACGAGTTCATTGAGCAGTGGCATAAATTCATTAAAGACGATGAACGTGTCACCAATGACCCAATGGAAGCGCATTATATCGGATTCAATATGTGGGTAGAGGCCGTGAAGAAAGCCGGTACAACGGATCCTTCTGTGGTCGGTGATGCCTTGATCGGGGTGACGGTACCAAACTTGACTGGTGGTTACTCAGCAATGATGCCTAACCACCACATCACTAAGCCAGTACTGTTGGGCGAGATTCAGGATGATGGTCAATTTGAAACCGTATGGCAAACGTCTGGCCTAGTTGCTGGTGATGCATGGTCGGATTTCTTACCAGGCTCAAAAGACCTTATCTCTGATTGGCGTCAACCGTTGTCATGCGGTAACTACAACATCAAAACAGGCAAATGTTCTGGTCAAAACTACTAACGGGTTTTTAGAACGACTCCTGTCATAGAGTCCAGTTCTTCATGTTTATTTCAGCGTTACTTGATATGTACTCACTAAGTTGACAGTAACGCTGTCATCCAATTGGACTTACATTTTACTCATTCTCTCTGAGATGCGTATTCTACTTAACAGAGGCTCTCAAATGATATTTCATGCATTTGTTATGCAACGATTTAGCCGTTTGTTTGGTTGTCTTTCTAAAGGTGGCCTTGGTATTTTCGTTGCACTCTCTAGCATATTCTTAACGGCTCAAACCTTCGCTTCTGCTACTAATTTCGAGAGTGAACTGCAACGACTCACCACCCGAGATTATGATCAAGTCAGCATCGCTGTCGCAAACATTGGTGATAGTGGTGATGAGCGTGCAGTTGACGTTTTAAATTTACTATTAGCGGGCGACATTTACTTTGATAAAGATTCCAAGCAGCTGGTCAAAATCGTCGAGAAACAAGGCTCCAAATATTTAGTCACTCCACTTTTCGCCGCAGAATCGACACCAGCACAACAAGTAAAACGCCGCTCAGTCAAAAAAGTGGGCATTAACAACCAACTCCGTGGGGAGATCAAGCTTCAGTTGGCGGCACTTAATATTCGCCATCCTGATGAACATAAGAGAATTGATGCCGTTACCCAACTGATGGGTGAGCTTGACGCTCAAAGTTACGCGATGTTGCAAAAGGCGCGGAGTACAGAAACCGATTCGGACGTACAGCAAGTATTGGACACCGCGTTGGCGATTTATCAACTGGAACACAGCAGTACACAAGATGAACAGTTGGCCGCTATTGCAACTCTGGGTGACAGCTATCAACCAACGGCTCGTAATGCGCTCACTCAGTTTTTGTCCACTGAGCCAAACCAAACGTTAACCGAAGCAACAAATAAAGCGCTTGGGTTAATAGAGCAGCGCGTCAGTATGGCGCAGTTTGGGGAAACGTTATTTTTTGGCCTAAGTCTGGGTTCTGTTCTTGTGTTGGCAGCGATTGGTTTGGCGATTACCTTTGGTGTTATGGGCATCATCAACATGGCCCATGGCGAACTGATCATGCTGGGTGCGTACACGACGTATGTCATTCAAACGCTGATGCCAAATCATATTGGTTGGTCGATTATTGTTTCAATACCTGTGGCATTTTTGGTGTCCGGTGCTGTCGGGGTTTTAATTGAACGGACTGTAATTCGTCACTTGTACGGACGTCCATTGGAAACTTTATTGGCGACATTTGGTATCAGTTTGGTGCTTCAACAAGCCGTGCGTACCATCTTCTCACCTCTGAACCGTTCTGTTTCTACCCCAGAATGGATGCAAGGTGTCATTGAAATTAACCCACTACTGAGTCTGACGCTTAACCGTTTCTACATCATTATTTTCTGCTTAATCGTCTTTGCCATGTTGTTCGCTGTATTACGTTATACCCGACTCGGTATTGAAGTTCGTGCTGTGTCTCAAAACCGCAGTATGGCACGTTCAATGGGTGTGAAATCCGAATGGGTTGATGCTATGACGTTCGGCTTAGGCTCTGGTATTGCAGGCATTGCGGGTGTAGCACTCAGCCAATTAACTAACGTCGGTCCTAACCTAGGGCAAGCGTACATTATCGACTCTTTTATGGTCGTGGTGTTTGGTGGTGTCGGTAATTTGTGGGGGACTTTGGTGGCAGGTATGTCGCTTGGTATTGCTAACAAAGTGATGGAACCTTGGGCTGGTGCCGTTCTGGCGAAAATCCTAGTACTGGTATTCATCATTCTCTTTATTCAGAAGAAACCCCGAGGCTTGTTCCCTCAGAAGGGTCGCTCGGCGGAGGGTTAATCATGGATCTTCAATCAAAATTGTTCGATCGTTCTACACTGCTGTTTTTGATTGTTTTGGGTGCCGCGCTGTGTGTCATTCCATCAATGAACTTGTTCTTTGCCGAAGGCTCGGCATTGCACATGTCCACCTACACAATCACGCTCATGGGTAAATACCTCACTTATGCATTATTGGCCGTTGCCGTGGATTTAGTGTGGGGCTATTTAGGGATTTTAAGCCTGGGTCATGCCGCATTTTTTGCACTCGGTGGTTATGCCATGGGGATGTATTTAATGCGCCAGATTGGAGACCGTGGTGTGTATGGTAACGCAGAGTTACCGGATTTTATGGTTTTCCTTAACTGGCAAGAGTTGCCTTGGTTTTGGCACGGTTTTGACCAGTTCTGGTTTGCGATGCTGATGGTCGTGCTTGCTCCTGGAATACTTGCATTCGTATTTGGTTGGTTTGCGTTTCGCTCTCGTGTTACTGGGGTGTATCTATCGATTATTACTCAAGCGCTGACTTATGCCTTACTACTTGCATTTTTCCGTAACGAAATGGGCTTTGGCGGTAACAATGGACTCACTGACTTTAAGGACATCTTGGGGTTTGACCTCCAAGCAGACTCGACCCGACTGACTCTGTTCATGTTGTCCGGCATTGCTTTGGGTTTAGGCTATTTGGCATGTCGCTTTATTGTCGTCAGTCGTCTAGGCCGCGTTGCAATGGCGGTGCGAGACGCAGAAGCACGAACTCGTTTTACTGGTTACAAAGTCGAATACGTCAAGCTGGCTATCTTCACATTTTCTGCCGTGCTTGCCGGTATTGCTGGGGCGTTATATGTCCCTCAAGTTGGCATTATCAACCCCTCTGAGTTTTCACCTCTGAATTCTATAGAGCTAGTGGTATGGGTGGCGCTAGGCGGTCGTGCAACCTTATACGGAGCCGTAGTCGGAGCGCTTGCTGTTAATTATGCCAAAACCTACCTGACCGCAGCACTGCCTGAAGTATGGCTGTTTAGTTTGGGGGCGATGTTTGTCCTTGTGACGTTGTTCCTTCCAAAAGGAGTAACTGGGCTTATCAAACGTAAAGAGGTGCAATCATGAGCGTCCTTAAATATGTAAAAGCACTGACTGATCGTGACCAAGTCTATGACTTTATGATGCCACAAGTGAATCCGATGCTTAACGTGGGACATGGCTGCTTGTTGTATCTAGAAGGAATCAGCGTTGCGTTTGACGGCTTTAAAGCGATTAATGACTTAAACCTGTATATCAAAGAAGGCGAGTTACGATGCATTATTGGTCCAAATGGTGCGGGAAAAACCACCATGATGGATATTATTACTGGTAAAACGCGCCCTGATAGCGGCACGGCCTGGTTTGGTCAAAACATTAACTTGCTCGACATGAGTGAGCCAGAGATTGCACAAGCTGGTATCGGCCGTAAGTTTCAAAAGCCGACTGTGTTCGAATCTCAATCAGTCTTTCACAACTTGGAATTGGCCATGGCGGGCCCTAAAACGGTGCTGTCGAGTCTCTTTGCTACGCTGACGCCAAGCCAAGTGGATCACATTGATCACGTATTGAAACAAATCGGTTTATACGAGAATCGCAGTCTATTGGCAGGCGCTTTGTCCCACGGACAAAAGCAGTGGTTAGAAATCGGCATGCTGCTTATGCAGAACCCGAAGTTGCTTTTGGTCGATGAGCCAGTTGCGGGTATGACCCACCAAGAAATGGACCGAACCGGTGAACTGCTTACCTCTTTAGCGGGTGAACGCACCATTGTGCTGGTTGAGCACGATATGGACTTTGTCCGTTCGGTTGCCCGTGATGTCACGGTGCTTCACCAAGGCAGTGTGTTGGCTGAAGGCACTATGGATAAAGTGCAAAGCAACCCGAAAGTTGTGGAAGTCTACCTTGGAGAAGAAGCATGATTGAGATTAAAGGACTAAACCAATTTTATGGTCAGAGCCACACGTTGTGGGATCTCGATATGCATATTCCTGAAGGAAAGTGCACGGTACTTATGGGACGAAATGGGGTCGGAAAAACCACGTTGTTGCAATGCATTATGGGATTGTTGCCGACCAAAAGTGGTGAAATTAACTTCCTTGGCCAAGACATTACCAAATTGGCAGCGGAGAAACGCGCACCGATTGGTATCGGTTATGTACCGCAAGGGCGGCAAATTTTTCCATTACTCACCGTCGAAGAGAATTTGCGCATTGGATTGCCAATGCGAGGTGATGGCGCGAAGCAAGTGCCTGATTTTATATACGAACTTTTCCCTGTGTTGAAAGAGATGCTGCACCGTAGAGGCGGGGATTTATCGGGTGGACAACAACAGCAGTTGGCTATTGGGCGTGCTTTGGTGATTAACCCCAAACTACTGATTTTGGATGAACCAACGGAAGGGATCCAGCCGAATGTCGTAGCGGAAATCGGCGACATTATTCGTCGACTGAACAAAGAAATCGGCCTCACGGTGTTACTCGTCGAGCAGAAACTGCCTTTCGCCCGCAAAGTGGCAGATAACTTTTGCATTATTGACCGTGGTCGACAGGTTGCGATGGGCGACATGGACGCTCTAAACGACGAATTGGTTAAGAAATATCTCACGGTGTGATGTGTTATGAACAGTGTCTTTAATATGTCGACTCAAACTAAACGTCATTGGCCCGCTTATTTGGCATTGGGGTTTAGCAAGTCGGGTGACAGAACACAAATGAAACGGATGGAGTTTCAAGGTCCGCTGCGCGTTCAAAGGCCGTTCTATCCAGAGCAAGACGTTTGCCACGTTTACCTACTGCATCCACCAGGTGGATTGGTATCCGGTGATGATTTGAGCATTCAGATTCATTGCCAAAGTGGTAGTCATGCACTGGTCACGACACCTTCAGCGGGCAAAATTTATAAGGCAGATAGCCACAATATCGAGCAAAAGCAGCATGTGGATATCGAAGTCGATAATGCCTCTTGTGAGTGGTTGCCAATGGAAACCATCGTTTTTAATGGCGCACATGGCAAGTTAACCACCAGCGTTAACCTACACGGAAGTGCAAAATTTGTCGGTATGGATGTGTTTTGTTTAGGTCGACCGAAGAGTCACTTGCCCTTTACTCAAGGCAGTGTTGAACAGCGTTTGTCGATCTATCAGGACGGTAAGCCATTGTTGCTTGAGCGCCAATACTTAGCAGCGGACGATCCATTACTTACCGCCGTTAGTGGGTTCAATGGACACCTAGTGTCTGGCATGTTGACGGTGGTTGGCCTGGATGATGCGGCTTCGATGGTCGAAGCGTTACGCGACCACTTTTCGGCGGACACACAAGGGACGCTCAGTATCACTTATCGACTCAATGTTTTACTGGTGCGTTATCTGGGTGATTGCAGTGAGCAAGCACAACACCAGTTACGTACTTGTTGGGCAATAATTCGTCCACAACTGATGCAAAGACAAGCCAGTGCACCACGAATCTGGAACACCTAGTGACATTGTTTGCGCGGCATATAACGATTAGAGATACAAAAAATAAGTGACAATGTCACTCATAATGTAGAGGATTTACTGATGGAACTATCTCCAAGAGACAAGGACAAGTTACTGCTGTTTACCGCCGCCTTAGTCGCAGAACGCAGACTTGCACGTGGCGTCAAACTTAACTACCCAGAGGCATCAGCCTACATATCCGCTGCGATTATGGAAGGTGCGCGTGACGGAAAAAGCGTCGCGCAGTTGATGAGTGATGGGAGAACGCTTCTGACAAAAGACGACGTGATGGAGGGTATACCGGAGTTGTTGGAGGAAGTGCAAGTCGAAGCTACTTTCCCCGATGGAACCAAACTCGTTACCGTCCATAACCCAATTCAATAGGAGTAGGAGGCATCATGAACCCTGGTGAATACATATTAAGCGATATCCCTATTGAGTTGAACAAAGGGCGTCGAACTGAACAATTAGCGGTGATCAACCACGGTGATCGTCCAATCCAAGTAGGGAGTCATTACCACTTTTTTGAAACTAATCCGGCACTGGATTTTGAACGAGAGAAAGCCAAAGGCATGCGTCTAAATATTGCTGCAGGGACGGCAGTTCGTTTTGAACCTGGCCAGACACGTAATATCGAATTGGTTGAAATTGACGGTTCAAAAACGGTGTATGGCTTCCGCGGTGAAGTGATGGGTAAGGTTTAAGAACTATTCACCCAATGGATTAATAGAACGGGTTAAAGAAACGCGTTAAAAAATAAGGGTTAGGGAGAACAATAATGGCAGAACTATCTCGTCAAGCCTATGCCGATATGTACGGACCAACCGTTGGCGATAAGGTTCGTCTCGCGGACACCGAGCTGTTTATACAGGTTGAAGAAGATTACACCGTGTATGGCGATGAAGTGAAATTTGGCGGAGGTAAAGTCATCCGCGATGGGATGGGACAAGGGCAACTATGTCGCGCAGATGTGGTTGATTGTGTGATCACTAATGCGTTGATTCTCGATCATTGGGGGATCGTGAAAGCAGACATTGGGATTAAAGATGGCAATATTGTTGCTATCGGGAAAGCCGGTAACAAAGACATCCAACCTGACGTAACGATTAATATCGGTGCCAGTACAGAAGTTATCGCTGGAGAGGGACACATTGTCACAGCAGGCGCAATTGATGCACACATCCACTTTATTTGTCCGCAACAAATAGAAGAAGCGTTAATGGCTGGCACGACAACCATGATAGGTGGTGGTACTGGTCCGGCAACCGGCACCAATGCGACCACCTGTACTCCTGGGGCTTGGAACATGGCAAAAATGCTGCTAAGCACTGACCAAATGCCGATGAACTTTGGATTTTTAGGCAAAGGTAACGCCAGCTTGCCAGAGCCGATCGCTGAACAAATTGAAGCAGGCGTTTGTGGGTTAAAGTTGCATGAAGATTGGGGCACGACACCAGCTTCTATCGACAATTGTTTATCGGTGGCAGAAAAATACGATGTTCAGGTCGCAATTCATACCGACACATTGAATGAATCGGGTTTTGTTGAAGACACGCTTGCTGCTTTCAAAGGTCGCACCATTCATACCTATCACACTGAAGGAGCGGGTGGTGGCCACGCACCGGATATTATTGTCGCGTGCGGTCACCCGAACGTATTGCCGTCATCGACCAACCCTACACGTCCGTACACGGTGAATACGGTTGATGAACATTTGGATATGTTGATGGTCTGTCATCACCTTGACCCGAATATTCCAGAAGATGTCGCGTTTGCCGATTCCCGCATTCGAAAAGAAACCATTGCGGCTGAAGATATCCTTCATGACCTCGGTGCATTTTCAATGATTGCGTCTGATTCACAAGCCATGGGACGAGTTGGCGAAGTGATTACCCGTACTTGGCAAACTGCCCACAAAATGAAAGTTCAGCGCGGATACTTGGAACAAGACAAAGAGATTCAAGCGGACAACTTCCGAGCGAAACGTTACATCGCGAAATACACCATTAATCCGGCCATTGCCCATGGTGTGGACCATACCGTCGGCTCAATTGAAGTTGGAAAACTGGCTGACATCGTTTTATGGAAACCCGCGTTTTTTGGCATTAAACCATCGTTGATCATTAAAGGCGGTTTTATTGCTGCTGCTCCAATGGGCGATGCTAACGCTTCTATTCCGACCCCTCAGCCAGTCCATTATCGCTATATGTTTGGTGGCTTTGGTCGAGCTGCCTCTGCGACGTCAGTGACATTTACCAGCAAGGCTGCAACGGAAAATGGGCTAAAGGAAAAATTAGGCTTACACCGTGAACTTGTGGCTTGTAAAAATTGTCGCAGCGTTACCAAGCGAGACATGGTGTTGAACGATTACATGCCTACGGTAACTGTAGATCCACAGACTTATGAAGTTCGTGCAGACGGTGAATTGCTGACGTGCGACCCAGCAACCGAACTTCCCCTAGCACAGCGTTATACGTTGTTTTAACTGCTCAGTTTAGAAGGAAAGAACTATGTTTCGAGTGATTAGCCGTTCGGACCATCATCACGGTGAGATTGATGACGCTATCGTGCTGCCTTATGAAATGCGTCAGCGCGGACGCTTTCGCGTATCGAGTAAAACGGGCTTAGATGTGGGGGTGTTCTTACCTCGTGGTGACGTACTGAAAAATGGCGACTGTTTGTTTACCGAATGTGGCAAGGTATTCCGAGTCGAAGCGCAAGAAGAAGAGGTCGTCACCGCAGAAGCGAAAGATTGGCTGACTTTCGCCAAGGCTTGCTATCACATGGGCAATCGACACGTACCGATGGAAATTGGTGAGCGATGGTTACGATTCCAACCCGATCATGTTTTGCAAGAAATGGTTGAACTGTTTGGTTTGGAGTGTCAGCAACATCAAGCGATGTTCAACCCAGAATCTGGGGCTTACCACGGCGGGGGCCACAGTCATGGCCATTCGCATGATGAGCATCACCACAGTCATGGGGAGCACAGCCACTGATGAATATTCAGTCATTACTCTCTCTTTTGCACCTCAGCAGCCCAAGCCTACCCATTGGTGCCTTTGCATATAGCCAAGGGTTAGAAACGGCGGTGGATTTAGAATGGGTACGTGACGAGTCAACATTGCAGACCTGGCTAGAGCCGATTCTTAATCACGCTCAAGCTAACTTAGAATTGCCTCTACTTGTTCGTTGCTATAAGGCTTGGCAACAAAACGACATTGCTGCCCTAGAGCACTGGCAGGCCGTATTACTGGCAAACCGAGAAACGGCTGAACTCGTGATGGAAGAGCAAAAACTAGGACAAACGCTGTATCGTTTGTTGGTCAGTTTGAATGTGGAACTGCCCACGCAAGCAAAGCAGATGACGTATCTGCCGTTGTTTGCAAAAGCGTGTCAGCACTTTGGCGTTTCTTTAGAGCAAGCGGCGACAGGATGGCTGTGGTCATGGCTCGAAAACCAAATTACCGTGGCATGTAAAACCGTACCGCTAGGACAAACATCGGCTCAGCGGGTTCTGATTGCAATGATGCCACAAATAGAAAAAGCGATTAACACAGGGTTAAAGGTAGAGGATGAGTCTATCGGTCTAACGCTACCTAACTTTGCCATGGCCTGCGCATGGCACGAAACCCAATATTCAAGATTATTTAGGAGTTAACGATGAGTACACAATGTTTGCGAATTGGTGTCGGTGGCCCGGTTGGTTCAGGGAAAACGGCACTGTTGCGTCAGTTATGTTTAGCCATGCGTCAGCATTATGATCTTGCGGTCGTTACCAACGATATATACACCAAAGAAGATGCCGAATTCCTTTTACGCAACGAAGCACTAGAGTCCGATCGTATTATGGGGGTAGAAACGGGTGGCTGCCCACATACGGCAATTCGTGAAGATGCGTCGATGAACTTGGCGGCGATTGATGAACTGCAAGAGCGTCATGAAAATCTAGAGTTTGTTTTGGTTGAAAGTGGTGGCGATAACCTCAGTGCAACGTTTAGCCCAGAGCTTTCAGATTTGACTCTCTATGTCATCGATGTGTGTGCCGGAGACAAAATCCCTCGTAAAGGGGGGCCAGGTATTACAAAGTCGGACCTTTTGATCATCAACAAAACGGATCTGGCTCCTATGGTGAATGCCTCACTTGAAGTCATGGATCGCGACGCCAAGAAAATGCGCGGTGAAAAACCATTTGTATTTACTAATTTGATTCGTGGCGATGGATTACAAGAAGTGATCGATTTTATTGTTGAGCGCGGCATGCTGGCAAAGCGTGACGTAAAAATTGAAGTGACAGAAGCATAAGGAATAGTGAAAATGAAAGGATTAATCAAAGGATTCAGCACAAGTTTAGCATTCGTCAGTGCCAGCAGTTTTGCCCATACTGGCCACCACATGGAAGCCAGTTTTTCTGAAGGCTTCCTTCACCCGTTAACTGGCTGGGATCATCTCATCGCTCTTGCTCTCATTGGTTTGTTTCTCTCAGCCTTTGCGTTACGACGTGCAAGTCAAATTTCAGCCGTCATTATGGCTGCCATTGCAGGCGGCTATGCGATTGGTTTGGAATGGGCGGGCGCAACATCTGTTGAAGCGCTCGTGGTGAGCTCTCTCATCGGTTTGCCTCTTGCGCTCATCGCGTTAAAGAAAGGTGGAGCAAAGAGCTTAGTGGCAGCTGTGGCTATTATTTTATTTAGCGTATCGCATGGTTTGGTTCAGGGGGCGGAAGCTCATGGTTCGGCAGGTCAGTTTGGTTTAGGTGTAATGCTTGCTAGCGCTTTGGTTATTAGTGCGACGTATGTAATAGCACGTCAGGCAGCGCAACTTAAAGCACGCATGGCGAGCCAATAAGTGACTTAACGTCCAACATCACTAACATGATCTACCAATTAGCCATTCTTTCTATAATGCCGACGCTTGTCGGCATTTTTTATTCTCAAGCTCTCCCAATATTGTCAATTCCTCCGCCCAAGTGAAGTCTACGTTTAATCAATACCTCTGAGTAGATAACGTACAGACAGTGGTTACCTTGTCTACAGTGTTCATTTAGTGAGCTCGAACACATTCGTGAAATGTTTTTGCATGTGAATCCGCGTTCATTGATCTAAAACCAACTCTTTGTTTTTAAACAATGCGCATAATTTCCTATCGGAGTCACTAACTGACACGTTATGTCTTTTCACCCTGGATAAGCTCAGGTTTTTATCGCTCCAGTTTATGCGGTTAGATTGAACGGCAAATAAAAGACAGCGTGATGTGAGAGATGGCTAGTGACACTCCTAATGAATGAATCTCAGGAAGAGTAGTTGTACTATGCGCCCTTATCTTAAATACATCATCCCAACGGTCATCCCGTTACTTATTTGGCTAATGCCTTTATCCGCGTTCCCGTTTGATGGCATTACAATCTTACAACAACGGGTTGTCGCGATATTTTTACTTGCCGCTCTATGCTGGGTGTTTGAACCGATCCCAATTTATGCGACGTCAGTGGTAATTATCGTTCTGGAGCTATTACTGGTTTCTGATAAGAGTATTGTCCTTTTTCGAGGGCAAGAAGGGCAACCTCATTTTGGTGAACTTTTAAAATATCATGAGATCATGGCAACGTTTGCCAGTCCAATAATCATGTTGTTCTTGGGTGGGTTCTTTCTAGCCATGGCAGCAACGAAATACCGTTTAGATGTCAACTTAGCGCGTGTGTTACTAAAACCATTTGGGCAAAACCCCAAGTTCGTTATGTTGGGGTTGATGTTGATTACTGCGATTTTTTCTATGTTTATGTCTAACACGGCAACTACCGCGATGATGTTGTCTATTTTGACTCCTGTTATCGCAGTGTTCGGACCTAAAGATCCGGGTCGTATTGCGTTTGCGCTATGTATTCCGGTCGCAGCGAACATCGGTGGAATCGGTACCCCAATTGGTACACCTCCCAACGCAATCGCACTGAAGTATTTAGTCGGGGATAATCTCATCACCTTCGGCGAGTGGATGATGTTTGGAGTGCCGTTTGTGGTCATTATGATGGCACTTGCTTGGACATTTATCGGATACCTATACAAAGCTGAGCAGACTACTATAGACCTAAATATCAAAAGTAAATTTTTAAAAACGCCCAAGGCTATGGTTGTCTATATCACGTTTGCGGGCACCATTATTTTGTGGCTAATGGGCTCTGCGCACGGCATGAATTCGTATACTGTTGCGTTAATCCCAGTCGCGGTTTTCTCATTAACAGGCATAATTAATAAAGAAGATCTTAAGCGAATATCTTGGGATGTTCTATGGTTGGTGTCTGGTGGTATAGCATTAGGCTTGGCTTTGGATAAAACCGGTTTAGCCAAATTGATGGTCCACAGTATTCCATTTGATCAATTTTCACCGTATGTGGTTTTATTTGGAGCTGCATTCTTATGTTTGCTAATGGCGAATTTTATGTCTCATACCGCAACGGCAAACTTGCTGATGCCGATCATGGCTGCACTAGGGACTTCGATGACGTCACTGACACCGTTGGGTGGTGAAGTGACACTGATTTTAGTCGTCACTTTTGCTGCCTCGCTTGGTATGTCGTTGCCGATCAGTACACCTCCGAACGCACTTGCTCATGCGACGGGCAATGTGCAAAGCAGTCAAATGGCTCGGATTGGTGCGGTGCTTGGTATCATCGGGGTGTTATTAAGCTTTGTAATGGTTTGGATACTACATTCGGTAGGGCATATTGGATAACCCCATGTACGAAAATAAACTGCACGCATTAGTAGAGCGTTATTTTAATCACATTGAACGCCGATTAACCGTTTTGGGTGGTTCGGTGCTGATTGAGCAAGCGGGTTACAACGATCGACTTTATTATGTCTTATCTGGTGAGTTAGCGGGATATTATTCGGAAGACGATAAAAAGCCCATTCAGGTATTCTCTGCCTCTGAAGGTGCGTTTATCGGCGTACATAGTTTTTTCTCGGGAACTAGAATTGCCTCATCGACGGTTATCGCCCAAACCGATGCAGAGCTTGCTTGGATAGAGCGTGACACTCCTGCGGTAGACGAAGATAAATACGGTCCACTGACTACGCAGTTTATGCCCGTGATGATGGATGAATTGTCGCGTCGCCAACGTCGTGCCATGCAAGAATCAGTTGCCAGAGAAAAAGCGGTACAAAAGCTACATACCGCAGAGCAAATGACGACATTGGGTCAATTGGCGGCGGGTATTGCGCACGAGCTCAACAACGCGATTGGTGTCGTGAGTAGTAAATCCGAGCGCCTAGAGCATGTGATCATGCTTTTATTAGAAGAGGTGCATCCAGAAGCGAGCTTGTTTTTTGATTTTGGTTTACTTCATGGCCAGAAGGTGTCATCTAGAGAAGTAAGAGCAAGAGGGCGGCATTTTGAAAAATACTATAGTTTGCCAAAAGGTTTAGCGCGAGATTTGGCTCGTGCGGTGCCAACCAACTATCTGAGCAGCTATTGGCTAGAAAAACCACAAGAGGCAATCCGTTATTGGCAAATGGGACGAGATTTGCACGATTTACGTCTCGCATCCAAACATACCGTTGGTATTGTCCGCTCAGTGAAACAGTTAGGTAGAACAGATATTGACCGTGAAGATGCGGTAAAAATTAACGAGTCGATTAATGGTGCACTGGCGTTATTACAAAGTGACTTAAGGCGCGTAAAGGTTCGTTTTAGCCCAGCGGAATTACCCCCCTTTATCGGATCACAGACTGAATTAGCACAGGTTTGGGTCAACATATTAAAAAATGCTTGTGATGCGCTGGTGAATGTTGAGTCGCCTGTAATTGAAATATACACACGGATCAGTAAAGGAAGAGTTCTCGTGACGTTTTCTAACAATGGTCCAGAAATTGATGAAGCGACGCGGCGTAAAATTTTTCAACCAAATTTTTCGACAAAAAAAGGTGGGTTATCATTTGGTCTTGGTTTGGGGTTGTCCATCGTTAAGCGAATCGTGGCGGGTTACGGTGGCTCGATAGCGGTGAAAAGTAGCCGTGATAAGACGATTTTTAGAATCAAATTACCGTTAGAGGGTGTACATGGAGAAGCTTAATTTAATTTGCGTTGATGACCAACGAGAAGTGTTAAGTGCAGTTTTACTCGATCTCGAACCGTTGAGTCAGTGGATCAATATTGAAGACTGTGAATCGGCAGATGAAGTACTCGAACTTATGGACGAGCTTGATGCAGATGGTGAACGAATTGCGGTGGTCATTTCTGATCACGTGATGCCGGGAAAGACAGGTGTCGAATTACTTACCGATATTTCGCAAGACAGCCGTTTTGTTCAAACACGAAAAGTCCTACTGACTGGTCAAGCAACACATTCAGATACGATAGCGGCGATTAATTCTGCTGGCATTGATCGTTATTTTGAAAAGCCTTGGGATGCAAATCAGTTAGTAGAATGTATTAAAAAACTCGCGACTCAATATATTTTTGATGTTGGGTTGGATTACACTGATTATCACCAATACTTGGATCAAAGAGTCGTTTTAGAGAATTTGCGCTAATCACTTACAGCTCCCACTATCAGCCTGATTGTATTACTAATCAGGTGGTAGTCAGGGAGCCGGCTATGGTCAAGAAGGTTTTATACTATTCAAGATAAGTACTTGCTCACTCTAGCTGTTTAAAATCGCTGATAGCTTCGTTATAGATTCTGTAATTAAAGTAACGAGTTACTGTAATCTATGCCTTGCTCTAAGCGACTCATCTTGTAAAGTAAGTCCTGCGCGATAATTTGACCATTTACTTATCCAGAATGGTATTATTTTAACGTATAGCGGCTAGCACTCGCGACGGATAAGGGTTTTGAAAACCAGTAGCCTTGTAAGTAATCAACACCCATGTCAGCAAAAAAGTCTCGCATTCTTGCGTCTTCAATGCCTTCGATAACCACTTCAATATTATTTTCGTGACACATATTAATCAGAAATTTAAGGTACTCTTTCGAAGAACGATTAGTCAGTGTTTTCCATGCCATCACTTTATCGATTTTAATTTGTGTCATCGGCAGATCGAAAAAGCAGTTCAGTGAGCTATAACCGGAACCAAAGTCGTCAAGAGAAAGTGCAAAGCCGAGCTGGCTTAGAGTGTTTAATGGTGCGATAGCCGCTTGATTGTTATCCAGAACAAACGTCTCAGTCAGCTCTAACACAATAGACTGAGGTTTTACGCCAGCTTCATCTGCCATCGCCTTAATCTTGGTTGGGAACTCAGTATTCAGTAGCTGAAGTACGGAAACATTGACGTTAACTCGAACATCATTCTGATATCGGTCACGATATTGTTTAATAAATTGACACGCTTTGGCAAATACTTGATAGCCGAGTTCCACGATCAATCCTTTGTTTTCTGCAACAGGGATAAACTCATCGGGAAATATTTCACCAAATTCTTTACTGCGCCAGCGAACTAAAGATTCGAAGCTCACAACGGTGGACTCTTTCGTATCGACGATTGGTTGAAATTTAACGCTTAGCGTTTTCGCCTCTAAAGCGTGTTTGAGGCCTTGTTCAATAAAGAAATAACGGTCAACGACTTTCTGTGTAGACTGGCTGTATATTGCTATACGGTTTTCGTTTTGTTCGTGCGCGTACTGACAGGTTCTGGCAGCAATTCGCAGTATTTCTTCTTCTGACTGGATAGGGTCAATGCAAGGGTAGATCCCAATACTGATATAGTTCCCTAAATATTGTCCCTCTTGAGTGACGGCTTTATGGTAAGTCTGCTTTATCGTTTTGGCATAAGATTGGAGTTTGTCTACTGAGCATTCACCTTTAATGAGCAGTGCAAAATCATCATCATGAACACGATAGACTTTACTCTTGATGGAAGGCAGGTGGTTCAACGCCTGTAGTAAATTGTCGACCAAGCCATCGACCAAATCGTTTCCGTAGTGATTGAGGTAGGATTTAATGTCTTCTATTTGAATGTAGAAAATAGAAACATCCGCACCATTAGATATCACGATATCACGAATGTCGTGAAGAAGGTGAGCACGGTTGGCCATACCTGACTTGCTGTCATAAAATGCCGCTTGATGAATGTAACTTTCCATCAACTTACGTTCAGAAATATCTCGGTGGCTACCGACCATGTAGTGACCCTGTGAGCTTTCTTTGGTCATCGCGACGCCTTCGATCCAAACATATTGACCGCTCGGTTTACGTAATCGGTAAATGGTTGTGACGCGAGTGTTATTCGTCACTATATGGTTCTTTATGCTTTTTTCTAGTCGCTCCCGATCTAGCGGATGGACCAAGCTTAGCCATAGCTCAACGGTGATCTGGCCAGTGCTAAGGCCAAACTGTCCGTAAAAATCTTGGTTATAAAATACCATGTCGCCTTGTTCATCCATGTAGAACAGGCCTTGGCTAAACACATCAAAGATGTGTATGAAGCGTTCTTCTACTAGCTTTAGAAAGTCGTGATCTTGCTCGGTAGCGAACGGTTCTAAAATATCACTCAAGACGTTTGCTCCTTGCATCACCTAACAACGCAGCCGGTAATAAGCACAAGTGTGCATTTAGGTTTAGATAACTTACCAATGTTTTGTGGATGTGCATAATTGTGCCATAAGCGTTCATTTACGTTGATCTACTATCGTGCGATTTGACCAATAGGTTTAGAGTACCTCATCATCAATGTATATATCAATTAATCAATAGATAACATTTCCATGCTCAGTGTGTCGGCAAACGAGAAATAATGTTTAGCGATATTTTTATTGTTTGTCGTTACTGGCGGGTCAAACTGGAAGTGTTTAAGTTATCAGTTGCTAATTTCCAGTTTGGAAAAGTGACGTGTTGATTTTTTCAGTAGTTGTTACTTAATGTTGTCGCTAAAATCCATTCTAGTTCAGATGGTTAACGTCAATTTTTTAATTCGTCATCTGATGCATTTATTCGACACTGTTCCGAATCGTGAACAACGTTGTTTGGCTTAAAGAAATGCCCCCATTGCGAGCATTATAAAGTGTCATTTTGGTACAAATAAAAACAAATGGCTTACTGACACTTTCGGCTCGATTTGATACATAGACATTACGGTTTTGACACCTGTGGTATCCAGTGGGGAAGCATTTTACTTCTATAACGCTCATGTTTAGCGTTTGCTTGTACGTTCTCTATTTGCCACTAAATCCTTATAACTCATCAAGTCAATTACTGATAATGATCAGCAAGATCTACGACATTTGATTTTTGTATTCAATGACTTCACAAGCTGAGATTAATTGTTCTTGTAGCCATCGTAATGCCGGGTCATTTAAGCTTGATCGGCTCCAGATCAGGCTATAAGCCACTTCTCCATAATCAAATGGCAGTTCACGCTGTACCAACCCTTGTGCTTGCAATGCACGATTTGCCCAAAGTTTAGAACAAGTAAACAGATAGTTAGACTGCTGACACATTACTGCTGCTGCACCAAAATCTGCCACACGCATGGCAATGTTTCTTTTAAGTTGTTTTTGCTTCAAGTGTTGTTCGAAGTATGGTTTTGCAAGATCTTTATCGTGTATTCCTATATGGCGGGCGCAGAGATATTTTTCTAAAGAAAGCTGACTCTCAGCTAATGGGTTTGACTCACTCATCAAGCAGACCATTTCATCTTTAAATATGGTTTGCCATACGAGGTCCTTGTTCTGGGTTGGGGGCTGACTTAGATCGTGTGGAAGTAGTAACAAGTCGATTTGTCCCCTTAACAATGCTTCAAAACTCATTTCTTCTTTTGCGTACACATTGATATGAGCTTGATTTCCTAGTTGCAGAGAGAGCTGGTGCAGTATCGGTGCAAACAATTCAAATGAACTCTCACGCATGGCTAATGCGAAGCTATTTTGATAATACGCGGGATTAAATTCACCCTTATGCAAAAGTCCATGAGTACTTGAAAGAATGCCGTGTACGGATGGGCCAATATACAGAGCATAGGGTGTCGGAACCAAATGCGAACCATCACGATAAAATAGCTCATCTTTAAGTAGATCACGTAATTGGCTGAGTGTTTTACTCACACTTGAGGGAGTAACACAAAGGCACTCAGCCGCTTGGGTGACACTATGGGTAGTCAGTAGTATATGTAGCACCGTGAGGTGCTTGAGGCTAATGCGCGACAGGGCGAGGTAGTCCATGTTTAACTTGGTGTTATTTTTGTTTGTTTAATCATATCAGTAACATGGCATTATACTCAAGTATCAGAATTATATAGGATATAAACCTTTATTAATCGGTTATTACCAAAATAAATTGTTGATTTCAGTCGGCATTATTTAACGTGGTCACTGTCGCTTAACCGCGTATATTTACGTTTTGTTAGCTCGACCAGTTCATTTGTCGTTGCGACAAAAAATCGCATTTGCCGCAGTGGCTTGGATTACGTATACCAACGCTCCAACTCAAACGATTAAACAAAGAAGATGAACGAACTGATCGACGCTCTAGCGACTTATGGATTTTATATTTGGGATGATTTCTTATCTGAAAATGACGTTGCTCGTTTAAGGGGATGTCTCCCTGAGGATTGGAGTAAAGCACGTATTGGTCGAAAAGAAGATGCCACTCGAATCGCTTCTATTCGAAGTGATAAAATTCAGTGGTTGACGCCACAAATGGGCGCTCCGGTTGAGGATTACTTAACCAAGATGGAAGAACTCCGTAATGAGGTTAACCGTCATCTGTTCTTGGGCTTGTTTGAATATGAAGCGCACTTTGCGAAATACGAAGCAGGGGATTTCTATAAAAAGCACCTTGACAGTTTTAAAGGCAATGAAAATCGTCGTTTAACCACAGTTTTTTATCTTAATGAAGCGTGGAACGAAGAAGATGCGGGTGAACTGGTCGTTTATGATCTAGCGGATAAACTGATTGCCAAGGTGCCGCCTAAAGGTGGTCGTCTTTTGGTGTTTCTCTCTGAACAATTTCCGCATGAAGTTCTTGCCACAAATGCTGAGCGATACAGTGTCGCGGGTTGGTTTCGTATTAATGGTGTCCGAGACAATGTATTAGACATTGCCAGCTAAAATTCCCGGCTAATGCTCCTACTCTAAAGAGATATATGTCAGTGTAAACTATGCGTTACACCTATGGTTTTTTATCCTTACAGTTTGCTTGATCTTACTATTAAGATCCTACAAAATTCACCCGAATAAACATATGGTATTAAATAGAGGTAATCGTGCCTAATTTGATGCTGACAATAATTAATTTGGTTGTAAAGATAAATATACATGAGTCGATCTAAAGTGTTTGGTAGTACCCTCATTATTGCAGGAACTACAATTGGGGCCGGTATGTTGGCTCTTCCTCTGGCCTCTGCTGGCATTGGTTTTTCTACCTCCCTCGCCATTATGTTTAGCTTATGGGCATTAATGGCGTTTACCGCTCTTCTTATGCTTGAGCTACACCAGTATGCAGATAGCAGTGCGACATTACACACCTTAGCTAAGCAAATTTTGGGGCAAAAAGGAAAGTGGGTAGCCAGTTTCGCGATGCTATTTCTTTTTTATTCTCTGTGTGCAGCATACATTGCTGGTGGCGGGGCGCAATTTGGTGACCGTTTGTTAGAATGGTTTGCGTTTGATATCTCCGGACCTACAGCGACGATAATTTTTACTCTGCTCGTGACGTTGGTCGTGACGATTGGGACGGGTACGGTAGATAAAGTGAATCGCGTGCTCTTTGCGATGAAACTTGCCGCGATGGTCGCCGTCTTGTTTTTCTTAGCGCCCAACGTAACAGAGTCCTACCTATTAAGCATGCCTATTGAACAAGGCTTAATCGTTGCCTCTATCCCTGTTATTTTTACATCCTTCGGCTTTCATGGAAGCATTCCTGCAATCGTTAATTATTTAGATGGTGATACATCATCTTTACGAAAAGCCGTTATTGTCGGCTCTACGATTCCACTCGTCATTTATATCTTTTGGCAGATTGTTACTTTAGGCGTAGTTAGCCAAAACACGTTGATCGAAAACGGTGGTTTAAGTGCGCTGATTGGTCAGCTATCGCAAACGGTACATCAATCGAACCTTGGAAGTATTGTTGGTGTGTTTGCTGATTTGGCACTATTGACGTCTTTCCTCGGTGTGAGTCTAGGTTTATTCGAGTTTTTGGGCGATACGATTAAAGGTAAAAATGAAAAACCAAATCGCGTATTGGCGGCTTTGATTACCTTCACACCGCCGTTGGGGTTTGCCTTGTTTTACCCTCAAGGGTTCATTATGGCATTAGGTTATGCAGCGATAGCGTTGGCAATCCTGGCGATTTTTCTGCCCTTAGTCATGGTGGTTAAAGTCCGACGTTCAAGTGAGTTTGAGGCTGATTATCGTGTTGCTGGTGGACATGGGGCACTGATTCTCACCGGTATCGCTGGTGTAGGCATTGTTATGGCACAGGTGCTAATAACTCTAGGAGTATTACCTGCTTTAGGTTGATGAGGTTAATGGTCAACGCCAGTTAACATTGAAAGCCAACGAGTTCTGCTCGTTGGCTTTTTTTTACTCAAATTTTGCTTACTGTTTTGTAAGAAATTAGCGGAATTCTTATTTTGTTCATATACTTATGTTGTAAGTTAAGAAAAATAAAGTAGAGAATGGTGGCTCTATTAACATCGGTATTTCTAACCTGTTTAAGATAGCGTTTTTTCATTAGTACAAAGATTGAGCGAATAAGTTGACGTGGAGGAATCTTTAAATAATACTGTTGTTATATACAGTACTATGTCAATGAAGTTTGGAGGTGATGTATGTTGTGGGAAACCCTTGAGAGAGTAAACCGCTTACGCCAACAAGCGCTTGCGAATTCAGAATTTGTTCAATCTGCAAAAGAGCACGAACAAGCATTGGAAGAGCAAGAATATCATTATCAACCTAAGAAGACGCGTACAGCTAAAGATAAGAAGAAATCACTAGCGGATATCTATAAAGACAGTGAGTTTGGTGTGGACGCTCGACATTAATATTGGATTGTTAGGCTCCTAACTCACTCATGGAGCCTATATCAACTCGGACCGCTTACGCTTTGGGAAAAGTTGTTATCTAAAAGCTTATGTATATAGAGGCTTCTGCGATAAAAGTTAGAAGTCGGCTTTGCGAACGTAGTGGGGGTTTTTGTATTTCTTTTGTGGACCAAATGCGGATACCACAAGTTTATTCCACAGTGTTTTATCAAATTCGCCTTTTTCAATCGAAGGGTAAAGCGTTTCCTCTTCTTCTCTGGCTAAGTTCAAAAACTGCTTTTTCTTTATTTGGTTATATTTTTTCGCGATCTGATTATGTTTACGTACCCATTCCTGCTTGTAGCTATGAAGTACTTTTTCGCCTTGTTCTTCATTCATACGAGAAAGAAAAAGTCGTTTATAGGATACTTTTCTGTCTAGCATTGTACGCATGACAGTTTGGATGTATTTGCCATGATGGGTAATAGTAATATCTTTTTCATCAATGGGTTTAATACACCAGCCCTTAGGAAGGAAGTCTGGTTTCTTAAATTGTTTGTTACGCTCCATCAACGCCTGATGCAAAACTAAATCAGAGGTGCCGCGAAACGTTTTTTGCCACTTGCCGATGCGTATTTGAATTGAGCCAGGCAAACGGTAGATGTTAGTAAACTTATCTTTATCCATGGACTTTGTTCATGAGATTAATATGCAGTATCAGGTAATCAGCTCATGAGAATATAGTAGGCGTTGAGCTGAAGTTCGATGTGATTCTACAACGACCTTGGGCTAGATAGCGAGGGATTATATCAATAAATGTTGAGAAAACACCCGCAATGTGACTTGCAGGTGTTCGTCTGTGCGAATGGGTAGATTAAACGGCTTCTTCTAACGGCTTTGTCTCTGACTCTAGTTGCCTTAGTTGTCTATTTGCTTGCTGCAATTGGTACATTTGGGCATATCGCCCATTTTGTTGCAGTAGCGTTTTATGCGTGCCTTTCTCAACTAAATCACCATGATGGAGCACCACGATTTGGTCTGCATCTAATATTGTTGAGAGACGATGAGCGATAACGACTAAGGTCATGTTTTGGCGAAGTACTTTAAGACTACTCTGAATTAAAGCTTCTGTCCCAGAGTCAATATTCGCGGTCGCTTCATCCAGAATTAAGATCTTCGGTTTCGCAACCAAAACGCGAGCGAGAGCCAGTAGTTGCTTCTGGCCAGATGAAAGGTTAGTTTCACCTTGACCTAACTGAGTGTCTAAGCCATTTGGGTAACGGCGTATTTGGTCAGACAAACCCACCTTATCTAACGCATCCCAAACTTGTGAATCGTTGACATCTCGGTTTAACGAGACGTTTTCTCGTACTGATGTTGGAAGGATGTGAGGATCCTGCTGGACCATGGCGACATCTTTACGCAGAACCTCTTTACTCAGCATATTTATCGGGCGGTCATCAATCTTTAACACACCCGTTTTCGTTGGATAGAAACCCATTAACAGCGACGCTAAGGTGCTTTTCCCGCTACCAGTGTGTCCGACTAAAGCAATAAAGTCCTGATGGTTTGCCGACAAGGATAGGTTGTTGAGGACGTTCTGCTTACCGTCATAACTAAAGGTGAGGTTATTGATTTCTATACGTCCTGTTTGCAACGGCTGAGCGTCTTGACCATAGGTTTGTTCGTTTGCGTCGATAAGTTCGAATACTCGCTCACTAGAAACTAAAGCTTGCTGGAGTAGGGCGAGTTGTTGCGTCATTTCGATCAAAGGTTCGGTTACACGAGCTAGGTAGCTGATAAAGGCGTATAGCACACCCACACCAATCAACTCGACCCCGTTGAAGCCAAAAATTGCGACCAAACAAAGCAGTGCAATTCCTGCAAGTAGATCCATTAGCGGTCGCAGTAAATAGCCGTTCAAACGAATCACTTGCTTGGAAGCGACTAAATGCTCTGCTGTCAGATCGTTAAACTGCTTATTAAAACGCTCTTCCTGCCGCATTAACTGAATCACACTCATACCTTGAATAGATTCGCTTAAGTTGGCGTTAATGTCGGTGAGTAAATCCCGCATTTTTCGATAACTTTGGGTACTTAATATTTTGAATAGGCACATAAAGCCGATAACGACTGGAAGCAACACAAGAACAACAAGCGTGAGTTTCCAGCTCATCAGGGACATCACACCCAGCATAACTAAAATCATAACGGTGTTTTTTACCACAGTGGCAATGAGTAACTCATAAAACTGTTGAAGGGACTCGGTATCGTTGGTGATTCGAGAAACAAGCTTGCCCGCAGGGGTATAATCAAAAGCCGACAGCGGCTGTTTGATGACACCGGAGAAAACCTGCTTACGAATCATTTTTATCGTATTTGCCGCTACAATACTAAACTGTAATGATTGAAGATATTGAAATACGGCGGCAATGATTTGAAGGAGCAGATAGCCAGCAACCAGAGGAATCAATACATTTTGCCCGTATTCGCCTTTCGCGATGTGTTCATCGATAAAATATTGAATCAGCCATGGACCACTGGCACTTGCTAACGCAGCGATAAACAGTAAGCAAAACCCTTTAAACATGGGTTTGGGTTGTGACAATGGATAAGAAAGTAACCGCTTAAATGTGCTGCTTTGTTTCATCTATTACTCCTCCATTGCCTGTTCAAGTTTCTGGTATTGGAACATTTCTGCATACCAACCTTGGTGGGCAAGTAATGAATAATGAGGGCCACGTTCGATGACATTTCCTTGATTCAACACAATGATTTCATCTGCCGCTTCTAATGCCGTTAATCGGTGTGCAATAACGATTAACGCTTGATCGCGATAATGAGTTTCAAGGTTTTGCAAAATTTGGTGTTCCGTTCTCCCATCTACTGCTGACAGAGCATCGTCCAGAACCAGAATTTGAGCATTAAGTAACATTGCTCGTGCTATTGCAATTCTCTGCTTTTGACCACCGGAGAGTGTGATACCTTTTTCACCAACTTCAGTTTGATAACCTTCTGGAAATTTCTCGATATCTTCATGAACGCATGCCAGTTTTGCTGCCTCATAAACTTGCTCTTTGTTGGCGCTCGGATTGCCTAGTGCGATATTGTCGAAAATAGACGTAGAAAAGAGAAATGGTGTCTGATTGACCACCGCAAAGCGTTGTCGCCACTCAGTCAGCTTAGCTTCTTTGATATCAACATCGCCAAGTTTTATATTACCTTTCTCTAATTCATGTTGCCTTAAAAGCAGTGTGAGTAAGGTGGATTTACCACTCCCAACAGGTCCGGCTATTCCCAACATCTGTCCCGGTTCTAAGCAGATATCGACATCGACAAGGGCGGGTGGTAAATCCTTTGACCAATGAAATTCATCAATGTTGATGTTGAGGGGAAGTGGTTTACTTTCTAATGGTATATCACCACTGACAATTTCTGGCTTCTCATCAAAAATCTCTTGTAAGCGATTCCATGCTGCTGATCCTCGCTCGAGAATGTTGAACAAGAAGGCGAACGCGAGCATGGGCCAAATCATTAACCCGAGGTACATATTAAATGCCGTTAAATCGCCTAGCGTTATTTCTCCTTTATCAACAAGATAGGCTCCCGAAGCGATACTGAGTAAAAAGGAAAGACCAATCGTTAATTGAATGGCGGGATCGAAGCGTGCATCTACTCTGGCTACCGCGATATTTTTATCGCCAGTATCTTCAACAACTTCTTCAAAACGTTTTTGTTCTTGCTCTTCTAAGCCAAAGGCTCTCAACATGCGAACGCCGTTGAGTGATTCTTGTGTCATGTCAGACATGGTAGAAAAGGCTTCCTGAGCCGTGCGAAAACGCAAGTGGAGAATACGTACGATATAGAAAATAACAATGGCAAGAAAAGGCATTGGGAGTAATGCCATTAAAGTTAGTTTCCAGCTGATTTGGGTAACCATGATAATGAACACTGCGATCCCAGTAATTAAGGAATCAGCGGCAGTCAGTACACCTTCACCAGCTGTCGTAACAATGTTGCGTACATCGTTAGTTCCGCGTGCCATCAAATCGCCAGTTTTATAACGTTCGAAGAATCGAGGAGGTTGAGAGGAGAGGTGTCGATAGAGCTTATTGCGTAGAATGGTCCCCAGTTCCCAACTGGCACCAAACAGCCAAATACGCCAAAGAATTCGACATCCATAAATAATGAAAGCCAGAAGGGCTAACCCAAACAACCAAAGGACTAATGTGTTTGTATCTAAAGTGTTATCAACAACACCATCAACAATAATGCCGACTGCTTTTGGGGGAACTAGCTGGAGAAGAGAAATCAGTGCTAGAAGAACAATCGAGCCAACGTAATGTTTCCACTTTTGTTGGAAATACCAACGTAATTCCCAGAAGATTTTCATCACGCCCCCGACTTAACATACTGAATTTTTTATGGAACTATTATTAATCTAAATGGATAGTTTACAAGCTCAAATAATGCACAATTTTAAAAAACGGTAGATTGTACCAGTTTTGAATCTCCGCTCTGTCGAAATGTTACAGTTCTGTCTGTTGGCGTGTGGTTAAACAATATTATGTGAAAACTATGTTAACGGATAAGTTTGGCAGTGAAAGTGGATACTCGTACAACTTGTGAAGGATAGGGGAGAGGTATTGCTCCCCCTGATATTAAAGCTCTGTTTACATTCGGTTATTGCCAGTACTAAAGGCAATGATCTGGCTGATTTCAGAGAGGCTTCTGACACTTTCTTGTTGCCACTGAAGGAACGCTTTGTTTGCAGCATCCAGAGATTTCTTCGTATCTTTACCGCCTTCGATGATTTTATAGTTACGTAAATAAGCCTCTACGTCGTTAGAAAGGATGAACGTGTCAACGCCCATTTGACGCAGTGTGTAAGGGCCTGTATTGCCTCCTAGGCGATTACCGTGCTTTTTAAGGTAGCTCCACAGACCTGTGATATTATCTTGAGGCCAGTTTGCGACCATATTGCTAAATGACCCATGTTCAAGCTGAGCTTCGTGAATCATGCGGGCGTTAGCTGGGATAGACATGACTTTCTTAAGGTGGCGGATGATGCGCTTGTCCGTTGCTTTGGTTTCCCATTGTTCGTCTGAAAGCATCAGTAAGGGTTCAATTTTGAATCCAAAAAAGACTTCTTCAAAATTTGGCCATTTGTTACGAACGACTCTCCAAGAAATGCCACTTTGAAATACTTTCATCGAGAAGGCGGCCAGCCAGCGATCGTCTGTAATCTTTGCCAATTCAGATTTACTTAGTGGGTGAGAGATCAACTGTTCCAGCTGGTTTTCTCCTCCTTTACGTTCTGCAGCACGCTGATAAATAGCATCAAATTTTTCAATGGTCATAAATAATTCTACGTTGTTTGCTGTTTATGTTTAGCAAACATACTACGCTTAAGTGGCTGAATCGTAAATTAATGGGGTGCCACTCATGAAAAAGGTCACATTAACGTTTGTTGGCGAAGGTTCCGAACGCATCGCAGATAAATTTTATACTTGGTTAGCCGATGGTGGTTTAGAAGATAGCTTGATCGAAACGCTATCCGATCGTGAAGTGTCTGTGGTGGGCATTAGTGATATGGATAACGAAACGCGAGATGTGGTCATTACGACAGAGATGAATTGATGTCTTTTTAGATAAAACACAGCCCTTCGATGTGAAGGGCTGTGTAAGTCAGAGCGTCTCTAATCTTGCAAAGAATGGGATTACGTAATTGACGACTAGGATTACGTAGTTAATGATGGACCAGCGTTAAACCACTTGGTAGCGCATCACCAAATACGCGTTTTGATTCGCTTTCCGAGAGTTCTTTTACTTCTTCAACCAAAGACACCCAAGACTCTGGCACTTTGCTCTGTTTAAGCTTGGCTAGAACTTGTTGTCTAAAATCATCAGAAATATCAAACAATCGGTCTCCCGTTTTACGGCAGATCATGACAGCGGCAAACGCGATCATTGGTTCTTTTTGCCAGTTTTGATCGAGCAATTTGGGAAGCCACTGCTCAGCTTGTTCACGTGGAATTACGTTGTGTTGACTGCCATAAAGTGGCGTGCGAGACGCAAGACGACCCATAGCCCACCAGTGCGCCTGTTGGAATTGATTATGGTTGATGGCTTTACTCAAGAACCAAGTTGCCAGTAGCACTTTATCTTCCACTTCAAGGTTTTCTAAAGAGGCAGAGAGACGAACCATGGCTTCATAACCCATGTCTTGCGCCGCTTTTGCTGACTGCGGGTTCTTCATCGCACCTGGATGTAAATATTTAGCGATATCGGCAAGTATTGTTTCTTGTTGTTCTTGGTTTAAACCGCCCGCAATGCGGCGCCAGAATACCCACCAATCCGTCCAGCCTTGATGATTCTTAAATTGAATGCCTTGTTGATACAGGCTCCACACTTGTTCGATTCGCCATGAATCCGTTGCATCTCCAAAACCTGGTCGTAGTGCAAACCCAGACAGTCGTAGCCAATTCTTTTCGTGTGGTTCAGAGCGACGACGACGCTTTCGTCCTTGCGAAAATGCATCAAACAATTGACGGAGCGTAGTAAAGTCCCATTCATCGCGTTTGCCGAGTTTCTTTTCAAGATCCTTCGCTAAGGTTTTAATCTCTTTGCTATCTGCACTCTTTTTGTTGCCGCTATACAGACGAGCAATCAACGCTTTACATTCGTTCAACCTTGGGTGAAGTTGCACTTCCTCGGTTTCATCTACTTGTTTATTGCGAACTTCGAACTCTAACGCCCAGCGCTTACTGTCATCGTCTGCGCGGACACACTCCATTTTCAACGTGCCGACTTCGGTCAACTGACAGGCAAGCTGTACTTCTACTCGCTCTTTTTGGTTAGCATGCAGCGCCGCACCTTCACCCTCGAGAGTGGTAATGTATGGTGGGAGGGGGGTGAATAAGTCAGGGTCTACCTCGGCGATGACACCATTTTGAATCGTGGTGTTATTCGTTAAGGTATCGTGCGTTGAGGTCAGTAAGTTGAAACGAACAGGCTCGCCTAACGTTAGGGAAAAGCGACGACCACTTAAGCGAATTTCATGTCCTTCTTCGGTTCCTTTTGCGAGTAAGCACAGTGCTTTACCCATTTTGTTTTTTTCTTGCAGATGCAAGAAATAGGAGCGGGCAGCACCACCACCAATTTTAAGTTGCGCGCCGCGTCTTGCTTTACCAAACGCGACGGCGCCGAGAGCTACAGACCAATCTGGATGAGGATTATCGAGTACCGTAACTGGCGCACCACGCCAATTGGAGAGCAAAGTAGTTACGCGCTCTGTAACAAGGTCACTATTAAACACACCACCGTTCAACAGAATACCGACTGGAATGGCATTTTGTTGCTCATCATCTATGCCAAGGGCGGCACGTGAGACTTGCTGATGCTGAGTTAAAAATTCAGCGACGTGTTTACTTACTGCTGGATCAGCGACGTAAGGAAGACCAAATTCTACCACCGCACTGCGGCGTTTATCAGGGACTTCGCCAAACTCTGACAGCGGGAAAAAACCGTCCAGCGCAATTTGATGAACTTCTTGTTTGCTTAGAGAAATACTCTTGGTCCCTCCAAGCAGTTTAGAACCACTACCAAGCATGGTGATTTTTACGTCATCGGGGGCACTTGCAGAAAGCAAGCTTTCTTTCGCTTTACGAGTTTGCTGAATTAACTTGGTTAAACTTGCTGCTGTGAGCTTTTTACTCTGATTAAAACGGTTTTCAGCTAAGTGGGCTAATGCTAAGTCTAGGTTGTCACCGCCCAACATTAAATGCTCGCCAACACCAATACGATCCAAAGCAAGCTCTTCACTTGAACCGCCAAATTTTGCTTCAATCAAACTTAAGTCGGTCGTACCACCACCCACATCGCACACAAGAATTAAGGGTAATTCTTTGAGTTCTTCTGAGGCAGTTTGTTGGTGGCGTGCATACCAGTCGTAACATACGGCTTGTGGCTCTTCGAGTAAGACAATTTTCGTCAAGCCAGCCAGTTCGGCCGCCTCTAAAGTGAGCTTACGCGCTGTCTCGTCAAACGATGCTGGTACCGTAACGACCACTTCTTGATCTTCCAGTTTATTGCTTGGGTGACGGTAGTTCCAGGCTTGACGAATGTGATTGAGGTAACTGGCACTCGCAATCACAGGCGAGACTTTATCAACGTCCTGTGCGCCGGCCCAAGGGAGTATATCGGAACTGCGGTCCACCGCTTGATGTGATAGCCAGCTTTTGGCACTGGATACCTGACGACCTTCGACTTTCGCACCTAATTCTCGCGCCCATTCACCGACAATAACGTTGTTAATATCGCCAGGTACGGGTTGGTTGTCCCATGGAAGCGTTAAATCAGACGGTGATATTTGTCCTTCAGCTGGATGGTAGCGGAAAGAGGGTAGCAGTGCCTTACGAACCACTTCGCCCGGACCAATAAGCTGGTCAATATCAAATAGGGAAACTTCAGACTGTTCAAGGTTGTCGGTGATTTCACAATATGCCACCACAGTGTTTGTGGTGCCTAAGTCAATACCAACAAGGAAACAAGGAGATGCCATACAAACCTTCGTGTATTTGAAAACGGCACCCAATTGGATGCCGTTTTGTCATTGCTACTTAGTATTCTTCGTTTGCGTCGCTTTTTGCGTCGTCACGTACATCAAATTCTACATGCCACTTTTGGCCGTTATCAGCGGCAATAGCCTCGAGATAAAGCGTACCTAGCTCTGTCACGCGAGAAGCAAGGGTTACAGGAACCACTTCGCCTTCGCTTCGACCTTCAGATACAGGCAGGGTAACTTGAATTTCCGGCAGCTCTTCAAGTTCCTCTGGTGCCCAGTAATCTAAATGTGTACCAGCAAGGTCATCACGGCGAACGGTTGAACCAAAGAACTGGAAGTTAACGGGCTGGCCGATGATCAAACCGAACTGTTGGCTAGGGACATCAACGCTTGATCCTTCTTCCATACCAAATGGTGCAACACAAAGCGCTTCCATCGGAGGGGCCATTCCAGGAATTGCAGGCATCGCACTTTCGATTCCTACGTAGTATGCCGAAGCAATACCACCACGAATACGTACCCCCTGACCATGGCGGACCGCACCGTAGTAGGCTGCGCCGCTAGCAACTGCAAGATCCAAATCGACACCTGTAAGACGTTTAGCCATTTCAGTGTCGGCTTCAATCAACCACTCATTGATGGTGTCTTCTAAGCGCGTTGCGAGCAGTGTTGATTTCAGAACACCACCGTTGAATAGGATCGCAGTCGGTTTTATAAAGTCAGCCGATTGCGCTGCTTCCGCACCTGGCATACCAGGCATGTTCGCGAACGGGTTAAAGTCTTGAGCTGCTGATTCTGCGCTGTCATTTCCTGAAGCAGAAAGCGCGTTTGCTTGTTTAGACAAGAACGCGGCAATGTGACGAGTGATGCCTGCATCTTGCGCGTAAGGTAGACCCATTTGCGTCAGTGCACCACGGTTACGTTGAACAGGGTGATCGCTAATCGTCACTTGTGGGAAGAAACCATCAACCAGTGTTTGCTGTACTTCTTGTTGAGTCAGTTCTGTTTTCAGCGTTGCGCCAAGCAGTTTAGAGCCACGGCTTGGTACCACGATTGGCACTGACTGAAGTTCGCTGTCGTTTAATAGTGCTTCTTTTGCGTCACGGCATGCGTGCGTCATCGCCTGAACTTGCCAAGGTTGCAGTTCTTTGCCTTCTTGCGCCAGTTTCATCTTCAAGCGGTAGGCAAGGGCGAGATCCATGTTGTCACCGCCAAGTAGGATGTGTTCACCTACTGCGATACGGTTGAGTGTTAGGTTGCCTTCATCTTCTGTTACTTCGACCAAAGAAAGGTCCGTAGTACCACCACCAATATCGACAACCAAAACGATGTCGCCAACTTCAACCTCGTCGCGCCATTTGTCTTCACTGTTATCGATCCAATTGTAAAGTGCCGCTTGAGGTTCTTCCAAAAGAGTCAGATTGACAAAACCGACGTTGCGGGCCGCTTCAGCGGTTAGGTCGCGTGCTGCAGGATCGAACGATGCAGGAACCGTAATGGTCACATCTTGATCTGCAAGCTGATGGTTTGGGTGTGTGTGGTCCCATGCTTCTTTGAGGTGCTCAAGGTAAAGCTCTGTTGCACGAAGCGGGGAGACTTTTTCTACTTCCTCAGGGCTTCCAGCAGGTAGAAATGCTTCACGACGGTTTACACCACCGTGACACAACCAAGATTTAGCACTCGCAATCAGGCGGATTGGCGTTTTAGCGCCCAAGTTACGTGCAATAGCACCCACCAGAGCTTTGGGTTCACTAGACCAAGGCAGAACGCGAGATTGTGGGTTCATTTCATGTTCGTGTGGCTGGTAAAGAAACGAGCCGAGTTGGCTACGAGTTTCTACCGTACCTGGCGCAGTAAGTTGCGGGATAGGCATGACTTCAACACGAGCATCTTCATTCTGAGTATCAACAAACGAGATAACACAGTGCGTGGTGCCCAAATCGATACCGACACTAAATTTTGCCGATGGCTGCTCTTGAGAAGTGGTTTCTTGATTCATGTGTTCCATTACAACTCAACCTCTGCTGGTGCAATGATAGACGCATCGTAGTTTTCAGATAGCTTTGGCAGGTTCATTGCCGTTGCCTTCCAGCCTTTATGTACCAGAGTGCCATTGAAAGGAGCACTACCGGTCACATTGCCTGTTAGGCGAATTTCTTGTGGGTTGAAGCCTTCTTCAACAGTGATGCGAGTTTCTTCATCTTCGTTACGGATATGAGCAAGGGTTACATAGTCTTTTAATACTTTCTGACCACCAGTGTGAATAACGCGAGCCGCTGCACCCACTTCGTCATCAGAGAATGAGGTTAGGTCTTCTTGTAGAAAGTCGATTAAACGCGCTTCTTGCTGCATGATAGACAGCAGTTGCATAGCAGAATCTGTAGACGCGGTAGCAAGCTTGGATTCAACCTCTACCACTTTTTCTACCACTTTTTCAACTTCAACGACTTTCTCGACTTCAACAATTTTTTCAACAGGCTTTTCAACCTCTACAATTTTTTCGACAGGCTTTTCGACGACTTTCTCCACTACCTTAGATTTACGAGAAACGGCAACCAAAAGAAGTAAAACGCTCGATGCTGCCAGACCAGCGTGGAGCATATCAAACGTTTGAGGAATTAGGTTCAAATCAATGTTCATGACATTTATTCTCTTTAATTAATTTTATGGTGCTCAGTATTGGCTCATAGCTTTGAAATGATCGTCTTTGCGATCTTGCACCAAGTTTAGACACTAAAATGATGGTGGATGTTAGCATATTCAAGGCTTAACGCTGTAATAATTCATCATAATAGCGCTCGAAGCGGATGAAAAATCGACGATTGAAGCAACTATGAGAAGTTATTCCTGATTGTTTGTTGAACAATATTGTGCGATTCCGCTGATCCCCCGGTTAATCGGTGATTTAATCATCGGGTAAATTCGAGTTTTTTATATCGTTGCGGTAGTATTGCACGCTTTCAAATTTATATTAGGAACTACGACAAACGATGAACCATAACCGTATCGTATGCTTCGATTTAGAAATGTGTTGCTGGAGCGAAAATGGCGTTGGCCGTACAGGAGAGATCATCGAAGTAGGGTTAGCTGAAATAGATTTGTCTAAAGGCGAGATCGTTAAACGAGCGCAGTACTACGTTAAGCCGGAACATGATGAAGTGTCCTTGTTTTGTGCAGAACTCACAGGGATTACACCACGAAAAATCGAGAAGCAGGGACGGCCTCTGGAAGAAGTACTGAAATCGATGGTTAAGAACTTCGGTGGCCGTAATAAGATATACGCTTCATGGGGACGAGATGATTTGATTTTACTCAAAGAGTGTCAGCAAAAGGGGATCGACGCACCGTTTAGCGAATTTATCAACTTAGCAACACTTTATCGAGTTCAAAACCGTCTTAAAGATAAGCGTATTGGTCATCGTGCTGCACAAGAAGCAAAAGGCATTGATTGGGAAGGACGACAGCACTCCGGGTATGTGGATGCCTATAACTTAGCGAAACTCGCACTTACCATGCTTTAAATGTGATCCCGCTTCCGGTTATTAAAACCAATGACATGAGTTTTACCGAGTGTTTACACAGTAAGCCGTCTATATGCTTAACTTGTATCAAACATTAGACACTAATAACTGTCATTGGCTTGACGAAAATAATCAAAATGGCTTTAGATTAAAACGCGCTGAATAGCGCGTTTTTCTTTTTTGATTATTCTGATATATTTGTTCTTGGCTTTTGCTTCTAATAAGGTCTTCTGAGGAACATCCATAAATCAAAACAAGAGCCTCTATCTGCCTCAACACTAATGTTATCTCTTAGTCCTTGTTAGTTGACTGACCTTGTTACGTTGTTATTGAGACTGCAGTTTTGCCCTAATAAAGTCGCTGTGATCCACGTACAATAACTCTGCCGTTTTGCGAATTACGGCTTCTTCGAGTGGATCTATTTCCCCATCAGCGTACGCCACTTCCCACATACTTTTGATCAGGTCGTAGCGGGTTTCTTGAGAGAGCTCTCTCAGTTGTGAAGTAAAATCGTACAACGAAGCCGACTCTTTCGTTTTTGCTTGCGCTTGATTGAGGATCGATTCCGCTTCTTGTTGATCTAATGTAAGCAATTTTACTAGCAATGAGCGTATCGTTTCGTGTTCTTTTTCATCTACTTGATGGTCCGCAGAAGAAACCTCACAGAGCAAACACGCGATCGCTAAATTTGGAGAAGCCGTGTTAATCTGACTCAAGTCTGAACCGTCGATAAGTTGTTTAAATAAGGTGGTGAGAGAGTTAAACATATTGAGCGCCTTGTCGTTGTCTATGTTTTTAAAATGGGCATGAGACTGGTGAATCTCAAGACCAACGCCTAATAACTTAATAATCCTGCGTTCGGTACGTTTTCCGCTAGAAGCTAATCGTTATACCGATCGAGGCAAACAATTGATCAAACCTCACGCAGGTGCAATAGTTGGAAACAAGGGGGAACATTTTTACCCGTTATGTACTACGATCAGGAGCGTCACTTGTTTCACTCTTTGTCGCAGGGAAGGACACTTCATCGCCATCACTGGTTAGTATACGAATATCACTCGGTTTTCCATTCTCATCCAGATGTAACTCACCAATCGCGCTGTGATTTACCAGTCGGTAAAAGTTATGTGTACTGGGCGCTCTCTTATAGATTTTTAGTCGCTTACGTTTTGTGAACCAGTTTAGCGGAGAGCGGGGGCTATACAGCATTCTATCAAGTGCATCACATAGGTTGAGGAGTCGGGTTGGGAACTGGTTTTTTATTCCACTGCAGGTGATTTGATAGATATTAGGACTATTTTTTCGAAAGCGCAGCTTAATATCATAAGCGAACGAATAGTGCACATCTCCCGACAATATAACGAAATTGGTTGGTGTCTTGGTGTGCGTAAAAATGCTAATGAGTGTATTCGCACTTCCTGGGTGCGCCATCCAGTTCTCTGCATCAACCATCAAGGGCTGTCTTGCAATGGTAAATATGCGTTGAAGGGTTTCGATAAACTTTACACCAAACATCGGCGCTGCCGAAACGATGATCACTTTGTCTTGATGAACGAGCTCTTGATGGAACTCGATTAGCGCTTCCCAATCCATCAACCCTGAGGGTTTGTACATTCTCGACTCTGATCGCCAACGGCGCGTTCTGGTGTCGAGAACAACGACTTTTGGAGATGTTGGGATGGTGTAGTGCCAGTTTTCAAAGCGGTAAAGGTGTTGAATGAATGTATCTTGAGCTTTCTCTGTTCCAAGATTTAAAAATTCCTTCGCAAGTTTTAGGAAATCATCTCCAAACTTCTCTGGCGCGTTTCCCCACCCTTGGCATAGCCAGTAAGCAATCAGGCTGTTGCCAATAATTCTTTTCGAAAACGGGTGGTTGTAAGCCGCTTGTTCCCAGCCAATCGTTAAGTTCCAGTCATCGGTGACATCATGATCATCGAAAATCATATAAGTAGGAATATGTGCCAGCAGACGTTGAACTTTGTCTAAACCCTGAATGAATTTATCAATATGAACTTTTTCTTCACGCCATTGCTTTTGCCACTTAGGGGCTAGCTGTTGGCCACCCACGATGAAGTTTCGCCTCAGTAATCGATCTTGCTCTACATGCTTCCAAAGGATAGGAGACCAGACAAGCAAATACATCGCAAAACATTCGGCAAAGCTGATTAGGTGATTTTCGCATTGCTTTGCGCTGAAAATAGGTATTTCCCTTTTTGGGAGAAAACGACTGAATAAGCGGTCTTCCTCGATGTAATGTGGTAGCAATTTATCACGTCCGTAGAAACGGAATGGGTGTTGATAAAGTGACGTACTGTCCTCGACAACTGCCTGTTCAAATTTTTCACTCGGCAAACCTAAGATATCGATTACTTGCTCAATTGCATCCAGGGTGGGGCCTGCAACATGGTCCGTATAGACCTGATCACCGCTCATGATCAACATGCTAGGTCGGGACTCAGCCTGTTGCTTTGAAATTTTCGTATCCGCTGCAACCAGAGTATCGTCACTAAAATGGTGAGGATTTCTGCATGAGCCATGTAGTACGTAGTCTGCTTTGTCGTTAATAACAAACTCGACGCCGCGATAAGCACTGTCGTCATGGTCATAATTCAAATTGGGTAATAGCTCTGTAAGTGATCCATGCTGGGTATGAAGTTGGTAGCGAAGCGGCTGCTGTGTTGGAAAGCTTCCAGTAAGCATCAGTAGCGAAACCCATGCTCTTTGACCCACTTGTAGAGATTGATGCTGGTCGAGTGAAGCGGAGTAATGTGTTTGTTTAGAATGCAGGTCGATTATTTCCACACTGCCTTGCAATGGTTCAGTCGTGACAAGCCAAATATTCACTTCTGATGCCGTTACCTTACGTAGGATAGGACCTGCGATGATCAAAGGAAGTTTAGGGGAACGACTAATATTGGGCTGTGCAGGCAAAGCGACTCCTTATCCTATGGTTGTTCTATGGCGTCTCTGACTCTTCCAAGATTTCGATAACTTGTGAGCTACTCAGTTCATGACCCATGAGAAATATTCCCAAGATCGCGTCCGATTTGGAAGCGCTATCGCTATTTTCATCCAGAATTTGTTGTAAGCGAGTACGAATTAACTCAATTTCGTGTTCAACAAAGCCACGGCCTTCTTCCTCTCCTTGTTCATCTTCTGGTGCATTATCAAAGTTTAAAAACAACAAATCGCCATCGAGTTGGGTTTCGACTAACCGTTCAGGCAGCCATTGTTCTCCCATCACTATTTCAGGATCGTGTTCAGGCGGTAAAGTGTTGAGGATAGAAATGAGTTCGGATGCTTTCACTTGTGCGTCGTTATGTCTATGTTGATTTTGAGGTAACCGTTGGATTGCAACGTGTACTATTGTAACGGCTTATGAATAAAGAACATTAGATAAAATTACGTTTATCAAAAAATTGACGATGACGCCTCTTTCTGAACAAGCCGTGAATACTTGTTGTGATAGTACCGAGCTTGAACGAGAAATCACTCGCTTTGTGCAAAGGTCGGATTTGTACCGAGCTAGGTTATCAACCATCATGACTGCATGAAGACAACAAAGTCATTATCTCAACTCAAATTCACTTATCGCGCAAGTGTTAAGCACGTGTGCAATGCATTGGAAAGTGAGCAGGGAATGAGCACGATGAGTATCGACTCCTCGTTCAATATCCAAATTGAAGGTATAAACTGTACGAATGATGAATTCGCCAAACGATTCTTTGTGGTCCACGGAGAAGGGCACTTAGAGGGCGATGATTGGTTGGTGATTTACGACAATTCACTGGAAGTCAGTGTAGGGGATGAAATCGCGATTCCAAGCGACGTTGCTTTTGATGCGATGATAGAAAAAATGGTCAATGAAGCTGAAATGTCGTTAGAACGGATTTACCGAAAAGCGTTGGCCGACATAGAAAAGAAGCAAATAAAAAGTAACAATGAGAAACAAGAGAAAGGGATCAGTATCTCCAATCCCTTCGAATCATGAGTTAGCGCAAATGCAGATTACTTATGCCAATGCGGCTAATTGGCTTTGAGCCGATGTCATACCTTGAGCAGCAGCGTCTTCACCCATATTTAGCGCTTCTGCATACACGAACTCAACATCAGTGATACCGACAAACCCTAAAACAGTACGCAGGTATGGCGTGACGATATCTGTGTTTGAATCTTTATGAATACCACCACGTGTTGTTACCACAATGGCCTTTTTCCCTTCGATAAGACCTTGTACACCATTCTCTGTATATTGGAATGTCACGCCAGCACGGGCGATTAAATCGATCCAGTTTTTAAGCTGAGTAGGGATTGTAAAGTTGTACATTGGTGCAGCAATCACGAGTGTGTCTGAAGCTTTAATCTCTTCAATCAATGTATTAGATAAATTCACGACGTCTTGCTGCTCTTGAGAAAGATCTTCTGTCGCACGTAATGCAGTCGCAACGGAGAAGTCCAGAACTGGAAGTGGATTTGCAGCGAGATCGCGAACAATTAATTTGTCTTCTGCTACGTTTTTTGTGAAATCTTCAACCAGTTTGTTTGATTGAGAGTAATCACCAAGAATGCTTGATTTAAGAGCTAATACACGAGACATATGATGTTCCTTAATTAAGTGCTTTCGGCTAATCACTGGATTATAAGTCATGGAACTTGACTCAAAACCTGATGCATTTGCTTAAGTTGTTCGAAAAAATTGAATAACCTTTGGGTTGTCCAGTTTCAAGGCTTGTGTGATACAATTCGCGCAGTTTTATGTAATGAAAAGAATAGGAAACGCTTTGACTTCGTCACAGCCTACAAAGAGAACACCTGAGAAAGAGCAAACTGTTGCTGAAAAAGGTGATAAAAACGCCAAAAAATCAGCTGAGCGCGAGGTGAATACTCAGCCGCCTCAGTCGCAACAGAATAACGCCGTATCCTTACGCAAAGCACTCAATCAGTGCATGATGCGGGACCGTTTTCGCTTAAGCAAACGTATTTCTGGTGCGAGCAAGATTAAAAAAGAGGCATCACGCCATGCCGTGTTTGATGAAATTGCGTTAGACATCGCCAAGTCAATGATGGTTGCAGAGCAGCGCATCAATTCTCACCCCAAAATTGAATACCCAGAAATTCTTCCCGTTAGTCAAAAACGGCAAGACATCGCGAAGGCGATTGAAGAAAACCAAGTGGTTATTGTTGCCGGTGAAACCGGTTCGGGTAAAACCACCCAGCTACCCAAAATTTGTGCAGAATTGGGCCGTGGTAAGTTCGGCTTGATTGGTCACACTCAGCCTCGTCGCCTTGCGGCTCGCTCAGTAGCAAACCGAATCGCTGAAGAGATGGAAACCAAGCTTGGTGAGTTTGTTGGTTATAAAGTCCGATTCAATGACCAAATTTCTGAGAACACGCAAATAAAATTGATGACCGACGGTATTCTGTTGGCTGAAATTCAACATGATCGTTTCTTAAATCAATACGACACCATCATTATCGACGAAGCGCACGAGCGCAGCTTGAATATCGATTTTATCTTGGGTTATTTAAAAGAACTGTTACCACGTCGCCCGGATTTAAAAGTCATTATTACGTCTGCGACGATTGATCCAGAAAGGTTTTCGAAACACTTTGACAACGCGCCAATCATCGAAGTATCAGGTCGTACTTACCCAGTAGAAACCCGTTACCGCCCGTTAAGCGGCGATGACGACACCGATCGCGATCAACTAGAGGGTATCTTTGAAGCGGTTGATGAACTGTGTGATGAAGGGCTGGGCGATATCCTGATTTTCATGAATGGTGAACGCGAGATTCGTGACACTGCGGATGCATTGTCTAAGCGTAATTTGAAAAGCACTGAGATAGTGCCGCTATATGCGCGCTTGTCTGCGGGAGAGCAGAACAAGATTTTCCAGCCACATGCAGGTCGTCGAATTGTTCTTGCAACCAACGTGGCTGAAACATCGCTTACGGTCCCAGGCATTAAATATGTCATTGACCCAGGTACGGCACGAATCAGTCGCTATAGCTATCGTACAAAGGTTCAGCGTCTTCCTATTGAACCTATATCTCAAGCGAGTGCAAACCAACGTAAAGGTCGTTGTGGGCGTGTCGAAGAGGGGATCTGTATTCGTCTCTATTCAGAAGAAGATTTTGAGTCAAGACCAGAATTTACCGATCCAGAGATTCTTCGTACCAACTTAGCGTCTGTTATTTTACAAATGACTTCACTCGGGCTCGGTGACATACAAGCGTTCCCATTTGTTGAAGCGCCAGATAAGCGCAACATTCAAGATGGTGTACGCCTTTTAGAAGAACTTGGCGCGATCAATCCAGATGTGAAGGAGGCCAAAAAACGTCTGACAACAACAGGACGACAACTGGCTCGCTTACCGATTGATCCGCGTTTAGCGCGTATGGTCTTGGAAGCACCTAAATACGGTGCACTTAAAGAAGTGATGATTATTGCGGCGGCGCTGTCAATTCAAGACCCGCGCGAGCGCCCATCCGACAAACAGCAATCTTCAGATGATAAGCACCGACGTTTCTTCCACGAAGAGTCGGATTTTCTCACGTTTGTTAACCTCTGGGACTATATTCAAAAGCAACAAAAAGCGCTCACAGGTAATCAATTCCGTAAACAGTGCAAGCAAGACTACCTTAACTTTTTGCGGGTACGCGAATGGCAAGATGTGTATTTTCAAATTCATCAATCTATGCATGAAATGGACTTTAAGCTCAATGATGAGCCCGCATCCTATCATGGTGTCCATAGTGCAATCTTGGTTGGTTTATTGTCGCATATTGGTATGAAGGACCAAGAGAAAAGTGAATATCAAGGCGCTCGAAACGCACGTTTTCATATTTTCCCTGCATCGGGTTTATTTAAGAAACAACCCAAGTGGATCATGTCTGCGGAGTTGGTGGAAACCTCAAAACTCTGGGGACGTATTATTGCCAAAATCCAGCCTGAATGGATTGAGCCGCTAGCAAAACACCTTATCAAACGTAGTTATAGTGAACCGCACTGGTCGAAGAAGCGTGCCGCGGTGATGGCACACGAGAAAGTCATGCTTTATGGCGTGCCAATCGTTCCGAAACGTTTGGTTAACTACGGTAGTATCGACCCTGCGGTTAGCCGTGAAATATTCATTCGTAGTGCTTTAGTTGAAGGTGAGTGGGAAACCAAACACGCCTTCTTCAAGCAAAACCGTAAGCTTTTGCAAGAAGTCGAAGAGCTAGAGCATAAATCACGTCGCCGAGATATTTTGGTTGACGATGATGAGTTGTTTGATTTCTACGATCAACGTGTCGGTACTGAAGTGGTATCTGGTAAACATTTTGATTCATGGTGGAAAAAAACATCGAAGGTAACTCCTGAACTACTTAATTTCGAAAAAGAGATGTTGTTCAAGGGAGATGCTAGTCATGTTACCGATTTGGACTACCCTAACTTTTGGCATCAAAATGGTTTAAAACTCAAGCTTAGTTATCAATTTGAACCAGGTGAAGATAGTGACGGTGTCACGGTGCACTTGCCACTGCCAATTTTAAACCAAGTAGATCCCGCTGGTTTTGATTGGCAAATCCCAGGTCTGCGTCACGAACTGGTTGTTAGCTTGATTAAATCGTTACCTAAAACCATCCGTAAAAACTTTGTACCTGCTCCTAACTATGCCGATGCATTTTTGGCGCGAGTGACACCAATGGAGGCGCCTTTATTAGATTCATTGGAAAAAGAGCTACGCCGTATGACGGGTGTGGAAGTATTGCGCGAAGATTGGAATATGGATCAAGTGCCAGATCACTTAAAAGTGACATTCCGAGCAGTGGATCATCGTAATAGAAAACTGAAAGAAAATCGTGACCTTCATGAGTTAAAAGAAAGCCTAAAAGACAAAGTTCAGGAAACGTTGTCCAAAGTTGCGGATGATGACATCGAGCAACAAGGACTACACACTTGGAGTTTCGGTGAGTTACCAAAGGTCTACCAGCAAAAGCGTGGGGGCTATGATGTAAAAGCTTACCCTGCATTGGTGGATACCAAAGACAGTGTTGAAATAAAACTTTATGAAACGGAATACGAGCAGGTCACAGCAATGCGCGCTGGCCAACGTCGCTTAATTCTGCTCAACGTACCTTCGCCAATCAAATATCTGCATGCGAACTTGCCTAACAAGTCAAAATTGGGCTTATATTTTAACCCTTATGGCAAGGTTCTTGACCTGATTGATGACTGCATCGCTTGTGGAGTTGATAAGCTGATTGAAGAGCAGGGCGGATTAGTTTGGGAACCAGAAAAGTTCGAAGCGTTGAAAGAGTACGTTCGCGCAGAACTGGGCGATACAGTGGTCGAAATTGCAAAGCAAGTAGAAACCATTTTGACGACAGCATTCAACATTAATAAAAAGCTAAAAGGTAAAATTGATTTCACGATGGCATTTGCACTTTCAGATATTAAAGCGCAAATTGAAGGTTTGATTTTCAAAGGCTTTGCAACTGAATGCGGTTGGAAGCGGCTTCCTGATATTCTGCGTTATTTGCGGGCGATAGAAAGACGAATGGAAAAATTACCGATCGATCCAAACAAAGATCGGTTACACATGCTAAAAATCGAGTCTGTCACCAATGACTACAAAGAACTATTGAACAAAATCCCGAAAGGTGTGGCGATTCCTGAGAACGTCAAAGAAATTCGCTGGATGTTGGAAGAGTTGAGGGTAAGCTATTTTGCTCAACAGTTAGGCACGCCTTATCCTGTGTCTGATAAACGAGTGAAAAATGCGATTGATGCTTGCTGATAGGCCAGTAAAATGAAGCAGGTTTTTCAATTTTGATAATGGGTTATGATTACTAACCATCGCTTGACAATTACTAGACTTAATAAGGCTGCAATATCGTGGCTATAGTTTGGGTAATGCGGTGGTAGGTTGGCGTGATACTTGCTTTGACTTGCTGATACGTAGCGAAAACCTATTTTAAGGACTAGAGTGGCAATTATTCGCCACTCTTATGTTTACAGTACCGACGCTTACAATTTTGTGAGTGTATGGATTTATAAAAGAGAACAAGGTAGATGATGAAAAAAACTCTATTAGCAGTGGCGCTTCTAAGCGCATCTTCTGTAGCGATGGCAGATTCTTGGATTTACGGTGGTGCATCGGTTGGCCAAGCTGACTTTAAAGGTGAAACGGATACGTCTTATTCTGTTCACGTTGGTACTGGTATCCTCCCTATCATCGGTATTGAAGCGGGTGTGACACAACACGGTAAATTCGACGTTGATGGTCAAGACACTAAGCTGACATCTTACTACGCGGCACTTAAGCCAAGCATCGATTTTGGTCCTCTGCATGTTTACGCGAAAGGTGGTATCCACCAATGGGATAAAGAAGTAAAAGGCGGCAAGGATGATGACGACTACGATCTAATGTACGGCGTTGGTGCAGAGTACTTCATTTTTGGTCCTCTATCTGTTGGCGCAAGTTACATGAACTACACTATCGACAAAGATAATGTTGATACGTTCTCATTAAACGCTTCTCTACACTTCCTGTAAGTACAAGTCGAGAAACCTTATAAGAAAACACCGGCTTACGTTAAGGCCGGTGTTTTTGTATTTAAGCCGAAGTCAGACTCAATGCGTTTTTTGATAGCAAGCTTTAATAATACCAGTCGTAGTAAATAACTGTTCATTCTCCCTCCCGCCTCAAAAACAATTAGACATCATAGTATTAATTTGACGGATGTTGATTACATTTGTATCGACTTGCCGTAAAAATGTAATAAATTTGCGTACTTTGCATAAATGTGTGATTAGTGTTAGACTCCTTCGCCAAATTAAAGTCATTAGAGCTCAAATTAATGGAGGCGGTATTGAAATCCTTCTCATGTGAGGAGTGTTTCAAATTAACGTTAAATTTGTATATATGGATAATAACGCATTTAAGAAATACAGTATCGAAACCACAGATTATCAAGTTGGACAGGACAACGTTCAAAAATGGGGTTTCGATATACATAACCCAGTATTCGGTATCAGTGCAGGTCTCATCGTTCTTTGTTTAGTTTCACTTCTTTTAGTAGACCCAGTTACCGCTCGTACCGCTTTAAACGGCGTGAAAAACGGCATCATCGAGCAGTTTGATGCATTTTTTATGTGGTCAGCGAACTTTTTTGTATTGTTTGCGCTAGTGCTTCTTCTTTCACCTCTTGGAAAGATACGACTAGGTGGTAAAGAGGCGACACCTGATCATTCCCGAATGTCATGGCTGTCGATGCTATTTGCAGCTGGTATGGGGATTGGCCTTTTGTTTTGGAGTGTTGCCGAACCAACCGCATATTTTACGGATTGGTGGGGAATGCCTCTCAACGCGGTACCATATTCAGAAGAAGCAAAATCATTAGCGATGGGCGCAACCATCTTCCATTGGGGTATCCATGGTTGGGGAATATATGCCCTTGTAGCGCTTGCTCTTGCCTTTTTTACGTTCAATAAGGGGTTGCCGCTTTCGCTTCGTTCTGCCTTTTACCCTATCTTTGGTGATCGTGCTTGGGGGTGGTTAGGGCATGTTATCGACATCCTTGCTGTTTTATCAACATTGTTCGGCTTGGCGACATCACTTGGTTTAGGGGCTCAACAGGCAACGAGTGGCATAAACCATGTGTTTGGCCTTGATGGTGGTATTGGTACTCAAATGATAGTCATCATGTTTGTTACCTTTATTGCAGTATTGTCCGTAATTCGTGGTATCGATGGCGGTGTGAAGTTATTAAGTAATATAAATATGGTGGTTGCTTTTGCACTTCTTATCTTTATTACCTTCATTACTTTTGATACCGCTATTGATTCAATCGTTGATACAACTAAGGCGTATATTGAATACATCATTCCACTCAGTAACCCTCATGGTCGAGAAGATGAAACCTGGATGCAAGGTTGGACTGTTTTCTACTGGGCTTGGTGGGTGTCTTGGTCGCCATTCGTCGGCATGTTTATCGCTCGTGTATCGAAAGGTCGCACAGTTAGAGAATTCATTCTTGCAGTTATTGTCGTTCCAACCGTCGTTACTATTGTTTGGATGGCCATTTTTGGTGGTATCGCGCTTGATCAAGTCGTAAACAAAATCGGCGAGCTTGGGACTAATGGATTAACGGATATCTCTTTAACCTTATTCCATGTCTATGATCATTTACCCTATAGCTCAGCTATTTCGATCTTGTCTATCATGCTGATCTTAGTTTTTTTCATAACTTCATCAGACTCAGGGTCTTTGGTTATCGATAGCATTACCGCTGGTGGTAAAATTGACGCTCCGGTTCCACAGCGCATCTTTTGGGCGTGTATCGAAGGCGCCATTGCTGCTGTCATGCTTTGGGTCGGGGGTAAAGAGGCTCTACAAGCGTTGCAATCAGGTGTTGTTGCGACAGGACTGCCGTTTACTGTTGTTTTACTAGTTATGTGTGTCAGCTTGGTTAAAGGGCTTAGAACGGAGCTTGTTGCTTATCAATAATTGATATGTTCGATACTTAATCTTATTATGTCTGTGCCGAGAGCTCATTGCTCTCGGCATTTTTCTTTTGGGGATGGTACTAAAACAACTTTGGGCTTCCATTTTTCATTTAAGTCTTTACAGTCTAACGTTTCTTCCTTGCCACACGGTTTTCGTAAAAATGTCTACCCCTAAGTTGATCTTGATCCGAGGCCTTCCTGGCTCGGGTAAAACCACACTTGCCAAGCAGTTGCTTAACGATTTCCCGGCTAAGCACTTCGAGGCTGATATGTATTTTGAAAATCAAGCGGGCGAATATTATTTTGAGCCGATGTTACTGCCGCAAGCGCATGATTGGTGCTTTAACCAGACACGAAAATGGTTAAGTAGGGGCGTTAACGTTATTGTGAGTAATACATTTGTACGTGTGTGGGAAATGAAGTGCTATTTAGACTACTGTAAAAAGAAACGTATTGAAGTCGAAGTGCGAATTTGTCGGGGAGGGTATCAGAGCATTCACCAAGTTCCTGAAGAAACCATTGAAAAAATGCGTAAAAATTGGGAAGAGTATTCTCATAAGTAGTTGAGCTATGAAACCTGTTAACTATGCAGTCTTGCTCCAAAGTTTAACCAATAACTTACATTGCATTACTCGCTGCGATAGGTTTAGCTCGAATAAAAAATAATGACAAATAGGTTAATGGTGTCAGTTAGGGTTCAATGATCGCGTTGAATGAACAGGATGACCTTATGCCATTAAAAATGTCGTTGATCGCACTTGCCGTAATCACAGGCGCCTCCACTGATACGTTTGCCATTACGGATATTAACCCAGACGTATCACTTGCAGAAACTTATCAGGAAGGCATCGATGTATCGGAATACTGGTACAGTGAAAAACTCGATGGTATTCGTGCTTACTGGACTGGGCAGCATTTGGTGACGCGAAATGGAAACCGAATATATGCGCCAGCATGGTTTACGGAGTCTTTACCAAATTATCCTTTAGATGGTGAGCTTTGGGCTGGAAGAGGTAATTTTCACATTGTTCAACAAACCGTGTTAGATAAAACACCAGTAGAGCGTGCTTGGCGTGACATCGACTTTATGATTTTCGATATGCCATATTCCGCAGGGGATTATCGTAAACGTTATTACAACATCAAAGAATTAGTGTTCGAGCTTGATGAATCGCATATTAAATTTGTCGAGCATCGGGTGATCCAGGACGAAGCGCATTTATTTCGTCAACTGGATAAGATCTCAACTGCTGATGGTGAAGGGGTGATGTTGCGTAAAGTTTCCAGTCGTTATCAAGCTGGTCGTGGTAGTGATTTGCTCAAATTAAAACATTATCAAGACACAGAAGCGATGGTGATTGGGTATAAACCCGGTACGGGACGCTTGTTGGGGATGATGGGAGCGATACACGTTAGAATGCCGAATGGGGTAGAGTTTTACATCGGCAGTGGTTTTACGGATGAAGTACGCCGCACTCCGCCAAAAGTTGGGTCAACCGTGACGTTCCGCTATAACGGCTTTACTCAAAACGGAAAACCCAAATTTGCGCGTTTTTTACGTGAGCGACTCAAAGAGTAGGCGTGATACTGACGCCACAGCGCTTAAATAAACCTTGCCAGAATCTGACATGTTCCAGTGTTGCTTGCCTAAATGTTGAGTGGACTTCAGTCAGTCCATAATGTTGATCTTGAGCAGACATTCTCTCTTCCACTAATTGAGTCGCTTTACTCAAGTCTTGATATGTGCTGTCTAAATAGGCCAAATATGGCTGAACCTCATCTACGTAAATGGTCTGAAAAACATTATTTAAATAGCGAAACCGTGTCGTGTCGCGATTCTTCCCGCAAATAACCTTGTTTTGGTTTGACTCTAACAGCTCAGTGATCTGTGTTAACCAGAGTGATGTATTCTTGAGAGAGTAGTAAAGCCGCCCAATGGCTCGAGACTTTTCTATCACCTCTTGGTATTGAACTACTGATACATTAGGTAAGCGTGACGTGGCTTTATTCGGTACTGCATACATATCGATAAGCAAACTTAAAGCCTCTACCACCTGCGCCACTTGGTTTTTCGAATCTACAGAAAGCCAATCTGAAGCAGTGAGTTGTTTTTGCATCGCATGGCTTGTGAGCAATAAGTTATCGAGGTGTGTGTGAAAATGTTTCCACTTTTGAGCGTATAACTGTTCTAGTTTTGTTCGTTCATCACGACTTAGGTCAAAGTTTGTAAGACAATGATTTAATGTTTTAAGTAACTTGGTTTGGTACTCAAGGTCGTGAAACGCATCCTGAACTTTTCCAAGTTGGGAGTTTTTGTTTGCCAGCAGGCTAAACAACCCACACTGTCTTAGCTGAAAACTTTCGAGAAGGCCTAACGAAAGCCGGGGTAAAGGTTGAAACAATTCTCTGCGAGGAGGGATTGTTATCGCCGCTTTTGGCGTGATTTCAATCGCCTTTACATCCAATACATTTGCCAACCGCTGCTGATACTTTTCTAGCGTGGCCTGCTCTGAGGAAAATAAATCGATGCAGCCTACCAGCAATGCGATAGAAGCTATAGGTAAAAAGAGTAGTAGTCTCACAAGCTATCCCGATCATCATCAACTATTGAATATTCTAGTTTGTATGGATACGTGCACTCAAATCTTTGTCATATCTACAAAGTTAATAAAAAGCACAGGATCAATTAAGCGAGATATACGGTTTGTTATGAAAAAGCCAGCGATTGCTGGCTTTGATATCTTTGTTATTGAATCGAAAAGTTCAACTGTACTTCGGGTTTCTGTTTGTGCATCCAACGGAGTCTCACGCCTAGCAATAACGCGGCAGAGGACAGGCCGATGATAAACCCGATCCAAAAGCCTTGCGCGCCCATCGGTTCGACAATCCAATCAGTACGACCAAGCACATAACCAATAGGCAGTCCAAGTAGCCAATAGGCGATAAAGGTGCGGTTGAATATAGAGCGCATGTCTTTGTACCCGCGCAACGCACCTGCGGCAATAACTTGGACCGCATCTGTACATTGATAAATCGCAGCGAGTAATAATAGTTGCATCGCGAGCGCAATAACTTCGGAATTATTGGTATATAAAAGAGCGATAGATTCGCGGAATAAGATGGTCAATATAGCAGTGACAATAGCCAATAGGAGACCAACAATGATACCAACACGTGAAGCAATCCTAGCGCCTTCTACATTTTCTTCGCCCAGTTTATGTCCGACTCGAATACTCACCGCTGCGCCGACGCTCATCGGTAACATGAATACTAACGTAGAAAAGTTAATCGCAACTTGATGCGCAGCAACAATGATCGGCCCTAATGGAGCGACCAAAAGAGCGACGACAGCAAATAAGGTTACTTCGAAAAACAGTGCCGCTGCAACCGGGAAACCCAATTTAAACAATCGTAGCTGAGCCTTCCATTGAGGACGGTGAAACTCGCCAAATACATCAATGCTTTTTAATCGCTGCGAAGTCATGACATAAAACAGCAACAGAGCAAACATAATCCAATAAACAATGGTTGTTGCCACGCCACACCCGACACCACCGAGGGCTGGTGCACCAAATTTTCCGTAGACAAATATCCAGTTGAGAGGAATGTTTAGCAACAATCCGATAAATCCGATCACCATAGCGGGTTTGGTGAGTGACATGCCGTCAGTAAAACTTCTCAAGGTCTGGAACAATAAGAAAGCTGGAACTGCCAAAGTAACCGCATGAATATAGCCAACGGTTTTTTCTGCGAGTAGTGCTTCAATGTCCATCAACTCCAAAATAAACTGGGTTTGAAACAATACGGCAATCGTTGGAATGCTTAAAAGGAGGGCCAGAGCTATCCCTTGTTGTATCTCGAAAGGTATTTTTACACGGCGACCCGCACCATTAAGTTGAGCGACAACCGGAACCAATGCCATTAGTAAGCCAATACCAAACAAAATCGTTGGCATCCAGATACTTGAAGCGACGGATACAGCAGCCATGTCTGTCGCGCTGACGCCTCCTGCCATAACAGTATCAACGAAACTCATACCCGTTTGAGCCACAGAAGCAATCAATACAGGGGTCGAGAGTTTGATAAGACTTGATGCTTCTTCTTTATAGTGATGCACACAATACTCCAGAACGGAACAATAAGTTGAATAATTGAAGAGCGAGAGGACAAAAAAGGTAAGGTGGACCAGCGGATAGTTTGCTTAGCCACGGTAAGGTGAAATATGCCTCAAATATGCTCCGTGCAAATGATAAACAATTGTATCTTTATATGCCACATGTATTCGAAGTACTGGGTTACAAATGCGGAGTATTTTCACTGAGTTCGAGAAAGGGCTCATGCAGAATGGCGTAAATCAAAGTTTACTTGTGAGTGGAGTAAACGTTAACATCGTAGCATGACATTAAGTTCGTAGCTTTATATCTAGGTAAGTAGGAAAACAGTATGTTTACAGGAATCGTGCAGGGCACAGCGAAAGTCGTGAGTATCGATAAGAAAGAGCAATTTCAAACGCACGTTATTGAACTCGATGGTGACCTTAGTAAAGGCATAGAGATTGGAGCGTCTGTCGCTCATAACGGCTGTTGCCTTACAGTGACGAATATTGCGGGTAATCGTATTAGCTTTGACTTGATGCAAGCAACTCTGGCTCTGACAAATCTTGGTCAGCTAATAGAAGGGGATTACGTCAATGTTGAGCGTGCTGCTAAATTTGGTGATGAAATTGGTGGCCATAACATGTCCGGACATATTAGTCAGGTAGCGACTATCATTGGTGTTATCGATACACCAAACAATCGTACCATTTGGTTTGAGCTACCAATAGAAACCATGAAGTATGTCTTAGCGAAAGGATATATTGGTATCGATGGTTGTTCTCTTACGATTGGTGAGGTCGATGGAAACCGCTTTTCTGTTCATTTGATTCCTGAAACATTAAACAGAACCTTGTTTGGTTGTCGCAAATCAGGAGACAAAGTCAACATTGAATTTGACCCGCAGACTCAGGCAATCGTTGATACTGTCGAGCGCGTGTTAGCTGAAAGAAAAATTTAAAGTGCTCACAGCGAGAGGAGCAATAAGCAAGCTCCTCTTCATTCTAAAGTCTACTCACAGTTATCTAAAGTTTACTCATAGTTATCTAAAGTTTACTCATAGTTATCTAAAGTTTACTCATAGTTATCGTCGACAAATAGTTCTACTTTGTTTGCCAATTCATCGACATGCATGTTGAGATGAATAGCATGGCAGCACGCCGGGCAATCGTCATAAAACTCTTGATCACCATTACTTGCATCTAAGGTAATTCCGATAGAGTGTCCGCAATGAGGACATTGTACATGTCTTTCCGTATAGTTTTTCATACAACAACTCCTGATAAACTGGGGTTAATGTAACCTGAGAGAAGATAGCTCTTTCACTGACTCGGCCCGATCTCTACAAGTCTTCGGCAAGAATATTCGCAAGTCAGCACAGGTACGTTAACTAAAATATTAGGCATAGACGTTGTTAATGGAATCGAAATAAGTACAAAGTTTGACCTCAAACTCAGCGTGGTACGAGATGACTGAGTTTGAGGTGATGTCTCTCGGTGTTTTACACTATTTAGTGATAAACCTTTATAAATCAATAAGACATAATCTTGTTGACCATCCACTGCGCTTGCTCAAGATAGTGCCCACCGAACAAGTTGCAGTGGTTTAAAACATGGTAAAGATTATAAATATCTTTTCTTTCATCATAGCCAAGCTGTATTGGGTTAACCTCTTGATAGCCTTGGTAAAACTCCGGCTTAAACCCACCAAACAACTCTGTCATTGCAATATCGCATTCACTATCGCCCCAGTAACACGCAGGATCAAAGCAGATAGGCCCTACTGGTGTCAGCGCGACATTACCGTTCCACAAATCACCATGCAATAACGACGGCTTAGGAGAGTGGTTCGCTAGACTCTGTTTCACAACAGAAATAAAGTCTTCGATATCAACGAGTGTGATCCCTTTTTCTTTTAGCAGTTGCAATTGCCAGCCGATACGCTGCTCAGCAAAGAAGACACACCATTTTTTGTGCCACTGATTTGGCTGTAAGGTTGAGCCAATGTAATTGTCGGCATCAAAGCCAAACTCTTTTTGCTCTCCCCATTGGTGTAAGCGGGCGAGTTGTTGACCAAATTCGAAGCTATTTTTAGCGTCTTCTAATGGTTTCGTGGGTAGGTAATTCAAAATCAGAAATGAGCAATTTTTCGTTTTACCGACCAGCACCACTTCGGGAACAAACAGGGTAGAAGTTTCGCGAAGTAGATGTAAGCTTTCTGCCTCTAGCTGAAAATTGGACAGAAAGTCGCGGCTATTAATTTTTACAAAGTAACGCTGTTCTCCATCATTGATCATATAGCTTTCACTAATATCACCACCGGAAAGTCGAACTTTTTCCGTGATTTGATAGTCGAACAACAATGTATCAGAGAGCTGTTGCGATATTGCTTGCCACATACAAAACCTCGTGTGTTTACTTGAGCCCCTTTAGTTTAGGTCATTCATGAGAATATGGACGCTAAATTGCACAAAGTTCAGGTATAAACCTTTAATAGAAAACATAAAATTTGTATAAATGTGAAACAAATCTCTAATAAGTCGATGTTATTTCCGCTTAGCATATAGAGATGAAATCTTTCAACATGTATTATTTCTTTTTTTGATTCTGGTTCCATAGGTAGTATGAAGTTACTGATTTGTGATGACTCAACTATTGCGAGAAAACTGATTGCTCGCTCGATAGTACGTAATAGTTCAATGAGTTTGATCGAAGCTCACGACGGCTATGAAGCACTCAACATTCTCAAGGAACAAAATATCGATATTTTGTTCCTCGATCTGACCATGCCAATAATGGATGGTTTTGAGGTGTTAAAGGCGTTACCTGTCAGTGCTTACAACACCAAAGTCGTCGTCGTCTCAGGAGACGTACAGCACGGAGCCAGAGAGCGATGTATGGAACTGGGCGCTTTTGCGTTTATTGCCAAGCCATTGTCCAGTGAACAAATTAGTCCTATTTATGAAACCTTGGGTCTAAGTTACGCCGAGAAACCCACATTAGCTTTAGCAGACGTTGATTCCTTGTTAGAAGAAACAACGCCTTTGTCTAAGTTTCGTGAAGTAGCGAATATCGCGTTAGGTAAAGGCGCATCAATCATGGCGGAACATCTACAGGAATTTATCCAGCTTCCGGTGCCTCATGTTGGTCCATTGTCCTATGGTGAACTGCATATGACGCTAGTTGATGTTATCGGCCGTGATGGTTCTGTCGCCGTTGCTCAGCGGTTTGTTGGAGGCGGAGTTCATGGCGAAGCATTAGTTTGCCTTAGAGGAAAAGACATAAATCAAATTGGGGAAAGGTTAGGCTATCTTTTAGCGTTCACTGACCATAACGAAATCATTTTGAATGTGTCGAATTTATTAGTATCGTCATTTTTAACCTCTTTAGGTAGTCAGCTAGATAAAACCTTTGCATTGCGCCAGCCTAGGATCATCGATTCGTTACCAGCCTATGGTGAAGGTAATGTCGAGTCAGGGGAACTGTTCACCATTGAGTATATTTACACGGCAGAATCACTGGATTTTGAGTGTGAAGTGCTGTTTTTATTAGACAGATCATCCGTAGAAATTATTTACGATATTATGGAGTTAATCTAATGTCCGATATCTCGCTGGACATGGCCAATTTCCATTGGGTCACGCAAATCTTAGATACAATGGATTCAGGGCTCATTGTTCTCGATCGTGACAACAAAGTCTGTGTTTGGAATAGCTTTATGCAATCCTACAGCGGTGTCTTATCGCAGGATATTCTTGGCCAATGTTTGTTTGAACATTTTGATGAACTCCCTCGTTCCTGGCTCGAAACCAAAATCCGCACCTCTGTAGACCTCGAAACTCGTTCATTTTCTAGTTGGGAAAATCGACCTTACCTGTTTCGTTTTAATAACTTTTCTCCTGTCTCTAACAGCAATGAATTTATGTTCCAGGATATCGTAATTACACCACTGCGAGCACTTTCGGGAGAGGTCAGCCATATCGCTATTCAGGTTAATGATGTATCAGAAACCGCGAGAAGCCGTATTCACTTAAAAGAAACGAATCAACACCTTTCTGAAATCAGTCGAAAAGACGGCCTTACGGGACTCTTTAATCGTGCCCATTGGGAAAGCGCATTAAAAGATGAGTTTGCTCAAATTAAAGTTATCGATCGCTCGTCTACATTAGTTATCTTCGATATAGACCATTTTAAAAAGGTCAATGACAATTATGGACATCCAGCGGGAGATGAAGTGATTCGTCGTACTGCTAATATTCTGAAAAAATCAGCGAGAAACAGTGACATTTGCGGCCGTTTTGGTGGTGAGGAGTTTACGGTGTTACTACCCAATACGGATCAAGAGCAAGCAAACTATTTTGCCGAACGATTGAGGCAGCGTATTGAAAAAGAAGTCATAGAAGCCGAAGGCTGCGTGATCAACTATACGATTAGTATTGGTGTTTGTGAGTATAAAACGTATTTTGACGATCACATCCATTGGTTAAAAGCCGCAGATTCCGCTTTATATAACGCGAAAGAAAATGGCCGCAATCAAACATGCACTTATGAGGATGACATATTTTCTGAGGGTGTTGAGTAACTTTTGTACGCTTAAATAATCCATCTCTGATATTTAGTAATAAGTTAATGAAATTTTCTAAACATGTCTTAATATGGAACCCATTCAGCTTAGTAATGTAATCGGAGAAAAACAGTGGTCGTAGAAACTGATGGATATCTTGCTTTAATTGAGCACTTGTCATTTAACTTAGATATCTTTGCTACTGAAGTAGGTGATACAGGCACAGAAAGCATTGAAGATGTCGTTACAGACATGGTCGCGTCAAATATTATGGCGATTTTTGAGCAAAACCCTGAACTTCACTCTAGTGTTCGATTCAAATTGCTTAAAGAAGCTGACGCAGTCGTGGATGATTTAAGCGAGGTACTTGCAGGCGTGTGGTCGAAAAAAGCAACTAATGAGCAGATTGCGTTTCTGGATGAATACATTGCATTAGTCAAAAACTTGTTTGATTCTGCTGTTGCAACGTATGACTAAGGTTAGCATTGTTATTTATACGACCATACATTCATAAGGTCATACGGACTTGGACATAGACTTCAACAAAAGCCCGTCATCCAAAAGAGGTTACAGTGTCACCCTACGTATTTGCCAAAACTTAGACGCCCAGTAAGGGTTGTCGGTTCTCGAAATCATCACCCCTTTAGACGTTGAGACATGCATAAACTGTTTATTGCCGATATAAATACCAACATGATAATTGGTGCGTGTCGTTTTGAAGAAGACTAAATCGCCATATTGCGCCTCTTCCCAACTCAGCTTAACGCCTTGTTTCGACTGCTGTCTCGTCGTCCTAGGTAAAGACAACTGGTAAGCTTTTACAAAGGCTTTTTGAACGAACGCTGAACAGTCAATGCCTGATTTTTTAGTGCCGCCCCAACGGTAGGGTGTCCCATGCCATTCATTGTAAAATCGCAATAGATCCGGGTTATTTGCCAGGGTTTGTTTATGGTTTTTAGTTGTATGGTGAGACGAAGCGGCCTGATGGTTGCTTACAACATCTGTAGTGTCTTCATTTGGCTTGGGAGCTGAAGAACATGCGGTTACCAGACCACAGATTATGAGAGACAAATAAATTCGACGCAAAATTCCCACCCGTTATTTTTGCAATTATCAATTGAAACACAAATGTCATATCGACTCTTTACCATTGGGATACTTTTGCTCTCGTTCCATCCATGTATCGGATTTACAACGAGTTCGTTTAAACCCCAAGAAAGAACCGCGAGATTATGACAACGAATAACCGCTTCCGTTTATCACTTTCACTAGTTCAGACTATCAGTGCAATATTTTTAACTATTACAGCACTCGTTATAGCGCTTTCTACGTCAAGTTTCAAAGGAATGGATGAAATTGGCGAGCAATTTAATGATTTGTCTCAAAAAACACTGCCAATGGCGATGGCTAACGCCAAGTTAACCAGAAACGTGCTAGAAATCGTTAAATTATTAAACAGCGGGGTGCAGCAGACACAATCTCAAGGACTTCCGGAATTAAAGAACAAGATCGATGTTTTAGCAGGGCAAACCCAAGGCTTGGTGCAGGATATCTCTGGTTCTATTGATCTAACGGACGAACTGGCTAAAAAAGTTGAACACTTGCATCAAGTAACAAGCTCGACACTCAACAAACAATCGACGGTGGTAGAGATTCAAACCCAAGTCGACTCAGCTGTAGGGGGCTTTCGGTATGGGTTAAGTTCGATTGGACCGGAGATGAGTCGAATCAGCTCATTTTTAAGTGGTGATGATCCAAATTCTATTGATGCCGCAAATCGTTTTATCGCATCTGCTAGTTCAATGGAAAGTACATTCCTCCTGTTATTGATGCAAACCGATCTTGCCAGCGCCAAACAAAAATTTCGTGAGATGAATAATCGAATTGCAGGCATTGAGTTGGCCTATGCAGACTTTAAAGCACTACACCCTGAAGTCACTGAATATGCAAGCCTTAACGCTTCGTATGAAATGGTACAGAACGGTTTTGAAGAGCAGGGGATTCTGCATTTGATTCTATCTAAACTTGAGCAAAGCGAGCTACAGCAAGGGGATTTTAATCAAGCTTCTCAGCTTGCCGATGAAATCATGCAACTCCTCGATCAAATTTCTCAATCGGCCTCCACCTTACTTGCAGAAAAAGAAGCGCAAGTGCATAACACGATAGAAACCGTCAGTACTGTCGTTCTCGTCGCGGCGAGCATTATCTCTCTGATGATTTTACTCACGTGGTTTGGACTAAGAATTTGGATATATCGCGGGCTAAACTCGGTCAAGACTAGTCTGACGTTACTTACCGAGTTTAACTTACGCCAAAAAGCGAAATTAGAGGGCCCGCAGGAGTTAAAAGACGTGTCCGCGAAGCTGAATCAAGTTATTGACTCAACCAACGATTCTATTTCGGTAGTCACACAGAATTGCGAAACGCTTTATCAAACGGCAGAGATAAGCCATGAAGCAGCAGAGCTAACCAATCAAGGACTCACGACTCAAAACGAGGCATTAGTCTCCATGGTGACGACAATTGCTGAGTTAGAGGCTGCCATACGTGAAATAGCAACCATTACTGCATCGTCTCAAGAGGACTCCGTTAGAGCAACAGAATGTACGCGAGTCGGTGTTTCAGCTGTCGAGCAAAACCGCGATCGTTTGGAGTCACTTGCGCACTCATTAAATACTAGTGAGCAATCAATGCAAGAGTTGGATTTAAGAGTAAAACAAATCCGCGAGATGGTAGATATGATTAGTGGAATTGCAGACAATACTAACTTACTTGCTCTTAATGCTGCTATTGAAGCCGCACGTGCAGGGGAGCAAGGTCGAGGTTTTGCCGTCGTTGCAGATGAAGTGCGTAAGTTGGCCCGTGATACGTCCGAGCAAACGACCAATATTCGTGAAAGGATGAACGAGTTACTCGTTGCTGCAGAGCGTTCTCGTAATGCCGTCGACGAATCTCGAGAGGAAATGACGCATGCGTTGCAATCGAGCCAAGAGGTTAAGCTCACATTTACTGATATTAATAATGCAGTAAAACAAATACAGGACCGAGTGACACAGATTTCACTTTCAACGGAAGAGCAAGAGCGCGCCACGGCTGATGTTTCTCAGGCTATCACTCACATTTCTGATCAAAGTGAGCGCACAAAACTTCAACTCGATGCGATGGTAAAAAGTTCGGAACAAGTGGCAGAAATTGCAGCGCAACAACAAGCCATGTTACACAAATACGAACTACGCTAATCCCGCTCTACAAAGGGTGTGCGAACCTCTCACCTTAACGTGATAACAAGACATTTTAACTTGATAACAAGACATTGAGACCGGTAAGTGTGCACATTTGCCAGTCTCAATGTCTTAAGTTATCGGGTCTTTTTTCTATCAAAACAACTCAATAGAATGGTCCGTAACTTTCTAACTATCTGAATTTATGTAATTTTGTGATTATTAATTTTAATAAAATTATTTAATCGTCCATATAAGCTACGGTGGCATTGTTATGTACGAAGTGCTTCACTTAAGAGACATTAAGGAAAATCCCCACTCGTGCCAGATACTGCTTAGCACCGTATTGGGAGCAACAAAAAGCAAACCTAGTAAAACTAGGCTCACAAGGAATTGCCAAAATTTAGCCTCATTGCTGCTGTAGAAACTCATTGTTGTGTAGGTAATAGCACTTAGTTCTACTCGTAGCGAATGATAGCAAGGTAAAGGTGAAGCTCGTAATCAGAATCTCAAATTAAATAGAGGACAATTACAATGGGCCAATTCTATATACTTTTCGTAGTCATTAGTTTTATCGGTATCTTGGTTACCTACGGTTAAAACATCGTTACTAGGAATGCTGTTTAATTGTAATTTCGCCACATACAAGGGCGGACAGCGACATATCTTGAGGACGGTTAGACATATCAGTTAAACTAAAGGTTATTACCCAAACGGAAAGGGGTGACCTATGAAGTTCATGTGTCTTCGTAACTATAAGAGTAAACTGAGCATACTGTTTAGCATATCTTTGTTGGTGGGGTGTACCCAAAGTGATTGGAGAACCGCGAGTCGAGAACCCGCAGGTATTGCGCCCAACCCTCAAACCGTTAAGGATGCGGTTATTGAAGTTTACGCGGCGGATGCATTCAGTTGGCGTGGTTGGTTTGCTGTACACACTTGGTTAGCGGTGAAGCCACGAGACGCAGATGAATATACCGTTTATGAAGTTGTCGGGTGGCGTGTTGAACGTGGCCAACCAGCGTTATATCAATATAATACCTCCACGCCCGATCGATATTGGTATGGTGCCAAGCCGGAGAAAGTCCTTTCCATCGAAGGAGAGCAAGCAGAAAACCTTATCCCGAAGGTACAACATGTGGTACAAACCTATCCTTGGGCAAACGAGTACACCTTGTTTCCTGGCCCCAACAGTAATACCTTCCCTGCGTGGGTAGGAAAACAGATCCCCGAACTTGGCTTGGATATGCCGTTTCGTGCTATTGGTAGTGGGTATGCTGATTAGAATATGACGAAAATACTGTCATTTCCCTTTCCTTAAGATGCGAAATTCTTCCCCACGCGCTATCCTGTAGTGACAAATAGCTTTGAAACCTAAGGATAGCGACGGATCGTATCTCAATTCTCTAATGCACCGTCTAACGTAAACTCGCTCCCAAAAATGACGTTTAGAATGTAAATTCTTCGTTTGGTTCTATACGCTAGTCAGAATTCTTTCAGATAAGGAAACGATGATGGATAAATTCGTAGTGTTTCTCTTATGCATTTTTTTAACCATTGGTGGCGCAGTGCACATCTACGACAATCTTGTTGGTGGCTTCCTACCTTACGATTTTGCACCACAATGGCTAAATATGTATTGGAGTGCGCTAGGAGTGCTGGACTTATTGTCGGTATATCTGCTGGTTAGGTATCGCAGGGCGGGGCTGGCTTTGATGTTAGTTATTCTGTTCACTAATGTCATTTTCAACTCTCATGCGCACTATACGCTCCAAATACTGGACAACAATACAGCACTACAAATGAAAACGTTATTTTTGGGGTTTGCTATTGGAGTGACGTTATGGCTATGGAATGCGCGTAGCAAACAATCCCGTCAAATTTTCCGTTAATCGCTTACCCATGCAACCACCCAAGCAGACCTAATGCTTAGGATGCTTAGGTGGTTGCGGATAACGGAAGGGTTGAGTCAGCAACTTATCGAGTCTTTGCTCGTTTTCGTCACGCAGATCAGGTAAACCAATGATAACGTGATCATGCCCAAGTTCTGGCTGAGCACGGTAGGTTCCAAACAGGCGATCCCATACCGATAAAAAGAAACCAAAATTAGAGTGCGTTTCTTTAGGAATGACAGAGTGGTGCACACGATGCATATCAGGGGTAACAATTAGCTGGCGCAACGTAGCATCTATTGGTAAAGCGAGTTTTGCATTACTATGATTAAACATGGCACTGGCATTAAGTAGGATTTCAAAAATCACGATCGCTGTAGGAGAGATACCAAGAGCAATGACCGCCGCGATCTTTATCACCATAGAAATCAAAATTTCAACCGGATGAAAACGAGTTCCTGTCGTGACATCAATGTCTAGGTCAGCATGATGCATACGATGCAGTTTCCACAGAAAGTTTACTCGGTGAAACATGACGTGTTGGGCATAAATCACAAGATCGAGAGCGATAACCCCGCATAACACGTTTAACCACCAAGGCATGCCAAGTAAGTTAAAGGCTCCCCATTGAGACTCACCCCCTATAACGGCTGCTTGAAAAGCGGTTATAGGTAATAAGATAGTGACGAAAAAACTGTTTAGCGCAACGAGTGAGAGGTTGTTCAACCAACGAAACCGACGTGACACCGTTAATGTTTTCCGTGGCAAGCGGTTTTCCCAAAGTGCACAGAGTAGTAGTACACTCACAAAACAGCTGAGTCTTATCCAAGAGGGATCGCTGAATGTTTCTTCAGTCACAAATGTTTCCTTCACAACGGGCTTTTGACTAGTCCTTACACCATACCTTGAGGCTAGGCGCTTTAGCCAGTAGAATCGCGCCCAACTTTTTACTAAGCGTGACTAAACATGAGAGTTCACTCGTTTCACCGTCTAATCCAACACCGACAATCGATTTCAACTAAGCCCTTCAATGCGAGAGGCTGTAAGGTTCAACGTTGTCAATATTGTCAGGTTGCTCAGGAGTATTGCCTGTGTGCATTGCAGCCGAATGTTGAATCCGATATTGCTTGTATGCTGATCGTTTCAGAAAACGAAGTGTTTAAACCAAGCAATACGGGTCGACTGATTGCGGATACGATTCAAGAAACCTATGTTTATCAATGGAACCGAACGGAACCATCTAAAGAAATGCTAGATTTATTAAATAATGAAGCGTATCAACCAGTCATTGTGTTCCCAGACGAATATGTAGATAAACCTGAGCGGTTATTAAAGGACATGTCTCCTGAGCATTTAGTCAGCACCAACGGCATTCAAAAGAAGTGGTTGTTGATTTTTATTGATGGCAGTTGGCGCGAAGCGAGAAAAATATTCAGACGTTCTGAATACTTACAATCGTTACCCGTGCTATCAATAGAACCGCAATCGCTTTCAGAATATGTGATGCGCCGTTCCGACAATGAACAACATCTTTCGACCGCAGAGGTGGCCACATTAGTTTTTCAACAAGCTGGTGAAGAACACGCTTCACGATGCCTACAACTCTGGTTTGAAGCGTTTAGAGAGACTTACATGCTGAGCAAAACGCGCGTAAAAAGTGACCTAACTCGACCCCACCTGCAACATTTCAAAGCGTGGATGAAAAACGAGAGTTCACTCTAAGGAATGACTTTTTGTTGATGGAATGTTGTTCGGACAGTCCCAATCAAGAAATAAATCAAGACGACATCACGGTTTGTAGGCGTATAGATGTGGATAATGCAAGTAGTTTAGCTTTGGCTCCAGTCATGTTTTGGGAGTCGTTTAGGCATTTTTTAGGAGAGAATTGAATGTATTACGGCTTTGATGTCGGTGGCACTAAAATTGAATTTGGTGCTTTTAACGAGCAACTTGAACGCGTTGCAACCGAGCGCGTACCAACCCCGACTGATAACTATGAATTATTAGTTGATACCGTCGCCGGGCTAGTCAATAAATATGACGCAGAGTTTGGCTGTGAATGCACGATTGGCCTTGGTCTTCCTGGTATGGAAGATGCGGATGATGCAACGGTACTGACCGTGAACGTTCCTGCTGCTAAAGGCAAACCGTTACGCGCTGATCTTGAAGCGAAAATTGGTCGTTCAGTAAAAATTGAAAATGACGCAAACTGTTTCGCGCTCTCTGAGGCGTGGGATGAAGAGCTAAAAGACGACCCATCAGTGCTTGGTCTAATCTTAGGCACTGGATTTGGTGGCGGCTTTATTTACGACGGTAAAGTGTTCTCTGGTCGTAACCATGTCGCGGGTGAAGTTGGTCACATGCGTCTTCCTATTGATGCCTGGTTCCACCTTGGCGACAACGCACCGTTGTTAGGTTGTGGTTGCGGCAAGAAAGGGTGCTTAGACAGTTACCTTTCAGGTCGTGGCTTTGAACTTCTGTATGCGCATTATTTTGGCGAAGAGAAAAAAGCGATTGATATTATCAAAGCGAATGCTGAAGGTGAGGCAAACGCGGTGGAACATGTGGAACGCTTTTTGGATCTTTTAGCCATTTGTTTTGGCAATCTTCTTACCGCAACGGATCCGCATGTTGTTGTTTTAGGTGGTGGTTTGTCCAACTTCGACCTCATTTACGAAGAAATGCCAAAACGTATTCCTAAGTACCTGCTTTCAGTGGCAAAATGTCCAAGAATCATCAAAGCTAAGCATGGTGATTCTGGTGGTGTACGAGGCGCCGCATTCCTGAACATCAAATAAGTTCGAATGAGTCAATAATAAGAAAAGCCCTGTTACTTTGGAGTAACAGGGCTTTTTGTTTGCGTCTCTACAAGTCTTACTTTTTCTTTCCGACACCCAAGTTTTCTTTTTGCGCCAACGTGATTTTTGTAAAGCCAAGTTTTTTGAAGTGGTTATCACGGTAGTTACGAACTGCTTTGGTATCAGAAATCGCTTCGATTTGCTGCTCCATTTTTAGGTATTCAGTGATGTCGATACCTTCGGCCTCTGCAACCGCTTCATGAATATTGCGATGTTGCTGGTAAGAGAACGTCAGTTCTTTATCTTCAGCTTTGTAAGTGTAAAGAATAGTGCGAGCCATAATTATCTCTCGAGTCTAATGTTAATGTTTTTAGTCAATCAGTTCACATCAAGTCAGCGCTTGGGTGTGTGATTAAATAGGATGTGACTAAAAACAAAGGCCAGCACTGCTGACCTTTATAAAAATATTGCTATTCAGCGCTTGGAGCTAGATTCTGCCTTGAAGCGGGATGATTGTCACGCTTTCTCCGATTTTTACCGTATCTACAGCGGGAGCAATCTCTATAAGACAATTTGCTTCACTCATTGAACGCAAAATTCCTGAACCTTGTTTCCCCGTTGTACGAACGGTTAACTGACCTGATTCATCCAACTCGTAAATACCGCGGCTGAACTCTGTGCGTCCTTGGCGAGAGCGGAGGTTTTCGCTCGCGATGGCGTTGACTTTTAGCGGCTTCCATCCTTGCTCACCTTGCATTTTACGAATCGCAGGCTCGACAAAGTTAATGAATGAAACCATCACGGCAACAGGGTTACCAGGCAAACCAAAGAATGGTGTGTTGTTAACTTGTCCGAACGCCAGCGGGCGACCAGGGCGCATATTAATACGCCAGAAATCAATTTGACCCAGTTTATCTAACGCCAACTTGATGTAGTCAGCGTCTCCAACGGACACGCCACCAGATGTTAGCACTAGATCGGCCTGTTGGGCTGCACGCTCGAGCGCTTCGATCATACGTTGCTCGTTGTCTTCCAAAATTCCAAAATCTAAAATATCGCACCCTAGCTGTTCAAGCATGCCCATGATTGTGAAACGGTTGGAGTCATAAATCGAGTTTTGTTTTTGTTCTGTACCAGGAGCTTGTACTTCATCACCAGTAGAGAATATGGCGACTTTTAATTTGCGGTATACACTCGCGTCACCAAAACCAAGAGAGGCTATCATGCCCATTTCAGGGGAGGTGAGGCGCGTACCAGTAGTGAATACGTCACTACCGATAGTCAGGTCTTCACCTGCTTGGCGTACATTTTGACCCGCTCTAATACTCGATGCATTGATCGTTACAGTGTCACCATTTTGTAGGGTTTGTTCGCGCATAACGACAGTGTCGCCATTCACTGGTGTGGGTGCACCGGTCATGATTTTAACCGCTTGCCCCATTTCTAAAGGCTTATCATAAGCATAACCAGCCAACACTTCTGCCATGACTTGATAACACTGTCGGTCTAGATCGTCACTACGAATTGCGTAACCATCCATTGCCGAGTTGGTGTATTGCGGAACGTTAACTGGCGAAATAATATCTTCGGCGAGTACACGACCGTGTGCGTGTTTCACATTGCATCGTTCCGTGTCTTTAACCGTATTGACCAGAGACAAGATCTTTTCTTGACCCTGGCTAACTGAGAGGAAAGCTGGCGACAGGGTGTCACAACATGCCGCGGCCTTCTCTTTGGAATCGGATACTTTGGCATCTTGTACATATTGAAGAACGAACTTCGCTATTGCATCCAGATCGTTGATGTTCATTTGCGGTAAGTCAGTGTCAAGTACACCACCGTCCGATGCGATGGCAATGATGTTCTTGTCATTAGGGTAAAGCCACGGCTTACCGACTTCTTCACGGTGCAGTTCAATTTTTGGGAATGCTATATTTTTACAGCCTTCGACAAGAATCACGTCGAGTTTATCGTGATCAAAACGGCTAAGCAGATAATCGAATGCTTCTTCGGCTTCAGGCGTTTCGGTCATCAGCGCAAAACGGTTACGAGACGCAATCAACATTTGAGTTGCGCCAGCTTTGCGTAATCGGTGACTGTCTTTGCCTGGTTTGTCGACGTCAAAATTGTGATGCGCATGTTTTAGCATGCCAATACGTAAGCCAGCCTCTGTTAGTTTCGGTAACAAAGCTTCAAGTAACGTCGTTTTGCCCGTTCCGGAGTAAGCCGCAAAGCCAAGAATAGGGATGGTTAGTGAGTGTATCATGATTCTAATTGTCCAAATTGTGCCAGTTCTTCCGGTGTATTGAGGTTGACGAAACAGCTCGGAGAGTCGCTAAAGTCGACGTAGCGGGTGTTACATTCCTGATAAAGAAGAATGATTTTTCGATCGCCTCGCTCTAAAAATGCCGTCAATTTGGGTAATACACGTTTGTGATACATCGTAAATACTGGCTGTTGATGGTTTCCATCATGCGCGACCAATATGTCCGTATCTTCCTCTACCGCTTGGCAAAATCGGCGAACGATATCGCTGTTAATCTGCGGACTATCGCAAGGCACAAAGCCAACCCAATCAGTTTCTGCATAGATAAGACCAGCGTGAATACCACCCATGGGGCCTGGGAATTCTTTAAATTGGTCACTAAAGACAGTGCCGAACTGGCGATAGGCGTCTTGATTTCGGTTAGCGTTAATCAAAATGTTCGGTGTTTGTACTGATAAACGTTCAATAACGTGCGCGATGAGCGGCTTGTGATTAAGCTCAATAAGCCCTTTGTCTTTGCCACCCATGCGGCTGGCTTGACCACCAGCTAAAATGACCCAACTAGTTTGTGTTGGTTGAAGCATATGCATTCTCTTGAGAATTTTGTTTTGGTATGACATGTAACAACGGCGACTCTACCAAAGTCTTTTCTTTGATCAACCATTGTTTCTTACATAAATCGGTCAACGCATTGGTTTGATGACTTGTAACGATGATACTTGAACCACGTTCCAATAAATCCTTCGCCATGACCACCAAACGTTCGATCGACTCTTGATCGAGCGATGCACTCGGCTCGTCCATTAATAATATTGACGGAGTTAATATCCATGCTCTAGCCATGGCGACGCGTTGTTTCTCACCACCGGATAACACAGAAATGTGCTCGTCAGCGAGTGTTTCTAACTTCACCATTCTTAATGCGTTTATGACTAACGCACGTTTATCTTGAGCAGTAATTTTATGATATTTGATTCCATAAGCGATGTTTTCATACACGCTACCATCAAAAAGGTACGGAGACTGATGCAAGTAAACCACATCATCGCGCCCATGGCGCCCAGTCAGTTTTTTTAGCCAAGAATCTTTAGGAGCAATGACCTTACCTGTTGTTGGTTTCAACAATCCAGCAAGGATCTTAAGTAACGTTGTTTTACCGACGCCATTATCGCCCGTCAAATAGATCGCATCATTTGGGCCGATGGCTAACTCTGGAACATGAAAAAGCACACGTTCATTAAAACGCATGGACAATTGCTCGGCGGTGATTTTTATCGTCATAATACGCCTCTACCTATCTACACAAAAAGCAAATCTAATCGGTTGCTTTATGTTCTTAAGTAGCCTTTGCCTCTCACACTTGATAAGAAAAAATTGAGTGCCAATGCTAGTGATAGTAATACAATTCCCAGGGCAACGCCTTGTGCAAACGCACCTTTACTGCTTTCCATCGCGATGGCGGTAGGAATGTTCCGGGTCAGCCCCATGATATTACCGCCCACCATCATTGAGCAGCCAACTTCCGTGACGATCCGAGAAAACCCTGCGATAACCGCCGCAAGTAAAGGAAATCGAGTTTCCCAAATGGTCGTCGCAGCGATGCGGGGTAGGGATACGCCTAACGTCACCGCGGTTTCAACCATGCGACGGTCACTTGATTGCAGTGCGCCATGCATCATTGAAACTAACACCGGAAAGCAGATCAGCATTTGACCGAAGATCATTGCTTTTTGGGTAAACAGCATTTGCCAACCGCCCCAAGGTCCTGCTCGTGAAAGTAGCATGTACAGCAACAGACCAATCACAACGGTCGGAACGGCTTGAAGGGTATTGACGATGGAAAGCAAAAACCATTTGCCACGAAAATCGGTGTAAGCCAATAAAAATGACATCAATACCGCAGGAACGAGCACCAAAGAAATGGCGGTGATAGAGACACTAAAGGAGACCGCAACGATCTCCCATAGTTCTGCATCCAAATTCACCAGTAAGTGAAGTGCTTCTAGTGTGGTGTCAGCAAGATTCATGTCGGATCATTTGCTATCCGCATTCGCCACGAACAGTTGTTTACCGTTTAGGCGAAAACTGTTGATCAGCTCTTGACCGTGTGAGGTGACAAGCCAATCACTGAACACTTTTGCGCCTTCACTATTGATGGTTGGGTATCGCTCTGGGTTAACAAGGATCACTTGATAAGGGTTGAACAACATTTCATCGCCTTGGAAAAGTATCTCTAGGTCCAACTTGTTTTGGTAAGCCAGCCACGTACCACGGTCTGTCATCGTGTAGCCTTGCATTTCGGACGCCATATTTAATGTCGGTCCCATGCCTTGTCCAACGCTGCGGTAACCACCAAAGTTGGGTTCTATTTTGGTTTGAGCCCAGAACCCCATCTCTTTTTTGTGTGTACCAGAATCGTCACCACGAGAGATAAACGTCGCGTCTTTACTTGCAATTTCTTTAAATACGTCGAGTACGCTTTCGTCATCTTTTATTTCAGCCGGATCCGATTCAGGTCCCACAATGACAAAGTCGTTATACATCAACTTACGTGGCAAGATACCGTAACCTTTTTCCACAAACGTGGCTTCTGCTTTTGGTGCATGCGTCATCACCAAATCGACGTCACCGTTTTCGCCCATTTTTAACGCTTTGCCCGTACCAGCAGCAATAATGTTGACTTTATACCCTGTCTCTTTTTCGAATTTAGGGAGTAGGTAATCAAGTAACCCAGAGTGGTATGTGCTGGTCGTCGTTGCTAGACGGATCTGATCGTTGTCTGGGGCAGAGAAAGCTGAGTAGCTTACCAATGTGATTGAAGTTGCAGCCAACGTTAACGCTATTTTTTTCATTATTATGTGTATCCTTTGTGAGGTTCCTTAGAAGTCCGAATTTCTGAATCCTAGGGTCTGTGGAGTTTTCACGGTTAAATCTAGCCAAAGGCTTAGCAAGCTAAATGCCAAGATTATAGTTAAGCCTTGTGGCGTTTTTTAATTATATACAAGTAAAACTGACGATATTGTGCGCGAATTCATAGCGTTATTTTATTTATAATTTGAGATGGTACAAATTGTCGCACTTTTTGTAAGGTATCTGAATGCAGAATTGGTACACTCTGTCCCAATAAGAAAATTCGAGGGAAATTATGTCTACTCAACCTCATATTAGTGTTCGACAAGATTACCATGCATTTTCGGTGTTGATTGTTGACGATGAACCAGGGATGCAAGCCATTTTAAAAAAGGCGTTGCAAAAGTTGTTCTCCCAAGTCGATATCGCTGGCAACATTGACGACGCGGAAGCTTTGCGCCATTCCCGTCACTACGATCTCATTTTGTTGGATATTAATTTGCCCGGACGTTCAGGAATTGAATGGGAGGAGGCATTTGAAGACGACGACAAGCGTGCTGACGTTATTTTTATGACAGGATACGCAGACCTTGAAACTGCGATTCGAGCACTCCAGTTGGGTGCTGCAGACTTTATCCTCAAACCATTTAACCTCGAACAAATGCTAAAAGCGATCGAACGCTGCATGGAGCGACGTTTAAATGAACGTATGCAATATGCGCTCAAGCGGGATTATCAGCGTCACAATACCTCGGAAATTATCGGCAGTTCAGAACCGACACAGCGGCTTAAACAGGTGATCAGTCAATTTGCCCCATCTCGCGCATCGGTTTTAATCGAAGGAGAGTCCGGAACGGGTAAAGAACTGGTTGCACGAGGACTTCATGAATTGAGTGGACGAGTAGGGCCTTTCGTGCCAATTAACTGCGGTGCGATTGCTCCAGAATTGTTAGAGAGTGAATTGTTTGGTCATACTTCTGGCGCATTTACGGGGGCAAAAAAATCCCGTGAGGGGTTATTTCGGGTCGCCAACAACGGCACGCTGTTTTTAGATGAAATCGGCGAAATGCCTTTGCCGATGCAAGCGTCACTATTGCGTGTGCTAGAGCAGCGAACCATCCGCCCCGTCGGTTCGGAAAAAGAAATCAGCATCGATGTAAGAGTTGTCGCCGCAACCAACCGCAATTTGATTGAAGAAGTAAACCAGGGAAATTTTCGTCGCGATTTATACTATCGTCTCAATGTACTGAAAATAGATGTGCACCCATTGCGTGAACGTAAAGAGGACTTGTCAGAATTAGTGCCTTTCTTCGCTAATATGTTAACGCGCGAACTTGGCATGCCGGCACTAAAGTGGGCGCATGAAGACATCGAAGCCATGCACCAATACGATTGGCCAGGAAATATTCGCGAATTAAAAAACTTGATTGAGCGTTGTATTTTGCTTGGCCAGCCACCTGCGCATTATTGGCGTGAGTTAAAAGGCGAACTCTCATTACCTGATAGACCTCACTCCCTACCACAAGAGCTCAATGTAGAGTTGAAGTCTTCGTCGCCAGACGACGCTCAAACGGCAGAAGGGTATCCCAATCACTGGACACTTAAAGAAGTAGAAAGAGCGCACATCGAACAGTTGGTTCATTTACATGATGGTAATAAATCCGCTGCGGCTCGCGATCTTGGCGTTGCACGTAAAACGCTAGAGAGAAAATACAAGGAATGGGATACAGAAAATGACGGATACGCGAGTTAGAACTATGCGATATCGAGGGGTAGCGAAATGGATGCATAGGTTTAAAACCATGGTCCGTTATCGCTTGTTATTCCTCACTTCTGCTCCAATTTTTCTCACCTTGATTGCTCTGGTTGGGATTACCATTTATTGGTCGATTCATTATACGTGGCACAACGCTTTGCTTGATGTGTCACAACGACTTGGTGTGGCCAATAACAGCATCGAATTGTTGCAAAAAAAGCAAGCAAGCGATGTTAAGTCATTTGCTGAATCATACGACTTTCGCCTCAGAATTAATCAAAGTATGCCTTCTCGTGAGCTACAAGCCTGGGTCAAACAGCAGCGGCATCGCTATGGTTTAGATTTTCTCGCTTTTCAGCCAGTGGGAGCAGCAGATAGTAAATTACGCTATATTGACCTGACGCAGCGAGAATCCTTTTTCGATGTTCTGGAACAAGGTGAACTGAGTCAATTAAACCCTGAACTGGCGTCTCGTGCCGCCGTGTCGATGTATGGTCAAGCAGGTCGAACAGAAACGCGCGGTTTGGTCAGTCGGACAGTTATCCCCATCCGTAACCAAGATAATCAACTCATCGGATTCCTCGATGGTGGTTTACTACTCAACAACAGTACCGTTTTGGTCGATCAACTTCGCGATCTTATTTATCCTGATAACAGTGACCAGTTAAGACCTGTTGGGACCATCACCGTATTCCTTGACGATCTGCGGGTAAGTACCAACGTGCCTTTAAATGACCATGATACACAAGGGCGGGCGGTTGGTACCAAAGTCAGTTCAGTAGTATCAGAACACGTACTAAAAGATGGAAAACATTGGGTCGATCGTGCTTACGTTTACAACGATTGGTATATCACGGCATATCAGCCGTTAAGAGATCAGCACAACAACGTGATTGGCATGCTCTATACCGGTTATTTGATATGGCCATTCGTTAAAGTTTATATGACCAATATTGCTGAAATAAGCGTAATTACCTTGTTGTTATTGCTCGTATCCAGTGCATTGGTCTATCGAGGCTCTCGCGACTTGTTCAAACCCATAGAGCAGATACACAGGGTGGTGAAGCTGGTTCAATTGGGTAAAGAAAAACGAATTGGTGAGCTGGGATTAAACCAAGACCACGAACTCGCACAATTGGCGAAGCAGTTCGACAATATGCTTGATGCTCTGCAAGAACGAAAAATTGAGCTAAAAAATGCTGCCGCTCAGCTTGAACATAAAGTGCAAACACGTACGGCCAGTCTGCGCGAAAAAACGGAACAGCTCGAACTCCACATCCACCTTCTTCATCAAACACGGGATAAATTGGTGGTGCATGAAAAACTGGCTGCGTTAGGGGAACTTACCGCAGGTATCGCTCACGAGATCAACAATCCTACTGCTGTGATATTAGGCAATGTGGAATTGATTCAATTTGAACTTGGCGATGACGCTAAATGCATCCAAGAGGAGCTAGATGCCATACATACTCAAATAGATCGTATTCGATGTATCACCAAGAGTTTGCTGCAATACAGTCGCCAAGGTGGCATACAAGATGAGATCACGTGGCAACATGTGAACCCGATTGTCGACGAAAGCATCACGCTAGTAAAAACCGGTGCAAAAAAACGCGATGTTGAGTTTGTCACAGATTTAAAAGCCCAATCTTCAGTCGAAGTAAACCGACATCATTTACTGCAAATTTTGGTTAACCTGCAAATGAATGCGATTCATGCGATGGGTGGGAAAGGCAAACTGACCGTAACGAGTGAGGATTGGCTAGAGTCTGGCGACGTCAAAGGAGCGGTGATTCACGTGACCGACCAAGGGTGTGGCATTAAACCAGAAAACTTAAACCGTATCTTCTCACCATTCTATACGACCAAGCGCAACGGCACCGGACTTGGACTTTCCGTATCGCAGAGCATTTTGAGCCAAACGGGCGGTGAGTTAAAAGTGGAATCTGAGTGGGGTAAGGGAAGTACCTTTAGCATTTACCTACCCAAGAAAGCTGAATTGATATTGGATGTCATGAACATCGCGTAATAAACCTAATATATTGTTTAAACAAAAAAGGTCAGCACCACTGTGCTGACCTTTGTTCTTTGGTTTATGCTTGTTTTTGTGTTTTGTCTAGTTACCCCGTGTGCACCGCAATTTTGGGCGGGTGAATGCCGTTCTTCTTAAACTCTTTCATGACACGAAGGGTAATGTCCGTTTCAAATAACTTCTCGTAAGACGTATCAACCACATAGGCTTTACACGTGAGCTGAATCGCCAGATAGTTGTCGGTGATTGTTTGTTTTACCAATACGGTGACGGGCTTCGGCAAGTGGATATAGCGGCTTGAAGACGCTGCTTCTTGAATCAAATCACGGGCCAACGTAATGTCTTCGTTCATTCCGACATAAAAGGGAATGACAACCTGCATATCCAGTGCACCGTAGTTTCCGCTGACGACAACTTCACTTAAGAACTTGTTGTTCGGAATAGTAATAATATCGTCGGTTAACGTTCTCATGCGTACAGAGCGTAAACCTATCGCAATAATATCACCGTAATTGCCTTCAAACGTGACGCGGTCACCCACTTGAAACGGTCGATCAACCATAACCGTCATCCCAGCAATAAACGACGCCGCCAAATCCTTAAGCGCGAAACCTACCGATACCGCTAACGTACCACCGATCAAAGCGAGAATTTGATCGTTGATTCGAAAACTCATCATAAATACAACAGAGCCAGCGGTTAAATAGATGAAAAACTGTAAGAAGGATTGCAGCTTTTGCAACAGCATTCGGTACTGAACAAATTGGCTGCCGATACTGTCGACCATAGAATTCATGAACTTGAGCAATAACCAAGTACAAGCAATCACAATTATGGAGAAGAACACGCCACTCCAGCGGATCAGGCTGGCAATTTGCTGAATGTTTTCCACATTAGCGATGTCTTCCGACGCCAAAGTGGAACCACTAAATACAGCAGAGCCACAAAATAGTGAAAAGGCCAATAGGCGAAACGGTTTAATCATTCTACTTTCACTCATCATCATTCTTTCGAAAGTTATTGTTCTGTTGCAATTCATCGTTTTTTCGCAATTCATTGTTTTTTACAATTCATAGTTATTTCGAAAATAACTGTTATTTCACCAATAGATGTTGGCGGTCTAGGACATTGGTTATATGTCGGAACCAGTGATCGGACACACGTGCTTTTTCCTCACGCCATTCAATGAATCCTCGGCTTTGGAAATAGCGTAGCGTGCCAATCACTTCCGCAATACTCAGTTGAGTACACTCGGACAGTTCTTCAGGTGAGGCCGCTTCCAGTTGCACAATCGAACGCAACACCGCCAACATAGGTTTTGGCATTTTTTCAAGCTCTTGCGATTGCGGGGCATGAAACAAGCGCACAACCACTTGTTGGGTCTCTTTATGTTGATGCAGTGAAAGACGGAAAAAGCGCAACGCAACGGTAGGGTTGCCATCCGAGTAGTGCCAAAGTATGCGATAAAAGCCGAGTTTGGCACGTTCTTCTTCGGTGGTATCTTCTTGATCCCACTGTTTCGGTACTTTGAGACCATCGAACGTAACAGGGTGTGGCATGCTCTGGTTAATACGAGTATCAAACAGGGCACTAAGCTGTTTCTCGCTCCAGCGAGGCATAAAGGCTACCCAGTCAAACAACAGTCGCTCACCGCGTGCTCGGTCGACGAATCGCCAACTGGCTTTCTCTATGGCTAACAGCACACGGTGATTTTTTTTGGACCGTCGAAGTAAGTTGGTGATTTTAATCAAGCCACTTAAGCCACCAACCATTGGTTTTACTAGGCGCTGTGCGTTATCGACAGCGATGAAATACGACGTGTCGCTTTTACGCAAGTACGCAAGAACTTGAATCTCTGTGGCATCTTGTTCTAAACCAAACGCTAACGCGAGTTGTTGTAATAGGTCGCTGTAACCTGAGTAAGGGCAGTTGATGTAGATCGGCTGAGCATTCTTTACTTTGCTTAATATCGTACGCAAGAACGTGGTTGTGCCGATACCACGCTCACCAGAAATTACACAAACCGCAGGACTGTCGGTTAATAGGTAGTTGGAAAGTACTTTGAGTTCTTCTGTCGCATACTCGACCAATTTACTCTCCTCACTACCCGGTAAAATATAGTCGAAGGTCTGATCGCCCCGTATACGTACTAGGTTGACATCATCGACATTGTTGCCCGTTTGCTTGGCAACCTCTATTCGAAACAGATAGGCCAACGCCTGGCTAAACATGGTGTAGCCAGACAACATCGCGACAATCCGGTGTTGAAAACTGGTTAGCATAAGCCAAACGGCTGAAATTGCAGTACCGACAATACTTAATAGCATGGTGTCTTTACGGCGAATTGCCCAGTTTACCCAAACCGGGCGATCGGAAAGGCTCTCTGCAACATCAAAGACTTTTGTCCGCCACAAGCGGAGAACTGAGATAGTGACTAACACAAACCAGAAGAACAACGTGGTGTAAATCCACGAATAAATAGTCCCTTTGCCGAGTGTACGTATAGAAATTTGCAGAATTACCCCCGCGACAATCGCACTCCAAACGTAGCGACGAATGGTTGATAAGCGTAGCGCGATGACTTCTGGCGTTGAGCTGCGGCTGTTTCGGTAGGTAAATTCGAGCAAAAAGCTGATCACAATTGATCCGCCCAGTACCCACCAGGTTAATATTTCCAAAATCGCTAAATGCTGCAAGCTCTGAATCTCAGAAAGCACGCGCAGTGATAAGGTGATAGCGATAAGCCAAGCGATGGCCCGATGTGCGCGGCTGACGTACCAGATCAATCGAATCCAGATTGGCGGACTGGTGACATCGTCTAACTGAGTTTCGCGAAACAGATTGATAATGCGTTTACTGTTTGCCAGCCACCAAATTAACCCGAAGTAGATAAACAGCACTTTTATACCAGCCCACACGACGGGAACAGGTGAGATGAGGATTTCGTTAACTAACGATTGGAAAGAACGGATCTGAAAATATATGGAGTATTGGACGTTTAACTCTGTTTGTCGCCACTCTTGCTTAAACTGAGTCACACCATAAGGCCCAAACCCGGTTAGTTTGTCGCGAGTAGCGGAATCCGTTAAGAGTAACAATCGTTCTTTACTCTGACCCAAACTCTTAAGCGTAAGGTAACTTGATTGGGTATCAAACCACTCATCGTCTTTCCCTGTGCTGTGGTAGGCCTTGAGGTGTGATTCAAACACCAGGGTTTGTTTACGCTGCTCGTTCATCACCGCATTAAGCAACTGGTTTACTTTGCGCTTGTCATTCTCCGTCATGAACAAAGGATCTGGCAGTTTATCGACTTCCTGAGCGATGGATTGAACCACAAACGAGGCCGCGGGCTCTGCTTTAAAATCATACTTCCACTCAGCGTGAGATGAGCAGGAAACAACAAGTGCGATTAGCGTGAAAATTCGAACCATGAAATGCATAGTTTTCTCTTAGAACTTAGAAAGTTAGAGTTAGTATAGTGGGTCTGGGGCAATAAGTGAGCTTAAGCTGCGTCAAACACCACTGTTGAACGGCAAGGCTATAGGCTCGAGAGTATAAAGCGTGTCAATATTTGGTTATTCAACGCGTCAGTCTTATACATGAAACGCTGATGGTGAGATGCTATAGGGAAAGTTTTGTTGCTCATTCATCAAAACAACACTTGCAGTGTAAGGCTGTAACCAGTACCGTTGCGCAGTTTTTATAAATACACTCAAATTGCTAAGGTATAGGTTTTGATCTCCACAGCGAATATTACTCAACAATTCGGCGCTAAGCCGCTTTTCGAAAACATCTCAGTTAAGTTCGGCGAAGGTAACCGTTACGGCTTAATTGGGGCAAATGGTTGTGGTAAATCAACCTTCATGAAAATCCTTAGTGGTGAATTAGAACAAACCAGTGGTAACGTGAGTTATGACCCGAATGAACGCGTTGCTAAGCTGAACCAGGATCAGTTCGCATACGAAGAGTTCACGGTTATTGATACGGTTATCATGGGCCACAAAGAACTGTGGGAAGTGAAGCAAGAGCGTGATCGCATCTATTCACTTGCTGAAATGAGCGAAGAAGACGGCATGAAAGTGGCTGACTTAGAAGTTCAGTTCGCGGAAATGGACGGTTACATGGCCGAAGCGAAAGCGGGCGAGCTTCTTCTTGCAGTTGGTATCCCAATGGAGCAGCACTTCGGTCTAATGAGTGAAGTCGCACCGGGTTGGAAACTTCGTGTGCTTCTAGCGCAGGTTCTATTCGCAGACCCAGATGTCATGCTTCTTGACGAACCAACCAACAACTTGGATATGGACACGATCCGTTGGTTGGAAGACACGCTAAACGCGCGTAACTGCACTATGATCATCATCTCGCACGACCGTCACTTCCTAAACTCAGTATGTACGCACATGGCTGACTTGGATTACGGTGAGCTACGCGTTTACCCAGGCAACTACGACGAGTACATGACAGCGGCTTCTCAAGCTCGTGAACGTCTACTCAATGACAACGCGAAGAAGAAAGCACAAATCGCTGAACTGCAAACGTTCGTTGCGCGTTTCTCTGCAAACGCATCGAAAGCAAAACAAGCGACATCTCGTGCGAAGCAAATCGACAAAATCAAGTTGGATGAAGTTAAAGCGTCTAGCCGTCAAAACCCATTCATTCGCTTTGAACAGTCTAAAGAGCTATTCCGTAATGCGCTTATTGTTGAAAACCTAAGCCAAGGTTTTGAAAACGATCTGTTCGCAAACTTTGACGCCATTTTTGAAGTGGGTGAACGTGTTGCGATCATCGGCGAAAACGGTGTGGGTAAAACAACACTGTTGAACACATTAGCGGGTGTTTTAGAACCTCGTACGGGTTCGTACAAGTGGTCTGAGAATTCAAACATTGGTTACTATGCGCAAGATCACGCCCACGATTTCGCAGAAGACCTGAACTTAACTGACTGGATGGGACAGTGGCGCCAAGAAGGCGACGACGAGCAAGTCGTTCGTAGTTTCCTAGGTCGTATGCTATTTGGTCAGGACGATATTAAAAAGTCAGTCAAAGTACTATCTGGTGGCGAACAAGGTCGTATGTTACTAGGTAAGATCATGATGCATAAACCAAACATGCTGCTCATGGATGAACCGACTAACCACATGGATATGGAATCCATCGAGTCACTAAATACGGCACTAGAGCAGTACAAAGGCACGTTGTTCTTTGTCTCGCATGACCGTGTATTCGTTGACTCGTTGGCAACACGTATTCTTGAAATTCGTGACGGTCAAATCACGGACTTTAAAGGCACGTATTCTGAGTTTCTTAAATCACGTGGTGTTGAATAGTAAAGCACTGATACTCAAGTAACTCGCGTTTGATACGAAACAGAAAAGACCTCAATATTGAGGTCTTTTTTTTAATTGATAGTCCATCTATCTATTCTCTGAATTGACCGACTAAGTAAGCATAGATCCCAACGACACCGAATGTAATTACCATCGAGAGCATGATGCCACTTGGCGTTAGCAAAAAATTCCACAACTGGTCATTTTCCATAGTTCACATCCTTTGTGAATTTAAGCAGTCAACCACAGCGATACCCATCGTTCCGAAGAAACATTCACCGAGGTTATCTATTAGTTTACACCAATCAATAGAATTACAATAAATTAATAAATATTTAACGTTCGCCTTTCACATCAAAGTCAATATTGTCCGCGCCAGTAAATACGAGAAAGCGCAATCCTTTTGCCCGTGCAATCGTGGTAATACCAAACTGTTTCGCCAAATCGAGGCCCATTTGCGTCACGCCAGAACGGGAAAGCAGCACAGGAATTCCCATTTGCGCGACTTTGATGACCATTTCAGATGTCAGTCTTCCCGTGGTATAAAAGATTTTATCTTCGCCACTTTGTTGGTTGAGCCACATCTCACCGGCTAGGGTATCAACGGCGTTGTGTCGGCCCACATCCTCAACGAACGAAACAACTTGGTTCCCCTGGCAAACCGCGCATCCGTGTACCGCGCCTGCTTTTTTGTATGTGTCGTTATAATGAGTTAATGCTTCTAACGCAGCATAAATCTCGGACTGTTTAAACTGAACTTGAGGAACTTGATAGTTCTCAAGACTTTTCATAACGTTGCCGTACATCGTGCCTTGACCACAGCCAGAGGTAACGGTTTTCTTTTTTAACGCCCCTTCCAAATGCTCGGTGTTTTCTGCAGTGATGACAGCAGCTGTACTGGTTTCCCAATCAATGATGACCGATTCTATCGCTTCTGGATCAGATAAGAAGCTTTGGTTTTTCAAATAGCCCAACACCAATGCTTCAGGGCGCGAACCCAGCGTCATCAGTGTCACGACTTCTTTCCAGTTTAACATCACCGTGAGAGGGCGTTCGCAGGCAACTTGTTTTACTAATTTTTCGCCATACTCGTCATACACCTCGACTTCCATGGTTTGCAGGGGATTGTCACTGGTTTTAATTATATTTGGTTTTACCACAGTCTTTTCCTAATGCGTGAGGGAGGTAGGGGTTGTCCCAGTTCAATGTTTTTCGATGGTACGTTTTTTCTAAATTCAATAAGCAACAGAAATAAGTACTAAACAGAACTCAAAAGCAAATCTTATTCCAACATAGCGTTTAACAGCATCAATACCTACGATGAACAAAATACCAACCAATAACGTCAATATCGCAATAATGACACAACTATCAGTTTGAGGTTTGTTAACTCAGCAACTTAACTTAAACATAATAGAGTATAGAATCCAATATGACTGGCTCGGTTATTGCTTTAGTTAATGCTTAATGCTTAATGCTTAATGTTACAGGTAATCAGGCCTTGCATGATGGAGTCAATACTTATCTCTGTATTACAAAACAAAAAACTGGTGAGTTATGTCTAATAATATCGATCATATTTACGAGAAGACGGAAGATTCGTGGCCTCTTGGTATAGAGCTTGTTGAACATGAAATCAGCACAAGCATCTGGGTAACAACTCAATGGCAATTGACTGGATTTGATTTAACACCATCAAAAGAGAACAAACGTATTTGCTTGTTGCAACTGTATAAAGATGAGCGCACAGACTACCGCTTCAACTTAAGCTCGCGTCAACCTAAACTCTTTCTTGTCATGGATAACCTAGACTCGGGTGAACAACCGACTATTCAACTTATCACTGCTTCTCAGTCGGTTGCCGCTCGTTACATGGATAGCGATAATCTCGTATTGTCGAATGCGATGCCACTTGCGGTACAAGCATGGATGGAAGCGTTTATAGGTCGTCATGGTGAGTTGCTAGAAGTCAAACGTAAGAAGCGAAACGGAGCAGGTAGAGCGAATGGCAACTAGCTTTTTAAGCCGTTGGTCAAAACGAAAGTTAGAAGAGTCAACGCGTTCTGACGCAAACTATGTGCAGAATGTTGATGCTACTCCTTCCGCTGTGCCTAACGTTATTGAGCAAAATGAGACTCAAGATTTGCAGTCTGATGAGGCATCAACCTTAAGTTCTGAGCGTTCGACTGACGAGCCTTCCAATGCGGAACATAACGTTGCGTTATCATCAGCGGAGGTGGCTCTATCGGGAGACGAAACTTTATCTTCAAACGAAACGACGCTCTCGACATCGCAACCGGAGAACAGTGACGAAGAAGAACCGAGCATTGCAGCGCTGTTGGTTTCAGAAGCGTCAGAAAGCGTAAAGAAAGCGGCACTGCGTAAATTGTTTCTTTCGGAAGAGTTTAACGTCCGCGATGGTTTGGATGATTACGATGACGACTACAGTAACTTAACGTCGTTATCAAAAGAGGTTGCTGATACGCTAAGAGATTGGGTTAGAGACGAAACAGAACCCGAGCTTGAAGAAGACGCTGGTCAAGCGCATGCTCACCAAGAAGAACGGGTAGCAGAGAATAACCAAGAAATTCCGCCATCATTGAACGCCGACAAAACGGACATTCATGACGTCGACACGCACGAAACCACCCACAATGCGTCCGAAGATGACGGCATCCATGCTGAGATGAATACATCATCAAGAGAACATGCAGATCAAGAGGTTTCGGGTTCAGATACCGCTTCTCTGTCAGACCTTCATGTGGATGATTTAAACCAAACGAATGAATTAGGACAAAATATACCACATAAAAAGTAGGTACATTTTGACTGAACACCAAACGAACCGAGCGGGACAAAATGTCTCACTCGGTTTTTTTGTCCTTACTAAAAGAGTTGGTTCTTTATAAATTATTGAAATATAGGAAATATTTATTTGGCACAGCGCTTGCTATAAGTTGCTTAATATTCATCTAATTGAAAATGACAATCGTGTACCTGGTGTGAAACATGGGTTAACTGCGTTACAACACTTGTCAGTTAATCGGCAGAATCTCCGCGGCTAACTACACTGAAAGATGGAAAACACCATAATCCATATACATAAATGGAATGAGCAATGCTGAAGCAACTATTACAACAAGCAACTTCTAGTAACGGGAAAGCGAGGCTTTATGCCTTCGAAAATACTGTCGAACTGACTAATTTGATCCCACCTACAGTCAGTTATGAAAGTGGGGGGCATACACTGATCGTCGGCCCTACAGCGATCATCGAAAGTGCGGTCACACAGTTATCACAAATGAACAGCCTGACTCTGCTTTCGACTGATGGTGAAAAGGGCACCTATCCTGAGCTTTACTACGCGAACTCTGTCCAGATCTCGGGTTTTCTCGGAACCTTTGAAGTTATCATAGAAAACAAAGGCACCAGCAATAACTTGGCCAAAGTAGCGATCAATCACGATTGCTTTGATATCGTTCTCGATCTTTGTCTCAGCAGCTGTATGTCTGAGGAAGTCCCGGTGCCTGGTTATTATCCGGTAGGACGCGGCTATCCCAAACTAGCTGAAGCACTGGAAGAAATTCCGACGCTCATGGGGACATTTGATAAGCCAAAATTCTTCCGTTTAGATACCGATTTATGTGCGCACAGCTCTCGAGGTGTGAAAGGCTGTGAACGTTGTGTCGATGCTTGTCCAGCCGGTGCATTGTCGAGTGAAGGCAGTGACAAGACAGGACATCGAATCGAGATCAACCCATATCTGTGTCAAGGCGTGGGAACCTGTGCAACCGCATGTCCTACAGAAGCGATTCACTATGCACTCCCTGAGCCTCAAGATACGCAAAAATTCATTGAGCGTACGCTAGCAAACTATCGCAGCGCCGGGGGAACTGACCCAGTCGTTCTTATCTGCAGTTCACGCCATGAAACGTATAACGTAATGGCCCTCAAAGCATTGCCAGATAACGTGATTCCCATCGTTGTTGAAGAGCTCCCTTCCGTGGGTATTGATACGTGGTTTGCTGCGCTAGTGAATGGTGCGACACAGGTTCTATTCGCCGCTTCGCGATTCATGCCAGAAACCATTATTCGTGTACTCAACAGTGAAGTGGGGATAGCCCAAGAACTCCTTCAACAACTGGATATAGCAAAAGAAACGGTTGATATTCTTTATCTTGAATCGCTTCGTGAAGGCATGCCAACGCTGTGTACTGATTCATTTGGTATAGCGCTAGGGGACTTAGAAGGAAATAAACGTCAGCGTCTGTTTACGGCGCTAGATGCACTTGCGGAATCTCGTTCAACAGAAACCGTGGTCAACCTTCCTGTTAATGCTCCGTATGGCAGTGTGTCTTGTGATAGCAGCGGCTGTACCTTGTGTATGAGCTGTGTAGCGGTTTGTCCGACTCGTGCGCTACATACTGATGGTCAATCGCCATCACTTAAATTTGTTGAGCAAGATTGTGTTCAGTGTGGATTGTGCGACAAAGCATGCCCAGAGAATGTATTAACACTGGTTCCAAGAATGAATTGGGACAAAGAGGCACGTCAAAAGCCCGTGGTCATTCATGAAGAAAAGGCCGCTGAATGTCTTCGTTGTCACAAGCCATTTGCTCCGCAGTCGATGATCGACATGCTGCAAAACAAACTTCGTGGACACTCTCACTTCACCGATGAGGCCGCAATTAACCGTATTGCCATGTGTGAAGATTGCCGGGTCGTGGATATGTTTGAGTCCATGGCTGAAGATCCAATGAAACAACTCAAGTATTAGGAGTTCGCTGTGGACAACCACCAAGAACAAGAGCAAACACTGAGAACTGAAATATACCTAATTTTGTCAGCACTTTTTCGTAGCGCGCCTTCGGCAGAGGTGATCGAGTTTCTGAAATCACTGGAAGTTGAATCCTCACAAAGTGCGATGCAACAAGCTTGGCTTTCACTTCAACAAGCTGCAAACAGTACAAGCAGTGAAGATCTCGAAGACGAATATCAAGACCTTTTCATAGGAATTGGTCGTGGTGAAGTGGTGCCGTTTGCCTCTTGGCATCTTACCGGTTCAATGATGGAAAAGCCGTTGGCGGAGATCCGTCACGATCTTAAATTGCTTGGTATTGAGCGAGAAGAGAATGTTAAAGAGCCGGAAGATCATATTTCAGCTTTATGCGAAGTCATGGCCATGCTCACCAATGAAGATGAAGAACTTCAACAAGTAGTGTTTAACAAGCACATCGCGCCATGGTTTAACCGCTTTACGCGTCAGCTTGAAAACGCAGAGAGTGCAAACTTTTATAAGCCAGTATCTCAGCTGTGTCAGGCGTTTTTAACCTTGGAACAAGTGCGCTTTAGTGAGAATACCAAAAGCAGTAAAGCAAAATTAAAAATTGATGTGAAAAACGTCACCGATTACGAGTGATCAAGATGAGTCATATCGATAGAGAGGCATCAGCCTCCGAAAGTCTACCGACAGGTAAGGAAGCAATGATGAAAGATAACAATGAGATTAACAAAAGCCGTAGGGATATCCTCAAAGGCATAACGAGCGCTGCCGTTGCTGGAGCAGTTGTCGCGGGAACGACCAAAGCTGCGGTTGCGTCAGAAAAGATCGAGCCTTCAGAAAATGAAGTAAAAACCAAAGGCTACCGTGAAACGCAACACATTCGTGATTACTACGACACACTATAGGAGATAACCGATGAAACTCGTTAAACGCTCCGATAGTGTGAGCAAAGAAACCAATCAACTAGGCGTATCACGCCGTGCTTTTATTAAGAACACCTCATTTGCTGCTGGTGGTGCTGTCGTAGGGGCAAGTTTATTCGCGCCGGGCATGATGAAAAAAGCGCAAGCTAAAGCCGTTGACCCAGATGCTAAAACGGAAATCAAGCGCACGATCTGTTCTCACTGTTCTGTCGGTTGTGGTATTTACGCTGAGGTTCAAAATGGCGTTTGGACAGGGCAGGAGCCTGCATTCGATCACCCATTTAATGCTGGTGGACATTGCGCGAAAGGTGCGGCCTTGCGTGAACACGGGCATGGTGAACGACGTCTTAAATACCCAATGAAGCTTGAAAACGGCAAATGGAAAAAATTGTCTTGGGAACAAGCGATAGAAGAAATTGGGAACAAAGTTTTAGACATTCGTGAAGAGTCGGGGCCTGATTCTGTGTACTTCTTAGGAAGTGCGAAACACAGCAATGAGCAAGCGTACTTATTCCGGAAAATGGCATCGCTTTGGGGGACAAATAACGTTGACCACCAAGCCCGTATTTGTCACTCAACAACGGTAGCGGGCGTAGCAAACACGTGGGGCTACGGAGCGATGACCAACTCTTTTAACGACATGCATAACTGTAAGTCGATGCTGTTCATTGGTTCTAACCCTGCAGAGGCGCACCCTGTCGCCATGCAGCATATCTTAATCGCCAAAGAAAAGAACAACTGTAAAATCGTGGTTGCCGATCCTCGTCGTACTCGCACGGCGGCAAAATCTGATCATTACGTGTCGCTTCGTCCCGGCTCTGACGTCGCCTTTATTTGGGGTGTGTTATGGCACATCTTCGAAAACCAATGGGAAGATAAAGAGTTTATCCGTCAACGTGTATTTGGTATGGATGAAATTCGGGCGGAAGTTGCCAATTGGACACCAAGCGAAGTTGAGCGTGTTACCGGTGTAGCAGAGAAAGACGTCTACCACACAGCGAAACTGCTTGCGGAAAATCGTCCTGGTTGCATCGTCTGGTGTATGGGCGGCACGCAGCACACCACAGGTAACAACAATACACGTGCATACTGTGTACTTGAGCTTGCACTCGGTAACATCGGTAAATCTGGTGGTGGTGCAAACATTTTCCGTGGTCATGATAACGTACAAGGTGCAACCGACCTTGGGGTGCTGTCAGATACACTGCCAGGCTACTATGGGTTGTCTGAAGGGGCATGGCGTCATTGGTCCAAAGTCTGGGACGTCGACTTCGAGTGGGTAAAAGCACGTTTCGATGACAATGAATACAGCGGCCAAAAACCAATGCACAGTGCAGGTATTCCGGTATCGCGTTGGATTGATGGTGTATTAGAAAACAAAGATAACATTCGACAACGTGAAAATATCCGCGCGATGTTCTATTGGGGTCATGCGGTAAACTCGCAAACTCGTGGCGTCGAAATGAAAAAAGCGATGCAGAAACTGGATATGATGGTTATCGTTGACCCATACCCAACGGTTGCCGCGGTCATGAACGATCGTACCGATGGCGTTTATCTGCTTCCTGCGACAACTCAGTTTGAAACTTACGGTAGTGTTACCGCCTCAAACCGCTCTTTACAGTGGCGTGACCAAGTGGTTGCCCCTCTCTTTGAGTCAAAACCTGACCACGAAATCATGTACCTATTGTCGAAAAAGCTTGGCTTTGACGACGTGCTGTTCAAAAACATTCGTGTCGAAAACAACCAGCCACTGATTGAAGACCTTACCCGTGAATTCAACAAAGGCATGTGGACCATTGGTTACACAGGTCAAAGCCCTGAACGTCTGAAAGCGCACCAGCAAAACTGGCATACGTTCCACAAAACCACACTTGAAGCTGAAGGCGGACCAATCAACGGTGAAACGTACGGTCTACCTTGGCCATGTTGGGGAACGCCAGAAATGGCGCACCCAGGTACGCACATTCTTTACGATACGTCGAAAACGGTTGCAGAAGGCGGCGGTAACTTCCGTACGCGTTTTGGCGTTGAGTTTGAAGGTAAAAACCTGCTCGCAGAAGACAGTTACTCCAAGGGCAGTGAGATCAAAGACGGCTATCCAGAATTTACAGACAAGTTACTAAAACAGCTTGGTTGGTGGGATGACCTAACCGCGGAAGAAAAAGCCGCAGCAGAAGGCAAAAACTGGAAAACCGATCTGTCTGGTGGTATTCAGCGCGTCGCGATCAAGCACGGTTGTATCCCATTTGGTAACGCGAAAGCACGCGCTATTGTATGGACATTCCCAGACCGCGTTCCGCTTCACCGAGAACCGCTTTACACACCAAGACGTGACCTTGTCACGGATTATCCAACTTGGGAAGATAAAGAAGCGATCTTCCGTGTTCCAACGTTGTACAAATCTATCCAAGATCAAGACAAATCAGGGGAGTACCCAATTGTTCTGACCTCTGGACGCTTAGTTGAATACGAAGGCGGCGGTGACGAAACACGTTCAAACCCATGGCTGGCTGAACTACAGCAAGAGATGTTTGTAGAGGTGAACCCGAAAGACGCGAACGATCTCGGTTTCAGAGATGGTGACGATGTTTGGGTCGAAGGTGCAGAAAAAGGGCGAATTAAAGTGAAAGCGATGGTAACGCGTCGTGTTAAACCAGGTTTAGCTTTTATTCCGTTCCACTTTGGTGGCGAATTTGAAGGTGAAGATCTTCGTCCTAAATACCCTGAAGGTACTCAGCCTTATATTAGCGGTGAATCTGCGAACACGGCGACCACGTATGGTTATGACCCTGTTACGTTAATGCAGGAAACCAAAGTCACCCTATGTAACATTCGTAAAGCGTAAGGAGTCTACCCATGGCACGAATGAAATTCCTATGTGACACCAAACGCTGTATCGAATGTAACGGTTGTGTCACAGCATGTAAGAACGAAAATGATGACGCACTTGAGTGGGGTATTCAGCGCCGCCGAGTCGTCACATTGAATGATGGCGAAGCGGGTGAAAACTCGATTTCAGTCGCGTGTATGCATTGTACCGATGCACCTTGTATGGCGGTTTGTCCGGCAGACTGTTTTGAGCACACCGAAGATGGCATTGTACTGCACAATAAAGACCTTTGTATCGGTTGTGGTTACTGTCTGTTTGCGTGTCCGTTTGGCGCGCCGCAGTTTCCAAAACAAGAAGCATTTGGTGAACGCGGTAAGATGGACAAATGTACCTTCTGTGCAGGCGGCCCGGAAACCGAAGCTGGTTCTGAGGAAGAGCGTCTAAAATACGGTGCAAACCGTATCGCAGAAGGCAAACTGCCGATGTGTGCAGAGTTATGTTCAACAAAAGCACTGTTAGCTGGTGACGCTAACAAAGTGTCTGATGTTTTCCGCCAGCGTGTCGTTGAACGTGGCGCGAAAAACGCAGGCTGGACAGACGGAAACGACCTTTCTTACGACGCAACCAAAAGCTAGGTAAGGAGAGACTCATGTTAAACATTTTGAAACGTGCGTCTCTGGCAATGTTGTCACTCATGGCAACATTGCTGCTCACTTTTGCCATACCAGCGTCAGCACAAGCGGCGTCGTCTGATGTTGCACAGCAAGAAATGACACAACTTGCAGGTGCTGACTATTGGCGTCAAGTGAGAGAGGGGCAAGAAGGCTATACGACGTCACAGGGCGCAGAGCATGGCGTGTTAATTAGTACGCCAGGTGGGACGTGGTACATCCTAAAAGAAAAATGGATGTCACCAGCAGGCGCCATTGCCATCTTTGGTAGTATCGCCATTGTTGTTATGGCGTACATCTTTGTCGGCCCTTTAATGCTCAGTAAACCGCGTACCGGAAGAAAACTACTACGTTGGACCCGTTTAGATCGCGCGTTGCACTGGAGCATGGCGTTTACATTTTTAACGCTGGCGTTTAGCGGACTCATGTTGGTCTACGGTAAGCACTTTCTTAAGCCGTACATACCCACTGAGTTTTGGGGCTTTATCGTCATGCTGGCAAAACAGTACCACAACTACATGGGGCCGCTGTTCTTCATCTTATTGATCTTGGTGCTTTTAAAATGGTGGCGTAAATCCATCCCTAACATGACTGACGTCCGTTGGTTCATGAAAATGGGTGGTATGATGGGCAAGCACAAAGGCACACATCCATCCGCGGGGTTCTCGAATGGCGGTGAAAAAGCGATCTACTGGCTTTTGATTTTCTTTGGCTTAATAGCAGCAGCCAGTGGCCTGATTTTAGACTTCCCAATCTTTGACCAAACTCGACGCGATATGGAACTGTCTAACCTCGTTCACGGTATTTCGGCACTGATTCTTATCTGTGGCTTTATTTTCCACATCTACATTGGCCTATTCGGTATGGAAGGTGCGTTGGAAGGTATGGTGACTGGTGAAGTCGACGAAACATGGGCGAAAGAACACCATGACCTTTGGTATGAAGAAGTGAAGTCAAAAGAAGCGATGGGCGAAGCGGGGACATCAACACCCCAGAACAAAGGAGCGAAACCGAATGAACAAACATCATAACGGGATTTGGGTTGCGTATATCCTAAGTTGCTTTACCCCGTTTACATTTTTGATCTCAGGCGTTATCGCCATTGTTTATGCTGGCTATCGTTTGGATAAAGGTGAAGACAGCGAAGTGGTGATATCCCATTACTATGGGCTAATCCGTACGTTCTTCTTGTACCTTACGTTCTTTGTGGTTTTGATCGTCACGGTTGCAACATCCAACGGGGTTTTAGTTGGGGTGAGCGACTATTGGGTGAAGAGCACAATGCTGGATTCCATCGCCTACGTTATCCCATGGATAGGGATGTTGTTCGCGGCACTGGCCATCTTGGTGTGGTTTATCCGCATGTATCAAGGCATGACACAATTGAAGAACAACCAACCTCATAGCCCGTCAACAGGCCCAAACTTGTGATGGTTAGTTAATAAAAACGGTCCGGAATAGGGCCGTTTTTTTCAGCGAAACGATAAGGAAAGAGCGGAATATTAGGCTCTATCAATAAGGCTGTTTAAATATACAGTAATTTTGATTTGGCGCGCTTTCAAAAATTAAGCTGCTTTTTGCGGCATAGTTCTTACTGTCAATACACAGATTAATGTTAAATTGTCATTATTTCATATACATAAGTGCTAGTATCTATAACAGAGTTAGATTGAAAGAAGGCGCAAGGCGTAGCTGAAAAGCGGCGCTAAGCCTTATAGAAAGCGGTATATGCCCAGGGTGGCGTGATGATTTTAGGAGCATATTTTTGAAAACATTGATCAATTCGTTGCAAGAAAATACTGTCAGTAGACTTAAAAATCCGTTGGTAGGAGCTTACGTGTTTTCATGGACAATATGGAATATTGCAGATGTAATGCTGTTTATTCTTAGCAGTAATGCTGAGAAGATAACGATGATCAATGACTCTACCTTTGAATTAGCTAATGACTTGCTATTTCCATTAGGTATATCTCTTGTTTATCTGCTAGTGGTGCCTATCTTAAATATGCTTTACGAGCGTATAGTGGATGGAGTAATTAATAAGTATCGTAACGCATTTAAGCAAAAAACTTTGCAAGAGCATTATTATACCGTTAAAAGAACAACTATCGCCAAGCTGGATTCAGACGAAGAAGAAAACCGAAAACTGCGCGATAGACAGCTAGATACATGGGCTGACGAAAAGCAACGAATGTCAGAAACTATCATCCAGTTTAGATCTGAACATGCTGAAAAGATGGCTAAGATTGATAACGAAATATCCAGTTATCGAGAAGAAATTCAGCGGCTAACATCTGAAGTATACGACCTCGGAACTAGAGAAGAGTCAATTAGACAAGAATTAACTCATATTGTACGTGACGTAGGTTTGGGGATCGAAAAACTCACATACCTAAAAAATCTGCCTGAGAGTGCATTATCTCTAACTAAGGATATCAGTGATACAACCAAGCGTGCTCATAAGGTTTTGAATCTGCCTTTGTTAATGCCGAATTCTCCTAATTCGTACAATGAACCTCCGATGGACTTCGACGATGAAATTCCATTTTAGCGGGCATATAACAAAACAATTTAAGAGTGATTTAGCACGCTTGGCATTTTTGGTTTGGGTCTAGTTTAGTGATTATGGCGTCCAGTTTGAGTGTTGTGGTAGCGTGCTTGACACCTTAATTGGGCTACATGGACTCCCTCTTTTGTCAACAACAGTTCTCTCTGACAACAGTGGATCGGACAGCAGCTCTACATTCGGTATTTGACAGGCTTTATTGCCATTACCTTGATGATATTCGCTTGGTACCAGCCTCATTCGTTAGACAGTATTTTCTACTTCCCAATTAAACAGGCTTTGATACCTCGGTCTGACCGTATTGTCATCAATTGCTATTGTGTTGACTCGGTGGGGTTAACCGTTGATATAGTTAACTTTGTACTCGTTTCCCGAAGTCAGTAACGCCCAGATAATTCGGGCATTTTTAGCAGCTAAAGCGGCGGTTGCTCGCTTATAGCCACGACGTTCAACTAATTGTTGTAACCAGAGACTGTTTCTATCCGTTTTGTCTTTGCATCTTGCTATAACAGCGCGTGCTCCATGAATAAGTAACGTACGGATGTGTTTATCGCCTCGTTTGGTTATACGCCCAAGTTGGACGTGACCGCCAGTGGTATATTGTCTTGGCACAAGCCCAATCCATGCGGCAAATTGGCGACTGGAGCGAAATTGTTTTCCATCAGAAACGGTAGCAATGATGGCTGTTGCACTATGTTCTCCCACGCCAGGAATAGTCATGAGCTTTTTAGCTTCTTTCATCTGACTGACGAGTGTATAAATTTTGCGGTCGTATCGCAGTACTTCGTCGTTGATATCGTGGATGCGATTGATTAAGTCATAAAGCAGTTCGCGAGCCAGCATAGGCAACCCATTTTCAGCATCTTCAAGAATGCTGGAAATGGTATTTTGGAGTGGGTATCGACCTTGAGGAATAATAATACCGAATTCAGAAAGTAATCCACGTAACTGATTAATGGTGGCGGTGCGGTTTTTAATCAGACCATGTCGAATGCGATGCAGGGTAAGCACAGCTTGTTGCTCTGCACTTTTAATAGCGACAAACCGCGTCTTGGGACGGCTGACGGCTTCACATATGGCTTCAGCATCATTGGCATCGTTCTTTTCATTTTGCCGATAAGGGATAACAAACTTCGAAGCCATAATGCGAGGGGTATGCCCAAGTTTACTCAGTTCTCTCGCCCAATGATGAGCGCCAGAGCAAGCTTCCATACCGACTAAGCAGGGCGCTAGGTTGGCGAAGATCTCTAACAGTCTGTTTCTTTTAACCGTTTTGCGTAGTACACACTTGCCATATGCATCAACGCCATGAATACTGAAGACATTCTTGGCGAGGTCAATGCCAATAGTTTGAATGGTGGACATAGTCACCTCCGTATTATCAACGTGTCATAAGTAACTATGGCACGTGAAGTGTCAGGTAGAGGGAGTCCATATCATTCGTTAGATATTTGAGAGAAAACATGAGTCTTCAGAAAACACAACATGAACTATTTCGACAGTTTTTCGAAAAACCTACTCGAGGCTTTTTGAAAGAGATCTTTAATGACAATATTGGTGAAAGAGACTATCTAGATTTTAAGGCAGAGTGGCCCCAACTTGAGCAAGTCTCTAAACATGTTTTGGCGTTAGCAAATAGTGGGGGCGGCGCAATTATCTTTGGTGTCGCAGAAGACTCCGATGGAGAATTTGATAATAGAGGGTTAGAAAGGCTAGTAGATATGGCCGATCTAAGTAAAACTCTTAAAAAATTCATCCCAAGCCAAGTGAAATATGACGTCTTTAACTTTGTATACGATGAATCAGAACCAAAATTAGTCGGTAAAAAGTTTCAAGTACTGCTTGTCGAGTATTCAGAAAAGCTACTACCAGTACTTTGCTTGAAAGAAGGTAATGGACTGAAGTCTAGCGTCGTATACGTTCGGGATGGGACTCAATCCATAGTTGCAAATAGAGAGCAATTAGAACTTCTAATAAATGCCCGTATTGATACCGAATATTCGTCAACTCCTACACTAGAGCTTGGTTATCATCTTGAACAGCTAAAAACACTGTGCGAACAAGTTAATGTCTTAGAGCAAGAAGAAATTTTTGACTCTAACCATGGGCTTAGAGAGTTTCTAGATTTCCAGGGTGACAAAATATACTCTTCATTTTTGTATGAAATGATTGAGCACAAGAAGCAGATAATCAAAACAATGCTGCAATAAATATCTAACACATATGAGCCTTCTGCCTGTCAATAGACAATACTGTTCCTTTGGCTGCGTTAGCAGCCAACCCTTCTCGAACAACAAAGTTATCTACTTCGCTTTGTCATTTCGGTCATCGAGCATTGCTTACGACAAACACATATAGAGGATCTCTTATTGCGGTCTCTCCGCTGCCTATGGCTTTTCATAGGGTCACTAGACATTTATCGGTTAACCCTGACTGGCGCTATTCAAAAAGAAGGCTAAACAATGCCTTTCCAAGGTCGTTGTTTTCCAGTTATCTTCAGGCTCAGCCTAGGTGTAAGCAACTTTGCTGTTCGTTGGTATATTATGGGTGCGCACCAATGAAGTGGCTAATCAAAGCAAGAGGGCTTGGACTGCCTGACACAACTGACTTGATCGGGCTTAAATCCCACTAAACTTGAGTCAGTAACGTGTTCTCACTCAGCACCAGTTAGACGTTCAGCTCACTTCATTGTGCGACTTATTCAGGTAAAAATCGTTTCTCATCAAACACCGTTTTGTTCCTCAACATGAAGTAGACACATCGACCTAGTTTATGAGCAAGCGCCGACAGCGCTTTGGCTTTGCTCATGCGTTTTTGCAGGCGTTGAATGTATTTCTTCGCGGGTTCATTGCCACGTAAATAGAGAACCGCGGCTTCAGAGAACGCCCATTTTAAATAGGCGTTACCTATCTTGTTGCCATTCGTTCCTTTTTGTTTACCCGCCGATTCGGCTTTGCATTTGACTAATCGTGAGTAAGAAGCGAAGTTCTGTACCGACGGGAAGCGTTCGATATTCCCAATTTCATACAAGATGGTGAGGGCGAGAATGCGGCCAATACCAGGCACGGTTTGAATGAGTTGATAATCTTGAGCGCTATGTTGCTTGGCGGTTTTCTCTATAAAGTGTTCTACACTCGCCAGCTCCTTGGTGTAAAAAGCGATGACATTTAAATCCATGTCGATACTTCGATTGATTGAGGATTCACCGAACTGATTACGCACTTGCTCACGAGCACAAGGATAGCGTAATTGCACATTGGGGTTTTGGAGGTTGTACTGGCTAAATGTATTGGAGACATGGGCTTTCAAATCAGCGCCATGGCGCATGATTTTAGTTCTTCGTCGCAGTAAATCTCGTGTTGCCCGCATTGCTTTGGGGTAAACATACGCAATAGGGAAGTTACCGCCACGAAGCAGAGAAGCAATTTTGTATGAATCAATACGATCGTTCTTAGTTTTACCACCGTGAATCGCTTTCATGTAGAGAGCATGACCGAGTACAAAGTCAAATGCGTAATCGAGGCAAATATCGCTTACCCAATACCAGCAATGCATGCACTCTACACCGATGACGATGTTATCTTGATAAGGCGTAATTAACTCAAGTAGCGCATCGGGATCAGCATCAATCTTCTTGTGCAGAACTTTATTGCCAAGTGAATCGAGAATACAGACGTAAAGTAGGCGAGCATGCAGATCAATGCCACAGTAATAGTTATGCTGCTTGTTATAGAATCTCATAGAGTCTTCTCCGTTTTGGTTTCGTCGCCTTCCAGCTTAGTCGAGAGGCTAAGTTGGAGGAGGAGGCTCAATGAGTATCAAGCAATTTAAGAGGGATTCACAACGTTTGGCATTTTTGCTTCTACTTCAAATTTAGTGTTAATGGCACAATGCTTTAGGTTGGGTGGAGGCGTTGTTCACACCTTAATTGGGCGCTGGCGGATCCCCTCATAATTCACCTAAGCCACAAGTGTGTGTGAGACGTTGATATTCCACCATAGCCCAATGATATTGAGATTCTTTTATTTGGTATCTTCTATGACAACGTACCTCTTTACCCAGTCTAGGGATGGATAGTACTCGGCGATGTTTGATGGTGTTGGCTTGGAAGTCATAATGCCATTGAGCTTGCATGGCGATTAAGCCATTCCACCACATGATGATTTCTGCCATTAGCGCCATGAGCAGCAGGATATCGATACGATTCGTACAGCGAGTTCGATTGTGGCGCAGTGCCAATCCGTAAGCGGGGCTTTTTAGATCTCGAAACGACTCTTCAATCTGCATTCTTTTGGCGTATAAGCGAGTGATTTTAACTCCATTCAATACCTGATTGGGGATGTTTGTTACTAGAAGCCAAGGCTCTTTAGCTCCTTTGTGGAATACTTTTCCTGCTGAATACTTTTGGCAGGTTCGGCTGTGTCGATGGGGTTTTCTGCCTTTAGGTTGGCTCTTGTATAAATAGGCAAAGCTGGTGAGCGGCGAACGCCGTGCTAATTGGTTTTCCCCTAAAAACTGCGGCGTGTCAGTTGCCTGAGGATAGAAGGTCTTGTTCCACTGCCAAGGGGCATCACCACATTTTATCGAGACTTCGCCACGTACGCGTCCCAACCAGAACCAACCTTTGTTGGCGACTTGCCGAAACCATGTATTTCTAAATCCAGCATCCGAGACAATGATGGGAGTGCAGCCTTCGGGCAGGAGCATTTCAAGCTTATCGAGAAATATTGATGGCTCTTTGGAGAGTTGTAGTTTTTGTATTCAAACGCCTGCTCATAAAGCGTGACGGCTCGACCTTTAACGGCGACTGAAGCGTGCAATGTCATATAACGTAGCTGCTCGCGAACATCTGACCAATCAACGAGCACCAAAGGAAAAGGGTTGGCACGGGTAATAAAGGACGCATGCCACTTATAAATGGCGTCTTTTTCACGGTGTAGGTTGCGATTACCGAGCAATCGGTCGATACGTTTAATCGCATGCTTTACGGTGGTATCGGTGTCGAGTGCGCGCCCAATTTTGGTCAATGTGAGATCAGAGCCGTCGAGTACAGTTTTGGTTGCAAGCATCAGAGATCTCAGTCGTTTTTTGTGAATGTCAGGGCATTGATTCTCGAGAGTTTGCTGTAGAATTTGAATGTCGCGCATCGTTAGGGTTCCCTATTAAATCCATTTAATCAGGTGTGTTTTTGGCGAAATTCATTAGATCAGAATAAGCAATGCGCGTCTACTCATTGTTTTATATAGAAATTATGAGGGGATTCGTAAGAGCTGGGCGTTATATGCCAGTAATCAGAAAGTCGATAGCGGCAATAATCTCGTTTCTAAAAATGCTCAGTTCGTTTACCGGATCACGTAAGATCTTAATAGGCACACTCGCCATTTGGCAGGTTAGGATTACGAAGTCACCTTCATCAATATGGTTCACAGGACATAGATGAGTTGGTGCTTTCTTTTCTAACATTTCAACTGGCGTTAAGGGGATCACTAATCGGGTATTCAGCGTATCAAGCATTTCACTCTGAACATCAACAAAGTATGGGTAAGCGGTGGCAGTGCTTTTTTTGGTATAGTGAAAACTGTGACATTAGAATACTCGGTAAGAATCGGAAAACAGACCGTGACTTTCAGTTAGTTCATTGCAAGCGTTGATAGCTTCAGCATTTTGTTCTAACCACTCAGCTTTGCGGCGTTGGTTTACTTCTTTTTCAAGTGCCTTTTCCATTGTTGCTGAGAGGTTGATGTTTAGTCGTTTAGCTTCAGCTAGTAATTCGCTATTCAAGCTTAAGTTTGCTGCTTTTTTGGGTGCTTGCGTACTATATGCATTTCTCATGATAATTACCTGTGCGTATATTGTGTGCGCAATAATTATAGGCGCTCGAAAGGCATACTAACAAACGACTTCGGCGTTAATGGCTAATTTTTCGCTATGTTCTCATCCTTCATTAGATCAATGATGTACGATTAGATTTCACATACAAGGCGTTATAAGCTTTCAAGAGGAATAAAGTGAACAATTATTTTGAGAGCCCTTTTGTGGGTAAGTCGTTACAAGAACAAGTTACTAACCCAAATATAATCGTGGGTAAGCATAGTTACTATTCTGGTTATTATCACAATCATAGTTTCGATGATTGTGCTCGTTACCTTCTACCGGATAGAACCGATATTGATAAGTTAATTATCGGCAGTTACTGCTCAATTGGTTCGGGTGCAGTGTTTATGATGGCAGGAAATCAAGGCCACCAAAATAGCTGGGTTAGTACATTTCCATTTTTCTACCAAGACAATGAAAATTTCGCAGATGCTAAAGATGGTTTTGAGCGTTCGGGTGACACGGTCATTGGTAATGATGTATGGATCGGCACTGAAGCCATGATAATGAGTGGTGTAACTGTCGGAGATGGTGCAATCATCGCAAGTCGCGCAGTTGTTACCAAGGATGTCGCTCCGTATTCAATAGTGGGCTCAAATCCAGCGAAACATATACGTTACAGGTTCACAGAAGCCGAGATATCTCAGTTGTTGGAAATGAAGTGGTGGGAATGGAGCGAAGAACAAATTAAGGGTGCGATGAGCTTAATGTGCTCTTCAAATATCGCAGGTCTCTATGATTATTGGAAAACGTTAGTACGCTTATAACAAACAATTCAATCAGACCCTCAACGCGTGTCACTTTTGGTTTGCGTTAAATGTCGTGTTTACGGTGCAGTCATGGAGTTTGGTGGTAGAGTGACTCACCACTTAATTATGCGTTACAACACGTTCTAGAATGTCAGCATGGAGGCAAGAATATGGACATAAAAAGAGTACACAGCGCAAAATGTCATTGTGGTGCAGTTGAGTTGGAATTAACGATGCCAAATGGTCTAGAAGACCCTCGTCGTTGCTCGTGCTCTATGTGTAGGAAGCGCGGAGCAATTGCTGCTTCTGTTTTGCTTGAAAACCTCAAAATTGTAAAAGGTGAAGATAACTTAACCCTTTATCAATTTAATACCATGACGGCGAAGCACTACTTTTGTAAAACTTGCGGCATTTATACTCATCATCAAAGGCGATCCAACCCACATCAATTTGCAATTAACGTTGCGTGTCTTGAGGGTGTTAATCCTTATGATTTGGAGCCAGTCAAAATATATGATGGTATTCATCACCCCAAAGACAGTATTAACTTGTAATCGCAAACATTGAGGTGTGTTACAACAAGGTATTTCAGGCGTACTCGGTATTTACCGGGATAAACTCGGCGATTTAGAGCTTCAAAATGATAAGAAAGTACAACGAAAATGACATGGATTCCGTTCTTGAGATTTGGCTTAATGCATCAGTTAAAGCTCATGATTTTATCTCAGCGGAGTTCTGGGAATCTCAAGTAGAGAATATGCGTAATATCTACATCCCAGCTTCAGAAACTTACGTTTACGAAGCTGAGTCGAGAGTAGTCGGTTTTTACGCACTATATGAAGATAGCTTAGCTGCTATATTCGTCTCTCCTGAGCGTCAAGGTGAAGGCATTGGTAAGCAATTATTGAGTCATGCTAAAGCTCAAAGAGTGATATTACGTCTTTCCGTATATAAGGATAACAAGGCTAGTTATCAGTTTTATTTGTCCCAAGGATTCAAAGTGGTGAGCGAACAATTGGATGAGCACACTGGATACCCAGAATACACAATGAGTTCGGGTATGTAACAATAAGTTTAAGAGCGCTTCCGTACTTGAGCGGACGTTAGGCGAATAGGGCGTGCAGCGTGAATGTTTCGCTATCTTTGCTCTACGGAGTAGCATCTGCTTCTTATTGGTTTTGTCGTCTTCGAACCAAGTTGAAGGATGAATAGGAAGGGAAGGTTCAAAGAGCATTCAGGTATTTGAAAGTGATTCGGCACACGAGGCATTTTTAAAATACGTTGCTTTTGTGAATATGTTAGTAAGTTGGTGGGGAACATGAGAAAGTTAGCAGATGAAATATGGATCTTTGATGGTGAGCCAGTACAGTTCTTAGGGTTACCTTTTTCCACGCGAATGACCGTGGTCCGGCTTTCTAGTGGAGATTTGTGGGTTCACAGTCCGATTAAACTATCTGAGTCGATTACAGAGCAAGTAAACAGTCTCGGCCGCGTTAAGTACTTAATTGCTCCCAACCATTTACACCATTTGTTCTTAGCTGAATGGATGGCTGCTTATCCTGACGCTGAAGCCTACGGCACAAACGAGGTCATGAAAAAGCGTCGTGATATCACTTTTGATGGTTCACTAAATGGTTCGCACGGCTATCCTTGGGGACCAGACATTGAACAAGAGCTGTTTTCTGGATCTCCTTTAATGGAAGAGTGTGTGTTTTTCCATAACCGTTCCAGTACGTTAATTGTGACGGATCTCGTGGAGAACTTTTCAGGTCAAGATTTTAACTATTGGCAACGGTTTGTGGCGAAAGGGGTGGGCATACTTGCTCCCAATGGGAAAACCCCACTGGACTGGCGTTTAAGCTTTATGTTTGGAAAAGAAGACGCGCGGAAACACCTCAGTAGATTGTTGTCTTGGAACCCACAGATATTGATCATGGCGCACGGTGAAATCGTCAGTGAGAATGCTGATAAGTTCTTAAAAAAATCCTTTAAATGGTTATTATGATTCGACCTTTATAAAGTTACAGAAAGTCAGCGTTCGTTGTGCAAGTAACCATAAAAACGACATTTCTTTTGCACTTTGTTAGTGAATTTGTTGCGTATATGTGGTGTGTTTTTCATCAAATATAACATTGTGGTGCGCATTAAAATGGTGCGTACACACCTATATGGTGCAACTTATATAATCCTTCCGAAATAACGACTTATCCACTCTCCTTCATAAAATTATAAATATCAATAACTTGAGTTATTTAAATTCAGGTTTGTATTTTTGGAATACAAATTGCTGTGCTAGGTGCTTTATAAGTTTGATTCACCAATATGGTGATGGTTTGATTTAACTGCACAGGATAAGTGCGCATTACACTAACGGAGACAAACATAATGAGTGTCACTGCCGAACAGGTACATGGCGTTGTACAAACTCTCACACAGAGTTCTAACACTCTCTTTTTATTGCTGGGTGCTATCATGGTTTTTTTGATGCACGCGGGTTTCGCATTTCTAGAAGTCGGAACCGTGCGCCAAAAGAACCAAGTTAATGCCTTAGTTAAAATCCTCGCCGATTTTGGTATTTCGGCTATCGCGTACTTTTTTATTGGTTATTGGGTCGCGTACGGAGGCACCTTTTTTGCTGATGCTCAGACGCTATCTCAAGGTAACGGCTATGAGCTAGTGAAATTCTTCTTCTTACTGACCTTTGCTGCTGCCATTCCAGCGATTGTATCGGGCGGTATTGCGGAAAGGGCACGCTTTTATCCCATTCTGATCGCAACGTTCTTCACCGTGGGTATCGTTTATCCTCTTTTTGAAGGGATCATTTGGAACGGAAACTTCGGCATACAAGCGTGGTTCGAAAGTAGCTTTGGCGTTGGTTTCCACGATTTCGCTGGCTCTGTTGTCGTGCATGGTGTCGGCGGTTGGATTGCATTAGTTGCTGTTGTTTTCCTAGGCATGCGTAAAGGTCGTATACGTGCAGGTAAACACACTAACTTCGCGCCTTCAAACATTCCATTTTTGGCATTAGGCGCTTGGATTCTGTGTGTTGGCTGGTTTGGTTTCAATGTCATGTCTGCGCAAACGCTAGATGGTATCAGCGGCCTAGTGGCAATCAACTCATTGATGGCGATGGTCGGTGGGATTGTAGCGTCGCTCTTGGCGGGTAAAAATGACCCTGGCTTTATCCATAACGGTCCTTTGGCTGGCCTGGTTGCTGTCTGTGCGGGGTCTGACCTTATGCATCCAATCGGTGCGTTGGTTACAGGAGCGATTGCAGGTGTGCTGTTCGTATACCTTTTCACATATCTACAAAACAAAACCAAAATTGATGATGTGTTGGGTGTTTGGCCTCTACATGGTATTTGTGGTGCTTGGGGTGGTATTGCGGCCGGAATTTTTGGGCAAAGTGCGCTCGGCGGTATTGGTGGCGTAAGCCTGACGGTACAAGTTTTGGGAACGCTACTCGGAATTTCGATTGCGGTTCTTGGTGCTTTAGTCGTCTATGGCGCGATTAATGCAGTCACTGGCATAAGACTCTCTGAAGAAGACGAGTTTAACGGTGCTGACTTGGCCATTCATAAGATTTCGTCAACCAACGAAGATTAATCCGCCTGAATAGTAATAAGGCCTGTCGATTCAAAGGTCCACAGGCCTTATTACACTTAGTAAAAGAGCGGTTCTTAAACCGCTCTTTTTTGTTGGGAGGTAAATTAACAATTACCTTTTTTCGCTTGCCCTGGTGGGCAAAAGTCACCGTGGCCGTGATGACCGTCGTCGTTGGTCCCAACTCTCACTTTAACGTCATCAAACTCACCTTCAACGTTGGTTAACTGACAACCTGCTAACGTCGTTAATAACATCAGTGCTATTAATACTCGTGCCATTTCTGCTCCTCAAAAATTTATCGTTTTAATAATATTTATACGACTTGAATTTACAATCCAGATTAACGATAAGCCGTGATTATTTAAATTGAATACGACCATGGTCTAATCCATATTACTATTGTTGCTATTCGTTCAGTGTTAAGCTTATGAAAAAATAGCAAGGATAGGTTATGAATTTCCCCTATAGAAATATTGTAGTACTTACTGGGGCTGGTATTTCGGCGGAGTCTGGTATTCAAACGTTTCGAGCTCAGGATGGCCTATGGGAGAACCACCGCATTGAAGATGTGGCAACGCCAGAAGGGTTTGAGCGCGATCCAGACCTTGTGCAAGACTTTTACAATCAACGACGTAAAAAACTGCAGGATCCGTCTATTCAACCGAATGCCGCCCACCTTGCTCTTGGACGCCTAGAGTCAGAGCTGGAAGGTAAAGTCACCGTCATTACTCAAAACATCGATAACTTGCATGAAAGAGGTGGAAGTCACAATGTGATACACATGCATGGCGAATTGTTAAAAGCACGATGCAGCGAGTCGAATCAAGTCATTGAACATACTGATGATATTCTCACTGGTGAGTTATGCCACTGTTGCCAAATCCCTTCCCAGATGAGGCCACATATCGTTTGGTTTGGTGAAATGCCTTTGCGTATGGGGGATATCTATGCCGCGCTTGAAGAAGCCGACTTGTTTATCTCTATCGGTACATCAGGGGTCGTTTATCCTGCTGCTGGGTTTGTACACGATGCTAAAATGCACGGTGCACATACGATCGAAATCAATCTAGAACCCAGTGCGGTAGAAAGTGAATTTGAAGAAAAGCGCTATGGGAAAGCCAGCATCGAAGTGCCGAAGCTTGTTGATGAAATACTCGCGTTGGAACCAAATACCAAACACAGTAAATGATAAACGTTGATGCATAAAAAAAGCGGCTATTCTGCCGCTTTTTATTGTAATTACTGGTCGTAGTATTTCATTTTAGTTGATTACTAACCATTGATATTAAGCAAGTAATTAACTTAATTTCCGACTTTCAGCTTCTGGAAGTACTCGTCGTAGATCACGCTTGCTTCACCAACTTCGTCTTGCCAAGTACCGCTGTCCATCACTTCTTGAGGAGGGAACACGTTAGTATCGTTAACGAATTCTTTAGGAAGCAGATCGTATGCTGATTTGACTGGCGTTGGGTAACCAACTTCTAAAGCAATTTTTGCTGCGTTTTCAGGACGAAGAAGGAAGTTAATCATCTTATGTGCAGCTTCGATATTCTTAGCGCCCGCTGGAATCGCTAAACTGTCCATCCAGAAAATCGTGCCTTTTTCTGGCCAAATGATCTCGATATTTGCGCCTTCATGACGAGCCATGTAAGCCGAACCATTCCAAAGCATGCCTAGTGACACTTCACCAGCAAGATATGGGTTAGCAGGGAAGTCAGAGTTAAACACTAATACGTTTGGCATTAATTTTTTCAATTCTTCGTAGGCTGCTTTGATCTCATCTGGGTTTGTTGTATTAGGGGAATAGCCTAGTTTTGTTAAGGCAATATGGAAGACTTCACGAGAGTCATCCATCAACATTAGTTGGCCTTCCCATTTGCTATCCCATAAATCATCCCATTTAGTCACAGTAGACTTATCAAGCATGTCAGAATTAATGCCGATACCTGTCGCGCCCCAAATATAAGGGATAGAGTAGTTATTACTTGGATCAAACGGTTTGTTTAAAAAGTTAGGATCAAGATCAGCAAAGTGGCTTAATTTGGATTTGTCTATCTTTTGAAGCATGCCTTCTTTACGCATCTTAGAAACAAAGTAGGTTGAAGGAACAACCAAATCATAACCAGAGCCTTGAGTTTTCAATTTTGCGTACATGCTTTCATTGGACTCGTACGTAGAGTAGATGACTTTGATCCCAGTCTCTTTCGTAAAGTCTTCTAACACATCACTTGGGATGTATTCGGACCAGTTATAGAAGTACAGTTCTTCATCTGCTGCCATGGCAGGAGTTGCAATAAGCGTCGCTGCACACAAGGCACTTGCGTAGAATTTACTTTTCATTTGTTTTCCGTTCTGTTTGGCAATTGGACAGAGCAATACTAGATAATGCGATAGCATTGAGCCAATGCGCGATAAGTACAATCCTGTTTATTTGAACTCAATGTTTTCATGTGGGCGAGGAGACCACCGACTCTATGCCCAACTGAGTAAATAAACTTAGCAAGACATAATTATATCAGTCTATTACAAAAATAGGCAGCGGATCGCTGCCTATTTCTATGTGATGTAAAGATTTCTCTGTGATATATCGAGGGATTCAACCGACGGTTATTTCACCTTTTCTCTTGCAAGTAGTTGGGATATAACTACGAGAACCAAGGAGACAACTAACATAACGGTTGCCAGTGCGTTGACTTCCGGTGAGATGCCGACTTTCACCATCGAATATATCTTCAATGGCAGAATTTCATAGGTTGGCCCGGTCACAAATGAACTGATAATCACATCATCCAGAGAAAGAGTGAAACTGAGTAACCAACCAGCCGCGACGGCAGGTTTTGCTAATGGCAATATGATTTGTTTCAAGATAACCCATTCACTCGCTCCGAGGTCTTTAGCGGCTTCGAGCATTTTCACATCAAAACCATTTAAACGGCTATATACCGTCACGACAACAAATGGCAAACAGAATGTGATATGTGCAATCAACAACGTAAAGAAGCCAAGCTGCGCGCCTAAAACGAGGAAAAGAGCCAGCAACGAGATCGCCATAACAATGTCTGGAGACATCATAACGACAAACAACATACCGTTTACCGCGCCTTTGCCTTTAAACGTATAACGGAATAGGGCAACAGCGGTTAAACTACCAATAATGGTTGCAGCCGATGCAGAAAACACCGCAACGTTTAACGAATGCCATGCCGCCTGCATGAGGCTGTCGTTGTTCACCAGCGCGGTATACCATTTAGTGGTGAAGCCGCCCCATTTCATGCCGAACTTATTGTCGTTAAATGAGTTTACAATTAACACAATGATCGGCAGATAGAGAAACGCATACACTAATGTCATAAAGCTAAATCGAATCGTGCGTCCCATCAGTCTAGCTCCACTTTTCTGTTCAATAGTTTTCCTGCTCTGTAATAGGCATAAAGCATAATCGCCATCGCGATGGTTAGTGCAATACTGGTCGCGGCCCCAAATGGCCAATCGCGTGCATTTAGCACTTGGCTCTTAATCACGTTACCGATCAGCAGGTTTTTCGCGCCACCAAGTAGATCTGAGATGTAAAACATGCCTAAAGCGGGTAACAGAACCAACAAACAACCACCGATGATGCCCGGCATTGTCAGCGGCAAAATGACTTTAGTCAGAGTTTGCAGCTTATTCGCGCCTAAGTCTTTAGCGGCTTCGATGTAGGTGTGATCTAGCTTTTCTATCGCCGAATAAAGCGGCAAAATCATAAACGGCAACAAAATATACACAAGACCGATCATCACAGCGGTTTCGGTATACATAATTCGCAACGGTTTATCTATAATGTCCAATGCCATCAAAGACTTGTTTAGAATTCCTTGTGTACCAAGCACTATCTTCAGTCCGTATGTTCGGATCAGAGAATTGGTCCAAAATGGCACGATAACCAAAAACAGCATAAATGGACGCCATTTCTCCGGCATTTTTGCCACAATGTAGGCAAAAGGATAACCAATGACCAAACACAACACGGTAGCGACGATCGCCATATAGAAAGAGTGCATCAGCACTTTTGCGTATAAAGGATCAAACAAGCGCACGTAGTTGTCCAATGTAAAAGTCAACTCGATAAGGTTGGCTTCATCACGTGTCAAAAAGCTCGTACCAATGATCATTAAGTTTGGCACTAAAACAAATAGAGTTAACCACCCTACGACAAGTGTGATGATCGCGTTTTGAAGGCTAATCTTCTTGCTTATCATTGAGGACTACCTCCCAGCTCTCTACCCAAGTAATCGCCACTTTCTGCCCGATAGAGTGGTCCACATCAGGATCATCCTCGTTAAAGAATTCACTGACCATAACTCGCATGCCAGACTCGAGTTCGATAACAGAGTCAAGTGTCATGCCTTTATAGGTACGTTCAGTGACGTGACCAACAATGCCTTTTTCTTCTGATTCTTTGATCTCTTCGATACGCAGGTCTTCAGGACGAAGTAAGACTTGCAACTTGTCGCCTTTTTGCGCTGGCTTATCGTAGTACACGACAGATTCAACACCTTCGATCTCCGCGCAAATGCGTTTCTCATCAATTCGCTCGCTCATGATCGCGTTGAACACATTGATTTCACCAATAAAGCGCGCAACGAACAAGTTTTTCGGCTCTTCGTAGATTTCACGTGGGGAGCCATCTTGCTCTACAATACCGTCACGCATGACAATAATGCGATCAGACATTGATAACGCTTCTTCCTGATCGTGTGTCACAAAAATGAACGTGATGCCAAGTTGGCGTTGAAGCTGTTTTAGCTCGATCTGCATTTGTTTACGTAACTTGTAATCTAACGCAGACAACGACTCGTCTAACAACAAAACTTTAGGCTTGTTAACCACCGCGCGAGCAATAGCAATACGTTGCTGCTGCCCACCAGAAAGCTGATGGGGCTTACGTTGCGCCATTTGATCCAGACGAACCATACGCAGCGCCTCCAAAACTCGAGGTTCAATATCCGCGGTAGGCACTTTTTGCATGCGTAAGCCAAATGCCACATTCTCAAATACGGTCATGTGAGGAAATAGGGCGTAACTTTGAAATACCGTATTGACGTGTCTTTGTTCGGCAGGAATCTCTGTTACATCTTGGTCATCTAATACTATCTGGCCGTTATTAGCGGTTTCAAAACCTGCAATCATGCGCAAAACGGTTGTTTTACCACATCCTGAGGGGCCAAGAATTGTTAAAAATTCGCCATGATTCACATCGAGATTTAAATTGCTGATGATCTCTTTATCATCAAAACTCTTACTGATACCAGATAAACGAATAACTGGCTTTCCTGCTTGCTGTTTAGCTTTCAACGTCTGTTTTTCTCCCACGTTCAATTCGGGTTTACGCCAATTGATGTTAATCATCCACTGGTGTCGCGCGAATCATAATCACCAATATTGTGAAATCAAAGCAATTTTTCATTCATAGACTGAAAAAAATTTGCAGGTAAAAGGCATCATTACTTACCATACTGTTTTTATAGAAATTATTCTTCTACAAAGAAAGTTCAGACGGCTTGTGTTGTAGGTAACAATTGTTTTCAATTTCATGCTCTTGTAAGAGGTCAATTATCAACCATATGACTAATTTTGCAAGGATATGGCCTGTGTTGTGACTTTAGATAAAACAAGATTTCATTATAATGACGGCTATACGAATTTTCTGGTAAACCAGTGAATAAATTTGCAAGTTAATCTTGGATAACATATGAACAACGATTTCGAACAAGATGTCAATCTGGGTGGTAGTATTGAGCGCGCATTATCGGGCGACTATAAGTTAAAGGCTGGTGCGGTTTTCAACGAAGCTTTTCGTACCACAGTGCAACACTTCCTATCATTTTCTCCTGCTATTATTGTATTACTTGTTGTTCAAGTCGGTATTTTTTATATCGCACTACAACTGCAGTTGGGTGACCCAAGCGTTATCTTAGATGCCTTCCAGAATCCTGATTCGTTTAACAATGATATTGTTTCAGCGATATACATCGCCAACTTTAGTTACGAGGTCATCAGTGCCCCAATTTATGCAGGCATCTGTTTGATGGCGATGAGCCATGTCGCGGGTTTAAAAACCACACTCAGTCACGTTGGAAAAGGGTTACAGTTTACCGTTCCCGTCATCATTGCTACGTTGTTCAGCCTTGTACTGCAAGGTTTAGTTGGCATGATTCTCGCGCCACTTTCTTTGTATCTTTCGTTAGCGTTCAGCCATTCGATTCTGTTAATTTGTGAAAAGAAAGTGTCACCGATGCAATCTCTTTTACTGTCTCTAAGGGCAGTCAATAAGAAAATTTTCGTTGTGGCTATTCTCTATTTAGGCGTCATGTTTATGTTTATTGCCGCAGCGATGTTTTATGGTATTGGGCTCATTTTTGTATTGCCGTTTTTATTCCACTTAAAAGGCATTCTGTATCGAGAAATGTTTGGTATTAAAGTGAGAGTTGTTACCAAGAAAAATGATCACGATAGCGACAGCAACAACGATGGTGGAAACTCGCAAGTATTTGACGCATAAGCCTAGGACAAATCAAATAAAATGAAAAAGTTAAGTGTCAGCATGTTAACGGGTTTAGCGTTAATGCTATCAGCGCCTTCAATACATGCTCAAGAATACATGTTTACGTATTCAAAACTGTACACCCAGTTGAAAAATAACATCAAGGAAGGGCATGACGATGTAAAAGTTGGTGTCTTCTTCGTGGATGCGACAACAAAGCAGTTATGCGAGATTGAAAAGGCATGGATGGAAAAAGAGGAGCACTACGAAGAATTTGTCATTCCAGCTTCAAAAGAGCTTCCACTGCCTGTTGATAAGAACCTAAAGTCGGCCAATCCATTGGTATTTGTTCATACACCAAAAGACACGCGCTGTGACTATTCTTTGGTCGTTATGACCAAAGAGCCTTTGCAAGGAAGCGTGACTTACGATCAACTTAAGCCGCTTATGCCTCAAATGCAAAGCATGTTAGAAGACTTAGGTGGTATGTTCGCGAGCTGGTTTACTCCAGAAGTGCAGGGCGTCACGCTCGAGTTTGCCAATCAACTAAATGGTGTGATTTCGTTTTCTGACGGAACAGAAAAACCGATCGTAAACGGTAAAGTCCAAGTCGCTTTAGCAGAAATTGGTGAAGGGGGTTATATGCGCCTGCCTGAGCCAACCATGCGAGTTTTGCCATATCTTCCAAACGCTAAATAAAACAGAACCACCAATCGAAGAGTCGCGGCATTAAACCGCGGCTTTTTTGTTCTTGATTGATTTCCTGTGGGTACTGTTTGTTGTAACAGTACAGATAAACGGGATTTCTACGTTTTCAATACAGACAAACATTTAATCCTGAGCGAAAAGACCGTATAATCCACGCCCCAAAGAAAACCACGTTAGGAAGTCCTACTGTCGAGCCTATCGGCAATGTGAGAGCCCGCAATGAACCAGAAAGATACAAGAAAAGAAACCCTTGAATTCAACAAACTTCAGAAACGTTTGAGAAGACATGTTGGAAATGCCATTACTGATTACAACATGATTGAAGAAGGTGATGTTGTCATGGCATGTATAAGTGGTGGTAAAGACTCATTTGCGATGCTTGATATCCTACTGAATCTTCAGAAGGCCGCACCAATAAAATTTGATGTTGTGGCGGTCAACTTAGATCAGAAACAACCTGGCTTCCCAGAGCATATTCTGCCAGATTACTTTGAAACGTTGGATATTCCTTACTACATCGTAGACAAGGACACATACTCTGTTGTTAAAGAGAAAGTGCCAGAAGGTAAAACGACCTGCGGTCTATGCTCACGTCTTCGCCGTGGTACGCTTTATTCTTTCGCTGAAAAGATTGGAGCGACTAAGTTGGCGCTGGGCCACCATATGGATGATATCGTTGAAACGATGTTCTTGAATATGTTCCATGGCTCGCGTTTGAAAGCAATGCCACCTAAACTGCGCTCTGATGACGGTCGTAACGTCGTTATTCGTCCATTAACTTACTGCCGTGAAAAGGATCTAATCCGTTACGCGGAGCATAAAAACTTCCCAATTATTCCATGTAACCTTTGTGGTTCTCAAGAAAACTTGCAACGCCAATCGATCAAAGCAATGCTGATTGAATGGGATAAGAAAACACCAGGACGCGTAGAGGCTATCTTTAAATCAATCCAAAATGTCAGTCCAAGTCAGCTTGCGGATCGTGATCTTTTTGATTTTGAAAACCTGCCTCTTGACCGAGAAGGGAACCGCGAACAATACGAGTTTAGTGAAGCTGTGGTTTCATCGACGAATATAGACGAGTCAATGTTTATCGATGTAACGAATATCTAAGCAGTGAAAAACTGAAAAGGAGGCATCATATGCCTCCTTTTTTTACCTATATATTTACCTCTCAACACAAGTTTGTCATAACCAGTCTCAAGAGGTGCGTGACTATAGCTAAGTCTCGTGACTAAAGCTAGGTCGCAGTGCTTGGATCTAATGGGCTAATGTAGCCATTAGGTTTCAACGCTAAAACATCACAATTGATTTTGTCGATTACGTGCTCTGCTGTATTACCAATAAATACCGCAGAAAGCCCGGTACGGCCAGTTGTCCCCAAGATCACCATCGCAGCTTCCAAGCGGTCAACAGCTTCTGGGATGACATCTTCTGGTAAACCTTGCTCGACAATTGTTTGCTCTTCATCCAACCCGTGTTTCTGGCGCAGTGCTTTCATTGCCGTCAAATGATGTCCTCGAACAGCATCAGTGTACGTCGTTGGATCGAACTCTGGCAATTCTATGGTGATATTAGCTGGCGTTACAGGGTAGGCGTTAACAATATATGGATCAGCATCTAAACGATTGCACATTTCTTTCAGACGTTCGACCATTGTGTCATTGAGATCGATATGGGTAGGGTTTTCTGAGCCAACATGCACTGAAGCGAGAATGGTTGCTTTCTCTGGCCAATTGGCGTTTTTAATCAGGAGCACCGGAATAGGGCATTTACGTAACAAATGCCAGTCAGTTGGTGTGAAGATAACCGATTCTAGAACATCGTGTTTACGCGTTCCTTTTATCAATAAGTCGTGACCGCCAGAGAATACTTCAGCGATGATCGCTTCATAAGGACGATTGTGCCAGACCACACAAATATCGAAATCAAATTCAAAATCTTGATCTAAGTATGGTTGAGCAATTTTGCGCATCCATTGCTCTCTTTGATGAATAACCCCACGACGCATTGCATCTCTTTCATCCACTGACAACATGGAAGTCATGTCATATGAGAAATCATAAATGGATAAAAAGAAAGTGATTCGGCTTTTTGACACACTTTTTCGAGCCAGTTGAACCGCTCTTGCAAGTGCTGGTTGCTCATCGTTATTAATGTCGGCAACGACAAGAATCTTACTGTATATACTCATAACTAAGCCCACTTATATTGCGAAACCGATTACTGAACATAAGATAAATCAGTGTATTGGAATACTTACCGTATAAATTTACTTTAGCTTAGTTTGAAGAAGTTTTAGAGGACTTTCGAAGGGATTTTATGAGAAATATGATGTGGCTCATTTCTAGAGCCACATCTTAATTTATTGGGTTAATCTTTAGTTACACCTGCGAGTTCCATCAATGCATCGTGGTCTAAGATAGTGATATATTTGCCTTTTACGCTAAGAATCTCAGACTTCTGGAATCGACCAAGTAGACGGCTGATGGTTTCGACTGTCAAACCTAAATAGTTACCGATATCACCACGTGTCATCGTTAAACGGAACTCTCTTGGGCTAAAGCCACGCTGAGAAAAACGTGTTGATAGGTTAAATAGGAAAGCAGCAAGACGCTCTTCGGCATTCTTCTTTGAAAGAAGCAGGATCATTTCTTGATCGCCTTTGATTTCGTTACTCATCAAACGCATGATTTGCTGGCGAAGTTTAGGCATTTTACCCGATAAGTCGTCCAGTATTTCGTATGGAATTTCACATACCATAGACGTTTCGAGTGCTTGAGCAAAACTAGGGTGAGCGTCACCAGTAATTGCATCAAAACCTACAAGATCACCTGCCAAATGAAAAGCTGTAATCTGCTCGTCACCTTGCTCTGTAATCGTATAGCTCTTAATCGTACCGGAACGGATTGCGTACAAAGATTTAAGCTCATCACCCGCTTTAAAAAGCTCTTGTCCTTTCTGAATAGGCTTTTTACGCTCGATGATTTGGTCCAACTGATCCAGTTCCGCCTCATTTAGAGTGAACGGGATACAAAGTTGGCTGATGCTACAATCTTGGCAATGAATGGCACAACCGCCTGATTGGATACGCTTTGTTGCAGGTTTTTCAGAAATCATAATAACCTTTCACTATTTGATATACATCAATATTTTAACACTGGTTAATCCTAAAGGGTAGTAAAAATGTTAAGACAATAGAGTTTTAAGTTATATGAAACCAAGTGCTTTTATAGACCCAAATGCCGTGTAAACACCATAAAAGATGAGGATTAATGCAGCTATATTTCGGAATATTAATGAATTTTGCAATTTTTGAAAGTAGCGAGCACCGTACCCTATAGCAAGCATAGAAGGTAGAGTGCCGATCCCAAAAGCAAGCATTACAAGCCCACCATTAATGGCGCTACCAGATACCACAGACCATGTAAGTGCAGAGTACACCAAGCCACAAGGTAGCCACCCCCATACAAAACCAAACGGTAACGCATGGAACGCACTTTTCAATGGTAGTAATTTTTTACCCGCAGGCGAGATAAACTTCCAGACGTACTGACCAACGCTCTCAACAATCAGCAGTCCTTGCCACCACTTCGCAATGTAAAGCGCGACCATTACCATGAAAATAGCGGCAATAAAGCGCAGCCATGCTAGCGGCTGTGTTAGGCCACTGACTTCTGACAAGCTTGAGACCGTTCCTCCAACCAGTGCTCCAAGGAACGCGTAACTGGTCAGTCTACCAAGGTTGTAAAGTAGGGGGATGAAACGTGCGCCTTTGGTTTTTGTTGAGCCCATAGAAAGTAATGAAGCAATACCGCCACACATACCCATACAGTGGCCAGAACCAACAAGGCCGATCATTAATGCGCCAATAAAGTCTGGATTCATAAAAGTGTACTACGAGTCTTTATCTTTAGACTGCTCGTCTTCATCGAGTAAGATGTTATGCCCTTGCCGTTCAAGGTCTTCAAACTGGTCACTTTTTACCGCCCAGAGAAAAATAGCGACAGCAACGCACACAAGAACGATAGCGATTGGAATTAAAATGTAGATACTTTCCATGTTTGCTTCTCTAATTATTCTCTTTTAGCTTGTTTTCTTTTAGCAAGCGGAGAGAGTTGGACACGACAATAATTGAACTTGCAGACATGCCAACCACTGCAATATACGGAGCAACAAGACCAGCGACCGCTAAAGGCAAAATTAACAGGTTATAACCTAAAGACCAAGCCAAGTTTTCACGGATGATTTTTCTTGTACGCAGTGCCAGTGAGCGAGCTTCAAGTAGTTTGTCTAAGTTGTCGCTCAACAACGTCATATCTGCAGAGGCTTTAGCAACATCGGTCCCACCGCCCATAGCGACAGAAAGATGAGCGCCTGCAAGGGTTGGCGCATCGTTTATACCATCGCCAACCATCATCGATATATCATTGCTATCTAAACTCTTAAGATAGGCAAGCTTATCTTCAGGTTTAGCAGAAGCAACAATGTGCTCAATGCCGACTTCATCGGCGACTGGCTTAGCGTTTTGAATTGAATCACCCGTTAACAACGTAGTTTTTATACCTGCATCAGCAAAGCGCTGGATAAAGTCACGGCTTTCTTTACGAATAGGGTCTCTATAATAAAATGTTGCTACGTGATTGGTGTCTACCGACAAATACACGGCGTTGCTCTCGTCGCGGGTTTGATTCAGTACAAAAGAGGCGTTACCTATTTTAACGAGCTTATCTTGCCAGTATCCTTCTACACCAGAGCCAATTACGTTCTGGACATCAGAAATCGTCACCTTGTCCTTGATGTATGAAGAGAAAGCACGGGCAATCGGGTGGTTGGCGTGAGATTCTAGCGCCGCAGCCAGAGCAAGACAGTCTTCTTCGGACATATTCGTTGTCAGTTCGGTATGACTAATTTCGATATCGCCTTTTGTTAACGTCCCCGTTTTGTCGACAACGAGATGATTAACCTTACATAACGTCTCAAAAACATGTCCTTTACGTAAAAGAATGCCAAAATTACCCATGCGTGAGGTTGCACAAGTTAGTGCGGTTGGTGTTGCTAACGAAAGCGCACAAGGGCAGGTTGCAACCAAAACCGACAACATAATCCAAAACGCATCATCTGGCTTAGTCTGATGCCAGTAAAGCCAGGTACCCGCTGAAATGATTAGAATCGCACCAACAAAATAGCGCGCTACGACATCTGCAATCTCGGCAATTTTTGGCTTTGAATGTTGTGCTTCATCTTGCAAACGCACGATGTTAGATATAACGGAATCCGCTTTCGAGTTGGTCACTTCAAGCTCAAAAGATTCCTCTCCATTCAGCGTTCCCGCATAGACGGCATCGCCGCACTTTTTGGCGACGTGGACCGACTCACCGGTTAGCATAGATTCATCAATGTGAATACGTCCTGAAAGCACCGTTCCATCCGCGGGGATATGTTCTCCAGGCAATACGCGAATACGATCACCGACTTTCAACGTCTTAACTGGGATTTGTTCACCATCTAACGTTGTCGCCATTGCTGGAATGAGTTTTAACAGGTTGCCGCTGGCTGCTGCTGCTTTTCGTCTTGCTCGCATTTCTAAAAAACGTCCAACAAGCAAGAAGAAGGTGAACATAGAGATTGATTCGAAGAATACTTCACCTTGCTCGGTAACGGTTGCTACCAAGCTGGCGACATACGCAAACAACAGAGCAATCGAAACTGGGACATCCATCCCCAATGTTCGTCCTTTGATACTACGCCAAGCGTTCAAGTAAAAAGGAAAGGCAGAATACAGTAGAACGGGGGTTGCAAATATCAGGCTAACCCAACGAAAGTAGTTTTTAAATTCTGGCTCTAAATCTCCGAATACTTCGAGGTACAATGCAACGGCAAGCATCATCACTTGCATCGTGGCCAAGCCTGCGATACCCAATCGATAAAGGTACTGCTTCATCATTTGGTGATAAGACGCTTCTTGCTTATCAGCTTCAAAAGGGGCGGCTTTGTAGCCCAATTTATGGATAACTGATAACAGTTCACTTAGCTTAACTTGCGTTTTATCCCAAGCAAGTAAAGCACGGTTCGTTGTAGTATTAACTCGAATCGAAACCAAGCCTTTGGTGTGAGACACTTGTTTTTCGATTAACCATGCGCAAGCGGCACAAGAGACACCTTCGAGAGAGAGCGTCACTTCTGACACATTTTCTCGATTGCGCACAAATTCTGATTGCACATCTTCATTGTCGTAATGAATGAGAGCTTGAAGTTGCTCTGGGACTAAATCCGCTTTTTCTGCAGGGGTGGTTCGATATTGATAATAGGAAACAAGGCCACTATCAACGATGGTTTGTGCGACGGTTTTACAACCAGGGCAGCACATATCACGAACATCGCCCAGTATTTCTACTTTATAATCCGTGTTTTCTGGTACATCTTCACCACAGTGGTAACAGGATTGCGTCATAGCGTTACTTCATCAAATCGATTGAAACGGCTGGAAACTCAATTTTGCCTTGAAGCATCCATTGTTTGTCGTGGGGCTCAAGTTCAACAAACCAAGGTCCTTGAATAGATTCGTCAGCCGTTAAACGGTAATTGCCCGATGCATCGGCTGTAATAAGTTTAGAAAAGTCACGATCAGGGAGAGTGCGGTGAGTAAATGTCGCGAGCAAAGCCGGGTAGTGGGATAACTCACCTTTATCAAATTTAACCACGATGCTGTTATTTTTTGAAGAAAGGACCGCGTGCAAACCAAGGTCACGTGCGACATTCATTTTACTGATGTCTACGTTTATCCCTTTGCCTTTTTTATAGTAATCCTCAGCAACTAAAGACACGGAGTTTTTCGAAAAAACGATAACGGTAATGACTGTCCATACGACTACCGTAAGAGGTAGGATTATTAGGAACCACGGCCAAAACTGTTTATACCAAGGCTTTACCATAAAAAAGTTCTCAACAGCTAAATGAAAATGTAAGGCTTTAAATTTAAAGGAAAGACAGCCCCTAAAAAAGGGGCTGTTATTGATATGTTACTTAATGTCTCAGTTATTTATTCTCGGAGTTGCTTAAGCTCCAGACGTAGGAAGCAACAAGCTGAACTTTGTCTTCGCCCAGAATATCCTTCCATGCCGGCATGACGCCAGAACGACCGTTCATTACTGTTTCAGTAACCGCTGCACGCGAATCACCAAACAGCCAGTCTTGGTCGGTTAGGTCAGGAGCACCAACTGCAGGGTTACCTTTACCGTCTGTACCGTGACATGCTGCACACACCACAAAGCGTGCTTTACCAGCCGCCGCTTCACGTGCGTTGACCTTACGTCCTGATAGGCTAAGTGCATAACTTACAACTTCTTGAACACCTTGCTCGCCAAGCGCATCCTTCCATGCCGGCATTTGACCAATGCGACCATGTAAAATGGTTGTCACTATTGCTTCAGGCTCACCACCATATAGCCACGCATCGTCAGTCAGGTTAGGGAACCCTGTTTGACCACGGGCATCAGAACCATGACATTGTGAACAGTTTTGTAAGAACAAACGCTGACCTACCTTCAATGCTTCGGGATCCTTAGCAATCTCAGGGATAGGGCGTAAACCATTTTCATTATGCGCAAGCGCACGGAAAGCTTCACCAAAGTAGGCGTCAGCATCGTCTAATTCTTTTGCATATTGGTCAAGTTGCTTGTTTTGTTGTGCCGCCGCAATCGCTTGTTGCGACTCTTCCAGTGAACGAACCGTTTGGTTCGAACTCTGCCAATTCAAGAAGCCTTTAAAGCTACCTAAACCAGGGAAGAGAGCAAGGTAAATGGCTGAAAACACAAATGTGCTTACAAACAGGTAAGTCCACCACTTTGGCAGCGGGTTATTTAGTTCGCGAATACCATCGTACTCGTGACCCATGTCTTCCCCTTCCTCGACGCCCATTTTATCTTTTGCGCACCAAGTAAGGAGAATTGCACAGCCCACTAGCGTACCGATAGTAATCACGATAATCCAGAGACTCCAGAATGTAGTCATTACTTCTTCACTCCTTGGTTATTAGGGGTCGTTTGTTCTTCGTCAGCGAAGATTAGGTTGGCATCTTCTTCAAAACGCGCTTTACGTTTTTTGCTAAATGCCCACCATACAATGCCGATAAAACTAGCGAAGAGCACAACGGTATAAATACTATGAATCGTACCGTAATCCATATATCCCCCTTACTTCATTGCATGACCAAGAGACTGAAGGTAAGCGATGAGTGCATCCATCTCTGTTTTACCTTCTACTTCTTTAGCCGCATTCGCGATTTGTTCATCTTCATATGGAACGCCGAACTGGTCACGGAATAACTCTAGTTTTTTCTGTGTCAGTTTGCCGTCCAATACATTCTCAGCCAGCCATGGGAAACCAGGCATGTTTGATTCTGGAACAAGTTCACGAGGATCCATTAAGTGAACACGATGCCATTCGTCAGAGTAACGGCCACCAACGCGAGCCAAATCTGGACCAGTACGCTTCGAGCCCCAAAGGAATGGATGTTCCCAAACGCTTTCGCCAGCAACAGAGTAGTGGCCGTAACGTTCCGTTTCAGAACGGAAAGGACGAACCATTTGACTGTGACAAACGCTACAGCCTTCACGGATGTAGATATCACGGCCTTCCATTTCTAATGGCGTATAAGCACGTAGGTTTTCTACAGGCTCAGTGGTTTGCTTTTGAAACAGAAGCGGAGTGATTTCAACAAGCGCGCCCCAACTGATAGCAAAAACGATGAAAATAGCCAACAAACCGACATTACGTTCTAGAAATTCATGGCGATTATTAGAATTATTACTCATTCTTTAAATCTCCTTATGCCGGATGAGGAATAGCCTTAAGGCTTTCCTTTGGCGCTGTAACCGTTTTGTACGTGTTGTATGCCATTAGCAGCATACCTGATAGGAAGATTAAACCGCCTAGGAAACGCACAAAGTAGAATGGGTATGACGCCTCTACGGATTCAACAAAGCTGTAAGTTAACGTACCGTCAGAGTTAACTGCACGCCACATCAGACCTTGCATTACACCAGAGATCCACATCGCCACGATATAAAACACAGTACCGATAGTCGCTAACCAGAAGTGCACATTGACTAGACCAACCGAGTACATACGCTCTTGCCCAAACAGACGAGGAACTAGGTGGTAGATCGAACCAATAGACACCATAGCAACCCAACCTAACGCGCCAGAGTGCACGTGACCAATCGTCCAGTCAGTATAGTGTGACAATGCGTTAACCGTCTTAATCGCCATCATTGGGCCTTCAAAGGTAGACATACCATAGAATGAAAGAGACACAATTAGGAAACGTAGGATAGGGTCGTAGCGAAGTTTATGCCAAGCCCCAGAGAGCGTCATAATACCGTTAATCATGCCACCCCAAGATGGCGCAAATAGAACTAGCGACATGACCATGCCCAAAGACTGAGTCCAGTCTGGTAGCGCGGTATAGTGAAGGTGGTGCGGACCTGCCCAAATATAAAGAGAAATCAATGCCCAAAAGTGAACGATCGATAAACGGTAGGAATAAACAGGACGCTCAGCTTGTTTAGGAACGAAGTAATACATCATACCAAGGAAACCGGCTGTAAGCAGGAAACCTACGGCGTTATGCCCGTACCACCACTGTACCATTGCATCCACAGCTCCCGAGTAAATCGAATACGATTTAGTTAGAGAGACAGGGACTGCCATACTGTTCACAATATGCAGAACCGCGACAGTGATAATAAACGCGCCGAAGAACCAGTTTGCCACATAAATGTGGGAGGTTTTGCGCTTCACCAGCGTTCCAAAAAACACCACTGCGTAAGACACCCATACTATCGCGATTGCGATATCTATAGGCCATTCTAGTTCAGCGTACTCTTTAGAGGTGGTCATCCCCATAGGTAGAGTAATCGCTGCGGCTAAAATTATTAATTGCCATCCCCAAAAGGTGAAGGCAACGAGTGGGCCACCAAAAAGACGTGTTTGACAAGTACGCTGAACAACATAATAAGATGTTGCGAACAGGGCACTCGTACCAAACGCGAAAATTACCGCATTAGTATGCAGTGGACGTAAACGACTGTACGTCAACCACGGCGTATCAAAGTTTAGCTGTGGCCAAACTAGTTGAGCGGCAATCAAAACACCAACAGACATACCGACTATACCCCACAAGATGGTCACGAGGGTAAATTGACGAACGACTGTATAGTTGTAGTTTTGTTCAAGCTGCTGTACTTGGCTCATTTGCATGCTTCCAATTTCTAATTAACTACACTTTACTTCCAACACGACTTGCGTCGTAACACCACCCAAGCAAACTTTAGAATTTAAGTGTTATCATCACTTTATTTTCTATTACTTACTTTATAAAAAGTGGTATTTTCAAAGGCTAACTATACTTGAGTTAACAATTCAATGACAGGTTAGTAACCTTATTAAGGCTTGAGAACGCCTTTTTTATCTCAAAAGTTTGAAGTTTGTAACAAGGATATTCGGAAATTATGCCTGCACAAAAGTTAACAAAGGCGAGGCTTGCGCAAATCTTAATCACTCTCAGTATTTTAACTATCGCGTTTTTCTGGCGCACCTTGACACATGAGGATATAGAGCGCCTTGACTGTTCAGAAAAACGAAGCTGCGTAGTCAATATTGGTGAAGAAAAAATTACGATTACACGTAACTCACAAGGCATTTCATTCGAAACGACGAAAAGCAACACAATAAAAATTGATCTGAATCAAGATAATGCATTCTCGAGCATAAGTGTTTCAGACGAAATCATTGACTGGAATTCCATATCAGAAAATAAGGTAATTAGGCTAAAAATAGACGGAAACATTGTCTTAATTCATTTATAAATCAGATCTGACGCGCGATAATCGCAACTAAATTAGGAAATACGTACTTTTCCCACCTTTCGTAAATGGAGGGAATGGTATAAACAAGGAAGTTACTGAGAATCGTTGGAACCTATGCACTGTCGATCACTTTATACGCACATCACTGATGAGTACTTAGCCGTTGAAAAGTTTGGATCTCAACTTGCCAAAGAGAACCTTTCTTATCTCATTTGCTATTACACAGAGGAGTACGACTTCAAGCAAGTTCGTGAAGCACTGTTAAACTTTTTTCCCGGTATTCCATTTCAAGGTTCAAGTTCGTGCCAGGCGATAATGACGGATGAAGGGTTCCATTCAGGGCCAGTCATTGCGGTGTTAGCGGTATACGATTTGGGGCCACACGCATACGGAACTGGCATTTCACCATGTACTGAGCCTAAAGGAGTGACAGTCGCTCTTGATATGGCGTTAGAAAGTGCCAAACGTGTTGGGGAAGTGCCCAATCTCATTCTTTTACATGCAACACCAGGAGATGAAGAGTCGATTATACAATCGATTGACGATCGGTTCGGAACCTTAGTTCCCATCATCGGAGGCTCTTCTGCAGACAATAACGTTGAGGGTAAATGGTCAATCATTACATCTCAAGGTTACCAAAAGAAAGGAATCAGTCTGACACTCTTCTACTCATCACAACCTATTGATGTCGCCTTTAGTGCAGGTCATACGCCAACCAATATAACAGGTGTTGCAACCAAAACTGACAAGCGAATTTTGTTAGAAATCGACGGTCAACCCGCGTTAGATGTGTATCGTCGCTGGACAAACCACGAAGAAAGTCGCTCCAATAAAAATGACCTTTTGTTCATAAGCTCTAGTGCTTTTCCTTTAGGTCGTGTAGCTGGTTACATATACGATCGTCCATATTACAAGTTATCACATCCCATTAGAGAGACCGCAAATGGTGGAATAGAGCTCTTTACTAACATTGACGAAGGTGAGTCGCTTACGCTTATGAAAGGAAGCCGAGAGAACCTTATTGCCAGAGCCTCTAAAGTCGTCAATGCAGCCTTCAACCAAAAGCTCGGAGAATCTCGTAAAATAGGGGTAATAAATATTTTTTGTGCGGGACCAATGTTGCACCTAAAGCAAGATATGGAAAGCGTGTGCCACCAAATTAATCATGAGTTAAACAACCTACCATTTATCTGTCCGTTTACATTTGGAGAGCAGGGAAGGTTTGTTGGTGGTGAGAATGGGCATGGAAACCTAATGATTTCATCGGCAATATTCCACAAACCTTATGAAAGATAGATATTTAGATACGTATCAACAAGAGGCTTTGCAAGAAGCGCTGGTTGACCTAAAACAGACCAAAGAGAGAGAGCGCCTTCTCGCGGACGAGAACAAGGCAATACTAGACGCGATCTCTGCAATGAGTGAAGCCAAAAACCGCAATGAGATATTTACTGGCTTAAATGACGCACTAAAAAAACACATTAACTTTCAAGATTTTATTGTGATAAGCCGTGATGATGAACGGTATCCCTTCAAAACGCTAATATCAACAAATAGCGTGTTTGATCAAGTAAATTGGTTACACGGTAACGCCATGGAGCGAGCGCTCAATGGGGAATGTATATTGCTGTTTGAACCAACACGCTTAGATGAGCTATCTAAGTTGAATGTCTTTGTTAAAAGTCACTTTAATTCGGTAATTCTAACGGGGATACGTACAGAAGTAACACAAAATATTATTCTGTTGGTTGGCGCTCGAAAAGGTCATTTCAGTATCGAAAATAGAGAAACACTTCGACGCTTTCGGCCTCTTATAGAACGAGCGGTCATTGATATTGAAACCAAGGAAAAGTTACAGCGTATCGTAGAGGTAAGAACGGCACAACTTGCCAAAGCTCGCGAAGAAGCGGAATTGGCTAACCAAGCGAAGTCCGAGTTTCTTGCCATGATGAGTCACGAAATTCGAACCCCATTAAACTCGGTACTTGGCATGTTGGACATCTTACGCCAATCCACATTATCAGAAGAACAATGTGACGCCTTGAATCAAATGGAGTTTTCAGCAGAACTCTTACTTACCATCATGAGCGACATATTGGATTTATCAAAAATAGAGTCGGGGAGCTTTTTACTTAGTGAGCAATGGGTGAATTTACATGACGTTGTCACTTTTGTTTTTTCTCAGCAGAAACAATCAGCTACTAGGAAAATGCTCGAATTTAAACTGGATTGCAATGTATCTGAACACCAACAGTATTGGATTGACTCAACGCGACTTTCTCAAATCTTATTTAACCTCATCGGTAACGCAATAAAGTTCACCGATAAGGGAAAAGTCAGTGTGCAAGTCCGTGAGAGAAATAACGAGCTTTCCATTACTGTAATAGACACAGGGATCGGAATTTCCAAAGATAAATTAGAGTACGTGTTTACAGCGTTCCATCAAATTGATCGTTCGATAACGAGACGATTTGGCGGTACCGGTTTAGGGCTAGCCATTACCAAGCACTTGATAGAGATGATGCGAGGTACTGTCCAGGTTGAAAGCCAAGAAAACTTAGGAACGAAGTTCGTTGTAAAAATTCCAGTGTTAACCCGAAGCACACAAAATTTTCCAGTCAAGATTGAAGCAAACCATCCAAGTAAAGCGTTAAATCTACTGATCGTAGAAGACACGCAATCCAATCAGCTTGTCATTAAATTACTCTTAAACAAACTAGGACATAAAGTTCAAATGGCCAGCAATGGCGCCGAAGCTGTAAAGTTCTTAGAAAAGAACGCGGTCAACATCGATATGATTTTGATGGACGTATCCATGCCGATCATGGATGGGATTACCGCAACACGCCTGATTCGCGAAAAAGGACTCGATACACCAATCATAGCGTTGACCGCACATGCTTTAGAAAGTGACCGCGATAAATGTTTAGCTGCTGGTATGAATGGTTTTGTATCAAAGCCTGTCAGACGACAAGATATTTATGACGCCATACAGTTGTTTTTAGATCGTTAATATAGGTCTTAACAATCGAAGATTATTAAGACCTATATTAAGTATTTTATGGTAAATAGCCATTATGTTTAATAGAACGCTTTAAATTGAAATCTGAGTGGGATAGGAGGGAAAACAAGGCCACATTTCAAATAGACCCACACACCATTTAACATAATATACATAATGCGCACCTAGGGTGTAGGAGCTATTTAGAAATGTCCGGTATGAGCTATTTCAAAATGTCCTCTTATACTTATGGAAATCCATTCGTTTGAGGACATCAACCGATGCTGATTGCTATGAGTGAACGTGATATTCAGCGATTTAAAGTGCTTAGTGATTTACGTGACCATCGATTAAGCCAAATGGATGCCGCTGACATCCTACATCTTTCAACTAGACAAGTTCGTAGGCTCTTGTCCTTGCTAAATGAACAAGGTGCCTCTGCATTAGCGCACGCCGCCAGAGGTCGTCCCAGTAACCGATGTTATTCAAGTCAGTTTAAGGCTACTGTCCTAGAGATCATTCGAGAACACTACAGTGATTTTTCTCCTACGTTTGCCTTAGAAAAATTGACTGAGCAGCATAATCTCGCCGTCTGTAAAGAAACCCTCCGTCAATGGATGATTGCCGATGGTCTCTGGGTGCCACATTCACAGCGTAAGCCCCGTGTGTATCAACCTCGCTATCGTCGTGACTGCTTAGGCGAACTCATCCAAATTGATGGCTCTCATCATGACTGGTTTGGATGATGCGACCGGTCGGCTGATGAACCTGCGTTTTAGCGAGACCGAATCCGCCTTCGACTATATGATTGCAACCCGAGAATACCTCAATGAGCATGGGAAACCGGTGGCGTTCTATAGTGATAAGCACTCGATATTTCGGGTTAACCAAGAAAAACACAAGCAAGTTGGCCAGACTCAGTATGGGCGTATATTACGCGAACTGGGTATAGAGCTGATTTGTGCCAACAGCTCGCAGGCCAAAGGCCGTGTCGAGAGAGCCAATCAAACGTTACAGGATCGCTTAGTGAAAGAAATGCGTCTGCAAGGTATTGATAATATGGAACACGCCAATGCCTGGCTTCCCTACTTCATCGCTGATTTTAACCGACGCTTCGCCAAACCGGCGCACTATCCAAAAGACATGCACCGCAAAGTTCGGGAAACCCCGCAGGAACTTGACGATATTTTCAGTTGGCAGGAAATTCGTAAGCTCTCCAACGCGTTGACCTTTCAGTACGATAAAGTGGTTTACTTAATTGAAAATACGGAAGAAAACGCCCGACTGGTGCATGAGAACGTCAAAGTATTGGACTACCCAAACGGCGACATCGCCATTCTTTACGGCCATCGCAAGCTACCTTTCAAAACCTTTGATAAGCTTGAGCACGTTCAACAGACTCAAATCGTCGACAACAAACGGTTAGGACAAGTTTTAAAATTTGCCCAACAGCAACAAGATGAATTCGAGCAACAACAGAAACGTTCACGCAGCAAAAGTGCCCCAAAACGACGGGCTCAACAACGGGCGATCCAGGAGCAGTTACGAATCATCAACCCGGTATTAATCAACCCTGAGACCTTCAAAGCCAGTACCAATAAACGTTGACTCTCCTACTTGCTCAACTTATCTAACCGGACATTTCTACTTTGCTGACAATAGGACATTTTAAAGTGGGAATAACATAGGGGTTGGTTGTTAACAAAGGCTAACACTTTGATGAGCTATTACATAAGTGTCTGATAACCGGGCTGTAATTTTTTATTTTGTCCATTTCCATAACTCAAGTTACTTGTACTATTTGTATCGTTCATTTTGAACAATCTACAAAAAACACCGAAAACCCCGACCGCCACATAATGTTGCGTTCGGTATCGGCAAAAACACCAAGAAAAATATTTTTAGCCTGTTATCCAAATTGCGAGCGTTGTCATGTTTCACGAATCATTCCGCACACTTTATTGGCGTGAGTTTACGTCCATCAAGCAAGGCGCTGAGTTTTTTCACGTGTCCAAACCAACAATTACCCGTTGGTTAGATGGCACGGTTCCCATCAATCCCATGGCGGAAAAACTGCTACTCATTAAATCGCTTGGTTACTTGCCTAATGACGTGCGTTGGTCAGGATTTCGAATCTGTGAGAAACGTGCGGTGTTTATCACGCCGTCCGGTCGTGAGTTCAACCCTAAAGAATTGGAAAGCTTTGTGTTCTGGCGTGATGAACATCGCCAGCTTGTCGAAAAGCATGGTCACGTAGACCAACCCAAGATTTACCCCGCAAAAGAAAATGTGTTGCCGTTTCGTGGCGGCCGTAGAATGAAAGCCGCCGAATGGATACCGACTAAGTCTAAGAATAGATAAATGAATTGGTCTGAATGTTCAATTTTCTAAATCATGAGCCATTTTGCTGTCTAGTCTCCGATACTTCTAGCTAACATTCTGATTGTCAATTGAACTACGAACATCCTCTTTGTTATCACGTTTTCCATCTAAGGACGTATCTTTATGATGCTCTGCAACCCACGACGCGAATTCTTCGGGCTTCTTCTCCAAACAACTAATTAAATAAAGGAACAGAAGCATTATGCCGAGTGTAATAGCCACAAGACTTACGTTTTTAAAAATTGGCAATAACACATTTACATTATTTAAATGATATTGGGCTACAGAGCATTGCGTATACGCCTTGCTGTCTAACTTGCACTCATGTTCAAGTATTTTTTTTATATCAATCTGTTCAATTCTTTCTACTTCGTAGAGATTGAAGTTTCCTTCCTTTTCCATAGGCATAAGAACTAAAGTAACTTGCATGAAGGTAATTGCACCTACAGTAAGAAAGAATACGCCAGCCTTACGCCAACTTTCAGCATGAGTTTTATGATGGAATGACCATTTGTAAAAAAATCTCACCCACTTGTAAGAGTTAACAAAAAAAGCTCTCATGATCTTAAATCCATTCAATTAGTTGATGGATAAATTATCATGATACAAAAAAAACAAAAAGCCGAACCCCATCGCTAATAAGGTTCGGCTTTTTTTGGCTTCGATTTTGGAAAGAAAATGTCAATTTGACGGTGAAGCCCGTCGAGGTCAATCGACACGCTCACGGTATCGGCTCCCTACTCGGCTTAAAATCTGGTGGTCGTCCTATCCATATTTCTGAACGGGCTATAGAGCGTTGCATTTGATAAGTGTATCTCTCTCTAAAAGAGACGCAATTACTACGGGGTCATAATTGCTCTGAGCTTCGATTCGAATTAGTTTGTGATGCCCTTGAAAAGCGGAGTTTACATATGAATCGCGCTCTTGGCGCTTCTTCTGCCGATGCGAAGAGTCGTCCAACTCAATAACGGCGAGTATCTTCGTATCTCGATCAGTTATGACGTAATCTATTCTCTTAGCCCAAGTCTTTGAATTATCTTTAAAGTTTACTGGCTGAATCAACGCCATCATCGATACTTGGCAATGTACAATATAGTCTGAAGGCAAAACTCTCAAAAGAACCTGATAGAAACCGTTTTCACTTTTTGAACAAAGATAGTCGTTCTTTTTGTGAGGTACAGGTTTCTTTTTCAGTGCATTTGCCCTTGTTTGCAGGCTAGTATTTGACGCAGTAAAAGGCTCTATTTCCGCTTTGTCGTTACTGTTTTTATTTGTTCTTTTGAACAGATAGATAACAAAAATAAACGATAAAATTGCTATTAATTCAACCACTTTTGATTCCACTTCCCGATCATATGCATACTGACCCGCATAGTAGCATGTCTTTTACTTTTTAACGTAATCAACAGAGCTAAACACATTCACTTTCATACTTTCTCTAAGCCTCGGTGCACACCTTCCGGTCTCTAGGAAACATTTGGGACTAATGTCTCTTGCAAATAATCATCACAGACTTCCAGTTTATACACTGTTTTGGATTGGACGAGACAATCACGCATTTCATTTCGTGCTTTTTGATAAAGTGCGTCCGTTAGTTGATGGTCTTTTTCCCATTGTGCTTTGCTTGGCCATTGCGCGTAGCCAACTAAAATATTGGGTCTCTCGGATGTGTGGAGCCTAGAGCCAAAGCTCCCGCAATTCTGATAAATGCTTTTGGTCACTTCAAGCCAGGCTCTTCGAAATAGAGACTCTGTTCCTTCTTTTATTTCGAATTCGTACACCGCTATAAACATATTACTCTCCGTATAGTATTGTTGGGCTCCATGTTCGTTACCCTGTAACCTTGGTTTAATCATTTAGCATCTGGAGATATTCATTAACCCGTTGAAATATGGAGTCTTATATACTTCTCTGGGAACTGGTAACGAAAACGTTTCCCTAGTTTTAAATTGGACTTTACGTATTGGCAGACTTTTTTGTCTCCGGTGCCAGATACGCGTTTTATTCTGGCTTTACTGCCCTTGTGCTCCATTTCTATCATCACGTCACAGTAACCGTGATAGCCATCGAACCTACCGCTCACTTTACTTTGTAGCTGTTTCTTTATCTTTCTAGCAAGCGGGTTTGTTTCTGCATCGTCCGACAAGGCCGGAAAACTAAGAGAAACCAAAGTTATAAACGTGACAACGTATCTTTTCATTGAGCTTTACTTATCTATCGTTAAATCATTGGCTTATCATTAATTTTTAATGATGCTAATACAAAAATGGGACGCAGTTTTGCGTCCCATTTAACACGGATAAGTAATGGTTAAGAAACATCAGATGGACACTGTTTGAAGTCCGCTATGCGCGCTTTTTACCTTTGCTGGTTTTAAAACCTTGATGAGGAAAAACGTTCCTGATCCTTTGTTGAGTCTTCTTCGGTACTTGTTTTGAGAATACCAAGCGCATGCCTGTGCGCTGGTTGTAGACTTTCATCTCACCAGTGAACGGGTTATGTTCGCTAATATCTTCCAAATTGTGTTTAAAAGTTGGTGGAAGATGCCCTTTCACTTTACTTATTTTCCCATCGCTAAAGGAGACTTTGAGTACCGGTCTATCAACAGCGATAAGCCAAAAAATAACAACAGCAGCGATCAATATTACGTATAACATTTGCACTCCTTAACTGGACAGTAGCTTACTCAAATCTTCTTTAATTGACGTTACCTTTTTACTCGCTTTCTCGCTTCTTGATGCTTCAGAGACAAGGTATTCAATAGCATCGGAAAGCGTACAGCCTAGTTCGTTCGCACGATTTGAAAGCTTCTCCCAGACGCGATAGTCCAGATCAATCGACTTTTTCTTTGTATGAACTTGTTCTGAGTTAAAGTGGCGTTTTCGTTTGGCACGGATCGCCTGTTTAAGCTTGTTGTCTAGCTCTTCTGACATATGATTTTCAATCCAAGCGAGAACAAGGGTTGGCTCGTGCTCGAGGCCACGCAGCTCTTGGATAGCAGCATCAGCTTCACTCGAGTCAATATGTCGAGTAATTGCCTCTCCGTCCTTCCACTTTTTTATCAGATACGTCCATTTCCAACCGCATTCTAAATTTTCAAGTTGCTGATATTTCATCCTTTCCGACCCGTGAATAGTATCTGGTGACAGCGTAACCCATAACGTTACGTTCAAGCAAACAAATCTGTCTGAAGTATCGATGTTGATCACCCATTTGTCTAAATATCACCCAACAAAATTTTCGTGTTTGTTTGCCAACACTCACCGAGAGTGAATCAAAGTGGTGAAACCTGCATCTCAACGCCATTTAAGTATATAATGGCGACAAGAGACTAATTTATGATGATATTTAATGAACCAACTTAATTGGCAAGACGTTACGCCTTCGTTCGATCAATACGAAGCGCTTTTGAAGTCTGCTTCAACACTACCTGAAAAAACATTTCTCGATTTGCAGCCCCGACTGTCGGCCACAATCTCCCGTTTTACTAGTATGAATAGCCTTACTCGGGTATTACTGGTTAACAGTGTTGATAATTCAATATACCGTGGTTTTATCTGTGACGCGTTGGAAAATTGCGCTTCAATCCCCGTTGTCTCTACGGAATCTCTTGATATCAAGATCTTATTTGATCGCTATTGCACTAGCCCGACAGGCGAAGTGACATTTGAAGCTGGTTTAATGTCGAAGGCCAATGGCGGATATTTGATCGTGCCTGCCAATTTAATTCTGGCGAACCCTGGGTACTGGCCAGCAATTAAGTCCGCGATTCAAAAGCAAGCTTTCGCTCCGATGAACCTAAGCCCTAACCGACTTGCTTCTGAAGCTGTCAACGCCAACACGTACGATGTGAAACTTATCGTGACCGGAGATCGCAGCCAGTTGGCTGATCTAGAATATGTGGATGACGACTTTACTTCCGGCTTTAGTATGTACACGGAAGTTGAAGAAGACATACACCTTTCTGAAACGAATTTAACGCTGTATCTCGGTTTTGTTAACTGGTTATGCTCTGAATACAAGCTCCCTACTTTAGATGAGCCAGCTTTAAGAAGATTAATGCTTGCAGGTATGCGATACACTGAGGATCAGCATTATCTGCCCCTTGGCGTTCTTTGGCATAGCCAACTGCTCAATCTTGCCTGCCAACACAGCGACAGCGATGTAATCAGCTACGATGCGATAGATAAAGCGATAGACGACAAGTATTATCGCGAATCGTATCTGCCTCAACGTGCAGTCTATGACATTCTTGATGGTCAGGTGATCATTGAAACCACAGGTGAGCATATTGGTCAGATTAATGGATTAACGGTGATTGAAATGGCCGGCCACCCTGTCTCTTACGGTGAACCTGCACGTATTTCCTGTGTTATTCATTTTGGTGATGGTGATGTCTCTGATGTCGAACGTAAAGCGGAATTGGGCGGAAACCTTCACGCAAAAGGAATGATGATCATGCAAGCTTTTCTGAGTTCTGCAATGAATCTTGATGAACCGTTACCTTATTCTGCTTCGATTGTATTCGAACAATCCTACAGTGAAGTCGATGGAGATAGTGCATCTCTCGCTGAGTTATGCTGTTTTGTTAGTGCGCTGTCTGAGTCACCTGTAAACCAACAAATTGCGGTAACAGGCGCTGTGGATCAATTTGGTCGAGTTCAGGCCGTCGGTGGATTGAACGAGAAAATCGAAGGCTTTTATCAAGTCTGTAAGCATCAGGGGTTTACTGGACATCAAGGCGTTATTATGCCTAAATCTAATTTAAAGCATCTCGCCTTACACAAAGATGTCATTGAAAGTGTTCAAAATGGTCAGTTTAACATCTGGGCCGTATCGACGGTTGATGAGGCCATCCCAATCTTAATGAACAAGCCATTTCGAGGCGAAGAAGGCAGTATTATTGAGAAAATTGCCGAACGTATTGACAACTTTGAAAGGCACGAGCATTCAGAAGGAATTGTGCAGCGCATCAAAAACTGGTTTGTTAAGCACTGATCGGAGTTGTTTAGCTTACACGTGTTCACTAAGATGCGTCTGTCAAAAATTGGAGTAATTGATAATGCAAAACAAACGTGATTCTTATAACCGTGATGATCTTCTTGCTTCTAGCCAAGGTGAACTGTTCGGTCCGGGTTATCCACAACTTCCTGCACCAAACATGCTGATGATGGATCGTATTTCCAAAATGTCAGAAACCGAAGGTGATTACGGCAAGGGTTTAATTCTTGCGGAATTAGATATTACTCCGGATCTTTGGTTCTTTGATTGTCACTTCCCTGGTGACCCTGTTATGCCTGGCTGTCTTGGCTTAGATGCGATGTGGCAACTTGTAGGCTTCTACCTTGGTTGGGTCGGCGGCAAAGGTAAAGGACGTGCTCTAGGCGTCGGTGAAGTGAAATTTACCGGTCAAATTCTTCCTACCGCGAAGAAAGTCACTTATGAAATCCATATGAAGCGCGTTGTAAACCGCAAGCTAGTCATGGGGCTAGCCGATGGCCGAGTATGCGTTGACGGCAAAGAGATCTACGTGGCGAAAGACCTTAAAGTCGGTCTATTCCAAGATACTTCAAACTTCTAGAACAATCTTGAAGCTATCTTAAAAAATAATGAAAGGTTCCGCTTGGAGCCTTTTTTATTGCCGATAAATAGAAGCAATCGCATAAATGCAGAAAAGGCTCCTATGAGCCCTTTCAGATCCTTACATATGTATGTGGGAGTTATTTATAGAGACCAGAGTTTTTTTCATCTCTGGCATCACGCCAACCACCTAACCAATACGACCGAGCGTCAACTTGCTGATATGGGCAAGCCTCTTGAGACCTTCCATTTAATCCAGCTTTGTAGCCTTGAGATTGAGCTCGTTCTAGGCGATCACGCTTTTGTCTCTTCATAGTTAATTCCTCATACAGATCCATTTAAAAACGTACTTCTGTTTTTGTGAAACTTTGATGGAGTTTTTATGACTCCACTTATAAGAATCGATCAAGTTTCGGATTTTCTCAAGACATAAAAAAGCCCAGACTCATTTCTGTGAGTCTGGGCTTGAAATGAAAATTTTTAATATTTTCTGCGGAACCCAAGTAGACCTAGCATGGTCAAAGTTAACCAACCAAAGCCTGCTCCACTGCGCTCTGCGTTTTCTACTTCTATGCTGCGAGTCACAATATCATCACTCGTCGCATCAGGGATCGGAAGCAACTTAACGGCGACGACTTCTTCAGTGCCATCACAAGAAGCGTTGTTGTCTGTAGAACGGTAACCACCCGCACACTTCAACGCCGTACCAGAGATCACACCCGCATCGTTAATATCGGTCGCATCTATGATACGGAATTCATTGTTTGCTTCTGATATAGCATCATTTGCATCACCATTGGTTAAGTCATCCAAGAACCAAGCTTTACTACTAAACAATGTGTCTGCACGGTCGGAATTTGTGCCATTACCACTGTATGGGTAGATGAAAGCGCGTTTACGGCGTGCCTTACCGTCTTGCTCACGGATTGAGTTAGCGTCTAACTGACCAACAATCTCGTTGTAGTTGTTAATCGAGCCAATTTTACCACCCGCACCATCAAAAAAGATTCCAGAGGTAAGATAGCTTGCACTGATGCTGTCAGAGCGAACATCATTCACAACAAACAAACGATTTGCATAGGCACCCGATTGTACTTTGCTTCGCTTCGCTTCACCAACCGCGACAAATTGATCGTTCACATCAGTTAAACGTGAATTGGAGTGAATGCTCTCTCCACTCTCTCTTTGGCGTGCACCGCTAACCACTTTGTTTTGCCAAGTGACCGAGTCATCAATTACGCCTTCTGAACTGAGTTCACCAACAAAAACGGTCGCGTTTAGCTGGTTACGATCGTTGTCATAAGTATTGTAGCCAACGCCGTAAACGGTCGTGCCATCAACAACCACGTCACGCATACTGCCTTGGGCTAGACGCTCGTTTTCTTTAGACTTCGCGCTCGGCCAGCCAAGCTCAGAGACATTACCGTTTTGGTCCCAGATTGCGGCTTTTGAAGTATGGTGTGTGCCATTGGTGTTATTCGCCTTTCTAGAAACACTACCTACCGTGAAAACGCCATTGGTTGCCCAAGCTCGGCTTGCCACCACTTCTGCATCATCGTCACCAGTAATGATGTTTGGCACCACAGGCGCAACAACCGTATTGCGAGTTTCGAGAGTTGAGGAATCATCCGCGCTGACAATACTTTGGTTACCCACTACATAGCCATCAGCGGTAAGGCTATTAATTATATTATTGTATTGGTTTGAATACGCACCACCTTCATCCTCAACAAACGCTAACGCATTGGACGCGTAATCTTTCTCGTTGCGTTCCTTATTCCAAGGAGCCCAGTTAAGTCGTGCCCAAGAGTCGCAAGTGTTGTAGCCAAGGTGACGTTTACAATAGTTTTCAAAGTCATCACGCTCCTCAAGGTAGTAAAAACCCGCATCCATAGCAAAAGGCACTTCTTCTCTGTAGCTGTTGCCATCAACCGCTTGGCCTGAAGAAATCTGGGTTGAACGCGTTTCTAATGCAAGCTTGAACTGCTCTGCTGTACAGTTAGCCGCTGCATCAAAACACCCTAACGCAAAAGGCGAACCCGTCGATACATCTTCGACATCACCTTGTTGAATCGCCACGCCATAAGCGGTTTCGTAGTCACCGTTAGACCCATGATCTTGAGGTGAAACCTCGACAACTTGATACAATGCGGCATTTGCGCTCATTGCTGTGCCAACCATCATCGCGATGGTCGTTAATTTTAGTGTGTTACTACAACTCATTGAATTCTTAACTATCCTGTTGCATTGCTTCGAGTTCTTCCCATCTCTCGAAGGCGATTTCCAACTCCTGCTCAAAAGCAGTTAGCTGTTCCAATACGGGTTGAGTCTGATCTACAGGCTTAGCGAAGAATTCCGGGTCATTCACTTGTTCCTGCAGTGCCTCAATATCCGACTCTAATTGTTCTAATTTCGCTGGAAGAGACTCTAACTCTCTCTGTAGCTTATATGATAACTTCTTCGAATTGTTCTTAGGTTGAGCTGTTTTGGGAGTTTCCTCAACCACTTTCGTTTTCGTTTCTGCTTTTTCAGTCGTTTGACGTGTCGCTAATGCTTGGTCACGTTGCTGCCTTGCATCATGATAACCACCGACAAACTCTTCAATGATACCGTCCCCTTCGAAGATCCAGCTCGTTGTAACCGTATTATCAACAAACTCACGATCGTGACTCACCAAGAGTAACGTACCCTGATAGTTGGCAAGCATTTCTTCTAAAAGTTCCAACGTTTCGATATCCAAATCGTTAGTTGGTTCATCGAGAATAAGTAAGTTGTTTGGTTTCAGCAAGATACGGGCAAGCAATAGGCGATTTTTTTCGCCACCAGAAAGCGCTTTTACGGGCGTTCGGGCTCGTTTTGGTGCAAACAAGAAATCTTGAAGGTAGCTAAGTGCATGGCGCTGTCGCCCGCCGACCATCACTTCTTGTTTACCATCGGCCAGGTTATCAATCACCGTTTTTTCGGGATCAAGAATCTCACGGTATTGATCAAAATACGCGACCTCAAGCTTCGTGCCACAATGCAAGCGACCAGCTTGTGTTTCCAACTGTCCCAACAGTAACTTAAGTACAGTACTCTTACCACAGCCATTTGGTCCGATTAATGCGATACGATCGCCGCGCATGATATTGAAGCTGAAATCATCAACGATTTTCTTACCGTCATAAGAAAAGGCGATATTTTCTGCTTCAAAAACAATTTTACCCGAACGAGATGCATCATCGATATTGAGATTCACTTTACCTTGTACATCACGACGATCTCGGCGTTCTTCACGTAACTTTTTAAGCGCACGCACACGCCCTTCATTTCGCGTACGACGTGCTTTAATTCCCTGACGAATCCAGACTTCTTCTTGTGCGAGTTTCTTGTCGAATTCAGCATTTTGCATTTCTTCGACACGAAGCATCTCTTCTTTTTCTGTCAGATAGTTTTCGTAATCACCAGGAAAAGACGCAAGTTGCCCACGATCCAGATCCACAATACGTGTTGCCATTGATTTAATAAAAGCACGGTCGTGTGAAATGAAGATGATCGAACCCTTAAAATCCTTAAGGAAGTTTTCTAACCATTCGATGGTAGTGACATCAAGGTGGTTAGTCGGCTCATCTAAGAGCAATACGTCTGGATCGCAAACCAACGCACGAGCCAAAGCCGCTTTGCGTTGCCAGCCGCCCGATAAATCGCTCAGTTTCGTTTCAGGGCTCAACTTCAGTGCACTCAGGACGTTTTTAACGCGATCATCAAAACGCCATGCATTGGAGTGATCGAGCTGTTCCTGAACTTTTGCAAGTCGGTTAATGTGTTTTTCGCTTGGGTCACTCGCAACAAGATCGAGAAGATCGTGGTAGATCTTTAATTGTTCGCCAATTTCAGCCAAACCGCCCGATACATATTCGTATACCGTCCCTTCTTGGTTACGCGGTGGATCTTGTTCTAAGCGAGAGACGACGACATCCTGCGTCACTTGTATTTTGCCGTCATCTAACACGATGTCACCGGCTAACACTTTCATTAATGTTGATTTACCGGCACCGTTTCGCCCTACTAAACACACACGTTCGTTTTCTTGTAAAGCGAACTCTGCGTGATCGAGTAGTGGGTGGTCGCCAAATGCAAGTTGAGCATTATGTATGGTAAGTAATGCCATTATATTCCAACCAGTTTGTGAGTTGTTCCAAGTCAAACGGCCAGTTCAACTCAGATTCTTGATATTTTAATACAGGAATTGTGACACCGTAACGAGAAAAGAGATCGTTATCGAATGCAATATCAACGATGTCTGTCTGTTTTGCCAAACCGACGTTTTCCACCAAAGCAAATGCCATCTCACATAGATGGCATCCCTCAGTGCTATACAATATCAGCACATCAAATCCTTTTTAACATCAATCTATTAGTCTGCGTGTGTCACTATCCAACAGTTGTGGATGTGTTTGTTGCGAGCAAAGTCTAACGGCAGTGTTTGTGACGAAATATTTTGAGCCTTCAATCCTAGTTCAGCTAACGCAGCTTCGTCCATCTTAAAGTGGCGCTTGTTGTTTGAGAATACAATCGTGCCACCATCTCTAAGTAGACGCTTAAGATTAGCCATCAACTTAATGTGGTCTCGTTGTACGTCAAAAGACGCCTCCATTCGCTTAGAGTTTGAGAAGGTTGGTGGATCAATAAAAATAAGATCGTATTCACCTTTCGCGTTTTCTAACCATTGAAGACAGTCTGCTTGTTCAAATCGATGTTGACGCCCTACACAGCCGTTAAGCTGCATATTGTCCTTTGCCCAATTTAAGTACGTATTCGACATGTCGACAGTAGTGGTTGATCGAGCACCACCAACCGCAGCGTGGACCGTAGCACTACCTGTATAGGCGAATAGGTTTAAGAAATCCTTTCCTTTTGCCATTTCGCCTAGTCGACGACGAGTAATCTTATGATCAAGGAAAAGACCAGTATCAAGGTAGTCGTGAAGATTTACAATCAGCTTCACACCGTATTCATGGACTTCTAGAGTTTCCGACACCTGACCTAATTTTTGATACTGATTACGCCCTTTTTGCTTTTCACGAACCTTAAGTACTACCTTATTCGCTTCAACACCCGTTACCTGAATGGTTGCACGAATGATATCAGTCAATCGACGCTTTGCTTTTTCTTCAGGGATGTTTTTGGGTGCTGCGTACTCTTGAATGACAATTTGGTTACCGTAGACATCAATAGCAACATTGTATTCAGGAAGATCGGCATCGTAGATACGGTAGCAATCAAGTTCTTCTTTGCGAGCCCACTTACCGATCTTACCCATGTTCTTTTTCAGACGATTAGAGAAGTCGGGAGCGATTTGAACCGGCTTATCTGCGCCTCTTACTTCTTCCTCAGTACGCTCAGCAATGCTGTAGTTTTTTTGGTGACACGGTAACGCACCGTTGTTGAGTTTGAACTGTTTGTCAGCACGCATACGTAAACAACTCAGTAGCTCATCTGAACTCGAGAAAATAGACGCTTTGCAGCCACCAAACTCAGATTTAAGCTGACCACCGAAAGCCGTATACAATGCTATCAAACCCGGTTCCGTCCCCAAACGTTCACCATAGGGTGGGTTTGATACAATCACACCATGTTCGAATCCTGATGGACGCTTAATCGTTGCAGCATCACCAAGAGTGAACTCGATAAGCTCTTCAACACCAGCACGACGTGCGTTATCTTGCGCAACTTTCAATACTTTAGGGTCGTTATCGAAACCGAAAAACTTTGCGTCAACTTTTTTGACACCTCGGCGAGCCTGTACGTTTGCTTCCGATTTAATTTCCGCCCATACTTCTGGTTCAAAGTCTTCTAAAGACTCAAAACACCACTGTTTACGTTTTACACCTGGCGCCATATTTGCCGCCATCATCGCCGCTTCGATTAACAGCGTGCCAGATCCACACATTGGGTCCAGCAACGGCTGATGTCCATCCCAACCACAGCGTTGAATAATTGCGGCTGCGAGTGTTTCACGAAGCGGTGCACGCCCCGATTCTGGACGGTAACCCCGTTGATGAAGACCACTCCCTACCATATCAACACCAAGCAACGCTTTTTCCTTGTGCAAGCGAACATGAACACGCACATCTGGTTGTTCTTTACTAATGTTTGGGCGAGGCAAACCTTTCTTTTCAAAACAATCAACGATGCCATCTTTGACTTTCATTGCACCGTATTGACTGTTGCGAATTTCACGGTTGGTACCGTTAAAATCGACGACAAAACGTTTAGAACTGTGGAACTGATTGACCCAATTAATGGCCATGGTCGACAGGTACAAATCCATGTCGCTGTTACAGTTAAATTCAGCTAATACACGTACAAATCGAGACGCCAAGCGGCTCCACAAACAACAGCGATAAACTTGTTCATTGGTTGCTGTAAATTTTACGCCTGCCTGTACTGGTTTCGCACTTTCGATGCCTAGTTTAGTCAGTTCTTCAGCAAGCAAGTTTTCCATGCCATTTGAAGTTACCGCGAGATATTGATTCATAGTGTTCTTTCGCTGATAAAAAATGGCTTCAATTATACCTGACTTTACGATCAATGCCTCGTTTTTAAAGACAATTTCCTACTCGTTAGCGCAAACACTCACCAGTTTACATCTAGTTCAGCATAAGAAGAGTGCCTCAGCAGGTCTAACTTTGTTCGTAGCCTCGCCAGCACTGTGACTTCTAGCATTAAATCACTTGATGATTTTGATCTGAAAGTTCCGACATTAATTAAATACGCTCCTTTATCACGGATTCGGCTCCCCATTGATATATGGTTCAAATCAGAGAAGTGAATACTTATTTACGTTAATTTTGGTATATACCAGATGAAAATTAACCCTGTAATTTACTTTCAAAATGCTCTTATAGAGGAATAAACGGTGAAATATTAGGCAGGAGATTGCCTAATTTTTGAGAAAATATTAAGAAAAAAAGTAGAACAAAGGTGACTTGCTTCATAGTTATTTGTCTATAAAGCGTTCAATTTCATTACAAAATGACTTTGGTAATCATCAGCTCGGGAGAATCAATAAAGATAAGGACAAAAAAAAATCGACCCATACTGGTCGATTAAAGCAAACAAAGGAACGAAATAAGGAATCTAAAAAGGGGTTAGCCAACCATTGCCATCGGTGCGATAACGAATAAATGGTTGGCGCAAGACATGCGATCGTGCATAACTTTGATAGGCTGACCAAACTCTAGTGCCTTGTTACCGTCTAAAACAAACTCATCTTGACCAACATAAGCACATAAACTGGACGTTTCTCCAGGTTCAAGAACAATAAATACACCATCTGAATATTGATTGGTTAAGAAGACCATGTCCCCTTCTTCTGGCTCATGACCAACAGATTGAGCATCAAAGAACCAACTTTTGGGTTGTACTGGTTTATGAAAGCGTTTAGCCGCTACGCAGTATAGAGTGAGTTCAGCTTGGCGGTATTCACTGATGTCGAGACAACGGATGCGTTCGTTGAAGGTTTGAAACGCGCTGGCGTCATCTACGGTGAATTCGTTGATTGAGAAGGCACAGTTGACCAATAGTTTTCGAGGGAGGTTGGTTTGAAAAATCATGTCCTCCCCCAGGTCCAGCATTAAGCAAGCTTTATGCTCGTCAAAATACCAATTCCATTTGTCGCTGGGTTTAAGCATTATTCCATTCTCTCTTAACTAGTTGTATATCAGTGATAAAGAGGTAAGAAGCTTAATTACCTACTCTTGAATACTTAAATTTTACAAATGAACGGATAAAAAAAAAGAGGAAACAAATTCCTCTTTTTCTTGGTCAAATTGTCGCTGATTTATACTTTTGTTGAGTGTCGCTATACGTTTTTAACAATATCGCGTACTAAACCTGGACCATGGTAAATAAAGCCAGTATAAACTTGAACCAATTGCGCACCTGCCATGAGTTTTTCTTTTGCAGCAACAAAAGAGTCGATACCACCCACTCCAATGATTGGCAGTTTGTCTCCAAGTTCTTCATGAAGTTTACGGACAACTTCTGTAGAGCGAGACTGTACTGGACGACCGCTCAATCCACCGGCCTCATTAGCATGCTTCATTCCCTCTACAACCGCTCTATCAAGTGTCGTATTCGTTGCAATAACGCCATCGATATTGTTTTTCACTAAAGAGCCACAAATCTGAGTAATTTCGTCATCACTCAAATCCGGTGCGATTTTTAATGCCAACGGTACGTACTTACCGTATTTTTCTGCCAGTTCTGCCTGTTTCGTTTTAAGTTCGGAAAGCAAATCATCAAGCGCTTCGCCATATTGCAACGAGCGTAACCCTGGAGTATTTGGTGAAGATATATTGACTGCGATGTAACCTGCGTATTCGTACACTTTTTCCATACAAATCAGGTAGTCCTCTGCCCCATTCTCTATCGGCGTGTCTTTGTTCTTACCAATATTGATGCCCAAAACACAATCGAACTTGGCTTGTTTAACATTTTCAACTAAGTGATCGACACCTAAGTTGTTAAAGCCCATTCGGTTGATGATGCCTTCCGCTTGGATCAATCGGAACAAACGAGGTTTATCATTACCAGGTTGGGGACGAGGAGTCACGGTACCGACCTCTACGAATCCAAAACCCATAGCGTCAAATGCTTCGATGCATTCACCATTTTTATCTAATCCTGCGGCCAGGCCGACAGGGTTACGAAAAGTGAGTCCCATGCATTCGACTGGACGATGAGGTAACTGTTGACGATAAAAAATATCGAGAGGAGTGCCGGTAAAACGTTTGAAGTTCTTGATAGCAAGGTCATGTGCCTTTTCGGCATCAAGTTGAAAAAAGCCAGTTCTGGCTAGACGGTAAAGCATTGTGCCTCCGAAAGAAAAAAGCCCCGTGTAAACGGGTCAATATTATTTACTGTTTTCTATCTCAATTCAATGGAAATGCACGTATTAGCTAAAATACAAAGTTAATATTTTATACTTACTTTAAAATCAACAAGTTAAAGTGGCTTTATTTTTGAGAAAGTTCATATTTTCTCATTGAATGTAATCGTTTGCTCATGTGTTAAACACAAAAACACACGTGACAGCGTAACCAAATTTGGGTTGTCTACGTTAAGTTTGCATTAAAAAAGCCCCCAGATGTATACATTTGGGGGCTTTTACTTGGTCGTTCTTGTCTATTTCATTTCTGCTTATCTATAGAAATGAGGAGTAACTAACCACCTACTCCGGCCCTAATCCTTGGATGAGCAATTTAAGTTGAGTAGTACCAGCTCACGCAGTGCAACAGAGAATTTGGCAAACTCATGCATCGATCCAACTTTGAATTCATTAAGAATACTTTCCCAACGATGCAAAGAAGGCTCATTCACATCCATCCACTCTTCCAGGGCTGCCATGACGTCAAGCTCGTCCGATGCACATGCACAATTCAAAACTTGTGCAGTCAACTGGCGTTGCTGCCAGTCCAAATCTTCACGGAATGCAGCTCTCGCAAGTGCCTGCCAGTTGTTATCCACTGCTTGGCTATTAATTTGCTTCAAGAACCAATGTAGTGATAGGCGGTCACCCAAGTTAAAGTATAGTTTGGACGTCTGCTCGACTGTTTTTCCCGTCTCTTTGGCGATGGACGAAATATCCAACGCGCATTGGAGGCTCGTTAAACGTGATACTTGATGCGCAAGCTTTTCCTCGATCCCTTTTTTGATCCAGTTGTTAGCGAGATCATTATGCTCTTCGACTTCTGATTCTACCAACATCGTATCCAAGGTATCTGCCACAACATTAACGTCATGCTGATACATAGCAATGAGTTCTGCCACCGTAGACTTACTACTACGATTGCGTAACAGCCATCTTGAAATTCGACGCAGTGCTCGACGGATATTGAACAGGATCTCATACTGAGAATCCGCTGTTGCGATGTTGTCCAAAGCTCGCGTTTGTTCTAATATCTCAGCAAAGCCGAATATTTCTCGGGCGGCGCTATACGCGTTAGTAATATCAACGACGGTTGCACCTGTCTCTTCTTGAAGACGAGTAACAAAGTTGCATCCCATCTCATTGACCATCTGATTAGCAAGCGCAGTCGCAATAATCTCAGCGCGCAATGGGTGGTTGACCATTTGCGCCTTATAGTTACGGCGTAACGCACTTGGGAAATAGGCAACAAGCTGTTTGGCATGAAACTCATCATTCGCGATTTCGTCGGTGACCAGCTGCTGTTTCAGAACCATTTTTCCATAAGCCACCAATACAGATAACTCTGGTCGGGTTAGACCAACACCTTGTTTTTCGCGTTCTATTAGGGTTTCATCATCTGGGATGTATTCTAATACTCGATCTAAGTACCCTGCTTTCTCCATGGTATGAATGAATCGAATTTGTTCTTTAACAATACCAACGCCCTGTTGTTCTGTTACCGAAATTGATTCTGATTGGCAATACGCATCATCCAGTACAATGTCACCGACTTCTTCTTCCATTGATTCTAGAATCTGGTTGCGCTGTTTAACGGTAAGATCGCCGTTAGAAACCAAACCATTGAGGAAAATCTTGATATTGACTTCATTATCTGAACAATCAACGCCACCAACATTGTCAACAAAGTCAGTATTCACTCGGCCACCGTTCAAAGCGTATTCGATACGGCCGCGTTGAGTCATACCTAAGTTGCCGCCTTCGCCAACCACCTTCGCTCTTAGATCACGTCCATCGATACGTAACATGTCGTTTGCTCGATCGCCAACATCGGTATGTGTTTCGGTCGACGCTTTGACATAGGTACCGATGCCACCATTCCATAAAAGATCAACCTTCATGGTTAAGATCGTCTTAATCAGATCGTTTGGCGCCATTGATGCTTTCTTGGTACCAAGCATTTTTTGGATTTCAGGCGACAGTTGAATCGACTTTGAACGACGAGAGAAAATACCACCACCTTGAGAAATCAACGCTTTGTTGTAATCTTCCCAACTCGATCTTGGAAGATTAAATAGTCGGTTTCGTTCTTCCCAGCTTGTTGCGGCGTCAGGATTCGGGTCGATAAATATATGCATGTGGTTAAATGCTGCTTGCAAACGAATGTGTTTTGATAAGAGCATACCATTACCAAAAACATCCCCCGCCATATCTCCCACACCGATAGCGGTGAAGTCAGTGGTTTGGCAGTTAATTCCCATTTCGCGGAAATGACGCTTCACTGATTCCCAACCACCTTTTGCAGTGATGCCCATAGCTTTATGGTCGTAACCATTTGAACCGCCAGAAGCAAATGCATCACCTAACCAGAAGTTGTATTCATCAGATACCGAGTTGGCTAAATCTGAGAAAGTGGCAGTGCCTTTATCGGCCGCAACAACTAAGTAAGGATCATCTTCATCATGTCGAATCACATTCGTTGGTGGTACGACTTCACCTTCTATGATGTTATCGGAAATATCGAGCAGAGCACGAATAAAACGTTTGTAACAACGTTGACCTTCGGCAAAAATTTCATCCCTAGTCGTTAATGATGGTTGACGCTTGCAAACGAATCCTCCTTTTGCACCGACTGGAACGATAACCGTGTTCTTCACTTGTTGTGCTTTAACAAGACCAAGAATTTCAGTACGGAAGTCTTCTTGACGATCTGACCAACGCAATCCACCACGAGCGACTTTGCCTCCGCGTAAGTGAACACCTTCAATATCTGGAGCGTAAACAAAAATTTCAAATGCTGGAACTGGCTGTGGAATCTCTGGAATATCACTTGGTTTCATCTTCAGAGATAACCAAGGTTTAGGCTGTTTGTCTTCGTCGGTTTGATAATAGTTCGTACGAAGCGTCGCCATGATCATTTCCATGTAACGACGAATAATACGATCATCATCCAAACTTTCGACACGATCCAATTGCTCGGTGAGTTTTTTGACAAGATCATTTTGCCCTTTCTCACTGCCTTTGTTTTTCGGATCAAAACGCTTAGCGAATAGTTTTACTAGTCCTGTTGCGAGCTCAGGATAATGGCTCAACGTATCTTCAATGTACTGCTGACTAAATGGAAAACCTACTTGTCGCATGTAACGAGCGTAAGCTCGAAGGATGGAAATCTCTCGGCCCGTTAGTGAAGCACCAAGCAGTAGTCGGTTGAAGCCATCACTTTCTAGGTTGCCTGACCAAATTGCGGCAAACGCTTGCTGGAATCGATCGCGAGCTTCACGAAGATCAACGCTCTTCTCACTTTTATGGAGCATTGAAAAATCAAGGATCCAAAATGTACGTCCATTGTTTTTCACGATCTCATAAGGTGACTCTCCGATCACGCGAAGCCCCAGGTTTTCTAACATTGGCATCACGTCAGAAAGATGAATCGGTTCATCTCGGTGATAGAGTTTTAGGCGAACAGCTTTAGAATCCGTGCCCTCTTCTTGAGGTCGGTAGAACAGCATCCCCAGTTTATTGTTATCACTTAACGATTCGAGGCGTTCTATATCTGCAACCGCAGAACCTGGCATCATGTCTTCTTTGTATGAACGAGGGAAAGCGTTCATGTATTCTTTTGACAGTGGACGACCTTTGCTTTCACCTAGATTTTCAATGATCGACTCTTTTAATCGGTCTTCCCAAGAGGTGGAAACTTCCATTAAATTCTGCTCGATTTTCTTCACGTCTACATCAATATTGTTATTATCAACACGCACGATGTAATGGGTTCTAGCTAAAGGACTCTCAGAAAAGAATGTGGTAAATTCAACCTCCTCCTCACAGCCAAAGTATTGTTTAAATATGCGTTGTGTTTGTCGGCGTAACTCCGTGTTGTAGCGCTCTTTAGTGACGTACACCATACAGCTAAAGAAGCGGCCAAATGGGTCTTTGCGTACAAACAGACGCAATAGATCACGGTCTTGCATTTGCACAACGCCAGTGCCCACCTCAAGCAACTCTTCTTCATTGGCTTGAAGCAACTCATCTCTTGGGTAGTTTTCTAGGATGTTGTGCAGCGCTTTATACGAATAAGAGCCTTGGCGGTAACCACTTGCCAGCAAAATTCGATCAACTTTTTCGCGAATTAATGGAATACTCTGCACCGCTTGGTTGTATACCGCGGAAGTGTAGAGACCAGAAAAACGGTGTTCTCCGATAACTTTGCCATTTTCGTCAAACTTTTTAATACCAATGTAATCGGTATAAGCAGGACGATGAATACGTGACGCTTTGTTACCTTTCGTAATGATCAAGGCGTAAGGCTTTTTCGCTTCCAGTCGTGCTGAGTCCGACATCTCAGAAAGCTTAATACTGCGAACGCGTTTATCTTCGGCAAAAAGACCTAGTCCCTTTTCTTTCGCTGGTCTAAGTTCTGTATCGCCATTCACTTCAACAAGGTCATAATCTTTATAGCCCATAAAGGTAAAGTTGTGTTCACCCAACCAACGAAGAAAAGCGATGGTTTCACCGATGCGCTCTACCTGGATAGAAACACGATCTTTGTTTTGTTCTAATTCATCAGTGACAGCCTTTAATTTTTCGACCATCGGGTGCCAGTCATTAACCACTAAACGTGTGTCAGAAAAAATGCTCAGTAGCTCTTCTTTCAATGCTTGCATTTCGTCTTTGCTGGTTAAGCGATCAACTTCAATATGGAACAGACTTTGAAGCATCCCGTCTTGACCATTGACCTCAGTAACATGACCTTGCTTGTCTCTTGTTAACTGGGTTGGGTTGTTTAGCATTAAATGACAAGTCAAATCTAGACGGGATAAAGCCATTTTGATGGAGTCAACTAGAAACGGACTATCTGGTACGACAACTTCAACAATGGTATGTGTCGATTGCCAACCTTGGCGGCTAATGTTTGGATTGAAAACTCTAACCGAAATCTCTTCGGGTTTCTTTTCATTTATATGGTGCCAAAGGCTGACCACCGCACCATACAGGTCGGATTCATTCCTCTGGATTAGGTCATCGTCAGAGATGTTCCTAAATAAGTGTTGAGCAAGTTTGGTTACAAGCGTTTGGTGAGAAAGCTCAAGTTTGTCTTGAATCAGTTGGTACACTTTTTCAAGCAGAACCGGCACTACATTTTCACGCGCGGTCATATTCACACTCCACGTTAGAATTCGTTGTTATTTTGTAGGGGGACTTAGCGTCAAATTTAAAATCTTAAGCTAAGCATAGGTAATGCGTTTGTTTATTGTAAAAGCATACTTACAAATGTTTAACAACTAATGGGCATGAAAATCAATGAAATGTTCGATTCTGTGATTGAGATTCCTATTTAACTCTCTGTAAATACGATTTATGACAGAGTTTCTAACTTTATAAACTTATTATTTTGGTCAGTTGTGAGTCTAAACTGACCGTGAACCCCCAGTTGACTAAGAAAAGGTCTAAATCGAGTAGCTGGCAGCTGTATTCTTAATCCATTGTGAGTCACAACTTGGACAGTGCTAGCGGCACCTGAGTAATGTGATACGAAGGTCTGATACGAAATATTGAGCGTAAAGTAATACTGATTCATAAATTAAAGAGTGGTCATCGAGACCACTCTCCGTTCCTATCTAACTGTTATTTCCTATAGCTTAGTCGCTATTCTTCTAGTGCTTTCGTCACTTTCTCGAACAGGTCTTTCGCTAGATTGTCCATTGCTTTTAACTTCTCAAGCTCGTTGCGAATCAACGATTGACGTGCTTCATCATACTTACGGAACTTAAGAAGTGGATCAATCATGCGTGAGGCAACTTGAGGATTTGAGTCGTTTAACTGGCGTAATATCTCACCTGCAAACTGATAGCCACTTCCCGACTTATCGTGAAAGCGCACTGGGTTCGCATTTAGGAATGAACCGATCAAGCTACGGGTACGATTCGGGTTTTTCAAGCTAAAGGCTTCATGCCCCATTGTCTCTTTGACTACTTCGAGTGCGTTTTCTGCTGGATTGCTGCCTTGAAGTATGAACCACTTATCCATCACCAAACCGTCGTGCTTCCATTTATCACTGTAATCAGTCATCAGTGCTTCACGACATTCTAGCCCTGCGTTGTTCGCTGCTGTCATTGCCGCAATCGTATCTGTCATGTTGTTAGCAGACTCATATTGCGCTTGAACGAGCTGATTACCCGCATCTGTATAGGCTAAAAATTGCAGACACTGATTCCGTAACGCTCGTTTGCCTATCGCGTCATGATCGATCGAGTACTCCGATTGTTTCAGTGTATGGTATGTGGCGCTGAGTTCATCTTCGAGGGCCGAAGAAAGTGACACTGTAATGCTATTGAGCACTTTGTCCACGGCATCAATGTCAACTTGTTGATACCAGCCAGTAATCTCGTTAATTGACGGTAGCGCAAGCACTTGAGCAATAAATGCAGGCTCTAAAGTTTCGTCCAATATCACGCCACGAAATGCATCGATAAGCGCTTCAGACAGCTGGATTTCTTTGCCTGCTTGAACGTTTATGACATTTTGACGAATGTATTTTGCCAACAACATTTGGCTTGCATCCCAGCGAGCAAAATCATTGGTCGCATGCTTCATCAAGAATATCAGCTCGTCGTCATTGTAATCGTACTCCAGTTTCACTGGTGCAGAAAATTCACGTAGCAATGAAGGCACTGGTTTTTCTGCAACATTTTCGAATACGAATGTCTGTGTATCTTGTTTGATATCAAGTACGTTGTTAACTGATTTTCCGTTGATAACTAGCGGAATCACTTGACCTTTCGCATCGTACAATTCGATATCAAATGGAATATGTAGCGCCTGTTTTTCAGCTTGGTCATGCGTCGATTCAGTAAATTGTTCAACAGTCAGCGCGTAAGTGTTTGCATCTGCATTATATTCACTACTGACGCGTACTGTTGGTGTTCCTGACTGACTGTACCAAAGACGGAATTGTTTTAGATCCACGCCGTTTGCATCTTCCATAGCTGAGACAAAGTCTTCACACGTTGCCGCAGTACCATCGTGGCGCTCAAAGTAGAGTTTCATCCCTTTCTGGAAGCCTTCCTCACCCAATAATGTATGGTACATACGAATGACTTCACTGCCCTTTTCGTACACAGTTAAAGTATAGAAATTATTCATTTCTATCACTTTGTCTGGACGAATTGGGTGAGACATTGGGCTTGAGTCTTCAGCAAACTGAGGACCACGAATAATGCGAACATTATCGATACGGTTAACAGCACGTGAGCCGAGATCGGACGAGAACTCTTGGTCACGGAATACGGTTAAACCCTCTTTCAAGCTCAACTGGAACCAATCGCGACATGTCACGCGGTTACCCGTCCAGTTATGGAAATACTCATGACCAATGACCGCTTCAATACCAAGGTAATCTTTGTCAGTAGCGGTTTGATCATTAGCAAGAACGTACTTTGAGTTGAATATATTCAACCCTTTATTTTCCATCGCTCCCATGTTGAAGAAGTCAACCGCTACGATCATGTAGATATCTAAGTCGTACTCAAGACCGAATCGTTCTTCGTCCCATTTCATGGAGTTGATTAAAGAAGTCATCGCATGATTAGCACGATCAAGATTGCCTTTATCAACAAAAATTTCCAGATCGACACTACGCCCAGATACTGTTGTGTACTTATCACGAAGAACGTCAAAATCTCCCGCGACTAGCGCAAATAGGTACGCTGGTTTTGGGTGTGGATCTTGCCATTGCACCCAATGACGACCATTTTCTGCCTCACCCTCAGCAATACGGTTACCGTTACTTAGCAAAAATGGGTATTTGGCTTTATCGGCAATCACCTTAGTCGTGTACTTCGCCAACACATCAGGACGGTCTAAATAGTATGTAATTCGACGAAAGCCTTCCGCTTCGCACTGAGTACAAAATGCACCACCGGACTTGTATAAACCTTCTAGTGCGCTGTTACCCTCTGGATCTATTTTAGTGATGATCTCAAGGTCAAACTCGGCAGGGAGATCCGTCAAAACCAATGAAGCATCTTTAACCTCATGATGCGCCCAATCCTCTCCATTAACTTTGACCGAAAGCAACTCTAACCCTTCACCATCTAATTCAAGTGTATTGGTGTCACCCTTTTGAACAACCTTTGACAACGCAGTAACACGAGTGTCGTTGTCAAAAAGATCAAACGTAAGATCGATATCGGTAATAGTGTGAGATGGTGCTTTATAATCTTTACGATATTTGGCTTGAGGAGCTTGGGACATGTCGTAAATCCTTGTATGTCGAACTACAAAAATACCAATTCGCTCGACTTAATGTCTCGAATTGGTATCACGATATAAACTATTAGTAGGGGTTGCGGTATCAGAATACAAGTCATTATCAGAAAAAACTGGGGTTTTATCGAGTTAATCACATCTATCGGGCAATATTTAACCAAGTCTAGCCTAAAGCACTGCAAATGCAGACGAGACAAATCATAATGTCGTTTCTACGACTTACTCTCGAACACTCCTCGTCATTATGAAACCTATTGCTTTTTATTTCGCATTCATCAATCTCTAAGCATTAACATGCTGCCATCTCTAAACGCACAAAATCAACTATTGCGGGATGATAACTCGATTGAGTACCGCGTACATTTCACCGTTCGGGTCTTTAATGGTCAATTCATTTTTATTGAGCTTATACGTCGTACCTTGCTCACCATTTTCATATAAAAGAACCAAGTACTCATCCTCGGTATAAAACACGCCTTGCTTTATCGATTCTTCTCCCGCTTCATTTGAAACACGAAACATAAACACAAAATCAGGTTGAAGAATGAGATCCATATGGTTGATGTTATTTGCCACCAGCCCTTCCCCGGAGACATGAGAACTAGACCATATACCGGCCAGTGCATTTGAGAGTCCTTTAGTGAACGTCACACCATTAAGATCAAGAGTGTTGTGATTGTTCTGATATTGGTAGATTTGTGGCTCATCGCTATTTAATCCAAGCACAATGGTGTCTTCGTTAGCGCTGTAGCTCCCTTCCCAATGGTCAACCGAATAATCCCGTTTTTGAATATCAATTGAGAATAGGTAGTCAGAGCCTAACGTCAGCTTGATAACACGAAAGTCTTCCGTTGTCTCTTGCATAGAATTAGGATTAATCAAATACCATTCACCAATCAAGAATGGTGTATCGAAATGACTTAACTCGTCTTGCTTTACACTTGGGTTTTCCGCACTAGCAGCCACCACGTTAAAACACAGCAAGCTAAGCATAATAAAGAACCATTTCATATCGGCATCCTTATCGTTTTCTTATAGCTTAGGCTTTTGTCGGCACTCTCGCTAAAAATTAGATCAATATCACGTAATTTACTCGAGTGAAATAAGAGGATAACGCGCTTGTAATGCGGCAGGTAGACGAAGATAAAACCATAAAAAAAGAGCGAGACCTTACGGCTCGCTCTTTTTATATGCATGAACAGTTGTTACGACTGCTTCTCTAGATTTAGCACATCAATCATAATTGATACTGATTCATCAAGATACGCGTCTGGAGCTTCATAATCTTTAGGTACATCATCTAAAGATTTGAATGCCTTTTTACCCAGCGCGACTTGTCGCTCATTAATTCGCTCCAAGCTTAGCGCGTCGGCTTTATCAGACTCTTCTTTGCGGACCTTTTCGTTTAGAGACAGCATGTTATCGTCTTTCTCTTTACGATACTTCTCAATGTCTTGTTTAATGAAACGAAATTCCATTTCATTATCAATACGTTGGTTATGAAGTTTGGTCAGCTTGGCAATCAACCCATCGTTATCTGGGTAAGTTTGATAATTCGCTTTTTCAATACTATCCCAAGGTAGCGCATTCTCTTCAACGCTTTCGCCCGTTTCTGATGCTTCTACCGCGGTTGGGTAAGTAATATCCGGTGCGACCCCACGATTCTGAGTACTGCCACCATCAATGCGATAGAACTTTTGAATGGTGTACTGCACGTAACCAAGTTCTTTATCAAACAGATCGTAGATATGATTCAATGAACGATGTTGCTGAACGGTCCCTTTACCAAACGAGTTTTCACCAAGAATCAAAGCACGATCATAATCTTGCATTGCAGCTGCAAATATTTCAGAAGCCGATGCACTGTATCGATTGATGAGTACAGAGAGAGGCCCGTCGTAGCTAATTTTGCCATCTCTGTCAGCGTTAACTTTGATACGGCCATAACTGTCTCGCACTTGCACAACTGGACCATCTTTAATAAATAGCCCTGTTAATGCGGTCGCTTCTGTTAAAGCACCACCACCATTATTACGCAAATCAACGATCACACCATCCACTTTTTTGGCGTTGAATTCAGATAGCAATTTGTCCGTATCTTTTGATAGACCAACATAAAAACTTGGTACTTCTAGTACACCAATTTTTTTGCCATCTTTTTCAATAATTTCGGATTTGACGGCTCGATCTTCCAGACGCACTTTGTCACGAACAATAGTGACAATGTAACTCTTAGCGTTATTCCCTTCAGGCAGAATCTGTAAGTTAACCTTGGTTCCTTTAGGTCCCTTAATTAGCTGTACAACATCATCTAAACGCCATCCGATGATATCAACAATTTCTTCGCCATCTTGACCAACACCAATGATGCGATCACCCTCGCCTAATTGCTTACTTTTTGAAGCTGGGCCTCCAACAACTAATGAGCGAATCACCGTATAATCATCCGTCATCTGAAGAACGGCACCAATACCTTCAAGTGAAAGGTTCATCTCAGACTGGAATTGCTCTGCATTTCGCGGTGAAAGATAACTGGTATGCGGATCGACTTGACGAGAAAAAGCATTCATATAGACCTGGAATGCATCTTCGTTATTGGTTTGAGTAATTCGCTTCATGGCGTTGTTATAACGCTTTTCTAAAACTTCTTTAATTTCTGGCCATTCTTTGCCAGTTAGTTTTAGATTTAACGCGTCGTATTTAACACGCTTGCGCCATAACTCATTCACTTCCGCTTCATTTTTTGGCCATGCTTCTTTAGAACGATCAAGTTCAATTTCTTCATCTGTATCAAACTTGATTTCGTTATCAAGAAGAGTAAGCGCATACGCGAAACGTTCAAAACGCTTTCTCATCGCAAGATTATACACATCAAAAGCGATCTGATTGTTGCCCGCTTTTAGCTGGTCATCTAGTTGAGTAGACCAATCTTTAAAAGAGTCTATGTCTGCTTGAGTAAATATATTTCTATTGTAATCAAGCATTTCTATATAGCGTTCAAAGATCGCCTTTGAGAAGTCATCATCAAGACTGAAGTGCTTATAATGAGATCGGGTGAATCGAGAGGTAACTCGTTTACTGGCCGTTTCGTGCTGAACTTCCGGAGCAAGCACTGGCAAGTCTTTGAGGGTTAATTTGGCTTCTAGAGCCTGAGCTGATGATGCTGCCAGCCATAAGCCAGCAGCGATCAGTGTCAGTTTTGAACGGCAATTCATGCGTAGGAGTATCTCCTTTAGGCGCGCAAGTGCTCCGCTTTTACAACCATTTGTAGGCCGTTAGCTAGCTGAACACGTACATCATCCTTATTGATTTCAACAATGGTCGCTGCCATGTTTCCTTTACCCATGTTCACGTTTATTGCATTACCTACTGTAATTTCTTCAGCATTTAGTGCACGTGTTTCCACAGGCTTAGTCTGTTTTTGCTCTTTAGGCTTGTTAGAACGACGAGGCTGTTGCGGCTTTTTAGCTGCAGGTTTTGCTTTCCCCTTGCCTTCTTCACGAGCTTTTTGTGCTTGTTCCTTACGACGCGCTTGTACTTTTGCTTTGCTTTCAGCAAGTGTCGCTTTCGCGTGCTCTACGTGTTCTTCTTCTAGTTCACCACATGCGTTGCCATCAAGATCAACACGTACCGCACCTGGTTTAACACCATGAAGGTAGCGCCATGATGAAGTGTACTGTCTTAACGCTGCACGAAGCTGAGTTTTGCTTACTTTTTCGTCTTCATTTAGACGTTCCGCAAGATCTTGAAAAATACCAATTTTCAGAGGTTTTGCTTCACCTTCTAAAGTAAAGCATTTAGGGAAACATTCAGCAATATATGCAATAACTTCTTTGCTGTTTTTTAACTTTTCAGTCATGAGGGGTCCTGGTTTGAGCGGATTTCCGCAGAGCATTAAGAAAAAATATTCTCGTATTATAGTGACATGACAAGGAAAAACCACACTCGCGGGTGAATTTATGCATTGTTCGCGTGTGAATTAAGCAGCTTTTCTACTTCAGACATCAAATGGACTAGGCCTTGCTCGTCTATTTCGTTAAATCGACCGATACTTGGACTATCAATATCAAGGACACCCGCTACCTCTCCATTAATCGAAAACGGAATCACAATTTCTGAGTTACTTGCGGCGTCACAAGCGATATGCCCTTCAAATGCATGAACATCGTAAACTCTTTGGGTCGTATTGGTTTTTGCAGCCGTACCGCAGACACCACGTCCCATCGGAATACGGACACAAGCCGGCTTACCTTGGAACGGTCCAAGTACCAACTCATCGCCTTTGGTAAGGTAAAACCCTGCCCAATTGAGGTCTTCGAGCTCCATAAAGAGAAGAGCGCTTAGATTTGCTAAGTTAGCAATAAAATCGGGCTCTGACTCGATCAGGGCTGCAGCTTGTTTGGTGAGTGTTTGATATTGTTTACTGTTCATATTACTTTCCTACTTACTATATAACGCTTCCATTCTCACTGTATGGCGCTAAAATGCAGGCCTACTTAATAATAGGACTTATTCTTAATTACAATGGCTCAGAAAGATGACACTATTAGCCGTTCTTGGTTGATAACACAAGTAAAAAAGCACAAGTCCAAGTTGATCGTTGCAAACTTAATCGCTGTTCTTGCAACCCTGATCAGTGTGCCAATTCCTCTTTTGATGCCATTGATGGTCGATGAAGTGTTATTGGATCAACCAGCCAGTGGCTTGGCTGCAATGAATGCCATTCTCCCTGAAGCATGGCACACTCCTACGGGTTACATCTTTTTCACTTTGTTCTTAGTCGTGTTGATGCGAGCAGCTAGCCAAGCGCTCAACATCCTCCAAGGCCGGCAATTCACGCTAGTCTCGAAGACCATTACCTTTGAAATGCGAAGTAAAATGATCGACAAACTTGGTCGCATCAGTATTCGCCAATATGAAACCAAAGGTAGTGGCGGAATCAACGCACACCTTATCACTGACATTGAAACCATTGATAAATTTATTGGTTCTACTTTAGCAAAATTCGTTATCAGTTTTTTGACCGTGATTGGAACGGCAATTGTACTGCTGTGGCTTGATTGGCGGCTTGGTCTGTTCATTCTACTGGTCAACCCTGTTGTCATCTATTTTTCTCGTAAACTCGGCAGCATGGTCAAACACCTTAAGCGTAAGGAAAACCACTCTTTTGAAATTTTCCAAACTCGTTTGGTCGAAACCCTAGATGGCATCTATCAGCTGCGCGCCGCGAATAAAGAACGTGAATTCCTCCAACAACTAAAAAATAACGCCGATCAAGTTCGGATAGACGCAGATAAGTACGCTTGGCAATCGGAAGCTGCTGGCCGAGTCTCTTTTCTACTGTTCTTGATTGGTTTCGAATTATTTCGTGCAGTTGCCATGTTAATGGTCCTGTTCAGTGATCTCACGATTGGCCAGATTTTTGCCGTGTTCGGTTACCTGTGGTTTATGCTCTCTCCTGTTCAAGAATTACTTGGCATTCAATTTTCTTGGTATAGCGCCAAAGCGGCGTTGAAACGCATTAATGACTTGTTAAAACTTGAAGAAGAACATAGACCCGTGTCCAAAGTTAACCCTTTCGGCAGCCATCGAGAAGTTGACGTGAAAGTTGAGAACGTTGATTTTTCATACAATAATGAACATAAGGTTTTGAATAACCTCTCCTTGCATATCCCGGCAGGGAAGAAAGTCGCATTGGTTGGAGCAAGTGGCGGTGGCAAATCAACCCTCATTCAATTGCTCATTGGTGTTTATAGCCAAAACTCCGGAAGCATTCGTTTCAATGATGAACTCACTGAAGATATCAGCTTTGAAGTGATCCGCGACAAAATTGCCGTTGTATTACAGCAACCTATACTATTTAACGATACCTTGAGGCATAATCTTACTCTTGGTGGGGACTTTGATGATGTGTCATTATGGCGGGCGCTTGAAGTCGCTCAACTCCAAGATGTTATTGCGCAATTGAATCATGGCTTAGACACAGAGATTGGCCGCAACGGGATTCGTTTATCTGGTGGGCAACGTCAACGCCTAGCAATTGCAAGAATGGTGTTGAGCAACCCTCAATTTGTTATATTGGACGAGGCGACTTCAGCGTTAGACACCGCGACAGAAGCAGCATTGCATAAAGCATTAACTGAATTCTTACACGGCAGAACAACATTAATCGTCGCACACCGCCTATCAGCAGTAAAGCAAGCGGACTTAATCTATGTGCTTGAAGATGGCAAAGTGACGCAAACAGGAACCCATGGTGAGTTAGTTGAGCAAGAAGGCTTATATCAAACATTATATGGAGGCATTCAGTCTCACGCATAACTGCTGTTATCTAGAGAGGTCGTCATGACGGCCTCTTTGTCCAAACACGCCGCGTCATCGAAACACGAAACAGAAACCCGTGGCGTTCGCTTGTGTCAAGGCTGTGAATTAGCCGTTGATGTCGTCGAACTTCCGAGCGGTAAACATGCCTATTGCCCTCGTTGCGGAACTCAACTCTATCGCGGTGGGAGCCCAAGCCTTTCAGGTAATCTCGCTATTGCAATAACGTGCCTATTACTTTTTATTCCATCCCATTTTTTTGATTTCATCAGTATTCGACTGGTTGGCGTGATGATTCCCGCCACACTTCCTGATGGTATGCTTACGTTAATGGACGAAGGTTATGTCCTACTCGCGTTGCTGATTATGTTTTGCAGCTCTCTTGCACCATTAACCGTTTGTGTATCCGTTGTAACCGCACATTTATCAATGCACCTACGCTGGTTCCGAGGATTAAAAACGTCGCTTTGGCTGATACAACATCTGAAACATTGGGTGATGTTAGATGTGTTTTTGGTCAGCATTGCGGTCTCGTGCTTTAAACTTCAGGACTATTCGGATATTTTCGTTGGCCCTGGGCTTTTTGGATTGGTATTACTGCAAATATTTACGGTTCTGCTCGTTTCTCGGATTAGTGTGCGTCGCTATTGGGAAACATGGAGGCCCGAAACAAGCTTTGATTTCTCACATAAAAACATACACTGCCATGAGTGTCACTTATCTCAACCAGAGAACAGTCACTGTCGCCGATGCGCTCACAAACTGTATCATCGCAAACCCCAATCGATACAAAAGACCTGGGCATATTTGCTTGTGGCGACCATTGCGATTTTCCCCGCCAACTTAATCCCTATTTCGGTATTATTAACCAATGGTAGACGACTGGAAGATACGATTTTTTCTGGCGTGGCGTCGTTAATAAAAAGCGGTATGTATGGTATTGCTATTATTATTTTTGTGGCCAGCATTGTCGTTCCTGTGATTAAAATTCTTGGATTGGCGTATATCATGCTGTGCATCAAATTTAAACGTTCGGTGTTTAAACGACAACGAATGATGATTTACTTTGCAGTAAAATGGATTGGTAAATGGTCAGTCATGGACTTGTTTGTTATTTCAATCATGATGACCTTAGTCGATCGCGGGCAAATACTCGATTTTACACCCGGGTACGGTGCCGTCGCCTTTGGTGTCGTGGTCGTATTTACCATGCTTGCCGCTGATAGTATCGATCCAAGACTTATCTGGGACCAAACCCAAAAACAATCAGAAAAAGAGTCAATGAATGAGTGATCAGAACAGTTCTCAAACCTCATACGTGCCTGAAGTTAAGAGGAGTAAGGGTATATCTCCCCTTTGGCTTCTGCCTATTCTCACGATGATATTAGCTGGCTGGCTTGTGATGAAATCCATCCATGATGCAGGACAACGGGTACAAATTTACTTTTCAGATGCAGCAGGATTAGTCGCAGGACGAACAACCATTCGTTATCAAGGTCTCGAAGTCGGTATGGTTCGTGATATCAACTTAACTGCTGATCTTGGCAGCATTTATGTCGATGCCGACATATACCCTGAAGCCACCAAACTACTTAACGATAAAACGCGTTTTTGGCTCGTCAAACCGACCGCGAGTATCTCCGGTGTTTCGGGTCTTGATGCGCTAGTTTCCGGTAACTACATTTCGATTCAACCCGGTAACGGTGAGGAGTTTGAAACCACCTTCCACGCATTAGATTCCGCACCGACAGATTTGCGGGTTACGCAAGGCCTAAATATTCAACTCAAAAGTCGCGATTTAGGTGGCGTCTCTGTGGGCTCTCAGATTGTGTATAAGAAGATCCCTATCGGTGAGGTATACAGCTATCAGTTGGACGAAGATGCAAAGTCAGTGACCATAAGAGCGAACATACAAACTCAATATCAGCACATTATCAATAGTCGCAGTCGTTTTTGGAATGTTAGCGGCATCGGGGCCAACATCGGCTTTGACGGTATCGATGTGCGTATGGAAAGTATGAGTGCCTTGCTGGGCGGTGCCATTGCCGTTGACTCTCCTGACGATGGTGAACCAGTAGAAGAAAACACGCAATTTCCTCTTTACAAGGACTTAAAAACCGCGGGTCGAGGCATTGCTGTTAAAATCGCATTGCCGGATGATAACAACATTAGCAGCGCTGGTGCGCCTATTATGTACAGAGGCATTGAAGTCGGCCAAATAACAGACTTAAGCCTCTCTGACGGTAGAGAAGTGATATTAGCATCAGCGGCTATTCAACCCGCATTTAGCGATATGCTCACCACAGGTACACGCTTTGTTCTTGAGGAAGCAAAAGTGTCGCTCTCTGGAGTCGAAAATATATCGAACTTGGTTCGGGGCAACTTCCTTACCATTGTTCCTGGAGAGGGTGAGCGTTCTCGTCAGTTTACTGCGATTCGTAAAAACGTATTTAATCAACAACAGCAAAAGTCGATCGCCATTCGACTCGTTTCTGACAACTCATTTGGTCTCGATAGCGGTGCCAATATACTTTACAAAGGCGTAGTAGTCGGCTCTGTTATCAAAGTTGGACTGACAGGCAGTGAAAAGCAGACTCAAGATGAAGTCTTTCTCGATGTATTAATTGATCAGGAATATAAGCACCTGATTAAATCCAACAACCGCTTTTACGTTACTGGCAGCGCTTCTGCAACCTTAACGGAATCTGGATTGAGTGTCACCGTTCCACCAGCGAAACAACTATTAACCGGATCAATCAGCTTTGTGAGTGAAGGTGCGAACGAAATACAAAAAGAATATCAGCTGTTCCAAAACGAATCGTTAGCAGCATTGGCCCATTACAACCTAAGTGGATCCAAAACGTTAACCTTGTTTGCGCCCGAACTCCCCCCTATTTCAAAGGGCAGCCCTCTACTCTATCGTAACCTTCCAGTTGGCAGTGTGGCAGATTTTCGTTTAGTCGATGGTGGCGTAGTGATTCAAGTCAGCATCGAAAATCGTTTTTCTCACCTGCTCACAGGACAAACGGTATTTTGGAATCGCTCGGGTATAGAGATAGATGCATCGCTTGCAGGTATTAGCGTCAAAGCAAACCCACTGAAGTCCCTGATCCAAGGTGGCATCGCGTTTGATTCAGTTCCAGGTATCGACAATAAAATCGGTGATCGCTGGAAGCTTTACGCCGATCAAAACCAAGCGAGAAAATTCGGACGCGTTATTTCACTGCTCACTGATGGCTCTCAAGTCGTCACTAAAGGTATGCCTATCGAATATCAGGGCGTCAAAGTCGGTGAAGTGACGCTCGTGGTACCCAACTTTCAACGTAGCTTAGTAGAAGTGACCGCACGTATCTTACCGGAGTATGTCGATGATATTGCGGTCGAAGGATCGCATTTTTGGCTAACTGAACCAGAGATAGGACTTGGTGGGGTCAAAAACTTAGCCGCATTAGTTTCTAAGTCGATCAGTGTTGTACCGGGTACGAAAGGCCGTGGTAAATTCAACTTTAAGCTAGAGAACGGTTTCCATCGCGTTCCAGGGGTAATGTTCACACTTCAGAGCGAACATAGAGGGTCTGTACAAGTCGGTACACCGATTCTTTACCGCCAAATGGAAGTGGGACAAGTGACAGACGTGAGCTTAGGGGAATTTTCTGACCGAGTCGTCACGACCATCAAAATCAAACCAGAGTTTGCTTATCTTGTCCGGCAAAATAGCGTCTTTTGGAATGTGTCAGGTGTCGATGTATCCATCGGCCTAACCGGAGCAAATATCAAAGCAGGCACAATTGATAGCCTCGTACGCGGTGGCATTGCTTTCTCCACTCCAGAGCAAACCGAGTTACCGCCAAAAGCAAAGCGCGGTCACTCTTTTTACTTATATCCTAAAGCCGAGGATGAATGGGTACAGTGGCGCACTCCGATTCCTAAGCCATAACGCGAAATACTTAACGTCAACAACCTGTTTATTCACTACCTAATAAAGAGCAGTCACGCTGCTCTTTTTGTTTGCCTATTCGTTTCTTACCTACTTTCGTATACTATTCGCAACAACGCATGCAACTCGCATCAAATTGTATTTTCGCAACAGATATCGTGACGAGGCTTCACTTTGCACCCTAACGTTTACATCCCAGATGCCTTTCTGGAAAAAATTCAAACTATCCTGCCATCTAATCTCAACATGGAGGACTTTGTCTCTGCATGTCAAAGACCGTTACGTAAAAGTATTCGCGTCAATACGCTTAAAATCAGTGTTGAAGATTTTATTGCAAAAGCATCGGCAAAAGGATGGGCGTTATCTCCCGTACCATGGTGTAAAGAAGGCTTTTGGATCGACGCCGACGAAACGAGCGTTCCATTAGGAAATACCGCCGAGCATATGTCGGGGTTATTCTATATTCAAGAAGCCAGCTCAATGATGCCAGTCTCTGCACTCTTTATGGACGAAGACTCTTTTCACTCCGTTCTCGATACGGCAGCAGCTCCCGGTTCAAAAACAACGCAGATTGCCGCATTGATGCAAAATGAAGGTGTTTTAGTTGCCAACGAATATGCCGCCAGCCGGGTCAAAGTTCTGCACGCCAATATAGAGAGATGTGGTGTGCGAAACGCTGCGTTAAGTAACTTTGATGGACGTGTTTTTGGCGGATGGCTACCTGAGCAGTTTGATGCGGTGCTTTTGGATGCCCCGTGTTCAGGAGAAGGTACGCTTCGTAAGGATGAAGACGCCATGAAAAACTGGAGCCAGCAATCGGTACTCGACATTGCAGAGACACAAAAAGATCTTATCGAAAGCGCATTTCATGCACTAAAACCTGGCGGCGTGCTGGTCTACTCAACTTGTACTCTGAGCACTGAAGAAAACCAACAAGTTTGCCACCATTTAAAAGATACATTTGGTGACGCGGTAACGTTTGAAAGTTTAGACGGTTTGTTTGATAAGGCGAACGAGTCACTGACTACTGAAGGCTTCTTACATATATTTCCACAAGTCTACGACTGTGAAGGCTTCTTTGTTGCTCGGATACGAAAAGTGATGTCTGTCGATGCTCCGACAGTGAAAAAGCGCATGGGTAAATTCCCCTTCTCTAAAGCGTCAAAAAAAGAATCCATCGATGTTGCAACACAACTTAAATCAGCTTTGGGGATAGATCTTCCTGACGAGTGCACTATTTGGCTGCGAGATAAAGATGTCTGGTTATTCCCGAACGCTCTGGAACCCATGATTGGTGAACTGCGATTCTCCCGAATGGGAATAAAGATCGCAGAAACACATAAAAACGGCTACCGATGGCAACACCAAGTGGCTACTGCTCTCGCTAATGGTTCGGAGGCCAACGTTATAGAATTAACAACCGAAGAAGCACGTGAATGGTATATGGGGCGCGATGTTCGTCCAATGCATATTCCGGAAAACATCAAGCTCGGAAAAGGTGAGGTTTTTGTCAAATACCAAAACACCGTTATCGGCATAGGTAAGTGGGTCAGTAATCGCGTTAAAAATGGTTTACCTAGGGAGTTAGTTCGAGATAAAAACTTATTTTAACCTGTGGTAATACTATAACTAAATGAAAAGCCATCATATTTATGATGGCTTTTTGTTTTGTAGCACGGAAAGCGTCTCAGAGCCCTAGCTATCTGGGTTTGCTGTACTAAACTCAAGTAAACTAAGTCGTATTTTGAGACGTTCTTTTACTGGATATTTTCCCCGAAAATAAAAAATAAAGTTTAGCGTAGGCTCCACGGAGCCATTTTCCCCTAGGCCCAAAAAAAGGACGACTTTGGGCCGTTTTTTTTGCCTTCTACTTATTATCTTTTTCTTTCAATGTAGATTAAGTGTTTTGTCTTGCTTATTAAGCCAAACGAATATTAAACCAGACGTATGCCATCTTTTTCAATAATGATTTTACCCTGCTTATACAGACCGCCGATTGTCTTTTTATAGGTACCTTTACTCGTACGAAAGGCATCAAATATCGCATCAGGGTCAGATTTGTCATTGAGAGGCAGGAAGCCGCCTTTCTTTTCCAGTTGCTCAAGAATTTTGCTAGACAAATCGTCCATTTTAGCAATGCCAACTTTTTGCAGCGCTAAATCGATTTTTCCATCTTCTCGGATCTGCTTAATAAAACCTTTCAGTTTTTTACCAATGTACAACTTACCAAATACATCTGATGGAAATATCATGCCCCAGTGTTTGCCGTTCACAATAGCTTTATAGCCAAGCTGGCTGCGCTCCGCAATGATCAAGTCGACTTGCTCGTTTACTTCATAATTTGCAGGCGTCTTATCCAACCATTTGTTGAACTTTGTTGTACCGACAATACGCCCAGAAGCGTTATCTGTGTAGACATACACTAAGATGGTTTGACCGGCAGAAAAACGCGTTCTCTGTTCACTAAATGGCACTAAAAGGTCTTTTTCCTTAATGCCCCAATTCACGAACGCACCAGTGCTACTCACACCTTCAATTTTCATTAAGCCCCACTCGCCCACTTGGGCAATCGGCTTGTCAATGGTCGCAGCAAGTTGGCTTTCTGAATCGAAGTACAAGAACACGTCGATGTAATCACCAAGCTCAGTCCCCTCAGGAACATACTTATTTGGCAACAAAACGGAACCGTAATCGTCTCCATCCAGAAATACGCCAAAATCAGCCTGTTTAATGACTTCTAAGCTGTTAATTTGACCAATTTTAATCATGGATTTTGTCTCTTTGTAAATTTACTTTGAATTATACCTAAACTAACAAGAAAATCAGAGAGAAAACCACTCTGCTCTGTTATCCTATTTGGGTATATCCCCAAATAACCTCAAGATGTTTGGAGCTTTTTTTGGTCACCGTTGATAAGCAAGATTCTATTACATTAAAAATCAGTCACTCGCTAGCAGAGAGTAAGAGTGTCGACCTTGATATTTATTTCTTCGTCCCAGGTGAACTTGGCCTCAACTCCGATATCCTTACTGAGTCAGAGTTTTATTACACTTACATAACTCAACAACGTTCATATTACAGTACGGAAATCATGCTTCCTCTGGTTCATAGTCGACTCGCAAAACGAGGCCATCTATCCAATCAGCAATATCGCGTAAGTTTGAGCTTATTTGCCTATCAATATGTCATTGCCTTAGATAAAGCGGTTGCGAGTTTAAACAAACTTGACCCGAGTTCTGTCACCGAAGACGAAATTGATGAAGTGATCAAACTGACGCTTGCCATTCTAAAACGACTTCGACGATCCATTCCCTACGAAGAAAATTTAAAGCGCTATTACGTGAACATTGACAACTATTTGTCTTGGTACACCGAGCAAAAATTTTTATCACTCATTGCTCATTTGCCGCGCGGTGGTGACTACAGCACGATCAAGTCCCGTTTAATCACCTTGTGTGAAAAGGAACAAGCACACAGAAAATTGAACAAATACAACTCATCAAAAGTTGTTGATAATGTAATTCGCCTGTCGAATAAAATGCGTTTGTTAAGACGCTTAATTGAGCATCCTATTGTGCTGCGGGAGCAAACCATTTCAATGGGAAACAACATCAAACGCGCAATTAAGGGGATAGCGACTGGCTTGGTGATGGTCGTTGTCACCTCGACCGTAATCTTGGCACGTGACTATCTAGGAGAAATTTCTGCATCGTTTATTATTGCTTTGTCTTTTATTTATGCGCTTCGAGAAATTTTTAAAGACGATTTACGTGATGCAATGTGGCGTTGGATTCGCAAAGGTAAACCGAAATGGCGCAAGAAATACATTGATCCAACGACAAAAAAAGTGGTGGGACGAAAATTAGAGTGGCTTGATTACAGAACGTTATCAAAGCTACCAGATAAAATTAAAAGCATTCGTAAAAAGCGCATCGTTCAACGAGAAGAAACTATCCTTCATTACCACGAAAAAACGGAGATGGCGACCTCGCTTTTCTTAAGCGGATACGAACAAACAAGAGAAAGTCTATACGTCAACTTGAGACCCATTTTTCGATTGATGGATAAAAGCTCAAATCGTGTTTACCACTTACATGAAGGGCAAGTAAGTAAAGAGTCGATAGAAAAACACCATTTAGTTAACGTGATTGTCAAAGAAGACAATCACAAAGACGAGCCAGTATACTATCGATGGAAAGTCGTGATGAATCGTTCAAAAATTGTTTCCATCGAACAGATCCATCTCACCTAGCCACAGTTTCCTTTAACTTTAAGCCGCTTGCTTAGACTCTTGAGTGGCTTTTTTTATTGAAAGAGTTAAGTGAAATTCGGCCATAGGTTCATCACCATGCAAAGTTGGGCAAAGCGCGATAATTTTTACATCTCGATTCACGCGCTCTCCCGTTGCCAGTGTGTGATCGAGCATTTGGTCAATGACATCCCCATCCTGACAAACAAAGTGCACATCTGCTTCTGGCCGCTTAAGAAAATCCGCCTTTACTCCTTTAAAAGCAAGTGATATTAACTCGCCCTTTTCTTTTGCTTTACTCATCGCTAAAAAACCACCCGCCACATCCGCACCAATTGCTAATGCGCCAAAATACATACTATTCAAATGATTCTTAGTGCGTTTACGCAGTGGAATTTTTACCTCTACATGCTGGCTATCAATCGCAATAATTTTGGGGCGACAAAGCCAAATTAACGGCACCTTTGTGAAACCAAAGACTTTAAGATACAAGTTTGCGCGTCTTACAGCAGATAACATTCTTTACTCTCCCTTCCGTTTGGGCAGATTTTTGATGATGATGTATTCAACGCATCGCCCTACAAATCTCATTAGACCAGTTAATCAACGAAAACCAGACATGTCAAAGAGATGTTAACGGAATGTAGATCTTAAACAGGTGTTTAGTTTATTTACTTCTTCTTCCATGATCACAAGCCCCCGGAAGGCCATGGAAAAGCCAACACTTGCTACAATTTTCCCGACAAATTAGGGTTTACGGCCGAAGAATCCAGCGAAGCAGTTTATTCCTGGCCCCAATTCCGTTATCTTTACTGCTTCGTAATAGAGAATAAAGCTACAAGATGCCTATAAAAACAGATGAATTGAGAACCCAACCTATGGGTCCAATGCCTACCCCCGCCGAACTCGGTAGTGCATATCCTATTACCGATGATGTGGCAGAGCGCATCGCGCAATCACGTCGTCAGATTGAAAATATTCTTGCGGGTGACGATGATCGCTTACTCGTCATCGTTGGCCCTTGCTCTGTCCACGATACAGAAGCTGCAATTGATTACGCCAAACGACTGAGTGACATTCAACATCAGTACAAAAACGAATTGTTCATTGTCATGCGAACCTATTTCGAAAAACCTCGCACAGTCGTGGGCTGGAAAGGATTGATCACCGATCCTAACCTTGATGGTTCCTATGCGCTTGAAGCAGGCCTACATAAAGCACGTAAGCTGCTTTTAGACATCAATAAGATAGGACTTGCCACGGCCACAGAGTTTCTAGATATGATTACTGGCCAGTATATTTCTGACCTGATTTCTTGGGGGGCCATTGGCGCTCGCACTACAGAGTCTCAAATTCACCGAGAAATGGCTTCTGCGTTGTCCTGTCCAGTCGGATTTAAAAACGGCACCAATGGCAATGTTAAAATAGCGATAGATGCCATCAGAGCCTCTAAAGCGTCCCACTACTTTTATTCACCAGATAAAAATGGACGCATGACGGTCTACCGTACCAGCGGTAACCCATACGGCCATATCATTTTGCGTGGTGGTGATAACGGTACAAACTTTGATGAGTCTTCGGTTAAACAAGCATGTGACTCGTTGGCTGAATTCGACTTACCACAGCGATTGATTGTGGACTTTAGTCATGCCAACTGCCAAAAACAACATCGAAAGCAAATCGATGTTGCTCGTGATATTTGTGATCAAATTAAGTCTGGTAGTACGCGTATTGCAGGCGTTATGGCGGAAAGCTTCATCCTAGAAGGCAACCAGCCTATGACAGACATTAACAACTTAACTTACGGTCAGTCTATTACTGATCCATGTCTTAGTTGGGACGACACTGTAACGATGCTAGATTTGCTAGCCGATGCAGTTAAAGCGAAATAATAACAACTTCATTAACTGAGGAATCTTCATGCCATCCTTTGATATTGTGTCAGAAATTGATTCGGTGGAACTTCGCAATGCTGTTGATAATGCGAATCGTGAACTGTCGACTCGTTTCGATTTTCGAAATGTAAATGCGAGTTTTGAACTCATAGAAGAAAACGTAAAAGTCGCTGCTGAAGGCGAATTCCAACTTAAGCAAATGCGCGACATCCTACGTGGTCATTTAGCTAAACGTAATATTGATGCCAATGCAATGGAATCCAAAGATCCAGAAGCGACGGGTAGAAACTGGCATCAGAATATTGTTTTCCGCCAAGGCATCGACACGCCCACCGCAAAGAAACTGGTTAAGCTAATTAAAGAGGCTAAGTTGAAAGTTCAAGCCTCTATCCAAGGGGATAAGGTCCGCGTGACAGGGAAAAAACGCGATGACTTACAAGCAACAATGGCAGCGATCCGTGAAGCAGAGTTAGGACAGCCATTCCAGTTCAATAACTTCCGTGATTAAGAAGCCTAGTCAGTCAATAAAAATGCCGACGAATTGCTCGTCGGCATTTTTGTATCCACTCATATTTGTGTCCACTCAAGGTAGGTCACTTGGGCCTATCAAATAACAAGATCTTGCCCTTGTAGCAGCATGAACTCGCTGGTGTTATCAGGAATAAAGACACAAACACGCAAATTCTCTTGTTTCGCTTTTGTAAGCATATCCGATAATTGCGCCGCATTAGTAAAGGATTCTCTCTCTGCGTCCCTTCTTACCAGTTCCATAGCGTCGGATTCACACTTTGTTGAGTGCAAGGCTAACTCCGCTTGCTGCATGTAACGTACAGCCTTAATCGGCAACATTTCGAGATCTTTACCAACATGAATCCAAGTACAACTGCCCTTTTCATCCAGTGGACTCGCCATTGTGGCTTTATAGATGGTTTCTAAATCTCTATTGTCCCGGGCATTCTCTACCAACGGGTTCGCAAAAAACGCTTCCCAGAACTTACGGCGTAAGTCGACACTGGGTAAGTCAGCCTTAATTGAATTGCGCTTGGAATTGGCAAAGTCTGCCATTAGTCCCATATTTTGGGGCAAAATGGCTTCTAATTTTTCTCGAATATTTCGAATCAAGACAGGTGAAGCACCGCCACTTGAAATTGCGATTTGAATACGACCACGATTTATCATCGATGGGGTAATAAAATCACAATATGGTTTGTCATCGACGACGTTGACCAAAATCCCAAGTTCTTTCGCATCTTTATACACTTGATGATTTAAGTCAGGATTATCGGTGGTTGCCCATACTTGAATGAAGCGCTTTGTGACAATGTCACTTGAATAGAAGCGCTGTATCCATTCAACTTGGTGCTCTTCGGCCATTTTGGCTAAGTAATCCACTAACGTTGGAGACACAATGGTTACATCTGCCCCAGCCTTCAGTAATGCTTCAACTTTTCGGCTTGCAACCTCCCCACCACCAACGATGAGCACAGGTTTATTGATTAAATCTAAGAACAGAGGAAAATATCGCATTTCGATCCATGATTACTTTGATGAACTATTGATTCCATGCTACCAAAAATGGGGCATGATCATCATCCCATTTCGACATTAGATATAATTTTTGTTCGAATTTCGCCGCAACTCAGCAGACCACTCTAAATTGTTGTTTTATTAGTAGGTTTTTATCCTTTCATTTCACCACATTTTATGTGGTTTATTCTGGTGCACCATATTGATCACCAATTGCACTATTTACAAACAATTAACATTTCGTCATTCTAAGAGTCAAGGTATGCAGGACGCTACCTTAAAAACTTGATTTAAATTATATAATTGCGAATTCACAGATTCTTTCCTACGCTTAAGTCGGTTACTTTGTTGAACAGCGTTTCACCAAAAATCAACCACGTAGGACAACAACACAAATAACTAGGACACACATTGTTCAGGTCGTCTCCTGATTTAACATGGATCATACAGGAAGGATACAAATGGCAAACAAACTAACAGTTCTTGCTTCCATCGTAGCGGCTTCTACTGCCATGATGGCTACCTCAGCGCAAGCTGCAGACACTACTCTAGACAAAGTGACAAAACAGGGTTTTTTAAGCTGTGGCGTCAGTACAGGTCTACCTGGCTTCTCAAACCCGAACTCTAAAGGTGAATGGGAAGGCATAGATGTAGAGTATTGCCAAGCATTAGCAGCCGCGGTTCTTGGGGATAAAACCAAAGTTAAGTACGTACCATTGACTGCGAAAGAACGCTTCACTGCGCTGCAATCTGGCGAAATTGATGTTCTCTCTCGCAACACGACTTGGACGCTACACCGTGATACAGCACTTGGACTTAACTTCGTAGGTGTCAACTACTACGATGGTCAAGGCTTTATGGTGAAAAAAGAACTTGGCCTGACTAGCGCCAAAGAACTTGATGGCGCCTCTGTATGTGTTCAGTCGGGTACGACAACAGAGCTTAACCTAGCAGACTACTTCCGTAATAGCGGCATGTCTTATAAACCTGTGGTATTTGATACCGCGGCACAAACTTCTAAAGGATTCGATTCTGGTCGTTGTGATGTGCTAACTACAGACCAATCCGGTCTATACGCATTGCGTTTAAACTTAGCTGATCCTTCCTCTGCTCAAGTCCTTCCCGAAATCATCTCTAAAGAGCCTCTAGGCCCCGTAGTTCGCCAAGGTGACGATCAATGGTTCAACATCGCCAAATGGACGCTTTCAGCGATGGTGAACGCGGAAGAATACGGTATAACATCTAAAAATGCGGATGAGATGTTGAAATCTACCGATCCAAACATCAAACGTATCTTGGGTGTCGATGGACCTAAAGGCAAAGGTCTAGGCATTCGTGATGATTGGGGCTATCAAATCGTCAAACAAGTCGGTAACTATGGAGAAAGTTTTGAGAGAACCGTTGGTAAGGGCTCTCCTCTAGACATCTCTCGTGGTGTTAATGCACTTTGGAATGCAGGCGGCTTCATGTACGCGCCACCAATCCGATAAAAATGAGCTGATCAGGGCGGTGTTTGCCGCCCTTTTTTGATCGTAGCCTGAATGAGTAAGGAACACTCATTAAGTCGGCCTGAAGCTTGTTAATCATCATCTATCAGTGTGCCTACAACTGAAGTCGGATGTGCAATAAGAGCGTCATGAAGACTGCAGGAGATTTTCTTATTCATACAAATGGTATTTATAACTAAGGTTTGAGGTTATCGCTGTATGAAACCGACGAAAGATGCATCGCCAAGTACGATGTCCAAACCAAGTGGAAATAAAAGCCTGATCTATAACCCAGCTTTTCGTTCCGCTATTTTCCAGATCATTGCCATAGCAGCACTGGTACTTTTCTTTTACACAATTGTTAACAACGCTCTAAATAATCTAGACGCACGAGGCATAGCAACAGGTTTTGGCTTTTTAAACCAAGAAGCTGGCTTTGGTATAGGGCTAACATTAATCGACTACAATGAAACCTACTCTTACGGTAGAACTTTTATCGTTGGTCTTCTCAACACTGCTCTCGTCTCCTTTCTAGGAATTATCTTTGCAACAGTGATTGGTTTCACCATGGGGGTTGCTCGTCTCTCTACTAACTGGTTAGTGAGCCGCTTTGCCGCTGTCTATATTGAAACTTTTCGAAATATCCCACTTTTGCTTCAAATTTTCTTTTGGTATTTTGCGGTACTTCAGGCATTACCATCCCCGCGACAAAGTATCAGCCTAGGTGAAGCTGTATTCCTAAATGTCAGAGGACTATTTTTTCCTGCTCCTGTGATGGAAGACGGCAGTGGCATAGTAGTAGCAGCTTTCGTTATCGGCGTTATTGCAACCATCATCATTTCAATATGGGCGAAAAACAAGCAGCGCTTGACCGGTCAACAAACTCCGATGGGTCGTATAGCACTTGGCTTAATCATCGTACTCCCTGTGGTTGTATACCTCCTAGCTGGAATGCCAATTTCTCTTAATTTTCCCGAACTGAAAGGGTTTAACTTCAGAGGTGGCATCAGCATTATTCCTGAGCTGGCTGCGTTACTTATTGCACTGAGTGTTTACACCGCGTCTTTTATTGCTGAAATTGTTCGCTCAGGCATTAACGCCGTTAACCACGGGCAAACCGAAGCCGCGATGTCACTCGGCATTTCTCGCTCAAAAACACTGAAGCTGGTTGTCATTCCGCAAGCTTTACGAATCATTATTCCGCCTTTGACCAGTCAATATTTAAACTTGACGAAAAACTCTTCGTTAGCGATGGCGATTGGTTACCCTGACTTAGTTTCAGTCTTTGCGGGTACCACGCTTAACCAGACAGGGCAAGCGATCGAAATTATCGCAATGACGATGGGCGTTTACTTAACGCTAAGCCTCGTCACATCGGCGTTAATGAACTTGTATAACCGTAAAGTGGCATTGGTGGAGAGATAATATGAGCATACATCAGTTTCAGCCTGATCTCCCGCCACCGTCGAATACGGTTGGTGTGGTTGGTTGGATGCGTAAAAACCTATTCAATGGTCCAGTCAATTCCGTCCTAACGATTGTTCTAGCGTATTTTGCGATTACCGCGCTTTGGAACATCGCAGACTGGGCGTTTATAAAGGCGGATTGGATCGGCACCACACGCGACGACTGCACCCGAGAAGGCGCATGTTGGGTTTTTATTAGTGTTCGCTGGGAGCAGTTCATGTATGGCTTTTATCCTGAAGCCGAACTGTGGCGCCCTCGCCTGTTTTACATCACACTTGCTATCATTACTGCGCTACTGGCGTACGAAAAAACACCGAAACGCGTTTGGTTGTGGCTGTTTTTTGTCAATGTTTACCCATTTCTAATCGCTGCATTACTTTACGGTGGCGTATTTGGGCTTGAAGTCGTCGATACGCACAAATGGGGTGGCTTACTGGTTACATTGATCATCGCACTCGTTGGTATCGTTGTGTCCCTACCTATCGGTGTGGCGCTAGCGTTGGGTCGACGTTCTGAGATGCCGATTATTCGCAGTATGTGTACGGTCTACATCGAGGTATGGCGTGGTGTTCCATTGATCACCGTTTTGTTCATGGCCTCAGTAATGCTACCTCTGTTTATGTCAGAAGGTTCAGATACCGATAAATTGGTTCGCGCCCTGATCGGTGTTGTCATGTTTGCTTCAGCTTATATGGCAGAAGTCATTCGTGGCGGTCTACAAGCGATTCCCAAAGGGCAATATGAAGCAGCTGATGCGCTTGGATTAAGTTACTGGAAAAAGACCGGACTTATCATTTTGCCACAGGCGCTTAAAATCACTATTCCCTCTATCGTGAACACCTTTATCGGTCTATTTAAAGACACCAGTCTGGTACTCATCATTGGTATGTTTGACGTGTTAGGTATCGGACAAGCCGCAAACACCGACCCTGAATGGCTTGGTTTTGCAACGGAAAGTTATGTATTTGTCGCGTTAGTGTTCTGGGTATTTTGTTTCGGCATGTCGCGCTATTCGATATGGCTAGAAAATAAACTTCATACCGGTCACAAACGATAACTCATCAAGATCAAGGACGTATTATGACGCAACAACAAGACTACATGATCCAACTTAAGGATATGAACAAATGGTATGGTGAGTTTCACGTACTGAAAAACATCAATCTAGACGTTAAAAAAGGCGAAAAGATCGTTATCTGTGGACCTTCTGGTTCGGGAAAATCGACTATGATTCGCTGTATTAACCGGTTGGAAGAGCATCAAGCTGGGCAAATTTACGTTTCAGGTAACGAGCTGACCGAAGACTTAAAAAACATCGAGGCCGTTCGCCGAGAAGTCGGTATGTGTTTCCAGCACTTCAACCTGTTCCCGCACTTGACAGTATTGGAGAACTGTACGCTTGCGCCAATATGGGTGAAGAAAATGCCCAAGGATGAAGCAGAAGCAATTGCAATGAAGTACTTAGAGCGCGTTAAAATCCCAGATCAAGCTGATAAGTACCCTGGCCAATTGTCTGGTGGTCAGCAGCAGCGTGTTGCTATTGCTCGCTCATTATGTATGAACCCGAAAGTAATGCTGTTTGACGAACCAACATCAGCACTCGATCCAGAAATGGTACGTGAAGTGTTGGATGTTATGGTGGAACTTGCTGAAGAAGGTATGACCATGCTTTGTGTTACGCATGAGATGGGCTTTGCCAAAGAAGTAGCGGACCGAGTGATCTTTATGGACGCAGGGGAAATTATCGAAGAAAATAATCCTGTCGATTTCTTCGAGAATCCGCAATCTGATCGCACAAAGAACTTCCTCGCTCAGATTTTACATCATTAAGTCTTTGTTTTAAGGTGTGAATATATAAGCACTGACCGCGATCGCGTCAGTGCTTTTTGGTACATGGCAAACGCAGTTGTTACACTATGCGAGACAGTAATATTGTGTTACAAGTTCCCGCATACATAACGCCTTATTTCCATTATTATTTTGTCATGGCAATACATGGTTAGGGCTTGATTTTTTGAACTTTCAACCCCATAAATGTACATATAAAGAAAGAAAGTCTCATATCGAGGAAGATTATGAATAGTCCAATGTTTACCCGCACTTCAACACAAGAAAGTGCTCTACAGACAAACAAAGTATTGCGTAATACTTACGCACTGCTTTCAATGACACTGCTATGGTCTGCTTTAGTTGCTGGTGTCTCCATGGCATTCAACTTGCCGCGACCAGGTATTATCATCATGTTGGTTGGTTTCTATGGTCTACTTTTCTTGACTGAGAAAAACCGTAACAACAGTCTAGGTTTGGTGTTTACCTTCCTGTTTACTGGTTTCCTTGGTTACACAATCGGCCCAATCCTGAATATGTACATAGGTGCAGGTATGGGTGATGTGGTACTGACCGCTCTGGGTGGTACTGCCCTATCGTTTATGGCGGCATCAGCCTACGCGCTTACAACAAAACGTGACCTATCGATGATGGGTGGACTTATGTTGTCTCTATTTGTTGTGCTGGTGGTTGGTATGATTGCAAGCATCTTCATTCAATCAACAATCCTGCATCTAGCAATGAGCAGCTTGTTTATCGTGTTCTCAACCATGGCTATTCTGATGACAACACAAGGCATCATTCGTGGTGGTGAAACAAACTACATCTCTGCAACGATTACTCTGTACGTATCAATCTACAACATCTTCATTAGCCTACTAAGCATTTTAGGCATCATGAACGACGACTAATCGCTACGTATTAAATGAAACTCCAAAAAGCCCGAAGCTTCAGAAGCTTCGGGCTTTTCTTTTCACTGGCGTTAAGGTTGTAGCACTCGCTACTTTGTCGCCATCAATGAATTAACCTTTTATATTTATGCATCTTTAAAAATACTCGCCCGGGAATATCCCCAACAAACCGCATACAAATTCAGATATGTGAATATGCTCATCCTATCCGACTTATTCGTCAGTTTGTCCTTAAGTGCCTGTACGATTTCGCTCCGCTTAAAAGGTAGAGTTCATTAATTTGTTGAGAAGAACTATATGAGTGAGATAACCTATAGGCTTCAAAGAACAGTAACGGATAGAACAACATGTTCGTTTATAACGGCAAAGAAATTGAGACTGATGCTCAAGGGTACTTACTAGACCATACACAATGGGAAGAAGGTATGATTGAGTTGTTGGCAGAAGAAGAAGGCATAGAATTAACTGAGGCACATTTAGAGGTGGTGCACTTTGTAAGAGACTTTTACGAAGAATTCAACACCTCTCCCGCAGTACGTATGCTGGTAAAAGCAATGGAAAAGGCACATGGGCCAGAAAAAGGTAACAGCAAGTACCTATTTAAGCTATTTAAGAAAGGTCCAGCGAAACAAGCAACCAAACTCGCAGGACTACCAAAACCCGCTAAATGCTTATAGCGCTATAATATTTTGAACCCGCGGAAAGGCTTATAAGAGGCACTTTCTTTACTGACGCTTTCTACTGTTGCTGTCCGCGGTCCCTCTTCGAGCCACTCGGAAAACTCAGCAATTTGCGCTTCCGTACCGCATGCCATCACCTCTACATCACCGTTGTTTAAATTCTTCGCATAGCCGGTCAATCCCAATGTCATACCTTGGTGTGAGGTTTGATAACGAAACCCCACACCTTGAACTAAACCTTTAACGATAAATCTTTCACACTTTAAGTTCATGTTTGTGCCGCTTCCATTCATTGAGTGTTATATTCGATACGTCTATTCACTTCACTAATAATAGTGGTTTTTATTAGGTTGTTATAATTATGAAAGAAATCCCATTTCGTTGGATTGATAAATATCTCATTCACTTAAAAATTCAAGAAAAGTTTTACTTACTCTTTATCCTACCACTGCTCACTCTCTCAATACTTACGCTAGTATTCAACGATGCAGCTAACACGATGTTCTCCAACGTCAAACAAGAGCAGCTTGTATTGATGAAAGACATTATCGAGGCCGGTAACTTGTCTCAAGCACAAGTGATGGGTATTCTCGCGGACTCGACAACGATAACGCTAGGTGACGGCCCTAACGCTATACCCGTACTCGATGGCGCGTACAGCCTCACGGCAAACAATAACCAAACCTTATGGTCTGCGCTTTCTAGCATTCAAATCGGCATTATTGCAGTGAGTGTGTTGGTATTTGCTCTTGGTGTTTACTACATCATGACCTTTATCGGCGGCGCGATGTTCACCATGAACAAGGCACTCAACACATTAGCGAGTGGCGACTTGACTGCTCGTATGAATTTCTTCCCGGTACGAGATGAGTTCAGTGAAATCGCGATTACAATTGATAAAGTGGCAGAACGAGAGCAAAAGCAGGTTCTATCGATACAAGAATCCGTCGCGTTAATGCAGCAAATCAGCTCCGACCTAAACCAGTCCATTGTTCAGAGCTCTACGATTTCAAATACGCAGCAAGAGCACCTAAACTCACTAGCAAGCGCGACAGAACAAATGGCTTCAACGATTCGTGAAGTCGCCACCTTAGCTCACGACTCAAGCACACAAACAGATGATGCGCGTAATGTGGCACAATCGGGACAACTCAAAGTTGAAAATACACTTCACTCAATATCCAACTTATCTAGTGAAATACAATCTGCCTCTAAAGCGGTGGAAGATCTTGATGCAAATGCCGCAAAAATAGATGATGTCGTTACGACGATAAATGCTATCTCCGAGCAAACTAACCTACTCGCTCTCAATGCGGCAATAGAAGCCGCACGTGCAGGTGAGCAAGGCAGAGGCTTTGCAGTTGTTGCCGATGAAGTACGCGCTCTAGCGGGCCGGACTCAGCAAGCCACTGTAGAAATTCAGAACATGATTGAATCCCTTCAGCGCAACAGCCAATCACTGACACAAATCATGGGAGTGACGGTTTCTAATGCGAATAAAGGCCATACTTTGATGGATGAAGTTAATCAAGAAATCGGCTCTCTCGCGGATAAAAACCAAACCATTTCTGACAGCAGTATGCAAATTGCTACAGCCGCGGAAGAACAGGGTGTCGTCGCAGACAACATTGCGTCGAGCGTGGAAGAAATTCGAATCCAGGCAAACAGCGTTAATGATATGATCAACACCACGTCCCAAAATATCGATCAGCTACGTAAGCAAAGTGATTCCATGGAATCATTACTTATTGGCTTGAAAGCTTAGATGTAGTGAACCTTTCGGAGGTTCCTTTTTGTTCGAGATAATCACTTTAAAGGGTCACTTCGGTGGCCCTTTTCCATTGCAACATTCCTTCTAAACCCATTCATTATTGCTTTTGCTGGCGACATCCCGGACAATACGCCCCTTTCAAAATTCAACAAGAGCTAAAGAAATGACAGCTGCTATCTATTTGGTAAAAGGTCGTGAGAAATCGGTTAAGCGTAAGCACCCATGGATTTTCTCTCGAGGCATCAACAACGTTGAGGGTGATCCCGCACTTGGCGAAACCGTTGATGTATTCACTCACGACGGTAAATGGTTAGCAAAAGCGGCATACTCACCGGAATCTCAAATTCGTGCTCGTATTTGGAGCTTTGAAAAAGAAGACATCAACAAGGCGTTTTTCGTTAAACGTTTTAAAGACGCACAGCTTCTGCGTGAAGATGTGATTGAACGCGATGGCCTAACAGGTTACCGATTAATCGCAGCTGAGTCTGACGGTTTACCTGGCATCACAATCGACCGCTACCAAAACTTCTTTGTTTGTCAGTTGTTAAGTGCAGGTGCAGAATACAATAAACAGGCAATCGTAGACGCGCTTGTTGAGTGCTTCCCTGACTGCAATATTTACGAACGTTCTGACGTTGCGGTCCGTAAAAAAGAAGGTTTGAAAGAAACCACAGGCGTTTTACATGGTGAAGAGCCACCAAAATCTGTGGTCATCGAAGAGAACGGCGTGAAAATCAGTGTTGATATCGTTGGTGGCCATAAAACCGGTTTCTACCTAGACCAGCGCGACAGCCGTCAGCAGTCCATGAAATATGTCAAAGATAAAGAAGTCCTAAACTGTTTCTCTTACACTGGTGGTTTTGGCCTTTATGCTCTTAAAGGCGGCGCAAAACGCGTGATTAACGCGGACGTTTCTCAGCCTGCTCTGGACACGGCTAAATTTAACGCTGAATTGAACGAGTTTGATATTTCTAAGAAGCGCGCTGTTTTCCTAAACGCAGACGTGTTTAAGTTGCTGCGTGAGTACCGCGATCAAGGCACTAAATTTGATGTGGTGATTATGGACCCGCCAAAATTTGCCGAAAGCAAAGCGCAACTTAACGGTGCATGCAGAGGCTATAAGGATATCAACATGCTAGCCATGCAGATCCTAAAGCCTGGTGGCACACTGCTTACTTACTCTTGCTCTGGGTTAATGGACCAAGTGCTGTTCCAAAAAATCATCGCCGATGCCGCAGTCGATGCCAATCGAAAAGTGAAATTTGTAGAGCGTTTTGAACAAGCAGCAGACCACCCAACTGACACGGCTTACCCAGAAGGTTTTTACCTAAAAGGCTTTGCGTGTAAAGTGCTTTAATTAGCATTTCTAATATTCGGTTATTATAAAAACGGAGCGTTTCAACGCTCCGTTTTTGTTCATAGTTTTGCTTTACGCCATTACTCTTTGAGCTGTTCTAAATTACTCATCAAACTGCTAGTGATATCTGCAGCCGATGCGCCGTCAAAATTCACCTCCAGATCCATACCGTCTTTTTGAATGGTCAAAGTAGAGTTATGTCCTTTATCCTTAACCGAGATACTAATATCATCAATTTCTCCCCTGTAATCACCAGAGCCTAAATCATCCAGCAGTGCAGTGAGATCACTCTGACTGACGTCTTCGAACAAATCTGCGAAATCAAGCTGATCACCAGATCCGAAATCCGTCACTGTATCGGTAGCAGACTTCATTTCTGTCCACTTAAAGACATCATCACCCTCGCCACCGGTCAATATGTCGTTACCTAAACCGCCGATTAAGATGTCGTTACCACTAGTGCCGACCAGTTCGTTATCTTGTTCGTCACCCATAATGATATTGGCATCAGAGTTGACGAGGCCCGTTAACGTACTCGACTGAGTAGCATAGTTGGCGGTTGAGATTGCTTCTTCAGATGTGACGTTATTAAACTCTACATCAACAGTTGCTTGATTACTTACCGCACCATCGGAATCGATCGCTTGATAAGTGAAATCATCTTCCACCTGCGTAAAGCTGGTGATTTCTGTGCCAACCAAGGTAAAGCTCGCTTTATCACTCGAACTGTCTGTTTGTGGCGCTAAACGAATTTCATCGAAGCTACCACTATCCAATGACACATTAGCAGTACCTTCATGGTTCCCAGTCTGATCCATATCACTTAGATATAGATCTTTCGCCTCGACGACTTCTCCGTCATACATGAAGTACACCGTAATCCATGCAGCATTATTGTTAAATTGGTTATTCAAACTAGCAAAACTCAATTTTGCCTTATTCGCCTCGAGTCCTTCATCCAATTTGATTGTAATGAATTCACCTTCATTAATTTCGTTCCCTTGACCACTTGACGACGTATCATTATTAGTAACTGTTGCTAAGCCCTTCTGTTGAGCAGCTGTATCAACTTTGACCTGACCGTTAAAATCAAACAATGGATCATCATTGGGAGCAAAAGAAATTGTACCTCCAAAGAAAGTCAAGCCGTTAACACTGACAGATTCATCGATAAAGTCACCATCGTATTCATCAATAATATCGTTTGAATCAAAGCTCTGTTCTTCAAAGAAATCTGCAGTCAGACGATATTTGACGTCAGTGTTTTCAGCAAAGATTGTATCTTCGTCAATGATGACTTCTTGATTGTTTCCGTCTAAGTAGTACAACTGCCCATACTCTGGAAGATCAGTGACTTGAATACTGATGTCATCATCGTTTGGCGCGTTCGTATCGTCTTCTAGGTCTTCAACACGTTGTAGGGTCGGATCAAAGATCTCATCCTCATTTTCAGCACCAAGACCATCAAACTCAACATCCTGAACAGGGAAAATACCGTCTTCAACGTCGAGTAGTATGTTGAAATCTCGAGCGGTTGGAGGGGTGTTTGGAAGGTCATCTTCAATGATGTTACCAATACTAGTATCACTACCAAGTACACCAGTACCTGCTGTAACCTCTAATGTGAAAGTTTCATCTCCTTCGTAAACGTCATCATCCGTGGTTGGTACCGTCACTTTCAGATCGGTCTGACCCGCAGGGATGGTATAGGTGCCGTCACTGTTCGCAGTTACCACTGTGACACCATCCGCCAACGTCACCACGAATGCTCCAATATCCTCAGGTTCAGCTGTGTTAAGACCATCCGTCAATGTACGTAAATTAACCGTAACATCGAGATCAGCAGCGGCCGATAATCGAACCGTAAACGTAGCACTGTTACCTTCATCAACATTCACGCTGTCTTCAACGATAGACACACTTGGGCGGTCATCATCCGGATCGGGACCTGGGCCGTTACCACCGTCGTAAATAATGCCAAGCGCGGTGTCGTTACCAAGTGCTCCTGTAGCGCCTTGTACTGCAACCGTAAAGGTTTCGTCACCTTCATACACATCATCGTCCGTGGTTGGTACAAACAATTTGAGATCGGTTGCACCTGCTGGAATCGTGTACGTACCATCACTGTTGGCGGTCACTACTGTTACACCATCAGATAATGTCACTTTAATAGCACCGATGTCGTTAGGTTCTGCCGTGTTAGTTCCTCCTGTTGATGTGATCAACCTTACCGTCACATCGATATCGGCAGCCGCTGACAACCGGACGGTATAGACAGCCTCAGTACCTTCATTCACGCCCACACTATCTTCGACAATAAAGACACTTGGACGGTCATCATCGATGAGCGTGCCATCGTCTACAATGGTCGCCGTCCCCGTATCACTGCCCTGAACTGCGCCAACGCCAGTCACGGTGACACTGAAGTCTTCCGGACCTTCATAAACTTCATCATCAATGGTTGCAACGCGTACATCAAATTCGGTAAGCATCGCTGGTACGGTGACCATGCCATCGACTGGTACACTCATCCAGCCTGAGCCGGTGTTGTATTCTAGAGAGCCCAGATCACCCGCTTCGGTTTCTTCTGGGTTTAACGCCAACTGAACCTGTACCGCATCTTCTGACGCGTTGCTTAACGTTACGGTAAAGGTTGCGGTATTGCCTTCATCAACAAGACCGGCATCGGAGATCGACACGCTTGGGCGGTCGTCGTCCACAATGGTGCCATCATCAACGATCGTCGCCAGACCGGTGTCGCTACCCTGAACCGCGCCAACGCCAGTCACGGTGACACTGAAGTCTTCCGGACCTTCATAAACTTCATCATCAATGGTCGCAATGCGCACATCAAATTCGGTAAGCATCGCTGGTACGGTGACCATGCCATCGACGGGCACTGCTACCCAACCAGCACCAGTGTTGTATTCTAGGGTGCCGAGGTCACCCGCTTCGGTTTCGTCTGGGTTTAATGCCAACTGTACCTGTACCGCATCTTCTGACGCGTTGCTTAACGTTACGGTAAAGGTTGCGGTGTTGCCTTCATCAACAAGACCCGCATCAGAAATCGACACGCTTGGGCGGTCATCGTCTATTAATGTGCCATCATCAACGATCGTCGCCAGACCGGTGTCGCTACCCTGAACCGCGCCAACGCCAGTCACAGTGACACTGAAGTCTTCCGGACCTTCATAAACTTCATCATCAATGGTCGCAACGCGCACATCGAATTCCGTCATACCCGCAGGTACGGTAACCATGCCATCGACGGGCACTGCTACCCAACCAGCACCAGTGTTGTATTCTAGGGTGCCCAGGTCGCCCGCTTCGGTTTCTTCTGGGTTTAACGCCAACTGAACCTGTACCGCATCTTCTGACGCGTTGCTTAACGTTACGGTAAAGGTTGCGGTGTTGCCTTCATCAACAAGACCGGCATCGGAGATCGACACGCTTGGGCGGTCGTCGTCCACAATGGTGCCATCATCAACGATCGTCGCCAGACCGGTGTCGCTACCCTGAACCGCGCCAACGCCAGTCACGGTGACACTGAAGTCTTCCGGACCTTCATAAACTTCATCATCAATGGTTGCAACGCGTACATCAAATTCGGTAAGCATCGCTGGTACGGTGACCATGCCATCGACGGGCACTGCTACCCAACCAGCACCAGTGTTGTATTCTAGGGTGCCCAGGTCGCCCGCTTCGGTTTCTTCTGGGTTTAACGCCAACTGAACCTGTACCGCATCTTCTGACGCGTTGCTTAACGTTACGGTAAAGGTTGCGGTGTTGCCTTCATCAACAAGACCGGCATCGGAGATCGACACGCTTGGGCGGTCGTCGTCCACAATGGTGCCATCGTCCACAATGGTCGCCGTCCCCGTATCACTGCCCTGAACTGCGCCAACGCCAGTCACGGTGACACTGAAGTCTTCCGGACCTTCATAAACTTCATCATCAATGGTCGCAATGCGCACATCGAATTCGGTAAGCATCGCTGGTACGGTGACCATGCCATCGACTGGTACACTCATCCAGCCTGAGCCGGTGTTGTATTCTAGAGAGCCCAGATCACCCGCTTCGGTTTCTTCTGGGTTTAACGCCAACTGTACCTGTACCGCATCTTCTGACGCGTTGCTTAACGTTACGGTAAACGTTGCGGTGTTGCCTTCATCAATCGTGCCCGCATCAGAAATCGACACGCTTGGGCGGTCGTCGTCTATTAATGTGCCATCATCAACGATCGTCGCCAGACCGGTGTCGCTACCCTGAACTGCGCCAACGCCAGTCACGGTGACACTGAAGTCTTCCGCACCTTCATAAACTTCATCATCAATGGTCGCAATGCGCACATCAAATTCGGTAAGCATCGCTGGTACGGTGACCATGCCATCGACGGGCACTGCTACCCAACCAGCACCAGTGTTGTATTCTAGGGTGCCCAGGTCGCCCGCTTCGGTTTCCTCTGGGTTTAACGCCAACTGTACCTGTACCGCATCTTCTGACGCATTACTTAACGTTACGGTAAAGGTCGCGGTGTTGCCTTCATCAATCGTGCCGGCATCGGAGATCGACACGCTTGGGCGGTCGTCGTCCACAATGGTGCCATCGTCCACAATGGTCGCCGTCCCCGTATCTTGGCCCTGAACTGCGCCAACGCCAGTCACGGTGACACTGAAGTCTTCCGCACCTTCGTACACATCATCAGCGGTAGTGCCAATGCGCACATCGAATTCCGTCATGCCCGCCGGTACGGTAACCATGCCATCAACGGGCACTGCTACCCAACCAGCACCAGTGTTGTATTCTAGGGTGCCCAGGTCGCCCGCTTCGGTTTCGTCTGGGTTTAACGCCAGCTGTACCTGTACCGCATCTTCTGACGCGTTGCTTAACGTTACGGTAAAGGTTGCGGTATTGCCTTCATCAACAAGACCGGCATCGGAGATCGACACGCTTGGGCGGTCGTCGTCTATTAATGTGCCATCATCAACGATCGTCGCCAGACCGGTGTCGCTACCCTGAACCGCGCCAACGCCAGTCACAGTGACGCTGAAGTCTTCCGCACCTTCGTAAACTTCATCATCAATGGTCGCAATGCGCACATCAAATTCGGTAAGCATCGCTGGTACGGTGACCATGCCATCGACGGGCACTGCTACCCAACCAGCACCGGTGTTGTATTCTAGAGAACCCAGGTCACCCGCTTCGGTTTCGTCTGGGTTTAATGCCAACTGTACCTGTACCGCATCTTCTGACGCATTACTTAACGTTACGGTAAACGTTGCGGTGTTGCCTTCATCAACAAGACCGGCGTCGGAGATCGACACGCTTGGGCGGTCGTCGTCCACAATGGTGCCATCGTCCACAATGGTCGCCGTCCCCGAATCTTGGCCCTGAACCGCGCCAACGCCAGTCACGGTGACACTGAAGTCTTCCGGACCTTCATAAACTTCATCATCGATAGTCGCAACGCGTACATCGAATTCCGTCATACCCGCAGGTACGGTAACCATGCCATCGACGGGCACTGCTACCCAACCAGCACCAGTGTTGTATTCTAGGGTGCCCAGATCACCCGCTTCGGTTTCCTCTGGGTTTAACGCCAACTGTACCTGTACCGCATCTTCTGACGCGTTGCTTAACGTTACGGTAAAGGTCGCGGTGTTGCCTTCATCAACAAGACCGGCATCGGAGATCGACACGCTTGGGCGGTCGTCGTCCACAATGGTGCCATCGTCCACAATGGTCGCCGTCCCCGTATCTTGGCCCTGAACTGCGCTAACGCCAGTGACGGTGACGGTGAAGTCTTCCGCACCTTCGTAAACTTCATCATCAATGGTCGCAATGCGCACATCAAATTCGGTAAGCATCGCTGGTACGGTGACCATGCCATCAACGGGCACTGCTGCCCAGCCAGAGCCAGTGTTGTATTCTAGGGTGCCCAGATCACCCGCTTCGGTTTCTTCTGGGTTTAACGCCAACTGTACCTGTACCGCATCTTCTGACGCGTTGCTTAACGTTACGGTAAAGGTCGCGGTATTGCCTTCATCAATCGTACCCGCATCAGAAATCGACACGCTTGGGCGGTCATCGTCTATTAATGTGCCATCATCAACGATCGTCGCCAGACCGGTGTCGCTACCCTGAACCGCGCCAACGCCAGTCACGGTGACACTGAAGTCTTCCGCACCTTCATAAACTTCATCATCAATGGTCGCAACGCGCACATCGAATTCCGTCATACCCGCAGGTACGGTAACCATGCCATCGACGGGCACTGCTACCCAACCAGCACCGGTGTTGTATTCTAGAGAGCCCAGGTCGCCCGCTTCGGTTTCCTCTGGGTTTAACGCCAACTGTACCTGTACCGCATCTTCTGACGCATTACTTAACGTTACGGTAAAGGTTGCGGTATTGCCTTCATTGATGGTGCCCGCATCCGTGATAGAGACACTTGGACGGTCATCATCTGGATCCGGTCCAGGACCAGTGCCGTCATCCACAATCGAGGCAAGGCCAGTGTCACTGCCCTGAACCGCACCAATACCGGTTACGGTGACGCTGAAGTCTTCCGGACCTTCATATACTTCATCCTGATTGGAAGCGATGCGCACCTCAAACTCGGTCATACCCGCTGGCACAGTAACTGCGCCATCGACCGGCACACTTGCCCAGCCAGAGCCGGTGTTGTATTCCAATGTACCTAAATCATCAACTTCGGTTTCGTCTGGGTTTAAACCCAACTGTACCTGCACTTCATCTTCCGATCCGTTACTCAATGACACAGTGAAAGTTGCGGTCTCGCCTTCATTGATGGTGCCCGCATCCGTGATAGAGACACTTGGACGATCATCATCCGGATCCGGTCCAGGGCCTGTACCGTCATCAAGTACTGTTGCGGTACCTGTTGCTGGCGTTGATTGCTCAGGTGTTGTCCCTGTTAGCGTGAAGGTCTCTGGTCCTTCGTAAATATCATCATCAACCGTCTCTAAGCCAACAGTGAACGATTCAACACCGACCGGGATGGATACGCTAAAAGTACCATCTTCATTAACGGCGACCTGTTGAGTCGTACCATCTGGCAAAGTTATCAACACTTGTGAGTTGACATAATCGACGCCATCTCCGCCTTCTTCACCACCGATGGCAGTCACATCTGCCAACGCAAAATCAATCGTAGTTTCCTGCTCTGTGGCTTGATCAAGGGTCACTTCAAAGATAACAGAGTCACCTTCATTTACGGTTGGGCTGTCTATGGTAGAGACTTCTGACGTGGCAGGAATTGGCGCGGCTGTAGGTTCTGGCGGCTGAAATATTTGTAGAATCGTTTGAATTTGAGTCACCGAGAAGCCAATACCTTCTAAACCTTGAGTCTCAAAGTTTGTATTAGCAAGAGATTCCGCACCAGTTCGAGCGATGGCCCCCGTTGTTTGTGGGCTAGACCCATTTGCCCCACCCGCTGCAGCAGCAAAATCTTCACCGAGTTGTGTTGGGTCCTCACCAGCTGCAATGGCATCAATCAAAGCGGTAATGTCACCCGTTACATTTATTGAACTTCCTTGAGGCGTGACCTGCTCAACCACGATATCAGAAATGTCCGAAGTGTCTGAAACCTCTTCAATTACCAGTTCTCCAGGAAGAGGCTGCTCTCCTTCCTCAAGCGTTCTGATGTTACCGTCAAGTCCGATAACCACAATATTGCCCACTAATGAGCTCAAAGTTACTCGATCCATAATCCACCTCACCCCAAATCAAACTAAGTCAAAAGTTTGTCACCTCATCATTTACGTCTATAGTTTAGTCAAAATCATAGTTTTTTCGTCGTAGGTGTAATGCCTTACATGCTGATGAACTCAAGGGGCGGGGTTCAATGTTCAGACATGTATTACACAAGGAAGCGGTACTATGATGTTAAAAATTCAAGACTTTATATAGATTTGGCCAATTTGATGGCTAGGTATATTGATATTGTATGATAAGATCCGGTTCGATGAAGCCTTGAATTAAATGAGAAAAAGCCTTGGTTTAACAGAAGGTTGATAATTTTCTTACCAAACTCTGTTATTTGTGATGCGCAATCTCACATTTGAGATAATTAAACAAAAATCGACATGATTTTTAGGAGAGCTACCGTGAAATGGAACCGACTCAACACTGCTCTTTACTGTTGCTGCTTAGTGTCTTTACCCGTTTTCGGTCAAACGTTAGAGCAAGCTGTCGCCCTAACGTTAGAAAATAACCCAGATATCAAAAGTGCATTTAATGAATTCAGTAGTAGACGCTACGTAAATGATGCTGCGTCAGGCGCTTACCTACCATCATTGGATTTAGATGCAGGTATTGGTTATGAAGGAATTGACCCATCAGACGAAGTAGGTAGAGGCAATACGGACTACACCAGAAAAGAGGCGTCTGTCACTTTAACCCAATTAATTTGGGATGGCAGTGCTACGCTTAATGATATTGATCGAACCGCGGCTGATGCTGAGTCGGTGAGATTCCAACTCTTGGCTGATGCGTCAGATAAGGCACTTGAAGTGGCGAAAGTTTATCTAGATGCAGTTAAAGCTTATGAGGTGTTAAAACTCTCAGAAGACAACCTCGCGGTACACAAAGATATTTATACTGACATCAAAAAACGGGTCACGTCTGGCATCGGGTCGACCGCGGACATGACGCAGGTTGAAGCTCGCTTAGCTAAAGCGCACGGAAATCTTGCTGCAGCCCAAAATAACCTGTACGACTCGCATACCATGTTTACTCGCTTAGTTGGGCAAACACCGCAAGGGTTAATCTTCCCTCGTGCTGACCAAAATTTTATACCTCACACTCAAGAAGAGGCCGTCAGTTTGGCTCACCAAGTACATCCTGTGATTCAAATTGCTCTTGCCGATGTAGACTCTGCTAAGTTTCAATACAAACAATCTAAAGGGGTCTACTACCCTACGATCTCTATTGAGGCCTCGCAAACTTGGAAAGACGATGCAGACGGTTTAAAAGGCAGAAGTGACGAAACACTTGCCATGCTGCGCCTACGTTATAACTTGTTTAACGGAGGCAGTGACGTTGCTAACGCAGAAAACTACGCATATCAATTGAACAAAGCGAAAGACTTACGCGAAGGTGCATACCGAAATGTAGAAGAAGGCCTGAAACTTTCTTGGAGCGCACTTGATTTGACGCTGCAACAAAAAGAATTTTTAGCTGATCACGTTGATTCTGCGTCCGAAACCGTCATCGCGTATGAAAAGCAATATAGGATTGGTAAACGAACTCTTCTTGACCTCTTGAATACACAAAACGAGCTGTTTGAAGCGCGTAAAGATTACCTTGATTCTAAGTACGCAGAGCAATACGCGAAATATCGAGTGATGAATGCGACAGGCCAACTTCTTAGTGCATTAAGAGTAGAAGTTCCGGAAGAATGGCTAGAGAAAGTGGAGTACTAATTATGAAATACCTCTCTATTATTGCACTCACATTCGCCATCTCCGCTTGCAGTTCGACAAACCAAAAAGATGGTGACGAATACGAATACATCGAAACGCCAGTTGCAGATCAACCCGCTGATTTAGTAGATGATGACAGTGACGGTGTTATCAACGAAAGAGATCTCTGCCCTGGCACTCCTATTGGAGCAGAAATTGATAATGATGGCTGTGGTAAGTATGCGAATACGTCGCAACAAATGCAGCTTCGTGTTCTATTTGCCAACGACTCAGACGTCATTAACCCTATTTTCACTAACCAAATTCGTGAACTGTCTGAGTTCCTGAAAGAATACCCAAGTACCTCGATTGAAATTCAAGGGTATGCTAGCCGCACAGGAACCGCAGAGCACAACTTGGACTTATCTAAACGTCGCGCGCAAAATGTAAGGCAAGAGCTGATCAAAAATGGCATCAGTCCAAGCCGTGTTACGATTGTGGGTTATGGTGATACTGTTTTAGCAGTTCAAGGAACTGACGAAGTGACTCATGCCCAAAACCGAAGAGTAACAGCAACTGTCGTCGGTCATAAGGGTGCAGTCGAAAAAGAATGGACAATATTTACCACGTTACCTAAAAACTAAATATCTTCTCACTGCTTAAGTGACCAATGAAAAAAATATAAAAGGGGCTTCGGTCCCTTTTGTTTTAACTGTACAACCCCCTATTAAGCTTTAGGAATTGAGCCTTTAGTGTTACTCTAGCGGCATCATAATAGTGAGAGTTTTGAAATGAGCAAACTTACATCAGATATTCAGGCAAACCTTGATCTTTTCGTATCAGAAACCAAAGCAAACCAGCTGGTTTGGGGATTACGTAATGAGGAAGGCTGGCTGTCCTGCGATTCAACTGAGTTCGAGAATAGCGAAGTCATGCCTTTTTGGTCTTCTAAGGAAGATGCTCAAGCGCATAATGTCGATGAATGGGCAGACTTCTCAGTTCTAGAAATCCCATTAGATATCTTTGTTGAGGATTGGCTGCTCACTCTTGCTGAGGACGGCGTTCTGGTTGGAACAAACTGGAACGATCAGTTGGAAGGCAAAGAGATGGAACCTCAAGATCTCGCCAAGCTTTACGTAGAATAAGCCACAAAGCTTAATCCTAACCAAAGACTGTATAAGGCCTCAAAGTACTGAGGTCTTTTTATATCCGTGTTGTATTTGCAGTCTCATTTTTTAGTTCACAACCTCTAGAACTAGATTGTAGGTACTTTCCTTTTCTGTATAAATTCCGATGTACTTCATAATTTAGCTTTATTTATTACGTTTATACCCTTCACTCTCGCCTTCCAAACATTACATAATGAGTAATCACTAAATAATATCCCCTACGATGAAAAAAACACAACGCAGATCAAAAATGCGCACCTTGTCCCCCTTGTTTTTATGCCTATTGTTTGGCATTCAAGTCCATGCGAACACAGCTCAAACCCAACCTCAAGACCGAAGTGTTACCCAATGGCATGCCGTCTATCAAACTACATTGAAAACAAACTCTAAGTCGGCCTTGACTATGCTTCAAAACAGATACCACACTGTCAACTCGATCAGTGAGAAGCTGTATGTAAGTGGTTTAATTTACGAATATATGACCAACATCAAACAACCCTACTATGGCAGCAGTCAAACCATCAAAAACCCTTTTTCTGAGCTTGAATCAAAATACATTCTTGCCCTAAACGAACGTAAACATGGTAGTTATGAAGCATCAGTGGACCGTTTCATTACGTTGCGCAATGAGATGAAAAACATCTCAGATATTGATAGCCAAGCGCTGATGAGCTATCAGCTTTGCTACACCTTGAACCAACAAGGACGATACGATAATGCTCACTTTTTCTGCTCATCATTAGAGAACCATTTACAACAACAGCGCCAAGAAAGCGTCCCCATCGATCTCGCACTCCGAGTCATTGCCAATAATTACAACTTTCGTGGAGAAAATGACAAAGCACTAAGTGTTTATCGACATCTGTTGGAAGTAATGCCAGCACAAAGTGATGCTTCCGGTGTCTACAATGATGTGGGAAATTTGTTCGCAGAGCTGGGGCAATTCGAACAGTCTGAGAAATACCTAATTCAAGCCCTACTCGCGCGTCAGGCTAACGAAGAACAGTTAAAGGTTGCGCAAACAGAGCACAGCCTGGCCGCCATGTACAGTAAAGCAAACAAATTTGAAAAAGCCATAACTCATTACCAGAACTCTTTAATGCTTCTCGAGCAACTTAACTACCCTTATGGGCAGGGTCTTGTCTACTTAGGGCTTGCTTCTGCAATGGCTGAAGTTGGGAAGTTAGAAGAATCCGTCAGTTACATTGATGCGGCGTTAGGGCTTGGTGAACGCCATGAAAACATGCATCTGCAAACCGAGGCTCATTTAACCGCTGGTTTTTCCTATCTTAAACACAATGACATTGCCAACGCGATACGACATGGTCAAAAGGCATTAACTATAGCAACCGAAATATCCAGACCACTTCTCCAAGCCAAAGCAGAAAGATTGCTCGCTGATGCTTATTCTGCCAATCAAAATTATAAAATGGCGCTGTTGCATTCAGAGTCGTACACTAAACTTGAGCTCGCCAGTCGAGATGCTAGCACAAGCAAGGCGTTAGAAGCCTTAAGCTTATCCAAGAATGAATATGAATTTGAGCTTCAACGCATTCGCCTTAACAATGAACGTCGTTTACAACAAAGTGAATTTAAAAAGCTAACTGAACAAAAACGAGCTTACAATATATTAGTGTTCTGTTTGATCACCTTATTAATTTTAGCGTTACTCGTTCAACGCCAGACAAAAAATAAAGCTCGCTTAGATAGTTTAACCTGTGCGTTAAACCGAGCAACTACGATCAAAACGATAAAAGAACAGACGACTCATGCAAAAGCGGATAGGCGTTACGTCTTAGTTTTAATCGATCTAGATAACTTTAAGGCCATCAACGATACGTACGGGCACCCGACCGGTGATCTTGTGTTACAACAAGTCTGTAGCAGCATAGCCGCACAACTTAACAAAGGTGAATGCATTGGTCGATTAGGTGGCGAGGAGTTTATCGTCTTACTAACAAACGTCGATGACGTGGAGGTAGCCTTCCGTGTTCAATGCTTACATAAGACCATTTCAGAACAAACCATAAATGTGGGAAAAAGCGAGACGGAAGAGAATAAAGCAGTAACCGTTTCCGCATGCTTGGCCTATTTATCGACATCAAAACCATTAACCAATTTTGATGAATTGTATACGATCTTAGACCAAGCTTTGTATCAGGCTAAACACAACAGTAGCGGTACGATTATCGAAGCTTATGACGAGCCGATTAGCCTTGAGACTTCTGCTTTTGAATCAACGATGCCATAACGGCTGTTTTATTGTTCAAGTAGTCGTCTAATCCTACTTTACGTAAGTCACATGATGGACAATTTCCACATCCATCACCAATGATGCCGTTGTAACACGTTAGTGTTTTTTCGCGCACGAGTTGCAGCGCGTCATATTGGTCGGCAAGCGCCCATGTTTCGGCTTTGTTTAACCACATAAGCGGCGTTTTTATTTTAAGCATTCGGTCCATACCCTTTACCAGCGCCGAAGTCATTGCTTTTACAAAATCATCACGACAGTCTGGATAGCCACTAAAGTCGGTTTCACATACACCAGTGATGACGGTATCTGCACCAATCTGATACGCGTATATCCCTGCCAAGGTTAAAAACAGTATATTGCGACCCGGAACAAATGAGTTTGGCAAACCATTCTCTTGTAGTTCATGAGACACCGGGATGTCGTCTCGGGTTAACGAACTGATGGCCAATTCATTGAGCAAGCCAACATCCATCACTTTATGCGCTTTAACCCCTAGCTCTTGAGTTAGCTTCTGAGCGACTTCAATTTCTAACTTATGGCGCTGACCATAGTCAAAAGTAATCGCATGAACTTCATCAAATTCTTTCAGTGCTTGAACTAGGCATGTAGTTGAATCCTGCCCACCACTAAAAACAACGACGGCTTTTTTCATTTTGCTCTCCAAGTTTAAGCGATACTTAAATATTTATGAGTTTGAATCGATAAGCGCCAATTCCGTTCAACACACGTATCAATACACAATTGTGTTGCTCGTGGTTTTTGGCTGATTGGTTGAAGTGCAACTATGGTTTTTGGAGAAACGCCAGCAGAAGCCAACAATTCATCAAGATGATCAATGTCTTTCTGAGTACCTACCGGATGTTTTATTTCATTCGCGCGTTCTAACGCACTCTTCAATACTGGCAGTTTACCTTTCATTGCCACTTTTGGTGACACTGTCACCCAAGTATTATTAGTCGTTATCACTTCATACGTGCCACTGGTTTCAATCTGACACTGACACCCAATAATTTCAAAAGCTTCGGCCAAAGGACGTAAATCGTAAATACACGGCTCACCGCCAGTGATAACAATGTGCTTTGCGTTAAAACCTTGATGCTTATATTGCTCTACGAGGTCACTTGCTGATGCAACACACCAAGTTGGAGAGTCTCCCGTCTTAACCAGAATATCACCAATTGTCCGCTGGTCCGATTCTGCGGCTTCCCAAGTCTGTTTCGTATCGCACCATGAGCACCCTACAGGGCACTCTTGTAAACGAATAAAAACGGCCGGAACACCCGTAAAGATTCCTTCTCCTTGGATGGTTTCAAACATCTCATTTAGTTTATACAACGTAGAACTCACTCAACTCATCATACTTTGAGGCGAAGACCATAATGGACCGGCGTGTCGAGGTCAATTTAAACCAAAAATTAATTGTTAAAATAGGCCATTTTGTAGTTTCATAGTGAGTCTAGATGTTAGTTCCCTCACTTTTAAGGTAAGTAAAATGTACAAACTGATCGCCCTCGACATGGATGGTACCTTGTTAAACAGCGACAAAATCATCTCTGAAGAAAACAAACAAGCGATCGCTAAGGCTCGTGAGGCAGGCGTTACTGTTGTGCTCGCATCCGGTAGGCCTATTGAAGGTATGCAGAGCAAGTTAGAAGAGTTAAATATTGGCTCTGATAAAGATTTTGTGCTTTGTTACAACGGTTCCATTGTAAAGAACGTCGGTACTAATGAGATCATTCATCAAAACATTATTGATGGTAAGTCAGCAAAACTTGTTGCACGACATGCAAAGGAACTCGGCGCTTACGTACATGCATTTAGCCAAGAGCATGGCCTGATTACCAATGAAAATAACCCTTACACCGATATTGAGGCCAAAATAAACGGTCTCGAAGTGACTGAAATGAACTTTGAATCATTGGAAGACGATCACCCAATCATCAAAGCAATGATGGTCGCAGAACCGAGTAAACTCACCGAGGTAGTTGCTGCAGTCCCTCAAGAATTACGCGACTCCTTCACCGTCGTGCAAAGTGCCGCGTACTTTTTAGAGTTTTTAAACCCGCTCAGCAATAAAGGGATTGGCATTGCTGCTATTGCAGAGCACCTAGGAATCAAAGCTGAAGAAGTGATCAGTATGGGCGATGCAGAGAACGATCATCATATGTTGGAATTTGCGGGACTCGGTATTGCAATGGAAAATGCGATGGAAGAAACCAAACAGATCGCAGATTACATTACCGAAAGCAATGACAACCACGGCGTCGCCAAAGCCATAGAAAAATTTGTTTTAGATATTTGATAACCCATATTCCCTACCCGTTCACATAAATCACTTCGCAGATACGCAAAGCGGTGCGAGTCTACGTGCCGCTTTTGTGAAAACCCGCCCAATCGCATTTACGTAATGGAAGAACAATTAATAGCAATACAATTCGTTTATGTTTACCATATTTGTAATTAAGGTAATTAAAACAACGATTAGAGTTTCATGAACACAACTGCAATGACTCGACTCCAACAAGATTTGTTGTCCAAGCTTATCGCAAGGCTTAAAGCCGATAACGCACAAGCAGGTAGCAGCCTTAATGAGTCATCCTTAGCGCAGCAATTCGAAGTTTCGCGAACGCCGGTTCGTGCCGTTTTAAAACACCTGTGCGCGCAAGGCGTCACTAAAGCAGTTCCTTACAAGGGGTTCGTATTACAAATTGCTGCGGAACACATTAACGATTGCTACCAAAACAGTAATGAACCATCTCGTGAAGAACAATTATACTTGCAGATTCTAATAGACTTGTTTTTTGGCAAGTTGAACTCTTCATTTTCAGAGAAAGACCTGCAGCAGCGTTATAACGCTCATCGCGGTGAAGTCCAGAATGTATTACGCTTATTGGAAAACGACGCCATCTTACGCCATAGTCCAGGTTATAAATGGCAGCTTGACGGAGTTTTGAATACTCTCGATAGTCATGCGGAAAGTTATCGTTGTCGCCTACTTTTTGAACCTGCCGGTTTACTTGAGCCAACTTGGAAGCTTAACCGAAAAGGTCTAGAACGTTGCCGTGACAAGCATGTAAAGGCTATAGCAAAACCAAAATCGGTCACTGCTAACCAACTATTTAATCTCAGCGCCGAATTTCATGAACAACTAGCGGCATGTTCACGTAATCGCTTTTTCTTGAGCATTATGCAACAACATAATCGTCTGCGGAAAGCGTCCGATCTTGTCTCAATGCAACTTCAATCTTCAGTCACTACCTCTTGCCAGCGCAGGCTTGATATCATTGAATTACTCCTGAGCGGGTATAACCAACAAGCAGCAGATAAACTCACCCAGTTATTAGAAAATGATATTCGCGTGATGAAACGTACTTACAATGAAGTGATGAATGCGTCAGAGTTACAACGGCAGCAACTTCTCAACAAAATTTCCAATTTGAAGAGCTAATCAGCTCCAATCCCCTTCTCGTCTAATTAAGGCCTGTCTTTTTTGATGCTATACGCTTAATTTCCAAAACGATTTTTTAAAGTGGTAGCACTCGTAGTTTAAGGCTTCTCCCCGCTTAATTTAACAAGCTCGAACAAAAATTATAACCCCATATTGTATTTTTGCACCAAAAATACAATAATAATGATTCTTATTTGCAATTAAAAGTCAGCTTACTGCTCAAAAGACTTTGTATCAACATAGAGAAGAAAATGAACATTAAAAAAGGACGTTTAAAAGTTTCCACCGCAGCAATCGCGGTTGGCACGGTTTGCACAGTGTTTACAGCCCAAGCACAAGAATACACAACCGATGAGAAGCTCGTGGTCGTTTCTAGCCGAACCCCTAAGGCAATCAGCGATATACCAGGTACGGTTTGGTATATTGAATCTGAATTGATTGAACAGGAATATCGTGGTGGGAAATCGCTAGGTGAAATCCTAGCCTCCGCGATTCCATCTTTGGATGTGAGTAGTGGCGCGCGAACTAACTACGGGCAAAACTTACGCGGACGTAAAATGCTTGTCATGATCGACGGTGTTTCTTTGCAATCCTCTCGTCAAATTAGTCGTTACTTAGATTCTATTGATCCATTCAATATTGAGCGCATTGAAGTACTTTCAGGCGCAACATCTCTCTATGGCGCAGGTGCATCAGGTGGCGTCATTAATATCATCACCAAAAAGGCTCAAAGCGAAGACCTAGAGCTAGAAACGTTTGTCAGCGGGTCATCGGGCTTCAACTCGAACGAAGATTTTGATTATAAAATTGGTCAGTCCATTTCAGCAGGTAATGAAAAATTACAGGCGCGTGCATCTGTCGTCTATAGCGAAACGCAAGGTTACTTCGATGCCAATGGAGAACTCGTTACACCAGACATTTCACAAGGTTCATTGCAATTTAACCAAACCGTTGATGTCCTCACTACTATTGGCGTCAATATTTCAGAAACTAAAAAGCTAAACGTTTTAGCGCAATATTATGATAGCCAACAAGACTCGCCTTACGGACTTTACATTGTCGGAAGAGACTTTGTTGATGTACGAAAAGGTTTTGATTCTGATCGCGAACACGGTACAGAACGCATGATGTTCAGTGCCTCTTATATCGACGAACAATTCCTTGGTCATCAATTGATAGCTGAAGCCTCATATCGTCAGGAAGACCAAACGTACACGCCGTATTATCAATCGTCAGGCCAACAAATTACGGATGTGGTGTCATTGAAAGCTGCACTCGCGAAAAGCATTGACCGATTTAACTTCGTTTATGGTATTGATGCGTACCAAGACAAACTCGATAGCAATCAGGCACTTTATGATTCAACTACGGCTAATAATTCTGGAAATTTAATCAACAAAACCTATGCAAAAGTTGGTCGCTACCCCGGCGTTGAAGTGAGCTCTATTGCGGGATTCGTACAAGCCGACTATGCATTAACCGATGATTGGAGCCTAGAAGGTGGATTTCGATACCAATACATCACTAACGATATTGACGATTTCATTGGTTACAGCCAACAAAAACAAATTGCCGCAGGCAATGGCACTTCGGCCGATGTAGTACCAGGTGGGAAAACTGACTACAGTGTGGGCCTTTTTAATCTAGGTACGGTCTACCATCTCGATAAAGATTCACAAATCTGGGCCAACTTTTCACAGGGTTTCGATCTCGCCGATCCTGCCAAATACTATGGTCAAGGAAACTATTCATTGGTTGGCGAACACTGGACGTTGGACAAAAGCATCAACGTCGACAAGTCAAAAATGTCAGGGATAAAAACGAATAGTTTTGAACTTGGCTATCGTCTAGACACAGGAGAGTTAAATATACAAACCGCCGCATATTACTCTCAATCAGATAAATCGGTAAGCTACAACAAAACGACGCTACTTATCGATGAAATAGACGATAAAAAGCGTGTCTATGGATTGGAAGCCCTTGCCTCCTATTGGTTAGATGACAAAATACAAATAGGAGCCTCTGGCCATTACGTAGTATCGGAAGTAAAAGGCGATAACGGTTGGGAAGATTTCACAGCAGGTGAAGCAAGTACTTCAAAAGCCAAAGCTTGGGCGGGTTGGTACGATACAAATTTAGCGCTAAAAGTTCAAAGCCAAACCATGTTTGATTACGAAGATGCGGATCACAACAAACTCAATGGGTACACAGTATTTGATTTAGTGGGCTCCTACCAACTTCCTGTAGGCAGTCTCGGTTTTGGCGTCCAAAACTTGTTTGACAGAGACTACACCACTATCTGGGGGCAAAGAGCTCAAATTGTTTACTCATCTCATTATGATTCTGCCGCCTACGATTATAAAGGTCGTGGCCGCACTTACACTCTTAATTACCAAGTAACCTACTAGTTGTTAATCACGTACTTGTTAATCACGTACTTGTTAATCACGTAGTTATTAATCACGGCTTTTCTCTGAAAAGCCGTGATTTCTCGATAAGTTCGTACGTTCGCTTCGGTTCAAGTCCTACTTACAAAACGTCTCAATGTAAAGTGCTTCTACTTTATCTCTTGCCCACTGTGTTCGGCGTAAAAACTTTAGAGACGATTTAATCGAAGGGTTGTTATAGAAGCAATTTATCTGTATTTCTGCATCCAAGCCCTCCCATCCATAGTGTTCTTGTAAACGAACGAGGATTTGTTCTAAGGTCAAGCCATGCAGCGGGTTATTAGGTTGTTCAGCACTCATTGTTAACGTTTCTATCATCGGAGAGAGGCGGCTAAGTGTACCAGAGAGTGTGTTGCTTTAAATCACTTTATTATTTAACCGCAGCCCAGATTCTTCAGTTTCTGTTTACATGTTTGCTTTCTAGCGAGCAGGACAAACATAACCATTAATAGAGGATAATGAAGCGTACCAAACACCAAAGAATATAATCCGCTATACGAAAATTGGGATGCTGAATATGCATACAACTGTTCGGCTAAAATAAGCGTTAACGACAGAAAAACAACTTGCTGGACATTCAACGTTGTCGATGACTCTTTAAAGCTGAGAACTAACGCAGAAGCCGTAAGTAGTATTGCTAGCCAGTTTCCAAACACTGGTAAAGGCCAAATGAGTGAGACCACGGCCGTAATCAACGTCATCGCAAACCAGACACCTTTAGAAGTGAGCAATTGTTCCACGTCAATCTCGGAATGACTTTCCAAGCGAAGTACATGCCATGCGACTAATACACCCAGCAATGCACCAAAAAACATGTCTAGAATAAATGCATTACCAAGGAAAAATTTAGCCAATATAACCAATAAAGTGATTCCTAAAGCGATACCTACAGTCACCGCCCCTCCGACTTTACCTGCTTGTTGAAAGAAGAAGGTTAAAACACAGCTCCAAATCGCAATGGGTAAACAAGGGAAACTGAAGCCAAATTGACCGCTTAATTCAGCCATCGGTATGTACACGTTAGGGCTAGGTAAAGCAAAGCCTAACTGTGCAATAAGAGTCATTAGTGACGTAACAGAAATGGCGAAAAATAATTGATAAACGTAACGATGGCCAAAGCGCATCAGCACGAAAGGGAACAAAAGTAACAACGTTGTTGCAGAAGACAGGTTCTCGATAACACTGGCCAATTCACTCACTGTTCGTCCACTGCTTTCTGATACTGACCCCACCCAACTTTGTAAGCTCATCATCCACGATAATTCGAGTTGTCGAAACACAGGGGCAGACTCAATTAAATGACCAACAAAACGCACTGGTTGAACAGTGGCATGATCAAAATAATGGATAACAGCTCGCCACTGCTCTTTGTATCGGTAGAGAGAAGAAGGGAGCTCATTTGGCGGTAAAAGCATGGCAGACGCGATCTCTACACCGTAGTGCGGTGCAAACCAAATAGGGACTTCATTACCTCCCAGCTCATTATCCAGCTCAAACGCAATAATCTCTGAGTCTGAAGTACAATCATAAAAAATCGCAGTAGGTGTTCGCCCCACCTCATTACCGACCGTCACGACTAAACCCGTTTCCTCCCAGGTTTCTCTTTGAGCGGCTTGCTCAGGTTGTTCACCCTCTATAATGGTCCCACCGGGTAATGATATTTTATCGGTTAATATTTCATGAACGAGAACAAGTTTATCTTCAGCACGGATAACACACAGCGCTCCTTTCTGTGCGCCTTGCTCCTCCGAAGAAGACGGCTTCGAAAGAACTGTCGGTGATACAGATAACAGAGAAGAAAAGACAGTGAGAAAAAACAGCAGTCTCAGCACAGATATAACCTTTCATTGGAGTAGTTGTTACGTAATCATCTAATACTGGAAGAAACAAGCTCACTCGAACCAACCATCATACACAATCAGATTTAATGCAACTCTGACAATATTCAGACACAACGCAAATTTAGCGGGCAATTCTGCCACCAATATGAATTTTATGTCAGGAAAATACATGCATAATGCATAAAGTCTTAATTTTAAGGCAGCTAAAAGTCATATATTGCCATCAAATCGTGGATTGTCTTTATGTGCGTAACAGTTTGTTAAGATTTGAGGTCACGAAAGCGGTTTACGTAGGCAGTGGATATGAGGAGCAAACCCTTCCCTTTTGTATAGTGCGAGTGCTTGTTGATTGAAATCCCATACCTCGACAAACATTTGCTTCACACCATAGTCTGTAAAAGTTGATTCAATCTTTTCGAGTAGTGCTATTGCAACGCCTTGCTTTCTATATGCTGGCAAAACATAGAGTTCGTCAACGCTGCCCATCATAACAGGGTTACTGACCGCAGAGATGAGCTCACAAAAATGGCCTGATACAAACCCTATAATCACCTCAGCCTCTCTTGCAACGTACACTAAACATTCCGGGTTATCGATATAACGAGCGATACTTTTTTCCTGTTCAATCTCCTCCGCTGTTTTAAATAATTCTGGAGATTGGACATGATGTTCATCATGCAAATCGAACATCAGATCGTTGAGGCTTTCAAGATCTTCAAAACGCGCAGGCTTGATTAAAAATTCAGACATAAATAAGGACAACTGCCAATCATGGAATTTTGGTAGTTTGTGTCTAAAGTGGAAGGATGGCAAGCACACAAGCTTTTTATTTTATGTGGTTAATGTTGCTTCATTAGTGTGAATTTCGTTGGTGTAACTAGAAGGATTATCAAAGCCCCTGTGGTGGCGAGATTCACAGGGGCAAAAGTACGGAGCTAATCACAACAGATTCTAACGGCGTAATACCCGCTCGATTTCATTGAGACTGGTTGGGTCATCAATGGTCGAAGGTACCGTATACTTCTCACCATCGGCAATCTGACGAATGGTTCGACGGAGAATTTTACCCGATCGGGTTTTCGGTAATCGGTCTACGACCAACGCATGCTTAAAGCAAGCAACCGCACCAATCTCACTGCGTACTTTTCCGACTAACTCGCCTTCCAAGTCAAGCTCGTCTACTTTGACACCGTCTTTCAGTACCACAAAACCTAGCGGAAGCTGTCCTTTTAAATCATCGTGGATACCCACTACCGCGCACTCGGCAATGGCAGGGTGACCACCGACAATCTCCTCCATCTCGCCAGTAGATAAGCGATGCCCTGCGACGTTTATGACATCATCAATTCGTCCCATAATGAACAAATACCCGTCCTCGTCCAGATAGCCTCCATCCCCCGACACATAATAACCTGGAAACTGACTCAGATACCCCGTGTCGAATCGGTCGTGGTTGCGCCATACCGTTGGCAAACAACTCGGTGGCAAGGGACGTTTTATCGCGACAAAACCCTGCTGATTAGGACCGACTACTTCACCAAATTCATTAAGAATGTCGACTTGGTAACCAGGTATAGGCTTAGTTGATGACCCCGCTTTCACTGGCATCATTTCTATCCCCGTCGGATTACCAGAAATCGCCCAGCCTGTTTCCGTCTGCCACCAGTGGTCAATCACAGGTTTTTCAGCTTTGCTTTGGACCCACTCAAGCGTTGGAGGATCCAAGCGTTCACCAGCCATAAAAATTGTTTTCAAATTAGACAGGTCATACTGCTTTAAGCACGCACCTTCCGGATCTTCTTTCTTAATCGCACGAAACGCGGTTGGAGCGGAAAACAACACATCAACGTTGTATTCCTCACATACCCGCCAGAACGCGCCAGGATCGGGGGTCCTGACTGGTTTGCCTTCAAACAGAATCGTTGTACATCCATGAATGAGTGGAGCGTAAACGATATACGAATGCCCGACGACCCAACCAACATCCGACGCGGCCCAAAATACGCCATCTTGCGGAATATTGTAGATGGCATTCATTGAGTACTTCATCGCCACCGCATGCCCGCCATTATCACGGACCACCCCTTTCGGTTTACCCGTCGTACCTGAGGTGTAAAGAATATACAGAGGGTCTGTGGCTAAAACAGGGACACAAGCGTGTGGGAGTGCTTGGCTGTATTCTTGTTGCCAATCCAAATCTCGTTCTTGGCCAAGTTCAGCTTCACATTCAGGGCGCTGGAAGACTAAGACTTTCTCCGGCTTCCAACGGCTATCCATAATGGCTTGGTCGACCATAGGTTTGTAAGGAATGACCTTGTTAATTTCAATCCCACACGACGCTGTCATGATGACTTTTGGCTCAGCATCTTCAATCCGTACCGCGAGCTCATTGGGTGCGAAACCACCAAATACGACTGAGTGAATTGCGCCCAATCGTGCACAAGCGAGCATGGCCATCGCCGCTTCTGGGATCATCGGCATATAAATGACCACTCGGTCACCTTTTTCAACGCCTTGCAAAGACAACATACCGGCAATCTTCGCCACTTGGTCTCGTAGTTCAGCGTAGGTATACGTTTTCTTAATTCCGGTCACTGGTGAATCATAGATAAGGGCGATGCTATCACCACGACCTTGCTCACAATGGTAGTCTAGCGCCAACCAAGATGTGTTCATCACCCCGTCTGGAAACCAGCGTTCGATGCCATTTTCGTCCGCTTTCAAAATGGTCTTTGGAGACTCAAACCAATCAATGTTGTCTGCTTGAGCACGCCAAAAACTCTCTGGTTCTGTTTGCGCCCATTGGTATTCTTTTTCATATAAAGATTGCTCGTATGAAGACATATTGCTTCCTCCAGTATGTCCTGACTTTACTATCACCCTAAATAAGCGGTTATTTGCTACTTTTGGTAATACTCTCGTTTTATTCAAAGACATCGGAGGGAACACGCACAAAGCCCTCCATCAGTATTCTCGCACTTCGACTCATGATGGCTTTTTGTACCATCCAGCCGTGTTCGGTTTGCTGCGCTTTTGCGCCTACTTTTAGCGTTCCTGACGGATGACCAAAAACTACCGATTCTTTTTCTCCCCCCCCAGCAGCTAGGTTCACCAATGTCCCCGGAACACAGGCAGCTGAGGCTATCGCGACAGCAGCGGTCCCCATCATTGCATGATGAAGTTTCCCCATCGATAAAGCGCGAACCAGCACATCGATATCACCTTCGGCGACCAACTTACCACTCGACGAGACATAGTTTTTCGGTTGAGAAACAAAGGCTATTTTGGGTGTATGTTGGCGTTTTTGAGCTTCTTCAAGATCTGAAATCAACCCCATTTTTAAAGCTCCGTGCGCACGGATAGATTCAAACATGGCCAGCGCTGAATCATCGTTATTGATGTCGTCTTGCAGCTCTGTTCCCTGATACCCAAGTGAATCTGCATCAATAAAGATGGTCGGAATGCCCGCATTGATGAACGTCGCATTGAAGGTGCCCACATCCGGCACCACCAAATCATCGACCAAGTTCCCCGTTGGAAACATGCTGCCTTCGCCGTCTGCCGGGTCTACAAAATCCACTTGAATCTCCGCCGCTGGGAATGTCACGCCATCGAGTTCAAACTCTCCGGTCTCTTGCACAAAACCATTCACGATAGGCACATGTACTAAGATCGTTTTGCTGATGTTCACCTGCCACACCCGCACTGTCACGATGCCATTTTCAGGTATGCATTCTTGCGGAATCAAGCCAGCATGAATCGCGAACGGGCCGACTGCAGCAGACAAGTTGCCGCAGTTACCACTCCAGTCAACGAATGGTTTATCAATGGACACTTGTCCAAATAAGTAATCAACATCGTGACCATCACGAGAACTGCGCGATACAATCACCGTTTTACTGGTGCTTGAGGTTGCGCATCCCATGCCATCAATTTGCTTTGCATAAGGATCGGGACTGCCGATCACTCGCAATAACAGCTTGTCACGCGCTTCACCCGCCACTTGCGCCTCTTGAGGCAAATCATCGAGATTGAAAAAGACACCTTTACTCGTTCCACCACGCATATACGTCGCAGGTACTTTTATTTGACTCATCATGTTAGGAGAAATGTTTTTCATAGCGACTCCTTATTGAGCCAAAAAGTCTTGAGCAAAACGCTGCAATACACCACCCGCGTTATACACATGAACTTCGTCAGCAGTATCTAAGCGACAAGTCACAGGCACGTCGACCCTCTCTCCATTGCTGCGAGTGATTACCAAAGCCAAATCCGCGCCCGGTTTAATATCACCCACTACGTCGTAAAGTTCAGTGCCATCCAGTTCCAATGTATTGCGGTTAACATCCGGTTTGAATTGCAGTGGCAACACACCCATGCCAACCAAGTTAGTACGGTGAATACGCTCAAAGCCTTCCGCAACAATCGCTTCTACCCCAGCTAATCGAACACCTTTTGCTGCCCAGTCACGAGATGAACCCTGACCGTAATCCGCGCCAGCCACAACAATCAGTGGTTGTTTACGATTCATGTAAGTTTCAATCGCTTCCCACATGCGAACAACCTGACCTTCTGGCTCAATGCGAGCAAGAGAGCCCTGCACAACTTCGCCGTTTTCTTTCACCATTTCGTTGAACAGTTTCGGGTTAGCGAAGGTCGCACGTTGCGCCGTTAAGTGGTCGCCACGGTGGGTCGCGTAAGAGTTAAAGTCCTCCTCCGGAACGCCCATTTTTGCAAGGTATTCACCTGCCGCACTGCTTGCCATGATCGCATTCGATGGTGATAGGTGGTCGGTGGTGATATTATCACCTAGAACCGCTAAAGGACGCATGCCAGACAGGGTTCTCTCACCCGCCAGCGCACCTTCCCCCTCTTTTTGCCAATACGGAGGACGGCGGATATACGTACTCATAGGGCGCCAATCATAAAGTGGATTGGTGTTTTGCGCCGCGTCACCCAGTTTAAACATCTGGATGTAAACCTGATTAAACTGCTCTGGCTTAACGTGCTTGCCAACAACCGCATCGATCTCTTCATCGCTTGGCCACAAATCATTTAGATGAATTGGATTACCGTTTTGATCCGTACCAAGTGCATCACGCTCTATATCAAAACGAATCGTGCCAGCTAACGCATACGCGACCACCAGCGGTGGTGACGCGAGGAAAGCTTGCTTCGCATATGGGTGGATTCGGCCATCAAAGTTACGGTTACCAGAAAGCACGGCTGTCGCGTACAAATCGCGATCGATTATCTCTTGTTGAATTTTTGGATCCAATGCGCCACTCATACCGTTACAGGTTGTACATGCATAACCGACTATGCCAAATCCAAGCTTCTCGAGTTCCGGTAGTAAGCCGGCTTCTTCTAGGTACAAACGCGCAACCTTAGAACCCGGCGCAAACGACGATTTCACCCACGGTTTACGAACAAGGCCGAGCTCATTCGCCTTCTTCGCCAACAGTCCCGCCGCTACCACGTTTCTTGGGTTGCTGGTGTTCGTACAAGACGTAATGGCAGCGATGATCACTGCACCATCTGGCAGTTCGCCCTCTTTATCTTCCCACGCGCCAGAAATACCACGTTGAGCGAGCTCTGCAGTTGGAAGACGGCGGTGAGGGTTTGAAGGACCAGCCATGTTACGGCTTACTGAAGACAAATCGAATTCAAGGACCCGCTCATATTCAGCAGTGACCATATCATCTGCCCAAAGACCTGTTTGTTTCGCGTATTTCTCGACTAGATCGACTTGCTGCTCATCACGGCCTGTCAGTTTCAGATAAGTGATGGTCTGTTCATCAATGTAGAACATCCCTGCTGATGCACCGTATTCAGGTGTCATATTAGAGATGGTTGCGCGGTCACCGATGGTCAGGTCTCGCGCCCCTTCACCAAAGAACTCAAGGTAACAAGAGACCACGCGCGCATTGCGAAGAAACTCAGTAATCGCAAGAACAATGTCTGTCGCGGTAATGCCCGGCTGGCGTTTACCCGTTAGTTTGACACCCACAATATCAGGCAGGCGCATCATTGATGGACGACCCAGCATAACAGTCTCGGCTTCTAAACCACCAACCCCAACCGCGATGACCCCTAACGCATCAACATGAGGAGTGTGACTGTCCGTACCTACACACGTATCTGGGTAAGCAATACCCTGCTTCGCTTGTACCACTGGCGACATTTTTTCCAAATTGATTTGGTGCATGATACCGTTACCAGCAGGAATAACGCTGACGTTTTCAAATGCCGTTTTACACCACTCAATAAAATGAAAGCGGTCTTCATTGCGACGCTCCTCTATTACGCGGTTTTTCTCGAATGCATCAGGATCAAAACCAGCGTGTTCAACCGCAAGAGAGTGGTCAACAATCAGCTGAGTTTCTACCACCGGATTGACCTTTGAAGGATCACCGCCCTGCTCTGCAATCGCATCACGTAAACCAGCTAAATCAACCAGTGCCGTTTGCCCGAGGATGTCGTGACAAACAACACGAGCTGGATACCAAGGAAAATCAAGATCGCGTTTACGCTCAATAAGTTGTTTAAGGCTGTCTTCTAATACGCTGGGATCACAGCGGCGTACCAGTTGCTCGGCAAGAACGCGTGAGGTATAAGGGAGCGTTTCATAAGCTCCAGGAGAAATAGTATTTACGGCTTCGCGGGCATCAAAGTAATCAAGTTGAGTCCCCGGAAGCGACTTACGATATTGGGTATTAATGGTTGTGCTCATGGTTTGCTTCCATTCAATCTGTACATCTTGGCCTTCTCCCCATCACTCTAGAAACATCACTTTCGACAAGCAGTTTGGAGAACTTTTTTAAGATGTCGTTATTCTAATAACGTGAGTGATGAGAAAGAGCCTTCTCTTACGCGGAGAGAATAGAACGTAAGAGAAGGCGTTACGCGCTAGCGATTCTCAATCGGTACCCACTCTTGATGGTCTGGCCCCGTGTAGTCCGCGCTCGGACGAATAATTCGGTTATTCGCGCGCTGCTCATAAACGTGTGCAGCCCACCCTGTAAGACGACTCATCACGAAAATTGGTGTGAACAATTTGGTTGGGATGTCCATAAAGTGGTACGCCGATGCATGAAAGAAGTCAGCATTACAAAACAGACCTTTCTCACGCTTCATGACCGATTCCACGCGCTCAGACACCGCGTAAAGATGCGTGTCACCGACGTGCTTCGACAACTCTTCAGACCAACGTTTGATCAAAGCGTTACGTGGGTCGCTTTCGCGATAAATCGCGTGCCCAAAGCCCATGATCTTGTCTTTATTTGCCAACATTTTCATGATGTTTGCTTCTGCTTCATCTGGCGTCAGCCAATCTTCAATCATCTCCATCGCGGCTTCGTTTGCCCCGCCATGAAGAGGACCACGGAGCGTTCCGATAGCCGCGGTAATGCAGGAATGGATGTCTGACAACGTTGAAGCACAAACGCGTGCTGCGAAGGTTGACGCATTAAACTCATGTTCGGCATACAGAATCAATGAGCAATGCATCACCTGCTTATGTAAATCACTCGGCGCTTTATCCGTCAGCAGTCTCAAGAAATAACCACCAATGCAGTCTTCGGTCTGATCTTCGGTGTCAACCCTCACGCCATCATGGCTGAAACGGTACCAGTAACAAATAATGGCAGGAAATAGCGCCAGCATACGTTCCGTTGCTTGCAGTTGCTCATCAAAGCTCAGTTCCTGTTCTAGGTTACCTAACACAGAACAACCCGTACGCATCACGTCCATCGGGTGCGCAGTAGCAGGAATCAGTTCTAAAGCTTGTTTCAACTGAGTGGGTAAGCCCCGAAGGCTCAATAGATGTGTCTTATAAGCATCTAGCTCTTGTTGATTCGGCAAGTGACCGCGTAACAGAAGATGGGCAACTTCTTCAAATTGAGCATGATTTGCAAGGTCAGTGATATCGTAACCACGATATGTAAGACCCGTTCCCGTTTTACCGACAGTACATAAAGCTGTGCTTCCAGCGCTTTGACCGCGCAGGCCTGCGCCACCTATTTCTGCTTTCTTATCTACAGATTGAGGCATGTTCAACTCCTTTTGGGTCTGGCTTTGTTCTCTTGTGGAACGTTAGTTATTAACCAGACGGCTTTCACGTTATTGGATTGATATTCGTATGACTAAAATTTGTTCTTGGGCTTCCGACTATTTTGTTGTGCCGCCTATTTCCCCTCAGAGAATAGTTGGTCTAGTTTGTCTTCGTAATCGTGATAGTTCAGATGCTGATACAGTTCTTTACGCGTTTGCATTGAATCCACCAATGCTTCCTGATTACCCACGTCTAAAAGGTGTTTGTATACTGTCTCTGCAGCTTTGTTCATGGCACGAAACGCGCTGAGTGGGTACAACACCATGTCCACTTTTGCCTTTGCTAACTCATCACAGCCATACAGTGGTGTTGCTCCGAATTCAGTGATGTTTGCCAAAATAGGAACGTGCTTGCCCGTTGCTTGCTCCAAAGCGTTAGAGAATTGTAGATATTGATCTAGCTTGGTCATCGCCTCTGGGAAGATCATATCCGCCCCCGCTTCCACGCAAGCAATCGCGCGTTCAATGGCGTTGTCCATGCCTTCTACTGCAAGTGCATCAGTACGCGCCATAATGACAAAGCTCTCATCGTTGCGTGCATCAACTGCAGCTTTCACGCGATCAACCATCTCTTGCTGGCTAACAATGGCTTTGTTCGGACGGTGACCACAGCGTTTTTGTGCCACTTGATCTTCCATATGAACGGCTGCTGCACCCGCTTTTTCCATCGATTTAATCGTGCGCGCAATATTGAATGCACCACCAAACCCAGTATCAATGTCCACTAATAACGGTAAATCACACGCGTTAGTAATACGGTCAACGTCAACCAGAACGTCATTTAATGTTGTGATACCTAAATCTGGCAAACCATAAGAGGCATTCGCAATGCCACCACCCGACAAGTAAATCGCATGGTGGCCTAAATTTTTCGCCATCATTGCGCAATAAGGGTTAATTGTGCCGACTATTTGTAGCGGATTGTTTTGTTCAATAGCGAGTCTGAATTTCGCTCCCGGTGTTAAGCTCATGACGAATTCCTTCTAGTCTTTATCTATACTTTCATTTTCTGTATGAATAATTTGCGATTGAATGAGTTTTCGACTTCCAGATATGTGGCGCCTCATCAACATTTCGGCTAATTCTTCATCACGGTTACGAATCGCTTCCAAGATAAACTTGTGTTCATGAAGCGCTTCATTAGGACGAGATTGTGCGCGCGGTGACTGGTAGCGGTACATACGCAACAAGTGATACAACTCATCACAAAGAAGCGTGATTAACTTGCTATTTCGGCTTGCTTGAATAATCCGATAGTGAAAGTCAAAGTCACCATGCTGGTGGAAGTATGAGGCACCCTCAACTTGGTCAATATGCTTTGAATGTGTCGACAATAGCATCTCCAAACTCAATAGCTCTTCTTGTGTAATATGACGCGCTGCAAGTCTCGCCGCCATTCCCTCCAACGCTTCGCGAACGGCATAAAGCTCAATCAACTTTTCTGGTGAAAACGTAATTACGCGTGCGCCAACATGCGGAATACGTTCAATTAACCCAAGCCCTTCCAAACGCATGATCGCTTCACGCAAAGGCCCTCGACTGACCTGATATTTCCTTGCAAGCTCTGGCTCAGAGATTTTACTTCCCGGCTCAACGTCCCCATTAACGATTGCCTCGATGAGAGACTCCGTCAGCGTTTCTGACTTAGTATGCTCTTTCTCGGATGCGATCGCTTTATATCGGGTTTTCAACTCAGTGTTCATATACAACCACTCGTGTTAACGACACCAAAATGTCTACATTTTCTTAATCTGTATATAAAGTAAACCATCAAAGTGTCGACAATCAAGTTAATTGTCGACAATCTAGACTAAGGTCTTAGTCTTAAGCGGGGAAAATTAAAATTTTAGAGGTTTAATGAAGGGGGAACTTATAAAAATAAACAAATTGTCGACAACTAAAAGATTTATACTGATTTGAAAATAAAGGAAATCCAACTTGTTGCCGAGCCATAAAACCGCAACCAGCTATTCTTTGGGTGCAAATTGCTCGAAGACCTCTTGCGCGGTCATCTTTTTCGAGTGTGGATTGAGATCGTAATAATCCGGCTTTTCATCGGTAAAAATTTCTAGCGTCAATTTGAAATCTGGATTATCAAACAGGCCAGCCGAGAGTATGTATTCGTTGGTTGGTAGGAGATGATAAAACAGATTGGTACCGCATTCGCCACAAAAACCTCGAACCGCCCACTCTGACGACTGATAACGTTTAGGTTCTGCACCTTTAAAAGTGACATCTGGGCCACAGTGCACCGCATGAAGCGCCCCGCTCGACCATTTTCGACACATTGAACAGTGACATAGGCTCACCTCATTTTTTGGTTCTGCTACCACTTCTATTGCGCCGCACAGACATGTTCCTTTCATTTAGCTCTCCTTATCAAGTTGGTACTCGCAACATTATGACCTAATGTTCGGCATACCTGCGTGACCAACCGCCAGTTTTTCGCTGTGAACTTTATGAACAGAATTACCGTTATAACCAATATTCTCTTTATCTCCCTTTTACAGACACATCATTAACAGTTCATTAACCTTTCAACAAAGTTCAGCTTTACAACTGAAACAATAGTAATACTCATCAAAACAAAAAGACCCACCCACAGAATAGGGTCACACTAAAGAAGGAACGTGAACATGTTAAAGGTATTCAAACCAACGCTCGCCGCGTCAATCATCGCAGCTACATTTTCATTCAACACTTTTGCTGCGGATGTAGAAAAAATGCATTTCCTTATTCCTGGTGGTGCGGGTGGCGGCTGGGATATGACCGCTCGTGGAACTGGCGATGTCTTAGTGAAAGCAGATATTGTTGACACGGTCTCCTTCCAAAACCTCTCTGGCGGCGGTGGCGGTAAAGCGATAGCTCACCTAATTGAAACTGCTGATCGCCAAGAAGACACACTGATGGTCAACTCGACCCCCATTGTTGTTCGCTCCCTTACGGGCATCTTCCCACAATCATTTCGCGATCTAACACCAGTTGCTGCAACAATTGCCGACTACGGTGCAATCGTGGCTTCAGCCGATTCTCCATACAACACATGGGAAGATGTAGTAAAAGCCTTTAAAGCCAATCCTCGCGACGTAAAAATAGCGGGCGGCTCAGCGCGCGGTTCAATGGACCATCTCGTTGTTGCAGCGGCATTTAAAGGCGAAGGCTTTGATGCACGTAAAGTCCGTTACATCGCATACGATGCTGGTGGTAAAGCGATGGCGGCCCTGCTCTCTGGCGAAACTCAACTGCTATCAACAGGCTTGGGTGAAGTACTGGAAATGTCCAAATCTGGACAAGTCAAAGTACTGGCCGTCACAGCACCAAAACGCCTAGATGCGGCTCCAAATATTCCAACACTCACCGAATATGGTAATGAAACCGTCTTTGCAAACTGGCGTGGATTTTTTGCCGCTCCTGGTGTCAGCCAAGAAAAGATTGATGAGTGGAATAGCGCTTTCACTAAGATGTATAACACTGACGAGTGGCAAGTTGTTCGTGACCGAAATGGATGGATCGACAACTACAAGGCAGATAAAGAGTTCTTTGCTTTCCTTGAAGATCAAGAGCAGCAAATGGGCGATCTAATGCGTGAATTAGGTTTTCTGAAGTAACCCTTAGGGGCGAGTCCGTTCGCCCCTATGTGTTCTGCACTTAAAGTTTCACCGTATATGGGCATTGTCGGCATTCGGCATACAAACTCCTTTGTTTATATACCCAAACAACCTCGAGAAGCATGGTTGGGCAAGATTGCTCTGAAACCAGCATCTGGAAGTCATTTGGATATTATTAAGCGGCTCGACTAGCAGCGAAAAGCTTAATTGTTAATGAATTTACTTGCACATTAACGCCCATATACGGATTTTTTATTTTGTTAGGAGTTGAATATGTCTCGTTCAACCAACTTTTTTACCAAAGAGTATTTGCTCTGTCGTGATCGCGTCGGTGCAATGATCTTTCTTCTTTTTTGTCTTTGTTACGGTTACCAAACGTCACAAATCCCTCTATTCCCTGGTGATGAATACGAACCGTTTACCGCGCGTACGTTACCGACAATCCTTACCTATATCGGTATCGGATTAGCACTTTTACTGCTTGTAACAGGACAACCAGATAAAAAGAGCGGAGCGGTGTTGACGTTCAACTGGAAATTGCTCATTGCCTTCCTGGCATTGATGGCACTGTACGGACTTGGGCTTACCTACCTAGGTTTTGTGTTGGCAACAGGCTTCTTCCTGCTCGCAGGCTTTTACTTGCTCGGTGAAAGACGTAAGCCCATTTTGTTTGGCGCTTCTTTCCCTTTTGTCATCGCCTTCTACTTGTTGCTCACTCAAGGTTTAGATATCTACCTCGAGCCAGGTTTAATTTTCACCATCTGGTAGCCAAAGAAAGGAAAGAATTATGTTAGATGGAATTCTACAAGGTTTATCCACGGCGGTGATGCCAATGAACATCATGATGGTGATCGTCGGCTGCTTCGTCGGTACATTTATCGGCATGCTGCCGGGTCTTGGCCCGATTTCTGCCATCGCATTGATGATCCCAATCACTTACGGTCTTGAGCCGTCATCTGGCCTGATTTTGATGGCAGGTGTTTATTATGGTGCGGTATTTGGAGGTTCGACGTCCTCGATCCTTATCAATGCTCCGGGCTGCTCTTCAACCGTTGTGACCGCATTTGATGGTTACCCAATGGCACAAAAAGGTCAGGCAGGCAAAGCACTGGCGCTCGCGGCCTACTCCTCTTTTACAGGTGGTACACTGTCAGCAATCATGTTACTTGTTGCGGCTCCCGCTCTAGCGAAGGTTTCACTTAGCTTCCAGTCGTCGGACTACTTTGCTCTCATGCTACTTGGTTTATCCGCCGTTGCAGCGTTTGCAGGTAAAGGTCAAGTGATCAAAGCATGGATGATGACAATTCTCGGATTAATGCTGTCAACGGTTGGCATTGACAAAGGTGTCGGTGTGGAACGCTTTACCTTTGGACTGACCGACTTAATGGATGGGTTTAGCTTCCTGCTGTTAGCAATGGCGACATTTGCTTTGGGCGAAACGTTGATGGGCATTCTTAAGCCTTCTGACGATACTCGTGACGAAGAGCAGCAAAAGCTCAGCAACATAGGATCCATGAAGGTCACCAAAGAAGAAATAAAAGAAGTAGCCCCCGTCTCTATCCGTTCTTCTATTCTTGGTTTCTTTACAGGTGTACTTCCTGGAGCGGGCGCAACAATTGCAGCCTTCTTGAGTTACGGATTGGAACGTAACCTTGCTCCGAAAGAGAAAAAAGAAGAATTTGGTAAAGGCAGTATTCGTGGCTTGGTTGCGCCAGAATCAGCTAACAACGCAGCATCAAGTGGCTCATTTGTACCTTTGCTAACATTGGGCATTCCCGGTTCAGGCACGACTGCAATCATGCTTGGTGCATTGATCGCCTACGGCATTCAGCCTGGCCCTCGCCTGTTTGTTGAACACCCAGATGTGTTCTGGTCGGTGATTATCTCAATGTACTTTGGCAACATCGTGCTGGTTATTCTGAACTTACCACTTATCCCGTACATCTCAAAATTACTTGCGGTGCCAAGAACGGTCCTCCTTCCGATGATTCTGTTCTTCTCAATCACTGGTGTGTACTTAGTGTCGTTCAATACCATGGATGTGTTTGTAATGCTGCTCGTAGCCATGGCGGCGATAGCTCTTCGCTTGGCAAACTTTCCTCTCGCTCCATTACTGCTTGGCTTTATCCTTGGTGGACTGATGGAAGAGAACTTACGTCGTGCATTAATGATTTCTGATGGCGAGTTGAGCTTCTTATGGGAGCGTCCTATTTCCTTAACCTTTACAGTCCTAGCAGTTTTGGTTTTGAGCAGCCCGTTATTTGTTAACTTATTCCAGAAGCTCAGAGCTCAACCTGTGAAAGTTAAACAGTAACTCAGTCTATTACTCCCCCTAATAGACGCAAAAGCCATCCTAGCGATGGCTTTTTTTCGTTTCTGGTTGTTTTACCTAGAAAAAGCCAAGAGGATCGATACTATAGCTGATCAGTAAGTTCTTGGTATTCTGATAATGACCTAGCATCATTTTGTGCGTTTCACGTCCAATACCCGACTTTTTATAACCGCCGAATGCCGCATGAGCCGGATACGCGTGGTAACAGTTGATCCAGACTCGACCAGCTTCAATGTTGCGACCCATTCGATATGCCAGATTTTGATCTCGGGTCCAAACGCCAGCACCAAGACCATATTCGGTGTCGTTGGCGAGCTGGAGTGCTTCAGCTTCATCTTTGAATGTCGTTATCGCAATGACTGGACCAAAAATTTCTTCTTGGAATACGCGCATCTTATTATGCCCTTCTAGTAGCGTTGGCTGGATGTAGTAGCCTTGCTCAAGATCGCCTTCTTGGGTCGCGATCTCCCCCCCAAAGAGCACTTTTGCACCTTCTTCTCGACCGATTTCGAGGTAACTAAGAATCTTATCAAACTGCTCTTGAGAGGCTTGAGCCCCAACTTGTGTTTCCGTATCGAGGGGGTTGCCTTGCTTAATCAACTTCGCTCGCTCCGCAACTTTCGCAACAAACTGGTCATAGATGGATTCGTGAACCAAAACGCGGGATGGACAAGTACATACTTCCCCTTGATTAAAGAAGCCAAGTAGTGTGCCTTCGATGCATTTGTCGACAAATTCATCTTCGTGGTTAAAAACATCCGGGAAGTAGATGTTCGGTGACTTGCCACCCAGCTCTACCGTTGAAGGGATGAGGTTGTCAGCGGCACATTTTAGAATGTGATTACCCACTTGTGTCGATCCGGTGAAAGCCAACTTCGCGATACGGTTACTGGTCGCCAACGCTTGGCCCGCTTCAGAGCCATAACCATTCACCACATTGAGAACTCCCGGTGGTAACAAATCCGCGATTTTTTCGATTAAAACCAATACCGACGTTGGGGTTTGTTCTGCTGGTTTAAGTACAACACAACAACCCGCTGCAAGTGCTGGCGCAATTTTCCATGCAGCCATAAGAATGGGGAAGTTCCACGGAATAATTTGTCCGACGACACCAATTGGCTCAGGGAAATGGTACGCCGCGGTATTTTGATCGATTTCAGCCGCGCTCCCCTCTTGCGCTCGGATACACCCGGCAAAATAGCGAAAATGGTCAACAACCAGTGGTATATCCGCTGCGAGCGTTTCCCGTATTGGCTTACCGTTCTCCCATGTTTCTACCAAAGCAAGTTCTTCAATGTGCTGCTCAATACGATCGGCAATTTTCAACAGCAGATTAGAACGCTCTGTCACACTGGTTTTTGCCCACGTCTCTCGAATGCTGTGCGCCGCATCCAATGCTAAATTAATATCAGCTTCTCCCGAGCGAGCCACTTTACAGTAAGGTTTACCATTAACGGGGGAGATATTGTCAAAGTACTCACCACTCGACGGTTTTACCCATTCGCCCCCGATGAAGTTATCATAATGTGATTTGAAGTTAACAATGGCGTTTTCACTACCTGGTTGTGCATAGATCATAACTCTTCCTTTTGTTTCTCGTTCATTTAGCATTTGTTGTTATGTACCCAAATGATTTAAAGGCTTAGTAATCAGAGCATTAATGCTTAAGTGTTCACCTTTTGAGTTTATTTAGGTATCAGTGTGCTATCGCACCGTTGACCAACAACATTACGCAAGTCACAAGCCAAGTCAGAGTGACTTGTTGTTAATTAATTGTAAAACTATGATTAACAAACAATAACAATATGAGTGGATAGTGCCTGAGCTAAAGTCCGTTATGTTCCGCACTGTTCAAGTGTTCCAAAATGACACACCCACATTGTGGCAAAATGGTACAGTCATGCAAATTCAACATCTTACCGACAATAACTGGCTTTCTACATCTTGGAATCGAAGTGCGCAAGCCGGTTTGAAGCAAAGACGTCGCCCAGAGGACATTAGGGTGACGCCTGCTACCCTAGAAGAACGACGCCACCAACTTAACTTCCTCTTAGAGGCGGTGACAAAGTTTGCGTTGCCTTTGTTTAATCAGACTTTTGCACATAGTGACAGTCGCTTAATCCTGACTGATAGCGACGGCATCGTCATTGGCAGTTGGGGTCAACCTAAATTCCGCGAGAGACTCACAGAAATCGCACTCAGTTCCGGAGCTTGCTGGCAAGAAAGAGTCAAAGGGACCAATGCGATTGGAACCGCTCTAGTGGAAGCGAAACCTGTATCGGTTATTGGTGACCAACATTTCATTCAGCACCACCGCTTCATCAGTTGTTCAGCCACCCCTGTTTTCGACCACCTAGGTCGATTGCTTGGCATATTGGATATTACCAGTGAACAAGAAAAGCATGACTTATCAACACAAGTCTTGCTGCAAACTATGGTTCAGCGCGTCGAGAATCAAATGCTTAACCAAGTACCAAACGGGCACATACGCGTGGACATAGCCTGTGAACAAGGTCTCCTTAATAGTGGCTGGCAAGGCATTATTATTGCTAACCGAAACGGTGAGGTTTTGGCCCATAATCAAGTAGCATCACAGTTACTTCATCGCAGTGATGTTATCGGACAATCGATAGAGGACATTCTCGACCTCCAGAATTCAGATCAAACTATCGTGTATAAAACAGCGTCATTAACAGAGGAAAAAGTACAACACCGCTCTATCAGCGCATCGAATGACCTTCATTTCGGTGACTCCAGTGTTGAGCACTGCTGGCAACAAGCAAATCGAGTGATTGACAAGGACATCAGCTTACTGATTTTGGGGAAAACAGGGGTTGGGAAAAATGAGTTCGTCAAAGCGCTGCATAAAAATAGCCAAAGAAAAACCGGTCCTCTTGTTTCCGTAAATTGTGGTGCTCTACCAAAAGATCTCGTCGAATCTGAACTGTTTGGTTATGTTGCTGGCGCGTTTACCGGGGCAAGTAACAAAGGCTATCTAGGTAAGATCCGTCAGGCACACAAAGGGATCTTATTTCTCGATGAGATAGCGGATCTACCTATGGAAGCACAAAGCCGTCTGCTCCATGTTCTACAAGACAAGACGGTTCTGCCCGTTGGTTCCAATCAGTCCATTCAAGTTGATACCCAAATCATCGCCGCAACACATAAAGACCTCGAGAAATTAGTAGAGTTAGGAGAATTTCGCCAAGACTTGTATTACCGACTCAATGGATTAATCATTGAATTGCCTAAATTTGAAGATCGTGCGGACAAAAAGCAATTGATTGAGAATATTCATCGGAAACACGGCGAACCTGGGCAACAGCTGTGCCCTCATCTTCTTTCTCTCTTTCTCTCCTACTCATGGCCTGGAAATCTAAGAGAACTGGACAGTTTATTAAAAGTATCGGCTCTGATGGCCCAAGGAGAAGAGACTCTAGAACTTGTACACGTTCCCTCCCACCTAGCGAAGAAACTCACCGAAGCTCAGAGCACACTGGAAGAGATGACAGATGTATCGGAAATACGAGATATGCGTAGTACGGTAGAAGATAAACTTGTTCAAACCTATCAGGCCAACCAAGGCAATATAAGCAAAACATCTCGTATGCTGGGTGTCAGCCGAAATACAATTTACCGCAAACTGAAAACGTTGGGATTAATAAAATAATATATATAGCCAAGTAACCTCAGCACTGACGTTATCTTGTAAAAATAGAGCACCCAAGAATGGGTGCTCTATTAATTTGAAACCTAGCTTACAGACCGCCCTGTTGTTGCGCCTGTTTTAATAGTGTCTGACGTTGAGCCTCTTTATTTGAACTAACTTCAGTCTCTTTTTTAATTTCGGTTTCAAGTGCAACCGGAACGAAAACAAAGTACTTATTAAGAGTCATAATGAGAACCTCAATGGTTATGTTATTTATATAGCAATATACGTGAAGCCAGTGAAAGCCATTCACCGGGATCCCTATCGATTTCAAATTTAAAGGAGATCGTTTAACTAAGCATCATCCTTTTGGCCGAGTATTATAGGCGTAGATCGCAGGCTGATATATAGTTAATTTTCATCATTGAGGCGTATTTAATATTAGAAATGCAAGTTGTTACATATAAAAAATATTAGTAAACTATTGATATAAAACATATATAGTTATAAGAGCTTCACATAGAAAAGGATGAGTTCACGCAGTTCTAACACGATGACTACCTGTTTCTAATCAGCAATACAAAAAAATTATTCACATTTTATTACAACAAAGTGCACTTTATATGTAATTTAAACAAATTTCATATTTACGATGTAAAGAAAATACTCCACACAAAAACTGTGTATTTAGTTGCCTAAAAAAGCAGAACCAACTTCATCAAAACCAAGCAATAGAACCTGCATATAATCTTTGATGAATAAAAAAGATGCCACATGGGCATCTTTTATACTTAAACTGGTTTACTTAAAACGATTAAACGTCGTAAGTCGTAGACGCCGTATCGCCGCCTGTACCTGTCCAGTTAGTGTGGAAGAATTCACCACGTTTACGATCGATACGCTCGTAAGTGTGCGCACCGAAGTAGTCACGTTGAGCTTGCAGTAAGTTAGCAGGTAGACGCGCCGTCGTGTAACCGTCTAGGAACGTCAGTGCAGAAGTCGTACATGGCATTGGGATACCAGCTTCTAGAGACTTAGCTGCAACTTTACGCCATGCTGCTAGGCTGTTTTGTAGGATGCCTTTGAAGTAATCATCAGAACCTAGGAACGCTAGTTCAGGGTTTGCTTCGTATGCATCTCGGATATTGCCTAGGAATGCAGAACGGATGATACAACCACCACGCCACATTAGTGCAACGTTACCGTAGTTTAGATCCCAGCCGTTTTCGTTAGACGCTTCGCGCATTAGCATGAAGCCTTGAGCGTAAGAGATGATCTTAGACGCTAGAAGCGCTTGACGTAGTGCATCAACCCATTCTTGCTTGTCGCCTTCAACAGGTGTGATGGTTTTGCCGAACAGTTTTTCAGCTTCAACACGTTGGTCTTTCAGTGCAGATAGACAACGAGAGAATACAGACTCAGAGATTAGCGTTAGAGGAATACCTAGGTCTAGCGCGTTGATACCCGTCCATTTACCCGTACCTTTTTGGCCAGCTGTGTCTAGAATTTTCTCAACTAGCGGCTCGCCGTCTTCGTCTTTGTAGCCAAGGATGTCAGCGGTGATTTCAACAAGGTAGCTGTTTAGCTCTGTTTTGTCCCACTCGGCAAATACTGCTTGCATCTCGTCAGCAGACATACCAAGACCGTCTTTCATGAACTGGTAAGCTTCAGTAATTAACTGCATGTCGCCGTATTCGATACCGTTGTGAACCATCTTCACGAAGTGACCCGCACCATCGTTACCAACCCAGTCACAGCACGGTTCGCCCGCGTCAGTTTTTGCAGAGATACCTTGGAAGATAGGTTTAACCGCTTCCCAAGCCTCTGGAGCTCCGCCTGGCATAATAGATGGACCGAAACGTGCGCCTTCTTCACCACCAGATACACCAGTACCAATGAAGTGGATGCCTTGTTCACGCAGTGCAGCAACGCGACGGTTTGTATCAGGGTAATTTGTGTTACCACCATCAATAATGATGTCACCTTCATCTAGCAATGGAAGAAGTGCTTCAATAAACTTATCAACCACGTCACCAGCACGAACCATTAGCATCACTTTGCGTGGCGTTTCTAATTTCTCTACTAACTCTTCTAGAGAGTATGCACCAACGATGTTAGTGCCTTTTGCTGGACCTTCCAGGAACTCGTCTACTTTCGCAGCAGTACGGTTGTGAGCGACAACTTTAAAGCCGTGGTCGTTCATGTTTAGGATAAGGTTTTGACCCATTACCGCTAGGCCAATTACACCGATATCACCTTTCATTATTTCTCTCCAATTAATCTTTTAATGACGAGCAACGTGTTACGAAATTTTCGCAGCTGCATCTAAATCTAAGTACCACTCTGTGAGACCAGACTGGGATTGAACCTTTGCAGCTGGGTATGGCAGTGCCTCAGCTGGCGAACTGTTGATCTCTTCAACAATGTCTGCTTTCCCAGCGCCTAGTACCAAGTAGCTAATACGCTTCGCTGCTTCTAAAACGCGAGCGGTTTTTGACACACGAAGCTGACCCGATTCAGGGTGTGATGCAACCAGCGACAGATTCGCATCATCGTAATTCGTTTGTCCTGGGAACAAAGAAGCAGTATGACCGTCAGCGCCAACACCAAGTAGGATCCAATCGAACACTGGCGTACCGTGCAAAGATGGAATTGCGTCTAGCATTTCGTTAGCAAAACGTTCCGCTTCTACTTCTGGATCCTCTTCACCGCGAATGCGGTGGATGTTCTCAGCGGGCAGAGCAACTTTACTGAAAAGAAGCGCATTAGCCTCGCCATAGTTGCTTTCTGCATCATCCGGAGCAACACAGCGCTCATCACCCCACCAAAAGTGAAGGTTTTGCCATTGAACTGAAGTCGCGTACGCATCCGTCGCAAGTAAGTTGAAAAGCATTTTTGGCGTACTGCCACCAGAAAGCGAAATATGGATAGGCTTGCCCATTTCGCTGAATGCTTTCATGTCATTGGCAAGGCTTTCTACGACCTGCTCTGGTGTTTGATAAATCTTATGGTTGATCATAATTCACAGTAATCCGTATCTGTTAAATTTTTGCATGGGAAACGCCAAGCGCGATCACTACGCTGCAACAAGTCATCAGACTCTTTTGGTCCCCATGTACCGCATGCGTATCCAAAGAGTGACTGGGGATCTTGTTTGAAGTCTAGAATTGGCTGTACATACTGCCAACATGCTTCAACTGCATCACTGCGCGCAAACAACGTGGCATCACCGTTTAACGAGTCAAGAAGAAGACGTTCATAAGCGGTGAGCATTTGCGTTTCTTGAAGATCCGCATAATGGAAGTTCATTTTCACTTCTTTCGCTTTAAACCCAGCGCCTGGTTCTTTCAAACCGAAACTCATTTGGATGCCTTCATCTGGCTGAATACGAATAATCAGCTTATTTTCAGGTGCATTCTGGCCAAAAACAGGATGTGGTGTGTGCTTAAAGTGGATAACCACTTCCGTTACGCGTGTCGGCAGGCGCTTACCTGTACGAACATAAAAAGGCACACCATTCCAGCGCCAGTTATTAACGTAAGTTTTTAAACCGATATAAGTTTCTGTGCGCGAGTCGTCGGCAACACCAGGCTCTTCTCGATACCCAGGTAAGCTCTGCCCACGAACCTCTGACGCCGTGTATTGTCCCAACACAAGGTCGTTACGTAGTGCTTGGTCATCTAGCGGTTTAAGGCATTGCAGTACTTTCACTACTTCGTCACGCATAGCGTCAGCGTTAATTTGAGCTGGCGGTTCCATCGCGACCATTGCTAAGACTTGAAGCAGGTGGTTCTGGAACATATCACGAACGGCACCAGAGTTATCATAATAACCACCACGCTCTTCAACACCTAAGAACTCAGCACCTGTAATTTCAACATATTCGATGTAGTTACGGTTCCAAAGCGGCTCAAACATCGCATTTGAGAAACGAAGAACCAAAAGGTTCTGCACCGTTTCTTTACCTAAGTAGTGGTCGATTCGGTAGATCTGATGCTCTTGGAAATGTTCGTGTATTTCCGTATCAAGGGTACGCGCCGACTCGAGATCATAACCGAATGGCTTTTCGATGATTAATCGCTTCCAGCCATCTTCCTCGCTGTTTAAACCATGCGCTGCGAGGCTAGCTGGAATAACGCTGTAAAGGCTTGGAGGTGTTGCTAGGTAGAAAAGCGTGTTGCGTTGATCATGACCATATTGAGCAGCTAACTCATCTAATCGTGTTGCTAACTTGCCATAATCTTGTGTATCAGAGGTGTTGATCGCTTGATAATGAAGATGGTTGATGAATGCGCTGAGCGTTTCTGGCTCAGTTTTTTCCATTTCTTTAAGTGATTTTTGCAGTTTTTCACGGTAAGACTCGTCACTGTATTCAGTGCGGCTGACTCCGAGAATCGTAAAGTTATCTGGAAGCTGTTTGCTCGCATAGAGGTGGTATAAAGCAGGAATCAACTTGCGATATGTTAGATCACCTGAAGCACCAAAAATAACGATGCTGCTGTTTTCTGGTATTACCATCATTCTTCCCTTAAAACGAGGTACTGATTGTATGCCCGGATACGGCTAAAAAGGAGGAAACCAACCTATCAATGGTACCTCAAAATAGAAAATTGGTCTTACCTATTACACTAATAGGTAAACTTTACTCTGGCCAATAATTGTTTATGAGCACAACCTTTAGCTCAAAGGAGTAGAGTCCGATTCGGGACAGTATTGTCCACGACAATTTGATTTACATCAATACTTTGAGAATGCAAACGTTTAAATAAGTTACAAAAACTCACATAACCAACTGTATTTTAATTATAAAAAAAGTTTCCCCTACTTTGCAGCTCATTTAACTCGGCACAGCAAGCAGGACAAAAAACCGCCACCCTGACAACATCGTCACGCTGTTTATAAGTCATGAAAAAAATCCACTCAACATTGTTGATAATGATTCTCAATATTAGATAATAAAGCTTATGATCATCAATAACAACCATGTATGAGTCTGAGCACTGTTAACACGAACGCAATTAATCGCATCCAAAAGTTGTTGGATTATATTCATCACAACCTAGAGTCACCACTCAGCGTTGATGAAATATCCCAAAAAAGCTGCTGGTCACGTTGGCAATTGCAACGTGTTTTCCAACAGCATACAGGAATGACCGTCGCGTCTTACGTCAGAGCCCTAAAATTGAGTCTCGCTGCGGAGAAGCTTATTCACAGCCGCGAGCGCTCGTTGGACATTGCTATAGACGTTGGATTTACTTCTGAAATTGCATTCAGCCGCGCTTTTAAGCAAATGTTCTCAATCAGCCCTAGAGAGTACCGTAAAAGGCAGCAATTGACGGGCTTACGACAGCCGTTAACCGAAAAGCGGTCCTCTACGAGTCCACACCGCAGCGGGCAATTTATTGAAGTGAAAGTGGAAACCAAACCATCGTTTCATCTCGCGGGTATTCATCAGCCCATCCGCGGGTTACTCTCCCCAACCCCCGACTTCCATCAAAAGGTTCCATCGGTCTGGAATACGCTCATGAGCAAAGGGATAGATGCGCCCCACTCATCACTTGGAGTGATTGATGTCGTAAACTCCAATTGCAATGCTGGTCTACTCGAATACTGGGCAGGATTTGAACTGAGCGAAGGTGCAAACAATGATCAGCTAGGAAAACTTCACTTAGACACTCTAGTCGTGCCTCATCAAACCTATGCGGTGATCACGCATGTAGGTAAAGTTTCTGAGCTAGCGAACACATTAACTTGGTTTATTCTCGAATGGCTCCCTAACTCCAACTATCGAGGCGTTGATGGATATGAGCTAGAAGTCTATCCGAGCAACTACAAGCTAAATGATGACAGCGCGAAAATGCATTACTGGCTTCCAATCAAATCACTGCAATGCAGCGGCAAGTCTTAATTTTATTTACACGCTTCTTATTTACACGCTTCGTTACTCGAATCAGATAAAGAGCGATTTGCACCAAATTGTTAAGTTTTCATTATTACTCTCTATAAAATAGAAATGACAATCATTATCAACAAAAAAAGTAGTAACAGTAGTGGAAAACACAATTATGGATAAACAAACGCGACTTCGTCGGTCTCTGGTAGCAATAGTGGTATCAACAATACTTGCCAGTCATGTTAGCGCAAGTGATGACATCACAAAGTACGACACCGTAACCGTGCTGGGTGAAACATATCGAAATACCGCCACCAAGACCGCACTCGAACCCTACGAAACGCCTCAAGCAATGACAACCTTAACCAAGGATGAGATGGATTTGCGCGGGGTCAGCTCCGTTGGAGAAGCATTGCGTTATGCCCCTGGAGTGAATACCGAGTTGCGTGGTGGCGCGGTAAGCCGTCTCGATTTATTCAATATTCGCGGATTCATTAATTACACTAATTTCTATGATGGACTGCCATTGTTGTACAACGGATGGAACCTACAACCGCAAATTGATGCGGTGGCACTAGAACAAATTGACGTGTTTAAAGGACCGACGTCTGTCCTTTACGGGAATATACCCCCAGGTGGTATGGTTAATATCATTGCCAAAGCACCTCAATCCAAGTCTGCGCACTCAATATCAGTCGCCACAGGCACAAACAACCTTAAAGAACTGACGTTTGATAGCACAGGACAGCTTGGGGAGTCCAAAGTAGATTACCGCATCGTTGGTCTGGCTAAGCAGCGCGATGGTCAAGCTGATACATCAGAAAACGAGCGATACGTTCTTGCTCCCTCTCTGAACTGGCAAGCAACAGATGACACCCTCATCAACGTTAACCTTTACTATCAAAACGACCCATCAGCGGGGATTTATACCACGGTTCCAGCCTCCGGCTCTGTGGCTAAAAACCCTTTGGGTTCTATGTCGCCAAATACGTATCTAGGGGATGAAAACTGGAACACATATGAGCGCGAAGTGTTGATGTTTGGCTATAAGATTCAGCATGATTTCAACAGCAACTGGCAGTTTTTACAAAATGCTCGTTATATGGCTGCGGACGCATACCAAGAAAATACCTACAGCAACGCCTTAAACACCGATAACCGGACGGTTGGTCGAAATGCCTACCTGACCGATGAAACGTCCAAGTCTTTTGTCATCGACAACCAACTTTCAGGACTCGTTACAACTGGTCGTCTCGAACATAACCTACTGTTCGGCTTGGATTACCAACAGCTCGATTCAGAGGTAACATACAAAGACACGTTAGATTACTCGCTGACTCAGGATATTTTTAATCCCGATCACAACAGCATTAACCGCGAGACACTCAACTTCCCTTACCAACAAGACCTCGACATTAGTACCAAACAGATTGGTCTCTACTTTCAGGATCAAATGCGTTTCAATAAGCTAATAATGATTGCGGGACTTCGTTGGGATAAATACGAATCAGAAACAGATACAGAGAGTGATTACTTAGGATCGGTATCAGATGGTAAAGAAGAGCTTGACGATAACAACATTTCCTTCCGCGTCGGTGGCTTATACGAACTGGACGTCGGAGTTTCGCCTTATCTGACGTATTCGGAAAGTTTTGAGCCAATTGCTGGAGCAAATGCCGATGGCACTGCATTCGAACCATCCACTGGACATCAGTGGGAGTTTGGGTTGAAGTATGTACCATTGACCCGTTCACTGTCTGCCAACTTAGCGTTATTCCATATTACAAAGAAAAACGCGGTATTAACGGATCCAAATGATCCTTATGCACCCAATTATCAGGCAGGTAAAGTCGTATCAAAGGGTGTGGAGATCGAGACGAAATGGCAAGCGACACCGCAAGCAGATGTCACACTTGGATACAGCTATATTGATATGGAAATAACCAAGGACAACTACTACAACCAAGAGGGAAAAGTGCCAGTTTGGGTCCCAGAGCAAAGCGCTTCCTTATGGGCGAATTACTTCTTCGAAGGTACACTCAATGGCCTGCGCACAAGTGCCGGTGTCCGGTACGTGGGAGAAACACAACTCGATGCGCAAAACAGCGATCAAGTGCCAGATTATACACTGGTCGATTTAGCCGCGAGCTATGACTTTTCTTCTTCATCTCAATCCCTTGATGGTGCGAAAGTGACCATCTCCGCGAGCAATCTGTTCGACAAAGAATACTACTCGTGTTTTGACAGCAGTAACTGCTGGTTTGGGGCAGAACGTTCGATTGAAGCGAGGTTAGAGTATAACTTTTAGTCGTTCGACGAGCAGGTGAACACTCTTATCACACAAAAAAAGCGGTGGCGAAAGCTCGTCACCGCTTTTTGTGTTTTGTATTACTTTTGCATCATCTTTTATTTTTGAAGTGGCCGTTTTGAGTGTCAACGAATCACTTTTTTATAGCACCTTTCTGGGCGCCCTACTGTCCCATAGTTTAAATCGGCCTCTAGTTCACCGGCACTGATCAAGTATTCGAGATATCGTCTTGCTGTTGTTCTGCTTGCCCCAATTCTTAGGCCTGCTTCGTCAGCTGTCAGTGATTCACTGCCGGTAAATAGCTCCCGAATTTTATCCAAGGTTACGCCGTCAATCCCTTTTGGTAAACGTTTAACCGCACTATCAGACATATCGCTTGAGCGTAGCATTTGGTCGACCAAGTTTTGGTCCAAACTTTTCATTACATCCAGTTGTTGACGCTGAGCAATGTATTTTTTAAGAGCAGCATCTAAACGGGGAAACATAACGGGCTTGAGCAGATAGTCTACAACGCCTCCTCGCATCGCTTGTTGCAAGGTATCCACGTCTCTCGCGGCAGTAATTAAAATAACATCGCAAGTCAGGTTACTCGAACGCAATGTATTGAGAATTTCTAATCCCGTTCCATCAGGAAGATAAACATCCATCAACAATAAGTCCGGTTTAAGGATGTCAATCTGCATTTCTGCTTCCATACGCGACGTTGCAATACCTACCACATCCAAACCATCAAGTTGGCTTAGATACTTATGATGTAACTCTGCAATTGCCAAATCATCCTCAATGATCATGACTCGAGTCGCGTTACTCATACTTGTTCTTCCTTCGGCAAATACACAGTAATTATTGTTCCTTGTTGTAAATTAGGTAGTAGCTCAACGTGGCCGTGATAACGTATCGCGAGTTGATTAACCAAATGCAAACCAACGCCACGGTTATGCCGAGATTTCGTTGAAATGCCTTTTTCGAAAAGCATTTGAGGCTCTATATCGCTAGGCAAACCACAACCATGATCGCTTACTTCTAGAATAACTTCGTTACCATAATCGCTGATCGAAACATCAATGTTCCTGCGGTCAGCCGCCACGTTCGGTTCGTCGCGAATCGCCGTCATAGTTGCATCAAACGCGTTATCAATGAGATTGCCCAAAATTGTCACGAGATCTTCTGCATTTAACCACTCAGTCAATGGTTCTAAACGGCTTCCCTCCTCTACTACTAATTGCAATCCTAGCTCTCGCGCTCGTTCTGTTTTGCCCAGTAGCATCCCAGCGATTAAAGGATCTTTGATCGTATCTCTCAAAAACTCGATCATGGCTTGGTAGTGAGCGGCTTCTTGCCCAATTAACTTTTGCACTTCTTCCAGCTCACCCATTTGTACAAGGCCACTAATGGTGTTGAGTTTGTTTCTATGCTCATGAGTTTGAGAACGTAAGAGATCGGCATACTCTTTGGTTTGCGACAATTGTTCTGTAAGTTCGTTGATTTCATCACGCAAACGAAAACTCGAAACGGCACCAACAATTTTACCATCAACATTGATAGGGCTACGGTTGGCAATCAACCGCTTGTGATTCAAGAATATCTCAATGTCATGATCTTCTTGTCCGGTTTCTAATACCGTATACAAATCACTATCAGGAATCGTATCGGTAAGCGGTTTATTGAGTGCGGCGTCTCGCTCTATTCCCAAGATCTGACACGCACTGCGATTTATTGAACGTAGTACGCCTTGTGAATCAATACTTAGCACTCCCTCTTTAATCGTGCCCATGGTCACTTCTAATTCGCCATACAGCCGACCAATTTCCTCTGGTTCAAAGCCCAAAATAGCGCGCTGAAATCTGCGAGACGCATAGTTTGACACCAGTGCGTTCGCGACCACCACAATGACAACCATGAGTATTAAAAAAGCTAAAAACGGTTCAATTCGATCTTGCAGCCTATCCAGCAAATAGCCTACAGACACGACACCGATGACATTCCCTTCCAAGTCAAAGACCGCCGCTTTACCACGAATAGAAAACCCTAGCGAACCCTTTGCCGTCGAAACATAAGAAAGGCCTTCTTCAAGAGCTCGTCGGTTGTCTCCTCCTTTCATTGGCTTGCCAATGCGATCCTCGACTGGGTGAATCAGACGTACACCGTCCTTATCTCCAATCACAATAAAAGCAGCACCGATAGCATCTGTAAGCTCTAAAAATCGGGCCTGATAAGCCTCTCCGTTTTGACTTTGTACGATTTCACGCACAATCGATGAACTCGCTAGGAAACGGGCTACGCCAAGCGCTTTCTCACCCATTTCTTGTTCTTGGTTTACTTTTAAATAGGTGACACCGGCTGCAACCAGCACCAATAACTCAATCAACCCTGAGAGCGTCATAATTATCAGCATACGCTTTCTAAAGCTGATCGTGCTCCAACTCATGAGTTGTTCCTTTTCATTAAACTTCCGAGGTGAAACTTAACATTTAACTAACAGTCAAGCTGTCGCAAAATCATAAATTTGTGAAGAGTAAAGAGTTATATGCGTATCTGATTCGACCAACACCACTCGTAGAGCAACGTTTCCTCTATTCAGTACACTGATTGGACCGAAATCCATGAGTGCGGTCACGTCATATTTTTGATGAATGTTGAAGCATTTTTAGATTTTCAGGCGTATACTTTTTATTCAAATAAGCCAAAGGAGCCGTTTGATAAAGCAGTGGAAATCGGAAGTCTAAAACAAGCTCAACATACCTGTCAGTCATTTCAATTAATAAACTAAAAAACTTCAAAATACTGACTATATAACAAATGTTTAGACACCACCTGCATACTGAAAACTATAAACAGAGGTGTATTTATAGTTATAAGGAACACCAAAAATGGAACGTGATAGTTTGGGAATTTGCCTTAATAAGGCCATGTTGTCGGATAATATGTATTCAACTTTTACTCATGTAAGAGCTTATGAGAAAAAAGATGGAGGCACATTAGACTTTAAAGTGCTGATGTCCTTCCCTCAAATGAGCGGTAAGGACTTGTTGAATACTATACGAGGCTCACGACAACTGGAGTGGAGAGCGGAGTTTCACTGCCCTTGCAAAAAATAATGCAACCTACAAGTAACATCCCGTAAAGTAGGTAGTTAAAGAATTATGAGACGTTTTGTACCTTTGTAGACAATGTGTATAAACACATAAGCAAAGTGTATAAACATAAACGCAAACGTGCGAACGTCTCAAAGTTCTACGCGACTCTGTGATTGTATAAACGCGGTTAATACTTAACACGCAATGTTTATTGCTTTATATTAGAGCCAATACTCTACAATAAGAGCCATTATGAAACTTACTGGAAAATTTTGGCTACTAGGCCTTATCACTTGTGTCCTTTCTCCGGCTAGCTACGCTTCACGCATTACTTTCGACAACGCATGGCAAGTGCTATTAGAAAACAACTTTTCTCTGAAAGCGCAACAAGCCAACGTGGAAAACTATCAGTATCAACAGGGGGCGACCAGCAACCTTAACTTACCTCAAGTGACTGTTGGAGCAAACTACACTCGCCTCGACACTGATGTGACACTATCGGGTAAGCAAATCCTGGACAGCACCGGCACTAACCTATCAATACCTGCCGCTTTTCAGCCTATTTTTAGTGGCCTTGCTAGCACCACGTCAACCATTACCGAGCAAGATATTTTTTCTTCGTCTATTCGAGCTATATGGCCAATCTTTACTGGTGGTCGAATTTCTGCTGCGCAATCTGCAGCAGCAGGAAAAACAGAAGAAGCGAAAAGCCAGCTTAAGATGGAGCAACAGGCACGTTTTGAGGATTTATCAAAATATTATTTTTCTGTTGTACTGGCGCAAGAAGTGTTAACAACACGAGAAATGGTCGAGAATGGCTTAAAGAAACACAGAGACTTTGCGGTAAAGCTCGAAGAACAAGGTCAAATAGCACGAGTTGAACGTCTTCAAGCAGAAGCGTCTTTAGATAAAGCATCGGTAGAACGACGGAAAGCGGCCAGTGACTTAAGCATTGCCCAAGCTGCCCTTGGTAAACTCCTTGCGGTAAATGATGTGGTTGAACCGTCAGAGTCGTTGTTCATAAACGATCATCTCCCTCCTCTCAGCGCATTTACACAACAGACATTGCAGACCTATCCTGGTTTAGCTCTGCTCGACGCCAAACACAAACAAGCCACCAGCTTACTCAAAGCAGAAAAAGGCAAATATTATCCCGATGTGTACTTATACGGTGATTACACCTTGTATGAAGATGACTCCCTTGCTAGTCAGCTTAAACCCGATTGGCTCGTTGGTGTTGGTGTCAACGTGCCATTAATTGAATCGTCTGGACGAAGCGAAAAAGTGAAAGCGGCACAAAGTGTACTTTCACAAGTCAATGCTTTGAAATCCCAAGCTAAGCAAGATCTCTCTTTATTGGTTCAAAAGACCTACCTAGAAGCACAACAAGCAATCGATGAGGTTAAAGGGCTGGAGTCTAGCATCTCTTTAGCGAACGAAAATTTACGGCTCAGAGAAAAAGCGTTTACCCAAGGGCTTTCTTCTTCACTGGATGTTGTCGACGCTCAGCTTTACGTCGCGAGTATAGAGACACAAATCTCAGCGGCACGCTTCCGCTACTTAGTATCATTAACCAAACTGTTGGCACTCAGCAACGAGATGAACAGCTTCCAACAATATCAAAACACCGCCTATTCTCCTGCTATTCAATCCAAAGAGGTTCAATAAAGTATGGCAACAAAATCATTGAAACCCGTCTTACTATCGCTTTGTGCTTTGGGTATTACCTCTTGGGTTGGCTATCAGTTTTACCAAGCCTATCAGCCAAGCCCAGTTCGCCTTCAAGGTTTGATTGAGGCACAGCAATACAGCATTTCATCGAAAGTACCGGGGCGTATTGACCAGGTTCTTGTGCGTAAAGGCGAAGAGGTTCAAAAAGGCCAACTTATTTTTACGCTTCATAGCCCAGAAATAGAGGCCAAATTGGAGCAAGCAAAAGCAGGTGAAAAAGCGGCAGACGCACTCGCACAAGAAGCAGAAAACGGCGCTCGCGATCAACAAATCCGGGCCGCCAAAGATCAATGGTTGAAAGCAAAAGCCGCCGCCAACTTACGAGAAAAAACCTATAACCGAGTCAATAACTTGTATGAAGATGGCGTTGTTGCGGAACAAAAGCGCGATGAAGCGCTCACTCAATGGCAAGCCGCAAAGTACACGGAAAGTGCCGCTTTTCAAATGTACGAAATGGCAAGAGAAGGCGCCCGAAGCGAAACAAAAGTAGCCGCAGCCGAGAAAGCACGTATGGCATCCGGTGCTGTAGCAGAGGTGGAAGCGTATGCGAAAGACACCCAAATACACAGCTGGTTTGACGGTGAAGTGTCTCAAGTACTGCTACAAAGTGGAGAACTGGCTCCGCAAGGCTTTCCTGTCGTTACCGTGATCGACACCAAAGATGCATGGGCCACACTGAATGTCCGTGAAGATCTTTTAAAGTACTTCTCAAAAGGTTCGACATTTGAGGCGTACTTGCCTGCACTAGACCAAAACATTGAGTTTAAAGTCACGCACGTAGCTGCAATGGGAGATTTTGCAACTTGGCGTGCGACAGATGCCTCACAAGGGTTTGACCTCAGAACGTTTGAAGTCGAAGCAAGACCCACTCAGCAACTCGATGCTACGTTGCGCATGGGTATGAGCGTCGTTGTTGAACTTTAACGATATTCATACGGTCGAGACGATGACAATTCATATTTCACAGCGGCATGTCTTACAGCACGATAAATGGCTGTTATCCTGTTTGACTTGTATCCCCCTTTTGCTTGCGTTGATCATTTGGGGCGTATTCTCATCAGGCATTGCCCGTGACTTGCCCATGGGGGGCGTGGACCTGCAACATTCGCAGCTGTCACGTCAACTCACGCAAACGTTAGACGCTTCTTCTGCCTTAGATGTGCGCTATGCATATGCTGATGCAAGCGAAGCCAAAAATGCGATGATCAATGGTAAAATCTACGCATACGCGGTTATCCCGCCAAGGTTCGACCAAGACATTCTGCAACACCGACAGCCACAACTCTCGGTATTTTATAACAGCCAATATATTTTGGTGGCTAAGTTGATCAACTCGGCAGTTGTACAAGCTCAAGGCTATTTTGACGCTCAACTGGAAGTCATGAATCGACTTGCAAAAGGAAATACAACCGCACTGTCAGCGATTGGAAACACTGTTGCGGTATCCACTCAAGTAACAGCCCTGTTTAATCAGAACAACAACTATGCGCAGTTTCTCGTAACCGCTATCGTGCCGGCGATTTGGCAGATTTGTATCGTGGTCAGTACAATACTGGTTCTCGCCGCAAATTTTCGCATTTACGGACATAAAAATGGTTTCGAGTTTCTTGGTAATCAACCCTACGCTCGAACGTTTATGATTTTAGGACAATACATTCCAGTATTTATGGTGCAAGGTGCACTGTATTTGTATTGGTTCTATGGATTACTTGACTGGCCAATGGCGGGCAGTTTTTTGGTGTTAGTTTTGGCGCAATTCGCCACAGTTATTGCCTGTATCATCATGGGAGCGTTGTTTTTCTTTCTAACAATGGACCCAGCTCGAGCAATGAGTTTTGCTGGCGCATTTACTGCACCTAGTTTTGCTTTTATGGGCATCACGTTTCCTGTATCAGACATGAATACACTCGCCATGCTTTGGCGCTCGTTCTTGCCAATCAGCCACTACATCGAAATTCAAGTAGAACAAGCAAACTATGGTGCACAAATAGCGCAATCCCTCAGTCACTTATGGCCAATGAGCGCGTATATTGTGCCTTTGTTAATCACTGTAGCTCTAATGGGCAAACACCGTAGCGCGACTCATAAACGCCAACATGAGGAAATAGCATGACGCTCTGGCAATTGATTAAGGCAGAAATCCGCTCGGTAATGACGAATCCAGTGGTGACCTTAACGGTCTTTGGTGGGGTTGTGTTCTATTCGTTCTTGTACCCACTGCCTTACACGCAACAAACGCCAAGAGAACAGTCCATTGCCATCGTTAACCTCGATGGTAGCCAAACGAGTTTTAAACTAGAGCGAATGGTAGACGCAACGCCTCAAGTAAGCGTCGTTTCGAGGCTAAGCACCATTGAGGATGCCAAATATGCGTTCTTAAAGCGTGATATCACGGGGTTCTTAGTCATTCCCGAACACTTTTATAAAGATCTACTGCTGGGGAAAAGCCCAACCTTAGCCTATGCAGCGGATGCTTCGTATTTTTTGGTCTATGGTACTGTTGTAGAAGGGTTAGCAAAAGCGGGCGGAACCTTAGGTGCGCAAGTCAAAGTGAGTAAGATGTTGATTGATGGCACGCCCCTTAGTCTAGCAAGCCATAACAACTCAGCAATTAAGCTCAATATGAAACCGACATTTAACCCCACAATGGGCTATATCGATTACGTTGTTCCTGCTGTGTTTGTCCTTATTTTACAGCAAACATTGATAATGGCAGTGGGCTTACAAACCGGTTCACAACGTCTCGGAAAAGGCTACTGGTCACAAGCCTCAATCCCTGCTTTGTTGTTGGTCAGGACCTTGGTTTTCGTTGTCATTTATTACGTTCTCAGCGCCTATTACTTTGGTATAAGTTTCGAACGCTTAGATGTCAATCACATTGGCAAAGCCGGCGAGCTACTGACATTGCTGTTACCATTTCTGCTAAGTAGTTGTGGATTAGGGTTCTGGCTTGGCACTCTATTACCTCGGCGAGAACTGGTCACACTGGTTGTGCTGGTGAGTTCCATGCCGTTGGTCTTCCTCGCAGGCTTCATTTGGCCAGTGGAATCCATTCCAAGCCCCCTACTTTGGATAGCAGATTTGAGTCCAAGCACTTGGGCTATCAAAGGCTTTCTTGCTCTTAATCAAATGGGCGCAACATGGCAACAAGTTGCGACCCATTGGACCGCTCTGTGGTTGCTTACTGTGTTATGGGGTGGGATTGCGTATTGGCGAGCGAGAAGAGTTTAAACGCTCAACTCGCGTAATGCGGCTATCGCATCCTCTGCCTTAGCGGACGGTACAAAGATGTGATCGTGATAAAAAGCAGCGATCACATTGGCACTGATTCCTTTTGACGCAAGTTTGGTGGCAACCGCAGCCGTTAAACCTACCGCGTCAAGGCTGGAGTGCACCGTTAATGTAATCTGCTTGAAGCTTCCATCAAACGCCAACCCTGCATCCAAAGCGACCGATTTTTCGAGTACAAGTGTTAAACCTTCTGCTTCTTTAAAAGTCGCAACAGGATCAAATGATACATAATCTGCTATCTCATCTGTTACAGAGCAAAACACGAACTCTGGCTCCAATAAATGGGGACTTAATGATTTTAATAAGTCATCTAACTGGGTTATCCCTGCCATTCAACTGCTCTCCACAACAAAACACTTAACACTAAATTTAACATCGCACTGAGTGCCTTAAGCTTTCTTTACGAATTTAGCGGTGACCATCATCTCACCAGCACCGTCCACTTTACAATCGAGCTGATGGTCTTTGCCTTCGACAATACGCCTTATAACCGCTTTGGTACCAATTTTTAACACAAGAGAGCTGCCTTTCACCTTTAGGTCTTTGGCGAGAGTCACTTTATCGCCTTCCGCTAACAAAGTACCATTTGCGTCTTTAACGCTAAACCCCTCTTCAACTTCGGAAGGGTCCCACTCGTGACCACATTCTGGACAGATAAGATGGTTTTGGTCTTGATAAACGTACTCTGATTGACAGTTTGGACATGGAGGAAAAGACATAACTACCTATTTTAAATTACTATTTAAGAGACACATTCTAGTTTTAGAACATATTCAGTTTGGCTGTGCTAATGAATCCCGTTAATGAGCATCTGCAAGATGCACCTAACATAACAGACACTAGAGATAAAACCACTACGTGATATGGTTAAATTGGTAATGCATTTCGATTAACTGATGTTCTCCGACGATTTCAACATCTTGAATAAACACAAAACCAAACTGTTCATAATAGTCACGTAAATAGCCATGGGCATGAATTTCTATTGAACTTATTCCATGATTTCTAGCGTACTCCATTAATGACCGAACAACATTAGACGCAATGCCCATTCCTCGATAGGTTTTAGTTACCGCAACTCGAGCCATAACAGAAGAGTTCTCTGCTGTTATCGTTAATCGAGCAGTCGCAACGAGTGCCTCATTTTCAGTAACTAATGCATGAACAGACTCTTCATCTAACCCATCTAAATCCAGCTCTTTAGGAATATTTTGTTCAACAGTAAACACCTGATGACGAATAGCTTGCGCCTTTTGTATCAATTCTGGGCTATTTCCAATTACAGTTTTCATTGCAACCTCTCAGCGATTTAATGCCCATTCCACACCATGCGCTGCATGAATTTCTGTCGTGTCGTACAAAGGCACATCGGTATCGCTTTGCTTAACCAATAGTGCAATCTCAGTACAGCCTAAGATCACCGCTTGTGCGCCTTGAGCATGTAAGTTGCCAATGATTTCTACATAGCGCTTTCGTGAATCGTCATTAATAACACCTTGGCAAAGCTCTTGATAAATAACTTCGTGAACCACCGATTGTTCACTGCTGGAAGGAACAATAACTTCGATTCCAAACTTTTCAGAGATCCTTCCCTTGTAAAAATCTTGTTCCATTGTGAAGCGCGTCCCTAACAGGCCTACTTTTGTGATGCCATCTCGAATTAGGCTTTGTGCCGTAGCATCAGCAATATGCAATATAGGAATAGATATCTGTGCCTCAATCTCTGGTGCGACTTTATGCATGGTGTTAGTGCAAATCATTAAAAAATCCGCACCGCCTCGTTCTACGGACTTTGCGGCATCTGAGAGTAACACACCTGTTTCTGACCATTTACCTTGATGTTGTAGTTGCTCTATTTCTGCAAAATCTACGCTATATAGACAGATCTTTGCTGAATGTAATCCGCCGAGACGAGACTTAACGCCTTCGTTTAGCGCTTTATAGTAACTGGCCGTTGACTCCCAACTCATCCCACCGAGTAATCCAATTGTCTTCATCTATCGTCCTTCTATAATCAAGTAACCACAAGTACTTGTTCAGCAAATATCTTTAGCGTTAATCTGCCAACGGTAATCCATTTGACGGGCCACCTTTTTAGCTAACCCTTCACTAACTAGCTTTGCAACAAGATGTAAACTCATATCAATACCAGCAGAGATACCAGCCGATGTTGTATATTTCCCTGAACTGACCCAACGTTGGTTTCCGATGACCGTTAATGCAGGAAAGCGACGAGCCAAATCGGAAATATCCTCCCAATGCGTTGTCACTGTTAACCCATTCAACAAATCTGCGCTAGCCAATAAAAACGCGCCAGTACAAACGGAAGCGACGTGTTCAGCGTGTTGAGCGCACGAATTGATCCAACTCAGTACATTTTGCTTTGTCATTTCTTCTGTATGGATACCACCAACAACGACCAGTAAATCAATATTCGGATGATCGTCAATAGCGTAATGTGGCAAGACAGTAAAACCACCACGCGCGACAACCGGTGCCGAATTTTCAGAAACCAAAAATACGTTCCAATCGTTGTTATCTAATCGCTTTGCGGTACTAAACACCTCAAAGGGACCGGAAAAATCCAATACCTCGGCGTCGTCGTAAATATAAATTCCAATGTTCATCAACACTCCATGTTTTATGGTCGCTATTAATCTTGAAACAGAATTGGCCGTTCACACTGCTTTATGATCGATCCGCCAAAACGGACGTAAATAAACGGTGATCCATGTTAAAAATTCATCAAGAAAAGGAAATTACCATGTTTAAACGATACGTCACACTAGCATATCTATTCGCCGCAACACTAGTCTTGCCATTGAGTGCCTATGCTCACAATCATGGTATGAAAAAAGACATTGTCGATACTGCCATCGAAAATGGTTCGTTTACTACACTCGTCGCGGCAGTAAAAGCGGCGGATTTGGTCGACACATTGAAAGGCGATGGCCCCTTAACCGTATTTGCCCCTACAGACGAAGCGTTCGCTAAACTTCCTGAAGGCACAGTTGAAACACTGTTGAAACCAGAAAACAAAGACAAGCTTGTCGCCATTCTGACTTATCATGTTGTACCAGGAGAAGTGATGGCGGCCGATGTTGTCAAAATGGATACGGCAAACACCGTACAGGGAGGTGAAGTAAAAATCACGGTTGATGGCGATATGGTGATGATAAACGATGCCAACGTTGTCGCTGCCGATGTAAAAGCGAGTAACGGCGTGATTCACGTCATTGATACCGTATTGATGCCTGAATAAGATTGTCACTCACCTTGAACTGAAAGGGTGGTCCCAAGGGCGGGACTGTAACAATAGGGCGTCAAACTATAACAAAAAGAGGCATAAGCAAAAAAGGGGCATAAGCCCCTTTTTATATTTATCGATTTTTACGTTTATTGATCGACTGTCACTTATCACTCTTTTATTGCTTACATAGTTTTCATTAAGGTCGGTAATCAAGCCTAAGCAACGTCTTCTATTGATTCCGTTTCTAATGATCCAGACTTTTCCAACGGTTCGAAAAACTCATCATGTAAGGCACAAATAGCACGTTGGTATTCTTTATCACTCACCACAAATTGAACGTTCACGTTACGTAATGACGAGTGAAGAGCAACCGGAGTAACACCACTGTTCATCAACGATAACACGCCTTTCGCCAAGGTTTTGTTCGTGTCAATCTGAGAACCAATTGCTGAAATCAATGCCACCATACGACCTTTAATTGACGCCTTTGGATAGCATTTTTCAGCTTTGTAGAGAACCTTATTCAAGCTGTCTGCGCTACCACCCAAATAATAGGTAATCGAGTTTGCGTTCATTTCTTTACCGATCAAACTGACTCGTGCGTCTGAGATAATTTCCATCAACTCATAACTCACGTTATCAACCTTGCCCACCATTGCTTGGTCGAACAAGTGCAAAGCAAAAACTTTCTCTTTACCCGCGATGATTTCAACTTTGTCTTCTTCCGGACGATAACCAGAAGAAATTAAAGTGCCTTCATGTTCAGGTTCAAAGGTGTTTTTGATTTGCAGTTCGATACCACTTTCACGTAAGCCTGCCGCGGCATTAGGGTGAATCGCCTCCATGCCTAAGTTAGCGAGCTGATCCGCTACATCATAGTTTGTACTACCAATAGGCAACACTTTTTCAGGTCCGACAACACGTGGGTCAGCAGAGCTCAAGTGGTACTCTTTATGAATAATCGCTAAGTCAGCCTGCGTAATCGCAGCAACACGGCTAAATGTCATCTCACTATAACCACGGTCATAAGTGTGCATTAGCCCTTCTTTACAGTAAGCATATCCTGTCACGATCGGTAGCTCTTTTGACACATCGATATCTGAAAACGCGTCGCGAATTGAATCGTCTAAGCTGATTGGCTCTTGCGTATCCCAGCCAGATAAATCAACAAAGCGAGCGTTGATACCCATATTTTTGAGCTTCAATGTGGTGTTGTATGCACTGTGTGCTTCACCGATCGAAGAGAGAAATTCACGAATTTGAGGCAAATACTGGCGCAATGAAAATTGACCGTATTGGCATGTCTCAAGAATATTGGCAATACAGTTTTTCGCTTCCGAAATGCGTGAGCGAATAAACTTATCTGCTCGCATACGATTCATTGGATCAGCAAAAATGTTTTCGTTAGTCAGTAGCATACGATTTTCAACGTACGCTAGAGCCTCTTCCCAGCTGTCATCGCGCTTAGCAACCAGTTGGTATACACCGGCTTTGCTCGTTTTTTTACATTCTAATAGCGCATCTGTCATACCACCGTAAGCCGAAACAACGAAGATTCGGTTATAGGGTGTTTTGGGACGAAGAATAATATTGTCTAAAACGGCGTCAAATGCCGTCATTGATGTACCGCCGATTTTTTCTACGGTAAAAGTCATGATATACCTTTTTTGATTGGTAACTTTAAAAAAAAAGAAAAGAGATTTGATGTGTGAGGCGTTTAAACGCCTCACATTAAGTCATTGATGCTTAGTCAACGAGTGGATATACGCCATTTTCGTCGTGTACTTCAGCGCCAGTGATCGGTGGGTTAAATACACACGCCATTACCATTTCTTTATTTTTATAAGCGCGTAAGTAATGTTCATCGTGTTTATCTAAGATGTATAGCGTACCAGGTTTGATTGGATACGTTTCACCACCCACAACTTCAATCTCACCTTCACCACTCATACAGTAAACAGACTCTAGGTGATTTTGGTAATGAATATGTGTTTCAGTACCTTCGTAAATCGTCGTAATGTGGAAAGAAAAACCCATGTTGTCATCTTTCAACAACATACGGACGCTTTCCCAGTTATCTGATACAACGCGTCGTTCACTGTTTTGACACTCTTCAAGAGTTCTTACGATCATAATTTAAAAATCCTTTTAAGATGCTTGTTTGAAGTGTTTTGCAACAGTTGTTTCTACTGCACTTTCAAAAATGCTGAGTCCTTGATCCAGCTCTGACTCGCTGATCGTCAGTGGACAGAAGAACTTCACAATCTCATCGTCTGGTCCAGCGGTTTCAATCACCATGCCGTTATCAAAACAAGCCTTGGTAATTTCAGCAGACATATCACCATTCACACATTCAATGCCGATCATCATGCCGCGCCCTTTTTCTTGGACGAACATTTGTGGGTAGCGCTTCACACAACGCTGAATGACTTCACTCACACGTTCAGAACACTGTTTAATATGCGTTTCAAAGTCGTCGTTTGCCCAGTAAATTTCTAGCGCTTTCGCTGCAGTCACAAACGCGTGGTTGTTGCCACGGAACGTGCCGTTATGCTCACCAGGTTTCCACTGGTCAAGCTCTGGCTTAAGCAATACAACCGCCATTGGTAGTCCGTAACCACCAATCGATTTAGACAGAGTGACGATATCCGGTTTAATGCCTGATGGTTCAAAGCTGAAGAATGTACCAGTACGGCCACAACCAGCTTGAATATCATCGACAATCACTAATATATCGTTCGCTTTACAGATTTTGCTTAATCGTTGTAGCCACTCGTTAGACGCCGCATTTAAGCCACCCTCACCTTGCACCGTTTCTAGAAGAACAGCAGCAGGTTTATCCATACCGGCAGAATTGTCGTTTAGCATCGTCTCAAACAGAGCCAAACCATCAACTCCCGCATATCCTTCATATGGCAGACGCGTAACGTTATGCAAGCTAGAACCATTACCTTGTCTATGATGCTGGTTACCTGTCGCAGCTAGCGCGCCAGCAGTACAGCCATGGAAACCGTTTGTGAATGCAACTACGCTAGAACGACCAGTCACTTTCTTCGCCAGTTTTAGAGCAGCTTCTACTGCGTTGGTACCCGTTGGACCGGTAAATTGAACTTTGTAGTCCAACTTTCTTGGTTCAAGGATGTAGCGGTTTAAGGCTTCAAGAAAACCAGCTTTCGCTTCTGAATGCATGTCTAAACCGTGAGTAATACCATCCATTTCGATGTATTCGAGCAGAGCTTGCTTGAGTACAGGGTTATTGTGTCCGTAGTTAAGAGATCCTGCGCCAGCTAGGAAGTCTAAGTAGCGCTCACCTTGTTCTGTTTCTAGCCAGCAGCCTTTCGCTTTACGAAATACAACTGGGAAATTATTTGAATAAGAGCGTACGTTAGATTCCTGCTTTTTAAAAATATCCATGATAAGACCGTTTTTGATTCCTATTGTTTGTGGATTACTTGTGTTGAGGATTACTTTAGAGGAATTCGATACAGATATTCTGTATCGTGCTTGCCTTTAAAATGGGCATCTTCATCTAAAAATGTGCTGACTTGGCCTAAATTGCCATTCATCGCGTCCAATTTTTTGAAAAGTGCCCAAGAGGCTTTGTTGTCTTCCGTTATGGTCGTTTCAACCATGTTGACATTGTTTAGTTTTTCTCGTGAAAGCAGTTCTTTAAGCATACGAAGTGCTAATCCGTTCCCTCTAAACTTAGGAGAAACTGCAACCTGCCAAACAAACAGAACGTTCTGCTCATCTGGTTTTTTGTAACCAGAAATGAACCCCGCTATGTCACCATTTTGCTCAACCAAAACACTGGTTTTGCTAAAATGAGAAGACTGTAAAAAATTGCAGTAAGAAGAGTTCATGTCCAATGGTGGACAGTCTGCAATCAAGCTATATATGTCGTCACCATCAGAGATTTTAGGTTCACGAAAAATCCATTTTTTGTTTGTTTCTTTATCAATCTCAGGATAAAGAACCCAAGGTGCTGATGTGATCATGTGAAAAACCATATCCTTTGAGGTCTAATTAAATTTCGCTATTATTATGCGCATCTATCGCCACCAAAAATCAAATATTTGACAGCATTAAGCGAATAATTGTGATCAATATCACATATTTTACAGCCTTAATCAAATCTTAAAATACTTTGAGGTCTAAATTGTTGTGTGAATATTATACAATATTTGCCAAAAATCATGCCAAGATAGCAAAAGATTAGTGCTCTAAATTTTAAAAAATTCACAACCGCCTAACACCCCTGAGGCACGCAAACAGCCTCACACGACAAAATCGGTCAATTAATATTCAAAATTAATTCACACATTCATGGATTCATAGAATAAACACAATCAAAATCACATCAAGTAACTGTTTTTAAAGACAAATAACTCAAAATTCACACAGTAACCTTTTGGTTACATATGAGCCTATTTCGTTCCAAGATAATTGCAGCACGTTGAAATATTCCAGAAAATTGTTTAGAGTACAAAGCGTTAAGCACATAAAAAAGGACGATAAACATGGATCCCATACTGGAAGTTAAGGGACTTTATAAAGTGTTTGGTGAAGCACCAGAACGTGCTTTTTCTCTTATCGAAAAAGGGAACGATAAAGACAAGATATTCGAACAAACCGGTTTAACCGTTGGTGTAAATGATGTCTCTCTTTCGATCAACGAAGGAGAAATTTTTGTCATCATGGGCCTTTCTGGCTCAGGGAAATCGACGCTTGTTCGCCTACTCAATCGACTTATCGAGCCGACTAAGGGAAATGTCTATCTCAAAGGCAAAGATATTGCCCACATTTCTGAAAATGAACTCAGAGAAGTTCGCCGCAATAACATTTCCATGGTTTTCCAAAACTTTGCGCTTATGCCCCATATGAGTGTCATCGAAAACGCAGCATTTGGTTTGGAGTTGGCAGGCGTAGACATAGAAACCCGTCAAGCTAGCGCCCTCTCAGCACTAGAACGAGTCGGTCTTGGTCCATATTCTGAATCATTCCCAGATGAACTGTCCGGCGGTATGAAACAGCGTGTCGGTTTAGCAAGAGCTTTAGCTTGTGACCCAGACATTTTGCTAATGGACGAAGCTTTCTCCGCTCTCGATCCTCTTATTCGTACAGAAATGCAAGACGAGCTGATCAGACTCCAAAATGACGACAGACGAACAATTGTATTTATTTCTCATGACTTGGATGAGGCGATGAGGATCGGGGATAGAATCGCCATCATGCAAAATGGTGATGTCGTTCAAGTTGGTACTCCCGACGAAATTTTACACAATCCGGCCAATGATTATGTAGAAGCCTTTTTCCGAGGCGTAAACATAGCCAGCGCACTCACTGCGAAAGATATCGCGCGTAAAAAGCCAGCTGCGGTATTCAAAAAGTCAGAATACGATGGTCCTGGTTCTGCTATGCAGATGCTCATGGATAACGACCGTGAATATGGCATTGTCGTTGACAAATCAAGTAAATACTCCGGCATTGTGTCTATTGACTCATTGCGTTTAGCTCACAAGGAAAACCGTTCACTCGCCAGTGCTCTACTGGAAGATGGGGTGACACTAGAACCCACACAATCAATCAATGACATTCTTGGGATTGTTGGTGGCGTTCCCTATTCTGTTCCTGTGGTTGATGAACACGGTAATTACTTTGGTGTCGTGACTAAATCACGTCTTCTGCAAACGCTAGATAAGGATTAATACGATGTCATCAGAACAATCAAATAACGATCCGTGGTCACAAACAGCCCCAGCACAAAGCGATCCTTGGGCGCAAGGCGGTGAAGCTGCGGGAAACAATGACTGGTTAAATACAGAAGTTGTCGAACAAGCACCGTTCGATATCATGCATCCTTTTCAGGATGCAATTCTTCCTGTCGATCATTGGGTCGAAAATGGATTAAATTGGTTGGTTGAACACGGTCGTCCGGTCTTTCAAGCGATTAGAATTCCAATTGATTTTATCCTTACATCATTTGAAACCGCCTTGGTCTCAACTCCCGCGCCAATCATGGTACTGATTCTATTTTTATTGGCTTGGCAGTTTTCGAACCTCAAATTAGGCCTTTCAACACTCGTCTCTCTTGTGTTTATTGGTTTAATCGGCGCATGGTCGCAAGCGATGACCACGTTGGCACTGGTGTTAACCGCGGTGTTTTTCTGTTTATTAATAGGCCTCCCCATGGGGATATGGTTATCACGTAGTAACACAGCGGCAAAGTTTGTCAGACCAATTTTAGATGCGATGCAAACTACCCCAGCCTTCGTTTATCTGGTGCCCATTGTTATGTTATTCGGTATCGGTAACGTTCCTGGCGTGGTGGTGACTATCATCTTCGCTTTACCACCAGTAGTACGCCTTACTATTTTAGGTATTCAGCAAGTACCCGAAGAACTTATCGAAGCTGGCCACTCTTTTGGCGCAAACAAAAAGCAAATGTTGTATCGCGTTCAATTACCGCTCGCACTACCGACGATTATGGCTGGCGTAAACCAAACCTTAATGCTGTCACTTTCTATGGTGGTTATTGCCTCCATGATCGCCGTCGGTGGATTGGGACAAATGGTATTACGTGGTATCGGACGACTGGACATGGGGCTTGCTGCAGTTGGTGGTCTTGGGATTGTCATACTGGCGATCTTGTTGGACCGAATTACCCAAGTCCTCGGCGTAAATGCAGGCAATACTAAGCTGCGCTGGTATCACACAGGTCCTGTTTCATACCTTTTAAAATTGAAAACAAAGACGAACCAAGATGACCTAAAAACTAGGAGAAACGTTAATGATTAACTCATGGAAGAACGCGCTGACGATAGGCGCACTTAGTACAATGGCATTTTCCACTTATAGTGTCGCAGAAGATCTCCCAGGTAAAGGCGTTAGCGTCCAACCTGTTCAATCGACGGTGGCCGAAGAAACGTTTCAGACGTTGATCGTCAATCGAGCACTCGAAGAGCTTGGCTACGATGTGAAGCCGACAAAAGAGGTTGATTACAATGTCGCCTACACGTCTATCGCAGAAGGCGATGCAACGTTTTTGGCTGTATATTGGTATCCACTCCATTCAGGTAAATACGAAATGGCGGGAGGCGATGACAAGTTTTTCACTAAAGGCGAGTACATCAGCGGTGCCGCTCAAGGCTACTTGATTGACAAGAAAACAGCTGAAAAGTACAACATCACTAACATTGGTCAGCTAAAGGATCCAAAGATCGCGAAGTTGTTTGATGCGAATGACGATGGTAAAGCTGACTTAACTGGCTGTAACCCTGGTTGGGGTTGCGAAATGGTCATAGAACATCAACTTGATAGCTTCGGCCTTCGTGACACTGTCACGCACAACCAAGGTAACTATGCTGCAATCATCGCTGATACTATTTCACGTTACAAAAAAGGCGACCCAATCCTTTACTACACGTGGACACCATATTGGGTAAGTGGCGTTTTAGTTCCGGGTAAAGATGTGGTTTGGTTAGAAGTGCCTTTTTCATCGCTTCCTGGTGATCGTAAAGACGTTGACACAACACTTGCCAATGGCAAAAACTATGGTTTCGAGATGAACTCAATGCGAATTGTTGCAAACAAAGAATTTGCAGAAAAAAATCCTGCCGCAGCGAAACTTTTCGAAATCATGAAGCTTAACATCAACGATGTGAGTGCAGAGAACATGATGATGAGCAAAGGTAAAAATACCTCAGCTGACATTAAATCTCACGTAAATGGTTGGATTAAAGCTAACCGAGACCTGTTTGATAGTTGGATTGCCGAGGCCAAAAAAGCGGCGATGTAGCCCTCAGGACCAGGCATAACCACTGTTTTTCAAAACAACACTGTTTTTCAAAACAACACTGTTTTTCAAAACAATACGGTTAGTTAATAAACTCGCTAAGAGCCAATTGTTCATCGCAATTGGCTCTTATTTTTTACATCTTATCTTCACTCCCAACTTCCCTTTATCTCATTTAATTTTCACTCCTTAAGAGTTCCTTAAGTTTTGCGTTTTACTTTATTGGTATTCACTCAGTCAAAGGAATCGCAAATGAAACTCAATGTAAGAACTTCTCAAGATAGCTTTACGTTGGACATCGTTGATTCAAAACACCCGTTGTGGAGCGACGTTATTGATCATGTTTCTCTGCGCTACCAAAAAGCATTCTGCGCTGAACTTAAGCAATTTATGCCTGAGTATTTAACCCTAATTAAGAACGACCATATTATTTCAGTTTGCGGCTTTCGCGTCGCTGATCAGGAACCTCTTTTCCTAGAACAATACTTAGAGGGAGAGGCACAAACACTGGTTTCCAATCTATTTGAATGTGAAGTGCAGCGTTCCAATCTGGTGGAATTCGGGCATCTAGCTTCATTTGCTAAAGGCATGTCAGGTCTTCACTTCTACCTCATTGCGGAACGGTTAGTGGAACTTGGTTTTGAATGGTGCATTTTTACTGCCACAGATCCACTGCACGCTATGATGACGCGCTTTGGTTTAGAGTCAAAAATCATCACCCATGCCGACCCTGGCAAAGTCCATGATGCTCAATCAACCTGGGGGTCATACTACGAGCACCAGCCTCGAGTTCTTGCCGGAAACTTAATCCAAGGGCTAGAACGCCTTCGAACACTCCAACAACGAAAACGTCAACAAGCATGGAATAATAATGAATACGCTCCTAGACACCATTAAAAATTGGGCAATGACCCAACCAGAGCACTTAGCATTTGTGGGAAAGGACGATACTGGAAAAACCGTTCAATTAACCTACTCTGAGTTGTTCGATCAAATTCAATATGCTGCGTCTCAACTAAAGGCGCACAATGTTAAAGTGCTCGCGTTGCGTGCAGAAAATAACATTAATTGGGCCATCATCGATCTTGCTGCAATGGCTGCAAACATTGTTGTTGTTCCTATCCCAATGTTTTTTTCTGATAGCCAAATAAGGCATATTTTAATCCAGTCAAACGTCGATACCTTACTAGGAGATTGGAACAACGTTGCCTTACCTGACGGTATCATTCAGCCAACGCCAAACGAACAACTACGAGTCTCTGGCTTACCATTGACACATACATTCCCCACGGTACATGCCCCTTATCTTGAAGGGACCGGGAAAATTACGTTTACCTCTGGGTCGACTGGCCAACCCAAGGGCGTATGTTTAAGCAATGAGCATTTATTCCAAGTTGCCACATCGCTCTCACATGCAGTCAAAGGCTTAGCGCAGTCTCATTTGGTCTTGCTGCCACTATCTACTCTGCTGGAAAATATTACGGGTGTATACGTACCATTAATCTTGGGAGTAACCGCGACGATCCTGCCCGGAAAACACACAGGACTGATGGGCTCTAGCCACTTTGATACCTCTCAATTTACGAAAACGTTAGCCGAGGTTAAACCAGACAGCTTAGTGTTAACCCCTGCTTTACTCTTGGCATTAATACACATCGTAAAAACTCAGCCACCCCTCGCGCTTTCTCTAAAATTTGTTGCCGTCGGCGGTGCAAGAGTGTCTTCACAATTGATTAGTGCAGCCCGTGCTTTAAACATACCCGCTTTTGAAGGTTATGGATTATCTGAGTGTGGTTCCGTCGTCTGTTTGAATACGCCTGCGGAATTCAAACCCGGCACATGTGGGAAACCGTTGACGCATACTCAAACCCGAATCGCAGACGATGGAGAACTGTTTGTGAAAGGCAGTATCGCCCTTGGTTACTTAAACGAACCCTTTCATCAAGAATGGTTAGCAACTGGCGATTTGGCTCAGATTGACGATCAAGGTTACATCACTCTATCAGGTCGCAAAAAAAATCTTATCGTGACAGCGTACGGACGAAATGTATCACCAGAATGGGTCGAGTCTGAAGCGCTAGCATTTTTGCCCAATACGCCACTGATCGTCACCGGAGACGACCAACAGGCTTTATGTGCAATCGTTACAAAGAGCGAGGGTTTAGAAGAAAAAATCTCAGCGTTAAATAGCACGCTTCCTGATTATGCCCGAATTCAAGTTTTATTGGTGATGGATAACCCACAACGAATTCCGAGTTGGTACACCGAAAACGGCAAGCTTAAGCGTGACGCAATCGAGCGTAGCATCTCTAAATGGCTTGCACACGACATACCAAAATTCACACTGGAAGGCGAAGAGGTACAACGAATCGACCTTTCTCTCCAGTCATCTATCGCTTCTTAAGGAGAAGGTTATGACCCTTTTTTTTGAACAACTCAAACAACAGACTTCTGCCGCTCAACACTCAATGCTCACGGCGCCTGTGATTGCGGAAGTACAACAAGGCCACATATCTAAACCAATGTACATCGCATTTCTGACCCAGGCTTATCATCACGTTAAGCATACCGTTCCTCTTCTCATGGCTTGTGGTGGTCGTTTATCTGCAGAATATGAGTGGGTTCGCAGCGCAATTGCAGAATACATCGAGGAAGAAAAAGGTCATCAAGAGTGGATTCTCAATGACATTGAAGCATGTGGTGGTGATGCTGATGCCGTTCGCCACAATCAGGGAGATGGTCGTGTCGGGCAAGCAATTGAACTGATGGTGTCTTATCTGTATCACAATATTGATCGCCACAACCCGTTGGCATTGTTTGGCATGGTGTGGGTATTGGAAGGAACCAGCGTAGGTATTGGAGGACAAATGGCAGAAAAAATCCAATCGACACTCAACTTACCACCTTCAGCAATGACGTATCTCGTTTCACACAGCGTATTAGATCAAGACCACCTGAAGTTTTTTGAGTCATTAATGAACAAAATAACTGACCCACTCGATCAGCAAGTGATCATTGATTCCGCCAATATGGTGTTTTCTCTCTACGAGCAGATGCTAAGAGAGTTGCCATCTTATTCCAAGCAGCAAGCCGCGTGAGGTGAACCATGCAGATTGAAAACAGTCGCATTTTACTCACTGGCGCAACGGGTGGCATTGGCCAGGCCATTGCAACAGAACTCGCGAGTAGAGGCGCACAGTTAATCCTCGTCGGACGACATGAAGAAACGCTCTTCACGCTCAAATCATCACTACCAAACCAAGAGGTTCACGACGTGTTGGTTGCCGATGTTACGACAATAGAAGGCCGAAGCGAGATTAACAATCGAGCTAAGCAAGTGAACAAAGTGGATGCCATTATCAACAACGCGGGCTGTAACGATTTCTCGCTATTGAGCCATAAAAACAGCGCACAGATTGAAGCGGATATCCAACTAAACCTTCTTGCACCAATGCTGTTGTGCAAATCTGCTCTAAGTTGGTTAAAGCAGCCAGGTATCATCCTTAATATTGGGTCAACATTCGGATCCATCGGCTACCCGGGCTATACGTCCTATTGCGCAGCTAAAGCAGGACTGCATCGATTTACTGAAGCATTAGACCGAGAGCTGTTTGCTACGGGCATTCGCGCTCTCTATTTAGCGCCAAGAGCGACAAAAACGTCATTAAACAGCAATAGTGTCAACGAAATGAACCAACAACTAGGAAACAAGATGGATATGCCACAAGTCGTCGCTGAACATGTTGTCACTATGTTGGAAAAAGAAATTTCAGCGAAGTGGATTGGTTGGCCAGAAAAACTGTTTGCGCGCATCAATCAACTGCTACCCAGTGTGGTTTCTTCTGCGATCAGAAAACAGCAAGACACCATTCAGCAATATGTCAATCGCGTACATCACTAACGCATTGATGACAAAAGGACACGAACGATGAACATTAAAACGCTATGTTACACGATAACCCTATGCTCAACGTTGGCATCAACCCATACATTCGCGGCCGATACACCACTTCATGATGTACAAAAAAAGTGGGCAGAGTGTCAATACAACACGCCTAGTGGCGATGAGCAAGAGCAATGCTTTCATCGCGCTATCGCAAAAACCAGTATTTACCTGGACAGAGAGCCCAACAATCCAGAGCTCACCGTTTGGCTTGCCATCAATAAAGCATCTCTTGCTGGCGCACAAGGCGGTTTAGGTGCATTATCGTTAGTTAAAGAATCAAAAGCCCTGCTAGAAAAAGTGATTGAAACATCACCAAAAACACTCGAAGGCTCGGCGTACACAAGCTTGGGATCCCTATATTATAAAGTCCCAGGATGGCCAATCGGTTTTGGAGATGATGACAAAGCCGAACAAATGTTAAAAAAAGCGTTAGAGATCAACCCTAACGGCATCGATCCAAACTATTTTTATGGTGATTATCTAGCAGAAGAAGGCCGATATGACGAAGCAAAATTGTACCTCACTCGTGCAATGCAAGCGTCCCCACGACCTGATCGCCCTTTAGCCGATAAAGGACGGAGATCGGAAATCGAAACAACACTAGGAAAAATAAAATAATCTATGCGTTTATTACTGGTAGAAGACGACAAACTCCTCGGTCAATCCATGGTGACTTCGCTTAGTCGCCATGGTTACACTGTAGACTGGCTTGAGAAAGGAGCTGGTGTGACTAGTGCACTAAAAGCAGAAGCTTTTACAGCAGTCATTTTAGATCTGACCTTACCCGATATTGACGGGTTAGACGTCTTGCGTAACATCCGTAAGAACGGCTTTAAGCTACCGGTAATGATACTTACTGCAAGAGATGATATACGCGATCGTGTGCAAGGTCTTGATGGCGGTGCCGATGATTACTTAGGGAAGCCCTTTGCGTTAGAAGAACTTCTCGCAAGGCTTAGAGTAATCATCCGCCGACTATCTGGTAGCGCTGATGAGATCATCCAAGTTGGGCTGTTGTCGTTATCTCTATCTGAACAAACTATCAGATACGGAGATACACCGCTCAAACTCACCCGAAATGAATTCAAAATACTAACAAGTTTGATCACCAACGCTGGTCGAGTTCAGAGTAAGGATCAGTTGCAACAATCTCTCCACGGTTGGGACGAAGGGGCAAGCGACAACGCCATAGAAGTTCACATTCACAACCTGCGCAAAAAAGTCCCAAACATCGAAATCAAAAACATACGGGGTGTGGGGTACATTCTTGAAAAGTAACAAGCCCTACTCCATTAAACGTCAACTGACACTGTCTGTTGGCTTGCTGGTTAGTACGCTATTGATCGTTTCATTGTACTTCAGTTTTCAATCTGCAAAACATGAAGTCGAGGAAGTCTACGACGCTAGGCTTGGCCAATCGGCAAAACTTATGCTGCTAACGCTTTCTATCTCATCGGAGCAAAACAGACTCTCTCAGCATAAAAAGCAGTTCGAAAGCTGGATACATAACATTCAAAAGTTATCTAATGGTAGTGATGACAAAGCGACCGAATTCGGACACCCTTACGAACAAAATATCATTTTCCAGTTTTATCGTAACAATGTGCTGTTATGGAGCTCCGATCCAGAATTGCCATCTTTGTCTTCATCCGCCGACCGCTCCGGCTATTTAGATATTAATCGGGACGACGTTCAGTGGCGAACATTTCAACTCGCGTTTCCAAATACTAACTACGAAAATGAGTACATCGTAGTAGCTGAAAAGCAGGAGATAAGACAAGAAATCATCAATGAAATTGCGTTGTCGACACTCGTTGAACAAATCATTTTGTTGCCGACTTTACTACTTTTACTATTTTGGCTGATCAATCGATATTTCCGCCCTATAAACGCTTTACGAACGGCTATCTCTCAACGCAATGTTCATCATCTTGAGCGCATTCATGTGACTGACAACACAACCGAACTGGCGCCATTGGTTGATGCATTGAACTCATTACTTTCTGAGTTAGAATCCGCTTGGCAACGAGAAAAACGATTTACCCGTGCAGCGGCACACGAGCTTAAAACTCCCCTAACAATATTACGGCTCAACGCAGAAAATGCACTCCAAAGTCACGAACCAGAGCAACTGAAACGCGATTTGGAAAACATATTACAAGGCATTGATAGAACGGATAGGTTAATTCAACAGCTGCTTACCTTAGCCAAAGTCGAGAGTATGTCGGAACAAACGGTACAAAACATCAAGCTGGAAGCGCTTTTGCAAACCGTGATTGCCGATTTAGCCCCGTTGGCGTTACGTAATGGTCAAGAAATTAGCTTACAACCTTTCCAAGCGCAGTTGCTTGGTGACAGAATTCTGCTAGAAGTGTTGTTCCGAAACCTGATCGACAATGCGATTCGATACTCGGGGTCCGATAGCGAAATCGAAGTCAGTGCAATCAATGAAGGAAAAGTACTCAAAGTGTTCGTTTCAGACACTGGTCCTGAGATACCAAAAGAAACTCGTGAAAGAATTTTCGAGCAATTCTACCGGGGGCATACAGAGAAAGGTGACGGTGCGGGTTTAGGGATGTCAATATGCAAGGACATCGCAACGTTACATGGTGCAACGATTGAAATAGCGCCTCATCAAAATGGCGTAAACAAGTTTGTGATCACCTTTCCTCTTACCTAGCTTCAGGTGGCGGAGTGAACGGACTTATCACATCTGAATATCAAGCCCCTTTAAGCCGTGAGAACAATATACGAGCATTCACACAGTTATTGGAAAAAATCATCGGTGAATCAGTTCGTAGCCATTCCCATTGAGACTTCAATAAATTAGACTCACATTAATATGAATATCTGCTTAGACGATAAGTAAAGGAATGGCAATGAGCGCAAGTATGATCCTTAGTGAGTCCCTAATTGAGAGCGGGCGTGATATCCCACTAACAGAGCTTTTGTACGCAAAACGAGTGCTGGATAACTACATGGCGGTGGCAAAAGACAGCAGTCCACTTGAGCTACTTACAGAAATGAAAGCAGCCGCACAACAAGTCGAATACTTCAAAACCGAAGATAATCCTTGTGAAGCTCGTAATGTTATCAGCAGCATGATCGATGAAATCAGCCAAGCAGACTCGTTTGAGGCATTTAAATCGATAGCGGGTAAGCCTTCGAAAGCACTAAATGAGTTGATCGAAGATCGTGCTCAATTGATTAAACGTGAACGTGAATTGCTGCTTGCTTCAGGCTATGATGCGTCGCGAATCTAATGTTTTCTAAACATCGTTTTAAAAGGAGCTCTGTGAGCTCCTTTTATTTTGGATAAACGAAAAGAAAAATATCATTCATAAAGCCGATGTTGGACAGGTATAATCTGCTCTCATCGTTTCCTTACCTACCGATAATATTATGACCGACGCTGACATCGAACTTCAACATATCTGGTTAGAAGTACAAGCGGAACGCTGGCACAGTATTGCACGCTTCCTGTTTAGCTTTTACTGCTACAAATACAACCATGTCAGTAAGACGAACAAACCATGTTGGGAGTCCGCCCGCAACGAGCTACCAGCTTCGAAGACAATCCAAACTCGTAAGCACTGCGTGATAGAGCCATTGATTCCCGAAGAAACCGTCGTCGGTTTATTAAAAGCGTTAAGTAAAGATGGAGATATGTCGTTTCATGCTATGGAGCAAACACTGAACGAGTTTTTGCACTACGTAGTGATCAGCAAGAGCGATCAAGCGAAGCTCAAACCAAATATGCCAGCAAGCTGGTATCAGGAAAGTGAAAGACCCGTAATGGCGCGATTTGAAGTGGCCGGTATTCCGATGAATACGTTTTGACTGGATAACGTTAAGTTACTGAATGATATAAAATTAAAAAGGCTTAACGTGGCATTATTAAACAAGCCTTATCGCCAAAGGTAATCACACTAGACTAACCTCGCCGATAAGGCTTGAAACTATGACATGAAGCTATGACATGAAGCTAAAGCTCAGTCATAAAGGTACCAACCGGTTTTACTGGCAGGTACTTTTCATAAAAACTATCGTAGGCCGCTTTGGGGTTGAGATCACTAAACACCTCTGGATACATGATCTTGGCATAAAATTGGATCAATGCGCCATCGATAATCGTTCGGCAAGCACCGTGGTATGCTCCATACATACGATTATTTTTGACTGCAGAAATTGAAGACCAGCCGATACGATTTTTAAAGCCTGCTAATCTTTCTTTCGCTAAAGCTTCGTCGATACCTTCCCCCATTATCATTGCGTCATCACTACCACCTGATTCATAGCCAGTAATGACAATCACATCTGGGTTTGCAACGATGATCTGCTCTGGGTTTAACTTACCCCACCATTCAACGAACGGCGCGGAAATATTCTCACCACCCGCCATTGTTGCTATCGCACCCCACATATTCTTACCAAAGGTATAACCAACTTCACCAACACCTGAAGCACCATATTCGGTATATACTTTGGGTTTATCTAAATTCGCTTTTGCTAAACGTTGACTGATCATGTCGACATTTTGTTGGTATTCATTTGCGATGGTTTTTGCACGCGCTTGCTGACCTGTGATTTCACCAATCAGTTTAGTACTTTGGACATGGCGTTCGACAGTTTGTGCGTTGTAATCGACTACAACAACGGCGATACCAGCACTCTGCATGCGTTCAACCTCAGATGCCAAGGCTTTAAACTGCCAATCCGCTAGCATGACAACGTCTGGGTTCAGGCTTATTACCTTCTCGACAGAAAACGCATTGGTGTCTACACGACCAATTTCTGGAATCTCATCAAGCGATGGGCGATGCGCTACATACGCTTGCCAACTTGCTGTACGAGCCTGCCAGATATACTTTGACATACCTACAACGTTGTCATAAGCCGCTTCCGTACCAATTGCCATGTAGTCTTCTGGGTAAAATCCAACCACGACTCTTTTTGCAGGAGCGTCAAATGTTACCTCTCGTCCCAACACATCAGTAACCGTCGTTTGTTCGGCAAATGCCATCGTGCTCACACACACCGCTGCAAGCGCCAATAAATGTTTCAACATCAACAAGATTCCTTTTTATTATATCAGTCTGGCGTTCCGCGTCCGCCTTCGCTTCGCGTATCATAATTCTTTTACTAATGATAATGCAACTAACTATCATTAGTGGTAGTATCGGCATCTCCCAACAGGTACTGTGGTTTCTTCTATAGACCGTTTAGGAGTCTAAGCTGACACTAACTAGGTAGTAATTCGTGCAATCTGTAGATTTAGAACAACTCATCCAACAACAGCGCAAGAGCGAAAAACGTCGATTTATGGTTATTGGTGCTTTTAGCACACTGATTTTCGCCACCTTCGTATTGGACATTATGACGGGTCCCTCTTTGCTTGATGCGACCAAAGTCCTGCACTCTATTTTTGAATTTCTCGGTTTGCCATTCCACGTTGAGCCCTCAACACAGATCATCGTCACCGAGCTACGATTACCCATCGCCATCATGGCTATTGTTGTTGGTGGTGCCCTTGGCATGGGTGGTGCAGAGATGCAAACCTTACTCAATAACACCATGGCAAGTCCGTATACGTTGGGGATGGCGGCAGCGGCTGGTTTTGGTGCTGCCATCACGCTATACATGGGCTCTTTTGGTTTGAGCAGCAATTATGCTGTACCGATAGGGGCATTCCTATGTTGTATGTTATCCGCCTGTTTTCTGTTCTCATTAGCATCAGCTCGTCACATTAGCTCGGGCCAATTGATTCTGGCTGGTATTGCCCTGCTCTTCTTGTTCCAATCCTTGCTGTCTCTGGTTCAGTTCGTCTCTTCACCTGAGCTTAGCCAGCAGATACTCTTTTGGCTGTTTGGTAGTTTAACCAAAGCAACGTGGAATACCGTCGCGATTACCACTGGTGTTGTGCTACTTGGTGGGCTTTTATTACTGAAAGATGCTTGGAAACTCACCGCTCTCCGTCTTGGTGAAGAGCGAGCTAAAAGTGTGGGTGTCAATATCACTCGCTTACGTCTCAAAACACTATTTATCGTCGCGGTGATCACCGCTACGGTCACCAGCTTTGTGGGCATCATCGGTTTTGTAGGTATCGTTGCGCCAAACATGGCCAAGTCGATGGTCGGTGAAGATCAGCGATTCTTCCTGCCACTCTCTTTCTTAATTGGCGCTTTCTTGCTATCGGGCGCGTCTGTACTGTCTAAGATTATCGTGCCGGGTGCGCTGTTTCCTATCGGTATCGTTACCGCGATTATCGGTGTGCCCTTCTTCTTTTGGTTAATCTTGGCGAAGCGAGGTTAATCATGTTAACAGCAAAAAACGTCAATATTCAGATTGAGTCATTAACTCTCGCGAACAACTTTAACTTCACGCTTGAGCCGGGTCAGGTGACCGCGGTGTTGGGTCCAAATGGCGCAGGTAAAAGCACGTTGCTTAAAGCCATTTTTGGTGATGTAACTCTAAAAAGTGGTTCCATTTCTCATTACGACGACAAATTCGATACAACGTCGCTGTCCTCATGGCGAGCCAAATTTGGCTACATGCCACAAGATATTGGCCTGCAAGTGAGTCTGAGTGTAATTGAAGTGGTATTGATGGGGCGCTTAGACTGCTTGAGTTTGCGGATCGATGACCAATTACTGGCTGAAGGCTTGCACATATTGAACAGCATCGGCATGGCGCACTTAGCGAACCGTGACGTCAGTTCCCTGAGTGGTGGTCAGCGCCAGATGATCTTGTTCGCTCAAGCCATTATGCGTAATCCGCAAATCATGTTGCTTGATGAACCCGTCAGTGCGCTGGACCTCCATCACCAGCATGTTTTGCTCGACCATCTTGTCACTCAAACGCGCGAGCAGAACTACGTGAGTGTGATGGTACTCCATGACCTCAATCTCGCGGCTCAATACGCCGATAACCTATTAGTTATCAAACAAGGTGAGCTAATCTGTGTAGGATCGCCAAAAGACGTGTTGACCACTGAGTTAGTCAAAGATATCTATCAAGTGGAAGCAAGCGTCCATCATGATGATAATGGCGTGCCCTTCGTTCGTACCATGAAGGCCAGTTAAAAAGTACTGCAAAGAAAACGCTTTGCCGAAATGCAGTCCATCGGGGCTCACACCTCATTGATTCTCACAGCTCAATAACACAACACGCAATAACAATGCTCAATCACTTTGGCTCGATAACATTGATCCGGAGTGAATGAGCATTTTAGTAAGCGGGAATGAATCTCTATTGATTGGTTTAATGCGAGCTCAGAGACCGCCATACCTTTCTTTGTTCTTTGTCCATGTACGACCAAGCAATGAATCGACTGATTTTTTGTCCTTGGCTCATTTCGACAACTCGGATTGATTTCACACCCAATTTTTCCAATTGTTTGCGCATAGGGCGTACATTGTCTTTCTTAGAAATTAGGGTCGTAAACCAAAGCACTTGAGCGCTGAATGCCTGGCTTTCATTGGCCATTTTACGGATAAATGCAGCTTCCCCACCCTCACACCAAAGTTCGGCATTTTGACCACCGAAATTCAGCGTTGGCTTAACCGGGTCTGCACTTGTTGGCTTCACGCCTTTTTTACGCTGATTGGCTTTTAAGTTGTCCACTTTGCGTTGGCTGCCCATCGCGGCTTCTTGTGCTGAACGATGAAACGGAGGGTTACAAGTAGTGACATCGTAACGCTCACCAGAGCGAATAACACCGCGATAAATATTGCTTTGGTTCACCTGCTTGATCAGTTCAATCCGACCAGATAAAGCGGCATTTCGATCAACAATTGCTTGAGCTGACTGGATCGATTTAGCATCAACATCACTGCCGGTATAGTGCCACCCGTACTCAGTAACACCGACAATTGGATAAATGCAGTTCGCGCCGACGCCAATGTCCAATGCACGCACTTCATGATGTGGATATTTACCTTTTTGTTCACCATCTAGCAGCTCAGCGACACGGTGAATGTAATCAGCACGCCCTGGGATTGGTGGGCATAAATAGTGCTCAGGGATATCCCAAAAATCGATATCGTAATAAGCCGTTAGCAATGCTTTATTGAGCATTTTTACCGCTTTTGGATCGGAGAAGCTGATCGAGTCTTCCTCTTTTGGGTTCTTAATGACAAAGGATTTTAACCGAGGCTCACTCGCGGTCAGCTTTTTAAAGTCGTAACGACCACGATGCGGGTTACGCTCATGCAATCCGCTTTTGGCAATTTTTATAAAGTCCACATCGCTTTTTTCTGCGGGTGATTTTGCTTTGCCTGAGGGCTTGTTTTTAACTCGCTTTTCTTCTTTAGCGCCTTTATTTTCCTGCTTTGATGGTGCAGGTTTTCTAGACTTTTTTGGCTTAGCGGTATGGTTATTGTTCTTCATTCGAGTTCGCTTTTAAATCGAGGTAAATCATAAACAGACGTGCATCAAACTCTAACTGATGGTATTCAGGTTCCATATAGCAGCAGAGTTGATAGAACGCTTTATCGTGGTTTTTCTCACGGGTATGCGCCAACTCATGAACCACCAGCATTCGCAACAATGGCTCTGGCGCATCTTTAAACACGTTCGCAATACGAATTTCATTTTTCGATTTAAGCTTTCCGCCATGATTACGGCTGATCACGCTATGCAACCCTAGCGCGTTATTGATCAAGTGAATCTTCTTATCGTAGACCACTTTGCTGATCGGTGCGGCTTTCTTCATGTAGCGATTTTTGATCCCCATAGCGTATTCGTAGAGCGCTTTCTCACTCTTGATTTGATGGCGTTCTGGGTAGCGTTTTTCGAACCAAGGAATGAGCGTACCCTTATCGACCAATGAGCTAACTTGCTCGACAATATGCGGAGGATACCCCTGAATGTATCGAAGTGACGGATGCATGATGTAAAGTCTGCTATGACAATAGAAAGGCGCTCAATATACCTGAGAGTCCTAAGACTTTCATCTCGTCATTGCTTTGGTTACACTTCGCATCCCAAAGATAATTGAGAGAAACTCCATGAAACGTGTCGTTCTTTACATTAAAGACAAATGCCCCCATTGCAAAGATGCTCAACGTTATCTTGACTCTAAAAATATTACTTACCGTCTGTGTAATGCCAAAATGCAACGCGGTCGTAAAGAGCTAGATGCGCTGGGAGCCCGTTCATTACCAGTGTTGAAGATTGGTGATAGCGTGATGATCGGTTGGAATCCAAAAAACTTTGAGAAAATGTACAAAGGTGATTAGCGCCCTTTCAAAGTGGGCTACAAGTACCGCTTAATAAAATCAATAAACGTTCTATCGGCAATCGATAAATACCCTTGTTTCCGCCATGCCAACGCGAGATCGAGCGTGACAGGCGGATCAAAAGGGATACCGACTACGCCTTGCTCATTCTGCGTCACCAGTTCTAATAATGCAGTAATAGCAAATTCTTGTTTTACGATACTCAATATCAACGGCAATAAGTTAGTTTCAAATGAAGACTTCATGGTAAAGCCATGTTCTTCACTGACGTGATCGAGAAACTCTCGGTGGAAATAACCATGTTGAAACATCACCAGTTCATGTTCAAAAAACTCGTTAAACGATAGTGACTGACGCTCGGCAAGATCATGCTCCGGCGCAACCACCGCGACCATTTGGCTGGTAAATAAATGGTCGGTTTCAAGATCGTCAGGAACATTATCACAACTGATCACGCCAATATCGAGTTGTCCATTGAGTAGCATACGCCTGATGGATTGAGTCCCGGCTTCAACCAATGTTAACTTCAGATCGGGGAACTGGCTCTTAAAGGCCATGACAATACGTGGGAAAAAGTAGCTTCCCATCATTGACGGCGTCCCCAGTCTTACCTCACCTTTCGCCAGACCTTTAAGTTCATCAATCGCAAGTTGAGCGTCATGTAACTGCTGAATTACACGCCTAGCGTGCACGAGCAGTATTTCACCCTCTTGAGTCAGACTAATTTTCTTATCGTCACGACGAAACAGAGTGACCCCCAATGATTGCTCGAACTTTTTAATAGAGATGCTCAACGCTGGCTGAGCAATATTCAAAGCCTTGGCGGCATGAGTAATATTGCCGTGTTCTGCAACAGCGAGAAAGTGTTTGAGTTGTTTCGATTCCACTAGATCATATATATATGGTTTCCATATTTTTAATATATTTTTTTTATTTACTTTCAGCTGATAAATTGATCACACTTTCGATACATTTGCGCTCACGCGACAGGCAGGAAACATGGTCACCTTCGGTACTCCAGAATACAAACGAATCACACTGGCGCTCGCGCTGGGTTCGTTTTTAGTATTCTCCAACTTATATCTGTTTCAGCCGATGCTGCCGACCTTCGCCGAGCTGTTTACGATTTCAGAAACACAAGTGAATTGGCTATTTGCGTCTTCTACTTTAGCGCTTTCTTTTAGCCTCGTACCGTTGGCCGTATTGTCGGAGTCTGTCGGACGAAAACCCATGATGACCGCAGGGCTCTTCTCCATTCCTGTATTGTCGCTGCTGATGCTATTTGGCGACTCCTTTCTGTTCTTGGTGGTCTGTCGTGCCCTGATCGGCATTGCATTGGCCGCATTTGCTGCCGTTGCCGTTGCCTACATGGCCGAAGAGCTGGATAAACATGCGTTTTCCATGGCCATAGGAACCTACATTGCGGCAAACTCTCTCGGCGGCATTGCGGGTCGAATCAGCGGTGGGTTATTGGCCGATAACTTTAGCGTCGATATCGCGATAGAAGCCATTATGGTCGTGACACTGATTGGCGTCATCTGCGTTTACTATTTGCTGCCAAAACAGCGCAATTTCACCCCATCTTCCAGCGGTCTGCGCCAACAAAACCGTGCCATTATCGGCCACTTCAGAAATCAACGTGTGTGGTTTGCCATGCTAATAGGCGGTCTTAACTTCGCGTTATTCGTCAACCTGTATTCAGTAATGGGATTCAGGCTGGTCAGCGACCCTCATAACATTCCTGTTGGTTTAGCGTCACTCATATTTGTTTGCTACTTGGGCGGCACATTTTCATCACGTTGTGCGGGCCACTGGAGCAAACGTTACTCATCTATTTTGGGCATGTTCTTAGGTGCTGTTCTCAGCATGAGTGGCATGTGGATAGCGGCATTCGAAAGTATTGCAGCCATGTTATTCGGTTTGCTACTGATTAGCTTTGGCGCATTTTTCACTCACACCTTGGCATACGGTTGGGTTGGGCAAAAAGCCACAACAGCGAAAGCCACGGCAACAGCGCTGTACCTTGTTCACTATTATGTAGGCGGAAGTTTGGGTGGATTCTTACTGCTGTATTGCTGGCAACATGGCGGATGGTCAACGGTCTTGATTGGCGGCAGCGCGTTATACATTGCCATGTTTAGCGCGATTGTTTATTTAAAACGGATTACGCAGGCCCATGACATGAGAGGTAGTTCAACCACTGTGAGTTTAAAAAGAAGTTAGGTCACTCCCTAGCTTACTTTAGCGTGCAGGGTTCACAGCATGGCTAATGTTGCAGACTAAGCCGAACCCTCAACATCAGCTTCTTGCGGCTATTTGAATCGCTATCTGCTATGCTTGCGCCACCTAGAAAATGATTTAAAACGTCGTATGTCAACGAGCTCAACACCAGAAACACAAAACAAAGAGATAGCGGGAATCACACAACAAGTCGAACAGTGGCTCAATGATGTCGTTATCGGGTTGAATCTCTGCCCTTTTGCTGCAAAACCACAACGTAATAACCAAATTAAAATCTTTGTCAGCGAAGTTACCCAAGAGGAAGCGTTGTTGGAAGATATTTTGTTGCAGTTGATGGAACTCAGCAACACCGACCCAGAAGACCTGGAAACCACGTTAGTCGTGGTACCTAACATGCTGGATGATTTCTGGGACTACAACTTTTTTATTGATTGGGTTGAAGGTTTGATTAAACAACAAGATTGGGAAGGCGTGTTCCAATTGGCGACATTCCATCCAGACTACTGTTTTGGTGGTGCGAAGCCAGAAGACGATGAAAACCTGACGAATCGATCGCCATTTCCGATATTCCATCTGATTCGTGAAGAGAGTATGGAAAAGGTTCTCAAACACTACCCAGATCCAGAATCCATTCCAGACACGAACATAGAGCGCGTCTCTTCTTTGACTGAAGATCAGCGCAAAAAGCTTTTCCCCTATTTATTTAAATAAATTATTTAAAAAGCCGTTCACATAAACATACCAAACCGTGCCCTTTAAACCCACTAGGCAGATTTATAAGCAGTCAGAGCCTGATCGCTTGGGGATTAAAGTGCGGTTTGTTATCATTGCGGCTTCAATCGATTCAATGGATATCAGAATGCAACTGTCAAAGCTAACCCAAGAGATTTTTGATCACTTATACCGTGACATTACCGAGTTCCGTAGCACATTCGACCTACCAGTCGCAGACGAAGCGAGCCTAGATAGTCAGGCAGATACACTACACACGTCTTTAGCGATCGAAGAACTGACTGAGTTAGCAGAAGCGGATTGTAAGACCGAGCAAGCCGATGCAATTATCGATAGTGTTTACGTACTGATGGGTCGCCTTGTTCATCTTGGCAACAGCAAAGTGGAAGACAACCTGGCAATCAGTTATCTAATCGATCTCTTGCTGAACGTCGCAGTTAACCGTGGTATCGACTTTATTCCGTGCTGGGATGAAGTGCATTCTAGCAACATGAGCAAAGTGTGCCGCAATGAGCAGGAATACACGGAAACTGAAGCATTTTACGCTGATCAAGGCATCAAATTAATGGCCGTTCATCAGGGCGAATACATCATTGCGAAATGTGCAGAAGATTTTGTTTCCGAAGGCAAAACAGTTCGTAAAGGCAAAGTACTAAAATCGGTTTACTACCGCCCTGCAGATTTAAAGCCACTGACGCAATAATCCCTAAGCAGTAAGCAGACAACAAAAAAACGACCTCAAGCAGGTCGTTTTTTATATATAGTCAAATAGCCGATAAAAGGATAACGCTCAACGTATTAGTCAAAGATTAAGTAAGGCCTGTCTTCTAAAATGACCTTTCTTACCGACGTATTAAACACCTCTCCAACCCTTTCTTCTGTTAATACATCTTCGGCGCGACCAGAGGCATGAAGAACGCCGTTACTTAACAGCAGCACTTTATCAGCATGCTTTAACGTGCGATTGAGATCGTGGTTCGCCACTAATACGCAAAGTCCTTGCGCTGCGACAGCACTGATCAGCTTGTAAAGTAGCCCTTCTTGCGCAATATCCAGCGGCGCTGCTGGCTCATCCAACACCAATAACTTTGAGTATGGATTAATAGTACGCCAGACTTGTAAGCACACCCCGGCGAGACGAACACGTTGCCACTCACCCCCAGAAAGCGTTTGAATACTGCGATGAAGCTTATCTTGCAATTGCACAAGTTCGACAACCTTGTTCACCGCATCTCGAACCTTACTCTCAGTAATCACCGCTCCGCTTGGTAACGATAAAGCAAGATATTGAAAGACATCGACATTAAATGCGGGTCGGGACTGCTGGCATAAATAACTTCGTTGATGTGCTTGTTCCGACAACGGTAGGCGAAGCAAATCATTACCGTTGACACACACTTCTCCACTGACGCTCGCTTGGTGCGTTAGCGTGCCTGAGATAGCCGCAAGTAACGTACTCTTACCTGAACCATTGGGACCAACGACATGAACAACTTGCCCCTCATCGCATTCGAATGATAGTGGCAGAAGTCGTTTACCTACCGCTATGTGCTTAACGTGCATCATGGCTCTTTACCAACATCCAAATAAAGATCGGGGCACCAATAGAGGTCGTCATAACTCCTAATGGTAACTCAGCAGAGTCGAGTAATAATCTTGCACCAATATCCGCAAATACCAGCAAAGCAGCACCAGAAATCGCAGAAAGAGGCAATAAATAGCGATTTTCGGTACCAAACGCCAAACGAAGTAGATGAGGCACCACCAAACCAACAAAACTGATCACCCCTCCAAGCGCAACTGAGCCTCCGACCAGAACAGAAACGGCCAAAATCAGCTTCCAACGCAGCTGATGAACATCAATACCTAACTGGGCTGCATGAATTTCTCCAAGCATCAACTTATCAAGGGGCTTGCCTTTGCAACAAAGCCATATTAAGACAGGCAACATCACTAAAGTGACCGTATGTTGATACCAACTTGCACCACCAATACTGCCCATCAACCAATACATAAGTTGTCGAAGGCTTAAATCATCACTGAAGTAAAATGCCCAGGTCACCACCGCACTCGAGAGAATGCCTAAAGCAACACCAACAAGAAGTAAGCGTGCTGTCGTCAGATGCATCGCTCTTGCGATCGCCACTAAGATGAAGGTAAAAACCATGGCCCCCGCGATCGCGGCCAACATAAATATGATTGGTGTGGGTAAGGCAGGCGAAGCAAACATCACCAGCACCATAGCCAGGCTGGCACCACCAGAAATGCCCAATACACCCGGTTCAGCTAAGACATTGCCCAGTAACACCTGCAAAGTCGCACCAGAAACAGCAAGCGCGGCGCCGATAATCGCGGCAGAAAGCAATCTTGGTAGTCGAAGGTCCACCAGCAGCTTGTGCTCAAATGAAGATAAAGATTGAAAAGGAGAAAGAAAAATCTCTCCGACCATCACATGTATAGCAGAGAGCAGTATGAGCACGGCCGACATAATCAAAAGATTTCGTTGCCAGCGACGTTCCTTATTCAGGATAAGTTGTTGAAAATCCATAATGGCCAGAAAAAACAAACGAGGCCTAACCTTACAGTTAAGCCCCGGTAAATTGCAAATGACTTCGATTCGGTTACCAGCAAATCGCCCATAAAAACAGACTAGTCGCTTAAAACTGCTTATTAATCGTAGACGAGTTCACCATCTTCAAAGCGGGTTTTTACTTCACACACCATTAATGCTGCTCGTTGGCCAATCGCAACGTGTCTATTTGGGAACACAATCGCTTCGTTGTCGTTCTTCGCCATCAATGGTTTATCACCATCATGACCAAACACTTCACCATGAACAAACGACGTAAAATTATCGACATCGTCAGCAAACATAAAATCGAAATCTTCGTTTAAGCGAACAATCGTTCGACTAACGCGATACTTAATACAAGGCTTTGGCAAATGCTCTGGCTGTGATTCTGCGATCAAATTACGCAGTGCTAAATCAAACGCAGTCAGCCTGTCTAAGTCATTCTCCCCGACCTTAGCCACACGGCCAAGCTCCATAGTGAGGGCTTGAGCGCCAAAGTTTTCCGCGCTGTACCAGCTAAATGTGCTCGATGGTGAGTTTGAAAGCAGAAGCGCTTCAATGTGTGCGCTGTCCAGAAAACTCATCAAATCTGCACTTCGGACCGGATGGCGAGTTTTCGGACTGACCGCAAAAGTATAGTGTTTCGAACCGCGGATAGCGCAATGTAAATCGAGATGCCAACGCGTTGTTGGGTCGGTGTCTTGATAGAAATTGGTTACCAACTGCTTTAATGCCTTAGCAATGTCCAACTCTTTCGTTTGAACGTGGTCTTTTTCATCAAACAAACGGTTGAGATTTTCTTCTAGAAATCGTGTGTGAGCTAAAGTCGACTCTGGATGAGCGATGATAAATAAACAGCGCGCTTCAACACTGCCAAAACCGGATTCAATATCTTTAATGATCGAATCAACCAGTTCCATCGGAGCGGTTTCGTCACCATGAATGCCACACGAGATGATGATGTTCTTGGTATCCTGCGTGTACTTCGCTGGGATAACCTCTAGCACACCACGCTGACAAAGTTTCAGTTTGACGCCATTAGACAACACCTGCTCCTTAGGAGCCGCATCGATATGCAGGTCTAACGTGTCAGTCAAAAACGATTGGCGAAAGAGAGATTTCGTCATGCGTTACTCCTTAATTGCACGGCGGGTATGTTAATAAATTGTACAAAGAATTTTTGTTGCTGCGATCCCACATATGAGCAGTAACCATTATTTTCTCCGAAAATCTGATACCTTTTAGCCCCGTAATCTCAAACCAAGCATTAAATTGTCTGTTATTTAAACGATTACAAAGTGTTAATCGATGAACTTTACCACAGGCACTATCGATATCATTATGATTTGATCAACTTTTTGTCTCGATTCGCCAACCGATTCACAGTATGTGTTCTAATTCGGCAATAACGGCGAAAACGCAGACAATTATTGAGCGAAGGAAACACCAATCGCTCGCACTGACGGGTATATTTGGTCGTCCACGGTTAACGTTATGTGCGTCATTGAGCCGTTGCCAATGGTTAGCGTCGAATACCACTTAGGGTTTCGCCAATCGAGTTCTAATACGTGAGCCAATATCATCCTAATGACACCGCCATGAGTGACGATTAACACGTTGTCGCTTGCGTCGTTAACGATTCGAGACCATGCGTTATTTACTCGTAAAGAGAATGCATCTAAGCGCTCTGCATTTGGCAATGGGTGCTTGGCAGGCGCTTGCCAAAACGCGTCGAGCTTCTTCCACTGCTCCGTCAGCATATCAAATGGCACACCATCAAAGTCACCAAAGTCCATCTCCTGCAGATCTTGATCTTGCACGACAGGCAGCAACTGTTGTTCACCGATCATTTGCGCGAGGTCGTAACAACGTGAAAGCGGTGACGAAATAATCGCCCCGACCTCTAGCCCATATTCTTTCCATGCATGAGCAATTCGCTGTTGCTCTTTGTCATCGACTTTTAAGTCGGTTTGACCATGCATGCCGGGTGCAGCGTTCACTTTTCCGTGTCGTACTAAATAGATATTCAGCGTTTTCATATCTTCCTAACCCTATTCTTTTAGGACGAGAGGCAACCCAGCAGCCACAAACGTGACACGGTCACATACCTCTGCGAGTCTCTGATTCATTCGACCCGCATTATCGACAAAATAACGACTGACCGCGCCAAGCGGAACCACACCCATACCAACTTCGTTGGAAACAAAAATCACCGATGCTTCACAGTGAGAGGCGGCCTCAACCAACCGATTGATTTCTACCTCGAGTTTTTCATTCGCGCAGTCATCACCCAACTCAAATATCCAGTTATTAAGCCACAACGTGAGACAATCGACTAACACAACATCATCACGACCTAAGCTTAACAGTAACGCCGCCAAGCGCCGGGGACATTCATGCTCTTGCCACCCTGCTCCGCGTTGCTTTTTATGATGCGCGATCCGTTCGCGCATTTCGTCATCAAATGGCAATGCCGTAGCGACGTAATGCAGCGTTGCCCCTGAAGTATGTGCCAGCGCTTGCGCGGACTGCTCTGCAAGTCGGGATTTTCCGGAGCGAGCTCCACCTAATATTAGTTGCTTCATGCGATTAGTCGTTCCATGAGATAAGTCGTTCTATGAGGTCAATGACATTAAGAACCGAGGCACCACGCGATTAACGTAAGATATACCAGTAATTCTGCGAGTTGCTGAGCCGCTCCGAGACAGTCACCCGTAAAACCGCCAATTCGCTGAGTGAGCCAACGCTTAAAACCAAAGCGAAATACTGCAAGCACCACAGTGATTAACGCCGCCTGAGCCACTCCGAGGAAAAGCGCGACGACACCACCAGTGAACAGTAAAATCGCCACTTCTAACGACGACTGTTTATTTGCAAGCGGCTTGCTCTTTGATGTATCGCTGTCACTCACATAAGGCATGTCATAAATCAGTGTCGCGGCTAACGTTCGGCTTACCGTATAGGCCACCACGATAATCAATTCGAATTCCGGTAATGAAACCAACTCACTCCAAAACACATACTTGGCCAACAACGCCATGATTAAGGTTGCTGCGCCATACGTCCCGATACGGCTATCTTTCATTATCGTGAGGCGACGTTCTTGCGTCATCCCTCCTCCAATGCCATCGGCCATGTCGGTCAGTCCATCTTCATGAAAAGCACCGGTAAGCAGCAAACTAAAGACCATAGTTAGAACTAGCGCTACTGCATCAGGAAGCAATGTGTTGAACAGCCAAAAAGCCAAGGCACATAATCCACCTAAAACAACACCAACCAACGCAAAATAGCGTCCAGCCTGGTTCATACGTTCTTCGCTGTAAGGTAAGTTAGCCGGGACAGGTAAACGACTAAAAAAGCTCACCGCCAACAGAAAAAGTTCACCTTGATAACGTAAAGAGCCGCGTACTTTATCCTCTGGCGTTTTCAGAACTGACACTAGACGGTGACTCCCGCGCTCTCAAAACTCGCCATGTTGTTATAAAACTGGGCTGCCGCTTTTAGCAGTGGTAACGCAAGTGCAGCACCAGTCCCTTCTCCCAGACGCAGACCAAGATCCAACAAAGGCTCAGCTTTTAAGTATTCGAGTACAAATTTATGCCCGCTCTCTTCAGAACGGTGGGCAAACAACATGTAGTCACGCGTTTCTTCATCAAGTAACGTCGCAATGTACGCCGCGACTGAGACAATAAAGCCGTCAACTAGAACTGGTGTTTTCAACCGCTTAGCTTCTAGGAATGCCCCCACCATTTGAACAATCTCATAACCACCGACTTGAGCTAAAACCGCTTTGGTATCCAGGTCGTGACATCGGTGAGCACCTTTTGCAACCAGTTTGATCTTTCGGTTCAGTTGCTCTTTATTGATACCCGTTCCTAGCCCAACACAGTGGTCCACTTCCAACGGGCTAAGTGCAGTCAACAACGCCGACGCAGAACTGGTATTGCCAATCCCCATCTCACCAAACATCAATAGATTCGAACCTTCGGCAATACTTTGTTCTGCGATTTTTGCGCCGTAATCCAGACCCAGCGCCACTTGCTCTAAGGACATTGCACTTTGTTTAGAAAAATTGGCCGTACCATTGCCTAAGCGTTGCTCGACCAGATTGGGGTGTGACTGACACTCTGGGACCAGCACATTAATCGGCTCCAGCATGCCACAGTCAATCACTTTAAATTCGATTTGGTTCAAATCACAAAAACAATTGATCGCCGCACCACCGGCTAAAAAGTTGGCCACCATCTGCTGAGTAACAGCGCTTGGTGCAATACTGATCCCCTCTTCTGCGACTCCGTGATCACCAGCAAACACTAACATCGTTGGTTGACGAATGGTGATGTGTTCCAACGCTTGCGTTTTACCCTGGCTTTGTATGAGCGCGAGTTCCAAGGCTACCTTCTCGAGTAACCCTAGCGAGCCCAATGGCTTGGTTTTATTATCAATGCGCGCTTGGATATCAGCAGCAAAAGAGCGATCCATATGTCCATTTTCCTTATAAATGCGGTTTACGTTTTATTCAACGTCAACGGAAGAGAGAAACAGTGTACGTATCTCTTACGCAAATTCACGTGATTTTTTTATAACATGACAGCCTCGCTTTACCCGATATGAAAACCTGCGTATAACAATATAATCACGTACGTTCTCACTTCGGAGAAGACTCATGAACAGCAGCGTCAATACTTATGCCATCATTGCGGGTGCCACGGGCTTAATTGGCCAACAGGTTTTAACCAACTTACTCACTCAGCCCGGTATCCCTGCTGTATATGCTCTCTCTAGACGCCCACTCACTGGTATTGCCGACCCAGACAAAAAAATCATTCCACTCATTGACGCCGACCTTTCGATTTACGATTGGGATGAAGAGCAACCTTCGCCACAAGTGGGGTTTATCTGTTTGGGCACAACATTAAAGCAAGCTGGCAGCAAAGAGAACTTACGTAAAGTGGACGTAGAGCTCGTCACGAAAGTTGCCCGTCAAATGAAGATGATTGGCGTGAAACGGTTAGCGGTGGTTTCCAGCCTGGGTGCAAACAGCCAATCACGCTCTCATTATCTTGCTTGTAAAGGACAGATGGAAAGCAACATAGAAAAGCTGGGGTTCGATGAGCTAGTCTTCGTCCGCCCTGGTCCTCTAGTCGGTCAAAGAGAACAACCACGAGGCGATGAAAAACTGGTTCAGAGCCTGTTGAAAATCCTTCGCCCTTTGATGATTGGGAAACTATCTAATTTCGTGCCAATTGCTGCGGACGACGTTGCTAAAGCCATGATTTATCAAGTATTCAGCTATCAAGAAGATAAAACGACATACCTAACCCGAAAAGACATGCTCGATTTAGTAAGGCACTATGATTAAGTATCAAAATAGAGACATTCTCTAAAACACCCTGCCTTAGCAGTTAATATAATCGCGAATCATATAACATTAAGAACTATATCATTCCTGTTTTTCATTTTTAAACTGAAAGACAGAGGGGTATCTTACCGTCCCCGCTTCGTTAGTAAATTGCAGCATGTTTCGCTGAATAATAAGGTAAGGTTATGAATTTCGCAGTAGTTGCCTCTCTTGTTGTATTTGTTGGCATATTATTTTTTCTATTTCGCCAGCAACAAAAACAACACACTCTTTCTCGTCTCGTTTTAATTGGTCTTGTTACTGGCTCTTTGTTTGGCTTAGCGCTTCACCTCATTCATGCTGAAAACGGCAGCGTGATATCAGACGTGTTGTCTTGGGTTGCCATCGTCGGTAACGGCTATGTTGGGCTGCTAAAAATGGTGATCATGCCATTAGTCTTGGTGTCGATGATTTCCGCGGTTGTAAAACTGGAAAAAGGCGGCTCACTGGGTAAGATTTCTGGTCTGACAATTTCAGTGTTACTTGTCACAACCGCTATCGCCGCATTGATTGGTATCGGCGTAGCTTCCGCCTTTGGTCTGTCAGCAGAAGGGCTTACCGAGGGTGCGCGAGAAACCGCTCGCATTGCCGTGCTAGAAAGCCGTGTAGGTGCAGTGAGCGACCTAACGATTCCTCAGATGCTGGTCAGCTTCATTCCAACCAACCCATTCGCAGACCTGACAGGTTCTCGTTCAACCTCGATTATCGCGGTCGTAATCTTCGGCGTTCTAACCGGTATTGCTGCACGTAAGGTCATGCAAGAAAAAGCAGAACTGGAAACACCAATTCGCACTTTTGTTGAAGCTGCACAATCTATCGTGATGCGTCTAGTTAAAATGATCATGGCGCTAACGCCTTACGGTATCGCTGCGTTGATGACCAAAGTAGTCGCAACATCGAGTGCTTCTGACATTCTTAACCTACTTGGCTTCATCGTTGCGTCCTACGTTGCCATTGCACTGATGTTCGTTGTACACGGCATTCTGGTTTCTTTTGTTGGTGTAAGCCCAGCAGAATACTTTAAGAAAATTTGGCCAGTGTTGACCTTTGCGTTCACTTCACGCAGTTCAGCCGCTACCATTCCATTGAATGTAGAAGCGCAGATCACCAAACTGAATGTGCCACCAGCTATCGCCAACCTATCCGCTTCATTTGGTGCCACAATTGGTCAAAATGGTTGTGCGGGTATTTACCCAGCGATGCTTGCCGTGATGGTTGCGCCAACAATGGGCATCAACCCGTTAGACATTAACTTCATTCTGTCATTGGTCGGCATTATTACCATCAGCTCATTTGGTATTGCAGGCGTTGGTGGCGGTGCAACATTTGCCGCATTGATTGTACTCCCTGCAATGGGCTTACCCGTGACCATCGCAGCCCTACTTATCTCAATCGAACCATTGATTGACATGGCGCGTACTGCACTGAACGTTTCAGGTGCAATGACGGCAGGTACTATTACAAGCCGAGTATTGAAATCTGAGCAAGAGCAAGGAACCGCCGAAGAGGCAAATGCCTAGTTTGCTCGTTTCTCTCTAAGAAACAACGCATAAAATCAAGCCGATGGTTTTTCCATCGGCTTTTTGTTTGTTGATGAGTGCAGTTTGTTAGGTAATCGCACAACCAGTTCATTGATAGTTACGTTCACACCAGCTTTCCCAATCATCAGTTCCTAGCCGTTTCCGAGCCCTGCATATCCTAAACGCAGTGATCAGTCCCATCCCTATCCCAAAAAAGGCAGATGAAACAAGGTAGTTTGACCAACGTTCAGGTTCGCTGTGCCACCACATAATCCACATCATAGCGCCCCATCCTAACCCCATAAATACGCCGTGGTATCACTTAACTCACCTGATATTCCTTTAGCTTTTAGATTGATCGGGTAGCGCCTCGTAGCTCGGTATATCATCTAAGTTCGCAGCCCAACTTACCCCACTTCCAACAAAGATTTTGGCGGTAGGTATTATTGGGACAGGACTATCGAGACTGCCCGCAGGGACCATGACGCTTTTTATACTTTCAATCACAGTCGGGAGTGCAGACCCACACTTCTGACAAAAGCTTTTTGCATGCAGTGAGTTTGGATGCTGATAGGTTTTAACCTCTCTTTCACCCTGCAGCCAAGTCAGCGAACCGTCTTTGGCAAACAGATTCGCAGCATGACCGGTGCCAGTGTCCTTTCGGCAGCGAGAACAGTGACACAAGAAGAAAGACTGGAAGTCACCAGACAGCTCATACTTCACCGAACCACAAAGACACGAGCCTTTATGCTTATTATTCATGTCAATCTCCTTACTGTTTAGCTAAGCGTTATCAGCTTATTTTTGAATACACCGCGGTGCTACTTAGCTCACCCGACGGAAGCCTGCAATCATTGCGAAGTAATCCTTCGAATACGTAACCACAACGCTCCGCAACCGCTCTGCTTTTTGCGTTATGTTCGACCGCTTTAATTTCAATCCGATTCGCTTTAAGTTCTGAAAATGCATACGTCTCAACCGCTTTAACCGCTTCCGTAACAAAACCATAGCCGACACTGGCGCTGCGTAGCCAGTACCCTATTTCAAAGAACGGCACAGTTTTGTCTCGGATAGTTAACCCTATCGCACCAAGCAAACAACCCGTTTTCTTCTCTATGATTGAATAACGTAATTCATCTTCGAAGTTCTCAAAGTTTTTGATCGCCTGCTTTGTGTTTTCGATGGATTCAGCTTCTGTTAAAGCATAGGGCACCCAAGGAAGAAAAACACCAAGCTCATCCTGGCTCTCTTGTATCGCTTCCAGCACCAAAGGTTGGAGCTCCATTGAAGGAGGCACTAATTTGAGTCTTTCTGTTTCCATATCACTCTCCAACTGAGGGTTATCGCGCTTGTTAACCAATTTAACGTCGCTTTTTTCATTATCATGCCGCCCTTCGTTGGTTTCTTCAAAGCATAATCAGTGAAGTTAGTGAGTTAGTTAGTTAGTGAGTTAGTTAGTTAGTTAGTTAGTTAGTGAGAGCAAACCTGCCAACTCCCATATAATCAAGAGTTAAACACTGGCAGGTCACGCTCTGGCTACGCCACCTTCTCCTTCTCTGTAATATTAGCGCCTGCATTGCAACGAAGCGGCTTTATAGTTCCCACGCTACTCCGTCATCATTGCAATGTAGCACTTACGGTAGTGGCGGGTTTTAGCGCAATACCTTCCCGCTACCATGGCAGAAAAATGGCAATTTTTATTGGTTACCACCAAGCCTCAACTTGTACACCGTAGTTGATGGTGTCGTTACTCTTATTGTTGTCAAAAGAGTCACCCTCATTGTCTTTCAAATAAGTCGCGAAGAATCGAATTTCTGGACGTGCAAAGAAAGACTCTCCCGCAGAGATAGCATGTGCAATAGTGAATTTTGTACCACTAAACTTGTCTTCAGAGCCTGAATCCCACGTTTTTTCTTGGTCAAAGTAGCCTACTTCTAACATGGTCTTGTTGTATGGCGACCAGTTGTAAGTTGGACGAGCTACAAACGAGAACAACTTTTCCTTATCTAACCAGTCACCATGATCTTTCACGTTGCCGTAAGTTAAAACATGATTGATCAAGACATTTTCGCCTAAGTTCAAATCACCAGTACTGATAAAACGGAACCCTTTTGCATCGCTGACATCACCACTCCAGATGTCATACCATCCACCACCTTGTGAGATAGCGTTCTGTGCAAGCCCTTTGTCCATATATTGGAGTACAAACTTGTTATACCCCAACGCGAAACTCTGGCTAAGTTCAGCAGTTACCATTAGACCGTTATCGAAGTTTTCAGCGGCGTCTTCTTGCTCATCAGTTGGGTTAACCATTGCATAGTCAACACCGAACTCAGTCCAAGATCCTTCCCATGGGCTAAACCCGGCGTAACGTAGATCTAAGAAGTAAGTATTCAGATCTCCGTAACTCGTTTTATTGCCAGTATTATCCCACTCGGCCAACTCATTATCAGCTCGGATAACCGCTGCTGAAACCGCACCGGTATTTAACTTTATATTTTCGATACCCACACCGTATCCAGAAATATTCCAGTACTTGGTATCTATAATGTGAATATCATGACGTTGATAAAAGCGTTTACCAGCCCAGATAACGGCATCAGGTGAAGCAGGAATATAACCCTTAGCTTGAACATTTAACTGTTTAATTCCAAAATTAGCGCTGTCATCTTTACTATTTTCAGACTCTAGGTTCCCGTCCGATGACATTTCAAACATACTTTCAAAGTACATTGAACGACCATCTGAATTGAATAATTCTTGGCCTAATCCAATTTCTGAATAAGTGTCAAACTCATTGCCCAAACGGCCCAATGTCGTTTTATTAAACTCATCGCCTCCCTTGGTACCGCCTCCATCAGCACTGGCTCCCAAACCAGCACGTACGTAACCGTAGAAATCGACTGCTGAAACTTGAGTGGCGAATAAAGAACCTAAAATAGCGACTGTCAATGTTGCTTTTTTCATTTTAATTTCCTTTTGTATTACTTTTGAGTTATTGGCTGGGTAAATATCGCCATATCCTTTGTTTAGGCAATACTTACCCGTAAGATGAATTTCATCTTATTTATAAATATTGTTATTCATTGCCCGCCTAAATAATCAGGCGGGAGAGTTATTTATTATTTTGGAGAACGATAACTTTATAGGGTTGAAGTGTAATATTTTCCTCAATATCGTCACCTGAATTGGCATTTACCCAATTCCCGTGCGGAACTTTCAAATCTCGCGGCTCATTCAAAAAGTTCATAATGAACAAATAGCGAGACTGTTCGTCCTCACGAGTTGTCACTGACACTCCGTAAGGCACGTTTTCAATTGGCTTGCGAATACCATGTAAATGAGCAAGAGAGATGTAAAACAATTCGTTAAACTCTGTCTCTGTACGAGCAGCGATGTAGTAAGCACAACCTTTACCAAGCTGGTTCTTAGTAATGACAGGGCAACCATCAAATAGATCCTCGCGGTAATAAGCCAAAGCTTCTGCCGTCTCTAAATGAATATGTTCCATTAAGTGCTTGGCCTTAAATTCACCACTGAAGCCAAAACCAGAGTGCGTTTCCATTTCAAACAATACGCGTTCATGGTCATAGAGTGAGTCAATCTCTTCAGCCCAAATACCTAATGTGCGGCGCAATGGGCTGCCTTCTCCACCAGGGAAACCTCCCAAGAAGCACAAATCATTCTGATCAACGATGCCACTCCAATAAGTCGCGACTAACGTCCCACCCTGCTCCACAAACGCTTCCAGACGCTCTGCTACGCCAGGTTTTATTAAGTACAGCATAGGCGCAACAATGACCTTGTAGGGAGTAAAATCACATAGCTGCTCTATGATGTCGCAGCTAATACCTTGCTGCCAAAACCCTCGATAATGGTCACATACGGTTTGCTCGTAGTGCATGCCTTCATTGCGAGGACCTGAAGCATCGTCCATTGCCCAACGGTTTTCCCAATCAAAAATGATCGCCACTTCGGCCTGCGTGCTCGTTCCCGCCACATCATTAATTTGTTTAAGATACTCACCGACGGCTGTCACTTCTCGGCCAGTACGAGTATTTGCATGACCAACGTGGTCAATGACCGCACCATGGAACTTCTCAACAGAGCCGCGGCTTTTTCGCCACTGGAAGTACTGAACAGAATCTGAACCATGAGCCACTGCTTGCAATGAAGAAAGCAGATGAACACCGTCTTTTTTGAGCTTAGTGATTGGCTGCCAGTTGGTTTGGCTTGGGGTTGATTCCATCAGTAAAAACGGCTGGTTTTTCAGTGTACGCATCAAATCATGGTACATCCCGGTATAGCAAGCGAGCGCAACCTCATCGCTGTCGCGGTGCCAAAGTGGATAGCTGTCCCAAGAAACAACATCAATTGACTTCGCGAGTTCCCAATAGTTGTAGTCGTAGAAATACTCCATAAAGTTTGCTGTTGTTGGCAACTCAGGATTTATCGCTTTAAGTGGTGCAATCTCGTGTTCACAGAAGTTGGAGACGCGATCGGTACAAAACCGTTTCCAGTCCAACTTAAGTGCGTGAACTGAGTTCTCACCAACGGGAGATGGCGACTCAATCTGTTCCCAACTGGTATAGGTGTGACTCCAAAAAGCACTCCACCACAGCTTATTAAGATTGTGCAGAGACCCGTATTTGTTTTTCAGCCACAAACGAAACTCTTCTTGGCAGTAATTACAGTGACAATCGCCACCATATTCGTTTGAGACGTGCCAGCCTATCACCGCAGGATGTTGACTGTAACGTTCAGCCAATTTAGCGTTCATGATGCTTACTTTCTCACGATAATTAGGTGAGTTGTAACAATGGTTATGACGCTCTCCATGCAGCTGTTTAACGCGTGCGCTGTTGACTCGAAGTACGTCAGGGTATCGTTCAGACAACCATGCAGGACGCGCACCACTCGGTGTCGCCAGGAATACAGAAATCCCATTTTCTGCCAAGTTATCCAGTACGTTATCCAGCCATTCAAACTGAAACTCACCTTCTACAGGTTCAAGAGCAGACCAACTGAAGATACCGACAGACATAACGTTGCAATTCGTCTGCTTCATCAGTTCAATATCTTTCGCTAAAATATCTGGTCTGTCTAACCATTGCTCAGGGTTGTAATCTGCTCCATGGAGCAAGCCTTTTATCTTGGGAATGATGTGTTTTTTATTGTTCATTATTGACCTTTAAATACTTTCAAAGACGGTAGTGCGTTACCTTCAAAATCAAATAGCGCTTGGTTCTCCCATGAGTTGCCCATGTCCCATTTGTCCCCGCTATAGTCCATGCCAGCGCCCGTTGACCAGGTTGCCCCATTGATTGGTAACCATGCAGGCTCCCAGTAATAAATCCCCAGGCCTTGTTCGTTGGGCAGTTCATTCAGCAGCGTCATGATGTCAGCCAGGTATTGCGCCTGACCTTCAATTGAAACACTGTATCCCTCAATCGGTCCTGCCTCGGAGTAGCTATTACCTAACGCATCACCATTTTCAGTGGTAAACGGGAAAGACGTTTCGACTAAGACAACCGGCTTGTTGTAGCGACTGATGACGTCATTCATATTGGCTTTTACTTTATCGATTGAACCGTGCCACCACGGGTAGTAAGACATACCAATCACATCAAAATCGACACCACGTTGGGTGATTTCATCAAACCACCAACGGAATAGACCGTTGTCACCTGCTTCAGCGAGGTGCAACATGATTTGAATGTCTTTACCACTGTCATTGTCATGCACCGCTTGGATGCCGGTTTTTAAAAGAAGTGATAGACGGTCGAATTCCTTACCATCTTGACCCCAACTTTTCCCTTCAGGCCAAAGCATGCCACCATTCAGCTCGTTACCAACTTGAACCATGTCTGGTACGACACCAGCAGCTTGGTGCGCTTTCATCACCTCTGCTGTATAGTCGTAGACTTTCTGTGTTAGATTCTCAAACGTAAGTTGCTCCCACTCTTTTGGCTTTTGTTGCTTTTTAGGATCAGCCCAAAAATCGCTGTAATGGATATCAAGTAGGAATGACATACCGTTTGCTTGTGCGCGTTTACCAAGCTCAATGGAACGTTCTAACGTGTTATTACCACCACCAAATACTTCACCAGTAGCTGACATCGGGTCTACCCACAAACGTGCGCGGATAGAATTAACCCCACTATCTTTTAATATTTTAATCAGGTCTTCTTCATTACCATCTTGGTAATATTTTCCACCTAATTTTTCTATTTCCGGCAACATGGAAATATCCATACCACGAATAAAATCAGCTCTCAGCTTAGGAGCAGTTATAACAATATTATCCGTATCAGAATTAATATCAGAGCTATTATTATTTGAAGAATTTACAGATTGACAGCCAGCCAAAGCCACTGCCGCACTAATAAGTGCAACCTTAAATTTTGTGTTCATATCTTTCTCTCTAGTATTAGCCTTTGGTACTACCTGCTGTTAAGCCAGATACAAAGTATTTTTGTAGTGATAGATAAAGAAGCGCTACAGGTATTGAAATAAGCACCGCACCTGCTGCATATGTGGTATAACTCGCCCCCATTTTTTCTACGACCAAATTATATAACCCGATTGGCAACGTATAATTTTCAGGCGTTCTTAAAATCGTTGTTGCGAGAATAAAGTCGCCTAGTGGCCCCGTGAAAGAGAACAATGCCACTACCGCAATAATTGGTTTTGAAATTGGTAGTATAATTTCCAAAAAAATACGAATATTACTCGCGCCATCCATTTTTGCCGACTCATCAAGATCTTTAGGTATCGCGTCTAAGTAACCTTTCATTAAATACGTGTTCATCGGGATCATACCGCCAACATAAACCAGTACTAATGCAAGATGGCTATTAATTAATCCCAACATCTGCGCTAGGACAAATATCGCAATCAGGGCAGAGAATTGAGGGATCATCTGCAACAGAAGGAACAGCATTAGACCATTTTTCCTGCCTTTAAAACGAAAGCGTGAAAACGCATATGACGTACATGACACACTGATCAACGTCAGTACCATGGTCAAAAAGCTGATTTTCAAACTATTCCAGAACCAAGTCAGGTAAGCCACTTTGTCATTAGCAAACAAAGTTGCATAGTGACTCAAAGTCGGTTTATCCGGGAAAATGGACTCACCCATAATACTGTTACCCGGATAGAACGACGCACCAACCGTCCACACTAACGGGTAAATAATGATTACTGATACCAACAAAATCAGGCCGTAACTCAATGTCAATCGGATGCGATTACTACGTTTAATACTCATATTGTTATCTCGCTTCTTCTTTGAACGACTTAGTCATCCGGAATTGCCAAAGCGCAATGCCCACAACGAAAATCGACAATAATAAAGTGATTGCAGATGCAATACCGTATTGCGATGAGGACATCGTCAGTTTGTAAATCCATGACACCAAGATATCGGTGCCGCCCGCGTTGCTACCAATAACAGCAGGACCACCATTGTTAAACAGATAAATAATATTGAAGTTGTTGAAGTTAAACGTATATTGAGTAATCAAAATTGGAGCAATTGAGTACAGTACCAGTGGTAAAGTAATGGTTCTTAACTGCTGGAATTTGCTTGCACCGTCCATCGTCGCAGCTTCATAAAGATCATTAGGGATCGCCTGTAGAACCCCCGTTGTCATGGCGAATACAAACGGAAACCCTAACCAGGTTTGGATCATGATGAGCGCGACTTTCGTCCAGAACGGGTCTGTAAGCCAAGCTTTAGGCTCAATACCAAAGAAGTCGAGGATCACGTTGTTGATGACACCAAAGCTGTCATTAAACATCCCGGTAAAAATAAGGATGGTAACAAAGCCAGGTACCGCCCAAGGAAGAATAAAGATAGTACGGATCAGAGGCTTAAATTTAAGGTCTTTTTGGTTCACCAGAATCGCCAGCAGAACCCCGACTGTACATTGCAATGTTGATGCAACTAATGTCCAAACGACCGTCCACTGCAACACATCGATAAAGGTGTTACGCCACAAGTTAATTTGGAAAATGTTGAAGAAGTTCTTCAATCCAACCCAGTCAACCAGCTTCGCAGGTGGTGAGTTGTATAGGTTGTAGTTGGTAAAACCAATCGCAAAACCGAAGATGATCGGAAACACAACAACAAAGACTAAAAGGATAAAACCCGGACTAATCATCAGGTACGGGAAGCCAGCATTTATAACATTGCGATACTGTACACGCAGTGAGTTCAGTGGGCGGCCTTCATCAAGTCGTTGACCGTTTTTGTATGCGTCATTAATGCTGAGTACATAAACCGCTAAACCAAATACCACAACTAACGAAGCAATAATACCTTCTGCGAGTAGGAAAACTGAGTTGTCCTCTGGTAGGTTTTCTCCAAGTGTTACAAGGCCCCACATACCGTGGGCAATAAAATCACGAGTTACTGCATAAAAACTTGTTAGCAAGATGAAGAACATCATGCCTTTTACAAACTGTCGATTATAAAACTGGCCAAAGCCGGGAATTAACGCAAGTAAAGAGGCAATAAACCGTTGGGATCGATATAACCCAGGGTTATGCTCAAAATGTTCACTCATGTCAGACATCACTTACAACTCCATTTCGGAAAACTTCTGGCGTCTGTCAGCCCCAGACCAGAAAGGTATTTAGGGCCGACAACTACTGTCGCCAGAACAATATCTTTGAATTATTGACCCATCATTGCGTGGTTAGCTTCGATTTGCATATTGATGCTGTCTACCGCGGAGTCGAGTGCACTTTTCGGATCTTGTTTATTCGTTGCGATCAACTGAAGCGCGCTGTTCGCAGGACCCCACACTTCATTCATTTCAGGAATAGAAGGCATAGACGTAGCGTGAATGGATTGCATTGCTACAGCACTTGCACCCGGGTCATTCTTGATAACAGGATCGTCGATCAATTTTTTCACTGCTGGAACCTCTCCAGTTAGCTCAAAGCGGCGCTTGGCGTTGTCATAATTATTAACGAACGTAATAAACTCTTGCGCTAATGGTTTATTCTTCGAGAAAGTGGAGATGCTGTAACTCTTAACCCCCATAAATGAACCCATTTGCTCACCAGATGGTAATTTCGGAAGTGGTGCTACACCATAGTTGATGCCCGCTTCTTTGTACGGCTGGAGTGCCCAAGGACCGGTTTGAACAATCGCGGCTTTGCCCGATGTGAATAGTGAATCGATAGCATTAAGCCCGTTATTACCAATAATGCCCGTAGGAAATACTTTTGACTCATAGAACTTCTGAATGAATTTTGCTCCTTCTACAGCTCCTGGAGTATTCAGTAATATTTTATTTGGGTTGTATGAGCCGTCGTCGTTTTTAGCAAAAACATCACCACCCATACCGTTTAAAATTCCGTAGGTGTAATAAAGCTCATCCCATTTTGCCAGTAAGCCGTATTTTTTATCCTCACGAAACTTCTTGGAAAGCTCAAATATTTCGTCCATCGTATCAGGCAATTCAGAAATAAGATCTTTGTTATAAACCATAAATACCGTTTCAACAGATTTAGGTAAACCGTAAAGCACACCATTGTAAGTCAATGCATTAATAGAAGATTGACTAAATGTATCGGTAACAGCTTTATCGACCTGAATTGGAGCAAGTAAACCTTGGATAACAGCACCACCAATCTGATCATGTGGAATCAAGACGACGTCAGGTCCAGTACCCGCTGGGCCGTCCATACGTAGAGATTCGACCTGACCACCATAAGGCATTTCAAGCACATTCACTTTTACATCGTGTTGTTTTTCAAACGCTGCTACCGCTTCTTCATTACCAAAAGACTTTTGAATGTCTTCCCAGACTAATAAGGACTGCTGCGCCAACGCCATCGGTGAACAAAATAGAGCAGTAACTGCGATAGCAGATAGTTTTTTACTAAATTTATTATTATCCATAAAATTTCACGCCTTTGTTTTTGGTAAAAAATAAAATTTATGGTGCAAATATGCTCCTTTGTGTTATTTTTTCCATACAGGCTATTCATTGATGTGACTTGAATCACTATACCTATTAGTTATTGTGATAAAACAAACAAGTAAAAATAAAATTTACTAAATAAAAGACGAATTAGATCACATACTTTATTCATTATCATTTAAGAGGAATTTAAAATGTCTTCGATCCAATTATCCAATGTCGTAAAACGTTTTGACGATACCCAAACCATTCATAACGTAAACTTGTCGATAGAAGAAGGCGAGTTTGTGGTGTTTGTTGGTCCGTCAGGCTGTGGCAAATCAACACTCTTGCGTATGATTGCTGGCCTGGAAGATATCAGTGATGGGGCGATATCCATTTCAGGAAATGTCGTTAACGACACTCCGCCATCAGAACGAGGAGTAGCGATGGTATTTCAGTCTTATGCTCTGTACCCGCATATGACCGTCGAGGAAAACATGGGTTACTCATTAAAAGTAAACAAAGTGCCAAAAGAAGAGCGAGAGAAAAAAGTAAAGTTGGTCGGTAAAGCACTGCAGTTAGAGCACCTGCTCGATCGTAAACCAGCCCAACTATCAGGCGGCCAACGTCAGCGCGTTGCTATCGGTCGCGCAATCGTTCGAGATCCTGAAGTATTTTTGTTTGATGAGCCGCTATCAAACCTTGATGCAGAACTGCGTGTGGATATGCGTCTGCATATTGCAAAGCTACACCAAGAGCTTAAGTCAACCATGGTCTATGTAACGCACGACCAAGTCGAAGCCATGACATTAGCGGACAAAATAGTCGTGCTTCGTGATGGCAAAGTGGAGCAAGTTGGCTCACCAATGGATCTGTACCATAATCCTATTAACAGATTTGTGGCCGGATTTATTGGCTCACCTAAGATGAATTTTCTTCCTTGCAGCGTTGAGGCGTGGGATGAAACCAGCTTGACAGTAAGGTTACATGTGGGCGGCTCAATCACCTTACCGATAAAAACAGCTCAGATTGAAATAGGTAAAAAGCTAACATTAGGTATTAGACCAGAGCACCTCACAACAAATCCAGATATGATCACACTCGCCTTCCAATGTGAAGTGGTTGAGAGACTGGGCGGAATGACGTACATCTTTGGGCAATGTGGCGGCGTGGATGACTTCAAATACCTTCATCATGGGGACACGCAAGTCCAACCTGGTGAGTCAATTTCGCTATTTACATCACCTTCCCATTTACACATTTTTGAACCTGATGGAAACGTCATTACATTTGATTCTGTACAATCAACGCATTAACGTTTTAACGCCAAAGAGCATTCAAAATGCTCTTTGGCATGATAGAGCCGTCCAATACATATAATATAGGGTAATCTTTTGGCTACACTCAAAGACATTGCACAAAGAGCGAATATTTCTACTTCAACTATTTCTCGCTTTCTTAATGAAGACCCTACTTTGTCTGTAAGTGAAGACAAAAAGCGGGCGATTTTGGAGGCGGTCGAGGCTCTTGGTTATCAATCCCCTAAACGCAGTAAAAAACAGTTTGTTCATCATGAAGTAGCCAAAACGAACGAGCCAGATGGCATACGTGATGTTGTTATGTTGAACTTTTTAACTCCCACGCAGGAAATAGACGACCCGTATTTCACTTCTATTCGTGCTGGTATTCAAAATCGTTGCTTAGAAAAAGACGTCGATTTAAGAACACTTCATTTAGACCAGATCGATAATAATATAAATCTCATAGAAAACGCTCCAGCCGTCATTGCAGTCGGACATTTCTCCAAACATGTTGTGGATACCTTATATCAAGCTAACCACAATATTATATTTGTTGACTCAAACCCTTTAGGTAGCAAAACCGATGCAGTTTTAATTGACCGGTTGGCGCTGTCCAATGAGGTTATGCAAAATGTACTAAAAAGCCGTTGTAAACGACCTGCTTTTATTGGCAATAACGAAGAGCGCTTACATACTTTTCGTAAAGTCACCAAAGAAAACGGCTTGTACCACGATGCATTATGTAAAGTGAGTAAAGAGTATTGCATCGAGTCGGGGTATCAAGCAATGAAAGAAATGCTACAACTCGATGAGCTTCCTGACGTGGTCTACGCTGCGACAGATATGGTGGCCGTTGGTGTTTATCGAGCCATTTATGAGGCTGGGTTAACCATTCCAGGGGACATACAAGTTATCGGAACCAATGATATCTCGTCAGCCCGACATATGAGCCCAAGCCTCACTACAATGCGACTGTTCCCGTTTGAAATGGGAGAAGTAGCAATTGATATGTTCATTGAAAAAATGGAAGGCAGAAAATACAAAAAAACGGTTTTATTTGGTCATGAATTTATATGGCGAGACAGTTTTAAAACTAACTAGCTTCGAGCTAAATTATGACTCTGCAATACATCAAGGATGATGAATTTTATTTGAAACATTTTCACATAGATCATAGTCACAGTTATCTAAGTAAATTTACTTAGATAATTTATCCATAATCACAACTACGTAAATCACCTTACTAAAATAATCACCAACACTTTTATACATCACCTCAATACTAAAATTCGTTGCTATATTCTTTACGCTTAAAAAACCAAAAACGTGAATATATAAAAACGGTGACACGATGAACAATACCCTAAAAATACTAACAATCTTCGGCTCATTAGTAGCCTCGACCCATTCTAACGCGTTTGTTAAAGGCGCAGATATTAGTTGGATAACTCAGATGGAAGACAATGGCTACGAGTTCTACAACGATTGGGGATATCGACAAGATGTCCTTTCAATATTGCGAGACCATGGTATGAACGCAGTACGTCTTCGTATTTGGGTGAATCCCAGTGATGGATATTACAGCTCGCTGGATGATGTAATTGTCAAAGCGCAGTGGGCCAAAGACGCAAATATGGACGTGATGATTGACTTCCACTACAGCGACACTTGGGCCGATCCAGGCAACCAGTGGAAACCTGCAGCATGGCAACAACTGAGCTTCGAAGATTTAATGGGACAAGTATGGTCTTACACTAGAGACTCTCTCAACTCCTTAAAAGCTGCCGGTATAACACCAAAATGGATTCAAGTCGGTAATGAAACTAACAACGGAATGCTATGGAATGAAGGAATGGCTTCAAGCAACATGCGTAACTATGCGTGGTTGTTTAATAGCGGACGCAACGCAGCCAAAGAAGTATTCCCCGATGCTAAGGTCATTGTCCACTTAGCAAACTGTCACGACAACGCTAATTTCAGGTGGATTCTTGATGGCTTACAATCCAATAGTGCTTGGTGGGATGTTATTGGCGCATCATCTTATCCCAAGAATGCAACAGGCCTTACTTGGCAAGAAGCAAACAATCAATGCCTCTCTAATCTCAATGATTTGGTCGATCGCTACGGTACTGAAGTCATGATCACAGAAATTGGCGTGCCTTGGGATGAACCTCAAGCAAAGACTATCGTTGCCGATATGATCCAAAAAGTACGTCGTGTTAATCAAAATAAAGGCATTGGGATTTTCTATTGGGAGCCACAGGCATATAGTTGGCAAGGTTATACCTTGGGTGCATGGGATCCGAATACGCGCCAGCCTACTCAAGCTCTTGATGCTTTTCTTGAATAACTCAAAAACGTTACCCAGAATCGTCCAACAAGATCATGTGCCATCAAGAGGTATTGGATTTCTTCAATAAGAAGCGAACCACCATCATTGCATGGCGCAAGAGCCGCAACTTCCCAGAGCCAATTAGCAAATCACCGCTGCGTTGGATTCGCGCTGCGGTGATGGAATGAGTCAAGCATGAAGGTGGGTTTAAGGCAGGGGTTTAGAAGGCTTACTACATTCAGTTATTTCAACATACTGGCGCAGCGATCCATACTTAGCCTAATGTGCCATAGACACATAACCCAAATTCGAAAAAAGGTTCTAAGCGTTTGAAGCCACTCTTAAATATAATGTGGGACGCAATTAGCGCCAAAAATTTAGCTCTAGTCTCTTGTTAGCCATCAAACTCAACACGTTCAATGTTACCTCTAACAGATTGAACCTTATACATTTTACATTTTGGATAATGCGTCATGATCAAGTTAACTAGATTGGTACGCTCTTCGTTAGAAATTCTAGCTGAGAAAGTTACCGACACTAGCTCATCTTTGTAAAACTCAAAGTCACTATACCTCTTACCTTCTCCGGGACGTCGAGTCATGACACGCCACTCTTTTTCATATTCCCACTTTGCGGTTTTAGTGAAATAAATAGCATGGGCAGTATTAGCCATTAACTCTCTGTTCTCATCGTATAATAGGAAATCCAAAGCAGAACCTAAATGAGGAGTACTATCTGTATAAGTTACCTTTTTCGCCATTTGGAAGGGTGTATTCAGCTCTTCTATATGACGAAATTCAAACATACACCCCGTATGATTGTCACCGTAGTGAGCCCACATAACCTCATCATCTTCAGATAAACAAATTATGCGCAAGTCACCATTCTTATAACATTCAGTGTGCTCACGGAGGCGATCTTCTAAAGAAGGTAAACTTATCTCATGTGAAGAAAGTTCACTGTATAAAGTATCTCTATCGAACCCACGTTCTTTCACATTTTTATCATATACACTAAAGAGTTGGTTCTAGGAGAAAGTGGTTTAGTTAATTGCAGCTATCCATACGGAATGTTTAAAAGGGTTTTTACATAATCAGCCTTACAAACTTCAACTGAAGGGTGGAAAATAGGCATTCTTTGCAGCTCATTTATATCGTTAAATGTGCTTGGGCATGACCAACGCAGCTTTTGAGATTGAAGCACTAATTTAGCCGTGCTAGAACTCATATATTTGTATAAACGACTCGGTACTTCCAATATTCCTCCTAGATGGCTAAAGCCGTATTTAGTGTGTGAGAGACACAACCACTGAACCTACACATTACACCGTAGACGCAAAACCCAACCTTGAACTGAAATGGCAAGTTTGGGAGTTACTCTTGAAAAGATTATTAGCTATGAGACTTAATTGATGCTACCGATTGAGTTAATCAATGATGGTACGTTTCGAGCACACCATGAAATTATCTCAGAAAAGACTTCTTTGAGTTCTTTCTGGGCTGTTTCTTTTGTTGCGTCAACCAAAATAGACTCAGCAGCCTTGAGCAACTTACTTTCTACACTAGGATCAACTTTAATTGATTCCAACCCTTTAGGAGTAAGAACCATGTTCCTAAATTCGGAGTCGTTCTCACTCTCGTAATCAATGAGGCCTGCAAGCTTGAGCCATTGGATTGTTGGTTTAGCCAATCCAACAGGACTTTTATGCCTAATATATTTTTGAATAAATGGAGCATGCTCTAAAGGTTTTTTTGACTCACTCCAAAGTTCTTCATCAATTTCCATCGCTAGCTCGTAGGCATTTATGTTCACTCTTAGAGGAAAGTGCTCATATAAATGAGCCAACAATAACGCGGAATAAGATTCAAAAATGTCGATATTTCTCATTTACTCTCCTTAGCACCCGCCTAAGCGGTATGGAGTGGCATAGTGCTTTACTCGACACTGGTTACATCGATAAATCGCTTTACCTAAAATACCATCGCTCATTGAGCGTACTTATCCTCATAAAATTCTAACAGTCATTTGTTGAGGCTATAAACCCTCACCTTCTTTGTTATTTTTTTGACGATACTCTTTGTACGTTTTTGGAAAAGCATCATCAAGAGCTCTATAAGAATTGAGTACATGTTGAGGTACATAAGAGGTGTAAGCAAAACTGTGCCTCACGAACTGATATGAGCAGAAGAAAAATATCGCTAGCGAAACACTCAACAGCAAACCGTTATCCAACCCGACGTCAAAAAATGTATAAATCATGAATAAAGTGGACAATGCCCAGCATATAGCCACGAATAGCCACTCGGCTGTAGACATTACAATAAATATCAAATACTTTATGTCCATATTTTCGGGCTCATATTCACCTCTGAAAGCTTCAGCAACGTCACCACTTCTAATCAGTGGATACATGAAATTTAAAATCGACTTTACTCCGCTATAAAATCCTTTCTTGCAGACATAGATGACTAACTTAACTACTATCGTAGCTAAAATACTCCCGATCGCACCCAGAACTATCACGCCTGGCATTGTGCCCAACAACCAGCTTTCAACTTGATGAACATCCATTTCTAAAACCACCCTCCATGTGAACCCGCAGCCCTAACGATCTGTGAAAGGATAAAGCACACGATGACCAAGCCGCTGTCTAGCACTTCAACGCGAAATTAAATGCCACACGTGCTGAACCTTTCTTGAGCAGTTCGTTAAATGTAATTTAATTTGCTCTGATGAACTCTATTTCCTGTTCTGGTTCTAACCATTCACTTTTGGGAATTGCGATACCCAATGAAACTTTGATTTTTTGTATAGAGTAACTATTTAAAATACCTTGATTAGATAAAACCCCACCACGACCATTAGACAAACGGATAAGTTCTTTTGTAGCGTTTAAAACATCTTCTTCTTTCGGAAGACCAAACAGTCGGCAAGAAATGTTATAGAAAGGAACTAAATAAAAATGAGCATGTAGATTTGAAGAGTGCTCTCGCATAACCTTACATGCTTCAGTAAAACGCTCTTCCTCTGGATCTGTTGGATTAGCGAATACATTAGCTAATTTAATTAAATCATAGGCAATTTTTGATACGAGCGTTCTCAATTCTTGTATTGGTTCAATAAGCAACTTTAGTAAAAGTTGACCTAATACAAAGATTAGAACACCTGATAAAACTGTTAGAAATACTGTCATATTTACTCCTTACATTTAACGCTTAATAGGTTGCAGAAAGCCGCTTTGTCTACCATTATCATGCCGCCTTTCATTGAACGCTTCAAAGCATAACCAGTGAGTTAGTGATCTATGCAACTATTAGATAATCAACAAGCATACTAGCTCACAGCTACTTTTTCATGTTCCAGCTCTTTTTGGACTTGCGAAAACAACGCTTCCGCGTACTTCTCGTATGCTTCTTTTTGATCTGATAGCCAGTCATGCTTGTTATAAATCGCCATTACGCCGACCAGTTCGTGCCCGAGCATTTTTTCGGTCACGTGCGGCATAGTGCCTAGTTCTGAGCAAGTAGTAGAAATACTGCGGCGGATCTGGTGATGTGACTATCCCCTACTCACCACAAACCAGCGTTTTTTCTTTGTTTGGCGGCTGCTTTATGCATCTTTCGTTGCGAGTCAAAGCGTTGAGTGGTCTAATACTGGTATCGGTTCCCTAAACGGTAAGTAGAATGCACCAAGATCATCAGCCCACTTTTTTCTTCTTTGACTATGAGACTTGGGGAACAAACCCGGCAAAAGATAGACCCAGCCAATTTGCTGGCGTTCGCACGGATGAAAACTTCAATATCATCGGTGAGCCTTTAGTAATGTACTGTCAGCCACCAGCTGATTATCTTCCTTCTCCTGAAGCGGCTTTGATAACGGGAATAACGCCACAAAAAGCCGTGCAAGAAGGCCTGCCAGAACCCGAGTTTATTGCCAAGATTCATGCTGAGTTATCCAAACCGAAGACAACCAGCTTAGGCTACAACAGTATTCGCTTTGATGATGAAGTCACACGTTACACCTGCTACCGCAATTTCATTGATCCTTATGCTTGGAGCTGGCAAAACGGAAACTCTCGTTGGGATTTACTGGATGTGATGCGTGCTTGTCATGCGCTGCGCCCAGAAGGCGTTGAATGGCCTGAGAATGATGAAGGCTTTACCAGCTTTAAGTTAGAGCACTTGTCTGTTGCGAACGGCATCGAACACAGCAACGCGCACGATGCTATGGCGGATGTTATCGCGACGATTGAGATGGCAAAAAAGGTGAAAGCCGCGCAGCCTAAGCTGTTCGATTATTTTTTCTCAATGCGCCAGAAACGCAAGCTCAATGAATTGGTCGACATCGTTAATATGACACCGTTAATGCACGTGTCAGGGATGTTGGGGCGTGAATGCCAGTACACCAGTTGGATCGTGCCAGTTGCATGGCACCCAACGAACAACAACGCGGTGATCACGATAGATTTAGCCAAAGATCCTCAGCCGATTCTTGACTTGTCAGCAGAAGAACTACAACAAAGGCTTTACACCAAGAGAGATGAATTGGGTGACTTATTGCCAGTCCCGGTAAAACTGGTTCATCTCAACAAGTGCCCGATTCTGGCGCCAGCGAAAACCCTGACTGCGGAAAATGCCGAGTCGATTGGCATTGATCGCCAGCGCTGTTTAGACAACCTTGCTTTGTTGCGTAAACATCCTGAGATTCGTGAGAAACTCATCGGTGTGTTCTCTATCGAGCGTCAGTTTGATAAGAGTGACGATGTGGACACTCAGCTTTACGACGGATTCTTCTCACCTGCTGATCGCGCTGCGATGGACATTATCCGAGAAACGGAGCCAAACAACCTTGCGGCATTGGACATCGAGTTCGATGATAAGCGTATTAAGCCGTTACTGTTCCGTTACCGTGCGCGCAATTATCCAAGCACTTTGGATGACCAAGAACAACAACGTTGGGCATCACACTGTCGAGAAGTATTTGAAAATCAACTTGAAGAGTATATGCTGAACTTAGAAAACTTAGTGCACGAGCACGAAAGTGACGAAAAGAAAATCGCCATACTCAAGTCTGTTTATCGTTACGTTGAGAGTTTGGCTTCGTAATTTTACCTATTCAAGCGCACCCGCTGGTGTGCTTGACCTTTTAATGCTGTCAAAATGATTAAAGATCGATTCTTACAACTGATCCAACTGCTCATCTCCCTCTTTCTTATCATGGGCGCACTTGGGATCGGCCTGACTATTCAAAAATTCACCAACGTTTCAGTACCGGGTAGTGTGATTGGCATGCTGGTATTGTTCTTCTCTATGACACTGGGCATTGTAAAAGTCGAGTGGGTTAAACCCGGCGCGAGCTTGTTTATCCGTTACATGATTTTGCTGTTTGTTCCCATCAGTGTCGGGTTAATGGAGCATTTTGACATGCTGATCGCCAATGCGTTACCCGTCCTTGCTAGTGCGGTTGGTGGCTCCCTTATCGTACTAGTGAGCTTGGCATGGCTATTGGATTACCTGCTAAAGGAGAACTATTAATATGTGGTTAATTGTCACTATTGTTGTTTTCCTGATCGCTCGTACAATCGCTATCAAACTCAACTCCCCCCTTGCTAACCCACTGCTTATCTGTATTGCGGTGCTCATTCCTCTGTTGATCTATTTAGACATCCCATACGAGACGTATTACGCAGACAATAGTGTGGTGAGTTTTTTACTGCAACCCGCTGTTGTCGCGCTTGCTTACCCACTTTATGAGCAGTTACCTCAGATTAAAGCGAATTGGCGCATCATTACGTTTGCTTGCACGCTAGGCAGTATTATGTCGATGCTGACGACAACCTTAATTGCGGTAGTGTTTAAAGCCGATATTAACTTGATCGCCAGTTTATTAGGTAAATCGGTGACGACGCCTATTGCAATGGAAATCTCGAGCCACCTTGGCGGTGAGGCAGCCGTTGCGGCGATTCTGGTACTGATTGCTGGGCTGTTAGGGTCTATCATCGCTTATCCTATTTACAACCTTATTGGCATCAAACACCCTATTGCTCGAGGTCTGACGATGGGGACGGTTTCTCACGCGCTTGGCACCGCTACTTGTGCAGAAAAGCAGCCAGAAGATGCCGCCTTTTCCTCACTCGCTTTGGTTTTGTGCGGCATTATTACGTCGATACTGGCACCAAGCTTTTTTGCACTCGCGGTGTGGCTGTATCAATAAGCCTCCAATCTACACGGCTTGTGAAGCAACTAAAAAAGAGTTTTACCCTATAATTAACTCGTCATTCTCCACTTCGATGGATAGAGAATCGTTAAACTTGTCGCAGTAAAATGAGATGCAATCGAATACATGTGTGAGCTCTCTCTAATTATGTAACAGATGTAACCATTGCATTTCACAATGTGACAGGAGGCACAGAACATTTTTCTGTCTCACATACAATAATGTTCCATGCAATAACAAGGATTCAACATGAAAAGTCGCATTGAACAGGCGCTCGCAAGCGCTCCTGAAGCACTTTCAACTCAACTTGCGCCAATTGTCCAATCGGACGATTTTGATGCTACTATTTCAGCACAACAGTTCGAACAGTTGCGCGCAACTACTGGCTTATCAGATAAAGAGCTTCGCGTTGCCCTACTGCCTTTTGCTGCCGCTTATGCCTATACGCCTATTTCAGAATTCTATGTCGGTGCCATTGTCCGTGGCCTTTCCGGTCGTCTGTACTTTGGCGGAAATATGGAATTTCTCCACGTCCAGTTAGGACAAACCGTTCATGCCGAGCAGGCGGCGATCAGTCATGCTTGGATGAAAGGCGAACGTGGTGTGAAAGATATAACCATTAACTTCAGTCCATGTGGCCACTGCCGCCAATTTATGAATGAGCTTTCCACTGCGAAAGAGCTCAAGGTTCAATTACCCGAACGTGAAGAAAAGACACTGCACGAATACCTACCAGAGGCATTTGGGCCGAGTGACTTAGGCATCGAATCTGCGCTGATGGCAGAAGTGAAGCATCAGTTCAGCTGTGATGATCAAGATGCGTTGATTCAAAAAGCCGTAGAGGCGATGAATATGAGTCATGCCCCTTATACAAACAACTTAAGCGGTTTAGCATTAGAGCTCAAAAATGGTCGCCAATTCCAAGGTGCATACGCTGAAAACGCAGCGTTTAACCCAAGCTTACCGCCGCTTCAAGTCGCCTTGATTCAAGTATTGCTTGCCGGTGAAACATTCGAGAATATTCAAGCCGCAGCGTTGGTAGAAAACTCACAGGGTAAAATTAGCCACCTTGCGGATACCCAGTCCACATTAGAGTCGTTAAACCCGGATATACCGTTAAGTTTCGTTAACGTATAGAACACGTGACAAAGATAAGAGCTCTACAACAGGTAGAGCTTTTTTATTGACAAAAACCTTGCGCAAACGTTTGCTTCACTGACAAAATTCAGTATGATCCCCTGCAAATTCTGTCTCATCATACTAATCAGAGTTATTTTCTACGATTGGTATCCATATTTTGTAAGGGAACACTATGTTCGGTACTGCAACCAGCTCAAATGCTACCCGCGTATTACTTCTTGGCTCTGGAGAACTCGGTAAAGAGGTCGCGATCGAATGCCAAAGACTTGGCTTAGAAGTGATCGCCTGTGATCGTTACGCTGACGCCCCGGCAATGCAAGTCGCCCACCGTAGTTATGTAATCGACATGCTAGACGGCCAAGCTTTGGAAGCAATCATTAACAAAGAACAGCCGGCTTACGTGGTCCCTGAAATCGAAGCTATCGCGACCGATAAACTGGTTGAACTCGAAGAGAAAGGACTGAATGTTGTCCCGACGGCAAAAGCCACCAAGCTCACAATGAACCGTGAAGGCATTCGTCGTCTAGCAGCAGAAGATCTTGGCTTAACAACATCGCCTTACCGTTTTGCGGATAACTACGAAGACTTCAAAGCAGCCGTCGATTTTGCGGGTATTCCTTGCGTGGTTAAGCCAGTGATGAGCTCGTCAGGTAAAGGCCAAAGCGTTATTAAATCCGAAGAAGATATAGAAAACGCTTGGAACTACGCGCAAGAAGGCGGTCGTACTGGTGCGGGACGTGTCATTGTTGAAGGCTTTATCGACTTCGATTACGAAATCACCCTGTTAACGGTTCGCGCGGTTGATGGCGTTCACTTCTGTGCACCTATCGGTCATCGTCAAGAAGACGGAGACTACCGTGAGTCTTGGCAGCCACAAGTTATGTCCGAGAATGCGATAAAAGCCGCTGAGTATGCCGCAGAGAAAGTGGTGAATGCGCTTGGAGGCTACGGGATTTTTGGCGTGGAGCTATTTGTTAAAGGTGATGAAGTCATCTTCAATGAAGTCTCCCCTCGCCCACACGATACCGGCATGGTCACTATGATTTCTCAAGAGATGTCTGAGTTTGCACTTCACGTGCGCGCGTTTACGGGTATGCCTATCAATAGCATTGTTCAATATGGCCCTTCGGCATCCGCTGTTATCCTTGGTCAAGGTACCTCAACGAACATTCGTTTTGATAATGTTGCTGAAGCGGTGGCGCAACCTCAAACGCAAGTTCGTCTATTTGGTAAGCCAGAAATCGACGGACGTCGCCGTTTGGGCGTGGTATTGACTCGCCGAAACTCAACGGAAGAGTCCGTTCAAGATGCGGTCGCAAGCGCGGCTAAAGTTAACGTTATCTACTAAGCGACTTATTCATCAAGCGATGATAATAACGTCTGCCATTTTAAGGATAGAAACAAAAGCGCAGCTCAAGGGCTGCGCTTTTTCGTTGCTTTACGTATTTCGTAATGCTCAGTATTGAGAACTACGGAGCTTCAATTAAATACACTTCTTCAGAGAAACGACTCAATCCTTTGTCTTTGATTTTAGGGTGGCTCTCATCTGCTTCATCAACGTTCAAGCACGTTACTTTATAACCCGAGAACAACTGCTCTATTTCACTCACAGGCACACTAAACGGTGGGCCCGCCATTTCTTCTTGTACGTAGTTCAACGTGATCAATAGAATTCGTCCACCTGGGTTAAGTAACTGTTTTAGTCGACTTGCGTATTCTTCTCGCATATCTTCCGGCAGTGCCACAAGAGAGGCTCGGTCGTAAATAATATCAACTTGTGAAAGCGGCGCAGTAAAGAAGTCACCCGTATAAATGGACAACTCATCAAACTGATACAGCTCGTGCATGCCGTTGATTGGCGTGACCATTGGTGTGTAGAAGTGCTCAGCAAAGAAAGCGCGAACGGCAATTTGACTTAGCTCTACGCCGACAACTTCTTCATGTTTGGTTGCAAGCCAAGCGAGATCTTCCGATTTACCACATAAAGGAACCAGCACCCGGTCACTACGTGTTGGTTGCGTATGATGCCAATGTGTTGGCAATAATGGGTTCACATCTTCCAGGTGAAATCCGATTTTATTACTGGCCCATTTGTTGTGCCAAAATTCTGGGTCTCTCATCGTTTTCTTCTTGTTAGCTGATTGTCATTTTGTGCGTTAAGCCTAATGGTTTTTCAGAATTTGTCTATGCCGTTCATCTTTCGTTAATACTCAAGTGATAGGATATTTCCATACCTTAAGTGAAAGCTCTGATACCGAAATATCAGAATAATAAAAATATAAATGGCGACCTAGCGCACGATTCTACTATTAAGTTTATTTATAACCTTGGAATCTGTCGATAAGACCCCATTCATAATGTGAGTACCTAACTTGCCACACTTAGTGACATTTTGTTCCCAATTTTCTAAGTGCAAGCAACTAAAGGAGTGTGAATGAGCTTATTTTTACGTACTACCGCTTTGATGCTTTTAGTACTAAGCCGTGCCCCAGCATTCGCTGCAATCCCTAACACGTCAACGACGAGCAACATACAAAATCGTTCTGCCAGCCAAAACGAAGTGTGTCCGAAACGATTCAAACACAGCCTTAGCGGCTTATATGGCATTCAATCATTCGACACCCAAGCAACTCAACCCTACTCCGATTTCGACATTATCTACAGCAAAGCACATCAAGCACAGTTTGAGCTTGAAACCATCTGCAAAAGTTCAGCGTTATTAAATAATGCCCTACCACTTTTCGCGGGAGTAAAATCCCAACATCGCGCCGAAGAAAAAGTACGTATTGAACTCAATAACCAAGTAGAAAGGATTACTGACCTTGCCCGAGGCACAATTGTGGCGGACGATGTGCCTAGTTTAATCTCGATTTATGAGACCCTCGAACGAGAGACGACGATCGTAAAAGTCAAAAACCGTTTCAAGAAACCAGGTCCATCGGGCTACCGTGATTTAAACTTATTGGTTCGGTTACCCAAAACGAATCTTATCGCTGAAGTTCAACTTCACCTAAAAGCCATTGCAGACGTAAAAAGTGGGCCAGAACACGACTTGTATGAAAAAATTCAAAAACTGGAAAGACTAGCCATGCAGGAGAAACGTGATTTAAATGAGATTGAGATGGCGTCAATTCAGCGTATGCGTACTCAATCCAAAAATCTGTATCAACAAGCGTGGCAGCCGTACTTAACTACACACTTGGAAGCAGCCTAACGCAAGACTATCGTCTTGTTTTGAGCAAGAAACAAAACCACCGCTCCGAAGAGCGGTGGTTTTTTAATGGGGTGAAGGTATTAACAAAGGTTAAATACAACAAAAGATCACCATTTAGTGTGATCTTTTGTTCGGGGTCGCAGTTACGGTTATTTCTTCAAGTTTTCTACACGAGCTTTCAATTTTTGACCCGGGCGAAATGTAACTACACGTCGAGCAGTAATAGGAATATCTTCACCGGTCTTTGGGTTACGACCAGGACGTTCATTCTTGTCTCGAAGATCAAAGTTACCAAAACCTGACAGTTTTACCTGTTCGCCACTTTCCAGTGCCTTACGAATTTCTTCAAAGAACACTTCCACCGTTTCCTTGGCGTCCCGTTTACTAAATCCCAGCTTATCAAACAGGTTTTCTGCCAGTTCGGCTTTTGTGAGCGCCATAAAACTTTCCTCAAAGCTATGTTTAACAATGCTACTTAGTGTAGCGCCAGAGCAGTTTTACCCTACCAATTCAACAACATATCGGGGTTACATCAGGAAGTGTATGACAAGCTTCTGATTTTCGCCAACTTTTTTTGACCACGTAGAAATACAACAACCACAATCAAAACATTGTTAAAAACCAACAATCTAACATAAACTATTTCATACCACTGTTTATTAAATTTATTTATAGTTTATAAAACTATAAATAAATACATTACCAATATTAACCACTACTCAATAAAAATATCAGAGATTGCTAATTTGACGGACAATTGACATAAAATCTCACGTAAATTCAGAGGATTGTCTCAATTTCACATCTAAGTCTCTAATTTTGCGCAGTACAACTAAGCGATGATAAAGAATGATTGAACCCAAAGTTCTCAAGGGTTATTCGTGACGGTTTGAATAAAGGCTGCTAGTGTCTTTTGTTTGTTCCTCTTCAAATTACTCATTTTTAAGAGCATTCATGATTCACCAAGTCATCAGCATTCTGTTCCCAGTGTTCGCTCTAGTTGGCGTTGGCTATCTTGTCGGACGATATATTAAGCCTGACTTTCGGCCGATTAATCGCATCAATATGGAGGTGTTTACTCCCGCCCTCGTATTCTCATCGCTGGTGAGTATGCCATTAAATTCAAACCAAGGTCCTCTTCTGTTGGCTGCAATTGTGGCAGTTGTCGTGCCTGGTTTAGTGATGCTCCCTGTATGTAAAATCACTGGGTTATCTTTTAAATCTTGGGCACCACCACACATGTTCCGAAACAGCGGCAACCTAGCCATTCCCCTGTTTACTTATACCTTTGGAGATGTTGCTCTTTCTTCTGCAGTCATGCTATTTGTGGTTTCTGGCTGTCTTCACGTTAGTTTGGGTGTCTCTATATTGAGTAACGGAAACCCTTTCAAACAAATGATTAAGATGCCGATATTTTTGTCTGCTTCGCTTGCAATGGCGCTGAACTTATCTGGCTTTGGTGCATGGGGTCCGCTGTATGAAGCCACAGCGCTTTTGGGCCAAGCTGCCATTCCGGTCATGTTACTGTCCCTTGGCGCACAGATGTGTCACTTAAGGTTGGATGGTTTAAAAGTGGGTGTGATATGCAGTGTACAGTCATTAACCACAGGCGCCATTGCGTTTGGATTAATTTATTGGTTTATCCCTCTGCCGACGATGCAACTGCAGATGATGGTCTTGTTTACCATGTTACCACCAGCGGTGATGAACTACCTGTTTGCAGAACGTCTGAATATTGAACCAATGAAAGTCGCCTCCATGGTCCTCTTCGGTAACTTTTTCAGCATATTAACGTTGCCAATTCTCTTAACTTACACCTTATCGTTGGGATAAATTGCGCTCACGTACAATCGTTCCTATGTCGAGCGTCGAACAGGGCAATTACCAGTTCCGTATTCCGTATAAGCATAAAAAAACCCTGCTGAATCAGCAGGGTTTCTTGTCTCTTAAGAAAGGTAGCCACCTAACGTTTAGTCACGTAGTGCTGCACCAAACTTCTCAGAAACATGAGCAACAATCGCGTCTACCGCACCAGCGATATCTGCATCTTCAAGCGTGCGCTCAACGGACTGCAGAGTCAGCGCGATAGCTAAGCTCTTCTTACCTTCTTCAACGCCTTTACCTACGTAAACGTCGAATAGTTTTGCATCTTTTAGGAACTCACCGCCTTGCTCAAGACAAGCGTTAACGATGTCACCAGATGCGACTGTTTCATCCACAACGACCGCGATATCACGACGGTTTGATGGGAACTTAGAAAGCTGAACCGCTTCAGGGATCACTTTCGAGTTGATTGCAGACCATTCGATTTCGAATACGATAGTACGACCATTTAGACCGAACTTACGCTCTAGTTCTGGGTGAACGGTACCGATAACACCAACCTCTTTGCCATCAACGATGATTGTCGCTGATTGACCAGGGTGAAGTGCCGGATGCTTCGCTGCTGCAAAAGAGTACGCTTTTTCGTTCGCAGATAGCTCTAGAATCGCTTCTAGATCGCCCTTAAGGTCGAAGAAATCAACCGTGTTTGTTTCGATATCCCAATGCTCTTCACTACGAGTACCAGCAATTACACCGGCCAGCATAGGCTCTTGGCGCATACCGTTTTCTGCAGATTCACATGGGATAAAACGTAGACCGTATTCAAATAAACGAACGCGTGGCTGTTGACGCTTCTGGTTGTGAACAACCGTGTTCAGCAGACCTTGGATAAGACCAAGACGCATTGCTGACATGTCTGCAGAAATTGGGTTTGGAAGCACTAGAGGCTCAACACCAGGTACAACTAGCTTTTGTTGCTCAGGCTCAACGAAGCTGTAAGTGATGGCTTCGTGGTAACCACGGTCAACAAGAAGATCACGAACGCGTTTAAGTGGCATATCCGCTTCAACGTGGTTGTGCATCTTAAGTGCTGCTGCTGGGTGTTGGTTAGGAATGTTGTCGTAACCGTAGATACGGCCAACTTCTTCAATAAGATCTTGCTCGATAGCGATATCGAAACGCCATGTTGGCGCTACTGCCATCCAACCTTCTTCTGAAGCTTCAACAGTTAAACCTAGGCGCTCTAGAATTTCTACTACGTCAGCATCAGCGATGTGATGACCTAGTAGGTTGTCTAGTTTAGTACGACGTAGAGCAACTTTGTTTGGCTTAGGTAGGTCTGCTTCAGACTCAACAGCAACAACAGGTGCTACTTCACCGCCACAAATTTCAACAAGAAGCTGAGTTGCACGTTCCATTGCGTTTACTTGCAGTGCGTAATCCACACCACGCTCAAAACGCATAGAAGAATCAGTGTGTAGACCGTAGCTACGAGCGCGACCACGGATGTGGTCAGGTGCAAAGAATGCACACTCAAGTAGAACGTCTTTCGTTTCTGAAGTTACACCAGACTCTTCACCACCAAAGATACCTGCAATTGCTAGGGCTTTGTTGTGGTCAGCAACCACTAGAGTATCAGCATTTAGCTCTGCTTCGCTGCCGTCTAGAAGGGTTAGCTTCTCGCCTTGCTCAGCCATACGAACCACGATGCCACCGTCGATCTTCGCAAGATCAAACGCGTGCATTGGTTGGCCTTGCTCTAGCAGCACGTAGTTAGTGATGTCTACTACCGGATCGATAGAGCGAATACCACAACGACGCAGCTTTTCTTGCATCCACAGTGGTGTTTCTGCTTGAACATTTACGTTTTTAACCACTCGACCTAGGTAACGTGGACACGCAGCAGGCGCGCTCACTTCAATAGAGATTTTGTCGTCGATGGAAGGGGCAACGGATTCTACTGCTGGCTCGGTCACATCAGCGCGGTTAAGTACGCCCACTTCACGAGCCATACCACGGATGCTGAAACAGTCAGCGCGGTTTGCTGTTAGGTCAACGTCTACCGTGACGTCGTTTAGACCTAGGAATTCACGGAAATCAGTACCGATTACTGCGTCTTCTGCTAGTTCCATGATGCCGTCTGACTCAACGTCGATGCCTAGTTCAGTGAATGAACAAAGCATGCCGTGAGATGGCTGACCACGTAGTTTCGCTTTTTTGATTTTGAAATCGCCTGGAAGAACAGCACCAACGGTTGCTACTGCTACTTTCAGACCTTGGCGACAGTTAGGTGCGCCACACACGATGTCTAGAAGCTCTTCTTCGCCAACATCGATTTTAGTCACGCGTAGTTTGTCTGCGTCAGGGTGTTGACCACATTCAACAACGTGACCCACTTTAACGCCAGTGAAAGAACCCGCGACAGGAAGAACGTCGTCTACCTCTAGGCCGGCCATTGTAATTTGATGAGTGAGTTCGTCAGTAGTAACCGCTGGGTTTACCCACTCACGAAGCCATGATTCGCTGAATTTCATGTTGATGAACCCTCTGGATTACTTGAACTGTTTTAGGAAACGAAGATCGTTCTCGAAGAACGCACGTAGGTCGTTCACGCCGTAACGAAGCATCGTTAGACGCTCAACACCCATACCGAATGCGAAACCAGAGTATTTTTCAGGATCGATGCCTACGCTACGTAGTACGTTCGGGTGAACCATACCGCAGCCTAGAACTTCTAACCATTTACCGTTTTTGCCTTTCACGTCTACTTCAGCTGAAGGCTCTGTGAATGGGAAGTAAGATGGACGGAAACGCACTTCCACTTCCTCTTCGAAGAAGTTACATAGGAAATCGTGCAGAATACCTTTCAATTGGGCAAAGTTTACGTTCTCATCAACCAGCATACCTTCCACTTGGTGGAACATTGGCGTGTGTGTTTGGTCGTAGTCGTTACGGTATACGCGGCCCGGTGCGATGAAACGGAATGGTGGTTTGCCATTTTCCATCGTACGGATCTGTACGCCAGACGTATGAGTACGAAGCATCAAGTCTGGATTAAAGAAGAAGGTATCATGATCAGTACGCGCTGGGTGATCAGCGGCAATGTTTAGCGCATCAAAGTTGTGGAATGCATCTTCGATTTCAGGACCCGCTTCAGTGTTAAAGCCGAGCTCACCAAAGAACTTTTCAATACGCTCTACCGTGCGAGTGACTGGGTGTAAACCACCGTTTTCAATACGACGACCTGGTAGTGTTACGTCGATAGTTTCAGCCGCTAGTTTCGCTTCTAGCTCAGCACGTTGTAGTGCATCTTTACGAGCTGCGATCGCTTGCTGAACAGCGCCTTTCGCTTTGTTGATCTCTTGACCAGCTTCACGGCGTTCTTCTGGTGGTAGTTTGCCTAGGCTTTGAAGTTGAGCAGTGAGCTCACCTTTTTTACCCAGATACTGAACACGCACTTCATCAAGTGCGACTAGCGATTCGGCAGCTTCAATTGCAGTGCTCGCGCTAGCAATGATCTCTTCTAGATGTTGCATCGTTTCCTCATCTACCTGCTGGTAGTATCCATAAGGGAGTGATTGGTTTTTTGATAGCTGTACATAGTAGCCAAACCGGACACCAATGCCAAATTGAATTACGAAAAGAAGAGGTTATTGAATAAAAAGAGCACAAAAACGTCAAAAATGTCATCTTTCGTTAAATTGCGCCCTTTTGTATTCGGGATTTGTTTTAGAAATAGTACTGAATGGAAAACTCGATAAAGTCATCATCTCGAGCGAAATAGAGCAAATCCGTCGGCGTTTCATTTTTGAACAACCAAGCATCGATTTGCCATTTAAGGTGATTAGATAGTCGGCTTGATGCTTCCAATTTGGCGTTGTATACGTCAGCGTTATCGAGATCCTGAGTGATTCCTGTTAGCACTTCCGTTCCATCCTCGTCATTGAACGCCAGACGAACTCCAGCAAATACATCATTTTGACCAATAGTTTGTGCGTTATTTCCACGACTGTCATAGAGGTACTCACCAATCAACCCTACATCCCATACGGTGTCAAATGCACCGACGACCGTATACTCAAAGCCGGTGACAAGCCCAACATGGTGATCGGCACTATCTCGATACACACTTTCAAGCTTCCATAACCAGTCCCCAACAATACCTTGTACATCGAGACCTACGTGACTCATCAGAGCGTAATAGGGCTTAAGCTCACCATCTTTAAAACGAAAGTAAGGATCTCGGTTTGTCCCATATAAATAACTCAGCCCGACGTCCCAGTCACCAAGCATTTTTGAGTAGCGAAGCGCCACATCCAGCTGCTTTTCTTCTCGGTTTGATTCGTACATAGCATCGTCTGACACTACCGGTTCGGTGCGTAACCTTCCGTCACTGCCCGCAAACGTGCGCTCCCTAAAATAAGGCAGTAACATGGCGTGGACGGTTCCCCACTCTTTGAAGGCAGTAAAATGGACCATTGGCTGACCGAGTTTGTCTTCGCCATCCACCGCTTCAATCGCATCCGTCTGGTTTACGACATCAACTAAATGTGCTGACTCTGTCACTCCCCAAAATACTTTGCTGATGCCAACTCGAAACTCATAATCCTCCCAATAGGTAAGATACAGAGCCTCCCTTATGTCGCCATGGCTTCGCTCATCATCGAGACTATCCAAACGGTAAAAAGGCGTGAAGGTAAAACTCGCATCACCATTTTGTATTTCCCAGTACCATTCTGGCTGCAACACCAGTGATGTCTGCGCTTTTCCCTGGCCTTGCAAACCTTGCTCAAAAAACTGACGATGCTCTACGTTCACTTGACCTGCTAGCTCAGCGGCCATTAGAGGCACCGGGCAGAGGGTGACTGCTGTAATCAGCAACCACCCAATGTTTGATCTCTTCATGTCTCCCCCACTACCTCACTCGCTTTAACACGTTTTTATGAAAATCATTATCAGTTAGCCCGGTCTTAAACGTCATTTCGGTTGTCGTTAGCTCGGTACTTTTTCCTGTTTGATGATTGATCATCGCCATGGTGTGAGCGCGCCAATATTGGTCGAGATAGTGTTGGTAATCCGAATACGTCAAGGTCTTCAGCAACGTGCCCTTTCGGTCATAATACTCCACCTTTAGAGGACGATAATAAGCCTTGTCTACCCATACAATTTGCTTTGTATAACCCGAGTTCTTATCCGTAGGAATTTGCTCTACAACAAACGCATCTTGACCGTTTATCGAGTCATCTTTGAGGTAATTAAAGTGATACTTTTCAATCTCAAATGAGCTGAGATCCTCATACGCAAACTCACTGCCCATAAACGGCCCTGATTTGTTGCGTGAAGAGATGCGCTTCACTCGTTTCAGTGCAGGAAGATAAAGCCATTGATCATCGGCTCCGACCGTATGCGAGTGATTTAAGAAAGCCGTTCCTTTAACGTCTCTTGGCTCATCAAATATGGTCAACCCTTTATCACCGTCATCGGCGACCTCAAGTGAATTCAATCGAATTAATCGTGTGCTGCTTTCGCCCTGAGCGTTTCGTAAAATCATCTCCATTGTTGCTACCGAATCTCCCCAGCCTTCATCTCGGGCTTTGCGCTCTTTTGCGATTTCTAAACCTTTGGTTTCATCCGCTAACGAGACATGACTGGCACATAATGAAACCATGATCGTCGATACCGTTACGACATGTTTTAATAAACTCATTGTTCACTCCTTTGCTTAGTGGTAATTGACTTTGATCCGCTATAACTGAGTCGCGGTGATATTTTGAGCGTCGTTTGATTTCAATTTGTGATGATTTGCCACATCGCCATAAGAGGCTTTATCAAACAACATCAACAAGGTTGGCAAGAACACAAAGTCTACGACCAGTGCGATGAATATAACGATAGCGCTGAGTTGCCCCATATCCGCGTTAAGACGAAAACTGGACATCGCAAGCACAGAAAAACCAGCGACAAGTACCACTGTGGTTATCCACAACGCTCGCCCAACAGTGTGAAATGCATAACGAACCGCCTGTTCTGCATTTTGGCCTTCCTTACGCGCCCTTTGGTATTTGGACAGAAAGTGAACCGCATCATCTACTACAATGCCAAGTGTGAGAGTAACAACCACCGACAGTCCCAAATTAATTTCACCGGAGAATAACGCCCATATGCCAAACCCTATGATCGCGGGAGCAACATTAGGTACAAGGCTGACAACACCAAGTTTCAGTGAGCGAAGCGCAAAAATTAGCAGTGCAGAAATCAACACCAGTGTAATTGGCAAAGTCGACAACATACTGGCCATGTTCGTTTCGCCAATATGCGCAAACATCAATGAAGGGCTAGACGCTACAACCTCATACTGCGGCGCGTTTGTCTCAAACCATTGATAGATTCGATTTTCCAAGGCGACAAGTTCGACACTACCTAAGTTTTCTACGGTAAGAACCATTTTGAGCGACGACTTGTCGACATTGATTTGATTGTTGAGATCCAACCCGTATGGCAATGACATTTCATACAGGAGTAAATATTGTGCGGCGAGCTCCCGATCTTGTGGCAACGAATAAAACGATTGATCGTCACCATGCATGTTTTTATTCAGACGTTTATAAACATCACTGAGTGTCGCCACGTGATCCGCTTCTGGCTGCTCTCTTAACCAATCTGAAAAGTCTCCTACGGTATTGAGAAATTCTGGCGCTGCGATTCCTTGTGACTCATTGGTTTTAATCGCAATACTGATATTTGTCATGCCACTGATTCGCTCTTCCATAAAATCAGCCGCTCGGCGAAATTCGTTACTGTTATCAAAGTACTCCACCGATTCATCATTCACGCTATTTAATGGAATCAAACTCGCGCTCACAGCAATGACGAGCACAGATAACGGCAACAACGTGCGTCTCTTTGACACCACAAAGTCACCTAAATGGTCCATAACGTGTTTACGTTTGTCTGCTTGGTAAGGTTTTACCTTAATTGGCAATAGGTTAAGTAATGCAGGAAGCAAAGTAATCGAAAGTAAGAACGCAATAATGACACCTAGCGCAGACAAATTGCCAAAGTCTCTTAGGATTGGAGAATCCGACATATTCATCATCAAAAATCCAATCGCGGTGGTCACAGAAGTAATCAAGATAGGCATGAAGTTAAGCGTAATGCTGCGTTGAATAGAACTGGCTTTACTCATACCGTTTTGCATCGATTGACGCATCGAGGCAATAACGTGCACACAGTCAGCGACTGCGAGTGTCATGATCAACGTAGGGACATTTACCGTTGCTGTGCTCAAGAACATGCCCGCCCAACCGGATAACCCCATTGTGACCATCACAGAGCCAACAATCACAATGAGTGTTGCGATAACGCTCAGAAATGAACGCAACATCAAGGTCAGAAACACCAAGATAACCAACAACATCGTTGGTACTAATACCGAGCTGTCATCTTGAGCGGCGGTCATAAAGGCATGATTCATTGCGATGATACCCGCTTTGTGAAATACCATATTGGGATACGCTTGCTGGTAACGTGCGACCATTTTGTCGATATAGGCCACCACCTCTTGCACTTCTGCAGTTTTATCAACTTCTGGAAGATTCACCGTGATATTCACCACTGCCACATCGCCATTTTCTGAAACGAGTCCGTTTTTCAATAACGGTTCACTGAGTGCGACTTGCTTGATTTTGTCTATTCTTTCCGGAGTCAGTGGGTAGTCTTGATAGAGTAAATCTTCTACAAGGAGATCATGATCCGATGCTTCTGTATGTTGATAGTTAGCCATAGAATCAACACGGGTCGAATACGGAACCTGCCATGCTTCATCCGTAATTTCTTGAATCAGAGTTAAAGTCGTTGGCGTAAAAACGGTGCCACTCTCAGGTGCAATCACTAATGCTAGGCTATCTGACTTTGCAAACGTTGTTTGGATTTCATCAAATGCTAGCAGTTGGGGGTTATTTTCATCGAAGAAGATATCGTAATCTCCGCGAAAATAGAGATTCTTCCCTCCAATGGTTGCAATGGTAATCAGTATAATCGTGGCCATAACGACCCAAACACTGTACTTGATTGGAACCTTACCCCATCCGGCTTCTTCACTCTTGTGGACGTTATGATCAGGCATCACACTCTCCTTTGTGACGTTTCGTCAAATTTAATAACTAAAAAAACAGCAATTGCTGCATGACATCGTTTTGTGTTGAGGATTTTAGCCCTCAGTACTCAATAAGCCTCGATATAGCCTCAAGACTGAATGATAGTTTTTGACGATTCGTCACTTAGTTGTATTAAAAAGCCAATCTAACCTCAGACTGGCTTATCCACTTAGCGATTCACTGATTCTAAATAAGCAAGCTCGTCACCGAACAACTCCTGCTCGACACGACGCCAAGTTTTCCGGTAATCCCATTCGGTTGATAATGGAGTCCAGCCCAAGCCATCGAGCAACATGTTCGCGTTATGCAATACCGAGAATGGGTCTTGAATGCGTTGAATGCACCGGCTATTTGATGCATTTTGCGCGAGCGCATTGGAACCAAAAGCAATAGACCAATTGGCGAAAACGATAGCATCAGCACCAATTGCGGGCGAAAACTTAAGGTCTCCACACTCTACAGCACTGTTGACCAACGCATCAGCGCCGTCTATCACCTGCTCTTCCAAGTTATTCAACTCATTCACGCGCTTAGGTGATGCTTTCTCCAGCACCCAAGGGGTCTTAGCTACAATAGCACAGGTAGAAAGCACCGGCTCCATACGAGCATAGATGCGGTAACCAACGTGCATAGCGATAATTTTCTCCCGGGTATTACCCTCAAAGTTAATAGCCCGCTGAAAAAACAATGCCTCACTTTTTAACGAATGAATACAAAGCGCTAAGATGACATCTTCTTTGCTACAAAAGTGATTGTAGATCGTCCCCTTCGAATAAGGGCTAGCCGCTGTCAGCTTATCCATCGTTAAGTTAGCAAAACCTTGCTCTTGAACCAGAGACTTTGCCAACTGAATCAGCTCTATCTCTCGATCCGCAATCGCCTGTTGCTTTTTCGTTAATCCGGAAGAAGTACACAACCCATCTTGCTTACTATCCTTCTCACTGAGAAAGTTAAACATAATCCTTTGATCCGTATACCAACACATTCTTGGTAATTGTAACACGATTATGCAATGCAGGAACGCCAGATGAAAAATGACGAACCGTCATAAATGACACATCGTCATAATAATACATAAATTACGTATTACAAGTATGAATCTGATCTAATACTTATCTAGGGTCTGTTGAGAAATGGGAACAAGTGTGAAGAGGTAAAGCGCCAGAACCCAACCAATGACGCTCCGGTAAACAGATTCCGAAAAATATTGGCTGAGTCCGAGGGACAGATTTGTCCTAAATGGACAAACTTGGTTTTTCTCCAGCGGAAGCTATCGCATAACGAATATCGTCGATAAAGCGCGCTTCGGTTTCGGTGATACCATCAGAAAACGTGACAGGTTGATGCGGACCTGCCAACAAGACAACATTGCTAAAATCTGACACATCAAAGTTTTCCGCCACCATGTTTTCAGAATGGAAATCAAGTACTGCTTTCGCCACTTGCTCTTCCAATTGCAGCAGTTGCTCTTCGGTTATCTTCATCCGAGCTAGCGCTACGCGAACGCATTTATCGTGTGAGGTCGCCTGCTTCTTAATGATTTCTGTGTATTTGTCGTTGAGCTTTGAGTTCTCTGCATAACTGTAGTAAAGCGGACCGTGAAGTGTAATGTTATTGTTTTCATCAACATAAACCAGATCAAGCAACTCTAAAGCATTAAGGTAATCAGACATACTCTGTTCACTTAGTTCATACTTTTTCTTAATAATTGAGTACCCGTCTTTGCCTCGTAGCATGCGCAGCTCGCGGTAAAAATCATAAAGGCGAGGAAATTGGAAGAAGACTTCATCTTGCGTTCGACTGAAGTAATCTTCGTCATCACCTTGAAGTTGGTCGGCTAATTTTTGTAACTCATCTAAAGTACAATCAACGGCGCGACAATACTCAAGTAACTTATCCACCCCTAAGTTACTACTCGTCAAATGCCTTTTGAGTGTCGATAGAGGCATCCCCATTCTCTCTGACAGTTCTCGATATGTGAGCCCTTTCGTTTTAATTGCTTGTCGTAGAGCCGCGAGCAAATATTCAGGAGTCAAATCTCGCATTCATTTTCCTTTTGATAATAACCAGTTTTTACAATTTAATTGTAATAATAATTATTCATCAATATATCAGTTTTCACATTTCCATGACATATTACTTCGCTCAATTTCATTGATATTATTAATAGGTTTATGGTCTACATCACTTATTAAAGACACAAATGCTTGGCACAAAATCACACTTTGCGTTAATCAAACATCATTAAAAGGCGTACTAAGAAAAATAACGTTAAGATACATGGATAATCCAATGCAATAAAAGACAGGTATTGTGAATAATAATTCACACATATACTCATTGGTCGAGTTGTTTATAGTTGGATTTAGAATGACGCAGAAAGCTTTTAAGAGACATTAACAAATGAGGCTTTCACTCAAGCCCCATCATACTTTTTGATACTTCACTTATACCATGCAGTCATCGCAAATAAACGACTAGTCTGCAAGCTTCACCGCAGTACCAAAAGCCAGGATTTCAGAGGAACCATCAACAATAGAGCTTGTTGTAAAACGAATCCCGACAATAGCATCAGCCCCCTTGTTCGTCGCTTCTTCTACCATGCGCTGGATTGCGATGTCCCTTGCCTCAGTCATCATTTCGGTATAGCCGCGGATCTCCCCACCAACAATGCTTTTTATTCCAGCCATTAAGTCACGACCAATATGTTTAGATTGAACCACGTTCCCTGTAACGACCCCTTTGATTTCAGCAATGTTTTTTCCGGGAATAGTGTCCGTTGTTGTATAAATCATTTGATTCTCCTAGCGCATTAAAACTTACCTGAATTAATCTAGCATTAAAATTAGGTCTAGATAAGACAATGATAGGGTTATTGCGACAAACAAGGTTATTGTGTGAGGGAGACGGTGAGGTGGGCTGACCAGAGATTAGAGACAAGCATAGACTGGAAAAAGTGACTTTGTAGGGTATAGAAAAATAAAAAAGGAGAGCGAATGCTCTCCTTTTCTTAAACCTAAACTGCTAATTAAAGAGCAGCTTTCGCTTTTTCAACTAGAACTGCAAATGCAGATTTGTCGAATACTGCGATGTCCGCTAGGATCTTACGGTCGATCTCGATAGATGCTTTCTTAAGACCGTTGATGAAACGGCTGTAAGATAGACCATTTTGACGAGATGCCGCATTGATACGTGCAATCCAAAGTTGACGGAATTGACGTTTCTTAGCGCGACGGTCACGGTAAGCGTATTGACCAGCTTTAGTGATTGCTTGGAAAGCTACGCGGTAAACACGTGAACGTGCTCCGTAGTAACCTTTAGCTTGTTTTAGAACTTTCTTATGACGTGCACGAGCTTGTACACCACGTTTTACGCGAGGCATTATGCTTCTCCTAAACTAAACGATTGATAACTAAAAAGAATTAAGCGTATGGCAACATACGAATTACTGCAGCCACTTCACATTTAGGAAGGATTGCATTAGGACGTAGTTGACGCTTGTTCTTAGTAGTACGCTTAGTCAGGATGTGACGTTTTGTAGCGTGCTTGTACTTAATACCACCAGCAGTTTTCTTGAAACGCTTAGCAGCACCTTTGTTGGTTTTCATCTTAGGCATGATGAATAACTCCGCATTGTAGTAGTTTAATAACAATGTAATTAGGGCGAACAAAACCTAGCCGTATATACCTTTATTATAAGGAACGCGGCTAGGCTTTAATTACTTGATGAGCCGTTAATTACTTCTTTTTAGGGGCTAGCACCATGATCATCTGACGACCTTCAATACGGCTAGGGAAAGATTCCACTACAGCAATTTCTGCAGTATCTTCTTTCAAGCGGTTTAGAACGTCGACACCGATGTCTTGGTGTGCCATCTCGCGGCCACGGAAGCGAATTGTTACCTTCACTTTGTTGCCGTCTTCAAGGAAACCAGTCAGGTTGCGTAGTTTTACCTGATAGTCTCCGATATCAGTCCCAGGACGGAATTTAACTTCCTTAATCTGGATCTGCTTTTGCTTCTTCTTCTGCTCTTTCGCAGCTTTGCTCTTCTCAAAGAGGAATTTACCGTAGTCCATCACACGACAAACTGGCGGCTCAGCGTTAGGACTAATCTCAACAAGATCCATACCTGCTTCTTCAGCAGCAGCAATCGCTTCTTGGATCGATACAACACCAACTGATTCACCATCAGCACCTGTTAGTCGAACTTCACGAACGCCACGAATTTCACCGTTTAAACGGTGTGGGTTTTGTTTTACCGGCTGTTGGCCGCGTCTTCCGCCTTTAATAGCTTATTCCTCCAGATTGAGCTTACGGCTTGAAATCTCGTCTTGGATGTATGCAATAAAGTCATCCACTTTAAATTTACCGAGATCTTTACCTTTGCGAGTACGAACTGCAATTTCGCCAGCTTCCATTTCTTGGTCACCGACAACAAGCATATATGGTACACGCTTCAAAGTGTGTTCGCGGATTTTAAAGCCAATCTTCTCATTTCTCAAGTCCGCTTTTGCTCTAATTCCACTTTTTTGCAGTTTTTGTACGATTTCATGAACATAATCTGACTGCTTATCAGTAATATTCATAAGAACTGCTTGTTCTGGCGCCAACCACGTTGGGAAGAAACCAGCATACTCTTCGATAAGAATACCGATAAAACGTTCTAGTGAACCTAGAATCGCACGGTGAATCATTACCGGAACAAGACGTTCATTGTTTTCACCTACATAAGTTGCACCTAGGCGACCTGGTAGATTGAAGTCTAATTGAACAGTACCACATTGCCATGCACGGTCTAGACAGTCATATAGCGTGAACTCAATCTTAGGACCGTAGAATGCACCCTCACCTTCTTGAATCTCATATGGAATTTCCATTGATTCAAGCGACAGTTTCAATGCTTCTTCAGATTGATCCCAGATTTCATCAGAACCTACACGTTTTTCTGGACGAGTAGACAGCTTCACTACGATATTGTCAAAACCGAAAGTTTGGTACGTATCATAAACCATCTTAATGCAGTTTGTTACTTCCTCTTGGATCTGACTCTCTGTACAGAAGATATGAGCGTCGTCCTGAGTAAAGCCACGTACACGCATAATACCGTGTAGTGCACCTGATGGTTCATTACGGTGACATGAGCCAAACTCAGCCATACGTAGCGGTAGATCACGGTATGATTTTAGACCTTGATTAAAGATCTGTACGTGACCAGGGCAGTTCATTGGTTTAATTGCGTATTCACGGTTCTCAGAAGAAGTCGTGAACATGGCATCTGCGTATTTGTCCCAGTGACCAGAGCGCTCCCAAAGTACACGATCCATCATAAGTGGACCTTTTACTTCTTGGTAACCATATTCGTCTAGCTTCGCTCGAATGAAAACCTCAAGATCACGGAAGATTGACCAACCATTGTGATGCCAGAACACCATACCCGGCGCTTCTTGCTGCATATGGAACAGGTCTAGTTGCTTACCGATTTTACGGTGGTCACGCTTCGCAGCTTCTTCAAGACGAGTTAGGTGAGCTTTCAATGCTTTCTTGTCGTGGAAGGCTGTACCATAGATACGCTGAAGCATTTTGTTGTCGCTGTTACCACGCCAGTATGCACCTGCAACATTCAATAGCGTGAAATGTTGACAAAAGCTCATATTAGGAACGTGAGGACCACGACACATGTCGATGTATTCTTCGTGGTGGTAAAGGCCTGGACGATCGTCACGAGAAACGTTTTCGTCTAGGATTTCCACTTTGTACGGTTCGCCACGTGATTCAAACGTATCACGTGCTTCCTGCCAGCTGACTTTCTTCTTAACGACTTCGTACTTGGTTTTCGCAAGCTCTTTCATACGCTTTTCAATCTTTTCAAGATCGTCTTGCGTTAGAGACTCGTCTAAGTCGATATCGTAGTAGAAACCGCTATCAATCGTTGGACCGATCGCCATTTTAGCGTGCGGATAAAGTTGTTTTAAGGCGTGACCAAGAAGGTGAGCACAAGAGTGACGAACGATTTCCAGACCGTCTACTTCATCTTTTGCTGTGATGATTTCTAGGCTTGCATCTTCTTCGATAGGGTCACACGCATCAACGCGATTACCATTAACACGGCCAGCGATGGTTGCTTTTGCAAGACCAGGACCGATCGATTGCGCAACTTCCATTGTAGATACTGGATTGTCAAATTGACGCTGACTACCGTCAGGAAGAGTAATTATAGGCATGCTATGTCCTTTACAGTGGTGTTGCATACCAAGCAACACATGTTATTCAAATTAAAAGATATTTTGGAGAGCGTTAACGGCCTCTCGGTAACACGAATACCGGACCATTATCGGAACACAGATTGTACATAGCTCACATTTAGAATGCAAAGAGCGATTTGACCTTGTAATCGAATATTCACCATGCACTGAACGATTACATGGTGGAAGGGTTAGAGCACTGACATTACACAAGTAAGCACAAGCTAACAATCACATACTCGCTAAGCTCATCAATCGTTCTCGGACACCTTGAAAGGGAATCACCATTTCTGCTGTTATTTAGATTGAACTGATTAATAAAGCTCTGAGTCCTGCATCTTGAGGTCACTTGAATATATATGCTAGCTTTTACTCATCTAATTCAGATAACTCTTGTAAAAGCAATTCTAGTTTACGCTCTTCTTCTTTAATTTTATTTTGGTATTTTTTTACCTTGGTCTCTTTCCCAATTTTTTTTGCTTCTTCTAAATCTACGTTATACCGAGCAATTTCATTTTGAACTTCTTTAATCTCATCGGATAACTCATCCTTGATGTTTATGTTGCTACAACTAGATTTTACCTCTGCTAAAGCGACTTTAAGCCCTTTAATCTTATTCTGATTATTAGACAATTCAGCTTCCTGTATTTTCTGTTCAATTTCGCAAGATTTTCTTTCACATCCAGAAAACTCCAAGCAATTCTCCGAAGAAAATACACTAAATGATAATATTGACAATATTACGCATGAGGATTTTAACATTATTTTAATGTCCATTGTTTTCATGTAGGTGTTTCCATATTATGGAAAAATTGTTACAAGTGTGGTTCAGTATCTCTATTTATCCAGACAACATTTTCTTTTGAAGTTGGAATTTCAAACCAAGACCAGAATAATTCTAACATTTCTGTTGTCATTTCATACGACTTGCCATTCAAGTCTGAATTTCGAGCGAACGCTCTCTGTTTGCAAGTTTCAAATGGGACATCAAGATAATGGACTTCGCTCTCAATCCCCACTTTCGAGGCCCAATCAATAAATGCGGCTCGGTCGGCTTCTCGCCAAAATCCAAAATCGAAAATAACCGGGACACCAAGTGAAAAGAGTTGAAGAGCAGATTCTTTGAATAACTCTTGTAGCGTAGCCAAACGACGATCGAAAACTTCGCGTTCCATATGTTCCCCATACAGAGGAATCATCCATTCATCTATCGAGAAGCGAAACGCCTTATACTTATCTGCAAGCACTTTAGAATAAGTAGTTTTACCCGAGCCAATAAACCCACAGACGAAATAGACTTTAGTCATAATGCCTCTTTTACTTTTAACTTCTGCTTGAGTAGTAAGTCACACTACCACAAAACATATTATAACACCGGAAACACAAAAACCGATTCAAACCAAATATGCAGTAAATAGAAAAGTCGATTTAAGCTAAAAAAGCCATACGTTGCAGCGCCCCTCTTGAGCCGTTCGCTATATAATTTTTACACCAATTTCTTTTGCTTGATTTTCAAAAACCTTAAATCCTGCTTGCTTACTAGATTTAGCCACAGAGATCCATTGCAATCCAGTTTCGTCTGAGTGCTGAAATTCAATTTGAAGCTCATATTTTTTGGCTGACACCCCCCCAGCAATCGCTCCCAACAACAGCGATAACGGAGCCGTCAATTGCCCGAAACCGTCTGGGCATATTACCCAAACAATACTTGAAACAATGAAACCAACCACAATAACCCTGAGAACATGGTCTTTTAAAGTGTTCGTTTTTACCCGCACGCCTTTGACTTTTGATAGTGGGTATTCATCATTTTTAAATCTCAGAGTGCCATCACTCAATAGAAAATCACTGCTGTTAATCATGTAATTTTCTCCTTTACACCAAGATTTGTAATAACTGACCTTGAGCGCTCATTTCCGGTTAAATGCATTACTTGTAACTTTGTTAATCCATAATGCTTTTGCCAAACAACTCCATGTATTCCGAGAAAAATCACCTAGGCTTGTTATGTGCCTGATTTCAAGTACACACCTTCCTGACGGAGTTGCGCTCGTAAATCTAACATTTGTATATTGGTGGCTATCACTGAAAACAGATTTCCAATGGCTATAGCAAACATTAAGCCTGCTGCATATCCATTCCATAGCCCGAGATTAACTTGGGAGAGTGTGTTGAATGCCATACAAAAGAAGATGATACTGGACATGAACATTCTCAACTCCCCACAACTAAATTTGTAGGAGTTGTCCGCATAGTCATACTTAATTTTGACCCTTGAGCTGAGACCACCAAGTTTTACATACATGGTACTTTCACTGCTTTCATAAGCAATATCATTGAGAGCTAGTATTTTTTCTATGCGTTCCAACATTACTATACATCCTTTAAAATTGATCACCTTGATACTATTACCAAGTGCAATCCATTTCATAATATATTTGAAGTTTCACAACCCAAGTCACGTATAAAGTAGGCTAATAACAACGATCTTGGAAAGCCATTGTTTAGCCTTGTTTTTGAATAGCGCCGGTCAGGGTTAATCGATAAATGTCTAGTGACCCTATGAAAAGCCATAGGCAGCGGAGAGACCGAAATGACAAAGCGAAGTAGATAACTTTGTTGTTCGAGAAGGGTTGGCTGCTAACGCAGCCAAAGGAACAGTATTGTCTATTGATAGGCAGAAGGCTCATATGTGTTATTCGACATTTCTTCGCTGTAGCTCGACCTTAAACTTGCTTTCTCTATGTAACCATATGCCCCAGTTAACGAAAAACATTAAACATGGAAAGATCGAGTATTGTACGACATTGGCTTTTACGTACATTAACACGCTTTCTGCATCTGATGACGGATAGTTAATCAAAATGTTAAACACTACAAAGGCAACTGCCATTACCGCAGTACTTTTTAAAGCCCAGACGAGAAAGCTCTGCTTCCTAACCTTGCTCCAGTACAAAAAATACTTATCATTCATACATATTTCCTAAGCTAAGCCAATCTTCCTAATATTCTGTATGTCGTTCACTTCACCAATGTCGAAATTGCATTAGAGCGAGAGTCCAATAACTTGTTAGGCTAATTCTGCCTGAAGGTCTTAAATGCATGTTTAGCCTTGTTATAAACAAAATTTATGACCACACCAGCAACGACATATAAACTAAAGTCAATGAGAGCTAGTTTAAGACTGAATGGTTCAGAAAATAAGCTATAGGTGAAACCCATTTGTGAACCGATAAATTTAGCCAAAAAAACTGTAGCTATCATTAGAAGTATATTCATTTATTACCTGCTAAATAGACTTGAAGTAGCATTCTTACAACACGTACTACTTTTGCTCTCTTCTCAATTTCCCTTGAACTGGGAATGAAATATGAATTTCTCACGATTAGCCTAACGATTTCTATACCGCTTTTAGCCGCCTTTCAGCTAAACGTTCCGCCTTCTTTACCTCTAAACTAGTTTCACATACTACCACCTATGTATATGAAACTCATGTATATATAGTGTGACTCTCTGTGCTCGTACACGCATTTATATGGTTAAAAGCAGGTTAATTCCTGAGTGAGTGCTAATTTAAAAATACTGTATAAAAAAAACAGATTCATTACACCTTATGAAATCCCAATTCCTACTTAGCTTGAAAGAACATAAGTTAACTCGTCATTACTCGAACAAACTATCGAAAGCTACCTATTTTGGATTAAGCGTTATATTGTTTTTCTTTACAGGGATTTTTCCAAACACCGCTTTCTCTTGATATGAAATTTCAAAGCCCACTATCAAGCCTTTAAAAAAACAAAAGCCACCGATTAGGTGGCTTAATAATATTTAAATAGTAGAACTAATGGCGTTCACCGAGTTTGACGTTACCCTTTGAATCAAACCATAGGGCTTGGGAACGGCGGCGACCGATTAAAATTGGTCCGTCATCGTAGAATAGAAAATTTTTCCAATGCTTTTTGAATATTGCCCATTTAGTTTCGACAATGTTGTACTTCTCGTAACAGAAATAAACCGTCACATCATCTTGCCAATCGATGTGTGCTTCTACATCTTCTGGTAATTCAGGCTCATCGGATTCCCACTCAGCCATCCAACTGGTTTGAGATGTCCAGTTTGAGTCTTTCATCGGCCAATCTTGAGCACTTAGTCTGTCCATGTCTGGACTTTGAGCACTGATGTTCTCTTTCCAAAATTGAGCTGCTCGAGCCTGAGTCATTGGCTTAATCTGAGCTAAGTCTTCTTCCGGTACCGGCATCGACTGGTGGGTAAAAATCCATTTTCTTTGGTATTGGTCCAAAGGCAAATAAGACATTCAGTCTCCTTTATTACGACTTCAGCCATCCTTTGTCGGTGGCTTCTTCAATCATTTCTTTGGCTTTGTCCCAAAGTGAAACAGAGCCAAGTTCAATTCTTTTATTTACGGTAAGCACTTGCTCTTTTGTTACACCGTGCTCTTGCCAACTTTGGCCATTGTTATGAAAGTTCAAAAGCATGGGTATCAGACGGTCCAGCGCTTTGGCATATTTTGCATCGTCTGTTTCTGCGGCTTCAAATTCATACCACAGTGTCAGTAATTCTTCACTTTGATCGCTCGGCAGTATACCAAACAAACGCTGCGCTGCTTTGCTTTCTTTTTCCGCTTGCTTTTCTGCTGCAGCAACATCGTAGACAAACGTATCCCCAGCATCTATTTCAACAACATCATGGATTAAGAGCATTTTCATGACTCGTGAGATATCGACAGGCGCGTTTGCATGCTCTTGCATTAAAACCGCCATCAAAGCAACATGCCAACTATGCTCCGCGCTGTTTTCTAAACGTCCATCAGCACTTTTGATCCTTGTACGTCGCAGTACCGTTTTTAACTGGTCTAACTCTATGAGAAGCGTTAACTGCTTTTCCAATCTATCCATGTTTACGTGCCTCGGGCTGCCAATTTGGATTAATCAATGCAGTTAAGATATGGTCTTCCCAACGCTCGTTGATCAACAGGTAATCTTTTGCATACCCTTCTCTGTTAAATCCTACGTGCTCTAGCACCGCTTCACTACGTTTGTTACGTGGCATATAACCCGCTTGAATTCGATGCATTTTTTGAACATCAAACATGTAATCACACGCCATTTTCAAACCTCGACGCATGTAGCCATGCCCTTGCGCGGTTTGAGAAAGTGAATAACCAACATTGCATGAGTAAAACGGAAATCTCGTCAGGCCACTGAAGGAGATCGTACCCAGCATGCTTTGAGTCTCGTGATCAATGAGCAAGCAATAGTAACCGAGTCCCAAGCGATGTAGTTCGTTGAGTTTAATCAGCTTTTGCAACCAACCGTTGACAGTAAAGAACGCCTCCTCTCGCTTAGGCTCAAAGGGCTTTAAGTACGTTCGATTGGTGTTAAAGTACTCGGCGATCATATCAGCATCGCCAATTTCGGCAGTTCTGAGCAGTAAGTCGCCGTCCAACTTATGTACGGCGACGGATGAGCTTTTATCTTCCATTATAGATGTCGACTTCCATAGACTCATGAGCTTGTCTTAGTTCTTGCGAATCCCATAGTCACGCAACTTATTTGCAATAGAGGTGTGAGATACATTGAGGCGTTTTGCTAATTTACGACTTGATGGGAATGATTGGTACAAACGCTCGAGAATCTGCGATTCGTAATCTCGCATGATCTCATCCAGTGAGCCATCCAAATTGAGTGTCGCACTACTCCCCCCAACTGACTGAGGTTGTGGTAGGTTGAAATGCTCGGCTTTCAAAATCGGCCCGTCCATTTCTGTGAGCGCACGCAGCACCATGTTGTCTAACTGACGCATATTCCCCGGCCATTGATAATTAACCAACGCATCCACCAGCCCTTGATCAAACTCTGGCTTATCGAGCCCCAACTGTTGAGCATGCTTAGTGACAAACAATTCCAACAACGGTGCAACATCGTTAGACCGCTTACGTAATGGCGGAATCGTTAATGTGAGTACGTTAAGCCGATAATAAAGATCTTCTCTAAAACGCCCCGCTTCGGACAACTCGGCCAGATTGTGTTTGGTAGAAGCAATGATTCGGACGTCGACGTGCATTTCGTCTTCTGCTCCAACACGGCGGAAATTACCATCCTGAAGAAATCGCAGAAGCTTTATTTGCAGGTGTGAACTCATTTCACCGATTTCATCAAGGAAAACCGTACCGCCGTTTGCCTGCTCGAAAATACCTTTGTGCCCTTGCTCGTGGTTAAATGAGCCAGGAGCATGACCAAACAGCTCGGTTTCTGCAACATCATCGGGCATGGAAGCGCAGCTCAGGACCAAAAAGGGTTTGCTAGCTCGGCCAGAACGACTATGACAAGCTTTCGCAAGCATCTCTTTGCCGGTGCCGGTTTCTCCTTCGATCAACAGAGGTTGGTCCAAAACAGATAGCTTCTTAGCTTGGGTCATTAAAGCTTTATGGCGATTAGATAAGCCAACAAAGTGCTCAAAACCTAACGGGTTGTGCAGTGGTAGAGTTTCATCCACTTTTGCCACCTGCTGGCTAGAGCGTATTGTCATCAGAGTACTGGCTAATGTCGAGTTTTTCGCTTCATCTCGAATATACACCGGCATCAGTTCCAGCACGTAATCTAATCCGTCGAGGACAAGGTTTTCACGGGTACGTGTATTCACACCCTCTGACCAACGTGAAAAATGAACACTCGGTAGCAAAGCTCCGATTTGCGTTCCTATCACCTCTTGCTTGTCCAACCCGAGTAGTGATAACGCCGCCATATTCGCCATGTCAACAGCCCCTTTAAGATCAATGGCAAACACTGGATCGGGTAAATTATCGACCAACGAGAGCAACTCAGTATTGTGTCGCTCCATGGGCATAAATTGAATTTTACGTACGTCTTTTACCCCAGAAATACGGCGTATTTCTGCCATCAACTCACTAAAGGTATCAAAGTCGATATCTGGGCAGTTCAAGTAGATGATGCCACTGATATCAATTTCGATACCTCGTAAGTCGATACTTTTAGACGCTAAAATATCGAGCAGTTCTCGGGTAAGACCGAGTCTATCTTCACATAAGACTTCAAGACGCACTGAAAATATCCCAATTCACAACTGTCAGGAAAAGTTGACAGTAGTTTCTATCAACCAAAGTATGGCGTCAAGCAGTGCTATCGTTCAAAAGTGATATTGGTTAAGGTTTCATCGTGATTGATGCAACTTTCGCCACAATGGCTTTTCGAATCGTACCAAGCTTGACTTGACGATCAGGGTGCCATGGTAGTGGACGTAACAGCGCCATGGCTTTTAGACCTAAACGTGCGGTGAGAATACCAACGCCTAACCCCTGCCCTGCGCGCGCCGAAACTTTCCCTGCAAGATCCATCGACATGAGATCCATACCTGCATCTATTGCCAGTTCGCTGGCTCCCGCCGCCGCCATGTTCACGAATACTGCTTTGAACAATTTGATGCGCGACGCGTAGCCTAACTCGACACCATAGACTTTTGATAGGTTGTCGATCATTTTAAAGTTGCGCCACGCCACCAGCAACATGTCTGCCGCGGCAAGTGGACTGACCGCCACTAAGGCCGCAGATTCAGTAGCGTGCTGAGAAACGATTTTCGTCGCGAGTTTATCTTGTTGAGTCACGACCATTGAGTCATACATATCAAGAATTTCAGCGTCACTGTGTGCCGGATTAACACTGTTTGCCCATCGATCAAAGCCAGGATTTTCAGCCAGTACGCCACTTTCCTCAGCGACTTTTTCACAAAATGCTTTGCCTTTTCCCACGCTGTCGCTACGAAGAAGCGCTTCACTTTCCTCTTGGACACTAAAGTGATTTCTCAGTTTACGCAACTTCCACAGCTCTTTACCAATCGCGCCAACGCCAAGGCCCGCGAGCGCTGTGATTAATCCAGTCCAACCTAGTGCCAGCCAATCGGACGTTTGGACCGCGGTAATCACTGAGTCGACGGCCTGCCACCCGACCAAGCCAGAAAAGGTCGTCAGCACGCCAGTTGCTAACCACTTGCGACCGGGCTTAGGGCGAATCACATGTTCGAGTTGCAGTTCAGGATTACTTTCTGTTTGCTCTTCTTGAACCGCGACGGGCACAAACGTTTCACGATCGGTGAAGGCTTTTTGTGCGGTCAACTCCTCGAACTCATTACGGCGTTCATCTTTTAGTTCTTTTTCAGAGAAGACTTGCTTCTTTTTAAACTCATTCATTTCAGCTTGTCTCCAATCAGATACTCTAACGCTTTATCTAAACGTATATGCTTCATTGGTTCATCCATTGACGAAGGCATTGGACGAAAGGAGGTGAAGTCAAAGCCACTGTTTTGCCAATACGCAGCGTTCGGTAATTTTTTAGGTACTTCACCAGGGAACATTGTCATCGACTCACCATCAAGCGTGGTGCCTTGCAAAGCCGGAATGTTTTTATCTCCAGAGTTGATAAAGCCAGGGGTCGTAGCCTGAATAGACGCTATACTCATGCAGCTCATCTCTATATTTTCGTAGGCGGCAGTCTGCCACGCTGGATGCACCATTTGCTGAAGTAAAGAGACTAAGTTTGGGTGCTGCTCTGGGGTTACGTGGTCAGCTTTGGTTGCAGCAAAAAGTACTTTGTCGATCTTGGGTGAAAACAACCGGCTCAAAAAGCTGCTGCGTCCATATCGAAAACTGTGCATGATTTGCTCTAGCGCTTGACGCATATCGTAAAACGCTTCATCTCCAGCATTTAACGGCTGCAAGCAGTCAACTAACACGATTTGACGGTCAAAGGTGGCAAAGTGATGCTTATAAAACGCCTTCACAACTTTGTTTTGATACTCATGAAAGCGAGCTTCAAGCATGGCTAAATTACTGCCTTTGATAGGTTTTTTTTCCGCGTCAAATTTGCATGGAAAGAACTGAAGAACGGGGGCACCTGATAATTCGCCAGGCAAGACAAAGCGACCAGGCTGTACCCAATGCAGCCCAGCGCTTTTGCAGCAATGCAAATAGTCAGTGTAAGCGTGGGACACTTTTTCCAGCTGCTTTTCATTCACGGTGTCATTGAGATCCACGCGATCTAGCTCAGCAAGCCATGTTTGGGCTAATTCACCTCGTTGGCCTTTAAGCGCATTAAATTGCGTCTCCGACCATGTTGCAAAGTCCATGTCCAACAGAGGCAAATCCAATAACCACTCCCCCGGGTAGTCGATGATATCAACGTTGAGTACGGCGGTCTTGCTCAAGAGTTTTTTGGTGGTTTTGTTCGGCTTATATTTGAGCGATAAACGAATTTCACTCACGTCGCGAGTTGGGACTGGCCATTGAGGTGGCATTGCATGAACTTGACTGATCGCATCATCATAAGCAAAGCGAGGTACCATCATATTGCTTTGAGGTTCGCGCTTTGCACCGATCAGACGTTTATCTCTCGCCGCAACAAGCAACGGTAAGTTATCGTGAGTCGCCGTATGAAGAAGTTGATTCACGAGCGAGGTAATGAATGCCGTTTTACCGGCACGGGATAACCCTGTAACGGCAATTCGAACATTGGAATCCATGCCACGGCTGATAAAGTCATTCACTTCTTTTGTTATTCTTTTCATGCTTTTTTATTTATCTCACTCGTTTTGTCATGTCATACCAGTATGAGTCTAATTTTACATACATTAATCACAGATGAACAAACTGCACACCACAAGTTGCAACAGCCTAAAACAAAAAAGCCCCTGATGAGTTTCAGAGGCTTTGGCGTTCTGACTTTTGGCTCATTATTCAAGCCTGAGCGGAATACCCTAATCGTCTTCAATCAGCTTAAAGATAACGAATAGCGCAATTTCCAAGATAATCGCCAGTACACAGGTAATCGTGACGTATTTTTCATCAAAGATACTGATTCCGTGAAGAATCAAGTCATAGCCAACAAAGCCACCCACCACAACAGCAAGAATTATTTGTAAGATTTGTATAAAACGAGGCATGCCGTCTCCTAATTATTGTCTGCATAACGCCACACCATTATGCATGAAAAGCTTTACTTAAAGTATATAGACAAAAAGTGCAGATTTCGCTGCACTTTTGTCAAGTGTTTGCTAAGTAAATCAGCACCTTGTCACATTCTCAAACTTGAGAACAACAAAAAGCTCACATGGTGCTGCCATCCCGACGTAAACGCTAACCTAATTATGCTTCCATTTCTTGGATTTTCACTTTCCAAGTATCTGGACCAATCTGGTGCGCATTGACGCCATTTGAATCTACCGCAACGGTGACTGGCATGTCTTCGACTTCAAATTCGTAGATGGCTTCCATACCCAGGTCTTCAAATGCGACCACACGTGCCTTCTTGATTGCTTTTGCCACAAGGTATGCTGCACCACCGACGGCCATTAAGTACACCGCTTTGTGATTCTTAATCGATTCAACGGTCGCAGGACCACGCTCCGCTTTACCAATCATCCCCATAATGCCAGTCTGATCAAGCATCATGTCAGTAAATTTGTCCATACGAGTTGATGTCGTTGGACCTGCGGGACCAACAACTTCATCGCCTACTGCATCAACTGGACCCACGTAGTAGATAAACTTACCGTTAAGATCGACGCCTTCTGGTAGGCCTTCACCACTTTCGAGCATGCCCTGAATGCGCTTATGCGCGGCATCACGACCGGTAAGAATTTTACCGGAAAGAAGTACCGTCTCACCCGTTTTCCATTGTTGGACGTCTTCTTTAGTGACCGTATCCAAGTTTACACGACGCGTATTTTCACCCGCTTCCCACGTGATGTCTGGCCAATCTTCCAGTTTAGGTGGCGTAAGCTCTGCTGGACCGTTGCCATCGAGAGTAAAGTGAACATGGCGTGTCGCGGCGCAGTTCGGGATCAGACACACTGGTTTAGAAGCGGCATGCGTTGGCGCTGTTTTGATTTTGACGTCGACAACTGTCGTCAATCCGCCAAGACCTTGTGCACCAATTCCAAGTTTGTTGACACGATTGAAGATATCCAAACGAAGTTCTTCTTCCGCATTTTGCGGACCACGGTCGATCAGTTCTTGAATATCGATGTGTTCCATCAGAGATTCTTTTGCCAGTACTGCGGCTTTTTCAGCCGTACCGCCAATACCAATACCAAGCATACCCGGTGGACACCAGCCTGCCCCCATCGTTGGTAATGTTTTTTCTACCCATTCGGCGATATCGTCAGATGGATTGAGCATCACCATCTTAGTTTTGTTTTCACTACCGCCGCCCTTAGCAGCGATCTGGATTTCAACTTTATCACCCGGCACCATATTAATGTGAACAACTGCGGGTGTGTTGTCTTTGGTATTAATACGTTTTCCTGCTGGGTCCATCAGAACCGATGCGCGTAACGGGTTATCCGGATTCGTATAAGCTTGGCGAACACCTTCATCTACCATTTGTTGAACCGTCATATCGGTTGAGTCCCACTGAACCCCCATACCGATATTGACAAAACACGTTACGATCCCTGTGTCCTGACAGATTGGACGGTGGCCTTCTGCTGACATACGGGAGTTAATTAGAATCTGCGCAATCGCATCTTTCGCGGCTTGGCTTTCTTCGCGATGGTAGGCTTTTTCAAGGGCTTGAACAAAGTCTAGGGGGTGGTAGTAAGAAATATACTGTAGCGCATCAGCGACACTGCTGATGACATCCTGCTTACGAATTACCGTCATTACATGCCTCGTTATCGTTTTGCTTCCATTATCGGCTGAGCTTCGTCGTGTTTGTTATTCTGGTTACTCTATGAGCTTCATTTTTATAAACATTCGTTTTTAATGACTGATTGTCGAATGAGTAAGAGCGAAACACGAGTGACTGAAGTTGCCTTCTTTATAGTAAAACCTTCTCTGAACCCTTTGTATAGAGGAGGTTTGGCTACACGGAGGAATATGATACTCTTGCTGCCCATGACATGCCATGCAGTGAACGATCTCTTTGTCACAAATTACAAAAATGAATAACTCGGACAATCAATTCATTGATTTTAAAGCGTTGGATTACGCACCAGATTTCTCTCTCGAATTGTTTTCTCGCATCCAACACCAGCCATGGGCGATGTTGCTTCGCTCCGCTTCCGAGACCCACATCGATAGCCGATTTGATATTCTCGTTGCGAACCCGATCGCTACATTAGAAACGGTTGGTGAGAGCACCCAAATCAAGACACCGTTAGAAGACCGTGTATCGAGTGACGATCCATTTACGCTACTCAACCAAATTCAGCAACAATGGTTACCTCATGTCACGCTTAGCCCTGAATGGGATCTACCCTTTGCAGGCGGCGCTTTGGGTTACTTCAGCTATGATTTAGGGCGTCGTGTTGAGACCCTGCCTGAGATTGCCAGGAAGGATCTTGACACACCAGACATGGCCGTTGGCTTGTATGAATGGGCACTCATCGTCGATCACAAACTGAAAACCGCGTGTTTAGTTGGACAAAACATCACACAAGCATGGGATTGGCTCAACAAGCAAACAGCCCAACCTCAAAGCGAGTTTAGTTTGGCTGGAACATGGCAATCCAACATGACTGAATCGTCGTACGCAACGCGTTTTGATCGTGTACAAGAGTATTTGTTGAGTGGAGATTGCTATCAAATTAACTTAGCGCAACGTTTTCATGCAGCGTATACGGGTAGCGAATGGCAAGCCTACCTCAAACTTGAGTCGGCCAACCAAGCCCCTTTTTCAGCGTTTATTCGCATGCCAGAATCTTCAATTCTAAGTATTTCACCCGAGCGTTTTCTGGAACTGAAAAATCAAGTCATCGAAACCAAACCGATCAAAGGCACTCGTCCTCGTAGCCTTGATGAAGAACAAGATAAAGCAAACGCTCACGAGCTAAAAACGGCTGAAAAAGATCAAGCAGAAAACCTGATGATTGTGGATCTTCTTCGAAATGATATTGGCCGAGTGGCCTCGCCAGGCAGTGTTCATGTACCAAAGCTATTTGATATCGAGAGTTTCCCTGCGGTGCACCATTTGGTGAGCACCATTCGCGCCAATTTAGACATCCAATACTCGCCAGCGGATCTGCTTCGTGCGTGCTTCCCCGGAGGTTCTATCACCGGAGCACCTAAAGTACGTGCCATGCAGATCATCGAGGAACTGGAACCACACCGTCGCAGTGCGTATTGCGGCAGTATTGGCTATATTTCTCGACATGGCCGTATGGATACGAGTATCACTATCCGGACGTTGGTGGCAGAACATAACCATCTTTATGCTTGGGCTGGCGGTGGTGTTGTGGCAGATAGTGATTGTGCATCCGAGTATCAGGAAACGCTGGATAAACTGTCGAAGATTCTTCCCGCATTGCAGTCATGATAACGGCTCTACTGTGAATATTGCTTGATGACCGATAACACGCCTCCGTCTTGGGGGCGTTTTTGTACTCTAAATGTGGTTATCCCAATGTCTGATTTACTCCTGTGCGCCATCGTTATAATCTTGATAACAAGTTGAGAGCGGACATTGCTCCTCTATAATTATTAATGGATGGGAAACATAAGGACGCGGTGTGGTTATCAATAAAACAAAGTTACTACAAAACTTTCAGTTGCAGTTGCCGACTGGTTATCACAAAGAATCTCTCGCCCGCTTAAACTTTTTGAAAGGAAAACCGCTCCGTGACGCCGCAGTCTTGATCGGGTTCGTCGATCGTCCTGATGGTTTACAGGTTATTCTGACAAAACGTGCAGAACATTTGCGTCACCATCCTGGCCAAATTAGTTTTCCGGGAGGAAAGTTCGAGGCTCAGGATGTAAGCCTAGTGAATACCGCCCTACGGGAAACACAAGAAGAGATAGGGGTAGAAAATGAGCATATCCGCATTTTTGGCCAACTACCTAAGTTACCCACCATTAGCTATTTTAATGTGACACCATTTTTAGCTTTTGTCTCTCCAGACTATAAGCTGCGTATCGATCCGAACGAGGTTGAATACGTATTTGAAGTACCTGCGAATCACCTTTTAAACCCAAACAAACTCTACAGCTCAAAATTCAGGTTAAGAAACGGACAACATCGCGTTTTTGCAATCCCTTTTCATCAGCACTTTATCTGGGGAATGACGGCACAAATCATCGAATCTATGCAGAAACACATCATCACACAATAGTTTGGGGCTATAGACTTGTTTACCACTGTTCGTGTAGATAAAAACCAAAAACGGTCGCCAGATCAGCCTTCCCTAATATAACTCTCCTACACTTCCTATCGTGCTGACCACACAGCATAGACATTAGTTTTATTTATCAACAACGCCTTAAATAATCACAGCGCTCTAACTTTATACATGAAAACACTAAAATTAGATTTTCTAATAGATAGCATTAGCAATAATCACCAGTGGCACATCGTTTTCGTGATTAAAAACCCGTTTTTGATATATCATTCAATAAGCACGAACGTTATATGATTTAGATCTATTTTTTATAATGATAATTCATTCAGTATGCACCTGACTTATTTCCTGTTCCCAAAATGAGTAATTAAAAAATGAATGCACATACTTCCGCGGTTTCTACCGCACAATCATCTAGTAAGTTTACTTACAAAGATTTCACCTGGTGTCTATCCCTATTCGGTACTGCTGTAGGTGCGGGTGTTTTATTCCTCCCTATTAAAGCTGGTGCGGGCGGTTTTTGGCCATTAGTAATCTTAGCCCTAATTGCAGCACCAATGACTTGGTTCGCACACAAATCTCTCGCACGTTTCGTTCTTTCTTCTAAGAATCCTGAAGCCGACATTACCGACACAGTAGAAGAACACTTCGGCAAAACTGGCGCAAACCTTATTACTTTTGCTTACTTCTTCGCCATTTACCCGATTGTACTTATCTACGGCGTTGGTATCACCAATACTGTTGACTCTTTCCTTGTCAACCAAATTGGTATGGAATCTATCCCTCGTTGGCTACTGTCCGGCGCGCTTATTGCCGCGATGACTGCAGGTGTTGTATTTGGCAAAGAATTGATGCTAAAAGCAACGTCAGCAATGGTTTACCCGTTAGTCTTCATTTTGCTTGCGTTGTCGTTCTACCTTATCCCTGACTGGAATGGTTCAATGATGGAAACCTCACCAAACTGGGGTGACATGCCTTCTATCATCTGGTTAGCGATTCCAATCATCGTTTTTTCATTCAACCACAGTCCAATCATTTCTCAGTTTTCTAAAGAGCAACGCCGAGTGTATGGTGAAGACGCTGTACAGAAAACAGACGCTATCACTGGCGGTGCAGCAATGATGCTAATGGGCTTTGTTATGTTCTTCGTGTTCTCTGTCGTGCTTTCTCTATCGCCAGAGCAACTTGCGACTGCACAAGCACAAAACATCTCGGTACTTTCTTACCTTGCAAACGTTCACGAATCTCCGCTGATCTCTTACTTAGGTCCACTGGTTGCATTTGCTGCAATCACTTCTAGCTACTTTGGACACTTCTTAGGAGCACACGAAGGCTTAGTTGGTCTAATCAAGTCTCGTTCAAGCAAGTCAGTAAATAAAATCGAGAAAACTTCACTTATCTTCATCGTCGTCACAACTTGGATTGTCGCGATTGTTAACCCAAGCATCTTGGGTATGATCGAAACCATGGGTGCACCGATGATTGCGGCAATCCTATTCTTGATGCCAGTTTTCGCAATGCAGAAAGTTCCAGCAATGGCAAAGTACAAAACTTCAGCACCTGTGCAAATTTTCACAGCTATCTGTGGTCTTGCAGCCATTACTTCTGTAATCTACGGCGCTCTTTAATCACAGCGATAAATCGCGGTGTGATTAATCCAAAAATATAACGATAAAAATTAAGCCTCCCTACTCCTTTTAGGGAGGCTTTCCTCTGAGGTAATCGATATGATTAGTGTTTTTGATATCTATAAAATCGGTGTTGGACCTTCAAGCTCACACACTGTAGGCCCGATGAAAGCGGGTAAAGAATTTATTGATGATCTCCGTGCTATGGGAAAATTGCGCGACATCACTAAAATCACCGTTGACGTTTATGGATCACTATCACTGACAGGGAAAGGTCACCACACTGATATTGCAATCATCATGGGTCTTGCTGGCAATACCCCTGAAAAAGTCGATATTGACTCCATTCCGGGTTTTATTGCTCGTGTAGAAGAAACAGAACGCCTTCCTGTTGGCATGCACTGTCATACCGTTTCATTCCCACGTGACGGAGGTATGAACTTCCATAAGAGTAACCTGTCACTGCACGAAAACGGCATGCAGATCCATGCATGGATCGATGACGACATCGCCTACTCAAAAACGTATTACTCGATTGGCGGTGGTTTTATCGTTGATGAGGAAAACTTCGGCAAAGAAGCAGAAAACCCAATTAAAGTACCGTTCCCTTTTACTACTGCAGAAGAGTTGGTCAAACAATGTCGTGAAAGTGGATACTCTATCAGCGCTCTAACCATGAAAAACGAGCACGCACTGCATTCCGACGAAGAAACACGCACTTACTTCGCTAATATCTGGCGCACAATGCGTGAGTGTATGGATCGTGGCATGAATGAAGAAGGTATCCTACCCGGGCCACTACGTGTACCTCGCCGCGCAGCAGCACTGCGTCAACAACTGCTGACGTCAGAGAAAACGACCAACGATCCTATGTCTGTGGTTGACTGGGTAAACATGTTTGCTTTCGCGGTCAACGAAGAAAACGCAGCAGGTGGTCGCGTCGTTACCGCCCCAACAAACGGAGCGTGTGGCATTATTCCTGCTGTATTGGCTTATTACGATAAGTTCATTCAAACCGTAACAGAGAAAGATTACATCCGTTACTTTGCGGCGTCCGGTGCCATTGGCGGCCTTTACAAACGCAATGCCTCTATCTCTGGTGCTGAAGTAGGTTGTCAGGGCGAAGTGGGAGTAGCATGTTCAATGGCCGCGGCTGGCCTCGCTGAGCTGATGGGCGGAAGCCCAGAGCAAGTATGTATGGCAGCAGAGATTGCCATGGAACATAACCTTGGTTTGACGTGCGACCCGGTTGCAGGTCAAGTACAAGTCCCATGTATCGAGCGTAACGGCATTGCAGCAGTAAAATCAATCAACTCGACTCGCATGGCTCTACGTCGCTCTTCTGCTCCGACGGTATCGCTCGATAAAGTGATCGAAACCATGCTAGAGACAGGGAAAGACATGAACGCAAAATACCGCGAAACATCGCAAGGTGGACTCGCAGTAAAAGTGATCTGTTAATCCTTATGTAACCAATACAAGCTTAAGCAGTTTGAGCTCAAGCTGCTGAGTATATAAGCTGAATGGTTGTATCAAAGCCTATTAAGCCTGAGTTATGCGCTCAGGCTTTTTCATATCTGTACCTGCCCGTGCTGAAATGTGTTGATTCATTGGCGATGGGTTGTGACAACGTCAGACAAAACAAAGGCAAGCTCAATGCTTGCCTTGATGAAATAACACTTGTTGCTATTGTGATGATCGCACTCTACTCACCTTTATAGATGCAACCTGCAGTGCAAGTTTCTTTGATCTCTACTTTGCTTAGTAGCGGTAGGTTTGGTTTTAGTTGCTGCCAAATCCATTTCGCTAGCACTTCACTGGTTGGGTTCTCGAGACCTTCAATATCGTTCAAATAGTAATGGTCTAATCGATCATAAATGGGTTTAAACGCAGCTTTAATTTCAGCAAAATCCACAACCCAACCCGTATGTGGGTCAACCTCACCTTCTACATAAAGACGAACCAAAAAAGAGTGTCCGTGCAAACGACCACATTTGTGACCTTCTGGCACATGTGGTAAGTGGTGCGCTGCTTCGAACATAAACTCTTTGTATAATTCTGTTTTCATCTTGACTCTCAGGCTCTAAAAAAAGACACGCAATACTAAGGAATTCATTACCAAGAGACAAGTTTAAACCTGTTTTCCACTGCCTAAGGCGAAGCTGAATAAGCGCACTCTGATTTACGAATAAGCCAGACTGAGCGCTATCTGTCTGCGTAGCAAGGTCATTCTTTTGGTACACGATGGGTTGTTTTGGGTACGAATCATCTAATTCTTACCTGCAAATTGAATATAAAGGTTGAAGCTGGCGAATTGACAGGTAATATGTCTCGTTATATCTGTAAAATTCTACCCAACTCAGCACTTAGTTTGTTTTTTAAACAAAATATTAGAAAGCAAAGGTTTTTATCCGTGTTGAGTTGTATTTTTACCTCTATGGAGAATATTAAAAACATGACTTACGCGCCTGTATCAGACGTTTTGAAAGGTCAGCTTGCAGTAGACAGTGAAGTCACTGTTCGCGGCTGGATCCGTTCACGTCGTGATTCCAAAGCTGGAATCTCTTTCCTTGCCATTTACGACGGCTCTTGTTTCGACCCGATTCAGGCCGTGGTCCCTAATAACCTTAATAATTATGACGATGAAGTATTAAAGCTGACTACTGGCTGCTCTGTCGAAGTAACAGGTAAGGTTGTTGAATCTCCAGCAAAAGGTCAAGACTTCGAACTTGCAGCAACTGACGTAAAAGTTGTCGGCTGGGTTGAAGACGCTGAGACTTACCCAATGGCAAAGACTCGTCACTCAATTGAGTACTTGCGTGAAGTGGCGCATCTTCGTCCGCGCACTAACGTGATAGGCGCTGTCGCTCGTGTACGTAACTGTTTGTCTCAAGCCATTCACCGTTTCTACCATGAGCAAGGGTACTTCTGGGTATCTGCGCCGCTAATCACTGCATCTGATGCAGAAGGTGCAGGTGAAATGTTCCGCGTTTCTACGCTGGACATGGAAAACCTACCACGTACTGATGCTGGTAAAGTCGATTACAACGAAGACTTCTTCGGTAAAGAGACATTCCTGACGGTATCTGGCCAGTTAAACGCTGAAGCTTACGCTTGTGCGCTAAGCAAGGTTTACACGTTTGGTCCTACTTTCCGTGCTGAAAACTCAAACACAAGCCGCCACCTGGCGGAATTCTGGATGGTTGAGCCTGAAGTTGCGTTCGCAGAACTGGACGACGTAGCAAAATTAGCAGAAGACATGCTTAAGTTTGTGTTCAACGCTGTACTTGCAGAATGCCGTGATGACCTTGAGTTTTTTGCTCAACGTATCGACAAAGAAGCCATCACCCGTCTAGAACAGTTTGTCTCTTCTGACTTCGCACAAGTTGACTACACTGACGCAATCCAAATTCTGCAAGATTCTGGTCGTGAGTTCGAGTTCCCAGTTGAATGGGGCATCGACATGTCTTCTGAGCACGAGCGTTTCCTAGCAGAAGAGCACTTTAAAGCTCCTGTTATCGTGAAGAACTACCCGAAAGACATCAAAGCATTCTACATGCGTGCTAATGATGACGGTAAGACAGTTGCAGCGATGGACGTACTCGCGCCAGGCATCGGCGAAATCATTGGTGGTTCTCAGCGTGAGGAACGTCTAGAAGTCCTAGATGAACGCATGCGTGAAGTGGGCATCGACCCAGAGCACATGAGCTGGTACCGCGATCTACGTCGTTACGGCACAGTACCACACGCTGGCTTCGGTCTTGGTTTCGAGCGTCTGGTATCTTACGTAACTGGTATGGGCAACGTTCGTGACGTGATTCCATTCCCACGTACTCCTCGCTCTGCTAACTTCTAATCACTTTTGGTGATACAGCATTAAAAAGACCTCCCAAGTGGAGGTCTTTTATTTTGTAAGCCAATCAGACTTTTGAGTCAGTCTTACTTTCTTCTTGATCCGCTTTTACAGCATACCTTATACCAACAAAACACAAGCCAAATATAACGAACGGAATCATCGCCGCGGTGTATTCTACCCATACATAATGAGAAAATGATTTCGCCAAAATAAGATGCGCAAACACGAGTAAAAATGCACTGAATATAGCCACAACGATCAGATTTACTTCATGTTTTTCTGACTGTTTTTTCATCACTACTCCTTGCTAAGAGACGGTTACTGCAACGATTGAACCACAATCTAGACAAGGTGTACTGATACAGTTTCAACAAAAATTAGCTAAACAGTCTTAAGCAAGTCGCCAATCTTCTTAATCGCAGCCTTTAACTGAATATCGACAGGCATAGAGGTATTGAGCCTCAAGTAATTGTCATGTTTATCTCCCCTTGAAAACAGTTTTCCATATGCCACAGTAATCTGTTGTTGTAACAGGAGCTGATAAGTCGTCTTACTATTCATTCCTTTGGGTAGCCTCAGCCATAAAAAGTAGCCGCCTTCGGGTATCGTATACGTGACGTTTTTAGGGAAGTAATCCTGAATGAGTTCAATGAACAAACGTTGGCGCTGTTGCATGGTTTTTCGTAGTTTTCTCAGGTGATTATCATAGCTATCATTTTGCAGGTAATGAGCAATGCCATGTTGTATTGGCGCACTTCCGGACAATGTAGAGGTGAGTTGAAGCTTTTGAATCGTTTCATTAAACCGTTTGTTTAACACCCATCCCAATCGATATCCAGGACAGAGGTTTTTTGAGAACGACGCACAGTGAAGGACCCGGTCTTGCGTATCGAAGGTTTTGAGACACGTCGGTTTACTTGCCGAGAAATACAGCTCGGCGTAAACATCATCTTCAATTAAGAAGACATCGTATTGATCGGCCAACCTAACGATTTGATGTTTTTGCTCATCAGAAAGAGATAGCCCGGTAGGATTTTGAAAATTGACCATTAGCCAGCAAGCACGCACATCATGTTGCGCAAATGCCTCTTCAAGTTGCACGAGGTCATGTCCTTTTACGGGGTCAACACTAACCTCAATCACCTTAAGTCCAAGGCGCTCAATAGCTTGTAAAGCACCATAAAAAGTCGGCGACTCAACCACAACCGTGTCTCCAGGTTTAGTGACGGCTTGTAGACTCAGATTCAATGCCTCAAGCGCTCCGGTCGTAATTACCACGTCCTCGTGCGTTGTAGAAACTCCCTGCTGAATGTAACGCTGAGCGATTAATCGACGTAACGAGTCGCTGCCTGGGGGTAAGTTATCAAGTAAGTTATCTGGGCCCATTTTACGCCCAGAGCTGGCTAGGTTGCGGTTAAGCGCTTCTATAGGAAACAGCGTCGGATCCGGGAATGCAGAACCCAGGCGAACCGCATTGGGCAAAACCTGCTGTTTCAGATAATCATACAATTCATCATTGATGCTGGTTCGATAGACATTTCCTGAAGTACCGCGCGCCTCAAAACGTTCTGATTCAACACAGACATAATAACCAGATTGGGGCTTCGCTTTTACCCAGCCTTGCGCTTCCAACAACTGATATGCTTGTAACACCGTACCAGCGCTGACGGAATGATTACGGCTCATCACACGCACTGATGGCAATTTCTCACCTGCTCTCCACGTATTCTGCTCGATCTGATTCTTAAACGACTCAGCTAATTGACGATATCTATTCATCGGTCCCTCACTCTAACATCGAGCGCACCTTAGCACAGTTCGTGCCGATATTCTGATAGTACGAGTCGCGCTCTTGCAAAGTAACAATTCAAAATTAACAATAAGAGTTCTCGTTCCTAAGTCGAGAGTTATGTTCCATACTTTTAATGGAATGACGTTTATAACGGAGGAAATGATGAAACTATTTACAATGGATGACCTCTCATACCGAGGTGCACACAAAGGGGTTCACAGTTGGAACCATCCAGGCTCAACGAATCCTTACTATTGGCATCCTGACTGGCTGCATATCGCAGAAGATGCATTAGGCAGCCGTAGAACCGCTGATCTCGAAGTACCGCCAGGCGAAAGTGCAACTGAGGAGCACGCAAAGGCCGCGATTGTTAAGCACTTAAATGAAGAAAATAAAGATAAAAAAGAACAGTAGCAACGTTTGATTGAGAACGTTTGGCGTTTGTAAAGCACTCGCGTTAACTTAAACGACGAAGGAGCGCACACAGCGCGTTAAATACAACCAAGCGAAAGCGGTGACAAACTTCAATATGAACAATAGGTTATCACCGCTTCTCGCAGGTATCTTTCTCTTCAAATTAAAATCCGACGCGCTGAGTAAAATAAAGCCAATTTTCTATAAAGCGCCTGCGGATACCCTATTCTCAACAAGGTTTACATATCAAAAGTCTTGTTTACATTCTAAATTCACGCCAAATCGAACCTTTTTTAAGTTTTCTTCTAAGTAGGTGTTGTAACCAATATTGCTGACAGGTATAAATACCAACACACCCTTCGATTAACATGGATGAAGATTATGTTTGAAAAAGTAGTTGCCGCTCCGGCCGATCCTATTCTTGGCCTTACTGAAGAATTTAAAAAAGATACTCGCTCTGAAAAAATCAACCTTGGCGTAGGTATCTACAAAAATGAACAAGGTGAAACCCCTGTTCTTGCTACTGTTAAAAAAGCCGAAGCTGCGCTGGTTGAAACGGAAAAAACCAAATCTTACCTAACGATTGAAGGGACAGCCGAATACGGTTTAGCAGTTCAAAAACTGCTTTTTGGTGACGATGCTGAGATTGTTTCAAGCAAACGTGCGAAAACAGCACAAGCGCCTGGTGGTACTGGTGCTCTGCGTGTGGCAGGCGAATTCATCAAGCGTCAGCTAGGTGATGTGAAGATCTGGATCAGTAACCCTACGTGGGCAAACCACAACGGTGTATTTACTGCCGCGGGTATTGAAACAGCCCAATACAGCTACTACAACGCTGAAACAAAAGACAAAGACTTTGACGCAATGGTCAGCGATCTGCAATCAGCGTCAGAAGGTGACATCGTTCTGCTACACGGCTGTTGTCACAACCCAACCGGTATTGACCCAACGGCGGAAGAGTGGGAAACACTCGCGAAGTTGTTAGCAGAGAAGAAGCTTCTACCACTGTTTGACTTCGCTTACCAAGGCTTTGCGAAAGGCGTTGAGGACGATGCTGCTGGTCTACGTACTTTTGCTAAGTACAACAAAGAGATCCTTGTAGCGAGCTCTTTCTCGAAAAACTTCGGTCTTTACAATGAGCGTGTAGGTGCATTCACTCTTGTTGCTGAATCAGAAGAAGTCGCGACAACTGCGTTTTCTCAAGTGAAAGCCATCATTCGCTCAATCTACTCTAACCCTCCTGCACATGGTAGTGCAGTTGTGACTCACATCCTTAACGATGCTACTCTGCGTGCGGAGTGGGAAGCGGAAGTCGCGGAAATGCGTGATCGCATTCAAGAGATGCGTGAGTTGTTTGTCGCAACGCTAAAAGCGGAAGGTGTTGACGCAGACTTCAGCTTTATTGAGCGTCAAAACGGTATGTTCTCTTTCTCTGGATTAACTAAAGAGCAAGTAACACGCTTGAAAGACGAGTTCGGTATTTACATTGTTGGCTCTGGCCGCATCAGTGTTGCAGGTATGACGAAGTCAAACATGGCACCGCTATGTAAAGGCATTGCCGCAGTACTTTAACTGGCCTTTTAAAGCTAAAATATTAAAGGAAATAGCCCCGTAACAGAACGGGGCTATTTTTTTGGCTTTGAGTTAGTAAACGGTCTAGCTAGTGGCGCAATGATTCGGTTACGCAGCAGAATCAAGCTGTGACTTTTTTGAGCTATTTGTTCTCACCTCTTTAAAGTCATGACTGAAGTGATCGACTTGAATCGCTTGGTAACGTAGTTTATCAGCCGCGAGAATTTTATCGATTTCTTGCTCAGTTAAGACACCTGCAGTCAGCGCCTGCTGTAAGCGGTCATGTAATAGACCTTTGCGAGCCACCTTACCATCTTTGACACCTTTGATAAGCTTGCGCTCCAGAGGCTTTATGTCATACATCACTAAGAACGCATTCTCCATAATACCAACGCAATCATCGTCTTCTTTGCCGATGTAACACAAGTGCGTTAAACGATCACGTTGAACTCCAGGTGTCATCATTGCTTCTGCGATACTGACACTTAACTCATCACTTGGCTTTTTAAAGTGGTTCCCTAACGGGAATAATAGACCTTTCAGCACACCACCCACGTATTTAACCGGGTAGTTCGCATAAGCTTCATTTAAGGATTTAGCGGCATTGTACAAACAGTACTGAACGGCATAATGGACAAAGTTCAAATCACCTTGCTGGCGCCCTTCATCTTCGTATTTTTTCAATACTGCCGAAGCCATATATAAGAAGCTCAAACCATCACCGAGACGCGCAGAAATCATCTCTTTACGCTTGAGATCGCCACCAAGAGTCAACATCGCGAAATCAGCGCTCACTGCTAACGCCCTACTTAGACGCGTGATGTCTTTATAGTATTTCTTGGTCGGCCCGCTCATATGCGCCTTAATAAATCGTGAACCTGTCAAAGCAGCACCGAACGCACCAAATGTGTTTCCGGTAGCGTGTTTAATGTGCTTGAACAGTAAGTCATCAAACTCTTTCGCACCTTGTTCTGAATCGGGATTTGCAGCGGCTTCCATTTCTTTCAGTACATAAGGGTGACAACGAGTCGCACCTTGTCCAAAGATCATAAGGTTGCGAGTCAGAATATTCGCCCCTTCCACTGTAATCGCAACAGGAATACCGAGGTAGTGTTTGGCAAGGTAGTTCATTGGACCGTCTTGAATGGCTCTACCTGCGTGAATATCAAATGAGTCATTGAGCAAGGTACGCGCCATTTCTGTCATGTGGTACTTGGCAATAGCAGTAACAATTCCCGGCTTTTCTTTCATATCCAACGACGTAGTCGTCAGAGTACGTGTCGCTTCCAGTAGATACGTTAATCCACCAATACGGCCCATTGCTTCGGCCACACCTTCGAACTTACCAATCGACATACCGAACTGTTTACGCACATAGGCATAGGCACCTGTCGTACGAGTCGTTAAGTGACCAATCGCAGTCCCCAGAGCAGGAAGGGATATACCTCGACCAGCAGAGAGACACTCGACCAGCATACGCCATCCTTTACCCGCATAGTCTGCCCCACCGATCAGCCAATCCATCGGAATAAAGACGTCTTCACCGCGTGTTGGTCCATTCATAAACGCGGAGCCCAAAGGGTCATGACGTTCACCAATCTCAACACCATCATGGTCGGCAGGAATCAACGCACAAGTGATACCCACTTCTTTTTTATCACCAAGTAGTCCATCGGGATCTTGGAGTTTAAACGCCAAGCCGAGTACCGTTGCAACTGGTGCTAACGTGATGTAGCGTTTGTTCCAACTCACTCGTACACCCAGCACTTCCTTGCCTTCATGCATACCACGGCAAACCACCCCTTGGTCAGGAATACCACCAGCATCTGAGCCAGCTTCAGGGCCCGTCAATGCGAAACAAGGAATATCCGTACCATCCGCTAGGCGTGGTAACCAGTAATCTTTTTGCTCTTGGGTACCATAGTGAGAAAGTAACTCACCTGGACCAAGTGAGTTAGGAACCATCACTGACACGGCTGCACTGATACTGCGTGTTGCGATACGCGATACGATAGTGGAATTCGCTAAAGAAGAGAACTCACGACCGCCATACGATTTAGAAATAATCAGTGAGAAAAAACGCTCTTTACGTAAAAATTCCCATACCTCGGGAGGTAAATCTCGATCTTCTTTGACGATCTTTTGATCATTCAGCATCTCAAGTAGCGTTTCCAGCTCATTGTCCATAAACGCCTGCTCTTCTGCAGTTAATGTTGGCGCTGGGTAGTGGTGTAATGTTTGGAAGTTTGGCTTACCGGAAAACAGCTCTGCATCCCACCATACACTCCCTGCTTCCATCGCTTCTTTTTCTGTGCTGGACAACGGGGGCAGTACTTTTTTAAACATTTCAAACGCGGGGTCACTAATCCATTTTCTTCTTAGAGAGCTCATTGTTCAGATCCTTTTGTTCACGTCACCTTTTCGGCGTACTTTGTTATTTCACTCGCTAGCGACTTACTCCATTAGCGAATGCGTTGTCATTATTATTTTAGTTATAACTTTCGTTGTTGAGGGCCCTACTTCGCAGACATCCCTGCAGATAAGTAAGGGATAATTAAATCAACAACAGACTTAATATCGACTTGTTTTTCAAACTTACTTTCGGCTAACTCAGACAACGCTTGGCTGGACGCCATCGTGAATACACAAGTTCCGAGAGTAAAATGCAGACGCCAAAATAGTTTTTCTTCTGTTAGCTCTGGGTTTGCTTTCATGATTGAGAAGGTAAACAGTTTCAATACTTCTTCATATCGGGTGGTGATGAACCAACGCAAATGACCTTGCACATCGGTGTACCCTCTTCCAATAAGAAGCATAAACAGCGCAGTACCATTGGGACGCACATCGTTTAACGTCCGCAATGGTAAGCGTAGCGATTCAAACACTTCTTCCATACTGTAATCATCTCGGGTATTTAGCTCGACAAGCGCCGTTTTGATACTGGGCATTAATGCTTCTAGGTATCGGTCCAGTACCGCGCGCACCAGCGTCTTCTTATCACCAAAATGATAGTTTACCGAAGCGAGATTCACATTTGCCTTACTCGTTATCGTTCTCAGTGATGTGTCATTGAACCCGTGTTCTGCAAACAATCCTTCTGCCACATCGAGTATTTTTTCTTTTGTTGTCGTTCTTGGGGCCATTACAATCGCTCGTATTAAACACTTGTTTGAAATATACCCCGAAACCTTAGATTAACAAATGATTAACATCACATTTTAACTTTTTAAGCATCCTGTCAAAATGTCAAGCATCTCCCATGAGAAACAAATCACGACGAAAAAAGAAAAATAATTGAAAAAAAATGGAACTGTTTGGAATTAGCCCGGTCTGAATTACTGTAACAAAGAGAACATTTTAAGTTTTGTAGGCCGTCAGACTTGTTTCCCATCTTATTGTTACGTTGCTGCTTTTTTCTTCATAACTCCTATGTTTGTATCCGCCCAGTCAACAATTCGACTGGGCTTTTTTTCGCCTTATGCTTACCTATGTGGCAATCACTTACCCCATTTACTTACTGCTCAACGTTGATAGAGATAACGAGTCAATAGATATAAAAAAACCTCCCGAGTGGGAGGTTTTTTGAATTGGCCAGTTTTTTGAACTGGCCAATAGCGTATGTTTATATTTATGCGCGCGCTTTATCTTTCGCTTGAGTAGCCTTAGGCAGAGATAAACTCAACAGGACATAACCAAGAATAGCGGCAGTGGTCGAGCCCATCAAAATACCCAACCTCGCGAAAGTATCAAACTGTGCATTTGCTTCGCCAAACGCCAAGGAAGAGATAAAGATCGACATGGTAAAACCGATACCACACAAAACAGATACCGCAAAGATATGCTTAAAGTTAATGCCTTCTGGCAACTTAGCGATACCTAATTTCACAGCTGCCCAGCTGAAACTGAAAATACCTAGCGGCTTACCAACCAACAATCCAAGAGCAACACCAAGCGGCAGCATTGATGTCAAACTAGACATTGACACACCTTCTAGAGAAATACCGGCGTTAGCGAACGCAAACAGAGGCAGAATACCAAACGCTACGTACGGGTGAAGAGCATGCTCCATATGTTGAAGTGGTGAATGTTCACCTTTCTTGCCTTTAAGAGGAATAGCGAAGCCAATAACCACACCAGCAAGCGTTGCATGGACACCAGATTTAAGCACTGCAAACCAAAGAATCGCGCCGACAATCATGTATGGCGTCAACTTAGTGACCTTTTTCGCGTTTAGCACAAACAACAGGCCAGTCATAGCGAAACCAACTAGCAGCGCCATCGAGGACAGATCACCGGTGTAGAAAAGAGCGATAATAACAACAACACCTAAGTCATCGATGATCGCTAGAGCAAGCAAAAACACTTTCAAACTGACTGGAACACGGTTACCCAGTAGAGCCATGATACCAAGCGCGAAGGCAATATCTGTCGCGGCAGGAATCGCCCAACCAGAAATCGCTTGCGCATCACCAGCGTTAAACGCAACGTACACTAATGCTGGAGCCAACATACCACCTACTGCTGCAATCGCTGGAAATATGGCTGTTTCTTTCGATTTTAACGCGCCGTCCAGTAGTTCACGTTTTACTTCTAAACCTATTAACAGGAAAAATACAGCCATCAGACCATCATTGATCCAGTGTGATACCGACATACCAAATACGTAGGTGTGTAAAACAGACTGATAGACTTCACCCAGAGGTGTATTTGCAATGGTCATCGCAATTACGGCAGCAATCACGAGGATAATACCACCTGCAGATTCCATTTTGAAAAAGTCACGAATGACATCGTTCATGATTTGGTCCTTTTACTTATTATCTTAAATCAACGAATAACAAAGAATGGAACGAGTCTATAGCTCACAATGGATTAGGTATAATCGCTTGTTCAGAGTAATAACTTCGCTTTTTCCGATAATAACTTCACTATACATCGTATTTACCAACAAATTAACCCTGTTTAAATCATGAGATTAATTCCAACGAACCATGTTTTTCTTATAGTTAACAATAGTGAGCATAGCAGCTTGAACGCCCTTATGATAACGCAAATATGACGATTTTATATACAAAAACGACACATAGACAAACTTATATAAGTTATTCTTATCAATAGGTTACACTCAATTAATAACCAATGAATTGCATAAAGCCCCACGCATTATGTGTACCTGACGCTGTAGCAGGCCCCTCCCAAAAAGGGATGGCAAAAGGTAACCACATTTCAGAGTTAACAGCCTGAGTTTTTAGTCGAATTCCATACTTAGGGATATCGACTATCCACGTCAGTGGTAACCGTTTTCCCTGAGACACTTTCGTCTTTTGCAATTGTGTGATGTTGATATCATTCTCTGTCAGGTTAAATACCTGACCTGAGCGAGTAGATAAAGTGCCAAAAATGTGAGGCAACTGGCCAGCATGACGATAACGGCTCACCGTTAATGCCCGTCCATCGTCGAGATTGAAGATCAACCAATCCCATCCTTTTTGTCCCTCGCCAACAAGCCCACTGCCCCACTCTTTTTGTACCCATGCCGAACCCTTAACGGGAATGCGCTTACCGTCTAAGTTTAATGCCCCATTGACGCTCAAAAAAGGCACACTAAAACTGAACGATGCTACCGATTGTAAGGCATGTTTAACTTGGAACCCTTTATCCCCGTTGACAACAAATGGTCCATTTGATGTTGTGTTCAGGTCAACACCAAACGTTTCAGTCTGTACTTTCATATTGCCGGGGAAAGGTGTTTTCCCTAACGAGCGCCAATTCCAACTGTCGATCCACATACGAAATGGTCGATTATTGACCCCAGCTTGACCGATACCACCTCGCGCGATTTTCTGCTTCTTCCAGACATGGTCACCTTGGCTGATAACAATGTGCGACATATATAATTGAGGATTTTGCCAACCGCTAGTTTCACGTTCATCCGTCGCGACTCGAAAAAAACTCCATTGGACGTCATACGCCGCGCCACTTTCATCTTTTAAATGCGCAAAGTAATTCCACCACTCGTGCTGATAATTAGGATGGAAGCGAAAATCAGAAGGTAAGGAGACATGTTGGTCAGGTAAAACCGGTTCAAAGACCGTATTACTTTCTGTAGTGAGAATGGAGGGTAAATGCTCCTTTTGATGGACTTCGTCTGTTTGATCAAGCAATGAATACGCCGCAATACCCGCAAAACTAAGCAATAAGGTAAGAAAAAGCAGCAAAGCGAAACGGCGAACTTTAGCGTTTATTTTCATCATTACAACGCATCCCTCAATGACTTCATCGGTGTACGTTTAATCATTCGAATCACAGGCAACGCCCCTGCAATCATTATCGCGAACATCGCCCAAGCGATCGTCTTAGCATACAGCCAAGGAATGGTTTGCAGTTGCAATGTCCAACCGAACGATTGTCGAATAATAATATCAACAATCAAATGCGCAAGTGCTAAGCCTAGTGGAACCGCAATTATGGCGGATAGAGCGCCAAAGGCAAACAACTGAAGTCCTCCAAGCGCAACCAATTCTTTGACGGAAACCCCCATACAACGAAGCAATGCGAAATGGCGTTGTCGCGAAAACTCCCCCGCCAGCGTGGCAAAAAATAGACCAAACACAGAGATAATCAACGTGATGTTACCTAAGGTCCCCGCAATAGCAAAAGTATGGTCAAATACCCGCATGGCTTGTTTGTAGATGCTGCTGTTATCAAAGACCCTATCTTGTGGCAAACGGAACACCTTTTCCAAACGACTCTTAAGACCTTGCCCGTTGATGTTTTCTTGTAGTTTGACACCAAGCCCTACATTTCCTGTTCCGGCAAATGCGAGTAACCAATTCCGGTGGGACATCATCACCTGACTGTAGGGATTGCCATAATCGTAATACACACCAACAACACGCCAACCACCGCCAAGCTCGCCCTCTAAATCAATGTAGTCGCCCGGACGAATATCAAGCTTCAATGCCATTGACTCACTGACCATGATACTTTTCGTTTGATGCAAAGCGTACCAATAGTTTGGAACACCAAGCTTAACAGTCAACGAGTCGAGTTCACCTTCTGACATGCCAGTGCTAACAACCTGAAGCGTACCATGAGTGGTCGGAATTTCTTTTTCCCAACGCCACCATACCGATTCAACTTCTGGCTGTTCAACCAACCAGCCACTAATACGACCCGCTGAGTTATTATTCGGAAAGATATAAATGTCGGCTGCAAGACGTTGGCTAAGCCACTTATCGGTCGTGACCCTAAAGCTACCCACCATGGTTTCCACACCGATGTTAGCCGCAAGCGCAAGCATAAATGCCATGGTCGCCACACCGCGATAGCTCATACTGGCCGCGGCGTCAGCAAAGAACCATCGTACCCGTACCCAGCGCATGGTATAAGAAAAACTTTGAAAGACATGCCATATGATAAATGGCATAAACAGTGCAACACTGATCATCATTAATGCAATGATAAGAAAGCCTGTTTCTTGTGTTTTTGGCGCTTGATAAATACCCACAGCAGCAACACAAAATGCACAAGCAGCTATCGCCTGCCATGTAAACTCACGTCCAGTAAAACGCATTAAGGAAAGACGAGACGAAAGTCGGATCGGCTGTGATTTAAGAAGTCGCACTAACGGCCAAATACAAGAGATCAGAGCCCCCATCGCCGAGAGAAGCAAACTATACAGACTGGCATGCCATGACCAACCGATCTCTAGGCTTACATTTGCATCGTAAAGATCGCCCAAGCTGGTGGAAACCGTTGGAATTAGTTGATTGGCAAGCATCAAGCCAAAAAAGTTACCGCATGCCCATGCGAACAAGATTAACAGAGACAACTCAAGTAGCAATGCTTGAGCAAGTTGCGCACCGCTTACCCCAGTTTGACGCAATATGCCAACGAGGCGCTGACGCTGTATCAGCGACAAAGACATTGCTTGGTAGAAAATAAATAGCCCAACCAAAAACGACAACATTCCCATTGCGGTCAGGTTCATATGAAATGCTTTGGTAATAGACTCGAGTTCCGTGCGAGTGTTATGAACTAACGTCATTCCGCTTGGTAGCATATTTTTAAGTGCGGTTAATTTTTCATCGGACATTTCACCACAAGAAATCGCACTTAATCCCGAACTCCTTTGCAGCATGCGCAACAAAGAAATATCAGCCACCAACCTTGTACCAGAAAGGAGTTCGTGAGTATCTACCTGAATTGGACCTAAATGGCTGCCATCATTCATTGCAATGAAATCACCGTCATGCCAATTCATGTACGAAGCTAAGTTATCACTGACTAAAATCGGATACGGTGGTTTTATCAAGGACAAGATAGGCATTTCATTCAATGTTTTGCCTTCATCCAAAGCAATCATGGTGACTGGGTCAATGCCAATTAGCATAAGGTTTATATCGGTATTGGCATCCAAATGCAGGACGTCAAAAGGCGCACACTGTTCGAAACCAGAGCGGCGTAATTGGATATAAAAACCTTGAGGGATCTTATTGGCAGAGTGCTTAGTTCGAATTTGATACGGTAACGGGTTGGAAAATAGCTTTTCGCCGGTCGCGTAGCTTTCTTTTGCATGCTGGTTAATGGACGTAACGCCAACAAGTAGCGACACGCCAAGCGTTAGACCCAACCAAACCAGAATAATCTGTAGTGGGTATCGACGGTAATGACCAAGTAGTGCCTTAACTACGGGCCATAACATGCAACTGTCCTCCTTGGAGCCGAATTTTCCCTTCCATATGAGCGGCCACTTTTTCACTGTGTGTCACTAGCAATAAAGTACAATTGAGTTGTCGGGAAAGCGTGGTAAGCAAACGCATCACTGCTTCTGCGTTTCGTTCATCTAGGCTGCCAGTCGGTTCATCAGCAAGAAGTATCTTCGGTTCCATGTAGAGCGCGCGTGCAATCGCCGCTCGTTGCTGTTGACCACCAGAGACCTCTTCAGGATAGCGCCCAAGCAACGGCATTAGATCAAGCGCAGAGAGAATTTGTCGCCACAAGCCTTTATCTTCTGGTAACCCTTTGAGTTGGCGGCAAAAACGGATGTTATCAGCAACATTCAAGGTAGGCAGCAGATTAAACTGTTGAAAAATATTGCCGATATTGTTGCGACGATAACGAGTTCTTAAATACTCGGGAGCATCATGCATGAGAAAGTCAGGGTACTGGATCTCTCCAGAATCTGCTGTATCGAGGCCCGCAATCAAATTAAGCAGCGTACTTTTGCCAGAGCCACTCTCACCCATCAGCGCCACTTGATCGCCCCGCTGCAATGTTAACTCTGCCCCTTGCAATACAGGGTGAAACTCTTCCCCATCTAAATAGCCTTTGCATAGGTCTGACAGTCTTAACATGAATTGCATCGCTCAGAAGATATTAAAATTGGGTTCCGAATCTACACTAAAATCCTGTTTGTAGAAAGTAATTTGGACTACCGGTCACATTACTGCTCTCCAAATGTAACTCAATTCAATATATCGAATAAATTGTGTTGAAAATTAAGTCAATTTCAGATCGATTCACCAACAAAAAATGCAATCTGCGACAACGTAATTCATCATCCAATCAAGTTGTTCATCCATTTTCTACTGGCAACACGTGGTAACGAAATGACCCATTTCACCACTTCTTCGGTTAAAAAAAGTAAATAAATCCATTGCGGCTCCCACCCCAAATAAATGGAGGCAAAAGCCGCCAAAGGAATGCCAATCACCCATTGCGCGAGAATATCCTGATATAAGCAAAACTTAACGTCACCGCCAGCCCTCAAAACACCAACAATCACCATCATAGGAACAGAACGAAGTACAACACCAAGCGCCAGAATCCACATAAACTGCTCAGCCAGGTGCCGAGTTTCCGTGGTCAATGCGCTAAACGCATTCAGTATCCATTGATGTGATATGAGCAGTGCAACGGCAACCAAGAGGGCAATAATCACATTCAAAATCACCGTAGCCCACGCTTGGTAGTAAACAGAGTCAAAGTTTTTTGCCCCCAACTGATTACCAACCAAAACCGCAGCCGCGTTAGATAGCCCTATCATCATTGCAAGTGCTACCGATTCCACTGGCGTCATAACTGATAATGCGGCCAAACCTTGCACACCTGCTTGCCCCATTATCGCGTGGTACACAAAGAGTCCGCCAGCCCATGCCAAGAAGTTAAATGTTGTTGGCAGAGAAAGACTTAAAAATCGAGTGACTTTATCCAATACCAAGCTAGCTTTAATATCTTGCCAACCAAACGCAATGATGTGTTTCTTACACCATAAATAACCAAACAAGCAGCCCACTTCAATCGCGCCACTGATTACCGTTGCTAACGCCGCACCGACAATACCAAGAGCAGGAAACCCAAAGTGCCCAAAAATCAGCACCCAGTTTAAAAAAACGTTAGAAACAATGCCTATGCCGCTAAAGAAGGTGCTCAGGCCAGGTTGGTGCATCGCTCGTAAACCAACAGCCATACTAGCCACACAAGCAACAGCAAACATACTGGCGGAAGAAATCACCAGATAACTCGCCCCCAATTCGATCACTTCTTGAGAGTCAGTGGTTAAACTCATCACCGGTTCAGGAAACAAGACAAACAGTACAACGGCCAGCCCGGCAAATACCATAGCGATCATCCAGGTTAGTGACGTACTCTGCCTGACGCCGACTTTATCCCCTGCTCCCCAATACTGAGCCGTCAACAAAGCGCCCCCAGTGGTCACGCCCACCAGCATGATCGTGGTGACAAAAGTTGCTCGTGCGGCGACACCAACAGCAGCGATCTCCGCTTCTCCAAGTTGCCCCAGCATCAGAACGTCCACCAAACTGCGACTCGAAAACATAATACTTTGCAAGGTTATGGGAAGCGCAATAGCAAATAAACGGCGCAAAAAGGCTTTGTCTGCGTGAATCGTTAGTTGAGAAAAAAAGGTCACATGAGCTCCGGCGACAACTTATTGATAGATTGGGAAAAGTGTTTCATGATTATACCTATCGGTGAATATTCCACCAACAATAAAAAGGGCAAAGAATGAAAAAGGTGTTGGTACTTGGAGCGTCTGGATATATTGGTTCACAGTTAATCCCATTACTACTCGACAAAGGTTACGCCGTCACTGCAGCTGCTCGACATGTTGACTACCTGAAGTCCAGAACACGACCGCATCCCAACTTAACTCTTGCCTATTTGGATTTAGCGGACGCAGAAGCCACTCTCTCAGCGGTCAATGACTTTGATTTGGTGTTTTTTCTTGTTCACGGAATGGCGCAAGGTCATGACTTTGTTGAATACGAATTGCAGTTAGCAGAGAACTTTAAAGCCGCCTTGGAAAACAGCCGTATTCAGCACGTTATTTATCTTAGTGCAATTCAGCCACAAACCGGCAATTCTCGCCACTTAGATGCACGCAAAGCCACCGGAAAAATCATTCGTAAGTCTGGTGTGCCGGTCACCGAGCTAAGAGCCGGCGTCATTATCGGCCCCGGTTCAGCTGCGTTCGAGATAATGCGCGACTTTGTCTACAATTTACCATTATTAATCGCCCCGAAGTGGGTGGATTCTAAAGCGAACCCTATTGCTCTTCCTAACTTAAACCACTACTTGCTCTCGCTGGCCTCTGCTCCACCGCCAAAAGAGCACCAGACGTATGAAGTCGGAGGCCCGGATACATTAAGTTACCGTGAACAATTCCAAGTTATTTGTCACGCAACCAATAAACGCTATCGGCTATGGTCAACCCCACTTCTGACTCCTAAAATGGCGTCTTATTGGCTTGGGCTTGTGACATCTGTACCGGCTAACATTGGTAAAGCCTTACTCGCAGGTTTAGAGCACGATTACATTGCCGACGCGTCAGAGATCGAGAAACGCTTTCCGCAAACGCTGATCAGTTATGAACAATCCGTTAAGGATGCTATTCAAACAGAAGGCGTTTTTGTACGCAGCAATGTTTGGGGATTTGAACCTGCCGCTTTACAACGTTGGCAACCAGGCTACGGTTACTATCCCAAACAAGCGGGAGCGAGTATCAAAACCAAAGCTTCAGTCGAAGCGCTATGGGCAGTCGCACAAAAAATTGGTAGCCAAGAAAAAGGCTACTATTTTGCCAATATTTTATGGCGAACCCGCGAGTGGTTGGATATTTTTTTTGGTGGCGGCAAGCCAATCCGAGTATCCCCTCCTGGTCCAGGATTAAAAGTCGGTGATTTTATTGATTCTTGGAAAGTGATTCGATGTGAAGAAAACCAGTTTTTATCGCTTTTTTTTGGAATGAAAGGTCCCGGGCTTGGGCGTTTAGAAATAACCATCAAAGACCACGGAGATGAAAGAGAACTCGACATTACCGCATGGTGGCATCCACAAGGGTTTTTAGGTCTTCTTTATTGGTTTGCGATGATGCCAGCCCACTTGTTCATATTTAAAGGTATGGTAAGAACAATGGCCAAAGAAGCAGAAAACACTTCAAGTGCTCCTTGACTCGCCTGAAAGACAGAACCGATTGTGCACACGGCCAAATGCGCTAAAGACCTAATGAGTTAAGTAAATAACGCGTTAAGAAAACAATGCGTTAAATACCTAACTCACCAAATACCTAACGTACCAAATACCTAACGTACCAAAGAAATGTCTACTGGCTCTTCTTCACTTTCACTACTTTCAGGTTGCTCCTCTGGTAACTTGTGGGCAATACCAGCATGACAATCGATACAGGATTGACCTCTAGACTCCATCATCTGGTGGCGTCGCGCAGTGGTTCGGCCTTGGGCCTCGAAATCCATTCTATCCACTTGGTGACAGTATTTACATTGCTTGGATTTTTCAGCGATAAATTGCTTCGTTACGATATCGGCAAGTCTAGGACGGTGCTCCGACTCAAAGTTTTCCAGCGTAATGTCCCCGGACAATTTGTGAAAAATGTCTGCCGTCGCGGTAATTTTAACTATCATTTTAGGGAAAAACTCACGAGGAACATGGCAATCACTACACGTAGCCGCAATAACACCCTTTGAGTTTTTGAAGTGAATCGATTCCTGATACTCTTCAACAATGGTGTCCATTCCGATGTGACACCCAAAACAAAAATCGTTGCTATTAGAAAATCCCATCACGCCATGGTAACCACCTACCGCAGCCGCCCCCAAAATAAACGCAACGACGCCACCGAATGGAATACCGAGCATCCACTTCTTGTTTGGTTTATTCCACCATCCCATACGCTCTGCCTCGCTTTTCAGCACTAAAGCTATAACGTTGAGTTATTGATAACTTGCGTAAAACTCGGACAATGCAACTAAGTCGTCATTGCTGAGGCTTTTAACGGCATCATCCATTTTTTTATCGACAGAACGTTCACTGCTATGGAACTGCTTGAGAGTTGACAGCAAGTAGCCTTTTTGCTGCCCAGCTAAAATAGAACTCTCGTCTAGCGGGTCACTTCCCCCATCTACATGACAGCTAGCGCAGTTTTTTTCGTGTATTATTTTTCCTTTGCTAGCAAGAGCTGGATCAAACTCTTGTTTTGCGCGAACAAAATCTAACTGCGAATAATGGGCAGCCAGTTCCTCTACATCCTGCTCTGAAAGACTTCCCATAATGCTGGCCATATCGCCACTTTTACTCTTGTCACCGTAAACATGCTTGACTGTAGATGCAGGCCGACCTTCCGTATATAAAAGCATTTGATCGACAAAGTTAAACTCTGGCAGACCGGCTATTGACGGAATATTTGTATCGATTGAAACTCCACCTGGTCCATGACAAGCCTCGCACTCAAAACGCTCGATCAACTCAGAAGCCGAGGCTTGAACACCAGATACAAAAACAAAATTTATCGCCATTAACGCCAGCGCAGAGCGCGTTTTTGTTATAGAAGAATACATAGGTTCTCATTCCTATTCATAAACATTCAATCAACAAACACGAGCGTGAAAGACACGACAAAATAAGATATGTAACTAGCGTGTTTCTTTGTAGTTGAGCGAGCATATGCGCTCAATCGAGAACTCTACACATGATTTAGATACTTCTCTTATAATCGCTTCCGCCCATACACATTTAACATAATGATTACATACTAGACCACGATTTTTATATTTGCAGATATCGAGCCGAAAAACATCAGCCATACTATTAGCAAGTGTTTGATATGCATGAAAAACAAATAATAAGCAACATATTCATCGAGTTACTAATCATCTGAAGTACACAATAATTGTCATGACATAGGGGGGAATCATTAGAATGTGTCTATACTCATAGCAACAATACGTTAATGAGATGTTACAACCTGTTATTTCCCACCGTCCATGTGTTCAACACAGGTTGGATAACATACGTTCGAAGGAAACGTAGAGAAGCCAAACTATCATTCGTCATAGCTAAGGCTGGAAATTCCGGAAGTTGTATCTTTGTCAGTCCCACTTTTATTTAACTTTATTAGGTGAAAACGAGAGGGAAAATGAACACTTTAAAATCCATATTCATAATAACCCTTGCCATTCTCATGGCAGCCTGTGGACCCGGTGGTAAAAACGATCAAAACTCCCCCCCACCAGATGTAAGCTCATTCAAAGTTGACATTGAAACGCCGATGCTGGTCCCCTCCGAAACTGGATCTGAAACAAAGCTTGTGGTTGATTTTTCGGTTCTCGATGGTGCGGGACGCGAATACAATTTCGATACGGACAAAGACTTCCGCATTGCCGTGCTAAAGGCCATGCCAGCACGTGCTGACGTCAGTGACACCAATGATCCCGCCTACTATTACAACGGACGTAACGGCAATACTTATTGGAAAAGTTTTCACCACTCCAGTAATGCCGTAAATAACAGAGCATCAATGGAAAGTGTTTGGGATGGTGAGCTAGAAAAAACGGATAACGGTTACCGCTACACTTTTGCAATACCTGACATTTTGAAGGTAGCCGATCCATATCCCGCGGATTCAGCCGACAACGGCGGTTACATCCCGTGGGATGAAGATAAATTACACCGCATTGTTTTCGCCTATGGTGACCAGGATATTGGCTTTACCCACGTTTACGAATGGGTACCGGGAACGACTTCTGAAAGTACCGTATCACGAAACGTCATAGAGGATGGGACATGTGCTAATTGCCATATGAACGAACCTCTACATCATGGACCCGGTTACCGTTCAATAGACAACAATATTGCCGTATGTACTTCTTGTCACAACGACAGTAATCCAGGTGCGGCACCGGCTCGCAGACCCCTTGCCGCGGTCGTCCACCAATACCACGGTAATGTCTTTAAACTTGGTAGTGACAGAAACGACCTTACAACCTACAAACAACCCGTTGATGACAGTGAACAGCTCGTCACCGATATTAATGGTTTGGTTGTTGAAGGCAGCCTCTTCCCACAAGATGCACGCAACTGTACGACATGCCATTCTACAGATACGGCTAAAGCTTCAGATGCAAATAACTGGTTTGAACATCCAACACAAGTTGCGTGTGAAACATGCCATTTATTTCGAGACCGCGGCGCCCATGCTAATCAAGTGGGTACAGCCTGGATTCGTAGTAATGGTTCGCCACAGAATACTTGCACTGGATGTCATCGTCCTTATGAGCGCGACGAAAATGGCGACCCAATCATCGGCGAAGACGCAAGCAGAAGCGCTAAAACCGTTCATATGATGCGTCTGGCAAATCTTTCAACCGCGAGAGACACGCTAGATATTGGCATTGAACAAGCTCGTTTTGTTGACGACAACTTTGAAATTCAAGTTCGCGTCCAAAAAGATGGTGTAGGCGTTAATAGCCTTGATGCTGTCACTCCATATATCAACACCAGTGGCCACCTAAACCTTCTTCTCAACTGGGATAACGGAGAAGGACCGATGTTGGCAAACAATACCCTTGATATGAACGCAGATGGAACGATTGGTGATGGCTGCGTCGCCGAAGGCAATGGGTTGTTTACTTGCCAAAAAGACTTCAGCGCATCAACGATTAAACCAGATTCAACCTCTAAATTGACCGTGAATATGGCGGACATGCCGCTTTGCGCCGACAGAATAAACGCGGCACTTAGTGAGTGTGTCAACTTTACAGGTATCGACTTAATCAAGTACCCATTCGTTATTGCGGCCAATAACGCATCCGCTTCGTTTGGTATTGGTGGACTCCCTCTTGATCATAAATTGCCTGTCGGTGCCGACATTGGCAGCTGTAATAACTGCCATAAAGAGTTAACCGTTCACAAACTGGGCGATCACCCACATGCTGCGACAGACATTCAGCAATGTAAAAACTGTCATAACTCTGAACGTTCAGCTTTCTATCCGGGAATGGCTGCAGACCTGAAATACCACGTTCACTCTTATCACGCCTTTGGCTCTGCACGAAGCGGTGAGTCGCCTTTCCCAGGAGCACTCAACAACTGTGAAGCTTGTCATACAAGTTCGCAATTTAATCTGCCTAGCCAACAAAATACTCGACCATCGTTAGCCAGTGGCAAGTACTTCAGTCCAACTTTAGTCGCTTGTGGTGCATGCCACCTTGAATCCGCATTGGCCAATGCCGACCCTGAAACTGTAGCGGGCGACGCCATACTCAGCCATATGTTGAATAACGGAGCAGTCTTCGGCGCTGACACTGCTGAAGAAGCGATGGGTTCAGAGCAATGCTCAACTTGTCATGCTATCGGCCAGTCTCAAGGCGTCGATAAGGTTCACAAGGTATATGACTACCGTTGAAAACGTCATTGATCATAAATAATTGACGATTAAGGATGAAAAAGGAATTGTTATGAGAGCAATTATTCAGCGGTGGTTATTGGTACTCGTACTCGCGGTTGGGGTTAATTTTTCGGTTAGCTCCGAAGACACAACCGAACCCGAGGCGGAACCTGAAGCTGCAACGTTAACTCGAGAAGACATGCAGACCATACTGGATACGAAATTTTCTGAAGGGAAATATTCACGTCGAGGTCCAGATGGCTGTCTTCGCTGCCATGATGATACATCTGACAAACCAGCTACTGGTATATTCGAAAATATCCATGGTAAGTCGGCCAACATACACGGTCCAATGAACGACAGACAGTGTGAAGCGTGCCACGGCCCAGCCAACAACCATGAGCGCAACCCACGTAAAGGGCAAGTGAGAGAGCCCATGATCACTTTTGGTCCTCGCTCTCCAGTCCCAGTAGAAAAACAAAACAGCGTATGCTTGTCTTGCCACCAAGATGCAGAACGTTCCACATGGCACAGCAGCGAGCACGCTTTTGAAGGTCTTTCCTGCGCTAGCTGTCACCAACTGCATCAAAAAGACGATCCAATGATGGTGGCAGAGCTGCAAGCGGACAAGTGCACAGATTGTCATGTTAAAACCAAATCGGACATTCACAAACGTAGTCGCCATCCAGTGATCGATGGGGTCATGACCTGTTCAGATTGTCACAACCCGCACCAAACGTTAAATGAAGCCAGTCTCAACTGGTCCTCCATTAATGACACTTGTTACGAGTGTCACGCGGAAAAACGTGGCCCGAATTTATGGGAACATGAACCAGTCACGGAGGACTGCACCAGCTGTCACTCCCCTCATGGCTCCGTTAACCAAGCGATGCTCAATAAACGTTTGCCGATGTTGTGCCAAGAATGTCACCGCGTTCCACATGCAAACGTTTCTATTCCTGAGAACGATTTACGGGTACGAGGTGGCAGCTGTATGAACTGTCACACCCAAGTACATGGTTCTAATCACCCACGTGGCCATACATTAAGATATTAAGGAGGGTGGCATGAAACTATCAAACATCAGTATTGCTATTTCCCTTGTGTTATCCATGCAGGTGCAAGCGGACGATTACTCGCTGAAAAATGCACAAGAAGCGGATACCAGTCGCTGGAATTGCACCAATTGCAGTAGCGATGGTTTATGGAGTGGCGAAGTGGGCGTGGGGATTGGTTACCTCGATAATGGTGATTCAACGAGGTTTTATAATTGGAATCCACCAGTGTATGGTACGACTGCCGACAACGGACACTTAAACGCCAACTTGAATGCAAACCTCGAACGTTACGAAGATGACGGTTTCTACCATCGTATCGTTGTCGATGACCTCGGGTTGGAACGCTTTATGGTTCAATGGGAGCTCGGTGAGTATGATGGTTTGCGTTTCTTAGGAAGTTACAACCAAACCCCATATTACTGGAACCGCTCTTCATTAAGTGCCTACCATGGCGGTGGGACTACGCTAACCAGTGGTGAACTGTCAAAATATGAACAAGAAGTCAGGCGAGACACCTTCAAGTTCGAACTGAAGTACACACCCAATACGCCTTGGAAGCCATACGCTTCTATGAAGCATGAACATAAAGAAGGTACCGCTTCCCTGTATACAGCATCAATACCAAATTACGGTAGTGGGCCTGGGTTCATTCCCAAAGCTGTCGACCACGAGACTTTGAACACGCAAGTGGGCTTAAGCTACATGGAAGAACTTTGGTTAATTGACGTTGCCTATCGCGGTTCATTCTTTCGTAATGATGCTTCCGCACTCTATTTCGGTGGAGTCTCAAACCCTTATGCAAACCAGTTTTCTTACGAGCCAGACAACGACTTCCACCAACTCTCCGTTTCCGGCAATTATCGTTTAAATCAACAAACGCTTAATGGACGAATTTTATGGTCACAAGCCACTTCGGATGCGGGATTACGGCCTTACTCTTCATCGCCTACGAATTCAGACACATTTCACGGAGAAACCAACACATGGCAAATTAGTGCGGATTACCACAACAAACTGTCCCGACAAACGGCATTCAAACTCTCTGCTGACTTCTTAGACAAAGATGATGACTCAGACAGAAGTGATGTGGTGGGATCAACTCGAGACAGTTATGACCGCACTAAGACAAAACTAGAGGCGACGGTCACTCATCGCGTCGATCGTGATTTAAAAGTCAATGCGGGTTACGACTACACACAAGACAAGCGAGAATACGCCGATCGTGAGCGCACTAATGAACAAAGCCTATCCCTAGGTGCACGTTACCGCCCAGAAGGTCCGTGGCAAGTCGGAGGGAAACTCTCTTATGCCTTCCGTGATGGTTCTAGTTGGCAGTCTTATGGTAGTGACTCTCCGAATCTGCGTCAGTACTACATGGCAGACAAAAATCGCGTCGAAATAAGGGCTGACGGCAGCTATGACATTTCGCCAGACGTTCAAGTGATTACAGAGCTTTGGTATGGCAATGATGACTATGCAAAACCAGACATTGGTCTCAGTGAAGGAGAAGATTACGGTTACGATTTAAGTGTCAATTTCAACCTTGCTGAAGATCTAAGCGGACATGTATTTTTTAACCAACAAATGATTCGCTCAGAACAACAACTCGCGAACTCTGACGTTGCCGACTGGAATCGATACAAAGCCAAATTAAAAGACGATATCACCACAGTTGGCTTTGGCGTCAGTCAATCTGGTTTACTTGAAAATAAACTATCGCTCTCCTTCGATTACACTTACAGTCAGGCCGATAGCAAGTCCTCAACGAGCTCTAATGACTACCAATATCCGGATAACGAATATAAGTCGTCCCGAATTGAAGCCAATGCGGATTATGAGATATCTGAGAACCAGAGTGTCCAGCTTAACCTTCATTATGAGGACTACTCAGAAAAAGATTATCTATTCAACAATGAAGATTATACGATGGGTGGCGTCTTACAAGATTACAACGGCATTTATGGCGGCGTGCATTGGAAGTATCGATTCTAAATCGAAACTCTTGAAGTCGTTTGAGTTTGCACTACCAATGCGGTAGATAATAGATAAGCGCGCAGAGCTAACACCAGAAAAAAGCATCATGAACACTGTGTATTCATGATGCTTTTTTGTTCGATCTTTACAAGCTTAGACTGGAAAGTTAAGCGGTATCTCTGCCAGCTGGTTACCTTCGTTTGCAGGAAAAATCAGATACTCACCGTGGTATTTCACCATCGACTTGTAGTCCGTGACCTTATGCACCATAAAGCCCGCTTGAGACGCTTTTTCTACAAACTCCGCATGGTTTCCGCGCACAAACCAACTCATGGGTTTAACGAGCATATCGCCATCAAAGCAGCTGTCGCATTGATCTGCACACAAAGCCAATGAGTTTTTACCTTCAGTAAAGATTTGTACTTTCCCACACCCAATTAACTGTTCAGATGTCGAGACTTCCCAGCCTGCTTGTTCCATTGCATCTAAGAATGCTTCAATATCAGAATCTTTAATCACTTTCGATTCTTCCCCGTTAGGGAAAAACTGTTCGTAATAAGCCGAGATTCGCTTAAAAATAAACAACAGCCCCGCATCATTACCCTTAGAGCGACCCGCTTTCTGCCAGCGCGTCAGATCATTAGCAACTGTTGATCCAAAACGCTGAGATTTGAGTGCTTTCGTCACCCAGCGTACCAAGTAATGATTGTTCGCCACTGGGGCGTTCGCCAATTTGCCACTACGGTGTTCCTGATCGAGTTCTTCCAGAGCCGTGTTGACTAAGTGTTTAATTTCTTTGGTGTAGTTAGACATTATGCCTTTCGTCCTAAAGTCCAATAAAACAGTGCTGACAGTACAGAGCAGGCAAACATAACGATTATCATTGGCCATGCAACCCCGCCTGGGAGTGCAGCGACCAACATGCCAACCAATGAGCCCATACCGAATCTTAACGTACCCGCTAACGAAGAGGCGGTTCCTGCCATTAACGGGTAACCACTCAGTAGCAATGCCATTGCGTTACTACCAATCGTTGACAAGGTACCGATAAACAGGACAACAAAAGGTACCGTCCCCCACAAACCTAGCCCTATTAGCCAACAAACAAATAAACCAATACCTGCCGCTAACTGGATAAACAAGCCAAACCGAAGCATGGCGTGAGAACCCACTTTTTTCACTAATCGACCATTAAGACTGGTCATGATGATCATCGCAACGATATTCAAACCAAACAAGTAACCAAAGTAATCTGGTCGAACACCGTATAAGTCAATATAAACAAACGAACCCGCGGTGAGGAAAGCAAACATTCCCGAGAAGGAAAACGCTGCTGAAAGCATAAGTCCTAATGCTTCCGGACTTGAACATAGACGAGCATAGTTTCTTATCGTGGTGCGAAAATGCAGAGGTTGGCGGTTTTCAGGTTTGAGGGTTTCTGGAATTTTCCAAAGCACCAACAAAATAACGATGGTTGCAAAAATCGCCAATACCCAAAAGATTGAACGCCAACCAAACCAAATCGCCAGGTGACCACCAATCATTGGCGCAACGAGAGGCGCCATTGTGATGACCAACGTAACAAACGACATTGCACGCGCAAAATCTTCTCGGTCGAACATATCGCGCACAACCGCTTGAATAATCACGGCTGCCGCCGCACCAGCGAAGCCTTGTGCTGTACGTACTATAGTGAGCGCATCAATACCGTTTGTCGTCGCACTAACAACAGCCGCTAAGCCAAAGAATAACACGCCTAATATAAGCACTGGTCGACGGCCAAAACTGTCTGCGAGTGGCCCATGAATGAGCTGACCAACAGCAAAGCCGGCGGTGTAAGCGGTCAACGTGATTTGTACCGCACCAGCAGAAACCCCCAGATCTTTTGCGATCGTTGGCATTGCAGGTAAATACATATCGATAGCAAGCGGTGTTAGTGCTCCAATCGCCCCAAGGACGAGGAATAATAAAAAACCGATTTGAGACTGCGGAGCACTTTGTGCTTTTTCTGTCATTCTATTACCTCTAATTGTGGTCGTGCTATCGCCATTTTTCATTGGTATATTTGCATTTGTATAAGCGTGATAAATGACGAATGCACACCATGACAGCCTGACAAGTTCGATATTGGAAAGCAAAACATTGCCAACTAAAAATGATTATCACGAAACTAAAATGATGGAGCGCACTCCACCATTTTTAATCACGACATACGAACGTTTTTCGCGATCGCAGGCATTGCCACAACATAACCAATCAAGTTAGTTTGATGCAGCAACAGCATACGACATGATTCAGACATTAAAATATTTTGGCAGGAATGGTTATTTTGAGATATTTTTCACAAAAAAACCAGAGCCTGTTAACAAATTGCTTTTTGATGAGCAGTGAATGTCATCCAATCACTTTTTAAGACAATCTGCCTGTATGGCTTTGAGTCTGAAACAAAATTCAGGGACAAGAAACAGAATCAATTTCTTGTTGTGTCAAATAACGGTAATCACCCGGCTCTAATGTTGCATCGAGCTCTATGTTTCCAATGCGCTCTCGATGTAAATATTCCACTTTGTTACCCAACGCAGCAAACATACGTTTTACTTGGTGATACTTGCCTTCAACAATCGTCAACAACACTTCATTTTCAGCCTCATTAACCACTTCTAACTGCGCGGGTAAAGTCGCTTCTTGTTCATTACGTAGCATGATGCCTTGTGCAAACTTTTCTACGTAGTCAGGTTGAATGGCATCAGCCAACCAAACACGATAGGTTTTTTCACATTTGTGTTTTGGTGACGTAATACGGTGAGACCACTTACCATCATCGGTAATTAACACTAAACCAGTAGTGTCAACATCCAAACGACCCGCAAAGTGTAGATTTTCTATTTTTGGTTCATCAAGCAATACAAACGCCGTTTGATTATAACTATCTTCATGTGAACAAACGAAGTCAGCAGGCTTATACAACATGATGTAACGTGGGCCAGGCGCACCAACAACACGGTCTTCCCACATGACTTCAGCACCTTCAGGCACCTTAAATGCGCCACTCTTTTGCATGCCACCGTCTACGGTTATTTCGCCACTTTTGATGATTTTTGTTGCTTGCTTGCGAGTCGCACCCAGAGCATCGCACAAGTATTTATCTAAACGCATGAATACCTCATTGAATTATACCTAAGCAACCTCTTCACGAGCTGAGATAAACGGGTAACAAGACCCGTTTATTTAAGTCAAAAGTCACTTGGGTATAAAAGTCAGGTATTATAGCGATCCTAAATCGAATAGTTGAGCAATTTCACATTTTTTCATGTATACACTTCGTCCATATCAAGCAGACTCAGTTAAAGCTGTCATCCATTACTTTCGCAAACACTCAACGCCCGCGGTGATTGTACTACCCACTGGTGCAGGTAAAAGCCTCGTGATTGCCGAGCTTGCTCGATTAGCCAAAGGGCGAGTATTGGTGTTAGCGCATGTCAAAGAACTGGTCGAGCAAAATCACGCAAAATATGAAGGGTATGATCTCAAAGGCTCAATTTTTTCTGCCGGTCTAGGGCGAAAAGAAACCGACCAACAAGTGGTGTTCGCCTCGATTCAATCCGTTGTGCGAAATTTAGACTCGTTCAAGAACCAATTTTCACTGTTAGTTATCGATGAATGCCACCGTGTACCTGATGATAAAAACAGCAGCTACCAGAAAGTCATCTCTCATTTAACAGAGCTTAACCCGGGCATCAAAGTCCTTGGTTTAACAGCAACGCCCTATCGATTAGGTATGGGATGGATTTATCAATATCACACTAGAGGTCAAGTCAGAACGGAAGAGTCGCGCTTTTTCCGGGACTGTATATTTGAATTACCGATTCGATACTTGCTTGATGAAAACTTTTTGACTCCCGCTCGGATGATGGATGCACCTGTATTGTCTTACGACTTCTCCCAGTTGAAGCCTACCAATACAGGCCGATACAAAGAAGCTGAGATGGACATGGTGATAGACAAAGCCAAAAGAGCGACCCCACAAATTGTTGAACAAATTTTGCAATACGCAAAAGATCGTCAAGGCGTAATGATCTTCGCAGCCACGGTTCGACACGCACAAGAAATTCACGGACTGTTGCCCGTAGGCGAAACCGAAATCGTCATTGGTGATACACCAACCCCAGAGCGTGATGCAATTATTCAAGCGTTCAAAAATCGCGACATCAAGTACCTCGTCAATGTGTCAGTGTTAACCACCGGCTTTGATGCCCCTCATGTTGATTTGATTGCTATTTTACGCCCCACAGAATCCGTCAGCCTATACCAACAGATCGTGGGACGAGGATTGCGTTTATCAGAGGGAAAAACCGAGTGTTTGGTACTCGACTACGCGGGCAATAGCTACGACTTATACCAACCGGAAGTTGGTGACCCAAAACCGGACTCAGATAGCGAGATCATCACCATACCTTGCCCGGCTTGTGGGTTTAATAATAACTTTTGGGGCAAGCTAGACAGCAACGGTTTTCTTGTCGAGCATTTTGGGCGTCGCTGTCAAGGCTACTTTGAAGATGAGGTGACGGGGGAACGTGAGCATTGTGGTTATCGCTTTAGAGCCAAATATTGCGGTGAATGTGGAGCTGACAACGATATCGCGGCTCGCATTTGTCACGAATGCGATGCAACCCTAGTGGATCCGGACAAAAAGTTAAAAGACGCACTTAACCTCAAAGACGCATTGATCTTTGAATGTACAGAAATGGACCTAACCGTATTTAAATCAGATAACGGAAAGTCTCAATTGAAAGTCACGTATTCTGGTCAGTCCTACCAAGGAGAAGGTCAAGCTTTGGTGCATGAGTTCTGGTCACTGACGACTCAAAAACAGAAACAGGTGTTTAAAGATCAGTTTGTTCGCCCTCACCTTGCGGATAAACATCGACCTTTTGAGGAAGCTTCTCCAACGCGGGTTGTCGCCAATCAGCATCGTTTCCGTTTACCTCAGTTTGTTATCGCCCGAAAATCTGGACGCTTTTGGAAGTTACGTGACAAAATATTCGAAGATGAACTTACCTAATCGGTCATCGAATAGGTTCACGTTCTGTTCATATCTTTATGAGTATATTGGCGATAAGTTTTCCAAAAAGGTTTTACGATGAATAAATCATACCATTCCCGAAACTTTATGTTGGTTCTCGGATTAGTCCCACTGTTACATACGGCTCCAGGCCTAGCGAATACAAACGTCACAAGCACAAGCAACCATGTGCCTCAAAATGGCCATGCTATTGTGCAAGATATGGACATGCCCGGAGCACGAGTCGAATTCGACGAAGACCAAGATGACGTCTATCGCGCGGTACAGCAAGGACATATTCGCCCATTTTCTGAGCTTTATGTTCGAGTAGAACAAGACCTATTTGGACGCATCATAAAAGTAGAGTTGGATGAGGATAACAACGAGTGGGTTTATGAATTGAAAATTTTGTTCGACAATAGCGTCCTCAAAGTCGAATATGACGCGGCTACACTAGAAATGCTCCAAGTCAAAGGTCGCAACTTCAACAAAGCCTTAAAGCCACAGCACCACTAAGGTCGATATACGTTGCTGTCGTCTTTATCGACCTCGGTCCAGAAACGCTTTCAACAAGTTCAACCAAATTTTAAATTAAAGACAGAATAATATGAAAATACTCGTTGTTGAAGATGACGCCCTTTTAGGTGAACAAATTTTAGAAACCTTAGAAGGCACCGGTTGGGTACCAGAACTGTCACAAGATGGCGTAGATGCGCTTTATCGAGCAACATCTGAAGAATGGGATGCGATTGTGCTTGACCTCGGTCTACCGAAGCTTGATGGACTGAGCGTCCTTAACAGCATTCGGGAAAATAACATTAACACACCTGTCGTCATACTCAGTGCCCGTGACACCCTTAGCGAACGCGTCGAAGGTTTAAATGCCGGAGCGGATGATTATCTTACGAAACCCTTTGAGATGCTTGAACTTATCGCGCGTATTCGAGCTCAACTCCGAAGAGCTTCTGGCAACGCGTCACCTGTGATGCAAATCGGTGATCTAAGCTTAGACACTCGATCATCGAAAGTATTTTGGCAGGAAAACGAGATCAGTTTGACAGCACTGGAATACAAAGTCGTCGCTTACTTTATGCATAACTCTGAAAAGGTTATCTCCCGAACCGAGCTGGTTGAGCACATTTACAAACAGGACTTTGATCGAGATTCGAATACCATTGAAGTCTTTATCGGTCGCATTCGAAAAAAAATTGCGCCTAAAATCATCAAAACGGTTCGTGGTTTAGGGTATAAACTGAATGTCGACTAAGCATAAATTTCCGATCCATGCTTTAAAAAAACTGAGTATTCGAAGTCGTCTGGTTTTAGCTGCAGTCGTTTGGTTAAGCCTAATGATCCTCGCAGCTGGGGTCACCATACCTTCACTGGTCTATAACTACATGGTGGACGATACCCGTTCTCAATTGAGCATTTACATGGACGAGTTTGCCGCTCAGTTGGAGGTCGATGACCAAGGTCACCTTTCATTGACATCTCAACTATCCGACCCACGCTTTAACCGCCCTTACAGTGGCTTGTATTGGAGTGCGTCAACCAAGTCCAGCCTCGAACGCTCTCGTTCGTTGTGGGACAAAACGATTCAATATAAACCCTTGGATAAAAATGCCTATGGTGCACGTGATGAGCGACTCATTACCATTGAAAAAGCGTTATACCTGCCCGATTACGATGGTCCCATCCACATTATTATTGGTATCGATGAAGAACCAATAAAAAGTACTTTGCAACCCTTAATTGGTCAACTTTGGTTGATTTTGGGGTTACTCTTTGCGGGCTTGCTAACCGTCATTTTACTTCAAATCGCCTGGTCTCTGAGCCCGCTGACAAAACTACAAAAAGAACTGTCAGAATTGAAGTCCGGTAAGAAAAAGAACCTCGAAGAAACCTACCCTAAAGAGATTTCCCCGCTGATATTCGACCTCAACGCATTGCTCTTTCACTACCAAGAACTGTTAGAACGAGCACGTAACCATGCGGGAAATTTGTCCCACGCATTAAAAACGCCTCTCTCGGTACTCAAAAATGAAGTTCAGGCATCGAAGCCTGAGACTCAGTCACGTTTTAATGAACCATTGAATCAAATCCAAGCACAAATCGATTACCATCTTGGTAGAGCGAGAATGGCTGGCTCGATGAATATTCTTTCGGTAAAAGCCAACCCAGCAGAACGTGTCGATGCCATTGCTTTAGCTTTTGATAAAGTATACGCACATCGAGATATTATCTTAGTGAATGAACTCGACTCCGAACTGAACGTCGCGGTAGAAAAAGCCGACCTCGACGAAATGGTGGGTAACTTACTTGAAAATGGCTATAAGTGGGCACGAAGCATGATTCGTGTTCACTCGGTTCAAGACAAAAATAATACCCAGATTATTATTGAAGATGACGGGCCAGGTATCCCTCCAGAGCTACTGAGCCAAGTGGTACAGCGTGGTTTTCGACTTGATGAGGCAACGCCCGGTTCGGGGCTTGGACTGAACATTGTTAGGGAAATGGCTCACAGTTACCGAGGTCAATTAACTTTAGCAGCAAGTAACATGGGTGGACTAAAAGCCACACTGATATTACAAAGCACTCGACTCTGAGGAAATTTAGAAGTGGTAGGCCGCAGATGGAGAATATTCACGCAATCCAAGAACAAACCGAGATTTTTTGGTGGTTTGAGAGCAATTTTTATTGCTGAAAATAGTAGAGGGTGATAGTATCCGCGCTCGCTTGAGCAGTTCCTGTTTCAGGCTTTAGAACAAACGACAAGGTCGCATTGTTGTTTGTGAAATTTTGATTTTACTAAATTGAGAGTAAATACTATGAAATTCGAAGCAGTAGTACGTACTGAACTAGGTAAAGGTGCGAGCCGCCGCCTACGTCACGCTGGCAAATTCCCTGCAGTTGTATACGGCGGTGAAGAAGCAGCAGTAGCAATCGTTCTTAACCACGATGACGTCATCAACCAAATGGACAAGCCTGAGTTTTACGAAGGTCTAGTTCTAGTAATCGATGGCAAAGAAGTTAAAGTTAAGCCACAAGACGTTCAACGTCACGCGTTCAAGCCTAAAGTTGAACACATGGACTTCATCCGTATCTAATTCCCTACCAAGGAATTACTCGGATTAAATCCAACCTTTTGCATAATAAGATAATCGGATTTACCAACCGAAATATCTAAAAAATTTCAAAACCCCGGAGACTTACCACCTCCGGGGTTTTACTATTTTAAGCCTTTACTCCCACTTCCATCCCTCATCAGACCTAACTCACCTGAAATACTCAATCAGCAACAGTCCATTGGCTTAACTGCTCACTTATCTCCAGTACAGGGGCGATTGACGTACAATCACCCATTTTGTTCACAAATTAACCATAGCAATTCTGCATCACACCTTTTTGTAAGGCAATTCATACAACCTTTACCCATTCTATTAACTTAGTCACAAAAAGGCAGTAAAACAAAACGGCGCTCATCGCTAAAAACCTTTCATGTTTATTTGTCGACCCACCCTAAAACCTGAACGATTCGCCCATTTATCAGCAAGTTAAATCAGACTCAGATCACTAAAACTTCACATTATTTCCGTATATTTCACGCCGAAACAATAACAAAAACACAACGATAAGGATCTCCTCCTATGAAGTTTTACAAATCTCTCCTGGTACTTTCCGTTGGTGCAGCATTGGCCGGATGCGGGGCAGACAGCACGACAACGGTTACTTGTGAAACTGCTGATTCATGCACAAAATTCACTGTGCTTCACACCAATGACAATCATGGTCGATTCTGGCATAACAAGTATGGCGAATACGGTATGGCAGCCCGTCATACCTTAATCCAATCTATCCGCGCAGAGGTTGAAGCCAACGGTGGTCAATCTATTCTCCTCTCTGGCGGTGACATCAATACCGGAGTGCCAGAATCTGATATGCAAGATGCAGTACCAGACTTTGTAGGAATGAATATGATTGGCTATGACGCGATGGCGGTAGGCAATCACGAATTCGACAACGCTTTAGATATTCTTGACATGCAAGCAGAGTTAGCTGAATTCCCTATGCTAGCTGCAAACATCTACAAGAAAGATTCGGATGGCAATGTAACGGATGAACGCTACTTCGCACCGTACAAGGTCTTCAACATTAACGGGCTCAATATCGCGGTTGTTGGTCTCACCACAAAAGATACCGCGAAACTGGTTAACCCAGACAACGTTGAAAACATCTATTTTGAAGATCCTCAGGTCGAGATTAAGAAGGTATTGAAAGAAATTGAGGAAAACGAAGACGTTGACCTTGTATTTGCGACAACGCATATGGGGCACTATCATAACGGCAACTATGGCAGTGAAGCCCCTGGGGATGTCATGCTGGCACGTTCACTTGAAGCAGGTCAGCTCGATGCGATAATCGGCGGCCATTCGCAAAATCCAGTATGTATGGAGCCAGGCACAAACGAATATGCGGATTTCTCCCCCGGTGACGACTGTACGCCGGACCAGCAAAATGGCACTTACATCATGCAAGCTCATGAGTGGGGGAAATATGTTGGACGGGCAGATTTCGAATACTTCGATGGCAAACTCCACCTCGCAAATTATGCACTGATTCCAGTCAACCTACTCGACGATAACGATGAAGTCATCGGTGAGCATATCCAACCAGATCCTGAAGTACAGGAAACATTGCGTACTTATCAAGAACAGGGACAAGATCTGCTTGATATTATTATCTCAAATACAGATGGCAAGCTTGAAGGTGACCGTAATTTAGTACGTTCTCAGCAAACGAATCTAGGTCATTTACTTGGTGAAGCATACCGCACGTATAACTTGGTCAATGCCGACTTTGGGGTAATGAACTCGGGGGGTGTACGTGACTCCATTCAAGCGGGGGACATTGCGTATCGTGATGTACTGGTTGTGCAACCATTTGGTAACTTTGTGACCAAGGCAACTATGACAGGTCAGGAGGTCAAAGATTATCTCGATGTTGTGGCAACTAAGTCTGCAGGTTCAGGTGCCTATGCACAACTAGACAACATTACCCTCGACGTCGATTGTGATGCGAGATCTGTCTCAATCACTGATATTAACGGCAAAGGGTTCAACTTAGATGCCAATTACACTTTCGCGGTGATTAGCTTTAGTGCGGCTGGCGGTGACGATTACCCTGTTATTAATGTCGAGTCTACTCAAATGACTGATGCTTCAGTACTGCGTGAGTTTTTCGTCAATCATCCACAAATTTCTGCGACCAATTATGAAAAGAACTTAGGCAACATTCGCTACTTTAGTAACAGTGAATCGGTGACAGGGTGCCCTGCAACGGTTAACTAACTGGATTTTTCATCATAGTTTAAACCAAAATCGGAGCGTTGATGCTCCGGTTTTTTTCTAACTGCCTGATAATTATTCGCCTTCAAAAAACGTTCAAAAAATGTTCACACTTTCGGTTGACGCTCCTGTCTCCGGGTTCTATGTTTGATAAGGTCTTTCCAATAAGTATATCGGCTCATTAAATCAGGTTCCGCACAATCAAAGCGGCGTTGAGAGTGAGAGAGAAAGGCATGAATGGCGTTACTAACACTGCTCTCAAACAACTCGTTTTTGGACTTCATACTATGGAGAATCGCCTCAACGCGGATCTCAATGAGCAGCAATATGGGCGTCAATAATCCAGATGCTGCCATCGAGTTCAGGAGGTGAAAAATGAAACGAGCCAGCAAAAGCTATAGACTTCAAATGATAAAAGAAGTTGTCACACGTAGAGAGCGCAATGCTTGTACGGATCCCATGGCAAAATATATCCATCAAATAATGGATGAGCACCCTAACAATAAATCAGATGCCGAATTTAACCATCGATTTGCCGGAAGCCACTTTGATGAACAAGCCGGAGGTTGGGTCAGTGACAATTGGTCAATGAAGATGAAATAAGACAGGGCATTCCCGACTCACCCCTTGCATGGGTCGGGAGCAAATCCGCTAGCAGTTATACGCCGTATCATTTCAGCAAACTAAAACAAATCTTGCTGGGGAGAGACGTCTTCTTTTGGCTGCTCAGTCGTGACTTTGCCTGCTAACACTTTTCTTCGATAGCGCTGACGACAAAGTTTTATGATATGCAGTTGTTCCGCTGCGGTATAGTTGAGCCAATTAAATCGCTCTTCTCTTTTGCGCATGCATCCCTTGCAATAGCCTTTTTCGTCAGCGGTGCAAATGCCGACGCAAGGGCTTGGGACCGTAAAGAATTCCAATTGCTCCATGTTAAAACCGTTCTCAATGATTAATCTCAAAAACGATAACTTGACGTTACTTAGTCAAACTATTTGCGTTACACTCACTTACTATAAAGACAGCACTTAAATAACCAAATACTGACAAAAAACAGTATGTTATTTGTTATCCTTACCACGTTTTTACAAACGGAGTCTATAACATGAAGCTTAGCCTAAAAACGTTAGTTACAGCAATTTCCCTACCTTTATTCATAACCGCATGTGCTGGTAAGGATGATAATGTGGAAAAAATTACGGCTCAAGACTTACAACACCATAATTGGGAGTTGACCCAAATAGATGGTCAAGACATTACCCTAAAAGAAAATCAGAAAGCGCCTCGTTTAGAAATTGGTGAAAATCTCCAAGCAAACGGCACCGCAGGTTGTAACAACTTTTTTGGCCAAGCTGAGCTAAAAAATAGCCAGTTGCGCATCGATAAAATGGGTATGACAATGAAGATGTGTGTTGGTGAACTTATGACTATCGAGCAAGCCATGTCCTCAACGCTCACCAACTGGAGTGATGTTATCCTAACAAAAGATGGCTTGGTGCTAAAAAACAAACAGCACGAATTGACCTTCAAACTCCGTGACTGGATGAACTAACACCTTTTTTGGAAAAAGCAGCCACGCGCTGCTTTTTTTGTGTCCATTCAAATATTCACATTCCACTGAAATCTTTTTCAATACCGTCCGGTCATACAGTTCTAGACCCAAGTGAACCCAAAATCACTCAACAAAAATGAGTGGGTTTTAGCCATAGAAGCGATTGGAACGTAATCATTTGATTCAATGAGTAAAGTACTCCTCATTGGCATTGATAATCACCACAGATGGCTTACTATCCTTATAACGACTTCTTGGAAAATCTTTGGTGAACTTTTAGGTGAACCAATCAAAATTACATGGATGGCATATGAAAAAGCTACTAAGCACCACCTGCATTTTAGCCGCGACACTGACAAGCGGCGCCTTCGCACAGGACTGGAAAACAATCGAGCAACAAGCTGACGGGCAAACGGTTTACTTTCATGCTTGGGGTGGCAGCCAAGAAATCAACCGCTATATTCAATGGGCAGGTCAGGAACTGAAATCACGTTACAATGTGACGTTAAATCATGTCAAAGTGACCGACATCGCCGAAACTACAACGCGCTTAATTGCGGAAAAGGCGGCGGGAAAAAACAGTAATGGCAGTGTCGACATGGTCTGGATTAATGGGGAAAACTTCAAATCGATGAAAGATAACCAACTCCTATCTGGCCCTTTTGTCGAAGATTTACCAAACTGGCAGTTTGTCGACAAAACACTGCCTGTCGACACGGACTTCTCTGAGCCCACAGAAGGCCTAGAAGCACCTTGGGGTGTTGGTCAACTCGTGTTCATTCATGACGAAGAAACGTTAAACAATCCGCCCCATTCCTTTGCTGAAATGCTCAATTACGCCAAAGCATTTCCGAATCGTCTTACCTATCCTCGCCCACCGGAGTTTCATGGCACCAGCTTTGTTAAGTCACTGCTTATTGAACTCACTGATAATGATCCAGCGTTGCAGCAGCCCGTTACCGATGAGGCGTTTGATCGTTTGACCAAGCCTCTATGGACATACTTAGATGCGTTTCATCCTGTTGCGTGGCGGGGCGGGAAGCAATTTCCTGGTGGTACAGCGGAGATGATTCAATTGCTGGATGATGGCCAGATTGATCTTGCGGTTACCTTCAATCCCAATGCAGTATTTTCGGCGCAATCGAACGGCAGCTTAGCAAAAACAACAACAGCATACGCAATGGATGCCGGTGCGCTATCCAATATTCACTTCCTTGCCATTCCTTGGAACGCCAATGCCAATGCAGGGGCCCAAGTTGCAATAAACTTCCTGCTTAGCCCAGAGGCGCAATCACGTAAAGGTGACATTAATATTTGGGGTGACCCGTCAGTACTGAACCGCTCTTTTTTGACAGGAACCGCAAAGAACACACAACAATTTAAATCGATTGCCGAGCCACATCCAAGTTGGCAGGTTGCGTTAGAAAAAGAATGGTTAAAACGGTACGGAAATTAGAACAATCCCATGTTAAGAGCGTTGTATCTCGTTATTGTCGCCGTGTGTATTTTCCCCACGATTCCGGGGCTACTCGGAGTTGTGTTGTCCGCACTCGGTTATATCCCCCCTATCGGCTTGCACCAATTTTCATTAGACGGTTTATTTTCCGTGTTCGAATGGGAAGGCGTTTGGACATCCATCGGTTTAACGCTCTACTCTGCCATTGTTAGCAGCTATCTAGCTTGCTTGATGACGTTCGCGATCTTGCTGTCAACCTGGCGTACTCGATTTTGGCGAAAAGTGGAAGCAAGTTTATCTCCCCTTCTAGCAATGCCACACGTTGCGTTTGCGATTGGCTTTGCCTTTTTGTTTGCTCCAACAGGCATGGGAGTTCGTTTTCTCAATCAGTTGATTGGATACGACCCTAATGCCCAAACTGTCCACGACTTAGCGTTGCTGATAAAAGATCCCTACGCCCTAGGGTTAATCATCATGCTTGCGATTAAGGAAGTGCCTTTTTTACTCCTAATGAGTATTCCTATTTTGCAGCAATTACACGTCGGCAAAATTGAAAAAATCAGTCAATCCATGGGTTACAGTTCAACGCAAACATGGTGGAAGTGCGTTTTTCCTCAATGGCTGACCAAGCTTCGTTTTCCAATGTTTGCCGTTATCGCATACAGTTTATCAGTCGTTGATGTCGCCCTCATTATCGGCCCAACAAATCCACCTACTTTTGCCGTTCTCGTATGGCAATGGTTCAACGATCCTGACTTGGCGTTGCTACCTAGAGCCGCCGCTGGAGCATTGATTTTATTTGCACTCGCCAGTGTACTCATTGGATTAACTCGTCTGATTGAATGGAGTATTACCAAAGGGTACAAACGCTGGCAGTTCTCAGGACGCACTGGCTTTCCGCTACCCGGGAAAACGCTATTTTGCACCATTGGACTGTTCACACTTTCGATGGTGCCATTGATGATTATCTGGAGTTTCGCGCAGCGTTGGCGTTTTCCGGATATCCTGCCTAGTCGCTATAGTCTACGCTTTTGGCAATACGAATGGAGCACTATTCTCGGCACAATAGAACAGAGCATAGTACTCGCCTTGATTAGTGCTTCTATCGCGTTGCTCTTGGCCCTAGTCGCTCACGAATACCGATTGCGCCACCGCTGGCAGATACCCGGATACATTATTGCTATACCGATGCTGATTCCTCAATTATCGGTATTGTTTGGCATGCAGGTGGTGACTTTATACTTGAACAGCAGTGCCTATTTTTTCTGGGTGTCCTGGGCGCATATTTTCTTTGCCTTTCCATTTGTTTATCTAGCGCTGGACGGTCCGTGGCGAAGTTTTGACAATGGCTTGATACGCGTTGCTTTAAGCCTCGGTAAATCGCCAATGCGTGCATGGATAAAAGTCAAACTGCCCATTCTTTTACCTGCCATCGTATTTGCTTGGGCGGTCGGTATCAGCGTGAGCCTTGCTCAATACCTACCTACGCTTGTTCTCGGTGCTGGGCGCATATCCACATTAACCACTGAAGCGGTCGCTCTGTCCAGTGGCTTTGATCGGCGCGTCACTGCCATCTATGCTATCTGGCAAGCGCTTTTGCCGTTACTGTTTTTCTCGTTAGCGATGCTACTTAGCCGTTTTCACGGTCAGTATCGGGGATTATCTAAAAAAGGTTTACTCCAACATGAGTCTTTGTCTCGAAAACCTCGCCATCCGTAAAGCCAATGGCGATTCGCTTTTCTCATCCTTTAGTCTAAACGTCGAAAAAGGCGAAATTGTCACTCTGATGGGGCCTAGTGGCTGCGGTAAGTCCACTCTGTTAGATGCTATCGCGGGGCATCTATCCGCAGAGTTTGTGTACTCTGGGGCCATCATGCTCGATGAACAAGCGCTTGATTCTCTGCCCGCGCACAAGCGTCACGTCGGCATTCTTTTTCAAGATGATCTGCTCTTCCCTCACTTGACCGTATCGGAGAACCTTGCTTTTGCCTTACCAGATTCGATCAAAGGCGCTGAACGAACGAATCGTGCGACGGAGGCTTTGCAAAACATTTCACTGACCAAGGTCGCACACTCATTTCCAGAACAGATTTCTGGCGGTCAGCGAGCCCGCATCGCGCTCACTAGAATGTTGTTAGCTAAGCCCAAAGCTGCGCTTTTGGATGAACCATACAGTAAACTTGATAAAGATCTTCGCGTTCAATTTCGTAGTTGGGTGGTCGAACAGCTACAGCAGGCCAATATCCCAACCTTAATGGTGACCCACGATGAAGACGACATACCACCAGGTAGTCGGTGTATAAACTGGCCATGGGAGACCCAAGATGCTGGATAAAATGAGCATTAAACTGATCCGCTGGCCGCTGGCTCAAAGCGCAAAATACATCAACAAATGCGGTATTACCGCCAACCAAACAACACTGTTTGGTTTTGTGCTTGGCTGTTTGGCCTTGCCCGCGCTGGCGGCAGAACACTACTTATTGGCATTGGGCTTCATCGTGATCAATCGAATTTGCGATGGATTAGATGGTGCGCTTGCCAGAATCCAAGGTATTACTGATGCAGGCGGGTTTCTTGATATCAGTTTGGACTTTCTTTTTTATTCTCTGATTCCGTTCGGCTTTGTTTTGGCGAATCCGGAACAAAACGCCATCGCTGGTGCATTTTTAATTTTCTCTTTTGTCGGTACGGGCAGCAGCTTCCTAGCGTTTGCGATCATGGCAAGTAAGCGTGGTATCGAAAACCCAACCTATCAGAACAAGTCGCTCTATTACATGAGTGGTTTAACCGAAGGAACCGAGACCATTGCTTGTTTCGTACTTGTGTGTCTGTTTCCGTCGTCCTTTGACATCATCGCCTATGTATTCGGAGCGGCATGTTGGTTTACAACAATGACACGAATCTATTCTGGATTTTATACGCTAAAGTCGCAATGACACACGTATATACTGCACCGTGACATGATTTCATCACCGCAGAGTGAATTACAAAGCAGAGACATCACTGTGGTTCTATACTGTTCTAAGATCATAATGATTTGGAGGTTTTATGCCACAGTACATCAAGCTAAGCGCCTTACTCGTCGTCTCGATATTGACCTTGGGAGGCTGTAGCTCTCCAAACCCTTACGGTGATGCTTATGGCGCATCAGATACACGCAAGGTGCAACAAGTCTACTATGGTACCGTTGAGAAAGTCGAACCAGTCACAATTGATGCCTCCACCCAATCCAACGCTGTTGGCACCATCGCTGGGGCGGCCATTGGTGGTATATTAGGTTCCAAAGTTGGCGGCGGTTCTGGATCGGATATTGCTGCTATTGGTGGTGGTTTGTTAGGTGGTTATGCAGGCAGTAAAACGGCAGAAGCAACCGCGAAGCGAAACGGGGTTAACCTGACGATTCGCTTGGAAGATGGGAAAATCATTTCTATTGTTCAAGAAGCCAACCCCAATATGATTTTCCAACCAGGTCAGCAAGTGCAAATCAACATGTCTGGCGGTGATGCTCGCGTCGTACCTCGTTAATTTGTTTTCACCCTAAGATAAGTCAACGTTAAGAACCCTCTCTACGTTGGCTTATGTGATTCTTAAACTTGATCACTGTCAATAGAACATCAATCAACGCCCAACAATGATGTTCAAATGACATCAAATTGATAGCATGGTGCAATCCAAAATAATTCTGGCCTGCTTATGTCACCCACTATTGACCACGTGTTGTTAAACATCGCACTGAACCTGAGCTCTAATCGTTCTCACGATCAACAATATCAAAGCCTAATAGATGGTGTATCACAAGTTTTCCCCTGTGATGCCAGCTGCTTGTTTATCTTCGATGAAGATGGCTTTCTCAAGCCAGTCGCAGTAAAGGGGCTAACGAATTCGGTACTCGGCCGTCGCTACTTTCCCAAAGCTCACCCAAGGCTGGATGCGATAATTCAAAGCCGAGACCCCGTACGTTTTGACGCTGACTGCGCACTACCCGATCCCTTTGACGGCGCCCTACTGACAGAAGATCAATGCATTGATGTCCATGATTGCATGGGGTTCAGTCTATACGTTGAAGGCCAACTCGTTGGTGCATTGACCATGGATGCACTTGCAGTCGGCGCATTTGATCATATCGATCCGGTTGTGATTGAAACTTTTGCGGCTTTGACGGCGGCGACACTGCGTAACATCGCTCAGTTAAAAGCACTCAAAGCACAGAATCAAAAGCAAAAAAGCGTTACACAGACACTCATCCAGCAAGCTCGCTCTCAACACAGCGAGATGGTGGGGTTAAGCCCCCAAATCAACCAACTGCGAAATAATATTGTGACCGTGGCCCAATCAGACTATGCGGTTCTAATTACAGGTGAAACAGGAACGGGTAAAGAACTCGTCGCCCATTCCGTGCATGCGCAATCTCACCGCAGTGATAAACCCATGATCTACGTTAACTGCGCTGCACTACCGGAAGGGTTAGCAGAAAGCGAACTGTTTGGCCATGTAAAAGGGGCATTTACCGGCGCTAACAGCCACCGCACGGGTAAATTTGAAATGGCAGATGGCGGTACGATATTTTTAGATGAAGTGGGCGAATTGCCTTTAGTTTTACAGGCTAAGTTGCTGCGCGTTATCCAGCAAGGTGAGCTCCAACGGGTGGGAAGCGATCAGCATCTCATGGTGAACGTTCGTATTATTGCCGCCACCAATCGACAACTAGAAAGTGAGGTCGAAACCGGAACCTTTCGCGCCGACCTATTCCACCGTTTAAATGTTTTCCCAATCCATGTGCCCCCCTTACGTGCTCGTGAGGGTGACATTCCTGTTTTGGCAGGTTATTTGTTAGAAAAAGTACGCCAACAATTTAATGCGCCAAACCTTCACGTACATCCCAAGGTACTGAATCAGTTAGAGAATACTCCTTGGTACGGTAATGTTCGAGAACTGGAACACAGCTTAACTCGTGCAGCATTACATGCCATTCAACAAGGCGTAAGCACCATTATGTCGAGCCATTTTGACACCTCGCTCGCCCTCACTGATGTAAAAAACACATCAAACTATCTGCCAAAAGAAAGCCAGCCGATGAGAGAGCTAGTCGAAAACTATCAACGAGATTTAATTGAGCACGCTTTAAACCAAAGCGACGGTATTTGGGCAAAAGCGGCACAGTTTTTACAGATGGATCGCGGTAATCTATATCGAATGGGTAAAAAACTCGGAATCAATAAATAGACAGCATGAAGAAAATGATGTCATTCCGACATCAACATGGTTGTATTAATGACATCAAATCGCCTATTTAAAATCAATAAAATCATTTAAAATCAATAATTTAAAAACTGGCACGCATTCTGCTCTAGTGGTCCATATCAAGACTATTAAAACAATCACTGGAGAACCCAATATGTTCTGTATTCAATGTGAACAGACAATTCAAACCCCTGCTGTGAAAGGTTGCTCTTTTACACAAGGCATGTGTGGCAAAACTTCTGAAGTATCTGACTTACAAGACGTGTTGGTTTACACGCTGCAAGGGGTTTCTTTTTGGGCATCAAAAGCTCTGGAATTTAACATCGTTAATGATGAAATCAATCAGTGGGCACCCCGCGCCTTTTTCTCGACACTGACTAACGTTAACTTTGATCCAGAGCGTATCCTTGAATTAGCATCTCAAGCAGCAACCTACAAATCACAACTCAAAGAACAAGTGCTCTCTGCCGCAATGTTGGCAAACACCGAAGTTGCTAACGTTCCTACCGTGGCCAATTTTGATTTGCCAAACAATGCTGAAGCAATCCTAGCATTTGCCCCTGAAGTTGCGGTTAACCGTGGTAAAGACCAAGTACACGAAGACGTAATTGGTTTACGTCTACTTTGTCTATATGGTTTGAAAGGTGCTGCGGCCTACATGGAGCACGCTCGTGTCCTAGAGCAAACCAACAACGATGTTTATGCCGAATACCACGAAATCATGGCGTGGCTGGGGACAGACCCAGAAGATTTGGGTGAGCTACTTGATTGCTCAATGCAAATCGGTCTGATGAATTACAAAGTCATGGAAATGCTGGACCAAGGTGAAACCACAACCTTCGGTCATCCAGAACCCACCACGGTTAACGTTAAGCCAGTCAAAGGTAAGTGTATTCTGGTTTCTGGTCACGATCTCCATGACTTAGAAAAAATCCTGCAGCAAACCGAAGGGAAAGGCATCAACGTTTATACCAACGGTGAAATGCTGCCTGCACACGGTTATCCAGAACTGAAGAAGTACCCTCATCTCGTCGGTAACTACGGCAGTGCTTGGCAAAATCAACAGAAAGAATTCGCCAATTTCCCAGGTGCTATCGTGATGACGTCAAACTGTCTGTTGAACCCAAATGTGGGTCAATACGCAGACCGTCTATTCACCCGTAGTATTGTGGGTTGGCCTGGTGTGGCTCACATCGAAGGCGATGACTTCAGCCAAGTGATTGAATGTGCTCTAGCGCAAGACGGTTTCCAACACGATGAAATCGAACACCACATTACGGTTGGTTTTGGTCGTAATGCGCTAATGAACGCTGCCCCTGCGGTTATTGATCAAGTGAAGCAAGGCAATATCAAACACTTCTTCTTAGTCGGAGGTTGTGATGGTGATAAAACAGAGCGTAGCTACTACACCGACTTCACGGCTGAAGCGCCAGAAGATACACTCATTCTGACGTTGGCGTGTGGTAAGTTCCGCTTCAACAAGAATACGTTCGGCGATATAAACGGCATCCCTCGCCTACTGGACGTAGGCCAATGTAACGATGCTTACTCTGCAATCCAGCTTGCGCTTGCACTGGCGAAAGAGTTTGATTGCGACATCAATGACTTGCCACTCACGCTTGTGCTTTCTTGGTTCGAACAAAAAGCGATCGTTATCTTGCTAACGTTATTTGCATTGGGCGTGAAAGGCATTTACACAGGTCCTACTGCCCCGGCATTCCTAACACCTAACCTAATCGCGATCATTCAAGATAAGTTCGATATGCGCAGCATTGGTAATGTTCAGGATGATCTAAAAGCAATCCTCGCAGCTTAATCAACTTGCTTGTTATGCGCCTCCTTACCTGGGGGCGCTTTCTATTTCGGACTAAATAGCCACAACTAAAGAGATTGTTATGTTTTTTGAATGGCAAGGTAACCAACCCGTCACACTCCGTTGCATCGACAAGTACTTCGAAACACACGATACCGTCAGTATCAAGTTGGCCGAATTAACCGAGTCGCTTCTGTTTCAATTTAAACCTGGCCAGTTTATAAACTTGGGGGTTGATATTGATGGAAAACTGGAGTTTCGCGCCTATTCAATCAGCTCTATCAATGAAGACGATCACCTTCAACTCACTATCAAACGAGTAGAAGGCGGTAAAGTATCTAACTACATCGTTGACTCACTGCTACTTGGTGATACCGTTCAAGCATTGCCACCAGCGGGCGAATTTAACTGCATTGACCACCCACCTGTTTTACATGATGACAAAACAAAAGCCTTGCTCATCAGCGCAGGCTGCGGCGTCACGCCCGTATTTTCGATGGCAAAACACTGGCTGAGTAATCCAGATGAAAACGACAACGATGTGGACATCGCATTTCTTCATATCGCACGCAGCCCAGAAGAGACAATTTACTACGATCAGCTAGAAACGTTCGACGCAGTGTACCCCAACTTCCATTTAAAGCTGTTGCTGAAAAACCGTGAAGGAACGTCACACCCGCAAGGTCGTTTGAATGCAGACTGGCTTAAACATCTCGTGCCTGACTTCATGCATCGCACGGTTTACCTTTGCGGCCCAAGCCAGTTCATGCAAGATGTTCACGGCTATTTGAGTGATCTTAGTTTTGACATGACAAACTTCTACCAAGAGAGTTTTACGCCAGCAGAAAACCAACCATCATCGGTGGTGTCCGATGAAACTGTCAGTGTCTACGTTCCTGAATTTGCCCAAACCATTGAGGCACAAAAAGGTCAGGTACTAGCCGATGTACTAGAAGACTCAGGTTTACCACTTATCGTCGCTTGTCGTAGTGGGATTTGTGGATCTTGTAAATGTAAAGTTCGTAAAGGCAGCGTTTCGTCTACCAGCCTAGAAACATTGACAGCAGAAGAGATTGAACAAGGTTACGTACTCGCATGCTCATCCAATATTGAGGCGGATCTTGAAGTGCAGATCGGTTAAGACTCCAAACAAAAAAAGCGTCGCGATACGTTTATTTCGAGAGTATCACGACGCTTTTTGTTTGATTTTTCTTCTGTCGCGACAGAAGGTCTTTTAGCTAAATAGCAGCACTTTCAACGCCGCTTCGCTGTCTACATCCATAAACTCTGGTGGGTTGTCCAGGCGCTCACGGAAATTCAGCTCTGGCGCTTCTTCTTTCATACTTTCGATCAAGAACTCGCTAGTCACGGATGGTGAGTTCACACAGGCCATGACTTGGCCACCTTCTGCTAATAAGTCCGGCAATCGACGCAAAATCTTTTTGTAATCTTTGGTCAGCGCAAAGCTGCCTTTTTGAAATGATGGCGGATCGATGATGATTAAATCGTACGGGCCAGACTTTTTTATCTTGCCCCAGCTTTTGAAAATATCATGCCCTAGGAAGCTGACTTGGTTGGTATTGTGTCCATTCAGTTTGTGGTTTTCACGCCCTTTTGACAGAGATGATTTTGCCATATCAACGTTGACGACCTTATCTGCGCCACCCGCAATCGCGGCGACCGAAAAGCCACAAGTATAGGCAAACAAGTTGAGAACATTTTTATGTTTAGCATTTTCACGCACCCAATCACGGCCATAGCGCATGTCTAAAAACAGACCGAAGTTTTGATTACGACCGATATCCAATTGATACTGCAAGCCACTCTCTTCAACCACTGGGCGAGCATCTAACTCACCAACTAGGACTTCTGAAGGGGCACCATCGGCATAACGATGCTGAAGAACCATCGTGCGACCTTGCTTATCTGCCCACAGTTGTGATTGTGCCAACGTATTGAGGCCGCTTTTCAGCTCGGCGAGAAACGTATCGTCGACCTGTTTAAACACATTGATGATCAACTGTCCTTGTAACCAATCACAAGTGATTTGCTCTAGACCTTCAAAACGACGGCCACGACCGTGAAACAACCGACGAATTTCATTCGGAGCTTGCGTAAGCTCGGCCTCTAAGTGCTGAAAAAACAGCGGAAGTTGTGATACTTGCATCGAATTCTCTTATTGATGTTCTGTTATTTGATCGTAGGCCAATTTAGTTCCCAAGGGCTTAACCAAGACTCTATACCCTGTGCGACTATGTCAGAATGCCATTTACTACCAAGCACTGCGAATTCTCGTGGATCGCAGACAAAACGGTATAACTCATCTTGATAGTGAAAGCTGAGTGAAAATGCATGCAAATAACCGCGATCAGCTTCACTGCCTGCGTTGTAAATGGGATCGCCAACAATACCGGACCCCACTGACTTTAATGCCACGCGGATTTGGTGCGTTTTACCCGTATGAGGTTTACATAAAAATAGACGCTCTCCCGGATCAGCGGCAAGGGAGAAAAACTGTGTGACCGCCGGATTGTGTTTACTGTTTATCAGCTTCCATGATGAACGGCGAGAACGCTCCATATCTCCTATCACCCAGCCCTGTTTCTTCTTTGGTTTTTTTGACCCAATCGCAAGATAGAATTTTTCCACTTGGCGCTCGGCAAAAGACTGCGATAACGCACTAGCGGCTTTGGCATTGCGTCCGAGGAGCAAAATACCCGATGTCATTTTGTCCAGTCGGTGTATCAGATAGAGTTGATCGTCACCACTTATCTGCGCCACTTGTTGCAGCAGCATGGTGTCACCATCATCTTTATGTACAGAGACATTAGGATGCTTGTTGATGATCAGAAAATCGGGATGGGTATGTAGGATATCGAACATAAAAATCTGGCTCCACGTTTGGAGCCAGAAGTATACAGAAGTTGAGTGACAAAGCCATCTAGCCTTGTCTTAACTTCATCTATAGCTTTTTAGAGAAGATTCCCGCCAGTCCGATAATCACAATGCCGAGCACCATTATCTCGCCTTTTCCACTTTCAAAACCGGATTTGATACCCATGAAAGCAACAATCGCAATCGCAACAGGAATGACGAACTTAACCAAGTTGTACCATAAACCAAACAATGGAAAAGACACTTTGCCACCATTGGTCACTTCTTTTTCCAAATCTGCACGGCTTAAACGCCAACCTGCAAAGATACACAACAGCATACCACCTACAGCCATGAAGATTTTATCTGTTAGCAGGTCGAAGATGTCAAATGCACCTGTACCAAATAGCGTTGGTCCCATGCCGCCCAATGACAGAGATGCGAACACACACAGTGTGACCATAACGGCACTAGCAGACAAAACCGCTGTTGAGCGCTTCATGCCCTTTTCATCAATCAGGTACGACACCACAACTTCAAGCAAAGAAACCGAAGACGTTAATGCCGCAGCTGTTAAACCAACGAAGAACATCAGAGCAAGCAAGAAACCAATCATACCGCCCATTTCAGCAAACAATTGTGGTACGACCACAAATACTAGACCCGGTCCAGCAGCAGGTTCCATACCAAAAGCAAACATTGCAGGGAACATAGCGATACCAGCCAGAATGGCGACACCCGTATCCATCGCCGTGATCATGCCTGTTGTTTGAATAATGTTTTCTTTCTTCTTCAGGTAAGATCCATAGGTGATCATACAGCCCATACCTAGACTCAATGAGAAGAAAGCCTGTCCGAGCGCAGCGAGGACAACACTGCTATCCACCTGAGAAAAATCAGGTGTGAATAGGAACTCGAGACCTGCCATGGCTCCTGGCAACATCAAACCTTTAACAGAGACCACGATCAGAATGAGGAACAATAACGGCATAAGTATTTTGCCAGCTTTTTCGATACCGCCCGAAATCCCCTTCATGACAATGATCATATTCATCAATAAATAAAATCCCATCCAAATAAGAGGCTGGAATGGATCAGAGATAAAGTTACCAAAGCTATCTCCGATCGTCTCAGGCGTGCTCAGAAGACCGCCGCCAACTTTAAAGATATAAGCCAGCGCCCAACCGCCTACGACAGGATAAAAGCCCATAATCAATAGACCACTCAATACGCCCATCACACCGGTAAAAGTCCAACGACGATCGGTAGATTTAAATGCACCAACGGCTGAAAGACCAGTTTTACGCCCAACGGCAAACTCTGTAAGCATGACGCTGAAGCCGATAAAAATGACGAATATTAGGTAGATAGCAACAAATGCGCCACCACCACTTTCCCCCGCTGTGTAAGGGAATTTCCATATGTTACCTAAACCAACAGCGGAACCCGCTGCTGCCATGACGAAGCCTAATTTAGACCCCCACGTATCACGTGATGCTGCTGTACTTGATGTCGCCACGCTCTTTTTCTCCAAAATGTAGTTTGTTGTGTATGCATTTAGTTTATTATTTTTACATAGAGATAAGCGTCGAAAAGGTTTGTGTACATTTAGTTGTACACTTATAGGATTTGTATTTGACGCACTATGCATAGGCAGTACACCAGTTCCACATTAAAATTGGAAGCCCCAAAAAGTATATTTGCCGCACAAAGCCAGCATTCCACACGTTAAATGCTGTTTTTTTGTTCACACAATGTAAATTGAACTTCATTTTTAGATCTATGTAACAGAATTGCCTGTTATGAAATTCATCCCTTATTTACCCTGTATTGTAATTTCTTTCGACCAAGCTATTTCCTCCAAGACCTTTTTATGCCTAATATCCTACTTGGGCAGATGAATCTGAGTGTATATGGACAAGTTTTACCAATTTCTTACCTTCGCCAGTATTGTGGTTTATTGGCTTTTAGTTGCAGGGGTGACCATCCGTGTTGTTCTAAAGCGTCGCGCTGTGAGTGTTTCGTTAGCTTGGCTAATGATCATTTATATTCTTCCAGTACTCGGTGTTGCCTGTTATTTCTTATTTGGAGAATTAAATCTTGGGAGGAAACGGGCCGAACGTGCAAAAGAGATGTTTTCTCCGTTTGAAAAGTGGTTTAGTCAACTTAATGACTGCCACGCGCATATGCCTGAAGTCATGGGTCGCCATATCTCCCGTATTGATGAACTGTGCAATAACCGATTGGGATTGCCTGCGCTGAGCGGTAATACGCTCGCTCTTCAAAATTCGCCCGACGAAATACTGCATTCAATTATTGAAGACATTCAAAATGCGCAGACCAGCATCAGGATGGTGTTCTACATTTGGCATCCAGGAGGCCTAGCAGACTCTGTGGCTTCGGCACTCATCCAAGCATCAAAACGTGGTGTCAACGTTAAACTTTTACTCGATTCGGCAGGTAGTCCGCGCTTTTTCCGAAGCCCATGGTATCAAATGATGCAAGATGCGGGCATTGAAGTCGTGCAAGCGTTGGAAGTGAATATGTGGCGTATCTTTTTACGGCGTTTGGACCTTCGCCAACACCGAAAGATCATCGTTATTGATGATGAAATCGCCTATACCGGATCCATGAACTTGGTCGATCCTGCGTACTTCAAACAAAACAGCGGGGTTGGACATTGGATAGATATCATGGTTCGTATTACTGGGCCAACCGTCAATGTTCTCAGTGCTATTCATTGTTGGGATTGGGAGGTAGAAACTGGTGAAAGGCAAATGCCAAGGCTCCCTGAAACCAAACTCGACCCGACGCAACCTCAACATCCAATACAAGTCGTTCCATCTGGCCCTGGCATGCCTGAGTATCTTATCTACCAGGTTTTGACTCTCGCTATTTATCAGGCCAATGAAAGTGTTAGGATTACAACCCCCTATTTTGTGCCTAATGCAGAACTATTGGAAACGTTAAAGATGACGGCCCAACGCGGTATTGATGTGGAACTGATCATTCCGCATAAAAATGACTCGCTCATGGTGCAGTGGGCATCTAGAGGCTTTTATGGTGAACTGCTTGCCGCAGGCGTCAAAATTTATGAATTTTATGGGGGTCTGTTGCATACTAAATCCGTCGTCATTGATGATCAATTCTGTTTAGTGGGCACCGTTAACATGGACATGCGAAGCTTGTGGCTCAATTTCGAAGTCACATTGGCTGTGGATGATGAAGAATTCACCAAACAAATGTCATGCTTGCAAGACAGCTATATTCAGCAGTCTCACCCAGTAAAACAAGAAGACTGGGAAAAACGTAGCCTCTACTCCCGTTTTCTCGAACGCGTGTTCTATCTCTTTAATCCACTGCTTTAACATGTGCCCCCAGCTGACTCTCGGGGGCAATAACTTGGTGTGGGTTTACAGACGCAGTACCGATTTGAAGTTAACTTTCCTTCCTCCCCAATCAACATCATTTGAGTTAAGTGGCTAACGTATATCAGTAATGGTATATGAGTAATAGCGCTAACAGATAACCAAATATTCTAGCTCTTTCAGCCCATACTGCTCTTTGCAGCATGGGCTGAGCACTTAGTCGCGATCGCCCAGTCTACAACGCTCAAACCGGTAGCAAAGACATCTGTCGAACTCTCAAGCATATCTGCTGAAACGCCGATATGCGTTTTAAGCTTAAGGATAAGCGGTGATATACGACTTTTCCCTTGCAAACCATGCATCGTCCATGTTTTATATAACGAAAATCGTTTTATTTCAGACAGGGAACATTTATGTCAGAGGGTAAGAAAACCAAGCTCATCACCGCAGGCCGTGATAAAAAGTGGACTAACGGAGTGGTAAACCCACCCGTTCAACGCGCATCTACCGTCGTATTCAATACTGTTGCAGAAAAAAATCAAGCAACGATAAATCGTACCAATAAAACACTGTTTTACGGACGTCGTGGTACCAATACACACTTTGCTTTCCAAGATGCGATGGTTGAAATTGAAGGGGGTGCAGGATGTGCACTTTATCCATGTGGTACAGCAGCGATTTCTAACGCGATTCTGTCTTTTGTCGAGAGTGGTGATCATATTCTAATGGTCGACACTTGTTATGAACCGACACGTGACTTCTGTAATATCATCATGAAAAAAATGGGCGTAGAAACCACCTACTATGACCCAATGATTGGCGAAGGCATTCGCGATCTTATTCAACCGAATACCAAAGTGCTGTTCCTTGAATCGCCGGGTTCAGTAACGATGGAAGTACAAGATGTACCGACACTGGCTCGTATTGCCCATGAGCACGATATCATCGTCATGTTGGATAACACGTGGGGAGCGGGTGTGAACTTTTCTCCGTTTGATCATGGCGTGGACATTTCCATTCAAGCCGCAACCAAATACATCGTGGGTCACTCCGACGTCATGCTGGGTACCGCGGTAGCTTCGGAGAAGTATTGGCCGCAATTGCGTGAGCAAAGCTATTTAATGGGTCAGTGCGTATCACCCGATGATGCTTACCTTGGGCTGCGCGGGATTCGGACTTTAGACGTGAGATTACGTCAGCATGCTGAAAGCAGCCTAAAAGTCGCCAATTGGCTAGCTGATCGTCCAGAAGTTGCGGAAGTTCGTCACCCGGGCCTTGAGTCTTGTCCTGGTCATGAGTTCTTTAAACGTGATTTTACGGGTGGTAATGGTTTATTTTCGTTTGTACTTAAAACTTCAAACCCGAAAGCGACAACCGCATTACTCGATGGCATGAAGCACTTCAGTATGGGTTACTCATGGGGCGGCTACGAGAGCTTAATTCTTGCTAATGAACCTAAGAGTTTTAATAGCTTACGTACCGTTGCACACCCTCATTTTGAAGGGACACTGGTACGCATTCATATCGGTTTAGAAGATGTCGAAGACTTAATTGCCGATCTAGAAACTGGATTAGCACGCTATAACTCGGTCATATTCGAACAAGAAGTTTCCGCTTAATAGCTAAACAACAAGTTTGAAGCTGTAATCACACTTGTAGTGGTTACAGCTTTGTTTTTTTAGGGCACCCTACAATATGATCATCGACCATACCAACCGCTTGCATAAACGCATAGCAAATGGTTTCACCGACAAACTTAAAGCCTTTTTTCTTGAGAAACTTACTCATGGCTTTTGATTGTTCAATAGAAGCTGGGACTTCACTCATATCCTGCCATTGATTAATGATCGGTTGATGGTCAACAAACTGCCATAGAGCGTCTGATAAACTCCCATATTCTTCGATCAACTGTTGCGCAGCTTTTGCGTTACCGAATACCGAGTTAATTTTCCCCCGATGTTTGACCACATCAAAGTTTTCAACGATGTACTCTGCGCGTTCTTCAGTTCGCTGCGCCAAAGCGTTTAAATCGTAGTGCTCGAATGCCTCTCGATAACCTTCGCGCTTTTTGAGTATGGTTATCCAACTTAACCCTGCCTGCGCGCCCTCTAACGTGATGAACTCAAACAAGGTGTTATCATCGTAAACGGGTTTGCCCCACTCTGCATCGTGATATTCACGCTCTAACGGGTGGTTCATCGCCCACGCACAACTCATATGTTCTGTCATAACTCATCCTTTAATAAGACGCCTCTCGCCGAAGCGAGAGGCGCAAAACTGTTTGAACCTACGTTATTCTACCGTATTACTGTTTATTACTTTATGCGGTGATTACTTTATCCGATCTATTTGGGCACGCTCACCTTATGAAAAAGACGATACAACACCGGAACCACTACCAAAGTTAGGATAGTAGCAAAACCCAAACCAAACATAATCGTCACTGCCATCGGTTTGAAGAAAATATCTGGTAGAAGTGGGACTAAGCCCAAAATGGTCGTAATCGCAGCCATACAAACAGGACGCACCCGGCTTACTGCTGCGTCAACCACAGCAAAATAGGGTTCTTTCCCTGACTTCATTTCGATCTCTATTTGATCAAGTAAAACAATACCATTTTTCAGAACCATCCCAGACAAACTTAGGAAGCCAAGTAATGCCATAAAGCCGAAAGGCGTATTCAGAGCCAACAGACCTGTCGTCACCCCAATCAGAGCCAGAGGAACAGTCAACCACACTATTAATGGCTCTTTCACTGAGTTAAACAGGAACACAGTGATGAGGAACATGAACAGGTAACCCATTGGCATCGTTGTAAACAGTGACGCTTGCGCATCCCCTGACGACTCGTACTCCCCACCCCATTCAATAGCGTAACCCGAGGGCATCTCTATTGCCTCGATTTGTGGTTGCAAGCGTTTTTGCAACGTTGATGCGGTTTCTTCTCCAAGTATGTCAGGGTCAGCCATCACCGTCAGAATACGTTTACGGTTTTTACGTACGATGATTGGGTCTTCCCAGCGCATGTCATAACCCATAGTAACTTGCTGAAGCGGGATGAATTCACTTTTCGCGGGACTCCAAATTTTCATCCCTTCGATATTCCGAATATCAATGCGCTCATCTTCAGGTAGACGTGCCACGATTGGCATCAAGGTTGTACCATCGCGATAAATACCAATCGTCCTGCCCGAGAAAGACATTGAGAGAAAATCATCCACATCCGATTTTGTAATACCATAGCGACGCGCTTGACTCTCGTTAAACTGTGGTTCAAGCACCTGAGTACGTTCGCGCCAATCATGACGAATGTTTGTTGCAGCAGGATCCGCGTACATAATATCCATGACTTGTGCGGCGAGACCACGCAACACTGTAGGATCCGAGCCAATAAGGCGGGCTTCAATTTTCGCACCGCCGCCCGGTCCCAATTCAATCTGCTTGAGCTTATAGTTAATTTCTGGGTAATTCGCTTTTAGATGTTCACGAAACTTTTCCATCAACGGATCGAGTGCTTCGAAATTGTCCATGCGAGTAGTGATTTCCCCGTACGCTGCGTAACTCTTTTCCGGAGCGTAAGTCAGCATAAAGCGTTGTAAGCCTTTGCCTGCCGTCGTGGTAATGTGTTCTACGTGCTCCTGTTCAGATAACCACTTTTCCAGGGCATTTAGTTTGTCATTGGTTGCACGAATGTCTGTACCTTCAGGTAGCCAAATATCCACTAAGAACATCGGAGTGGTCGAAGATGGAAAGAAAGACTGTTTAACGAAGGAGAACCCATAAACGCTTGCTGCGAGGCCAACAAGCAATACCACGACAGTGAACCACGCTCTACGCATACATAATTCAAGAAACTTCTTATAAACGACAAAGACAATGCCATTATACGGGTCACTCTCCTCGCCTTCTTGCTGCTGAAGTTTTTGTCCTTTAAAGAAGATATCTGCAAAAAATGGCGTGAGCGATATTGCCGTAAACCAACTCAGCATCAGTGACACAAGCAATACGGTAAATAAAGTACCACAGTACTCACCGGTCGAGTCTTGTGATAACCCTATTGGCGCGAATGCGGTTACGGCGATAACGGTTGCTCCAAGTAACGGCCACTTCGTCTGCGTGACAATATCCGTTGCTGCTTGCAGCCGAGTTCGTCCTTTTTGGGTACCAATCAAAATCCCCTCAACGACAACAATAGCGTTATCCACCAGCATCCCTAACGCAATCACCAAAGCGCCTAATGAGATACGTTGTAAGTCGATCGCTAGATACTTCATAAAAATGAAGGTGCCTAAAACCGTGAGCAGAAGAATCAAGCCAATAAGTAAGCCTGAGCGCAATCCCATAAAGAACAGAAGAACGACGATAACGATACCTACTGCTTGTGCCAAACTGACGACAAACCCGCTAACTGACTTATCCACTTCTTTCGGCTGGCTGTAGATTTCTGATATTTCGACGCCCACTGGTTGTTGATATTTCAACTCCATCAAGCGACGGTCAAACGCTTTTCCTACTTCAACGACATTGACTCCTTGGGCGAACGATACCCCGACGTTTAATGCCAAACTGCCATTAAAGTTGACGATATTTGTCGGTACTTCGATATAACCACGCTTAATTTCTGCCACATCTTTAAGAAAAATAAGCCCTTGTGCCCCAGATTCCGTAAGCAGTAAATCTCCCAGCTCTTTAACACTTTGGAACTGGCCCGTTGGTTGAATTCGGATATACTCCTCACCAATTCGGATTGCCCCGGCATCAGATACCGCATTTTGCGTAGATAAAAGACTAAACACCGTATTGGGCGAAAGACCGAGGCTACTTAACTTTTTCATCGAAATTTCAATAAAAACCTGTTCTTGTTGTTGGCCGGATACAGATACTTTGCTCACACCGTCCACCAGCTCGAGTTCTCGTCTTAGGTAATCCACATAGTCGAGTAATTCCTTGTAACTGTAACCATCCCCAGTCACCGCTAGCAAAATGCCGTACACATCGCCAAAATCGTCAATTACCTGAGGTTCGTTTACCCCAGGCGGCAACGAACCTTTTAAATCATTCACTTTACGACGTAGCTCATCCCAGATTTGTGGTAGATCATCCGGCCCATAATTGTTCTTCATCGTGACGGTAATTTGCGATAACCCACGGCTTGAAATTGAATTAACTTCGTCTACGTAAGTTAGTTGTTGAATTGCTTTTTCAAGTGGATAGGTGACCTCTTCTTCGACTTGTTGAGGAGTCGCGCCAGGGTATGAGGTAACGACCATGGCATCTTTGATTGTAAAGGCGGGATCTTCTAAACGACCAAGTCCAAAAAACGCAGAAACACCACCAATCAAAAAAATCAGCGACACCATCCAACTGATCACACGGTTTCGGATAAAATACGCAGCGATTCCGGTAACATCATCATCACTTTGAGGCGCTTTAATTTGCTGACTCATAACCCACTCTCCTGCTCGATAATGTCCACTTTCATTCCATCACGCAGTCTTGAAATCCCTGCGATAATTACTCTGTCATCGAGTGTCAAACCATCGAGGACTTGAATGGAGGTCTGGGATACCTTACCTGTGCGAATCTGCTTTCGTGAGACAGTACTATCTTCATTCAACACCCATACAAACTTGTTCTCACGATCTAACTCATCACCGTCTGCATTGAAAATCGCCTCTATTGGAAGGTTAATGCCAACGTTTAAATCCAATCCTACCTTTTCATCCTTGGACGTCACTTCTACCGCCATACCATCGAGGATGTATTCCTCTTTTGGCATTGGAAGTGAAAGTGTGACGGTAAAGGTACCAGTTCTAGGATCGGGCTCGGTGGTAAATTCTTTTATGGTTGCGGTGTATACATTGCCGCTTGGGACACGCACCAACGCTTGTATTGAAGTCAGCCTTTCTTCTGTTGGTGGCTGTTTTATATATAGGCGATCGGGTAATTGAATCAGAACTTCCACGCGTTCAAGGCTATGAATGTTCACAATGTGTTGACCAACTTGAACATTTTCAAATTGATCAATATTGACTCTTGAAATGATACCGTCAACAGGCGCGGTTAAAGTGGTAAAAGAGAGCCGCAGTTGCGCCAATTTAAGTTCAGCCAGTGCAATTTGACGTTGAGCAGCGATTTCATCAAATTGAGATTTAGCTAATAAGCCCTTATCAACCAAAGGGCGTGAACGGCGATATTGGCTGTCTATCACAGAATAGCGAGCGGTAGCGTTATCTATATCCAGTTGGTAATCCGTCGGATCTAACGTCGCAATCTTATCGCCTTTCTTCACTTTATCTCCCTCTTTCACTAAAACTCTACTGACCTCTCCGGCCACTCTAAAACTGAGGTGAGAACGGTCAGCAGCATTTGCGACCGCAGGGAAATACAGATTGTCATCAACCTTATTTCCTTTAAGCGACATCACTTTTACACGGGGGATATCTATGGCTTTATCTGCTGTCTTATTATCGCAGCCTACAAGCATCAATAATGAAGAAACGACGGCTATAAAGATGACATTTTTCATACTACAACCCCCTTTCCTTAATCCAGGCTCTAACTTTGGTACCTGGCTCCATGACATTCACGCCAGAGATAACAATTTGGTCACCATTATTAAGGCCCTGTAGAATTTGATTGTTTTTACTTACCTCGACAGCCGCCTTAACAACCTCGCCTTGATCATCGACCCTCCAAACGTAAGTTTGCCCATCTTGTTCAAAAAATGCAGTCTCCGGAATCGTTGTAGCATCCGAGTTACTAGACGTTGCAAGCACACTACCCGACATTCCGGGAAGAATGCCTAATCCTTCGGGTCTTTCCATTACCATGGTCACTTTATAGCTGCCCGTTTTAGGATCAGCTTCGGTATCGATTTCCTGAAACATTAAATCAAACATTTGCTCAGGCAAGGCATCGAATTGCATTTTGGCGGATACATTCCTACTGGGGAGATAACGATTAAGTAAGTGAGACGGAAGCTGAAAAATTACCTTCATCACTTGGTTAGTCTGAATGTTCATCACCCCTTCTTTTGCAGCAACGAATTCATGGTTTTCTGCAGGGATATAGGAAATAGTGCCATCATAGGGAGCAACAAGCTGGGTATACCTCAAGTTTGCTTTGGCTTGATCCCACTGCGCTTTCGCAGAGTTGTGATTGGCTTTTGCTTCATCAAAATCCTGTTCAGAAACAACTTGGTCTTTGCGAAGCTTTTTGTATCTTTGATATTGCACATCCGCGAGTCTAAAATTCGCTCTCGCTTGTTGCTCTAGAAGTGAGTATTCATCTGGGTTCAGTGTTGCCAGTACATCACCTTTATTGACAATTTGACCTTCACGAACCGCTATTGACTCAAGTAACCCGGGAACACGAAAGGCGAGTACCGCCTTATCTCCGGAGTCGGTGGTCGCAGGAAAGCTGCGTTCAAAATTCGCATTGCCAATAGAAACAGTGAATAGTTTGGCGGGACGAGATTCTGGTTCAGGGACGGGGGGCAGCTCTTTCCCACAACCAGACAAAATGATGACAACAACCACTGCCGCGCACAGCTTCCTCATTGAATTCACCCAATAATTATAAGGACTCTATTTAAAGTAGATGAACTATCAAGTAACTGCCATTAAGGGAGGGAATAGACTCTTTTATAATTAGTAAGTTGTAATAGAAAAAATGACGTCAAGATCGCAATAAAAAAGCAGGTTCAACACCTGCTTTGCAATAAACTACGATCATTAGGTTGAATGAATCATATCCCGCCTACAACTTACTAAACTCTCGGTTCACGCTAAACGTATCTGAGGTGACATACGCTTCGATATTACGAATTCGACCATCAATGCGATCGAAGTCACGTTCAAGCACACTCAAAAGTTGTTCGGGGCTTTGACCTTTCTGCCACGGCTTGCTTTTTAACGTGTGTGCGTGTTGGGCTTCAATGTTTTCGGAATACGTCACAGGTGGTTTTTCCAACATAAAAGCCAACGCGACATAAGCGAGCAGGACCAAAAAAGTCCCTCCGAGTAATGCAGCCGAGATCACAATGATCCGAATTAACCACACTTCTACGCCGAAGTAGTTGGCAAAGCCAGCGCAGACGCCAGCAAGCTTACCGTTTATTGGGTCTCGAAACAGCTCTCTATTATTCATACTTGCGTCTCCATGTTGGTGACTCCGCATCTAAGATACGCTCTAACGTATCTACACGAGACTGCATCGCTTCGGCTTTTTCAGATAGCACCTGAAGTCGTTCTAAGTCTTGGCTCGACAGAGCACTATCCGTTTTGCGCTTGCTGCGATAGTGGAGAAAGAGCCATAGTGGAGCGACAAAGATTAGAAAGACAATCAATGGTCCTACGAAAAAAAATGTCGACATAAATGGCTCCTTTATTATTTATCTTGAGATGACATCTGTTCTTTCAGTTTTGCCAACTCTTTTTCAATGTCATCTTGCGCTTGAAGCTCTGCAAACTCCTGCTCTAATGACTTAGATTGCCCAGTGCTCGAATATAGATCAGCTTCCGCTTCCAATTCATCTACTTTGCGTGAGTACAGTTCGAACTTCGCCATCGCTTCGTTGGTGCGACTGGTATTAAGATGTTTTTGCACATCACGACGATTTGAGGCGGTTTGATTACGAATGGCTAGCGCTTGCTGTTTAGCACGAGTTTCTGCAATTTTGTTTTCCAGCTTACCGATTTCGCCAGTCAGTTTATTAATGGTTTCTTCAACTAACGTTTGTTCAGTGTGCAAACCTTTAATGACCTGCTCCAGCTTTTGCTTCTCGATTAACGCGGCGCGGGCTAGATCTTCGCGCTCTTTCACCAATGCAAGGCTGGCTTTGTTACCCCATTCGTTAATCTGATCTTCTAACGCTTCTACTTTACGTGATAGCTCTTTTTTATCTGCAATCGCCTTCGCTGAGTTGGTACGTACTTCGACAAGCGTGTCTTCCATCTCTTGAATGATTAGACGGATCATTTTTTCAGGATCTTCCGCCTTGTCCAACAATGCGCTGATGTTTGAGTTAACGATATCTGCAAAACGAGAAAAAATACCCATGACGGAACTCCTCTTTTCTTCTATAAAATCCGACAAGGTAGTGATTTTCCTTGTCTCTCCCTACATGAGTAAACAAATAATGTGCCAACTTTTAATATCTAATAAATTCAATAATTTATGTATTTCATTGCTGTTATGCACCTTTATGCTATGATGTTTTTTACCAACTGTTGGTGAAATTTACCAATAGTGCTCAAAAATGATGGCAAAGCAGCTCAGGTAAGAAGGATCCTATGAAGCAAAACCTAATTGGTGAATCTCCCGCTTTTCTCGCAGTACTGGATAAAGTATCACAGCTCGCTCCGATTGAACGTCCTGTGCTGATCATTGGAGAGCGTGGTACTGGTAAAGAACTTATTGCACAACGATTACACTATTTATCAAAACGTTGGGATAAGCCACTTTTGTCCTTAAACTGTGCGACATTAAGTGAAGGATTGATCGACTCCGAGCTTTTTGGTCACGAGTCAGGCGCATTTACAGGCTCCAGAGGTCAACACAAAGGTCGATTCGAGCGAGCGGAAGGAGGAACCCTGTTTCTCGATGAACTGGCTACTGCGCCACTTCTCGTCCAAGAAAAACTTCTACGCGTTATTGAATATGGCGAGTACGAACGTGTTGGCGGACACACGGCGCTGAATGCGGATGTCCGTTTGGTTTGTGCAACCAATGCCGATTTGCCTCACCTCGCTGAACAAGGTGAGTTTAGAGCAGACTTACTGGATCGGCTTGCTTTTGATGTCATCATGCTCCCCCCGCTTCGTGAACGACAAGAAGACGTCCTCTCTTTAGCTGAACATTACGCCATCAAAATGTGCCGAGAGCTGCAATTGGAATACTTCGTTGGTTTTTCCGCGGACGCTCAACAATCGCTATTAGAGTATGCTTGGCCCGGAAATGTACGCGAACTGAAAAACGTCATAGAACGAGCAATATACCAGCATGGCTCCAATGCCAATCCGATTGAGGCACTTGTTTTTAATCCTTTTGAAACGGGTTGGGCTAAGCCAAGTGACCACCTCCTAAAACAGGATGAGTCTGCTCAGGGTGCCAGCACTCAGATCTCACTTCCATTGGATTACAAACAGTGGCAGGAGGAACAAGACATCAACCTGCTCAATCAAGCATTAGAAGAAGCGAAGTTTAATCAACGCCAAGCAGCTGACTTACTGGGGCTGAGTTACCATCAATTACGAGGAATGGTGAGAAAGTATGGTTTGGTCGGACAAAGCTAACTGTCTCAATTCTAAGTACCCTATGTATCTAAGATTTTGTGTTTGGACCGAGTACACAAAAGTGTTAAATTAGCTGGATCACATTCGCTTGTAATCAGCATTTTAATTAATGACGGCGCAAGCTAAAACTCAATGAACATTTCATATTATGAATGCTTTTATAAGATTATCGCTGGGCCTTATTGGTATTAGCTTGCTAACCGCATGTGGCGACCCAATTGACCACACTGCTATTCGAAAAACAGGTTTTGTGTTTTGCGGACAAGGTAAGCCAACAACTTTTAACCCACAGCTGATTGACAGTGGTATTACTGCAGAAGCGCTCAGTCCTCAAATTTATGACACGCTGCTTACGCTCGATCCAGAAACACATAAACCTGTTGCCAGTATTGCGGAAGATTGGTCTGTCAATGACGCTGGTACTGCGTATACATTCCATCTGAAACGTGGTGTTGAGTTTCAAACCACAAAGTGGTTTACCCCAACAAGACCGCTAACGGCAGAGGACGTGGTATTCAGCTTTAAGCGGATTGTTGATCCTGAGCACCCTTTTCACCAAGTTGGCGGTGGTTTGTATCCCTGGTTTGCAGGGCTTGATTTTGAAAGCCTACTCAAAGATGTTGTTGCTGTAGACGACCATACTGTTGTGTTTACCCTGTCTAAACCAAATTTTGCCTTCCTGTCTAATATCGCAACCAGTCATGCGGTTTTGTTATCTGCAGAATACGCGCAACAACTCGCGGCAAAAGACCATAAAGAGCAGATTGACCAACTTCCCGTAGGCACAGGCCCATTTCAACTAAAAGAATATCAAATCAATGATTTAATCCGTTTGGAACGTCACCCTGATTACTGGAAGACCCCAGCTAAAATGGAACAAGTGGTGTTTGATATATCACACCGGGGAACTGGCACGTTGGCAAAACTGCTTAGGAATGAATGTGATGTTCTGTCGTCACCTATTTCGAGCCAAGTTCCCGTCATTCAAGATCAGTCAAACCTTGAACTGACAGCAACGCCTGCAAATAACGTTTCATTCATAGCAATTAATACTGGTAACCCGGCACTGAGTGATCCACGTGTACGCCAAGCGCTTAACCTTGCTATTAATCGTCAAAATATCTTAGAGTCGGTGTACTACGGTACGGGGTCACAAGCTTATACCCTGCTTCCACCTACCTCTTGGGCACACCAAAAAGACAGCATTAAAATCCGTTACGATCGCAACTATGCACTCGCTTTGCTGCGCGAAGCAGGCTTTGGAGATGGTTTAAAATTATCGATGTGGGTACCTCTTGAACCTCGTGCGTTTAATCCAAGCCCTCGTAAAACCGCGGAGCTTATCCAAGCTAACTTCGCTGATATCGGTATAGACTTAACCATATTAACTGACGACCGATTCGAACGGGTGGATTTAGACAGCATTAACAACGTAGATCTCTTACTGACCGGCTGGATCGGAGATACAGGTGATCCTGATAACTTTTTCCGTCCACTGTTGTCGTGCGAATCCGACCGTGTCGGCTTAAATGTGGCGATGTGGTGTAACGATGACTTCGACTTTTTATTGGATCTCGCCTTAGAGACACAGGAAATTCGCTACCGTTTGAACCTTTATCGCCAAGTACAGAATATATTAAACGAGGAGTACCCCGTTATCCCTCTTGCTCACGGTGTGCAGTTCCGAGTTCATAATAAATCGTTGACTGGCTTCAAGTTGAGCCCATTTAATGCCCAGCCATTCGATAGCGTTGAGAGGGTTAACTGATGTTTTGGTATACCATTCGTAGATTCAATCTGTTTATCATAACCTTGATGATTCTTACCATCGTCGGCTTTTCATTGCTGCGACTCGATCCTGATTCTCATTGGGCCAACGTCGGGTTCTGGTCTGGTTGGCAAAGTTACTTAGTTAACCTGTCACAACTCGATTTTGGTGTGAGTAAAAATGGCAACGCCATCTATAACGAACTAAAAATTGTGTTCCCAGCCACCTTAGAACTGTGTTTTTTCGCCTTTTTAGTTTCGCTGTTGATCGGGATTCCTCTTGGTACAATTGCGGGGATGAAACAAGGTAAATGGGTCGATACCGGTATCTCGTTTTTGTCGATGTCTGGTTATTCTGCGCCTATTTTTTGGGTCGCACTGCTTTTAATTATGGTATTTTCACTCGAATACCACCTATTCCCAGTAGCAGGAAGGTATGACTTATTGTATGAAATCGACCATATAACAGGTTTCGCTACCATTGATGCATTCATGGCGAAGGGGGAATATCGTGCTCACGCATTGCAGAGTGTCATTGAACATATGGTACTGCCATGTATGGTGTTGGCGTTGGCACCGACCACGCAAGTTATTGGCTTAATGCGTTCTTCCGTTTCTGACGTGATGAGCCAAAACTATATCCGTGCGGCAAGAATCAAAGGCCTGTCCACACGAGAAATCGTCACGCAACACGTGTTGCGTAACGCGATACCACCAATCGTACCAAAAGTAGGCGTGCAGTTATCCACGATGATCACTTTGGCGATTATTACAGAATCGATCTTCAACTGGCCAGGTATTGGTCGTTGGTTGCTTGACGCACTCGCAAGCCAGGATTATGCATCTATTCAGGCAGGTGTAATGGTCATTGCAACGCTGGTTTTGACGGCTAATATCTTATCGGATCTGATCGGCGCTACGATTAACCCTCTGGTTAGAAAGGAATGGTATGCTAACAAATAACGTTTATCAGGAAGAGCACATTCCAACGCAATTTGAGCGTTTTTGGCGAAGCTACCGTGCCAATGGGTTGGCAATGTTTGGCTTATGGTGCCTTGTCTTTATTCTTTTGATCACCATCTTTGCAGCGTGGATCAGCCCTTTCGACCCACAAGCGCAATCGGGTGAATTGCTGGTTCCACCATCATGGTCTCCAGCAGGTACCGTGGATTATTTCTTAGGTACAGACGACCTCGGCCGCGATATTCTGTCTCGCTTGATTATAGGGTCACAACTGACTTTTGGCTCCGCCATCATAATTACGCTTATCGCGACATTTGTTGGTTGTCTCATTGGGATCCTAGCGGGGATGACCAAAGGTTTGCTATCCAGTACGTTGAATCACCTTCTGGATACGGTCATGTCTATTCCGTCGCTCTTGTTGGCGATCATTTTCGTGGCATTTCTTGGCTTTGGTGGGTTCAATATTATGCTTGCCATATGTTTGGCCCTGATACCACGCTTTATCCGCTCGGTCTATATCGCGGTACATGCCGAAGTTGAAAAAGACTATATTATTGCCGCCCGCTTAGATGGTGCGAAGAACTTCTACTTACTGTGGTATTCCATTCTGCCTAATATCCTGCCAGTTATCGCGGCGGAGATTACCCTCGCCCTCTCAACTGCCGTTTTAGATATTACCGCACTGGGTTTCCTTGGGCTTGGCGCACAAGCTCCGAGTACAGAATGGGGCGCAATCCTTGGGGACTCGGTCGAATTGATTTACATTGCCCCTTGGACAGTGACCTTACCAGGTTTAACTATCATGTTTACCGTTGTGACTCTAAACTTAGTAGGTGAAGGTGTGCGGCGAGCGCTAAATGCGGGGACTGAATAATGCCGTTACTTGATATTCGACATTTGACCATTGAAATAGAAACGCCTCAAGGCATGGTTAAAGCGGTTGATCGAATGAGCCTAACCTTAAACGAAGGCGAAATTCGTGGCTTGGTAGGCGAGTCTGGCTCTGGAAAAAGTTTGGTAGCTAAAGCCATTGTCGGGGTGAATAAAGACACCTGGCGAATTACAGCCGACAGGATGCGGTTGGGTAATATCGATTTGCTGCAATTAACGCCAAAAGAAAGGCGTCGTGTTATTGCGCGTGATATTGCGATGATTTTCCAAGAGCCGTCTACCTGCTTAGATCCTTCAGAGGAAGTGGGCAGACAACTTATTGAATCCATTCCATCACGCTCTTTTGATGGCAAGTGGTGGCAACGCTTTAAATGGCGTCGAAAACAAGCAATTGCCCTACTTCATAAAGTAGGCATTAAAGACCATAAACGTTTGATGGGAAGTTACCCTTACGAACTGACCGACGGTGAATGTCAAAAAGTCATGATCGCGATGGCCATTGCAACCAAGCCAAAACTGTTGATTGCAGATGAGCCTACAAATGATCTCGATCCTATCACTCAGTCGCAGATATTGCGCTTATTGAGCCGAATGAATCAAGTCAATAACACCACGATTTTGCTTATCGGTCATGATTTAACCACTATTACCCAGTGGGCTGGTCGTATAACGGTAATGTATTGCGGTCAATCTGTTGAGTCAGCTATGACGAAAAAGATCATTAATGCGCCGAAACATCCTTATACAGACGCTCTGCTTAAAGCCATGCCAGATTTTAATGATTGGGTGCCCCACAAACAGAAACTGCCATCTTTGCCAGGCTCCATCCCTCCATTGCAACACTTGCCTATCGGCTGTCGTTTAGGACCAAGATGTCCGTATGCGCAAAGACAATGTGTAGAAATACCACCGACACGGCGAATTAAGAACCATAAGTTTAACTGCCACTTTCCACTTAATATGGAGAAGAAGTCATGAGTGCGTTACTTGAAGTTGATAACTTGTCAAAGCAGTTCGTCACGCGCTCAAAACTGTTTAGACGTCAAGTAAACCAAGCAGTAAAGCCCGTAAGCTTTACCTTGGAACCAGGGCAAACCATTGGTTTTATTGGTCAAAATGGGTCTGGCAAATCGACACTAGCTCGTATGCTTGCTGGTGTGGTTAAACCAAGTTCAGGCGAAATTCGTGTCAATGGCGAACCGCTAGAACACAAAGACTACGCAACACGCTGTAAGCTGATTCGTATGATTTTCCAAGATCCGAACACCTCTCTTAACCCACGCATTCAGATTGGCCGAATCTTGGACGGTCCTTTAAGACGAAATACCAATATGCCGCCTGAAGCTCGTATACAGCGCGTAAAAAACACCTTACTGCGCGTTGGTTTGTTGCCTGAGCATGCCTATTTTTATCCGCAAATGCTTGCGACTGGCCAGAAACAGCGGGTCTGCTTAGCGCGTGCTCTTATCCTACAGCCTTCTATCATTGTGGCAGATGAAGCACTAAGCGGACTAGATATGGCAATGCGTTCTCAGATCTTGAACCTTTTCTTGGAACTCCAGGAAGAGATGGGACTTTCGTTTGTTTATGTATCTCAGCACATTGGTGTCGTGAAGCACATTACTGATAAAGTCATGGTGATGCATGAAGGAGACGTTGTCGAGTTTGGCGAAACAAACCAAGTGTTAACTAATCCACAGCACATCATTACTCAGCGTTTAGTTGAAAGTCACTTCTATAAAGCGCCAAACCACTGATACCAAAAAAGCCTGCAAGATTGCATTGCAGGCTTATTAATTTAAATCAAAAAGTTATCGAACATTTTAACCAGCTATAATGACCCGTTATTTACTACGACTGGTATTACCTACGCCCTGCACTTTTGCGCAGTTCAAAGTCAAACTCATCCGGAAACAGAACAACGCCTTCCTCATTTTGATTTGGAAATACAACAACAGACAACTCATCGTCTTCTAATCCCACAGTCCAGCGACTGTGCCACTTATTAAGAGAAATGGCTTCAGGCTCGCACTGCTCCCACTCTCCTGTCGCCCATTGCTGTGCAAATTCTTGATTTGGCCACACCGGAACACAATCGTCTTCTTCAGTATTCAACATGACGCAACCATGTTCATCTTTTAGGATCCAAACTTTTCGATTCGTCACGATCTCTTTTATACAGTATTTTAATCGTTGTTCTTCATTGTAACGATTGATCGTATCCATCTGCTGTTGGGTTAGTGCCTCGGACATGTTTGCCTCCTGTCTAAGCATAGAAAAATGCCCGCAATTAAGCGGGCATTAAAAGTATATGGCAATAGTAAAATTACGCTAATTCAGCTTGAAGCCAAGGCCAACCTTGCTTCTTACGGCTTAGCGTGTTTTCCATCATGAGCATGCCGTCTTTCTCGTGCTTAACAAGCTTCTCTGCCCACTCACCTTTGTAAAGCAGACGAGTTTGTGCCGTCGTGATGTCTGTTAACATTACAGCCGCAAATGCTAATGAGTCGTTTGCACAACGCGCTTCTAGGTCCGCTTCTAGTGCTTCGATCATACCATCAACTTGCTCTAATGTTGCAAGCTCAACCTGACCTACTACTACGTCACGACCGTTGAATGGGTAACCTTTAAGGTCTTTTTCAACAAGCTCAGCCGCAGATAGACCTTCGATGTTTGTCTTAGCAATCAGAAGATCTTTAGTAAATGCGTCAACATCTTGTACGTCTGCGATGACCGCTAGCTCAGCTACGGCATCTTTGTCTTTTTGTGTACAAGTTGGAGAAGCAAAACCTACTGTGTCAGATAGAATTGCAGACATCATTAGCTTAGCGATTTGTGGAGTGATCGCATGACCTTCAATCTGGAACATGTTGAATAGAACCGTGTTCGTACAACCCACTGGCCAAATCCATGCTTCCATTGGGTTTACTGTCATCACATCACCTAAACGGTGGTGGTCAACAATACCCGCGACTTCTGCTTCAGCGATGTCATCAGGTGCTTGCGCTAGATCTGAGTAATCAACCAACCAAACGGTTTCACCTGCGACTGAGGTGCGTAATTCCGGCACTTCTGCACCCGCCACTTCTAAGATGTGCTGAGTTTCACGGTTAATTTCGCCCTGACGAATTGGCATCGCTTCAACGCCACGCGCTTTAAGAAGTTCAGTTGCAACGAGTGCACTACAAATACTGTCACTGTCTGGGTTCTTATGACCTACAACTAGAATCATGTCTCTTCCTATCCAAGTCAATTTTATACGCTGCCTAATACAGTTAATTAGGGCGTGTTTGCTCACAAAGGCCGATACTTTACCTGATTTGAGAGTGTTTGACACGAAGAAAAGTACGCTTTACTAGCACTAATGAATCCTAGCGATACGCTCAGCGACGTATTTCTTAATTACCTTCTTTGTCATCCGATTAATGAGTCTTTCGTTAGAGCCTAGCTTTGCTCCCCTTAAAAAATACCAGCCCGAAGGCTGGTATTTCGATTTATATAAATTGCGTTACTTAAGCAACTTCGATTGGCCCACCGAATGAAGTCACTGGCGGTACTTTGCCGGTGAACTTCTCGAAGTCTACGATACATGTGTTTGCAGAAGTCGCCTGTGCAAGCTCAGAAGAACCGATGTCTTGCGTGAGCGTATTAGGGTCACCATAGGTACAGATTGCGCCCTCTTTCTCGTTTAGAGGACCGTACCATGCACCTTCTTCGATACGAATAACGCCACGTGGGTAGCTATCAGTGAGAACAGCACCAGCTAGTAGCTGACCACGGCCATTGAATACGCGTACCAAGTCCCCGTCTTTAATGCCTTTGGCTTTTGCATCAATTGGGTTGATATAAACGGGCTCACGACCTTGTACTGAGTACGTCGCTCGAAACTCTTCTGATTCACACATTTGAGAGTGTAGACGCTTGTCCGGGTGACAGGACTGTAACCAGAATGGGAATTTATCTGATCCCGGGCCACCATGTGAGCGTTCTGATTTTTCGAACCACATTGGGTGCTCTTGACAGTGCTCATAACCGTAACGACCGATCTTACGCGAAGTAATCTCAATAAAACCTGAAGGTGTTCCAAGTGGATTTATCTCCGGGTCTTTACGGAAATCGGCATGACGAACCCAAGGTTTACCCTCGCCAAAGTCCAGCACACTCTTTTCCCAAAACTCGTTGAATTCCGGCATCTCGAATTTGCCTTCATTGGACTTTTTACACTCGTTATATAGGCTCTCGATCCATTCCATTTCACTCATACCACGAGTGTATTCTTCACGACGACCAAAACGTTGCGTCAATTCACTCATAATCTGGAAGTCAGGCTTCGATTGGAATAGAGGGTCTACCAAACGATGCATAGCCACCAGCCCACGGCTTGAGTATGAACCGTACACGTCAATGTCGTTACGCTCCCACTGAGTACAGGCAGGTAGCACGATATCCGAGAAACGACAGGTTGCCGTCCAAGCAAATTCAATTGTCACCACGGTTTGCAGCTTCTTGAATGCTTTTTTCATACGGTTACGGTCTTGGTGGTGATGCCAAGGGTTACAGCCTGATATCACCATCATTTTGAAATCTGGCAGTGTCACTTTACCACCGTTGTAATTGATCTCTTTGCCTGGTTCTAAAAGCGCATCAATCCAACGCGCAACCGGTATAGTACGGCTGTAACCATTAAAATCGTTATTGTCCCACTTTGGCTTCATACCTTGATCTAAGTTGCGAGGGAAACCGCCAGGGCCAGCAAAGCCTGTCGATGGAACACCAATACTTGAGTAGTGGTGGCCATAAGAAATACCACCGCCAGGTAAACCAATCTGACCCACCATGGCAGCAACAACCGCAGCAGCCCAGTATGGTTGCTCACCGTGCTCTTGGCGTTGAATACACCAACCCATTAGAATCTGGGTACGTCCGTTAACCAACATACGAGCAAATTCGCGGATCTGTTCTGCTTTTACACCACAAATTGGCGCAGCCCATTCCGGTGTTCTCTCAACTTTATCTTTTGTTTTACCTTGTACGTATTGAATAAATTCTTCGAAGCCAAGACAGTAAGTTTCGATGAATTTCTTATCGTACAAGTCCTCGTTGTAGAGCACGTGAGCGACAGCCAGCATGAAAGCAACGTCGGTCAGAGGGTTAATGTACAGATGGTCATTTTCTAAATAGCGTTGTGTCTTGTTTTTCACAGGATCAACAGATAGAACGTTGATCTCGCCTTTCGCTATTTTTTCTTTGAGCTGCTCCAAATATTTGAATGATTCATGTGTTTCGCAGTTCCAGCCCACTTGTAGGTTTTTCACTGGGTCATTGGCCCACAAAACAATATTGTCTGAGTTTTCTAAGATTTCTGACCAAGACGTACCCTGAGCATAAACCTCTGTCGACCCCAGAACGTAAGGCATGATAGTTTGACCAGCGCCCGTCGAGTAGTCTCCTACTTTAGTGATGAAGTTACCATGCATGCCTACGGCACGTTGCATATGTGCGGTACAGTTGTTAAAAGCACCCGTTTGGTTCCAGCCAGTTTGACCCGCATGCAGTGCCCATGGCCCATACTCTTTTTGCACACGTTCGAGTTCACGATAGAACAAGTCGAGCGCTTCGTCCCATGTCACACGAACAAAACGGTTGTTGCCGCGTGTATCAGCACTGTACTTGTGCTTTTTCAGCCAATCCAAGCGAACCATAGGGTAACGAACACGTGATGGACTGTAGATAATACCCTTAATCCCGTTCAGCATGTCTGTTGGGTTTTTATCGAGCTCTAACGGTTTGATCTCTTGAACTTTACCCGCATAGATGTGGGCACGAAACGCTCCCCAGTGAGAGCCAGTTACTTTCCAAGTTCCTGTTGATTCAACCGCATTTGCCGAAGCTGACGCCAATAAGCTCGGACCGATAACTGACGCTGCGCTTGTGGTTGCGACACCTTTAAGAAAACTTCTTCGCGTAATAGCCATTTAAATTACTCCAATCCGACGCTTATTAGTGGTGACCTTCAGCATAATCTGAAGAGTGCTTCTGTAGATATTTCAAGATCAGCGCTTCACTGTCCGTATCTAGGTTTACGAACGCCATCATGCCGTCGAACATTCCTGGCCAAGTGTTCGCATCAAAATGCTCTTCTGCTGGTTGGGTATGACATACAGAACAGTTTTTCTTATACGCTTCGCGAGATTTTTCCCAAACAGGATTGATGTCATTCAGCATCGATTCTTTCTTAATCCAAACTTTCGCTGCCACCTCTTCCCATGGCAGACCCGTCAACTCATCAACACGTCGTTCGCCTGTCGTCACAATGTTGCTATCCGAAGAAGCTTCTTTAAGTAGAGATGCCGTGGCAATGTTTTTACCAAATTCTTCTTGAATAACACGACCAAAACCTTTCGCTTTACGCCATCCATCAATTTCAATTTCGATAAAGTCGCCTTTTTCGTCGAGCACTTTGACGGATGATGCAGGGTTTAGAAGACCCGCCTCTTTCGCGCCTTGATCATCAAAATAAATAGGTAAGTGACGTATACTGACTAACTGTTGTTCAACCGCATAATCTGTATCTGACGTCATTTGTTCTAGATCACCAACAATTCCGCCAACACTGTCCATACCTTCAGGAAGGTGGTGAGCAATCCCCTTATGGCAGTCGACACAGCTTTGATCTTTTTCAGCGGCTTGTTTCATTTGAATACGAGCCGTTGGTGACATTTGCTCAAAGTCCATCGAGTCATAGTTGTGGCAGTTTTTACACTCTAACGATTTATTGGCAGAAAAACGGTCCCACTCATGTTTCGCGAGCTCTATACGTCGCGCTTCAAAAACACCTGGCTCGTCATAGTTGCCAAAGACTTGTGCAAACACTTCTTTCGACGCTTGCATTTTTCGCGCGATTTTATCTGTCCAGTTATGAGGGACGTGACAGTCTGGACAGGTAGCGCGTACGCCAGAGTGGTTTTTCCAGTGAACGGTCTCTTGCAGTTCCACATACACGTTGTCTCGCATCGTGTGGCAGCTGATACAGAACTCTTCTGTGTTGGTCGCTTCCAATGCCGTGTTGAAGCCGCCCCAGAAGATAACGCCAGCGATAAAGCCACCCATAGTCAGCACACCTAAGCTGATATGCACGGCTGGGCGTGTCATCGTACGCCACAGTTTCATGATTAATGATTTCATTATTTGCTCTCTTAAAATCTTTTCAAAATGTGGTTAGAACCTCAAAGGCTCACATGCCGTGCCCACCAGGAGGACCAAAGAAAAATACTTGCAACATCCAAACGATGAATCCGTAACCGCCTACAAACCCGACACTTAAAATTGGAAAGAGAACAACCGTAATGAAAAAAAATGACTTCCACTCTAAAGAGCGTTTTTCATTCCCTTCTATTTTATTAACATCACTCATACATTTACCTATTTTGTATCCAGTGCTATTTCACAGCCTGTTTATTCAGGCTCCGTTTTTTACAATCTATAATGGAAAATGTTAAGCGACATTATGAGTTCAATACAATGAAATAAACCCTGCTAAACCCAGTAATTTCGAACTTTTTTGAGCTCATCCGGAGATGTGTTTAATTGCATTTTTTTATGAAAAAACATGAACAGATGTGAAAAAATAATCGAATTACAAACTTGTTAAATGACCAACAACAAATAAACAAAAATAACATTTGCTTGCTATTCGATATCAGAAATATTCCGCTTAACAACGGTTAGATTTCGAAAAATGTAACAAGAATGATAAAGGAACATTAGCAAATCAATGTGCGCAAGACGCTCTGAATCCTGCCTCACGACTTCGTTTGGGTATATAAATATAACGACCATTTTTCTAGCAAGTCATGTCAAAATGTACGTTAATATACGCAAAAAAAGGCAAAGTACAGGGTACCAACCCAGGAAAGATAAAAAGGAGTAATGATGGACAGTGTGGTTGATATAAGTTGGTTTAAGCTCGTGATGTTCAGCTCAGTTTTAGTCATACCTTTTGCAATGAACATTCGCTACAAGTTGGGCATTGCTAGAGATACCGCTGTCAGTGTAATTCGTATGGTCATCCAGTTGATACTCATTGGCGTATACTTAGAATACCTTTTTCAGCTCAATAGCTTACTGATCAACATACTTTGGTTAACGATTATGCTCGTCGTTGGTGCAAGCACCATCGCCAGTAAAGCTCATTTACCCCGTCAACCATTAATGCTACCTCTTTTAAGTGGTTTAATTTGTGGTCTGTTTCCACTTCTTATCGCAATGATAGTAGGGTTGGTCCGCCCGGCACCTCTTTATAACGCCCAATACATGATTCCACTTGCTGGTATGTTACTGGGAAACAGTTTGAGCAGTAATATTATCGCGTTGCAAAATCTATTTACCGCATTCGAAGAACGAAAATCTGAGTATGAAGCCGCTATTTCACTAGGTGCGGCACCGAAGTATGCCGCACTTCCTTTTGTCCAAGAAGCGCTGAGAAAGTCGCTAGCCCCTACTCTTGCCTCGATGACGACCACTGGCCTTGTGACACTTCCTGGCATGATGACAGGACAAATTCTGGGCGGAGCCAGTCCAATGGTAGCCATTAAATACCAATTGGTGATCATGTTGGCGATTTTCGTCATGCTCAGCATTTCTGTGGTTATCACGTTAGAAATGACATTGAAATGCGTTCAAACCAAGGAAGGCCGTATTAAAATAAAAATTGTCCGAAAAAACTCGAAAAAGTAACCACACAGTGTCTAGCTGTAACTGTATCATTTTATAAACTTTTTAGGCTGTTATAGATACCCACGGCCTTTGGTACAGGTTATCCACAGAAAATGTGGATAAGCAGCCAAAGTGGATACGCAACCATAAACCCAATCGCGATAATGAGTCACCTTAGCCTTGAAATGAGATGGTCATATTTTGATCAATAACCTGTCATATTCTAATTCTAAAGTAATCTGCGTAATGGAGTAATGGAGTGCTCGTCATGGATGTATTAATGATTACTGGTAGTAGCGATAAATTTCTATCTGAAAAACAAGTAGATTGGCTCGTACAAGAACCTCAAGAAATGACTTCACAGTGGATTCCAAAAGATTATGGAATCAATGAAGAGTTAATTTAGCGCTGTATGTAAATAGTGGCACAGGGAAATAATAACGAGTTAACAAAAGACTGGGCTGATAAATAAGATATTAAAGTGCTCAAAAACCGGCATAAAATCGCTAGTCCAAAAACGGAACAGCACTCATATATTCAAGCAACCGATACTAAAAAGGCGAGCATTTGCTCGCCTTTCTGATTATCTATGTTCTTAATCGCCACTATCGATTATTTTAGATGCTTGTTTTCGTCGCGTAAGAATATCATCCAATACCACATACCAACGAAAACACCGCCACCAATAATATTACCTATCGTCACAGGAATAAGATTATTCATTATGAAATCAATAATGTTTAAGTCAGCATAATCCGCAATATTTGCACCTGTCATCTGCCAAAATGATTCTGGCGCAAAATATTTAATACCAATTGCCATCGGCACTTGGAACATGTTTGCAACGCAGTGCTCAAAACCTGCAGAGACAAACATGGCAACAGGTAAAATCATCACCATAATCTTATCCGTCAATGTTCGCCCACTGAACGTCATCCAAACAGCGATACACACCAGAACGTTACACATTAGACCCAAAGCAACTGCCTGGAAAAAACCATGGTGCATTTTGTGCTGGGAAATGGCCATCGCATTTAAACCAACCTGACCACCATCAAACATATATTGCTTGGCTACCAGCATACAGCCTACCAGCATAATCGCCCCAGTCATGTTGCCGAAATACACGACGAGCCAGTTTTTAAACAGTGCCTTCCAACTGATTTTGCCGCTTGCTCGCGCAACCAGAGTCAATACCGAACTAGTGAAAAGCTCGCCCCCTGTGACTACGACCAAAATTAAGCCTAAGCTGAACGCAAGCCCGCCCATCAAATGAGTCAAGCCCCAAGGAAGATCCTGAGCGCCTGTCGTTACAGTGGTATAGAAAATAAAAGCAATACCAATATGCAAGCCGGCAGAAATAGCCAACAAGAAAGATTTTATTGGTGCTTTTGTTGCTTTACCCACACCGGCTTGAGCAGCACGCTCTGCAGCCTGAGGTGGCAATAATGAGTCAAACTGATTAAAGTCCATTGCTACGTTACATTTAGAAACAATTAGGGAGGCGGGATAATCGCTCCATTCTGATTGTTTTTCAAGGTGTATTTAACGTGTTCACTAAAAGTATTGAAAATGAGATCCCAAAGTATTGCAAATGAGATCCAAAATCAAGAACCTCTCTACTACCTAACCATTAAGCTGTCATTGATATTTAACAATAATACCGACATTCGGATAAAAATCCCGCTTTATATCAGCCTGATAGGAATATAGTTAACACTTCTCACGCTTACGTGTTGCCCAACGCTTGTTTTAAGTCTAGCTTGGATAAAAAAGCACAAAGGAATAATTTATGAAATTTTCAGCTGAACACCTCGCCGAGTTGAACCTTCTTCTGCAATTTGATTTAAGTAGCGCAGCCACGGGCATCAAAGTTCATAAAGATGCATCAGAAGAGGCTCAGTTAGCAGTGACACGTCTTTATGAGAAGCAACTTTGCACACTGCCCGATGGTGGTTACTTAACCGATGAAGGCATTGAAGTCGCAGAGCATGCAGAAAAAGTACTACGAGTTCTGACTCAATAAGATTCTTCGATTATTTTTCCCTCAACAATCAATGCCACCTTTATTGGTGGCTTTTTGATTTGTACTCCAGAAACTTATACTCTCGGTGATAAAAGGTAATACACATTTTTTCGTCAACGCTTACATGGTAATGACACCAATAAACCTAAAAGGGAAATCTCAAATGGCAAATACATTGATTGTTGGTGCAGGTTGGCTTGGAGCACCATTGGCTCAGTCGTTAGAAAATGACGGATGTTCAGTTGTCGTCACCCGACGCACGCAAGAGAGGCTAGATGAACTGCCCTCAGAGTTAACTCACGCAGCCCTACTCGACCTGAATCAGGCGAACGCCGCTCAGCAACTTAGCGACTTGATTCAGCAACACCAAATTGATTCTATTCTTGGTACGTTTCCACCGGGGTTTCGTAAGGGTGGAGGCCAAGAGTATGCACAGCAGTGGAAGACACTCGCGTCCGTAGCTAAGCAGAGTAACGTTAAAAAACTGCTTATGATCAGCTCAACAACCGTCTACCCGACTCTGCCATTACCAATGACTGAAAACATGGCTTCACTTAACTTAGCCCTCAATAGCAGCGATTTTTCTGATAATGCCCGGATCATGCTCGAAGCAGAACAACATGTCATCGATTCAGGTGTGAATTTTGTGATTCTGCGTTGTAGTGGTTTGATTGGCCCGAATCGCCACCCAGCTCGCTTCGCGACAAGATTGAAGCAAGTGAGCCAAAATGCCCCAGCCAATATGCTGCATCTAGACGATGCAATCGGTGCCGTTACATTTGCTTTGCAAAAACTGGATAATCAAATCGTCAATGTCACAGCGCCACACACCGTTAGCAAGGCTGAGTTTTATCAAGCTGCGATCAATAAAAGTGGTGACGATATTCCGCTTCCCCCCATAAACGATATTGCTGACAAGCACATCTTGGCTGATAAGCTGACCTCGCTTGGGTATCAATTTCACTTTAATTCGACATTGGATGCACTTTGAGCTTTAAACCACTATGAAAATTTACCAACACATCGAGACGCTGTGGAAGTACATGCAGCTACAGCATCGACTTCAACCCGCCGACTGCTTGCTGGTAATGTGCAGCAACGACGAACGTGTCGCTGAACATTCCGCTAAACTGTACCTGCAAGGTTTGGCCCCTTTAGTCATCTTCTCAGGTGGTGAAGGCCGATTCACCGAGGGTTTGTTTGATAACAGTGAAGCTGAAACATTTGCGGATATCGCGCACGCATGCGGCGTTCCTGTCGATGCAATACTAATGGAAACGCAATCGACAAACAGTGGCGAGAATGTACGTTTTACTGAACAGCTACTGAAAGAGAAAAACATACACTGCGACTCGTTCATTTTAGTCCAAAAGCCGTTTATGGAACGTCGGGCGATCGCGACATTTGAAAAGCAATGGCAATTACCATACCGTCAGGTACAAGTCAGCTCAACGGCTCACCCGTTCTTTGAGTATTTCAATGAGGAAATGCCACTAATGATGGTGTTAGAAGCGTTAATGGAAGACTATGTACGCATCAAAACCTATCCAGATAAAGGATTTCAAACCTTTCAACCCATTCCAGAAGAGGTCGAGGCTGCTTATCAAACACTGCATCAACAATTTGGGTTTGGATCTTCGTAAGTATACGTTTGATTAAACGCAACCAATTCAGCTTCAGGCAATAAAAAACCACCAAGACTGGTGGTTTTTTATAATGCGTAACGCACACGACAGATTATTTGCCCATAGCTTCTTTGTAGTGCTGACGACAAACAGAAACATATTTATCGTTACCGCCAATCGCCACTTGGTCGCCTTCGTTAATCGCAACGCCATTTTCATCGGTGCGGATAACCATGTTTGCTTTACGGCCACAGTGACAAATTGTTTTTAATTCAACCAACTTATCTGCCCAAGACAATAAATACTTACTACCCTCAAATAGCTCTCCAAGAAAATCAGTACGAAGTCCATAGCACAACACTGGAATATGCAATTTATCGACAACTTCAGTCAATTGGTATACTTGTTCTTTAGTTAAGAACTGGCATTCATCAACTAGAATACAGTGAAGTTTTTGAGCGTCATTTAATGCTGCTATTTCTTGCTGAAGATTGGTGTCTTCACGAAACAAATGGGCGTCCGACTGCAAGCCAATACGTGAGCTAACTTTACCTACCCCAAAGCGGTCATCAAGCGCGGCAGTAAATATGACGGGAGTCATACCACGTTCTTGATAGTTGAAAGAAGACTGAAGAAGAGTCGTTGATTTACCCGCATTCATCGCCGAGTAATAGAAATACATCTGAGCCACAGTGCATTACCTGAAGTTAAAGTGTTTAATTTATGGGAATGGAAAATAAAAGGGCTGAAGTATCAGCCCTTTAAAAAGAAAATTCAATTACTTACGACGCCACGTCGTGCCATCAGGACCGTCTTCAAGCACAATGCCCATTTCAGTCAATTTGTCACGCGCCATGTCGGCATTTGCCCAATCTTTTGATGCACGAGAGTCGTTACGCAACTTGATCAGCGCTTCAATTTCCGCCACTTCGTCATCATTACCAGCATCGCCTTTTAAGAACGTTTCTGGGTTTTGATGCAAAATGCCGATCACGTCAGCAAGTTCACGCATTAGCGCACCCAGCTCACTCGCCTTTTCTATGTTTTCAGTTTTAAGGCGGTTGACTTCACGAGCCATGTCAAACAGGACTGAGTAAGCTTCAGGGGTATTAAAATCATCGTTCATGGCATTGGTGAAACGAGAAACATATTCCTCACCACCAGCAGGAGCCGCTTTGAGATCCAGACCACGAAGCGATGTGTATAAACGTTCAAGCGAAGCACGCGCTTGGTTCAAGTTATCTTCACTGTAGTTGAGCTGGCTACGATAATGGCCAGACATTAGGAAGTAACGAACTGTCTCTGCGTCGTAATGACCAAGTACATCACGAATGGTAAAAAAGTTACCCAGCGATTTAGACATTTTTTCTCTGTCCACCATCACCATACCACTGTGCATCCAAGTGTTCACATACTGAGTATCATGTGCACAGCATGACTGAGCAATCTCGTTTTCGTGGTGTGGGAACTGAAGATCAGAGCCACCACCGTGGATATCAAAATGATCACCGAGAATAGACGAATTCATTGCCGAACATTCAATATGCCACCCCGGACGACCAGGGCCCCACGGTGACTCCCATGTTGGTTCACCTGGTTTAGACATTTTCCAAAGCACAAAGTCTAGCGGGCTGCGTTTCGCAGTTTCGATATCTACGCGCGCACCGGCTTGTAGCTGGTCTAAATCCTGTTTAGACAACTTGCCATATTCGCTAAATTTACCGACTTCAAACATCACGTCGCCATTATCCGCAACGTAAGCGAAACCACGTTGAATTAGCTTTTGAACGAGTTCGATAATTTCAGGAATAAATTGGGTTGCACGGGGTTCTATATCTGGACGCTTCATATTAAGTGCATCAAAGTCGGCGTGCATTTCACCAATCAGTCGCTCGGTTAGAGAATCACAAGACTCACCATTCTCAGCTGCTCGTTTGATGATTTTATCATCAATATCTGTGATATTACGTACAAATGTAAGATCGTAACCTAAGTAACGTAGGTAACGTGAGACAACATCAAAAGAAACAAACGTGCGTCCGTGACCGATATGACAGAGATCGTAGATGGTAACTCCACAGACATACATGCCCACTTTACCGGCTGTAATGGGTTTGAATTCCTCTTTCTGTCTTGTGAGTGTGTTATATATCTTTAACATGATCTCTATCTACGATTGTGAATGAATACAAGAACGTTGAGTATACCAATTCCAACCTTGCTAGGTATATAGAAAATCACCGATAAAACGATAATCGACTAAACTTCAAGCATATACCCAAGTCAGTTCGAGATGATCGGGGATAAAAGTCTAATTTTATTCCTGATGCGTTTTGCACGTACTGCAACTTGAGCTAGAATCTCTGGCTCAACACAACACAGTAAAGGAAAGTAGCATGATCACCCTTCACACTAATTTTGGTGACATCAAGATTCAACTAAACGAAGAAAAAGCGCCAGAAACAAGCGCAAACTTCCTACAGTACTGCCGCGATGGCTTTTATGACAACACGCTTTTCCACCGTGTTATTGACGGTTTCATGGTGCAAGGTGGCGGTATGGAATCTGGTTTACGTGAAAAAGCAACACGTGCCCCTATCAAGAACGAAGCAAACAACGGCTTAAGCAACAAAGTCGGCACACTTGCTATGGCTCGTACAATGGAACCGCATTCAGCGAGCTCTCAGTTTTTCATCAACGTAAATAACAATACTTTCCTAGATTTCCGTAGCGAAAGTCTAGATGGCTGGGGTTACTGTGTATTTGCTGAAGTTGTTGACGGCATGGACGTGGTTAACCAAATTAAAGGCGTTAGCACTGGTTCATACGGCATGCACCAAGATGTACCGCTAGAAGACGTAGTCATCACAGGCACAACAATCGAAGAGTAATTCATCCTAATTATTCCCAACAAATAAGTTGATGGGGAGGCTCCGCCTCCCCTTATTTATATGACGACACTATTTATTTCAGATCTCCACCTTACACCGTCACGTCCGGACATTACGCAATGTTTCGTGACCTTTATGCGCACCGAAGCTATCACTGCTGATGCACTCTATGTTCTAGGTGACCTGTTTGAGTTTTGGGTTGGGGATAACGATAAAACGCCCTTTGCCGACCTTGTTCGAGCAGAGTTCAAACGACTCACGCAACTTGATGTACCGGTGTATTTTATTCAGGGAAATCGAGACTTTCTATTAGGTAAACGTTTTTGCCAACAAACTGGCGTAACGCTCCTGGATGATGTGTGTACGGTTGATCTCTATGGCACTAAAGCCGTCATCCTACATGGTGATACGCTCTGCATTGATGATGTGAATTACCAAAAATTTCGTAAAACCGTTCATCTGCCGTGGCTACAATGGCTGTTTAATCATATTCCGTGGTTTATAAAGAAAAGAATTGTTGCTAAAGTCCAATCCGATATTCGAGCAGATAAAAGTACTAAAACCATGGATATTATGGACGTGAACCCAACTGAGGTATCACGCGTTATGCTACAACATGGGGTCGATGTGATGATTCATGGTCATACCCATCGTCCCAATACACACTTTTTTGAAGTCAACGGCAGTAAAAAGACGCGCATTGTATTAGGCGACTGGTATGAACAAGGCTCAGTATTAAAAGTGACTAGAGACGGGTTTGAGCTACAAAATCGACCTTTTACATCATAATTTTCGTAAAAGATGTCGGTAGAGTAGAAGATTCTGATTGATGACATAGAAATTTTATAGAAATTCGTTATCATCAAATCACCAATTTAAATGGAACGATGTACCAATTGAAGTATTCTTACGTAGCGCGCCAACCAATATTGGATAGAGAAAAGCGAACCGTCGGTTATGAATTGCTTTTTAGAGACGGACCTAAAAATACCTTCCCCGAAGTAGAACCTGAACTGGCGACCAGTAGGCTGCTTTCTGAGCATTTTTTGTCGACCCATTATGATACGTTAGGAAACAAACTCGGATTCGTTAACTTCCCTTATCAAAGTTTAGTGAATCTTGTCCCAACGCTTTTTCCTAAAGAATTACTGGTTATCGAAGTGCTCGAAGATTGTCAGCCAACAGAAGAGCTGCTTGAGGCCATTAAGCACCTACACGCTTGTGGCTACCGCATCGCGCTCGATGATTTCGTACCAGCACCTGAGTGGAAAAAGTTTCTCCCTTACGTTTCCATCATCAAATTTGACATTCGTTCACTGCAAATTGGCAAAGCCGCGATTTACATTCAAAGCTTGAGTAAGTTAAATATTGAATTTCTTGCTGAAAAAGTAGAAACATACGATGAATTCAAGCAAGCACACGAAGCAGGGTTTCATTACTTTCAAGGCTACTTCTTCAGTAAGCCTGAGATGATCCAGAAAAAGAGTTTAAAGCCTTCGTTTCTGACCGTTATTCAGCTATGTAAAGCCATTGCAGATACAACCATCGATTTTGATGAAGTTGAGCGATTGTTTTCCATCGATGTAACTTTGTCATATAAGTTGCTGACTTACGTCAACTCCGGCTATTCACTGTCAACTAAGATAAAGTCGTTCAAACAAGCACTCGTTTATCTGGGTGAGGACCGCTTGCGCCGATTCATTTCATTGGTCGCAATCGCGTCCGTCCAAGAAGACAAGCCTGACTCTCTCTATGCGCTAGCTATACAACGAGCACGGATATGTGAGCTACTGCTTACTCAAATGAAAACAAGTTACGATCCCGGGCAGGCATTTCTGACCGGTATGTTTTCGCTACTGGGTTCATTACTCGACCAACCGCTCTCCGACGTGGTGAAAGACATTCCAGTAGATGAAGACATTAAGCGCGCATTAATCGACAGAAAGGGCGTGCTTGGGCATGTGCTATCTATGACGATTGCTTATGAACACGCAGATTGGGAGTTAACCGAAAAGTATTGCACTGCACTCAAGTTAAAAGAAGAACAATTGGTTGATGCAGTCAATCAGTCCACTGCTTGGACACAAGAGCTCCTCTCTCAACCTCCTGAATAACCACAAGCCTCACGATGGATAATCAAGTGAGGCCTCAACCACATGAGATCCCTATGATGGCCTCTTCTTGTCCTTGCGGTTCAAACCGTAGTTATCAGCAATGTTGTGAAATTGCACACAAAAACCACGCAGATGTGACGACGCCAGAGCAGCTAATGCGTTCGCGCTACAGTGCTCATGTTTTGGGTCTGACCGATTATGTTGTCGCGACTTATCATCCTAGTTGCCATGCAGAAGAGCAACGCGAAGGGATAGCGCAATCGATTGATAGCGATTGGTGTCAACTAGACGTTATTGACGTTCAGCTCGGTAGCGATGAGAACGAAGGATTTGTAGAATTCAGTGCCTACTTTAACGAAGATGGTCACCGCTATTGCCTCAGTGAGCGTTCACGATTCATAAAAGAAAACGGGCTTTGGTACTACATTGACGGCATCTTCCCGCCAGAACAAGAACCAGATCAGGATCCTCGCCTGAGTCAACCTGTAAGTTCGCTAAAAGTGGGTCGTAATGATCCATGTATTTGCGGGAGTGGTAAGAAGTTTAAGAAATGTTGTGGGTGAGAAAGAAAGGTTCTAGGTCCTAGGTCCTAGGACCTTTCTTTACCTAGGACCTTCCAAGTATTCCACAAGTGGGGAGTTTGCCGTTAAACACAGAAGTTTCAGCGAACTCCCCTAGGACCTTGTTTTCTACTTGTGACGCTCTTTCAGCTTGTTAACAACATCGTTCATCGACAAGCCTTGATCTTGTAGTAAAACCAACAAGTGGTAAATCAAATCTGCAGATTCACACACTAGTTCCGCCTTATCACCCGACGTCGCCGCAAGCGCGACTTCAACGCCTTCTTCGCCCACTTTTTGCGAAATACGTTTGGTGCCACGGGCATATAGGCTGGCAGTGTAGGAAGAGTCTGGGTCGGCACTCTTGCGGGCAGCCAGTAACTGCTCAAGTTGATGAAGCCACACCATTTGAGACTCTTCTTGTGCATCACCGTCCCAACACGTTGTCGTTCCAGTGTGACACGTTGGGCCAATTGGGTTTACTTTAACTAGCAAGGTATCATTGTCACAATCCAACGCCATATTGACCAACTGCAGAACATTCCCTGACGTCTCCCCCTTGGTCCAAAGACGCTCTTTGGTTCGAGAGAAAAACGTCACTTGACCAGTTTCACCGGTTTTTTCTAGCGCGTCTTGGTTCATGTAGCCCATCATCAGCACTTGACTAGACTGGAAATCTTGCACAATAGCAGGTACTAAACCACCCACCTTATCCCAGTTGATTCGCTGCTGTAACGAACTTACTTCGGTGGCTGCAAAACTCATACTCGTACCTCTACACCTTGTTGTTTTAAATATTTTTTCAACTCGCCAATATTAATGACTTGTTTATGGAATACCGACGCCGCCAGTGCACCATCGACATTCGCTTTTTGGTAAGCGTCTGCAAAGTGTTCCATTGCGCCCGCACCGCCTGATGCGATCAACGGTACCTTGCACACTTCACGTACCATGTTTAACTGATCGAGATCGTAGCCATTGCGAACGCCATCTTGGTTCATCATGTTTAACACAATTTCGCCAGCGCCACGTTTTTGTACTTCCTGAACCCAGTCTCGAGTTTCCCACTGCGTCGCTTTTGTGCGTTCTTCGTCACCCGTAAACTGATAAACCTGATATTTGCCAGTGTCTTTGTCGTAGTATGAATCAATACCCACAACGATGCACTGCACGCCAAATTTATCCGCCAAATCGGTAATAAGCTGTGGGTTTGCCAGTGCTGGCGAGTTTATCGACACTTTATCTGCGCCGAACTCTAAAATTCGAGCGGCATCTTCCGCTGACTTAATGCCACCAGCAACACAGAAAGGAATATCAATCACTTCTGCAACGCGCTTAACCCAACTTTTATCGACAACGCGGCCGTCACTGGATGCGGTAATGTCATAAAATACGAGTTCGTCTGCGCCTTCTTCTGCATAGCGCTGAGCAAGAGGAACGATGTCGCCGATGATCTCGTGGTTACGGAACTGAACGCCCTTCACTACTTGACCATCGCGTACGTCAAGACATGGGATTATTCGCTTTGCCAACATGCAAATGCCTCCTCTGCTGTGAACTTACCGTCTAGGAGTGCACGACCAACAATGACGCCCGAAACTCCGCTGCCTTTTAACGCTTCGATGTCAGCCAATGAGCCTATGCCACCGGAAGACTGGAATTGAACTTGTGGGTATTGCTTACAAAGATCCACGTACAGCTCAACATTTGAACCTTCTAGCGTACCGTCACGTGAAATATCAGTACAAAGAACATGCTTCAGCCCCACCGTCAGATAGTCGTTGATCAATGCTTCAATGGTGACACCTGAATCTTCTTGCCAGCCAGATATCGCAACTTTACGCACACCATCCGCGTCGATGTTGATGTCCAAAGCAAGTACGATTTTCTCCGCGCCGTACTTTTCCATCCAACCTTTCACTAACTCCGGCTGTTTGACCGCCGTCGAACCTACAACAACACGTTGTGCGCCCGCTTCAAGCAAGTCAATCACATCTTGCTCACTTCGTACACCACCACCGATTTGTATGTTGGCTGGCGTACTTGCTAACAGCTTGGCAATTAGGTCAAGTTGACGTGCAGAAGTGTCTTTCGCACCCGTTAAATCCACTAGGTGTAGCCAATCCGCCCCCGCTTGATGATACAAATTGAATTGTTCTGCTGGGTCTACTTTGTATTCGGTAACTTGGCCGTAATCACCTTGATAAAGGCGTACCACCTGTCCTTCAATTAAATCTAGAGCTGGAATAATCACACTCAATTCCTTTTTATAATTCTAAGAAGTTTTGAATAAGCTTCGCGCCCGCTTTTGAAGAACGCTCTGGATGGAATTGCACACCATAATAGTTACCACTCTGAACTGCCGCTGTGAACGGGTTACCATAGTCACATTCTGCAATAGTGTAGTCGCCAACAGGCATGGCAAAACTGTGCACGAAGTAGAAGTACTCACCTTCTTCAATGCCTTTGAAAAGCGGGTGCCCAGGTGTGGCTGAAACCGTATTCCATCCCATGTGAGGCAGTGGTAAGTCGCCCGTTTGGAGGAGTTTAACTTCACCATCACACAAGCCCAAGCATTCGACTAGTTCATCCGCTTTCTGTCCTTTTTCTTGCGACACTTTACCTAGCAACTGCATACCAAGACAAATGCCGAGCAATGGCTTTTCAACCTGCTTAACCAAAGTGATAAGGTCACGTTCTTCAAGGTTCTTCATCGCTTCACTTGCTGTTCCTACACCCGGTAAGAAAAGCTTGTCTGCTGATAACACCACTTGTGGATCCTTTGAAACGGCAACATCGTAGCCAAGACGTTCAATCGCAAATCTCACCGAAGAAACGTTGGCACAACCTGTATCGATAATGACAACTTTTTGATCTGTCACTGTATTCATCTCCTGTCAAAACCTTTAGTGCGGATTAAAGAACGCCTTTACTGCTTGGCAGCTCGTTGCCTTCAACTTTGATTGCTTGGCGTAAAGTACGACCGAACGCTTTAAACAGACTTTCAATGATGTGATGGTCGTTATCACCAGCCGAAGAAAGGTGCAGCGTACAAGCAAGCGTGTCAGTTAAAGAACGGAAGAAATGAACGACCATTTCCGTAGACAGGTCACCAACTTGTTCTCGACCGAAATCTGCCTCGAATTTAAGGTAAGGACGGCCTGATAAGTCTAATGCGCACTGAGCAAGACATTCATCCATTGGTAAGCTAAAACCAAATCGGCCGATGCCTCGTTTGTCGCCCAGCGCTTCTTTTAGTGCTTGACCCAAGGCCAGTGCGGTATCTTCAACGGTGTGGTGATCATCGATGTGAAGATCCCCTTTCACCTTACATACCATTTGAAAACCACCGTGCGTTGCAATCTGATCGAGCATATGGTCAAAAAAGCCCATTCCTGTCGAGATATCGTTTCCACCTTGCTCGTCAAGATTAACCGTAACCTTGATATCGGTTTCTTTAGTCGTACGAACCACTTCTGCGACGCGGGCTTTGACCGTGAGGTCTTTCAAGATTTTTTTCCAACCCATTGTCTCTGGATTGTACTGAATACCACGAATGGCCATATTTTCAGCAAGCTGAAGATCCGTTGCTCTATCGCCAATCACTACAGAGTTTTGGAAGTCGACTTTTCCACCCTGAAGATAGTCTTTTACCATGCCAAGTTTTGGCTTGCGGCAAGAACAATTATCTTCTTCAAAGTGAGGACAAATCAAAACATCATCAAACTTGACGCCTTGAGATTCGAAAATCTCCATCATCATGTTGTGTGGTGCATCGAAGTCTTCCTGCGGATAACTGTCCGTACCAAGACCGTCTTGGTTCGTGACCATAACGAGTCGGTATCCGGCATCCTGTAACGCGAGCAGGCTTGGAATCACATACGGCTCTAGTTTTAGTTTATCTAAACGGTCAACTTGAAAATCGATCGGCGGCTCAACAATCAGTGTGCCATCACGGTCAATGAAAAGGATTTTTTGTTGTTTGCTCACTAGAACATCCTTATTGCTAATCTTGTAAAACCCTCACATCAACGTGAGGGCAATGTATACTTTACGAACTTATACTTTACGAGTAGTAGTTCCGAATAAAACCAAGTGTTTTCTCACACTCATCACGACTACCGATGCTGATACGCACACAATTTTCAATGGGTGAGTTACGAAGAATGATTCCCGTATCCCATGCAGCTTTAAACAGTGCATCGCCATCTGGGAATTTCACAAGCAAGTAATTGCCCCAACCTTCAAATACTTGAAGCCCTTGAATCATTGATAACCCGACTTGTAAGTAAGCTCGATTCGCATTGAGGTCGAGGACCTGAAACTTAGCTCGTGCCAGCCCTGCCTCTGAAAGGGCTTGAACAGCAATATCAGCAACAGGAATTGGCACTGGATAAGGGGCGATCACTTTAAGCAGAACGTTAATCAGCTCTTCATTTCCTAGAGTAAATCCACAGCGCAGACCCGCGAGCGCAAACGCTTTAGATAGCGTACGTAAAATAGCGAGATTTGGGTATTGTTCAAGCAAGTCGACGGTAGAAGCTTCAGGACAAAAATCGATGTAGGCCTCATCCATCACGACAATGGCGCGATCTTTTGTCATTTCAAGCAATGAAACGATATCTTCTCGCTTAACCAAATTACCGGTCGGGTTATTTGGCGAACAAACAAATACGAGTTTGACGTTGTCGAGGTTAGCTTCAATGCCAGCGAGATCCAACTGCCACTCTGAAGTCAGCGGAACGGTTTTACGCTCTACACCAATCGTCTCAGCACTAATCGCATACATACCGTAGGTAGGCGGACAGTAGAGAATCGCATCTTCTCCAGGCTCACAGAATGCACGAATTAACAGTTCAATCCCTTCATCCGCACCGCGTGAGGTTAGCGTTTGTTCTGGCTTTACACCAGCGTACGCCGCATAAGCTGCGATCAGTTCTTGAGGTTGACACTCACTGTAACGATTGAGACGAGCAAAATCCGTTTTATAATCATTGTCAAATGGCGACTCGTTTGCGTTGAGCCACACATCACCACTACCACCAATTCGGCGAGCCGACAAATAAGGTGTCAGTTGTTGAACTTGTTTACGTGCTAGCTTTTCCATTTTATTCGCCTTCTTGTTACTTATTCGCCAGCTTCTCGACGCGGATGGTTACCGCACGTTTGTGCGCATCCAAGCCTTCTGCTTCTGCCATAGTGACAACCGTTGGAGCTAAATTTTTAAGCCCTTCTTCTGAGAGTTCTTGCACCGTCATTCTTTTCGAGAAATCAGCTAAACCTAGACTCGAATAAGTACGCGTATAACCGTATGTAGGCAGAACGTGGTTGGTTCCCGATGCATAATCACCTGCAGACTCCGGAGACCAGTTCCCTAAGAAGATAGAACCAGCGTTGTCCAATAATGGCAGCAATTCACGAGGATTTTTGGTTTGTACGATTAAGTGCTCAGGACCGTAGTAGTTAGAGATTGAAACCGCTTGAGTCAATGACTCAGAGATAATGATCAGACTTGAAGCCAGTGCTTTCTCTGCGATGTCCGCACGAGATAATTGTTTTAACTGGCGTTGTACAGCGTCCGTGACTTGATCGGCAATAATGGCAGATGGTGTAACAAGGACAACTTGTGAGTCAGGTCCGTGTTCCGCTTGGCTAAGAAGGTCTGCAGCAATAAAATCAGCGTCTGCGGTGTCATCAGCAAGCACCAATACTTCCGATGGGCCTGCTGGCATATCAATAGCGGCACCTCGGAAATCGTTACTCACTTGGCGTTTTGCTTCCGTGACATACGCATTACCAGGACCGAATATTTTATCGACTTTAGAAACCGTTTCAGTGCCGTAAGCCATGGCAGCGACAGCTTGACCACCACCAACGTTATACACTTCATCAATACCGCAAAGCTTTGCGACATATAGGATTTCGTCAGCGATCGGCGGCGGAGAACAAAGAACCACCTTTTGGCATCCTGCGATCTTAGATGGCACCCCAAGCATCAGCACGGTTGATGGCAACGGCGCACTACCACCTGGAATATACAAACCCACCTTCTGAATAGGTCGAGTTATCTGCTCACACACCACACCTGGCTGAGTTTCGACTCTAAGCGCTTGCGGGATTTGAGCTTTATGGAACTTGGCGATGTTTGCGTAAGCCTGCTCCAACGCTTCTTTCATTTGCTCGGATAGACGTTCGGACGCATCATTAATTTCTTGGGACGACACTCGAATAGAATCGGGTTTCACGCCGTCAAACTTCTCTGTTAACTCAGTAAGAGCCGCGTCTCCTTCACTACGAACTTTTTTTATTACCTCAGCAACCGCTGCGGTAATGTTCGCACCTTCTGTAATGGCTGGACGCTCTAAAATAGCATCTTGCTGTGCTTCACTCAGTGATTGCCAAACAACCGTTCTCATCTCGATTACTCCATCATTTTTTCAATTGGTAACACTAAGATAGAGCTTGCGCCCAATTCTTTTAGCTGCTCCATTGTTTCCCAGAACAAATTCTCAGAGCTCACCAAGTGAACCGCCATTTTTTGCTTGTCTGACGATAATGGTAATACGGTAGGGTCTTCTGCGCCTGGCAATAGTGCTTTAATTTGCTCAAGCTTCTCTGCTGGAGCGTGTAACATGATGTATTTCGATTCTTTCGCCTGTTGAACACCGTGCATACGAGTAAGTAGCTTTTCGATTAGCGCTGTTTTATCTGCATCGAATTCGCCCATACGTTGGATAAGTGTTGCCTTTGATTTAAAAATCACTTCTGCTTCTTTTAAACCATTCGCTTCTAGCGTCGCCCCTGTTGATACTAAATCAGCAATCGCATCTGCAAGGCCTGCACGTGGCGCAACTTCTACAGAACCTGTAAGCATACAAGTAGAGAATGGTACACCCGCTTCATCCATGTACGCTTTAAGCAGGTGTGGGTAGGTTGTTGCAATACGTTTCCCCGCTAAATCTTGTGGTCCGTTGTATTCTTCATCTTTGTTGATAGCGATAGACAAACGACAACCACCAAAGTCAAGGCGACGAAGTTGGACAAACTCACATGCCTCGCCCTGTGCTTTGCGATCTAAACGCACTTCTTCTAGCTCGTTTTCGCCAATGAAGCCTAGGTCAACGACACCGTCCATTACCAAACCAGGAATGTCGTCGTCACGTACGAGCAACAAATCAATTGGCATATTTTCTGAATGAACCACAAGGCGCTCACCCACCAGATTAAATTTAACACCACATTGTTTAAGTAAAGCTTGGCTTTCTTTGCTCAAGCGACCTTTTTTCTGGATTGCAATTCTTAAGCGTTGTTTTTGCATTAGTTTGTCCTTGTGTAACAAATTGATAATTAAGTATTTTTTAAACCAAAAAACGAAAAAACCCTCGGAAGATGTTAGTCTCCCGAGGGTTTAAATCTAAAATTCTTTGGATTTTTAACCTCCGGGAGTTTCCTGCCTCCCGGGTATGCGTACATCTCCCGAAAGACTACCTTGGGTGATGATGGTGATGAATGTTCATGACGAATTTACGCATACTTATTTAAGCTCAGTGGTGTTGCTTTGATAATAGTCACACTAACCAAGGATGCTGTTTTTTTCAATACCGAATTTCATCTTTTCTTACTATTTTTCATCAAAAAATCATACATCATTGATTTTAAAGGATTTATTTTACACCTTAACGAAAACAGTTGAACAACATAAATCTCTTATATTAGCCAGCTCAATACCTAATGATTTCCTTAAAACTTGCTCTATCACAAACAGTTACCCAATCACCCCTCAACTATTTAACAACTTTCTCAATAAAAAGACACTCGCTCACCAATGAGACACCCCATTCAAAACTATTATTTTAGTGGGGCAAAAATAGTGATAAATAATGAAACTACATAACAAAGGTAGTACTAAAAAGGTTGTCGATTTCAGTGATGCAGATCTCTATCCGCTAATTGGGAATAGCGCCTGTATCCAAGAGCTTCGTAATGCCATAAAAAAGTATGCTCGATGTGACGCAGAAGTGCTCATCCAGGGAGAGACTGGCGTGGGCAAAGGGTTGTGCGCACGTCTGATCCATCAATTATCTAGCCGAAGCTCATCACCTTTTGTCGAAGTTAACTGTGGAGCCATTCCTAGTGGTCTTATTGCGTCAGAACTGTTCGGCCATGAAAAAGGCGCATTCACAGGAGCCATTTCTGACCGTATTGGCTTCATACAAAAAGCCAACCGAGGCACGCTGTTCCTAGATGAAATTGGAGACATGCCTCCAGACCTACAAATTCACCTACTGCATTTTTTAGAAAGTAAACAGATACATAAAGTCGGTGCAGACAAAATCATCGACGTAGACTGCCGCGTCATTGCGGCCAGTCATGTGGACTTAAAAAGCGAGGTCGTCCAAGGCGAGTTTCGTGAAGACTTATTTTATCGACTTAACATCCTCCCTCTCACCATTCCACCATTAAGAAAGAGAGGCGATGATATTCTCTTACTGTCAACGCACTTTTTAATCGAACTCTCTCATGGTGAAGTCCACGATATGTCTGCGGAAGTAGAAGAAAAGTTATTAAAACATCGCTGGCCCGGCAATGTTCGCGAGCTTCGTAATGTCATTCAACGTGCGATCGTGATGTGTGAAGACAACATATTGCTCGTCGATGATTTAGGTCTGGATAATACTGAAAGGCAGCTCCTGCCCTCGCCCGATCAAATTGATCTCGATTACTTACTGCAAGCCATTGAAGAAAACAAACACAATATGAGTGCGGCAGCACGTCACCTCTGTATATCCAGGACCACCCTTTACCGCTTAATTAAAAAATACAATTTGGATGTTTAGGATCGGTTAAGTGGTTTACAGGTGTAACGTAACACTGTGTAACAGCAAACTCTTCTATTATCATCCACTTAAAATTTTCATATCAAAAATGTCAATTCGTGCCCTTATAAATCAAAAAGTTAAAATGGGCATGCTCTTTGCGTAGTGCTCTTTAGTCATCACACATGACAACAGGAGCAAAAAATGAATATCAACAGGTTTTTATCCAGGATACGGACGACTGCTGTTGCGATATCTTCACTAGCTATCATGTTTTCAATACCAGCTTTTGCTAGATTGGATGGCGCTATATTCACCACGACGCCTGCGGGCGATATCGTCAACGAGAATGTTCGTTATCAATCAAAAGAAGAAGTCTTTTTAGATGGCGGCCCAGGGCCAAATGCGCCTAGAACAGCGGCCGCGTTACCCGCAGGGCATTACTACTTCCAGGTCACCGATCCATCAGGCAAATGTCTGTTATCCAGTATGCCAGATAGCGCTGACACAAACGGCGGTACCTGCTACCAAGATGTAAAAATCAAAGGTAAAAATGCAAAAAATGCCGAAGCGTTTTACGCTGAACCGTTAGCATGTCGCCTTTTCTATTTCGACGGCGAAGGTGGTGTGACCTTCATGCATGACATGGTCACCATCACCCAAGAAGTAAAAGTTCGCGGTAAAATGACAACCCAATCGATAGACATAGCATGTCGACACCAGCTTGGTAGTGAGTATTTGGATATCGACCCGACCGCACTGCCAGATGGTGAAACCATACAGCTATTTCCATTTGCGAATACACCAAACTCCGGCGGTGTCTATAAAGCTTGGGTATCTACAGCTGAGAGTGTAGAAGCTGCGTGTGGAGACTATATAAATAACGAATTAGAAACTGGTGAAAACTGTAATGGCTTCTTCGGTTTCGTACCACGCAATTCGAAAACCGATAACTTTAAAGCGCTAACCAAAGAGCCTCCGGTTAATTTTGATATAGCACTTCGTTCATTTCACGATAAAAACCTTAACTGTGAGTACGACGATGGGGATCAAATCATCCCCAACTGGGAGTTTGGTATTCGCGATTTAAGCATGGAAAATTCGCGTAGTTTAAAATTGACCAATGACGATCCTGAAACACCAGTCACATTCAGTGTTTCAGGTAATGAAGATAAGTCGTGGAGCGTCGACCAATTTATGTGGTGGGCAAACAAAGTCGGCTATACACCAACAAACAAGCCATTTACACACTTTACTACCTTTGCAAATCTGAAAAAATTTGGCCCTACCTTCGATGACGTAGAGGATGAATTGGGTAACCCTCTTATCGGCTTTGCCAATGCACTAGCTTGTAATGACAACATTACTGGTAATGTTCGTCGTTCTGCGGGTGAAGACACAGATGAAGCCAGTGGCGAAGAAGAAAGTGATACAGGGTTTATACCAAGTGCGTGGGCAGAACCAACCTATGATGATGAGCCAGTACTCACCATTCGTTTTGGTTCAATCGGTATTGCTAGTTTAAACGTGTGTAAATCATTCGATGCAAATGGTAACGGTATCCACGACGACGGAGAAGCCCTGATCCCGAATTGGCCAGTGTACCTCCATATTCCAGACAGTGTTCCGGTTCCAAAACCGTTTAACCTAACTTATCCTGCAAATGGAGAGTTCTTACGTATACAAGAACTTCTACTTGAAGCAGGTGTTCTGCCAGTTGGTGAAACTTTAGCCGAAGTCGACGCAGACGGTAATGTACAAAGAGAAACGGGTGCGGATGGATGTGCCACATTCTATGTACTCGTACCTAACGTAAGAGGCGAAGATCCAGCCCCATATACAATCAGTGAGGATGTCGCCAGTCTTACTCCAACATGGACAAATACCAGTGCTTATAACATCACCTTTGATGTTGAGTCAGTGTTAAGTATGGTCAACGGGGCACCTGTGATAGAAGGCGTGGTTCGAAACCGTAGTGATGGTGAAGACGGTAACCATGTCTACTTTAATAACGTGTGTAAAATCACTGTTGATTTTGATACCAAAGGTTATTGGCACAATAAAAATGGTCTCAGTGAACTTACTGAAGCCGATCGAGTTTATGTCAATGGACTAACTTATGATGGTCAACCAGGTCCTTATCAACACCCTAGCGCCTACTTTGGCGCTGGTGATGAACCATTCGACGGTGAATTCATGGACGGCACTGCTGTTGCTGCAGCCTTCTCCGACGGTTCAGTCATATGGGGAGCTGGCACTTGGCAGTCAGAAGTGTCGCACTTCCTAACCGACAACAATGGTAATGCGGATCTTAACGACCATAAAGAACAGTTAGCGCAACAGCTCCTGGCGTTTATCTTTAACACTCGTCATCGCCCTGTTGACTCTGGCTTGAGTCCAGCGACCAAACTTTGGTTCGGCGGTGAATGGGTCTCTGTTCAAGACATTATCGACAGTGCAATTGCTGCATGGCAGGGTTCTGATATTTATCAAATCAATCATATTAAGACCCTATTGGACGGTATGAACAATAATGATGCGGTTGAAGTACCAGTGTCATCACCAGAGGAGTGCCCTGCTGCTTATCAATCCTACTAGTTAACCCCAAACGCGATTTTGCCCCCCTCATCTAAATCGCGTTCAAAAAAAGCTCCGCTAGTTACTAGCGGAGCTTCCTCTTTAAAACAACTCGTTGTTAACCTGAATGCTTCAGGCTATCTAAGTGGCGGATTTAGATTATACGTTCTGGTATGACGCCATCTTTGATCTCGACATCCATGAGAGTACTGTACATACCACAACAAACGAGATTGAAGCTGCTGCAAACGAGATAGCAATTGATGCGGTCATACCCAAAGCAATAAAGCCAATACAGGAAACCAAAGCCACAGACAGCGCATACGGCAACTGGGTGGAAACGTGATCGATGTGATTACAGCGAGCACCGGTGGATGACAAAATCGTCGTATCTGAAATAGGTGAACAGTGGTCGCCAAATACAGAACCTGCCAATACTGCGCTCAACATCGGCAACATAAGAGCAACGTCTGTAGCACCGGCCATGTCACCTGCGATAGGTAGCATGATACCGAAAGTTCCCCAAGACGTACCGGTTGAGAATGCCATTAATCCAGACAGCAAGAAAAGAATCACGGGTAACCAATGCGGATTGATATTACCTTGAGCCAAGGTTGACAGATATGAGCCCGTTTTCATGTCACCAATTACAGAACCTATCGTCCAAGCAAACACGAGGATCAAAATAGCGCCAAACATTGATTTTGCACCAATCCATAGTGTGCGCCCAATTTCGCTCATCGGTATACCCTGTTTAACAACAGTAAATAAACCCACAGCTAGACCGAATAAACTACCGTAAATAAGAGAAGTACCGACATCCGTATTCTCAAATGCGCCAAGCAATGCGAATGATTGACCATCAGCGGCCAAAGCTTGGCCACCGGTGTAAAGCATAGAAGCTACTGTGGCAACAATGAGCGTGACGATTGGAAGTACAAGATCAGAAACTTTGCCCTTTTCACTTTCACGAATATCCAGCTCTTCATTAAGATCATGTGCTTCTTGTGCATCGTTTTCTTTGTCATGATCAAAGCCCCGACCTTGCGAGGCTGAGATTTCATGCTCACGCATCTTACCAATATCTAAACCAAACCACGCGACCGCAAACACCATCAGCAAAGCGAACACGGCGTAAAAGTTCATCGGAATTAAACGAACGTAAGCGCCGAGCGCTGAATACTCAGTGATACCGTGAGAAACCAAAATACCGCCAATGATAGTAATAATGTATGCGCCCCAGCTAGACGCAGGCATGATCACACACATTGGAGCTGCGGTTGAGTCCAAAATGTAGGCGAGCTTGGCACGAGAGACATAGAAACGGTCGGTAACCGGACGAGAGATAGCGCCAACAGCAAGGCTATTAAAGTAGTCATCGACAAAAATGAACACACCTAAACAGGCCGCAAGAAGTTTAGAGCCGCGTTTACTTTTCACTCGAGACTGTGCCCATTCCGCAAACGCACGAGTACCACCGGATAACGTTAGCAAAGCGGTTGTCATTCCCAATAGAATAAGGAATCCAACAATACTCATATTCCAAGTGTTTAAGCCACCATCTTCAATAAAAACAGAAGTAACTTTCGAGCCAACATAACCAGCACTATCACCAATAGACCAGCTGTTAAGCAATATCGCGCCTAGCACAATACCAACGCCTAAAGAAATGAGTACACGTCGAGTTAGAATCGCTAATGTCAGTGCAACTATCGGTGGCAATAACGAAACAGGAGATGTAGAAAAATCGATTAAATTCATGATCTTCAAAAACCAAAGTTTGGCTAGAGATCTACTGCAGACAAGCCACACTGCTTAAAGCCGTATACATAAAGACAGCGTGCTCTGTTGAACATAGCGACAGGGAAGTGAACACTCCACCCAACCCTACAGTAGCGCTCCATAGTTTAAAAATATATATCCAAAAAATGTAACAGTAATCGGCTTGAGGCAGGTTAACTTGGTTTGCAGGCGCGGCAACAACGATGCTCTGAGTTCGAGCCTCAAGTCGTTGAAAGTATGCAAGCCAAGATAACCCAATCAAAACCCTGTATTCTGACTTTTTGGGCATAGCACTATGGCAGTGTTGTTCCTTTCGGAGACAACCCCAGCAAATTGCGTTGATGGGCAATGTGCTTCGGCAACCTTCGCCTTTCACTAATATTCTTTGGCATCACCCCAATAATAGCTACTCTTCGAGATTGCGCCTCTACGGCAATAACAAACAATGAACCGTTAATTACACAAATTAACAACAAATTATCTGCTATGTTGCTTCAGGTGGGCGTCATTGTACTTATCGTGAGTACCAATGCAACATATCAAACCTATTTAGGCGAACAAATGACCACACGACTGCCACCTCCTACTCTCTGTGATATATATTCTCATCTACAGAACAGTTCAATCCTTAGACATCGACTGATAATTTATTTGTATAGGGGGATTAGTGAGTTATTTTCTGTGTACTAAAAGGTAGTTACAATTTTCGCTACTAATCCTCTAACGTTACTCTGTTTAGATTATGCAACTCCGCTATCCAGACTGCACGTCAGATAAATCTTACAATAACGGCAAAAAGTGTTGTTAATACATTCATTACTATCAACGTTCAAAAAAATCATAAATAAAGCGTCTGTTTTCATTTTTGGAAGTATTATACCCAAGTAACCTTTAGATGTTCTCACCAAGAACGAGTTTTATTCGGTCCTATCCTGCGTTACTGATTCACTACGTAGAATGACTATGTCTTCAAATCAGTGCCTTGCCTAAGAAGGAATAAGTTCTCGCTGAGCCAGCACTTTGAGATTACTTGGCATAGATAACACAACTTTTTATGTCTACTTTGGTTGCTTTATAGTTAATTAATATTAATAGCGTCAAAAAATGGCCAAATTTAAACAAAAACATGATTTAGTATTTGCACATAAGCAAAAGATAAAGTTAAATATAAGGACTTTATCTATTTTAATTGGCTTTATCTTGTCGTAACAAAATATGTCACGATATAACGCCAAAAAAACACTCACCTATTAATAGGAATCGTTATGTCTGAGCTGACAAAAACACTTCTAAATATCCGTAGCCTTCGTGCATTTTCTCGTGAGCTAACTCTAGAACAGTTAGAAGAAGCTCTAGATAAACTTACTACTGTAGTAGAAGAACGCAGAGAATCTGAAGAAGCTGAGCGTGCAGCACAAGCAGAGCAAGAAGCGAAGTTGGCCGAAATTGCAGAGAAAATTGCACAAGACGGTATCGACGTTGAAGCGCTTATTAATGCACTGTCTGGCGAAACTAAGACTAAAACAAAATCTAAGCGCGCCCCTCGCCCTGCAAAATACAAGTACACAGATTCAAATGGTCAAGAAAAAACGTGGACAGGCCAAGGCCGCACACCATCTGCAATTCAAGAGCAACTTGATGCAGGTAAATCACTTGACGATTTCCTAATCTAATTAGTGAATTGGTCAGTTATATAAAAAAGGCTCCTTCTGGAGCCTTTTTTATTTGTTTATTGTAACCTCATACCGCCTGAGGTGAATTAACGTTCCCAATACGCTTCTTCTAAACTGTCCTCTCGCTCAGGAAGTCCGCGTGAAAGACGTGGTGAATGTTGAACAAGAACTTCATAGCTTGCTCGGTTAGCGTATTTACACACTTGAGAAAACGATGAGTAAGTTAAATATTCATTATTATGCTTACTTGAGTTTGGCACATTTTCTTTATGGTATTTATTCGCCGCCATGTCGTGAAGAATCGCCGATAACGCAGCATCACCAGCGCCATTGGTATTCTTTATTTTTTCTGGCCCACCCATATACGGTGAAATATGCGAATACACTTTTATTGGTGTTTTACATGCTTCTTTTTTCGCTGGGCGGCTAAATTCATAACGATTGAACTCAGCAATAGAGCCAGGCAATAATGGCAGCGTGGTTTCGCGTTTAGCACTGTCTTCAGTGTAACCCGCCATAAACAACCCAACTGGACCTGCTGTACACAACACCAAGTCAGCCCATTCAAGTGTTTTATCTGATGCTGCCAACGGGTCGGATTCGCCTGTTAACGCCTCAGCTTCGTCTTCGTTCATTGCAACGACAGTCACGTTGTCACGAATAAAATCTTGCCAGTATTGAGGATCGTCCTGAATAACGAACTTGGTACCCAAAGTAAGCACGACGGGCACTTCATACTTTTTCGCATACTCAATCGCTTTCATAGTTGCTTCTGGCATTGGGTCACCACTTTTACAACGCACAAGGTACGATGTCAGTAACAAGGCTGAAGCATTTTTGAAAATTTTCTCAGGAATGCTATCTGGGTGAAGTTGGTTCATTTGCCCTTCGCTAATCGCAAACGTTCTTTCACCGTCTTCAGTAATCAACGCAAAACAACGGCCAATAGCACCATCGACGCCTTGAAGATAGTTCAAATCCATACGGCTTGATGTGTTACACAAATAACGGTAACCGTAACTACCAATTTTTATGTCCTGACTCATGACACCAAGCAATGTAGAACGATCATCCGCGAGGACTGAGTAGTTGTGAAGTGTATTGCCGATCGTACCGCCGGCGTATTCATTGGTAATTAGGTTCTCTTGCTTTAATTGCTGATACAGTTCTTCCGCTTTCTGATCATCAATAACTAGCGAGTGGCCTTTACTCAAACCGTACTTCTCTATCAAATCCGACGTCACTTTTGCTTCGATATCCACTAAAGTTTGGTCAATACCGATGATGTGGGTGCGCGTCATCTTTTTGCTTTCTTGTGCTTGGCTCACCAAAGGGTCACGAGCATGAACAGGAAAGTAGTGCTTCGATTTGCGTTGTCCAGGAAATTTCATATTGTCAGTCTGAGTAAGGGAAAAATTTGGAAAACGGATTCTATACCGCGAATAAAAACCCGGCAATAAGCGCTATTATAGCAAACGTTTGCAGAGCATTTTTTTCTTCAATCCCCTTTATTCACCTTCCATAAAGCTCAATTCTGGAAGTTGATCCAGATGTTCGCTATAACGTTTTAGATTGAACTCTCCTTCGTTTTTCATAATATCGAATATTTCAATCGACATAGCGCAAGCCATCATTGCTACCGCGTCTTCACGGGGCGTACCCATCATCATTAAACGCATAAGGGTTTCTTTTACTTTTAATGGGGTTCCATCTTCTAATTGATTTTCAATGATTTCAATCAGTTCGGCTTCTTGCATAAATTGGTTTGCGTCTGACACTTTGTATTTCCTCTTGGATTTTGGGCAACTATGCCATATATATCCTTTATACCCAACCAGACTGAAGTCGTTTGAGTATACATTTACAAAATCGTTACCTCGTGATTTTGTTGCGAAAAAAGCAACGTAAACGAATTGTGATTTACGTCTCGGATCTGTCACCGGTCTGTGGTTTCTGTTAGAATCTGCGTCCCGTTTATTTTAGTGGTGTTTAGTAATGTCTGATAACAGCCAAAAGAAAGTCATCGTCGGGATGTCCGGCGGCGTTGATTCATCGGTTTCTGCGTATCTTCTCAAACAACAAGGCTACCAAGTAGAAGGCCTGTTCATGAAGAACTGGGAAGAAGATGACAACGAAGAATATTGCACAGCAGCCGAAGATTTAGCCGATGCTCAAGCAGTATGTGACAAACTTGGCATCCATCTACACACCATCAACTTTGCTGCAGAATACTGGGACAACGTATTTGAGTATTTCCTTGCTGAGTACAAAGCAGGCCGTACCCCTAACCCAGACATTCTTTGTAACAAAGAAATTAAGTTTAAAGCGTTCCTTGAATTTGCTGACGAAGTACTGGATGCAGATTACATTGCAATGGGTCACTACGTGCGCCGCTCTTTCCCAGAGAACTCTTTACCTGGTGAAAAACAGGAGAAGCCACAAATGCTACGTGGCCTAGACGGCAACAAAGATCAAAGCTACTTCCTATATACATTAAGCCACGAGCAAGTTGCGCGCAGCCTGTTCCCGGTTGGTGATTTGGAAAAACCAGAAGTACGACGAATCGCGGAAGAGCAAGATTTAATCACCGCGAAAAAGAAAGACTCAACGGGCATCTGTTTTATTGGTGAACGTAAATTCACCGACTTCTTGAGCCGCTACCTACCAGCACAACCAGGTAACATTGAAACCCCTGACGGTGAAGTTATCGGTCAACATCAAGGTCTGATGTACCACACATTAGGTCAACGCAAGGGCTTACACATCGGTGGCCGCAAAGGCGGTGGTGGTAACGAAGAACCGTGGTTTGTCGGTGAAAAAGATCTGAAACGTAATGTTTTAATTGCTGTACAAGGCAAAGATCACCCACTTCTTAAGTCAGAAGGCCTATTTGCTTCACAACTGCACTGGGTGGATCGTGAGCCAATTCGCGATGTTATGAAGTGCACAGTAAAAACTCGTTACCGCCAACAAGATATTCCTTGTACAATCATCCCTGTAGATGATGAGAACATTAAAGTGATCTTTGATGAACCACAAATAGCAGTGACACCTGGTCAATCTGCAGTGTTTTACAAAGACGACGTGTGCCTAGGTGGCGGCATCATCGAACAACGCATTAAATATTCTCAATCTTAGGAGTGATTACGTGGCGAATACACTTTATGACCGTACTATCGCGTTTGCTGGCATCTGCCAAGCAGTTGCTTTGGTGCAACAAGTTGCGCGAAACGGACATTGTGATCAAGATGCCTTTGAAACATCCATTAACGCGATTTTGAGCACAGACCCTGCCAACACAGTTGGCGTATTCGGGCGAGAATCGGATCTAAAACTTGGACTAGAATGCCTAGTAAAAGGCATTGATAGTACGCCATCAGGTAGCGAACTCACTCGTTATATCATTAGCCTGATGGCATTAGAGCGTAAATTGAAGGCACGTAATGACGCCATGTCACAACTTGGTGATCGTATTCAAATGGCACTGCGCCAAACTGAGCACTTTGATTTGCTTGACGACCAAATGATCAGCAATCTAGCCAGTATCTATTTAGATGTGGTTAGCCCTATCGGACCACGTATTCAAGTAACGGGTACACCAGCCGTATTGCAGCAAACATCAACCCAGCACAAAGTACGAGCGCTACTTTTGTCTGGTATTCGCTGTGCAGTACTTTGGCGTCAGGTTGGAGGCAAGCGCCGCCACCTCATTTTCGGACGCAAAAAAATGGTCGAACAGGCTCAAATTCTGTTAGCCCGTATGTAAAAGAAATTATTAGAAGCTCGCGTTTATCGCGAGCTCATTTTTTGATAAAAATAAATCACGCGCAAACGTTTGCGCAATGTTCGTGACAATTGCCACAGTTATTGGTATAACGCTCACGAAATTTAGAAACCCAATTCAGGAGAACATCATGGAACTGTCAGCATTGACTGCTGTTTCACCAGTAGACGGCCGTTACGGAAGTAAGACGATTGCGTTACGCGAAATTTTCAGTGAATACGGTCTACTAAAATACCGTACTATCGTTGAAGTTCGCTGGTTACAAAAGCTAGCCGCTACCGCTGAAATTGTAGAAGTGCCAGCATTCAGCGCAGAAGCTAACCAATTCCTAGACGACCTTGCTGCCAACTTTTCTGAAGAAGATGCGCGCCGAATCAAAGAGATCGAGCGTACAACTAACCACGACGTTAAAGCGGTTGAGTACTTCCTAAAAGAAAAAGTTGCGGACGTTCCTGAACTACACGCGGTAAATGAGTTCTTCCACTTTGCTTGTACTTCTGAAGACATTAACAACACTTCACACGCACTCATGCTTAAAGAAGCGCGTGAAACGGTAATTCTTCCAGAAATTCGCAACCTAATCGACGCGATTAAAGCCCTTGCGGTTGAATACCGTGACATTCCCCTTCTGTCTCGTACACACGGCCAACCAGCTTCTCCATCTACTATGGGTAAAGAGATGGCTAACGTGGCGTACCGTATGGAGCGTCAATACAAGCAGATCGAAAACGTTGAGCTCTTAGCAAAAATCAACGGTGCAGTCGGCAACTACAACGCACACCTATCAGCTTACCCTGAAGTAGATTGGCATCAGTTCTCTGAAGAGTTTATTACTGAATCTCTAGGTGTGACTTGGAACCCATACACAACTCAAATCGAACCACACGATTACATTGCTGAATTGTTCGACGCGGTTGCACGTTTCAACACAATCCTAATCGACTTCGACCGTGACGTTTGGGGTTACATTGCACTAGGCCACTTCAAGCAAAAAACCATTGCTGGTGAGATCGGCTCTTCTACAATGCCGCACAAAGTTAACCCAATCGACTTTGAAAACTCTGAAGGTAACCTGGGTCTTGCAAACGCAGTATTCGGTCACCTAGCGCAAAAACTGCCAATCTCTCGCTGGCAACGTGACCTCACTGACTCAACGGTTCTTCGCAACCTAGGTGTTGGTGTTGGCTACGCGGTGATTGCCTACACTTCTACGCTTAAAGGCATTAGCAAACTCGAAGTAAACCGCGAAGCACTCCTTGCTGAACTCGACAAAAACTGGGAAGTTCTGGCAGAGCCAGTACAAACGGTCATGCGTCGTTACGGCATCGAGAAGCCATACGAGAAGCTAAAAGAGCTAACTCGTGGTAAGCGTGTTGATGGTGAAGCAATGCGTGTATTTATCGATGGTCTTGAGCTTCCTGAGCACGAGAAAGCGCGTCTGAAAGAAATGACACCAGCAAACTACATCGGTCAAGCAATCGAGCTAACTGATAAGCTTTAAGAAGCTAGCTTCTTAGTCATAAAACAATAAAGGTTGATGTGGAAGCATCAACCTTTTTTCTTGGTTTGTATAGTTGGATTTAAAACATTAAGTCTGCTTCTGGAAGAACAGAGTAATTGTGCCCACTTCTACACCGAACTTCTTAATTTTGGTCAAATTAAACAGATGTTTATCATCTTGTCGATATAGCCAATCGTCGAAAGAGACGATGTAGTTAGAGCCATCCACATTTAATTCAAAGTCATATTGCCATTGCAAAGCATTACCGATCTCTTTGCCTGTTGCCAATCCGATAATATCGTCCGCTTCGCCTCGATAACTGCCATCTTCTCGTTTTGTGATAATCCAAGTGCGTTGGTCTAACTCTCCATCATCAAAGACAAAATCTTCGACCAGAGTCAGTTTGTTTCCATCAATTGTACCTGATATATCAACTTCAAAGCGCCGCATTTGCTTGCCGGTGTAATCCTGAATCATTCCCCACGCTTTCACGTTTCCATCGAAATAGCCAAATAAATCGAATTTAGGTGTCGCAGTCTGATAATCTTGAATATCACTGGAGCATCCCCCCAACACAAACGTGATACAAACAACAACCGATACAACGAATTTGCGCAACTCTCTCATTATCTCACCTGCCCTATTAATTGCTTTCTAAGCAAAGGATATTCTGTTCTGGGTGATAGCCAAATTGATAAAAATGCGTCATTCATCGACTCATCTGACACAACCCCTCGCTTGTAATATGTTGCATCGTTGGCTTGACGATAGATAAGCTGCCCCGTTTTACCATCGGTTAAATAGGTCAGTTCATCCCCTTTGCGAACGTCAACAAACATCTTGTTAAGTTCAGATATCCAGTTGCTTCGGCTAACTTGATCAAAACCCAGCTTTTGCCACTGCTCTTCCGTTACCTCAAGCAACTGCTGTTTGCTGATGTCTCTTTGATAGCGAATCTCTAAGGCGAATGGGTGTGGAGAGACATCATCACTCACCATGTATTGACCGTTGGGTGACTTCAATCGAGACGAGTAAACATCAAATATGAACCAGGTTAACTGAGCTTCTCCGACAGTTTTCCAATCACGCCACCTCTGACTGTCATTGTGCATGGCAGCATCTTTAGCCTCGTTGTTAGAGACATTTTGCGCGTAAACTGGAAGGCAACTCATCGCGATGACCGCTAGCGACCAATTAATCAGAATGTGTCGTAACGCTTTTATCCGGAATTCCATTTTCATATACCTTTCGCACCAAGATGATCACCATCACCCACTCGATAAATAAAAAACCGAGTGACTCAAGGTGACCATACCCAAGCTCAACAGCGCCGAGTTTATATCCTGCAAAATAGCTACCAGCACCAGCTAAGCCTCCTATTACTGATACGTAACGTAAAGGGTAACGAATCAAAATCGACTTAAGTTGATAGGCATACCATGCAAACACAAACCATAAGTACGCAAGCCATATAGGTAGCCATTCAGAATGAAAAACGAGCAGATTGAAGTATTGATTCAGCGTATCCAAAACGATACCAGTCAGCGTTACGGCCAATATATACTTCAGCGCGTAACGCTCACTTGTCAGACAGTAGCTAAACGTTAACGCCACAAAAATAGTCGTGAGCCATTGCCAGTTTTCTTTCCCTAAAACAGCGCAAAACCAAAATAGCTGAAACCAAGTAGATGCTACGATTATTTTTAACATAGTGTCATCGTCGTCCCGAATAGAGGGAACCCGTTATGGACGCTGGAACGTCATGTGTACGGCACTGATGGTTCGTGCTAAAAAACCACCTTCGCAATAACTCAAATAAAAACGCCACATTCTTATAAACCTTTCATCATATCCGAACGAACGTACTTCAGATTGAGAGAGATTAAACCTACGATGCCATTCATTCAGTGTTTGCGCATAATCCAAACCAATGTCGAATAAGTCCCGTACCACCAGATCGCTGTGCTTGGTGGTCGCTTGGGCAAGTGACGTGACCGATGGTAGAAAACCGCCTGGGAATATATATTTTTGAATAAAGTCAACATTATTGCTGTAGTACTCGTAACGCTGATCGGCAATCGTTATGGCTTGAATCGCCATTAACCCACCAGGTTTCAATAACGATTCACATTGTTTAATGTAAGAAGGCAAAAACGCTTTCCCAACCGCTTCAATCATTTCAATGGAAACTAATTTGTCGTAAGTGCCCGAAAGATCGCGGTAATCATCTTTCAGTAAAGTGATCTTGTTGGTCAACCCGCGTTCTTCAATCTGCTTCTGTGCGTAGGCATGTTGCTCGTCGGATATCGTGGTCGTCGTCACGTGACAACCATACTGCTCAGCCATATAAATCGCCATGGCTCCCCAACCAGTCCCTATTTCAATCACATGGTCTGAAGACTTAAGCTCCAACTGCTCACAAAGACGTTGCATTTTATTAATTTGCGCCTGCTCTAAGGAATCACCTTCTCGCTTATACAGAGCTGAAGAGTAGAGCATATTTTTATCAAGAAAAGTTCTATAAAGGTCATTGCCTAAATCGTAATGCGCGTGAATATTCTTACGCGAGTTCTCTTGAGAGTTACGATTACTCCAATGAGAAACTTTATATAATAGCCGAGTTAGCCAACTCCCTTTTTCTTCAAGCCGGTCCAATGCTCGCATATTAACAGCCATAAGTTTCATCAACGCAGTTAAGTCCGGACTGTCCCACCAGCCATCCATATAAGCTTCACCAGCAGCGATACTACCTCCCTGCAAAACTCTAGAATAGAACCCCGGGTGTTTCACCTCTATCGTTGCGGAAACAGATTGACCATGATATTCACCGTTAGAAGACATGAACCGTTCACTTCTTTCTGCTGCGTCCGTTTTAAAACTCTCAATAACGGTTAAACAGCCAACGTCCATGTTTTGGAGACATTGAAAAATAACCCCGCGTGCCGCTTTTTGAGTGGTTGTAAGTTTAAGTGGCAAAGGCATAGAAGTAGTGTTTAACATGCGGAATTCTCCTTTTGCTTTTTATTTTTTCTTATCTGTTTTGAGGCTATCGGCTTTGTGCTCTTCTACGTCCGAAGATTTGGGGTGAGAATAAAAAGGTGCACCTTTTATCCAGAGTTTTAGCGCATGCCAGTAAATACCAACCATTACTTTTACTGTTTGAATCGGTGTGCCGATCAAACAACGTAAAAGACTTCGACTACAAAACGCTTTCGCTTTCATGGTCATCGTTGCATCAAAGTGCTTTTCATCCTTGTGACACTCAAGGTGGATATTTAACTTTTCTGTCAAAGGCTTAATACGCCAGTGATAACGTTGATCAATCGGATTAAAAGGTGATACGTGAAACGCCTTGTCTTGCTCCCACCCTGCGTGTTCATCGTCTTTGTTTGCAGAAACAACATAATAATGGCGCTCGTTCCAAGGTGTATTACTCACTTCAGCAAGCATATACATCCATTCACCCTGTTGGTTATAGACGTAATAAAAATTAACTGGGCTAAAATAAAGCCCTAAATAACGCAAGTGACAAACAGCAATCACTTTTCCCGTGCATTGTTTGCCCGTCAGCTCAGCTACTTTGGCTTGAACCGCTTCTTTCAAACCGCCTTCTCCAAGGTAATCACTACGTTTAAATCTCGCCCAGTGCCACCAACGTGTCCCAAATCCCCAGACGCGTTGTTCCAACTCTTCAAGCTCGTCGGTGTCAATTGCCGGCATAAACAAAGCGTAATTCAACTCGTGAGTTACTGGGGTAAAACGTCTATGACGGACATTACCGACAAACAAGCGACTGTTCATTAGGCTATCCATCTACGCCGCGCCTTGTTGAAGCACATGATCATACGTATGTTCTTGGTATTTGTTTGCGATGCCCTTGACTACATCAAGCGCACTTCGTACCCCGTCTTCATGGAAACCGTTATACCAATAGGCCCCACAAAACCATGTGTTGGCAATGCCTTGAATGTTCCCTTTTCTTTGCTGTGCAGCAATAGAGGCAGTGGTAAACACTGGATGATGATAAGTAAATTTTCTGAGTATTTTACTCGCGTCAATTTGCTCACTGCTATTGAGTGTCACGCAGAACGTATCTGATGATTCAATATGCTGGAGGATATTCATGTTATACGTCAGCGATGGAAGGCGCTGCTGTTCACCTTCGCGTCCATCCAAGCGATAGTTCCATGATGCCCATGCGGCTTTTCGCTGGGGTAGCAAGCGGGTATCCGTATGTAAGACAACTTCATTGGCCTGATACGCCATATTGCCCAGAATACCGAACTCGTCTTCACTGGCATCATCAAGCAACATCAACACTTGATCACTATGACACGCAAAAATGACATCATCGAACCATTCAGACTGCTGGTTCACATATACTTCAACCCCCTGTTCATGCCTCACGACTTTGTTGACAGGACTGTTCAAACGAATGTTATCGACATACCCCGCAGTTAAAGGTCCAATATATGAGCGCGAGCCACCTTTGATGACATACCACTGAGGTCGGTTTGTCACATCAAGCAAGCCATGATTGAGGAAAAACCTTAGGAAGAACATCAACGGAAAAGCACGCATGTCGGCCAACGTCGATGACCAAATTGCCGCCCCCATAGGGAGGATATAATTGTCGGAAAAGTACTGGCTAAAGCCATGTTCATCAAGAAAATCACCCAGCGTCTGGACACTAGAATGCTCTTGTGCCGCAAACGACTTTGCCAACTTATTGAAGCGCAGAATTTCGAAAATAAAACCGTAAAAGCTTGGGTTAAACCAGTTTCGTTTTTGCGCAAAAAGTGTAGTGACGGTATGCCCGTTGTATTCGAGCCCATTACTATCATTGCGAACACTGAAACTCATTTCGGTAGGCGTACCTTCAACGCCAATCTCATTCATCATGTTAATGAAGTTGGGATAGGTACGGTCGTTGTAAACAATAAAACCGGTATCAATTGCATACTCTCGCCCATCAAGGTTTACGTCGACGGTCGCAGTATGACCACCAATATAATCATTCGCTTCAAATAGTGTGACATCGTGTTGCTTGTGCAGATAGTAACCACAAGTGAGCCCTGATATTCCGGTTCCAATTATGGCGATTTTCTTTCTTCCTGACGTTTTCATTATCTGTCCTTCTTAAGAAACGAGCTTCTCAGCGAGTTTTGCCTGCCATCCGTATGGTAATAGTGACAACAGGCGAAGCATGCCCGTAAACCGTGCTGGAAAATAAATATGACTCTTGTTTGTGGTGAGCTGTCTTCTGATCGACTCAGAAGCTTGCTTGGCTGAGATGATCATCGGCATCTCAAATGTATTCTTGTCAGTGAGTGGCGTTTCTACAAAGCCCGGAAACACAGTCACGACTTTGATGCCTTTCTTTTTTAGATCAATGGCAAGCGTTCTGGCAAAGTAGCTTACCGCAGCTTTAGATGCGCCATACGCTTCTGCTCTCGGCAACGCAACTTCTGAAGCGATTGAGCCAACGATGACGACTTTATGTCCGCGCACAAAGTAGTGCTGACACGCCTCAATACAGTTGGCGACACCGATCACGTTGACATCCATGATGCGAGCCATCAACTTCGCATCAACAATCCCGTCATCCATATATTCACAGCCACCCGCGTTAAATATCCATGTGTCTGGAACAGACTTAAGTGAAGCCAATGCTTGTAGGGTGTCTTCGTATTGGGTGACATCGAACCGCAGTGTTTCAATATTGGGTGACGCTGAAGCCAGCTCTGAAAGCACGGACTGATTCCGTCCGCAAGCAATAACGTGCCAACCTGAGTCAGCATAATCACGAGCTAACTGCCTGCCTATGCCAGAAGTGGCACCCGTAATGAGAACCGAATGACTCATTGCCCTAGCCTCTTTTTGATCGTTTTAACAATGGAACCCAACACAGGTAAGTGTTCGTAAAGCATTTCACCGAGATCAAAGTAATCACGATGATAGATAACCTGTCCCTGTGAAAACTTAAGGTGGGAAACGCCATTCACGGCAATAGGTGACCCTTTTTGCAACTTTGGATGTTGTAAAAACATTGTCCAAGTAAGAAAACCTACATCGCCTACTTGTTGATGATCGTGGATGTCAAAATCGCAACTGATTACGTTGGCATACAATGATTGAAAGTAATCGGAGAGTTCTGGTAATCCCTCAAGCCGATGAGCTGCATCTTCAAATACCACATCTGGGTGATAGACATCATTGAGCAAGTGCAGATTCGACCTATTGAGTTTCTGATAGATATCGCCAACAGATTGTATGTCCATTCCTTTGCTCCTACATCTTAAAAATTGTGCACAAATCCAATAAACTTGTACAAAATATTTATACGTACAAGATAGACTAAACGCTTCTAGTTGTACAAAAAAATATTTGTATAACTTTATTTCTAAACCTTGATACGTATAAAAGTTGCTAGGCGATCAGTGGACCAAAAAAAAAGACTTGGTAAAAACCAAGTCTTTTCAGAGAGCTATTTGATTAGAATTGCTGATTGCGTAGTGCCGCGATGCGTTTATCTAATGGCGGGTGACTCATTAGTAGCTCGCTCAGCGATTTCTTACCATTAATCCCAAATGCCATCATCGTGCCATCAAGCTGAGACTCGTGGCTCATTTTCAGGCGCTCCAATGCTGCAATCATTTTCTCTTTGCCAACAAGTTGAGCAGCTCCCGCGTCAGCGTGGAACTCTCGATGACGGCTGTACCACATCGTGATAAAGCTGGCCAGGAAACCAAACACCAATTCAAGTACCATCGATACACCAAAGTACACCATCATATTAGTACCTTGTCCTTCTTCATCATCGTTTGAAGAGACAATATTGGCGATAAAACGCGACAAGAAGATAACGAAGGTATTCACCACCCCCTGCATCAAGGTCATTGTCACCATGTCACCGTTGGAAATATGGCTGACCTCATGAGCAAGGACGGCTTCTGCCTCATCTCGGGTCATGTTGTGCAGCAAACCGGTTGATACTGCTACTAGAGAGTCATTACGCTTGGCCCCTGTTGCAAACGCATTGATATCCGGTGAGTCATAAATAGCAACGGTCGGCATTCCGATACCTGCCTGTTGAGCTTGGCGACTTACCGTTTGTAGCAACCAATGTTCAGTTTCGTTACGTGGGTTCTCAATGACCATACCACCAACCGAACGCAACGCCATTCCTTTCGACATCATTAAGGAAATCAGAGCCCCGCCAAAGCCAAATACCGCAGCTAAGACAAGTAAACCAGACAAGCTGCCTGGTTGCATTCCAGTGGTAGCATAAACAATATTGAGAACAATACTAAGCACTAGCATAACCGCTAGGTTAGTGACGAGGAATAACATGATTCGCTTCATTGCTTTCTCCCAAAAAAGAAGCTTATTGTTGTAAAAGCCGAACCTTAACGGGTTCCACTTCGATAGATATAGTTTATATAGGTTAAAAACAAGGTTAAGTATTAAATTGCAACATTTGTTGTCTGGATTACCTAATGAGGTAAAGATCACAGCTCAATAATTAATCAAATTACCCATATTTTAAATTCATTGAAAAACAGCGCCTTATACCTCGATTAGACTTTGGTCTTATTGTCGTCACAATGAAACATGGTAGATTGCCAAGCATACGAACAAAACAGAGTAACTCAAAGTGTTTTAAACGATGAGCTTAATCTTCTGCTTTCAAACAAGTGCTTCTCGTCACCTGTTTCAAGAGCACTGTTTAATTTTAAGTAAACTGTTTAAGCAAAGCGCTGAAAATATAACAAGGGTTACTACACAGCATCCATGTCTTGAGGGAATAATCATGGTAGAAACTAACGACTATCAAATGGCTATTGATTTACTGCGTTGTCATCTTGGAATCTCAGAAGATGAAGCGAAACAACAACTCGGTATTTCAACCGATAACATGTCAAAACGTGTTGCTGAAACTCAGCAAGCCTTGATGGGTCTAAGCCAAGATAAATAAAGAAAGGGTGAATGACATCGCCTCTAAAAGCACCTCACTCTTTTAGTATGAAAAAAGGCTGCAATTGCAGCCTTTTTCTATTTTATTTGTTCCTCAGAACAACGCGTACTTCGTTTAAGCTGAGGCGCTACTTTGCGTTGAGCAGTGGTTCAACATTAATGTACTTGCCCAAATTTACACGCTTCGCACTTGGGATATAAGGAATCTCGCCCAACTTAGGTGTGTCTAAGCGAGTTTCCAATATCTGAATGATCTCGGCATAATGCTCGGTACCTGGGTTTACTCGATTTGCCACCCATCCCACAAGATTCAAACCGTCAGAACGGATTATTTCTGCAGTTAACATGGCATGACTTAAACAACCGAGTTTAATCCCCACAACCAACACAACGGGCAGTTGCTCCTGTTTCACCCAAGTAGAAAGGCTATCCGTGTCTGAGACCGGAACACGCCAACCACCAGCGCCTTCAACTAAAACGGTATCTGCCTGCTCTTTGTGCTGAGCCAGTTTTTCACTCAATAAGCCGTAGTTGATTTCGACATGTTCATGCTTTGCAGCAATATGAGGCGAGGTCGGTAACTCCAAAGCGTATGGGTTAACATCGTCATACGCCACTTTTAGCGTCGCCGCTTTTTGTAAATGCAGCGCATCTGAGTTACGCCAACCCTCTTGCGACTTTTCGCTTCCAGCGGCCACAGGCTTATAACCAATGGTATTTAACCCTTTCTCAGCAAGCGCCTGTAAAATAGCTTTAGACGCAACTGTTTTCCCTACATCAGTATCCGTACCAGCAATAAAAAATGCATCAATCATCGATGTATTACTCCAAAACAAACCTGATAACTTGCAGGTAAAAGACCTTTATTGTTTCTATGTGCTTGGTACTCACGCTCGACTTTCAACAAACTTCGGCGGCTTGTTAAGCCTTGTGAGCGTCCGCTTACGTGATTCGCCCCAATACCTTTGAGGTCACGCATAACAGAAAATGCAGAATCGTACCAAACCGTAATTGCGGTCGAGTCTAGTTGATGGTTATGGCATTGTGATTGCGCTAACGCAATTTTTACCTGATTGAGGGTGATAAAGTTATTGACGTGTTGATATGCATCAATTTTTTTCCACGCTTGGCGTAGTTCATTCAGCGAGCCATCCACAAGCGTAGCAAAGCACCCACGCCCTTCTTTTTTTAACACTCGACGTATTTCTCTCAGCGGGAAACTCAAATCCGTACACCACTGTAGCGCCAAGCTTGAATACACATAATCAAAACTTGCATCGTCAAAAGGTAAGTTCTCTGCATCCGCAAGAACATAACGCATTCGTTCTTTTCCACAGCGCTGAACCGCCTTATCCAACATCGCTTGAGAAATATCGCCACACACAACTTCTGCGCCACGCTCTTTGAGTTGCAAGGAAAAGTAGCCGGTGCCACATCCTAAATCTAGGACTCGCTTTCCAGTTAAATTATCAGGTAACTTTGCTAATAAACGCCTACCAACATCTCTTTGGAATGCCGCGTGTTTATCATACGTCTCAGCCGCTTTTCCAAACGACGCTGCAATGGCATCCTTACTTTGAATTGAACTGGTCAATGCCAACTGTTTCGCATTCTCCATCACCGTGTTCCTAATGCTTGCTTCAATACGAGTGAAAGCGTTTTAATTTGCGTTTTACTATGACTTGCGGTCAGCGTTAGTCGCAGTCGAGATGTGCCTTTTGGCACAGTAGGGGGACGAATCGCCGTTACCCAAATCCCATTTTGGCGACACGCATTCGCCACGCTCACTGCGTTTTCTGATTCTCCAATAACAAATGGTTTTATTGGTGTCACCGTATCGATAAAACCGTCTATATCGTGTAAACAGTCCCGGTAGTATTCGGTTAGCTCTGCCAACTTTTCACGTCGCCAATTTTGTTCTTGAACCATTGAAACGGCATGAGTGAGCGCGTATGCCTGAGCCGGAGGCATAGCCGTCGAATACACGTGGTGTCGCGCGAATTGAGTTAAAAAGTCACCCGTCGCTTGATCACATAGAATAGCAGCGCCAGACATACCAAAAGCCTTACCAAAGGTCACCACTAAAATCTCGGGGGTAATATTCGCGTGCATACAGGAACCACCACCATGCTCCCCAAGCACACCCATACCATGTGCATCATCGACCGCTAACCAAGAATCACGCGACGTGGTCACCGCCGAAATATCAGCAACGGGGGCGCAATCGCCATCCATGCTGAATACGCCTTCCGTCACGACTAGATGGTTACACTTCTCAGATAAAAGTGTTTTAAGATGTTCAACATCATTGTGTTTAAAACGTTTCATTTTCGCTGGCGATAATGCACCAGCTTCCATCAAAGATGCATGGTTTAGTCGGTCCTGGATGAGAACATCTGATTTCTCTAACAGCGTAAAAAGCAGCGCTTGATTCGCACTGAATCCAGAACCAAACAAGATTGCTCGTTCATAACCCAACCATTCGGTCAGTGCAGCCTCAAGGTTGCTGTGTGCAGCACTAAAGCCTGTCACAATCGGTGAGGCGCCACTTCCACTGCCGTATACATTTAAACCTTGCTGCCAGGCGCGTACTAAAGCCTGATCGTTGGCTAAGCCTAAATAATCGTTGCTTGAGAAATTGATGTAACGCCTGCCATCGTGTTCCAAAATCGATTGGTTACCTGAAAACACGACATTCAACGACCGATTCAACCCCTGCTCTTTTCGCGTAGCAAGGGCTGAAGCAATACGATGTTTAAACGCTGGCATCGTAGAAGATATCGTCTTTTGTCGGACGAGCCGCCACACGCTCTACGACGCGGTCGAGCAATTCGTTTTCTTCGATTTCATCCGGTTTTTGGGACACCTCTTGACGGTTAATACCGAGTTTTTCAAACAGCATCATGTCTTTATCTTCAGAAGGGTTTGGTGTCGTAAGAAGTTTACAACCGTAGAAGACAGAGTTTGCACCCGCCATAAAGCACAATGCTTGCATCTGTTCGTTCATGTTCTCACGGCCTGCGGATAGGCGAACTGCAGATTGAGGCATCATGATGCGGGCAATCGCTATCAGGCGAATGAAGTCAAACGGCTCAACATCGTCCACTTTTTCCAGTGGCGTGCCCTTTACTTTCACTAACATGTTGATTGGTACACTTTCTGGGTGAGTTGGCAGATTCGCAAGTTCAACCAGCAGACCTGCACGATCGTTCGCACTCTCTCCCATTCCGATGATACCACCAGAGCAAATCTTCATGCCTGCATCTCGAACGTGAGAAAGCGTGTCTAGACGATCTTGGTAGGTACGCGTAGTAATGATATTGCCGTAGAACTCAGGTGAAGTGTCGAGGTTATGGTTGTAGTAGTCCAAGCCCGCATGCGCCAACTGTTTGGCTTGATCTGGCGTTAGCATACCCAGCGTCATACAGGTTTCTAGCCCCATATCTTTAACGCCTTTGATCATATCCGTCAGATGTGGCATATCACGTTCTTTCGGGTTCTTCCATGCTGCCCCCATACAGAATCGAGTTGATCCAGCATTCTTTGCTTTTTGGGCCGCGTCAAGTACACGCTCAACCTCCATCAAACGCTCTTTTTCAATATCGGTTGTGTACCGGGCGCTTTGCGGACAGTATTTGCAGTCTTCTGGGCACGCCCCTGTCTTAATGGATAACAGAGTACTTACTTGAACATGATTGGTTTGTTGATATTGACGGTGAACAAGCTGAGCCTCAAATAGAAGATCCATAAATGGTTTTTCCATTAGCTCGCGCACTTCATCATGCGTCCAGTTATGACGAACTTCCACGTGTATTCCTTTCGTTACTTTTTTGTTTTGTTGACAGTCTACTGAGTATCGATAGACTGTCAACAAAACAAAAATAAACAAAGTTTACATCTGATTATTTATTGAACTGCAATTTTATGGAATCGCATATGGATCTCGCCTTCGATCGCCAGCATATATGGCATCCTTACACTTCTACACTGACACCTCTGACCTGCTATCCTGTCGCCTCCGCACGTGGTGTACACATTACACTGGAAGATGGAACCGAACTGGTTGATGGCATGTCTTCTTGGTGGTCAACCATTCATGGCTACAATCATCCTCATCTAAACCAAGCGGCACATCACCAAATAGACCAAGTGTCGCATGTCATGTTTGGTGGCATCACTCACCAACCAGCCATCAACGTCTGTAAAAAACTACTGTCTCTTGCGCCGAACCGTTTAGAACATGTGTTTCTTGCTGACTCCGGCTCAGTCGCCGTTGAAGTGAGCCTGAAAATGGCACTACAATACTGGCACGCTAAAGGAGAACGTAGACCAAAATTCCTCACTTTGCGACACGGCTATCATGGCGATACCTTTGCTGCGATGTCGGTGACCGACCCAGAGAACTCCATGCACTCTCTCTACAAAGGCTTCTTGCCTGAACATATTTTTGCGGAATCACCAACGTGTGGTTACTGGGATGATTGGAAGCCAGAAGACCTAGCTGACTTCGAACAAAAAATGGCGCTGCATCACCAAGAACTTGCCGCAGTGATCCTTGAACCTATCGTGCAAGGTGCTGGAGGAATGCGAATTTACCACCCTGAGTTTCTGAACGGGGTTCGCAAGCTTTGCGATCAGTATGGTCTACTACTGATTGCTGATGAAATCGCAACTGGCTTTGGTCGTACCGGTAAATTGTTTGCTTGTGAGCACGCGGATATTCAGCCAGACATTCTATGTGTTGGTAAAGCGCTCACCGGCGGTTATATGACCCTGTCAGCGACACTCACGAGTAAACACGTCGCTGATACCGTTTGCGGAGGTGAAGCTGGCTGCTTTATGCACGGCCCCACCTTTATGGGCAACCCGTTAGCCTGTGCCGTTGCAACGGCAAGTTTAGAATTAATCGAACAAGGCGAATGGCAACAGCAAACCAAACAAATCGAGACACTCTTTTCTGAATTGCTGCCAAAGCTAGAAGAATACGACTTGGTGAAAAATACTCGTTGGTTGGGCGCAATTGGAGTGGTAGAAACGCATCGCCCTGTAAATATGGAAGTCATCCAAGCCCTATTTGTTGAACAAGGCGTGTGGATTCGTCCATTTGGAAAGCTGATTTACATGATGCCGCCGTTTATTAGCGAACCAAAAGATATTGAGAAGCTGGTTAATGCAATTGAAGCCGCGCTTCAATGTGAAGACTGCTTTATATAACTCACGTCCAGCAGACAACGATTAAAAAAACCCAGCACTCAGGCTGGGTTTTAATGTTCTGGCGATTAATGAATTAACCGATGTGCGTTGCGCCACCCATGTATTTCTGAAGTGCAGTTGGGATTGCTATGCGACCGTCTGCTTCTTGATTGTTTTCAAGGATAGCAACCATTGTACGGCCTACTGCTAGACCAGAACCGTTTAGTGTGTGCACAAGCTCAGGTTTCTTCTCGCCTTTACGACGGAAACGCGCCTGCATACGACGAGCTTGGAAATCCCACATGTTAGAGCATGAAGAAATTTCACGGTAAGTTTCTTGCGCCGGAACCCACACTTCTAAGTCATAAGTCTTACGAGCACCGAAGCCCATATCACCTGTACATAGAACCACTTTACGGTAAGGAAGCTCTAGAAGCTGTAGCACTTTCTCAGCATGACCAGTGAGTTCTTCCAGTGCGTTCATTGAATCTTCTGGCTTGGTGATTTGTACTAGCTCAACTTTGTCGAACTGGTGCATACGAATCAATCCACGAGTATCACGCCCGTAAGAACCCGCTTCAGAGCGGAAACATGGTGTGTGTGCTGTCATCTTGATAGGCAGATCCGCTTCATCAGAGATGGTGTCACGTACCATGTTTGTGACTGGTACTTCTGCTGTTGGGATAAGCGATAGTCTACGCGGCTCTTCGTCGTTCACTTTCTCTTCAAGCGGCTCTGTGTGGAATAGGTCTTTACCAAACTTAGGCAGCTGACCTGTACCAAACAGGCTATCAGAGTTAACGAGGTACGGCACATACATTTCTGTGTAGCCGTGCTCTTCTGTATGAAGATCGAGCATGAACTGAGCAATAGCACGGTGTAAGCGCGCGAATTGTCCCTTCATGACGATAAAACGTGCCCCAGTGATCTTCGTTGCGCTTGCGAAATCAAGACCGTCACCCATTTCACCGAGATCAACGTGATCTTTCAGTTCGAAATCGTAAGTTTTTGGCTCACCCCAACGAGAGATCTCTACGTTGTCGTCCTCATCTTTACCATCTGGCACATCATCAGCTGGCAGGTTTGGAACAGATAGAGTGATCTCTTCAAGTTGAGCCATGACTGCGTCAAGTTCAACTTTTTTCGCATCTAGATCGCTACCAAGTGTACCGATTTGCTTCTTGATCTCTTCTGCACCTTCTTTATCGCCCGCCGCCATTTTTTGGCCGATTTGCTTGGAGATGGAGTTACGTGTGGATTGTAAATTTTCAACTTCTACTTGAATGGACTTGCGTTGTTCTTCAAGGTTACGGATTGTCTCGACGTCTAGCTTAAAGCCACGACGCGCCAGTTTTGCAGCTGTATCATCCAGCTCAGTTCGAAGTAATTTAGAATCCAGCATTGTTAATCCTATGCTTTTGTAGTTGTGAAGTCGCGCGCTCGCATTTTGTTAGCACGCAAAAAAATAGTTCAAATAAATGTATCCAAAAACGCTTACTTTTCATAGCGCTTTTGTTGGCTATTTGCGTCTAAATTAGCCAAGTAATCTAACTTTTCGCCGATTTTGGTTTCAAGGCCTCTGTTTGTCGGTTGATAGTACCGACGCTCTGCCATTTCGGGCGGCAGATACTTTTCTCCCGCCGCATAGGCGCCCGGCTCATCATGAGCGTAACGGTACTCTGCCCCGTAGCCCATGTCTTTCATTAAACTGGTGGGCGCATTTCGCAGATGATGAGGCACTTCATACTCAGGCAAGTTGTGAGCATCAGTTAACGCCTGTTTCCAAGCAACATAAACCGCGTTGCTCTTTGGCGCACAAGCAAGGTAGACAATCGCTTGAGCAATCGCTCTTTCACCTTCTGCGGGCCCAACTCGGGTAAAACAGTCCCAAGCAGACAACGCAACCTGCATCGCCCTTGGATCCGCGTTTCCAATATCTTCCGACGCAATCGCTAGTAGCCGTCTTGCAATATACAAGGGATCACAGCCCGCCGAAATCATCCTCGCAGCCCAGTATAATGCCCCATCAGGATTGGAACCACGGATAGACTTGTGAACAGCAGAGATCAAATCGTACCAAATATCGCCTTTGTTATCGAATCGAGATACCTTTTCTCCCGCGACTTCAGCCAACAACTTCAAGGTGATTTCTTTTTCTCCTTGAGCATTGTCTTCTGCCATATCGTACAGAAGCTCAAGGTAATTAAGAGACATACGTGCGTCACCGTTGACCAGCTCTGCCAATCGGTCCAAAACATTATCGGCAAAGTGGGCTGACGTATTTCCTAAACCGCGCTCTTTATCGTTAATGGCCTGATTTAAGGCTAACAAAATCTCATCTTTATCCAACGAGGTCAGTTTGTAAACACGCGCACGGGATAACAATGCGTTATTGAGTTCAAAGGAGGGGTTTTCTGTGGTCGCACCAATAAAAGTGACGGTCCCATCTTCAATATGAGGTAGGAAGGCATCTTGTTGAGACTTGTTGAAGCGGTGTACCTCATCGACAAAAAGGATAGTACGTCGCCCTGCCATTTTGTTCTCACGCGCCTTGTCAATCGCAGCACGAATGTCTTTCACGCCAGAAGTCACCGCTGAAACGCGTTCAACTTCAGCATTGGCATAATTCGCCGCCACTTCCGCAAGGGTTGTTTTCCCCGTCCCCGGCGGTCCCCATAAGATCATTGAGTGAATGTGTCCCGCTTCCAGCGCTCGACGTAATGGCTTCCCCGGACCGAGGATATGTTGCTGACCAATGTATTGTTCGACCGTTTGCGGTCTCATACGTGCAGCAAGGGGACGAAAATCTTCGTCCCCTGAGAAATCTAATGTGTAATTCGTCACGACCAGTTAGTTCCTTTGGTCATCCACTTCCACACCTTTTGGAATCGTGAATGTAAATCGGTTAGCTTTAGGCTTTCCTAGCTTCACATTGCTGAATTTGAACAAGCCTTTTTGACCGTCTTGTTCAATCACATTGAAGCCTTTAACAATACCTTTGGTATCGATATTGATTTGAAATCGGCCTTGTGTCGAGTCAACCGCTGTAGGGATAAGAGTAAATTCATTGCCTTTCTGCGACACTGAATAGTTGTCCCAATCACTAGCTCGATTACGAGTCAAAAGTACAAATGGAGTTTGCTCAGCAGCTTGTTCTTGCCAATAAATACTGACTTGCTCAATAAACGGACTGTAGTACCAGAGCGTCTTGCCATCTGAGATCAATAAGTTTTCATCAGGAAAGGTGGTACTCCAACGAAATAGACTTGGGCGAGAAATTTCCACAGTACCCTCGCCTTCCATCACCGTTTCGCCCTCTGGGCTGATCACCTTTTGAGAGAAATCCGCACTAAAACCTTCATTTATCGATAAACGCTTGTTCAATTCCGCTTTTGGGGTCGCAGCATTCGCGACCGAGAAAATAGAAAGACTCAATACAACTGCAGAGAAGAGTTTCGCTGAAAATGATTTTTTCATTCAAATACCTATCACGGGGTCAAGAGACCGATTATTACTCATCTCTTATATGACAGAGATGAGTAAGAGTCGTTCATTAATCTTTTGGTGGCGCGGGGGCTAGCACTTCACGATTACCGTTATGGCCTGGAGCACTAACAATACCTTGAGCTTCTAACTGCTCGACAATACGAGCAGCACGGTTATAACCAATCTTAAAGCGACGTTGAACACCAGAAACCGAACCGCGACGTGACTGAACCACATGTTCTACTACCTGATCGAACAGTGGGTCGACATCTTCATCGGCTTCCATTTGTTCACCTGGCAGTAAACTTTCTGGACCCTGCTCACCACTAATGATTTCATCGATGTAGTTTGGTTTACCACGCGCTTTCCAGTTGTTAACCACAGCGTGTACATCATCGTCCGAAGCGAATGCACCGTGTACACGAGTGGTATGGCTTGAACCCGGAGGTAAGTAAAGCATATCACCCATACCCAGCAGTGACTCCGCGCCGCCTTGATCTAGAATGGTACGAGAGTCAGTTTTGGTCGATACGGTAAACGCCACACGCGTTGGAATGTTCGCTTTAATCAAGCCTGTAATAACATCAACAGATGGACGCTGAGTCGCGAGAATCAAGTGAATCCCTGCTGCACGCGCTTTTTGTGCTAAACGAGCGATCAGTTCTTCAACTTTCTTACCAACAACCATCATCAAGTCGGCAAATTCATCAACCACAACCACGATATACGGCAGTCTTTCTAACAACGGTGGCTCAGTATCCATACTGTCGCCTTCTTGCCAGAATGGATCATGGATTGGGTGGCCCGCTTCTGCTGCCATCTTAAGCTTCTCATTAAAGCCTTTGACATTACGGACGCCCAATGCCGACATCAGTTTGTAACGACGCTCCATTTCACCCACACACCAACGGAGTGCGTTAGAAGCATCTTTCATATCCGTTACAACTTCAGAAAGAAGATGCGGAATGCCTTCGTAAATCGACAGCTCCAGCATTTTCGGGTCAATCATGATAAAACGCAGATCTTCTGGCGATGCCTTGTATAGCATACTCAAAATCATCACGTTCACACCGACCGATTTACCTGAACCCGTTGTACCTGCGACAAGTACGTGCGGCATCTTCGCAATGTCAGCGATGACGGCTTCACCCGCAATGTCTTGACCTAAAACCACCGTTGTAGGTGATGTGGCGTTTTCAAACTGAGGGCTGTTAATGACATCAGATAAATAAACTGTCTGACGACTCATGTTTGGCAGCTCTAGACCCACATAAGGTTTACCCGGGATCACTTCCACCACACGGACTGCCATTGCTGATAGTGCACGTGCTAGGTCCATTGAAAGGCCGGAAATGCGACTTACTTTTACACCCGGAGCTAAATCTAACTCAAAGCGTGTGATAACGGGGCCAGGATAAATACCCACCACATCAGCTTTGATCTTGTAGTCGGCCAGCTTGGTTTCTACAAGGCGCGCGACTTCTTCTAACGCATCGCGATCAATGAAATTTTCTCGCTTCTCTGGATGATAAAGTAACTCAAGTGTTGGTAGAGGCTCTTCTGGTACAGGCAAGTTCTCTTCTTGCTTCATCAAGAATGGGTTTTGCGTAGCTGCAACTTTTGCTTGTGCATTTGAGACCATTCCTTGGAATGCGGCAACATCTTGATCACCTTCGCTCACTTCTTCCACCACAGGTTCTACAACATCGGATTGTGTGGCTTGTGGCGCTGGTTCAAATGTTGCCTGAGTTGGCGTTCCAGATTGTGACTCCACAGGCTGTGCAGACATTGCCGATGGCTGCTGTGTATGGTGAGTATGCTGCGGAGCTTGCTCTGTTACAACAGGCTGAGCAGAGACATAATCATCTTCGTCATCAAGCACATCAAAGTCTGAAATGGTCGGTTCAATGTGTGCACCAGGTTCCGTATTCGCAGAGATAGTATCTAAAGACGCGGTATCAATAACCGGAGTGTCTTCCATCTCGTCTTGTATTTGTTGCTGATGTTGCTGATGTTGAGGCTGTGACTGAGCTTGCTCAGCCGCGAAAGACTCATATGCAGCGTACTCAGGCTCAGGCTGGTGCGCTGGATTCTCTGCATACGACTGCTGGTACTGAGTCGGTGCCAATAAAGGATCCTGCTCTGTTGCCCAGTCGTCCGCCTGTTGCGCAGCGGCTTCTAACGCTTCAATCGTGACATCCAGTTGCTTACTTCTTTCTATGGATGGATTAACACCATCAGTGTTGACTGGCTGCATTTGAGATTGTGCTTGTGCTCGAGATTGAACAGGAGATTGCTCTTGAACCTGCGGTTTCGGTTGAGCAGACACAGGTGTCGCAGTGGGTGCAGCACTCGGACTTGGCGCTGGTTCGGCCACGGGAGGTGCGTCCCTATGGGGCTCACTTTCCACAGCAGATCGAGTCACCGTTTTTTCAGGCTGAGTTTGTGGCATGTAAATTGGGTATTCGTGTGATGCCACTTGCGGTTTAGGCTCATCAACATCATAAGCAGTAAGATGCGGTAACGTATCTTCTGCCAGTTCATCACCAGAATGCTTGTTCGTCACTTGGTCGTCAATAAACTCATCGAGTTGCGGTTCAATTGTTTCTTGCTCCGAACCTCTTACTTTGTTGGCTGTCGCCCCCACTAAAGCAAGAGCACGATCACCAAGCCATTCAACGATATTTAGCCATGATATCCCTGTAAAGAGCGTAAAGCCGGCCCCCCAGAGGAAAAGTAGTACGAGAGTAGTGCCTAGGACATTCAGAGTCGGTAGGGACAAGCTGGTCAGCACATCGCCGACAACTCCGCCCGACGAGAAGTACCAAATATCATCAAAGTTGATATCGGCCAAACCGCAACTGGTCATAATCAAAACTGTGAGGCCCAGTAAACGGGTTCCCCACAGCATGAAATCAATCGGTTCATCTTCACCGCGTTTACGACAAATCACCCATGCAGCAACCGCCAGTAAAAACGGTAACGGGTAAGCGAGCGAACCAAAAGTAAAGAATAGGGTATCGGCTAGCCAGGCTCCAAATAAGCCACCAGCGTTGTTAATCTCCCCTCCCCAAGCAGTTTGGGACCAAGAAGGATCGGCAGGGCTAAAAGTAAATAGTGCCACAGCGAGTAGGATCGAGCTAAGAACGCCAACGATAAAGCAGCACTCTTTTAAGCGTTGGAAACCATTTAAGCGAGAAGACTGAGGCTCTTCACTAGTTTTAATAATAGTTTCGACTTTCTTTGCGTTCTCTTTGAACATAAATCAACTTGAATATGGAAGTGAATTGGGAATTTATACATTCCGAGCGGCATTAAGCCGCTCGGTAAATTGATTTAACCATATCAAAGAGAAAAACCCAATTGTTCTCTGTCGAAAGCAGTATCATATACTGTTTTCTTTGCAAGAATTTAACGAGTTTTAATCACAAGCTGGTTAGATTGCTTCACTTCTTCCATTACAACGTAGGTACGCGTGTCATTTACACCAGGTAAACGCAGTAGCGTATCACCAAGTAATCGACGGTAAGCACCCATATCCGATACACGGGTTTTAAGAAGATAATCGAAGTCACCTGAAACGAGATGACACTCTTGGATGTCGTCTAGTTTTTGCACAGCCGCATTGAATTGCTCAAACACATCTGGCGCACCACGGTTTAAGGTAATTTCAACAAAGACTAAAAGTGATGCATCGAGAAACTGCGGATTCAGTAACGCAGTGTATCCTGTAATGTAGCCCTGACGCTCTAAGCGACGTACACGCTCCAAACATGGCGTTGGAGAAAGTCCTACTCGTTTTGAAAGCTCAACGTTCGAAATACGACCGTCTTTCTGCAGTTCATTGAGAATGTTGCGGTCAATACGGTCTAGTTCCTTGGACGGTTTTTTATAGTTGTCTACCATTTTTTATTCCACCTTATTACTTCCTTGCAAAAAAATATACTACAACTTTTTAATATTTGGTGACAAATATTGCTGATCAATAACTATACTAGTCATTAACTCGACAATAACACCCTACTAACAGTCAATACAACCATTATATAAAGAGGATTTAGGATGATCATTGGTGTACCTAAGGAAATCAAAAACCACGAATACCGTGTTGGCATGATCCCAGCGAGTGTGAGAGAACTTATCTCACATGGCCACCAAGTTATGATTGAGACCAATGCAGGTGCCGGCATTGGTTTTTCAGACGATGATTACATCGCTGTCGGCGCATCCATTCTCCCGCATGCTGCTGACGTTTTCGCGAAAGCAGACATGATAGTAAAAGTGAAAGAACCCCAAGCGGTTGAAAGAGCAATGCTCCGCGAAGGGCAAATTTTATTTACTTATTTACACCTAGCACCAGATTTTCCACAAACTGATGAGCTAATCAAGAGCAAAGCTGTCTGTATAGCCTACGAGACTGTAACAGATAATATGGGTCGTTTACCACTGTTAGCACCAATGTCTGAAGTGGCAGGTCGCATGTCGATTCAAGCTGGTGCGCAGACCTTGGAAAAATCGCGAGGCGGCAGTGGTTTATTGCTTGGTGGCGTCCCTGGCGTTGGTCCTGCAAAAGTCGTGATTGTCGGCGGTGGTGTCGTTGGTGCTAACGCTGCTCGTATGGCTGTCGGACTCCGTGCAGATGTCACCATCCTTGATCGCAACGTCGATACACTACGTCGATTGGATGAAGAATTCCAAGGCCAAGCAAAAGTGATTTATTCTACTGAAGACGCTATAGAGAAGCATGTTCTAGAAGCGGACTTAGTAATTGGAGCGGTTCTGATCCCTGGCGCAGCAGCGCCTAAACTGGTGACGAAAGAGCACATTGCGAAGATGAAGCCAGGCTCTGCGGTCGTTGACGTCGCGATAGACCAAGGTGGTTGCTTTGAAACCTCACACGCGACAACCCATGCAGAACCCACTTACATCGTCGATGATGTAGTCCATTACTGTGTCGCAAACATGCCAGGTGCAGTGGCTCGCACTTCAACATTTGCCCTTAACAATGCCACATTACCGTATATTGTTAGGCTCGCAAACAAAGGCTACCGTGAGGCACTTCTCGAAGACAATGGCTTCTTAGAAGGCTTAAATGTTATTCACGGTAAAGTCACTTGCAAAGAAGTAGCAGAAAGTTTCGGCTTAGAATATGTCGATCCTAAACAAGCCATTGCCTTATTTAATTAATGGCGAAAATCGTTTAAGCAGTGACAGGTAACATCGCCATTGTCACGTATAGTTTACAAAGCCCACCTAAAAGTGGGCTTTTTCGTATATAGCATTTGGAAATAGAAGATAACTAATTCCTATATGCACAAATTAAAATGTTTCGAGGTGTAACACAGTTGGTGCAAAACTCTGATAAAGTAACACGATAACCACGTTGCTCAAGATAAAGTGCTTTATCTAATGCAAGCCATATTTCCAATGGCCGTTGAAACATCATCTGAACTAAACTGATTCTCTCCATGTGCCAAAAGCGTTGTTCACCTAAACGCTCAAACTGGTCAAAATCAATCCTATCATCCAACTCAATGCTTTTCTGCTCCGCAGCCCAATGACAAAAAGCCTCGAACCCTTCACTAAGCATCGACTTACGAATACTCGGAACGGGTACGTATTGTTTGATACCAAGCCATTGGCGAGTGATCAAATCGAAGCCGAGGCGAAATACCATTTCTTGTTGGCGATGGCGATGTACGCGACTCCCGCCCGTAATCGTTTGCTGTAATGGAATCCGCAACTCTTGTTTAGAGAGCATCAACTCTGACGCTTTCCCCTGCTCTGATAACGCTTGATAATATTCACTCTGAATCAGATGGTAACAACACGGAGCAATCGTCATAGCCGCAACCCTTTTTTCCGCACCATACTGCATTAAGCGAACGTGTAAGTCGCCACAAGCATGCAGTGCCACCGCGTGTTGATTCGGTTTAAATATCGCTTTCGCTGACGGTGCAAATGCATCCCCTTGTACGAATGTCATCTTCCATTGATTAGCATCTGCGGCTTGTTGTCCTGACTCGCACAACGATTGTTGATATTCAAAACTGGTCACTGGCTGATGAGTTTGTGTGGTTAATATTCGCCCTAAGTATCCCTTCCCAGAACACCACTCTAGCCACTCTTCTCCTTGATGCGCTTGTATTGCCGCTTCTCCCATCGAAGTAATCTGAGTCAGCTTGCGACCGGGGATACCCTTATCCAGTCCACGCTCCAGAGTTAAGCCCGTTAAGTTGCGAAGCTTTAATTGTGTGCATTCACGGAGAGCCTGGAGAAATGGTAAAAAAGAACATAATTCCGTTAAAGCTGATTCAGGCTGTGATTTGAAGTGATCAATTTGCGAAGGCGAAAGTGTACTCAGCCACTGGCACATTACGGGGTATTCTTCTATCCAAGGCAGTGATGGATGAAGGCTCGCCTTGAATGGATCCAATCGCCAAAACGATTGATGCTCCATTAAGCAATCTGTGATGAATTGAAATTGCGTTTGCATAGTCCCCCCTACTGCGGAGGCGTATTGTATACTCAAGCGACTCGTTCCAAAAGTTCCAAACCAGCAGCTTGAGTTTATTTGTCGATAATCTTATTTCGCTAGATAGTCTTATATAGTTATAAGTGAAGAAAAGACTTATCTCACAGGCAAGTCGATATCTTTAAACATTTCCTCAATTTCAACATTCGATTTTAACGAAATGGCTTGCTCTACGACTGGTCGCGTTAGGTGTGGAGCAAAACGCTCCATAAAATCAAACATGTAAGAACGTAAGAACGTGCCGCGTCGGAATCCGATACTCGTCGTACTGGCCCCAAACAAATGACTCGCATCAATGGAGACAAGATCCTTATCTTGTTCAGCATCTACTGCCATACTGGCAATCACACCGACACCAATCCCCATGCGCACATAAGTTTTAATTACATCAGCATCGGTAGCAGTAAAGACCACTCGAGGAGTGAGACCTTCACGGTTAAATGCAGTATCGAGCTCTGATCGACCAGTAAAGCCAAAAACATAAGTCACTAATGGATATGCGGCCAAATCGTGAATGGTTACGACACTCTTCTTCGCCAAAGCATGACCTTTAGGTACCACTATCGAACGGTTCCAATGATAACAAGGTAGCATGATGGCATCTTGGTATAGATGCAGTGCTTCGGTCGCAATGGCAAAGTTAGCCGTCCCTTTTGCGATCGCTTCTGACATTTGAGATGGCGTACCTTGGTGCATGTGAAGAGAGACTTTGGGGTAACGTTTGGTAAAGCCTTTAATGACATCAGGCAGCGCATAACGAGCTTGAGTATGGGTCGTGGTAATGTTCAAAGTCCCCATTTCAGGGTGAGTATGTTCACCAGCAACCGCTTTGATACTCTCAACTCGTGCAAGAATTTCTTGAGAAATACGGACGATTTGTTCGCCAGCTGGAGTCACCTGCGTCAGGTGCTTACCACTTCTCTCAAAAATCTGAATCCCCAGCTCATCTTCTAGTAGACGAACCTGCTTACTGATACCGGGCTGTGAGGTATATAAGCTTTCTGCTGTCGCAGAAACATTCAGATTATGGTTGACCACTTCAACAATATACTTCAGCTGTTGCAGCTTCATCGTAATCCCTTACTCATTAGGCGTTCTTCAATCACGCATGACTAAACACAAAATTAAAAACAAAACGGTCGCTCAAACGAGCGATATAATAATTAGTTATAACGCTTTCACCCCAAAATGAACAGAATTTTCTAACATATACCCAAATAACCTCATGATGCATGATTTTGCGAAAGTAACCTAACAAGAGTAATCGGCTTTGCACGAAATAACTTGTTTACCCAAGTGGGCTTGTTGACTGGAAGTAGAGCGTTTACACGAAATAGTTTAGTCAGCTGAAACAAAAAGAATTAAGTTGCATATCAGCATCCGCTAATCCTGATTTTCTCACTCACAACAGAGACTAAAACGTGGTTTGAGCTAAATAATCAAATAAATAGGGTGCCGGGAGAGATGAGATTCATGTATTCTTGAACACTAGCCGTAGAAATGGAAAAGCAGACGCAAAGATATGAATATTGGTTTAATAATCGCTTTGGTAGCCGTACTTCTGGTGTTGGTCCTTGGCTATAACATCATGTTGCAATATAAAGTGAAGGCTGAAACAGCAAAAAGACAAGAGTCCGCTCGTTATGTGACTCTTATTGATAGCACAGAAGAATTGATTGGCCACGCTCACCATATTCCTTTTAGTAAGGATCTACTGCTTTGTCTTAATAACCGTATACTTGATGCGCTGGAAAGTATGTATCAGCTCGATCCCAAGAACAAACAACTGGCGCAACGTGTCGCCAATATGAAGCAACAGATCGAGCAACTAAAAAACAATGATCAAATCGGTGAAAGCACCACATTTAAAATGCCTACCAGTGATAAACAAGCGATTGCGATGTTGAAACTGGTTAAACGTCTTCGCGATACAATCAGAAACGAACACAATAAAGGTCGTTTTGATACCCAATCATACGTGACCGAGAATGCACGCTTGGAAACCATTCAAATTCGAATCAATATAGAAAACGTCATAAAACGTGCTAATGATTCTATCGCTCGTGGTCAGCCAGGAACCGCGCTCCAGTTGTTACGCAAAGGTATTGACGCTCTGAGTACCAAAAGCGATGCCTACTCTATTCAAGCGAAAGAGAAGCTAGAGCAGATGTTAAACGACTTAGATAAAAAGCGTCAGGTTAAAAACGATGAAGAAATGCAGCAACTTGCTGACAAAGAGCGTGATGATGATATGGAAGCACTCTTCGGTGAAAAGAAAAAATGGTAATATCTGTCTCTAAGTGACTTCAAGCATACAAAAGGCTGCAGACGCAGCCTTTTTGCTATCCAAATTCTTATTCAGGGTATCTCCCAATCCTACTCCGAATAACCAGTATTAGATCGTAACGTATAAAATATAACATGATAAATTTAGACGCCTATCGAGAGCTTCTTGCTCCTATCCAGCAGTTTCTTCATTGCCACACTCCTGACGAGTGGGTAGCAGAAGCAAAAAAACCGGAAAATCTACAGACCATTTTAGTCGATCACTTGTTGTGCGAGCTGAAAGCGGGACAATCTGCTATGTTTCTCATTCGCAAATATGCCGTTGATCAGGCAAGCTCCAGCGCATTACTCGATTGGTTTAAGCCTTACGAAGATTTCGCGTACCGTTACATTGGCTCGCTCGAGACTTTAAAGGGCAAAAGTAATATCTCTAAAGCCATCATGGCGAAATCCAGCTCTCCTTACAGCCAAGATTTGATTGATAAGATGGTTCTGCTGATCAAAGAAGAACTGCATCACTTTTATCAAGTACTGGAAATCATGGAAAGCCGAGGGATCGAATATCAAAATATCCCTGCTAGTCGTTATGCAAAGGGACTGATTTCACATATGAAGACCCATGAGCCAGAAACTCTGATCGACAAGCTGATCATCGGTGCATACATAGAGGCACGCTCATGTGAACGGTTTGCTATACTCGCGCCTCATATGGATGACGACATCGCAAAATTCTATGTCTCTTTGCTACGCTCAGAAGCACGTCACTACCAAGACTACTTAGCATTAGCAGAACAAATCGCAGGGAAAGACATTAGTGAGAGGATCGCTTATTTTGGCCAAGTAGAAGCAGAGCTCATCTCTACTTCCGATATGGATTTTAAATTCCACAGTGGAGTTCCTGTTTAATCCTCTTTCTTATCAGATGCATACCAAATTCTGTCATATACCGTATATCAAGCCAGTCGATCTAATCGCTGGCTTTTTTTATGTTTCTTACTACAAAGATCTTGCGACTTTTTTTTGCTGAAATATACTGTATGAATATACAGGTATTTACTATGCAAGATATTATTCAACACTTAAAAAGCCAACGCCTTGTGTGGCAAGCAAATTTAACTCAGCCCACTCAACATCAACACCTCAACAGTTCGGGTTTTTCGGAGCTAGATAGCTTGTTAGAAGGTGGCTACCCTCCTCATGGTGTCATCGAGATGGAATCACTCGGTAGCATTGGAGAATTGCGCCTGCTCGCGCCTTATTTGGAATCGACCTTATCCGAAGGGATCACCGCGTTTATTCAACCACCAGCATTGCTCAGTTCTCTTTTTCTGCACAGTATTGGGCTGGATATAAACCAAGTCTGGGTGGTGACACCAGATCAACCTCGTGATGCGCTTTGGGCGGCTGAGCAATGCTTAAAAAGCGGCGTTTGTAGCAATGTATTATTATGGCAGGACGAATTAGAAATCCATCAGGTTAAACGACTTCAAGTCGCCAGTGAACAAGGCACTTGCCCTCTTTTTATGTTGAAGCCAATCATGACTAACCGTTTATCTCTCCCTGTATCCCTTAGCCTCAAAATACAAGGGCAAAATCAAGGTGTCCGTGTTGAAGTATTAAAACGCAAAGGGGGATGGCGTAAAGGGCAAGTTGACATCAGCTTTCAACATCATTACCCGCAATTAGTGGTACCAACAAAGTCACACACGCCATCGACTATTCTCCACTTTCCCGTTGCGCATCAGGGATAGTCGTATGTCTTTATGGATTTATCTACACTTTCCTCGTTTGCAATTAGACGCACTATTTGCTGAAAACCAAACACAGCCAGTCGTGATCGTCGAGAGTCAGCGCTGTCGCATCATTCAGTACAATGATGAGGCAAAACGGCAAGGTATTAAGCTCGGTATGGGTTTAGGAAGCGCGGCGTCTTTATGTCGTGATTTACAAGTACACCCGTATCATCCTCAAGCAGAACAGAACAAATTATACGAAGTGGCGCACTGGCTGTACCTGATTACATCGGATGTGGTGTTAATGCCAAATCAGGGTATCTTGCTACGCGCGACGCCAATGCTCAGCCTGTACGAAGGGTTAGAAAACTACTGGTGTAAAGTCTATTCACACTTAGCTACGTTAACGCTGAGTTTTCAATTTGGCTGCGGATTTTCCCCTCTTTCCGCTAAGCTAATGGCGCTGTCAGGCAGCAATCAGCTCAGTGAAGATAAAGATGCTCTCCAAGCATCTTTGAATACTTTGCCATTGACGTTAACAGACCTATCACCATCTATTATCACTAAACTACAGCGCGTCGGCGTCAACACATTACAAGGGTTGCTCGAACTCCCACTACAGGACATTGCCCGTCGTTTTGATATTGATTTAGTTAATTACGTGGGAAGACTGACTGGCCAATTTAAACACCCAGTCGACTTTTATCACCCAACCGAATCATTCCAAGTCTATTTAGAGCTGTTATTTGAGCTAGAAAATGTTCAATGGATAGAGAAGCCCTTAGCTAAGCTTTTACTGCAACTCGAAACTTTTCTTAAGTTAAGAGATAAAGTGGCCTTCGAACTCTGCTTAACGCTCCACCAGCGCGATAATTACGTGCAGCACCTCTCGTTGACCTCTGCACAGGGTGATTATCTTTGTCAACGCTGGCAAACGCTGGCTAGCTTAAGCCTAGAGTCTCTGACACTCAATGGGCCCGTAGTTGGCTTAAGCCTACAAGTCGTTCGTTACGGAGAGCCTCTCAATACTGCTCTCGACCTCTTTGCTGGTCAAAAAGGTCAAGTGAGTGATCTCGAATTGCTCTCTTTATTACAAGCAAAACTAGGCAAAGGTTCCATACTAAAGCCACAGATCGCTTGTGATCCAAGGCCAGAAAAAGCCTGCCAATATCGCGCTGCCGATAAACCAAATGTCCATCTTTCTTCCATTCCTCAGTTATTACGTCCCGCGATGCAATTGTCGACTCCGATGCCATTGCAAGAGCAAGTGTCTTTAGTGCGCGGCCCCGAGCGAATCGTATCAGGCTGGTGGGACGGAGATGAGATCATGCGTGACTACTATATTGCACATACTCAGCAAGGTCGTTGGCTATGGGTGTTTCGCGATCAACACAAGCGTTGGTTTCTTCATGGCTATTTTTGTTAAAGCATCATGAGTTACGCAGAACTGTTTTGTCAGTCCAACTTTTCGTTTCTTACTGGTGCTTCTCACGCAGAAGAGCTCGTGATGCAGGCGGCTTTCTATCGCTACCAGGCGATTGCGATCACCGATGAGTGCTCTGTTGCCGGCGTGGTGAAAGCACACTCAACGATCAAACAGCATCAACTTGATGTCCAGCTCATTATCGGCAGCATGTTCTGGCTCAATAAGGAGTGCCAACTGGTGTTGCTTTGCCCATGTCGGAAAGCTTATGCCGAACTATGCCGGATCATTACCAATGCTAGGCGCCGGAGCGAAAAAGGCCACTATCAACTCTCCGAATGGGACTTAATGTCCATTAAGCATTGCTTTGTCTTATGGCTGCCAAAGCATCAAGCAAGTGATCGTTACTGGGGGCGCTGGCTTAATCAACATCATAATCACCGCTTGTGGATCGCGGTTCAGCGTCATCTAGAGTGTGATGACGAACGTTATCTGAAACATTGTCAAGCACTTGCCCATGAGCTCCAACTGCCTATCACAGCTTGCGGTGGCGCTCTTATGCATACGACGGAACGTTTACCACTACAACATGCGCTTACTGCGACAAAGTATGGCTGTAGCATCGATAAGCTTGGCTTCGAGCGCCTTTCCAATGCAGAACGGGCTTTACGCCCAATAAATAAGCTCTTGCGTATCTATCAATCCGCTTGGCTTACTGAAAGCACTCGCATTGCCAACTTGTGTCAATTTTCTCTCGATGAACTTAAATACGAATATCCAACCGAGTTAATTCCTAACGGTGAAACCCCCTCGTCTTACCTACGCAAATTGGTTGAACATGGCAAACGAGCCCGTTTTCCCGGTGGCGTCCCAGAACCGATCAATCAAACCATTGAGAAAGAACTTAGTTTGATTGAAGAGCTGAACTATCATTATTACTTTTTAACCATTCATGACATGGTCATGTTCGCCAAAAAGCAAGGTATTCTCTATCAAGGACGCGGCTCTGCGGCGAACTCGGTGGTGTGCTACTGCCTAGAGATCACTTCCGTTGATCCGCGGCAAATCTCAGTGTTGTTCGAACGTTTTATCAGTAAAGAACGTGATGAGCCGCCAGATATTGATGTCGATTTTGAACACGAACGTCGTGAAGAGGTCATCCAATACATCTACAGAAAATATGGTCGTGAACGTGCCGCTTTGGCCGCTACTGTAATCAGTTATCGGTTTAAAAGTGCCGTACGTGAAGTGGGTAAAGCATTGGGCATTGAAGAAACCCAACTGGATTTCTTTATTAAAAATGTCAACCGACGTGATCGGACTCAAGGCTGGCAAGCTCAGATCATTGAGTTAGGCTTACAACCTGAGTCACTCAAAGGACAGCAATTTATCCACCTGGTTAACGAGATAATTGGATTTCCACGCCACTTGTCTCAGCACGTTGGTGGCTTTGTCATTTCTTCCGGCCCTCTTTATGAACTGGTTCCTGTAGAAAATGCGGCTATGGCAGATCGCACCATCATACAGTGGGATAAAGACGACTTAGAAAGCTTGAAACTCCTCAAAGTAGACGTCCTTGCTCTCGGTATGTTGAACGCAATTCGCAAATGCTTTCAGCTGATCGAAAAACACCACCAGCGTACGCTCTCTATTGCAGAGATCACCCGACTTCAAGATGACCCACACGTATATCGGATGCTCCAAAAAGCAGATACCGTTGGTGTTTTTCAAATAGAATCCAGAGCGCAAATGAGTATGCTGCCACGCTTAAAACCCCGTTGCTATTACGACTTGGTGATTCAAATTGCGATAGTTCGCCCTGGACCAATTCAAGGCGACATGGTTCACCCCTTCCTAAAAAGGCGCAATGGAGAAGAACCGATTCGCTACCCATCAGAAGAAGTTCGGGATGTGTTAGAACGCACTATGGGCGTGCCAATATTTCAGGAACAGGTCATCAAACTGGCCATGGTTGCCGCAGGCTTTAGTGGTGGTGAAGCCGATCAGCTACGTCGAGCAATGGCGGCATGGAAAAAGAACGGCGATCTAGCGAAGTTTAAACCCAAACTTATCGATGGCATGTTAGAGCGAGGCTATGAGTTAACCTTTGCCGAACGTATTTTTGAGCAGATTTGTGGGTTTGGTGAGTACGGGTTTCCCGAAAGTCACTCTGCCTCGTTTGCAGTACTGGCTTATTGCTCTGCGTGGTTGAAGTATTATTACCCTGCCGAATTTTACACCGCACTGTTAAACAGCCAACCTATGGGGTTTTACAGCCCATCACAATTGGTTCAGGATGCTCGTCGACATGGTGTCGAAATACTGCCGGTATGCATTAACCAGTCTCTTGACCAGCATCACCTACAAACACAAACAAGTGGTCGATTGGGAGTACAACTCGGCTTTCGCTTAGTCAAAGGAATCAGCACAGAAAGCGCCTCAAAATTAGTGAAACAAAGACCAAAACAAGGCTATCGCTCTATCCAAGAAGTAAAATCGGTCGTCAAAAATCAACGTGATATCGAATTATTGGCCTCCGCCAATGCATTTCAAGCGCTGTCAGGTGACCGTTACCGGGCTCGCTGGGCAGCAATGGATTCTTTATGTGACTTACCGTTGTTTAGTCACATAAAAGACCCCGATACACCTTATTATCCAACACGCCCATCAGAATACGACACATTGATCGAAGATTATGCTAGTACAGGGCTTTCTCTTAACCATCACCCGATTACTTTGCTGGATAAAGCAGGCAAGTTACCTCGTTTTACTCGTATGAAAGCATTAGTCGAGAAACCACATAAGTCATTGGTGACTATCGTGGGAGTGGTCACCGGAAGACAATCCCCAGGGACAGCCGCAGGTGTAACTTTTGTTACCCTAGAGGATGATACTGGGAACATTAACGTCATCGTGTGGAGCGCAACAGCACGAGCACAAAAGCAGACTTATCTCACCTCAAAAGTGCTGATGGTGAAAGGAATTTTAGAGCGAGAAGGAGAAGTGATTCACGTCATTGCTGGTAAGCTCATTGATTACACACATGAACTCGCCGAACTGCAAAGCCATTCACGGGACTTTCATTAACCCCAAGACTACAGCACAGGAAGGAAGGTACCCTCCCTCTCCTCACTATGTGATAAACTCGCCGCTAGCTGTCTATGGCCAAAAAGCTATCTATGCCCAGCAAACTATCTATGGCCAGAAAGGACTTGGCGCACCCTGTCTTGAGCGACACCGACTAATAGATCTGGCTGGAACTTAGAGATAAAACGATCACAACCCACCTTTTGGACCATCGCTTCGTTAAAGCTGCCGCTAAGAGAGGTATTCAAGGTAATAAACAACTTTGACATTCGCGGGTCACTACGTACTTCATGCGTCAGTTTATACCCATCCATCTCTGGCATTTCCGCATCCGTGATCATCATGAGTAGTTCTTTTTCGACATCTTTACCTTCGTCACACCAGCGTTTGAGGAGCGTTAGCGCTTCCAACCCATCGCGGCACTCGATGATGTTAATGCCAAGTTGAGAGAGCGTATCGTTCACTTGATTACGGGCTGTCGAAGAATCATCAACGATCAATACGTTGCGTCCAACCAGTGCTTGGGCCAATTCGTTATCCAAAAGATCGGCAGAAATCGCAACATTGTAATGAACAATCTCCGCGAGCACTTTCTCAACATCGATGATCTCGACGATTTGCGACGATGTCCCCTCTTTGACCTGGGTAATCGCTGTCAGGTAATTCGAGCGACCAGAAGTAGATGGCGGTGGTTGTATTTCTGTCCAAGCGGTGTTGACGATGTTTCTCACCGTACCAACTAAGAAACCTTGTACCGAACGGTTATATTCTGTGACGATCAGGTTCTCTTCTTCTGCTTCCCCTCGCATAGCAGGGAAACCGATAGCACTGCGCAAATCAATCACTGGTACTGCTTCACCTCGCAACGACGCCACGCCACGAATATTGACGTGAGATCCAGGAAGCTTCGTTAACGGAGGAAGTTTAATCACCTCTTTCACTTTAAACACGTTAATCGCAAATAGTTGACGACTGTTTAAAGTGAACAGTAAAAGCTCTAGACGGTTCTCACCAACCAACTTGGTACGTTGATCAACCGCATTCAATACACCGGACATACTACTACCTAAATTAGAAAAAAGATCTCTCTTTCTGTGTAGAGCTGTGTAGGGTTCCCCGCTATACAGAAAACCATGCAGAAAACTTGCCCACAGATGAAATAACGTTACCTACTGAGTATTACATTAATAACATTGATACCGCAATACATCACAGCGCTGCCTCATCTAAAATACAATGAATCTCTGCCATCGCGAAATGGACAACTAACCTTCGATAACCTTCATCAGCAACTGACCATCGTACAGTGCTTGTTTGATAAGAGCAGCGCCTGGCATCGTCGCTTGCTTGTAAAATCGCGACTCAACCAGTTCAAGATCTTGGTGATAAACAGGTAAACTCTGCTCCTCAATACAGCGCTGTATTGCTGGATAAAGCACCTCTTTCGCTTGGTTAATCACACCACCAATCAATACTTTTTCTGGGTTAAATAGGTTGATGACAATCGCGATAGCAGCACCAAGGTAACGACCAAGCTTTTCGATGACATCAACCGCGAGCGGATCCCCGTTCGCAGCGGCTTCACAAATGCTTTCAATCGTCATCTCTTCTTGCTCAGTGAGGATTGAAGCTTCGCCATTAGCGATACGCCTCGCCACCTCTTCACGAATAGCCTGCGAACTTGCAACCGTCTCTAAGCAGCCAATATTGCCACAATGACAACGCTTGCCGTTTGGATCAATTTGAATATGACCCAGTTCACCAATATTACCGTGACGACCAAGCAAAACACGTCCATCAAGAATGATCCCAGCCCCTAAGCCATGGTGAATAGAGATAAGTACTGAATTATCATTCTCTTGGGAGTGTCCAAATAGCTTTTCCGCTAATGCCCAAGCTCGTGTGTCGTTCGCAATAAATACAGGCAGCCCAGTCGCTTTATAGATTTCTGGGCCAAGCGCTAAATTCTCAATGTTATAGTGCGGCATTTGCAATACCACACCTTGTTCGGAATTAATCAAGCCAGGCAGCGTAACCGCAATGCTCGTCACGCGATCCAGTTGATCGGCATACGTCTGAAAAAACTCATCGATTTCAAACAGCAACCTTTCTAGCACGTCCTCTTGGTCAAGTTCGTGAATTTCGATTTTTGTATCAATGAGGACATCACCGCCCAGTTCATGCAACGCAATGGTTAAATAACCGCGCCCTAAGCGCATCGATAGGAACTGCCATCCTTCATTATTGACTTGCAATCCAACCGCAGGTCGACCGCGACTGGTTGCTTCTTGAACCGTAGTTTCATGAATCAAGTGTGCTTCAATTAATTCTCGCGTGATTTTGGTGATACTCGCAGGTGCGAGTTCACTTTGCTTGGATAAATCAATCCGAGAAATTGGACCTTTTAGGTCTATCAGTTTATATACACGACCAGCATTGACCTGTTTGATATGATCAATATGGCCCGGTTGAGCCATGTACATCTTGCACTCCGAAATTCTACAACAGGATAATTTTTTTACTTTGCGAAGTAATTGTGAAGTGAATTGGTAAATCCCCGTGACAAGCATCACGCATAAACCTGTTTGTTTGCGTATTCAATCAAATAACTCACCATAAGCAGATGTTAAATTAGCTCAACAACCACTTATTTTATTCAACAAATTAGGCAAGAAGAGCAAACAAACACTAGAGGCAAACGGAGACGAGATCGTATTCAAACGTTCATCCGACGATGAAGCGATTAGATGTCCTTCATGTTTTTCTATCGGTTCGCCTCAATGTAAACATTCTGTGCATATACTACTTATCAAGATACTTTTATTTGTAGAGATATTTTTATTTATAGAGATATTTCGTTCCACACACTAGCATTCTTCGGAGAATCTATGACTTCTAAACTAAGAAGAACAAAAATTGTCACTACGCTCGGCCCGTCAACCGATAAAGACAATGTGCTTGAAGAAATCATCAAAGCTGGCGCTAACGTAGTGAGAATGAACTTTTCACACGGTACAAGCGATGATCACATCCAACGCGCCAAAAAAGTACGCTCCATTGCAGCAAGATTAGGACGTCAAGTTGCTATTCTCGGCGATTTGCAGGGACCAAAAATTCGAGTGTCAACGTTCAAAGAGGGAAAGATCACACTCAATGTCGGTGATAAGTTCACTCTCGATAGTGAATTAGCCAAAGGAGAAGGTGACCAAGAGGCGGTTGGGTTGGATTATAAAGAGTTACCGCAAGATGTCGCACCTAACGACATTCTGTTACTTGATGACGGCCGAGTTCAACTACAAGTGACGAGTGTAGAAGGGAATAAAGTCCATACTCGCGTGACTGTAGGGGGTCCCCTATCGAATAATAAAGGCATCAACAAAAAAGGCGGCGGCTTATCAGCGGATGCGCTAACAGAGAAAGACAAAGCCGACATTCTCACCGCTGCGGAAATTAAAGTTGATTACTTAGCGATATCCTTCCCACGCAATGGTGAAGACATGCATTATGCCCGCCGTTTGGCTCGTGATGCTGGCTTAGAGGCCAAGTTAGTTGCCAAAGTGGAACGTGCAGAAACCGTCGCGAATAACGATTCGATTGACGATATTATTCTCGCTTCAGATGTTGTCATGGTGGCCCGCGGAGACTTAGGTGTTGAAATCGGTGATCCAGAGCTCATTGCCGTACAGAAAAAACTCATCCGCCGCTCTCGCAGCCTCAACCGAGTTGTGATTACAGCGACACAAATGATGGAATCGATGATTTCCAGCCCAATGCCGACTCGAGCAGAGGTAATGGATGTCGCAAACGCTGTGCTAGATGGTACCGATGCCGTAATGCTGTCAGGAGAAACCGCTGCAGGTCAATACCCTGTCGAAACCGTAAAATCCATGGCAGAGGTATGCTTAGGTGCAGAAAAAATGTCGGAGGCAAGCATCTCGTCCTATCGATTAGATCGCACCTTCGAAACCGCGGAAGATACCATTGCAATGGCGACCATGTACTCAGCAAACCACATGGAAGGAGTCAAGGCAATGATATCGTTAACTGAGTCTGGCCGAACTGCTCTAATGATGTCTCGGTTGAGTTCAGGCTTACCGATTTTTGCGCTTTCACGTAACGAATCCACGCTCAATCGAGCTGCTTTATATCGTGGCGTCACTCCGGTCTATTTTGACTCAAAAAGTGATGGTGGTTTACCAGTGGCGTATGCAGCAATCGAGTGTCTTAAGAACCAAGGCCTGCTTGATGAAGGCGATCTAGTAATCATTACCCAAGGGGATGTAATGGACGTCATTGGCTCAACCAATTGCATGCGTATACTTTCAGCGTAAACATCGGCTACTAACCTTCAGGGCTCTCACTCGAGCCCTGAAATTAAATCACGTGTTTACATTTCTACGCGTGTACATTTTCTAAGCACTTTGCAGTCCTTCAATCCCAAGGTTAAGCCTGTCGTAAAGCTGAACGACGTTATACCCCGCCTGCAACCCGAGTTGGTAATCGTGCTCTAACGATGCTTGATCACTTAACAATGAAGACGATCGCAAACCTTCTTTAGGTGCGATCTGCAATATAAACGCATCATCTGGCGGGTTAGATAAAAACGCTTGAGTGAGCTCAAAGGTTTGATAATGGATCATCAGCATGTCAGCTAAACCCGAATCAAAATTTTCGCCGATAAGATGACTTAAACGATACAAATTATCAGCACCAAACAACCAACGTCCGCCATTAAGAAGAATGTGTCCTGCCAATTTAGATTGGTGAGCGGTATTAATCTTCTGTTGGAAGAAACTCGCCCAATCAGACTTCCAGCGACTGACTTTCTGCTGCCAAGACTGCTGCACCGAGTTTATTGACTCTCGATACCACTCAACCGGTGCACTACCGACTTCACCTTGTTGGCGCGCATCACCTTCTGAAAACGGTTCCGTACGAATCACAATAATGTTACGCGCATTTTGACGCCAAGCTTCCTGCACCGGGATTGAAGCGGAAACACCACCATCAACGTATTTTTGTCCATTCACATCCACCGGACCAAGATACAATTTAGGGATCGCACAAGTGGCTCGCATTGTATTAAACCAAGAGTCACCGAGCATGGGTAAGTATTGGTCAGATAGGTTTTCCACATTCGTTACTGCTGCGAAAGCAAGACGATCACCTAACGTTTTACGACCGAGATCAAGGTCCAACTTGTAGGGAAAATCTTGTATACGCTCAAGTGCCCAATCAAGGCCTAAATATTGTTTTTTACGAATGTAACCGAAGAGATTAAAAAAGTCTGGAGAGGTCGTTAGCTCAGTGATAAACGCTTTACCCATACCATGTTGACGACATAAATAAGGACAAATATTCAGCGCACCAGCTGAAGTGCCATAAAACTCATCGAAAGGATCGAAATTGGAGAGTAAAAATGCATCTAAAACACCAGCGGTAAAAATCCCCCTCTGCCCACCACCTTGCGCGACTAGAGCAGTTTTGCCATGCCTGAAGTGTTCATAAACTTCGGTGTTCAGGTCAGTATGGCTTTCCGTGATTATACCGCTGTTACGTATCATTCGCTTACTGTCACCAAATTAAAGAGAGCAAGTTTCAGTGGCTGCAAATTAAGCTGAAGCGATAGCTATCATCCCAAACGACAACAGCACCGCAAAAACAGCGACAACAATGATCAATGCGGATTTTAGATCGTGTTCCATAAACACCTCCTTGACGTGTAACAAATAAATAACACTGGTGTGAAATATGTTCAAGATTTGCTTAATTTAGTCGCTCGAATATGACTAATCCATCACAATTAGTTTATACCTAAATAACAGAGAGATACTGAGTTCAGTGCGAGTAACTTAGTTTGCAGTTACGACAACAAGAAGAACTTAAGTTACCAAAATACCCGCTACCAAACGGTACACGTTGGCACGGTTTTACTGCAGAAACTAACTTTGACGGCTAAAAACATAAGGAGATGTAAGATGAGAAAAATGGCCCATTGGCTCGTTGGTGGCCTTTTGATCGGCGTCACGTTCAGTACGCAAGCCACTATTCTGGTCACCCCATTTTTGGGTTACACCGGCGGTGGTCATGTAGCAGACGGAAACGGCGAGACCTACGATATTAACCCGGAGATGAGCTACGCGCTCTCTATAGAAGCCCCGTTAGACTCGGGCAAGATCGGCTTATTTTACTCGTACCAATCGACGGAGTTGAAACAACTATCTAACTCAGCAGACATTCATTACCTACAATTTCAAAGCAGTATCGACTACCCTATTTCACCACGCTGGCAAACGTACTTAGGTCTAGGTCTAGGCGGATCATATACAGATGTCGATTGGGTCGATAAAAAATTAGGGTTTTCTGCCAGTGCCTTTGCCGGGCTCAAATATGAATTCTCAGATCGTATTACACTTAACGCACAGCTTAGATGGCTTGGTACGGTCGTGGACAACGACACGACTGGTGCCTGTACGTTACGCACCTCTGATGACTCAAGCTGCGTAATCCAGTTTGACACGAGTTGGATGAACCAATTCCAATCCAATGTTGGTTTTCAATTCCGGTTGTAACTGTTAGTCGACGTCAAAATCAACAAAGGAAATATCATCTAGTAGGTGTATAGAAATTAGACATACCGCCTAAATTATAAAAATAGTCTATATAGCTATTATAGAACCAAATATTCAGTGATTTATATCATAAAATACCCACTAGAAAGCCTTAAACGACCTAATAATAACCAGTATAGCAACATTATAACCAATTCAAACTTCCTATAGTCAATTTAGAATCTGTTGCGCTTAACAATGTTAGAAGTTAGTCTGATTGGCGAAAATAGTTAAATATTTCAACTTTATCAAACACACATCATTATATTAAGAATTAAAAACCAGATTCTCTTAACGAAACCAGCACATAGTTCTAGTTATTAATATATTGTTAGAATTAAGGACAGAAAAACTGACGGATAACAGTTGTCTTTTCTTTTAGCTATCTATGAGAGCCGTGTGAGTTAACGAAGAGAGCTTCATTCCTTAGGGAGTCGTACAGGAGTCAAATATGAAGCGAGAACAATGGGGATCCCGAGCAGGGTTCATTTTAGCAGCAGTAGGATCAGCTATTGGTTTGGGTAACATTTGGCGTTTCCCTTACATGGCCTACGAAAACGGTGGCGGCGCATTTTTTATTCCTTACCTTTTTGCCATGATCACCGCGGGTATTCCATTCATGATCTTAGAGTTCAGTATGGGACAAAAATACCGTGGTTCAGCACCTAAAACATTGGCAAAGATCCATTCAAAGTTTGAATGGCTTGGCTGGTTTCAAGTTGGTGTTGCAGCCGTCATTGCTGTTTACTACGTTGCCGTAATTGGCTGGTCTATCTCTTACCTTGGTTTATCGTTCAATCAGGGTTGGGGCACTGACACAAATGCGTTTTTCTTCAGCGAATACCTTCAACTAGGTGATAACTCTCCAACTGACTTAGGCAGCATCCAATGGAAAATTGCACTATCGATGGTCATTGCTTGGGCGATCACTTATACCGCTATCGCTAGTGGCGTAAAGTCCGGTATAGAGCGAGCGTCTAAAATCTTGATGCCAATCCTATTCTTAATGGTTTTATTCCTGATTGGTCGTATGATTTTCCTACCAGGCGCACTGGACGGCGTAAACTACATGTTCGAACCAGATTTTAGTAAGATTTGGGACGTGAAAGTATGGGCCGCGGCGTATGGTCAGATCTTCTTTACCCTAAGTATCGGCTTTGCCATTATGCTGGCTTATTCAAGCTACTTGCCAGAAAAATCAGATATCACAAATAATGCGTTTATGACCGTATTGATTAACTGTGGCTTCTCTATCCTGGCCGGTATCATGATTTTTTCTGTTCTAGGTTATATGGCACAAGAACAAGGCAAACCGTTAACAGAGGTCGTTTCCGCAGGGGTCGGATTGGCTTTCGTTACCTTGCCTGCGGCAATTAATCTATTGCCTGCACCTTATATTCTTGGTCCACTCTTTTTCTTTGCACTGGTTGTTGCAGGATTAAGCTCTCATATCTCTATCATGGAGGCCGTAACCTCTGCCATCATCGATAAATTGAAGTGGAGTCGCAAAAAGGCCGCTAACGTAGTCATCGGCACTGGCTTTATCATTTCAATGGCTTTTGCAACCAACGGTGGTCTATTACTTCTGGACCTCGTCGACCATTTCGCGAATAACGTCGGTATCATGGTTGGTGGACTAGTAGAAATCCTATTGATGGCGTGGCTATTAAAACGTATTCCGGAAGTTCGCACTTACGTCAACGAACGCTCAGACTTTTCTATTGGTAGTTGGTTTGAAGTCTGCCTACGCTTTGTAACACCTATCATGCTAGCGATTATTCTTGCAACGAAACTTTATGCACTATTTACTGAGGGTTATGGTGGTTACGACTTAACCTTGGGCTGGGCATTGATCGCCGCCCTCTTTATCTTCGGCCTATTAATTAACGCAGTAAATCGCAAGGAGACAACAAAATGACAATCAGTGCAATCATCATGATGGTTCTTGGTTTAGGCATTACTTGGGGTGGTGCTGCAATTTGCATCAAACGAGCAATGAATAACCAATAATTAAAACAGCGCCAAATACCAATAAAAAAATGCCGGCTTACTATCACCGGCATTTTTTATTTGAGGGTATTAGGGGAAAATTAAATCAGAAACTGTACTTCACACCCACTGCACCACCAATCTGCAAGTCGACACCTTTGTACAGATCAAGTTCAGGATGCAGCTGTGCATACAAATCCCACCCTTGGTAAAAGTCCCAGTTAATTCCAAGTGGCACACGTAATCCAAATTCGTCATCCCATTCGTACCAACCACCAGCACCAACATACCACGTCACTGGGGCACTTTGATTAAAAGCGCCACGTTTAGCAATATAATCAAACGCTAAACCGTCGTTTCCGATAATACCTCGGTAAGTATTATCAATTTCAACCACCACGCTTAGTTGTTGATCAACTGCCATACCGACGGCTAAATCCGACGACCCGTTTGCTGCCATCACTGAACCAGACATTAAACCAGCTGCTATTACTACCATTAATTTCTTATTCATATCTCTCTACTAACTTTGTTTAAATACACCATCAGTGATAATTCAATCATTACCGTATTTTTGTGTGTCAACAATGGGTAAGAGTCTAGTTTAGAAATATAACTTGCGCTAAAGATCACGTATCAGACTGTGAGAGAATCCGGTGTTTCATAAAACAATAAAGGAGGCCGAAGCCTCCTTGCGTTATGTATGAATGTCTGTGATTAACCGTGATTACGAATCCACTCATCCATTTCAGTTTTAAGGTTGTCAGACTTGGTGCCAAAGATAGCCTGAACGCCGCCAGCAACAACAACAACACCTGCCGCGCCTAGCTGCTTCAACTTGTCTTGATCAACCTGTGCTGTGTCTGCAACTGCGACACGGAGGCGAGTGATACACGCATCTAAACCGGTAATGTTCGCTTTGCCACCAAATGCAGCCACTAAATCACCGCCCATATCAGAACCAGAAGATGACGTTACTTGCTCAGTCTCGTCTTCACGACCAGGCGTTTTGAGATCAAGTGCGGTGATGACCGTACGGAATACTACGTAGTAAATGATAGCGTAAACAATACCAACACCAACCATGAGCAGCATTTTGTGAGCGTTGCCAGATAGAACAAGAAAGTCGATTAAGCCATGAGAGAACGACGTACCATGCACAAAACCAAGTGTGTTTGATACAACGTATGCAGACCCCGCCAGTAATGCATGGATACCGTAAAGCAATGGCGCAACAAACAGGAATGAGAACTCAATCGGCTCAGTAATACCAGTTAGAAATGAAGTCAATGCTGCCGATACCATAATACCCAGAACTTTTGCACGGTTCTCTGGTTTCGCACAGTGAGCAATTGCAATCGCAGCAGCTGGTAGACCAAACATCTTGAACATATAACCACCCGCCAACTGACCAAAGCCATTGCCAGCAACGCGAGAAGCTTCATCAGCAACGAGGTAACAAGTTAGAACACCATGCTGGGTTTGACCAGCAGCGTTAACACAAGTACCGGCTTCGAAGAAGAATGGGACGTTCCAAACGTGATGCAAACCAAATGGGATAAGAGAACGTTCCACGATACCGTAGATACCAAAGGCGACTTGCGGGTTTTGGTGAGCTGCCCAATCCGAGAATGCAGAAATACCACTGCCGATTGGAGGCCAAATAACAGAAAGGACAACACCAAGAATAATGGCACCAAAACCTGTGATGATTGGCACAGCTCGTTTACCGGCAAAGAAACCTAGATATTCTGGGAGTTGAATCTTGAAGAAACGATTAAATGCCCAAGCAGCTAAACCACCGGATAGGATCCCACCTAAAACCCCCGTATCAATTTTCTCCACGCCCATAACGCCAGCCAAAACACCTAACGTTGCCGTCATAATGCCGTAACCGACGATCGCTGCAAGACCCGCAACACCATCGTTGTTCGTAAAACCAAGCGCAACACCTACAGCAAAGAGTAGCGCCATTTGACCAAATACTGATCCCCCAGCTTGCTCCATTAAATCGGAAACAATATCTGGGATAAAACTAAGGTGGGCAGCACCAACACCTAATAGAATACCTGCAACCGGTAATACTGACACTGGCAACATCAGAGATTTACCGACCTTTTGCAGGTTAGCAAAAGCATTTTTCAACATGTTCAAGCTCCTGATAATTATGAATATTATTTGAGTCTAACGGCTTACCCCCGCAGCCTGTATGTTAGAACTCAGTTTAGGTCGCGACCTAGGCGAAAGTATATTTTATGCCTCGAAATATATTATTGATTACCTTCAAATTTCGAAGACAATAATTCGGTGCAGATCACGAATAATAAAAATATGCAGCATTTAACTGCTTGTTCTACTCAAGTGACTTGAGCATAAATTGGCAAAACATCATACAGGTAACTATTACAAACACACCTCGACTTACCCATTACACTCAAAAATGCAAGTGATTGTCTATTGCAGTCAGTGTCAGTGCTAGAAGTATAGAACAGGAAAGTTTACGTGTACCGGACAGTGCACTATATGAGGGTTTGACGTGCCACAAATAATTAAGCCCGCTGTATAAAGCGGGCTTAAAATTAACGGCTTGCTTATTTGGTTAGATGGTCACTGACGAGAGTGGATTTCATGCAATGGCTCTCTGTCATACATATAAAACTGTATTGCAGAATAGGCAGCATAAAGTCCTAACGTCGCGAGCACATAAACCATTTTCTCTCTTTCTCGAGATAAATAAGCGGACAAATTACGATGCACTTCATTGTTAGAGCTATTGACCTGTAACAGGTACTTACCTAGAGACTTACCTAGCAATTTAAAGCAGATTGCACAATAACCTAAGTACACCCCAATAAAGACCAATAACATCCCAAGTACGAGAGCAAGTAAAATTGGTAAAGCGATATCATCATTCAATGAGAACCCCTCTAACCCAGTACTCCATATACTCGATATCAGCAAAGCAAGAACAGTCAGAACAACCTGAGTAAACATTTTTGCGATCATCAGGTCGATAACAAATGCGCCTGTTCTTCGAAATTTGTCACCAATACTCATTATTTACCAAGTATTGAGTTGATTTGAGCTTTGAAACCAGCTGCTTCAGCACCGTAAATAGCCTGAATACCAGTGTCACCAACTTTTACTAGTCCGCGAGCACCAAGCTCTTGTGTCCAGTAATCGTTACCTTTCACTTTAGAACCATCTTTAACAGTGATACGTAGACGAGTAATACAAGCATCAACGTCAACGATGTTATCAGCACCACCAAGTGCCTCAATCATGTCTTTCGCTTTTTGGTTGTCGCCCGCGCCGCTTTTCGCTGCATGGTAATCTTTCTTAGAAACAACGGCTACTGCACTACCTTTACGACCAGGAGTTTTAACGTCGAATTTAACGATAAACCAACGGAAAACAAAGAAGTAAATAAACGCGTACGCGATACCAACTAGAGGGATGTAGTACCAGTTGTTTTCAACACCCGTTACGCCAGGAAGTACACCGAATAGTGAGAAGTCAATGAAACCACCACTAAATGTCATACCAACTTTAACATTCAGCATATCCATTAGCAGGAATGAGATACCCGCTAGCGGAACGTGAATTGCGTAGTAAAGCGCTGGAGACAAGAATAGGAACGTAAATTCAATTGGCTCAGTGATACCGGTTAGGAACGCTGTAAGCGCTACAGAGAACAATAGACCACCAGCCGCTTTCTTATTCTCAGCATCAGCTAGGGAGTACATTGCGTATGCTGCTGCTGGTAGACCAAACATCATGAATGGGAATTTACCAGTCATAAAGTTAGTAGAAGTAAACTGAGAGAAATCGCCTGATGCTAGAGATGCGAAGAATACGTTTTGTGTACCTTTGATCACTTCACCTGCCACTTCTGCAGTCGCACCGATTTCGGTTTGCCACAGTGGTAGGTAGAATACGTGGTGCAGACCCACTGGGATTAGAGAACGCTCAATAACACCGAAGATGAACGATGCAACGTAACCGTTACCAGATGCTGTCAAATCACCAAGAGCTGCGCCGATCGCACCGAAAGCAGCACCAAAGAATGGCCAGATAAACGTCAGCACAATACCGTAGAATAGCGCAGCGAACGCACTGATGATTGGCACAAAACGAGCACCACCGAAGAAGCCTAGGTAATCAGGCAGTTTTGCATCGTGGTATTTGTTGTGAAGAACAACCGTAATTGCACCCGCGATCAAGCCACCAAATACACCCATACTTAATGTATTAGCGATGCCTAGTGTATCCGCTAGCACACCCGCGTACTCGCTACCCATAAGGATAACGGTGTTCGCGTCAGCATTGATCATGTTTGCTACGACCAGCGTTTTCGCAATCGCAACGTTCATCACCAAGTATGAGATAAGCGCAGCAAGTGCAGCAGCACCCTTTTCAGCACGCGCGAAACCCACGGCAATTGCTAATGCAAACATAACAGGTAGGTTGGCAAAAACGATACCACCCGCAGCTGTCATTACTTGAAGGAAGCTATTAAGCAAGCTGCCGTCTTGTAGCATACCAATGTGGTACGCTTCGATCATAGTAGGGTTAGTAAAACTACCCCCGATACCCAACATAATACCCGCAGCTGGAAGCAATGCGATTGGCAGCATGATGGACTGTGAAAGTTTACTAAAGAAACCTTTCATTAGTTTTGCTCCTGATAAAATTTTTAGAATGTTAGAACACTAGCGGCACACCCCCGTAAGCCTAAATGCTAGTCTCCATAGAAGATATAAGAGCATCTGCTATATATTTTCCAGCTCTAAATATATCGCGTTGCTGGGAGCGGTTTCTAGTTATGGATCAAGTTTAGTTTCAAAGTAATAGACAGATCACAATCCAAAACCCAGAAAGAAATCCATTACATACCGCATATCTTGTTGTTATTTAATAATAAAATTAAATACAAGGTGTTTTTATACGAGTAAACAAAACCGATCTCATTGTTACTTTTTATCACAAAATAAATAACGATAAATTTGACCGCAAAAAACCAACAGAATTAGTTAACAGCTAACCAATGTGGCGAAACAAGCGATAAAACCAAATAAAAGGGGGTATGACCCCCCTTTTTTGCTCAAAACTTGGTTTCTATCGATAAAAAAGATCACGGAAGTTTTGGCTGGTTTTTTGTGCGACATCAGATAACGCACATGCCTTTAGTTGGGCAATATAGGCTGCAACCTCAACAACATAAGCGGGTTGATTTTCTTTACCTCGATGAGGAACAGGTGCCAAATACGGAGAATCGGTTTCAATAAGTAACCTTTCTAAAGGAAGATTTTTGACGACTTCTTTCAGTTCTGTAGCCTGACGGAAAGTGACAATACCTGAAATTGAAATATAAAAACCGAGCTCAAGCGCGGCTTCGGCAAATGCAGCGTCCTCTGTAAAGCAATGGATCACGCCACCGCATCTCTCCGCTCCCCCATTCCGTAAGATATTTAACGTATCTTCACGAGCGTTTCGAGTATGAATAATCAACGGCTTATTTAGGTCTACAGCAAGCTCGACGTGCTGTTCAAAACGCTCTCTCTGCAGCGCAGCCGTATCAGGCTGGTAATGATAATCGAGTCCTGTTTCGCCAATAGCGATCACTTTTTTATGTGATGCATACTGATGCAAAGTTTCCAATGAGAAATCACTTTCCACATCCAACGGGTGCACACCACATGAAGCATGTACATTGTCGTACGGTTCGATCATCTCTAACATGTTTGGAAATGAGTCTAGTGTTACCCCAACAGAAAGCAGTTCATTGACATTGGCCTGCTTTGCTTTATTAATAACGTCTTCCACACTCGTGTGAAGTTCATCGTAATTCAGTTTGTCTAGATGACAATGCGAATCTACGAACATAATGCCTCTCGTGATTCAATTAACCAGTTCATTGATAATAGCTCAACGTTCAATCCTGGGAAGGATTGCACCTGAGCCTTGAGTTGTATCAGTTTTTTCGCTGATACATATAGCCCATTGTAATGATTGGGCTTAAAGGTTCTCGCTCCGGGCAACATATCGGTTTCGGATACACCAAATAGTGCTTTTTGCGCATCCGTTAGCAGCAACCAAGCCCAGTCGATCGCTTTATCTGCATTTTTTGCTATCCAAGACGCACATTGAGAGACATCACCGGACGGTGAAGATAGAGCATCGATCAAACTGCGTTCAAAAGCTAAATACTCGTCTAGTTCACCTGACTTTAACGCCGCTAACGTGTTGATCGGCGACCCCATACTCAGCTTCAATGCATATGCTGGAACCTGCGACATTCCATTTTCATGTAGCCATTGCATCGCCTGCTCAGTTGAAGGTGATGTTACTGCCCACAATTGACACCGACTGCGTATAGTAGGAAGTAAATGCTCTGGATTAGCGGTAACCAGTAAAAACACGCATTTCGAACCCGGTTCTTCCAACGTTTTCAATAATGCATTCGAAGCAGATTCATTCATCGCGTCTGCTGGTTCAATAACAAAGATCCGATAACCATTTAATTGGGAAGACTCTTGCGCAAGTCGACTACAAGCTCGAATCTGTTCGACAGTTATCGCTTTACCTTCTTTCTCTGGTGTGATTCGGTGAAAATCTGGATGACTGTTCGAGTGAACCAACTGACAGCTGTGACAAAAGCCACACGCTTCACTTGGGTAATTTTGGCACAATAATGCATGGCAAAACCGTTCGACTAATGCACCAACGGCCAGCCCTGCCTCACTTTGTAACAGTAACGCACCGGGTATCCGATCAGCCTCTAAGCCAGCTTTGAGATTCTCCCAAACGGGTTTTAGCCACGGTAAATCATCTAGCATGCTTCACCTAAACTTACATTTAGCGTATTCACGTTCATGTTACTCACATTCACTTACTGTTTGGACAACCAATCGTTCAACGCAGCACGAATATCGCGAGACACCTCATCAATGGGCTGCGCTGCATTGATCACCACGATAGAAGGATCGCTATGTGCTATGTCTAAATATCGTTCACGAGTACGTTCAAAAAAGCTAATATCCATCTTTTCGATTCGGTCTAACTCACCCCGACCTCTCGCTCTTTCTAGGCCGATGCGCGGATCAATATCCATATACAACGTAAATGCAGGCTTAAAGTCACCCAATGTGGTATCACGCAAGTTCTTCATTAACGTGGCGTCTATTTGACGTCCACCACCTTGATAAGCTTGAGAAGACAGATCATGACGATCACCAACCACCCACTGTCCGTTTGCTAACGCTGGTTTAATTACGTTTTCTACCAGTTGTACTCGCGCAGCATAGAGGAGAAGTAATTCTGTCATGTCTTTCAACTCCTCCCCTTCATGCTCTTCTTTCACCAACGCACGCATTTTTTCAGCCAGTGGGGTTCCACCGGGTTCACGTGTATTCACGATGTCCTGAATACCCGCTTGTTTGAGCGTGTCTAATACCGTTTGGATCGCCGTGCTTTTACCTGCGCCTTCAAGGCCTTCCACAACAATAAAGTTTGCTTTCATCATCTGTTCTTTCTTAATTCTCGTAAATAGGCACGCACTGCGCGGTTGTGCTCGGCAAGCGATTTAGAAAAGACATGCCCGCCTTTTCCACTTGCGACAAAATATAAATAACCACTGCTTTCTGGATTGAGCGCAGCTTTAATAGAGGCTTCTCCCGCCATAGCGATAGGGGTTGGCGGCAGTCCATCAATGACGTAGGTATTGTAAGGGGTCGATGTCCTTAAATCCTTTTTACGGATATTTCCATCATAGTCATCACCCATGCCATAAATCACCGTTGGGTCGGTTTGCAAGCGCATATGACGGTTTAATCGATTCACAAACACAGAAGCGACACGTTCACGCTCTGAGTCAATAGCGGTTTCTTTTTCAATAATAGAAGCAAGGATTAATGCTTCGTATTTGTTCTTAAGTGGTAAATCAGCTTGGCGTGACTCCCAGCGACTATCTAAAATGGAGTTTAACTCATGGTGGGCACGCTTAAGTAACTGGCTTTCACTAGCACCTGCCGTGTAATGATAAGTTTCAGCTAAAAAGAGCCCTTCTAACTTATCACGTTGAATACCTAGCTTGGCTGCCATATCCTTTTCTGGCAAGTCACTGAGATCGTGCTCAATATAGGGAGCGTCTTTCAATAAATCGATCCACTCAGAGAAACGACTACCTTCAACAAACGTTATAGCAAACTGATGTTCTTTGCCACTATTGAGGTGCTCTAAGGCTTGGTAGAACGACATCTTCGTGTCTAGCTGGTAAGTACCAGCACGCACTTGTACTAGTTCAGGATAGAGACGGGGGATCACTCGCGTGTAATCTGAAGCCTCGATAACCTGCTCTTCAATCAACTGGCGTATTACTTGGTTAAAGCTAGCACCGCTTTTAACCGTAAATAACTGAGGTTGGTCAATTTGGATTGGCTGATTGATATAGTGTTTTGTCTGCGAAACGACGTAATAAACACCTGCAGCGCCAAGCAAAGCAATTAGCACAATAAAAGCCAATAGTTTTTTAATCACTTAGTTAAATTCCCTTGCAGTCGTTGAGTCAGTTTCCCTTGTGGAAAAAGCATTTTTTTATTGGAAATAGTAATACTCCTGATAGGAGCAATACCGAGTAGTGAGTTACACATGAACGCTTCATCAGCATCAAGCAGGTCTTCCAAAAGATAGTCGCCTATGTTCACGTACGTCTTTTCGGTAGCGAGCAGCTCTAACACCTTACGGCGCATGACGCCCGCGACACCGGACATGGTTAACTCGGGCGTGAAAACCTTATGATCTTTAACCCAAAAAAGGTTGGCCATTGTAGTTTCAATGACATGGTTTTGCACATTTAAGGTCACAGCGTCCGCAAATTCGGTACTTTCAAGTTCTGCTTTGGCAAGCACTTGCTCAAGTCGATTATTATGCTTGTGTCCGGCAAGAAGCGGCTGAATTCCTAAACGGGTTTCACATAAGCCAAGGTCTACACCTTGTTTACGCCAAGCAGGATAATGACTCGGATAGGAGAAATTTGAGATAGTCACGGTCGGCTTGTCAATCCCTGCTGGACTATACCCTCTTCCACCATGACCGCGGCTAACATGGATTTTAACGCCTGCGTACTCGTCTGCCATTGCAGCTTGATTCGCCCACTCTAAGACAAGAGACCAATCGGGAGAAGGTATCATTAATGCTTTCAAACAAGCATCAAGGCGCTCTACATGCGCTTGCCAATAAAGCAGTTCTCCTTCCTTGGTGAGAATAGTGGTAAAACAACCGTCTCCATACTGAAAGGAACGGTCATCCAAGGAAACATGAGACTGCGGAACACCATTTACCCAAAACATTCAGCTACCTTTAATTCGCAGATATCAAATAAAACAAAACGGCTCAATGCTAAGCATCGAGCCGTTAGATTACAAGTTCTGACAGTCCAAATAAGGACTATTCTGCGAACTTTTTAAAGACTAAAGAACCGTTCGTACCACCAAAACCAAACGAGTTACAGATGGCATACTCCATACCATCTACCTTACGTGCAGTGTGTGGAACTAAGTCGATATCTAGACCTTCTTCTGGATCATCAAGGTTAATTGTTGGCGGAACAATTTGATCAACCAACGACATAATTGTGATGATCGCTTCAACTGAGCCAGCAGCACCAAGTAGGTGGCCAGTCATAGACTTTGTTGAAGATACAAGAACTTGTTTCGCGCCTTCTTCACCAAGAGCACGTTTCACACCCTTGATCTCCGCAACATCACCAGCTGGAGTCGACGTTCCATGTGCGTTAACGTAACCCACTTGTGTACCTGTGATGTTGGCATCACGCATTGCCGCTTCCATAGCTAGTGCACCACCTGAACCATCTTCACTAGGAGAAGTCATGTGGTAAGCATCACCAGACATACCAAAGCCTACAAGTTCAGCGTAAATCGTCGCACCGCGAGCTTTTGCATGTTCATACGACTCCAGTACAACGACGCCTGCACCATCACCGAGAACGAAACCATCGCGGCCTTTATCCCAAGGACGTGAGGCTTTTTGAGGTTCATCATTACGGGTCGATAGCGCTTTAGCAGCACCAAAGCCTGCCATACCTAAAGGTGTGGACGCTTTCTCAGCACCACCTGCAACCATTGCATCCGCATCTCCATAGGCAATCATGCGAGCAGCATGGCCGATGTTATGCAGACCTGTCGTACATGCGGTAGAAATCGCAATGTTTGGACCACGAAGGCCACGCATGATAGATAGGTTTCCTGCAACCATATTAACGATGGTTGATGGAACAAAAAATGGACTGACTTTGCGAGGGCCTTTTTCAACTAACGCGGTGTGACCTGATTCGATAAGTTCTAGGCCACCAATACCTGAGCCGATTGCAACACCAACTCGAGCCGCGTTTTCTTCGGTAATTTGTAAGCCAGAGTTATCTAGAGCTTGGATACCCGCTGCGATGCCGTACTGGATAAACAAATCCATTTTACGTGCATCTTTTTTAGACATGTACTCTGTGCAATCGAAATCTTTAACAAGACCTGCGAAACGAGTCGAGAAATTCGTAGTATCGAAATGATCGATATCCACGATACCGCTTTGACCTTCTAGCAGGGCTTTCCAAGATGATTCGACTGTGTTGCCTACCGGTGACAACATACCCATGCCAGTGACAACTACACGATGCTTGGACACGATATAATTCTCCGGGAATTAAATTCTATTGTGAGAGGATAGAAGAAGTTAGAAAAAACTCAGGCGGTCTAGGAGACCGCCTGGAAGAGATAATTACTGAGCGCTGTTTACGTAGTCGATTGCAGCTTGAACAGTAGTGATCTTCTCAGCTTCTTCATCAGGAATCTCAGTGTCGAATTCCTCTTCTAGAGCCATAACTAGTTCTACAGTGTCTAGAGAATCAGCACCTAGATCGTCAACGAAAGAAGCTTCGTTTTTAACTTCTGCTTCGTCTACACCTAGCTGTTCAACAATGATTTTCTTTACGCGTTCTTCGATGTTGCTCATTTTTCTTTTCCTTTACAGATTTCGCCTAATGCGATGTTTCCGTAGTTTATTCGAACTATTGAAAGTTGCAAGGGGGTCCTTGCTGGTCAAACCACAAAATTAGCGAATTTAACCGAATTTCAATACATTTTTGACTTAAATCATGCACAAATCTTGCGCACAAGCACGACAAGCTTATAACAGCTACCAGCAACTATAGGCTATTTTAAAAAATGTAAAATAACTTATTTTGCATAAACTGTCATTTTAAACCATGTACATGCCACCATTTACATGCAAAGTTTCACCAGTTATGTACGCTGCTTCAGGTGAAGCAAGAAATACAACTGCTGATGCAATTTCACGTGGATCACCCAAACGACCGGCTGGTACATTCGACAACGTTGCAGCACGTTGGTCGTCATTTAATGCTTTAGTCATGTCTGTTTCGATGAAACCAGGAGCAACAGTGTTCACTGTAACACCACGAGAAGCAACTTCACGAGCCATCGATTTTGTGAAACCGATCACACCTGCTTTTGCTGCTGCGTAGTTAGCTTGACCTGCATTGCCCATTGTTCCGACAACCGAACCGACGTTGATAATACGACCTGCACGTTTTTTCATCATGCCACGTAGTACCGCCTTCGACATACGGTAAATCGGAGTCAAATTCGTATCGATGATGTCATTCCACTCATCATCTTTCATGCGCATTAACAGATTATCACGCGTAATACCCGCGTTATTTACGAGGATATCGATAACACCGAACTCTTCATTGATCGTTTTCAGTGTTGCTTCGATAGACTCGACATCTGTTACGTTTAGTGCAAGACCTTTACCGTTACCGTCTAGATACTCACTGATTGCAGCTGCGCCGCCTTCAGATGTTGCCGTACCAATAACGGTTGCACCGCGCTCAACAAGAAGTTCTGCGATCGCGCGGCCAATACCACGACTGGCGCCTGTCACCAGCGCGACCTTACCTTCTAGATTCATCATGTTGTGTTTCCTTTTCTTATCGTGGCGTAAGCACTAAATTATTTCGCTGCTTCTAACGACGCGACATCGTTGACCGCTGCTGCACTTAACGTTTTCACGATACGTTTTGTTAGACCTGTTAGTACTTTACCAGGACCAAGCTCAAGCAGAGTTTCAACGCCCTGCTCGCTCATTAGCTGAACGCTTTCAGTCCAGCGTACTGGGCTATGTAACTGACGAACAAGCGCGTCTTTGATTTTAGCTGGGTCAGTTTCTGCTACCACATCAACGTTGTTAATAACAGGAAGTTGCGGTTGATTAAATTCGACTGACTCTAGCGCAACGGCTAACTTCTCTGCCGCTGGCTTCATTAGAGCGCAGTGAGATGGTACTGACACAGGAAGAGGAAGCGCACGTTTGGCTCCAGCTTCTTTACACAAGGCTCCAGCTCTCTCTACCGCATCTTTGCTACCAGCGATAACAACTTGTCCAGGAGAGTTAAAATTGACAGGAGAAACAACCTCACCTTGCGCAGCTTCTTCACATGCTTTTGCAATAGACGCATCATCCAAACCAATGATTGCGTACATTGCACCCGTGCCTGCTGGTACTGCTTCTTGCATCAATTGGCCACGAAGTTCAACAAGCTTGATGGCTTCTTTAAAATCGATAACGCCTGCACAAACAAGTGCTGAATACTCACCCAAACTGTGCCCCGCTAAGTTAGCTGGCTGCTCAAGGCCTTGTTCTTGCCATACACGCCAAATAGCCACAGACGACGCTAACAATGCTGGCTGTGTACGGAAAGTTTGATTTAGATCTTCAGCAGGCCCATTTTGAACAAGCGCCCAAAGATCGTAACCTAGTGCGTCAGATGCTTCTGCAAAAGTTTGTTTTACTACGTCATATTGTTCGCCTAGATCTGCAAGCATACCGACAGCTTGAGAACCTTGGCCTGGAAATACGATAGCAAACTTGCTCATGTTTTATCCCTTTAAGCAAAGTAAAAAGAAATAAGATGCACCAAGTGCACCTTAAATTTTGAATTCTCGTGAAACCTAGAACTTCACCAGGGCAGAACCCCAAGTGAATCCGCCACCGAATGCTTCAAGCAGCAACGTTTGTCCACGCTTGATACGACCATCACGTACCGCTTCATCCAGCGCAGTAGGTACTGTCGCGGCTGACGTATTGCCGTGCTTGTCTAGTGTGACGACAACCTGATCCAGTGACATAGAAAGCTTTTTCGCGGTCGCTGAAATGATCCGGTAGTTCGCTTGATGCGGCACTAGCCAGTCTAGTTCAGATTTATGCATATTGTTGGCTTCTAGCGTATCTTTGACTAACTTAGACAGCTGAGTCACCGCAACTTTAAACACTTCGTTACCAGCCATATGCAGCCATTTATCCGCATCTTGACCACGCTGAGGCACTTCTAAACTCAATAGATCGCCAAATTTTCCGTCAGCGTAAATGTGCGTGGAAATGATACCAGGCTCTTCACTTGCACCAACAACAACGGCGCCCGCACCATCGCCAAACAAAATGATGGTTGATCGATCTGTCGGGTCACAAGTCTTAGACAACGCATCGGAGCCAATAACCAGTACCTTTTTACACATGCCTGATTTAATGTGTTGATCAGCGACTGAAAGGCCGTAAATAAAGCCAGAGCAAGCCGCGGCAATGTCAAACGCCGGGCATCCTTTAATGCCTAGCTTCCCTTGCACCTGACAAGCCGATGAAGGGAAAGTATGGCTACTACTTGTTGTTGCGACAATAATCAGGTCGATATCATTTTTATCGATACCCGCCATATCGATAGCTTGCTCAGCAGCCAAATATGCCATGTCAGCTACAGTTTCATTTTCTGCAGAAATTCGACGCTCTTTAATACCCGTGCGAGCAACGATCCACTCATCACTAGTATCTACCATTTTCTCCAAGTCTGCGTTTGTACGCACCTGAGATGGCAGGTAGCTGCCAGTACCTAAAATTTTGCTAAACATGAAGACTAATAATGCCTCTCGAGTAAAACCGCTTCCAAACGATCGCTAATACGGCTTGGTACTTGTCGTTTGACCTCATGTACTGCCTCGCCAAGTGCATTGACAATCGCAGATACATCCGCACTTCCATGGCTTTTTATGACAATGCCGCGCAATCCTAGCAAACTTGCGCCGTTATACTGGTCGGGGTTCAGTGTTTTTAGTTCAGTAAATAGCCGAGAAAACAACTTTCTAGCAATCCAACCCTTTATCGTAGAGGCCATCATACTGCTTTTAATTTTTTCGATAAAAAGTTGAGCAGTTCCCTCACTAGCTTTCAAGCATACGTTACCGACAAAGCCATCACAAACAATGACGTCAGCAACATCATGCAAAATTTGATTACCTTCAATATAACCGACAAAATGGATTGCATCAGTTTGGGAAAGCATTTCTGCACAACGTTTAACTAAATCGTTGCCTTTAATTTCTTCTGCACCGATATTTAAAATTGCCACCCGGGCCCGATGACCTAAATGCTGTTCAGCCAACGCACTGCCCATCACTGCAAACTGAAACAGACTGTCTGCGTCACAGGATACATTTGCACCTAAATCCAGCATCCAAGTACGTTGACCACTCACCGTAGGCAACGCGGATACCAACGCAGGACGCTCAATTCCAGGAAGTAATTTGAGAACAAAACGAGATAGCGCCATCAAGGCTCCGGTATTGCCTCCGCTGACGCAGGCGTCCGCTTCCTGATCTAAAACCAGTTCAATCGCTTTACGCATCGAGCTATCTCGGCTATTGCGCAATGCCAATGACGGTTTTTCGCAGTTCGATATAACTTTCTCGCTATGAAGAATAGCCAAACGAGGACCGGTAGAAACACCTAATTGAGATAATTGAGACGTGATCAAAGATTGATCACCAATAAGGATCACTTTTAGCTCTGGGAAATGAGACAGTGCCTGCACGGCGGCAGGCACTGTTACGCGAGGACCAAAATCCCCGCCCATTGCATCAAGTGCAACGGTAATACTTTGCAAAGGATCAACCTTACTTGTTGATAACCTTCTTGCCACGGTAGTAACCTTCAGCAGTTACGTTGTGACGTAGGTGAGTTTCACCAGAAGTCGCGTCTACAGATAGTGCAGCTGTAGTTAGCGCATCGTGTGAACGACGCATACCGCGCTTAGAACGAGTTTTACGGTTTTTTTGTACGGCCATTGACCCTACTCCTATACTATTGGGTTAAAAATCTGAATAAGAAATGGCTACCACACCGTTTACTTTTTCAGACTTTTCAAAACGTCGAATGGGTTCGGTTTCTTTTCCTCAATTTCTTCAGGAAGCTCACCAAAAACCATGTTATTTGAATCAACGCTACAATCCGCTTCATCGTGCATTGCTATTTGAGGCAATTCTAAGATGAACTCATCTTCAACCAGTTGTATAAGGTCTAATTCACCGTATTCATTTAGATCTACCAAATCATAAATGTCTGGTGCTTCCTCTTCCGTCTTCTCACCGTAGTAAGGAGTGTAAAGGAATTCAACTTCACACGCGTGTGTGAATACCTCATTACAACGCTGACATTCTAAATCGACGTCGATGTTAGCTTTACCAGAGATAACAACGAGTCGCTGTTCATCCATCTCAAATGACAATGAGACTTCTGCGTCGCGTTTTACGCCTTCAGTTGCTTTCGCTAAGCGTTTGAAAAGACTCGCCTGAACAATGCCATCGTAATCTAATCGTTTTTGTGCCGCTTTAGCCGGGTCAACCGTTCGCGGTATCTTTACCTTTTGCATAGGGCGCGAATATTATCTTCCAAATCAAAATTAGTCAAAGAAAAAGGCAAAAAAGTTGTTCTTTTTTGCGCTTATCATACAGAGCATTAGCCAGAATCATTTTTGATCGTTTATCCTATCGGAAATGCTCTTGTGAATTGTAATTCAAAATGAAAAATTACCAACTGGTTTTAGCTTCAACTTCCCCTTTTCGCAAACAACTGCTGGAAAAGCTTTCTATTCCATTTATTTGTTTATCACCGAATTGTGACGAAACGCCTCTAGATCACGAAAAACCAACAGAACTCGTCATGCGACTAGCAAAGAATAAAGCCACTTCCTGTCGCGTTGACCAACCGAGTTTAGTCATCGGTAGCGATCAAGTTTGCGTGATTAACAACAATATCGTTGGTAAACCACTCAATCGACAAAACGCCATCACACAATTACTTGACCAAAGCGGCAAAGTCATCACTTTTTACACAGGTCTTGCCGTTCACAACACCGACACAGGCCACACTGAAACGGCTTATGATACCTTCGAGGTGCACTTCCGCGATTTAACTCGTGAACAGATTGAGCGTTATGTTGATAGAGAGGAGCCATTTTACTGTGCAGGCAGCTTTAAAAGTGAAGGAATGGGAATTTGCTTATTTACACAACTGTTAGGTAAAGATCCGAACACGCTTGTAGGTTTGCCACTGATTGACTTAATTGACATGTTGCGCGTTCAAGGGTTGGATGTTCTTTAACCCAAATACAATTGAGGGAGCCAATGGCTCCCTTAGGTGTTTTTTAGATTAGAAGTTGCTTTTAGCCAAAAGTTACTTTAGGCAGAAACGTAGGCGAAAAAACACCGTTAAGCTTTTCTTAAACCAGCCAGCATTTTTTCTAACTTAGGTTCCATCTTCGCGTTAATTTCCATCCACTCATCATTTGAAGGATGCTGGAACTTGATATTCGCCGCATGGAGGAAAAGTCGGTCTAAACCAAACTGTCCTGTATAGGCATCAAAACGACGATCGCCATATCGGTCATCCCAAGCAATTGGATGGCCTGTATACTGAGTATGCACTCGTATTTGGTGCGTACGGCCAGTAATAGGGCTTGCTTGAATTAGTGTCGCCTGCTCAAATTTTTCGAGTACTTTAAAACGCGTTTCAGACGGTTTTCCGTTTGGGTTTACCCGTACAATGCTATTTACTTCATTTTTTAGCAGCGGGGCATTCACGACTTTACAACTGCTTTTCCATTGCCCCATGACTAAAGCGAAGTAAAACTTCTTCACCGTCTTTGCTCGAAATTGAGCTTGCAAGTGACGTAAAGCAGACCGTTTTTTCGCCACCAGCAAAATTCCCGAGGTGTCTCTATCAATACGGTGAACAAGCTCAAGGAAGCGAGCTTCAGGCCGCAATGCACGTAACGCTTCTATTGCCCCAAATTTTAAGCCGCTGCCACCATGAACAGCCGTACCCGATGGCTTATTGAGAATTAACATATGATCATCTTCATAGATGATCATATGTTCTAACTCTGCTACGCGGTTAAGCTTAGTGCTTGGTGCTACGTCGTCTTCTTTCTTTTCTATCGTTACAGGAGGAATACGAACCAAATCACCTGATTTGAGTTTGTATTCTGCTTTGATGCGTTTTTTATTGACGCGCACTTCTCCCTTACGCACGATTCGATAAATCATGCTTTTGGGAATGTCTTTTAATTGGTTACGCAAAAAATTATCAATGCGTTGACCGGCCATGTCTTCGTCGATATCGACGAACTGGACTTGTGTTCTTATTTCGCTCATGGGCGCTATTGTAAACCCAATTCCGTTCGACTTCACATTATTCTTGTCGCAAAACAAACAGTCGACAGTATAGGCTAGTCTAAAAATCGCCAAGTTTTTGTTTAAATTATTAAAAGTCTCAATCAAGTTCTCCGTTTCTTTTCGATCTTATCCAAATTACATGATTCAATTGCTTATGAAACAGCCAGTTATCAAATAGAAAATTTGAATTAAGCACCAATTTTTCTATCGTTTAACTCAAAGCAGATTGCTGATAGCCACGCGCACTGCTATAGTTCACAGCTGCTAAGGAAGAGTTGGTTACATTTCATTCATTACCAATAAAAATTCCTCAAGCAATGTGAGTAGATTGTTGATAATCAAGTGCTGCATTGGCGTAAGACACGTTGATTTCAATACTCTTGCCACTCTACTCCTCGCATATTCACGTTGAGTACCTACCGCCCAACAGCGGGTTACAAGTCTACGTTTTCGACAGAGACCTAAAGAGATTTGTAATAACTGAAGTGCCCTAGAGCATCCCCTTCCAGCCGGGAGGCTGCAAACTACAAGCCATGGGATCAGGCACCGTGAAAAAGCGACAAAACAGTGGCAAGCCGACAAGAAAGATAAAAGAAAAGACAACGAGAATTTTCAATGAAAAGAATGTTAATTAACGCAACTCAAAAAGAAGAGTTGCGTGTCGCACTGGTTGATGGCCAGCGACTTTTCGATCTAGATATCGAGAGTCCAGGACATGAATCAAAAAAAGCAAATATCTATAAAGGACGTATCACACGTATTGAACCTAGCTTAGAAGCCGCATTTGTTGATTACGGTGCTGAGCGTCACGGTTTCCTCCCACTAAAAGAAATCGCCCGCGAATATTTTCCTGAAGGATACACATACCAAGGTCGCCCTAGCATTAAGGAAGTGCTAACTGAAGGCCAGGAAGTCATCGTTCAGGTTGAAAAAGAGGAACGTGGTAGCAAGGGCGCAGCTCTGACTACTTTCATTTCTCTTGCAGGTAGTTACCTCGTACTAATGCCTAACAACCCTCGAGCTGGCGGTATTTCTCGTCGAATCGAAGGTGACGAACGTACTCAACTGAAAGCTGCTTTAAGTACATTAGAACTGCCACAGGGTATGGGTCTAATCGTTCGTACTGCAGGTGTCGGAAAAAGTGCTGAAGAGCTAGAGTGGGATCTTAACGTCTTACTTAACCATTGGGGCGCAATCAAAGGTGCAGCAGACGCTAATCCTGCTCCATTCTTAATCCACCAAGAAAGTAATGTTATCGTTCGAGCGATTCGCGATTATTTAAGACGTGACATCGGCGAAATCCTGATTGATAGCAATACTATTTATGAACGTGCGAAAGAGCACATTCAGTTGGTACGACCAGACTTCCTGAACCGAGTTAAAAAATACGACGGCGAAGTACCTCTGTTTAGCCACTACCAAATTGAGAGTCAAATAGAGTCAGCTTTCCAGCGTGAAGTTCGCTTGCCGTCTGGTGGCTCAATTGTCATCGACCCAACAGAAGCCCTAACTTCGATCGATATCAACTCTGCCCGAGCAACTAAAGGTGGCGATATCGAAGAAACGGCCCTAAATACCAACCTAGAAGCAGCCGATGAGATTGCCCGTCAGCTACGTCTTCGTGATCTAGGTGGTCTGGTTGTTATCGACTTTATCGACATGACACCGGTACGCCACCAGCGCGAAGTTGAGAACCGCCTACGTGAAGCCGTTCGCCTAGACCGCGCTCGTGTTCAAATTGGTCGCATCTCTCGCTTTGGTCTGCTCGAAATGTCTCGTCAACGTTTGAGCCCTTCTCTCGCAGAAGCGAGCCACCACATCTGTCCACGTTGTAGTGGGACAGGCGTCGTCCGTGATAATGAATCTCTTGCGTTATCAGTGCTTCGTCTAATCGAAGAAGAAGCATTGAAAGACAATACGGCACAAGTGTTAGCAGTCGTTCCAGTTCCAATTGCGTCTTACCTTCTGAACGAAAAACGTCGTTCTGTTAATCACATCGAACGTATCCAAGAAGTGAAAATTACGGTTGTTCCAAATTCAGACATGGAAACACCGCATTTCGAAGTTATTCGTGTTCGTGAAGGGGAAGAGTTCGATCTCATTTCTTACCTACTTCCTAAAAAGCTGGAAGCATTGAAAGAAGCAGAAGGTAAAGAGCCTGTTGAAATCGACATCAAACCTAAACGCCTTGAAGAACCAGCGCTAAAAGGGTTTGCTTCTCCATCACAATCTGCACCGGCACCTGTCGCTAAGCCAGAGCCTCAAGCAGTGAAGGAAACAGCACCAGTTGAACAGCAACCAGGATTATTCAGTCGCTTATTTAAAGCGCTGGGAAGCTTCCTGTTTGGTGGTTCAGAGACTGCACAAGAAGAATCGAAGCCACAACAAGATTCACAGGATAACCGCGACAATACGCGCAATAAACGTGAGCGTAACGAGCGCAACGATCGTCGTCGCAATAACCAACGCGACAATCGTGATAATCGCCGTCGTCGTAAACCTCGTGATGAGCAGCAAACTAATGAGCAAAATAACGACGCTCAACAGCAAACTGCCAACAAGCAAAAGAACCGTAATCAAAAACGTAAGCCAAAAGCTCAACAAGCAGACAAAGCTCAAGAGCAAAAAGCCAATACAAAAGTAGTTGAAAAGGGTCTACAGCTTGCTGAAGAAGCTCGCACTGAAACTCAACCAGACGCGAAGCCTGAAGCCAACAAAGCCAAGGCAAATGCGAAAACGGAAAAAGTGAAAGAGCGCCGTCAACGTCGTAAAATCAATAAATCGGTTCGCGTTAAAGACCAGCAACAAGCAACGGCACCAGTTGAAGAGCCAATTAAAGTGGCAGAAACGGCTGAGGTTGCAGTAGAACAAACGCCAGTAGAAACGACAGCACCAGTTCAGCAAGAGCAAGACAACAAGCAAGCCGAGTCGAAACAACGCCGTAACCGTCGTTCTCCTCGTCATTTACGTGCTAGTGGTCAACGTCGTCGTCGTGGCCGTGATCGTCGCCCTAACCCATTCCGTCTACGCAAAGGTGGGGTTGCCTCTCCAGAAATGGCGATGGGTAAAGTGATGCCACGCTACATTCCTAAAGCTGCTCCTAAGAAACAAGCAGCCGTGAAGGAAGAAACCGCAGTGGCTGTAACTTACGGTGGCTTTGCGTGTCCTGAGATGGCCATGGGTAAAGTGATTCTACGTCGCGAACAACCTGTAACATCTGAAGCTCCAACTATTGAGCCAAAAGTTCAACAAGTAGCAGAAACACCTGTCGCACAGGAAGCAGTAGAAGTCAAAGTGGACACACCTGTTGTTCAGGCTGCGGAGACAACAGTAACTGAATCTATTGCCGTTGAATCTATCGCTTCTGAAGCAGCAAAAGTGGAATCGCCTGTTGTTGAAGCAACGGATACGGTTGTAGAAACAGAGAAGCCTGTGGCAGAGAAACCTGTGACTGATGCGGTTGAAGAAGCTGTAGAAGAGACTGCAGTTGAAGCACCTGCTACACCAGTTGCAACCGCAGAGCCTAAAGCAACGGTTATCAAAGTTACGGCTAAACCAAGAGCGAGCGCACCGATGACAAAAGCTCCTGGTCCACAAGAGCTACGCGAAATACAAGTGACTGCAGCGCCGCTTAAGCGCGATCGCTACCAGCCGAAAGGTGCAGGTAGTCAAGTTGCTAAAAATAGCGCTTCAGCGGCAATGACAAAGCCTAACTTTAGCTAAGTCGATCTATTTGCACTGAGTTACAGAAGAAAACTAAGGCTGCCTTCATAGGCAGCCTTTTTTTTATCGCTCATAAAAGCACATAAGCAGAAATACTCATTAAAATATCAATAGTAGATCACATTTGTTGTTCAATATCCGTATCATTCTTGAACTTAGTCACACTTTTTTGATAGGATTCGCCGACTCAAGTTTTCGACACCATTCTAATGCGACTCTTTTACTACTACGGTTTACGCTGTGTGAATTGACTATCCATTTGCTATCAGCGGCTAAAGCAAATACGAATATGTGTCGGAATAAACTCATCTCAACGAGAACTAAAAACCAACATGTTCGAATTTCCGCAATTTACTAAGCACTCAGTAAAAAACGATGTGCTATCAGGTTTAACCGTCGCTCTCGCGTTAGTCCCTGAGGCTGTCGCATTTGCTTTCGTTGCAGGCGTAGATCCAATGGTCGGTCTATACGCTGCGTTTATCGTCGGCCTCGTGACTTCAATCTTTGGTGGACGTCCTGGGATGATCTCGGGAGCGACAGGCGCGATGGCTGTAGTCATGGTCTCGCTGGTCGCAACGCATGGCGTACAGTACCTGTTTGCAGCGATTATGCTGGCGGGCATTCTGCAAGTCTGCGCGGGGCTTTTTAAGCTGGGGAAATTTATCAGAATTGTTCCACACCCAGTAATGATTGGCTTCGTTAACGGCTTAGCCATTGTGATTTTCCTTGCTCAATTAGGTCAGTTTAAAGCACCAGACCTCAATGGAATGCTCACATGGTTACCACAAGACCAGATGATGCTTATGCTTGGCCTGGTGGCATTAACGATGGCTATCATTCACTTTTTACCCAAAATCACCACAGCAGTGCCGTCTTCGCTTGTCGCGATTGTGACCGTTACCGCACTGGTTATCGGCTTGGACCTTGAAACCCGTACTGTTGTGGATTTTCTGCGCACCATGTCTGGGGATGAGGCTGCGACTTTGGCTGGTTCACTACCAACCTTCTCGATTCCGATGGTGCCGTTTACGCTAGAAACGCTACAAATCATTCTTCCGTATGCCATTATTCTCGCTGCTATTGGCTTGATCGAGTCTCTACTGACTCTAACAGTGCTAGATGAGATGACGAACAGTCGTGGTCAGTCTAACCGTGAATGTATTGGTCAGGGTATGGCCAACATGACGTGTTCAGTGTTTGGTGCCATGGGTGGTTGTGCAATGATTGGTCAATCCATGATTAACGTGAACTCCGGGGGCCGTGGACGTCTGTCCGGCATTGTTGCCGCTGTTGCTCTACTGATGTTCATTCTGTTTGCATCCTCTTTGATTGAGATGATTCCGCTTGCGGCACTGGTTGGCGTTATGTTTATGGTTGTGATTGGCACTTTTGAATGGGCAACCTTCAAACTTGCCCGCCGCGTACCAAAACAAGACTTTTTTGTTATAGTCCTTGTAACCGTCGTAACTGTTCTTACTGACTTAGCCATTGCGGTCGCGGTTGGCGTGATTGCCTCTGCATTGATGTTCGCTTGGCAACATGCAAAACACATCTATGCCGATACGTGTATTAATGAAGAGGGTTCAAAGGAATATAAAATCCACGGTCCTATCTTCTTTGGTTCCGCAGCAAGCTTCCTTGAGTTATTTAATGCTCAAGACGATCCCAACGATATCATCGTTGATTTTGCCGACTCTCGCGTTACCGATCACTCTGCTATTGAGGCCATTGAGACGCTCGCAGAGCGCTATGCTAGCCAGGGTAAGACATTGCACCTTCGCCATTTAAGCCCTGATTGTCGCAAGGTACTAGACAAAGCAGGTAGCCTAGTGGAAATCAATGTAAAAGAAGACCCAAGTTACAAAGTAGCGACAGACCTTTTAGCGGGTTAAAGCGCAGCAAACAAAAAGGGATGAGTAAAACTCATCCCTTTTTTCGTTTTACAAACCCGATGTTTTGTATCACCCAAACTGAGATTACAGTTTGTTCAAGATCTCGACCGAAGCATCTTCGATTAAATCTAAAACCAGCTCAAATCCATCGCCATCCCCATAGTACGGATCGGGAATCTCATCGTAAGCCGATGTTGAGTGACTTAAAAACAATGACACTTTATCGCGATATTTTGACGGGCACATATCTAACAAATCGGCCAAGTTAGCTTTATCTGCGGCAAGAATCATATCAAAGTATTCAAAGTCACTGACTGCAACTTGTCGAGCACGCATACCATCAAACGAGTACCCTCGTAGTTTTCCTGCCACCATCGCTCTACGATCTGGGGAGTGACCAGTGTGGTAACCTATCGTGCCTGCTGAGTCCACCTCCACATTAACCCCTTGTTCAAGAGCTTTCGCTTTCAATACCGCCTCTCCGGTCGGTGAACGGCAAATATTACCCATGCACACAACAAGTATTTTCTTCATTTTATTCCCTGATTTATTCGATGGTTTTTCTTCACTTATGGTTGGTCTATCATAGCGAGTAAAATCAGCTAACCCAAGTTCAGGCGCATAAGTTACGCTGAACCAAAAGGAATTAAGAAAATATGACATCTAGCGAAGAGAATAAGCAAGCTCGCCACAAAGCTCGCCAACAGAAAGTTAAAGAGCAAGTCGACGCACGAGTCGCCGCCGCTCAAGAAGAAAAAGGCTTGTTATTAATCATCACTGGTAACGGTAAAGGCAAGTCAACATCGGGCTTCGGCACCATCGCGCGCGCGGTAGGGCATGGCTTAAAATGTTCAGTCGCACAGTTTATAAAAGGCACCTGGGACAACGGCGAACGTAACCTGCTTGAGAAACTCGGTGTAGAATTCCAAGTGATGGCCACTGGCTTTACGTGGGAAACTCAGAACAAAACGGCGGATACCGAGGCTGCACAGCTAGTTTGGCAAGAGTGTAAACGCATGCTGCAAGATGAATCTATTGATGTCGTTTTATTTGACGAACTGACTTATATGGTCAGCTATGGTTACATTGATTTAGATGAAGTCGTCGATGCACTGAGCAACCGGCCCAAAATGCAATCAGTGATTATTACCGGACGAGGCGCACATAGAACTTTAATCGAAATGGCCGACACGGTGTCCGAAGTCAAAAACGTCAAACATGCTTTCGAGTCAGGCGTCAAAGCACTCAAAGGTGTGGATTGGTAGGGGAAAAAGGTACTAGGCAAATAAGGTCCTAGGTCCTAGGCGAGCGCAACGGAGGCTATGTGCCTCTTTGTTGGCATATTTGTGTTTACTATTTTGGAATACGGATTACAGAGTACGGAGTCACTGTCTGTACTCCGTACTCTGTGAGCGAAGCGTTCCGAAATCGAAATAGTCTTTTCCTAGGAGCTCAAATACCTAGTTAAATAGGCCTTTAATTAGACTATCGACCGCTTCTTTCGTTTTCTCATCTTTAATTTTATCCGTGAGCTTTTCGACACCACGGTCAATTTCTTTGCGCGCTTTCTCTTTAAGAACATCATCGAACACCAGCTTGAATTTCGGATCCGCCCATTTCCCAGAGACATTAATTGGAATGGTAATATCTTTCAGTTCATCGATATTCTTTCCACCCTGCCCTTCCAGTGTGCCAACGATTGACGTACTGATAGTAAAGTCGACGGTTTCGTTAAGGTAGTTCGCCTTACCATTACCACGTACACGAAGCAGTGGGGACTGGGCTTGCATGTCATTCGTAGAAGCAACACCGCCGTTTAGCTTCAATGTCGCAGTCATAGCACTGAAGTCCGTTTTCTTTACTTCGCTTGTCCCTTCAACGGACTGACCTTTGAATTTGGCGTAGTTCTCACGAATAATTTGCGCGACGTTGACCCCGTGCACGGCACCATCTGCAAAATTTATCACCACGGTACCCGTTAAGTTCTTTTTAATCCCAGTAGGCGTTAAGCTACTGCCTTTCACATTAACGTCAATATTACCAGTGCCTTCCAACGTATCATTATCTGCCACATCAACCAATAATGGCTGAACATGCACGCCTTTGATGGATTTTTTGACAGTGTATGTCGCAGGGGTCTTGCGTGCATCTAACTGTGCTTTTGCGTTAACACTACCTTGATAAAGCTTCGAGCTGAACGATGTTAATTCTGCCAAGCCACGGTTAACCGTAAAGCTCGCTTTTACCGCTTGCATGTGCGCGTTAGCGGCTTTAAATTTATCGACTGTAATATCCCCTTTAACATCCATTGCTTTCAACGCTGACAAATCTGGTTCAGTTTCAGTAGATGCTTTGCTTTCTCCTGCAGAGGTATCTGCTTTAGATTCGTTTGGCTTATCCAGACCAAGGAACGAATCCAAATCGATTTCAGGGCTATGCAACGCAAAACGAACTTGCGGGATATCAGCCAAAGTAACGTCTGCTTTTCCATCAAGCGCAATTGCATTGGCCGTCAGCTTTTCCAGGATAAAACTTAAATGGCTCTTCACGATATCGAAAGAAAGATCTGAGACCATATCTACTTTCATTGGAGACTGAGGTAGTGATTGCCCTTCTAATGTCGACTTCAGCGTCAATTCGGCTAATTGAACTTTACTGAAGTTTTTATCTACGGTGAGCTGACCGTCACCTTGCATGGTCACTTGTAAATCAGACACCACCCCTTTTAAGGCATAGGTAAGCTTGTTGGCTTGGTCAACCTCAAACGTGTCTAGACCAATCGTCGCTGATTCAATCACATTGTTTGGATCCGAGTAACTGGCATCCACATTAACGTTCTTCAGCGCGTAACTTGCCAAACCTTCTGACACCATGAAGTCTGCCTTACCTTGCGCTGCAAACTTCTGTTCATTCATTTCGCCTTTCACTGCAAAGTCTGCGCTCGTCCAGCTATCAAACGCAAACTCTGAGAGATTCAAAGTAATGTCATACAGCTTAGTAAAATTACCTGCTTGATTATCTTGTATTTCTAGCGAGCTATTCGAGACCGTAACACCCGCTAAATCCACTTTCCAACCAGTGCTCGCAGACTGGCTTTCTTCAGGAACTGAAGCCACTTCCTCTTTCTGTTCTGCTTGCTGAGATTGTGCTTGCGTAAGTGCATCGATGTTCTTAGTGCCATCTTCTAGAATTTCTAAGTAAAAGTCAGCGCCATCAAGAGTGACATTACCAATTTCTAAATGCTGATTGAGCAGCGGCATAACTGATACGTCAACACCGACCGTCTCGACTTTGAATAGATTTGGCTGACTAAAGCCTTGTGGATTTTTCAGCGCAGTACGGCCAAGCTCTAAACCAACGGATGGAAAAAATTGCCAACTGAGATCGCCCTCGATCACCAGTTCCAAACCCGTTTGTTTCTGTACTTGTTCTACAATAAGAGGCTTAAATTGGTTGGGGTTAACGAAAATGGTTAACGCCAAAATGGCACCCAAGACGAGTACCACTGGTATCGCGAGTATTATGAGCAGTTTCTTCATTTGTTTTTCCTAGCGCATTTTTTTTTAGATTATAGTCAGAGACTTCCAACAGAGAACGAAGTTCAACTCATTTAACTGTAACTGACTAATTTGAAGATAAAAAAAAGAAGTGACACCTAAAGTGCCACTTCTTTTCATAAAAATAAAGCGATACCGCTTAATCCACGCCTATGCTTTCAAAAGTCTTGCAATGTGAGCTTTTAATACATCAATGGCAATACGGTTTTTTCCGCCACGAGGTACAATGATGTCCGCATATTGCTTAGAAGGTTCGATAAATTGCATGAACATCGGACGCACGGTTTGTTGATACTGCTTAAGTACGGACTCCATAGTACGTCCGCGCTCTTCAACATCACGTTTAACACGACGAAGAAGACAGATATCCAACGGCGTATCCATAAATACCGTCGCGTGCATCAGGTCCCGTAAACGCGGATCAGTCAGGAGAAGAATACCTTCTAAAATGATCACTTTTTTCGGGGTTAGGGTCGTCGTATTACTTGTTCTAGTGTGCTCAGAGTAGCTATACTCCGGCACTTCAACCGCTTCACCACGAACTAACTTTTCTAGGTGCTCACACAACAAGTCGTGATCTAACGCACTCGGGTGGTCATAGTTAGTCTTTACGCGCTCTTCCATGCTCAAGTGACTTTGGTCATTGTAGTAGCAATCTTCCGTGATAACTCCGATTTGATGGTCGCCAACTTTCTCGCGAATCTCATTGTAAATGGTACTTGCGATCAAGCTTTTTCCAGAAGCAGAAGCGCCAGCAATACCGACGATTACGCATTGATTATTATCAGACATTAGTTTGCACCCGATGAAGATTTACAGTCACATAAAATAAACCGCATGATTATAGGGAGTTCATACCCTAGTTGCTAGCTGCAATTAGAGTTTAGTCTCAGTTTTCTGTTCGCCCAGAGCCTACGCTCTGAGCAAACGTTAAAATACGCAACTTTACATCACAAATATTAACAAACTAGGCCTATTAACCTTAATTGACCATAGTGAAATCAATTGCATCAGGCTTTGGCTTTCCTTGCCAAAATAAGCGACTACACACCTGATCAGCGAGTTGCTTATAATATCCTGCATGTTCACTTTCAGGCCGTCCTGCAACCGTCGGCATACCAGCATCGATATCTTCACGCATTTGAATATGCAGTGGTATTTGGCCCAACAAGGCTAAGCCAAATTCTTGCGACATTTTTTCCGCGCCACCCATACCAAAAATATGCTCTTTAGCTCCACATTGACTACATATGTGGTAACTCATGTTTTCTACAACCCCAACCACAGGGACATTCACTTTATTAAACATTGCCGCACCTTTACGTGCATCTGCCAACGCTAAATCTTGTGGTGTGGTAACCAGTACAGACCCTGTAACAGGGATCTGTTGAGACAACGTCAACTGAATATCACCCGTACCCGGCGGCATATCAATGACCAAATAATCCAAGTCAGGCCACTCCGTCTCGTTTAACAGCTGAGATAGTGCTTTCGACGCCATAGGACCACGCCAAATAGCGGCTTCTGATTTATCCACTAAATAACCAATAGAATGAGTATAGATGCCATGAGCGAAAATAGGCTCCATCCATTTCGAGTCGCGAACTTGAGGCTTCGCATCTTCTTGCCCCAGCATCATGGGTACTGAAGGACCATAAATATCCGCATCGAGTAACCCGACCTTCACCCCTGACTGCGCAATGGCTAATGCTAGGTTAACGGCAGTGGTCGATTTGCCGACTCCACCTTTTGCAGAGCTGACTGCAATGATATTTTTAACGCCTTTAACGCCATTCGCCACCTGCGTTTCAAGAGCTTTAACATTGACCAAGATCTGGTAGTCAAATGGTGGAACAACCTTTGACGCTTGTTGCTGCTGAATCCATACGCAAAGTTCTTCTTTGAGTGCGTGACTCGCAAATGGCAATTGTATTTCTACGTTTCCCGTAGCCTGAACAACTATGACACCGTGGATATCTGCCCAGTTTTCCACCAACTGTGGATGTTGAAATTGGTTGAACCAATCACAAAAATCTTGCTTTGAAGTGAACGAATGCATAAATCCTCCTTTTAAGAGCCATGCTACCACTGACATGTTAGAAGCAGAACCCTAAAAAAACTAAGGCATTCCACAGTTTGACACCTTGGAGTTAGTGAGCTCATGGGGTAGTATTGTCCATCAAATCTTTTATACCTATCAAGAAAAGCGAATATTAAGTATGGCAAACGATCCAAGACACCTTCCTTCAAGGAAACTGCTGGTAACTTGTGCCCTTCCGTACGCTAACGGTTCGATCCACCTTGGTCATATGCTTGAGCATATCCAAGCGGACATTTGGGTTCGTTACCAACGCCTACGTGGCAACACTGTAAATTTCATTTGTGCTGACGATGCTCACGGCACGCCAATCATGCTTAAAGCGCAACAGATGGGTATATCTCCTGAAGAAATGATTGCAGCGGTCAGTGAAGAGCACCAAAAAGACTTTGCAGGCTTTGATATTAGCTTTGATAACTACCACAGCACGCACTCAGAAGAAAACCGCGAACTGGCTTCACATATCTATCTAGAACTGAAGAAAAACGGTTTTATCTCGAGCCGTACCATATCTCAGCTATTCGACCCAGAAAAGGAAATGTTCTTACCGGACCGCTTCGTAAAAGGCACGTGCCCTAAATGTAAGTCTGAAGATCAATATGGTGACAACTGTGACAACTGTGGTGAAACTTATAGCCCAACAGAACTGATCAATCCTAAATCTGCTGTCTCTGGTGCCACACCAGTTATGAAAGACTCAGAACATTTCTTCTTCGACTTACCTCAGTTTGAAAGCATGCTAAAAGAGTGGACTCGCTCTGGCTCACTACAAGCTGAAACCGCGAACAAAATGCAAGAGTGGTTTGAATCTGGACTGCAACAATGGGATATCTCGCGTGATGCACCCTACTTTGGTTTCGAGATCCCAGGTGAGAAGAACAAATTCTTCTATGTATGGCTAGACGCACCGATCGGCTACATGGGTTCTTTCAAAAATCTATGTGATAAGCGTGACGACTTAAACTTTGACGAATACTGGAAGCAAGATAGCGAAGCAGAACTGTACCACTTCATCGGTAAAGACATCGTCTACTTCCACAGCCTATTCTGGCCAGCAATGCTAGAAGGTTCTGGTTTCCGTAAGCCTAACAATGTGTTCGTACACGGCTACGTAACCGTCAACGGTGCGAAGATGTCTAAGTCTAAAGGCACGTTCATTAAAGCGAGCACTTACCTTGATCATTTAGATCCAGAATGTCTACGTTACTACTACGCAGCGAAGCTAAACAGCCGTATCGACGACCTAGACCTTAACCTTGAAGACTTCACTCAACGCGTAAACGCTGACGTTGTAAACAAGATCGTTAACCTAGCATCACGTAACGCCGGTTTCATCGCGAAACGTTTTGAAGGCAAACTATCTGACAACTTCGCAGAACCTGAGCTGTACAACGAATTTGTTGCAGCAGCTGACCGTATCGCTGAGCTTTACGAAACGCGTGAATTTGGTCGAGCTATTCGTGAAATTACCGCATTGGCTGACAAAGCAAACCAATACGTTGACGAAAAAGCACCGTGGGTTGTGGCAAAAGAAGAAGGCAAAGATCAGGAACTACAAGAAATCTGTTCTGTCGGTATCAACCTGTTCCGCGTACTGATGACTTACCTAAAACCGGTCATGCCAGCACTTGCTGCACGTACTGAAGCGTTCCTAAACCAGGAACTGACTTGGGAAAACATTGCTGCGCCACTAACGGGTCACGAAATTACTAAGTTCAAAGCGCTATTCAACCGTATTGATCCGAAAAATATCGAAGCGATGATCGAAGCATCGAAAGAAGATGCAGCGGCAGAAATGGCGGCGAAAGAGAAAGCAGAAGCGGAAAAGAACAAGGCTAGTCAAACTGAACTAGACAAAGATCCAATCGCTGAAGAGATTGATTTCGACGCTTTTGCCGCCGTTGACATGCGCATCGCTCGTATTATCTCTTGCGAAGAAGTACCAAAAGCAAACAAACTGCTTAAGTTCCAATTAGATATCGGTGGTGAAACTCGCCAAGTGTTCTCTGGTATCAAGTCAGCGTACAAACCTGAAGAGCTAGAAGGCAAGCTAACCGTAATGGTTGCGAACCTAAAACCTCGTAAGATGAAGTTTGGTATGTCTGAAGGCATGATCCTAGCGGCTGGCCCTGGAGGCAGCGACTTGTGGATTCTTGAGCCACATGAGGGGGCTCAACCTGGTATGCGAGTCATGTAATACCGATTGAAGTAAAAATACAAATCCCTGCTTATTGGCAGGGATTTTTTTGAACAAACTCACACTTTTAGTGCGAATTGCACCATAGATATGCAACCTATCTACTTCATTTAAAAATAACTGGTTGTTTTTTATGGATTTAATGTCGGTGCAAAAATTGCATAACTGTCCTTGCTAGGTCCAAACAATAACAAGGAGTTGGTTATGTTTGTTTTGATATCGATTATATTATCCGTTGCGATTTTAGCGGGCATGTATCATCTGTCTTCTAAGCGAGAGCAACAACATGCCCGCAGATACGAACTACTAACGCTATTACGCGATGTTATCCAGTTACTTCGTCGTCATCGAACGGCGACACATTACTCTCTTCAATTTCGACATGATAAAGAACAAGAAATAGAACAAATTGCGTTGGAGTTGAACAGTAAGTTAAATATTCTGGTTGATACATCACGTTTTGAAAACAAGCCTATGTATCGTGTGCTACAGATTAAAATCGGTAAAGTGCTAGAAGAATGGCATGACATGTCAGTCGCACGCAACCAGATGGAACACGGTAAGTTAATTCGACACACGCTGTTCTTGATGGACGAGGTAACCATTGCTTGGCTAGCTATTGAGCAACGAGATGATCTTCATGATGACTATCACATGAACTGGCAGTACATTATGGACAGCCTCGAAACCCTGACCCAACTGCGAATTAGCATTAAAAGTATGCAAAGCGCCCATGACAACGATCGTCTAAAACACAATGCGTCAGTTATGTTACGCAAACTGAACAAACTAGCGATCATCGCTCCTCTAAGTATCTCGGCTCCTGCCGCCATTGGCTCAATAGAGTTACTGAACGAGTATGTTGAGGGTAACAAGCCTGATTTAACCGAAGAAGCGCTTTATAAAATCACCTCAGACTTATCGTTGGCTCTGTTTAACACCTATGACCATGTATTGTCTGAGATTGTTGAAAGTCTTTACATACCGTTACCCCGGCTTTCACTAGCGTGTTAATGACCAGACTCTCTGTTGTCAGATTCGCTATTGTCGAGCGTCAAAAATAAAAAGCCGCAGGAGACTGTTGTCCTCTGCGGCTTATTTCATCGATAACGTAATGAAAAATTACAGGCAGTTAATAACCTTGAATTCCCATTTATACCAATAAATTAGCTATCATCTTCGGTAAAATTGGTTGGCAATTGTTTTTTCATTTCATTCCAAATTTGTGCACTTTCCATACCATAGTGGCGAATGACGATAGGCAGTTGCTCACGCTGCGCATTTTCGCAAGTATCTAGGAGTTGGTAATAAAACTTCAGTGCTAGCTCGCGAGAGGCAGGATTTGAAAAATAGTAGCTACCTACACGATCGTAGAGCTTTTTCAGACCGTTAAAAATGAGACCGTAGATTTGGTTACCGGAATGAAATGCCAAACGCTGGAAAAGCATGTAGTCATAAAAATTGAAAGTTTTCGCAATCAGAATTTCTTGACGCTTTTCTTCGTCTTTTTCATTTTCTTCTTTAACGTTTTGCAAAACTTTTTCAGCATAAGGAGAAGTTTGAATAAACTCATCCCAAGAAGCAGCATTCGTTAACGCTTCACAAGACTCAATAACGTTCCTGATAGTACGTTCAGAGTTCTCTTTATTTACTTTAAAAGCATATCGCATAAAGATAGGGCTGATATTGGTACGTGCCGCGAGCAAGTCCTCAACGATATTGGTCGCATTATCTACGTCTAACGTCATTAGCGTGTCCAAGATATGCAGCCCAGAAGTCTCCATAAATTGGTTGACTTTTGTCGGTTTTCCGTGCTGAATTGTTAACCATCCATCACGAGCTAATCGTTGAAGCACCTCGCGCAGCGTGGTTCTGGTCACACCAATAAGTTCAGATAGTTCGCGCTCAGCAGGTAAAATTGAGCCAGGAGGAAAACGGCCGTTCCAAATGCTCTCGATAATGTACTTTTCTGCAAATCCAGCAGGGCTTTTCGCCTTTATGACCATTCTACTTTTTATCCAATATTGATTTCTTAGGGTCGATGGCACTCATCATACCACTAGTTGTCACTTATACCCAAATGACTTCAAAACACAGAATTCGCCGTATTGTTTGCATTCCAATTTCAATAAAATTCATGCGATAAAATTACGCAGTTTTTTCCGTTGTTTGACATAATCAAACAACGGTAGAACATAGGAAAATAGCGGGTTTGGGCATTAGTTAACAGGTTTGAGTTAAAAGGTCATAACTTCAGCATACTGGACGGTATCAATATACAAATAGACACTTACTCAACGTAAACACAAATGCGATATTGGCCCTGTCGAGAAATTTGACAGACACAGCACGTGCCCAAAGTATATTATTTAACCACACTCCCCAAAATCGTCTTTCACCATTAAAAAATTAATACAACCTACATCACAATTTCATATTTAAAATATGCAAAATTACTTTGTGCTTTCACAGAGTTGTTTTTGTTTAATATGCCTTTTATCGCCTCTCCTCGTCCTTTAGAATCGAAAGCGATGTTTTTAAAGCCTTTCAATAGATAATAGTGCAGCTCAGATCGCGTTATTAAATAAAAAAAGCCATTTTCTTCGTATGTACTGCTTTTAGATATTGACTATAGACTACCTCGGTGTAGAGTTTGCGGTCGTAAAGTTAGCAGTGCTTAAGTTCAAGGAAGTAACTTGGCAAGACTCCAATAGAACGATGGATTGTTGTTTTACTAAGTTATTGTTTTTTAAGGGCTGGTTAATAAAACTCATAAACATACACCTAGCTGCTAGCAATTAGTGTCTATTTATAATTTAGTTATTAAAGAGAGTTAACATGCCGATTTCGCTCGGAAACGCTTTTATCAAAAACTTTTTAGGTAAAGCCCCTGATTGGTACAAAGTTGCCATTATTGCGTTCTTAATTATTAACCCGATTGTATTTTTCTTGATCGACCCATTTGTTGCTGGCTGGTTGCTTGTCGCTGAATTTATCTTCACGCTTGCTATGGCATTGAAATGTTATCCACTGCAACCGGGAGGATTACTTGCCATTGAAGCCATTGCTATTGGTATGACCAGCCCAGGTCAAGTGAAACATGAGTTAGTCGCGAACATTGAAGTTCTACTGCTATTGATATTCATGGTGGCGGGTATTTACTTCATGAAGCATCTTCTGCTCTTTATTTTCACCAAAATACTGCTTGGTATTCGTTCAAAAATATTACTCTCTCTTGCCTTTTGTTTTGCAGCTGCATTTCTGTCTGCTTTTTTAGATGCCTTAACGGTTATCGCGGTAGTCATCAGCGTTGCTGTCGGTTTCTACTCTATTTACCACAAGGTCGCTTCCGGGAATCCCATCGGGGATCATGACCACACGCAAGATGATACAATTACCGAGCTGACTCGTGATGATTTAGAAAATTACCGTGCTTTCTTACGTTCTTTATTGATGCATGCTGGTGTAGGTACCGCACTTGGTGGGGTGACAACCATGGTCGGTGAGCCTCAAAACCTGATAATCGCAGACCAAGCAGGTTGGTTCTTTGGTGAATTCTTAATCCGCATGTCACCAGTGACATTACCGGTGCTTATCTGCGGGCTTATCACTTGTGCCTTAGTTGAAAAATTAAAGGTATTCGGTTACGGCGCTGAGCTTCCTAACAATGTTCGTCAAATCCTTGTAGATTTTGACAATGAAGAGCGCAAAACGCGTACGAAACAAGATGTGGCTAAGCTTTGGGTTCAAGGTTTTATCGCCGTGTGGTTGATTACAGCTTTGGCTTTGCACTTAGCAGCGGTTGGTTTAATTGGCCTTTCAGTTATTATTTTAGCGACGTCATTTACCGGTGTGATTGACGAGCACTCCATGGGTAAAGCATTTGAAGAGGCGCTGCCATTCACTGCCCTACTCGCGGTGTTTTTCTCCATTGTTGCGGTGATTATCGATCAGCAGCTATTTAAACCCGTTATCGATGCGGTACTTGCGGTCGAAGACAAAGGAACACAACTTGCGTTGTTCTACGTGGCAAATGGTTTACTCTCTATGGTGTCTGATAATGTCTTCGTCGGTACGGTGTACATTAACGAAGTCAAAGATGCTCTGATACATGGCGTCATCAGTCGCGAACAGTTTGATTTACTTGCTGTTGCCATCAATACTGGGACCAACTTACCGTCGGTAGCAACGCCAAACGGCCAAGCCGCCTTCCTATTCCTTTTAACATCGGCACTAGCGCCACTCATCCGCCTGTCTTATGGCCGAATGGTCGTTATGGCGCTGCCTTATACGGTTGTTTTAGCCGTCGTCGGGTTGATGGGGATCATATTCTTCCTCGAACCTGCCACCGCCTCTTTCTACGATGCTGGTTGGATACTACCTCACACTGGGGATTTAACGCCAGTCGCTGCTGGCGGGCATTAAAAATTTCTGTTGATTAGGAAACTTATACACGATAAAAAGCTCTGACTATTCAGGGCTTTTTTATACTTTAATACAGGACGGATACCGTGACCTTTTTAAACTCATTGAACCAATTTTCGAAGGGACGCTTATCGTGGCTGTTACTTCTATTGTTTGTTCTATTTTTCGAAGCATGCGCCTTATACTTCCAACACGTCGTAATGCTTGCACCTTGCGTCATGTGCATTTATGAGCGCGTCGCCATGCTCGGTGTTGGTGCTGCGGCCATCATAGGCTTCGTATCACCAAGTAACGCGCTATTTCGGTGGTTAGGTTTAACCGTTTGGGGAGCAAGTGCGTATAAAGGTCTGCAACTCGCGCTTCAGCATGTTGACTATCAATTTAATCCATCGCCGTTTGCGACCTGCGATCTATTTGTTACTTTTCCAAGTTGGGCGCCGCTTAATCAATGGGCACCTTGGATGTTTGAAGCCTACGGCGATTGTTCTAAAATCGTTTGGCAGTTCCTAGACTTATCGATGCCGCAATGGCTAGTGGTTATCTTCGCAGGTAACTTAATTGCTTTAGCGTTCATCATCATCGCCCAATTCTTTCCAGCAAAGCGAAGAAATCCGATTCTATAAGTGACAATGTCATTCAGTGGACCTGCCCTTACATCAGTATGTCCTTATAACAATATGTCCTTATAAGAATGCGTCCGTACACCAATAACAACAAAGCCGATCCTAAGATCGGCTTTTGCTTTGTATTGAGCTCATTGAAGCTTACGAACGTTGTTTATCACTTAATCTTTCACGGCCTAGTGCGATTTTCCGCAGCACTGTTTAAACTTCTTACCGCCCTCACAAGGACACGGGTCATTACGCCCAATCTCTTTAAACGGGTTGAGACGCTGTGACTTGCCACCGACCATCAATTCGTCTGCGCCGAGGGCAACCTCACTGACCATGAGGTCAAGTTGCTCAATCAAATCGCCCAAAGTCGGTGGTGGTTCGATACCAGCATCGCGCATCTGTTGCTGAGTAGACTCTTCATCTATAGCCAACATCATTGTCGTCAATAATGCTTGTAGCATTCGCTGTAGGCCGTCGTTGAGCTCGACTTCCTGCCATTGATCTTCGAGCATGCCCCAAACCGACATAAAACCTTCGGCAAAGTCGGCCAGTTTTGCTGGATCATTTTCTGTCAGCGCTAAGGCCGAATATTCGTTGCGTAAAATCAGGTTATGCTGCTTGTGAATTTGCTCTTCGATCGCTGGTTGAATCGTTTTAAAGCTTTCCCCTAACAATGGCTCTAACCAAGTTTCTGGTGCCAAAGGTTGGGTGGTAAGGTTTGCGGCTAATACCGCTCCTTCCATAAACAGTGAAGACTCCTCAAACTGAGTTTCACTTATTTCGATCAATGTGTATTGCATGACATCTGTTTCTAATAAATTTATAAGCATTATACCGCACAGCAAGAGTCTAGGTAAGCTTAGGAGTTGGTTGAGACTTAACGAGTCTTTTAATGACAAACCAGGTTTACATCGCTACAATCGCTTCCCTTTTTCACCAAACTGTATTAGGCAAGTTATGCGAGTTGTATTAGGTCCAATGGAAGGCGTTTTGGATCATTTGATGCGCCAAATTCTGACCGAAATAAACGACTATGATCTGTGTGTAACCGAGTTCGTGCGTGTCATTGACCAAGTTTTACCCGATCACGTATTTCATCGTCTATGTCCAGAGCTTCTCCAAGGTTCACAGACTGCATCCGGTGTTCCCGTGCATATTCAGTTACTTGGCCAGGAGCCAAACTGGATGGCTGAAAACGCGATAAAAGCGGCGAATTTAGGTGCCCGAGGCATCGACCTCAACTTTGGCTGCCCTGCAAAAATGGTGAATAAAAGTAAGGGTGGCGCAGCATTGTTACAACATCCAGAGCTGGTACACCAGGTCGTCAAAGCATGCCGAGATGCCGTACCCGATAGCATTCCAGTGACAGCAAAAATCCGTCTTGGGTGGGACAATCCGGATGATTGCTTTGAGATAGTCGACGCTGTCCAGTCTGCAGGCGCGAATGAACTCACTGTGCACGCTCGTACCAAACAAGGCGGCTACAAAGCATCAGAAATCAAGTGGGATTATATCAATCAAATCCGCACACGATTTTCGATACCGTTAATCGCAAACGGCGAAATTTGGAATTATTCAGATGGTCAGCGATGCATAGAAACCACAGGGGTAAACTCTCTAATGGTTTGCCGTGGCGCATTCAACATCCCAAATTTGGGCAATATGGTTAAACACAACCACCAGCCGATGCCTTGGTCTGAAGTAGTAGACTTGCTGATTTATTACTCGAGATTTGAAATGAAAGGTGACAAGGGGTTGTACTACCCAAACCGAGTCAAGCAATGGTTTGCTTATCTGCGTCAAGCATACCCAGAAGCGAAAGACTTATTCCGCGAAATTCGTACTTACAACAAAGCCGCCCCCATCGTTGAGCATATCCAACGCTATCAAGAGGCACTACAAAAACAAGGCTCACCAGTTACTTAATACTCAATGCACTAGAGTTATTAAAACAATAGAGATTGCATTAATAACAGATTTTGTTTTTTCCTGTGGTTTTCGCTTGATAGAGCCTTTCATCTGCTATTTTAAACAACTCAGCAAAGTCTCTTGATTGCTTTGTCGTTTCAAAAGCCACACCGCCAGAGACCGTAAATCCATTTTCGACAATACTGGGAGAGCGTTCGTCAATCGCTCTTCTAATCCGCTCTAGAATGTGTTTCATACCTTCCGTGTCTTCGTCATAGATAGCTAACACAAACTCTTCACCACCAAATCGAGAAGCGGTATCGGTATGACGAATATTGTCACGAATGCATTTCGCAACAAGTTGGATCGCCAAATCACCGACATCGTGACCAAAACGGTCATTAATGCTTTTAAAGTTGTCAATATCAAAGACCGCTAACGCGATGTTCTTTTTGGTCATCTTGTTGCGCCAAACCGCTTGCATTCCGCGTCGGTTCAACAATCCTGTCATAGGGTCACGAGATGCTAAATCTTTGAAGTATCGCCCCTCTTTATACGTATTGGCAGAAAGCATCAAAACGGTACTTAACACGTACAAAAACAGCGCAAATATGAGGCTGTATTTTTCGAAAACAATCAGATTTTTAATTTCATCCCAAAGATCATATTCGTAGTAGATGCGCTGATGCGAGTTTAACTGATCGAGTACAATAGGCTCTACTCGTACCGCATCAGTAGGTACTGCTTGATCACTTGCGATAAAGTGAAGCTTGCCCACTAAGTTTTTCGGGGTTTCAAACAATATATGCGTATTGAAATCAATGGCCAAGATACCTTGATGAATACCATTTTCAAAATATGGTATTGCTAAGCTAATGATTTGCCCAGTGACAGAATCAAGTATCGGGCCAGCATCCGCTTGGGTAATATACACTTGATTTTGTACAGAGCTTCTCCAAAATTGCTGGGTTTTTAACGAAGATAATAACTCTTTGGTAAAATGTTTCGCGTAATTACCGGGTGATAAAATCACATAACCACGTTTATCTAAGTAATGCATTCCTATGATATGGGGCTCCAAATCGTGGAGAAAGGACAGTGAGGGAGCAAAACCGACCTTCTGCTCTGCAAGCCGATTCATTTCAGAACCCTCTTGGCATAGACTCTTCTCTCCCACAATCACATATTCACGATCTGATGCAGGTAAGCCTCCCGTATAGGGCTTATCCAAAAGCAGTCTATTAATCGGCCAAATGTAACATGTTCCATCTTTTAGCATCTGATTGTGCTCTTTAGTCAATGGAAGCGCATAGTTAGTATAATTGGAAAAACTATAGTCGAGCGCAGATAACACTTTTACGCCCCGCGCTAGAGCTCGATCCACCCGCGCATATTCAACATCAATATAGCGATTCACTGAATCGTAGTAATTTTTAGTCGTTACAAGAATGACGATGACAAATAGCATCAAAGGAAAAATGATGACAAATGAGAGGCTAAAACGTCTTTTGTTAATCATTGGGTACCGATATCTGAGGCACTCCGTCATACTTGTAAACAAAATCGCGGTGTGCCAGTTTTTATTAATACTAAAGTTTAATCAATCAAAAATGCAGTGTCACATTACCACCCTCATTTTGTGGCTCTTGTTCCTATACGGATAGGAAATATGACTAAGTACGCCTAACTGAACGAAATAGCTTAGGTTATTTGGGCATTAAAAAACCCCCTTATCATCCGTAAATTCACTACGGTTGATAAGGAGGAGATTATTTCCATCGACCTTAGAGTCAGTCAAACTTAATTAAGTAATAAGCTATCGTCAGCGAGCTCCTCACCTCTTACTTTAGAGAACATCTCCAACAAGTCAGGGACGTCCATACTGGCTCGTTGCTCACCCGCGACATCCAGAACGATTTCTCCTTGATGCAACATGACGGTTCTATCACCACAAGCCAATGCATCTTTCATGGAGTGAGTCACCATCATCACGGTAAGATCAAACTCACTCACAATGCGTTTGGTGAGATCAATAACGAACGCAGCCATTCGTGGATCCAGCGCTGCGGTATGCTCATCAAGTAACAACAGCTTGCTGTCTGACAGTGTTGCCATTACCAGACTTACCGCCTGTCTTTGCCCACCAGATAGCAAACCAATACTATCACCTAATCGGTCTTCTAGCCCCAGTCCAAGAATGCTGATTCGTTCTTGGAATATTTTACGTCGCTTAGCTGACAACGCTAAGCCCCAGCTACGTGTTTTGCCACGCATATATGCCAAGGCCATGTTTTCTTCTATCGTCAATTCTCCACATGTGCCTGCCAGTGGATCTTGAAACACTCTGGCACATTGTGTCGCTCGTTGGGCAACGGTTTGTTTGGTTACATCCTTTCCATCAATAACCACTTGACCACCGATCATTGGCGTTTCGCCCGTTACAGCCCCCAATAACGTTGACTTGCCTGCGCCATTGGAACCGATAACGGTTAAAAACTGATGTTGAGGAACCTCAAGAGACACACCTCGTAACGCACGGTTTTCTAATATGGTGCCAGGGTTGAACGTCACTTGAATATTGTTAAGTTCAATCATAATGTCTCCCCAGAGCCTTTTTTCGATGCTTGTTGTTTAGCATCTGTCACTCGCTGTTTCGCCTTCATATTCTTCTTAAGTTTTGGTGCGATAAGCGCAACTGCGACTAATACTGCTGTTACGAGATTAAGGTCTGATGCTTGCAAACCAAACATTCCTGAACTCAACGCAAAAGCGACGGCAAGACGGTACAGAACAGAACCGATAATTACGGCTAAAACCGCCACCCAAATCTTACGACCTGGGATTAGAGTTTGACCTAAAATCACCGCTGCTAAACCAACAACAATGGTACCTACGCCTGATGTCACATCAGCAAAACTGTTCGTTTGTGCAAACAAAGCGCCAGCAAACCCTACAAAACCGTTTGATAATGCAAGACCGAAATAGGTATAGAAGCCAGTGCTTGCACCTTGCGCAGACACCATTCGCGCATTTACACCCGTTGCTCTCAAGCCCAATCCAAAATCACTGTTTAAGAGACGAACAATAAAAAACGCAGAGATGAGGACAAGCACACCAACAACTAATGGACGAATAAGCATGGGATCTCCCATGGATTCAAACGGAGTCAGAATGGTGTCTTCTCCCAACAACGCCATATTTGGCTTACCCATAATGCGAATATTGATAGAGAACGCCGCGATCATGGTCAAAATTGAAGCCAAAAGGTGCAAAATACCACAACGAACGGCAAGAAATGCGGTGACCCACCCTGTCATGCCACCAGCAATGATCGCCATCCCAGTGGCAATCCATGGGTTGATACCCGCGACGATTGCCGTGGCCGCGACAGCAGCGCCCATAGGGAAACTGCCATCCACACTAAGATCGGGAAAATCAAGCACACGAAACGTCAGGTAAACCCCCAACGCGACCAGACCATAAATCAAGCCAATCTCTAGCGCGCCAAAAAAAGCAAATGCAGACATAACTACTCCTTTCTGCATATTCAGGCCGGCAAAGCTCGACCTGAACTGTATCCTTTAAATATCGTTATTATTTGCTAGTAACACGCTGTACGACTGAGTCTGGTAGTTTGATACCCAACTTATCCGCTGCGCTTTGGTTAATTACTAGATCAGAGCCTTTAGCGACTTTTACATCCAGTTTACCCGGCTCTTGTCCGTCAAGAATAGCAGCGACATAATCCGCAGTTTGCACACCAACTTGATAGTAATCGAAACCAAGGCCCACTATCGCTCCTTTCTCAACGTATGACGTAGCACCGCCAAATACAGGAGTTTTAGCCTGATTTGCAGCGACGATCATGCCTTCAATGGCACTCGCGACCGTGTTATCCGTTGGCGCGTAAATGATATCGGATTTCGCGGCAATGGCTTGAGTTGCAGACTGAACATCCGCACTTTTTAACGCGGTCGCTTCAACAACCTCGATACCTTTTGCCTTAGCGCTTTCTTTTAGCAAATCAACCAAAGTAACCGCATTTGCTTCACCTGGGTTGTAAACAACACCAATACTTTTGACATTTGGCAGTACTTCTTTAATTAAATCAACATGCTGTGCCACTGGAGACAAATCGGATAAGCCCGTTACATTTTTACCCGGTTGCTCCATTGACGAGATGAGCTTCGCCCCGACAGGATCGGTAACCGCAGTAAATACTACGGGAATCGTTCTTGTCGCTGAGACCAAAGCCTGAGCGGAAGGCGTTGCGATACCGACTAATACATCCGGGTTTTCACCGACAAATTGACGGGCAATTTGTACTGCGATGGCAGGGTTACCTTGTGCAGTTTTATAGTCAAACTCGAGATTCTTTCCCTCTTCATAACCTTTTGCTTTTAGACCATCCAGCAAGCCCTGGCGAGTAGCATCCAGCGCTGGGTGTTCTACAATTTGCGATACAGCAACCGTCGCCGTTTTGGCAATAACTCCGGTTGAAGAGAGAAGAGCGGTGGCAGATAGAATTGCGGTGGCAAGTAAACGTTTTGATTTCATCATAACTCCTTGATGTGTCTTCGTCCTTGTGTGAGCATTCAACGTCGATGCTCACTCATGCAAAAGTGAGAACAAAATGTTGTTGTGCTTAATAGAGAGTGTTATGCACCTCTTGTGCATCATATTGTTATTATTACTACTAAGTTACGGTAAAGAAAAGAAACATTTAACAGCAACACAACATTTGTGATCACGCAGGGGATGCAGGACAAGCAAAATTACACCAAAAATGCCAGATATACACTCGATGATGAAGATTCTTGAGACTGAAAAGTCAGTAAGTAAAAGAAAGACAAATTATGAACGACTTGAGTCTAGGTAAAGATGGAGCAAATGACGCCCACTCCATCTTTAAAACAGAGGAATAAAGAGAGAAATCAACGATTGGAACCAGCTAAAACCAACGCTCTAGAGACGATTTATCCAATTGTCTAAAAGCGCGATTCAGTATCATCGCTAATTCTTTGTAGCGCGGTTTTGCTTTTACCGGTTCTAACGCAAACCCCGTTTCGACTATTTTTTGGTGTAGCTCTCGATACCACGTGGCAAGTGACGGTGGCAATTTGGTATTGGAGCGCGTGCCTAACCACCAAATTCCTTGCAGAGGCAAACTTATCGCAAATAACGCGACAACAATGGACTGCGGTAATGCATCGTAGTTGTTAAACGCCATTTGAGTGAGCACACTTATCGCAGCAACGGCTGGCATCACTTTAATACCGAAACGAGTGGCTTTAATAATGCGCTGTTCAGGAAATACGGCACCCAGTTCTTTGCGAACCGGCCAGATCTCCATGTAGTTCTGCCCATCTTTCAGGCTATGGATTAATCCGACTTTATTACTCATTCGACTCTCTCACTAAAAAATAGTTGAACATTTCAACTGAAGGTGCAAAAAATTGATGAAAGTTAATATTAATTCAAATTTTTTTTGTTATCATACTTCATTATCGCTATCCTTTGCGGACCCTCAATCTCATTGTTGCTGTTATTTACAATTTAAGCAACATGAGATGTCTATCGGCATGGATTGCATCACAGTGGTGAGGGGCTCTCATCACTCTTTTTTAGATGGACTTTGAATATTTTTTGACCAAGATTAGTACGCAGCCTCTCTGGTATCGTCTATTCTTGTGATTGATTTTCATTCTTTTACTGATTTTTATCAGACGAATAACAGGTAGTCATACATGTCTAAGCTAGTTTTAGTTTTAAACTGCGGTAGTTCTTCACTTAAGTTCGCTATTGTCGATGCACAAAATGGCGACGAGTACCTTTCAGGTCTTGCTGAATGTCTACACCTTCCAGAAGCACGTATCAAGTGGAAACTTGACGGCAAGCACGAAGCTCAACTGGGTGAAGGCGCTGCGCACGATGAAGCTCTGACGTTCATCGTTGAAACTATTCTTGCTTCTAAGCCAGAACTGGCAGAGCAACTGAAAGCCATCGGTCACCGTGTTGTACACGGCGGTGAGCAATTTACACATTCAATGCTGGTTGATGAAGCAACCGTTAAAGGAATTGAAGAAGCCGCTATTTTTGCTCCTCTGCACAACCCAGCTCACGTGATCGGTATTCGTGCAGCACAAAAAGCATTCCCGGCGCTGCAAAACGTTGTAGTATTCGACACGGCATTCCATCAAACCATGCCACAAGAAGCGTACCTGTACGCTCTGCCATACAACCTTTACACTGAGCACGGTATCCGTCGCTACGGCGCACACGGTACATCTCATCGCTTCATCGCTCGTGAAACTGCTGAGCGTATGGGTAAACCAGCCAACGAACTGAACATCATCAACTGCCACCTGGGCAACGGTGCTTCAGTGTGTGCTATCAAAAACGGCGAATCTGTTGATATTTCAATGGGTCTGACTCCACTTGAAGGTCTGGTAATGGGCACTCGTTGTGGTGACTTGGACCCAGCAGTGATGTTCTTCCTGCACGACAAACTTGGCATGAGCGTAGAAGAGATCAATACCATGTTCACAAAACAATCGGGTCTGCTTGGCCTGACTGGTGTGACATCGGACTGTCGTTTTGTCGAAGACAACTACGGTGCAAAAGAAGAAGCAACTCGTGCGATGGACGTATTCTGTCACCGTTTGGCTAAATACGTAGCAGGTTACACTGCCACCATGGATGGCCGCCTAGACGCTATCGTATTTACCGGTGGTATCGGTGAAAACTCTGCCCCAATCCGTGAAATGGTTCTGAACCGCCTAGCTATCTTCGGTATTGAAGTAGACAGCGCAGCCAACCTGAAAGCACGTTTCGGTGGTGAAGGTGTGATCACGACTGAAAACAGCCGCATCCCAGCCATGGTTATCTCAACCAACGAAGAGCTGGTTATCGCGGAAGACACTGCTCGTCTGACAGGTATTTAATTGACTCACTGGCTAGCCACTCGGCTAGCCATATTTTCATTCAAACGAATTTCTTAGGGGCTCAACCCCTATTCTTCCGAACTTCATGGAATAAGAGTTGAGCTTTTATCCCCCAAATAGCTAAAGGTACTCTACGAATGTCTCGTACTATTATGCTTATCCCTACTAGCGCAGGCGTTGGCCTAACAAGCGTTAGTATGGGTGTCCTTCGCGCAATGGAGCGCAAAGGCGTTAAAGTTTCCTTCTACAAACCTATCTGTCAGCCACGCAGTGGCGGTGATCAACCGGATCTAACGTCAACCATCGTTGGTCGTAATAGCGACATCATAACTGGCGAACCTATGCCAATGTCAGTTGCCGAGAGCCTAATCGGTAACGACAACATGGATGAGCTACTAGAAACCGTTGTTGAACGTTACAACCAAATCAATAAAGATTCAGAAGTAACACTGATCGAAGGTCTAGTGCCAACTCGCAAACACCCATTTGCGAACCAAGTGAACGCAGAAATCGCAGCAACACTTGGTGCTGAGATCGTGCTAGTAGCGACACCGGGTACTGACAACCCAGCACAGCTTAAAGAGCGCATCGAAGTGGCATGTTCAAACTTCGGTGGCACTAAGAATAAAAACATCTCTGGCGTTATCATCAACAAGCTAAATGCACCCGTTGATGAAGCAGGCCGCACTCGCCCTGACTTGTCTGAGATCTTTGACGATGCCGACAGCGCGAAGCAAAACGAAATGAAAGTGATGGAAATCTTCAACACTTCTCCAATTCGTGTACTAGGTTGCGTGCCATGGAGCATCGACCTGATTGCGACTCGTGCAATCGACATGGCCAAACACCTTAACGCTGACATCATCAACGAAGGTGACATTAACACGCGCCGTATTAAGAGCATCACATTCTGTGCGCGCTCTCTGCCAAACATGATTGAGCACTTCAAACCTGGTTCTCTGCTTGTGACATCAGCAGACCGTCCGGATGTGATTGTTGCGGCAGCTCTTGCCGCGATGAACGGTGTTGATATTGGTGCGGTACTGCTGACTGGTGGCTACGATATCCCACGCGAAATCGAAGGCCTATGTAAGCCTGCATTTGAATCAGGTCTACCTATCTTCAAAGCACAAGGTAATACTTGGCAGACGTCTCTAAATCTACAGAGCTTTAGCATTGAAGTTCCTGCAGACGATAAAGAGCGTATCGAGTTCATCAACGAACACGTTGCGGGTCATATTGACGGTAACTGGATTGAGTCAATGACAGAAGGGACACAGAAGTCTCGTCGTCTAAGCCCACCAGCATTCCGTTACCAACTTACTGAACTCGCTCGTAAAGCAGGCAAGCGTATCATCCTTCCTGAAGGTGATGAGCCACGTACCGTAAAAGCAGCGTCAATCTGTGCTGAGCGCGGTATCGCAGAATGTGTACTGCTAGGTAACCCAGAAGAAATCAAACGCGTTGCAGCGCAACAAGGCGTTGAGCTAGGTGCTGGCGTTAAAATCATCGACGCTGATGCGGTTCGTGAAAACTATGTTGCTCGTCTTGTTGAGCTACGTGGCGCGAAAGGCATGACTGAAGTGGTTGCACGTGAGAAACTCAAAGACTCCGTATTCCTAGGCACAATGATGCTTGAGAATGACGAAGTTGACGGTCTGGTTTCTGGTGCGGTTCACACGACAGCGAACACCATCGTTCCTCCGTTCCAAATCATCAAGACGGCACCAAATGCGTCTATCGTATCGTCAGTATTCTTCATGCTTCTGCCTGATCAAGTACTGGTTTACGGTGACTGTGCAATCAACCCAGACCCAACCGCAGAGCAACTTGCTGAAATCGCGATTCAGTCTGCAGATTCTGCAGCAGCATTCGGTATCGAACCACGCGTAGCAATGATCTCTTACTCTACAGGTGAATCTGGTAAAGGTGCAGACGTTGATAAAGTGCGCGAAGCGACCAAACTGGCTCAAGAGAAACGTCCTGATCTTATCATCGATGGTCCTCTTCAGTACGACGCAGCAATCATGGAAAACGTAGCAGCTTCTAAAGCACCAAACTCTCCAGTTGCAGGTAAAGCGACCGTGTTCGTGTTCCCAGACCTAAACACAGGTAACACGACGTACAAAGCGGTACAACGTTCAGCAGACCTAGTATCTATTGGTCCAATGTTGCAAGGTATGCGTAAACCAGTCAACGACTTGTCTCGTGGTGCTCTAGTAGACGACATTGTCTACACCATCGCACTTACAGCGATTCAGGCAAGCCAAGAGGTGAAGTAATTCACCTAGAAAGCGTGTAGATAAGACAACCTTCAAAGCCCTCGAGTTATCGAGGGCTTTTTTCGTCCACTAATCATAAACCGCCAAGAACATTACTCCGCCAACTAAGACACAACCTATCATCACGGGCACGACTCTATGCCAAAGTGATTTATCGCCAATAGAAATCACCATCCCCATCTTAACCAGGGTATTAACAGAAGCAGCAATCAAGATACCAAGCGCGGCCGTTGTCAGGTTCAAACCGTTAGTACTTTGACGCCCTAGTGTCAGCGAGATCGCGTCGACATCAGTAATGCCTGACAACGCCGACAATAGCAGTGTTCCGGCATCGCCAAACCAATCAGCAAGTGCGTGAGAGAGTAACATGATCACGGCAAGCACCAGCCCGAAGAACAATGCGGACTGTAGTGCTAATGGATTGGTTTGTTCGCTTTTTTGTGTCACCGGCTCCACCTCACAATGTCGCCAGATCCACCACGCAGGAAGATAAAGTGCCCCCATCATTGCTAACACGATAGGCCATAACATTTGAACAAGTGGTGGATTCAACAACGACATAATAAGCAGTAAACGTGGAAACATTGTGCCACAACTGAGTAAAATGCCACTGGCCAGCAGCGGGCTGATATTGGTTTGATGTCGAGAGAGTTGGGAAAATTGCAACGTCAACGCTGTAGAGGAACTGAGCCCAGCAAACACCGACGTAAATAAAATACCTCGCTTTGCCCCACCAATTTTAATCGCAAAGTAACCGACGAATGAAATGCTAGCGATTAACACCACCATCCACCAGATTTCGTAGGGATTCAATGCGTTCCAAGGACCAAATGTTTGATTAGGCAATAATGGTAATAAAACAATGGATATAAGGAGCAACCTTAACGCGGCATCCAGTTCGTATTCCTGCAGTTTTTGCAACGCTTCATGTAGCTCTCTTTTATTATCCAATACCATTGCGGTAATGACTGCAGCCGACGCGGCGAGTATCGCCTCCCCCGCTACCGCCAGTGCCCCTAAAATAAACGTGACCAGCAAACTGACGAGCCCTGTAATGCTTATATCACCGCTGTTCTTTTGCTTCATGATGTAAGCAATGCACGCCAATATCACCAATGCAAGAAGCGCAAATCCGAGTATAAATGGAGAGAAACGCTGGGCAAGGATAGCCGATAGACCGCCAAACAAACCGACCAGAGAGTAGGTACGAATACCCGCAACACGGCTGCCTTCCACACTATTTCGTTTTACCCAACCGCGCTGAATGCCAACAATCGCCCCTAAAAGAAGCGCGATAAGCACCTTCCAGATAAGGTGTTCACCGATTGCAAACTCGTTGATATCCATGCCCCACCTCAGATAAAAGATTGGTTTGATATCATAAGTTTAAGTCATATAGCCGGATAAAGCGGGGAATGAGAGCAAAAAAAAGCGTCACATAACGTGACGCTTCAATTTGGATTTAACAGCATGCGGATTTAACAGCAGAAAATTATAAATGGTGTCTGCCATGATCAGACTCTAGATCCAGTTCAGGTCCTTTTGGCACCACTTGAGTTGGATTAATACCCGTATGACTGAAATAATAGTGACGCTTAATATGGTAGAAGTCGGTTGTCTCCGCCACACCATCAACTTGATACAGCTCTTTTAGGTAACCTTGAATATTTACATAATCAGCGATGCGTTTTTTATTACATTTAAAGTGACCCACGTAGACCGCATCAAAACGCACTAACGTGGTGAATAAACGCCAATCCGCTTCGGTAATACGGTTGCCCGCGAGATAACGATGTGTCGCCAAGTGCGCATCAATTTTATCAAGAGCAGCAAACAATGAATCAAACGCTTCTTCATACGCATCCTGTGTGGTCGCGAAACCGCAGCGGTATACACCGTTATTTACATTTGGGTAGATATATTCATTCCATTCATCAATAAGCGACTGTAATGACTCTGGGTAATAGTCATCTTGGTTCCCGGTTAAATCGTTGAACTCAGAATTGAACATGCGGATAATTTCTGACGACTCATTCGATACAATCGTGTTCGTTTTTTTATCCCATAAGACGGGTACCGTCACGCGGCCAGAGTAATCTGGTTTTGCTTGAGTATAAATTTGGTACATACGAGTGTGGCCAAATAGCGGCTCAGGTAGACCCATTTGCCAGCCTTGGCTAAGCATATCCGGACATACTATCGTCACATCGATATGAGATTCCAACCCTTTAAGCTTACGAAAAATCAGCGTTCGATGAGCCCACGGACAAGCAAGAGAAACATAAAGGTGGTAGCGACCAGACTCTGGTTGAAACGTGGCGTTAGGCTCATTTTTGATCCAGTCACGAAAACCGGCATCCTCGCGCTCAAACTTGCCGCCACTGGATTTTGTGTCGTACCATACATCGTGCCAAACACCTTCGACCAATTTACCCATGTCTCGTCTCCTCGCTCTATATTTCTTTAATTAGGTATATCTTAGCAATTCTGAGCTCGCTTAAAATCCACCCACTTAGGACGTCTTGTTCTAAAAATTCGAACGGTTCAACGTCAAAGCATCAGGATAAAAAAAGCGCGACTCTTATAAAAAGAAGCCGCGCTTAAGCCCGTCACAGGCTGAATTTAATTAACCTGAATCAGGTTAGGCGATTCATATACTCACGTGCAGACACGACACTGCATGCACATCAGTACCTTGAATGGTTGGTTTAGTTTTCGCGCACTCATCGGTCGCCATCGGACAACGCGTTCTAAACACACAACCAGACGGTGGGCTGATTGGCGATGGTAGGTCGCCTTCTAACATTTGAATCGTTTTCTTACGCTCTAATTCCGGATCAGGAATTGGCACTGCTGACATCAACGCTCGTGTATATGGATGCTTCGGTTCCGCAAACAACGCATCGGATTCACCAAGTTCTACCGCATTACCTAAGTACATCACCAAAACACGATCCGAGATGTGCTTTACTACCGACAAGTCGTGAGCGATAAAGACTAAGGAAAGGCCTAGTTCTTTTTGCAGCTCTTTGAGCAAGTTCACGACCTGAGCCTGAATGGATACATCCAAGGCCGATACTGGTTCGTCACAGATGATCATTTTTGGCTTAAGAATAAGCGCACGCGCAATGCCAATACGCTGACACTGTCCACCAGAGAACTCGTGTGGGTAGCGGTTTATGACATTCGGTAATAGTCCAACCTTCGCCATCATTTCTTTTACACGATCCTTCACTTCTTGCTTGGTCAGCTTCGGGTAAAAGGTTTCTAGCGGCTCAGCGATAATATCACCAACGGTCATTCGCGGGTTTAGAGAAGCAAGTGGATCTTGGAAAATCATCTGCATCTCTTTGCGCGTTTCGCGGCGCTGAACGTCTTTCATCTTGGTGAGATCTTGCCCTAACCAAACCACCTCGCCATCTGTCGCCTCTACTAGGCCAATAATGGCGCGAGCAAACGTAGATTTACCACAACCTGATTCGCCCACTACACCTAAGGTCTCACCTTCATAGAGTCGCACATTAACACCGTCGACGGCTTTAAGGCTCGCTGGTTTGGACCATGGCCACGCTGATTTTGAAGCGATGCTGAAATGAACCTTCAGATCCGTGATGTCTAAAATTAGCTTTTTATCGATTGCATTCATTTCTTCCAAGCCTCCCAATCAGAAAAACACGCACGCTGACGACCGTTACCAAACGGCGTCAGTACAGGCGCTTCTTGCTTACAACGGTCCATCACGCGGTGGCAGCGCTCTTGATAAGGGCAGCCTGGTGGCAGATGCAACAAGTTAGGTGGATTGCCAGGAATGGTTGGTAGAATTTCACCCTCTGTATCAAGACGAGGGATGGCTTTTAGCAGGCCTTCAGCATACGGGTGACTCGGATTGTAGAAGATCTCATTAACCGTGCCGTACTCCATAGTACGACCCGCGTACATAACCAACACTTTGTCACAAGAACCAGCAACAACGCCTAAGTCGTGAGTGATCATAATGATTGCCGTATTGAACTCCGACTTGAGTTCATTCAGTAGATCCATGATCTGAGCTTGTACCGTCACGTCCAATGCCGTCGTTGGTTCATCGGCAATCAGTAACTTTGGACGGCACAGAAGTGCCATAGCGATCATCACACGTTGACGCATACCACCGGAAAACTCGTGTGGATACATCGTAATACGCTTGCGAGCTTCTGGGATTTTTACCGCTTCAAGCATGCGAACAGACTCTTCAAACGCTTCGGATTTTCCCATGCCTTTATGCAGCATTAAGACTTCCATTAGCTGATCACTGACTTTCATATATGGGTTCAGTGACGTCATTGGGTCTTGGAAAATCATCGCAATTTGTTCTGCGCGAACTTTGTTTAATTCTTTTTCCGGTAGGTTTAAAATTTCTCTGCCTTCGAACTTCGCACTGCCAGAAATAATACCGTTCTTCGCCAATAGGCCCATGATAGAGAAGACGGTCTGAGATTTACCCGAACCGGACTCACCAACGATACCCAAGGTTTCCCCTTGATTTAGCGAAAAGTTTAAGTCGTTTACTGCGGTCACAATACCATCTTGGGTAGTAAACTCGACGCGCAGATCTTTGACATCTAATAAAGCCATCTATACTTCCTCAATTCTTATCTGTCTTTTGGATCCAGTGCGTCACGTAGACCGTCACCAACATAGTTAAAGCAGAACAATGTCACCACCATGAATGCAGCTGGGAAGCCTAGCTGCCAGATTGCGATTTCCATTGTGTTTGCCCCTTCTTGCAACAACGCTCCCCAACTTGTCATAGGCTCTTGAACACCTAGACCAAGGAACGATAAGAACGACTCGGTAAGAATCATGCTTGGAATCAATAACGTCGAGTAAACGGCAACAATACCCAAAACGTTAGGTATGATATGGCGAGTGATAATTTTCCAATTACTCACACCACATACATGTGCAGCTTCAATAAACTCTTTGCTCCGTAAACTGAGCGTTTGACCACGCACAATACGCGCCATGTCGAGCCAGGCAATGGCACCGATAGCAACGAATATCAACACGATATTACGCCCAAAGAACGTCACCAAGACGATCACAAGGAACATAAATGGCACAGCATAAAGTATTTCAAGGATACGCATCATGATACGGTCAACGCGACCACCAATAAAGCCAGATGCAGCACCATATAGCGTACCGATAAGTACCGCTACAAACGCCCCCATGACACCAACCATGAGTGAAATACGACCACCAATTAAAGTACGCACATAAATATCACGTCCCAGGCTGTCGGTACCAAACCAATGCTCAGCATTCGGCGCGACATGCATCGCGTACCAATCAGTATCGTCATAGGTGAAAGGCGCAATCATAGGCAAAAAGATAACCGCGAGTGTCATCAATATCAGAATGACCAGACTCACCATCGCGGCTTTGTTTCGCATAAAGCGAATTCGAGCGTCCTGCCATAAGCTACGACCCTCAATTTCTAGATTTTCAGAAAACTTTTCAATCGCTTCTAAATTTTCTTTTTTCGTCAACATAGTCACACTTCCTTAGTAACGAATTTTCGGGTCAATCGCTGCCAACAGAATATCTACCACTGCGTTGAACAGGATGAATAGGAAACCAATTAAAATGGTGACCCCCATTACCAATGAATAGTCGCGGTTGAACGCGGCATTGACGAACAACTTACCAATACCTGGCAAGCCAAAGATCGTTTCAATCACCACCGAACCGGTGATGATGCCGACAAATGCTGGCCCCATGTACGATACAACAGGAAGCAAAGCAGGTTTTAATGCATGTTTGAAGACGATATAACGGTAACTCAGGCCTTTCGCACGAGCGGTACGAATGAAGTTACTGTTGAGTGTTTCAATCATTGAGCCGCGAGTAATACGCGCAAACGTTGCCACATACAAAAGAGACATACCCAAGACTGGTAACGCCATGTATTTAAAGGAACCATCCAGCCAGCCTCCGGCAGGGAACCAACCTAAATTGATGGAAAAGAGATAAATCAATACCGGAGCCAACACGAACGATGGCATGACAACCCCAATCATAGCGGTGGCCATGATCGAGTAATCAAGCCAGGTATTTTGCCGCAATGCAGCGATGGTCCCGACGCCGACTCCCATGATGACAGTAAAGATGAATGCGGCAAAACCAACTTTTGCAGATACAGGCAACGCGGCAAAAATCAGCTCATTTACCGAGTAATCTAGGTATTTGAATGATGGACCAAAGTCACCTTGAATCACGTTGGTCAAATAGGTGGTGTACTGCTCAAATACGGGTTTATCCAAACCGTACTTCGCTTCGATATTCGCCATAACTTCTGGCGGAAGTGCGCGTTCGCTTGAAAACGGGTTACCCGGTGCAAAGCGCATGAGAAAGAACGATACTGTAATCAAAACCAACATAGTCGGAATTGCTTCTAGTACGCGTCTGATAATGAATTTAAACATAAACTCACGCTTCCAGTCTGTGACAATTTAAAAACAGAAAAGACTGCATGTACCGTCGCTAACTTGGGGTACATGCAGTGTTTAGACAATTATAGTTATTTGATTATTCAGCTTTTATGTATAAGTCTTTTGAATAAATCTTTTCTTCCGGGTTGTTAGACGGGAAGCCACCCACTTTTGGTGATAGTAGGCGTGTTTTCACGTATTGATAGATTGGTGCAATTGGCATGTCTTTCGCCATCAACGCTTCCGCGTCGGCGTAAAGTTTTTGACGCTCTTCTTCAGAGGTTGAAGTCAGCGCTTTTTCCATGATTGCATCGTACTCTTTATTACCCCAGTGCTGACCGCCAGTTGTATTGTTGCTGGTCATTAGCGTTAGGAATGAAGACGCTTCGTTGTAGTCGCCACACCAACCAGCACGAGCCACTTCGAAGTCACCTTGGTCTTTCGAGGATAGGTACGTTTTCCACTCTTGGTTTTCTAGAGTAACGTCTAGACCCAGTGTTTTCTTCCACATTGAGCCGATTGCGACCGCAACTTTTTTGTGGTTCTCAGAAGTGTTGTAAAGAAGAGAGAATTTAAGCGGGTTGTCTTTACCGTAACCAGCTTCCGCAAGGAGACGCGCCGCTTCTGCGTTACGCTCTTTCTGAGTCATTTTGCCGTACTCAGGCATGACCGGATGGAAACCAGCGGTAATTTCAGGCGTCAAGAAGTATGCAGGCTTCTGACCCTGACCCATGATTGCATTACTGACGATATCACGGTCAATCGCGTAAGAGATCGCTTTACGAACGCGAACATCGTCAAATGGCTTTTTCTTGGTATTAAATGAGTAGTAGTAAGAACACAAGTTACCTACGACAGATACTGACTCTGGATGCTCTTTCTGTAGACGACGGAAATGTTCGACCGGCACTTCGTAGCTGATATCGATTTCGCCCGCTAAGAATCGGTTCATCTCTGCCACTTGGTTTTCGATTGGTAAGAAGGTCACTTTGTTAAGAACAGTGTGCTCGTTATCCCAGTACTGTTCATTACGCTTCAATACCAAACGCTCGTTTACCACCCATTTATCAACAACGTAAGCGCCATTACCGACAAAGTGTTCAGGCTTCGTCCATTGATCGCCCCACTTCTCGACTGTCGCTTTGTGAACAGGCTTGGTTGTAGTGTGGCCCATCATCATCACGAAGTATGGTACTGGAGAGTCCAGTTCAACAACAAGTGTATTTGCGTCAACGGCTTTAACACCTAACTCGCTTTTATCCTTTTTCCCAGCGACGATGTCAGCAGCATTTTTCATCTGCGTCATTTCCATGTACCAAGAATATGGAGAAGCAGTCGCAGGATCGACAGCACGCTGCCAACTGTAAACAAAGTCTTCTGCTGTTACTGGGTCGCCGTTAGACCATTTCGCGTCTTTGCGAAGATGGAAAGTGAAGGTTTTATTATCAGGCGTTTCCCAGCTTTCAGCGACACCAGGAATTGTGTTGCCGTCTGCATCTTGGTTTACCAAGCCTTCTAAAAGATCACGAATAACGTGTGACTCAGGTACCCCTTGAGACTTGTGTGGGTCGATTGTGGCAACTTCTGTACCGTTACCACGAACAATCTCTTGAACATCTGCTAATTTGGTGCCAGCGGGAACGTGTGCGGCAAAAGAAGCTGTAGAGGCGACAGCAAGACCAGCACCAAGAAGTAGTGCTGTGGTGATTTTGTTTTTATACATGCGTAAAACTCCAAGTTTTTTAGTTTGCATCCATGACATCTTCGCAAGAGGCTTAAAAGCACAGTGTATTAGAACGTTTTAGTTCACTTTTTAGGTGTAAAAACCCTAAAACCTTACAAAGACAAGGGGTCACATTATCAATCATTGAATTAATTTGCCATAAAAAAGCCATAAAAAACGCAATAATTCTGCAACAAACCCACATAACCAGTAATAATATCTAATTTAAAAGCGATAGGCAGAAAATCTGGGACAAGAATCCCCCTCAGACAGTCAAAACTTTCAATTAATCTAGAAACAATCGATTACATAGTATGTTGTGCTAATTGTTACGCCATTAACAATACTTACCACAATGAAATAATCATTTGAAGAAATTTAATAACTAGGAAACATTTTGTTGTGAAGAGGGTCACCACACGCAAAAATGAGACAATTGTAAAAGGCACATTTGGCAGGTTGTACTTGCGTTCATTCGGAGGAAGTGGATCGATAATAAAAAAGCTAAGTGGTTTGCACTTAGCTTTATTGAATCAAGGCATAGGAAACGGGTCTATTTTTGCCAACGTTTGGCAGCTTGGTGATCGGTATCACGCGCATCAACCCAACGGCTTTCGTTCGTTGTACGCTCTTTTTTCCAAAAGGGGGCCTTGGTTTTTAGATAGTCCATAATGAACTCGCAAGCTTCGAATGATGCCCCGCGGTGAGCACTTGACACACCAACGAAGACGATTTGCTCGCCACTATCTAAATCTCCTACTCGGTGAATCACTCGAACCCCCAGCAGCGGCCAGCGAGATTCTGCTTGATCGCAGATATCACTAAGACTTTTCTCGGTCATACCTGGGTAATGTTCTAAGTGCAACCCCACAACGTTATCACCCAAATTCATATCGCGAACTTTACCGATAAACGTGACAACCGCACCAGCAGACGTGCCTTTAGATAAGTTTTTGTACTCTTGATCAACTGAAAAATCATCAACCTGAACGGAAACTCGAGGATCCACATTAACCTCCTGTTACAGGAGGGAAAAAGGCCACTTCATCCCCCACCTTGACTTGAGTATCTAACGGTACAATAGACTGGTTGACCGCTACGAGCAGTTTACCTGGCTCAAGTGCAAGGTCCCATTTTCCGCTATCGCCCTCACCCATTTCGACTAAATGCGCCCGAATCGCTTCCACCGTCGAGAAATGACCGTCTAACTCGACACTGTCAACGCCCACTAATTCTCGGGTTTGTGCAAAGAAAATAACTTTAATCATTGATTCACCTTAAAGTGTCCTGATTTACCACCGGTCTTCTCCAGAAGGCGAACTTGCCCAATTACCATGTCTTTTTGCACAGCCTTGCACATATCATATATTGTCAACGCAGCCACTGAAGCAGCCGTTAATGCTTCCATCTCCACCCCTGTTTTGCCTGCAAGCTTACACACCGATTCAATACGAACCATATTTTCGGCTTCAATGGCTTCCAGTTGGACTTCAACTTTTGAGAGCAATAACGGGTGGCATAGCGGGATCAGGTCCCAAGTTTTCTTTGCAGCTTGAATGCCTGCAATGCGCGCGGTCGCAAAGACATCCCCTTTATGATGTGAGCCAGAAACGATCAGTTGCAGCGTTTCTGGCGCCATGTGAACAAATGCTTCAGCGCGTGCTTCACGGACTGTTTCAGTTTTTGCCGAAACATCCACCATGTTAGCTTCACCGGATGCATTAATGTGGGTAAATTGGGTCATGATGCTTCCTTCACTCTTAGGAAAGATTATACGGACAAGTGTGGCATGAAGTTACATGGACGATGACTCGCATCCAACTGTTGCTGAATGATCTTCGTCCAACCAGTACGGCATGCACCTGTCGAGCCCGGCATCGCAAAAATGGCAGTATGATTGGCAAACCCAGCAATAGCGCGAGACTGGATAGTAGAGGTGCCGATTTCTTCGTAAGATACCATACGGAAAAGCTCACCAAAGCCTTCTACTTCTTTGTCAAAAAGCGGCTTTAATGCCTCAGGTGTACTGTCACGGGAAGTAAAACCAGTGCCTCCAGTAATCAATACCGCCTGAACTTTTTCATCAGCTATCCACTGAGATACAATTGCTCGGATCTTATACATATCATCAATCACAATTTGCTTGTCTACGACATTGTGACCGGCTTCTTGAGCGTGCTCGACAAGATAACGACCTGATGTGTCATTTTCTTCAGTACGAGTGTCAGATACCGTTAAAACGGCAATATTTGCAGGTTGAAATTTGCTTTCAGCGTGACCCATTTGTCCACCTATTCTTAAATTCACGTTGATACACGGGGTATCAATTCTGGAAAAGTACTAAGCCGCTTGCGTTAGCGACTTACAAAAATTGGATTGCATACTCTAACGTCCTCAAGATCAAATTGACTCAAACTCAAACAAAGTCAAGGAGTTAAAATCCGCTTAGTATATCAGCCGCCGATAGAGGCAAGATGAGGCGTCATGCCTGGATTACCATCATGCAGAAAATGACTGACAGATTTGGTCTGCAGTTGCGCTTGAATGCGTTCAATCAGTTCGCTTTCTTGCTCGTCCTTTTGCAGTAAATCTCGTAATTCCACACCATGTTCACCAAACAGACAAAGATGCAGTTTACCTACTGCGGACACACGAAGCCGGTTACAGCTTTCACAGAAGTCTTTTTCGTACGGCATGATCAGACCAATTTCACCCTTGTAATCTGGATGCATGAAGACTTGGGCTGGGCCATCATTTTGGGAGCGAACTTTGAGCAACCAGCCATTGGCGATCAATTGATTGCGTATAGCAACACCGGAGACATGATGACGCTCAAACAAGCCGTCCATCTCACCAGTCTGCATCAACTCAATGAAACGCAGTTGAATGGGGCGATCTTTAATCCAATTGAGAAACGCAGGTAGCTCTTGATGATTGAGATCTTTCATCAATACCACGTTGACTTTGACTTGCTCGTAACCCACTTCAAACGCACGCTCGATCCCATTCATAACGTCAGTGAACTTATTTTCACCAGTAATTTGATGGAACATACGAGGATCAAGACTATCGACGCTGACATTAATGTGCGTTAAACCAGCGTCACGCCAGTCAGCGACTTGTTTTGCCATGCGATAGCCGTTAGTCGTCGTTGCGACTTTCTTAATACCAGGCGTGTTGGCGACAGTATGAATAATATCAGTAAAATCTTTGCGTAAGCTTGGCTCACCACCGGTAATACGAACTTTCGACGTACCACAATCAGCAAAAGCCTTCACCACCCGTGTTATCTCGGGTAGCGTTAAAAAAGACGAGTTTTTCTTGCCCGAGGGTTGGTACCCATCAGGAAGACAGTAAGTACATTTGAAATTACAAACATCTGTCACTGACAGACGCAAGTAATAGAACTTGCGATGAAATTTATCTTCGAATTGTTGCGCCACGGAACACCTTTCCAAACACGGGAGGCATAATCATTTCCAATCATGCCCTTGTGGTAATCGACCACTGGCTCAACCTGCATATCCTGAGACTTAGCACATTGAGCTCGGAGCTATGGCAACCAAAAGAATTTAATTGGACCTTTGGCAGCGTTTAAGCGAATAAAATACTGAATATTTTGTCTCGAATCTAGACTTAAGTAACAAAAAATTCTTCTAACACACAATTTACCTCCAACTGAGTATCACTCTTGCGAGGCTTAAGCTAAATTGTAGACGTTTTTGATCGATTATTAGAAGAACACAATGAATATCAACAAAGATAAAAAAGTGGTCGCGGTTGGCGGTGGGCACGGTTTAGGCCGGATGCTAGCCGCACTGAGAGATTTTGGAGGTAATGCAACTGGCATTGTTGCTACAACGGACAACGGCGGTTCAACAGGTCGAATTCGCATTTGTCAGGGTGGTATAGCTTGGGGCGATACACGCAACTGCATCAATCAGCTAATTACTGAACCTTCGATCAGTACCATGATGTTCGAATATCGCTTTAAAGGCACTGGTGAGCTCGACGGTCATAATCTAGGAAACTTAATGCTTACCGCCCTAGATAACTTGTCCGTTCGTCCTTTAGATGCGATCAACTTAATCAGAAACATGTTGAAAGTCGATGTGAACATTCTGCCGATGTCAGAGCATCCATCCGATCTCTCTGCACTGTCTGTCGATGGTAAGTGGGTGACTGGAGAAACCAACGTTGATGAAATGGAGACAGATCTAAAACGTTTAGACCTGTTGCCACAAGTCCCAGCGACAAAGGAAGCTGTCACTGCTTTAGCTGAAGCAGATGCCATTGTGCTTGGCCCAGGTAGCTTTCTGACCAGTATTATGCCACCACTGTTACTGCCAGAATTAGGCCAAGCCATTGCTGACAATCAACATGCAAAAGTGATTTTTGTTGCTAATCTTAGTCCAGAATATGGTCCAGCAGGTCGTATGACGATGGCACAAAAGTTGGAATGGTGTGAGCGTGCATGCCAAGGAAGAAAGATCGATGTAGTTCTTGCTGAACAAGCAGAACAAGACGTGCTAGATAACTGGAATGTCGTCACTGAATCCTTAGCATCCGATAATAGAGACTGGCGTCATAACCGTAACAAACTGAAGTTAGCCATAGAGAAACAACTCGCCACCTCTAAATAACCGAACGTAACCTTTATACATATACAGCAGACGTTTAATTAAATAGAACAGAGCAACATTATCCAATCGCCGCGAGGTTCAGCATACATTGCCCCTAGCGAGACCAATTAGCCCCAGGCGCGATAGGTCTTTTGGGTCAACTTTAATAGTTCGAGCATCTCTACAATGTGCGGCGAGTTTTCACTCAAGTCATCAGTTTTGGCCTTGATATCGATAGCAATCGCGAGGTTGCACAAACGATCGGCGCCAAAGCTCGCTGCACTACTTTTCAGAGCGTGGCTGATTTCTTTCAAATAACCCAGTTGCTCTGCGCCTTGATAGCTCGACAGATTTTTAATGTAAGTGTCCATTTCACTTAAAAAAATATCAAGCAGTACAGGCACATTTTCGCTGCCGATCTCTTTCGACAGCGAATCAATTTTTTGTTGATTTAATAAGCTCATGTTCACGCCTTTTCCTTAAGGTCTTTATCATTCCAAGCTTGGAGTTTTCGGTAAATCGTAGACGGGCTAACATCAAGGTATCCAGCCGCTCGTGGAATATTACCGTCACACGCCTCTATTGCTTGTTCAATCGCGACTTTTTCCGACATCCACAATGGCATAATATCGCTTGTCGACAATCCTTTTGAGTCTGCGACGTGATGTGCCGATGGGGTGGCTTTTGGCTGATTCAAAGGTGGCGGCAGCATATCCAAAGTAATTTCTTTACCGCTATTTAAAACCACAATATTACGCAGCACATTCTGTAACTGTCGAACGTTACCCGGCCATTCGTAATTGTTAAACTTATCGATCACATCTCGAGAAAAACGAACAAAACCTTTGCCCTCTTCGTGTGACATATAACCTAACAGTGAATAGGCGATCTCGATGACGTCTTCACCACGTTCTCTGAGTGGAGGTAAGTGCAACGGGATAACGTATAAGCGATAGTATAAATCTTCACGGAAACGACCTTCTTGAACTTCTTTCCAAGGGTCCCGGTTTGTCGCACATACAAAGCGTACATCGACGCTCTTCATCTTAGAAGAACCGACCTTCTGAAATGTCCCCGTCTGAATAAACCGCAGTAACTTAGTTTGCAGATCTAAGTCCATTTCACACAGCTCATCTAGGAATAATGTCCCTCCATCAGCGAGCTCTGCTGCACCTTGACGATCATTTGCTGCGCCGGTAAATGCCCCTTTAACATGACCGAACAATTCGCTCTCTATCAAGTCTTTAGGGATTGCAGCACAGTTAATGGCGATAAACGGCTTATCCCCACGTTTGCTTGCTGCGTGTATGGCTTCTGCACACACTTCTTTACCTGTACCACTCTCTCCGGTAATGAAGATACTGGCTTTACTGCTCGCGGCGGAGTCTATCGTGCGATACACCTGCTGCATGGTTTGGCTACTACCAATGAAGCCTTGATAATTTTGATTACCAGGATTATTCGCTTCATTCTTCAATTTACTCGCTTTACGAATCGCATTATTGACCGTAACGCGAAGTCGATCGGCTTCGCAAGGCTTGATAAGAAAATCCTGAGATCCGTGACGCATGGCTTCTACCGCGGTATCTATTGAACCGTGAGCCGTCATGAAAATAATGGGAACATCAGGATGACTATTTTTTACCGAGTGCAAAACATCCATACCTGTCATGTCTGGCAAACGCAGATCAAGCAGGATAAGATCAGGAATTCGATGCTTGAGGCTTTCAATCGCATCTCTACCCGTCCCCACAATGTTGATGTCAATCCCTAATGGTGTCAGGTAAGATCGGTACAACGCCGCAACGGATGCGGTGTCCTCTACCATCAATAGATAACGAGACTTTTGACCTTCTGTATTTTGTTGCATAACCTAGCTAATATTTTATTGTATTTTTAACAATGGTCGCATTTCGCATCGCATTTTGCAATTCCATTGACATGTGTGTTTCACCGAACACTTAGGATTCAACAATATTATCGATTGTGAAAATGTATCCGGTTTGACGCTTGTCAATAATACTACGGTTGCCGTATACGAATTGCCTGAATTAATCCGCCAACAGAAAGGCGATTGTCAATGACTAGCTGTTGGTAATAACTAGCTATTGGCAATAAACTGAGCGCGTAATTTCTCAATTTCATCACGCTTTTGCGCCGCCAGCTCAAACTCTAGATCTTGAGCATGCTGATACATCGCCGCCTCTAACCGACTGATCTCTTTTTCCAATTGCTGTGGCGACATCACTTCATATACTTGTGACGGCTCAGCAACCTTCGACAAAGGTACCTGCTTGTTGTTCCGTTGACGTTTAGACTTGGTAATATCACCAAGTTCCATAATGTCTTTAATATTGCGCTTAAGAGCTTGTGGTTCAATCCCCATCTCTTCATTGTATGCTTTTTGCTTTTCACGACGACGAGTCGTTTCGTCAATGGCTTTTTTCATCGACTTAGTGATCGAGTCCCCATATAGAATCGCCTTGCCTTCGATGTTACGGGCCGCTCGGCCAATGGTCTGAATCAAAGAACGCTCTGAACGCAAAAAGCCTTCTTTATCCGCGTCTAAAATTGCCACTAGCGACACTTCTGGCATATCCAAACCTTCTCGCAATAAGTTGATACCAACGAGCACATCAAACTCTCCCAAACGCAGATCTCGAATAATCTCAACCCGTTCTACCGTATCAATATCCGAATGAAGATAACGAACCCGCACATCATGCTCATGTAGGTACTCAGTCAGATCCTCTGCCATACGTTTGGTTAACGTTGTCACCAATACGCGTTCATCTTTCACCGCTCGAATTCGGATTTCGGACAATAGATCATCGACCTGAGTCGCAACAGGGCGAACCTCTAATTCTGGATCCAACAAACCTGTTGGCCGTACTACCTGATCGGCCACTTCTCCAGCTGATTTTTCAAGTTCATAATTGCCCGGAGTCGCTGAAACGAAGATGGTTTGCGGGGCGAGAGATTCGAACTCTTCAAACTTAAGCGGACGATTGTCCAGTGCCGAAGGCAAGCGGAAGCCAAATTCTACTAAGGTTTCTTTGCGCGAGCGGTCACCTTTATACATTGCACCAATCTGCGGAACCGTTACGTGTGACTCGTCAATTATGAGTAAACCGTCATGGGGTAAATAATCGAACAAAGTTGGTGGCGGCTCGCCCTCTGAGCGACCACTGAGATAACGTGAATAGTTTTCAATGCCAGAACAAAAGCCTAGCTCGTTCATCATTTCTATATCAAATTGAGTACGCTGACTGATACGCTGCTCTTCTAGCAGTTTATTGTTATCCAGCAACTGCTTTTTGCGCACTTCTAGCTCGATTTTGATGCTCTCGATGGCATCAAGAATTCGTTCTCTGGGCGTCACATAGTGCGTCTTGGGGTAAATCGTATAACGAGGCAAGTCACGTTGTTTTACCACGCCAGTCAGTGGATCAAACACACTAATGCAGTCGACCTCATCATCAAACATTTCGACCCGAACGGCATCTTGATCAGACTCGGCAGGGAAGATATCGATAACTTCACCACGGACTCGGAATTGACCACGCTCGAACGCGACATCGTTGCGTGAATATTGTAGCTCAGCCAAGCGGCGCAGCATGTCTCGCTGATCAATCACATCACCTCGGCGTAAATGGAGCATCATTTGTAAATACGACTCAGGGTCCCCCAAGCCATATATTGCAGACACTGACGCCACGATGATGGCATCTTTACGCTCTAGCAATGCTTTCGTCGCCGATAAACGCATTTGCTCAATGTGCGAGTTTACCGACGCATCTTTTTCGATGAACGTATCGGTTGTGGGTACGTAGGCTTCAGGCTGATAATAATCATAGTAAGAAACAAAGTATTCGACGGCATTGTTTGGAAAGAATGATTTCATTTCACCATAAAGCTGAGCAGCCAATGTTTTGTTGGGTGCAAGCAATATTGCTGGTCTTTGAGCTTGCGCGATCACATTGGCCAACGTAAAGGTCTTACCCGAGCCCGTTACCCCCAGCAAGGTTTGATGCGCGAGCCCAGAGTCGATTCCTTCTAACAGCTGTTTAATCGCACTTGGTTGATCACCTGATGGCTGATAGTCAGAAACCAGTTCATACACTTTACTCATACCCTTCCTCAACTTTACTTCATCGTTTGATTGTACATAGGATACCTATACACACCGCATTATAAAGAATTTACGCTTACTAATTTATAAGCTTTGCGAACTTCGGTATAGCCTTATTTAGTACTCTTTGATATAGTACTTCGCCCTAGCAAGCTGCCTTGCGTAAAAGTTCAAAACCTTCTTCCACAACTTTTCCCCAAAATGTTGCGCAACTCGCGCTTATCCCCAAAAGTACAATTTTCATCCACTTTGAATAACTTCTCCACTTTAAAGCTAAATACCTGTTTTATGTAAATTTTTAATCAACATTCATGACTAAAAATTCCAATCAATGCCACCATGTTGCATATGAAAAAGTTTTACTCAGAACTCATCAACATACTTATCCACAATTTTAGTGGATAAGTAACTCCAGCCCTTAAGCGGCAAGCACTACAAAAAAGTAAAGCCCCTAACGAAAGTTTTTTTAATAAAAATGTGTTTTTTTACTGTTGACACGCTTTGGGGTGATCGGTAAGATTTGCCCCGCTTTTAAGCAAAGTAATTCCTCCTTAGCTCAGTTGGTAGAGCGACGGACTGTTAATCCGCAGGTCGCTGGTTCGAGCCCAGCAGGAGGAGCCAGATTTAAGAAAAAGCCCAGTTGCAAAACTGGGCTTTTTTCGTTTTCAATCGCAACAAGTTTCTACCGAACTGATGTATCGAAGTGAGTAACCCGAACCGAGTGCGGTATAGGGGAACCAACTGTAAAATGTTTTGCGTAACAAAACACAGCGTTTATTGGATAATCCCCCCGCTCTTTCTCGCAACAAAACGGTCACCAACTCATTCATTTTGATATCAATACGCCGAAATCACTCACATCTGTGTATGTTTTTCCACCATGAATATAAAACCACACCGTTCACTGGTTGTTATTGGCGTCACAAAACACGATAATATTGGGATCGGATTTTAAGAACGTAATAACTATGACCGAATATGTTTTGTTGTTAGTCGGCACCGTGCTGGTGAACAACTTTGTACTGGTGAAGTTTTTGGGGCTCTGTCCTTTTATGGGCGTATCCAAAAAACTCGAAACGGCGATTGGTATGGGCTTAGCGACCACATTCGTGCTAACGCTCGCGTCTGTGTGTGCATACTTAGTAGAGACCTACATTCTGCGACCACTTGGCATTGAATACTTGAGAACCATGAGTTTTATCTTGGTGATCGCGGTTGTGGTGCAGTTCACAGAGATGGTTGTACACAAAACCAGCCCCACCCTTTATCGCTTGCTTGGCATATTCTTGCCATTGATCACAACCAACTGTGCAGTGTTGGGTGTGGCTCTTCTTAACATTAATGAAAATCATAACTTTATTGAATCGATCATTTACGGCTTCGGAGCAGCGGTTGGATTTTCGCTGGTATTAATTTTGTTTGCCTCCATGCGTGAAAGGATTGCCGCGGCAGATGTTCCTATTCCATTTAAAGGCGCATCCATTGCGATGATTACCGCTGGTTTAATGTCACTCGCCTTTATGGGTTTTACTGGCTTGGTGAAGTAACTAATGAGTACGATTCTAATTGCAATCATCGCGCTTGCCGCTCTTGCCGCAATTTTCGGTGCGATACTCGGTTTTGCGTCCATCCGCTTTAAAGTCGAAGCGGACCCTATTGTCGATCAAATCGATGCCATTTTGCCTCAAACTCAATGTGGGCAATGTGGTTATCCAGGTTGTCGCCCCTATGCGCAAGCTATTGCCAACGGTGACAATATTAATAAGTGTCCTCCAGGCGGTCAGGCAACCATTGAGAAATTAGCGGACTTAATGGGCGTTGAACCGGAAGAGTCGGCCCACGATCTGGAGAGCAAAGTACCGACGGTGGCGTTTATTCACGAAGACATGTGTATTGGTTGTACAAAATGCATTCAAGCTTGTCCTGTAGATGCCATCGTGGGTGGTACAAAAGCCGTTCATACCGTGATCAAAGACGAATGTACGGGCTGTGACTTATGCGTCGCTCCATGCCCGACAGACTGTATTGAAATGATACCTGTGGCAACCACCACAGAAAGCTGGAAATGGCAGCTTCAAACCATCCCAGTGTTAAACATTACGGATGCTGCTGAAAAACAAGCAGATAACGTGAAAGATTCAGTTGAGTAAGGTTGCATATGGTATCTTTAATTGAACAAATTCGTACTGGTTCGCTGTGGGACTTTCCGGGTGGCGTGCATCCGGTAGAAAATAAAAAACAATCAAACCAAGAGCCACTTGTTCACGCTTCGCTTCCATCAGAAATCGTTTTACCGCTTAAGCAACACATAGGTAAAGCGGGTAACTTATTGGTCTCGGTGGGTGATACGGTATTAAAAGGCCAAGCACTCACGCAATCAGAAACGGGATTTACTGTGCCCGTTCATGCACCGACTTCAGGGAACGTTTCCGCGATAGAACCGAGAACGGTCGCTCACCCATCAGGGTTGAGTGAGTTGTGTATTGTGATCATACCGGATGGACATGACACTTGGTGCGAAAAACACCCAATCCCCAACTACGTTGAACACTCACCTGATTCGCTAATTGATATCATTCGTCTTGCAGGTATTTCTGGCATGGGCGGCGCTGGTTTCCCGACCGCAAAAAAAATTCAATCAGGCATTGCGCGAACCGAGATTTTAATCGTCAACGCAGCCGAGTGTGAACCTTACATCACCTCCGATGACAAACTCATGCAAGAGCATGCAGACGAGATTATTCAAGGTATTGAGGTCGTTGAGCATATCCTCAAGCCTAAACTGACGATCATCGGGATTGAAGACAATAAACCGCAAGCCATCAAAGCGCTCGAAAATGCAGCGTTGAATAAAGATATTGTTATTCGTGTTATCCCAACGAAATACCCATCAGGCGGTGAAAAACAGCTGATAAAAATTCTGACCAATAAAGAGGTCCCGGTCGGCTTGATCCCGGCGGACATCGGTATTTTGGTGCAAAATGTGGGTTCTCTGTACGCCATTAAGCGCGCCATCATTGACGGTGAACCGATGATAGAACGCGTGGTTACGCTAACAGGTAAAACCTTCAAGAAACCACGCAACGTGTGGGCCTTGCTTGGCACCCCAATTCAATCGTTACTGGATGAATTCGGCTACAAAGCGGATAAAAAGTTGCCGCGACTCATTTTGGGCGGCCCGATGATGGGTTTCACGCTCCCCCACTCTCAGGTCCCGATCACCAAAACAGCGAACTGCATACTTGCACCGACTCGCCGGGAAATATCCGCTCACCAATATGAGATGGAGTGCATTCGATGTGGTCAATGTGCCGAAGTATGCCCAGCGTCATTACTTCCTCAGCAGCTTCAATGGTATGCAAAGTCTGAAGAATACGAGAAACTTGAAGAACTTAATCTCAAAGACTGTATTGAATGTGGCGCTTGTGCCTTTGTCTGCCCAAGTGAAATCCCACTGGTTCAATACTATCGCCAAGCCAAGGCGGAAATCCGAACACGAGCCCAAGAAGCAGAAGCGGCGGAACGTGCCAAGTTGCGTTTTGAAGAGAAGAAAGCGCGCTTAGAGCGAGAAAAAGCCGCGCGTGAAAATCGATTCAAAAAAGCAGCGGATGAACGTCGTAAAGAGATGAAGTCCTCTGGTGGAGAAGACGCCATTGCAGCTGCAATTGCTCGTGTTAAGGCGCAAAAAGCAGACTCCTCAGAGAAAGCGGAACCTACCGTTAAACCAGCGGTAGCCGCGGCCATTGCAAAAGCAAAAGCGAAACAAGCTGCGGCGGCAAAATCAGGTTCAGCGGAACCTGACAATAGTGAAATGATGAAATTACGCGAAGAGCGTAAACGTCTTGCTCGCGAACGCAAAGCTGAAAAAGAACAACAAAGCAACGATACCTCCAGCGATAAATCTGAAGACAAAAAATCCGCGGTTGCTGCAGCGGTTGCCCGTGCCAAAGCACGTAAAGCGCAGCAGCAAACAACGGACGAGCAAGCGCCCAATGAACATACAGCAGATGTCACACCTGTAGAGCAAACGGGTGATCCCAAGAAAGCCGCTGTTGCCGCTGCGATTGCTCGGGCGAAAGCGCGTAAAGCGCAGCAGTCGACTCAGGAACACACATCCTCTGAGACAACAAGTGTTGAAACAGAAGAAAGTGCACCAGATAAGCAAAACGACGATCCGAAAAAAGCCGCCGTCGCTGCTGCCATTGCCCGTGCTAAAGCGCGCAAGGCACAACAGCAGGCAACCGAAGCACAAGCTTCGTCTGAAACTACAGCCGTTGAAACAAAAGAAAGCACACCGGCTAAGCAAGACGACGATCCGAAAAAAGCCGCCGTCGCTGCTGCCATTGCCCGTGCTAAAGCGCGCAAGGCACAACAGCAGGCAACCGAAGCACAAGCTTCCTCTGAGGCAACAGCCGTTGAAACAGAAGAAAGCACATCGGCTAAACAAGACGACGATCCGAAAAAAGCTGCCGTCGCTGCTGCCATTGCCCGTGCCAAAGCGCGCAAGGCAAAACAGCAGGCAACCGAAGCACAAGCTTCCTCTGAGACAACAACCGTTGAAACAGAAGAAAGCACACCGGCTAAACAAGACGACGATCCGAAAAAAGCTGCCGTCGCTGCTGCCATTGCCCGTGCTAAAGCGCGTAAAGCGCAGCAACAAGCTTCTCAGGAACAAGCATCCGCTGAAACCACAGACGCCGAAGCAGAAGAAGAAAGCACACCTGTTAAGCCAGAAGACGATCCGAAGAAAGCCGCTGTTGCTGCTGCCATTGCCCGTGCCAAAGCGCGTAAAGCGCAACAAAACGCCAATAAGAACAATACTGAGGAGAACGAGTAATGTCGTTTTTTATTGCGAGTTCACCGCATACCCACAGCCGACGCAGCACGCCCGACCTGATGAAGTGGGTTGCCCTTTGTGCGATTCCTGGTTTAGCCGCTCAGACGTATTTTTTTGGCTGGGGGACGCTGATCCAATTGATTTTTGCCATCGCCGTTGCGCTATCACTGGAAGCACTTGTGATGATAGCTCGCAAACGTTCGCCGCTACGTGCATTACGTGACAACAGTGCTATCGTCACTGCTTGGCTACTTGCCGTCGCTATCCCACCTTGGTCTCCTTGGTGGATAGTAGTGATTGGCTTAATCTTCGCGATCGTCATTGCTAAACATTTGTATGGCGGCCTGGGGCAAAACCTGTTTAACCCCGCGATGGTCGCCTATGTTGTGCTGCTTATATCCTTCCCTGTTCAAATGACCAGTTGGAGTGCACCGACATCACTTATACCTGATCAGGTTAACTTCGCGGATACACTGTCACTCATTTTTACTGGCTTCGATTCCGATGGGTTATCTTTGCAGCAAGTACGAGCTGGTATTGATGGCGTGACAATGGCAACCCCACTTGACGCGTTTAAAACGGGGATTCGTGGTGGCGCGACACCGAGTGAAGTCTTTTCAAGCCCTATTTTTGGTGGTTTTGCAGGTATTGGTTGGCAATGGGTAAACCTTGCTTACTTGCTTGGCGGCATCGTCATGATCAAAAAACGCATTATCCAGTGGTATATCCCTGCAGGTTTCTTGGCGAGTTTGGCTGTATTTAGTTTGGTGTTTAGCCTGTTAACACCAGGAGAAACCGCCTCACCCGTATTTCATCTATTCTCTGGTGCCACCATGCTTGGTGCTTTTTTCATTGCCACCGATCCAGTCTCGGCCTCGACAACGGTAAAAGGTCGTCTGATTTTTGGTGCATTGATTGGCGCGTTAGTCTTTATGATTCGTAGTTGGGGTGGTTTCCCCGACGGTGTCGCGTTCGCCGTCTTAATCGCGAATATGTGTGTACCTCTTATCGATTACTACACCAAACCTAGAACTTACGGTCACTGAGGAAAACATGTTAACTGCAATTAGAAAAAATGGCCTGACACTCGCAATTTTTGCGTGTGCAACCACTGGTTTGGTGGCATTGACTCAATACCTGACCGAAGATCAAATACAACGTCAAGAACAGAAACAGTTGTTATCTGTTCTTAACCAAGTTATACCTAAAACCATGCACGACAATGCGCTGACTCAAGCGTGTACCCTGGTATCTTCACCAGAGCTTGGTACATTGCATGCGATGCCAGCTTATATCGCGAAACAAGGTGATGAACCAACAGCGATTGCGATCGAATCCATCGCACCCGACGGCTACAACGGGGAGATAAAAGTCATTACTGGCATTGATAACCAAGGAAAAATTCTTGGTACCCGCGTATTAAGCCACCAAGAAACGCCAGGGTTAGGAGATAGAATCGATCTACGTATAACGGATTGGATCCTCGGTTTTACTGGCAAAGAAGTGACGGAAGAGAATTGGGATTCATGGAAAGTACGCAAAGATGGTGGCGATTTTGATCAGTTTACCGGAGCAACCATTACACCAAGAGCCGTCGTCAAAGTAGTAAGAAACACGGTAAACTATGTGAATAAGTCTCGTGACGATATTCTCAACCAGCCCCTAAATTGCGCAGGAGGCCAAGAATGAGTGACAACAAATTACTGATGAAAAATGGCATGTGGGACAATAACCCAGCGTTAGTCCAGCTATTGGGCTTATGCCCCCTACTCGCTGTTTCATCGACGATCACTAACGCCCTTGGTCTTGGCATCGCAACGCTATTGGTATTGGTTAGCTCCAACGTGACCGTCTCTCTTATTCGTAATTACGTTCCAAAAGAAGTCCGTATTCCCGTATTTGTAATGATCATCGCCTCACTGGTAACCTGTGTTCAGTTATTAATGAACGCCTACGCTTACGGTTTATACCTGTCTTTGGGCATCTTCATTCCATTGATCGTCACCAACTGTATCATTATTGGTCGAGCAGAAGCGTATGCCTCTAAAAACGATGTCTTACCTGCCGCACTTGATGGCTTGTGGATGGGTTTGGGCATGACCAGTGTGTTGGTCGTATTAGGCGCAATGCGAGAAGTAATCGGTAACGGCACGTTATTTGATGGCGCTGACTTGCTGCTCGGTGATTGGGCATCATCGCTGCGAATCGAAATCTTCCATTTTGATAGCAGCTTCCTACTTGCCCTACTCCCACCAGGCGCATTTATTGGTGTTGGATTGCTGATTGCTCTAAAAAATATTATTGATAGTGCCATTCAGGCACGTCAGCCAAAAGAAGAAAAGCCGACAATAGAGCGCGCTCGCGTGACCAACGCATAAAAATTAAAGGCCCTGTAAATGAGGGTCTTTTTCATAAACCGCATAGACGGTATTGGAAGTCAGCAATGAATAAAATAAAAAGAATTGAAATCCTAGAACGATTACGAGAAAACAACCCCAACCCTCAAACCGAGCTCAACTGGGACTCGCCATTTGAGTTATTAATCGCGGTACTGTTGTCTGCACAGGCAACCGACGTGAGCGTCAACAAAGCAACGGATAAGCTGTTTCCTGTCGCGAACACCCCGCAAACGATTCTAGACTTAGGCGTTGACGGGTTAAAAGAGTACATCAAGACCATTGGCCTGTTTAACTCAAAAGCAGAAAACACCATCAAAACGTGTAAGATCTTGCTGGAAAAGCACAATGGTGAAGTACCGGAAGATCGTGCCGCACTGGAGGCGTTGCCTGGTGTTGGCCGTAAAACTGCGAATGTGGTTCTCAACACCGCGTTTGGCTGGCCAACGATTGCCGTCGATACGCACATCTACCGAGTCTCAAATCGCACAAAATTTGCGATGGGTAAAACCGTTGACGACGTAGAACAAAAATTACTGAAAGTGGTACCGAAAGAGTTCAAACTTGACGTACACCACTGGTTAATTCTTCATGGTCGTTACACCTGCCTGGCCAGAAAGCCACGCTGCGGTAGCTGCATCATTGAAGATTTGTGTGAGTTTAAAGAGAAAGTCTACCCAGATAGTTAGCGCTATCTGCAAACGAAAGCTAGGAGCAAATAATGTCAAACGGTCGAATTCTACATACCATGCTACGTGTTGGTGACTTGGACAAGTCCATCAAATTCTACACAGAAGTCATGGGAATGAAGCTTCTTCGTACAAACGAAAACAAAGAATATGAATACACACTGGCGTTTCTGGGCTTCGGCGACGAGTCTGAAGGTGCAGTGATCGAACTGACCTACAACTGGGGCACCAGTGAGTATGATCTTGGCAACGCTTATGGTCATATCGCAATTGGATTTGATGATATTTACGCGACTTGTGATGCCATCAAAGCCGTCGGCGGTAACGTCACTCGCGAACCAGGTCCAGTGAAAGGCGGCACGACACACATTGCGTTCGTCAAAGATCCTGATGGTTACATGATTGAATTGATTCAGAACAAACAAGCTTCAGCAGGTCTTGAAGGCTAATCAGACGAATTAATCATACACTGATAACGATAATAGGCAGATCAAAGATCTGCCTATTTTTTTATGGACGGTTTATAAACAAAACACTTTACTTGATAATAATTATCGTTTAGTTTTATCCGCAACATCCACGGCTAGGACGATAATAATGATCAGTGAATGGGAAAAACATACACTTTTGGCAGACACCGCCTTACAACTCGATGATCCCATACGGAGTATTCTTCACTACCAACAAGCACTTAACCTAAGTGAAGATATCAGTGAATGCATAGAGATAGAGGCAGATGAAAGACTACTGATATCTGTCATTTCTTGTCACAACTTGGCGCAGTTCTGGCGCTGGGCTGGGGATACCGAATACGAACTAAAATACTTACAGCTTGCCTCAGAAAAAGTGCTCACGCTCATCCCTCAATGCCCAAATAAAGATTGCGCAAGTTTTATTGAGTCTATTGGTTGCTGTACCAAAGCACTCATCGACTTTATGAAGCGTCATCCAAACCCAGTCATCGCGCAACAAGTCGAAAAAATCGATACGGCGACGAACTGCGAGATCATCGCTAAGTTCCGCTTAAATTAGACTTGCGTTCGGGCCAGAGAAATCACGACACGACGGTTCTTGTCTTTTCCGATCTGCGAGCCATTGTCCGCAATCGGTCGTCGTTTGCCGTATCCCTGAACTTGGATTCGATCTTCTGGTAGACCTAAAGACTCAAAATATTTTCTGAGCGACTCGGCACGCCTTTCAGACAAGTTTTGGCTTTCGCTTTTTCCATCTGTCGAATCCGTGTAAGTGGCCACCAGCACAAGATCAATGTCTTGATTGTATCTAACGTAATCGGCTATCTGAGAGAGTCGTTTTTTCGATGCTTTAGTCAACTGATCACCCTGTCGTTCATAATGTAAAATCGTGAACGCAATATCTTCAAAGCTGTACTGGAGCAAATTAGAAATACAGTCGCTGAACGCATTATATTTGAACTTGAATAGAACCGAGGAGAGCGACACTTCAATTCGTTGATCACGGCTTTGCCAATCTTGATAGCTGAATGTTGGATAGCGGCCTTTTTCCAGTTCAGAAAGTATCCCCCACGCGGTTTGCCCACCAACGTAACCATCAAACTGCTTAAAAAATTTCAAATTGGTAATGCGGTCAGCGCGATCACCAGGACGCCAAGGCGGTGGTAGAGAGACCAAACTGACATCGCGCGTTTCCCCCATAGGACGGCGCATTTTCAATTCGAAATCCAAATTGATTTTTTTACTCGCATGTGAAGAAAACACCGCATCCCCAAAGCTTGGGATTGGATGAACCAACCGACATTCTAGCGGAGTGTTCACAACCATTTCCCACTGCGATTGCTGCGGTGTCGCGATGTACCGTTTCCCCAACGCCGCGTAGCTATTGGCGCTGAACAACGAAAACATCATGCCAGTTGTTATAAGCCATTTATTCATTTACGTCTGGTCTCTCGGCGGCAGTCGATTGCCGCTTACATTAATCAATTGAACTCTCTGCAGCCTAAGATGCAAAATCCTTACCAGCAAAGAGAGGATGGCAGTTAAAACAGAAAATAAAGCGAGATTCAATATCGAGCGACAGAGTGATAAAACGTAAGTAATCCACGGTTCTAATTTTTGAAACAAGGTTAACGAGAATTAAGTAATTCTTTTAGTTTGCGGTTTTTCTCATCACTAGAATCTGCAATAATGCAGCCTTCGTCACACTAATATAAGTAAACATGACAATAGAAAATGAAGCTCTTACCTTGAAAAAGCGTTTTCGTGGTTATTTTCCTGTGGTTGTTGACGTTGAGACAGCAGGTTTCAACGCTCAGACAGATGCACTTTTAGAAATATGCGCTGTCACTCTTCGCATGGACGAAGATGGCGTATTGCATCCCGCCTCCACCATTCATTTTCATGTAGAGCCCTTTGAAGGTGCGAACTTAGAGAAAGAAGCACTTGAATTTAATGGTATTCGTGACCCATTCAGCCCATTACGTGGCGCAGTTAGCGAACAAGAAGCGTTAAAAGAGATCTATAAACTGATCCGCAAAGAGCAAAAAGCGGCCGACTGTTCGAGAGCGATAATGGTCGCCCATAATGCGGCCTTTGACTTGAGTTTTGTTAATGCAGCCAATGAACGCTGCAAACTAAAGAGAGTCCCTTTTCATCCATTTGCCACATTTGACACCGCCACACTCAGTGGCCTTGCTTATGGTCAAACTGTGCTTGCCAAAGCGTGCAAAACAGCAGGGATGGAATTCGACAATCGCGAAGCGCACTCCGCGCTTTACGACACACAAAAAACTGCAGAATTATTCTGTGGCATCGTTAACAAATGGAAGGCCTTAGGCGGCTGGCCGCTTGTTGACCAAGAATAATCTTAACATATTAGGAAAAGTATGAACCCTGTTGTTATCTCTGTTTGCGTCATGCTCGTATTAGCATTGATGCGCGTCAACGTGGTGGTCGCCCTCACGTTTAGTGCCATCGTTGGTGGCCTTGTCGCAGGTATGAGCGTAGGTGATACCGTCGCTGCATTTGAAAGCGGTCTTGGTGGTGGTGCAACTATCGCATTAAGCTACGCAATGCTTGGTACGTTCGCTGTGGCAATTTCGAAATCTGGCATCACAGACCTTTTGGCCAAAAACGTTATCAAACGTATTAACGGCAAAGAGCACTCTGCGTCAACGACTGGTTTAAAATACGCTGTACTTGTCGCGTTGGTACTAGTAACCATGTCTTCTCAGAACGTTATTCCGGTTCACATCGCCTTTATTCCAATTTTGATCCCACCTCTTTTGGGCGTATTTGCGAAACTTAAACTAGACCGCCGTTTGATTGCCTGTGTTCTAACATTTGGCCTTATTACGCCATATATGGTTCTACCGGTCGGCTTTGGCGGTATTTTCTTAAACAATATCTTGTTAAAGAACCTGCATGATAATGGGTTAGTAAACGTCGTCGCAAGCCAAGTCCCTACTGCGATGCTATTACCAGGCGCAGGCATGGTATTTGGTTTGCTAATTGCTATTTTTGTCAGCTACCGTAAACCACGCATCTACGAAGAGACAAAATTAACCGTCATTCATGAAACCGACCACACGATTAATAAGAAGCACATTGTCGTTGCCGTGATCGGTATCATTGCCGCACTCAGCGTACAACTTTATACCGGCTCTATGATCATCGGTGCCCTAGGCGGCTTTATGGTGTTCACCTTTGGTGGCGTTATCGCTTGGAAAGAAACACAAGACGTGTTTACTCGTGGTGTACACATGATGGCGATGATCGGCTTCATCATGATTGCGGCTGCCGGCTTTGCTGCGGTAATGAAAGAGACCGGTGGCGTGGAAACTCTGGTACAAGCTCTATCCACCAGCATCGGCGACAATAAACCGCTAGCGGCTCTGTTAATGCTGGTTGTTGGTCTATTGGTCACGATGGGGATCGGTTCTTCGTTCTCAACCATCCCAATTATCGCCACCATCTACGTGCCGCTTTCATTGGCGTTTGGCTTCTCACCGATGGCAACTATCGCGCTTGTCGGTACAGCAGCAGCATTGGGCGATGCGGGTTCACCAGCCTCTGACTCAACGTTAGGTCCAACATCAGGCCTGAATGCGGACGGTCAGCACGAACACATTTGGGAAACCGTGGTACCTACGTTCTTACACTACAACGTCCCACTGATTATTTTCGGTTGGATTGCAGCAATGGTGCTGTAGAACACTATTTGCCAGTCGCTATTGGCAAAACCAGTACTATTGACAAAATATAGAGACAAAAAAGCCGCTGACTTCAGCGGCTTTTCTTTGTTTAACGTTTGATAAAATCATAACGTTTGGTCATGTTCAGCTAAGCGTTATCGCTCACTCTTGTTCTGGCAAATTTTCTAAGATACGTTCACGAATCAATTTAAGGGTAGATTCTGTCGACAAGTAATCCACTTCGATCGGGAAGTACGCATCGTTAATCTGCAGGACCAAACTCGGATACGAATTCACCCCTAAGCTTCTCGCAAGGCTAAGCTGATCTTGGAATACGCCCTCTAAGAGTGTCCCATCCATATCATTTTTAAATTGCTGGACGTTAAGCCCGATTTCTCTGGCTAACTGCAAGTGGGTGGCTTCTTCATGTGGCGGCAGCGCTCGTAAATAGTAAGCGTGTTGAATGGCTTCTAACATCTGCTCATACGAGTCCTGAAACCCCGCCGCAATCACGGCGCGACAAGCCTGATAAGTACTTCTTACTGGCGTACACAGTTTCCAGAAATCGTAGTTAAACTTAGTCCCCAGTTGACGTTCAATCTGCGACCAAATGCCTTCAAGCTTCTGCTGCATTTCTGGTGGCATTGGCATATTCGTATCAGGCGCAAGCCCACCCACCACATACTCGAATTGAATCACGCCTGGCAGCTGCTGTTTCAGTTTCTCGATGGTTGGCTTGTAACCCCAACACCAACTGCACATCGGGTCATGTACGTAGTAAAGCTTGATATCCACTTAAATATTTAAACCTATAAATCAATTAGTTAAACACTCACAGCAAAGCGGCGACCTAATAAAAACCAGCGCTTCTGTCGATTATCAGGGAGTCAGTTTCTTACTTCCCTAATACAAACATCGTGTAAAAATGGATAGTACCACATTTGTGTTTGTTTACTCACATCATCCATTCAAAGAACGCTTTGCACAGAGATACGCTCGATTCGTTCACAGCTAATAAGCTCACCTCTTACACATAAGTCACATATGAACTGAGTAGCGCTACCCTATTCGCTAAGATGATGATACGCTTATGTTTATGTCAATCGGTCACTTAGATTGGGTGTAAGCACATGCTAAAACACCTTCAGTTTCAACAAGCCAGCAGCATAACTGAAATCGAAACGAACGAAGGCCGCGTTCTGGTAGATAAAAAACAAAACGCTGCAGTGAGTGGAGAGTATTTGATTGATATAAATGGGCGTCTACCCATTAACCACATTCAACGATGACCAAACAAGTTAGCAGTCGTTTTTGGCAACTCGACGGTTGAAGTATCAGAAGAAGATATCAAAGTAATTGGCCGCGTGGCGGTGACATTAAGAAAAGAATAATTATTAAACTGGTTGTCTAGGAGAACACAATGGAATTCATTGGTTTTGGTTTAATAGTAATTATTGCTATAGGTGTTTATTTCGTTCATTCGTCTAAAAAAGCGATGAGAGATCCCGAAAAGTTTAGGGAGTATGTAAATAGCAAGGGTTACGACGTCGAACAACAAAAAGACTTCTGCAAACGTATTGGTATTGATTACGAAAAGGTCGCGATAACACCTAGTAAAAAGGCTTCACCTGTGTCTACTACAAAAGTGGCACCTCAAAAATCAATCGCGTCTGAAAGCTCTGAAGTTGAAACACTAACACCACGCAGAGAAAAAGCGCTCTATAATGTAGCCAATAAGATTCTAGAAGATGACGTTGTTGATCTAGAAGAATCAAAAAAGCTGCGTGCATGGTTTAAGCGCTACCCTGAATCGAAAGAAGACCCGAAAACTAAAGAGCTGGCAGCAACTGTTGAACTTTACCTAGAAGACAAAGTACTCGACAACGATGAAGCTCTTCATCTATTTGTCCTTCTAACCGATTTCTGTGATGGGTTCGAGGAACGCGAACAAGCCAACCAAAAACCGAAGAAGAAACCTGAGCCGAAAACCGGAAAGCGAATCAATATAGATAAATCATCCGGCTTATCATTTCTTAATGAGCTAGATCTAGGAGCTCAATACTTTATGAACTATAAGGACGTTGCAGGGAAAGTATCTGACCGTGAGATTGTTTTAAAAAAAATTGAGCAGAACGCCAATGGCGATACATACGTGAAAGCTTTCTGTTTGATGAGAAATTCTATTCGCACGTTCAGAGCAGACCGAATCACTGGTATATGCAATGTCGAGACTGGCGAGGCGTTTGTTTAGTATGAGTGGACGTCTATCTATCAACCACATTCAACGATCACCAAACAAGTTAGCAGTCGTGTTTGGCAACTCGACGGTTGAGATATCAGAAGAAGATATAAAAGTAATTGGCCGCGTGGCGGTGACATTAAGAAAAGAATAATTATTAATTGGTTGTCTAGGAAAATGAGATGAAACTAAGAATCACAAACTTTAAAGCGATAACAAACACGCAAGAGTTTGACTTAGATAATATAAATATAATATCTGGCCAGAATAGTGGTGGTAAGTCTAGCTTAATTCATGCTTTACTATTCTTAAAACAGAATATTGAAGACCGTCATGAAAGTGAATCGTTGAAGTTCAACAAACCTTACCTTTCTTTAGGTAGGTTTGAAGATGTAACGTCTAAGAACATTAATGAAGGACGAATGAAGTTCTCATTTATCCTATCTAAAGATGAACTAAGTACAAATAAATATTTGTTGCATAGATCTAGAGGTCGGATTCAACAAGTAGATAAGGTTGTCTATACTGTAGAATTAGAATCGAAGAGGCAAAGCATTGGTAGCCGAAATTATATACACTCAATTAATATCTCTATTTACGACAAAGAAGGTATTGAGCAGACCCTAATCCTTAGTCGTACTAGAGGAGAGTCCTTCAAGTTAATAGTTTCTGATAACTTCAATCATTTCTTCGAAATTACTGATAATAACCCTAACATAAATAAACTTGATTTTTCATTGAATATTAGTGTAGGCAACTTCATATTAGATAGAAGTAATTTCAAGTGTATTAATAATGATGTTAATTATTATCTTAGACTACCAATTTTAGATATACTTTATTCAAGTATATCTAAAATTTTCAAAAGTATAAGCTATATTGGACCGTTAAGGGAGTCACCAAGAAATTACTATTACTTTGAAGACTCTGGAAGTTCTCTGGTTGGGACTCGGGGAGAGTTTACTCCACAATTTTTGGCAAGAAACCAGAATAATAAAATTGAATATTACAAATTTGATAGTAATAAAGTCACTAATGCATCCATCCTTTCAAGCACAAGGTACTGGATTTGTGACTTTTTTAACTTGGCTTCAGACATTAGCCTAGACAAAGATAAAAAAGGCGTTCTTTATCAAGTCAAGCTATCTCTTCCAAATAGTAAAACCAAAGTATCAATCAATAATGTCGGTTTTGGGATAAGCCAAATACTACCGATCATTGTCCAAAGCATGGCTTTGCCTAAGAATAGTATATTAATTTTAGAGCAGCCGGAAATTCATTTGCATCCAACTGTTCAGGCTAAATTATTTGACTTTTTGAGCGCATTGCATAGGAGAGGTGTATCTACCATCGTTGAAACTCACAGCGATCATTTGATTACACGGATGAGAAGAAGAGTAGCAGAATCAACCGACGGGCTTGAAAAAATCATTAATCTAATTTTCGTTGAGTATTCAGAAGACAGCGAAGGTACTAAATATACAAAAATGTCTCTTGATGAATTAGGCAACTTTGACTTATGGCCTGCTGGTTTTTTTGATCAGTACGATCAAGATGTTCGAGCAATATTAAAAGCTCAAGTATCCAAAAAGAAGCAGTTAAGAAGTAAGTCAGAGTGATCGAAGATGCATATATTTTATCTAGAACCTTCAACGTTAATCTGGAACGAAGAGCATTTCATCAACAACCCTCATCTATATGATGATGTTATTAATGACGTAATTCAACTGCTTGAAATTGAATCGACAGATGATATCCAGTTAGCTCTGATTGAAGACTTTATAATGGAAATTCTTAATTATTATCCATTTGAAAGCTTAGAAAATGGCCATTGGAATAACAGTCGTGACTTTATTACTCAGGTAACTCAGGCCGTTACAAAATGGATGAGTAATGGATTAAAACTGGATGAGCAAGATATTGATAGCTTACTAGATACCGTTAGTTGCTTACCCAGCCTGATGTCTGCCCATGATCAAGTCACATGGGATATACGTAACTATTCATCTAGCTGTCTATACAATATCAAAGAGTATCCTGTAATTTCGTTTAACCCCTTGAAAATTGATAATGTAACTCTAACTAAGTTCAATGATGAAGGGGAAGAAGCGGGTAAAGATCCTCGACCACTATTCAATACATTCGACAGAGTAAACACCTATTTAAATGACAATAAGCTCATTTGTGAGTTCTCTCGAAAGCATCACCCAATAAGTGGTTGGGGCTCGAAAATGCCTCATGAAGACCAAGAAATGATGCAAGAACTATTAGAACAGTCGTCGTATGAGGAGCAAAATGAACATCGAGTTAGATATGCCTATGGGGAACAAGATCAACAATATTACGCTTTCCGTGTAACTAACGGGCTCGTATTCCATCCCTACCCTGTCACTCGTGCAGAGATACCTAATGCAGTAGCCAGGGAATTGGACGGCGAATAAAAAAGGCTCCTATCGGAGCCTTTTTATTACTTTAATGGTTTACCAAGATTTTTTAACTTTCTTAGTTCATTAAATGAGATATCAGGTTTAAACAGTACCTTATGGATATTTGGGCTATGGATGATAAGTTCAGAGCCTTTACGTTTGGTCTGCGCTGTATATGTTAGGCCAAATGGTTGTGGTTCAAACTCTGCATATATACCAGCAATCTCAGGAGTATCATCATAGGTCACAATCCAAGGATGCTGAATATTTCTCACACTACGGTAAAGACGGTAGTGATCATCATGCTCAAAGAAGTTTTGGTAAAGACCTTTGCCTTTAATATAGTAAGGCGGGTCGATATTAACGAGGCATGGGCCTTCAATGTCAGGTAGGTATTCATCAATAAACAATGTAGCGTCGACATTGGTTAAAACTATATTTTCTCTACGTGCTGCAATAGCCCTAATTTGCTCAATCAGTCTTTCTTTGTTGTATCGACAGTCTAGTAGGTAGTTACCATTTTGCTCAAGGCCACCGATCACACCCGCTTTAATGATCCCTGAACGGTTTGTTCTATTTAAGAAAAACGTTGCAAACCCCAGTTGAAGAGAGTTGGTCTTGTCATTGGAATAAACTTCCTTTTGTCTGTACCACTCTTCTATTGTAACGTCGGTATTTTCTATCAACTGACAAAGCTCATCAGTGCGATTTAACACGCTATACCAAAAAGCATGAATTGCGGGGTCTAAGTCGTTAACCCATACATTCTCGACATGCCCCTCTAAAAGTAAATACCATGCGATTGCGCACCCACCGGCGAATGGCTCCACGTACGTTCCACCCTCAAGTCCATTGAGCTTAAGAGTTTCCACGACATATGCAGTAAGCTTGGACTTACCACCAGGATACCTTAGCGGTGAATAAAACATTATCTTTCCTTCAATTCAATCAGGACTTTCAGCAGGGGCGTAAGCATATCCCAAAAGCCATTTACAAATCTATAATCAATTTTATGAGTTTCGTGCCCATGCATGTAACTGTTCAACGTATCCAAACTATGTTCATTGTTTGGTTGAAGTAGCTTGCTGATAACCTTGTTTGCTTGAGATTCATTCACATGACTATCGCACAAAAACTTAAGACGTTGCTGCAGGATAGTATGATTGTAGTCTTTGCTATATTGTTTGGCCACAAGCTTTTCTAATTCATTTCGACGAATAAAATCATCGACTGAAAGATCAAGAAACACGCGAAGAGTTATAGATGCCGAATGAGTATAAAGATGCACTGGCACTTTTTTTAGCTCAGCAAACAGACTATTGAGTTTTGCGCTATGCACTTTAATCGTCGTTTGGGGAATGACCATTCGAAGTCTATTATTCTTAAGCTTAACTGGTACGTCTATCTTAATTTGAGTAGAGTCAGAAACACCCGTTTGCTCATTAACGTTATTTATTGTTTCAGCTTTAGGTTCCGTAACATTGCCAGAACTGTTAGATTCAGCTTTTTCTGGTGAGTCTATCGATGTTGACAGTACCTTTTCTTTGCTATTCTCTGGGAAAGTAACCTCTGGAAGTACAGCAAATATACTTTCGTTCCGTTCTGGTATCGAACGAGTGTTCACTGCAAAGTCTAAGTCATTAGGTTCGATATTGAACATTAGTTTAAGAAATTTACCATACGCATGAAGGAAGCTATCTTCATTCGACGTAATCTTAACTTTCATTCCATCAAACTGAACACCCCAACGCTCTCGAACTGACTCACTCGCAAACCAACGCTCGAGAATAGTCATAGATATGCTGTTGCTATAAATTAGCTCTTTTTCTTCCTCGCTCATCAAGTCCGTAACTTGTTTACGAGTGGCTAAGTCACGTAGTTGAACATATCGAAGTGATTGAATTATCACAGAACGAGTAAAACCTGTCACTGCTATGATTTTATCAATATCGTGATCGTACTCATCATACAAACTCACAATGAAACGTTGTTGCTGCAAACGCTGCCACGGCTTCTGAATAGAGCTAGTAGAATGACGTTGTAAAACATACCAGCGTGTTGCTTCTATGTTTGGTGCTACACACACATGCACTTTTTCAATGTCGTTTCGATCAATGAGCTTTGACTGCTGCAAAATGAACTTACGAATTGACTTAGGTGCTTTCTCTGGATTTCGCAGCAGCTTGAGAGCCAAAATACGGCGATTTCCTTCCGCAACAATATAGCGATCGGTTTCGTCTTTCCAAACAACAATAGGCTCAAAATCCATAAAGCCGAGTTTGATGATCGATTTAATTAGCTCAAAAAAGCTCGCTTTGTCTGAAGGCTCACTGATAATTTCTTCGGCAAAATCAGCTAACTTTATTCTCGATTGGCTCTCTGCTGTGTCAAAACGGGGGTTTTCTTTCCAGAGTTTCAGATAGTCAACCGAACGGGGAGTACGCTTTTCCCACCATTTATTTTTGTTACCAACCACTTCCATTAAACCTCAAGCTATATGTCTACGGGTATGATATTCATATAAAACGAGTATGTTAAGCACCTTAATGCTCATTTGAGAAGGGTTGCTTACATTTGGAGCAAAATTTGACTATTATCAAAGACTAATACTGTATATAACAACAGTTTTGGTATAAGTACCGCGTCAAGCTAGAGAGCATGCCCTAACTTGACTTACCTCTGTCGTTCAATTGTAGAAATATCATCCCTTGTCTTGAACAAACTTAACTACTGCTGCTTGCTTTCGACGTGCTCTTTTAGTTCATCACGTATAGACACACTCAAACTTAGAGCAGCTAATGCGTTAGAAAATTTTTCTGTCGTTAATTTACAATCAGAAAATGGCTCCTCACCTCTAGCAAAGTCAAACAACCCATCCACCAATACTTGAAGCTTCGCTAATGAATATAAACATGACTTTCTATATGAAGGATTACCAACCCCTTCTGTCCTAATTACCTGCATTCTTGAATCATGTATCTGTAGTAACATTAAAACTTTTGCCAAATATTCAGCTACATCCGGCGTTGCCGATTTTATACATTCTTTGAAAACAGGGATATGGCGCTCAGGTGTGTCTGGTATTTCAACCTTTAGAGCATTTCTCTTGCGCTGAGGTTCTTTCGAGCTTTCATATGCCTCACTCAGTACCTTTGCGCTTTTTCTAAAGTAGTCACATAATTCATTGAGCGCTTGTGGCAAGAAAGCCTTAGCTGCTATAAATTCTCTTTCCAGCTGTTTGGTGACGTGATATCGAGATATGTTAAATGCTATTAAGCTTGAGCCAAAAGCTAGCATGCCCACATTAAGAGCCTGCCATGAGTACCACACGCCATGTACATACTGCCAACTCCACTTTCCTTCAATAAACGGGTGGATAAACATCGAATATAAATAGACAAGAATTACAACGACACTAAAAAAGTTCAGCGACCGAATTAGATTTTCAACCCGAAATAAGTATCCATACGGTTTCAACATTCCTCCAACCGACACCGGTTCTTGTTCAACATTCACTTTCTAACTCCAAACATCATATAACCCTCGACAGCCTTCAAAATGATCGATTTACGACTTCATAATGCTATTTTTTGCATAGACATACAATTCATAAGAAAAACTCAACCACACAACTTATTTAATCACATCTGATAGAACCAACCATATCTTTGCCATCCCTGTTCGTTCATTGTCAACTTAAACATTGCAAAAACTATCACACAGAAATACTGTATATAAAAACAGTTACACTTATCTCGCTATGACGATACGAAATCTAAAAGACGGCAGTAAAAAACCTTGGCTTTGTGAGTGCTATCCGTAAGGCCGCGCAGGTAAACGCATTCGTAAACGCTTCGCGACCAAAGGTGAAGCGACCGCTTTTGAGCTTCATCTAATGAAAGAAGTGGATGACAAGCCGTGGTTGGGGTCCAAGCCTGATCACCGTCGATTATCTGATTTAGTCGAACTATGGTTTAAGCTGCATGGTAAGAATCTCAAGTCCGGTGTTCATACTCGCCTACGTCTTGAAAACATGGTTTCAGATTTAGGCAACCCTATCGCTTCACACCTTAATTCCAAGCAACTCTCTAATTACCGTTCTAGCCGTTCTAACAAAGGTCGTGGCTAACAACACAAAGAACTTTCCATTGCTTCGAATAATGTTGATTTTGGGTTGCTCAAAGCGTTGTTCAATAAGTTGATAAAACTTGGAGAGTGGAAACTGCCTAATCCGGTTGATGGTATTGAGGCAATCAAAAAGCCTGAGTCCGAACTTGCGTTCCTGACCGAACAAGAGATTCTTCACTTGTTTGAAGTGGCTCAACAAAGCCCGATTGGCGATGAGCTAACGAAGATTTATAAGGTTTGCCTGGCGACTGGCGCACGTATCAGAGAAGCGATTTATCTGAAGGGGTCTAACCTGACGAAATACCGTATTACCTACAACAACACCAAAGGCAAACGGAACAGAACGGTACCTATTTCTGAAGAATTGTATAACCAACTCTATAAGCCAACCAATGACCGGCTTTTCACTTGCGGTTACGGCGTGGCATACAAATGGCTGACTAAAGCCCTGCCCCATTTACCAGAAGGACAAGCGACTCACGTTTTACGTCATACCTTCGCGAGCCACTTCATGACCAATGGCGGTAACATTCTTGTATTGAAAGAAATCCTCGGTCATCAGCATATCGATCACACGATGATTTACGCCCACTTTTCACCAAACCATTTGAGTGATGCCGTGAGGTTTAATCCGCTTACAGCGTTAGATATCTAGTGCTTGTGAACTAAAAAGCTTATAGCGTTCTATTTGCAAGGGTATGCTTCGCCAAAAGCGGCCATGGTCAAGAGCACCTCGTCATAATGCAATATCGCGGGGTTTCTCTTTAAATATGACACTATGATTCGCGTTGCTTGTCCGTTAGTAATACCATTCTCGGGAAGACATGCTTCTACTACTTTATTCTTCCCAATAAAACTCATAGTGTTCCTGACGCCCTGTACCATCCCGAAACAGACACCAATACCAAACGGATTGTTCATTTCTTGTGTGTCCATAAAATTCTCCGCTGCTAGGCAATTATCTAACAAGTCATTACCATCGGCATAAGAAGGAAACGAGAATGTTAATATCATGGCAATACTTAACATATAAGGGTTAATTCTTTTCATTACTCCTCCGTTAAACTGATTAACTCAGTAAAATTGTCAACATGTATCGATAGATGTGTTCAGTGTATAAGACCCTTGCTCAATATGATCAGGGACTTTGCAGAAATCAAACTGTATCCATAGATTTACAGCAACAATGGGTAAACACCGAAACTCGCAATGCGAGTCGTATCCATAAACACTGAATGAAGTACTTCATCATTCTTTTTAGCATAAGCTTCAGAGAGCTCAACCCCTTAGATTGCAGTAAAGAATTCGAATAAATGCATGGCGACAAAATGGTAGCAAAGGTCAACTTCTGTCGTTATTCATAGGTCACAATCGGATTGATGAGTAACTTATACTCTATATGTAGCAAGGGATAGCAACAATTTGGAAGGTTAGGCAAGGTGGCGACACATAATAAAGCTTTATGTTCATTCCACTAACCTAAAAAAGAAAAAGGAGCCAATGCGGCTCCTTTGTATTTTATCGCCAAATGCGAGTATTTACGAATTACTCAGCTTGACCTTCTGCGCGCTCTGCGGCTTCTTTGATTAGAGGCTGAAGTTCACCTTTTTGGTACATTTCCAAAATGATGTCACAACCGCCAACTAGCTCACCTTCAATCCATAGCTGAGGGAACGTTGGCCATTGTGCATATTTTGGTAGCTCTGCACGGATATCTGGGTTTTGTAGAATATCTACGTAAGCGAACTTTTCACCACATGCCATCAGCGCTTGAGCTGCTTGAGAAGAGAAACCACAGCTTGGCAGTTTCGGTGAGCCTTTCATGTACAGCAGAATCGTGTTTTCTGAGATCTGCTGTTTGATTTTGTCGATAGTTTCCATCGCTTCCTCATTCCTAGATGTTCACTTTGTTTATTTGTCACATTCTACTCAATAAACACAGAATAAAAACCATATAATTGATAAGGTCTATAGTAAAGTAGTTTATCGACGACTCATTCAGCATTTTGCACTGTTAGTCGCTCAAATTTTTTTCATATATGGCTTTTAATAAAGTAAAAACTTTATTAAAATAACTAGCAAGTCAGTCGTTACGATGACATATAAGTAAGAATAAACTGGAAGCAATCGAAAGGGCCTCCCCTTTCAAATCAACGGAGAATCGAGTAATGGCATTTGAACTACCAGCACTTCCATACGCAAAAGACGCACTAGAACCACATATCTCAGCAGAAACTCTAGACTACCACCACGGTAAGCACCACAACACTTACGTTGTGAAGCTTAACGGCTTAATTCCTGGTACTGAGTTCGAAGGCAAAACTCTAGAAGAGATCATCAAAACTTCTACTGGTGGCGTATTCAATAACGCAGCTCAGATCTGGAACCACACGTTCTACTGGCACTGTCTAGCTCCAAACGCAGGCGGCGAACCAACTGGCGCAGTTGCTGATGCAATCAACGCGGCATTCGGTTCTTTTGAAGAATTCAAAGCGAAGTTCACTGATTCAGCAATCAACAACTTCGGTTCTTCATGGACTTGGCTAGTTAAGAAGGCTGACGGTTCTCTAGACATCGTTAACACTTCTAACGCTGCAACTCCACTAACTGAAGAAGGTGTTACTCCACTTCTTACTGTTGACCTGTGGGAACACGCGTACTACATCGATTACCGCAACCTACGTCCTGATTACATGAACGGCTTCTGGGCTCTTGTAAACTGGGACTTCGTTGCAGAGAACCTAGCGAAGTAATTCACTTCCCCTAGTTCAATTTAGTCTTTATAAAAGCTCGCTATTTTTAGCGAGCTTTTTTATTGGTTAGCCTGTAAGGTAAAAACCATATTGTAGTGACGTATTGTTCACTCAGGTGCTTTCTCGACAATCGACCTCCCCCCGCTTATTTGCTTTTTTTCAATGTAGTCACTTCTTTTTGCTCAAGTTTCTATTGAGTCTGCCGTTATAAAAGCAACTCAAGAGGAACACCATGCAAATTCATACTTTAGACAAAGCGAGCGTCATCAACGAACTTCAGATCGGCAATGGTATCAACCATGCGGTTAACGAAGGTCGTCGCGCGGATTTTGCGTTGATTTTGTCGATGTTCTCGAACGATGTCCGTGATGCGGTGCCTATAGAAGAGGTTGATAGCGTTAAGACAAGCGACGATATCCTTCGTCAGCAGTTCAGCCTTTCTCAACCTCAGGCTTTGCGTTCAGACACCAGCAGTTATGAGTTGGCGGCAGAACAAGCCAAGCAATTCCAAACTTCGGGATTACCCTCAGCAAAGCTTTGTCATTACCTAAAGCCGGATGCTCTGACGTATTTACCTGAAGACACGTTTAACCTACCCGAAGAGATTTACCACAACCTATCCGGTCATGAGCGTCGCAGTTTAGGGGAACGAAACAAAAAACTTATCCCAGATGCCAATCTTTACAATCAGTTAGTCACTGCCCAGCGCCAATACCATATTCAAGCACAAGTGTAGAGATCGGCTTTTTCCCCTCCACTTACACTTCCCTCGCTCTAGAAGTGTGACCCTTTACCAATTCCGGCACTTTACCTAAACAATATCATCGTTAGTTTGAAGCCATTCACACTAGATGTGGCGAAATTAAACCATGCTGTTCGAACAAGCTACTGCTTTATGTACGGATACAGTGAAGATGTTATGGACATTAAAGACTCAATTATTCTCGTTACGTCAGCCGGGTCGGTAATCGGTCGAACGTGCGCCAGCCACTTTGCGCATTTAGGTGCGATTTTGATCTTATGCGATCAAGATAGCAATGCGTTACGCACCAGTTACGACCAAATCAGTGCTTTTACAGACAATGTGTATGCGATGAAGGCACTGGACGATGACCCCGCTTCTATTCAGCTGATGTTTGACAAAATACACGAACAACTGGGTGAGGCTCCTGACGTCATCGTCAATTGCTGGACCAGCACGCCCATGCCTGGGTTGATGACGCCCGAACCGATGAATGTCTACATCGACCACTTGTCGTCTGCTACTCGTTTTCTTTATGCCTATGGTCAGGTAGGAGCAGAACGGCTTCGCGCTGAGAATAAAAAAGGCGTGATCGTCAACGTCATCTCTCATGATAATCATGAAGATTTAAGTGGCATTGAAAATGTGGCGGCATTAGTGTCTGGGTTTACGCACAGTTGGGCTAAAGAACTTACGCCATTTAATATTCGCGTGGGGGGCGTTATTCCTTCGGTCAGCCAAACGAAAGAGGGTCGAAACGCAACCCATTGGTCAGAAGTTCAAGACGAACTGGTGAGAAACACCGCTTACATCGTTTCCAATGAGTACTTTAGCGGCCGAGTGGTTGCGACGGAAGTTTAATACCTATGATGACCGTTTAATACCTATGATGACCATAATTTTTCATTAATCTTCAGCTATATATCGAAAAAATAAGCGCAGGAACAAGCAATAAACGAGCAGCAAAAAAAAGCCCCAGTCATATCGACTGGGGCTTTAACATTTCCCGATTAAGGTTTCGTGCTAGCGAAAACCTTTACTCAAAGCGACTCTTAATTACGCGTCAGCTTTTTCTTTTTTCGCTTTAGCTGCTGGTTTAGCTGCTTCTTGGTCTGCTTTTTTCTTGATTACAGTTGTACCTTCGAAAGTTTCACCTTCAACGAAAGCTTTACCGTAGTAAGAAGCCAATAGCACTTCTTTCAGCTCGCTAATTAGTGGGTAGCGTGGGTTCGCACCAGTACATTGGTCATCGAACGCTTCAACTGCTAGCTCATCTAGTTTCGCGAGGAAGTCAGCTTCAGCAACACCCGCTGCTTGGATTGACATTGGGATGTCTAGGTTAACTTTTAGCTCATCCATCCATGCTAGTAGACGTTCAATCTTCTGAGCAGTACGGTCACCTTCTTGGCTTAGGCCTAGGTGGTCAGCAACCTCAGCGTAACGACGACGTGCTTGTGGACGGTCGTATTGAGAGAACGCAGTTTGTTTAGTTGGGTTATCGTTCGCGTTGTAACGTACAACGTTAGAGATAAGCAGTGCGTTCGCCAAACCGTGTGGTACGTGGAACTCAGCACCTAGTTTGTGAGCCATTGAGTGACATACACCTAGGAATGCGTTCGCAAATGCTACACCAGCGATAGTTGCGGCGTTATGTACTTTTTCACGAGCGATTGGGTCATTTGCACCGTTCGCGTAGCTTGATGGTAGGTACTCTTTAAGCATCTTAAGTGCTTGTAGAGCTTGGCCATCTGAGTATTCGTTCGCAAGAACAGATACGTAAGCTTCTAGAGCGTGAGTCACAGCATCGTAACCACCGAATGCCGTTAGAGACTTAGGCATGTTCATCACTAGGTTCGCGTCTACGATAGCCATGTTTGGCGTTAGTTCGTAGTCAGCTAGTGGGTATTTAGCACCAGTTTCGTCGTCTGTAACAACCGCGAATGGAGTAACTTCTGAACCCGTACCTGAAGTTGTTGTGATACAAACAAGTTCAGCTTTTTGACCCATTTTAGGGAACTTGTAGATACGTTTACGGATGTCCATAAAGCGCATTGCAAGCTCTTCGAAGTGTGTTTCTGGGTGCTCGTACATTACCCACATGATTTTCGCTGCATCCATTGGTGAACCACCACCTAGAGCAAGGATAACATCTGGTTGGTAGCTAGCCATTTGAGCGGCACCTTTCTTAACAACAGATAGCGTTGGATCCGCTTCTACGTCGAAGAAAGTTTGAACTTCCATGCCTTGAGATTTCAGTAGTTTCACTACGTCATCTGCATAGCCGTTGTTGAATAGGAAACGGTCAGTAACTAGGAATGCGCGTTTCTTACCTTCTAGGTCGCTAAGTGCGATTGGAAGGCTACCACGACGGAAGTAGATTGACTTAGGTAGTTTGTGCCACAACATGTTTTCAGCTCGCTTCGCTACAGTTTTCTTGTTGATTAGGTGCTTAGGACCTACGTTCTCAGAGATAGAGTTACCACCCCATGAACCACAACCTAGTGTTAGAGAAGGCGCAACGTTGAAGTTGTACAAGTCACCGATACCACCGTGTGTAGTCGGGATATTGATTAGAATACGTGCAGTTTTTAGCTTATCACCGAAGTAACGGATACGGTCTGCATTTACATCTTGGTTAGTGTAAAGACCAGACGTGTGACCGATACCGCCGATTTCAACCATAGTTACCGCTTGAGCAACTGCGTCTTCGAAGTTGTCAGCACGGAACAAACCTAGAGTTGGAGATAGTTTTTCGTGAGCGAATGCGTCATCGTGCGCAACTTTACCCAGACCTTCACCAACAAGAACTTTCGTGTCAGCAGGGACTTTAACGCCAGCCATTTCTGCGATAGCTGCAGCTGGTTGACCTACGATTTTCGCGTTTAGTGCGCCATCGATAAGCAGTACTTTACGTACTTTATCTGCTTCAGTTTTGTTTAGAACGTATGCTTTATGAGAAGCGAAACGTGCTTTAACTTCGTCGTAAACTTCATCAACAACGATAGCAGCCTGCTCAGAAGCACATACTACGCCGTTATCGAATGTTTTAGACATTAGGATAGAAGCAACTGCACGTTTGATGTCAGCAGTTTCATCGATAACAACAGGAACGTTACCTGCACCAACACCGATCGCTGGTTTACCAGAAGAGTAAGCCGCTTTAACCATGCCTGGACCACCAGTTGCAAGGATAAGTGCGATGTCATCGTGCTTCATAAGTGCGTTAGAAAGCTCAACTGAAGGTTGGTCAATCCAACCGATGATGTCTTTTGGAGCACCAGCTGCTACCGCTGCATCTAAAACAAGTTTTGCTGCATCGTTAGTAGAGTTTTTCGCACGTGGGTGTGGAGAGAAGATGATACCGTTACGAGTCTTCAAAGAGATAAGAGATTTGAAGATTGCTGTCGATGTAGGGTTAGTAGTTGGTACGATACCACAGATGATACCTACAGGCTCAGCGATAGTCATTGTACCTAGGTTGTCATCTTCTTCTAGGATGCCACACGTTTTTTCGTCTTTGTATTTGTTGTAGATAAACTCAGAAGCGAAGTGGTTCTTGATTACTTTATCTTCAACAATACCCATACCAGATTCTTCTACCGCTTGTTGCGCTAGAGGGATACGAGCTTGGTTAGCAGCAAGAGACGCAGCGCGGAAGATTTTGTCTACTTGCTCTTGAGAGTAAGTAGCGAACTCTTCTTGCGCTTTCTTAACGCGAGCGACCATTGCATCTAGTTCAGCCATATTAGTTACAGGCATAGGGGTTCTCCTAAAATTAACAAAATATTAAAAACTTTTTATTAAGGCTATTGTCTGTCCGGTTTGCTATTTATCTTCAGCGAGTTAGGTAACAACCATCTTAGTAAATTGCTTTCAGGACTGAGTATAATATTTCAGAGTGTGAAAAAAATTGACTTAGATCAGTTCTCACTCTCGAAATACCCTTTAAGTAGTAACCCACCTTCAAAAACCAAGCTAACCAACTGATATATAAATTATTTTTAATTAAACTTTTATTGAACAAAAAAGAGCCAAACGCTCAAATAATTAAAAGAAACAACAACAACCTGTAAAAAAGTTTCATTTTTAGACAACAAATTACATGTAGTCCTGAATTTCTGTGCTACTGAGAGTATATAGAAACCTGCCTTGCTCTCTACAAAGCCCCCAGTTTTTTATCAAAAATGTGCGAATGTTAACGTTTATGCATATCTCACTATTTGTCAACCTTAATTTATGCAACAATTTTCAATCATCCTCTACACAGTTCGTTAAAATATTAGTTTTTCTCACTGAAATTGCCGTGAATTCGTTAGTTTTTTTCATTTCATCCTAGGCAGTTTTTGACTTACATTGACGACCTAAAAAACCAATAGGCCAAGTATGAAAACTTGTCTCAATTGGAACATGTTACCCCGTCCGTCTTTCACTAATGTGAACCTTGATTGAGTAAACACTATGCAAACGTTTGAGCTCGCTATTTTCCTGCAATTTTTCTTGGGATTGGTCGCTGCCGTTAACCCCGTCGGCATCATGCCTGTGTTCGTGTCTCTGACGGGCCACATGACACCCGAAGAGAAGCACAAAACCGCCACGACCGCGAACATCGCGGTTGCTATCATTTTGACTATTTCACTGTTTGCAGGTCAGATGCTGCTAGACATGTTCAGCATTTCCCTAGATTCGTTTCGCGTGGCAGGCGGGCTGCTACTATTGAGCATCGCGTTCTCAATGATGAGCGGTAAGTTGGGTGAAGATAAGCAGAACAAGCAAGAAAGAACAGAATCGGTTAGCCGTGAACAAATTGGGGTCGTTCCCCTTGCTATGCCTTTAATGGCTGGCCCTGGTGCGATCAGCTCAACCATCGTCTATGGCTCTCGTTACCCAGATATGTTGGATACGGTAGGCATCAGCATTACGATTTGTGTTTTCTGCTTCTGCTCTTGGCTGCTATTTCGTTCAGCGCCGTTGATCGTCCGCGTGCTAGGCCAAACCGGGATCAACGTCATTACCCGTATTATGGGCCTTATCCTGGGCGCACTGGGTATCGAATTTATTGCCAACGGATTGAGAAGCCTATTCCCAGGATTAGCCTGAGTTTCGATAAAACTGTATGATAAAGCGACTCAATAATGGATCGCTTTATCATGACGGAAGACTCTCTTAAACATACGCTTTACATCACTATCTTTGGTACGCACACCAAAGCGGGGCGTACCTTCGATATCGCTCTAATTATCGCGATCATCAGTTCATTAGTCGTATTGGTTCTCGATTCTATCCCTGCGGTATCGGCAGAATGGGCGACAGAATTGAAGTACTTGGAGTACACCTTTACCGGTTTATTCACGGTTGAGTACTTACTTCGACTGTACTGTTCACCAAAACCTGCTGCCTATGCAAAAAGCTTTTATGGCGTTGTCGATTTACTCGCAATACTCCCCACCTATTTAGTGTTGTTTTTTCCTTCAGCAACGTTCATGGGTGTGATCAGAGCGCTTCGTGTGCTTCGGATTTTCCGAATATTAAAGTTAGTGCGTTACTTGCAAGAGTCGAACATTTTATTACGTTCGCTGCTGATGGCACGCAGAAAGATTTTTATTTTCTTCAGTTCCGTCGCCATCCTCGTCACCATATTCGGCTCTTTAATTTTCATTGTCGAAGGCCCTGAAAATGGCTTTACCAGCATTCCCAAGAGCATCTATTGGGCTATTGTCACTATTACAACGGTTGGTTACGGCGACCTCGTGCCACAGACAAATTTAGGTAAAGCGCTCGCCTCACTCACAATGTTACTAGGTTATTCCATTTTGGCCGTGCCGACGGGGATATTCACTGCAGAGTTGCATCAAGAAATGCAGTCACACAAAACTCTGGTTAAGTGCCCAAATTGCTCACAGGCAGGCCATGATCCTGACGCTATCTATTGCAAGCATTGTGGCAGTGAATTGGCTGACCCTGATAAAAGAGTGGTAAGGGGTGAGCAGTCATCGAAGTAAAAGAGAAGAGAAAAAAAGAAAAACAAAAGCGTGCAATAAAAAGGGCTCCAAAACAGGAGCCCTTGTTCTATCGCCAATAAGCTTACGCTTTTTCAGCAAGGATGATTCGCAATGTACGACGCAGTGGCTCTGCCGCACCCCAAAGCAATTGGTCACCAACGGTGAATGCATTTAGGAAATCATCGCCCATGGCCATCTTACGCAGACGACCAACAGGCACAGACATAGTACCTGTTACTTTTGCAGGACTTAGCTCTTGCGCTGTGATATCACGTTCGTTTGGAATCACTTTCACCCATTCGTTGTGATTCGCAATGATATCTTCGATTTCATCCATAGGGACATTTTGCTTCAACTTAATGGTTAAAGCTTGTGAGTGACAACGCATTGCACCGATACGTACACATGTACCATCAATTGGAACTGGTGAATCCTGGAAGCCTAGAATCTTGTTCGCTTCAACACCTGCTTTCCACTCTTCTTTGCTCTGTCCGTTTTCACGTTTTACATCAATCCATGGAATCAATGAACCAGCAAGAGGAGCGCCGAACTTATCCGTAGGGAAAGAAGCACTACGCATTGTATCTGCGACTTTTTTATCGATATCAAGAATAGAACTGGCTGGATTCGCAAGCTCAGAGCTCACAGAATCATTGATAACACCCATTTGAGAGATCAATTCGCGCATGTTCTGAGCACCTGCGCCAGATGCAGCTTGATACGTCATCGCACTTGTCCACTCAACAAGGCCTTTCTCGAACAGGCCACCAAGACCCATGAGCATCAGACTTACAGTACAGTTACCACCAACAAATGTATTAGTGCCAGCATGAATGCCTTGTTGAATCTGTTTCAGGTTGACTGGATCAAGCGTGATAATAGAATCTTCTGCCATACGCAATGTAGAAGCAGCATCAATCCAGTAGCCTTTCCAACCAGCTTGACGAAGTGCTGGGTAAACTTTTTCAGTGTAGCCACCACCTTGACACGTAATGATCACATCAAGTTGTTTTAAACTTTCAATATCAAACGCGTCTTGCAGCAAGCCTGCGTCTTGTCCTAAGTTAGGAGCAGGAATACCAATTTGAGAAGTACTGTAGAATACTGGTTCGATGAGATCGAAGTCTTTTTCTTCAACCATGCGCTGCATAAGGACAGAACCCACCATACCGCGCCAACCAACTAAACCAACTCTCATCGCATTAACTCTCCGTGTATTAAAAACCTCCCCCATAGTTCATTTTTCACAAAAAAATCTCAACCCCTAATTTGTAAATGTCGTCTTTTTTTACTGATTTCCACAAAAAATTAGTGCTAGCCGTGCTTTTTCTTGCCTATGTCCGTCTTTAGTCCCGAACGAGACATTCGACCTATGGGTAGATGATTAACTTTTTGCGACCGCAACAGATGAAGCACATATTTTTCACATCACATAACATTTCAGACAACTTAATTTGACACATTTTGAAATTTAACTTCAAATGCAAACGATTAACCGGACGAAAATCAATATATATAACTAAAAATTCGAAACAAAACGCTGGGTACTGTATGTTGTGCGCCATTGCGATAAGGAGCACATTCCTCTACTGCTCCAACATTTAAAGAGGCACATATGAAGCAAGTTACACCGCGACTTCCTAACTTGATGCAGGTACTCATCTCATTAGGTTTATTTTTGCTTTTGGCATTTTCATTTACCGCCAAACTTGATCTACCAATCCAGCTAGCACTGTATATTGGATGGTTTATTATTATGTTCTTAGGCATAAAATTGGGTCATAAGTATAAAGAGCTTGAAAAAGCGGCATTAAAAGGCATTTCAAATGGTCTTGGAGCCGTATTAATTTTGCTTGCCGTGGGTGCGTTAGTCGGAACTTGGATATCTGGCGGGATCGTCCCAACGATCATTTATTACGGATTGAAAGCCATCCACCCTTCTATTTTTTTACTCGCCACTATGCTCATCTGTTCATTAACAGCACTTGCTACTGGTACATCATGGGGCGCCGCTGGTACCGCAGGTATCGCGATGATGGGGATTGGCCAAGGTCTTGGTGTTCCAGCTCCGATTACGGCGGGTGCTGTACTTTCGGGTTGTTACTTCGGTGACAAAATGTCGCCCCTATCTGATTCCGTCATTCTTGCTTCTTCAATGTCCAATGTCGAAGTTGTGGAGCACATAAAAGGCATGCTTCCGATTGCGTTAATCAGCTACATCATTACTGGCATCATGTTTACTGTATTTGGCTTCCACTACGCAGGACAAGTCGACATGAGCCAAGTTGACTCGGTTATTAGAGCCATGGAGCAACAGTTCTATATTACGCCATACTCGTTTGTGCCAGTATTAATCGTCTTATCTTTATTAGCGATGCGCATGCCTTCTTTTCCTGTAATCAGTTTTGGCTCATTGCTTGGGATTATTTGGGCTGTCATGATCCAAGAAGTCGATTTCTTGGTTGCCTTCAATACGGCTTGGGCGCCATTTGAACTGTCTTCTGGCGTTGAGTTCATCGACTCAATTCTTAACCGTGGCGGTATGTCTTCAATGCTAGGGTCAGTTGCCGTTATCGTCTTCGGACTTGGCTTTGGTGGTTTACTCGATAAAGTGGGTGTATTAGAGACCATTGCTAAACTGTTCGAAAAGCGCGTCCAAAGCGCAGGCTCACTTGCGACAAGTACCATAGGTACGGCATTTATGGGTAACGTCTTTGGGTCAGCGATGTACGTCTCTTTGATATTAACGCCAAAAATCTGTGCGAAGAATTACGATCGCTTGGGCTACCAGCGTAAGAATTTGTCTCGTAACGCAGAGTTCGGCGGCACGCTAACATCGGGCATGGTGCCGTGGAGTGACAATGGTATCTATATGGCGAGCATACTTGGTGTCGCGACCCTTTCCTACGCGCCGTTTATGTGGTTGAGTTTTGTGTGTATTGTCGTGACCATTGTCACTTCTTACATGGGTTGGTTCGTCGACAAATGTGATCCGACGATGGAACCAACAGAGCAAAATGAACACGAGTTGAAGCAGCAGACGGCCTAATACTACGCTAAATAAGTATTTCACAATTCTTGCTGGTATAAGAGTGAGCAAAAAGAGCGCAATCGCGCTCTTTTTATTGATTGGAATACACAAAAAAGGAGTTACTGGTCAACTTTCGCTTTTACGGCCGACCTTTTACCCAATGCGTAACCAAGGCCCAGCGGAGCGAAGAAGATCACTGCAATGAACAGAATGAAATAAATAATCGTGCTCTTAATCAGCTCAATAAGTTTTGTCATAGCGAGATCCACAACTTGTTGAGACACACGATCGATATCTTGAGTAAACTTCTCACGTTGGTTAGAAATGATCTGTGCTATTTCCTCTCGCTCTCTTGCAACCATATGCTCCAAAGCCTGACGCTCTTCGCCCAATTGTGATAACCGCTCTTCAGTCTTTTGGTCTAAGTCATCCACAATAGGTTGCAATTCGACCGCCATTTGCTCAGCCAAATAGCGCATATATTCCGGATTGTTGTCGATAAAATCTCTCATCGAGTCTGCCGTTGCTTGCAAGCTATTGAGGGCCGCATTGACAGTTTCAATACTGGCAGAGCTATTGATAGCAAGCAGTTGAGCCTTCCAAGACATAATTTTTGGTGCCTGTTTTGAGGCTAAGCTCAATCGATCAGAAACATCACTTAGCGCTTCAGGCATGGTGCCTAATGTCGTCACTGCTTCTTCTTCACTGATTTGATTCGCGGCAAGCCAAGCACGGTAAGCTGGCGTTCGAATCATACTCAGATCGGCAAATGGATGTTGCTGTGCAAAGTCAGCAACAAACACTTTGGTCTTCTCGTAGACATCTTGCTTGAGTAGTGATTTCGCCAACTTGTCGACTTCTTGAGAAAGATGTGCGGAAGTTTGCTTGGCATCATCGGTAATGAATAAATCACGCCCCATGCCCACAGAGTAGAACTGGTTCATTTGTTTGGTAAACACCCAGCTGTCAATCAGAGCAGACATGGGAGAAGCTTGATAGGCCGCAGACTGCAATCCCTCTTCGGCATTTATCTTCCAAAGTAAAACGTACGACTGATTAACTTTATCACCAGGCTCATATTGCTTTTCCAGAACATCAGCAGCTTGCTCTACTTGAGCAAAAAATTGCAGCGCGTACTCACGCGTTAAAATACGCATGTTGAGCTCTTGTTTGGTGAGAGGGACCGTTTGGCTTTCGATTTGCACTTCGAGTAGCGAGCACCCTGATAGCGCAGTGGCCAACCATAGAATCAGTAAGGATGAATAGTGACGAATGGACATGAAATTACCTTTAATAACAGTGTATACCTCAATAGCTTCATGATGCGAGATTCAAACGGCGCAAAATCCGTCAATCAATCTTCCAGCTGAATCAAGCATGATGAGTAATTTAGATACCTGTAGAATAAGTTAGGGCTTTTCTTCCGACAGTCCTTTTAGAGTAAAAGCCTCACACGTCGTTACATTATAAATTATTGAAATTAAAGCCTGTTAGTCGCTTCTTACTTTTAGGAAATAAATTAAGAAAAATCGTACAAAAAAGAGAGCCAATGGCTCTCTCGTTGAAGATCAATTTTGAATAATCCAGATTAGAAGCCCTAGTTGCGACTTAACTGATCTTTTAGATTGGGTGGCGTTCCCTTTATCGTCAGCGTATCGGTTTCAGGATCGTAAAAAACACGCTCACCCAATAACAGGCTATCAAAACTGATGTTCAAACCACCGCCCGCACCGACGTACTTAGTCAATTTACGCACCGTGGCTCGATCTGCCGGAAAAGACTCTTCTAATTCATAGCCCTGTTCTTTGGTAAAGTCCATAAAACTTGTGCCGTCTTGGCTTGCTGGTAGCTCGCCTGAAAGCTTGGAAATTTGAACTTCGTCACCTGATTTAATTTGCTCGCTACAGTAATCAAACACTTGTTTTTTGTATTCGTTTACTTCCTGCTTTTCTAATTTTGAATCTGCGCAGAAGTCGTCCACCGCCTGCATGAGTACTAAGTTCTGCTGTTTGGTATCTAGGCCAATGTCTGCTTGAAGGAAATCAAGGAAGAAGTCAGCCACTTTTCGCCCTACTCTTCCTTTAATGTACTGTAAGTAACGGTTAGACTCTTTATCGGTTTCATAGCTGGATAGATCAATGCGCGCGGCTATATCCATTTTACTGATGTCTAGATAATCCGTTGCACTGATATCTAGGCCTTCCGTGATCTTAAGGCTCTGATTCATCGGTAGAATACCAATGAACAAATAATCTGTAGCTAAGCTTTGGTATTCGGCAAAGACCAAGATGCCTTCATCAGCAAATGGATATTTAATCAACTCATCTTTCAGTCGATTTGCACCAATTTGTGAGAAGTCATAAAAATCTCGCTCTCCTTTTCGCATCTCTTGGAGCCAAAACTGAAACTCACTGTCTGATTGGAAGCAGCCAAAGCCTTTACCAGCTTTGGAATGGAAGACTCGATGCAGCTCAGCGACTAAATTTTCTGTCGACGCATCGTTCTCTAATGATGCCGGACGAAAGTTAACAACCAATTCGTCCTGATCGTTTTTACATAGTTGATGCAGAATAACGTTTGAAAGATGAAGACTCATAATGATTTTATCTTGCGACAAGGTTTTAGTTGAAGGGCATTGTAGGTTATCATAAGCCGCTTTTACTATCATTATTAGAGTCTTTATGCCGATTACATCTAAATATACTGACGAACAAGTAGAGAAAATTCTTGCAGAAGTCGCCATGGTCCTTGAAAAACATGGTTCCTCTCCTGAATTAACGCTAATGATTGCCGGAAATATCGCAACCAATGTCTTAAATCAGCAAGTTGCAGCTTCACAACGCCAAGCGATTGCTGAAAAATTTGCGCAGGCACTGATGTCTTCATTAGACACACCAAAAACACATTAATAACGGATAATTAGACACATACATGGTAGACAGCGGAAATTCATACGGCGAACGTGTATCTCGACTGGTTGGTTGGGGACATTGGTTTGCATTCTTCAATATCGTTGCTTCGATGTTGATAGGCACACGTTACATTGTTCAGTCACCTTGGCCTGAGACACTGCTAGGTCAATTCTATCTAGCGATGTCCTGGGTTGGCCATTTCGGCTTCCTAGTGTTTGCGCTCTACTTACTCGTGTTGTTCCCGTTAACCTTTATCCTGCCATCAAGAAAGCTGTTTCGCTTGGTGGCAGTGATATTTGCCACAGTCGGACAGACGGCTTTGTTGGTCGATACTCAAGCGTATCAGTCAATCAACTTACATTTAAATCCGGTTGTTTGGGAATTATTATTCAGCGATGATAAAAGTGCACTGAGCTCAGATCTCCAACACCTGTTTGTCGTGATGCCACTGATTTTCCTCACTCAGCTTGCACTGTCTGAATGGGTGTGGAGAAAACAACGCAAGCTTTCTCATAAGCATATTGGCCGTCCATTAGCGGGGCTGTTTTTCGTCAGCTTTATCGCAAGCCATCTGGTGTATATTTGGGCCGATGCTTATTTCTACAATCCAATTACTAGCCAACGTTCTAACTTCCCGTTGTCGTATCCAATGACGGCAAAAAGCTTTATGGAAAAACACGGTTTACTTGACCGTGAAGAATATTTACAACGATTGGCCGAGAATAAGGGCAGCTCAGAGCTTGTTAACTACCCGATTGAACCGCTTGAATTTAACCGCAGAGTCAATAAACTCAACGTGCTGATGCTTAGTGTCAACAATTTGCGCGCAGATGCCCTCAATCAAGAAGAGATGCCGAACCTGTATCAATTCGCGCAGAGCAGTCAAAATTTCCTTAATCACTATAGTTCAAGTAACGACTCCCATGGTGCGTTCGGTTTGTTCTACGGTTTACCAACTAGCTATGCATCAAGTATCGAAGCGCAAGGCGCATCCCCTGTCCTACTGAACGTACTAAAAGATCAAGGTTATAGCTTCGGTCTGTTTAGCGGCAACGGCTTTGAGGACGATCTCTACCCTGAAATCATTTTCAGAGATCTTCGCTTAGCGGACAAACTCGATGGCACACAAGCTCAAACCGTTCAGCAATCGGTTGATCATTGGAATACATGGTTAACTGAAAATGCGAAACAACCTTGGTTTAGCTTTATCGAAATTAATACGGTTGATAACTTCGAATCGAGCTCTTCGACAGATAAAGAAATGCCAGCAGGTGAACGATTCAAAAAAGCGTATGAATTTGCCGTGAAATCGGCTGACAAAACCGTTGGGCAAATCATCAGCGATCTTGAGGCAGCTAACCTACTTGCGAATACAATCGTGATCATTACCTCGAACCACGGTAGTGAATTCAATGAAACGAACACCAACAGTTGGGGTGCTAATAGCAACTACAGTCGCTACCAATTGCAAGTGCCGATGGTGATTCATTGGCCGGGTAAAGTTCCTGGAGAGTTTAAGCACAATACTAGCCACCTAGACCTTTCTGTCACTTTACTGCAGGACATGTTGGGCGTTTCTTCTAACCCGAATGATTACAGCAGCGGTCGCAACTTGTTCGATGAAAGCCGCCGTCGTTGGATTCTTGCTGGTGACTCTCGTGAGCTAGCTTTAATTACTGATTCTCAAACAACGGTAATAGACAAGTTCGGTAACTACAAACTGTACGATAGTCACTATAAACGCTTGCGCGATGAGTCACCAAAACTGCCCGTGTTAATGCAAGGTTTGACCGAGCTTCAGCGCTTTTACACAAAAGAGAACTAAAGCGAAAAGTGGACAAGCGCCACAACAACTAAGACAAATATGCAATATAAGAGAGCTTCGGCTCTCTTTTTTTTCATCAAATTCTGCCCAACCCCAGTTCACATACATTAGGCAATTGATATCTGAGCAATTCATAACCGAGACCAATAACTCTAATATTGAAGCGTGATTTGAATGTAAATTTCGACAATAAATTCATAATTGTTAAGCAGAATTGCAAATCCCCGACTAGGCTTATACATAGAGAAAGGCTGTGATCGAAAGATTCATATCCACCGCTCTCCGTTGTATCGAACCCATTGTCCACAAAGCAAAATCTTTGGTTCTGCCAAGTTTATAGGTGATGCGAGTTTATAGATTGCGCGAACCAAAAGAGATAACAGGACGTACAACTCTATACAGCAAGAGCACGAAATAGGTGGTTAAGCCTGCATCAACGTTCGTCGGTAGACTGACTATTAAAGGGGAAAGCGACATGAGTATTTTCGACCACTATCAATCAAGATATGAAGCTGCTAAAGATGAAGAAATGTCGTTACAAGAGTTTTTGGCTCTGTGCAAGGATGACAAAAGCGCTTACGCAAACGCAGCAGAACGCCTATTAATGGCGATTGGGGAGCCGGAGGTAATTGATACCGCTAAAGATCCAAGGCTAAGCCGGATCTTTTCGAATCGTGTTATCTCGCGTTATGAAACGTTTAAAGATTTCTACGGCATGGAAGATGCCATAGAACAGATCGTCTCGTACCTAAAACATGCGGCGCAAGGCTTAGAAGAACGTAAGCAGATTCTTTATTTACTTGGCCCAGTGGGTGGCGGTAAATCCTCACTCGCGGAAAAGCTCAAAGCCTTGATGGAGCAAATGCCGATCTACGTCCTTTCCGCAAACGGACAACGCAGTCCGGTGAACGATCACCCGTTCTGCTTATTTAAAGCCACGGAAGATGGTGAAATCCTCAACAAAGAGTACGGTATTCAACAGCGATACCTACGCTCGATTATGTCACCATGGGCCGCAAAACGTCTGCATGAGTTTGGTGGTGATATCACCCGCTTTAAAGTGGTGAAAGTGCGCCCTTCCATCTTGGATCAAGTTGGGGTAGCGAAAACAGAGCCTGGTGATGAGAACAACCAAGATATTTCGTCTCTAGTGGGTAAAGTCGATATCCGTAAACTGGAACACTACTCTCAAGATGACCCAGACGCCTACAGCTATTCTGGTGCCCTCTGTAAAGCCAACCAAGGCTTGATGGAGTTCGTTGAGATGTTCAAAGCGCCAATCAAAGTGCTGCACCCATTACTTACTGCCACTCAGGAAGGTAACTTTAATGGTACAGAAGGGCTTTCTGCTATCCCGTTTGATGGCATGATTTTGGCTCACTCAAACGAATCAGAATGGCAAACATTCCGTAACAACAAGAATAACGAAGCGTTTCTTGACCGTGTTTACATTGTCAAAGTTCCGTACTGTTTACGTGTGTCAGAAGAAGTCAAAATCTACAAAAAACTGCTTGAAAACAGTGAGCTATCAAAAGCGCCTTGTTCACCAAGCACACTAGAGACGTTGGCACAGTTCAGTATTCTTTCCCGCTTAAAAGAGCCTGAAAACTCGTCTATTTTCTCAAAAATGCGTGTTTACGATGGCGAGACACTTAAAGACACCGATCCAAAAGCGAAAAGCTATCAAGAATATCGAGATTACGCGGGTGTGGACGAAGGGATGAACGGTCTGTCGACTCGTTTCGCCTTTAAAATCCTGTCGCGTGTATTTAACTTCGACCAAGCAGAAGTGGCGGCCAACCCCGTACACCTCTTCTATGTCATAGAACAACAGGTCGAAAGAGAACAATTCCCTGCTGAAACCGCGGAAAAATACCAAGAGTTTTTGAAAGGTTACCTCGTTCCACGTTATGTCGAATTCATTGGTAAAGAAATTCAGACAGCCTACTTGGAGTCTTACTCTGAGTACGGCCAAAATATCTTTGACCGCTATGTCACCTATGCAGACTTCTGGATTCAGGATCAAGAATACCGCGATCCGGAAACTGGACAGCTATTTGATCGTGCCTCTCTCAACTTAGAGCTTGAGAAAATCGAGAAAACAGCTGGCATCTCAAACCCTAAAGATTTCCGAAACGAAATCGTTAACTTTGTGCTTCGTGCGAAAGCGAATAACAATGGTCAGAACCCAGTTTGGACCAGCTACGAAAAATTGCGCACAGTCATTGAGAAGAAAATGTTCTCTAATACCGAAGAACTGCTTCCAGTGATCTCATTTAATGCGAAAACCTCTTCTGAAGATCAGAAGAAGCACGACGACTTTGTCGCTCGCATGATGGAAAAAGGCTATACCGAGAAGCAGGTTCGCCTACTTTCTGAGTGGTACCTACGAGTACGTAAGTCATCCTAACCCATTGTTGAGTTAGGTCGCTTGTGAAACATGAAGAGGGCTATTTCATGGCGCAATTTATAGACCGAAGGCTCAATGGCAAAAATAAGAGCGCTGTTAACCGACAGCGCTTCTTGAAGCGCCATAGAGAGCAAATAAAAGAGTCCGTGGCAGACGCAGTGAATCGACGCTCGATTACAAACACAGAAACGGGCGAAGACGTCGCCATCCCGCATAAAGACATTACAGAGCCAATCTTTCACCAAGGTAAAGGGGGGCTGAGAGAGCGTGTGCACCCAGGTAATGACCAGTTTATTACCGGTGATAAGATTGAACGTCCTAAAGAAGGAGGACAAGGCAGTGGCTCTGGTGAAGGTCAAGCAAGTCCCGATGGTGAAGGTCAGGATGAATTTGTATTCCAAATATCAAAAGACGAATACCTCGATATCTTGTTTGAAGACCTTGAGTTGCCGAATCTTGAAAAAAACCAAATCGCGAAAATAACTGAATGGAAAACCCACCGAGCGGGCTTTAAAACCGCAGGTATTCCATCCAATATTGCCGTAGTTCGTTCCCTTCAACAGTCGCTTGCACGCAGAACCGCAATGACGGCAGGTAAAAAACGTCTTCTTAACGAACTGGAAGAGGAACTGACACGTATTAAAAATATTGAGCCAGCACAACAGCTTGAAGAAAATCGACTCAAAAAGGAAATTGAGGAGCTACGAGCCAAAATTGCTAAGGTTCCATTTATTGATACATTCGATTTACGCTTCAAAAATTACGAAAAACGTCCGGTGCCGTCCAGCCAGGCTGTCATGTTCTGTTTAATGGATGTGTCCGGTTCTATGGATCAAGCAACCAAAGACATTGCAAAACGCTTTTATGTGTTGCTGTATCTGTTTTTAACTCGTACTTATGAGAACGTCGAAGTCGTGTTTATCCGACACCACACTCAGGCGAAAGAAGTTGATGAGCAAGAGTTTTTCTATTCTCAAGAAACTGGTGGCACTATCGTATCCAGTGCGCTGAAGCTGATGAAAGAAATCATCAAAGAACGCTACCCTATTGGGCAATGGAACATCTATGCAGCTCAAGCGTCCGACGGTGATAACTGGGCTGATGACTCACCGCGGTGTCGTGAGCTGCTAGTAAATAGCCTATTACCAAATTGTCAGTATTATTCGTACATCGAGATCACGCGTCGTTCACACCAAACTTTATGGCATGAGTATGAAAAACTCACTGAGGAGTTTCCGAACTTCGCCATGAAGAATATTCGCTCAGTGGAAGATATCTTCCCTGTCTTCCGAGAACTCTTTCAAAAAGAATCGGCGTAAGGAGGCTGGCGATGAATACTTTCACGAAAAAAAACGCGGAAGAAGCCACTAAGAAGCGCAACAGCAAGTTACTACCGGATGGTCCAGACTGGACATTTGAACTCTTAGAACGCTATCACAAGGAGATTAAACGCGTTGCGGAGCATTACCGTCTTGACACTTACCCTAATCAGATAGAAGTGATCACATCCGAGCAGATGATGGATGCATACTCAAGTATCGGTATGCCAATCAATTATAATCACTGGTCATTTGGTAAGAAGTTTATTCAAACTGAACAAAACTATAAGCATGGTCAAATGGGGCTCGCTTATGAGATTGTAATTAACTCCAACCCTTGTATTGCTTACCTAATGGAAGAGAACACCGTTACCATGCAAGCGTTGGTCATGGCACATGCATGCTATGGTCACAACTCGTTTTTTAAAGGCAACTACTTATTCCAAACTTGGACAGATGCCAGCTCAATCATCGATTACTTGTTGTTTGCCAAAAAGTACTTAGCCGAATGCGAAGAGCGGTATGGGGTTCAGGAGGTAGAGAAACTGCTCGACTCCTGTCATGCATTAATGAATTTTGGCGTTGATCGCTACAAACGTCCTGAAAAAATCTCGATAACCGAAGAAAAAGCTCGTCAAGAGGAGCGAGAAGCCTACCTACAATCACAGGTCAATGAACTGTGGCGCACCGTTCCTCAAGCAAAAACGAAAGAAGAGGACATGAAAGAGCGCTTCCCAAGCGAGCCTCAAGAGAATTTGCTGTATTTCTTTGAAAAACATGCACCGCTTCTCGAACCTTGGCAACGAGAGGTCGTGCGAATTGTGCGTAAGATAAGCCAGTACTTCTATCCACAAAAACAAACACAGGTAATGAACGAAGGTTGGGCGACCTTCTGGCACTACACAATTCTTAACCATCTTTACGATGAAGGGTTAGTGTCAGAAAAATTTATCCTAGAGTTCTTACATAGCCATACGAGCGTCATCGCTCAGCCGCCATACAATAGCCCTTATTTTAGCGGTATCAATCCTTACGCGCTTGGGTTTGCTATGTTTACCGACATTAAACGTATCTGTGAAAACCCAACGGATGAAGATAAGGAATGGTTCCCTGATATCGCAGGCTCAGATTGGCTGGACACTGTGCATTTCGCGATGCATAACTTTAAAGACGAAAGCTTTATTAGCCAATATTTGTCACCGAAGTTAATACGCGACTTTAAACTGTTTGCCATCAAAGATGATGATCATAAGAACTTCATTGAGATATCCGCCATTCATGACGAAATGGGTTATCAGCAGATCAGAGAAAAGTTAGCTTCCCAGTACAACCTCTCTAATCTCGAGCCGAACATCCAAGTGTTTAATGTCGACGTACGAGGCGATCGCTCGTTAACATTGCAATATGTTCCTCACAACCGAATTCCTTTAGATGACAGTTATGAGGAAGTATTAAAACATGTGTACCGACTCTGGGGCTTTGACGTAATTTTGCAGGAAGTAAAAGAAACTGGTCACAGAGAGACATTGGCAATGTGTCCAAAACAGAAATCAAACCAATACGAACGTTAATCTCGTTCTTTGTAGTCTATACTTGCGCAAAAGGCTCCGAAAAGGAGCCTTTTTACTTATATTTATAAAAATCGACGGCTTACACAAACTGGGCTAGAACAGTCGAACGCACTTATCTTTTAGCGATAATCGCTCGTACAGCTTCTAAGTCAGCTTGAGTGTCGACGCCTGCTGCTGGTGCTTCTTTGGCGACCGCCACGTGGATTTTTTCGCCGTACCAAAGTACTCGTAGCTGCTCCAAGCACTCAATTTGCTCAAGTGCACTCGGTGCCCAGTTGATGTAGGTATGGATAAATCCTGCACGATAAGCGTAAATGCCAATATGACGCATCAGTGGGTTAACAATCTTGTTGCCTTGTTCCGCGAAATTGTCACGATCCCAAGGAATCGTTGCTCGGCTGAAGTACATAGCATACCCGTTTGCATCCGTGACTACTTTCACCGCGTTAGGGTTAAACACTTCGTCTTCTGAATCAATTTCTACAGCCAATGTTGCCATTGGCGCGTCACAAGCAGCGAGGTTCTCTGCCACTTGGCGAATGATTGACGGTGGGATAAGCGGCTCATCCCCTTGTACGTTCACCACGATATGTTCGGCAGGTATCGACATCTTATCAACCACTTCGGCCAAGCGTTCTGTGCCTGATTCATGGTTGGCTGACGTCATACAGACTTTACCACCAAACTGCTTTACTGCTGCGGAAACACGCTCATCATCGGTCGCAATGATCACATCATCAGCGCCTGCTTGCATTGCTTGTTCATGCACCCACTGCACCATTGGTTTACCACCAATATCTGCCAGAGGCTTTCCCGGCAATCGACTTGACGAATAGCGAGCAGGAATAACAACAGTAAAAGACATTAGCGGCCCTCATCCATGCTCATGGTACGAGCTTCTGGCTCTAGCAGTACAGGAATGCCCTCTTTGATTGGATAAGCAAGGCGATCCATTTTGCAGATCAGCTCTTGATTATCTTTATCGTACGTCAACTTACCTTTGCATACAGGGCAAGCTACAATCTCAAGCAGACGGTGATCCATAAGTCGCTTTAACCTCTTTTATTCTATTTAAAATTCGCTCTGCATCGCGTGTATCCAATTGAGCAGAGACGGGAAGATACCACCAGTTAGCCTGCGCATAATGGTGACACTTGACGGCATCTTTTTCAGTCATAATGACATTCGCTCCTTGCAAAGCTAATGTCTCTAATTCTTGCTGTTCAAAATCTTGGTGGTCAGCAAAACCCTTAGTGAGTTTAACATCCGCGCCCATTTCATCCAGTGTATTAAAAAAGCGTTGTGGATGCCCAATCCCAGCAAAGGCAACGAGCTGCTTTAACGTTGCAACGTCAGCCTGCTGGGCTGTAGCTAAGTTGATCGCTTTCTCTGGTGCAAGTGACATCGCAATCTCACCTGGATGTGCTTGCCCGCCATTGGTAATAACGAAATCAACTTCATTCAGCCTCTCGACAGACTCGCGTAAAGGACCTAAAGGAATTAGGTTCTGGTTACCAAAGCGTCGATTACCATCAACAATTACCAGTTCAATATCTCGTTCGAGTGCATAGTGCTGTAAGCCATCATCGGTAATGATAATGTCGACACCTTCAACCATCAGAGCTTTAACCGCATTAGCACGCACGGGATCCACTGCCACTGGCACTCCGGTTCGACGATGAATTAGTTTAGGCTCATCGCCACAATGCTTCGTCGGTGTATCTGAGTCTAGGACCAATGGATAGTGTGGCGCTTTCGCCCCATAACCACGCGAGACAACCCCAGGTTTGTAGCCCAATTGCTGTAATTGCTCCACCAGCCACACCACGACGGGCGTTTTGCCATTGCCGCCAGCGGTAATGTTACCTACGACAACAACAGGCACCGGTGCACGATACGCCCGCTTTTTCCCCGTTTGATATTGCTTGCGCTTTGATTGGCTAATCGCACCGAACAGCAAACTCAGTGGCCACAAAAGCGGCCACAAAAGATATTTTAACGGATGGTTTTCAAACCAAATCTTTTCAACCACGACGATTAAGCACCAAATTGAATTCGGTGAAGTTGGGCGTATTCCCCATCTTTTTTGATAAGGTCAGCATGATTGCCTCGCTCAACAATCGAGCCGTCATCCACCACCAAAATTTCGTCTGCATTTTCAATGGTTGATAAACGGTGCGCAATCACCAGTACGGTTTTGTCTTTTTGTAACTCGTCCAGCGCAGCTTGAATAGCTCGCTCTGACTCGGTATCCAATGCAGATGTCGCCTCGTCCAAAATCAATACGGGCGCATCACGAAGTAACGCACGAGCAATCGCGATTCGTTGACGCTGACCACCGGACAGACTCGCGCCATTTTCACCAATCATGGTGTCGAGCCCATTTTCCATTTTGTTGATAAATTCCATCGCATGAGCCAACTCAGCGGCTTTTTCAATATCACTGCGCTGGAAGTTATCTTCCGTCGCATAGGAAATATTATTCGCAATAGTGTCGTTAAATAAGTGAACGTTCTGCGATACCAGCGCAAACTGTTGACGCAAGTTCCTTAATTCATATTCACGAATATCACGCCCATCTAACTCGATGGACCCGCTGTCAACATCGTAGAAACGGTTAAATAAGTTCGCAATAGTGCTCTTACCAGAACCAGAACGCCCCACCAACGCAACTGTCTTACCGCTTGGTATATCAAAACTGACATGTTGCAAAGCGGGCTTCTCTGACCCTTGATAAGTAAAGGTGACGTCTTTTACTGAGATATCACCGTTGGCGCGCTCAACAGTGTGCTTACCTTCGTTTTTCTCCGGTTCCAGATCAATTAATGAAAATAACGTTTGGCTTGCTGCCATACCACGCTGGAACTGCGAAGTCACATTGGTCAACGCTTTTAACGGACGCATCAAACCAAACATTGCCGAGAACACAACCGTAAAGGTACCCGGTGTCAATTGCTCTTTAATTGAATCGATACTCGCTAAGTAAAGCACTGCAACAATGGCAATCGATGCAATCATTTGAATGATAGGGTTAGCAGCGGCTTGTGCCGTCACCAACTTCATACTTTGTTGGCGCATTTGGTTACTGACTTTTTCGAAACGCTCACGTTCTATGTCTTGACCACCGTAACTCAGCACTACTTTGTGACCTTTGAGCATCTGCTCGGCGGATGCCGTCACATTACCCATCATGGTCTGCATATTTTTAGAGATTTTTCTAAAACGCTTAGAGACAACGCCTATCCCCCAAGCAACAACAGGAGCGACAGCGAACAACACTAAAGAAAGTTGCCAGCTGTTGTAAAACATGAGCACAAGTAAACCAATGATACTCGCCCCTTCACGAACAATGCTCACTAACGCTTTACTCGTTGCCGCTGACACTTGTTCTGAATCATACGTAATCCGGGATAACAGACTGCCAGTTTTCTCTTTGTCAAAGTAAGATACTGGCATGTGCATGAAGTGGTTAAATACCATGCGTCGGATCTGCATAACCACATTACCGGAAACCCAACTCAAGCAGTAATCAGAGACAAACCCACTGGTACCCCGGATAAACATCATGACAAATATGATCAACGGAAGCGTACGTAGGAAGTCAGATTCCGCGCTGCCAAAACCTTCATCCAGCAAAGGTTTCAGTAGTGAAATCATATAAGTATCTGTGACTGCATTAATGACTAATGCAATGATAGCAACGATAAGACCTGCTTTATAAAGGCGAATATATAACCACAGACGCTTAAACGTCTGCCAAGTCGTTTCATCAGTATTAATCGACATAGAAGTGCTTTATTTTCTTACATTAAGACTCTTATTCTACTCCCTTACGCAGCATCTGCCTATACCATGGTTCAAATGTATTACTGCGTTTCGTTTTTAAAACCCAATTCTCTTTATCAACACGAATGCTCACCTGCCCTTTTTCTCCCGTATCCAACCAAGTCGAACCGCTTTCTTTATACGCCGCTACCACAGAAGGTGCAGGCATACCCCATTGATTATTTTTCGCTAGAGAGGCAATCGCAAGGCTCGGACTGACCGCCTGAATAAACTTAGGGTTAGAGGAACTTCTACTGCCATGGTGAGGAACGAGCATGATGTCACTGCGTAATTTGTCCGGCTCCCTAAGTAATATCCACTCGCTGATCGCTTCAATATCCCCGGTAAATAACATAGTGAATCCAGAAGTAGGGTCCTCCAATTTAAATACGCAAGAATGTGGATTGTAAGCACGCTTTACTTGTTTGGGTGGCCAAATCACGTTTAGCCTCAGCCCTTGCCACTGCCACGCTTCTTTACTGTTGCACGGTTGGTAACCAAAAAAGTTCTGGCTGCTACGTTTATGCGTGGGAGCAAAGTTCTCTTCGACAACAAAACGTCCACCCGCATGATCGTTATCAGAGTGACTGAGTACGAACGTATCGATCCGCTTAATGCCTCTTGAATGAAGCACAGGCGTTATAACTTGGTCGGCGATACTGCCTCCTTGCCATGATTTTCCAGTATCGTACAGGAGGATTTTACCTTCTTTTTCAACCATGACCGCTAACCCATGACCCACATCGAGAACGTCAATTTGCCAAGTGCTTTGGCTCCGTTGAGGAAGAAGGTGAAGAGATAGCACTACCGCAGATACAACCAACCAAGCGCGATAAGGCATGAATCGTTTCACCAACACACTAATACTGATGAAAACGACGAAAAGCGCCATTTTCTTACTCAAAGGTAACCAAGTGCCGACCGCATATTGGATGGAGTGGTTCAGCGGCCACAACGCTGCATCAAGAAGTTCCCATAAATAGATCGCAAACGATGGCACCAATAGAGAGGCAAACACGGCCGCAAACATCACTGGCACAACCACAAAGCCAAACCACGGAATAAACACCATGTTATAAACAAGTGATGACCAGCTAAAACCAGAGAAGAAGTATCCACTAACAGGAATTATAAAAAGGCTCAGTAACAGTTGGCTGAGGAGTAATACGCGCAGTTTTGCTAATTTGGTGGATGCAGTGCGCTGTACTGCATTGATCGCGAACAACACTGCGCCAACTGACAAATACGATAACCAAAAGCTCATGCTGTACGATGCAAAAGGCTCAAACAACAAGTGTAACGAAACCGCTAAAAGCACTACGCGCCAGGGACTCCAGTGCACTAATGAAAACTTAAGTAAAACGTACAACATACACACTGACACGGCTCGAATGGTTGGCAAAGAAAAATCCGCCAACCACGCATACGCTACGGCTGCCACTAATCCACTCATCGATGGTAAAAAGTGATAGCGAGGTATCACATAACGAATGGCAGACCCAACCATGGTGCCGATCCCAAATGCCATTCCGATATGCAGCCCCGAGATCGAGATCAAATGTAATAGCCCGCTATCTCGAAGTGCTCGCCAGTGCTCATCAGATAGCCAGTCCCGTTCGGAGAAAGCCAAGGCACTGATCAGTGGAAACTGTGATAAATGGCGTATTTGCTCTGTCACCTTACTAATGATCGCTTGGCGCAGAGAGTAAGCGCTTCGAATGGTCCAATGCGCATCGTCCGCAGCCGTTGCGCGCGCGATTATCCCCCTTCCCATGGACTGCTTCTCAGCATCAAATCCCGCTTCATTCCTCAATCCAATAATGGGTTTTATGGTTGCAGTTGTCGTAAACTCGCTGTTAACTGGCAGTATAAAAGGCGAGATAAAACGGACTTTAGGTTTAAGGAAAGGTAACAGCTTTTGAGAATTGACCTGGTTTACTGTCACAATACCTTCAAAACCGTGACTTATTTGCTTAAAAGAGCTGTTAACCTTACCAGTTATGGTAATATTCTCTTCAGCTTGAAAAAGGGCTTGTCTCTGATGATCTGTTACATTGCCATGGACAACAATAACCAAAAAGCCGGAAATTGCGCCTATGCTAATTAGGCCACGACGCAATTTAATGATTAAGCCAATCGCCACGACTCCCAACGGCAGCCAATGTTCGTCTGGTATCGTCAGCCACCATGCTGACGATATAACAGTGGTGACAAATAACACTAAGGTCCAACTTTTTTCTGAGAGAGTCATGCTGTCCTATGCCTAGAAAGCTGATAAAACGCTTCATGCCTGATCACGAATTAATCAAACGCCAGAAAGCGTTGAAGGTCTTCGGCAATGTGCTTTACAACCCCAACCTATGGTGTTTAAACCGTCGCTCAGCTTCGGGGGCTTTTGCCGTGGGTTTATTTATGGCGTTTGTGCCGCTACCAAGCCAAATGATCATGGCGGCAGGTCTTGCCATTGTTTTGGGGGTGAATCTCCCCCTTTCTGTTGCGTTAGTTTGGATTAGTAACCCAATTACCATGCCTGTACTGTTTTATTTTGCTTACAAAATTGGTGCCTTAGTCTTACATGTCCCCCCTCAGCCATTCCATTTTGAGCTTTCTTGGGAATACCTGATGCAACAAATGCACACAATAGGACCGCCTTTTTTCCTAGGATGTATGATTTGCGGTGTGATATCCGCCATTGTTGGCTATTTTGGCATTCGTGGCTTGTGGCGCTATTCTGTTGTACGCAGCTGGCAAAAACGCAATATACTCAAACGAAGCTAATATGCAGGTTTTCAGATGTGGGTTGGGGCTGAAATGGCAGCAATTCTGAGAAAAGATGCGAGAAGAATATGAAAAGTTGTGAGCTGTACCAACATATATCGTGATAGCAATTGAACAAGAAAAGGACCGAGCTCGGTCCTTTTTCATATCATGAATACAGCGTTAGTTTTAAGCCATTGCCTGCGCGGTACACTGGTTGGTTAACATTGGCTATCTCAGTGAAGATTAAGGCTGATCCGTATTTAGATTATTTTGCACTCAATACGGAAGCGGGATTCAACTTCGCGGCCCGAGAAGCCGGATACCAGGTCGCAACTAAGCTCAATATAATGGCGGTACCAGAAACTAAGCCAACATCCGCCCAATGCAATTGAGAAGGCAGGAAATCAACAAAATAGATGTCTCCCGACAAAAAATGGTGTCCGACTAAATGCTCTAACCCTTTGATTATTGGCGTGAGATTCAGCGCAACCAAGACACCAATGATGCTGCCAGCAATACTGCCAAAAACACCTGAAAACACGCCTTGCCAAACAAAAATACGCTTGATCAACGCATCTTTGGCGCCCATGGTACGTAAAATCGCAATTTCTGCGGCCCGGTCTTTCACCGCCATCATTAACGTGGAAACAATATTAAAACACGCCACACCAATCACCAGAACCATGACTAGATACATAATCGTTCGTACCAGCTGTATGTCACGGTACAAAAAGCCAAATTGCTGCTGCCAGCTCTTCAAGTAAACATAAACGTCAACCAGATTACCGACTTCTCTCACGATTGATGGAGCATTGAGCACGTCATCGGTTTTCAATGAAATCCCCGTCACACCATCATCTAATCTCGCGTATTGCTGAGCATCAGACAGTGGTACCAACGCCAGAGAGTGATCGATTTGACCATTCAAGGTCAAAAAGCCCGTCACTTTTACACGAACACGCTTTGGGGCTTGGACATTCGTTGAACCACCTGTTTGTGGGATCATCAACGTAATGTAATCACCAATATCCACGCTTAATTCATCTGCGACACCACGTCCCAAAATGACTTGTTGTTGGCCCGGATGAAAGTTTTGCCAAGCTTGTGGATCAATGAAGTCAGACAGGCTCGACACGGCTTGTTCATACGATGGTTCAACGCCGCGAACTTCAATGGCTTTTAGTTTACTGCCCTTTTCAGCAAGACTGGTAAAGCGCACATAAGGCGCAGCGGCAACGACATGTTCGTGTTTCAGCGCCTGGTGCATGGTTTGCGTATAGTCGTAGAGAGGCCCTTCTACGCCCTCCAATTCACCGTGAGGAATTACCGATAACACGCGTGATTGCAGTTCACGCTCAAAACCATTCATCGCTGACAAGCCAATGATGATCACTGCGACGCCGACGGCAATACCGATGGTCGAAGAGAGTGAAATAAACGACACCATTTTGTTTCGCTTTTTTGCGCGACTAAAACGACCACCGATCATTAATGCTAACGATGAAAACAAATCAGTTCTCCTCTGTAGTGAGCGCAGTATCGAGCTGGTCCACCAGCAAACCATCTTGCATATGCATTTGACGATCCATTTTGGCAGCCAATTCATTGTCATGAGTGACAACAAGAAACGCGATGTTCGATTCTTGGTTAAGCTCACGCATGAGATCATAAATCGCCAGTGCCGTTTGATGGTCCAAATTACCGGTCGGTTCGTCGGCGAGCACCAGATCAGGCTTATTCACCAATGCACGGGCAATCGCAACACGTTGGCGCTCTCCCCCCGACAATTCTGATGGCCTGTGATCCATACGGTGAGCCAGCCCGACCTTCTCCAACAGTGCTTGTGCTTGAGCTTTTGCTTCGGATGCTCTTTCGCCACCAATCATTAACGGCATCGCCACGTTTTCCACGGCGGTAAAATCGGCCAGCAAATGATGAAACTGGTACACAAACCCTAAGTGCTTATTGCGCAGCGCCGCTTGTTTGTTTGAGCTTAATGCAGACAAGTTGTGTCCCAAAAACTCGACATCCCCTTGAGTGGCATCGTCTAGCGCGCCTAAAATATGGAGCAAAGTACTCTTACCCGATCCCGAAGAGCCTACAATCGATACGAGATCTCCTTTTTCAAGCTCGAAGCTGACGCCTTTCAACACTTCGGTATCTAACGACCCTTCTCGGTATATCTTACGAATATCACGACATTCCAATAGTTTATTCATAGCGAAGTGCCTCAGCAGGTTTAACAGAAGATGCTCGGTAAGAAGGGTAAATGGTTGCAGCAAGGCTCAGAGCAATCGCCAATACAACCACTAATAAAATCTGAAATGAATCAATCACAATGGGCAATTGCCCACCAAAAGAAAACAAGGATGCGCCAGCAGATTCCAGCAGTGAGTTGAGGTTGAGTGATAACACCACGCCGACTAAACCACCAACAATAGCGCCGATCACGCCACTGCTTGCGCCCTGAACCATAAAAATTGCCATCACTTGGGTTTGCGTCATCCCTTGGGTTTTAAGAATAGCGACTTCCGATTGCTTCTCCATCACCACCATAATCAACGCAGAAATAATATTAAATGCCGCCACACCAACAATCAGACCCAGCATCAATCCCATCATGTTTTTTTCCATTTTGACCGCTTGGAATAACTCACCCCGCTGTGCTCGCCAGTCACTCCACTGCCAATCTTCAGGCAAAGGTTTATCAGCAAACTCAGTCACCATAAACGGGTCAGAGAAAAAAACGCGCCATCCAGAGACGGTATCTTTAGGCAAACGCGTCAGTCTGGCTGCATCGTTCATATTCACAATCATGAGCTGACCATCGACATCTGAACCGGTGTTGAATATGCCAGCAACGGTGAAGTTACGCTGACTCGGAATACGCCCAAATGGGGTAAACTGAGTCGCATTGGTCACCATCAAGCGCACTTTATCGCCCATCGATACACTCAGCGAACGTGCCAATCCTTGACCGAGAAATACGTTGTACTCCCCCGCTTGTAAGTTTTTCAATCGACCAGCAATCAAATGATTGGCAATCGGATCGCCTTTTTTCGGCTCGATTCCAACTAAGTAGCCTGCGGTCAGTTGAGCTGAACTTTGAATCACGGCTTCACCACGAACGATCGGTTCAGGTTCGGCGACATTAGACATGTGTCGAATGAATTCAGGCGCGGACTCTGATAGCGGTGTCTTGCCATCATGCTGAGAAACAACTGCATGTGGCAACACGCCGAGAATGCGTTCTTTTAACTGAGATTCAAAACCATTCATGACAGAAAGCACCGTCACTAATGCCATCACGCCAATGGTGATACCTGCGGTCGACATGTAAGAGACAAATCGGCTAAACCTATCTCCAGAGCGCCCCCGAAGATACCTAAAACCAATAAACAATGAGATAGGATGATACATATAGGAAAAACCAACTGGTTATCTATTCGTGCAAAAACTTGGGCACTATCTTACCCTACTCTTAAAGTGAAGAAGACAGGATAATCACTAAATTTGTCAACGAGATGCAATTATATGCCCATTATGTTGCTACATAGTCATGGTAAGTTTATCTGTACTCGGTGTTTAAACGCATTTTAAGTGTGAATCCACTTGAATATCAGCCTCACCTGCGCCAAAAAAATACAATCGAAAGTTAGGGTTAACTTGATAACTTCATTCAGTTAGCGATAATCAGAGACCCTCTTTCTGTATTGTGATTGATTCAGAAAGTGCTCGCTGGCAAAAGGACCCTCTACATGACAGAGCAAGAATACTTTACTGTTCACCACAATCTCACCATCAACGTGGAAGCGTTGGGTGCTGACGTTACATTGCCAGACGAAGCGACCTTTATTTCTGAAATTCCGGCCCCATTTATTGTAGCAAGTGAGTTCAGCCACCTGGACTTGTTAGCAGACAATGCTCGACTTGAATTAAAAAACAAAGATTTAAAGCACGTCATTAGCTTACTCGATACACAAAACGCGAAGCTCAACTTATTACTTAGTTTTATGCTTTCGCAGCAAGATGACACCATGCTCAGATTTCAAACCACGCAGTTTGGTGCCAGCAAACTGAGCTATCAAGCAGCAAACCCACTCGACGAGCAACAACTAGTTCGAGTAAAACTGTTCTTAGATCACCCTGCAGCCGCCATCTATTGCTACGCAGAAGTCGAAGCATGCGAACCTTCTGAACAAGGATTCGTCATCACACTTCGATATAAAATGCTCCGGGATGACGATCAGGATCTATTGATTAAAGCGGCCTTGCATCAACAGCAAAAACTATTGCGTCAGCGCTCAATGGAGCGAGATAAAAAATAACGATTATGACAACAGCAACCATTCTTTCCGTCACCAATCCGTCTAAACCGGGTGATAAAAAACAACTTGGTAATTTACCTGGTGCGGCACTGCCGATGGCGATAGCAGAACTGGCAAAACAACACCCAAGCCATACTCTGCTCGTCGTCCCAGACCCTCAATTAGCCTTAAAGCTACAAGCGGAAATCGAACAATTTACGCATCAACCTGTCAGCCTGTTTCCTGACTGGGAAACCTTGCCTTACGACAATTTCTCACCGCATCAAGAGATCATATCTGATCGTATTGCTCGCTTGTATCAGCTTCCGAACCAAACTGGCGGGATAACGATTGTTCCAGTCAGCACAATTCTGCAGCGTCAGTCTCCGCGAGACTTTTTGCTTCAGCACACATTGATGGTCAAAACCGGTGATTTGTTTTCATTAGAAAAACTTCGCGTGCAGTTGGAAAAATCAGGCTACCGCCACGTTGATCAAGTATTTGGGCCCGGTGAATACGCCAGCCGTGGCTCGATCCTCGATCTGTTTCCTATGGGCAGTGAGGATCCATACCGCATTGATTTCTTTGATGATGAAATAGATACCATTCGCACCTTTGATCCAGAGAACCAGCGCTCGATTGAAGACATAAAGCAAATTCAGTTGCTACCGGCCCATGAGTTTCCCACCACACAGGAAGCCATTGAAGAGTTTCGTACTCGCTGGCGCGCACAGTTCGAAGCTCGCCGTGAGCCAGAATCCATCTATATGCAGGTAACAAAAGGAACATGGCCAGCAGGTATCGAGTATTGGCAACCGCTGTTTTTTGAACACACAGAGACATTATTCGACTACCTACCAGAAAGCTCTCAGTTGCTCAGCTATGGTGATATTGAAGCTGCGGTTGATACGTTCTTAGCAGACGTTGAATACCGCTACGACCAGAAAAAAATCGACCCACTGCGTCCGCTGCTCGCGCCCCATGAGTTATGGCTCAAAAAAGACGAACTGTTTTCTCATATTAAACAGTTACCGCAAGCGCAGCTCAGCCTAGAAAAAGTCGTCAAACGCGCAGGCCGCGAAAACCTAGCGGTGCAATCCCTCGCAGAGCTTGGTGTTCAGCAACAAAACAAAGAACCACTTTCACGCTTACGCCAATTCAGCGAGCAATTTACTGGCAAGATTGTATTCTCTGTAGAATCAGAAGGCCGACGTGAAGCGTTAACTGAGCTGTTACAAGGCATCAAAGTTCGCCCCGTTTCGCATGGCTCTCTTTACCAAGCGTTGGATTCGAAAGATCGTTTTAGCCTAGTCCTTGGCGCCGCAGAACACGGTTTTATCCACGAAGAACTGAATTTTGCCCTCATCTGCGAAAGTGATTTGCTCGGTGACCGTGTCATCCAACGTCGCCGTAAAGATAAAAAAGCGGTCAACAGCGATACCGTCATTCGTCACTTGGCGGAACTCAAACCCGGTCAACCGGTTGTTCACATTGACCATGGTATTGGCCGCTATATTGGTTTGCAAACCCTCGAAGCAGGTGGCATGCAAACCGAATATGTGACGCTTGAATACCAAAACGATGCAAAACTGTATGTGCCCGTTTCATCGCTCAACCTTATCAGTCGTTATTCTGGCGGAGCTGAAGAGAGTGCACCATTGCACAAGCTCGGTGGAGAAGCTTGGGCGAAAGCTCGCCGTAAAGCGGCTGAGAAAGTCCGCGATGTTGCGGCTGAGCTATTGGATGTTTACGCCAAGCGAGAACTTAAACCGGGGTATAAATTTGCCTTAGATCGCGGCCAGTACGCGACATTTAAAGCCACATTCCCGTTTGAAGAGACCGACGATCAATCGATGGCTATTAATGCGGTGCTCTCTGACATGTGCCAACCGAAAGCCATGGATCGACTGGTTTGTGGTGATGTTGGTTTCGGCAAAACCGAGGTCGCGATGCGCGCAGCTTTTGTCGCCACCGACAACAGCAAACAAGTCGCCGTATTAGTTCCGACGACACTCCTAGCCCAGCAACACTTTGAGAATTTCCGAGACCGCTTTGCCAACTTACCGATTCGCGTCGAAGTGTTGTCACGCTTTAAATCAGCGAAAGAGCAAAAAGTGATCTTGCAAGATGTGGCTGACGGCAAAGTCGATATCGTGGTCGGAACACATAAGCTGCTATCAAGCGATATTAAGTTTAAGGATCTCGGCTTATTGATTGTCGACGAAGAGCACCGATTTGGCGTACGTCAAAAAGAAAAAGTAAAAGCAATGCGTGCAGATGTCGACATCTTAACACTCACCGCAACGCCAATTCCTCGTACGCTGAATATGGCAATGAGTGGTATGCGCGATCTATCGATTATCGCCACACCACCCGCGCGCCGTTTGGCGATCAAAACCTTCGTCCGTCAGCGTGAAGAGTCGGTAGTTCGTGAAGCGGTATTACGTGAAATCATGCGTGGCGGTCAGGTCTACTTCCTACATAACCAGGTTGAAACGATAGAGAAAGCGGCGGAAGATTTACAAAAACTGATACCCGAAGCTCGTGTCACCGTCGCTCATGGCCAAATGCGCGAACGTGAACTTGAGCGCATCATGAATGATTTCTATCATCAGCGTTTCAATGTATTGGTGTGTACAACCATCATAGAAACAGGCATCGATGTGCCTACCGCTAACACGATCATCATGGATCGTGCGGACAACTTAGGCTTGGCTCAGTTGCATCAGTTACGTGGCCGTGTGGGGCGCTCACACCATCAAGCCTATGCCTACTTGCTTACGCCACACCCTAAAGCCATGACTAAAGATGCAATCAAGCGTCTGGATGCCATCGCTTCTCTCGAAGATCTCGGTGCTGGCTTTACATTGGCGACGCACGATCTAGAGATTCGTGGGGCTGGCGAACTGCTTGGCGATGAGCAAAGTGGTCAAATTCAATCGGTTGGTTTTACACTCTATATGGAAATGCTAGAACAAGCGGTCCAAGCATTGAAAGAAGGCAAAGAGCCATCGCTCGATGAATTATTGCGAGAACAAACTGAAGTCGAAATGCGCATTCCTGCTCTATTGCCCGATGATTATATCCCAGACGTAAACACTCGACTTTCGATGTACAAGCGCATCGCCAGTGTGACGAATAGTGAAGCATTATCTGAACTCAAAGTCGAACTTATTGACCGATTCGGCCTCTTACCAGATGCAACCAAAAATTTACTCGCGGTTTCTGAGCTGAAATTTGCCGCAGGTAACCTGAAAGCCAAGAAAATCGAAGCTCATGATAAAGGCGGGTTTATTGAGTTTTATCCTGATGCAGAGATTAACCCAGCGTATCTAGTACAGCTCTTACAATCACAGCCGAAGAAATTCGCGATGGAAGGTCCGACTAAGTTCAAATTTAACGTCCCTTTAGCGGACCGACGTAAGCGCATTCAGTTTGTTCAAGATTTACTGAATGACTTTAAACAAAATTTAATCCCAGCGAGCTAATAATCGAATGAGAATACTGATCCCATTATTGCTTCTATGCGTGTCGATGCCTACTTGGGCACAACGTCAATTTGATATCGAATTGATTATTTTTAAACGCGTAGGAGACGCAGAGAGTACAAGCGAGTCTTGGTCCAGCCAGCTCCCAAAAATCGATATGACCAATGTCGGTAGCTTAGATAGCGATGCCTACCTTAGTGCAAAAGGCGCTGCTCTACTACCACGCTCTTCTTATCAGCTCAATGCTCAAGAAGCTGCATTAAACAGCCACGTAGGGTTTAAAGTACTTAAGCACGTGGCATGGCGACAAGGTGATCAAGGACAAGACAGTGCACCAATATTTCGCATTGTGGGTGGCCGAGATTTTTCCGGATCCTTTAACGCTGACGGCAGCAACATCAATCGCCCCTCGTCGACTATCGCTAACGCTGACGTCAATGCCACAGAAACGAATGAAACAGACGATGTTTACGTAGACGAACGCGACGTCAATGACAGCAACTTGGAAGAAACACGCTCTGAAGGAAACATGAGCAAAGCACTATATGAATTAGATGGTAAGTTTCAAGTGTACGTGCAGCACTATTTATTTGCAGATACTACTTTGGACTTGCGCGAGCCAAGTGTTCGTGAAGTTCGTTTCGAGGCAACACCTGATGAACAATTAGATGACAAGCTAGGAGCAGTCGACGGTAATGTCCAAGTGGGTAACCTAGCAGAAATTTCGCCGACGGTAACAGAAGAGAAGTTTCTCAAAACTTACCGAATGGAACAAAAACGTCGTATGAGAAGTGAAGAAATCCATTACCTAGATAGCCCTATGATGGGCGTGATCATCCAAATTCGTAACGTCGAATAATCACTCCCTCTTCGCACAAGCGCAGCCCTGATTGCGCTTGTGCTTTTATTTAATTCCAGTAACGTGACCATATCCAACAGAAAAGGACTTCCCAGTTATGAGCCCTGACTTTGAGATCATCACACCTCGCCTCGCTCTGCGCCTGATTTCGGCGGAAGACGCGTCGGCCCTACACCAACTTCTGGCCACCTCGCCATCTCTTCATACCTGGTTGGACTGGTGTAATGAGGATGTATCCCTACAGGAAGCACAAGATTTCCTGCTGTCTACGCGCCTCAACTGGGTCAAAGCAGAGGCCTTTGGCTTTGGTATCTATGAGCGTGAAACAGGAGCATTACTTGGCATGGTCGCGGTGAACGAGCTCTATCAAACCTTCAATATGGCCAGTATTGGCTACTGGGTTGCCGATCGGTATCAACGTCAAGGCTATGCGCAGGAAGCAATTAGAGCGTTGGCAGAATTTTGCTTTGCCACTTTATGCCTTACCCGCTTAGAGATCGTCTGTGACCCAGACAATACCGTCAGTCAAGCCTTGATAGAGTCGGTCGGCGCGCATAAAGAAGCCATCGCCAGAGATCGTTTTATTTTCAATCAGCAACCTAAAGATGGTGTGGTCTACTCACTGCTTCCCCGCGATTTGGAGTAAACTATTAAGCAGCGCTTTTGCTGCTTTTTATTACTAAACACCTTACTCTGCAGGAAGTTAGCTGAGCACATCAAGTACAAGCTATTTTTCTAGCTTAACAGCCAACAAAAAAACCGGAGCACTTTAGCTCCGGTTTTTTTACGTAAAACTTAGTGTAGTTTTAGGTTTGGTCGTAATACTCGGTTGATACGACCAACTAGCATCATGAGTCCGGTTTTGAACATTCCATGTAGCGCCATCAAATGCATACGATACAATGAAATATACACCACGCGAGCGATACGTCCTTCGACCATCATAGAGCCTTTGGTTAAGTTACCCATTAAGCTACCGACGGTTGAAAACTGGCTAAGTGAAACTAATGAACCATGGTCTTTGTACACGTAAGGCTTAAGTTCACGGTTGTTGATCTTTGCCACAATGTTCTTAAAGGCTTGCGTCGACATTTGGTGAGCGGCTTGTGCACGCGGTGGAACAAACGATCCGTCAGCTTGCGTACATTGCGCCAAATCACCGATAACGAAAATATCGTCATCACGCGTGGTTTGCAGGGTGTCTTTGACGACCAGTTGGTTAATACGGTTGGTTTCCAGGCCCGCAATGTCTTTGATGAAATCAGGCGCTTTGATGCCCGCAGCCCAAACCATGATTTTCGCGTTGATTTTTTCGCCGTCTTTGGTGGTTAAACCGTCTTTTTCAGCCTTTGTCACCATCGTCGCCGTACGTACGTTCACACCAAGCTTAACCAGTTCTTGATGCGCGGCAGTAGAAATGCGAGGTGGCAATGCAGGAAGAATACGCTCACCCGCTTCGATCAGGTTAACGTTGAGTTTGCTAGAATCAAGATCGCCAAAACCATAAGCACGCAGCTCTTTAACTGCATTGTGTAGCTCTGCAGACAGCTCTACGCCCGTTGCACCTGCACCGACAATGGCGATATCAACCGTGCCGTTCCCGTTCTTAGCATGCAACTTAAGGAACTCATTGTTCATTTCCGTACGGAATCGATGAGCTTGTTCAGGACTATCGAGGAAAATACAGTTGTCACGAACACCTGGAGTGTTGAAGTCATTGGATGTTGAGCCAATCGCCATGACAAGAATGTCGTACTCTATCTCGCGGCTTGGGATAAGAAGTTCGTCGTGCTCGTCTCTTAATTCGCTCAAGGTGATCACTTTACGTTCACGATCAATGTCTGCAAGGCTGCCCATTTGGAAATCGAAACTATGATTTTTTGCGTGGGCACGGTAGCTAAGAGCATCGACGCCTTCATCCAATGAACCTGTCGCTACTTCGTGCAGCAATGGCTTCCACAAGTGGCTCGCTTTACGGTCTACCAGCGTAATTTGCGCGCGGTTCTTACGACCAAGAGTTCGGCCAAGCTTAGTCGCCAACTCTAGGCCACCAGCACCGCCGCCTACAACGATAATGCGTGTCACAATGATTTTCCTCTACAAAAATGAATAAATGGGTTCAGCTCGATACTTCACTGCCAGCGCTGCTGCGAGAAGTATCCAACCGATGAATTCTTAACGGTTAGAGGGTTTCAACAGGTTTTGGATTAAAACTGATGTATTGTGTTTTGTTTTTTATCAATTAATTATCAACACTGAACATCTAAGCTGGGTCATATCAACCCAGAGAAAATGGGCAAGTTTGCTACTCGCTCTCATTTTTTTTTGATTTTTATCAAATTATTTGAGCTCGCTTCATTATATAGAGCCGTGTTTTGAAGGCAACCAAAATCCTTACTCAAGATACGGTTTGGCGAAATTTTGTTGTCTCTAAAACGACACTTTCGTGCCACATTGCAACAAGAAAAATGACCAAAAGATAAACAAATATTAATTAGATAAAAAAGCAGCACGCGTTGGCGGCGTGCTGCTGTTGGTATTCTTGATTTAACGTCGAACGATTAAGTGTTCTTAAATTCCTTCATCGTCTGTAAATGCTGGGAGATCTTCTTAAATTTGTGTGTTTGAGTGTCATCCCAAATGATTTGGTAATGCTTTTCTAGTTCCGCTGCGGTTTCATTATTGTTTCGCACTTCATCTTCTTTAGACAAAATGACTAAGCAGCGCCCCTTGTTCTTCGCGCGAAACTGATCGACACACTTTGTTGCAATATCTTCATATTCTTCAGGGCGATCAATACGTCCCGCCATGTTTTCTTCAGGATGTAAATTCGGATTAAACATGACCTGTTTGATACCGCAGAGAAATCCGATACGCTCTGACCAGTATCCTCCTAACCCCACCCCACAAATAAGAGGATTAGGATCGTCCGATTGGTCTATCACTTTGGACACTTCTTTTAATAGATGCTGCATGTCGTGCTTAGGATGCAGTGTACTGTAATTGACAAAACGAACATCATCGTCAATGAACTGTAACTGTAGAACTTTTTCGTGGTTACCCGGACTTGTACTGTCAAAACCGTGTAAGTAAATAATCATGTGGACCTCTCCCTGTTAAATTCTTCGCACAACTTCATGATGCTCGTGATAATGAATGTTCAGTATCGATGATGTTGACAAAACGTACGCTTCCCCAGGTTCAGCGCAAACAACATCCGTACCGCCCGCGTTATGAAGTCATTTGAGTAAAATTGTTACTTTCCTTAAAATTACCACTAATTCCTTACTGTTTCAGAGGAAATTCTCACGAGTTCTCAAAACAGTGACCTTCTAGGCACAATAAGTCTTTAAACTCGTTCGCACTGAATAAGTATTGTTCATCTTCCCACAATTTATAAGCAAGCAGATACCAAAGCATCGCTAGGACTAAACTACGCGGTTGCCATGCTTTTACACCTTCTAGCCAGCTAGAGGTCTGCTCAATGCCACGCAATTGGCAATACTGTAGAACAGACTCCTCAACCGACGAGGCCCCAGCGACTTGCAATGCTATCGCCAAGTCTAATCTCGGATCCGCAATGGCAGCGTACTCCCAGTCAATGACTTTGAGCCCTTCATGGTGGCTCTTTACTAGGTTATAACAGCCCAAGTCGAAGTGACACAGTGCGGGCTCAATGATGTCAACGCTGGGCTCTGTGCGCCATTGACGATACAGCGCTTCAAATTGCGTCCCAGCATATTGGCCTTCGAGTTCGAGCCAATAATGATCTAGACGAGCAATATAAGAAAAAGGGACGACTGGAATATCACTTATCGGATACCGATGAATAAGCGCGGCGACAGGCAGTAACTCTAACAATTCAACGCCAACATTGGTGAGTATGTCACCTTCAACCCACTCAACTAAGAGGCCTTGTTCGTGCACAAAGATAGGCTTTGGTCCAAGGTTGAGCGGTGAAATCGCGGACAGTATCTGATATTCGTTATGACGAGAGATGGAAAAAGCCTTACATACCATGCTGCTAGGCCGCCATACGTACGCACGTCCTTGAGAAGGTTCCAACCGCCAACAACGATTGGTTAATCCTCCTGTGAGTGTCTGAACCTTCACAGGAGGATCTTTAAAGAAGCCATCTAAGGCATTGAGGCTAGGGTCTAATTCTTTTGCTTGTTGCCAAGAAAACCAGGCCATTAGTGGCTACTCCATGTTTAAAGACTCGGGTTTATTAGCCTGTAGACAAAGACAGCCGTTTACATACCAAATAAACTTTTAGATTGCTCTTTGCGAATTTCGGTCTCATCAGCCCATTCAATCAAGCCCGTTTCAAGATCCATCAATCGCATAGTCATTTTATAATAGACATCTTTATCACTGCCTGCATTTTTCACAATGCTCGACAGGTTGCCGTATAGCATGTATTGAGCCCCTACCATTTTACCGAATTGAATCGCAGTGCTTTGATTTACGAGTTCATCGGTATTTTGGAAGTTAAGCTGCTGACGCACAGAATCAACTCGATCCATATCAACAAAACGGAACTTACCAGAATTGAGCATTTTAGTTGAAATTGTGTCGGTAATGGATTCAGTATCAATGTGTTCACTGGTTTTGTTCTTAATCCGTTCAACAAAGACGATAGGACGTTGGTCACGAGTAATTGCCGCTACAGAACCCGACATCATCATGCTATCAACCATTTCTGCGGCAATAGTTTGCAGATCGGTAGAACCAAAATCGATCGTGGTCGTTTCTGTTGCTTGCGCATCACCGTAAGTGACTTTGTTAGAACAACCACCCAAAATGACGGCAAGACCTAAAAGAGCAATAATACTTTTTTTCATGAGAGTTCCTTAGTTTCATTCATACCAACGCTTTACTTACAGCGCGGTTACGACGGCACAGCCGTAAATTAATTGTCTGTTGCTTCGCGAATTTGCACGCGAAAACGTGTGCCGTTAGGGTTAACGGTCACCTCTGACAGAATCGCGGATTCATAACCACGGACAATCATTTTTCGCCATGGTCCGGGCTTGGTATTAACTTCTAGCCCCGTATTGTCATACCAATAGAATCGGTAAAGAATTTGTTGGTCGCCCTTATATTGGCTACTTAACTGAACAACGCCTCTGGCTCTGTCGTCGACATAAGTCGTCGAGACGTTATCTAACACCAAACGACTGCCTAGTACGTTATCATTGAAAAAAACTTGCTGTGTCTGACCATCAATACGTACACCCGCCGTGTTGGCGGCACATCCCGCTAAACCAATGATCACCATCAAGCTAATCAGCCATGCTCTCATTACAATCTCCCCAATTGTTTATGCCACACCGTTGAGTGTGCTCCCTGCCTAGAAACCCAAACTAATGTGGTTTGCTGTGCAGGTACGTCAAATTCGTACACCTGATCACCTAAGTTTAAGCGTTGTTTACCAGGCTTGACGATTTGTGATGCCGTCTTGACTTGGGCAGGTAACGTTTGCCAACTTCGAGTATCCGGCTGTTCGGTTAATGTATTCCAGACGTTGAAAACGATATTGCCAATATCATCACCTTGTTTGGTGGCCTCTTTTCTGAGTCGATCTTTCGTCCAAACACGAATCGCCTGTCGAATGACTATCGAAAGTAGGCGTTCATTGAGATCGTTTTGCGCCATCGCATTTACATTGACCAAAGTACTGGACGAAAGTTTCTTGTTGTTCAGAGCCAAGTCACTCAATCGTATTACGCCGCGATTGGGATAATAAGGCAAAGACAAAGAGTAGATCGCCCAATTATCTCGACTATCACGTATCGGCAAGTCGATACGCCACCCCTGTAGCGCTTCAACCACCCCTTGCTCATCAAGGATAATGACCCGTCCTTGAGACGAATTTAACCCTGATGGGGCTTTACCATAACGTTTTTCAAGCTTACGCAAATCTTCACGCATACCTAACTTTTTAGCGGCATATAATGTACTTTCAATAACTTGTTGGTTGTTTGGCATCACAGCTAACGCGCGTCTATAGTCGACATAAGCACTGTTTAAATCTCGTGATGCTTCGTAAAGTAACCCCGACAAATAGAATAAATAGCCATTTTGCACCGCTCCGAGCTTATCTCCTGCATCGGGGTAATTCGCTAACACACTGCCCAAGTTGGCAGACATACCTTGGCTTAGCATGTCTTTTTCTGCAGCTTTTAGCTCTTTTTCACGCGCTTTCCTTGCCGCCTCTTGCACTTGATTGGCTCGACGAACTTCGACTAACGCGCCTTCAAGATCATTTTTTTGCAGGTAGTTAAGACCTAAGTACAAATGTAAAAAACCAAGTTCGTAATCTGCTGGTTGATAATCATTGAGATTGTCATTGACCGCGAGAGAGCCAACGCTTGTTGCTGTTTCGGATACCGACACGGTCGCCCGCTCTTGCAGCACTTTTACCGCCTGATCACTTTGTTCGAACGCACTAAAACTATCAGGGTAATCTTGTGCAAGAAAGGACAATCGCCCCTCTTCAAGGTTGCCAAGAATCTCGCCACCGACGTCGCTCGAGTGGCTTTCCTTTGCTTCAGCATATTGGCCGGCAACCAACGCTTGATAAACGTCTTGGTTTTGAGCGCTGTAGTGACTAAACAAGTTACCTGCAGAAAGGTTTGCACACCCCGATGCCAAGGCAGTCCAAGTTATCAGTCCAAGCAACTTCACACCGAGTTTCACAGTCATCTCCACTAAATGTGTGCTTTAAAGACAATCTCTAATCGCCTTGCTCTAAAGACAACTTGCTCTAAAGACAAATTGTTATAGCGATTAGAGATTGAGTCCACTGGAAATACAACAATGGGGTGGTACTCCACCCCCTATTGTTAGCTCACGACCATTGGACCAAGCGGACGACCGCCGAGTAGGTGCATGTGGACATGGTAGACTTCCTGCCCACCGTGTGGGTTACAATTTAAGATAAGGCGATAACCGTCTTCGGCGATACCCTCTTCTTTGGCAAGTTTTTTCGCAACCGTAAATAGGCGTCCCATCATCGCTTCGTCTTCGACTTCCACGTCATTGGTGGTTGGGATCAACTTATTTGGGATGATAAGAATATGGCTTGGCGCGCGTGGATTAATATCACGAAAAGCCGTCACTAAATCATCTTGATAGAGAACGTCTGCTGGGATTTCCTTACGAATAATTTTACTAAATATCGTCTCTTCTGCCATGGGAGCTCCATTTTATGAGGTTGAGTCACTTTAGTATGCGTCAAGCCTACGCAGAGCTCAATAAAAACAAGGGTTTTACCAAAGTAAGCGCCATCGACGAACTCGCTTGAGTTAACATTCTCCGTTAATACTTTAGAGCAGAGCCTATTTTTGTCGTATGCGTCATAAAATGTGCTTCACATACTCAATACAATCCGATGAATTTTGTTACTTTTTTAAGATAATCATCAATAATCTCATGACATTTGTTTATTCAAGGCATTCCGATTACTACAACCTTCGATTTAGCGATGTCTTCACAAGTGGTTATTTAGTGAAAATTATCTTTTTCGTTGTCTATTCTTGGGAGAGGAAACTCACGTATGCGAGGTTCAGTTATTAAACGGATGTATGCAGGGTTCGCGCTGATCATCGTCCTATTTGCCGTCACCATTACCATCATGATGGGTGGAATGAGCGATATTCATGGAAAATTTGCAAATGTTTCCAAGTCGTCTTTACCACTTGTCTCTTTATCTAATCAAACCAGTGTCGAGTTGCTTTCTGCTGATAAGTCGTTCAAAGACTTCCTCACTACAGAGAATAAACAACGCATGGAAGAAATGCGTCAGGAATTTGCTAAATCACAACAACGATTTAAGGAAACCTTGAGCCAACTTGAGTCTGCAAGCAAGATGTACCCTTCTCTTGCGGAATCTTACTCCGAACTGCAAACCATAGAACAAAGCTACTTTACAGAAGCCTTAGAGGCGATGGACAACTACGAAGCGATGTTTGCAGCACAAGAGGAGGTCCAAAAATCTTCTCGACGCTTCCAAACCCTACAAACCCAGTTGTCTGTCGGTCTTAAGGAGTACGTTGCAGACCAGTCAAGTATTTCAGTGAAAGTCATGGCGAAGAGTTACTTCATCAAGTTAAAAGATGCCGAAGTCATTACGTCTGATGCATTGGCGAGTTCGGACCCTGAATTTGTAACAGAAGCTGTGGCCAAAAACCGCAAAGCGGTGACTCATCTTAACTATGCATTTCGTGGTCTGGTTGCTCAGTTGCCAGAGCTGAAAAAAGCATTCGGTGATTCTGTTGAGCAGTTTACTCGCGACGTTGGTCAGCGTGGTGGCGTGCTGGATCAGCATAACAACTACCTAAACGCCCGCGCTGCGCTTTATAACAATATTGCTAACCTTGCAAACAAAGTCGATTCCGCGATGGTCATCCTTAAACAGTTCAATTCGACTGCGACCAATAAATTGAATGAATCTCTTGCCGAAGCGGGCAATATCTATTCTGCCGGCGTTACAAAAGCGATCCTCATTGGCATCATCGTTGTCCTGTTTGCCGCGGCGATTGGCTACCATATCGCGCACAGTGTGCGTGAACCTTTGACTAGAATTCTTAAAGTACTGGAGAGCTTAACCGAAGGCGATATGACACAGCGAATTGATATTCGCTATAACAATGAATTTAGCCGAGTAAGTGGCCATATCAACTCATTGGCAGATAGCTTGCACGAAATTCTTGTCAAGTTAAATGACGCGTCAGACGACTTGTCTTCAACGGCAGCGAGTAATGAGCACACCTCATCGGATGCACAGCTCAAATTAAATTCGCAAAGAGAACAAACAGCCAATGTTGCGACCGCAATGACAGAGATGTCTCACTCGGTTCAAGAAGTCGCACAAAGTGCTCAAGGTTCTTTGGAAATGGTTCAACGGGTTGAATCAGCATCGGAACAAGGCAGAAATGTCATGAGCACCAATATCTCGACCATCAACCAGCTTGAGTTGCGTCTCAACGAGTCCGTATCGGCGGTCTCTGAATTGCAAAAAATGAGCGGGCAAATTGGTTCCATTCTCGATGTCATTCGCAACATCGCTGAACAAACGAATTTATTGGCACTCAACGCAGCCATCGAAGCCGCTCGTGCGGGAGAGCAAGGACGCGGTTTCGCTGTGGTCGCAGATGAAGTACGTGTTTTGGCATCGAGAACCACACAATCAACGACAGAAATTGAGTCGATGATCAGCAACCTTCAATCTAGCTCTCAAGCCGCGAACCAAGTCATCCAGAGCTGTATGAGCGATATGGAGATGTCGGTCGAACAAGCTTCGAAGGCCAACAGTTCAATGGAAGAAATTCAAGCACTGATCATCGAGATAACACAGATGAGCACGCACATTTCGCAGGCTGCCGCAGAGCAAAGTGAAACGTCAGCGGATATTGCACGTAGCATCGAAGACATTAACAATATCGCCGACGAAAGTTATCAAGCCATGTCGAGTATTGCTCACACCAGTGAATCACTCACTCAGTTGGCTCACCAACAAAACGCGCTGGTACACCGATTTAAGCTATAGCCAACACCATGATTTATACTAACTAATGAAACAAGGGCGACTTTTTATCAAGTCGCCCTTGTTTTTTGTTCTTTGTGTCTACATATGCTTATGTATGACCGGCTCACCTTTTGCATTTATCTTTTAGAGCGGTCACATAAAAAGGAAAAAATATGGCTGTTCATGTTGGCATTATCGACCAAGACCCGGTGAGATTGGTCACTCCTCTATTGGATAATCGCACGGTAAGTAAGCATATCGTTTTTATTGGTGAAAAAAGCCAAGAAAGCATATTTGAACGACTGAGTAGTGTGTTGAAACAAAGAGAGATTACCTCTGAGTTTTTTGAGATACCGTCTGAAGTCAACACCTCTTTGATTAAACAATCCATTCAAACATTAGCAAAAGATCTGTTTGATCGAGGAGAAGATGTCAAACTTAACGCCAGTTGTGGCCTACGCCATCGACTTCTATCGGTATATGAAGTGTTCCGCTCGTACCGTTGGCCGATTTTTGTCGTGGAACCAAACAGCGATAAACTTTGTTGGCTGTATCCGGACGGAAAAGAAGAGACGGAAGTCGAAGACCATATTACGATTTCTGACTACCTCACTATTTTCGGTGCGCGAGCCGAATTCCAAACTGTCGATATTTCTCCCCAATTAGATCAAACCCTTTATGCGCTGGGTGAGCGTTGGGCCTCCAATGCTCTTGAGCTTGGTCCTGGACTCGCAACCTTAAATTATCTTGCAACCACTTGCCGCAAAGAGCAAAAGCTAGACGTAGAACTGTCGGAAAAGCAACAAGGCTACCGCGAGCTCAATATGTTGCTGACCGATCTTGTTGACGCAAAAATCGCCACCTATGAAAATGGGATCTTAACCTTCGCCAATGAAGACGCTCGCCGTTTCTCTAATGGTGAATGGTTGGAAACACTGGTAAACAGTACCGTGAAACAAATTCAAGATACCATGCCGACAATCCAAGACCGCTCTTTGAACGTTCAGGTGTACCGAACACGAGGGGAAAGCGAAGTCCGCAACGAGCTCGATGTTGCAACCGTTGTGAACAATAAGCTACACATTATTGAATGCAAAACAAAAGGTATGCGAGATGATGGTGATGATACGCTATACAAGCTGGAATCACTTCGAGATCTTCTCGGAGGCCTACAGGCACGAGCGATGTTAGTCAGCTTCAGACCTCTTCGTCACAACGACATTACTCGAGCCGAAGACCTAGGCTTAGCCTTAATTGGTCCTGATGAATTGAAAGACCTGAAGACCCACCTCACCGCTTGGTTTAAAGCCGCTGGTGGTTATAAGTCTGATGAAGACCTAGATTAAATAGTAAAAAAGCCAGAGTGTACTCTGGCTTTTGTCATTTCATCGCTTATTCGATCAGTTAAGATGACAAGTCTTAAAGCATTTTACGAGCCGCTTCCACAACCACTTTGATTGAACGCGCTTCGGTTTCTTTTAACGTCGCATGATCTGGGATTTCTTTTTGGGTACGGTTGATAATAACACCCGCAACACAGCCCGCTTTCAGACCAGAACTCGCACACATGGTTAACAGTGTTGCAGATTCCATTTCGAAGTTAAGCACGCCCATATCTTGCCATTCTTTCATTGAGCCTTGGAAGCGCTTAACCACACGACCAGTGAAGGTATCGTATCGTTCTTGACCTGGATAAAAAGTGTCACTTGACGCTGTCACGCCCATATGAACAACCGCACCAGATTCTTCTACCGCTGAGCGCATCGCAGTTGCAACGTCAAAATCTGCAACAGCAGGAAACTCCATCGGAGCAAAATGTAGGCTGGCACCATCCAAACGCACAGAGCCAGTCGTTACGATCATGTCACCGACGTTCACATGTGGTTGAATTGCACCAGTTGTACCCACACGAAGGAAGGTACGAACGCCAAGCTGAGCTAACTCCTCAACAGCAATAGAGGTAGAGGGGCCACCAATACCAGTAGAACAAACCACAACTGGCTTACCGTCTAGTTCCGCACGGTATAAAGTGTATTCTCGTTGGCTGGCTAGGAATACTGGGTTCTCCATTTGCTCAGCAATTTTTTGTACGCGAGCAGGATCACCAGGAATGATAGCTAGGGTAGCACCATTTAAATCTTCTTCAGTAATACCTAAGTGGAATACAGCTTGAGACATAAGTCGCTCCTTGTTGTGGCTTATTTGACGATAAGCTCATTAATCAGTTGTTAGGGTACGCCAGCACTTTAGCGAACCTTCTGCGGATATATAGTGATTTTTGTCACATTTCAAATATGAAACATATGATGATTTTCACAAAAAACATACACAGATCTCATTAATAAGGCATGGGAGATGACTTTATGTCTAACCAAGCACTTATTTACCCACTAAATATAGAGCAAGTTTTCTCAGACGTAGTAAGCATTGCTACCAACAACATGCTATTACCACGTGATGTTAGTCGACGTGATTGGCTTTAAACCTCAGCAACCTTAGCGCGTTCAAGGTGACCAATGCAGTCGCGCCGCTATCCGCCAACACGGCGACCCAAAGTCCGGTAATACCGAACAAACTGGTGACTAAAAATATCCCCTTCAACCCCAACGCCAACGTGACGTTTTGACGAATGTTTTTTAGCGTCGCTCGTGATAACTCAATCATAGCTGGGATCTCAACCAAGCGATTATGGGCCAAGGCTGCATCAGCAGTTTCTAGCGCGACATCGGTACCGCCTCCCATTGCAATGCCAATACTCGACGCTTTCATTGCAGGGGCATCATTGATCCCATCCCCTACCATAGCAACGGTGTGACGTTTAGATAATTTTTCTACATACCGCACTTTATCAGCAGGTAATAGATTGGATTCAAAATTCAAACCGATTTCTTTTGCTATCGCTTCTGCACTTCGAGGGTTATCCCCGGTTAGCATTATTGCGTTAACACCTAGTGTTTTAAGGCGTTGTACCGCTTGGCGTGCTTCTTCTCTTACCGTATCTTGCAAGGCAAAGAGTCCTATCACACGTTCATCAGAGCGAACGACCACGACTGTTTTCCCTTCGGTTTCGAGCGCTTCAATCATTTGAGCAACGTCGGCGGCGAGCCTAAACGGTACTTTAGAAGGGGCCGTTATTTGGATCAATTGTCCGTTAACGTATCCACTCACCCCCGACCCCGCATGCGCGGTTTTGTCGCTAGCCTCTGGTATGGCTATTCCTTCTTCCTGCGCCTTTTGAACCAACGCGGCCGCAAGAGGATGATGTGATCCTATTTCTACCGATGCAGCCACACTGAGCAACGCTTCTCTATCGCAATCAAAATGATGTATATCCGTTACTTGTGGTTTTCCCTTGGTCAGGGTGCCAGTTTTGTCAAACGCGATGGAGTCTACTCGCCCAAGTAACTCAAGTGCAGCGCCACCTTTGATGAGCGCGCCCCTCTTCGCTGCGGCCGCTAAGCCTGATGTAATTGCCGCAGGTGTCGAAATCACTAAAGCACACGGACACGCAATCAATAACAACGCCAAACCGCGATATACCCAGGTTTCCCATGGCTGTGCGAAAAGTAACGGAGGCGCAACCACCACAATTACTGCGACCAGCATCATTAACGGTGTATACCAGCGGCTAAACTTATCTAAAAAGCGTTCCACAGGTGCTTTGTGTGACTCCGCTTCCTCAATTAAATGCAGAATACGGTCGATAGCATTCTCACCCTGACGTGAGGTCACTCGTAAGTTAACCACTTTGTCGACAACCACCGAGCCCGCCATCACTTTTGCGCCATTATCATATTCAACGGGAATCGACTCCCCCGTTAGCGCACTTTGGTCAAAGCTGGCAGCAGAACTCATCAAGACACCGTCAGCCGGCAATCGTCCTCCTGGAGCCACTTCTATGATGTCTCCTGGATTCAGTTGTGACACGTTGACTTCATGACGTTCACCATCAACCAGTAGAAGCGCGTTTTCAGGCACTAAGTTCATTAATGCTTGAACACCACTACGGGCACGGGATGACGCGTAAGCTTCTAACTTTTCACCGACCAGAAAGAGGAGCAACACCATAGCGGCTTCTGCCGTTTCTCCCAGATAGAGCGCTCCGAGAGCAGCGACACTCATCAAGGTTTCGATAGCAAATGGCGTCCCACTTCGCGCGAGTTTGACTGCTTTTTTAGCAATAGGATACAAGCCAAGTAAGCAGGTTATAGCAAACCCCCACGTTCCCAGTTGTGGGTAAGTGGTTGCAATAGCACTTGCTATCACCATACCCAGGGCAATAGCAACAATATTCAGATTATCTAAAACCAACGTTTGCCAATTTTTGACATCGTTGTTTGACGTTTGTGCGTTGGGTTTAGTTAAGGGAAATCCAGTTTTACGAGCCGTTTGCTCTATAACATCGGTCAGAGCATGATCATCAAAGTCCACGACCAGTTTTTCTGTCGCAAACAACACTTTCGCCTGCCTAACACCGTCAATCGATAGGATAGCTTTCTCTAACTTTTGGGCGCACGACGGGCAATCCATGCCAGACACTAACCAGCGATGATTGCTCCCTGATTTAAGCCGATGCTCAACATCATCGTCGTCGCTGAATCCAGTGTCACAGCTATCGTCTTTACAGCACTGATTACCGACGCCTTCCATGTTCGATGGACACGTGCCAACAGAGGCCTTTAGAGGCGCGCAGCACGAGCCACCCGAATACAAAGGGACCGCGGTCTTAATATGATTAGATTGACAACCTTTATGTTTGGTACACATAGTGAACACTCCTTAATACTATCTGAACTAAGCCTTTAGAATCTGAGTCATTGTGCTCTTAGTAATAAGGATAAACCCTGGAGATAGCTCCAAGGTCAAGGTTTTTTTTGATTTACTGAATAGTTATTTCTAATTTACTAAATAGATAGAAGAGAGAGTTCGGTTTTCGTCGCCGAGTACCACTAGCAGAATATGCATTCGAAAACGGATTAACTCATTGACAAGGTACTCAAGCACCTTGCCTCAGAGATAGGAACTTAGGGATTGTTACCACGGTTATACCGGGTGCTTGAAGCAATCATTCATGGTCATACCGATTGCTCGTAGGACGTCCCGTCGAGTTATCACACCAACAAGCTTTCCTTTATCATCAACGACTGGGTACATTTTAGGTTTACCAACTTTCATCATATCCGCTAACTCGATGATAGACATATCCGGTGATACAGATAATACATCTAGGTGCATGCACTCTTTAACGGTATGTGTGTCTTGGCAGAAATAGCTCGCTTTGACTAACTTATCCAGCAAATCTTGTTCAGATAAGAACCCAATAACCTTCTTGTTTTCATCAATAACTGGCCCACCGAGTGTCACACTTTGCATGACCTTATTCAACGCGGCCGAAAGTGACATATCTTTTGTAAAGGTCACAGCTTGTAAGGTCATGTAATCTTTTACTTTTAATGACTTCATTCTTATCTCCTTCGATGCCGATTTACAGCCTTAAGATAAGTGTCGTCCAAAATTACGATTTTACTAAATGGAAAATCGTAATTTTGTTTAAAGATAGGTAGATATGACGCGTTTAACTATTTATATGGCGTATTGAGCCATCTATGACATGTTAAACTATCTGTGCCGTGTTCATCTATGTAGATTACGGGCTTAGCTATGCTGACGACGCATATTGTCCAGTATGATGCCTGTCGCCATCGCCACATTCAGTGATTCAGCACCACCAAAAGCCGGAATGGTAATTTTATCAGTCACAAACTGCGCAGCTTCTTCACGCACACCGTGAGACTCACTGCCCATCAGCAAAATACCTTCTGCAGAGAAATCCGTTTTGTGGACACTTTCCCCTTCCAAAAATGCCCCATATACCGGTAAGTTGGCTTGCTGCAAATAATTGGGTAAGTCGACAAGACTCACTTGCACGCGCCCAAAGCTGCCCATCGTCGCACTGATGGTTTTAGGGTTGTAAGGATCCGCACAATCGCGGCTCGCAACAATGTGTTGAATACCATACCAATCGGCAACGCGAATAATCGTCCCTAAGTTACCTGGGTCCGAGACTCCGTCCAAGGCTATCATTAGACCTCGAGCTTGCGGCTCTTTTACATTGGGAATTTCAACGACAGCAATAGCGGCATTGTTACTCACCAGCGTACTGGCTTTCGTTAGATCATCTAGTGAGGCTTCAATGCAGTCAAAGGCGCTTAACTCTGAGCGGTGCAGATCAAGAAACTCTGCCGTCGCAAAAACATGTTTGACCACAAGCGAACTGCTCGCTAACTCCAGTACGTTCTTTTCACCCTGAACCAGAAATAAGCCGTGCGCTTTACGCTGCTTCTTTTGACCTAACGCACGCAGCAGTTTTAATTGGTTTTTTGAAATCATGAAAATATCCCAGGAGAAAATGGTTAAGTACCGTAGAAAACGGAGGGGATTATAGAGTAAACCCGAGCACAGCTAAAGAGAGACGGATAAGAAGCCAAATAAAAGCCCGCTAAACCGTTATGTTGCGGGCTAGAATTAGGGTACTGGTAAAAAACTCGCTAAAATATTGTACCAACTAACACGTGGTATTGGTCGATACGTCGTAACAATAAGCCGGACTACCATCCACTTCGTATGTAATTTGTTTAAACGCGAGGCTTAAGTTCTCCGTTTGCGCATCGTTACTCCTGTTAGACTTACCAACATTACTAGAATCACCAACGCTAAAACTGCTTATCAACGTATCTTTCAATTCGATACGTAAACCATCTCGCTCCAGAACGATTTTGTCCAAATGCTCCCCCGTGACAACATACTTTAAGATTTGGGATGACTGGGCATCACTGTAGCGCGTGAGACTCACATCTTGAACGTTAGCTTTACCCGCACCACCACCGCCTCCAACATAAAAAGAGCTGCTATTCGAAGCGCCCCACGACCAAGCCAACACTTCAGATGTTCCAATATTTTCAATGGTCATCATCATTGGCCCTTCAACTTTCGCTGAAGCGGTCATGCTGACGGTAATGAGTGCACTTGCCACGATTAGTATTGATTTTTTTCTTATACTCATGAACTGATCTCCTCGGTCAACGTTCAGATCAAGTATAGGTAGCTTTTTAACAGAAAGATGATGCTCAAACGTTGTACTAAAAATCATTCACGCAGCAGAAGACCGCTGCCATCAAGCCTAGATAGGTAAGGTAGCCCGAAGATGAAAACGTGAAGAAAGATTTAAATAGAAATACGAAATGAAGTTATTCATATCAAAGGAATGAATGACGTTATACTTCTGAGTGACATAGTGTTAACTTGTTTTGCAAATAATCTACCAGTACCTTGAGTTGACTTGGAATGAACCTCGACTGTGGATACTGTGCAACTATATGTCCTGTATAATTTCCTTGAACCTCCCAATCGGAAAAGAGCTCGACGAAATCGCCAGACGCGATAAGTTCAGCAACGGAGAATTCAGGAAATATGGAAATCCCCCCTCCCCTTAGCACCGCTTGTTTGCGAATTTCAGTATGGTTAACCGCAAATCGCCCGTCGATATTGACGTGATGAATCTGGCCCCGTTTGCCAAATGACCACTTCCTGTCCAAAGACGTTTCTCCCAAACGTAAGCATTGATGCGTCGATAAGTCCGCCGGGCTGGATGGATAACCGTGCTTTTTCAGATAAGCACGACTGGCGCACACGCTTAATTTATTGATACCCAAGACTTTGGCGACGAGACCTTCCACTGGTCTGTCCGTGATGTGTATAACCATGTCAACCTCATGCCCGATGGGATCGATAAAGTGGTCTTCTACGATCATATGGACTGAAACTTTCGGGTAAGCGTCGAGAAAATCGAGAATCAATGGCGAAAGCACTTGATTGGCATAGGCTCTCGGGGCTGCGATCCTAACTTCTCCCGCTATTTCATTTTGAGAGGAAAATGCAGCGTCCGATGCCAATCGCGCAGACTTGAGCATGTCCACACATAGCCCATGGATTTCTTCACCTGCACTGGTCAATCTCATATTCCGCGTCGTTCTCTCAAGGAGTTTTTGACATAGCCCCGTCTCCAATTTAGAAATTGATCGGCTCACTGAAGATGGAGCGACACCAAGCCTCTCCGCTGCTTTTGAAAAACTGCCTTCCTCGATCACAACAACAAATACCGCCATCTCAGGTAAAAGAGCGATGAGTTTATTTGTGTCCATAGCGCAAAAATCCTTTCCAAATACAGCCATTGTTTCACATAACGTACTCATGGATAGTGAATGAGTCAACTCGGAGATTCTATTAGGAGATAAAGCGATGCCTAGCTTAGCGATAAGAACCAAGCTGCCAATATTCATTATGCCGGAGGTCTTGCTACTTCTTGTGGCAATCGTGTGGGGAAGCAGTTACGGCTTGACCAAAAGCGCATTAACCTACACAACGGTATCCATGTTCATTGCCATCCGTTTTGGCTGGACGTTCTTGCTGCTGGCGCCACTGTTAGCCAAAGACATCCTTAAACGCAAAAGCCCCGACTGGTCTATCGGATTACCGACTGGTGTTATCCTAGCGTTAGTATTCTTTTTTGAGGTTTACGGCGTTAGCCAAACCACGGCCTCAAACGCAGCGTTTCTGATCAGTTTAAATGTCATATTTACTGCCTTCGTCGACGTATTGGTTGGGAAAAGAAAGCCGGACAGGCAACTCATTTTTCTGTCAGTACTCTGTACCAGTGGCGTACTTATGCTGAGTTATGACCGACAGTTTCAACTTACCTTTAATCAAGGTGATATTTTTATTCTTTGCGCAGCAGGGCTAAGAGCAATCATGGTAACCATGACCCAAAAACTGGCTCACGGTAAACAGATTACCAATACGACTCTAACTTGTGTCCAATCTTTCGTTGTGGCGATGGGGGCCATGTTAATCAGCGTCACCTCATTAGAGATGTCTGTGGGTTTACTTCCATCCTCGGTTGATTTTTGGCTCATCACCGCCTTTTTGGTTCTTTTCTGCACACTATTTGCTTTCTATGTCCAAAATTATGCGGTTCGCAAAATTTCACCAACAAAAGCGTCACTTTTGATGGGCAGCGAGCCTTTGTTTGGTGCACTATTTTCGATGTTTTGGTTACAAGAAACATTCACCAGCCTTCAGTGGGCTGGCGCAGCTCTGTTATTGGCTTCCGTCCTTCATGCATCAGTCCGTAAACAAGGTTGATGAAAGCAATCTAAGATTTTATGACCCGCGTCGTATTCAGGTTGTATAAACTCCTTTTACTTCACGTTGCAGTATTCTGAACATTGTCGGTCGAACAAATTTGAGGCTTAATCTCACGAAGTGTCTTCGTCAAAACCAACTTTTGGCGTGAATAGGCTAACCAGCCGCCGTTTTAGTATCCCTCAGTTGTAGGGAGTATCTTAAGTAAACCTTAAGTTTATTAAGGCACCATAGGCAGCTAAAAGTCATTAGCTCTTCTGTTTTTTAAGCCGAAACTAATCACTTTTCTTACGATAATATTATTTACGTCTAACCCGTTTACGGTGTTCCAACTAAGAACGAACAGACATCGCTAGATGAGATCTCATCTTGTCAGGAAAATCAGCATGCATAAAAGCATTTCATCCTCAGCCGTTAAAAAGCGAACTGGGGTTACAAGAATTCTGTATACATTTTTACATAGCTTCAATGGCTTCAAATGGTTAATAAAAAATGAGGCGGCGTTTCAACAAGAGTTAATGCTGTTCGTACCGCTAACGGGAATCGCTTGTTATCTCGACATCAGTGCCTTGCAGACGGTGGCGGTTATCGTTTCCATGCTGTTTGTCCTCTTTGCCGAAATGGTGAACACCGCTATCGAAGCGGTCGTCGATAGAGTTGGACTAGATTTTCATCGTCTTTCTGGTGTAGCGAAGGACATTGGCTCGGCCTTGGTATTTCTCAGTATGGTGATGTGTGTGCTGGTCTGGGGGGCAGTATTATGGAGTCTATAACAGCGCGTATTAAAGACGTGGTCACCGCGAAAGTAGAACTGAGAACACTGACGACCATCGTTGTCATGATGGTCACCAACCTATTAGTACTGAGTCTCTCACGCAGTCTTTTGGCTATTTGGCAAGCGGAGCGTGTTTTTGCGGTTACGGACTACTCAGAGCTGTTTATTGGCGGGTTTCGAATTGATGTTTCAACGGTTTGCTACGCCTTCGCACCTGCATTGCTTGCACTATTCGTCATTAAGTTACTGCATGCTGGGCGCATACTTTGGCCTGTCGTGCGAGTTTACTTAATTGCGATCAGCGTAGTGATCGTATTTTTTGAACTCATCACACCTACGTTTATTCTTGAATATGACTTGCGCCCTAACCGTCTATTTATTGACTACTTAATCTACCCTAAAGAAGTATTGAGTATGCTGTTCGGCGGTTACAAAATCGAAATTGTCGTAACGACGATAGTCTTATTTTTGTATACCAAAATCGTTTCCAAAATAGTAACCACCGCGGAAAAAACCACGTGGAAAGTCAGTGCGACTTCACGAGTTGGCATCTATTTTTTGGCCACCATTGGCGTTTTTCTTGGTGCACGAGGCACATTGGAACACCGACCAATCAACCCAGCGTTCGTCGCTTTTTCAACGGATCATTTATTAAACGAGTTAAGCATTAACTCAATTTACTCAGTTGGATTTGCCTTAAAACAACTGCAACACGAAGACTCAAGCGCTGAATACTATGGCGCTCTGCCTCAGCAATCGTTGTTGGATAACATCTATCAAAGCCAGCAATTACAGGACGCAAAGTACATCGATTCCACGGCACCAACGAAAACTTTTCGTCAATCTAGCTACCCAGGGCGCAAAAAGAATCTGGTTATCTTATTGCAAGAAAGCCTAGGAGCTCGCTACGTTGGCAGCTTAGGTGGCTTACCTCTCACCCCTAATTTAGACAAAATCATGGAATCAGGCTGGAATTTTACCAACCTATACGCTACCGGCACTCGCTCTGTTCGTGGTATTGAAGCCGTAGTGACTGGCTTTACACCTACGCCTGCACGCTCCGTGGTGAAGTTAGATAAATCGCAACAAGACTTTTTTACCTTGGCCAGTTTTCTTAAAGCTCAGGGCTATCAGACTCAGTTTATTTATGGAGGCGAAAGCCATTTTGACAATATGAAGAGCTTCTTTTTAGGCAACGGCTTTAGCGATATTGTTGATATTAATAACTTCCAAAAAGTCGACTTTACCGGTTCGTGGGGCGCCTCAGACGGAGACCTGTATGATCAAGCGGATTACGAATTCAATAAACTGGCTAAACAAGGTAAGCCATTTTTCAGTTTAGTTTTTACCTCGTCAAATCATTCTCCATATGACTACCCCGCAGGTAAAATAACGCCTTACGACAGTCCCGCAGCAACAAGGAATAATGCGGCAAAATACTCAGATTACGCGTTAGGTGAGTTTGTTAAAAAGGCCAAGCAGTCTAACTACTGGAAAGATACCGTGTTTGTTGTGGTCGCAGATCATGACTCACGTGTTTCAGGGGCCGATTTAGTACCAGTCAAACACTTTCATATTCCGGCCGTCATTTTTGGTCAGGATATCCCTGCGAAGCAAGAAAGTCGTTTAGCGAGTCAAATAGATTTGCCGCCAACCTTGTTGTCTCTAATTGGGGCATCTGGGGAAACGCCACTGCTTGGCAATGACTTCACCAAACCGATGAAAGAAGACCAACCTCGAGCGATGCTTCAATACGATAAAAATTTTGCTTATCTGAAATCGGACAAAGCGATCATCTTTCAGCCTAATAAGCCACCACAAGCATTTGATCTTCATAATCGCGTGTTGTCACCAGGTCAAGCTGACGAGGCGTTAATCGAAGAAGCACACGCTTATGCCAATTTTGGTTCCGTTGCGTATCAAAAAGGTTGGTATCAGCCATAATCGCAGTGTGTTTAAAAATTGTGATAATATGGCCCAATATTAATTATTGGGCCTTTTAACAGCATGAAATTGTTAATCATAGAAGATTCTGAGCCTCTTAGACGTAGTTTACGCGTTGGTCTAAGCAACCTTGGATTTACAGTCGACGATAGTGGTGACGGAGCACAAGGCCTGAGTATGGCACTAGTCAATCACTATGATGCGATTATTCTTGATATGATGTTACCCAGTCTTGACGGAATGGACGTTCTCAAGACATTGCGAAAAAAGGAAAATGGACCTCGTGTTCTTATTTTGTCTGCCAAAACTCAAACTCAAGATCGTATCGATGGCTTACTAGAAGGTGCTGACGACTACTTAACCAAGCCCTTTTCTTTTGAAGAACTACATGCCCGCTTGCTGGCAATCACTCGACGTGGCTTAACCCAATCAATGAATACTCATATTCGAATTGGCGACTTTGATCTCGACACAGCAACGAAAACCTTCTCTTATCAACAACAACCCATTGAATTAACTAAGAACGAATTTATGATTGTCCAGTGCTTGTTTAACGCTAAAGGAAGAGTCGTAACAGTAGAAATGATCAGTGAATCTGTGGTGGGTAGCTTTGATCACTTATCTAAAAATGCCATAGAAGCGCACTTGTCTTCGATTCGTAAAAAAGTGCGTCAGTATGGTGGACAACTGCCGATCAGAAACAAACGCGGTTTTGGTTACATGATTGTAGAGGGTTGCTGATGTGGTCTTCGCACGCAACACATAGATCCATTAAGTATCGGCTGATTAACTGGCTGTCTTTAGTATTTGGGTTTATCGTCTTTGCCGTATTTTTAATCGTTGATCTCAGCGTCGATGGTTGGATAGATGAACAATTTGATCAGTCTTTACTTAATCGAACAGAAAGCCTCCAAGCCTACTTTTCAGATGTGGCTCATCGCTCCCCAACGGCACAAGCAATGAAACTCCATCCCGAATTTAGTCGTGAGGATGACCCAGAGTTTTATCAGTTATGGCAAGGGGACACCTTATTATCCTACTCTCCGTCATTTGATGCATTTCCAGCGGAAAGTTTGCCTAGGCAAAATGTAGCGGTGAATACGACAACAATTATTCCAACGACTTTACCCAATGGCTTGAGTGGTAAAGCATCATTGTCTTCTTTTAGACCAACAAATAACGCTCATGATTTAGAAGAAGCACCGTTGTACCTAGCGTTGTATAAATCGGATCATGCCGTTGAGCAGATGCTGCTGATCATTGATATTTTGCTGGTAGTGGGATTTTTGGGTTCTATTGCGCTCATGCGTTATTTGGCAGTCATGATCGTTGATAAAGGTCTTGAGCCTCTAAGCTCTCTTAATGCACAGCTGCAAAAACTCACCGCTACAGAGGATCATGAGTCACCAACTCTGTTGCCCAAGCCCAAACACACGATCGATGAAATTGAACCAATTCGTCAGCAAATAAACCAATATATACAGCGCAATGCATATCTTCTTTCCAGTGAGAAGCGGATTACCGGTGACATCGCTCACGAGCTCAAAACACCGATTGCTGAAATACTGACACTGACTGAAGTGTATATGCGTTACCCAGACGACCCAAGACTTGGCGAAACTTATCAGCAAGACGTCCTGTCGATTGCAACTCGAATGAAAAATATTGTTGAAAAACTCTTGTTATTGCAACGGGCATCACACATCGATCTCCATCAAGAAGAACTCGATATCAACGATGTAATACAAGAAATATTAAGTGAGTTTTCATTTAAATATGCGCATATTTCATCAATAGTTAAGACCCAAGTCCCTGTAGATACGACGTTTTATGCAGATAGATTTAGCTTAAAAACGATTGTATTTAACCTGGTAGATAATGCACTTTTTTATCGTATGCCAAAGTCACTCGTAGAAATTAATGTGTGGTCGACTAAAGATGGAATGGAGATTGAGGTAATCAATCAACTAAGTAAACTGCTTGATCATAAACAGCTCGATAAACTGACATCACCGCTTTATCAAGCTGATACGTCGCGAACCGACTCAACACACTTTGGTCTCGGTCTATCGATTGTTGAGAATTTATGCCAGCACAATGGCTATGACTTGACGATTTCCCAGTCAGAGAGCCAAGCTCAATTCGCGGTAAAAATTCATCTCCCTCACTCATCACCGCCTCCACAAATGAGAAACGATTCTGCCATAGACGTTACGCCCAACTAACCCAAAGCTCCATGTAGTAAATGATAAAGTCGCTTGGTGATAACACACACAGTGGACATGTGTGTAACAAATTTTTGGACAATTCCGAGTTACTCATTTATTAATTTAGCAATGAACGAATTAATTGAAGTATGGCAAGTCTCGCTTAGATAACTGTCCAGTCATACTGGTACAAATCATTCAGAACTAGGGAGTTAGTCAGACTTTGTCTGATTAATATTCAAACTTATCAACTGGGCAGTACCAAACAAGTATGGGAGTTTCGGTAGCTTTGCAATAAACAATCTAGATTGACATAACGTTTATCTGCTTTAGTAAATTTGCTATGCTGACAATATGGAGAAACTAAGCAAGTCATCATATTTGCGCTTTTAGCAGCAGTCAGACCGACAAAACTGTCTTCTATCACCAAGCAATCAGCAACATCAACCTTAAGTCTGTGAGCCGCAGTCAGATAAACATCAGGGCTCGGTTTACCATGCTCTTCATCTTCTGCGCTGCAAATCACACTAAATTTATCCCACAGTTTAAGACGATCAAAGACAGCTTTGATCACCACGTGGTTCGATGAGGTTGCGAGTGCCAGCTTTAAGCCCTGCTGTGAGAAAAAACTTAACGCGTCATAGACACCCTTCATTGCTTCACCAGTGGTGGAAATTCGGTTACACAGCTTAGTCAGAATAAGACTTTCCAACTCTTTTTCTGGCATGGACAGTGAGTACATCTCACACCAAGTACGCGCAATTTCATCAACACGCTTCCCCATTGTCAATTGCTCACAGTCCTGACGGGTGACGGTCACGCCAACACTAGCCAACGATTCAATCTGTGCTTCCTGCCACAAAGGTTCAGAGTCAATAATTACACCGTCCATATCAAAAATAACTGCTTTTTTATTCATACTTACCTCAAAAAATAGAAAAAGTATGGCAACCAAAAGCGTTGCCATACTCTAAACCGTCTTACGCAACAGTAACTTTACTCGATTCAACGCCTCTCGCTTCGAAACCAGGTTGCTCCACTTTAATTAAATAGGTGAAGAAAAACGCCAACACATACAAGGCAGTATAGGCAATCACCACGCCTATCGTACTGAAATACGGCAGCAAGACCACTGCAATTGCTGGCGCAAGAAAGTTGGATAGCCCCGCGGACAAGTTATAGACAGAAATCGCTGCACCTTTGTGATTTGGCTCTAGTGCAGGAAACACAGCAGCCATTGGTACAAACGCGGCCACGAAAATGCCCAGAGAAATGGCAGGGATCAGTGCCATATAGAAGTTGTTTCCAAAGTGCTGAGGGATGTAATAAAACGCTAGGCTAGAAAGCGCCATTCCAATGCAGCCGAACCAGCGCACAACCTTCATCCACCCAAGTTTCTCACCCATGATGCCCCAGAAGACGTTAGAGAAAATGGTGGTAAAGAAGAACACCGCCCATACCTGAAGCCAGTCGGATGTTGTAAATCCTAAATCATCAACAAACATCATCGGCATAATGACGGCAAAACCAAATAGCGACAGGGTGTTGATAATGCGTACGAAGCTGGAGTAAAGCACATTTTTATTGGTATAGAGTAGCGTGACGGCGCGGCTCAGCTCGGTCAGTTTCTGTTTATTAGTCAAGTTATGCATGTGGGTTGGTGTTTTAACATGACGCAGGGTAATCATGGCGATCAGTCCGCCTGCTGCACAAAAAGCTAACGATAACCACAAGGTGCCATATTCGCCGATCCAAGGGATAGTGAAGCTTGGGATGTAACTACCCGCTACGCCGATACCAATGGAGTATACCGTCCAAAACCAGCCAAGCGCTGAACTTACACCATCACTACGAACGTTGTGCACGATTACCACGATAAAGGAATAAAGAAATAGTGGATAAGCCACCCCGCGGATTCCATAAAATAAAAGAATTAACGCGTAGTTTGACTGGCTTAACCCTAACGTTAAGAACAATACATGGAAGACACACCATAGCAGCAAGCCAATTTTCATGGTTTTCTGCGGAGTAATGATTTCCGCTACCACGCCAGACACCCAAGCGGCCAGAGCTGCGGCCAAACCATAAAGTGTAAACGCAAAGGATGATTGAGCAGGGGTAAAACCTAACTCGGTGATGTAGTGCGACAGGAATGCCAGTTCAAAGCCATCTCCCGTCATAAAGATAGCAATGGCGATATATCCCCATATCAGATTTAGTGGCAATCCAAGCCACTGTTTGCTTACATTTTCCATATATTCCTCGTTTTGTAGGGTAAAGGAATTCCACGCCCCTTTTTCAGGGGCGCAGTCCTTGTTTTTATTTGTGGTTCTCTTTCTAAGATCTGGCTGTTAGAGCCAATGCTATGACCGCAAAGCTAAGTCGTTTTGGTAAAGCGCACGGAAATGCTCATAACGCTTACTCAACACAGGCTCACGCTCTGCACATGGTTGATAGACCCGGAAGATTTCCGGCTTTTTACACACATCTTCGATGGCTTTGCCAGAGGCGAGGCAAGCCAGTCGAGCCGCACCAAGTGCCCCACCTGTTTCCCCACCTTTGTGAGTGACAATAGGTAGACAGAGCGTATCGGCCAACAGTTGCGCCCAAAACACACTACGTGCACCACCACCGACGAGAGAACATTGCTCGATTTGTGTGCCACTTTCCTGCAATACACGTAGTCCGTCGGCAATCCCAAAGCTCACGCCTTCAATAACCGCATAGCCCAGTAGAGCGCGATTGGTGGAATGAGTCATTCCGTGGAACATCCCCACCGCCTGAGGGTCATTGTGTGGTGTACGCTCACCGGACAGGTAAGGTAAGAAAAGTGGCGCTTTGGCTTTCTCCTCCTCACTCAACTGCGCGATGCCTTCCAGTAATTCAACCTCTGTCACACCAACAATGCGACAGAACCATTGCAGGCAACTAGCCGCACTGAGCATGACACTCATTTGGTGCCAACGCTGAGGCAATACGTGACAAAAAGCATGCACCGCAGACTCAGGGGCTGGGCGGTACTGCTCATTAACAACAAACAGCACACCAGAAGTGCCAAGAGAAATAAACGCATCTCCCGGATTCACGGCGCCAACACCAATTGCGCTGACGGCGTTATCACCACCGCCGCCGGCAACAATCACAGAAGAGCTCAGTCCCCACTTATGTGCCACCTCCGCTGACAAAGCAGCCGAAACTTCACAACCTTCTACCAGCGCTGGCATCTGCGCTCGGCTGAGTTGGCATTTATCTAGCAAAGAATCCGACCAGTCGCGCTTCGCCACATCCAACCATAACGTGCCCGCAGAATCTGACATGTCCGAGATTTTGCACCCGGTCATTTTCATACGTAGAAAGTCTTTGGGTAACAGAATTGTGTTGATACAAGCAAAATGGCTCGGCTCGTGCTTACGAACCCAAAGCAACTTAGGCGCGGTGAAACCCGGCATCGCTAGGTTGCCAGCGATATCATGCAAATCTGGTGCAACGGCTTCCAGCTCAACGCACTCTTGATGACTTCGGGTGTCATTCCACAAAATAGCCGGACGGATCACCTCATCTTGCTCATCTAATAGCACCGCTCCATGCATTTGACCGGAAAGGCCTATCGCTTTGATCGCCCCCCAATGTTCCGCGCACTTTTCTCGCAGCGCACCAATCAGATAGTTGGTCGCTTCCCACCACTCCTGTGGTGCCTGCTCCGACCAATGTGGATGAGGGCGCTGAATTGTCAGCGGTGCACTGTGCGTTGCAACTGTTTCGCCCTGTTCATCAATCACCAGGGCTTTAACTTCCGAGGTGCCAAGATCAATACCTAAATACATGACAGCCCCTTATTGAATCATTGAGTAAGTAGCAGCAATTTTCTCGCGCAGCAGAACTTCAAACTCCGCATGCTCAGCAAGTTCACCAAACAAAGCTCTATTTTGCGCGTACACCGCAATTGGGTCAGCAGATTCAAACATCTCATGAACTGCACTCGCATCTAGAATGCCGTCTTGATATTCATATGGCAGTAGGCCTTTATGCCATTGCAACATAAATACAAAGAACAGCGCTGGCAGCATCGCGGTCGCCTGAGGAGCCACACCGCGCTGATAACATTCAATCATGGTTGGTGTGATCATCGCGGGAATTTTGGAGAATCCGTCGGCCGCAACACGTTGGTTGGTGTCTTTAATATAAGGGTTGGTGAATCGCTCAAGCACCACATCACGGTATGTCGGCAGGTCGATACCGTTTTCGCCCAAACTAGGAATCACATCCTGACTCACGTAGTCGTGTGCAATTTGATAAATGTAATCGGTAAGGGTACTTTCGTGAATAAATGACTGACTAACCAAAGTACCAGCCCATGCGATACAGCTGTGCGATGCATTGAGGATACGGATTTTCGCCTCTTCGTAAGGAATGACAGAATCCACCATTTCCACACCAACATTTTCTAACGCTGGTCGTGCATCTTTAAAGTTATCTTCAATCACCCACTGGATAAAGGTTTCACCCATCACTGGCGCTTTATCATCAATACCAGTTTTAGCTTTGATTCGTGCGGGAAGATCAGCTGCAGGACGAGGAACAATGCGATCCACCATAGTATTTGGACATGTGGTGTTTGCTTTTACCCACTGCAGCACCTCTTGTTTTCCTGCCAGAGTGAGGAACTCCATCAAACCATCACGGAAGCGCTCACCGTTGTGGCGTACGTTGTCGCAGTTTAGCAATGTCACCGGACCAGTGTTGTCGGCAATACGGCGCTCCAAAATTTTCGTCACCGTCCCGTAAATGGTTTGATGAGCACCATTTAGATCGGCATTTAATACCGCATTATCTACGTCTAATGTGTGGTCGGTTTTCAGATAATAACCACCTTCTGTGACGGTAAACGCGATAACCTTCGTCTTCGCTTTTGCCCCTTCGTTAACCAAAGGCGCCAAGTCTTCCTGCCAGGGTAGCAGTGTCTGAATTGACTTGATCACTTCGTAGTCACGTTCGCCTGCTGGGCTGACCGTTTCCAGTACATACTCGCCATTTTGAGATCTTAACGCTTCAACGGTCGCTTCCACATCATTGCGAATGTTGCCTGCTGCGATGTGCCAGCTGTTATCGTCCGATTCGAGCAATTTATGTAGATACCAAGCTTGATGCGCACGATGAAATGAACCTAGACCGATGTGAAGCCACGTGTATTGGTTTTTCATAATAGTTCCTTGTTTTTGTTTAATGATGCCACTCTAATCGATCAAAAAATAAAATAAAGAGCCAAAGATCACAAATGAACAAAAGACCAGTTAATGGATTTTTGTTCATTTGTGGGAAGTTGATTGCTATTGCATTCATTAAATATTCGCGAGAAGATACAAGCTCTTGACGCGCCAAAGAAAGAAACAATGACTTCACTCGTGTCATAAGGTATCGAAAATAAGGAATTAACGTGGCTAGAGATGACACTTACAAAACTGACCAGATGGTTCGTGCTGCTTGGATGTACTACATCTCTGGCCGTAACCAACGCGATATTGCTGCTGAGCTAGGATTGTCACGCCCAGTGGTTCAACGTTTGATCGCCGCAGCGAAAGAAGAAGGGATTGTATCGGTCGGTCTACACCATCCGATTTCAACCTGTTTAGATTACGCAGAACTGCTCAAAGAAAAGTATCAGTTAGTGGAATGCAACATCGTACCTACCACCAATAGTGATGAAACGCTGGATAATGTTTCGTTTGGTTGTTTTCAATTGATGTCCAAATACACCAAAGACCAGCAGGAGCAAGTCATTGGTATCGGCTCTGGCTTGACGTTAAAAAAGGCGATCAACCGTATTGATTTCGAATCACCAAACAGCAAATGTGTAGCGCTGATCAGTGCTATGGGTGTAGATGGGCAATGTAATTACTATGACGATGTGCCGCTGATTTTAGCGCGTAAAATTAGGGCTAACTATTACCAATTGCCCGTTCCGCGTTACGCCACTTCGAGCGAGGAACTCAAGCTCTGGAAGAGCATGCGCGTATTTCAAGAAGTTGCGCGTGTTGCTGACAGCGCGAGTGTGGTGTTTACTGGCATTGGTTCACTGAGTAAAGCTAGCCCTATCATCAAAGATGGTTTCATTTCATCCGACAAGGCTGATGAGCTCAATCAGCAAGGTGCGGTTGGTGAAATTTTGGGCCGCTTTATCAACGCCGAAGGCGAAGTGGTTGATTGCACGATCAACACCTTCATCACCAGCTACGACATGCGCAACAACGATTGCCCTCGCATTGGTGCCGCGTTTGGCGAAGACAAACGTTCTGCGATTCTAGCGGCGTTAAAAGGACACTGGATAAATGGATTGGTCACCGATGAGACAACTGCTAGATGGTTATTAACCCAATGACAATATTACCAATAATCAACTAAAACCCTTTAAATCTGCGCTATTAGCTCTATTGAGAGTTCATCAACTAGTAATAGGAGCTACCCTTAATCTTTAACCTGCGTGCTTACCTTGATTACTAATACTAGTCTTCATGTATCGTGAGTGAATCAAATGGTGTTCATAGTAAGGTAAACAAAGATTTGTGCTTCATCAATTTAGCATTGAGCAGCAATTTCTTATACAGCCCCTTATAACACCTTTGTAGTGGCAATTACTTACCGACTAGATCTGCTGTGCATTTACTCTAACACGTTTCGGGGCATAAACGTGCTAGCGGTGATCGTACTGGCACGTCTCTGGACAGAAACAAGTTAACATACGGAACCAAAATGTAGTTCTCTGTGACAATTGGGGCAGAGAGCTAAAGCATTTTCAACACTATCAACACCACCGTCTGCAAGTCTGACAATATGGTGTACTTCTAAGTAAGGAGTTTCATCTTTACGCCTTAGAAATGGGGCTTCTTGTTTACAGCGTTCACATATGCCATTAGCTCTTAGCAAAACTTCAACTATAACATCGGGGTTTCTTTTGAACGCTGTCATGACAGTTTGGATTTTTTCAGGAGTCTTTGGGGCTGACTTTAACCTTCGACGACGATTCTCAGAAGTATCTCGCATAGACTTAGCGATTTCTTGGTCTAAGTCATATTGCACTTTATCTGCCGAATGAATGCCACCTAAATCATTTTCAAGGTCTGTATACTCAGGAAGTGCGTGCAACATATTGGCTAGAGTACGTATGCGATTAGCTAGTGATATCACATTTTGCTTATGAGCGTGAAAGCTAGCCGTTGTATTTTCGCTTGCTAGAAGCTGGTGAAATGTAGATTCTGACATCGGAGCTTGTTCTAGGCGATTCAAAAATCGGACAAAATTTACTCGTTTACCATGAATGAAATCATGTTCGGGGAAATCAATGTTCCGATTATAGAAAGGAACGCTGTAGTGAATCGCATTAAAACACTTCATTATTGGATAGTAGTGTTGCTGCTCATGTCTTCGAACATTCTCACTTGAGTTATCCATAATAAATCGAAACTCTTCTTGCGAAACGGGGCCTGAATGGAATAATTCAATGAAAGGCTCGTTGACTGCACCTCCTTTAAAGTGACTCCACTCTAGTACGTCTGAACGCATTTTCGTTTCCCTAAATTTACTCGATTAAACATAGATTACTCGGTGACATACAGACTCACAACTTACATCTGAACAGAGGCAAATGTGCTTGTTAATACAGCACTCTGTGATGGTGATGTAGCATATCGCTAATATCAGAAAGTGCTATCGCAAACTCGGAATAGGTGCATTTCTGTGTTACACACCCCGCCAGCACACCTTTGGACATAAATGTGCTAGACCTCATGCGCTATAGCGCTTCTGTCAGATTAGGAAAAGTATATTGAGGCCATATCGTTTTTATGGGAAATTCTGCCACTAGAACTCAACTCCCAATGACTTTAAAGCTTGCTCACATTGAGCTGCACTTTCAAACTGAATAGCTGACATACCGACTGCCTCTGCACCTTTAACGTTGTATGACATATCGTCAATGAACACGGTTTCTGAAGCTTGCAAATCATGTTGAGAGAGTAGTGAGTGGTAGATTTCTGGTTGAGGCTTCAGTAAACCGACTTCCGCAGAAACTGTTGCACCATCGAACAAATCCCAAAATGTATAATGTGCTTTTAAGTGAGATACAATTTCATGCACATTATCTGTTAACGCTAATACGTTATAGCCTGCAGATTTACAACGTTTAATAAGGTCTACGGAACCGTAGATTAGGATTTGTGTTTGCTTCACATAATAGAAAAGACGTTCACACTCTAGTTCGGTTAAACCTATGGTTTCTTGGTACTGAGCTCTGGCGTCACTTTCAGTTATCTGCCCCTTGTTCAAACTTAACCAAATTTCAGACTGGAATATTGATTTTGCTAGCTCTTCTAGAGAGTTTTTTTCACCAAAAGTGAGCCTAATAATCTCCAAAGGAGCCCAACGAACAACAACATTACCGATGTCAAAAACGACATTTTTTATGTTATCAGAACTCATTTTCACTCCTTCACATAACGCTTTCGCTGTATATCGTAACGGATTTGCTTACCTACGTTCTTTATTTGCACCCCGACCTTATTAAACGCCTTTTGGATGGCTGTTGCGACATGCTGGTGGCCCTCTCCCACTAAAAAGTTTTCTTTATATTGGTTCGTTTCGAATACGCAGACTATTTCTAAGCTTTGGGGAAAAGAAGAGAATTTGACCGTATGAGTCACCCAAAGAAACCCATCGTAGCCTTTTAAAGTATCTTCACAAACTTCGGTCAACACACTTCTAATGAGATTCTCGACCTTCTTATCTGATTTACGCATGAAGCACACTTCCTATTTAACACCTTTAAAAAGGTTTTAGTCTACATTGTCTTGACCGATATGGAGCCGTGGCGTTCCAACCTCTTCTACTCCTCGCTTATTCCTTGGGCAGATGCCCCATCTTCTTCGCAAGCTCTTGCATAGCGTCGGCAAAGGTTGTCGTCCCGCCTTTAGCTTGAACCTGCATCACCTTATAACCCATCTTTTCCAGCGCCTTGCGCTCTGCCAAAACCGCTTCATCGTCTTGCCGACCGCCCAGTAAAGGCTGATGAAGGTAACATCCCTCTAGTTCACCATCTTCGACCAATTGGTGGTGTTTTAGTGCATTGATATCAAAATTCATAGTCAGTTTTTTCGTTTTAAAGTGGGCAGCTCTTTGGCAAGCCTGCTGTTATCTACAATTTCATCGTTTGTACCATAAGGCATTTAATTGACTCAACCTTAAACTTGATAACCTAGCAGACGCATTTAGCTAACAACAAAGTGGCAAGTGTTTTGGTAGGATATGCGTAGAATGGTAAGCTCAAAAAATGTTAGTCGAGGAGCCCCCGAATAGAATGAAAAAATTCAACCTTATTTTTACCGCTTTCATCCTGATTCTGTTAGCTGGGTGCTCGTCAACCTCGTCTATCGATAACGGGAAAACAAAGGGGTATGCCAAATCACATCAGCTTGTTGGTCAAGCTTCATGGTACGGGAAAAAGTTTCATGGAAAACGTACAGCAAGTGGTGAGCGGTATGACAACGGCGCCTATACGGCTGCGCATAGAAGCTTACCTTTTGGAACGATCGTGAGGGTGACTAATACCGCTAATGGCAAACAGGTTGATGTCAAAATCAATGATCGAGGCCCTTTTGTAAAAGGTCGTGTTATCGACCTCTCACAAAAAGCCTTTGAGCAAATTGGCAGTATCAAGAAAGGCGTTGCGCCGGTCAAAATTGAAATTATTGATGACAGTAATACCTTTAGATATAAGCACTAATTCCCGGCTTGAATATGACTTTTTAGTCATCAAACTTCGACGAAAACGTGTCAGGACAAAGGCTTTAACAAGCACTCGCTCACGTAAGTCAGGCGATCAATATCTAGACTTCAATTACGAAACTTTATTTACGAAAAAAGCCTGCAATGCTTTCACATTGCAGGCTTTTTAATGGGTGGGGCCCCAGCCACATCCCGGCACACAAGTCACTCGCTGCGGCTGCTTCCTTCCGGACCTGACCGAGTTCACGAGCTATTGTTGCGAGAGGACCAGAGCCCCATTATTCTTTGCTGAGGGCTTACCTCAAACGATGGGGCGATTATTCAGTATCGGACTTCATATTGCAAGGGTAAAAAACTCGAATTTGAATTTTTCTCAATCGTTTGCACAAAACTCGATCAATTTAGACCTAGGACTATAGCTCGGCTTGCTCATCATCAATGCGCAAGATGTAATCGGTCATCCAAGCGGTACCAAGCAAACATATCCACACCACAAATATCGGACTTGGAACGTCGACACTTGGATTCACGACCAATGACGCAAATCCGACGGTTGGTAGTGTCCAACACAACAATTTACTCCATTGAACCGACTCCTTCATCTTGGTCAACGCTTCCATTGAAGCAAGCATTCCAACTAAACCCAGAGAAACGAACACCGCATGATGTAGCCCCGCGATCCACAACGGCAACAATAACAATAACGGCCACCAGCTGTGTGTGCCTGTATTTTTCCAATGTGTGACTGACCACCACATAGCAATCACCGCTAACGCTTGTACCGCGGTTACGCTTGCCAAACCACCCAGCTTACCGCCTTGCTGAGTAACCATAATCCCGACTAGCAACGTCAAAGCAATTAGGCTCGTGGTAAGCAACACGCCAATTGAGCTTCGGTGTGAAAACACCACTCTTAATAATGGAAATAAAATGAGAATCGCAATAGACAACGTGATGGGCTGTGTGGAGAGCGTGGCCCCAAACGCCATCATCGCACCAAGTAAGACTACGCCTGCTACCCCTCCCTGAGGAAGTACCCACAATGCAGGCACCATGAGCACGAGAACAGGAAGCTCTCCCTCACTTAAGCTCATCACTCTGGCGCATACAACCGCGAGCAAAGTGGTAACAATAAATTGAACTGTCGATAAAATCATAGCGCCTCCTGGCTTCCCCACCTGATTGAGAACTCAACAGCCGACAGTACAGTAAGGCTGTTGAATGGGTCTAGATTCAAAATTACGTTCGTTTTGTTTTTCCTCGTTAATCTAGTCACTGCAAGAGTAAGAGCGAGCCTGGCAAAAGTGTTGAGCGACGTCGCGAGTAACGACCAATAAAAATTGGGAAAAGACAAAGCGTCTGTATTACCATTCCTTGGTAATGCACTTAGGTCTGTTGACCTTTAAGATAAACAGTGTCTAAGGACTCCTTTAGTATGGACCAATTTTTGCCACAAATCTTTGCTGTGATTCACCAAATTCCGTTCGGCAAGGTCTCAACTTACGGAGAAATCGCTAAAATGGCGGGGTATCCGGGTTATGCAAGGCATGTGGGTAAAGCATTAGGTAATTTGCCTGAGGGCAGCAAACTTCCTTGGTTTAGGGTAATTAACAGTCAAGGCGCTATATCATTAAAAGGGAGCGACAAAGACAGGCAAATACGCAAACTAGAAGCGGAAGGAATTGAAGTCTCGGAAGTAGGAAAGATATCGCTCAGAAAATACAAATGGCAGCCTTAACGTGACTGCCATCTATTTATTTTGCTTTGGCGTAACTTGTCTTCGTTGTATTAACGAACGCCCACCATTCTGATATTTAGCTCATGAGTTTGCGCTTCATCTGTGATCACTGCGTTATTGGTGTCGCTAATGAATAGAAGTTTACCGTCTACTTCGATACGAGCACGCACGCTGTAGCGGTGTTTCGCCTGAATGTCATTGCTGTCATAGCTTAGTTGAAAATCAAAAGGCACTTGCTTACCCTTCGTTTCGAACGTTTGCTTGGCCAGTACGGTCGCAGGAGCATCCGCGAGAGACACATCCTCTAGTACCACGGTTACCACCGCATTATCTGGCAGGGCAATACGCTCACGGTAAGCCACTGTACCTGTAATTGTCTTCATTGACGCTTCAGCAGATTCCATTTCTGTGGTTTGAGAAGTTTGGCAACCCGCTAACGCAGCACCAAAAAGTAAAGAAGTCACAAGCAGGTAAGTTTTTTTCATAGATTCCTCTGAAAGGGAAATTAAATCGGGTTAAGTATAGAGCTAGAATTCTAAACTGTCTCCTGATCGAGCGATGATTTAACAGTAGCTTGACCAAACGAGAATAAATCAATTCACTGATTTTATTGTGGAATTGTAGGAATTTACTGACCCAACACTTTACCCTTGTAGCCGGAATTGCTTCACACTTTGATAAGAAATGGGTTAACTTATCTCACGTACGTCAATGCATATCTGCCTACACCTTGAGGAAATCGAATGAGTAAACCACTAAGAGAACTGCTTAACCTACTGCAACTCGAACAGCTCGAAGAAGGCTTGTTCCGTGGACAAAGTGAAAACCTAGGTTTACCTCAAGTGTATGGTGGGCAAGTGATAGGACAGGCATTGTCTGCCGCGCGCTACACCGTCGAAGATACGCGCACCGTTCACTCATTCCACAGTTACTTTTTGTATCCTGGCGACCCTGAAAAGCCGATCATTTATGATGTTGAGAACTTACGCGATGGCCGCAGCTTTAGTACTCGCCGTGTGAAAGCAATCCAAAATGGACGCCCTATTTTCTACCTGACCGCCTCTTATCACGGCGATCAACCGGGGTTTGATCACCAAAAGACCATGCCCGATATTCCTGGGCCAGAAAACTTCCGTTCTGAAAGCGAGTTAGCCAGTCATATTGCCGAGCGTCTTCCAGAAAAGTTACGTCAAACATTTTGTGGAGAAAAGCCGATTGAAACTCGACCGGTTACGGTGATTAACCCGCTCAAGCCGAAAAAAGAAGAGCCCAAACAGTACCTTTGGATTCGCGCTAATGGTGAAATGCCTAGTGACCAGCTGATCCACCAATATCTGCTGGCCTACGCTTCTGACTGGGGCTTTTTAGTGACGGCATTGCATCCACATGAGGTCTCGTTAATGACACCGAACTTCCAGGTGGCCACAATTGACCACTCGATTTGGTTTCATCGCCCATTTAAGATGGATGACTGGTTACTGTTCGCGATTGAAAGCCCAACCGCAAGCAATACACGAGGTTTGGTGCGTGGTGAAATCTATAACCAACAAGGCCATTTAGTTGCGACTGCGGTGCAAGAAGGGGTGATGCGATTCACTAAGTAGTATCGCCAAGGACGATAAAAATTGCTCATTGAAAGGAGCCGATACGCTCCTTTCTTGTCTATCCAAGAGGAAAGTTCACCGTATCTACCGAAGCGGTAGCTCTGTGGTGTATTTCATGGACTCCATGGCAAACGTCGATGTAACATTGGACAGTCCTTTGACACTATTCACCAAACGTTTATAGAACTCGTCGAAGGATTTCATATCCTTGACCAGCACTTTCATCATGTAATCGTACTCCCCCGCCATACGATAAAACTCCATCACTTCGGGAAACTCCCGCACCGTGGTAACAAAGTGGTGATACCAATCCTCGGAATGGTCAATGGTTTTCAGTTGCACGAACGCAATAAAAGAAAGACCGAGCTTCTCTGCACTAAGCAAGGCAACCCGCTTTTCAATATAACCCTCGTCTTCTAACTTTTTCAGCCGCTTCCAACAAGGCGTGGTAGTAAGATTAACCCGCTCTGCAAGGTCATTGAGCGATAAAGTACTGTCCATTTGCAATAGAGAAAGTAACTGCCTGTCAATTCTATCCAAATTCATTTCTATAAAAACCCAAAAATAAAGAAAAATTTTCCACAAATGGAAGCATATAAAACAACTATAGCAAAGTTTTTCTCCAGTTTTATAGGTAAATTATACCCATAAATCAAGAGTCTCAATCACTGAACTCAATCACTGAAATAGATGTATTCCAAGGAGAGACAACATGTGCACTGACCATAACTGGATAAACAATGCGGTGCGTAAGATCGAAGCCGATTACCAACGGTCTGCTGATACTCACTTATTTAAGCTCGACCTCCCATCACTTGATGGAATCGATATTTATTTGAAAGATGAAAGTACGCATCCAACCGGGTCATTGAAGCATCGCTTGGCACGCTCTCTGTTTTTGTATGCGATTTGTAATGGCTGGATCGGCCCCGAATCGACAGTGATTGAGGCATCCTCAGGGAGTACAGCCGTGTCTGAGGCTTACTTCGCGCGATTACTTGGTCTGCCCTTTATCGCGGTCATGCCAAAAAGTACGGCTCGTAAAAAAATTGAGCAAATCGAATTCTATGGCGGTCAAGCACACCTTGTTGATCGTACTGACCAAATTTATGACGAATCTCGTCGCTTAGCACAAGAGTTGAACGGTCACTACATGGATCAGTTCACCTATGCAGAGCGTGCTACCGATTGGCGTGGCAACAATAACATCGCCAATGCTATTTTCGACCAGATGCAATTAGAAGATCATCCGATCCCGAGCTGGATCGTGATGAGTCCTGGTACAGGTGGCACGTCGGCAACCATTGGACGATTCATTCGTTATCAGAAATACGATACTAAGCTTTGTGTTGTTGACCCGGAAAACTCGGTATTTTATGACGCATTCCAGTCAGGTAGCTCGCAGCTAACATCAGAAATTGGCAGTAAAATTGAAGGCATTGGGCGACCTCGCGTAGAGCCTAGCTTTATATCCGGTGTGATTGACGAGATGCGTAAGATTCCAGATACTGCCAGCGTTGCCACTGCACATTGGGTCTCACACCTAATAGGGCGTAAAGTTGGCGCCTCTACTGGCACGAATTTGTATGGGGTGCTGCAACTTGCCTGCGAAATGAAACAACGCGGTGAGACAGGCTCTATCGTGACACTGTTGTGTGACTCCGGCGAGCGCTACCTAGATACGTATTATGATATGGCGTGGGTAAGAGAAAACATCGGTGATATTCAACCTTACCTAGCTCAGTTGGAGGTCATTCAAGCAAAAGGCTGCATTTAACCTGCCTGTTGCTATCCTTCAATGAGTTAACGAAGCGATGAATCAGCCCTAGGGTCTGTTGATGTTTCGAGATGATTTTTGCAGCGAATTGTTGAGGTTTTATACAAGGAAGAGGCTTTGTGGTGTAGCTAGCCTACACGAGAAGCCGATGACGCAGTAGAAAAGCTCAACAAACGCTGCCCTTCGGGTTCGAGCTAGGCGCCCCACTAAAAGCATTTTATACGGCGTTAAGTTTAATTTACTTAGAATAACTAGGTTTCAATCAACTTGCCTTGTCTAAAATGCTTTTGACTAGGCGTCCCCATCCGAACAAAATTTAACCGCGAAACGTCAACAGACCCTAGTTAAAGGGGTTGATTCCCACTTGCAAACTTACTTCTTGTTCTGACGCGCTTCAAATGCCGCCAGTTGCTCTGGCGTAGCTTTTGGTTGGTGGTTTTGTTTCCACTCATCGTAAGTCATGCCATACACGCGCTCACGAGCGTCATCGATATCCAGATCAACCCCTAAACTTTCCGCTTCAGCAGTGTACCACTTACTAAAACAATTTCGGCAGAAGCCAGCAAGTATCATCAAGTCTATGTTTTGTACATCTTTATTCGCATCTAAGTGCGCTAATAGGCGTCGAAATGTTGCCGCATCCAGCTTATCTTGTTCTTCTTGTGTCAGTTTTTTATATTTAAATTCAGCCACTTTACCTTCCTCTTGTTGTTTGCTTGCTGTCGCCCAGTTACTTTTTGTCTAAAAATTAGCCAATAACAAATATTTTGCTTTGTATAATCACTAACTTGTCGCATTAACTGTTATGATAAACACAAACTATATTATTGATTAATTTAATAATTGCACGACAAGTGCCGTCTATTCAAAGGTTATCGTCCTATTATGAAAAACGCTATCTTACTATTGTCTGCTCTGACTGTGAGTTTACCAACTTTTGCGGCTCAACAATCGCATAATCCTTACTTGTATTTTGGTACTGGTAATGTCAGCTTTGATGTGCCTGATATCGGTTCAGAGCGCAGCAGTGACTGGTCAACGCCCCATTTCACTCTTGGTTGGGGCTACAATGTTAACCCACATCTAGCGTTTGAAGGGGTGCTGCGTTATTCACGTAATGAACGTGAGGTAAATGGTGTCGAGTTAGACTTACACCACTATCAAGCAGGCATATCGGCAGTCCTTCAAAGCGATAACCTAGGTGACACGCCACTATCACTCTTTGGTCGAGCAACAGCAATGGGCACCAAAGCGGAACTTTATGTGCCTGATGTACAGAAAGTCGATGATGACTCTGGCGCTTTATTTAACCTTGGCGCTGGTGTTCATTGGGATATGAACAAAGAGTATTGGTTACGTGCAGAATATATTTATAGTGTTGCCGACATGGGTTTTGAGAATTTTTACGACCGCTACGACGGTGTACAAATCAGTTTGGGTAAACGCTTCTAGCCAATTGCGAGCAAGTTTCTGACTCAAACACTCAGCCATTGGCTAAACACTTTGGGCCATTAACAAAATACTTTGTCATTAACAAAAACACCGAGCTGGATGGCTCGGTGTTTTGTTTTATGACTTACGGGTGGGCGACTCGCCCTTTGGTGTCATGACTTAACGCTTTGTTTAATTCCACTTCTACATGCCCAGGCGCTTGTGTGTTGGCGGAAATTAAACGGTACATCGCAGGGATAACGAACAGCGTAACGAACGTAGCAAAGCCCATACCAAAGAAGATGACTGTACCCACTGCAATGCGACTTTCATAACCTGCACCACTGGAGATAATTAAAGGGATAGCCCCTGCCAATGTAGTAAAGGCGGTCATCAGGATCGGGCGTAAGCGTCGAGCTCCAGCGTCAATAATGGCTTTTTCAAATTCAACACCACGATCGCGCAATTGGTTGGCAAACTCCACAATCAAGATGCCGTTTTTGGTCACCATACCAATCAGCATCACCATACCTATTTGACTGTAAATGTTCATGCCTTGATTCATAAGAACCAAACCCAAGAATCCGCCGAACACACCCATTGGCACAGTAAACATCACCACAAGCGGGTTAATAAAGCTTTCAAACTGAGCAGCAAGTACTAAGTAGGCAACCAATAGCGCTAACGCAAAGACGATGGCAACACTCGCTTGGTTCTCTTTAAAATCTTTCGACTCACCGGAGTAACTTACCGAAATGTCACCTGGCAAGTTGTCGATGGCTTGCTGATCAAGGAAATCTAACGCTTCACCTAATGTGTATCCATCAATTAGGTTGGCGGTAATCGTAATCGATTTCTGTTTGTTGTAGTGAGACAGACGAATGGATGCCGCGACTTCTTCCACCTTAGTCACTGTATCAAGTGTCACAAGTTCACCACTGTTCGTACGCAAGTAAATTTGGCTTAAATCGGCAGCGTTGTTAAAGCGACCTTCATCACCACGTAAATACACATCGTACTCTTCACCACGGTCGACATACGTGGTTTCACGTTTACCACCCAGCATGATTTCAAGAGTATCTGAAATGTCTTTTACGCTGACACCTAACTCTGCCGCTCGTTGTCTATCCACAGAAACAAGTAGCTCTGGTGTTTTCTCCGAGTAATCGATCTCAGCCCCTTCCATCATGGGAGAATCTTCTGCTTTACCTTTAAGGAGCTCTGCCCAGGTTAGGAGTTCATCGTAATCTGAGCCACCCAATACAAACTGTACTGGTTCGCTTGAGCCCCCTTGAAAGCCGGGCATAAAGGGGAACACTCGCACATCCGGAATTCCAGCTAACGCGCCCCTAGCCTGATTGAGCGCTTGTTGAGCGGTGACGTCTCGCTCGTTCCAATCTTCAAGAATCATGATCACGAAGCCCGTTTGGTCTCCGGCCTGACCACCAAAAGCTGGGGTCTGAATACTAAAAGATTTAAGCACCCCTTTCCCGAGCATCGGCATTAAACGCTCTTCTACAATGTCCATATTGGCGGCCATTCGGTTATACGACGTGGCATCAGCACCACGTACAAACGCAAAAATAACGCCTCGATCCTCTTGCGGGGTCAACTGTGCTGGTACTAAATTCATCAGAACATAACTACCGCCAATACACGCGAGAATGACAAGTGGTGCAGCCCAGCGAACCTTCAACGCCCCTTTTAATAGTGAACGATACCCTCGCTCTAACTTGCCAAATAAACGGTCAACACCTTGATTAAATCGATTCGGCTTCACATTCGCTTTGAGGATTTTACTCCCGAGTACAGGGGTTAGCGTTAAGGCAATCAGCGACGAGAAAATCACTGACATCGCCAGCAATACGGAAAACTCGGTGAACAATAGGCCAACCATGCCGTCCATAAAGGAAATCGGTAAGAACACCATGACAAGAACGAGCGTCGTCGCGACAACCGCAAACCCAACTTCACGCGTCCCTTTATAAGCCGCCAATAAAGGGGATTCACCGCGCTCGATATGGTGGAAGATATTTTCCACCACAACGATAGCGTCATCCACCACCAGCCCGATAGACAGAATCAATGCCATCAGAGTGATCAAGTTGATCGAGAATCCAAAGTAATACGCCGCGATAAAAGACGAGATCAGCGATACAGGCACAGTGATGGCTGGTATCAACGTCGCACGCGCTTGCCCAATGAAAATGTACAATACTAAGATCACCAAGCCACCGGTAATAAACAGCGTGTTATACACTTCTTCAATCGAACGCTCGATAAATACGGTCGCATCGTAATCGATGGCAAGCCTCGTTCCTTGTGGCAAAAATTGTTGAATGTTCTCGACTTCTTCGCGAACCCGTTTTGCCACATCAAGTGGGTTTGAATCTGACTGTGGAACAACGCCTAAACTGACATTGACTACACCATCACTTTTAAAGGTCGAGTTTTCGTTTTCTGCTCCAATAAAAACGTCTGCCACATCTTTTAAATAGATAGGAGTTTGATCACTTGCTCGCTTCACAACTAAGTATTGGAAATCTTCCGGCGTGTTATAGGTACGAGCTGTACGCACTGACATCACTGTTTGATCATTACGAACCTCGCCTCCCGGACTTTCTAGGTTTTCGTTGCGAAGCGCTTGGGTAATATCAGATGCCGTCACCGCTCGTCCAGCCATAAGCTCTGGCTTGAGCTTGACGTACATTACTTTGTATAAACCACCGGACAGATCAATCGAACTCACACCGGAAATTAGACTGAATCTGTCCATCAGTACGCGCTCTGCGTAGTCAGTCAACTGTGTTCGGTCCATTTCTGACGAGCTAAGGTTGATGTACAACGACGCTTGCCCAGAGCCGTTGTTTTTGAACACTATCGGATCATCCGCTTCATCGGGCAACGAGCGCTGAGCACGTGCAACCGCATCACGGACATCACTGACGCCAGTGTTAAGGTCATAGCCTAATTCAAACGTAATTGTTATGCGTGAAGAGCTGTTTCGTGTGGTTGAACTGATCTCATCAATACCACTGATTCCCGAAAGTTGGTCTTCTAATACCGAGGTGATCTGACTCTCAATGATCGTTGCCGATGCGCCTTCATAACGAGTGGAGATGGACACAACCGGACTTTCAATATCTGGCATTTCTCGAACAGCAAGCTTGGTGAAAGACACAAAACCAAAGACACAAAGCAACATGCTTAACACGAGCGCCGCAACAGGGCGTTTAACCGACACATCAGAAAGTAACATTAGTTCTGTTCCTCTGCTGATTCACTTTGCGTACTGACTGGACTCTGACTGTTGCTTTTTGACGGTGCGACTGTTTCTGTTACTTTCACACCATCGCGCATGTTGACGATGCCTTGAACCACTATTTTGTCACCCACCTCGACGCCAGATTCGATCACCACTTCATTGCCAACACGAGCACCAAGCTGCACTTCTTGTCGAGATGCTTTGCTATCTTGGTCAATGACATAGACATAACGTTTGGTCCCCGAATACTCGAGGGCTTGCACCGGAATGATCGGTGCTTCAATAGCAGGAAATGCTAACGAGGCGTTCATCAACATACCAGGCTTTAACTGATTTTCTGGGTTATCAAACTTGATTCGAACCCGTAAATTCAATGTTTCGGCACTGATCCGAGTATCAATACCAATCACATTACCGATAAAACGTTGCTCGCCCCATGCACTCGACATTGCTTCAACTCGCATGCCAACCGAGAGCATCGATAAATAACGCTCTGGGACTTGTAAATCCAACTCCATCTCAGATAAATCATCCAACGTGACCAATTCTGTGCCTGCGCTGACCATTTTCCCGCGGCTAAAGTCAATCAACCCCACTGTCCCTGAGAATGGCGCACGAATATGCAAGTCGGCTAAGTCTGCCTTTGCCGCATCCAAACGAGCTTCAGCGATTTGGACACTCGCCTTCTGAGCATCGATTTCAGTGGGCGTGATTGCGTTACGTTTCACTAATCGCTGGTACTCTTTGAGCTTACGCTGCTCATCTTTAAGGTAGGCGCTTGCTTCGACGATTGCGGCTTGCGCTCTGTCATCATTGAGCTGGATTAATAATTGACCTTGCTGAACATTTTGATTGGCTTTGACGGCAATTTTTTTCACCTTTCCTGACACTTCCGCAGCAATCACAACGGATTCTGCCGCTTTTAATTTACCAATAAGTGAGAGCGACTGATTGATTTGATGAGTTTGAACTTGCTCAGTCACGACCGTCACTGCAGACGGACCGCGGGGCGCAGAAAGAGCACTCGGCGATGCCATTATTAAAGACAGTGATAAAGATAGAATAGATACGGATAAAGTGGCGTTCATGCTCATAATCTTGGCTAGTAAAAGAATAAACAGGCTTGATGCTTGTTAAAAATAGGCTCGCTATATTTTAACAATAGATAAGCAGTAAAAACGTCAAGTATTGTAAATAAGCTGGGAAATATTGTGTCTTTCTGTATAAATGCTAAACAAAACGCTGAGTTTCTGCCATCTTTGCCCAAAAAGGCAGCATTCGACGTAAAAACAAAACAAAAACGCTTTACAGCCTGAGCGAGTTTGCTATGATTCGCTCCGCACTTGAGAGATGCGTTGGGAAAACATCTTTTAAGCATGCTTAAAGAGCATGAAATACCCTGGAGGGGTTCCCGAGTGGCCAAAGGGAGCAGACTGTAAATCTGCCGGCACTGCCTTCGATGGTTCGAATCCGTCCCCCTCCACCATATTGCTTTTATGACACTCAATTTAGTGTTGTAAAATATCGCTTGGAAAACTGCGTTGGGAAAACATTTTCTAAGTTTGCTTTTCAGAGCATAAAAAATACCCTGGAGGGGTTCCCGAGTGGCCAAAGGGAGCAGACTGTAAATCTGCCGGCACTGCCTTCGATGGTTCGAATCCGTCCCCCTCCACCATATTGCTTTTGTGACACTCCGTGTTATAAAACATCGCTTGGAAAATCGCGTTGGGAAAACATTTTCTAAGTTTGCTTTTCAGAGCATAAAAAATACCCTGGAGGGGTTCCCGAGTGGCCAAAGGGAGCAGACTGTAAATCTGCCGGCACTGCCTTCGATGGTTCGAATCCGTCCCCCTCCACCATATTGCTTTTGTGACACTTCGTGTTATAAAACATCGCTTGGAAAATCGCGTTGGGAAAACATTTTCTAAGTTTGCTTTTCAGAGCATAAAAAATACCCTGGAGGGGTTCCCGAGTGGCCAAAGGGAGCAGACTGTAAATCTGCCGGCACTGCCTTCGATGGTTCGAATCCGTCCCCCTCCACCATATTGCTTTTGTGACACTCCGTGTTATAAAACATCGCTTGGAAAATCGCGTTGGGAAAACATTTTCTAAGTTTGCTTTTCAGAGCATAAAAAATACCCTGGAGGGGTTCCCGAGTGGCCAAAGGGAGCAGACTGTAAATCTGCCGGCACTGCCTTCGATGGTTCGAATCCGTCCCCCTCCACCATATTGGAAAGTCAGCTCAATGAGCTGGCTTTTTTCGTTTCTACTTCAGTCTATTCATGTTTTACCAATACTAATCTACCTCAGCATTATACCAATCGTAGTAAATAGCTGGTCATTCTTGCTTGTTAAAATGCACATACTTCCAATCACTTACTGAGAATTCTGCCCTAATATATACAACAAATTGACCACCGACTTATCCAGATTAGTAATAGTATTATTCCCCTATTCTTTTCCTAGAACCTAGGCGCCTAGGACCTTAAGTCCACTCCTAGAGCCTTAAGTCCAGACATGAAAAATCCCGCAACGAGGCGGGATTTAATCTTAAGACTAAATTGTATTGAGGGAATCGAATCGGACTAGCTTTGAATTCCGATGATCAACCAAGGCGCATTTGGTGTTGTTAGGTCCCGCTCCAAATGCCAAATGTCGGTAACATCTTCTTCAATACCTTCAACTACATCACGGTAACGACCTGTAAATTGCAAACTTAGCTGCGCTTTATTTGCATCATAATCAGCACGAACAATCTCAGCATCAATGTACATCACATCAGTGTGTTGCTCTCCATCGAGTTTCGCACGTTCTGATTTGAGGTCCTCAAACAAGCTTGGTGATACGTATTCTTCAATCGTTTCGAGTTGATTGTGGTTCCATGCACCTTGTAAAATACGATAGTGTTCACGAGCTCCATTTACAAATGCCGCTTGGTCAAAGCCAGGAGGGAAATTGTGTGGCACATCAGTTTGTGTACCAAAGCCCGCAAAACCACCATTATTTGTGTTTGGCTGCTGTTCAAAATTGTGCATGTTTGGCTGCTCGAATTTTGAATGATTGCCACCAAATGCCGGTTGCTGGCGGTGCTGATTCATGCTGCCTTGCTTCGCGCCCAACATGCCGCGCATCAATTTGAAGATCAAGAAAGCAATCAAGCCAATAATAAGAATATCCATAAACTGAATACCCTCAAAAGCACCACCAAAGAAGGCGGCAAGCAATCCACCAGCTAAAAGGCCGCCCATCAAACCACCCATTAAACCTTTTTTGCTTGATGGAGATTTAGCAGTTTGCTCTTTACCAATCGTATTGGTGTTTTGTTGCTGCTGTTTTGGCGCTGGTGCTGTCTTAAAGCTTTTACCAAAAGACTTACCACCACCAAACCTCTTTGCTTCCGCTATCGGGGTTACAGCAACGGTAAACATCAACAGAGCAACAATCGAAAATAAACGTTTCATCGTTATCCTTAAAATTGACGAAAAATAGCTATAGCGAACTGTCTTTACCTTGTTCAGATTGAATATCAACCGAATCATCAGTAGTAGCACGCTAAAAACCTACATAAATGAATCATACTCTGTCTATCTGGGAATGGAAACAAACGAACAGCCCCGACTTGTTTCAGAATATTGCCAAACATGTCACCGGTTAATCGTTTTGTATTATTGACGCTGCACGGGTAGCTGACTATCATATTGAACGATGTTCAATAAAACAGTTTAAAAGATGGCACGTAGAAACGATCATACTAGAGAAGAGTTAATCAACCTGACCTTAAAGACGGTCAAAACCTTCTTAGAAGAAAGCTCCTACCACGAGCTCAGCCTGCGTAAGATCGCTAATATGATTGGTTATGTACCAAGTACGTTAGTCAACGTTTTTGGCAACTACAACCTTCTGCTTCTTCACACTGTCGCTCAGACGTTGGACGAACTCTCTCAAGAAGCGACCCAAGCAACCGCAAATTGCACAGAACCGAAACAAGCCCTCTTCGAACTCGCTTATTGCTACCATGATTTTGCGCAAACTCACCCGTATCGTTGGCAACTGGTTTTTGAGCATAACATGAACGGGGCAGAGTTACCTGAATGGCACGCTAAGCGCATTGATGGTATGACAGGTATGCTCGAATCGCTTCTAGCACAGATGGCGCCACAACGAACAGAGTCTGAAGTATTAAAGGCAAGTCGCGTTTTATGGTCTGGTGTGCACGGTATTACCCTACTCAGCGTTGATGATAAGTTTTTCTCTAGTGAACCGGTTGATGGTAAAGAGTTGATTGAAAACTTACTCACCAACTACCTTATAAACTGGTGATGGTAATAAAGGATTACTCATACTCATGTCCTCTGACAGACAGCCTTCTCTATTAAAGCAAAGAAAATTTCTGCCTTATTTCATTACGCAATTTTTCGGTGCGTTTAACGACAACATTTTCAAAAACGTATTGTTACTGTTTGTCGCTTTTGCGGGCGCAAGTGCGTTACCTGTGTCGAGCAACTTATTCATCAACTTAGCGGCAGGCCTCTTTATTTTGCCTTTTTTCCTGTTCTCCGCGTCCGCTGGTGTGTTGGCCGACAAATACGAAAAGTCGTGGTTTATTCGCAAGGTTAAACTATTCGAAATTGCGATTATGCTGTTAGGTGCGATAGGATTTATTACCGAGAGTTACGGTATTCTACTCTTGTTATTGTTCCTGATGGGCACACAGTCTGCTTTTTTTGGGCCGGTAAAATACGCTCTCCTACCACAAAATCTAAATGCAAAAGAACTCGTGCCTGGTAACGCCTTGGTCGAAGCTGGTACGTTTATCGCTATTCTTATCGGGACGCTTGGTGCTGGTGTCATTGCCTCTTCCGAAAACGCAAAATACATCGCGGCGTTTAGTGTGGTTCTGTTCGCTTTGCTGGGTTACCTCTCTAGTCGTTCGATCCCGCTTGCTCCAGCCAGCGCTCCAAGCCTCCGGTTTCGCTGGCAACCCTACCAACAAACCAAACGGACACTTTCTATTGCAAAATCCGATCGCACTGTCTTTCAGTGCATTATGGCGATCAGCTGGTTTTGGTTTTTAGGCGCTGCCTACCTCACCCAGTTCCCTAACTTTACCAAAGTGTACTTAAACGGAACCGAGAGCGCGGTTTCTTTTTTACTTGCCCTTTTTTCAATTGGTATTGCACTAGGTTCATTTCTTTGCAACTGGGTTTCTCATCATCGTATTGAAGTCGGCATAGTGCCTTTAGGCGCATTGGGCATTACGATATTTGGTTACTTAATGGCGACATCGGTTCCGAGCAACTTACCTCAATTCACCACATTCGTTGAATTCATCCAATATGAAGGGCTCTGGTTACTCTTTTTTTACTTACTTATGATTGGAGCGTCAGGCGGGTTATTTATTGTGCCTCTTTACGCACTGATGCAACACAGAGCGAAGGAAACCGAACGAGCTCAGGTCATTGCTGGACTCAACATTTTTAACTCGTTGTTTATGGTCGGGAGTGCGGTGCTTGGCATCATCTGCTTAAGCGTATTAAACATGACCATTCCACAACTGTTTGCTTTGTTGGCCATCCTGAATTTTGTGGTCGCAGCGTATATCTTCCTCCAGATCCCTGTTTTCGCAGTTCGCTTTGTCGTTTGGATGCTTACCCACACCATTTATCGAGTGAAACACAAAAATCTGCACCATTTGCCTGAACAAGGTGGCGCATTGATCGTATGTAATCATGTCAGCTATATGGATGCCTTACTTCTTAGTGCTGTATGCCCACGTTTGATTCGCTTCGTGATGGAAGAAGATTACGCTAATTGGACTCCAATTCGGCGTTTTCTGCGTCGAACTGGCGTCATACCTATTTCTGCTGGCAATCGAAGTTCGATTCGACGTGCGTTTAATGACGTTGAACAAGCACTCAATCAAGGACACATTGTGTGTATATTCCCGGAAGGCAAACTGACAACAGACGGTGAGATCCATGAGTTTATGCGTGGGATTGATATTATTTTGCGTCGCAGCCCGGTACCAGTGATCCCGATGGCATTAAAAGGGCTATGGGGCAGTTACTTTAGCCGAGCTAAAGGACGAGCCTGTAAAGGCATACCTTCTCGTTTCTGGTCTAAATTGGAAATCGAAGCCGGTGAGCCTGTCATGGCGACCGAGGCCACCGCAAAGGTTATGTACGACAAGGTGCGGGCTTTGCGTGGTGACTGGCGCTAACACACTCAAGTAAAAGCGATGACAACAGGCGTTCAGGTAAACTGAACATATGTTCAAATCATTAAGACAAACTGATCGTAAAGGTGCGTTATACTACCACCTTCGCAACCAACAACGAATACCGCACTTTGAACAGAAATCGCATTGTTTTTGGCTTGGCACTGCTTTTGTGCCTGACGCCGTTCGTTTCCTCTCCAATCGCCCTTGTCATTGGCTTCTTACTGACGAGCTTTGGTTTCGTACCCCAAGAGTTGCCCCTTGGCAGTATTACTAAAAAATTGCTGTCCTACTCTATCATTGGCTTGGGTTTTGGAATAAATTTTCAACAGGCACTGGCCGTTACATCTGACGGCATTGGACTTATCATTGCCACGATTCTAGGTACATTGATCATCGGTTCTGTGATTGCGAAAGTGATTAAGCTTGAGACAACCACTGCGTATTTGATTTCGTCAGGTACGGCGATTTGTGGAGGCAGCGCAATTGCCGCTGTCGCGCCAGCAATCAAAGCCAAAGATGAACAGATTGCGTTGGCACTGGCTACCGTCTTTGTTCTCAACTCACTTGCACTGTTTATCTTCCCGGTCATTGGACATGCGTTAAATTTGGATCAACACACTTTTGGTACTTGGGCTGCGATTGCAATCCATGATACATCATCGGTGGTTGGTGCCGCGTCCGCATACGGTGAGGAGGCACTGACTACGGCGACTACGCTTAAGTTAGCCCGAGCATTGTGGATCATACCTGTTGCGTTGGTGAGTGCGATCATATTCTCCCGAGGGAATAAAGAGAGTGGCAAGAAGAAGTTAGTGATTCCCTACTTTATTTTTTGGTACTGCGCTGCTATTGCATTCAGTGATTTTTTCCCACAATTCGAGATAGCTTATGACAGCATCTTTATGATTGCTAAAAAATCGTTGGTGATCTGCTTGTTTTTGATTGGATGCAGTATATCGATTGGAAAGTTAAAAGCAGCCGGAGCTAAGCCACTTCTATTTGGCGTAAGTTTGTGGGTGTTAATTTCGACCACGTCATTGAGCTGGCTAGTGTTAAGTTAGTGCCTGTTAGTCTTGGCGTGGTTTAGTACCGCTTTGATGGACGAAAACCAACGCCACAGCAACTAAAAATGCGGTTAGCTCAGCTAAAGAACGAGCTAATCCATCACTACTAAACGCAACACCAATTTGCAGTAAAACGGCCGCAGCCAGCACCACTTTAATCATAATGAATCTTATGCCTTTCTTGCTCACACAGAGGCTTTATTATGATTCATAGTTATAAGGTTGCGAAATTCCCTTTGTGACTAATACATAGCGAAATTGACTAATATGAGTTACGCGTGTTTCGTACCCACTCTCGAACCGCAGCGCGCGAGATTTTAATTCCACTCTGAAGTAACGAATCGGGCATCAGATAATACGCAATCGGCCACTTAAATTTTTCGAGCTTTTGCTGCAGTGCCTGTTGATACGCTTGGTCTGAAAGCAATGCTTCCGCTTGAATCACTGCAATGGGACGTTGTCCGTACTCCTGATCGTCAACGGGAATAACGATAGTCTGAACAACCCCTTCAATTTGATTTAGTACCGCTTCTATCTCTTCACAATGTACGTTTTCACCACCAGAGATAAACAAGTTATCAGCTCGACCGATAATCTTCAGTTCTTCCCCATGCCACTCGCCTAAATCTTTGCTATCAAACCAGCCATGTTGATCAACCAACGCAGTTAAGTGCCCCTGATAGAAATAACCAGACGCCAGAGTTTGGCCACCAATGAAGATACGCTGATCAACCAGTTGAACTTCCCGATTCATCAACACATGACCAGCATTACTCCGCGAGTCAACTTGCTTAGCAGTCACGGTTGAAGCCGCTTCTGTCATCCCGTAACCGAGCCAGGTTTCTATCCCTTTGTCCGATGCACTGATCGCCAGCTCATGAGGGACGTGACTGCCACCAAGCAGTACATGCGTTAATGACAGAGACACAGCGTCCTCGAGTAAGCGTTTAAGCTGAGTCGCCACTAAAGAAGCATGTGAAACACCGCAGATGTCTTCCGCCAGTGAGCCCTTACCAACTTTTAATACTGCGCCAGCAAAAAGCCAGCGATAAACAATTGCTAACCCAGACACATGATAAAGGGGCAGAGACAATAACCAAGTATCTTGCTCAGTATAAGTAAGCTCTCTCAATAACCCTTGCGCCGAAGCAAAGTGTTGTCGATGCGTATGAACCACCGCTTTGGGTACCCCTGTCGAACCAGAGGTAAAAACAATGGAAGCAAAGTTATCATGATAATAATGACTGGTAGCATCACCGACAGTTGCTGAATGAGGTTGACTATTTGCACTCAAGCCTACTGCTACTGGTGTTGATAGTACGTGACAATCTAATGTCACCAGCGCCTCAGACGAGCACTCACGTTGGTTATCGCTATCACTTGCAAACCATACAAACCTGGTTTGATGTGGTTTATAGAGCGTTTGCAATTTACTTTGCAGAGCGCCCGTTGGCTGCGGCATCGTCAGCGCCCCTATTGCGCCAATTTGCTGAGCAGCGAGATAAAACAACAATGTCTCCGGTTGGTTTTTCCCAACCAAAGTCACCACATCACCACGTTTGACGCCTTGCTCAATCAGATAGTGCGCATATTGGTCGATGAGTGACGCCAGCTGTTGCCAATCCATCACGCCAGTTGGCGTCTCATACGCAATAGAAAAAGGGCTCACTTGAGCCCAATATTTCCATGGTGCAGTTTCAACAGAATCTAAGCTGATTGCCACACTAACTCCTGCTCTGAAAGCGGAATAACTGGAAGTTCACACTTCGGCCATGTTTGTTGTAATTGTGCTTTAAACAAACCAATGGTATCGAGCCCTGGAACTTGGTCCGGTAACTGCCATTGAGCCAAGCGTGCAAGTTGAGTCAAGCCGATACTGGATTCTAAACTTGAGCTTATCACTGCTTTCATACCCAATGATTTGGCTTTTTCAATCAGTTTAATACAAAACTCAACCGAACCAATCAAAGTGGGTTTAATGATAATCGCTTTAACACCAGTGAGTTCTTCTAAACTGAAATCTTCACGTCGAACTGCATCTTGTAACGTCTCGTCCCACGCTATCGCGATACCTGTATCAATCGCAAACGATAAGCTGTCGCCAGGGGAACGGCAAGGCTCTTCAAGAAAAGCGATTCTTTGCCGTAGTGAAGGCGTGACATATTTAGCAAACTGCTGTGCTTTCTCAAGCGTCCAAGCACGATTAGCATCTAAACGTAATGTCAGCTGCGGAATGGATTCTAGAAACAGATTGACCAGCATACCATCCCGAATGGGTTCGTAGAGCCCCACTTTCACTTTGGCAACTTTTTCACCGTCCATCTCATGAAGTTTAGGGATCAGTTCATCAGGATCGCCGGTACATAGAGGCGCAGTCTGGTAGTGACCTTCTTTTGGCAGTCCACTGGTTAATTCAAGTTGCGCCATTGATAAACCAAACGCGACCGATGGATACATGTTGGCATAATCGACTGGTAGATCAGCGACCCAACGTTCTGCTTGAGATTGCAGCTGAATACCCGCCTCTTCGGTGCCTTCAAGGCTAAATCCCTGTAAGGGCGCTACTTCTCCATATCCACAACGTTCGCCATCAGATAACTCTAGGATATAACCCGTTCGCTCTGTGAGCTTGTTATCACGTAATATGACACCACTGTCCATTGGCAGACAGTAGCGGTAGATTTTCGCTTTACGCATCATTCGTTTTCCTGAGCAATACCACACAAACCAAGTTGCACTTATGATTTATAAGTCAGCAACTTGGGATGAATAACATCAGGGAAGTTGGCTGACTTCCCTTTTGTATTGGTTAAGGGTTGCGAGGGAATTTATCAAAGTCTGGACGACGTTTCTCGTTGAAGGCATTGCGTCCTTCTTGGCCTTCGTCCGTCATGTAGAACATCATGGTCGCGTTACCCGCTAACTCTTGCAGGCCTGCCTGGCCATCACAGTCAGCATTTAATGCGGCTTTAAGACAACGTAATGCCATTGGACTATGTTGCAATACCTCGCGGCACCAACGAACGGTCTCCTTCTCCAACTCATCGAGAGGGACAACCGTGTTCACTAAGCCCATGTCTAATGCTTCTTTTGCATCATAAAAACGGCAAAGGAACCAGATCTCACGTGCTTTTTTCTGACCAACAATGCGTGCCATGTAAGACGCACCCCAGCCACCGTCAAACGAGCCGACTTTAGGTCCCGTTTGACCAAATTGTGCATTTTCAGCGGCAATCGTTAAGTCACACATCATGTGCAAAACATGGCCACCACCCACAGCCCAACCCGCTACCGACGCAATCACTGGTTTTGGACACGTGCGAATATCACGCTGGAAATCTAATACGTTAAGATGGTGTGTACCTTGATCGTCTTTGTAACCACCGTAATCACCACGAATTTTTTGGTCACCGCCAGAGCAGAACGCATCTTCACCTAAACCAGTTAATACAATAACGCCAACAGCGGAGTCATAACGTGCGTCTGCGAGCGCGTCGATCATCTCCTTCACGGTTTGTGGACGGAACGCATTACGCACCTGTGGACGTGCAATCGTGATTTTAGCGATGCCATCTTCTGACTTATGATAATGAATATCCTCATATTTATCGCTGCAATCTTGCCATTTTACCGGAGCGTATAGTTCTTCTTCAGAAATGCCTACTGTTTTTGCCATGGTGGTTTCCATTGTTATTGTTGATCTCGTTAAGGTTATTGATCTTGCAACAATGTGTTGTTGCGTTGACCAAAACGAGAGTGAATTATCTGTTGTATTTGTATCGCAAACGCGTCTGGTTGCTCTAAGTGAACATTATGTCCCGCACCTTCCACTTGGCGATACATCAACCCGCTGGATTGAGCCAGTTGACTGAATTTTTTGTCGTTTACTCCACAAAGGTAGCAAATTGGTATCGGTTGTCGCTGCAAAGCGGGCAATAAATCAGACTGCTTTGCCAATGACGTCGCCATCAGCATCGTTGCGACAGCCGCACCAAGGTTAGCACTTCGTTTGGCAATCAGTGTTTGTCTTTGCTCATGGTTTAGTGAAGAAAACACCGGTTGTTGATACCAATCGCTCAAAACATCTCCAAGTGCTTCAGTTTCAAAGCGCTGCGCCCAACGACGATCATTATCTAACCTGGCTTGCTTATCTGACTCTTTTTGTAGCCCGAAGTTTCCCCCTTCAACAATCGCTCCGCAAATATTGAGATCAGAAAAGCAGTCATTAGCAATTCCGTGCATCGTAATCCGGCCACCCATTGAGTAACCAATCAAGATAAGCGGTTGCTGATAAGAGAGCAAAGAAGACAGCGTGGTGTGTATGCGTTGACAACAATCCTGTAAATCTTGGCACAAAGTCGCTTGACTGCCGCCATGCCCAGGGAGATCTATGGTGACGCATTCAAACTGCGGTAACGCTTTAATGCACGCTTGCCAATCTTGTCCGCTACCCAGTAAACCATGTAAAAACACCAAGGTAGGCAAAGTACTACCTTGATGCTTTTGGGTTGCGGGATAACGTTCAAAATAAAGCATGTAAGCGGATATTAAACGCCTTCATCAACTGAGCAGCTTGTTGGGGCGGGGTTTGAACTTCAACGACCAATGTTCCTTGACCGTGTTCCAGATGTTCAGAGACGCCATTTTGATATTCTGTCAGAGTCGATGGTCGTTGATATAACAGGCCAAACTGTTTAGCGGCGTACTCAAAATGAAAACCGTGCGGCATTTGGTAGTAGGTTTCGCGCTGCTCTGACGGCACAGGCAGCATGTCAAAAATCGCTCCCCCGTCGTTGTTTGTTATCACAATCACCGTTGGCTGGTGGTGATGGCGAAACAAGGCTAACGAGTTTAGATCATACAATGCGGCGGTATCTCCAAGGAAGATCAGCAATGGTTTGCCACGGGAACGCTGCACACCAGCAGCAGTGGCCAACAAACCATCGATACCTGAAGCCCCGCGATTAGTGAACACATCGGTCGCCTCTAGCTTGGCAAACATATCCACCAAGCGAACAAACAAACTATTGCCAAGAAACAGATCCACGTTTGAGGCTCGCTTGGCAACGTCAGCAGCAAGCAAAAGCTCATTGAGAGCATCGGTTTCAGGCTGCATTTCGTCTGATATTTTATGTGTAACCTGCGAAACCTCCTTCGCCAACGCATTCGCCCAACCATATTGAGAGACAGAGTTAAGAGAATGGGCATTAATCGCAGTAGAAATCCAGCGTTGAGGCGTGGTTACCCAATGCAGTTGAGGAAGATGACTTTGATTGTTTCTGCTGGCGCAGTCAGCAACATACCAGTAATGAATATTGCGACCTTGCTGACGCTGAGAAACGTGTGCCTCCATCCAAGCATTTAAACGCTTCGACACGATGCGACTACCAAACTGAATGATAAGTTCACAATCATTGAGCTGTTGGGCAAGCGTCGGAATTTGCAGCCACAAGTCATAATGTGACCAATGTGAGCTCACGCCACTTTGAGGATCTGCAAACACTGGCCATCCCAACTTTTCGGCAAATTGCTTCGCAGAGAGGGCCTCTTCCAACGTAACACTGCCAATAACTACGATGCCTTTCGCATCCATAAACGACGGAATATCATCCACAGAGGTACGGGTTAATTGTCGTGTATACGTTTCATTGTCAGTTTTCCATACCGCCACAGAATCCAGATAACGTTGATACTGTGTTTTCGAACCATCGGAATATAGAGGCTCAGGGAAGGCGCAGTTAATATGCACCGCTCCACCGCGTTGTTGTTGACGAAACATGACGTCATCAACGGAAGTCAACACCCAGTTGAGCGGTGTGTCTAGCGTTGGGCTGGGTAAATATAAACTGGCAGAAACATGATGAGAAAAAATACCCGGCTGTTCAATCGCTTGATTCGCGCCACATCCGACTAACTCTCGCGGACGATCCGCCGTTAACAATATGAGCTTTTCGCCAGTTAGCTTTGCCTCTGCAACCGCAGGGAGTAGGTTTGCTACCGCCGTACCCGACGTGACAATGACCGCGACGGGCGCTTTACTTGCTTTCGCCAAACCCAGCGCCATAAAACCCAGCCCGCGCTCATCATAATGCGTATGGAGCGTGAAATTCGGTTGAGCTGCGGCTTCTAATGTTAACGGTGTAGAGCGTGAACCAGGTGCAATACAGACATGATTAACGCCAAACCGACTCAATTCTAGTAACAGCGTTTCGGACCAAATACGGTTTAACACCGCTTGATCGGCGTTCATGATGCCACTCCAATCGGTGGATGATCGGAAATTAACGTCGATAATGTCGACATTTTTTTATCCAGCTCGGCCCATTCATGTTCAGCAACCGATCCTGGTACGATACCAGCGCCTGCGAACAAGTGGACTTGTTCACCTTGAACCAGAGCACTTCTTATTGCGACACAAAACTCTGCACGCTCATGGCTAATGTACCCCATGGATCCAGCGTACCAACCACGAGCAAATGGTTCATTGTCCAAGATAAACTGCATGGACGCTTCGCGTGGTAACCCCGCCACGGCGGCGGTGGGTTGCAGAGCAGACAACAACTGGACACCATTGATATCCGCTTTCAAACTCGCATGAATACTGCGCTTGAGGTGCTGGACCTTACGCAACCGGACTAAACGCGGTTCTTTTTCTACATCAACGACTTCTGAATGTGGCGACAAACGTTCAACAATATCATCAACCACATACTGATTTTCGTTCAGGTTTTTTGCATCCTTTGACAACCAATTGGCCAGTTCCATATCTTGTATCGCGTTTTCACCCCGCCCGATAGTGCCTGCAAGTGCCTCCGTCTCAAGTTCACACCCAACACGAGAATAAAGGCGCTCTGGTGTCGAGCCCATAAAACTGTGCTTGCTGTCTAGACTCATTAAGAAGTGAAAACTGTGATGATTACTTTGAGAACTTGCTTTAAGCAGTTGCGCAGCACTCAGTTCAGTGTCCAGTTGAAGCGTAGAACGGCGCGCCAATACGACCTTCTTAAACGCGTTATTTTCAATGCCCTTTAGCACTTTATCCACGAGTTGTGTCCACTGAGGCTGACTCGGTGAATGCACAACAGAGCGAATATGCACCGAAATAGGCGCAACTGACATGACATCACCAAGCAATTTTTTCAAACCAGCTACTGTGCGGGCTTTATCACTACTGACATTCACCGCAAGTGACCATTGTTGATCAAATCGAATCAGTTCTATTTGCGGTAGGAAAAAGAACGAGCGCATACAACGTCGATTCTTTTCATGCTGACCATCGAACGAGCGCCCACCCCAAATCCTTTGCCCTTCACCAAGAATGGCATAAGCAGGACTAGGCTCAACAAAGGTATGTAACTGACCCAACGCAACAACCTCTTCACGAGTATCACGGGATTGCCAGTAAAACTTGGGAAAAAGTGGTTGAGCGTCAAGCCAATCAATTAAAGAGAAATTTGGTTTCTCGCGAAGAGGCTCTACTAGGCGTATCGGATTGCCCTGGGTTTGCTGAACTCGCTCGATTATTTTCGTTACGGCTTGATGAAACTCTGACAAATCAACCTCGAAGTATGTGAGGATAAAAGGTAACTAACGGCTACTCTAAGTTTAGACCCGAAGCAAATCAAGGTCATATACTATCTTTTGTTGCACGTCGTGATCGTAACTGAACAAAAACTAGCCATCAATTGGATAATTCACAGATATATATTCTATTAAAAAACAATTTCCTGTATTTTAATAAAGAAATTAACGAATTTTTAGGAATCAAACAATGCAAAATGTCGGGATGTCGTCAAAACTCGATAATGTCTGCTATGACATTAGGGGGCCAGTACTCAAACATGCTAAACGCATGGAGGAAGAGGGGCATAAAATCCTAAAATTAAATATCGGTAATCCCGCCCCATTTGGTTTTGATGCCCCTGATGAGATTTTAGTTGACGTTATCCGAAATTTGCCAACTTCTCAGGGTTATGTTGATTCCAAAGGCATATACTCCGCGCGTAAAGCGGTGGTGCAGCATTACCAACGTAAAGGCATCCGTTCTCTCGACGTTGAAGACGTCTATGTGGGTAACGGTGTGTCTGAGTTGATCATGATGTCTATGCAAGCGTTGCTTAATAACGGTGATGAAATGCTTATTCCAGCACCAGATTACCCACTATGGACAGCATCGGTCGCGCTGTCGGGTGGTAAGCCTGTGCATTACATCTGCGATGAACAATCTGATTGGTACCCTGACTTAGACGACATCAAAAGCAAAATTACCCCAAAAACACGTGGCATCGTACTGATAAACCCTAACAACCCAACAGGTGCGGTTTATAGCCGAGATTTCTTACTTGAAGTCATTGAAATTGCTCGGAAGCATAATCTGATCATTTTCGCTGACGAGATCTACGATAAAGTTCTTTACGATGGTGCGACACACACGTCTGTTGCAACGCTAACAGAAGACGTGTTGGTTATGACATTCAATGGTCTTTCTAAAGCCTACCGTGTATGTGGCTTTCGTGGTGGCTGGATGTTTCTCACTGGGCCAAAGCACTTAGCAAAAGAGTATGTGAGCGGTTTAGAACTGCTTTCCTCTATGCGTTTGTGTGCCAATGTCCCAATGCAACATGCCATTCAAACTGCACTCGGTGGCTATCAGAGTATTAATGAACTGATACTCCCGGGCGGAAGGCTACTCGAACAGCGCAATCGAGCCTATGAGCTGATTACTCAAATTCCAGGGATTTCTTGTGTCAAACCAAAAGGCGCAATGTACCTATTCCCTAAAATTGATACCAAGATGTACAACATTAAGAACGACCAGAAAATGGTGCTGGATTTCTTACAACAGGAAAAAGTTCTGCTTGTACAGGGTTCAGGGTTTAACTGGCCTAAACCAGATCATTTCCGAATCGTCACATTACCGCATGTCGAAGATTTGGAAATTGCGATTGGTCGCTTTGAGCGTTTCTTACAAACTTATAGCCAATGATACTCATAGCCCCTACAGCAATAGCTGGTAGTAATTAGTGCCGAACTCTCATATGCTTAGAGGAGCTCACAACGAGCTCCTTTTTTACACCAGAAACGGAGGAAGCAATGAAAGAAAGCCATTTTTTTGCTCACTTGGCACGAATGAAGCTAATCCAACGCTGGCCTTTGATGCGCTCTGTATCTCCAGAGAATGTTTCTGAGCATAGTTTGCAAGTGGCGTTTGTCGCGCATGCCTTAGCGCTGATCAAAAACAAAAAATTCGGCGGTGCACTTAACCCAGAGCGAATTGCGCTGCTTGCGATGTACCATGATTCCAGTGAAGTTCTGACGGGCGATTTGCCCACTCCAGTCAAATACTACAGCCCTGAAATCGCTAAGGAATATAAGAAGATAGAATCAGCGGCAGAGCAAAAACTCCTATTGATGCTTCCAGAAGAGTTCCAAGACGATTTTGCCCCCTTCCTCCTCTCCCATTCTGCACACGAAGAAGACGCAAAGATTGTCAAACAAGCGGACTCCATTTGTGCTTACCTCAAGTGTTTGGAAGAGCTCAGTGCCGGAAATCACGAATTTGCTTTGGCGAAGAAACGTCTTGATATCACACTACAGGAACGAAAAACGCCAGAGATGGAATACTTCCTGACCACTTTCGCGCCAAGTTTTGAACTGTCATTAGACGAAATCAGTTAGCTTTCAGCGTACGGAGAAACACGTGTTATTTGAACTGCATGAACGATGGCAAGAACGCCACGATGATGAACATAAAATCCGTCGCGACGATCATCGTAGTCCCTATCAGCGTGACAGAGCTCGGATTCTGCACTCGGCCGCTTTTCGTCGCCTACAGGCTAAGACCCAGGTTCACGGTACTAGCCTAGAAGATTTCCATCGTACCCGCCTCACCCATTCACTAGAGGCGGCGCAATTGGGGACAGGCATCGTTGCACAACTCAAGAAAAAGCAGCCCGAATTTCGCGAGCTACTGCCGTCAGATAGCTTGATTGACTCGCTCTGTCTCGCCCATGACATTGGCCATCCGCCATACGGGCACGGTGGAGAAGTCGCGTTAAATTATATGATGCGAGACCATGGCGGATTTGAAGGCAACGCACAAACGTTTCGTATCGTCACGCAGCTCGAGCCCTACACAGAGCACTTTGGCATGAACCTATCGCGCAGAACCTTACTTGGATTGATGAAATACCCTGCTCTCATCAGCCAAACTCGCTCTGCTCGCTTACCGGTTCCCGCAGAGCATCAGCGCAAGCTAAAAGCAAAGCAATGGGCTCCGGCAAAAGGCATCTACGACTGCGACAAAGGCTTGTTTGATTGGGTCATCGCACCACTTACAGAGAAGGACAAAACTCAGCTCAGTCAAATGCGCGGTCAGCCGGGTTCGGATTTCGAGCATAGCAAAACGCGCTTTAAATCACTCGATTGTTCGATTATGGAGTTAGCGGATGACATTGCGTATGGTGTTCACGACTTAGAAGATGCGATCGTGCTTGGCATGGTCACTCGTCAGCAGTGGCAAGAAGGCGCAGCCAGTCAACTTGCTGATTGCGGTGATTACTGGTTCGAGACGCACATAGACTCGATTGGCCAAATGTTGTTTAGTGGTAAGCATCATGAAAGAAAAGATGCGATTGGCGGGATGGTTAATGCGCTGCTGACAAGTGTATCCATTCAGGCGGTAGACGCATCGTTCGACAATTCATTATTGTCTTGGAATGCATGCCTCGCCCCGCAAACCACCAACGCACTAGAAACACTCAAAAGCTTCGTCAGCCAGTACGTTATTCAAGTGCCTCAAGTCCAAATAGTCGAATACAAAGGGCAACAAATCATTATGGATATCTTTGAGGCTTTAACCGCAGACCCTGAGCGTTTACTACCAATACACACCAAGGAACTGTGGTGTCATGCGGTTACAGACAGTGACAAAATGAGAGTCATCGCTGACTATATTTCCGCAATGACGGATGGGCACGCCCAAAAACTGCATCGTCAGTTATTCTCATCGATAGCATTGTAAGCGGTTGAGCGTGTGATTAGCTCACTCTTTCAAGTAATTTTTTTCGAATACGCCTGGAGGCATCTGGGCGATTTGGAACTCAATCATCTTCTCAAATGCCGTGAGTAAAGGACTGAAATCACGACTGGGCTCTATCAACCTTAAGGCATGAAAACCCGCCTCAACCGTTGATAAACTGCTATCAGATGGTGCCTTACGGATCGTGTAATGACCATGTAGCGTGTCTGGTAACTTTACGGTTGGTAAGTGATGTAAGTTACGTGACAATTGCCACATCTTGTAGGCTTTCTTCCATGTTCCATCAAGCAAGATAAGTCGAATTTTTTTGCCTTGGCGCACACTAGAATCAAGCTCTGATAAGCACACAGAGTGCTCTGAAGGATAGAGGATAAAATGATCATATTTATCATCGGCCAACCACTGATTTAGCAACGGGTGTTCGGAAAAATCTTCCCCGACGATACAGGTACATGTCTTTAAGCTTAATTTTAGAATCCGAGCTGTACCAAGGGGGCGGTGCTCTTCACTCCTGTGCTGAAGAATGATAAGTTCAACAGCGCTATCTAGCGGTACAATCCATCGGCAAATACAGGCTTTGCGTGATTTTCCACATTGAGAACAATAACGAGACATAGAGTGAACCTTTATACTTTGCTGACCATCATCAGCGTTATCTGCTTAGCACTTCAATTTGAGCCTATGGCAAGCTTAGCCGAGTGGCACAGTTACCATATACGTCACGGTGAGTGGTGGCGGATCGTAACAGGAAACTTAACTCATACCAACTTTGCGCATTTAGCCATGAACCTCGCCGGCTTATGGGTCATAGGTTTCATTTTCCGCCCAAGTACACGTAATTTTGCTATTGTATTTTTTCTTCTGTGCCTGTTGGTTGGGGGACTCAATCTCTTCAGTAGTCTCTCAATATACGTTGGACTGTCTGGTGTATTGCACGGTCTTTTTGGTTTCTGGGCACTGAGAGAAGTATTTGAGGGCAGAAGAAGCAGTTTACTTCTGGTACTTGGTCTGATGGCAAAAGTCGCTTGGGAGCAGTTCTATGGCCCTTCTAGCAGCACCGCTGCGATGATAGGGGCAAAGGTTGCGGTTGATGCTCATCTGTTTGGGGCATTAGGTGGGCTAGGAATGGCTTTAGTGGAGAAGGGCCTCCATCGTCGCCTATTCGGTTAATTTCAGCCCATTTTCGATCTCACTCCCGAACCACATAAAGCAAGGTTCGGGAAAATTGAAACTCAAACGATAAACATCGAGTTAAAGCAAAATGCGTCCTTGGTTTTTCTCGATTGTCGCTGCGCCAATGCCTTTTACGTTCGTTAGATCACTGATAGCCTCAAATGGGCCATGCTCATTGCGGTAATCAACAATACTCTGAGCTTTGCTGTCACCAATCCCTTTTAGCAAGCTCGCAATTTCTTCCGCAGACGCCGTATTTACATTTACTGTGATTTCGATGCCTTCATATTTGTCATCCTTAGTATCCGCAGTAGCCATACTAAACGGTGCGAAAATACATAAACACAAAGTTAAAATCCATTTCATATTAAACATATACTCTCCTAATTAGTGTTGAATCGTTCCTGCATCCACAGGAACAAAAAACGTGCGCACTAATCTAGATAAAGCAAATGAATCATTGAAGTTTTTCTGTGCAAAAATAAAACGGGTCGCTGATACGACCCGTTTTATTCAACATGCAAATTACATCGAAAATGCTTAGTTGCTCACAACAAAGTACTCAATGTCAGTATTGGCACGTAGCACCGACAACACTGAAGAAAGGTCTTGCTGTGAAGAAGAACGCTGCATTTGTTGAGCAACTTGTTGCTCTACCGTCGCATCGAGCTCTGACTTCACGCCGTCAAGCTCAACAATCACGATGTTACCTTCCGCATCCTTCGACTGGCCATACACTGGCTTGTCATCGACTGGTTTTGCCATGGCAAATACCGTCGCGGCAAGAGGAGAACGGCGGTCAACAGTTTCTTGTTCACCAAACGCAAGGTTATTTTTAGCTAATACGTCTGTATTACCGTCATTAAGTGCAGCAACGACTTGAGTACCAAGCTCTAGCGCAGCTTGCTCACCTTTTACGCGAGACAACTCAGTAACAACTTGCTCTTTAACTTCCTCTAGAGGTAATACGGTTTCGTCACGTGTCTCTTCAACACGTACAACAACGATGTGTTCTGGAGCAACTTCAATCGCTTCAGAGTTGAGACCGTCTTCTTTCACTTCAGGACTCATGATGGCTTGCATCACATCTGGATTGCGCAGAACTTCTGGCGCATCTTGTTGAGAAATAAAGTCCGTTGTTTTCACTTCTTGGCCAATCGCCTGTGAAGCATCGTACAGTGAATCAGGGAATTCAAACGCAACTCGTTCTAGTTCACTTTGTAGCTCGTAGAACTTATCGACTGCTCGCTGATCAACCAACTCTTGCTTGATTTCAGCAGAGACTTCGTCGAAAGGCTTAGCGACTGCACCTTTTAACTCTTCAAGTTTAATGATGTGGTAGCCAAAATCAGACTTAACCAAGCCAGACATATCACCTGGTTGCTTCAGAGCAAATGCAGCTTCTTCAAACGCTGGATCCATGACATCTCGCTCAATCCAACCTAAATCACCGCCACTTTCAGCGCTACCAATGTCATCCGACTTTTCTTTCGCAAGTGTCGCAAAATCTGCACCGTTGTTTAGCTCGTCTAAAATCGCTTGTGCTTTTGCTTCGTCATCACCCTCAACCAAGATATGCGCTACGCGACGCTGTTCATCAGTTGAGTACTTACTTAGGTGTTCGTCGTAGTATTTCTTCACTTCGTCGTCAGAAATCTGAATCTGATCTTTCAAAGCCTGCGCTGATAGCTCAATGTAAGCAACCTTCGCTTGCTCTGGACGAGTAAAGTTATCAGGGTTGGCCTTATAGAATTGCTCAATTTCTTCGTCTGTCAGTTTGACATTTTTGGCGAATTCTTCCAGATCGATAGTTACCGTACGAATGTCACGAGTTTGAGTAAACAGTTTACCTTCGGCTTGTACTTCACCAGGTAAAGTAAATTCGCTGGTTTGAAGTGCATTCAACAACTGTTCACGAACAAGTTCACGACGCATGTACTCAGCAAACGTATCAGGAGAGAAACCAGCGCGACGAAGAGAAGCTTGGTAGATGTCTTGGTCGAATTGTCCGTTTGATTGGAACTGAGGCATTTCTAGAATCATTTTACGCACTTGTGTATCACTGATTCTTAGACCTAACGCTTCTGCTTGCTGATCTAACAATACGTCGTTAATCATACGATCAAGAACGGATTTGCGGAAAGAGGCAACATACGCTGGGTCTGCCAGCATCTGAGAGAAGTAGTCACCCAGTTGAGCTTGCATACGATTGCGCTCGTTTTGGTATGCCATCTCGAATTCTCCACGAGGGATATCGGTATTGCCCACTTTCGCCGCAGAGTTGTTGCTACCGCCAACAATGTAGCTGCCTACACCTGCAAATACGAAAGACAGGATGATAAGCCCAAGGATAATTTTGACCGCGATGCTATTTACGCCTTCGCGTAGTCGATCCATCATAATTTAACTGCTCTCCACAATTGAAGCATATGGCTTCTACTAGAAAATATAATCACGCGATAATACCAGAAAAAGAAATGCGCATCAGTATGATGCGCATAATTTAAGAAAGTTCGGCTCGAAGTTTGTAAATTTTTGTTCGAAACAGATTGTTTGAGCAAAAGTTATTCAAATAGCCAATTGTAGAGTCAACGCTCGACTTACTAATCTTAGTTTAGAGATTAGTTACAAGAAGATTAGTTACAAGCGTCTTTTAAGGCTTTACCCGCTTTGAAAGCAGGTACTTTTGCTTCTGCGATTTGAATTTCTTCACCCGTTTTTGGGTTACGGCCTGTACGCGCTGCACGAGTACGAACACTGAATGTACCAAAACCAACTAGCGCCACTTGGTCACCAGTTTGAAGCGTACCACTTACCGCTTCGATGAATGCGTCTAGAGCACGGCCCGCTGACGCTTTAGAAATGTCTGCATTTTCTGCGATTTGTTCTACTAATTGAGTTTTATTCACTGTGTATTCCCCTTTGTGCCATCTGTGATTTTATTTTGTGATGACTTTCGTTCCATAAATAATAATTTTAGCTTCGCCCCTTATCCTTCAAGGGCTGAGAGCTGTCCAAACTAACTTAGCGTCCAAAAAAAACGCTGACAAGCCTTTTTAAGCTTATCAGCGCAAACTTTTACTTATTTTTGCTGCATATCACTATTTTTCGATTGCAAACTCAACGCCTGCCGGGTCTCGCTCTAATGCAACTTTTAAGACTTCGTCAATCCACTGCACCGGAATGACCTTGAGATCCGCGATAACGTTGTCTGGAATCTCTTCCAAATCACGCTCGTTATCTTTAGGGATCAGTACCGTTTTAATGCCACCACGGTGTGCCGCAAGTAACTTTTCTTTAAGACCACCAATTGGCAATACTTCACCACGCAAGGTGATCTCACCAGTCATCGCAACTTCTGCTTTTACTGGGTTACCCGTCAAGCTCGATACAAGCGCAGTACACATTGCGATACCTGCACTTGGGCCATCTTTTGGTGTTGCGCCTTCAGGCACGTGCACGTGAATGTCACGCTTCTCATAGAAATCGTTGTTGATTCCAAGCTTTTCTGCACGAGAGCGTACTACCGTCATTGCTGCTTGAATCGACTCTTGCATCACATCACCCAGCGAGCCCGTTTGCGTTAGCTTGCCTTTACCTGGCATCGATTGAGTTTCGATAGTAAGTAAGTCCCCACCGACCTCTGTCCACGCTAAGCCTGTTACTTGTCCAATTCGGTTGCTTTCATCCGCCTTGCCGTAATCGAAACGTTGAACACCTAAGTACTCTTTTAGGTTATCCATAGTAACGGTGACTGACTTAATGTCTTTATCCAACAAGATATTTTTCACTGCTTTACGACAAATTTTAGAGATTTCACGCTCTAGGTTACGCACACCAGCTTCACGGGTGTAGTAACGGATAATGCCGATAATCGCTGAGTCCTCGAGAATAATTTCATTCGGTTTCAAACCATTACGCTGTACCTGTTTGTCAACCAAGTGGCGTTTCGCAATGTTAAGTTTTTCGTCTTCCGTATAACCAGATAGACGAATCACTTCCATACGGTCGAGTAGCGGCCCAGGTATATTCATCGAGTTTGACGTAGCAACAAACATCACGTCAGAGAGATCGTAGTCTACTTCTAAGTAATGATCGTTAAACGAGTTATTCTGTTCAGGATCGAGCACTTCAAGTAATGCAGACGACGGATCGCCACGCATATCCGATGCCATTTTGTCGATTTCATCCAATAGGAATAATGGGTTTTTCACCCCTACTTTCGACATTTTCTGGATAAGTTTACCCGGTAGTGAACCGATGTAAGTACGACGGTGACCGCGAATTTCAGCTTCATCTCGCACACCACCCAGCGCCATACGAACGTACTTACGACCCGTAGCAGACGCAATCGAGCGGCCAAGAGAAGTCTTACCGACACCCGGAGGACCAACAAGACAAAGGATCGGACCTTTCAGTTTGTTGATACGGTTTTGTACCGCCAAATATTCGAGAATACGCTCTTTTACACGCTCTAAACCGTAGTGATCTTCGTTAAGAATTTCTTCAGCTTTTGCTAGGTTTTTCTTCACTTTTGAGCGTTTGGCCCAAGGTACGCTGACCATCCAATCGATGTAGCTACGAACCACTGTCGCTTCTGCAGACATTGGAGACATCATCTTAAGCTTCTGTAGCTCTTGTTCTGTCTTCTCGCGTGCTTCTTGCGGCATTTTTGATTCTTCGATTTTTTTCTGCAGCGTTTCAAACTCATCTGGCGCGTCTTCCATCTCACCAAGTTCTTTCTGAATCGCTTTCATTTGCTCATTCAGATAGTACTCTCGCTGAGATTTTTCCATTTGTTTTTTAACGCGACCACGAATGCGTTTTTCAACTTGTAGCAGATCGATCTCCGACTCCATTTGGCCCATAAGGAATTCCAAACGTTCGGTCACATCAACAATTTCTAGAACTTGTTGTTTATCGACAAGCTTTAATGGCATATGCGCTGCGATGGTATCGGCCAGGCGAGCAGCTTCATCAATCCCATTGAGTGATGTAAGCACTTCCGGTGGGATCTTTTTATTGAGCTTAATGAAGCCTTCAAACTGGTTAATCGCGCTACGCACTATAACTTCTTGCTCACGCTCATCTAACTCTGGCGTGACGACAAACTCAGCCTCAGCAAGGAAGAAGTCACTCTCTTTGAAGTGATTTATTTTGGCACGCTGTTGACCTTCAACCAACACTTTTACCGTACCATCAGGAAGCTTAAGTAGCTGAAGAATGGTTGCGACAGTGCCCACTTCAAATAGATCGTCAACCGTTGGCTCATCAGTATCCGCTTGTTTTTGTGCCACAAGCAGAACTTGTTTGTTGGTTTCCATCGCTGTTTCTAAACAGCTAATCGACTTCTCGCGACCAACAAACAATGGAATAACCATATGCGGGTAGACCACTACGTCACGTAGAGGTAATACCGGGATTTCGATACGCTCGGAACGTTCCAAGTTCATATAATTCTCTCTTCCGCTTTCACGTTTACGTATTACTTTAGGATTTATATGGGGGCTAATTATTTGGATTCAATAAGAGAAATAAAAAAAGGAGGTAATTACTTACCTCCTTTTTATTTGTGACTAACTTTATTCTGCGCCAGCGGCCTGATTATCAGAATTGCTGTATATCAGCAGCGGCTCTGACTCACCGTTAATGACGGATTCATCAATCACAACTTTACTGACATCTGTTGCAGATGGCAGTTCGTACATGGTCTCAAGAAGAACACCTTCAAGAATAGAACGTAGACCACGAGCACCTGTTTTACGCTCCATTGCTTTTTTAGCAATCGCGCGTAGTGCATCTTCGCGGAACTCCAGCTCTGCATCTTCAAGCTCAAACAGCGCTGCATATTGCTTGGTCAGTGCGTTCTTCGGCTCACATAGGATCTGAATTAACGCTTCTTCGTCAAGCTCTGTCAACGTTGTTGTCACTGGTAGACGACCGATAAATTCAGGTATCAAGCCATACTTCACTAAGTCTTCAGGCTCAACCTGCATAAATAGCTCACCAACGGTTTTAGATTCGTTTTTAGAACGAACTTCTGCGCCAAAACCGATACCAGTGCCTGTTGCAACACGCTGTTCAATGACTTTATCAAGGCCAGCAAATGCACCACCACAGATGAACAGAATCTTAGATGTGTCCACTTGAAGGAATTCTTGCTGAGGATGCTTACGACCACCTTGAGGCGGAACCGAAGCGACCGTACCTTCGATAAGTTTTAGCAGCGCCTGCTGAACACCTTCACCAGATACGTCACGCGTAATGGATGGGTTTTCAGCTTTACGCGAAATTTTGTCAATTTCATCTATGTATACAATACCACGTTCAGCTTTCGCGACGTCGTAATCACATTTTTGCAGAAGCTTTTGGATGATGTTTTCAACGTCTTCACCCACGTAACCGGCCTCGGTTAGTGTGGTTGCGTCTGCCATTGTAAATGGCACATCCAAGAATCGAGCTAGCGTCTCAGCAAGCAGCGTTTTACCACTACCCGTTGGACCAATCAAAAGGATGTTACTCTTACCAAGCTCCACACCTTCGCTCGTTGTATCACCATTGCGTAAACGCTTGTAGTGGTTATATACCGCAACTGCGAGCACTTTTTTTGCGTAATCTTGTCCGATCACATAGTCATCAAGGTGTTCACGGATCTGTTTAGGCGTTGGTAACGCTTCAGATTCTTTCTTAGGGAGAACATCCTTAATTTCTTCGCGAATAATATCGTTACATAGGTCGACACATTCGTCGCAAATGTAAACTGATGGACCTGCGATTAGCTTGCGAACTTCGTGCTGACTTTTGCCGCAGAAAGAACAGTACAGCAATTTACCGCTGCCACCTTCTTTGCTTTTATCTGTCATTCGCTAACCTCTTAGCCTTTACTCTTCATGAATGAGTGTATATCAATTTTAACCAAAATGCGCTGGCTAAATTACTCGCCTCGATGGTTTAACACTGCATCCACGATACCGTATTCTACCGCTTGATCTGCTGACATGAAGTTATCACGGTCAGTGTCGCGTTCAATAATCTCGAGAGGCTGACCTGTGTGTTCTGCTAACAGGTTGTTTAGCTTCTGTTTAATCGTCAGAATTTCCTGCGCATGAATCTGAATATCAGAAGCCTGGCCTTGGAAACCACCCAACGGTTGGTGAATCATCACGCGTGAGTTTGGTAGAACGTAACGTTTACCAGCAGCACCGCCTGCCAACAGGAATGCACCCATTGAGCAAGCTTGCCCCATACAAACCGTGCTCACATTTGGCTTAATGAACTGCATGGTGTCATAAATAGACATACCCGCAGTCACGCTACCACCTGGAGAGTTGATGTATAGGAAGATATCTTTATCTGGATTTTCAGATTCTAGGAAAAGTAGCTGAGCCACGACAAGGTTTGCCATGTGGTCTTCCACTTGACCCGTTAAAAATATCACACGCTCTTTTAAAAGACGTGAATAGATGTCATAAGAGCGTTCGCCTCGGGAAGTTTGTTCAACCACCATTGGTACTAGTGCGTCCATAATTGGCGACATTGCATTTTTTTCTTGGTAGCTCATATTCTTATGTCCCTAAAATAAATGGCCCGGATGATGAGTATCATACGGACCATTGTTAGCAGAATAGTCAACGATAAGTCAACCTTCTACGCTAGATATTGCTTATTATGCAGCAGGTTGTTGTTGATTTAGAAGCTCGTTGAAGCCAACTTCTTTCTCAGTAACCTGTGCTTTAGCGATGATCGCGTCGATTGCTTGCTCTTCTAGTGCAACATTGCGCATGTTGTTCATCATCTCTTCGTTTTGCTCGTAGTAAGCAATAACTTCAGATGGATCTTCGTATGCTGTTGCCATTTCTTCAATCAGTGCTTTCACTTTTTCGTCGTCTGCTTTTAGCTCTTCAGACTTGATAACTTCACCAAGTAGAAGGCCAACCGCTACGCGACGTTTCGCTTGCTCTTCGAATAGTTCACGTGGAAGCTGAGCAGCCGCTTCTGGGTTACCACCAAAGCGTTGTGCCGCTTGTTGACGTAGAACTTGGATTTCTTGATCGATAAGTGCAGCAGGAACATCAATGTTGTTTTGCTCAACTAGACCTTCAATTGCTTGCTCTTTAATGCGGTTTTTAACTGCTTGCTTAAGTTCGCGTTCCATGTTTTTACGAACTTCCGCTTTAAGTGCGTCAATGCCACCTTCAACCACACCGAACTTAGCAACGAATTCGTCGTTAACTTCTGGAAGCTCTTGAGCTTCAACTTTGTTCACTTTGATAGCGAACTTAGCTGCTTTACCTTTTAGGTTTTCTGCGTGGTAATCTTCTGGGAAGTTAACATCGATGTCGAATTCCATACCAACAGTTTTACCTGCGATACCGTCTTCAAAACCAGGGATCATACGACCAGCGCCCATTTCTAGTGGGAAGTTTTCTGCTTTACCGCCTTCAAACTCTTCGCCGTCGATAGAACCAACAAAGTCGATACTTACGCGCTTGCCAGCTTCAGCTGCTTCGTCAACTTCAACCCAAGTTGCTTGTTGCTTACGTAGCGTCTCGATCATCTCTTCTACGTCAGCATCTTTTACTTCAGTTAGCGGTTTTTCAACAGTGATGTTGTCTAGACCTTGTAGTTCAACTTCTGGGTAAACTTCGAAAGTTGCTGTGAAGACTAGGTCTGCACCTTCTTTGTTTTCAACTGGAGCGAAAGTCGGAGCGCCCGCTGGGTTGATTTTCTCTTTAACGATCGCTTCGATGAAGTGGCGTTGCATTACTTCACCAAGCACGTCTTGACGTACTGTTTTACCGTACATCTGAGCAACCATTTTTAGAGGCACTTTACCTTTACGGAAACCATCAAAACGACGGTTTTTAGCGATATTGCGTAGTTCAGCTGTTACAGCATCTTCGATGTTTGCAGCTGGAACAGTAATGTTTAGACGGCGCTCTAGGCCCTCAAGCGTTTCAACAGTAACTTGCATTATATATAAACCTCTAAAGTGGCTCGGTTTTCCGAGCGTATGAGCGCCCCTCACCGGAGTGAACGCTTCATCCTTGTGTTGTGCTCTGTCCGAACACCTAATTTAAAGTCGAGTATCGATGCTGTGTATCAGCACCGGACTAATCAGTGATATCTTCAATACAAGCATCAAAGGTATCTCCTATTAGCCTCAGGACAGCGTTTTTAGACGCGACATTCTAGCGATCTGTTTCTAGCCTGTCGAGCCAATAGCCGCTATGTGAACACTGTCTGTGCTAAATTCTCGAAATAGTGCGTCATTTATCATAAAAAAGTGCGCAAATGATGCCTGAGCAACGCCAGCATATCTAGAATGGGGACAATAGCGACTTTTTCAAGGGAATCGACTGCTTTTTTTATTGAAAAGCCTAAAAAGAGATCTTGCTCTTGTTTTACTCCACAGAGTTGATAACGAAATCCCCAATCTATCTTACATACCGTTAACATCTATCAAGAGGCTCAAACAAAGGAAAAATAAATGCCGCAACGAAATCGTATTCTACTGATCTTTTTCGTCTTATATTTCCTCTGTGCCACCATTGGCGGGCATTGGGTGTGGCAATCGAGTTACCAATCATTGCTCAATAAACACCAATCGCAACTCGAACAATTCTCTAGTCATATCAAAAATAAGCTCGATAAGTACGCGCATATTCCTAACCTATTGGCAAAGGATGCTCCGTTATTTGATGTACTTCTTTATCCGAATAACACCGCTCAAATCGAAATCACGAACCGTTACCTAGAATCCGTGAATGAAGTCATTAAATCGGAAGACACTTATTTACTCGATCAGTGGGGAACGACGATTGCGGCGAGTAACTGGCGTAAAGAGCGTTCGTTCATTGGGCGAAATTTTGCTTTTCGTCCTTATTTCAAACAAGCAATCCTCGGAGAACAGAGTCAATATTACGCTCTTGGGTCTACATCCGGAAAACGGGGATATTATTACTCGTATCCTATTATTTATGCTGGTGGCGTACTTGGTGTCGTTGTCGTAAAAATGGATCTCAATAAAATTGAAGATAACTGGCAGCAATCCGATAGTGTCTTTGTTGCCAGCGATCCTAATGGCATTGTTTTCATGAGTAGCCGACCTGATTGGTTGTTTAAGAGCTTTCGCCCCCTGAGTACAATTAAAAAACAGCAAGTACTGGCAAGTCGACAATATCTCGATACACCCATCGGGAGCCTAAATTTTTTGGGTAACCTCGATCTCCCCCACTCGGAGGTCAAACAAGGTTATCCCTACAACAAGGGAACTCTTGTGATTTCTTCGTTCCCTCTTGACGAACTGAAGCTTACCATCAGTGTGCTTTCACCAAAGCAATCTATCGTCTGGGTGACTCTGGGTTACTTGCTTGTGCTGACCCTAACATTTGCGGTTCTGTTTCTGATCGGCCAATTAATTTATCACCGTCAACTTCGACATCTACAGGTGGAGCGCATCCAACAAGAAGCCAACCAAAAGCTGGAATATGAAGTCATGGCACGCACGGCAGAGTTACAAGCCGAGATTGCTCAACGTACTGATACTGAAAAGACGCTACGACTGACCCAAGATGAGTTGGTTCAAGCGGCAAAACTGGCGGTTCTGGGGCAAATGTCTGCAAGTATTAGCCACGAACTCAATAATCCGCTAGCTGCCATTCGTAGTTTTGCAGAAAATGGTAAGCTATTCTTACATAAAGAAAAGTTTGAACGTGTTGAAGACAATCTCACGCGAATTTCTGCACTCACCGACCGGATGGCCAACATCAGTCAGCAACTGCGTTCGTTCGCTAAAAAAACCAGCGGCGACGAGCTTACAAAGACTCGATTATTGCCCGTTATTGCCTCGGCAAAAGCGCTAATGAACCCAACGTTTAAATCGGCTCGAGTCAATTTAACTACCGAGTCACCGATTGAAGATACAGAGGTTTACATCAATACGATTCAGCTAGAACAAGTCCTTGTCAACCTACTCACCAATGCGATAGAGGCCGTCGCAGACCAGGAAGATAAACAGGTTTGGCTGTCGGTTGAATATGAACATCCATCCAACATGGTCATGGTTCATATTGATGATAATGGACCAGGCCTAGGCCCCCTTACACTGAATGAACTTTGTGAGCCTTTTTTAACCACTAAGAAAAATGGACTGGGTTTGGGGCTCGCAATATCAAAACAAATTTTAGCGGGAATGAACGGGCAACTGATCGCACAGAATCGTTTGCAAGGGGGAGCGCGATTCTCTCTTTGTTTACCCATGACTTCTACTCTGCCACAACAATCAGAAGGATGAGAGCATGTGCCAGGTATTTTTTATTGATGATGAAGCCGATCTCAGACTGGCAATAGAACAAACGTTTGAGTTAGCGGAGATCGACGCACAGTTCTTTTCCGATGCAGAATCCGCACTACTGGCGATAAAAAGTGGTGCTAACCCTGGGGTTGTCGTTACCGATATCTGCTTACCGGGAATATCAGGCATGGACTTACTTAATACTGTGGTTCAACGGGATAGTCACCTACCCGTCATTATGATCACCGGTCATGGTGATATTTCGATGGCGGTCACCGCTTTGCATCAGGGCGCTTACGATTTCATCGAAAAGCCGTTTTCTCCGGAACATTTAGTTGAGACGGTAAAACGAGCCATAGAGAAGCGTCGTTTGACGAATGAAAATGAAAAGCTTCGCCAATCCCTAAAAGCCAGCCAAGCGCTGGGACCCAGAATCATCGGTGAAACGACCAGTATCCAAACACTGCGCGATACGATCACGCACATTGCCGACACCGACGCAGATGTTCTCTTATTTGGTGAAACCGGAACCGGTAAGGAGTTGATCGCTCGGTCGTTACACGAACAGAGCTCACGTAGGAATCATAATTTTGTTGCCGTTAACTGCGGTGCAGTGCCAGAAAATTTGATTGAAAGTGAATTGTACGGGCATGAAAGAGGCGCATTTACCGGAGCAGAAAGTCGCCGAATCGGTAAGTTTGAGTTTGCCCAAGGGGGAACACTGTTCTTAGATGAAATTGAATCCATGCCTATCCAAGCGCAAATTCGCTTGTTACGAGTCTTGCAAGAGCGCGCCATTGAGCGCGTCGGTTCCAACGAACTCATTTCTTTGGACATTCGCGTCATCGCAGCAACCAAAGTGAACTTAAAGCAAGCGGCTGAACAAGGCAGCTTTCGACAAGATCTCTACTATCGCCTAAATGTCGTCACGCTCGATCTACCACCATTACGCGATCGTAAAGAAGACATTCCTGCGCTCTTTCACCACTTCCTTTTAGTTGCGGCCTCTCGATACGGCAAAAGCTCCCCTAGCCTATCATGCCAAGACCTTGCAGCGCTGATGTCCCATGATTGGCCTGGCAATGTACGCGAATTAAGAAACGCAGCCGAACGTTTTGTCTTGCTTGGAAAACTGATTCAACTTAGTGATGCCACGCCTTCTCATTCATCGTCTCGCAGTTTAATGGAACAGGTAGCTGAATTTGAGAAAGCTGCCATTGAGCAAGCACTGCTAGAGAATAACGGCAGCATTAAGCAAACCATGACACAGTTGAATGTGCCTCGAAAAACCTTATACGACAAAATGCAACGCTATCAATTAGATAAAGATCTGTATAAATAAAATGCAATACGCAACTTGGTGTTCTATCCAGTCTAGCTAATACTTAATGGTACGGTAGGACTGGGTCGCTAGGTTAATAAATAGGCGATAAGCGAACAAGTAAACGATAAGTGAACAAGTAGGCGATGAATGAGAAAGTAAGAATCCCCATCATTACCGATACTGTTGTTGTAAATGGACAATACCGAGAAGAACGTCGATGTAGTCCTGACAGGCGTAAAAAAACCACTAAGAAATGGCGTGGTTATGAACGTAGGTTTCATCCCGATCCAAGAAAGCGTGGTTTTAAATCTATAGACGAAGAGGTGTGACGAGTCACACCTCTTTTTTTTTGGAGGGTTAGCTTATTCTCTTTGCTCAATTCACTGGTTAAAAAAACACGCCCTAAATAACAATAAGGGTCACTTCGTGATGATTTCTGGCCCCATTAGGGTGGTTGGTAACCAAGTCGAAACCCAAGGCACGTACGTAACGATAATCAAGAAGAGGAACATCACCGCGACCCATGGTAATGCAGCTTTGACCACATTCATCATCGACATTTTCGCCACGCCAGCGGTCACGAACAAGTTGAGCCCAACTGGTGGCGTTATCATCCCGATTTCCATGTTTACCACCATCATGATGCCTAGATGAATCGGATCAATGCCCAGTGCGATTGCTATCGGAAAGACCAACGGAGCCACAATGATCAGCAAACCAGAAGGCTCCATAAACTGTCCACCAATAAGCAGCAACACGTTGACAACAATTAAGAAAGTGATCGGCCCTAAACCTGCGGACAGCATGGCTTCGGTAATCATTTGCGGAATGCGTTCTTCCGTCAGTACATGCTTCAAAATCAACGCATTTGCAATGATGAACAACAGCATAATCGTTAACTTGCCAGCTTCAAAAAGCGTTTGTTTAGTATCACTGTGAACGAAAGCTTGTAGAGCTTTTACAACCGCTGGTTTGGTATTTTGCTTATCGGCAAATGGTCCCATGTCTTTATAGACAAAATTGGCGATAAAAAACGAGTAGACTGCGGCAACCGCTGCGGCTTCGGTAGGCGTAAAAATCCCGCCATAAATACCGCCCAAAATGATCACCACCAGCAGCAAGCCCCAAATGGCATCTTTGGCAGAAGTAAAGGTCTCCTTCCAACCAACGAATGGTTGTTTGGGTAGGTTCTTGATCCGAGCTGCAATATAAATCGCAATCATCAACATAACGCCCGCTAACAGCCCTGGGATCACGCCACCTAAAAACATCCGCCCAACAGAAACATCCGTTGCTGCGGCATACACAACCATCACAATAGAAGGAGGAATCAGAATACCGAGAGTCCCGGCATTACAAATAACACCAGCGGCAAATTCTTTTGAGTAACCATTTTTAATCATCCCCGCAATCACGATGCTACCTATCGCCACAACCGTCGCAGGCGATGATCCAGAGAGTGCTGCAAACATCATACATGCCACCACTGACGCCATCGCCAGACCGCCACGGAACCAACCAACGATTGCTATAGCAAAACGGATAATTCGCTTTGCGACACCGCCCGTCGACATAAAGCTTGATGCCAGAATAAAGAATGGAATAGCAAGTAAGGTGTAATGTCCCTCAAAGGCATTAAATAACGTTTGAGCGACCGACGCCAATGAGGCGTCTGAATGCAGCATTAAAAATAAGATACTGGATAAGCCCAATGACACCGCAATCGGCACGCCAATAAGCATAAAGCCGATAACCATCGCAAATAACAATAAAATATCCATGACTTAGCGCTCCTTGCGGTGAGTGTCGTTTTGTTGAGATGACATAACGTCGCCTGCGTCTTTGAGCTGTTCTTTTAGTGCGTCTAGCTCCTCTTCTGCTTCATGTCCGGAGATTAAGCGGTCGAGATTGCCAATTGCAATTTGGTACGTGGCTTGTGCAAAGCGAAACGTCAGCAACGCCATTCCAATCGGTAATGCCATATAAGGAATAAACCTGGGCATCTTTTCATAACGCTCACCTTCGTTGAACCAATCAGACATGAACTGGAGTATGTCTGGCATGGGGATATCATCGGTTTCGTACCACGCTCGCTCGGTCGCGAACGGATACCAGTAATTCCAAGAACCAATTAACAACAATATTGAAAACGCTAAACAGCAAGCCGCTGCGGCTAAAGCGAGCAACTTTCGACGTTTTTCAGGGAAAAGATTGATGATGACATCAACCCCAATGTGAAAGTGTTTTTTAACACCGTAAGAGGCACCGACCAATACCATCCAGGCGAAGATAAAAACCGTTACTTCCACAGCCCAAAGAATATTGTCATTAAAAACATAACGCATCACGACATTGACAAAAGTCAGCATCGTCATCGCACCGAGAAAAAAGGCGATCAAGGTTTCTTCGACCTTGTCAGTAAATTGCCCGACTTTCTCAAAAAATGATTGTTCCATGTTAAACATCGCTCGAATCAGGTAAATGTGGCTTTTTGGAGCCTCTTAAATCAATCACCTAAAGGCAGTGATTGAACAATAAACCGGGTTCAATAAAAGGGGACAACAAAATCATATTGAACCCAGTATATTGGGTTTGTTATTTTTGATTTGCTTGCATGGCTGCATTGAGCAAATCTGAACCAATGTCTTTCTCAAACTTCTCCCATACCGGCTTAAGCGCGGTAACCCATTCCTGACGCTGCTCTGGGGTAAGCTCTCGAACGACACCGCCTGCTTCAATAACATACTGTTTGTTTTGCTGTTCGACACGGTTAGATTCCGCGTTACGAGTTTCTGTCACTTCTCTAAGGATAGTGGCAAGTTGATCACGCATATCATCAGGCAGCCCTTCCCACCATTTCGAAGACGTGACCACTAAGTAATCCAAAATACCGTGGTTGGTTTCAGTGATACCATCTTGCACTTCGAAGAACTTCTTACCGTAAATGTTTGACCAGGTATTTTCTTGGCCGTCGATAACCTTGGTTTGCAGCCCACCATAAACTTCTGCAAACGACATTTTTTGTGGGTTTGCGCCCAGCTGTTCAAATTGTGCCACCAATACATCAGAGGCTTGAACGCGGAACTTGAGGCCTTTCGCATCATCAGGATGAATAAGTGGCTTATTGGCAGAAATTTGCTTCATGCCGTTATGCCAAAACTCAAGCCCTTTGATACCACGGCGATTCATCGCGTTTTTGAGTTTTTCACCAGCCTCTGAACTTTGGAATCGGTCAACAGCATCGACGTCATCAAAAAGGAACGGAAGATCAAACAGGCGGAATTTTTTGGTGAACTTTTCAAACTTCGACAGCGATGGAGCGGCAAGTTGGACATCGCCGTTGAGCATCGCTTCAAGCACTTTGTCATCATCGTAAAGGGTGGAGTTGGGGAACACCTGCATACACGCTTTGCCGTTCATTTCTTCGTTAACGCGTTTCTCTAATAACGAAGCAGCAATCCCTTTCGGATGTTTGTCTGTGTTGGTTACATGGCTGAATTTGATGACCATTTCACCTGGGTCACAATTGGCGGCAGCATTGAAACTGGTAACAGCAAGAATGGAAGCAGATAGTAGGGTTAAAGGCTTAAACATTATTATTCTCCTTGATAAATGTACAACCCCATCACTGGGTGTTGATACATTAACTAGAGCAATAAGCGCACCATGTTTTAAACATTAACTTTTAGTTTATATTTCAATGATTTAATTTGAGATGGAATTTTCAAAGTTACCCAGATCACAGAACGATTTTTGAAATGGGTGAAATTCACCCAAAGTAAATGGGTAAGTGGGTGGATTTACACACATTCGATAACATGCCCACCAATAAAAATGGCAGCTTGTCAGCTGCCATTTTTCATCGATTAAAATACGTCTAGCGTACTCGACTGATGAAGTTAGTGAAACTCGATACGCTGCTCTGTCGATGCATCAAAGAAAACCGCCTTGGATAAATCGAAGTGCAGCGGTGCAACCTGCCCGACTTTGACATCAAACTCCGGCGACAAACGGCAAGCCACTTCTTGATCGTTAACCTTAATCATCGCAATCGTATCTGGACCCGTTGGCTCAAGCACCTCTAACTGTAAATCGAGCTGTGTTGTCGCAGCAGATTCTAGATTTTCACTGTCAGTAATGTGCTCTGGGCGTAGGCCAATCACTACCTCTTTACCATCTTGCTTACGCATGGATTCGGGTAGCTTGATGTGATGCTCCTGCGCATTACCGCCTCTAACTTTGATCACAGGATTATCCTGTTCATCTAGATCAACCATCGTTTTGATGAAGTTCATCGAAGGCGAACCCATAAAACCCGCAACAAACATATTATTAGGCTTGTTGTAGATTTCTTGAGGAGTCCCCAATTGCTGTAACTCACCATCTTTCATAACCGCAATACGGTCTGCCAGCGTCATCGCTTCAATCTGATCATGCGTTACATACACAATGGTTGTATTCAACTGTTGATGCAGACGCTTGATCTGATGACGCATCTCCACTCGCAACTTAGCGTCTAGGTTCGATAATGGTTCATCAAACAAATACAACTTCGGACGCCTTGCGAGCGCACGCCCCATTGCAACACGTTGTCTCTGACCGCCCGATAACTGCGAAGGCTTACGGTCGAGCAAGTGGTCGATTTGCAGCATTTCCGCCACTCGCTCCACCTCAGCATCGATCGCCTCTTTCGCCATCTTGCGGATCTTGAGACCAAATTCGATATTGCCTCGTACCGTCATATTGGGATACAGAGCGTAAGATTGAAATACCATCGCGATATCGCGATCTTTAGGCTCGACATCAGACACATTATTACCGTCGATTACGATGTCACCAGAGCTGATATTCTCTAAACCAGCAATGGTATTCATGAGTGTCGATTTTCCACAACCAGACGGCCCGACCAAGATAAGAAATTCACCAGAATCAATGCTGATATCGATGCCTTTTAAGGTCTCTTGTTCCGCTTTTGGATAGGTTTTACGGATTTGTTTAAGTTCGAGTGTTGCCATGATAATTATCCTTTTACCGATCCAGCCGTTAGGCCACGAACAAAGTATTTTCCTGCTAATACATAAACTAATAACGTTGGTAACGCGGCAATTATCGCCGCCGCCATATCGACGTTGTACTCTTTCACACCTGTACTGGTATTGACCAAATTGTTTAACGCAACGGTGATAGGCTGCGTTTCAGAGCCCGAATAAACCACGCCAAACAAGAAGTCGTTCCAAATCGCGGTAAACTGCCAGATAACCGTCACCATGATGATTGGGGTCGAGATTGGCAGTAGAATTTTAAAGAAAATGGTAAAGAAGCCTGCTCCATCCAATTTCGCGGCTTTAACCAATTCATCTGGAATACTGATGTAAAAATTACGAAAGAACAGTGTCGTGAAGGCCATACCATAAATAACATGAACGATGACCAGACCTGTGGTGGTATTCGCCAATCCCAACTTACCCAACACCGCAGCCATTGGCAGCAAGATAACTTGAAACGGAATAAAACAACCAAACAGCAACAAGCTGAAAAACAGATTTGACCCACGGAATTGCCACTTGGTCACAACGTAACCGTTAAATGCACCGAGCAAGGTCGAGATCGCCACGGCTGGAATCACCATTTGGAAAGAATTCCAGAAATACCCTTTTACCCCTTCACACTTAACGCCGGTACAGGCACTGTCCCAGGCTTTATGCCAAGCACCAAATACCCACTCGGTCGGTAAGCTCATCAAATTGCCAGCTTTAATGTCTGGCAATGTTTTGAATGACGTAATCACCATCACAAACAGAGGCATTAGATAAAAAAAGCAAAAGAACACCAAACCTGAGTAAATAAACAGTCGAGAGAGATTTACATTGCGCATCATGACTTTTTCTCCCTAAGTTCTGAATACAAGTAAGGCACTAAAATGGCGAGAATACCCGCGAGCATCATCATCGCACTGGCTGCCCCCAAACCTATCTGGCCACGAGTAAATGAGTGGGCGTACATAAACAGGGCGGGCAAATCGGAAGAGTAGCCGGGCCCACCAGCCGTCATCGCAGTCACCAGATCAAAGCTCTTAATCGCAATATGTGATGTGATGATCACCGAACTGAAAAACACGGGTCGTAAACAAGGCATGATAATGCGCCAGTAGATAGTTGGCAGACCAGCACCGTCAATTTGCGCGGCTTTAATGATCGATGAATCGATGCCACGTAACCCAGCGAGAAACATCGCCATGACAAAACCTGATGACTGCCACACTGCGGCAATTACTAAGGTGTATACCGACATTTCAGAGTTCACCAACCAGTCGAACTCGAAGTTGCTAAATCCCCAATCTTGCATCAGTTTCTCAATCCCCAGACCTGGGTTGAGAATCCATTTCCATGCCGTACCGGTGACAATAAAAGAGAGTGCCATCGGATAGAGATAAATCGTACGAATCGCTCCTTCCTGACGGATATTTTGATCGAGTAAGATAGCGAGGCCCACGCCAAGTGCAATAGCGATGAGCATAAACAACAAGCCAAAGATACCAAGGTTAGTGATAGAAGTGACCCAACGGTCGTTTTCCATCAACTTTGCGTACTGGTCAAAACCAACAAAATTGAAACTTGGCAAAAAACGGGAGTTGGTGATAGATAGCGCCGCCGTCCAGAAAATGTAACCGTAGATACAAACCACAGTGACTAAAACCGTCGGGGCAAGAACAATCTTCGGTAGCCAATGTTGAAGTCTATCCGCCAAACTTCGTTTTGCTTGAGACTTCTTTGGATACTGATTTACAACGTGCTCCATAACGAATCCTTACGTCTTAAAAAAGAAGGTCGAACAGGCTCCCTACAAGCCTATACGACCTTAATGAACTAGATCGCTGCTTTCACTGCCTTCGCTAGTTTCTGTGCAGCTTCTTTAGGATCCGCTTTAGCGTCGTTGAAGAAGTTCGTTACAACATCATAGATGGCACCTTGCGCATAGCTTGTTGTTGCCAGACCATGAGCCATACTCGGCACAAGATCACCTGACTTAGCGCTTGCTTTAAAGGTTTCCATTGAGTCCAAGGCACATTGGTCAAATTTCGCCATATCCATATCCAAACGGACAGGAATTGAGCCTTTATTTAAGTTAAACACCTCTTGGAATTCTTTGGTCAAGATAGTGCGCGCTAAGTCTTGCTGAGCTTTTTTATTCTCTTCGTCACTCAACTCAAAGAAGGCAAAACTATCGATATTGAAAGTGAACTGTCCTGCCGTTCCCGGCGCTGGAGCGCAAATATAATCTTCACCTGGCTTTTTGCCCGCGGCGGTAAACTCGCCTTTCGCCCAGTCACCCATGATTTGCATCGCTGCTTCACCGTTAATCACCATAGACGTCGCAACATTCCAGTCACGTCCTGGAGAGTTAGCATCAATGTAATCATGAATCTTCTTAAACTTGGTGAACACTTCCACCATTTTGTCGCCAGACAACACGTCCATATCCAGGTCAACAAAGGCTTTGTTGTAATCTTCGCTACCTAATACATCAAGTGCTACCGCTTCAAAAACGGTCGCGTCTTGCCAAGGCTGTCCACCGTGAGCAAGTGGGATGAAGCCTGCTGCTTTGATTTTTTCCGCAGCGGCAAAAAACTCATCCAACGTAGTCGGCACTTCAACGCCCGCTTTGTTCAGAACTTCCGGGTTCGCCCAAAGCCAGTTAACGCGGTGAACATTGACTGGAACCGCTACATATTCATTGTCAAACTTCATTACTTTGCTAACAACGGAAGGTAGGATGTCATCCCAGTGTTCTTGCTTCGCGGTACTATCAAGCGAAGTTAGGAAGCCCAGTCCACCCCACTCTTGAATATCGTGACCTTTAATTTGAGCTGCTGATGGTGGGTTACCTGACACCGCTCGTGTTTTAAGAACGGTCATCGCAGACTCACCACCGCCGCCAGCAACCGCAAAGTCTTTCCAGGTATGATTTTGCTTTTCGAGCATTTCTTTTAGCACTGCAGCGGATTTTGCCTCGCCACCAGCCGTCCACCAGTGAAGCACTTCAACTTCACCAGCGTTCGCAAAGTTTGCCGCAGATAGTAGAGAGAGAGTCAGTAGGGTTTTATGTAATTTCATTATTATCTTCCGTGTATTGGATTAGACATTCAGGTCAACAACTCAATGACCTCAAGCGTTCTTGCTTTAACCTTTGTTCAGTCTATCCAACAGAAAGATTTTTATTGAAACAAATAGTAACCTCAATGTAACAACCTGGTTACATTAAATATTATTTATACTAGAAACAAACACTTGCGCCCTGAGTCCGCTATTAGGCAAGTTATCAATTATGAGATCTCCACCATGTCCACAAACAATATTACGGCATATGCCAAGCCCCAAACCATGTCCTTGCCCATCATCAGCCAGTCGATAATAGGGCTCAAAGACCAGCTCTAATTGGTCCTCAGGAATACCGGGGCCATGATCACAAATCTCAATGGTAATCCCAGTATCAAGACGTTGAAGCGTTATCTCAGCTGTATCACCATACTTCACGGCATTTTCTACCAAATTGCCGATGACGCGTTTTATCGCAAGTGGTTTTGCCACGATAGGTTCGATTGGATTAGGAGTAAACTTCACACGCTCTTGCGGCTGGTTATAAGGCTCAATGACGCTCGTAATCACCTCATTTAAATCGACATAAGCCGTATTTTCGTGAAGTTCGGTATCTCGTACCGTTTGCAGTGCTCCCTTCACCATCATTTCTAAGTCATCCAAATCACGATTAAACTTTTCGCGTTTGACATCGCTTTCTAATAACTCAGCGCGGAGTCTAAGGCGTGTAATCGGTGTTTTTAGATCGTGGGAGATTGAGGAAAATAACTGCTCCCGATCAGAAATGTAATGGCGAATTCGTTGCTGCATCCGGTTAAAAGCCCTTGTTGCAGTCACCAACTCGCTGGCCCCCTCTTCTTTGAGCGGTGCCTGTTCGACGTCCATACTCATTTCATTGGCCGCCTGTGCAAGTCGCTTCAACGGCTTAACCTGTCTTTTCATCAACAAGTAAGTGAGCATCAACAAAATCGTGGTGGAGAATATCAAAAACAAAATCTGCTCCCGGCCAATTAACGTATCATCAAGATTCACGTAGGGTGCAGGTAGCAAGGCTGCAATGTAAAGCCACTCACCTTTGGCTAACTCGAGTTGCACGACTAAAACGGGCGGATCTATCGGACTTAACGTTAAAGTATGGTGCGCCCAAGATCTAGGTAGGTCATTAAGATAGATATCATTTTTGAGTAAGCGTAAGTTTTCAGGCAATGAGAAATCAACCAGAATGGAATCCACTTTGGGGAGTTTCTTGCTGAGTACCTCTTCTACCGCTTTAATTGATGCTAACTTTAGCGGTGTATCTTTGAACGGCTCAACAATCAACGCCTCTCTATTGAAAGACACAAAAAACCGAGTGCCACCCATATTGCGAATCTGATCAAGCACAATGTGGCGATAGCCGACTGGCAACGATTGAAAAAATGTCACCGTTGAAGCGAACATATTTGCCATGCTCTGAGAGGCATCACGTATCCCTGCCAATTCCTTTTGTTTCGACTCTGTATACCAGATCGTCGTTGCCACTCCCTGGGCAAGGATAACGGCTAACAAGGTTAAACCTAAGGTGCGATTGACCAGCGAGTTAAATTTAAAGCGTTTTATAAGTGCCCCCAGAGTTACTCATAACTGACTGGTACAGCAAGTAGGTAGCCATTACCACGCATCGTTTTAATATAATGCGGGTACTGGGCACTTTCACCAAGACGTTGACGCAGACGACTAAGCTGCACATCAATCCCTCGCTCAAACGGCAGCGCTTCCCGCCCCCGCGTAGCGATAGAGATGGTGTCTCTGTCCAATATCTGATTAGGCCGTTCTAGGAAGAGCATAAGCAACGAAAAGTCGCTGCCCGATAAATCGTGAGACTGCTGAGTTTCTTGGTGAGTGATGCGGTGAGACAAGGTATCCAGTAGCCAGTCACCAAAGCGAATTGGTCGGGAGGTTATCGGGCCGACCTTCTCTTCTTTGGTCACGTTAATACGGCGTAACACCGCTTTAATACGCGCATTCAGGTGACGAGGATTGAACGGCTTAGCCAAGTAATCATCCGCACCAATTTCTAAGCCGATGATCTGATCGGTATCGTCTGAGACGGCCGTTAACATGATAATTGGTACTGACGATGTCCGCCGAACTGACTGACACAACGAGAAACCATCTTCACCAGGTAGCATCACATCAAGCAAAATAAGATCGGGATAACCATGTTGCTCAAGGTAAGAATGCATTTGAACGCCTTCATTGACGGTATTGACGATATAGCCTTGCTTCGTCAAGTACTCCTGCAGTAATTCACAAATTTCTTGATCATCATCCACGACGAGAACTTTCGCTGACATTTTTCCACCCAACGTATTACCAAACTTGATCTAGCGCCAGTGTAATTCCTCAAAGCGAACCCGATTAACAAATATTTTTAATAGTTTGAACCCCTTGCGGATCAATATCACATCTTGTTAACAAATTTTTGCATCAACCTGTCACGATGAGCAACTGATTTCCATTTTTTTACCCCAGTCTGGTGGCAACTTGGCGTATTCCTCATATTCAGGTTGCGAGTCGTAAGGTCTACGGAGTAACGCGGCCAAACGATGGACTTCAGTAAAGTCCCCTTCTTCAGCTTTATCAATAGCGATCTGCGCGAGGTAATTTCTGAGAATGTACTTAGGGTTTGCACTGCGCATTCGTTCGCACCGTTGCTCCGGCGTGATTTGTCGACCAACGTCATCCACTTCCAATTCACATCGCGCCAGATAGAGATCTAGCCAAGCTTGCGCCGCTTCCCTATCTATAAATAAATCGGTCACTTCTTGAGGTGGCTTGCTGTCTAAATTGGAGAGCGCGCGGAAGAAACGGGTATAATCTGCTTTGTTCTGATTAAGCAACTCAAACATCGACTCAAACAAACGCGCATCTTCTTTTATTTTGGTTTTTAAACCCAGTTTGTTACGCATCAAACGACTGAATTGTTGACTTAAACGGACTTCAAATTGACTTAGAGCAGCCTCGAGATCTGAACGTTCCACCAGTGGAGACAAAGCATGAGCCAGCGCAGACAAATTCCACAATGCAATTCTCGGCTGCTGATCAAATGCATAACGACCTTGGTAGTCGGAGTGGTTGCAGATATAACTCGGATCATAGTCGTCGAGGAAGCCAAATGGTCCGTAATCGAAGGTTTGACCAAGAATCGACATGTTGTCGGTATTCATTACTCCATGGGCAAACCCAACCGCCTGCCACTGTGCAATCATATCCGCGGTTTTTTCCACAATGGCCGCAAACATCGCAGCGTAAGGCTGCTCGGCTTGAGAGCATTCCGGGAAGAGCCACTCAATCACTTTGTCAGCGAGTAACTGTTGTTCGGCAAGTTGATTGGTGTAAAAAAAGTGTTCAAAGTGACCAAAACGAATATGCGTCTCCGTCATACGGATCAATAGCGCACCCTGTTCGGTTTTCTCTCGGTATACGGGCGTATCACTGACCATCATGCCTAGCGCACGAGTCGTCGCAATACCCAACCCAGCCATGGCTTCGCTGCATAGATACTCACGAATCGTCGAGCGAAGCACCGCTCTACCATCGCCCATACGCGAATACGGGGTTAGTCCTGCGCCTTTTAAATGGACGTCAAACCACGAACCGTTCTGATGTTGAATTTCGGCAAGGAGTAGTCCTCGTCCATCACCAAGGTCAGGGTTATAAACGCCAAATTGGTGCCCAGCATATTTCATTGCTAATGGACGAAATTCCTCAACGTTAGCTTGTCCGGAAAAAGCGTTGAGTAACGCTTCATCAGGCGAAGATGGCAAACCAAACTGCTGTGCGAAATCACCATTCCAAACCACCCACTGTGTATTCTGTAGCGGCTGTGGCTCTATGAAAGTGAAAAACGCCGAAGGCAGTTGGCTGTAACGATGGGTGAAATTGACCCCTTGCCAAATGGACATGTTGGGTTCCTTATCTAAAAAGACTAACTATTAGTCAGTATACGTCTTATCCCAATTGTCATTCAGCCATGAATTAAACATGGGTATTTACTGCTTCTATCGCTCGGAAACAAATAAGCCACTCGAAACGAGTGGCTTACGTCAAAAGCGAGATTAGTATTAGTGACGACGTTTCTAACTAAACGCTAAAAGCAAGGTTCTGATGTTTCTCTTATAAATCAACCGGTCAATACCGTATCTTCTGGGTACTTAATCAGAGTAGGTTCTGGACGAGCAAGCATATAAGCCAAAGTCAGTGGGCCGATACGACCGATGATCATTACCACAATCATGATGTATTTGCCCGGCTCCGATAGCTCCGCAGTAAGTCCAGCGGTTAAGCCTACCGTAGCAAAAGCAGAAATCGTCTCAAACAAAATTTTATCGAATGGCGCATTTTCCGTCAGCATCAACAAAAACATCGCGGTAGTAAGAATCGCGCCACTAACCACAATAATCGCGAGTGACTTAGTTACTGTTGGCCAGTTAACGGTTCTCTTAAACATCACAATGTGTTTTTTCTGAGTTAGAAACGCCCAAGTCGCCATAAATGCCACAGCAAAGGTCGAAACCTTAATACCACCACCCGTGGAAGTAGAGCCTGCGCCAATCAACATCAAGATAATCATGATCAGCAGTGCGGGCTGGGTGAATAACGCCAAATCCACACTATTAAAACCCGCGGTTCGAGCACTGGCTGATTGGAAAAATGCAGCAAGCCATTGTCCGGATTCTGGCAATAGCGCCATTGTGTCGGTATTGCTTCTTTCTAACAGCCAAAACAGCACAGTGCCGAACAAAAGTAACGACGGGGTCGCAACCAACATGATTTTAGTGTGAAGCTGTAGCGCTCTGAACCCTCTGCGCCAGTTGAGCCAAATATCACCGACAACCGTAAAACCCAAACCACCAAAAATAAACAGCCCAGCCAGGGTGAAGATAACGACAGGATCATCCACAAAGCTCATCATACTGTCAGAAAACAAAGCAAAGCCGGCGTTATTAAAAGCAGAAATGGAATGGAATAATGCGTAGAACATGCCCGTTTCCCATCCCATGTCCGGGACCCAACGAAAACAGAGAAAAATGAAGCCTATTGTTTCTGCAACCAGTGCAAAGACAATTATTTTTTTGACCAGTTTATTGAGATTCACATGACGATCTTGGCCTAGCGCATCTTTCGCTAACGCTTGTTGACGCAAGCTGATCCGAACCCCAAACATATATAGCAATACCGCCGACAGGGTCATCTGTCCTAAACCGCCGATTTGCATCAGGAACATCAAGAGTATTTTACCGGCCAAAGTAAAGTGTTGACCAGTATCCACAACACCTAAACCCGTTACACTGATTGCGGACGTCGCGGTAAACAAAGCATCGGTTATCGACAAGCCAGAAACCGAAAAGACCGGCAACGTCAGCAAAATTGCAGAAGGCAGTAATACACCGAGAAAGCTCACTAAGATTATTTTAGGCTCACTGCCCTTCGCTTTTTCTCGTTTATTATCTGGGACGTAAAACACGCCCTTCTGGTGAAATTGATTCATAGTGATTTTAGTTTATTGGCAAGCATATCCTGAGGACCTACGACAATAATGAGGTCACCAATTTCTAACTGAGCATCCAATTCTGGTGCTTTGATGATTTGTGGTCCACGTTTAAAGCCTAAAACCTGCACACCTTCCACTTTGCACAACGCAAGATCGCCTAATGTTTTGCCCATCCATTTTGATCCTATGACAAACTCGGTCATGGCAAGGCCACTGCCTAATGGGTGAAAGTCGAGGACACGTCGGTCAAGCATTTTACGCGCAACACGTATTCCCATGTCGCGTTCTGGCATGATCACATGGTCAGCCCCAACCTTTTGCAGAACCCGAGCTTGAAATCGATCGTTCGCTTTTACCCAAATCGATCTGACCCCTGCTTCTTTCGCAATCAAGGTAGCAAGAATACTGGCGTTAACATCGGTGCCTATCGCAATCATCACCATGTTGTAATCATCAAGCTTCAGCTCTGCGACGGTTTCTTCGTGGGTACAGTTTGCTACGATAGCCTGACTGGCAAATCCAGCGGCTTGTTTGACTTTATCTTCATCGATATCGACAGCTAAGACTTCTGAGCCTGCATCTTGCAGCTCTTGACATACCGCCATACCAAATCGACCCAGACCAATCACAGCGAATTGTTTATCACCCGTTTTCATTTGTGCCTCATTTATGCATTTAATAGCAGGAGCGAAATTTTGCGCTTATTCTGTGTTCAGTGCAAACTCAACAACGAGAAATTAAGCAAAGACTTACTTATCATCTGAGTTTGCACCAATAACCATATGACATAAATCAATATTTTCCAGAAATACTAAGATAATTTCGTTCGTACTTCCTTCTTAATTACTTCGCGAATTTAACGGCAAACCACCTCAATTAAACAGCGCTCGACACAAAGCATATATTTCGTGCTCATTGCATTTTTTGGGCATAAACATTATCAAAATTAAGACAAACATCACAAAATCACCTACATGAGTTATATTCTGGTATAGTTTGCGCCGACAAATTGATTTGTACTCTAAGCAGTTTGAGAGGGATAATGTCTACAAACAATGATAAGTACAGTATAGAGAATACTGACTACACGGTCGGACAAGACAATGTGCAAAAGTGGGGTTTTGATGTTCATAACCCTGTTTTTGGTGCAAGTGCTGGTTTGATCATTCTTTTCCTAGTTGCGTTACTGATGGTTGATCCAGCCACAGCAAAAGCAGGACTTGACGGAATAAAATGGCAAATCATCAATACCTTCGATGACTTGTTTATGCTGGCGGGTAATGCCTTTTTAATATTCTGTATTGTTCTGATTTTTTCTCCATTTGGAAAAATCCGAATCGGTGGTGCAGACGCAACGCCAGAGCACTCCAACTTATCGTGGATAGCCATGCTGTTTGCCGCAGGTATGGGGATCGGTCTGATGTTTTGGGGGGTAGCAGAACCTGTCGCTTACTTCACTGGTTGGTATGAAACGCCACTTAACGTGACACCTTTTACGCCAGAAGCAAAGCAACTGGCGTTGGGCGCAACCATGTTCCACTGGGGTCTTCACCCTTGGGCAATCTATGCGGTCGTTGCTCTGTCCATGGCCTTCTTTGCGTATAACAAAGGTCTTCCCCTATCAATGCGCTCTGTGTTTTATCCTATCCTCGGTGATCGGACATGGGGAGCGTTTGGCCACGTCATTGATATTCTGGCCGTAATCGCCACACTGTTTGGCTTAGCCACCTCATTGGGCCTTGGCGCACAACAAGCCGCCAGTGGTATTGGCCACGTATTGGGCATCGAAGGGGGAACTGGCATGCAAATGGCAGTGATCGCTTTTGTTACCACGTTGGCGATCATCTCCGTAGTACGCGGAATCGATGGTGGTGTAAAAGTGCTGAGTAACCTCAACTTGGGGATTGCATTCGCCTTGCTGATATTTGTTATCCTTGCTGGATTAACAGTAGCGTTAAGCTCACTACCAACAACGTTAATGGGTTACATCGAAAACATCATTCCTCTGAGTAACCCATTTGGTCGTGAAGACCAAGCTTGGATGCATGGTTGGACAGTATTCTATTGGGCTTGGTGGATTTCTTGGTCCCCATGTGTCGGTATGTTTATTGCGCGTGTTTCTAAAGGCCGTACCGTTCGTGAATTTTTGACAGCAGTGATCATTATTCCAACCACCATCACACTAATTTGGATGTCTGCGTTTGGTGGCTTAGCTATTGATCAAGTGATCAATAAAGTGGGAGAGCTGGGCACAAATGGTCTAAGCGATATTACGCTTTCACTTTTCTATACGTATGAAGCCATGCCAATGAGCACCATACTATCAACCGTCTCTATTGTGTTGATCATGGTCTTCTTTATCACTTCGTCAGACTCAGCATCGCTTGTCGTTGATAGCATTACAGCGGGCGGTAAATTGGACGCACCGGTGCCGCAACGAATCTTCTGGGCTTCAATCGAAGGGGCGATTGCCGCGGTTCTACTTTGGGTTGGTGGTACGGAAGCCGTACAAGCACTGCAAGCTGGTGCTATTTCGACTGGCCTGCCATTCACCATTATTCTGTTGGTGATGTGTGTCAGTTTGATCATGGGTATGCGAACAGAACCCGAGTTTATTAAACAGCAAGTAACCGTAAAAGCGCGATAATGGTTTGGTGCTAAGCTATACCAGTATCAAAATCGAACAAGCCGCATCGTTATGATGCGGCTTGTTTTTATACTTACACTCTAGATATGAGTACGCTCAAGGTATATCAAGACAACTAATTTGACGCGCTATTTCTATCCGTATTATGGCGTGATTTATCTTGTGGCTTGCGTTTATTCTTCGGTACGTAATTTAGAATCGAAATCGGTACCGGTTTTCTTGGGGCAAAGCCTTCGATTTCAACGCGTTCAAGCAAATGACCCAAACGACTTTCAATCATACATAGATTTTTAAAGTCATCTTTCGATACTAAAGAAATCGCTTCACCTTGGGCACCCGCACGGCCTGTACGTCCAATTCGGTGGACATATTCATCGGCTGGGAATGGCAAATCATAGTTAATCACCACTGGCAAATTGTCGATATCGATACCGCGCGCGGCAACGCCTGTTGCGACTAGGTACTGGATTTCACCAGCTTTAAACTTCTCGATGAGCTCCTGTCGAACGCGCTGGTTACGTCCACTATGGAAAGCTTCAGCAACAATACCGCGCTTTTCTAATTGGCTAACCAGCTTAGCTGCGCCGTGCTTAGTCTCAATAAACACCAACACTTGTGACCAGTCATTCTCTTTTAGCATGTGGCTGAGCAAAGACGATTTCATGTCTTTATCTACGGTGGTGATCCATTGTTTGATGTTGGATTTCGATGCACTGTGCTTAGCAATGGCAATTTCTTCCGGATCAACAATCGCGTTCTTCGCTAAGTCACGAACTGGATTCGACAGAGTCGCAGAGAACAATAAGCTCTGTACCTCTTGTGGCATGCAGTCAACGATCTTATCGATTGAATCAATGAACCCCATATCAAGCATCTTGTCGGCTTCGTCCAAGACCAGAACTTCTACTTCATCAAAGTGAATGGCGCGTTGTCCATACAGATCGATCAATCGACCTGGCGTGCTGACCACGATATCGACTCCGTCAATCAAGGCTTGTTTTTGTGGCGCATAATCAACACCGCCAAACATGGCCATGGACCGTAGAGATAAATTCTTACTATACGCTTCAATACTCTGATGAACCTGAAGCGCAAGCTCACGGGTCGGGGTAAGAATCACGGCGCGTGCACGCTTTTTCCGCTGCGTTTCACCTTGGCTCAGCTTTTCTAAAATAGGCAAAACAAAGCTGGCCGTTTTACCTGTCCCGGTTTGCGCTGCTGCGATCAAGTTACTGCCGCGCAACACAATTGGAATGGCTTTTTGTTGGATAGAAGTCGGTTTTTCATAACCAAGCGCAGTCACAGCTTCAGTGATCGGTGCGCTCAAACCAAGCTTAGAAAATGGCATAGTAACGTCTCAACAGAGGATTGGGCGCGTAGTGTATCAGAATCCTGATTAAGTGACAGAAGGAATAGTCGGCACAATAAAGGACGACCACCTATCCTTTGAATATATTCAACATTGATGATTTGACTAGAAGGTTTCATGGATATTTTGCTGCTACTAGGCTTGATCGCCTTAATCGTGCTAAATGGTCTGTTCGCCATGTCAGAATTAGCGCTTGTCGCTGCCAAGACGAGCCGACTCAAAATGATGGCAAACAACAGCCGCCGTGCAGCCCTCGCGCTCGACCTGAAAAATAACCCTACGCAGTTCTTATCGACGATTCAAATCGGCATCACCGTGATTGGTCTGTTAAGTGGTATTTTTGGCGAGGCAACCCTTTCCGTCCCGTTTGCAAGTTGGCTGAATGAACAAGGCATCGACCAAGAAGTGGCCAGTGTGATCGCCACCTTTAGCATCGTTTTGCTCATCACCTATTTTGCCATTGTCATCGGTGAGTTGGTGCCAAAACGTATTGCACAGAATAACGCTGAAACTATTGCCATCAACGCTGCCTATCCGATTCATTGGTTGGCGAAGCTCACCAAGCCATTCGTGTTTCTATTAACATTTACCACCAACTCCCTGTTACGGCTAATAAAGCAAAATGAAAGTAACGGCGACACCATAACTGAAGATGACATTGTTGCGATCGTCACCGAAGGATCAGAGTCTGGAGCCATTGAACCGCAAGAACAACTCATGATTCACAATCTACTTCACCTGAATGACCGTCCCGCGCTTTCCTTGATGACACCACGCAGCAGTATTCACTATCTCGATTCCGACCTTCCAATTGAGGATACTCTGCTCAACCTACGTCAAACCCAACATTCTGTATGGCCAGTATGCAGAGGTAGCTTGGATAACATCATTGGCACTATTTCATCTAAAGTACTGTTGGATGAGTATGACAATCTGTCGTTTGAACGCCTGTCTAAACAACTCAAACAACCGCGATTTGTACCGGAATCGTTGAAAGGGTTACCTCTGCTCAACTATATGCAGCAAACCAGTGCAGAGATGGTCTTTGTGGTTGACGAATACGGCGATGTACAGGGCTTGGTCACCTTGTACGATCTACTTAAATCTATTGCTGGTGAACTGGGTATGGAATCTCAACAGTTATGGGCTAAGCAGCAAAAAGATGGCACCTGGCTGATGAATGCCTTAATTCCAATCAACGAGCTCAAAAATAAGCTGGCACTCACCACTATTGAAGGGGAAGCAAGTGAAGGTTTCCAGACGCTCAACGGCTTCCTTACCTGCCATCTGGGTCGCGTACCTGAACAAGGCGAAACCATCGACTATCAAAACTGGCGCTTCGAAGTACTGCGGGTAAAAAGCAACCGCATCATCCAAGTGAAGATCTCGCCGTTAGAGACCATAACGAAGCCACAGGCGGTAGAACACAGCGACGAAGATTAACCACCAATATCGGGGGCTGCATTGATACAGATACTTGAATAAAAACGCCCCACTGATGAGCAGAGGGGCGATGAAATACAGCGGCCAAGAATGGGGTTCACTCCGATTGCCGAACGAACTCCGCCAAGGTTGATAAACGTTGTTCACTATGTTTAACGTAAGGGTTCTCGGTATCCCATGCGTAACCGGCAAGGATTGAACTGATCATCTGCTTGATACGTGGATTAGGGCTTTGGTAGAAAATCACATCTTGCAACGTGCCGTTGTACCAACCTTCTACGTAGGTGCGGAAAGTATTCACTCCTATCATCAATCGCTCAGCGTATTCAGCTTGCCAGTCCACCGCGTCTCCCTTTAACTGGCGAACCACACAATCGGCGGCAAACTCAGCCGACTTCATCGCAATCGTCACGCCCGATGAAAAAACCGGATCTAAAAACTCCCCCGCGTTACCAAGCAAGGCATACTTTTCTGTCGCCAGCTGTTTAACGTTTGCAGAATACCCACCGAGCTCCCCTGCTTGATTAGGGTACTCCGCATGACGTAATAAAGAAGCTAATCCAGCTTCCTCATTTGCCAACTGTTTCAATGCAGCAATCTTGTCAGTGGGATACTTATCAAAAAATTCAGGCTCTCCTACCACACCGAGTGAACAGGTGCCGTTAGAAAATGGAATGAGCCAATACCAGACATCTTGATTATCCGGATGAACAGAGATAAGGATCTTGTTGCGGTCGTATTCTATTTCTGACGGTGAGATATTGTCTTTGATATGAGTAAAAATGGCTGCTCTCGGCGGCAAACAGGAGGGTTCTTCAAGGCCGAGTAATCGAGGCAAAACGCGACCAAAGCCGCTCGCATCGAGTACAAAATCCGCTTCAATTTGATAAGTATTCTGCCCTGGGCCAATCACGGTTAATCGTGACTGGTTATCGTCTAACGTCATACTTTGCAGCTCGTGCTGATAACGAATCTCTACACCCTGCTCCGCTGCACTGTCCGCCAATACTTTATCGAAATTGCCACGTTGAACCTGAAATGTCGTCCCCGGGCCATCAGTGAACTTGTCTTCAAAGTTAAATTGGGTATAGATGCCTTTGCGACGAAAAGCTGCACCATCTTTGTACTGAAAGCCAAATTGGGTTACCGCATCCAGCATTCCAGCTTGTTCAATAACTTCCATACAGGCAGGTAACAAGCTCTCACCGATAGAAAATCGCGGAAACGTCGCCTTTTCTATCACGACAACGTCCACCCCTCGCCCCTTCAATAATGCGGCAACGGTCGACCCTGACGGCCCCGCACCAACAACGACTACCTGTTTACGCTCTGATTTCATTCTATTTATTGGCTTGCTTGTAGTTTTAATAGTGTATGACCAAGGCCAATGTCATCGGTTCTTTCAATGACCTCCAACCCTGCTGCTTCGACGACTTCAAGAAAGTCATCACTGCGATAAAAACGGCTGTTGCCATTCGCTAAACACGTAAAGTAAAGAGACGTCGCATTGAGGCTGTAGGAGGCACCTTCATACTTTTGTGCATCCCAGAACAACTCAAGCACGTAAATTGTATCTCCTGGCGTCAACTGTGCTTTTACTTTCTTCAGAATGTTTAAAATCTCTATCGGAGAAAAACAATCCAAAAACTGGCTCATCCACCAGATATCCGCTTGTTCAGGTAAGGTTTGGCTCTTATCCAGCATGTTCGCAGGATACGGCTTGATCCGGTCACTGAGTTGATGTTCAGCGACATTTGCCATGGCAGTGTCTAATTGTTGTGGCAGATCGACAATCGTGACCTGAACATCAGGATCATGGCAGCAACACTGCATTGACCATTTACCGGTATTGCCACCAATATCAACGATATGTTTTGGCTTACCTGCAAAGACTTCTTGAAGTAATAGTGGGAAAGAACGGTCGGAATAAAAGTGGTCAAACTTAAACCAACTTTGTTTGGCTTGCTCAGGCAAAGAAGAAAGCCCTTGGTAAATGGTTTCCCATTCACCCAACTCTTTTAATCCCGCGGGCTTGCCTTCTTTGATGGCTTGGGTCAAATGCATCATCGCGGCATAGCAAACGTCAGCGGTAAAATCCATATTGGCTTGCGTCATGCCATCATACAACAAGTAAAATCCTAAGTTTGCTAGGGAATAATTTGGTTTATCCCATAAGACAATATGTGCACTGACCGCCATATCCAGCAACACTTTAACCCCGTACTCAGAGACGCCCGTTTTTTCAGCAATGTTGACGGCACTCATGCCCTCAGCGCCCGCTTCATCAAGTGCGGTTAAAATACCTAAGTCTCTCAGCGTTCTGGCAGTGTGGAAGACGATGGGAGCGAACGATAATTTTTGCGCTTCTGTTTTCGCCTCAAGGGCGTTGAAAGGATCTTGTTTTTGATTTGGCACTATTGGACCTAGCTACTGGAAATAAAATATTCAAATAACTTCAAAATGCAGAGCTTTGCGCAAAAAACAACATTCTGCATCCTGAAGTTTTATGACACTATTTTACGGCTGACCCGCCATCATTGCTAGAAGTCGCTGTGTATCCATATTTAGATTACGCACCCAACCATTATAATTACGATGAATATTGCCACCCGCCGCATCAAGATTGAAAGAGTTCACGTAAAGAATTGAGTAATATTTATCGCTGTACGGAATTTTCACTTCTGCATAGTGATCACGAACGTTGATTTTAGCTAACAGGACGCCTGGGCTGACTTCTTCAATCTGCCAGCCGCGATGACTGGCAGCCTGCGTAATAGCCAGCTTGACTTGATAACTTTGAAGATCATAAATAACTGGAGTATTCTCAATATTTCTGACTGGCTCGACACGAGCACACCCAACAACAAATAACGTAAAGAGCAACGGAATAAACCACTTAAAGCGCGCCATGTTGAATCCTTTAATAATAACTTTGAAAAATTTTACTGTATTGCGCCTTAAAATAAACAATTTAATCAATTATGCCAAACTCTCAGTTAACATTATCCTTCAATATTGATGCATGGAAAGCAAATTCAGCTGGTTTATCAGAAATTGATGACTGGAAACAGTGGGCAATAAATGGCCACTGGCCAACTGATGAAAAAATAAACGCTGCTTTAATTCCCGCAATGATGCGCAGAAGAATGAGCACCATCAGTAAATTAGCAGTAAATACGGCCATCGAGTTATTAAACGTCCACCAAGTCGACTATTTGGTCTTTGCCAGTCGGCATGGTGAACTTCATCGTAGCTTTGGGATCATTAGCGATATTATCCAAGGGGAAGTGGCCTCTCCAATGGCGTTTTCTCAGTCAGTTCATAATACCGCTGCGGGTTTGGCGACAATTGCAACCAAACAGTCGATTCCGTTAACCTCCGTGTCTTCATCAGACAACACGTTTCAAAGTGCGATTTTGGAAGCGTGGTTATTCTTGGCTGATAACCCAGGCAAAAAGGTATTGTTGGTGGACTTTGATGAACCATTACCGAATGCTTACCACGAGTTCGAATACCAACATTATCCAGCATTTAGTGTGGGGTTAATTCTGTCGAGTGGTGATGAGATTAAGGTTGTTAAATCATCATCAGTCGCGACACATAATCACGAACCACTTCCTCAAGGGTTGACGTTTTTGAAACATTACCTATCACATTGCAATCAGTGGCATATTAACGCCCAGCGTCAAACGTGGGAATGGCATCAAAAATGAAGCGTTTAAATCAATATTGGCGCGTATTGGCGACTGGCTGTTGCTTTGTGCTATTTGGCTTAGGTGGCTTACTACTGAGCTTTATCATTATTCCCATCCTACGATTTTTCGTTTCCAATCCAACCGAGCGCGAATACAAAGTTCAAAAAACCATACAGTTTGCTTTTAACACGTTTTGTAAACTCATGAAGTTCAGCCGCGTGATCGATTACGAAATTATTGGCGCCGACATTCTTCGACGAGATCGCAACTGTTTAATTGTCGCCAATCACCCAAGCTTGATTGATTATGTATTAATTGCTTCTCAGTTGCCCAGTTGTGACTGTTTAGTGAAATCCGCGATCTGGTCTAACCCTTTCATGAAGCAAATCGTAAAAGCCGCGGGATATATACCCAATGAAACACCAGACGATTTAATCTCTCTGTGTGAAAAGCGGTTTAACGCTGGCAATGTATTGCTCATTTTTCCTGAGGGCACCAGAACCACGCCCGGCGTTGAATCAAAAATTCAACGAGGAGCTGCGCAAATTGCAGTACGGACAAAACGAGATATCAGAATTATCCATATCTCAGTGAGTCCTAATTTTCTGACAAAACAAACAAAATGGTATCAAGTTCCATCAGAAAAGCCCTTTTTCCAAGTAGAAGTTAAGGATAAAGTTGAGATTGCTCCCTTTATAAAGCAAACTACGTCCCCTACGATCGCGGCTAGACGCGTACAGCAGCACTTGGCTGATAGTATTTTCCCCGACAACACAAATTGATAAGCAGGGTCCAGTGGAACAGTTACACAACGATATCAAGCAACTTATTATTAATGCTTTAAACTTAGAAGATTTAACCATCGACGATATTGAAAGCGAAGCTCCCCTTTTTGGAGACGGACTGGGTTTGGATTCTATTGATGCACTCGAGCTTGGACTTGCGATTAAAAAGCAATACAACATCGTGATTGACGCCGACGACTCAAACACACGTGAGCATTTTGCTTCTGTCGCCAATCTCGCGAAATACATTTCTTCTCAAACCAAGGCTTAAGTTGTAGGTAGTTTCATGACGGATATAAATAAAGATCAAGTATTTGACCAAGTTAAAGATGCACTTGTTGAACTATTTGAAATTGACGCTGCGGATATTCAGCCAAACGCGCATTTATACCAAGACCTTGATTTAGACAGCATAGACGCCGTGGATCTTGTCGTTCACTTACAAAATGTCACGGGTAAAAAGATCAAGCCTGCTGAATTTAGCGCTGTAAGAACCGTCGACGATGTCGTCAATGCGGTCGCTGAGTTACTTAAGGAAAGTTAATGCGCCAATTGCTGACTGGTCTGTCTGCAATTGTACTGCTTGCCTACCCTTTCGCGGTTTACTTCGGTATTGACCGATTTGGTCTGAACTTAGTTGGGGGCTTGCTCATAGTCGCGTTACTGCTGCGCGTCTTTGTCGCAAATAAGACCCCGCTAAAAGAGTTCAAATTTCTCGCGTTCACCAGTGGTGCCGTGGGCATTTTTCTCGTGACACTTGGTTTGATATTTAAGGATCACGGCCTGCTTACGTTTTATCCTGTCGCGGTGAATTTGTGCATGTTGTGCGTCTTTTCTCTAAGCCTAAAACAGCCGCAATCGCTGATAGAGCGGTTAGCTCGGCTACAAGAACCCGAACTTCCTCCAAGTGGTGTCAGCTACACGCGCAACGTCACTGTGGTTTGGTGCGTTTTCTTTGCGCTTAATGCCTCTATCGCTCTCTATACTTGCTTTCAACCAATCAAAGTTTGGACACTTTATAACGGTTTAATCAGTTATTTACTTGTCGGCACTTTATTCGCAGCAGAGTGGGTTGTGCGTCAAATTGTTCGAAAGGATCATTAACGGAATGAGTTCTGCCTCGTCTACCAGACTATCTTTAGCCGCATTAATGCAAGCGAAAAGGTCCGAACAATCCCCCGTCGCGTATCATCGCAATACACACTTTACATGGGGTGATTTTCAACAACACGTTACAGCACTTGTACAACAGCTTAAAAGCCAGCCAGCGCATGATATCGCGTTGTGCTTCGGCAACAGCTATCTGTTTTCCGTCAGCTTGGTGGCTTGCGCTTACGCTGAGAAATCCATCGTGTTACCGGGCAACTATCAACCAGAAGCGTTAAAAGCACTTTATGACCATTATGATTTGGTCTTACACGATGGTGATGTTGACGTACCGGACACACTGACGACGTTGTCAGTCAAGGTGCAAGCCTTGAGAGCACAACAGGATAAACACCCTGCTGTTTGGCGTGAATTGGACCTGGCCGCGACGCCAGTGACACTGTTTACATCAGGCTCCAGTGGCACACCTAAAGCCATCGCAAAAACACTCAAGCAACTCGATATTGAAGTAGCCATTCTCGACCAACTTTGGGGAGAACACCTTGCAGACACGCGTGTCGAAAGTACCGTATCACACCAGCACATTTACGGTCTGCTCTTTCGAGTGCTGTGGCCACTGTGTTCCGCACGCCCGTTTGCTGTTTACAACCTAGAGTTTCCTGAGCAAATTGTCCAACGCACAGACTCAACTACCACATTAATCAGCAGCCCTGCGTTGCTCAAACGAATGACGGCAGAGCATGGTTCTGTTGATATGCGTAGTGTCTTTTCGTCTGGCGGACCGTTGCCTAATCACGCGGCACTGCATGCTCAGCAACACTTGGGGTCATTACCTATTGAAGTCTTTGGCAGCACCGAAACCGGCGGCATCGCTTATCGAAAGCAGCATGCAATAAATACAGCCTGGACGCTGTTCCCCGGCATTGACGCCGCTCTCAACCATGAAAACTGTTTAAAACTTCGCTCTCCACACATCGATGAAAACGCTTGGTACCAAACCGCAGACGAGTGCTATTTCCATGATAGTATTCACTTTGAATTGCGTGGACGCACCGATCGAATCGTCAAGGTGGAAGAAAAACGCATCTCATTGGTTGAAGTCGAAAAACGGTTAGAACAACTACCCTGGATTGAAGAAAGCGTGGTCATTCCCCTTGAAGATTCACAACGACTTTCTTTGGTATCTATCATTGTTCTTACCGTTGAAGGCGAACATAAGCTCAACGAACTCGGAAAAGGTAAGTTTTGGATTGAACTTCGAAACACGCTCCGTCACTGGCTAGAACCTCTTGCGATTCCGAGAAAGTACCGAGTGGTAAAAGCAATCCCGCTAAATAGCCAGGGCAAACGCCAAGTGGCTGAAATGGAAAAATTATTCCAATAATACTGCTCCAGTAACAAGGCAGCTCCAGTAGCAATAAATCATATGGAAAAAAGAAAACCGACAATTAAACATATTGAAGTGAGCCAAAACACCGCTGAACTGGTGCTACGAGTTGATGAAGACATCCTCGATTTTAAGGGACACTTTGCTCACTTTCCGCTTTTACCCGGTGTCACGCAAATTGACTGGGCGCTGTTCTATGCCATCCAGTACCTGAAAACACCCACTGCATTTAAAGGAATGGAAGTGATTAAGTTCCAAGAGCCCATCCTACCCAACTCAACCGTTCACTTAGCCCTGAGCTGGGATGGTGAAAAAGGAAAATTGGCTTTTAAATACACCTCGGGTAGCCATGACACACAGAACACGCATTCATCCGGAAAAATGAAACTGGGGCTGCCTAGTGAGTGAGTATCGCCCGTGTTTTTTGATCCCTTGCTACAATCACGGCACTACCATTGCCGATGTCGTGACATCGCTCTTGCCCTTTGCTATGCCAGTCATCATCGTCGACGATGGCAGTAACGGCATCACCAAGCGTGCGTTGGCATCGCTGCAACAACAAGACTGTATTGAATTAATCACCCTTGCTGAGAATCAAGGTAAAGGCGGCGCTGTCATGGCGGGTATACGTCATGCTCATCAGCAAGGATATAGTCACGCAATTCAGATCGATGCGGATGGACAGCACGACCTGACGGCACTGCCGGCCTTACTGAGTGCCAGTGAATCAAAGCCGGATATGCTGATTTCTGGTCAGCCAATCTATGATGACAGTGTGCCTAAATCTCGCTTGTACGGACGCTACGCTACCCACGTTTGGGTGTGGATCGAAACCTTGTCTTTATCAATCAAAGACAGCATGTGTGGTTTCCGTGCCTACCCTATTGGTCAAACCGTTGCTGTATTGGATAAATATAACATCGGCAAACGCATGGATTTTGATACCGAAATAATGGTACGAATGTACTGGGATGGGATCGATGTTGATTTTGTCCCAACGCGCGTGATCTACCCTGAAGGTGGCATTTCTCACTTTGATGTGTTGTGGGACAACGTTAAAATCAGTTGGATGCACACCCGCTTATTCTTTGGCATGTTGCCACGTACTCCTTCTTTATTGTTGCGGAAAACAGCCAAATCTGACGACACCAACACGCATTGGTCTAAGCGAAAAGAACAAGGCACCGTATTCGGCATCAAACTCTTGCTGGCAGTTTATCGTCTGTTTGGTCGAAAAGTGTTTGATCTGATTTTAAAGTTGGTCATGCGTTACTATCACTGGACAGGAAAGTCGGCTCGAGAAGCCTCTGAACATTATTTGTCTATTTTGAAACCGTATGCTCAGGATAAGAATATTGTTTTACCCCAAGAGTTAAACAGCTACCAACACCTGCTCTCTTTTGGTCGCACTATGCTCGACAAACTGGCGGCGTGGCAAGGTGACTTTAGTGCCGACAACCTGACGATTCATGGTCAGCATCACTTCGAAGAGATGGCGCAACAAAAACAAGGGGTGCTCATTCTTGGCTCTCACCTGGGGAATATTGAACTGTGTCGCGCATTAGGCCGCCGTCACTCTAATATTAAAATCAATGCGTTAGTCTTTACCCAACACGCTGAGCAGTTTAATGCCGTGATGAAGGCGGTGAACCCGAGTTCAGAACTCAACCTTATCCAAGTCAGCTCGATGGGACCAGATACCGCTATTTTGCTGCAACAGAAAATCGAGCAAGGTGAGTGGGTGGTGATCGTTGGCGATCGCACTTCCACCAGCAAAGAGAGTCGCGTGGTTTGGGCGGACTTTCTTGGTCAGCCCGCGCCATTTCCGCAGGGGCCATTTATGCTCGCTTCCGTGTTAAAAGCCCCCGTTTATCTCCTGTTTGGCTTAAGAGATGATACTGCGAGTACGCCACACTTTAATGTCTATTTTGAACATTTTAGTGACCAAATCAGCTTACCGCGTAAAACGCGCCAACACGCCTTGGAAGAGGTCGTACAACGCTATGCTCAGCGATTAGAACACCACACGCTGCAAGCGCCTTTGCAATGGTATAACTTTTTTAACTTCTGGACGTTAAGTAATCAGCCACATGACAAACAACACTAATCACAACATTACTTTTGGTGCTCAACCGCTTACGATTGAAGATGTGGTTGCAATAGCGCACGGGGCGAAAGCCACCATGAATGCATCATCGGACTTCAACGCTAAAATCGACCGCGGAGTAGCATTTTTGGAACGTTTGCTGCGAGAAGAAGGCGTGATTTATGGCGTGACAACCGGATATGGTGATTCGTGTACTGTGGCAATTCCGCCCGCATTGGTGGATGAACTACCACTTCATCTGACGCGTTTTCACGGCTGTGGACTGGGGCAGATTTTAACTCATGAACAAGCCCGCGCGGTGCTCGCCACCCGCCTGTGTTCATTATCTCAAGGTGTGTCTGGCGTCTCTCATGACTTGCTCAACCAAATTGTGACACTGATTAATCACGACATTGCCCCACGTATTCCGCAAGAAGGCTCGGTTGGTGCAAGCGGTGATTTAACCCCTCTGTCTTATTTGGCGGCCACGCTCATCGGTGAGCGCGAAGTTCTATACAAAGGTGACGTGAGACCAACGCACGAGGTGTTCACCGAACTCGGTATCGACCCTATCCGCCTTAAGCCTAAAGAAGGCTTAGCATTAATGAACGGCACGTCTGTCATGACCGCCCTAGCCTGCCTCGCCTACAAACGTGCCGAGTACCTGGCGCAGCTGTGCACCAAAATTACGGCAATGGTATCGGTTGGTATGCAAGGCAATGATTTCCACTTTGATGAAGCTCTGTTCGCGGTCAAACCACATCCAGGGCAACAGCAAGTCGCTCGTTGGCTGAGAGACGATTTGAACGCCGAACGTCCACCTCGTAACAGTGACCGACTGCAAGATCGCTACTCGCTGCGTTGCGCCCCGCACGTTATTGGTATGGTGCAAGATTCTCTACCTTGGCTACGACAGTTAATAGAAAATGAACTCAACAGTGCCAACGACAACCCTATCATTGATGGCGACAACGAGCGTGTACTGCATGGTGGTCACTTCTACGGTGGTCACATTGCCATGGCGATGGATACGTTGAAAGTGAACATTGCCAACCTGGCTGATTTGTTGGATCGACAAATGGCACAGCTGATGGATTATAAGTTTAACAATGGCCTACCGTTTAACTTAACCGGTGCAGAAGGCGAACGTAAACCGATCAACCATGGCTTTAAAGCCGTGCAGATTGGCATTTCTGCCTGGACAGCAGAAGCCCTGAAAAACACAATGCCAGCAAGCGTATTCTCCCGTTCGACAGAATGCCATAACCAAGACAAAGTCAGCATGGGCACCATTGCGGCTCGCGATTGCTTGCGTGTGCTGGAGCTCACCGAGCAAGTTGCCGCAGCATCACTGCTCGCGAGTGTACAAGCGGTTGAAATTCGTCGTCGCCATAACGAATTAGACGAACACCATATGAGCAACAACTTACGAATGATTCGTGATGCCGTTCTAACCGAGTTTGAATTTGTGATTGAAGATCGCCCGTTAGAGTCGGATTTGCGTCACTTCATTGGGCGAATTCAGCAACGTCACTGGTCATTGTACGCGGAGGCATAATGCAAGACCCAATTCTCTATCCATTAGAAGCGGAGGTGACAATGGTCACCTCATTTCAAGATGCCGACCCCATGGGCGTGATTTATCACGGTAACTTTTTTCGTTATTTCGAAGAAGCGCGCCGCGTATTGATGGAGAAAATTCAATACAGCTATCGTGACATGCAAGATTCAGGATACATGTGGCCGATCATCGACACTCGGGTCAAATATGTCAAAGCGATCCCCTTCAATCATCGAATTCGTATTACGGCAAAGCTGACCGAGTGGGAAAATCGTCTACGCGTGGATTACGTCATTTACGATGCCGACAGCCATCAACGCATGTGTAAAGCGCACACGACTCAAGTCGCGGTCTCAATCGAAACACAAGAAATGTGTTTTGTCTCACCATCGGTTTTTTTGGACAAAGTGACACAGTGGCATAACCAAGGGAACGTCAATTGATGCAAAAATGGCTTCTCTCCTTCGCGCTACTGTTTTCGGTTTCCGCGGCGGCAAATGTCACCGACCTGGCGTCGCTACAACAACAGCTATCGCAACATCCAGTAGTGCGCGGCGAATTTACCCAACAGCGTCATCTTGACATGTTCAATCAGCCTTTGCGTTCCAGCGGTCATTTTACACTCAGTCAAATGCATGGGTTGCTGTGGCAACAGGACACACCGTTTCCAGTCAACTTAGTCCTCACTGAGAACAAACTTCGTCAAACGTTTGCCGATCAAGAACCAAAAACGATCTCTGCCAAAGATAACCCAATGGCGTTCTATTTCAGCCGTATTTTTCTGTCTGTGTTTCACGGTGATACAACCGCTTTAAAAACGCAGTTCTCATTGGATTTTTCAGCCGATAAAGGTCAGTGGCGATTGGTATTAGCCCCTAAGCAGCCCCCCCTTAACGCTGTCTTTAAGTCGATTGTGTTATCTGGTAACGAGCACATTGACAACCTCACGCTGCAAGAATTACGTGGTGATAAAACTGACATTGAATTTAGCCATCAAACTTCGATACCACAGGAACTGACGGATGCTGAAGACGCCCAATTCCGCTTCTCGTTTTAGCCTTGGTTCGCGGTCCCTGGCTCTGGCTTGGCTAAGCATTGTTGTCTTGGCCAGCGTATTGCTGCTCAAACAATGGTTGTGGAACGCAAACTCGCCAATAGAGACCGACATATTAAAACTGCTGCCGAAGAATCAGCAGAACCCGGTTGCGGAACAAGCATTTGAATCCGTCTCTGCCAGTCTGAGTGACAAAGTCGTGTTTGTGCTGACCGCGACGGAGAAAAAAGCGTTGTTCCAAGCGGTATCCGCCTTAGAGTCAGGGCTTCGCCAAATGCCACACTTTAATAAGGTGGTTGGTAAGATCTCTTTGCAAGAGCAGCAAGCGTGGTCCAATTATTACTTCCAGCACCGTTTTCAGTTTCTGACTCCAGAACAGAGAACACGCCTAAGTCACAACCCAGCGAAGCAGGTTCAACACGTTGTGCAGTCCCTTTATAACCCGTTTTCTGGCGTGACCGGGCAAGAGCTGCAAAGTGACCCCTTTTTGTTATTTCGGGACTATTTAACGCAAGTTACGCAACAATCTTCGTCTTTCCGACTGGATAACGGCTACCTATCGACGCAGAAGGAAGGTCGACAATACTTGCTTGTGACGGCAGAGCTCAATCACTCACCCTACAGTATTAAAGGGCAACAAGCGGTGCCTGATATTCGTGCGCTAGAAGAGAACGTCGAAAAGGCATTTCACGCAGACATCGCTCACACAGGTGTCTTGTTCTACGCCGACTTTGGCACCCAAAGTGCTAAGTCCGAAATCAGTACCATTGGCGTTTTTTCGCTGCTTGGTATTGTATTCTTGTTCCTCTTCATATTCCGCAGTGCCATGCCTTTGTCACTCGCCCTGTTGTCGATAGCCATCGGGTTGCTCGTCGCACTTTCAATCACAACGTGGATATTTGGCAAAGTGCATCTCTTTAGCTTAGTCTTCGGTGCCAGCTTGATCGGGGTCTCCATCGATTATGCCTTCCACTATCTCACTGAGCGGCTCGCAGCGGGCGCCAGTTGGGACAGCCGAAAAGGTCTCAAGCATATTTTCATCGCCATTACGCTTGGGTTAGTCACCAGTTTAATTGGCTACCTCGGTATGCTGGTCGCGCCATTCCCAGGGCTACAACAACTTGCTCTATTTTCTTCGATTGGGTTAGTGGCTGCTTACGCGACGGTCGTGGCTTGGTATCCATTGCTCGCCTCTCTACCATCACATCCCAACGCGACGTTACCCGGGCGTTCACTGTTGTCCAGCTGGCTGAAAGTATGGCAGCAGCCTTGGTTAAAAATAGGACTGCCGACCCTTTGTACCCTTTTCAGTGGCTACTTTTTAGTGGGCCTTAACTACAATGACGATATTCATCTGCTGCAAGCCATGCCAAAAGACCTCAAACAGCAAGAAGCGCTGGTCACCAAGCTCAGCGGCATGCAATCTTCGCAACAAATGTTGGTCGTCACCGCAGAAAATAATCAACGTTTACTAGAACAGCTGGAATCGCTAACGCCAACGTTAGCTTCATGGCAATCTGAGCACGTTATTGAAGGCTATCAGAGCCTGCATCAGTATGTGAGCTCGATTGAACGTCAGCAGCACGATCATCAGCTCATACGCGACCTTTATGCGAACCAAGCAAACCAACTGAGCACGGCATTGCAACTCAGCGACCTCCCGGAACTCAACGACGCATTTGCTCCTGTCACGCTAGAGGCGTATTTACAACACCCTGTTTCTGCACCGATACGTTTTCTCTATTTGAACAAGATAGAAGGGCTTTCTGCTGCCATTATCGTGCTCAACCACCTGCAACATCCAGAAGTGGTCAAGGCATTTACCCAATCTGAAGCCAATGTCACCTACCTAAACAAAGCGGAAGAAGTCTCGTCACTGTTTGGCGAATATCGCGTTAAGATTATGGAACTATTGGCCGCCGCCAGTGCGGTTATCTTGCTCGTGTTAATCAAACGCTATGGCGTAGCCCACAGCCGGCAAATTTTTCTACCGTCCCTGATTGCATGTGCATGTGGACTGGCAACCGCAGCCGCTACGGGAGCAACGCTCAACCTGTTCAATTTGCTCGGACTGATCCTGATACTCGGTATTGGCATTGATTACACGCTATTCTTCGCCGAGAAAGCCCGCAGTTTAAGCACATTACTGGCGATCACTTTGTCTGCCATCACGACGGTACTGTCCTTTGGGTTATTGTCACTGAGCCAAACCCACGCCATTCATAGTTTTGGCATCACGGTACTCAGCGGTATTTTCGTGGCTTGGCTGCTCTCACCTATGGCCATAAAATCAGAGGAAGTGACCTCATGAGCAAACTAAAAACGTTTTACCGCGCTACGATCGTTCTATTCGGCCTACTGTTGGGAGCCTGTAGCCTCGTGCCGCAACATGCATCAACGCAGGTAGAAGCTGCTCCGAACATCAAGATTACGCTGCCTACACCAGCTAGCCTTGGTCACTCGTTAACGGCAAGTCAGTTGATCACAGCATCTTGGCAAGTAGCAGGAAACAAGAAAACCGAACAACTTCCCGTCCAGTTGCAAGTCACAAACCAGGATGTGGTGTTAGCGGGTTTTTCTTCTTGGGGTACTCGTATCCTCTCGCTGTCTTACGATGGACATAAAGTAAAGACAGAAGTGCTCAATGGTTTGCAACAGTCACTACCACAGCCAGAACAGGTGTTGTTTAACCTGATGCTCACACTGTGGCCGAGTTCCGCTTGGGAAGGCCCATTAAATAAGGTAAGCTGGCGAATGGTTGATACACCATACTCACGCACCATTGTTGATGGTGACGGTGAATCTGTGATTGTTATTCAGTACAGTTCCTCCAATCACCTAGAGGGAGATATTGAGTTTCATCACCAGAAACAAGCGTTTTCAATTTCTATTCAAACACTACAGCATCAGATAAATTAATAATAAAGAACGACCCTATGTCTATTCGCTCTCCCCAACCTTTGTATATCCAAGCCTGCGGCTTTCATTCCGCCATGGGCTGCGATGTCGAAGCGATTCATCAATGTTTGTCAGGAGCCAAAACGTCAAACATGGTTGTCGACCGCGATATTTTGAACTCAGGTCGCCAAACGGTGCTTGGTCTAGTCGCAGAATCGCTGCCGACTCTACCTGGCGCATTGAATCACTTTGATAGTAGAAATAACCGCCTTGCCCTCTCCGCCCTCCAACAAATTGAGTCTGATGTACAAGATGCAATTCTTCGTTATGGCCGAGACCGTATCGCGGTAGTGATCGGTACCAGTACGTCAGGCATCGCGGATGGTGAAATCGCTCTGGAACAAAAAGCGACGAATGGCGCCTTTCCTTCTGACTTCCACTACAGCAAACAAGAGATGGGTAACTGCAGTGATTTTATCGCGGCCTATTTTGATTTAACTGGTCCGCATTACGCCATTTCGACTGCATGCTCTTCGAGTGGTCGCGTCTTTCTCACTGCGCAACGTTTAATGCGTTCTGGAGTGGTTGATGCGGTCATCGTGGGCGGTGTAGATACGCTATGCCGACTGACCGTTAATGGTTTTAACGGGCTAGAAGCGTTGTCCGACACCCACTGTAAACCCTTTGACCAGCATCGCAATGGTATCAATATTGGTGAATCTGCTGCGATCATGCTGTTAAGCAACGCTCCGGCTCGTGTTGCCTTACTGGGCGCAGGTGATAGCTCCGATGCTCATCATATATCAGCCCCGCACCCGGAAGGATTAGGCGCAGAACAAGCGATGCGAAAAGCACTGCAAGATGCGGGCTTGACCGCCGAAGACATTGGCTATATCAACGCACATGGCACCGCAACGCCACTGAATGACGCGATGGAAAGCAAAGCGATTCAGCGCTGTTTTGGCGATTCGGTTCCGGTGAGCTCAACCAAACCCCTGACTGGACATACCCTAGGGGCAGCCAGTGCCACAGAAGCAGCCATTGCTTGGCATATTCTCAAATACAATTTGGCGCTTCCGATCCAGCATTGCCAAAATAAAGACGACGGCATCGAGGTAACATTGGTAAACGAACCAACTAAACTCGGAGAAAAAGCCATTCTCAGTAACTCATTTGCCTTTGGGGGCAACAACATTAGTCTTATCTTTGGTTACGCTCATGACTAAACTTCCTCCTATCGAACAACTTCTTCCGCACGATAAGCCAATGATTTTGGTCGATCGTGCGCTCGATGTGCAGCAAGACTCGATCCATTGTCAGGTAGAAATTGGCGCGCACAATCCATTTTTCGATTCCGTTTCTCAAACCGTGCCAGCGTATGTGGGCATCGAGTTTATGGCGCAATCGGTCGCGGCTTGGTCTGGCTACCACGCATTTTTAAAGCAACAGCCATCACCAATCGGTTTTTTGTTAGGCAGCCGCCGGTACACCTCTGAATGTGACGCGTTCTCTCTGGGTGAAGTGCTTGACGTATACGCAGAAAAACTAATGGAAGACAATGGCATGGCGGTATTTTCTGCCAGAATGGAGCGACAAGGGGCCACCGTGGCAACTTGTCAGTTAAACGTCTACGTGCCATCAAAAGAAAAATTACAAGAAATGAAAATTAGGAGTCAACAATGACCCGACAAGTCCTCGTTACAGGTGCAAGCAAAGGTATAGGCAAAGCCATCGCGGTACAGTTAGCCAAAGATGGTTTCCACATGGTCGTACATTACATGGGCGACCAAGCAGGTGCCCAAGAGACATTAACACTCATTGAACACAATGGCGGTTCAGGTCGATTGATCCAATTTGATATTAGTAACCGTGAAGCATGCCGAGAAAAGTTAGAAGCCGACATCGCAGAACACGGGGCCTATTACGGTGTAGTGAACAACGCAGGCATCACCAGAGACACTGCGTTTCCTGCCATGACAGAAGAAGAATGGGACGGAGTGATTCACACCAACCTCGACAGTTTTTATAACGTTCTCCACCCTTGCGTAATGCCGATGGTACAGAAACGCAAAGGCGGTCGAATCGTCACACTTGCTTCTGTATCTGGTTTAATGGGTAACCGCGGCCAAACCAACTACAGCGCAGCAAAAGCAGGCGTCATTGGGGCAACCAAATCTCTGGCATTGGAGTTAGCAAAACGGAAAATCACCGTGAACTGCGTTGCGCCAGGCCTGATTGATACTGGCATGGTTGATGAGCACGTGAAAGAACATGCGATGCCGCAAATCCCTTTACGCCGTATGGGCGAGCCAGAAGAAGTCGCAGGCTTGGTAAGCTACCTTATGTCGGACATCGCCGCTTACGTGACTCGTCAAGTTATCTCTGTAAACGGAGGTTTAGTATGAACCGTCGAGTCGTCGTCACAGGGATGTCTGGTGTCACAGCATTTGGTAACGATTGGAACTCCGTCGAACCCAAGCTGCGAGACTGCCAAAATGCCACTCAGTATATGGCATCCTACGAACAGTACGATGGTTTAAACACCAAACTGGCTGCTCCCGTACCGGATTTCCAGTTACCGAAGCACTATAAGCGAAAGCAAGTACGTGGGATGGGCCGAGTCTCTAAGCTGGCAACGGTCGCGACCGAGAATGCACTAGACCAAGCCGGTTTACTCGGCAATGCCGTGCTGACCAATGGCCAAACTGGTATTGCTTATGGATCATCAACTGGCAGTACCGACGCCATTGGTGCATTCGGCGTGATGTTAAATGACAAAACGACCAAAGCCATCACTGCGACGACCTATGTTCAAATGATGCCTCATACCACAGCGGTAAACGTGGGGTTATTCTTTGGTTTAAAAGGACGTGTGATTCCCACCAGCAGTGCTTGTACGTCTGGGAGCCAAGCGATTGGATACGCATACGAAGCGATTAAACACGGTTACCAAACTGTAATGGTAGCAGGCGGGGCGGAAGAGCTTTGCCCGACCGAATCTGCGGTCTTTGATACCTTATTTGCAACCAGTCTGAAAAACGAAGCCCCTCAAAGCACACCACGACCTTACGATACTGACCGTGACGGTCTGGTGATCGGCGAAGGTGCAGGTACGCTCGTACTGGAAGAATATGACCACGCAGTCGCTCGAGGTGCAAAAATTTATGCGGAAATCATCGGATTTGCCAGCAACTGCGATGCCGCCCATGTGACTCAACCACAAATGGACACCATGCAAATCTGTATGGAAATGGCCCTGCAAAATGCCGGGTTACCAGCCGATAAAATTGATTATGTGTCTGCACATGGCACCGCAACCGAGCGCGGTGATATTGCTGAAAGCAACGCCACAGCCAACGCACTGGGTAGAGTCCCCATCAGCTCATTAAAGAGCTACTTCGGCCATACACTTGGCGCTTGTGGTGCCATTGAAGCTTGGTTAGGCCTAGAAATGATGCACAGCGGATGGTTTAACCCTACCCTCAACTTGGACAACATAGACGCCCAGTGTGGCGATTTGGACTACATTACCGGACAAGGCAGAGAACTCGACGTCAAGTACTTGATGAGTAATAACTTCGCCTTTGGCGGTATCAATACCTCCATCATTTTCAAAAAGCTGTAACATGGCCCGAACCGCTCATCCGCACCGTTCACATTCGGTGCGGATTTCCAACTAAGGCTTAACCTCAGTAGCAAGATAAGACGTAGCCTTGGTCACTTTTTATCGTCAATGTTCGTGCTAGCATCGAACACATCAAGATAAGAACACTTAGAGAAACCACCATGTCATCAGATTACTACGGAAGCAGTGCCAACTACGCACGTAAAGAAGCCGGTTATCGAGAAAAAGCCCTGAAACTTTACCCTTGGGTATGCGGAAGGTGTGCAAGAGAATTTGTCTACTCTAACCTGCGTGAACTCACGGTTCACCACAAAGATCACGACCACACAAACAATCCTGAAGATGGCAGTAATTGGGAGTTATTGTGTCTCTACTGCCACGACAATGAGCACAGTAAATACCTAGAACATGAACGTTACGGCAGCGAGATTAAGCCCGGCGAAGATGAGCACGAAGGTGCCACCTATAACCCATTTGCTGATCTAGCCAAAATGATGAAGAAGTGATGGGTGAAAGCCACGTTGCAGCAGTTGATGTGGTTTATCCAATGTATACCAACTTATCGTTCATCGGCGTCACCCAATTTGCCTTTGAACGATTGGTTTACTGACATAATCACCCACTATCCCCTAAACGCTTTTTGGACAAAACCTTGCTAGCGATCATCGTGCCGAAAAGTTGCTGAGCAATTAAAGCCTAGAGACTTAGAGACACCTGCCTCACATAACTTTCCCAAGATTCGTAACACCGAATTGAAGCCTTTTTGATTGAAGGTGCTCCCTTAGTAACAGCAAGCTTTTCGGTCATTAGGTACAACGTTTGGGCTATTCTTTGTGCTGTGTCATATTGGTTTAAATTTGGGATCATATGGACATCAATAAAACCTCTGGCGATAGTTTTTGGGCACCGTGATAAGTTATCTGACCAAAATCGAGATTGCCTGTCATTAGATGGCTTTATATACCCTGAATCTACGTCGTCCGACCATGAAAAAAAGTCATTTTTCAAATTACCAAAAAGGTTAGGTGAGACAATGAAAATATCCAAATCAGATGTGCTATCGAACTGCTTACCCAGCTTGCTAGGAGCTAATGACTGGCCCAACCTAGCGCTGCCTGTTAAGTTAACATCCTTTGGGTCAATATCTAACCGCATTGCTATCCAAGTACGAAGAGACTCATAAACACCCGGACAGTCTTTGAAAGCATAAGGGATACCTTCCGATAACCACTGCCTTGCAATTGCATGTTTAGCCGAATCACCACCTTTTGCTGCTTCTTTAATCTCTCCAGCATTAGGGTAAGTACCAAGAACATGCCTTAACGGCTCTGGGACACTAAATGACTTCATATATTTCTTTTTCCTTAACCTTATGCTTTTAGCAACTATGTACAACGCTCTGTCGTTAATTAGCTCTTCTTTACGGATACTTTTGTATTTTGGCTCTGGGTACTTGAGACGCGCTATGATTGAAGCCGCTTGTTCATCACTGAGAGACTCTAATGATAGATTTAACTTCTTACACGCTGCATTAGCACCATGCATGTTCCATCCAAAATACGCTACCGAAAGATAGAGTTTAAGTATCTTATGTCGACCTAAATACTTAGTTAGTCTTACAGCCAAATATATTTCTTTTAGCTTTCTCAAGGCGGTAGCTTCATAGTCGCCAGTTAAAGTTCGCACCAATTGCATGGCTACTGTAGACCCGCCTTGCCTTGAACCAATTGCTATTGTTTGCCAAACAGCACGCGTTAGCCCTATGGAGTCAAAACCGTTGTGACACCAAAATCGATGATCTTCACCAGTAACTAGCATCTCAAATAGTATTTCCGGAAGGCCTTCGTAGACCTCTATCACTCGCAAATCTACCTCGCGCTGAAGCATGATCCAATCTTGCCGAAAAATCATGATTTAGTTCTTTTAAACAATAACATAAACTATATACCTGAATAACTACTGGCAGTTTTCATACAGGACATTCGGCCTCTCAATATTCTCACTTTTTTGTACGCTGGATGGTATAAAGCTCAAAATTTACAATACTTTGTAGCCACCTCCAACAATAATTACTACCTCGGTATTGCTATACTTATAGTCGACCCAATCAAGAATTGAGGGTTGTAGACGCATTAAAACTAACAAGCTCAGTGAATACTTCGGTGGTGTCAAGTTACTGATAGATTTAACAAAAAAGTTTGGGCATTTCATGTTTCCTGCCCTGTCGGCACACCTTTGGACATTTCAGAACTACATGTTTTGCTAAATTAGTGATTAACGGATTAGGTATGCTTAGGGTAAATATCTGCCATATTCGTTTGTAAGGTAGCATTACCACACAAACTTCCCACACTCACTTTGCTCAGCCATCAAGCTCAAAACTTTGGCTTGGTATTGACGGACTTTAATGGGAATAAAACTAAAGTCAGCATTATTACCATCATCGTCTGAGCAATGCCCTGTATATAACCATATTTCCGGAAAATCCAACGATTCACAGTATTCTGAGATGCTAGGTAAAGCCGAGTAAAAGTCGTCCATTTCAAGTGACATAGTACGGTTATCAATGATAATTACTGTTTGATCTTTACCTTCATGCCTCTTCACTGCTTTTTTTGAAATACTATCTAAAAGTACCTTTTCAGCAATTTTCACTGGAGAAGGTAATTTACTAATAAACACGGTTCTCTCTTTTGAACACAAAGGGTTAAAGACCAAATCGTTTTCACCAATACCCGCCAGTAAAAACTCTTGAACAACACTATTGATAGCATCACTTGGAAAGAGTTTTCCTAGCTTGATAAGCTCGTGCAGTGGTATTTCTTTTTGCTGTTTCCACTTAGTGTAACGTTCCTCACTAGAGTGGTTATTAAAGACTTTATATGACTCAGCTATTGAGGTTATTTCAACATTGAACTTTGAATTCTCACTTGTTTCAATTTGGAAGTCCCAAGGCTTATCTCGGGAAGTTAGATAAATACCTATATTTTTTTTACAAAAATTCCTGACCAAGTGACTTAGATAATGTGTGAAAATAAGTGTTTCTCTGTGAAAAGGGTCTAGGACATCTAAAACAATTTTTTCCACTATATTCCCATCTCTCTTGATATAGAACACTCGTTTATAGTTGTTCTTATTCTCAAGATCACACTCAGGATAGAAGCTACTTTTTATCGTCTTCAACCGTATACCTCGAAGCAATTTTTGATGCCTAATGCTAAACTAAGTGCCTGATAACGCAAACACTCAACTCAAAATTTACGCCGTAAAAATCGCTGTCGCAATTGAAACCAAACTCACCAAGCGTTAGAAATCCGACTTAAGCCCCGTGTTAGTTTCATCTTTTCAGCCAGCAAAGTTTGCAAATTAAAACGGTAACTTACGGATAAAAATTCAGTTGGACAACAGCGCAAAGACAACCACTTGAAGTGCTTCAGTTTCGTGGTTAAATTTTGTTCGAGATAAAAGCATTTTAGACAAGGCAAGTTGATTGAAACCTAGTTATTCTAAGTAAATGAAACTTAACGCCGTATAAAATGCTTTTAGTGGGGCGCCTAGCTCGAACCCGAAGGGCAGCGTTTGTTGAGCTTTTCTACTGCGTCATCGGCTCCTCGTGTAGGCTAGCTGCACCACAAAGCCTCTTCCTTGTATAAAACCTCAACAACTCGCTGCAAAAATCATCTCGAAACATCAACAGACCCTAGGAGCCTGAATGAAGTAGCGGCTCTGACAATGTAACGAAGGTTGGCATTTGCCAATCGGGATTGAAACCGTGAGAGGACGATCCTCCTGATAACCACAAAATTGGGTGAGTGCTAGGTCGTCAGCATGATGAACATACGTTAATTCGCAGAAGGTGCGTTATACGTTGAAACAGCGGAAGTGGTTAATACACTGTAACAAAAAGGGAAAAGCGTCGGAAAGAGATTACCCCATGCTCTTTCGTGATCATTGAACTCTCCGCACCATAGCGAGCATCTACCCTGACATTGCGTAACATACGGAATACGGTAAGCCTGTATCACTCCCTCAGGGAAAGCCTCTGTGGCCGATAGTTATGCAGGTAAACGCGGCAAAGCAAAAGCGTTGCACTGGATACTGACACACTCGCGCTCAGAAAAAATTATTGCTGTTAAGCGGGTATCACACAATAGAGGCTTAACACTCTCCGAAGAGAAAACGCACATTACCCACATCAGCCCACCCAATGCTACGCCCCGAGAGGGTCAGGTTTATTTCTGTGTTTGTCGTGATTTCCCGTGTTTTCTTATTTTTCTGTGCTCTACGCGTAATGGCGCAGCGGTGAGGTTTACAAAATTAGACACAAGAAAGTTTAAATAACAGAGAAAGAAAGCAGCCCAGATACAAAATGATTTCATTAGTCAAATTATTTCCCCGAATAAATGAGAAAGGCATCACATTATTAAGCTTATATTAAGGCTCTTAATACGACTTACTATTTTTTAGGGGGCGATTTAAAAATAAAACATATAAAACAATAAGTTATATTCGTTTCTGCTTAATATTTAAAGTGACTTACATCACAAAAATAACTGTTGAAAATAGCGATTTAATCATAACAGCAAGTTGAAATTGAATATCTTTGTGACTTGATTCAAAAAAATAATCCACCTAAAAGCCAAAATGAAGTCATCAACTTAAGGGGAGGATTTATGAGAATAGCGATAGCAATCAGTGGTGGTGATGCCGTTGGTATAAATAACTTCCTTCTCCAAATATCTAAAAATACGTGCTCAGATATTGTTTTGTACGATGGTGGAATCAATGGATTACTCAATGACAAGTTTAAGGAAGCCACTTACCGAGACTTAATTGATTACGCATTGTCACCAATGCCAATACTAACGTCTGGTAGAACAGAAAATAAACTTGTTGAAGGTGAATATTTAAGAATAGTTAAAAACTTAAATAAAAGTAAAATCGATGTATTAATTTTAGCCGGTGGAGATGGGTCTCTTCAATTTCTCAATAGATTATCACTATACGGTGTTAATTGTTTTGGTGTCGGAATGACCATAGATAATGATGTTAGTGGTAGTCATTATACCATAGGTTTCTCCACTGCTTGTGAACAAGTCAGGCTTGAAGTCCAAAAGCTTAGAATGACCGGAAGAGCACTACCTAATCGTATTTTTATGGTTGAATTGCTGGGCGCTTATTCTGGTGAATTAACATTACAATCGGCAATAAAATCTAACGCAGATATCGCTTTGATCCCAGAATATCCTATTTCTATAGAAGCGCTATCACAGAAGATAAATCAGCGACTTAAAGTACAAAACTCTGTGGTTATTTTGTGCTCCGAAGGTTACACAAAAGAGTATTATCCCGGATTTCAGGGGGCTATTGACACCGTGATAACAGAGCTTGAACCCCTTGTTTCAACAAGGATTAGGAAAGCCATTCTCGGTTTTAGCTTACGCTCAGGTGAACCTTGCTGTGAAGAGTTGTATCAAGGCACTTTAATGGCTAAAGAAGTGATACGGTGCCTTCAATCAGGGTTAACAAATAAAGCCATCATTATTAATTCAAGTAACAGAGCAATCCCCATTGATCTGTCCAGTATACAAAGGAGACAAACGGAAAAGGACGACCATTACGTGAAACTCGCAAAAGACCTAAACATAATCTAAATCTAATATAATAAAGGATATAACATGATTAAAGTACTCTGTGTTTGTGGATGTGGGCTTGGTTCTAGCTTTGCAATAGAAATGAGCGCAAAAACGGTTTTAAAAAAGCTTGGTGTTGATTTTACGATTGATCATACCGACGTTTCTGGAGCCAGTGCATTTGATTATGATGTGATACTGACTCAAAAGACATTTGCGGATGTATTAAGTTCTGATGCAACAGAAAACCAATCCTCAAAAATAATATCTTTAAATAAATTGACAGATAAAAAAGAAATAGAAGAAAAACTCACTCCTTTTTTAAATGTTTAATTAAAAAGTCAAACAAATAAATAAAACATAGAGGTCATCTATGAACGCTTTTTTTAACTTTATAATCCATGATTTATTAGGTCAGGCATCAATATTAATTGCTTTTATTGCAATGCTAGGTCTAATTCTACAAAAGAAATCTGTTGGTAAAACAGTAGAAGGTACCTTTAAAACCTTACTCGGTTTTTTGGTAATGATGGCAGGTATCAATATTATTGTTGAGACCTTAACGTTCTTAAACCAGATATTTACTCATGGTTTTGGAATGACGGGTTACATCACAGACGTTGCCGCTATCGCTGGGCTTGCCAATAGAGAACTAGGCTCTGAAGTTGCCTTAACCTTATTAGTTATTTTCATTACCAATATTATTATTGCGCGCTTAACTCCTTGGAAGTATATCTTCCTCACAGGGCAAGCACTCTTGTGGATGGCGACTATTGGTGCCGTGATTGGCTACAAATCGGGCTTAACTGGTCTGCCACTTATCTTAACTGGCGGTATTTTCGGTGGGATCATGGCCGTTGTCATGCCGGCTCTGGCTCAGCCTATCGTCAGAAAAATCACCGAATCTGATGATGTTGCGTTAGGACACTTCTGCACCATTGGATACTTAGTGCAAGCGGCGGTCGCCAAGCTTATTGGTAAAAACTCAAAATCCATTGAAGACATTGAACTGCCTGATGGTTTCAAGTTCTTGAATGATACCTACCTGTCTATGGCGGTGGTCATGGTCCCGATGTACTTGATCCCAGCGCTTGTCGCAGGCCCTGAATACATTGAACCAATGGCGAATGGCATCAACTACTTGATGTACTCATTCATGCAATCCATCACTTTTGTGGCCGGTGTGTTTGTGCTGTACGCAGGTGTTCGTCTATTGCTTAACGAGTTGGTTCCTGCTTTCCGTGGCATTGCCATGAAATTGGTACCCGATGCAAAACCTGCTTTGGATTGTCCGGTCTTGTTCCCTTATTCACCAAACGCCGTCATTGTTGGTTTCCTTTCTACGACCGTTGGTTCCATCATTGGCATGCTGGTTTTCCCGATGTTTGGTCTGGCGATGATTCTACCGGGTCTGCTCACTAACTTTTTTGCAGGTGGCACAGCGGGCATTTTTGGTAACGCTATGGGTGGAAGACGAGGCGCTATTATCGGTGGTGTTGTGCATGGTTTATTCATCACCTTCTTACCCGCAATTCTTATCCCGTTATTAGAAAGTTACGGCTTTGTGGGCGTCACCTTTAGTGATTCTGACGTTATCTCTACCGGCTTACTGCTAGGCAACGCCTTCAACGGCAACTGGACATTTGTTGCTCTATTTACCGTCTTTATTATCGCTATTACTTATTTTGTTCACCGCAGTATCGACTCTGAAACCAAACAAAAGGAATTAACCAATGAAACTGTATAACTTTACTGAATTACGAGCTATCGCGAAGGAAAGAGGCTTCCAGGCGATTGGTTCATTTAACCTCCACTGTTTGGAAATGCTGCCAGCCTTTTTCAAAGCGGCTCAGGAGACTCAGTCTCCATTAATGATTCAGATCTCAACAGGGACAGCGCAATTCTTAGGTCACGAGTTGATAGTGGATTCCATCAAATCCCTGTCCCGAACCCTAGAGGTGCCCGCTTGTTTGCACTTAGATCATTGCTCAAACATTGACGATATCAAATTGGCTATCGACACCGGTTTCAGCTCCGTCATGTATGACGGCTCGCACTTGCCGTTGGAAGAAAACATCGCCAATACGAAAGAGGTCATTGCATACGCTCACCCTCGTAACGTGACGGTTGAAGGGGAATTAGGTGCGATTGGTGGCAGTGAAGACGGAAAAGCGGTTGCGGAAAGTGATATTGCCTTTACCACGCCAGAAGAAGTTCAAGCGTTTGTTGACGGTACCGGTGTGGATATGTTGGCGATCTCTATTGGGACGGTGCATGGCTCTTACACAGCAAAAACCAACATTCAGCATGAACTACTCAGAAAAATTACTAGCCTGACAAAAACGCCTTTGGTGTTACATGGCGGTACGGGTGTGAGTGATGAAGACATGCGATTGGTGGTTGCCAGTGGTATTGAGAAAGTTAACGTCGGTACAGAAATGAATGTGCAGTGGGTTGGTAATGTTCAGAAAACCTGTGCGGAAGGCAAAGTGGATGACAGCGTACGTAAGTTCTTAATTCCAGCTAACAATGCGGTGCAGGAAGTATTGAAACAGAAAATTCAACTTTTTCAATAAAACACCCTTCTATATAGGTATGACTGCTGGGTTGTCCGGCAGTCAATAAAGGAGCTCTTATGTTGAAAGCGATCCAATCTTTGTTTCAATCTAAACCTCGTCCATCCCCTGCGGCAACAAAGTCGAACGTTCAGAGCGATACCGTCAGTGCTCAGGAGATAGAGGAAAGTATCCTTAAGTTGGAAACGGCATTACATCAAGATGAATCGAACTTTGATACACAAAAGAAACTGATGGTTGAGTACAACAAAGCACTCAAAATTTTCGCCAAAACCCAAGGATACCAACATAAAGTCGATGAATTGTTTATAAAAATCGACGAGCTTAGAAACACAACCAGAAAAAATTTTTAGGCGAGATATGAATATAAAAGAATTATTGATTGAATCGGAAGCCATCCAGATAGGTGTCGATGAACCCAATTGGGAAAAGGTCATCCAGCTGGCTGCTAAGCCGCTGATAAAAAATGGTTATTTGACCGAATCATATGCGGACTCTGTCATTGATAGCACTCGCGACAATGGCGCTTATTATGTCTTTGATGAAGGGATTGCTATCCCCCACGCTCGCCCTGAATGTGGGGTGTTAAAAAACTGCTTTAGTTTAGTATTGCTTGATAAGCCTATTTCATTTAACGGCAGCGTCCCAGCCGATATTATCATTATGTTTGGTGCCACTGACAGCAATGGTCATATAGAGCAAGGCATAGGTTCCATCGTTTCAATGCTGGATGACGATGACAAAATACAGTCCATTCGTCAGGTTCGCTCACAGGAACAGTTACTGGAGTTGATATGAGTAAAAATATCGCCTCAACTGGAAAGACCGTGATTTTGGTGAATGGTGTACCAGCGTCTGGAAAAAGCTCTGTTGCGTACAATATCGCCCGTTATTTTAATATCACGTATCTTTCCATCGATACGATCAAAGAGCCTTTCATGGCAACGGTTGAAAACTACAATCGTACGATTAACCGTGAACTTGGCAAAGCAGCGTATCAAGTGATTTGGGATATCATTAAACAAGCTCCCCAAAACCATATCTTTGTCGTGGATGCGTGGTTTGGATTTCAGCCAAAAGAAAGCCTGATTCACTACCTCTATGAAGCTCAAGTCGATACAGTTATCGAAGTTTGGAACCAGATTTCTGGGACGACCGTAGCCAAAAGATATGAAGAACGGATCCCGCATCGCTCCGATAAACATCCAAAACACGAATACCTGCCAGAGCTAGCCGCGCTTGCGGATAGAGCCGAACCAATGAGTATTGGCTCAGTGATTCGTCTTGAACAGGATAAGTGTTTAGATATGGAGTGGTTGTACTCTCGGATTTCAGAACTTCTCAGCACCCCCGAGAAAAAAACGGCATAACAATGGTGTTTTTTTCTAATGCTCGAATTTGAAGTGCTCCCCTGATAATCGGTACTTGTAACCCTCCCTGTTTTAGTGGCAGTCTAAATTGGAGTTGTTCCTACTTTTATGCCTTGCTAAATACTCCCAAGGAGTCAGATCATCGAGTGGGTCATTAAAAGGCTTCCAACGATGTCGCTAAAACGCAAAAGCCCCGACAACTCATTGAGTTATCGGGGCTTTCTAGAATAAATGGCACGCCCTGTAGGATTCGAACCTACGACCACATCCTTAGAAGGGACGTGCTCTATCCAGCTGAGCTAAGGGCGCGCTACAGGAAAAGGATTATACGAGTTCAAATGGGTAAATCAACGGCTTTTCGTAACATTATGTTCTGAGTGCCTAAAAAAAGGACACCAAGCAAGATTATGTTTAAAATCACCACAAAGCAAACGTTTGCGTATGGATGTTAATTTGAATTTCTGCGACAATGCGCGGCAAATAATTTGCCTTCTTAATATATAAGGAAAGTCATGACTGCTCAAAATATAGACGGAACTCTCATTTCCCAAACTGTTCGCTCCGAAGTTGCTGCACGTGTAAAAGCGCGTGTTGAGGCGGGCTTACGTGCTCCTGGTCTTGCAGTAGTTTTAGTTGGTGAAGATCCAGCTTCTCAAGTTTATGTTGGCAGTAAACGCCGAGCATGTGAAGAAGTTGGCTTCATTTCTAAGTCTTTTGACCTTCCTGCTACCACGACAGAAAAAGAGTTACTTGCTCTCATCGATGAGCTGAATAACGATAACCAAATCGATGGTATTTTAGTTCAATTACCACTGCCAGCGGGCATTGATAGTACGCATGTTCTAGAACGTATTCACCCTGAGAAAGACGTCGATGGTTTCCATCCGTACAACGTGGGTCGCCTTGCTCAGCGCATCCCTAAACTGCGCTCATGCACGCCGAAAGGCATTATTACCCTACTCGACCGATACAATATCAATTTACGTGGTAAACACGCTGTGGTTGTAGGTGCATCCAACATTGTTGGTCGCCCAATGACGCTAGAGCTGTTGCTTGCAGGTTGTACCACCACAACGTGTCACCGCTTTACCAAAGATTTAGAACACCATGTTCGTCAAGCTGATGTGGTTGTGGTTGCGGTAGGCAAACCGAACTTCATCCCTGGTGACTGGATTAAGAAAGGTGCTGTGATTGTGGATGTCGGCATTAACCGTTTAGACTCAGGTAAATTGGTTGGCGATGTGGAGTACGATAAAGCGCGTGAGCACGCAAGCTTTATTACGCCCGTTCCAGGTGGTGTTGGCCCGATGACGGTCGCTAGCCTGATTGAGAATACCATGCTGGCGTGTGAGCAGTTCCATACCGACAAGTAATACCCTGTCTTATGTCTTAAATAAGTCATGAAACAAGACATTGAAATAGAAAAGGCTCCTCGCGGAGCCTTTTTAGTAAACGTCTTGTAAATATAGCACTCGAGTTATTTATCGAATTGTGTCCGCTAAGTGACTTACCGCCAATGCAAAGTAATAAGAACGATTCCACTTCATTAGCACGTTGTAGTTGTTGTACACCAAGTAAGTACGGCCATTTTCGTCATCTGGCATGATTAGCCATGCTTTGATGTCTTCATCGAGTGTTGGCAATGGACTACCGTCGTACTTAGTGATACCCAGTTTGCTCCACTCTTGCAGGTACTTACCTTTTTCTTCCGTGCGGCCTTCTAATTCACGATCAATGCCATGTGGCACTTTCACCTGACGTCCCCACGTGTAGCTGTCATCCCAACCGGATTTACTCAAGTAGTTGGCTGTCGAAGCAAACACGTCAGCTTCGGTTTTCCAAATGTCCTTCTTACCGTCACCGTTGCCATCCGCGGCAAAGCGAAGGAAAGAGCTTGGCATGAACTGACACTGTCCCATCGCCCCCGCCCATGAACCTTTGAAGTTGTCTAGATCGATGTGGCCTTGGTCAAGAATTTGCAATGCAGCCATGGCTTCGCTGCGGAAGAACTCTTCACGGCGACCTTCAAATGCCATCGTCGACAGTGCATCAATGATGCGATAATTACCCGTGAATTTACCGAAGTTACTTTCTACGCCCCATAGAGCGACAATAAAACGCGGCTGCACGCCATAAGTATCGCCAATGCGCTTTAACTCTGCGTAATGCTCTTTATACAGGCTACGAGCTTGTTTCACCTTCCAATCTGGTACAGCACGAGGAATATATTCATCTAGCGTTAGCTTCTTCTCTGGCTGATTACGATCCGCTTTGACCGCTCGAGGTTTGTACTCAACATTCGCGAACGCAGCACTGATCACTTGTTCAGAGATGCCTTTTTCACGCGCTTCTGTACGTAGTTTCTGTAAATATTCTTCAAAACCCTCACTACTTGCGTAAGCCGAGGTACACACACCAACACTGAGCAACGTTGCCAGTAACTTTTTCATATTGACTCCTTGAGCAAATCAGAAGCTCTTCGCAAGCCAGCTTACTGTTCGCCTTTTTGCTGAGCTTTTTGTTCTTTGTATTGTTCTAATAAGTTTTCCGGCGGAGGCGGAAGTTGTAGAAAAAAGCCTTCGCTTTGTAATGACGTTTTGACTTTCTCTATGTCAACTTGTGCCAATGTACGGCCATCAAGTTTAATCGTCATGACAGCGATAGGCTTACCGAACATCTGCATCAAGGTGTCAGGAACCTGTGAAAAATCATCCTTTTTAGGGATATAGAGGTAAGCACCTTCTTTTTTTGCGCTTTTATAAATAGAACAAAGCATGACACGCCTTTTATGCTGATTTTGCCGCTTTTACAACGGACTGAGTTGAAAACGTCAAATTCTCGCAAACTAAACAAAAAATTTGAGATTAATTCGCTTATTTACCTTCGAGAGAACTTGCTGCGTTAAAGGATGAAATATAACATGACAGACCTAGTTTAAGGCAACGCTCTTTCAATAAAGGCAAGAAGTCCACGATGACCCATTCACCAGACCTTAAAGGTAGCAGTTTTACTTTGTCAGTTTTACACCTTTCTGACAACAAGATCATAAACACTGTCGAATTTTTGCAAGAAAAAGTGTCTCAAGCACCCTCTTTCTTTCAATCCGCGCCTTTAGTTATCAATATAGCAAAAGTCGCTGGCGACATTGATTTCACCGCCCTTAAACAAGGTATCGCAGATGCTGGCTTTATCCCGGTGGGTGTCACAGGTTGCAAAGATAAGCAGGTACAAAAACTTGCTTCAGAAGCAGGCTTTGCCATTATGTCTGCAAGTAAATCGGCAAGCCAAGAGACAAAGAAGCAGAAAGTGGCGACAAATGTAGAATCGCTGAAAAACGCAGAACCGGTGAAAAAGGCATCAACGAAAACGGCACCCGCGAAAATTGTTCGTACGCCGATTCGTTCAGGGCAGCAAATTTATGCGAAAGATGGCGATTTAATTGTGCTATCACATGTAAGTGCAGGCGCAGAAGTGATTGCCGATGGCTCAATCCATATCCATGGTACGTTACGTGGCCGCGCAATTGCGGGAGCAAACGGCCAACAGGAAGCGCGGATTATTTGCCACGATTTACAAGCAGAACTGGTTTCCATTGCAGGGAATTATTGGTTAAGCGATCAAATTAAGAGTGAGTATTGGCAAAAGAAAGTCATGATCAGTAAAGCAGATGAATCATTACATCTAGAGACGCTCACGATTTAATCTAAAAAGGAAAAAAAATGGCACGCATTATTGTAGTAACGTCTGGTAAAGGTGGCGTTGGCAAAACCACTTCAAGCGCAGCCATCGCCTCAGGCTTGGCTCTTAAGGGTAATAAGACTGTGGTGATCGATTTCGATATCGGTTTGCGTAACCTCGATCTTATCATGGGTTGTGAACGCCGTGTTGTTTATGACTTTGTTAACGTCATTAACGGTGAAGCGACGTTGAATCAGGCGCTGATCAAAGACAAGCGTACTGACAATCTGTTCATCCTCCCTGCTTCTCAAACACGTGATAAAGACGCGCTCACCAAAGATGGTGTGCAGCGCGTGTTCAATGAACTGGGTGATATGGGCTTTGACTTTGTCATCTGTGATTCACCAGCAGGCATCGAGCAAGGTGCATTAATGGCACTGTACTACGCCGATGAAGCGATTGTAACGACCAACCCTGAAGTCTCTTCTGTTCGCGACTCTGACCGAATCTTAGGTATTTTAGATTCTAAGTCACTGCGCGCCGAGCAAGGGCTAGAGCCTGTCAAGCAGCACCTGCTTTTGACTCGTTACAACCCTTCACGCGTAAACCAAGGCGAAATGCTGAGCGTGGAAGACGTCGAAGAGATTCTTCATATCCCACTATTGGGTGTGATCCCAGAAAGCCAGGCGGTACTGAATGCATCAAACAAAGGTGTACCTGTTACGTTTGACGAAAACACCGATGCTGGTATGGCGTATTCCGACACGGTTGATCGCTTATTAGGCAATCAGGTTGAGTTTCGTTTCCTTACTGAGGAGAAGAAAGGATTATTTAAACGACTGTTCGGAGGCTAGACATGTCACTATTAGAATTTTTCCGCCCACAAAAGAAAAAATCGGCAAGCCTAGCAAAAGAGCGCTTGCAAATTATTGTGGCAGAACGCCGTAGCCAAGATGACCCTGCGCCTTCTTACTTGCCTCAGCTAAAAGAGGACATTCTTAAGGTGATTGGCAAATACGTTGATATTGATCCGAACATGGTTGATTTGTCGTTTGAGCATAAAGATGATGACATCTCTGTACTTGAGCTAAACGTGAAACTGCCAGACGACGAGAAATAATCGCTCGAAACGTTCGACAGCGAATGTCAGTACTATCCCGAACGGCATAAAAACAGAACGTGCATACAAAACGTGCAAAACAGAAAAAGGTTGGCAACAGGCCAACCTTTTTATTTGCTATCACTTATTTTCTACAACTTGTATTATTTCAGTGCTTTACTCATCTTCTCACCGAGAAGTTCAAGACGCCAACCTTGCATTAAATCTGGGAGCTGAGCAGGGTCACGGTCCTTCTTCCATACCCAACTGATAAGTTGGTTGATCTGCTTTTTAGAAGCTAAAAACTCCGTCGCTAGCCCTGATTTCTGTGACGCGCTTTTCACCAAGTCTTTCATATTTTTGAACACCTGCTTGTAACCGGGGTAGTCCATAAGGCGCTCTATTTTATCCGGATACTCGTCAGCAGGGGTCTGCTTGGCCTTTTTGACAAGTGCAGAGATTTTTGCCCCATGGCGATTGATAGCACGCACATCCATCCCTTCCGCTTCCATCTGACCAGGAGTGGTTAACCCTAGACGAGCGACGGTGAGTAAGTCGCCTTCTTTGAACACAAAGTTCAACGCAAGATCCCGCTTGATAGCTTGGCGATAACGCCAGGTTGCGAGCGGCTTTAAGATGGCTAACTCCGAAGGCTTTAGCTGCCATGCCCCTTTAATATCGCGATAGACGTTGTCTTCGTCCACATCACGGATACGCTTGGTGACCAGCAAGTCACTTTCTTGCTGTACCGCATCCCACCAACCCGTTTCGGTAACTTTATCAAAAAGTTTTTCATAAAGCGGCAGTAAGTAGTACACATCTGCTGCCGCGTAGTCTAACTGCTTTTGGCTAAGAGGCCGCGCCATCCAATCGGTACGTGATTCACTTTTATCCAGTTCCACGCCCAAGTACTCTTCTACTAGAGTCGCAAACCCTGTAGATAAACCATAACCAAGAAATGCCGCCATAAGTTGGGTATCGACCATAGGAAATGGCGTACAGCCAAACGCATTTTGAAACACTTCCAAATCTTCACCGCATGCGTGCAGTACTTTCAGTACCGACGTGTCTTTCAATAACTCTACAAACGCAGACATGTCCGTCAATTCTGTTGGGTCGATCAAAGAAAGGTTTTTGCCGTCGAAAAGCTGAATCAAACCTAGTTGTGGGTAGAAAGTCCTAACACGAACAAACTCAGTATCGAGCATCACGACGTCTGCATCTCTGGCTTGAGCACAAACTTTTTCTAGGTCTTTGTTTTTATTAATAATGTTATAATTCACACGCTTCTCGCTATAAAAAATGCCAGCAAAACGCTGGCATTCTAACATTTTTTACTTAATGCGACTTAACAAATCGGCTTACGCACTTTTCTTTTCAGCGTTTTCTGTTTGTGTTGATTCCGCTTTCTTTGCGAGCTGAGCATCATTTTCTTCACGAAGCACACGACGTAGAATTTTACCGACATTGGTCTTAGGTAACTCTTCACGGAACTCAACCAGTCTCGGCACTTTATACCCCGTGAGGTGCTCACGACAATGTGCAATCACTTCGTCTTTGGTGAGGCTCGGGTCACGCTTCACAACATAGATTTTTACTAATTCGCCAGAGACTTCATGTGGCTGGCCAATCGCTGCGACTTCCAGCACTTTACCATGCATGGCAACGACATCTTCAATTTCATTCGGATAAACATTGAAGCCAGAGACTAAGATCATATCTTTCTTACGGTCAACGATATGGAGGAAACCTTCGTCGTCAAATTTAACAATGTCACCAGTGGATAGCCAACCGTCTTTATTAATCGTGTCTTTAGTCGCTTCTGGTCGCTGCCAGTAACCTTGCATAACCTGAGGGCCGCGGACTTGTAACTCGCCAGTTTCACTATTCGCCAAGACATTACCTTCTTCGTCAACAATGCGAACTTCTGTTGAAGGAACAGGTAAACCGATCGAACCGTTATATTCAGTTAAGTCATGTGGGTATGCAGCCACCAACGGCGAGCACTCCGTTAGGCCATAACCTTCTAGAAGATAGCAGCCTGTCGTCTTGAGCCAACTTTCAGCCACAGCACGCTGAACGGCCATCCCCCCACCCACAGCTAAACGCAGGTTACTGAAATCCAACTCGTGGAAATCTTCGTTGTTAACCAGTGCATTGAATAATGTATTAACCCCCGTAATAGCGGTGAATGGGTGCTTTTGTAATTCCTTAACGAAACCTGGAATATCACGAGGGTTGGTGATTAACAAATTTCGTCCGCCCATCTCAATAAAGAGTAAGCAGTTTACCGTTAATGCAAACACGTGATACAGCGGTAATGCTGTGACCACCATCTCTCGACCCGGTGTGAGTACCGGTCCGTAAGCCCCTTTCGCCTGCAATACATTGGCGATCATATTGCTATGTGTTAGCACTGCGCCTTTCGCCACCCCCGTCGTACCACCGGTGTATTGTAGAAAAGCGATGTCATCTCCCGACATAAACGGTTTCACGTATTGTAAGCGACGCCCTTTACGGATCGCCTTACGCATCGAAATGGCACCTGGTAGGTCGTATTTGGGCACCATGCCCTTGATGTATTTCACAACAAAATCGACAACCGTTCCTTTTGCTCGTGGCAGCATTTGACCAAGGCTGGTCAGCACTACGTTTTTCACTGAGGTATTATCGACAATTTGCTCGAGCGTATTGGCAAAATTAGAAACGATAACAATGGTCGTCGCACCAGAGTCATTCAACTGGTGTTCAAGTTCACGAGGCGTGTAAAGTGGATTGACGTTCACCGCGATACAACCCGCGCGCAATGCCCCAAACAGAGCCACAGGGTATTGAAGCAGGTTTGGCATCATAAGCGCTACACGATCACCTTTTTGCAACTTTAACTCGTTTTGCAAATAGGCAGCAAATGCACGGCTACGTTCTTCCAGTTTACGGAAGGTCATCACCGAGCCCATGTTCATAAATGCTGGCTGGTCGGCGTACTTTTGGACTGACTGCTCGAACATCTCTACCAAAGACTCATATTGCTCTGGATTAATGGTTTCAGGTACGTCACTTGGATAACGTGAAAGCCATGGTTTATCCATGATCTTGCTCCTCGATTATAGCTGGCGAATCTTAGCGCCCTTTTATTATGGGGCTATTACAACACAGCAAACGTGCTTGAGCACGTAACTCTCAAACACTTGTTTAAATTTTGTTAACTACGCCAAGAATTCTCTCTGCCACCTTGAGTATTTGCTCTAAATGACAGTGATGACCACCTGAGACAGAGATCACTTGAGGTGGATTCTCTCCCCAATTTACTTGGCTGGATGGTAAATTCTGAAACCCGTGGTCGCCCAATATGATCAAATGAGGGCAACGTATTTGGCTCGTTATCGCATTCGCATGCGCTTGTGCCATTCGGTATAGTGAAGCGCACTTTAACCGAGTATCGTGACGCCAATACCATTTGCCTTCACGACACACGGTTCCGCGCTTGACGATGGGTAAAAGCTGGTCTGCAGTCAAACGATTAGCCTGCATGCGCAGTTTTAACGCCAGTTCAAAAGAAGCAAGGCTTCGCTCTGGTTTGCTTTGTTGACGATGCCGACTTAACACACCATCACGCAGACGCTGTACGCTGTTCGAAGGTGATTCAGCAAGTGGCCCTGCCCCTTCAATTTGTACTAACGCTTCAACCTGTTCAGAAAACGCTGCACTATAGCAACTTGCAATTAAAGCACCAAGCGAATGACCAACTAAAACCAGTCTATTTGGTAACAATTCGTACAAAAATTGATGTAAATCGGCGATATAGTCGTGAAAGGGGTAATAATTGTCATGGGATTTATGGCTCGATAACCCATGACCATAGAGATCAATCGCAATCAGATGAAGGTTGGGACTAAGCTGATGCAATTGCTCCATCAGCACTTGAAAACTGCCCGCATTGTCTAACCACCCATGAATAAAAACGACTGACAAGTCAGCCGTTTTTTCATTTCCAATTTCAAGGGCGGCCATTTTCCCAGCAGGTAGGTCAAATAGGCGCTCACGCATTTAAGGCTATTTCACCTCTTTGATCACTTTGCCGTCCGTCGGGAACCGATCGCGCGTCATACGACAGTTGATCGAATAACACGGATAAAATGTCGTTGGTGATTCGTATATACGTACACGCTCTTCTATCTTCCACAACCGATATCCCTGGCCTTTAATGACTGGAAATACGTATTGATGTTCACCAATCTGACCGTTTTCTTCCCCAATGCCTTTACCGACCACCGTAACCAGGCGTCCTTCGCTAAACGCAACGGGTTCTAGATAACCATCAAAGTAGACAACAAAACGACCTCTTGGATCTTCGTTTAACGTCGGCTGACCCGTATCACTGATGGGTAAGTTGACGATTTCTACGCGCGTTTTATCTTCCAAGTTCTCGACTTTAGCGATGATACCGCCAAGTCGCACATCCGTACTCACCTGACCTTCTGCTTCAGCAAAGGTTTTGTAATCCATCACGACTTGCTCTGTCGTTGCGGTTAACTCCTGAGGTAAGGAACCACACGCAGACAAACCTATCGTAATACTCAAAATCAGAGCAAACTGTCCGAAAATTTTCATAAACCACCCTTTACCTTTCAGCGAGTTAGCTTTCTGCTATACATAGATATCGACCCCGAGTAACTGAGCGAGTTCCTCTTTTCTTGCTCGATTCATCACATCCATATACTGCTCCATCGCTCTACGACCGTTTCCTTCCGGAAGGTCATATTGTATGTGAGCATGGTGCAGTTGAGATTCATCCACGTGTTTTATGGAATGCGCAACAGCATTCGCCACCTTCGATGGCTGGTTTATCGACTGCTCGGTCTGTGATGTTTGTACCTGCTTTTTCTTTCTCGCCTTATGAGTGCGATTTGCCCCCGGAACCAACGAGGGAGGTAAACCATTTATCGACGCCATAACACTCCCATAAATATAGGATACCCTGATCACCTTGTTGTCCGGAATCCTAAGTTATCCTGCTCAATTGAGCACAACGTAAATCCGTTTATGCACGAATCAGTCTGTTTATTTCTATTACTCGCGACCCGGCAGTTTTTTCCATGTCACGTTATCGCGTAAATAAACCGGGCTCGACTCTTCAACAGCTACCGTGTTGCCTTTTTCCAGCTCTTGTTTTGCGAGAATGACAATGTCTTGCGCATCTGGGTAGAGCACTTCACTGGCTGTCGTGTCATATGGCAAACCGGCAAGAATCTCTTGATAAGCCGACCACCCCGTCCCTGCCATAGTCCATGATGTTTCGTCAGCTTGCGCTTCTTCAACCAAACGAGCGGGTGGAATGACACACTCTTGATCAACATTGTGCCACTCACCGTTTTCTTGACGGGTGTAGCGTGCCCAATATACTTCACTCATACGTGCATCTATCGCCACAGCGATATCTTTAGCAGCATGAAGTCGAAAACTCCCCTGAGCCATCGCGGCGAGTGTTGAAACACCGATCATCGGCAGTTCCGCACCAAAGGCTAAACCTTGAGCAATGCCGATGCCAATACGCACACCGGTAAAACTGCCAGGACCACGGCCAAACGCCAACGCATCCAGCTCTTGTAGCGTGAGACCGGCTTCTTTTAAGACTTCATCGACCATCGGCAAGACTTTTTTAGTATGGTCTCGCGGGGCAATTTCACTGCGTGAGATCACTTGATCGTTGACCAGTAATGCAACTGAACAGTTTTCAGTCGATGTATCGATAGCAAGAATTTTTGCGCTCATGTAACTCTCTACAACTCTATTTAATTGGTTTATGCCACGGCACTCGTCCGTCGGCTAATTATTCTGCTTTTAAGAACGCTTTAACTCGTTCTAAGTCCCGGGTCCGAGGAATCGGTGGCAAACTGGCTAAGAAAGTACCACCATAGTCACGCGTCACTAAACGGTTATCGCAAATGATCAACGCGCCGTGATCTTGCTGATCTCGAATCAAACGCCCAACTCCCTGTTTTAAAGTAATGACCGCATCAGGAATTTGCACTTCAGCAAATGGCTCACCGCCACGTAAACGACAATCTTCTATTCGGGCTTTGAGTAGCGGATCATCAGGGGCCGTAAAAGGTAATTTGTCGATAATAACACAGCTCAGCGCGTCACCTCTAACATCGATCCCCTCCCAAAAAGCACCAGTGGCGACTAATAAGGCATTTCCTAGTGCCATAAATTCGGCCAGTGTCTTTTGTTTGCTCATTTCGCCTTGCATTAACACGGGAAGCGTCAAAACTTCACGAAACTTCTCGCCCAGATCTCGCATCATGCTATGAGATGTACAGAGAAAAAAGCAGCGTCCTTGGTTTTCTTCAATCACTGGTGCGAGCATTCGGACCAATTTATCCGATAAACCACTGCTATTCGGTTCAGGTAAATACCTTGGCACACACAAGCGAGCCTGCTTTTCAAAATCGAACGGGGACGGCAATGAAAACTGCTGTTTCGGTTTAAGTCCAAGTCTATTGGTAAAATGCTTGAAGTCACCGGACACTGCGAGTGTAGCCGAAGTAAATATCCACGCACCTTGCTTCAATTCGATCTGTTCATGGAATTTATCTGCCACTGACAATGGAGTAATGTGCAGCACAAAGTGACGTGGAGAGGTGTCGTACCAATAGGAGTAACCGGTAATATCAACATCACACACTCGGTCAATTCGCCCTTTGATTAAATTGGCACGTTCAAAGGCGGTATCAAGCAGTTGGCTCCGACCTAAAGCCAATTTAAGCACATCAATAGCCAATTCAAGACTGTCTGTTAACCGAGTCAGTTCACGCTTTATCGATTCCGATTGCAACGCTTCACGCCAGTTGCCACGAAACCCGGGTTCGCCAAGCACAATGCGCATATCCATCGCACTTTGAACCAGCTTGTCACCCACCTTCTGTAACTGACGCATGTCTTTCGCTTCCGTTCGATAGGCAATTTCAATATCTTTGGCAAGATCGTGAATTTGGCGGCTGGAGACTGATTGACCAAAATATTCGCTGGCAATATCGGGTAACTGGTGTGCTTCGTCAAAAATAAACACATCCGCTTCCGGAATGAGCTCACCAAAGCCGGTTTCTTTAATCGCCAGATCGGCAAGAAACAAGTGATGATTGACCACGACAACATCGGAGTCCATCGCCCGTTTGCGAGCTTTTAGAACAAAGCAATCGGTATAACTTGGGCACTCTTTACCTAAACAATTATCGTTGGTTGAGGTGATCGTCGGAATGATCATGCTATCTTCCGGTAAATCGTCACAGTCCCCTAAATCCCCTGTTTTCGTTTCCGATGACCAAGCCCGCACTTTAACCAACTGGGTGAGCAAAGTCGGGTCAGCTTCGTTGGTGTGGCTTTCGACCATCTGACGGCTAAGACGGTCAAGGCATAAATAATTAGAACGCCCTTTTAGTAACGCAACTTGCCCATAGAATCCCAAGGCATTCACCATAAGTGGAAGATCACGATGATATAACTGCTCTTGCAGGTTTTTAGATCCCGTACTAATGATGACTTTTTTGCCGCTTAATAGTGCTGGGACAAGATAGGCGAAGGTTTTACCGGTTCCAGTTCCTGCTTCGACAACCAATTGCTGTTGTTCTTTGATCGCATTGCTGACCGCTTCTGCCATATCAATTTGTGGTTGGCGAGCCTGAAAGCCTGGAATGGCCTTGCCCAACGCGCCATCAGAGGAAAATGTTTTTGCGATCATGGCTGAGATTCGATTATAAAAAGTAGTCGCAGTATACCAGAGGATCTGCGACGACATCAGCCCACAACGTAAGCAGGCTTTAGCTCAATACGGATATTTTGTTGAAACGAATCCAAGAATAGATTATTTATGGTGAAAGATGACAGTACGATTACCTCATTACGAGTAAGTAACACTGCGTACCCCAATATTTAAATTCACGGAAGTACCTGATTTATGGAAAAGAAAACACTGCTGACTCACTGCTCTGATGCACCGGGTTTGATCTCAAAAATCACCAATATATGTTACAAGCATCAATTAAATATCGTTCATAACAACGAATTTGTTGATAACGCCAGTGGCCACTTTTTCATGAGAACCGAATTGGAAGGATACTTTAACGATCAAACGTTACTCGCAGATCTAGATCAGGCTTTGCCGCCAGGGGCAAAGCGTAAACTGGTGAGCTCGCGACGCAAGCGAATCGTGGTACTCGTGACAAAAGAAGCACACTGTCTTGGTGACATTTTGATGAAAACCTACGATGGCAGCTTGGACGTTGAGATTGCAGCCGTGGTTGGTAACTACGATAAGTTACAAACGCTGACAGAGCGATTCGATATCCCTTACCATCATGTCACTCATGAACACGTGAGTCGTGAAGAGCACGAGCAAAACTTACTGGACGTGATTGACCAATATGACGCTGACTACTTGGTTTTGGCTAAGTACATGCGTGTCTTAACACCAGGATTTGTCGAAAGATACCACCATAAAATCATCAACATCCATCACAGCTTCTTACCTGCTTTTATCGGTGCAAAACCATACCAACAAGCGTATGACCGTGGTGTGAAGATTATCGGCGCCACCGCGCACTTTGTGACCAACGACCTCGATGAAGGCCCAATTATTAAGCAGGATGTCATTCCCGTCGATCATACGTTCAACGCACAAGATATGGCTCAAGCGGGTCGTGATGTGGAAAAGAATGTTCTAAGCAAAGCGCTAAACAAAGTCATAAATGACCACGTTTTTGTCTACGGAAACAAAACGGTTATTTTGTAAACACTCAAACGTATCAGCATCGTCTGTTACTTTAAACAATTTTCTATTTTCAAATTCTTGCGTTAGTTCTAATGCTAGGACGGAATTAAAAATTGAAAAAGGGTTGCCAAGATTAGCAACCCTTTTTTTTTCATTCATCCATCAAACAGCCGTCTGCACGTTTTAACTTTGCTCAGATTCCACAATACGTTTGAGTGAATGTGGATGCAATTTGATACACACGCCTTGGTATTTAAACGCCACCGTCGGGTTACTTAAACGTTCCCCTTCTCCTTTAGGGCTAGAGAGTTTAACTTTGATCCCTAAGTCTGCGAGCAGATCGAATTGAGCGCCAAAGTTCGGGTAGGTATGCTTTAAATCATCAAGAAACTCGTCCGCAGTTTCAGCATGTGACGGAATCACAAACTCCACGTGCTCCCAACCTTCTAGTGGATACACTTTACCCTCTGCCGGATACGGTAATTCCAAGCACTCAATATTCCAACCACGACAGGTTAAGGGCTGATCAAACTCAAGTACAACGATAGGACGACCATTGATGTGTGCTTGGGAGATGACTTTGCCGCAAGACATCCAAGCCTGGTGCGCTTGTTGAGCGACGTCATTATCATTAATTCTTAATGCGATGTGGTCTGCCTGCGCAAAAGTTAAATCCAACCTAATCATCAAAGCCAGAGCTTCAATTTTAGTCATAAACTCGTCCAAATCTTGGATCATCAGTTCTGGTGTTAGGCGTTTTTCAATTAACTGAGCGTTCATTGTTCTTCTCTGTATTGTTCTTATCTGTAAGTATTAATACCAATCGTAGTTAATATCAGCGGTCTGCAAATGTAAGCACTATAAACATGGTATGTATTCATATTCGGTACAATCACTATGGGGATATAAACAGTACTTCAGCCTCTGCTAAGCTCATAATACTATCCCCTCGTCGAACAACATATCCATTCAATCGAAAAAGTACAAATTTCCCCGATTCCTCTCTGTATGAACCGCAATAAAGTTGTTATTATTGGCCCTATTTTCGTGAAGTCCAATTTACTCGGTATCATTCGATGCCGAGTTTTTCGTCCTTGAATAGAAGGGAACGCGTGTGAATATCCAAGCACTTATAAATGACAAAGTATCTCAGGCTCTAGAAGCCGCTGGCGCACCTGCAGGCAGTCCTGCTGCAGTTCGCCAATCAGCAAAGCCACAATTTGGTGACTACCAAGCAAACGGCGTAATGGGCGTTGCTAAAAAACTGGGTACTAACCCACGAGAATTTGCACAGAAAGTACTGGATGTTCTAGATCTTGATGGCATTGCGAGCAAAACAGAAATCGCGGGCCCAGGCTTCATCAATATTTTCCTAAGTGAAGACTTTTTAGCAAAACAAGCACAAGTGGCACTTGCCGACCCACGTCTTGGCGTGACGGAAGAAGAAACCCAAACTATTGTTGCAGACTACTCAGCGCCAAACGTCGCAAAAGAAATGCACGTTGGCCACCTACGTTCAACCATCATCGGTGACGCGGTAGTACGCACTCTCGAGTTTTTGGGCCACAAGGTCATTCGTGCTAACCACATCGGTGACTGGGGTACACAGTTCGGTATGCTTATCGCTAACCTAGAACGTGTACAACAGGAGTCTGGCGAAGTTTCTATGGAACTTGCCGATCTTGAAGCTTTCTACCGTGAATCGAAAAAGCTTTACGACGAAGACGAAGAGTTTGCAGTGAAAGCTCGTAATTACGTTGTCAAACTGCAAGGTGGTGATGAGTATTGCGCACAAATGTGGAAAAAGCTGGTCGATGTCACCATGATCCAAAACCAGCGTAACTACGATCGCTTAAATGTATCGCTAACTCGTGACGACATCATGGGTGAAAGCCAGTACAACGATATGCTGCCAACCATTGTTGCAGACCTGAAAGAGAAAGGGATTGCAGTAGAAGATGACGGCGCACAAGTTGTATTCTTAGATGAGTACAAAAACAAAGACGGCGAGCCGATGGGTGTCATCGTGCAAAAACGTGACGGTGGTTTCCTATACACCACCACGGATATCGCCTGTGCTAAATACCGTTATGAAACACTAGGTGCGGACCGCGTACTGTACTTTATTGATTCTCGCCAGCATCAGCACTTAATGCAAGCTTGGACGATTGTACGTAAAGCAGGTTACGTCCCTGAGTCGGTTTCTCTTGAGCACCACGCATTTGGCATGATGCTGGGTAAAGATGGCCGTCCATTTAAGACTCGTGCAGGTGGTACGGTTCGCCTAGCCGATCTTCTTGATGAAGCTGAAGAGCGTGCAGCGAAGTTGATTGAATCGAAAAACCCGACTCTATCAGCAGAAGAAAAAGAGAAAATTTCTCGCACGGTTGCAATGGCATCAGTGAAATATTCAGATCTGTCGAAGCACCGTACCACTGACTACGTGTTTGATTGGGACAACATGCTTGCGTTTGAAGGCAACACAGCACCTTACATGCAGTACGCATACACTCGTGTTGCGTCTATCTTCGCAAAAGCTGGAGTTGCAATGGATGAGCTTCAAGGTGATATACAAATCACTGACGAAAAAGAGAAGACGCTGATTGCAACACTTCTACAGTTTGAAGAGGCCGTACAATCTGTGGCTCGTGAAGGTCAGCCGCACATCATGTGTAGCTACCTGTTTGAGCTTGCTGGTCAGTTCTCGAGCTTCTATGAAGCATGCCCGATTCTGATCGCAAAAGACGAAGCCGTAAAACAAAGCCGCTTGAAACTGGCAGCACTGACAGCGAAGACGATCAAGCAAGGCTTGTCTCTACTTGGTATTGAGACACTGGAGCGCATGTAAGCTCTAAGCTCTAAGCTCTAAGCTCTAAGCTCTAAAAACAGCAAAGGTTGACGTGAAAGCGTCAACCTTTTGTTTTATTTGGCGTATACTCAAGCTCATCAATTCTAGTCGGGAAATCATAATGAGTTTTGAACTTCACCCACAACTTGCAAAAGACACAACCGTCATTGGTCACTTCCCACTGTGTGTCGCCTTACTACATAAAGACAATGCCGTGCCTTGGGTCATTCTCGTCCCAAAACGTGAGAATTTAAAAGAACTCCATCATTTACCAATGCAAGAACAACAGCAATTCTTAGTCGAATCTCAAGCCGTCAGCCAAGCGTTGGAAGCAACATTCCGTCCCGACAAATTAAATCTCGGTGCATTAGGTAACATGGTGCCTCAACTGCACATTCACCATATTGCACGCTTTAAAGATGACGTAGCATGGCCTGGACCAGTGTGGGGAAATACTTCAGGAGAGTTTCGATCTGAAGAAGAGCAACACGCACTGCTGGGTCGCATCAGAAATGTGCTGTCGCTGAGTTCAATTTTTCAAAAAGCGTAATAGCAACACCCTACAATTTTTTGATCCTAGTTCTTATTGATACAAACTTATTTCTAACGAATGTAGAAAAGCCGCACCATGTTTGATGCGGCTTTGTTGAAGCCCATAGACGAAAATATGGTTCGGCGCTACTACATGGTTACTGTCAGAGACAGACCATCTTTCCTTGTCATCGCATAACGAACTTTTGACACATCATTCACGCTGTTGGTATCAACCAAGCGGCTAATTCGACCCTTCTTGATCCACACATTTAACATGGCATCAACACCGTCTTCGCTCATCCCGAATCGTTTTGATAACTCCAATTGGGAAGCCTGTCCATGGTCAGCAATATACTGATAAAGGTCGTTTAATATCATGCGACTTGCGCCTCAAACTCTATACCTTGTTTTTGTCCAACACGCTTAAATATGCGATAAGTAGCGATAAAGATGGCCACAATCGCAGCCATCCAGGCACCACTTGTGATTGGTGTTTCAACCACATGCATCATCTGGTTATAGAACGCTGCACTTAAGTACGCCAGCCCCATCGTCCAAGTTGCAATCAACGCGGCAAAACGTTGCCCAAATTCGCGCACGTAAGCCCCCATCGCCGCCACGCATGGCGTATACAGCAAAATAAAGATGAGATAGGCAAACGCTGCATGACCGCTGACAAATTTATTTTTGATATTACCAAAAATGGAGGCGTCAACTTCCTGCTCAGCCGCTGCGGCATAAGAATCAGAAAGGTCCCCAACTTCAATACCTAACGGATCCGAGTAGCTCAGCCCTGCTAAGTTTTCAGGAATACTCATCACGGCTTCTTGCAAGCTGCCCATTAAGTCATATTCAACGTCTTCATCTTCTCCCGGGGACGTGTATAAACTGTTCAAGGTACCCACGACCGCTTCTTTGGCAAAAATCCCCGTGATAATACCGACCGTTGCAGGCCAGTTGTCTTCTTGGATACCAATCGGAGAAAACACCGGAGTGACCACTTGAGCGGCACTGGATAAAACAGATTTTTCACTGTTTTCGTTGCCAAAACTGCCATCCGTGCCGAGAGAGTTGAAGAAGCTAAGAATAGCGACGACGACGACAATCGTTTTACCTGCCCCTAATACAAATCGTTTCAACTTTTGCCACGTTTTGATGACAACGTTTTGTAACGTGGGCAACTCATAGGTTGGCATCTCCATAATAAAGCTTTCACTGCTGCCAGGATAAAGTGTCTTTTTCAAGAACAAGCCAGTGAAAACCGCAGCAATAATACCAAGGACGTATAGAGCGAATACCACATTTTGACCAGAGCTTGGGAAAAATGCTGCTGCAAACAAGGCGTATACTGGCAAACGCGCACCACATGACATAAATGGCGCCATAGAAGCAGCTAACTTACGCTCACGCTCCTGGTCGAGCGTACGCGTTGCCATGATCGAAGGCACATTGCAGCCAAAACCTAGTACGAGTGGAACAAACGCTTTACCAGGTAAGCCAATTTTCTGCATGACTTTATCCAGTACAAACGCAGCACGCGCCATATAACCAGAACTTTCAAGTACCGCTAAGAATAGATACAAACAAGCAATCACAGGGATAAAAGTTGCAACGGTCTGAATACCGCCGCCAATACCATCAGCAAGTACTGTGACTAACCAGACTGGTAGGTGCCCATCTAAAAGGTGATGCCCACCATCGACGAGTAACGCACCCACACCAATATCAAAGAAATCGATGAACGCACTGCCGATGTTAATCGAGAACATAAACATCACATACATCACAACAAAGAAGAAGGGAATCCCCACCCATTTGTTCAAAATGAAGTGATCGAGCTTTTCTGTCACACTATGACTGAGCTTGCCTTCGCTACGACGTACTTTTTTACACTGTTCGTGCAAGTGGGTGTATTTGGTATCGGCGACGTGCAGGTCAATATCGAGAGTCAGTTGAGAGAGTGTGTTCAACACTTCGCTTCTTTCGCGCTCGGGCATACTGTTCAACACCAGAGTGTCTCTTTCTAATGCACGAATTGCTAATGCTCGATGGGACACGGTTTGATCTTGAAACAGCGGGAGAATACTTGCAATCGCTGTCTCCATCTCATCACCGTAATTCAAGTTTCTCTCTTCAAGCGCCACACCTTGGACCACGGATTTATGTAAGACACCCTTAAACTCCGCTACCTGTGATCTGTTCGTTGCCGATAAGCTGAACACTGGGCAGCCCAATGCCTTTTCGAGCTCTGAAACGTTGATGACTTGACGCTCACGCTTTAGAGCATCCATTTTATTCAGTACAACGATCATAGGGCGGCCAAGTTCGCGTAACTGTAGCGTCATATATAAGCTGCGCTCTAAACTTGTGGCATCAACAACATTAATAATCAGATCGGCAGGGTGAGTCAGCACGGCTCTAGAGGCTATAGATTCGTCGATGCTGTTGCTATCGTTGCCACTATCGAGAGAATAAATACCAGGGAGATCGGTAAGTAAAAAGTCATCACCGGCATGCTTAAACTGCCCCGTCTTCTTTTCAACAGTGACACCAGCCCAGTTGCCTACTTGCTGCTTGGCTCCAGTTAGGCCATTAAACAATGTCGTTTTCCCACTATTTGGATTTCCGACTGTGAGGATTTGATATTGCATCACACTCGCTCCACTTCAATCTTTTGAGCTATGGTTTCTCTCACCGCAACAGACACACCACGGACTTCAACCTGTAACGGGTCGCCCATTGGAGCACGTCTAATCACTTTAACGTCAGTATTCGGTAACAACCCCATGACCATCAGCTTTTTTCTAATGTCGGAAGAAAGCCCATCTAACACCCGAATGGTGACAGTATTGCCAGGCTGAATTTCTGATAACTTCATAGCGAACCTTATGTTTATTGCTAATGAGAAATATTACTATTCATAGTGACAATAATACGCTTCTATGCCTAGTAATTTATTGTGTGAAATCAAAGTTACCAAGATTGATGTCACATTTTCACCGTCAAATTCGTAAATAAGAAACTCGTCATTTACGTCAAAATCACCCAAATTCGCATCATTCTTATTGAAACAAAAGCATCACAAATTCGGAGGAAATAAAAATAATCCTATAATATCAATGCTTTAAATTACACCAACAAACGTTGTCGCTTTTCTTATGTAAACGTGTCGTTATTTTTATAAGAAAAATAAGTCGTCTTTTGTATAGTAAATCCATCGAGAGGGCAACCTCTCATACGAATTCCAGAGGTGGCATGGTGACATGTCACTCCGGCAGCAAGCGAAGGTGTCATTGACACCCGTGGTATAGTCCCCCCGGCTATACCACGATATTTTTTTCTCACGTTCCACCATGATATAAACTCTTCCCAACGACACGTTTTTTCCTTTCATTCAACACCTATATTCCCTAACCAAAATGCACGGCTTAACGTACAACTGTTGATGGCTCAGATTCAATGAAACTGACAAAACATAGTGACGCTACATAGAGACGCTACAGAGAATAGTGACGCGCCCCTACCCCACGTAATTAGGCACTGAAGGTGGTATGCGAAGACCATCTAAATGGACCAGAACAACGACTTCTTGGCTTTAGAAGCTAGGAAGAGTAAGCACGTCTCACCCGGCTAAAGCACTCTCAATTTCGAACAAGTAATGAGACGAGTGTATTTAACAACTGCCGACGGGTGCAGGTTGAAGGACTTAATGATTGAGGGGAAAGCAAGCGACTACGAACAGTAAGTGGTGAGCAATGCGAGCGCGAAAACCAATCACTTAAGACGATAGGAAATGAAAACAGACAACTAGGAATCCTGGCTGTCTTGGTTCTCTTGGCTCAATGCAAACTTTGACGGTGGCAAGCCAAAGTGAAGTTTGAACTTTTGACTAAAATACGATGGGTCATTAAAACCGCAGTTAAACGCAACTTCTGCGATTTTCTCACCAGCCAGCAGTTGTTCACAGGCGGTTTCTAAGCGTACTTCTGTTAAGTACTCTTTTAACGTTTTTGACGAAGCCGATTTAAAGCGTCGCTGCAAACTGCGCTCAGACATGAACAGCATCTTGGCCGCTAGAGCGGTACCGAACTCCGGATCGTGATAGTGCTCCTCCACCAGTTGATAGACTTTATGTAACCACTCAATTTCTGGCGTTACGTTCTCTTCTGAGGCTGCTGGTGTCTCGAACTCTGGCAACGAGTCCTCCACATAGCTCAGCTCTCTTGCCGTAGGCCAAGTTATTTCCATTTTACTCTGTACGTCAGAGGTAAACACCGACAAATGCCCACCACTTTCTGTCACCAATTGAGATAAACTGTCGATATTGAGTTCAAGCGAATGATTGTTTGTCGAGCGCCCCGTCGACGCTTTTGTTGGCAACTGCATCCCGTAATCGATAAAGCTCAACACCACGATATCAGGGCCTTCTTCCAGCATAATTTTCACCGACTGTCCTTTGTAAGAACGTTTAATAATATTGGCAAAAATGCTATTGAAAATCACATCCAAGTTAAAGCTTTCCAACGCAATTCGGCTTGATTTATTCGCGTCTATCAACTCGACCAACAACCCGGCTTTCGAAAAATCGTCCTGCCAGACATCAACCACAGACTGAGTAATTTGACTTAAGTTATAGTTTTGGCTGCCATTACTCGTGCCTGCTGGGTTCGCTCTCAATTCATTCAATTGCCAATACGCTTTAGACAAGTGATCATCGACCTGAGCATCTTTATCGCTGTTCAACTTAGAAGCAATGAAATCGACACTCGACTTAATCGACTGAGCAACGTGGTCAACTAACAGGTTTCGTACTTGTATCTGCTTGCGAAGCTGTTGGTTACTTGTTAAAAGAACTCGGCTTTGATGCCTCAACTGATTGGTTTTCAACGTCACTTGAGCAGCCAGATCCCGGTTAATTTGCACAACATAACGAGATCGCCAATACATCAGTAGCGCAAGAATTCCTATTGCGGCAATCGCAAATCCGATAATAGCGAAAGTGGATAAATACCACGGTTTGAGCACGACAAAGCGAGATTCGAGCCCAACCAAACCTAGTGAGATTTGCGACCCATTGCTGACCTGAAGGTGATACTCCCCTGAGTTAAGGTGTTCTAATGTTAACTGTGCTCCCTCTAAGGTTTGCCAACGTTCATCTTCATTTAATCGATAATACAAGTATTGATTGTCCAGCTTCGGCATCACGCCAAAAAGAAAGCTCAAGGAAGCGCCATAGGGAATCTGTACTTGATTCAGATTAGAACTGCCGACTCGAATTACCTTATTATCCAATACGATTTGGCTAATAATAAATCGTGTTTTAGGCGAATTAGATACTAACAACGTAGACGCGTCGGCCTTAACCAAGCCATACTTAGAACCTATGACAAGTTCTCGTTTACCATCTTCCAAACGGCGGACGGCACTGCAAATACCAGGAAGGAATTCGTTATTGATTAAGCCCGATACGGAAGAGTAATGTTTTACCAACTCACCGGAAAGGCGGTAATAGCTCAATCCTACAGACGAAGCGAGCCATACACCTTGTTCATCACTTATCATGCAGGCAGGCCGAGCATTCGCAACTCGCATATCCAAAAGTTGGTGTTCATTGGTTTCATTCGAACGTTTGAATAGACCAAACGACGAAGCAAACCAGTAGCTCCCATCTGCGGCCATAATCATATCGAGTGATTCACCAAAACTTTCAGAAAAACGATTAAAACGAATTTGACTATCGATATACTCATAGACACCATGGTCGGTGCCAATCAATAAAACGTCATTTGCGTCATATAATCGCGTGATCTTCGCTGGCAGGTAACGACTGACCAACCATTCGCTACCAAAGTTTCTTACTTTTTGTTCAACAATATCAATATTATACAGCTCAGTCCCACTCGTCACCCAAAGCTGTTCAGAGCCATCACGCGTGACATGCTCTATAGATTGTTCAGCCATCACCTGTAGGTACGGGAAATTGACTGACTTGAGACCATCTAAGTCGAAGACTTCCAGTCCTTTTGATGTTGCTATCCACAACATACCGCGCTGAAAGGTAAACGCATTAATTTGGTGACTCAGTTCGAGGACCTTTTCGTTCTCATCGCCCTGACGACGGTAGAGCTTTCTGTCATCAGCAAACCAAAGAAAACCGTCAGGACCAGATACAACTTGGCGTATTCTTCCTGATAACGTTTGCGTGTCGTAACTGCTAAAAGTAATTCGGTCGAATTTTTTGCTAAAAAGCGAGTAATAACGGATACCCTGATGAGTCGCAATCCACATTCCTCCCATATTGTCACTCAAAAGGGAGTAGATTTTATTACTGTCTAACTCTAATTCAAGAAAGCTAGCGGATGTGAATTCGGTAACCTGACCGGATAGAAATGAATACAAGAACAAACCATTTTCCGTTCCAATCCAATACTCTTGATTGGTTTCAGCGAAACTTAGAACATGCGATCCACCAATTTTGACTACTGGTTTCTCCGGCTGGCTGATATTGACGATAAGGGCACCTTGTAACGTACCAATCAGAATCTCTCGCCGAGTATGAGAGTAATAAATTTTTTCTATGTAATTCTGTCCGGAGGAAACAATGTGCTGAAAGACGTTGCCATCGGATAAATAAAAACCGGAGGTCGTTGCCAGAGCCCATTTGGATTCAACTAAAATAGCGTCATTAATCACAACGTTGCTGCTATTGCTGTACTGATACAGTTGCAGCAAAGAAAACGTGGCTAGCTCATTAGTTTCGATATTGTAGGTGTAAAAGTGGGCGCCATCACTGACCCAGATATAGCCGCGTGATGAGCCAATTTTTTTAATTTGTGAGCCGGGATTTAAACTGAACACCAATCGGCGTTCTTGGTTTGGGTAAGCTTGGTAAACCTCGTTTTCAACAAATGTCCAAAATGAGCCTTTATGATACGCCACTTGCGTAACAGAACGACTTAAAAAACTGCCTGATTTAGGCAATACGTTTTGTCCATCGTAGAATAGTACTCTGCCGTGAACGTCGTGGATCCATATCCCACCTTGCTCGCCTAAAAATAGTTGCTTTGCCACAATAAAAGTCCCCTTAACCTGAGTCGGCAAAGGGTAAAAAATGGCATTGGCGCTAGTTTGCGCGAATGCTTGATAAGAAATGAGAAACCCAAATAAAATTAGGGTGATGTGGCGAAGCAAGACGAAACCTTAATCTATCGATTTTTATTACAACTCTTACCTACTGCAACCTCTGCCCAACAAGCTCGGCAATAAATACAGTTATTTTGAGTCGCTAATTATCGATAATAATATCTCAATTCCCTTTAGATAAAAGGATCGTCTTGCCAAAGGTTATAATTCTTACTGTTAGATCACGTTAAAGAGATATTTTTGACACTCAGTGTCTCTTATGTGACCCAAATCCTCAGCAAGCACTCAGTACGATAACGTTGCCAACGTACTCACTCAAAGGATGACGTCGATTGTTTATTTGGCACTCAAACATTGCTCAAAACTGCCTGCCATTTCGTTAAGAAACGTAAAATAGCTGCCGACTTTGACGTCGATACCAGTGCCAAGTGGATCAAGAATTCCTGTCGCGACATCACTCCCACGCATCACACTTTCAACCACTGCTGGAGTAAACTGTGGCTCTGAGAAAACACATGCGACCTCCCCTGAGCGCAATGCGTTGCGAATATGGATCAATGTTTTTGCACCTGGCTTTCGCTCTGGGCTGACGGTGAAATGACCAATGTTATTCAACTGGTATTGCTTTTCGAAGTAGCCATAAGCATCATGAAAAACATAGTACCCTTTGTCTTTTACTGCCGAGAGTCGCTGACTGATTTCGTTGTTTGTCGCATCCAACTGCACCTCAAACTTTGCGAGGTTTGCTTGGTAAACCGTCGAGTTTGAAGGATCAAGCTCTATTAGTTTGTTGGCCACCGCAGACGCCACCTGCTTCACAGGCTTCACACCCAGCCAAAAATGTGGATCGTGTGTACCATGATGATGTCCATCGTGATCGTGACTGTGCTCACTATCAAACTTACGCAAAGCCAAGTTAGGGATTTCGCTGATAGTCAGCGTCTGTTCCTTGTCCTTGCCTTCAGTAACCTTTTCTAAGAATGGCTCAAGGTCGTGCCCGTACCATATAACAAGATCAGCCGAAGCGACCTTCTTTACGTCCGATGGACGTAATGCATAATCATGGGGAGACGCGTTGGATGGCAAAAGTACATCCGGAGTAGAAACACCTTGCGTCAGTTCCGTTACCAGTAACTGGATTGGTTTTATGCTCGTTAATACCGTCATCGCTTGTGCAGGCACAGCTAACATTGCTGCACTAGCAAGAATTATTGCTCTTTTCATAGTGTTAATTGGAATATAGCGTGGAAAGTAAAATGATGTTACATTATAACACTAATAGTTTGCAAATGAGTTTCATTAATGTCATCACTCATCCATCTTGAGCAATTGTGCGTCGAATTTGACGGACGCAGGGTACTCGATAATATCAACATGGAATTGGAAAAGGGCAAAATTACTACATTAATCGGTCCAAATGGTGCCGGAAAATCAACCCTAGTCAAAGTTATTCTCGGCTTGCAAGCACCCACCAGCGGAAAAGTCATTAAACACAAACAATTAAAAATTGGTTATGTTCCGCAGAAGCTAAAGCTCAACGACTCTTTACCACTGACTGTTTCCCGCTTTTTGAATTTAGCAGGTAAATACAGCAAACAAGAGTGTATTGATGCCCTCAGACTCGTTGGTGCAGAGCATCTATTAAAAAGTAACATGCATCGCCTATCAGGAGGCGAGAATCAGCGCGTTTTACTTGCCCGAGCACTCCTTCAAAGACCTGACCTTTTAGTGCTAGACGAACCAGCACAGGGGGTCGACGTGCAAGGTCAAATCGATCTCTACGATTTGATTGAAAGCATTCGTCATCGCTTTGATTGCTGTATTTTTATGGTGTCACATGACTTGCATTTGGTGATGGCTAAAACGGATGATGTCATCTGCTTGCAACACCATGTATGCTGCTCTGGCTCTCCTGCCGCTATTACTCAGCATCCTTCTTACATTGCGATGTTTGGTACAGCCGCGCAACAATCTCTCGCATTTTATCATCACGAACATCACCATCATCATGATCTCGCTGGCTCACCCGTTTCGGGAGAAGCAACATCATGCTCGGTACACGATCACGGACATCACCATCATGATTGAGTTTCTGCTTCCTTCCATTTTGGCGGGTATTGGTATCGCCCTCATCGCCGGGCCGCTGGGCTCTTTCGTTGTCTGGCGTAAGATGGCCTACTTTGGCGACACACTTGCACACGCCTCGTTAATGGGGTTGGCACTTGGTTTCTTACTCGACGTAAACCTCTATTTAGCGCTACTCGTTTGCTGTTTAGTGTTAGCGGTCCTACTCGTGACGCTACAAAAACAACAATTAGTCGCGACAGACACTTTGCTCGGCATTCTTGCCCATAGTTCACTGTCCATCGGTTTGGTCTCAGTGAGCTTTTTAGATAACGTTAGAATCGATCTTATGAGTTATCTGTTTGGTGACCTACTCGCGGTATCGACTCAAGACTTAATATTTATCTATTCTGGAGTGGTAGCCGTCAGTGCATGTTTATATCTATTTTGGCGTCCATTGCTGTCCAGTACAGTCAGTGAAGAACTGGCTCAAGTCGAAGGGGTGAATACCGATCTTGTTCGATTAGTTCTCATGCTAATGGTTGGTATCGTGATTGCGGTAGGAATGAAATTTGTCGGTGCATTGATTATGACTTCACTGTTGATCATCCCAGCTGCGACTGCGCGTAAAATAGCCACATCACCTGAACAGATGGCGCTGTTTGCCGCCATTATTGGCGCAGTGTCCGTATTGATGGGCTTGAGTCTTTCTTGGCACTTCGATACACCAGCGGGACCTTCTGTCGTTATCTGTGCGACCGCGTTGTTTATGCTGAGCCAGCTCTCCCGTTCCAAAGCATAACGATAAAGATACGCCAAGGTTTGGACACGGTTAACGGACTATTATGACGATCGGATGAGCGTCTTTCAGATATAAAAAAGCCTGGCACTGCCAGGCTTTTTCAACACAACTTTTCTAACAAGACAAGTGGTTAATTACCAGCCTGTTACTTCACGTAGACCTTGTCCAATCTCCGCTAGAGATTTCACTGTCTTAACGCCTGCCGCTTCTAGTGCAGCAAATTTGTCTTCTGCAGTACCTTTACCACCAGAGATAATCGCACCAGCGTGGCCCATACGTTTACCTGGAGGCGCAGTAACACCCGCAATGTAAGACACAACTGGCTTAGTCACGTTTTCTTTGATGAATGCAGCTGCTTCTTCTTCTGCTGTACCACCGATTTCACCGATCATGACGATCGCTTCAGTTTCTGGATCTTCTTCGAACAGTTTCAAGATATCAATGAAGTTTGAACCTGGAATTGGGTCACCACCGATACCAACACAAGTCGACTGGCCGAAACCTTCGTCAGTTGTTTGCTTAACCGCTTCGTAAGTTAGTGTACCGCTGCGAGATACGATACCGACTTTACCTTTCTTGTGGATGTGACCAGGCATGATACCGATCTTACACTCATCAGGAGTGATAACACCCGGACAGTTAGGACCGATCATGCGAACGCCTGTTTCTTCTAGCTTCACTTTCACGTCGATCATATCTGTTGTAGGAATACCTTCTGTGATGGTTACGATTAACTCGATACCCGCGTCAATCGCTTCTAAGATGGCATCTTTACAGAAAGGTGCTGGTACGTAGATAACTGTCGCGGTTGCGCCAGTCGCTTCTACAGCTTCACGAACGGTGTTGAATACTGGTAGACCTAGGTGAGTTTGGCCACCTTTACCTGGAGACACACCACCAACCATTTGCGTACCGTATGCGATAGCTTGCTCTGAGTGGAAAGTACCTTGACCACCAGTGAAACCCTGACAGATTACTTTAGTGTCTTTGTTAATTAATACAGACATTATTTAGCCTCCGCAGCAGCAACAACTTTCTGAGCAGCATCCGTTAGCGACTCAGCAGCAATGATATCAACATCAGAATTAGCAAGAACTTCACGACCTAGGTCAGCGTTAGTCCCTTCAAGACGAACAACCACAGGTACGCTCACACCTACCTCTTTAACCGCACCGATAATACCTTCTGCGATCATGTCACAGCGTACGATACCACCGAAGATGTTTACGAGTACGGCTTTCACGTTGTCATCAGATAGGATGATCTTAAATGCTTCAGCAACACGCTCTTTGGTTGCGCCGCCACCTACGTCTAAGAAGTTAGCAGGTTTACCACCGTGTAGGTTTACGATATCCATCGTACCCATTGCTAGGCCAGCACCGTTAACCATACAGCCAACGTTACCGTCTAGTGCGACGTAGTTGAGTTCCCACTGAGCTGCATGCGCTTCACGCTCATCTTCTTGCGATGGATCGTGCATTTCACGTAGCTTAGGCTGACGGTAAAGTGCGTTTGAATCGATATTGATCTTACCGTCAAGACATAGCAAGTTGCCTTCGCCAGTAACCACAAGTGGGTTGATCTCTAGCAGAGCAAGGTCGTACTGAGAGAACATCGTGCCAAGACCCATAAAGATCTTAACGAATTGTTTGATTTGGTCGCCTTCAAGACCAAGTTTGAACGCAAGTTCACGACCTTGGTAAGCTTGTGGACCTACGAGCGGATCGATTGCCGCTTTGTGGATAAGCTCCGGTGTTTCTTCCGCAACTTTTTCAATTTCCACGCCACCTTCGGTTGAAGCCATGAAAACGATCTTGCGACTAGCACGGTCAACGACGGCGCCTAGGTAAAGCTCATTAGCAATATTTGAAGCTTCTTCAACAAGGATTTTCGTTACTGGCTGACCATTGGCGTCAGTTTGGTAAGTCACTAGGTTCTTACCTAGCCACTTTTGAGCAAATTCTTTTACGCCATCTTTGGTATCGTGCAGTTCAACACCGCCCGCTTTACCACGTCCACCCGCGTGAACCTGACATTTAACGACTTTCTTCTCTGTATTTATACGACCTGCTGCTTCAAAGGCTTGTTGTGGTGTATCACATGCGTAGCCTTCTGGCACAGGCAAACCGAATTCTGCAAACAGCTGTTTGGCTTGATATTCATGCAAATTCATTTTGATATTCCGTTTGTTTTCCCTTAGGGGATTTATAATTTCCGTGACGTCGCAGTCTTGGCTGCTGTACGTCTGTAGGGTCTTCTCAAGTCAATTACCCAATGTGATGTCCCACAAATGCGGCCTTCAACAATGTGTAATTCAAATGAAGGCCAGACGTTGAGCTAGTCTAGCCATTGAAATTTTAGACGTCTAGCTATCTACGATAACTAGACGTTTGAGCGATATTAAACGTCTAACAGGAGACGTGCAGGATCTTCCAACAACTCTTTGATGGTGACTAAGAAGCCAACTGACTCACGCCCATCGATTAAACGATGGTCGTAAGAGAGCGCTAGGTACATCATCGGTAGAATTTCAACCTTGCCATCCACAGCCATTGGACGCTCTTGGATTTTGTGCATACCCAGAATCGCTGATTGTGGTGGGTTGATGATTGGTGTAGACATCAATGAACCGAACACGCCACCGTTAGTGATCGTGAAGTTACCACCCATGAGTTCGTCTACGGTTAGTTTGCCATCACGACCTTTGATAGCGAGCTCTTTAATGCCTTTTTCAACATCGGCGAAACCTAGTGTGTCACAGTCTTTAAGTACTGGCGTAACCAAGCCACGTGGCGTTGAAACTGCCATGCTGATATCGAAGTAGTTGTGGTAAACAATATCGTCACCATCGATAGACGCGTTCACTTCAGGATAGCGCTTCAATGCTTCAGTCACTGCTTTCACGTAGAAAGACATGAAGCCAAGACGAATACCGTGGCGCTCTTCAAACTGATCTTTGTACTGTTTACGAAGATCCATGATCGGTTTCATGTTCACTTCATTAAACGTGGTCAGCATCGCCGTGTTGTTTTTCGCTTCAAGCAGACGGTTTGCTACTGTCTTACGTAGGCGAGTCATTGGTACACGTTTCTGGCTGCGAGCCGTTGCTGGCGCTTCAACAACTGGCTCATCTGCTTTAGGCGCAGACTTAGCACTCGCTAAATGAGCTTCGATATCTTCACGTGTGATACGACCACCAACACCTGTCCCTTTAACTTGGCTTGCTTCTAAACCGTGCTCGGCAAGAAGACGTCGAACCGCAGGGCTTAGCGCATCGTTATTTTCTTCTGTAAGCGCGGCTTTGTGACGCTTATCAGGGGAAGCTTGAGTACCTTCTGTTTTATCAGAGGTTGGCTCACCGGCAACAGCACCAGGCTTCAATTTAGCAAGAATTTGCTTTGATAGTACGGTAGCGCCTTCTTCTTCAACAATGGCTTCTAAAACGCCAGCTTCCGGAGCAGGTACTTCTAGCACAACCTTATCGGTTTCGATATCAACCAACACTTCATCACGCTCAACTGCGTCGCCTGGTTGTTTGTGCCATGTCGCTACGGTTGCATCAGCAACTGATTCAGGTAAATCTGGAACCAGAATTTCAATTGTCATAACTGTTTCTTCCTTTAACTTCTAACTTCTAGTTCTTTGTTCGAAGTTTTTGAGTTCACGTTCAGAGCGTCTTCAACCAACGCTTTTTGTTGTTTCAAGTGCACCGACATGTAGCCAACTGCTGGCGAAGCAGAAGCTTGGCGACCTGCGTATTTCAGCTCGGCACCGGCTGGGATTGCGGCACGGAAGTTGTGCTGACTACAGTACCAAGCACCTTGGTTCTGAGGCTCTTCCTGACACCACACAAAATCTTCAACATTCGTGTATTGAGCGATGGCAGCTTGGACTTCTTCCATTGGGAATGGGTAAAGCTGTTCGATACGCACGATTGCAACGTCATCTTGTTCATTGTTTCTGCGCTGCTCTAGTAGATCGAAGTACACCTTACCGGCACAGAACACAACACGCTTCACTTTGCTAGGCTCTAAATCGTCGACTTCTGGAATGGCAGCTTGGAAACAACCATCTGCGAGGTCTTCGATGCTAGAAGTACAAAGTGGGTGGCGAAGCAATGACTTTGGTGACATGACGATCAACGGACGACGCATTGGGCGAACCACTTGACGACGAATCATGTGATAAACCTGCGCTGGAGTTGATGGAACGACAACCTGCATGTTTTGTTCAGCACACAACTGAAGGTAGCGTTCTAAACGAGCAGATGAGTGCTCAGGGCCTTGACCTTCATAGCCGTGAGGCAGGAGCATCGTAAGACCACACAAACGTGCCCATTTCTGTTCACCAGAAGAGATAAACTGGTCGATAACAACCTGCGCACCGTTGGCGAAATCACCAAATTGAGCTTCCCAAATCGTCAAACCGCCAGGCTCTGCCGTAGCATAACCGTATTCGAATGCCAGCACCGCTTCTTCTGATAAAACAGAGTCAAATACCTGGAAAGGTCCTTGCTTATCATGGATATTGGCAAGAGGAATATAGGTGCTTGCGTCCGATTGATTATGCAGTACAGAGTGACGGTGGAAGAAAGTACCACGACCAGAATCTTGCCCGGAGATACGGATACGTTTCCCATCGTCAACCAATGTCGCGTATGCCAAAGTTTCTGCCATACCCCAATCGATGGCTTTTTCACCCGTCATCATGGCTTTGCGATCATTGTACAGTTTATTGACTCGGCTCTGTAACTTGTGGCTCTCTGGGTACTGGCATAGTCTATTACCAAGCTCGATAAGTCGTTGCTTATCAACTTGAGAGTTCCACTCCATATCCCATTCATGACCAAGGTATGGTGACCAGTCAACAGAATGAAGCGCCATTGGACGCCACTCTTTCACCACAACTTCACCACGATCGAGCGCATCACGGTACTCATTGACTAGTTGAGTCGCCGTTTCTATATCTGACTCATTTTTATCTATGAGGACATCGGCATAGAGCTTACGAGGTGTTGGGTGTTTCTTAATCTTTTGGTACATCAAAGGCTGGGTCGCATTTGGCTCGTCAGCTTCATTATGACCATGGCGGCGATAACACACCAAATCAATCACGACGTCACGTTTAAACTCATTACGGTAGTCCAACGCGATACGAGTAACAAACGCGACCGCTTCAGGATCATCGGCATTAACGTGGAAAATTGGCGCCTGAACCATCTTCGCAATGTCTGTACAGTACATCGTCGAGCGGGTATCACGTGGGTTAGATGTCGTGAAACCAACTTGGTTATTGACCACAACACGAACCGTACCACCGACACAGAAGCCACGCGCGAGAGACATGTTGAATGTTTCCGCCACAACCCCTTGGCCTGCAATCGCAGAATCACCGTGAATGGTAATTGGCAGTACTTTGCTGCCTTGCTTATCACCTAAACGGTCTTGACGAGCACGTACAGAACCGATAACAACTGGGTTGACGATTTCTAAATGCGACGGGTTAAACGCGAGCGCTAAGTGAACATCACCACCTGGCGTTGCAAAGTCGGCAGAGAAACCTTGGTGATACTTAACATCACCCGTCCCCCATGTTTCGTCATGCTTACCAGCAAACTCATCAAACAGATCTTGTGGTTTCTTACCGAGTACGTTCACCAACATGTTTAAACGACCACGGTGAGCCATACCAATAACCACTTCACGCATACCGCTGTTACCCGCATGACGAATCAGTTCTTTTGTCATTGGGATAAGCGCGTCACCACCTTCTAGAGAAAAACGCTTTGCACCTGGGAATTTTGCGCCTAAGTAACGCTCAAGTCCTTCAGCTGCGGTGAGTTCTTCTAGAAACGTGAGTTTTTCTTCGTGATCAAATGATGGCTGACCAACCACAGACTCAAGACGCTGTTGAATCCAACGCTTTTGTTCTGTATCAGTCATGTGCATGTATTCTGCACCAATGGAACCACAGTAGGTTTTGTTCAGGGCTTCATAGATGTCTTTCAACTTCATGGTGTCTTGCCCAACGGCAAACGAACCTACGTTAAAAGTTTCTTCGAAGTCATCTTTGGTAAGATTATGGAATGCTGGATCTAACTCCGCCACTGTTGGGCGTTGCCATATACCGAGAGGATCGAGCTCTGCAGCTTCGTGCCCGCGAAAGCGGTAAGCGTTGATTAGCTGTAGAACTTTTACTTGTTTTGCATCGACATCTGGGTCACTAACTTGGACATTGTAATGCTTTGTTTCTTGAGCGAGCCGTCTGAAGTAGTCACGGACACGTGAATGCGGCTGTTCAGCCACTTCTTCTGATGGCTTGGGTAAGCCTTCAAAAACACGTTTCCACTCCTCACTTACCAGATCGGGATCACTTAGATACAGTTCGTAGAGGTCTTCTACATACGTTGCATTGGCGCCAGCCAAGTGTGAAGACTCGAGCCATGCCTTCATCACGCCGTTGTGCATATTTTCCCTTAACCAGTAGTTTTCACGTTTGCTTCGGTCTACGCCGAGCTAATAAGAGCCAACTCTGTGAGTTGGCAATGTCATATTCTTTTACTCAGAACCTGTCGTTGTAATGCTGAAAAATAGATTGTGGGTATTTCACAACACTGCAACGTCTTTACTCATGAGTAAATTAAACCGAACGATTGACCAGCATCGATTTAATATGTCCGATGGCCTTCGTTGGGTTTAGTCCCTTAGGACAAACACTTACACAATTCATAATGCCATGGCAACGAAAAACGCTAAATGCATCATCAAGATCAGACAGACGTTCATCTGTTGCGGTATCTCGGCTATCAATTAACCAACGGTATGCGGCTAACAGACCTGCCGGGCCAATGAATTTATCTGGGTTCCACCAAAACGATGGGCATGACGTTGTACAACATGCACACATAATGCACTCGTACAGTCCGTCCAAATGAGCACGGTCTTCTGGTGATTGTAAATTCTCACGAGAAGGTGGCAGTGCCCCTTCATCGATCAAGAATGGTTTCACCTTCGCATAGTTATCGTAGAACTGTGTCATATCAACGATAAGGTCGCGCACCACAGGTAACCCTGGTAATGGACGTATCACTATTTTATCGCCAGTTAGCTCTGATAAAGGCGTAATACAAGCAAGACCATTCTTACCATTCATATTCAAGCCATCAGAACCACATACCCCTTCACGGCATGAACGACGGAAGGCGATGCTTGGATCTTGCTCCTTGAGCAGAATCAGCGCATCCAATACCATCATGTCCGAGCCTTCATCAACGTCCAGCGTATACTCTTTCATGTATGGTTTCGTATCCACGTCCGGGTTGTAGCGGTACAAAGAGAAGTTTAATTTCATCGTCATATCCTCCCTTAGTATGTACGGACTTTCGGTGGGAATGCGTCACGGTGTACTGGCGTCATGTTGACATCACGCTTCGTCATCGCTTCCGTTTCCGGGTTGTAAATAGAGTGGCATAGCCAGTTCGCATCATCACGATCAGGGAAGTCGAAACGAGCATGCGCTCCACGGCTTTCTGTACGGTAGTTAGCGGCGACTGCGGTAGAGAATGCCGTTTCCATTAAGTTGTCCAGCTCCAAACACTCGATACGTTGTGTGTTGAACTCAGAAGACTTATCCGCAAGGTGAGCATTTTGTAAACGCTCGCGAATCACTTTGAGCTCTTCTAAGCCAGTCGCCATTGCGTCGCCCTCACGGAATACCGAGAAGCTATTTTGCATGCAGCTTTGTAGATCTTTACGAATCTGAACAGGATCTTCGCCGCCAGTACTATTCTCCCAACGCATAGTGCGCGCAAGAGACGCTTCAATGTCAGATTCTGTCGCTGGGCGCGCTTCAGCTTGCGCTGCCAGCGTCTCACCGAGGTGTAGACCTGTCGCACGACCAAATACCACCAAGTCGAGTAGTGAGTTACCACCTAGACGGTTTGCACCGTGTACCGATACAGAGGCAATTTCACCACAAGCATAAAGACCTTGAACTTCCGCTTCACTGCCATCAGCTAATTGCTTAATCGCCTGACCTGAAACTTGAGTCGGTACGCCACCCATCATGTAGTGACACGTTGGGATAACAGGGATTGGTTCTTTCACCGGATCAACGTGTGCAAACGTACGAGATAGTTCACAAATACCAGGCAAGCGTGATTCAAGTACTTCTTTACCTAGGTGATCCAGTTTCAATTTAATGTGTGGACCCCATGGGCCATCGCAGCCACGGCCTTCACGGATTTCAATCATCATCGAACGCGCAACAACGTCACGACCAGCTAAGTCTTTCGCGTTCGGTGCGTAGCGTTCCATGAAGCGTTCGCCATCTTTATTAAGCAGGTAACCACCTTCACCACGACAACCTTCTGTAACTAGCACCCCGGCGCCAGCGATACCGGTCGGGTGGAACTGCCACATTTCCATGTCTTGCATTGGCACACCTGCACGCAGTGCCATACCAACGCCATCACCCGTGTTAATGTGTGCGTTAGTAGTCGATGCGTAAATACGACCTGCACCACCCGTCGCTAAAATGGTTGCTTTCGATTTGAAGTAGCAGATTTCACCCGTTTCCATACAAATCGCAGTACAACCCATGATCGCGCCATCTTGGTTCTTGACTAAATCTAGTGCGTACCACTCTGAGAAAATGGTTGTTTTATGCTTAACGTTTTGTTGGTAAAGCGTATGAAGAAGTGCGTGACCTGTACGGTCTGCCGCCGCCGCTGTACGCGCAGCCTGCTCACCACCAAACTCTTTTGACTGTCCACCGAATGGTCGCTGATAGATGGAGCCGTTATCAAAGCGAGAGAATGGAAGACCCATTTTCTCAAGCTCAATGACAGACTCAGGACCATTTTTACACATGTACTCAATCGCATTTTGGTCACCGATGTAATCGGAACCTTTTACCGTATCGTACATATGCCATTGCCAATCGTCCTTGTGAGAGTTACCAAGTGCAACGGTAATACCACCCTGTGCAGAAACGGTATGAGAACGAGTTGGAAAAACTTTAGATAGCAAAGCACATGAAAGGCCTTGCTCCGAAATTTGTAGTGCAGCGCGCATACCTGCACCACCAGCGCCGATTACTACGGCATCAAACTCACGAACTGGAATAGACACTTACGCACCCCACAAAATAAATAGACCAGAGAAAACATAGCCGAATAGAACAGCTATAACACCGAGTTGTAGTGCGCCTCGCAGCTTCGCGCACTTAATGTAATCGGTTAGAACTTGCCACAAGCCAATCCACGCGTGGATCAGTATCGATACAAGTGCCAACATGGTGAATACTTTGGTGAAGGTGCCACCAAAGAACTGGGTCCAAGATGCATAAGAGATATCTGAAAATGCGCAAAAGCCAATCAGATAAATTGTGTATAGGGTCATAATGATGGCGGTTGCACGAATCAGTAGGAAATCGTGTACCCCATTACGACCAAATGAAGATACGTGTTTTACCATACCAAGATCCCCGCCAATAGTGATAAGACTACAGTTGCACCAAACGCGACTTTCGCGCTCATTGTACCGGTATCGAGTTCTTCGAAGTAACCAAGGTCCATCATCAAATGACGAACGCCACCAGCAATGTGGTAGGCAAGTGCAGTTAAGATTCCCCACATGATGAATTTCACGAAAAAGCCATCAACGATGTCAGCGGCTTCCATAAAACCCATAGGGGATGACAGAGAAATGGACAGTAACCAAAGCAATATTCCCACCGCAACAAACGTTATTACCCCAGACACACGGTGCAGGATCGATGCGATTGCTGTGATAGGAAAGCGGATGGTCTGTAAATCTAAATTAACAGGTCTTGACTTTCTTTCTTTCACGGGCTTGCTCACTCAGCTCCATTGAGCATTTATTGTTATAACTAATTTCAGTGTCCAAATGTACAAAAGTTAACACTTTCTTAACACAATTGCCGCTTTAACGCGGAGAAGTTTGTAAAGAACTTGTTAACAGCAGAGCTACAAACAACCTCACTTTTTTGTTTTTAGCCCCGAATATATAAGGATTTAACCAAAATTTTCTTAGCCAATATACGGCCAGCAACATTCTAATACAATTGGTGTAACAAATTATGCTACATAGAACAGATTTTTAACGATTTTCATGAGAAAAATCATAACAAGTGCACACAAACTCGGAGAAAAATTGACTTTAGGTTGTAAGAGAAGTAAAAAAACGGCACATAAACATCCTGGACGGATTAAATTATAAACAAAGGAGATTGTTATGGCGGATAAGAAAGCGACCCTTCATGTTGAAGGCCAAGCGCCAATCGAACTGCCAATTATGGACGGTACACTAGGTACGCCTGTAATTGATGTTCGTAAACTGGGAGCGAATGGTTACTTTACTTTTGACCCTGGTTTTCTTGCCACTGCATCTTGTGAATCATCAATCACCTATATCGATGGCGGCAAAGGTATCCTTTTGCACCGCGGTTTCCCGATTGATCAATTAGCCAATAACGCAGATTACTTAGAAGTTTGTTACATCCTTCTTTATGGTGAAGCCCCAACCCGAGAGCAATACGAACAATTCAAGAAGACCGTTACTCGCCACACAATGGTACACGAGCAGATCGCAAGCTTTTTCCATGGCTTCCGACGTGATGCCCACCCAATGGCAGTAATGTGTGGTGTGGTTGGTGCTCTGGCTGCTTTTTATCACGATTCTCTCGACATCAATAACGATGAGCACCGAGATATCGCTGCTTACCGCCTTATTTCTAAAATGCCGACTCTGGCCGCGATGTGTTACAAGTACTCCATCGGTCAGCCTTTTATCTACCCACGTAACGATCTAAGCTACGCAGAAAACTTCCTACACATGATGTTTGCAAATCCATGCGAAGAGTACGAAGTAAATCCTGTGGTTGCGCGTGCGATGGATAAAATTTTCACCCTGCACGCTGATCACGAACAAAATGCTTCTACATCAACGGTTCGTCTTGCAGGTTCTTCTGGCGCAAACCCATTTGCATGTATTGCAGCTGGTATTGCCTCTCTGTGGGGACCAGCGCACGGCGGTGCTAACGAAGCTTGTTTGAGAATGTTAGAAGAGATCGGCAGTGTCGATAAGATCCCTGAATACGTAGAACGCGCGAAAGATAAAGATGATCCATTCCGCCTAATGGGCTTTGGTCACCGTGTGTACAAAAACTACGACCCTCGTGCGACAGTCATGCGTGAAACCTGCCATGAAGTACTCAAAGAGCTTAATATACAAGATCCATTGCTTGATGTTGCTATGGAACTTGAACGCATCGCACTTTCTGACGAATACTTCGTGTCTAAGAAACTTTATCCGAACGTAGACTTTTACTCAGGTATTATTCTGAAAGCGATCGGTATCCCAGTTTCTATGTTTACCGTTATCTTCGCTCTGTCTCGCACAGTAGGCTGGATCGCACATTGGAACGAAATGCACAGCGACCCACTAAACCGCATCGGTCGTCCTCGTCAGCTATACACTGGTGAGAGTCAGCGCGAGTTTTCGCCTCTTCATGAGCGTGAATAATCGCTAAGCTGAGCGTCAAACAAAAATAAAGGGTTGAGACTCATGTCTCAACCCTTTGTGTTTTGAACCGTTCCTCTTTTACCGCTTCTCCAACCATGGGAGCTGACAGAACGAACTCAGCTTCGAATTTACAAAGTGTTAACCCCGTCGAATTATACGCTTTAGATACCTGGATTAAACCGGATTATCGATATCAATAAACTCAACCAATAAGCCATATTCATCTGCAAGCCATTTCCCCAGAGCCTTAATCCCATATCGCTCCGTTGCATGATGCCCAGCGGCAAAATAATGGATGTCCATTTCGCGCGCTGTGTAAGTGGTACGCTCAGAAATTTCCCCTGATATAAACGCATCCAATCCATGCTGAACCGCAAGCTCAATGAAGTCTTGTCCGCCACCAGTACACCATCCGACGGTTTCGATCATTTTGTCTGCGTTTTCTGGCGCGATATGTAGCGGTGCTCGGTTCAACACTTGATAGATCTTGTTCGCAAACTCCGCACCTGTCACTGGTTTCTTCAGTCGTCCAAACATAGCAACGGATTGTGGGTGCCCTTCCAAGCCCCCTTCCACTTCGATCTCAAGCAAGCGGGCCAGTTCAGCGTTATTACCCAGATCAGGATGGATATCGAGTGGTAGATGATAACCGTATAAATTGATGTCGTTTTTAATCAAACTACGGATCCGTTTCCCTTTCATACCACGAATGGGCTCTGGTTCTCCCTTCCAAAAGTAACCATGATGAACAAGCAATGCGTCAGCATTAAGTTCCACAGCTTTATCTATTAAGGCTTGAGACGCCGTAACTCCCGTAACAATGCGGTTTACTACCGATTTTCCTTCGACTTGCAGCCCATTTGGCGCATAGTCTTTAATTAACTGTGGTGACAGTTTTTCGTTAAGAATCTGTTCTAGCTTTAAGTTGTTCATAATTCGTTCCAATTTCTGGCGCATGTATACGACAATAAACTTGAGATGCTTCGCTCGGTATGAATCACTGAGAACATAGACAGCCCAACACTTTGCATCCTGCATCTTGAAGTCTTAAAGTGTATATCGAACTTAGATAGAGATGCCAGAGTCAGCACCATTCGCTTGTGACTTTGCTTAGACATCATCAAATATTTGCATTCACTGTGCAAAACATCTTGAGGCTATTTGGGTATACAATGGTGCTTTAACTTCTCTTATGGTTAAGGAATGGCTTTGAATCAACTGCAACGTTTCTATCAATGGATCGCCAACTCGCCTCCCCTGTTTTATCTGCAACCACCGTTTGCAACACTCGAGGATGTCTCGGCAGCATCTTTAAACGAGTCAGAGGAATATAAGGGTAATCCACGACTTGGCTTTCTTTATCAGCATTTATGCACCACCTTACTTGAGAACTCTCAACGGTATCAAATCATTGCAGACGAAATTCAATTAAATGATGACAATGGCCAAACCATTGGAGCCATTGACTTACTGCTCAAGAATACCGAATCCAACCAAGTCGAGCACTGGGAAGTCGCGATCAAGTTTTATCTGTTACACAAGGGGATATGGTACGGCCCGAATGCACACGACCAGTTACACAAAAAACTGGATCGAATGCTAACGCACCAATTAAAAATGAGCAAACGACCTGAATTGCAGCAAATCGTACCATTGGACACTCCGCCAGAAGAGCGGCTCCTGATGCAAGGACGGCTTTATATCAATCCTTTCAGCACAGAGACAACACCTACTGAGTGTCTGGGTTTTGAGCTAAATCCAAATCAAATAACTGGATTTTGGTGCTACAAAAGCCAATGGGATTTAATCGGCCAGCCACTTTACCACTTACATAAACCATGCTGGGCGATTGGTACAGATGATTTCTCTCAACCAATTGAAAAACCTTCAGATCGATTTATACATGCCCAAACGAAGGACGGTCAATTCTGGTTCGTCGTGCCTGACTCATGGCCAGGAAACTAGATTCATGATCAGGAAACTAAGCTGATCAGGACGGTTAAAATACAAAAGGGTTGATGCTTTCACATCAACCCTTTTAATAAGTTGTTACTACGTGAGGTTACTTTTACAAACCAGCTGCAGCAAATACTTGATTTACAATATCTTGAGCTTCACTTTCAATTTGTTTTAGGTGTTCTTCACCTTTAAAGCTTTCACAGTAGATTTTGTAGATATCTTCTGTGCCCGATGGGCGCGCAGCAAACCAACCATTTTCAGTCGTGACTTTTAAACCACCAATCGCAGCACCATTACCAGGCGCATGCGTCAAACGAGCCGTAATAGCATCGCCAGCTAGCGTTTCTGCTGACACCATTTCTGGAGAAAGCTTCTTCAACACTTCTTTCTGTGGACCGTTCGCAACGGCTTGAATACGGTTGTATTTAGATTCACCGTGCTTAGCCGCCAGCTCTTCGTAGTACTCTTGAGGATTCTTACCAGTCACTGCCGTTATTTCAGCAGCCAGTAAACAAAGAAGAATACCGTCTTTGTCTGTCGACCATGGCGTACCGTCTTTGCGAAGGAATGAGGCACCAGCACTCTCTTCACCTCCAAAGCCAAATTTGCCAGTGTACAAGCCATCAACAAACCACTTGAAACCCACTGGCACTTCGCATAACTCGCGCCCCAGGTCTGCCACCACACGGTCAATCAGCGCACTCGATACGAGCGTCTTACCTACTGCTACATCTTTACCCCATGCATCACGATGACGGTAAAGGTAATCAATACAGACAGCTAAGAAATGGTTAGGATTCATTAAACCTTTTGGCGTCACAATACCATGGCGGTCGTAATCAGGGTCGTTACCAAATGCGAGGTCGTATTCGTCTTTAAGAGCAAGAAGACCCGCCATTGCATATGGAGATGAACAATCCATACGGACAACACCATCTTTGTCTAACGACATAAATTGGAACGAAGGATCAATGGCTTCACTGACAAGCGTCAGGTCAAGGTCATACGCTTTTCCGATTTGACGCCAATAATCAATACCACTGCCACCGAGAGGATCCACGCCAATTTTAAGATTGGCTTTTTGAATCGCTTCCATATCGATAACGTTAACGAGATCATCGATATACGGTTTCACTAAATCAACTTCAACAAACAAGTCAGAGGCTTTTGCTTCAGCAAGCGGTAAACGCTGCACTCCTTCTAAGTTCATTGCAATTAACTCGTTCGCACGATCTTCAATTGCTTGCGTTAACTCAGCTTCCGCAGGCCCGCCGTGAGTAGGATTGTATTTGATACCACCATCTTGTGGTGGGTTGTGAGAAGGTGTAATGACAATGCCATCCGCTTTATCGTCATGTTTAACGTTGTAAGTCAGGATAGCATGAGAAATACCAGGTGTCGGTGTGTAGCCATTGTCTTGTTGTACCACAACGTTAACGCCATTGGCGATGAGCACTTCGACCACTGTTGAGAAAGCCGGTTCAGACAACGCATGGGTATCTTTACCAACGAATAGCGGACCTGTTGTACCTTGTTTAGCACGAACCTCTGCTACCGCTTGTGCGATCGCTAGAATGTGATTTTCATTAAACGTTTGCTTATCCGCGGTACCACGATGTCCAGAAGTACCGAACAGTACTTTATGTTCCGGATTCGCAGGTTCAGGTTGGAGTAAAAAGTAATTAGCAACGAGCGCAGGGATATTATGAAGATCTTCCTGTTGCGCTTTTTGCCCAGCACGAGGGTGCATAGCCATGTTGACATCCTTTATCTTTTAAATAATACAACGAAAAAAGCCTCATAATATCCACGAAAAGATGTACATTATGAGGCTTCTATCAGATTTCTTAAATTGAACCTGTCACTTTCTCAATTAAATCGGGCTGGAATCCCATATGAGACATCACTTGTTCAACCATTTGCCTTTTGCGACTGGTGTTGTTATTGGTGATAACCCAAAACGGTGTATCTGGAATTGCTTTTGGCTTTGTTGTATTACCGTTTGCCAACAGGGTTTCTTCATTGTCAGCAAAATAAACACGCTTACGACCTTTCACATTTGTCGCTTGTGCAAAACCTTCTGAGTCTAGTTTATATAATGTCGATAAAACCAACATAAAGCGATCAATCGCTTTTTTCAGATCAGCAAACTCATCAGAAATTAGCAGAGAGCGCATCTCTTTTACTGTATCTAAAGACTCAGCTTTTCCGGCATCTTTACTTACGACAATCCCTTGCGGCTTCTCCATTACAGGTTTAGTGTTCGCTTCCTGCAACTGACCATCAAGGTTTAGAAGGCGTCGCAAAATGTCCGAGGCGCTTTCACCGATATGCTTAGTTTGGCCGGCAATATAACGGTACAGATCCTCATCAACCTCAATTGTTTTCATTCGCTTTTCACATTCTCAATGTATAAACTCTGGGGGATTATAACGAGATCCTAGCGGATACTCCACGTTAAACCCATCACGAATAAGATAAAATGTCAGCATTACTCAACTATAAGCTCGAAGGCCAAGGCCAACCGGTTGTTTTGATCCACGGATTGTTTGGCAGTTTAGGCAATCTAGGGCTATTAGCTCGTGATCTTGCCACTGATCATACCGTCATCAGTATCGACCTCAGAAATCACGGACTTTCGTTTCATTCAGATACGCACAATTACGCTGATATGGCACAAGATGTTGCAAAGTTACTCCGCCATTTAAATCTAGACCCCGCTATTATCATTGGCCATTCAATGGGTGGCAAAGTCGCGATGAAACTTGTCGATATTGCCCCAACGCTGGTCACGCAACTGGTCGTACTCGACATCGCGCCTGTGGCGTATACCGTTAATCGTCACGAAAATGTTTTCAAAGGATTGCAGGCTGTTCTCGAAAACTCGCCGACTTCCCGTCAGCAAGCTATGAGCATTCTTGAACAGCACATCGAAATAGATGGTGTACGACAATTCTTATCTAAATCTTTATTCAAAAACGGAGACAAGATGGACTGGCGTTTTAACGTTACCAGTCTTTTCAAACACTATGCCGACATTATGGGTTGGCAACAAATTACACCAACAGATGTCCCAACACTGTTCGTAAAAGGTGGCGATTCTGACTACCTATTACCAGAGCACCAGCAATCGGTACAAATGCAGTTTAACAATACCAAAGCCCATATTATCGCCAATACGGGTCATTGGCTACATGCGGAAAAACCGCTCGAAGTATTGCGCGTGATACGAAAACACATTTCTTGATAAAGAATTCGTTAGCAAGCATCGATTATTGAAATAACCCCTATCATCGTGCATTAACTTTACCGTTTAACAGTGGTATAGTGCGCCAAATAATTTTCGGCATGACGGACTAAAATGCTATACGACTACATGGACATGCTTGAGTCAATTGGACTCGATTTGCTTTTTGCTGCTATCTTTTTTTTCATTGGGATGGCAATAAAAGACGTGCTCAATCAAGGCAATGTCCCAGCTTTTGGTCGTCGAATTGTATGGTTAGTTCTCTTCTTGGGCTGTGCAGGCTTTATTGCCAAAGGTATTATTCAGCTCACTTGGGAAGGCTCAGGGTTAGGTTAAACCCTCAGTACCATCGCCAACAACACACAATGTAAAGGTATAGACTCTATGGCAAGTGTAGGTATCTTCTTCGGTAGCGACACAGGTAATACTGAAGCCGTTGCAAAGATGATTCAAAAGCAGCTAGGTAAGCACCTAGTTCACGTTCAAGACATCGCCAAAAGCAGCAAAGAAGACATTGATAACTTTGATCTTCTGCTTCTCGGTATCCCGACTTGGTACTACGGCGAATCACAATGTGATTGGGATGATTTTTTCCCGGAACTAGAACAGATTGATTTCTCGACCAAGCTCGTTGCGATCTTTGGCTGCGGTGACCAAGAAGACTACGCAGAGTATTTCTGTGACGCAATGGGCACTGTTCGTGACATTGTGGAAGCTAAAGGTGGCACTATCCTTGGACATACATCAACAGAAGGCTACGAGTTTGAAGCATCTAAAGCCCTTGTTGAAGGTGATGATAGCCAATTTATTGGTCTGTGTATCGATGAAGATCGTCAGCCAGAACTGACAGATGAGCGTGTAGAAAATTGGGTTAAGCAAATTTACGAAGAAATGTGCCTAGCTGAATTAGAAGACTAAATCGCTTTTTATTAAGATGATCAAGGCCTCCATTATGGAGGTCTTTTTATATCAAACAAAAAAGCAAGCACCGAATATAAGTAACCCATTTCAAATTTGACGTAAGAATTTATTAACCCTTTGAAGTTCGTGGTTTAATGTTTTTGACGCATCGCCTATAATGTATCGTTATTGAATTCTGTTAAATCTCTGCAGATGATCCAACGGGAAAGTATATGTCAGATAATAATCAGGCGCTGAAGGATGCGGGTTTAAAAGTTACCCTTCCAAGGCTAAAAATTCTAGAAGTACTTCAGCAGCCAGACTGCCAGCACATCAGTGCTGAAGATTTGTACAAAAAGTTGATTGATCTAGGTGAAGAGATCGGTCTTGCTACCGTTTACCGAGTACTAAACCAGTTTGACGATGCAGGTATTGTCACTCGTCACCACTTTGAAGGTGGTAAATCTGTGTTCGAATTGTCGACCCAGCATCACCACGACCACCTAGTGTGTCTGGACTGTGGCGAAGTTATCGAATTTTCGGATGAAGTCATCGAAGAACGTCAGCGTGAGATTGCAGCAAAATACAATGTTTCGCTAACAAACCACAGTCTTTACCTGTACGGAAAATGCTGTGACGGCAGTTGTAAAAACGACCCGAACGCACACAAACCTAAGAAATAACGAATTTATAAAGCGCTCAAAGAGCGCTTTTATTTTATCGGTTAAATACCTCACATGCCCATCTATTAGTAGATCCACTTGCGTCCAATCTGACAGATTTACACATGCTGATGTTTATACCAATCATCGTAAATAACGGGACATTCTAACTGGTTAAAATGCTCCCTAGCTATATTGTCTTTTCGGTTATAAAAAGCTTATTTGAATCGGTATTACAACTACACGATAGATATAAAAAATGCCAGTCGATGACTGGCATTTTTATTTTCATTACGATTACTGAGCTTCAATCTTTGCCCAAGTGTCACGTAAGCCTACTGTTCTGTTGAACACTAGCTTATCAGTCGTCGAATCTTTCGAATCCAAACAGAAATAGCCAGTACGCTCAAACTGATAACCTTTTTCCGCTTCAGCAGAGGCTAAGCTTGGTTCGACAAAGCCGTTAATCACCACCAGTGATTCTGGGTTAATAGTCGCCGCGAAATTTTCTGCTGCTGCTGGATTTGGTACAGTGAACAAACGATCGTACAGACGAATTTCTGCTGGTAAGGCTTTATCCGCAGATACCCAGTGAATTACGCCTTTTACTTTACGACCGTCAGTCGGATTTTTACCCAAGGTTTCCGAGTCATAAGTACAGAAAATCGTTGTGATATTACCTTCTGCGTCTTTCTCAATACGTTCAGCTTTTATTACATAAGCACCACGTAATCGGACTTCTTTACCTAGAACTAAACGCTTGTACTTCTTGTTTGCTTCTTCACGAAAATCTTCACGCTCAATCCATACTTCACGCGTAAATGGTACGTCACGTGTGCCCATTTCGGGCTTGTTTGGATGGTTTGCAATGGTTAAGTTTTCCACGACACCTTCGTCAAAGTTTTCAATCACCACTTTGACGGGATCGAGAACAGCCATTGCACGCGGTGCATTTTCATTTAGGTCGTCACGAATACAAGACTCTAACGAACTAAACTCGATCATATTTTCTTGTTTCGTAACCCCAATACGCTTACAGAATTCACGAATAGATGCTGGAGTAAATCCACGTCGACGTAAGCCTGATACCGTTGGCATACGAGGATCGTCCCACCCGCTTACCAACTTCTCAGTGACAAGCTGACTCAACTTGCGTTTCGACATGACTGTATATTCAAGGTTTAGACGGCTGAATTCATACTGATGAGGTCGCGCATCAATGGTGATGTTATCCAGAACCCAATCGTACAAACGTCTGTTATCCATAAACTCAAGAGTACAAATTGAGTGAGTAATCCCTTCAATCGCATCAGAAATGCAGTGAGTAAAGTCGTACATCGGGTAGATGCACCACTTGTCACCAGTCTGGTGGTGAGTAGCAAAACGTACACGATAAAGAACCGGGTCGCGCATCACCATGAATGACGAACCCATATCGATCTTGGCACGAAGACAGGCCTTACCTTCTTCAAATTCACCAGCACGCATTTTTTCAAATAACGCGAGGTTTTCTTCCACAGAACGATCACGGTATGGACTCGGCTTACCAGGAGCCTTTAACGTACCGCGATACTCACGAATCTGATCAGGACTTAACTCATCGACGTACGCTAGTCCTTTATTAATCAATTCAATTGCATATTCGTAAAGCTTATCAAAGTAGTTTGATGAGTAGCACACGTCACCACTCCACTCAAAGCCCAACCAGTTTACATCTTTCTTGATAGACTCAACGTATTCGACGTCTTCTTTTTCTGGGTTTGTATCGTCAAAACGTAAGTTACATTGACCCTGGTAGTCCTGAGCAATACCGAAGTTCAAACAGATAGACTTAGCATGGCCGATATGCAGGTAACCATTCGGCTCCGGCGGAAATCGAGTATGCACGCTAGTGTGTTTGCCATCCGCGAGATCTTTATCAATGATCTGGCGAATAAAGTTTGATGGACGAGCATCAGCTTCACTCATCTATAGCACCTCAAAAATTAGTATTGTCAGAGAAAATGAAACTCTGTCACCCAACTTGGTGTTACAGAGCCTAATGCCCTTAATGATCCACAATTCTGAGCCAATAAACAACAAGAACTCACGTTAAAACGGGATTATTTATTGAGTTTTATCTAAATGTCATCAAATTACGCAAGTGATTACTCAAAAATAGGATAAGAAAACAGCGGCAATGAATGAAGAACCGTAAAAACAAAAAAGGCCTCCGTATCAGGAGGCCTAAAACATAAGTGTTCTCTATTCCACTACGGAAGTTTTACGTCCGATAGGTCTTCGCTTGCACCGATGGCTTTCATTTCGCCAGCAACGATTTCTGCTAGAGGACCGAGGATAACTTGAAGGTTGTTCTCACCAAGCTTCACAACACCTTTAGCACCAAGCTTCTTCAACACCTCTTCGTCCGCAACAGAACGATCTTTCAGGCTTAGGCGTAAACGAGTGATACATGCATCAATTGAAGTCAGGTTGTCGTGACCACCTAGCGCTTTTAGATATTGACGAGCTAAGTCACCACCTTTTGCCTCAGTTGCAGGAGCTGAAGAGGCAGAATCGTCATCTTCACGGCCAGGTGATTTAAGGTTGAATGTACGAATCGCAAAGGTGAACGTGAAGAAGTATAGCGCACCAAAGCCAAGACCAACGGCACCAAGTAGCAGTGGTTTCGTCGCCAGACCGTAGTTCAACAAGTAGTCAATCAGACCTGCAGAGAAGGTGAAACCATGTAGGGTACCTAGCATGTTTGCAACAACCAGTGATAGGCCAGTAAATACCGCGTGAATTGCGTATAGTGCCGGCGCTAAGAAGACAAACATGAACTCTAAAGGCTCTGTGATACCAGTTAGGAATGAACAGAATGCAACTGAGAATAGTGCACCACCTACTTGGCTACGTTTTTCCGCAGGAGCAGCAAGGTACATAGCTAGAGCCGCGCCAGGCAGACCGAACATCATCACAGGGAAGAAGCCGTTCATGAAGACACCAGCAGATTTGTCACCACCGAAGAAACGGTGTAGGTCGCCAGATTTAACGGTTTCAGTCACTTCTTTAACTGTCGCTGTGATTTCAGGCGTAACAGAATTTGCAAACTCAAACGTATGTACGTGACCAACAGTCAGAGTTTTTGCTAGAGCAGGGTCAACACAAAGCTGTTGTAGTGTAGGAAGAGCTTGGCCAGCGGCATTTGCGCCAGTAACAAGAACTTCTTGACAAGAACCCATACCAAACCAGAAGAAAGAGTTAAGTACGTGGTGTAGACCTACAGGGATAAGGGCACGGTTTAATGTACCATAGAGGAATTGACCGATGGCACCAGAGGTAGAGATACCGTGAGCTAAAGCGTCTAAGCCACCCTGAATGGTTGGCCATACGAGACCGCCAATCGCGCCCGCCACCAATGCAAACAGACCAGCCATAATCGGTACTAGACGTTTACCAGAGAAGAACGCCAACCATTCTGGAAGACGTGTCGCATGGAAAGCGTTGTAAGAATGGCCGGCGATGATACCAGCAATAATACCACCGAAGAACGACATATTAACTGTTGAATCAATGGTTGATGCGGTAGCAGTTAAAACAAAGTAAGCAACTGCACCTGCAAGACCAGCAGCACCTTGACCGTCTTTCGACAAGCCAATAGCAATACCTAGGCCAAACAATAATGGAAGATTTGAAAAGATTGAGTTACCAGCTTGTGCCATAAACGCGATGTCAAAGACATCTGGTTGTCCTAATCGCAACAACAAACCTGCGATTGGCAAAGTCGCGATAGGAAGCATCAATGCTTTACCTAACTTCTGCGCGTATCCGAGAATATTCACCTTAAGTTCCCCCTATAGGATTAGATGTCGTAGTGAATGACTTATTTTAGTCGTTCAATTTAGTCATAATTAGTTTATGGAATATATTTTGCCCCGCAAATTAAAAGCTAATTGTTTGTGATCCTAGTCACCAGATTTCCCCCTTAGCGAGGGTTTTTGCTAGCGAGATCATAAAACTTATTTTATCATACGAAAAAATGGCGTTTTAAAGTTATGATTCTCTCACTATTTACAAGATAGAATCGGTGTTATGTTGGTAAATTTGCGGATAATAAAATGTCTATTCGCTGAGAAAAAACACCAATTAATGAACAATATTTCTATTTTTCATTGAGTTGAAACATACGCCACTAGTAAAACGCGGCTTGCTGTGTGTAATTCGTTATCTAATTGAGTGTTGCAAACTAAGTAACCGAAGTTCAAGAGTACCACCACTTCGATAACATTACAGACAGAATGAATTCTCATCTATAAGGACTGGCTGACTATGTACGCGCTAAGTAACTGTAAAATTTATACCGGTAGTGATGTTCTTACCGATCATGCGGTTATCATCGAAAACGACTTAATTCAATCCATTGTTCCTGCTGATCAACTGCCAAGCGGCATTGAAATAAAAGACCTCAACGGTGCAAATTTAAGTCCTGGGTTTATCGATCTTCAACTTAATGGTTGTGGTGGTGTCATGTTGAATGATGATATTACGCCAGAAACAATACAGATTATGCATGAAGCCAACCTTAAATCTGGATGTACTAGTTTCCTACCAACGTTGATCACTTCATCCGATCAAGATATGAAAGCCGCTATAGAGGCCGCAAGACAATATCACAATAAGTATAAAAACCAATCACTTGGTCTACACCTTGAAGGTCCTTATCTCAATGTTGCGAAAAAAGGCATCCACAGTGTCGATTTTATCCGACCTTCAGATGACGAAATGATAGACCTAATCTGTGCCAACACAGATATCATAGCAAAAGTTACGTTAGCTCCTGAACTTAATGATCCTGAACATATTTCTCGTTTAAAATCAGCAGGCGTTGTGGTCTCGATTGGCCATACCAATGCCACCTACGCAGAAGCGCGTAAAGGTTTCGAAGCAGGCATTACCTTTGCAACTCACCTGTTTAACGCCATGACACCAATGGTAGGACGAGAGCCTGGCGTGGTTGGCGCAATCTACGATACTCCTGATGTTTATACCGGTATCATCGCCGATGGGTTTCACGTCGATTACGCGAACATACGAATTGCCCATAAAATTAAAGGCGAGAAGCTTGTTTTGGTGACGGATGCCACAGCTCCAGCAGGTGCTAACATTGATCACTTTATTTTTGTCGGCAAGAAAGTATATTACCGTGATGGTAAGTGTGTTGATGAAAATGGCACATTAGGCGGCTCAGCTTTAACGATGATAGAAGCAGTTCAGAATTCAGTTGAGCACGCAGGTATCGCTTTAGAAGAAGCTTTACGTATGGCTACGCTATATCCAGCAACCGCTATCGGTGTGGAAGAGCGTCTTGGCCGAATTCGAAAAGGAATGGTGGCGAACCTAACTATTTTCGATCGTGACTTCAATGTAAAAGCGACGGTTGTTAACGGACAATACGAGCAAAATTAAGCATGAATGGCGGACAGATTGGTAATGTAGATTTAGTAAAACAGCTTAACAGCGCAGCCGTATACAGGTTGATCGACCAGCAAGGGCCTATCTCCCGTATTCAGGTAGCGGATGTTAGCCAGCTCGCCCCCGCGAGTGTTACCAAAATAACCCGCCAACTCCTAGAGCGCGGCCTTATTAAAGAGGTAGCGCAACAAGCTTCTACGGGTGGTCGACGAGCGATTTCGTTGACCACTGAAGTAAAGCCCTTCCACTCTATAGCGGTTAGGTTAGGACGTGACTACGTTCAATTCTGTCTATACGATTTGGGCGGTAACGCACTTGCCGAAAACCAGCATGAGCTGCATTATCGTAATCAAAAAGACTTAATTGCTGGACTGATTGAATTACTTAAAGACTTTGTCAATCAGAACCAAGACAAAATTGATCAGTTGATCGCTATTGGTATTACCCTACCCGGCTTGGTTAACCCCACCACTGGTGTTGTTGAATACATGCCAAATACCGATATCGATAACCTGGCTCTCGGTGAAATCATCAGTGAAAAATTTCATACCGCTTGTTTTGTTGGTAACGATGTGCGTGGTATGGCGTTAGCGGAACATTACTTCGGTGCAAGTCAGGATTGTCAGGACTCCATCTTAGTCAGTGTCCATCGTGGAACGGGAGCGGGTATCATTGTAAATGGTCAGGTCTTTCTTGGTTTTAACCGTAATGTTGGTGAAATTGGTCATATCCAAATTGATCCATTGGGTGAACAATGTCAATGTGGCAACTTCGGTTGTTTAGAAACCGTTGCAGCAAACCCCGCAATCATAAAACGCGTAAAACAACTGATTGCTCAAGGTTATGAATCTAGCCTAACGGATGTTGAAAACATAACGATTGAAGATATATGCACTCACGCAATGAGTGGTGATGAACTGGCAAAGCAGAGCTTAGTGCGTGTTGGCAATCAGTTAGGTAAGGCAATCGCAATTACAATTAACCTATTTAATCCACAAAAAATTGTCATTGCGGGTGATATTACAGCCGCACAAGATATCGTATTCCCAGCGATTAAGCGCAATGTCGAAAACCAGTCTCTAAAAACATTCCATAATGAACTCCCTATTATCGCTTCGGAAATAGACAAGCAGCCGACAATGGGCGCATTTGCCATGATCAAGCGCGCGATGTTAAACGGTGTTTTGTTACAAAAATTGCTTGAAGACTAAAGCTTTAACCCTGAACCTTATTTAGGTATCAGTAATAAAATGAGTTACACTTTCGGGCTGTGTTTACACAGCCCGTTTTGCATATCAGGAAACTCTCATACCGTATGGAAATCATCTTAATTTCAACTGCTTTTTTAGCAGGATTCATCGCGCTTAAGTGCAGTCTTCCACCTTTAGTTGGCTTTTTGCTTGCGGGGTTTGGCTTGCATGCATTCGGTTACCAAAGTAATGATGTGATTATCACACTTGCCGATCTCGGTGTGACCCTGTTGTTATTTACCATCGGTCTTAAACTCGATGTAAAAACGTTACTATCAAAAGAGATCTGGGGAGGTGCAACTGCGCATAACCTGCTCTCCACTGCATTCTTTGCCGTCGCTCTTGGCGGATTAAAGCTTTTGGGTCTAACGTCTTTAGCCAGTATGGACAGTGGACAAATTCTTCTTCTTGCATTTGCTCTGTCCTTCTCTAGTACCGTATTTGCAGTCAAAACACTGCAAGAAAAAGGGGAAATGAGCGCCACTTACGGTACGCTCGCGATAGGTATCTTGGTGATGCAGGATATCTTTGCGGTCATCTTCCTCTCTGTCTCTACTGGCAAAATCCCCGAATGGTATGCGATTGGTCTGTTTACCCTGCCTTTCTTACGTCCTGTGTTTTACAAGTTATTGGACAAAGTTGGTCACGGTGAAATGCTTGTACTGTTTGGCATCTTCTTTGCGCTTGTGGTTGGAGCTGGCTTATTTGAATTCGTCGGAATGAAGCCTGACCTCGGTGCGTTGATTTTAGGTATGTTACTCGCTGGGCATAGCAAAGCTTCGGAGCTGTCCAAATCTTTGTTTAATATGAAAGAACTCTTTTTAGTGTGCTTTTTCCTCAATATTGGCTTATCGGCCTCTTTGAGCTTTACCGGTATTGGATTAGCACTCTTGTTTATTTTACTACTGCCAGTAAAAGGGTTGCTGTACTTTTTGACGATAAATCACTTCAAGTTTCGCGTTCGTACTTCTTTACTGGCCTCGTTGTCACTATTTAACTTTAGTGAATTCGGTCTTATCGTTGGCGGCCTCGCGTACAAAATGGGCTGGATGCCGAGTGATATGTTGGCGGCAATTGCAGTGGCGGTATCGCTGTCATTTATTATTTCTGCGCCGTTAAACCGCTTAAGTCATAAAATTTATCAACATTCGGGTAAATGGCTGCAAGAGACCGCAGCCGAAAAGCTAAATCAGCGCGATCAACTCATTAACCCTGGGCATGCTCAAGTACTCATTCTTGGTATGGGGAGAATTGGCACCGGTGCGTATGATGAACTACGTGCTCGCTACGGAAAGATATCGCTTGGTGTTGAAATTCGCGAAGACGCAGCACATCAACACCGCACAGAGGGTAGAAATGTGATTGCCGGCGATGCCACTGACCCGGACTTCTGGGAGCGTATACTCGACACTGCGAACGTAAAGTTAGTATTGTTAGCGATGCCTCATCATCAAGGGAATCAAACCGCATTGGAACAACTTCAGCGACGAAACTATCAAGGGCAAATTGCTGCGATTGCAGAGTATCCGGACCAACTTGAAGGTCTATTAGATAACGGAGTGAATGCCGCGTTTAACATCTACAATGAGGCGGGTAGCGGCTTCGCACGGCATGTATGCCAACAATTAGAGCTGAAATTTACGCCAATGAAATAAATTTTTGATTCGTTCATTTTTAAGCCTTCCCATTAAAGGAAGGCTTTTTTGTATATTTTTTGCACCAAACCTTGATCTTATTCACCAAAACAACTCCTTATTTAAATATTATTTACCTTCAAAGGGTTTTTATCATTTTTTTAATCACAAAGCGTTGCTTTTTTTATTCATAGTGGCAAATTGGAGCTATACCGATTAGAAATTGTTTAGTTTAAAAAGGATGTTGTATGTGTTCAGTATTTGGCATTTTAGACATAAAAAGTGATGCAGCGGCCCTGCGCCCTATCGCATTGGAAATGTCGAAAAAACTTCGGCACCGTGGCCCTGACTGGTCAGGTATCTACTCATCAGAGCGCGCAATCTTAGCTCATGAGCGCTTGGCTATCGTCGGTCTCAATAGCGGAGCTCAGCCACTATACAGCCCAGACAAAAAACTTATCCTTGCGGTAAACGGCGAGATCTACAACCACAAAGAAATCCGCGCCCGCTATGAAGGAAAATATGAGTTCCAAACGGATTCAGATTGCGAAGTTATTCTAGCTCTCTACCAAGAAATGGGCGCTGACCTTCTTGAAGAACTAAACGGTATTTTCGCATTCGTTTTATACGATGAAGAAAAAGACGAGTATTTAGTTGGCCGTGATCACATTGGGATTATTCCGCTTTACCAAGGTTACGATGAGCATGGTAACTACTACGTGGCTTCTGAAATGAAAGCGCTTGTCCCTGTATGTAAAACTATTAGTGAATTTCCTCCTGGTAGTTACTACAGTTCGAAAGACTCAGAGCCCCAACGTTATTACGTTCGTGACTGGAACGAATACGCAGCCGTACAAGGCAACACAACCAGCAAAGAAGAGCTGACTGAAGCGCTTGAAGCTGCTGTAAAACGTCAGCTGATGACAGACGTGCCTTACGGTGTGTTGCTCTCGGGTGGTCTGGATTCCTCCATTACGTCAGCAGTAGCAAAACGTTTTGCGGCAATGCGTATTGAAGATGATGAGAAATCCGCGGCTTGGTGGCCACAGTTACACTCTTTTGCTGTCGGTCTTGAAGGCGCTCCAGATCTAAAAGCGGCACGTGAAGTTGCTGATCAAATCGGTACCGTTCACCACGAGATGACTTATACGATTCAAGAAGGTCTCGACGCCATTCGTGATGTGATTTACCACATCGAAACCTATGACGTAACCACAATCCGCGCGTCGACGCCTATGTTCTTAATGGGACGTAAAATCAAAGCGATGGGTATCAAGATGGTGCTTTCAGGTGAAGGTGCAGATGAAATCTTCGGTGGGTACTTATATTTCCACAAAGCACCGAACGCACAAGAGTTCCATGAAGAAACCGTTCGTAAGCTTCTAGCTCTGAACATGTTTGACTGTGCACGTGCCAACAAATCGCTGGCGGCATGGGGTGTTGAAGGTCGTGTTCCTTTCCTAGACAAAGAGTTCATCGACGTTGCGATGCGCCTCAACCCAGCCGACAAAATGTGTGGCAACGGCAAAATGGAAAAACACATTCTGCGCGAGTGTTTTGAACACTACTTACCTGAATCTATCGCATGGCGTCAAAAAGAGCAGTTCTCTGACGGCGTTGGCTACAGCTGGATTGATACACTAAAAGCCGTAGCGGAAGAAAAAGTAACCGATCAACAGATGGAAACGGCTCAATTCCGCTTCCCTTACAATACACCAACCACAAAAGAAGGGTATGTGTACCGTGAGATTTTTGAGGAGCTGTTCCCACTACCATCTGCAGCAGAATGTGTACCGGGTGGCCCATCGGTGGCGTGCTCTTCTGCAAAAGCAATTGAATGGGACGAGTCATTCAAAAACTGTGTTGACCCTTCAGGCCGAGCAGTACAAACCGTTCACAACGACGCTTACTGATCGCTCACAGCGCCAGCTAACGTATTGTTAGCTCGGGCAATAAATCAAAAAGGGCTGGTATCAACCAGCCCTTTTTACTCTGCATGTAAACCTAAACTAATTCAGGTCTAAGTCACTGTTGTCAATACTCACTGGGACACGCTTTGTTATCATCTGCACCAGCATTATCGAACGCTTTTCTCCATCTTGTTCTTGGAAGATCGCATCAATACCAGCAAACTGCCCACTCTTAACTCGAATTTCATCACCGGGTTTAGGCAATCGTTCAGATGAATGGTCGTCGCTACAACACATTTCCAGTTTGGACAGCTCGTCAATCAATTCTGTGGATATTTCTTTCGGCTGAGCACCGAATCGAACGAAATCAACGACTCCACGAGTTGAGCGAACGCTAGTAAAGTTAGGACCTTTTTCATAGTCAAAGTGAGCAAATACGTAAGACGGGAATAGCGGTTCTTCGACTTTTTGCCTCTTACCACGCAAGATTTTTTCAACCTCTATCGTTGGATAAAAGCATTCGACACCTTGGTTTTCCAGATGCTGTTTCGCTCTAACCTGCTCGCCACGCTTACAATAAAGTAGATACCAACGTTTCATTCTATTTCTAACCACTTATGATTTTGTTTGCATCCTAGCATTTCACTCGTGTTGCGTCATAAACATTTACCAAACATGTAAAAAGTGCTTACAAAACAGCCAAGTAAACATTCTTTCTATTAAAATGTCACTCGCACTCGTCTACAGGTAAAAATGAAAAATTAGTTTGCAAAACATTAATAAAACCATTCATTCAACCACAAAAACACCGTATATCAGTTATTTAATCGATTAAAAAACCAATATTATAAAATTTTATCATTTGTCAGTCATTAAATTGCAATGTATAGGTAAGTCTCAAAAAAATGTAATAACTATGATAAGACTAGCTTATGTCAAACCAACATCAATATTTTGGCCACCCACGTGGCTTGTTCTTACTGTTCGGCACAGAACTTTGGGAGCGATTCTCTTACTATGCAATGCGTGCCATTTTGGTACTTTACCTCACAGATCAAACAATGAATGGCGGCCTTGGCTGGTCGACCAAAGACGCGTTGGATCTTTATGGTATCTATACCGGCCTTGTGTACATCACACCGCTTATTGGTGGATATCTAGCAGATAACTATTTGGGGCAGCGCCGTTCCATTCTGCTTGGTGGCGCCTTAATGGCGATCGGTCAATTTACATTGGCTCTACCAGCCGATGCACTAGGTATAGGCGCAATGCACTCTTTCTATCTAGGTCTAGGTTTGCTGATTGCGGGTAATGGCCTGTTCAAGCCAAACATCTCAACAATGGTGGGTGACCTTTATAAAGAAGGTGATAATCGCCGCGACGGTGCTTTCACTATCTTTTACATGGGCATCAACATTGGTGCTTTGCTTGCAGGCGTTATTTCTGGCTCAGTCACCAACTCATTTGGTTGGAAAGCTGGCTTTGTCGCTGCCGGGACAGGTATGGTTATTAGCTTAGTGATGCAAGCCTTTCTTGCTCAATCTTGGCTTGGTGACATTGGCCGAGAGCCAGCAGCGAAACGCGCACTGGCAAACGGCAAAACAGATAAAAAGCAACCATTAACCAAAGAAGAAGTGGATCGTCTTAAAGTGATCTTGGTCATGGGTCTATTTACTATCGTATTCTGGGCAGGTTTTGAGCAAGCAGGTGGCTTGATGAACATTTACACCCAAGAATACACAGACCGTATGATAGGCAGTTTTGAAGTGCCAGCAGCTTGGTTCCAATCTCTGAACCCGTTCTTCATTATCACGCTAGCGCCTGTCTTAGCTGCATTCTGGGTCAAGATGGGCAAACGTGAGCCTAACTCGCCCGTTAAGTTCGCTTTGGCGTTGTTCTTCTTGGCAATCGGCTTCTTATGCATGGTTGGTGCTGTGGTTGAACAAGGTGGCGATACGGCGGTTAAAACCTCAATGATGTGGTTAGTGGGCGCCTTCTTCTTCCATACTTTAGGCGAACTATGTTTGTCACCAATTGGCCTTTCTTTGGTAACAAAACTCGCACCGTTACGCCTTGCTTCACTAATGATGGGCGCATGGTTTGGTTGTAACGCTATCGCAAACTATGTTGCTGGTTATATTGGCTCGCATGTTGGTGAACTTGGTGCAATGGCGATCTTTGGCGGTATTGCAGTCACCGCTACCGTTAGTGGTGCAATTCTACTGCTATTCTCTGGCACGCTTGTTCGTTGGATGCACGGTGCAGAAAGTGGCGCGGTAGCCGAGCCTGTGGCAGAAACAGCAGAACAACAAGTTCAACCTGCATAACAAAATCATGACTATACAACAACAAAAGGGTCGCTGAGTGCGACCCTTTTTTTATTACCAATAATCAAGAGGGGCTGGCTATCAGGCCGGTAAATTATGTTGTTTGCTACGAACCAGTTCCGCCATCATTTCTATGTGTAAGTCATCGTCGTTCAAACATGGGATATAGTGAAATTGCTCACCTCCCGACTGTAAAAATATCTCTTTGTTTTCGCCCGATATCTCTTCTAACGTTTCCAAACAGTCGACAGAGAAAGCTGGCGTCATCACGTCGATTTTCTTCACACCTTTACTTGGCAATGCCTCGACCGTTTTATCTGTATAAGGTTGAAGCCACTCCTCTCTACCAAAACGGGACTGATAAGTCATGCCAATCTGATCTTCACTTAAACCAAGTGCTTGGCCTAATAAACGTGTCGTTTCTTCACAATGCTGCGGGTAGATATCCCCGTTATCCGCATAGCGCTGCGGAATACCATGATAAGAACATAATAGGTATTCCCCTTTGCCGTGCTCTTCCCAGTGACGTTTAACAGACTGAGCAAGCGCTTCGATGAACATTGGATGATTATAATAGTCCCGAACAACACTTATCCCGGGTATGACCGGAAGCGTTTTAAATGCTTTAGCGAGGCCATCAAAAACTGCCGCGGTTGTGGTTCCGGAATACTGTGGGTATAGAGGAAGCACAATAATGTCTTCAACACCTTGGTTCTGAAGCGCTTCAACTCCCGATTGAAGACTTGGATTCCCATAAGTCATACCAAGCTCAACAGGCAAGTTAATCTTCTGAGCTAGCTTATTAACTTGACGTTTTGAGTACACCATCAAAGGCGATCCTTCCTCCATCCACACGGACTGATAGAGTTTTGCAACCTTTGGCGACCGTATCGGTAAAATAACGCCGTGTAGAATCGGGCACCACAACCAGCGCGTCATATCAACAACACGCTGATCATGAAGGAACTGGCTAAGAAAGCGCTTTACCGCGGGCGCCGTTGGTTCATCGGGTGTCCCTAAGTTCACCAGTAGCACACCTTGTTTTTTTATTTTTTGCATAGTGCCCCTATTTTTAACTCATAGTTTTTAGTTTCTTGACGTATGTGTTCGACGAAAAATGTATAAAAAAAGCGACCTTACGGCCGCTTAACTATAACAAAATTATTAAAAACCTTGATAATAGGTATTGTCTATTGTGCTAATGCCTTCTCGATATCAGCACTAACTTCAGCAACTTGTTTAGTACCGTCGAATTTCAGGTACTTGGTATTACCCGCTTCAGCTTCTTTACCATAGTAGTTAATAAGTGGTGCAGTTTGATCATGGTAAACACCTAGACGAGCACGTACAGTCTCTTCTTTATCATCATCACGAACCACTAAGTCTTCGCCAGTGATGTCGTCTTTACCTTCTACTTTAGGTGGATTGTAAACAACATGGTAAGTACGACCAGAAGGAAGGTGAGCACGACGACCTGCCATACGATCAACGATGACATCATCTGCCACGTCGAATTCGATAACGTAATCGATATCAACACCCATCTCTTTTAGACCATCAGCCTGTGGGATAGTGCGAGGGAAGCCATCTAGAAGGAAGCCTTTTGCACAGTCATCTTGAGCGATACGTTCTTTGATAAGGCCAAGAATGATCTCATCAGAAACTAGCTGACCAGCATCAATAACAGCTTTTGCTTGTTTACCAAGCTCTGTACCTGCTTTGATAGCAGCACGAAGCATATCACCAGTAGAGATTTGTGGAATACCGTATTTTTCCATGATGAAGTTTGCTTGTGTGCCTTTACCTGCACCTGGAGCACCTAGAAGAATGATGCGCATGATTTATCCTCTTTACTATTTAAGATTTATACCGAAGCTCACAATAGCCACCTTCTTTGCGTTATCTGCTCAGAAGTTTTCACAACGATAAGTTTCGGTATAACGTTTAGGCGGCAAAAATACACGCCTTATGACTGACATTCAAGTTGCAGATTCTATCACAGGTTATATGAGCAAAAAGTGAATTAAGACTAAAGAATGCTAACAACTGAATTTTAATGCAATTATTGACCATTAACTCAATACTGATATTGAGTTTTTTGCTTCAGCAAACAAAAAGCTCGCGATTGCGAGCTTTTTATAGATAACGACGATTAAACCTTAGTCAAAAGCTTATTGATCGCCCCTAGGAACTGAGACGGATCTTCCATAGAGCCTCGTTCCGCGAGCATCGCTTGACCAAGAAGTACTTCAACCCAACGACCAAACGCTTCTTCATCGGTTTCATCCGCCATGCGTTTAACCAGTTCGTGTTTTGGGTTAATTTCGAAGATGTATTTCACTTCTGGCACCGCTTGACCCGCGGCTTCAAGTAATTTCGCCATCTGAGTGCCCATTTCGAAATCATCCGTCACCACGACGGCTGGTGTCGTCGCGAGTTTAAAGGTCGTGCGTACTTCTTTTACTCGATCTCCCAAGTAACCTTTTGTACGTTCAACAACAGACTTAAATTCTTCTTCGGTTTCTTTCTGCTTCTCTTTGTCCGCCTCGTCCTCGAACTTACTCAAATCCAAGCCAGCTTTGGTGATTGACTGGAATTGCTTGCCATCGAACTCAGTTAGATAATTCATCAACCACTCATCGATGCGATCATACATTAAGATAACTTCGATACCTTTCGCTTTGAACTGCTCCAAATGAGGGCTGTTTTTCGCAGCGGCGTAGCTGTCTGCTGTTAGATAGTAGATCTTATCCTGACCTTCCTTCATACGCTCGACATACGCCTGTAGACCAATGGTTTGTTCTGCAGAATCGACCTCAGTCGACGCAAAACGTAGCAGGCTCGCAATTTTTTCCTTATTGCTCATGTCTTCTGCCGGGCCTTCTTTCAAGACCAAACCAAATTCTTTCCAGAATGATTGGTATTTTTCTTCGTCATTTTTCGACATGCGCTCAAGCATAGTGAGTACACGCTTCGTACAAGCGTTACGCAATGATTGAGTGACTTTATTGTCTTGCAAAATTTCTCGAGAAACGTTTAAAGGTAAATCGTTAGAGTCGATCAAACCACGAACGAAACGCAGGTACGATGGCATAAACTGTTCAGCATCATCCATGATGAATACACGTTGAACGTAAAGCTTAAGACCTGACTTATGATCACGATTCATCATATCCCATGGCGCTTTAGATGGGATGTAAAGCAGACTGGTGTAGTCGTTTTTACCTTCAACGCGGTTGTGGCTCCACACCAATGGTTCACTAAAGTCATGAGACACATGTTTGTAGAACTCTTGATACTCCTCATCAGAGATATCAGACTTGTTACGAGTCCACAGAGCCTGAGCTTTGTTGATTTGTTCCCACTTAGTCTCGCCTGTTTCTTTGCCTTCTTCATCACGCACAGCCGTCTGAATAGAGACAGGAATACCGATGTGATCAGAATATTTACTTATTACCTCACGCAGACGCCATTCGTTTAGGAACTCTTTACCCTCTTCGCGCATATGAAGAATGATATCGGTACCACGTGACTCTTTGGTGATGTTTTCAATCGTATACTCGCCTTCACCCGCTGAATGCCATTGCACGGCTTCCTCAGATGGTAGCCCTGCAGCGCGAGTTCGAACGGTAACCGCATCTGCGACAATAAACGCAGAATAAAAACCAACGCCAAACTGTCCGATGAGCTGTGAATCTTTGCTCTGATCTTCTGAAAGTTTCGAGAAAAACTCCGCCGTACCTGATTTAGCGATCGTACCTAAATGCTCAACGACATCAGCACGGCTCATACCAATACCATTATCAGAAATCGTTAAGGTATTTGCGGACTCATCAAAGGCTAGCTTAACACCGAGGTCAGCGTTCCCTTCATAAAGGTCAGGGTTGGATAACGCTTGAAAACGCAATTTGTCTGATGCATCTGATGCGTTTGATATCAGCTCGCGCAAAAAGATCTCTTTGTTGGAATAAAGAGAATGGATCATTAAATGAAGTAACTGTTTAACTTCTGATTGAAAACCACGCGTTTCTTTATTTTGAGATACGGTTTCGCTCATGTTCGCTCCATAACATCTAAACTAACAAACTCATTCAACAGACAAAGTCCCCGACTCTATCTTTTGAAATCGCCTTTCGAATATGTCATGTAACATGAGGCTGACAATTGTAAATTCAAGGTCAACATTACTAAAAACAGTGTTTTTTTAGATAATTTTTATTATTCTAACGTTCTAAAAGCACCTAAAATCAAGCACAACCATTGATTAAATAAGCGCTTTTTGAATAAAAATCTTTTTAATTACAAAATCATCCATCTAAGAAGAACTAAATGACCAACATTTGTACCAAGTTTTTACTTGCGAAAAGGTTCACTTTTGATCCAAATAGCAATTCGCTGACTGATCAACAAAGCAGCAACGAAATTGTACGATTGGGAAGCAATGAAAGTCGCATTCTCTTGATGTTGGTAGAGCGGCCCAACGAAGTATTAACGCGTAGTGAACTGCATGAATTTGTTTGGAGAGAACAAGGTTTTGAAGTGGATGACTCAAGCCTAACCCAAGCAATATCAACCCTCCGTAAGATGCTAAAAGATTCAACGAAGTCTCCCGCGTTTGTTAAAACCGTACCGAAGCGCGGTTATCAACTAATTTGTTCGGTTGAACGCATCAACCCACTATCCAGTGGAGCTATCGAGCAGGAAGAGCAAAGACTGGATGAAGAAACACATTCTGTATCAGAACTCGTACTGACAGAGGATTCACCAGTTCAGACAATGACGGATACGCCAAATCTAGAATCCACGCCACAACCGGAACGACAACATAAAGTGAGCACAGCTCACGCAGCGCATTTTTCAGCTGCGAGCAACAAGTGGCTACCTTATTTTCTGCTACTGCTGGCGGCATTGCTGCCTGTTAGCGTGTTTTTATTTACTCACCCCGCCGAGTCTCAGTTTCGTCAAATTGGTAACTACGACAACGTACTGGTGAAAACCCCAATTAACCACCCACAGCTTGATAGCTGGCTACCGTCAATCAAACAGTGTGTTGAGAGCTATGTGCGGCACCATAAAAAGGACTCGATGCCCGTCGAAGTGATAGCAACAGGTGGACAAAGAAACCAACTCGTTCTGAATTATATCCATGATAGTCAGCACTCGTATGAAAATGTGACGCTACGTATTTTCTCAGGACAAAATGATCCCGCCGAGATCTGCCAATAAAGGAGGCCAGAATGAAGATTAAATTTGCATCTGCGGTTTTGGCCGTATCCACCATTTTTAGTGGCTGGTTGTATTGGGGGAGCGATCTCAAAATAGAGCAAGTTCTCACCACAAATGAATGGCAGTCTGCCATGGTGACACTAATTACGGATAACTTGCCAAATGATCCTGTCGGACCATTACGTCGTGTGAACGTCGACTCTAACGTCAAATACCTCCCAAACGGTAGTTACCTTCGAGTGTCCAATATTAAGTTGTTTGCCCAAGGCTCAAACGAAGAATCGGTCATCAATATCTCCGAGAAAGGTCACTGGGAAGTCAGTGACAACTATTTACTGGTGACGCCTTCAGAATTCAAAGATATCTCATCTTCCCAATCAAAAGATTTCTCTGAAAGGCAGTTACGTCTCATTACTCAAATTTTTAAGCTTGATGCCGAGCAAAGCCGCCGAATAGACGTAGTGAACGAAAAAACCTTGCTATTAACTAGCTTGAACCACGGTTCTACGGTACTGTTTAAAAACTGATTTTATTTGAGATAAAGGAGGCAGATGCCTCCTTCATCGTACTTATGGCTCATGGACTGGCTCGATACGTTAACCCTCTTTCTTGGCTCACTCATTGCAAACACCCTCGCCTCACTGTCTGGTGGCGGTGCTGGTTTATTGCAATTTCCCTTGCTGATATTCCTCGGTTTACCTTTTTCGGTCGCTTTGGGGACGCATAAAGTCGCTTCCGTTGCCTTAGGTTTGGGCGCAGCGAGCACTCACTTAAGAGCCGGTACGATACAACGCTCCATTGCCTTATATTTGGTATTAACGGGAAGTATTGGTGTCATTATCGGAGCCAATATCATTGTGCTCATTCCCGATGCCATCGCAGAAACCATGCTCGGTATTATGATCCTCGCGCTCGGTATCTATTCGCGATTTAAAAAGCATCTGGGGCAAAAAGAAATCAAACAGAATCGCGATCGACGTGGCTGGGTGATTGGCGGTTTGGTGGTAATGTTCATTGGTATAATCAATGGTTCACTCACTGCGGGCTCAGGCTTACTCGTCACCTTATTTTTAATTCGCTGGTTTGGCTTTGACTATAAGAAAGCCGTGGCTTACACCATGATCTGCGTTGGCCTGTTTTGGAATGGTATTGGTGGAGCCGCAGTCGTTCAAGCTGGTGCTCCTATACACTGGGCTTGGCTGCCCGTGCTACTAGTCAGCTCTTTTTTGGGCGGCAGCTTGGGGGCCTGGGCGGCAACCCGTTACAGCAACCACGTTATTAAGATCGCATTTGAAATTCTCACTTTTGCCGTTGGGATAAAGCTGCTTATTTAACTAATTGCTCATGTAACTTATTGCTCGTATAACCTATAGGAAAGCAAAATGGATAAGGCAATCATCGATATTTACTACTGCCGTCAATGCAACTGGATGTTGCGCTCTACTTGGCTAGCTCAGGAGCTACTGCATACCTTCAGCGAAGAGATTCAAACGGTGAGTTTACACCCGGACACTGGCGGTCGCTTTGAAATTCATTGCAACGCTAAGTTGATTTGGGAGCGCAAACAAGATGGCGGTTTCCCAGAAGCGAAAGTGCTAAAACAACGGGTTAGAGATATTATTGACCCAGAAAGAGATCTCGGCCATTCAGACAAAAAATAAGGGAGCGCATGCTCCCCTATATGATATGTCAACCAAGGCTATGAAGCGGATACTAAATCGTTACCTGAGCCAATACTTCGCCCTCTGGAGTACGCACCGATAAGGCATCTCCTTCCATCACACCATAACTTCTTGGCAAGTCATTACGTGGGAACGTCATTGAACCAGGATTGAAGACAATTGCATCGTCTTGTCGCTCGGCAACGGGGATATGTGTGTGTCCATGGACAATGATATCCCCATTTTTGAGCGGTGGCCGCTGCGAACTGTTGTAGAGATGTCCATGAGTAAGAAACATTCGCTTGCCCGATTCTAAAAGAACCCACGCAAAATCCATCATCATTGGAAAATTTAATAACATCTGGTCGACTTCGCTATCACAGTTTCCGCGTACCGCAATGATTTGCTCACTATACTGGTTAAGTAACTCAGCGACCTGTGACGGATTATAACCTTCGGGTACTGGATTCCTTGGGCCGTGATATAAAATATCACCCAGCAGAATCAAGTGCTCTGCTCCCGATGCTAAAAAGAGCTCAATGGTTTCTTGGGTTGCTGGCAAAGATCCATGCAAATCTGAGGCAAAAAATAGTTTCACGACATCATCTCCTCATAAACTATGCAGGTATTTTACGATAATTTGCCGCTCACTCAACCTCATTACTGTTCACGCACGAAATCAATCAGCATGGGAAGTAAATAGAACCAAGCGAAATACCCAGCGCCAACCAAAACGACTGCCCAAAATATTATTGAGATAAACTTAGTCTTGGCTAAGTGGTTTAACGGATCTGGTTCACCACACCCTGGGCAGGTATGGGCACGTTTTGATATTTGTTTTTCACATACCGGACAAGAAACTAAAGGCATGATTAAAATTCCTCGACTATTCATTAGGGCACAAAGAATAAGCATCTATCAAAACATATGCAACATAACTAACAATCCAATATCTTAACGTTTACTGACTGTCGCTGAGTTGAGAAAGGAATACTAGCTACTCGACGTCATTCCTTATCATCCCGTAAATCACAATATTATTGTAACTCACCATACCAATAACCTCTCCATCCTCAATGACAGGAGCACGACTAATTCCGAATCGCTCAAACAATCGAGCGCAGTATTTCACGTTCATATTAGGGTCAACGCACAATGCTGGCTTGGTCATCACTTCATAAATATTAGTACGCTTTGGAGAACGGTTATTCGCCAACACTTTCTTAGCGATATCATTCATTAATACGATCCCGTATTCGTCGTTTTCATCTCTTTTCTGGACCACCAGCGCTTTGACCTGATACTTTTTCGCCAGAGCAATCCCATCATAAACGGTCATCAATCCATCCACTATGACATAAGTGGACGCCATCACATCCCGTACTCTGACTAGTGTTTGACTGTTCATAACTCATCCTCAACAACCTTGACCAAGGTCTCAACTTGATGGGCGACTCCCACCGCATCTTCGATATCAATTTGAATGGCGATGCCTTGTCCTGATTCTTGGTCGAATTCACCCACATCACTGATCGTTTCTAAAATGTGTCTGGATAAATGTTCTTCTACCACAAACAACAATACGTCTTTCTGCACATCCAACGTTAAGCCAAAAAATGTTCGCTTCTGATTCAAACCCTCTCCACGAGCATTATTAATCACCGTCGCGCCAGTTGCGCCAGCCTCACGGGCGGCATCCAGCACTTTGTCGGTTTTGGCATCCTCCACAAAAGCGAGTATTAATTTAAAGCGCATTTTCTTCGTCCTCCGAGGTGTCTTGGTTCATCCACTGCGTTAATTGTGCGTAACCCATCACCGATATAATCGGAAACAAACTGGCAAAGGCAATTAAGCCAAAGCCATCTATCATGGGGTTCCTACCTGGCACAGTGGATGCCAGCCCTAATCCCAATGCGGTGACAAGGGGCACCGTTACGGTAGATGTCGTTACGCCGCCTGAATCGTACGCCAATGGGACAATCAGCTTGGGAGCATAAAACGTTTGGATAACCACAACGATGTAACCCGCGATAATGTAGTAATGAATAGGATCACCGACGACTATCCGATAACTTCCGAGCGCAATACCAAAAGCAACGCCTAACGCAACCGCAACTCGTAATCCATTCACACGAATGCTGCCACCAGAAACTTGGTTAGCCTTAATAGCGACGGCGATTAAAGACGGCTCTGCAACCGTCGTGCTAAAGCCAATACAAAAAGCAAAAGCGTACACCCAATAATAGTCAACCCAGTTCAACTCCTGTCCGATCGACACTTGAAACTCACGTAAAAAGTCAGGATGAGTCAGTTGTATGGCCATGGTTTCGCCAAGAGGAAATAACGCCATATTGAGACCAAGAAGAAATAGCGATAGACCCAGGATCACATAGACAAAACCAATCACTACTTTTCTGAGGTTGTTAATTGGACGGCGTAATACGACGAGTTGAAAGCCAAAAATAATGCATACGATAGGAACGACATCACCGATCGTAGAAAGCAGCGTTTCGAAAAAATTGGCGAATGAAATCATATCACTAGCATCCCATATACCATGACAAACATCATCGGTAATAAAGAGGCAAATGCGATTAATCCAAAACCATCAATCATAGGGCTTCGACCTTTGATTGCTGACGCTAGCCCTACCCCTAGTGCGGTGACTAATGGAACCGTTATGGTTGAAGTCGTCACGCCACCAGAGTCATAGGCCACGCCAATAATCGACGCTGGTGCAAACCAAGTAAGCACCACCACCCCTAAGTAACCTCCGATGATCATGTATTGAATTGGCCATCCTTTCAAAATACGTAATACACCGAGGACGATCGCAATTCCTACAGATAAGGCAACCGTCATTCTTAGACCCATGCCATATTCTTGTTTGGATTGCTCAGAGTTAACAATCATGCCGCCTTCGGCTGCGACCTGGGCTGCTTTCTCCGCGACAGCCGTTAACGCTGGCTCAGCAATCGTAGTACCAAACCCTAGACAAAAAGCGAAGAGCAACAACCAAAACACACTGCCCTTTCGCGCAAACGCTTGGGCCATGTTTTCGCCAATGGGAAATAGCCCTAACTCCAAGCCAAAGATAAAAAACGTCAACCCCAAAACAACAAAAAACAAACCAAATAAAATAGAAACAAGGTTTGGCAATGGCTCTTGCAGCACAGCTAATTGAAAAAAAGCAATCACCAAAACAATGGGTAACAGATCACGACCACTACTCAAGAGTGCTCGATACAGAGCTACGAATGCATCCATACAGAACCTCCTTAGGTTATGGGTCGATAATCAAGTGGATAAACCACGACTCTTAGCGTGATTCGATTTCGCTTTTTGTCTCACAATCAGTCTGGCAGAAAATAATTAGCTCGGGAGTGAAGTGGCTATCGTCATGAGTAATAAATAGTTACACTTTTTTCAATATGTGACCTTGGTATGCTAGTGAATATTCATAGTCTAAAATCAAGGCAGAAAGATAACGCCAATACAAAACATAAAACGACTATAATGTTCTAATATTTTACGTTCGAAGAGGTGTCATGAAGATATTACTGACCGGTGGAACAGGGTTTATAGGCTCAGAGCTACTCAAACTGCTAACGACCCACCAAGTCGTGCTCCTGACACGCTCCCCCGAGAAAGCCAAGCAACAATTACAACATGCCGATTTAGGAAATATTGACTATCTTGACACGTTGGACAATCTTGCAGATCTCAACGACATAGACGCCATCATTAACCTCGCTGGTGAACCCATTGCAGATAAACGATGGACACCTTCACAAAAAGATAAGATTTGTAATAGCCGCTGGAAGATTACAGAAAAAATCGTCGAGCTGATTCACGCAAGTACGGAGCCTCCTTCCGTCTTTCTTAGCGGCTCAGCGGTCGGTTATTATGGTGACCAACAAGAGCACCCATTCGATGAATGTCTGCATGTCAACAATAATGACTTTGCTCATAAGGTCTGCGAGCGTTGGGAGCACATTGCCAAAAGAGCCGAGTCAGAGCAGACCAGAGTTTGCTTGCTCAGGACAGGCGTTGTGCTTGGTACTCAAGGAGGAGCGTTGGCCAAAATGCTACTGCCTTACAAACTAGGATTAGGAGGACCACTCGGAACAGGAAAACAATATATGCCCTGGATTCATATTCTCGATATGGTCAGAGCAATCATGTATTTACTCGAGACGCCTCACGCACATGGCGCGTTCAATATGTGCGCACCACATCCTATACCCAACCGTATTTTTAGTGCGACGCTTGCTAAAACCTTAAAGAGGCCTCATCTATTTTTCACCCCGAAATGGGTGATGGATATTGTAATGGGAGAATCGGCGTGTTTGCTCTTCGACAGTATAAGGGCGAAGCCTAAAAAACTCACTGAGCTTGACTTTAAGTTTAGCTACTCAAGAATAGAACCCGCACTGAAACACTTGCTTCATGATAGAAGTTGCTGAATGATAAGAGTTATTCTTTCAGCATTTCGTCTACAACTATGAACAAGTCCATTCTCATTACAGGTTGCTCCACGGGTATTGGTTATACCTGTGCACATGCCCTTCATCAAAAAGGCTTCCATGTCATTGCCTCCTGTCGTAATACCAAAGATGTGCAGCGGCTAGAATCCGAGGGACTAACATGTATACAGCTTGATCTCAACGATCCAAGCAGTATCAGTCAAGGAGCAAAACAAGCACTTGAACTTGCGCAAGGTAAACTCTATGCACTGTTTAACAATGGCGCCTATGGCCAGCCTGGAGCATTAGAAGATTTACCAACAGAAGCATTGAAAGCGCAGTTTCAAAGCAACTTTTTTGGTTGGCACCAACTGGTTCAAGAAGTGCTCCCCCATATGCGCGCTCACGGCGAAGGACGCATCATTCAAAATAGCTCAGTTTTAGGCTTTGCCGCCATGAAATATCGCGGTGCCTACAATGCATCAAAATTCGCGTTAGAAGGATGGACCGACACATTACGCCTAGAGCTCGCTGATACCAATATTAAAGTGGTACTCATTGAACCAGGGCCAATTGAAACGCAATTTAGACATAACGCATTACGAGCGTTTGAACAATGGATTGACATACAATCGAGCCCGCATCGTGCGGCTTATGAGGCACAAAAACAACGCTTGGAAAAAGACAAATCAAACAACAAATTTGCTCTGCCAGCACAATCATGTGTCGATCCCGTACTGCACGCTTTGACGAGCAAATCACCGAAGATTCGTTACCGTATTACCACACCAACCAAAGTGTTCGCTGTACTAAAACGAATATTACCCACTCGCCTTCTCGATAGCCTATTAAAGCGAGCGGCATAAACCATCTAAAAAAAGGTTGTCGCATTTCAATAGCCTTAAAGGTGTTACTGTCATTTTAGCGTAACAATTTGATGAGAATATGAGCAGGTAGGTTAGAAAAACCTCACATGCTCGAATCAATATCTATTGAACTGCGGCGACGAAGCGAGCCATTCCGTCGATTATAGTTTGATTAGATTTGGTATCACCACCCATTGTGTTTTGTCGCAATGTTTGTATCTATGCGAGACAACAATGACATTAAATCAGCTTAACTGGCTTAGTGTGGGTGTAGCGGTGGCTTTGCTCATTATCTTTTGATACCACACCATATACGACAAAAAATAATAAAACGGGTCGTATATAAACTCGCCAAATTTATAGCACCTTCGCTTGCTATTAGGATTACGCTGCTTCGGCAGCGTTTTTCCTTTTTATGCATCACTTGATTTTCTCTCAAATCAACTCCATATCTACAGTCAACGACATGACAAACAAGCAAGGATACTCTGATGCAATCCCCATTTATCGTTGAGATAACAGAACAGAACTTTCGTGAAACGCTTGAAGGCTCGATGAACACGCCCGTCCTCATCCATTTTTGGGCCAATGCGCAACCTGAAAGTGCTCAGATACTGCCGGAGCTGCAATCTCTTGCCCAACAATATAATGGTGCCTTTACGCTTGCTTTATTAAATTGCGAAGAGCAACAAGCTTTGGCAGCTCAATTTGGCGTCCAAGTTCTGCCAACCATCGCGTTGTTTGTCAACGGCCAAGCTGTAGATGGACTGGGTGGGTCTCAACCTATTGACGCCATTGCTGCCATGCTACAAAAGCACCTTCCAAGCCCTGAAGAACAGCTTCTCAAGCAGATCAGTGAGCTGCTACAACAAAATGAGCATGCAAAAGCGCTTAGCATTATTCAGACACTACCAACAGAGCTTCAATCGCGAGGTGATATCAAACTAACCATGGCGGATTGTTTACTGGAAACCAAACAATTTGACGTTGCCCAAGAACTATTAAGTGCAATTCCATTGGAGTATCAAGACAACCACTACAAGGGCTTAATGGCAAAGCTTGAACTTCATCTACAAGCCGCCGATAGTCCTGAGCTTCAACGATTAGAACAAGCCTTTGCTGACGATTCTGAGAACCTTGAACTTGCTTGTGAATTAGCTGTGCAGTACAACCAAGTCGGTCGTGATGAAGAAGCACTGGAACTGCTTTGGAATATCCTAAAAGTTAATCTGGGCGCTCAAGATGGCGAAGTAAAAAAAACCTTTATGGATATATTAAATGCCCTAGGACAAGGTAACGCAATTGCGAGTAAATATCGTCGCCAGCTTTACTCCATTTTGTATTAAATACCCACTATATTTCACGCCAAAGGTCGGACTATCCGGCCTTTATTGTACCCCCATGTCCTCTTAACAAAAACGACGATGCTTTCCGGTTAAAAGGGAGCAACGATTCGCGCACCAGTAAATAAGTTCTCAGATATTCAATTGTCTATTGCTGCTAAATAGGTAAAAATGAATCAAATATTATGCATTTAAGGGAATACACCATGCCAACTGATTCATTGATTGCTATCGCTATCTTTGTCGCGGTCGCCATTATCATTCTTGCGTCTGCCATCAAGACAGTTCCGCAAGGAAGCAACTGGACAGTCGAACGATTCGGTCGTTACACTCAAACACTCACCCCCGGTTTGAACTTAATTATTCCTTTCATAGATCGTGTTGGACACAAGATCAGCATGATGGAGCGTGTGCTGGACATTCCTGCGCAAGAGGTCATCAGCAAAGACAACGCCAATGTCGTCATTGATGCGGTGTGTTTTGTTCAGGTAGTGAGCGCTTCAAAAGCGGCTTATGAAGTCAATGATTTGGAGCATGCCATCCGAAATCTTACCCTAACCAATATTCGGACCGTACTTGGTTCAATGGAATTGGATGAGATGTTAAGCCAACGCGACATGATCAACTCCAAACTGTTGGCCATCGTCGATCAAGCGACCAATCCTTGGGGCGTCAAAGTCACTCGAATTGAAATTAAAGATGTCCAGCCGCCAGCAGATCTGACCGCTGCAATGAATGCGCAAATGAAAGCAGAACGAAATAAACGCGCAGAGATCCTCGAAGCGGAAGGCGTACGCCAAGCTGAAATCTTAAGAGCAGAGGGACAAAAGCAGTCAGAAATCTTAAAAGCGGAAGGGGAAAAACAAGCCGCTATTTTGCATGCAGAAGCTCGTGAACGCGCCGCGCAAGCTGAAGCAAAAGCCACCTATATGGTGTCTGAAGCCATTGCGAAGGGAGATGTGCAAGCCGTGAATTACTTTATTGCACAAGGTTATACGGACGCGATAAAAAGTATCGGTCAGGCGGAGAATGGCAAGATCATCATGTTGCCACTAGAAGCAACCGGGCTTATGGGTTCTATTGCTGGGATTGCTGAAATGTTTAAACAACAGAACAAAGAGTAAGGTCAAACTATGGACGTGTTTAGCCTACTTGATAGTGTCACTTTTTGGCATTGGCTAGCGCTGGGATTAAGTCTTCTTGCCGTCGAGCTGCTTGGCACGGCGGGTTACTGTCTCTGGCTTGGTCTATCAGCACTTCTTGTTGCCGTTGTACTTTCTGTCTTGCCAATCAGTTGGCAACTGCAATGGTTTTGTTTTGCCGCTTTTAGTTTACTCACGACTTGGCTTTGGTGGCGACGCCAATGGGCAAAAGATAAAAAAGAAGATCAAGTACGAGACTTAAATCAAAAGTACAAGCAACTTATCGGACAGACGGTAACACTCGAAGAAGACTTTGCTGTCGGGATGAATCGAATTCGAATCGCAGACACCACGTGGTCAGCTCGATCTGAGCAAGCGCTCACTGCCGGAACCAGAGTAAAAATTATCGCTGTCGATGGGATAATTCTTACCGTAGAGCCGGTTAGCGACTAACTTAGACACCATACGAAAAAACTGCAAGAGCATCAGAACTAAGAAGTTTTAAGTCATAAGTAAAAAGCTTCCCCCGGAAGCTTTTTACACGATTTATTGATTGACACGATTTATTGATTGATGAGCCAATTCAGCACTTGAGAGCGCTCTTCCTGACTCGATTCAGAATACCAATATTGCAGCATATTATAACTTTGGGACTCACTGGTGACGGTTTGGACACCACCTTTTCGATTCTTTATCGCAAATTGTGCGAACTGTTCTTTTTCTTCTGGAGTTGCTTTGTCATACCAATATTGAACCATTTCAATGGATTTACTGTCGCTAACTGGCAATGACTGCGTTGAGGATTGTCCTTGTGACGACTGCGAACGAGCGGATTCTGCACCACCAGCAACAACAGCAAGCCCTTCACGTTCTACTGCCTCAAAATAGGCTTTTGGAACCGTGACTTCAACCGTATTTCGTTTGCCGGAAGAAATCGTAAACGTGACGTTCTTACCATCAAACTGCTTAAGCGTTTGCTGGCTAAATGGAAAACGCAACCACTGAGTGACAGTACAATGCTCAGTACATGTCTCGGACGTTGGTCTGAAGTTATCTAACTTAATTGATTTCCCATTCAGAACTGCAGTATGGAAACTGTCGTAGTTTTTGAAATAACTCACTGACATATCAATGGTCGATTGTTTAGAGAGTGGCTTTTCACCTCTATTATGCACTGAGACATAAGTTAAGTCAGATTTTACTAGGTTGGCACCAACCAGCGCTCGTGTATCCGGCGTAATCGACTTTGCATATACCTCGACATAATTGCTTCTTTCTTTAATGCTATCAACAGCATCAGAGAACTCACTTGAGGTATCGAGCGTACTACAGCCAACTGTTACCAATGCGGCTGATAACAGGGACAAACATCTCAATATTTTCATATTCTTGATCCTTAATAAAAATACGCCAGCAAAAATATGCTGGCGTAAAACCTAAAGAAAGGCAATCAGAAAAAGGGGGATTAGAAGCCGTATTCCATACCAACACGTACAAACATCACTTTATCTTCTGCGTTGTAAGCATCATGTTGACCTACACGTACGTATGGTACGAAACCATTGTGTACGTACATTAGCTGGCCTGATAGCACTTCATCATCATCACCTTGTTTCTTGCCATCAACTTCTGATTCATCGTTAAATGCGTAGCCTAGTTTAAAGCCCCAAGGACCGTTCCAGTACTGACCGATAACAGAGTATTGACCTTGCTCTGCTTCCTGACCAGCGTAAGCTGCATGTTTAGACTCACCTTCGCTGTACTTGTATGCACCAGCAAGACCGAAGCCAGCAGGTAAAGGAAGTTCAAAACCTACAATGTAAGCAGTTGAATCAATGTCTGAACCACCGTACTTAGAGTTAGATTCAAAGCCAGCATGAACAGTGACAACGTCAGAGAAATTGTAGTGCGCTCCAGCGCCAACATGGTTTGAGCTCTTAACGTCTTTATCACCGCGACCTACTGAGAAGTTCAGTGTTAGGCCACCCATAGCAGGAGAATCATAACGTGCGATATCACCTTTACGGTCGTAGTGCGCTTTAACGTCACCACCCCAGTCAAATACACGTCCTAGACCTGGGTTTGAGTAAGGCCAGTCAACGATTTCGTACAATGGAGTTAACATACGACCAAAGCGTACTTTACCCCAGTCACCTTGAAGACCTAGGAACGTATCACGCGCACCTAAAGTTGCACCGGTACCATCTTCACCAACGTAACCTGATTCAATTTGCATAAATACATTCAAGTTATCAAACATATCTTTGCTTGCACGGAAACCAATACGTGATTCGTTTTCGTAATCGTAGCCATTACTATCTTCTTGGTAAAAAGCAGAAATTGCTGCAACACCGTACGCTTGTACATTGAAATCAGAAATAACACCAACTTGTGAAGACTCTGCACCAGCAGCTACTGCGCCAGTTGAAGCAGCTGCGATTGCAGCACCAAGTAGAGTACGTTTTAACATTTTGTCCATGGATAAACTCCTAAAATAGATATAGCTGTCTTTTTCTATCTCCCCTTAAGTTGGCCGCCGAAGGAGAGTAGTAAATTTTTGATTAGTCCAATCATTTCAAATTCGACTATTTTTAGTTCTTGCATACACACTGTGTATCCACGCCACTAAGACTAACTTCGAGACGAAAAACATCCAAACGGAACTTATTTATTTTCTAAAAAAATATGAGCCACGCCAAAGTTCCATATGAGTTGTTGATCCAGATCTTATTTTTAGACCAAGTTCACTAGAAATAAATATAAGGAAACAAAATCAACCACTTAAATCAAATAAAAACAATCCAATTTGAAGTGACTCGCATAATTTTCGCGAAAAAATTTTAGAATCACCTAAGAGAGACAGAGATCACTGAAAAGAAAAGACGGACAACTTACACGATTCAAGGGACTTTATGCGCGGAAATAAAAAACCCCAAATAGAGACTATTCGGGGCTTCGGAGATATATTTACGATGTCATTAAAAAATTAAACGGACTTTAATTGCATTAGCTGCAGTAAGTCCTCCTCTGTTTTTATTTCGATGCCTAAGTCTTGCGCTTTTGTCAGCTTCGAGCCAGCATTTTCACCAGCAAACAAAAGATCGGTTTTTTTAGATACGCTTCCCGTCACTTTTGCGCCTAACGCTTGTAATGCTTCCTTAGCTTCTGAGCGACCAAGTTGTGAGAGTGTGCCGGTCAACACTACGGTTTTCCCTTCTAAAGGCTGTTCCCCACTTTGTTCGTTGGTACTGATTTCAGGCCAATGGATCCCTTGTGCAAGCAGCTCTTGTACCACCGCTTGGTTTTTCTCTTCTTCAAAAAAGGTGGTTATGTGTTGAGCAACCACGACACCGATATCTTGCACTTCTATTAGCGCCTCTTCCGTCGCGCTTTGAATCGCTGGTAACGTTTTGAAGTGTGCAGCTAAATTGGCCGCTGTCGCCTCACCGACCTCGCGAATACCCAACGAATACAAAAAACGAGGCAAAGTGGTTGCTTTCGATTTTTCTAGTGCGTTTACGATATTTTGTGCCGATTTGGGGCCCATGCGATCCAAAACCGTCAATACACCGGCTGATAGTTTGAACAGATCCGCAGGGGTTTCTACCATTTCTCGATCCACAAGCTGCTCGATCACCTTATCACCAAGACCATCGACATCAAGCGCCTTACGCGACACAAAATGTTTGAGCGCTTGTTTACGTTGCGCCTGACAAACCAACCCGCCAGTACAGCGCGTTACCGCTTCCCCTTCGATACGTTCTACATGTGAACCGCAGACTGGACACTCGGACGGGAAAGTAATATCTCGAGCGTTCTCTGGTCGGCGTTCTTTGATGACAGATACCACTTGCGGAATAACGTCACCCGCACGGCGAATGACCACCTGATCGCCAATTTTGACTTGAAGACGCTCAATTTCGTCTGCATTGTGCAACGTTGCATTGCTGACCGTTACACCACCGACAAACACAGGCTCCAACTTCGCAACGGGAGTAATTGCGCCAGTGCGTCCTACTTGAAACTCGACTTCATTCAATGTCGTAATTTCTTCTTGGGCTGGGAATTTATAAGCTATCGCCCAACGGGGGGCGCGAGCAACGAAACCTAACCGCTCTTGAACAGCAATGTCGTCGATCTTTAGCACGACACCATCAATTTCATACGGTAAGGCATCACGACGTTGCAGTATGTCCTGATAATACGCTTTTACGTCTTCTAAGCTGTCAACTCGCTTAGTTTCTGGGCACATTGGTAGTCCCCAAGATTTGATTTGTAAAAAGCGTTCATAGTGACTAGATGCCAGCTCCGCTCCTTGGACAATCCCAACACTGTAAGCATAAAAACTGAGGGGGCGAGAAGCAGTAATACGCGAATCTAATTGACGAAGGCTACCTGCTGCTGCGTTACGTGGGTTAACGAAGATTTTCTCTCCCTTTTTTCGTGCCAGTTCATTCAGCATTTCGAAGCCCGCTTTCGGCATAAAGACCTCACCACGTACTTCGAGGCGATTTGGCCATCCTTCTCCATGCAACTTTAAAGGAATGGCTTTAATGGTACGAACATTTTCAGTGATGTTTTCACCTGTTGTACCATCGCCTCGTGTTGCAGCTTGCACAAGTACACCGTTTTCATACAGCAAGCTCACCGCTAAACCGTCTAATTTCGGTTCGCAACAATATTGCTTGATACTTTGACTACCGACTCGGTCTTGTGCACGTTTATGAAAATTGTCTAACTCACTGTCATCAAATGCATTATCTAGTGACAACATCGGTACTTCATGCGTAACCTGGCTAAATTCAGATAATGGTTTTCCACCAACACGCTGGCTCGGAGAATCAACACTGATTAAATCTGGATTTTGAGCTTCGATTTCCAGTAACTCGCGCATCAAGCGGTCATACTCAGCATCAGGGATCTCTGGGTTATCTTCCACATAGTAACGAACGGCGTGGTAGTGCAACGACTCTTTGAGTTCTTCTAGTCGTTGAAGTACGGATTCAGACATAGTAAAGCCCTGTATATTTCGATAAGGTTGGAAATCCAAGAAAAAGGGCTCCTTCCGGAGCCCCTTTTTTAATTAGATATAAGACTATGCGTAAGCCGCCTTAAACTCAACTATTTGACGTCGATATGCAGCTAAACGGTCTGGTGTCATCAAGTTTCTTTGGTCATCCAGAACATTACCACCAAGGTCATCCGCAATTTGCTGAGCGGTGCGAAGCATTAGGTTAAAGTTTTGCTCTGCTTCTCCGTAACACGGTAAGGTCATGAAGAACGAAATGCCTTTAGTGGTAAACTCAGCCGGGTCACCGTGCTCCAATGTGCCTGGATGCATCATATTCGCAACGCTAAACAACACCTTGCCATTGCCTGACAAGTCTACATGGCGGTGGAAAATATGCATTTCCCCGTAAATAAGCCCATTTTGTTGCATACTGTCAAACAGTTCTGTTCCAACAAACGGTTCTGCACCTGCACAATGTACGTTTAGTACGATGACTTGCATTTCAGGTTCAGGTTTTGGCTCTTCTTCAACTTTTGGTTCAGTCAAGATCGGCTCGGCAGCTACTGCAACATCTTGAGTCGGTTGTTCAACATCTAATGATGGTTCGAATTGTCTCGGTTCGTTTAACTCAGGCTGAACCTGCTCTTCATCTACTGCAGGTTGACTCGCTTTTTTTACATGTAGTTCTTGCTCAACATTAGGTTCTTGTCGCACATCAGACAAGTCTTCGGCGTCTTCTTTCATAGCAGAAAATGATGGGACCGCTTCTTGAGCATACTCGACAGGCGTGGCTTGCGTTGCTCCACCGAGTAACGGGTCAACGTCTAATTTGTTATCAAACGCATTCTCTGAGCCAAAATCCGGCTCTTTACGGTCCTTACGGACAATCTCAAAGTCGTCATCAGATGCTACATCGACATTTCGCTCTTTATTGACGACATTTTTTTCCTCTGGGCCAACGTCGAGTTTGCCAAGCGGCTTATTTCCGAACTTCGCTTTGCCTTCCTTTTTGCTGCTCCACAGACCATGAAACAACAATGCCCCGATGGCTAGTGCGCCAACAACAATGAGTACGAATCGCAATTCCTGCATTATTTACTCTCAATATACTTGTTTTTGTACTACTCGATGTTCCTTAAGCAGCAACCCAAGTGTAATAAATCTGAATGATGTGTTTACTTTACCAAAACTATATGGAGGTTTAGAACAACTTAATGCAAGAAGTTCAGTTTTTTGTTGTGATTTTTGCCACGATTCCACGTTACGAGAGGATAGATTTTAGGTTATTGAAAGAAAAACATTGAGAGGTACAATGTGTTGTCATTCACACGAAACGAATTGGATATGCAGTTTAACAACCAACAAAGAACCGGGTTCGGTTATTTCCTATACGGAATACAATTAGCTCTCTCTCCACAGATAAGACGCTTTGTCGTGTTGCCTTTACTAGCCAACATAATGCTCGTCGGTGGTGCAATATTCTACCTTTTTTCTCACTTGAACGTTTGGATTGAAGGTTGGTTGGGGCAATTACCAGACTTTTTGTCGTGGTTAAGCTATTTACTTTGGCCTCTACTCGCACTCACAATCCTTGCCACATTCTCTTACTTTTTCAGTACGCTAGCGAACTTCATTGCCGCACCATTTAATGGATTACTGGCCGAAAAAGTAGAAGAGGCACTGACTGGAAAAAAACTAAACGATGATGGCTTCGCTGCAGTCATAAAAGATGTGCCAAGAGTATTAGCCCGAGAGTGGAGAAAGCTGTTATACACGCTACCAAAAGCCATTGGGTTGTTTTTGTTATTGCTCATTCCGGCACTAGGACAAACCGTCGGCCCATTTTTATGGTTCATTTTCACTGCATGGATGCTGGCGATACAATATTGCGACTATCCGTTCGATAACCACAAAGTCCCCTTCCATGACATGCGTTACAAATTGAAACAAAAACAAGGGAAGGCGTACGGTTTTGGTGTTTTGGTTTCTATTTTCACTACTATTCCAATCTTAAACCTTATCGTCATGCCTGTTGCAATCTGCGGCGCCACCGCCATGTGGGTAACAGAGTTTAAAAATCAACGTTAAGTGTTTGGTGAAGATAAAAAAGGAAAAGCACTCGCTTTTCCTTTTGTTTACCAAACTCGCCGGACAACCTAATAAGATATAACTTTTTAATCCTTTTCCCTTTTTTTCATACCGCATATTCTTTTAGTCATATTCACAAAACGTGTAATGAAGGAACATAACAATGAGCAAAATCTACGAAGATAACTCTCTCACTATTGGTAACACTCCCCTAGTCCGCCTTAACAAAGTAAGTAAAGGTAACGTGCTAGCAAAAATCGAAGCACGTAACCCAAGTTTTAGTGTTAAGTGCCGTATCGGCGCAAACATGATCTGGGATGCTGAGAAATCAGGCAAACTCAAGCCTGGTGTAGAGTTGGTAGAACCAACCAGTGGTAACACCGGTATTGCTTTGGCTTTCGTAGCGGCAGCTCGCGGATACAAGCTGACGCTAACTATGCCTGAATCAATGAGTCTGGAACGTCGTAAGCTACTGAAAGCACTTGGTGCAAACCTAGAACTGACAGAAGCGGCTAAAGGTATGAAAGGTGCGATTGCTAAAGCAGAAGAAATCGTCGCAAGTAACCCAGCTCAGTACCTACTTCTACAACAATTCAACAACCCAGCAAACCCAGAAATTCACGAGAAGACAACCGGCCCTGAAATTTGGGAAGCAACTGACGGCGAGATTGATGTCCTTGTCGCTGGTGTGGGTACTGGTGGCACAATTACGGGTACAAGCCGTTACATTAAAGGCGAAAAAGGCAAAGCAATTACTTCTGTTGCCGTCGAACCGGCAGAATCACCAGTCATCGCACAAGCACTCGCCGGTGAAGAAATCCAACCAGCACCGCACAAAATTCAAGGTATCGGTGCAGGTTTCATCCCTGGAAACTTAGATTTAGAACTTCTAGACCGTGTTGAGCCAGTGACTTCTGAAGACGCCATTGAGATGGCTCGCCGACTAATGGAAGAGGAAGGTATCCTTGCTGGTATCTCTTCTGGGGCTGCAGTTGTTGCTGCAAATCGCCTAGCAGAACTCCCTGAATTTGAAGGAAAAACTATCGTTGCAATCCTTCCAAGCTCAGGTGAGCGTTATCTAAGTACCGCTCTATTTTCCGGCATTTTTACGGAGAAAGAGAACGAACAGTAATATGTGTTCAAATCAATTTTTCGTCTAAAAAAGCCCCGCTTAGGGGCTTTTTTGTTGATCCCAGCTCAACCTTTGGTAATATCGGGGTGTTTTATTTTTAGCTTCAAAATAAAGAAGCAAAACACAAAAAGGTTTCAAAGTAATTACGCAAGCAAATAGTTGCGTATTTGCTAAACTTTTGGCTAGTATCAGAAGTGATACGCTTTGAACTCTCAGGTGCTAGCGCACAAGCAGCAAAGCGGGTAAGCTTTATATTAGTCACTACTAACAAAAAAATACATTTATTGGGGTATATCACATGTACGAGAAGCAAGTAGAAATCACTGCAGAAAATGGTCTTCACACTCGTCCAGCTGCACAGTTTGTTAAAGAAGCGAAAGCATTCGACGCAGACATCACTGTGACTTCTAATGGTAAAAGCGCTAGCGCTAAGAGCCTATTCAAACTTCAAACACTAGGCCTAGTAAAAGGTACTGAAGTTACTATTTCTGCTGAAGGCCCTCAAGCTCAGCAAGCAGTAGACCACCTAGTTGCTCTTATGGACCAACTACACTAATCCGGTCTTCGACTCCCAAAGCCATTTTGTGAAAACAAAATGGCTTTGTTGGAAATAGGCTCTAAACTAAGCTAAGACTATTCGTTAGCGCATCCATTATTCTCCCGTTTTTATAAAGTTGACCAAACTTAAGGTAAGGCTATGATTTCAGGCATCCTAGCATCTCCTGGTATTGCAATCGGTAAAGCACTACTACTTCAAGAAGATGAAATTGTCCTAAACAAAAACACTATTTCTGATGATCAAGTAGAAGCTGAAGTTCAGCGTTTCTTTGACGCTCGTGACAAGTCTGCTGCTCAGCTAGAAACTATCAAGCAAAAAGCACTTGAAACGTTCGGTGAAGAAAAAGAAGCGATCTTTGAAGGTCACATCATGCTTCTTGAAGATGAAGAGCTAGAGGAAGAAATCCTAGCACTGATCAAAGACGACAAGTTGACTGCAGATCACGCAATCTACTCAGTTATTGAAGAGCAAGCAACTGCGCTTGAATCACTTGATGACGAATACCTAAAAGAGCGTGCAACAGATATCCGTGATATCGGCTCTCGCTTCGTTAAAAACGCATTAGGTATCAATATCGTTTCACTAAGCGATATTAACGAAGAAGTCATCTTGGTCGCTTACGACCTAACGCCATCAGAAACAGCTCAAATCAACCTAGACTACGTACTGGGTTTTGGCTGTGACATCGGTGGCCGTACATCTCACACTTCTATTATGGCTCGCTCACTTGAGCTTCCAGCTATCGTTGGTACCAACGACATCACTAAGCAAGTGAAGAATGGCGACATGCTGATTCTTGACGCGATGAATAACAAGATTGTTGTGAACCCTTCTGAGGCAGAGCTAGAAGAAGCGAAAGCAGTTAAAGCTGAATTCCTAGCAGAAAAAGAAGAGCTAGCAAAACTTAAAGATTTACACGCAGAAACGACTGACGGTCATCGCGTTGAAGTATGCGGTAACATCGGTACGGTAAAAGACTGTGATGGTATCATCCGTAACGGTGGCGAAGGTGTTGGCCTGTACCGTACTGAATTCTTATTCATGGATCGCTCTGCGCTACCAACTGAAGAAGAACAGTACCAAGCGTACAAAGAAGTTGCAGAAGCAATGAGTGGTCAAGCTGTGATCATCCGTACAATGGATATCGGCGGTGATAAAGATCTTCCTTACATGGATCTTCCACAAGAGATGAACCCGTTCCTAGGCTGGCGTGCGGTACGTATCAGCTTGGATCGTCGTGAAATTCTTCGTGACCAATTACGTGGTATCCTACGTGCGTCAGCACACGGTAAACTGCGCATTATGTTCCCGATGATCATCTCTGTTGAGGAAATCCGTGAACTGAAGAAAGCAATTGAAGAGTACAAAGAAGAGCTACGTGCTGAAGGTCATGCTTTTGACGAAAACATCGAAATCGGTGTTATGGTAGAAACTCCAGCAGCGGCTGCAATTGCGCACCACCTAGCGAAAGAAGTGTCATTCTTCTCTATCGGTACAAACGACTTGACTCAATATACACTTGCTGTGGACCGTGGTAACGAGATGATTTCTCATCTTTACAACCCGCTATCACCAGCGGTACTGACTGTAATTAAGCAAGTGATCGATGCATCTCATGCTGAAGGTAAATGGACAGGTATGTGTGGTGAGCTTGCAGGTGACGAGCGCGCAACACTTCTACTTCTAGGTATGGGTCTGGACGAGTTCTCTATGAGCGGCATTTCAATCCCGAAAGTGAAGAAAGTCGTTCGTAACTCAAACTTCGCAGAAGTAAAAGCAATGGCTGAAGAAGCCCTTTCTCTACCAACAGCAGCAGAAATTGAAGCGGTAGTAGAAAAATTCATTGCTGAGAAATCTAAGTAGTAGTACCAAGAAATTCAATACTTAATCTGCATTAGACGGCGAAAAAAGTCGTCTAATGCGCTATATTGGTATACTATAATTCGACAGAATAAAACCAAAACCTTAGGAGCATGACACAATGGGTCTGTTTGATAAACTTAAGAAGCTTGTATCTGATGACAGTGCTGAAGCTGGTGCTATCGAAATTATCGCACCTCTTTCAGGTGAAATCGTAAACATCGAAGACGTGCCAGACGTTGTTTTCGCTGAGAAAATCGTTGGTGACGGTATTGCTATCAAGCCAGCAGGCAACAAAATGGTAGCTCCTGTAAACGGTACTATCGGTAAGATCTTCGAAACTAACCACGCATTCTCTATCGAGTCTGACGACGGTGTTGAGCTATTCGTTCACTTCGGTATCGATACCGTTGAACTAAAAGGCGAAGGCTTCACTCGCATCGCTGAAGAAGGTCAAACTGTTAAAGCTGGCGACACTATCATTGAATTCGATCTAGCTCTTCTAGAAGAGAAAGCGAAATCAACGCTAACTCCAGTTGTTATCTCTAACATGGATGAAATCAAAGAGTTGAACAAACTTTCTGGTTCTGTAACTGTTGGTGAAACACCAGTTCTACGTGTAACTAAGTAATTTTTACTCAGTACAACGCGAAGAAAACGCTGCCAAAAGGCAGCGTTTTTTATTTCTGATATTGTATGATCTAAAGGATGACGCTTACTTACCTAAGCAATACCAATCAGGATAAGTAACTTATTGTTTATATTAGAAATAACACCCCCTACAATATCAAAAAACCTAGCCTTCTAAGCTAGGTTTTTACTTTCTACTCAAGTAACCTCAGATGCTTGTTACTTAATCGAAATAGTTACTTGCTCGACTTAGTTACTTGCTCGAAATAGGCGTTACTATCCAAGCAGACTTAGCGCTGAGTTTGGCGCTTGTTTCGCTTGCGCCAGGATAGAACTTGACGCTTGCGATAGAATTTGTGACTTGGTCATCGCGGTGGTTTCTTTCGCGAAGTCAGTATCTTTGATACGGCTCTTCGACGCGTTCACGTTTTCGTTGATGTTATCCAAGTTGTTGATGGCATGGTTGAAACGGTTTTGGAACGCACCCAATTCTGCGCGGTGGCTGTCCACGTACTTCAATGCTGCATCGATAATCGCAACTGACTCTTGCGCGCCACCCACGGACGTTACATCAATAGTGTTAACTGTGACTTCTTGTCCATCACCAAAGCCAAGCTCACCCGCCAAACCACCAGATAGTGATACTTCACCATCAACTTTGTTGTTACCGGCAAAAATTTGCAGTTTGCCATCTTGGTCGACCGACGCTTTCACTAGGTCTGTTTGACCATTGATGTAGGTTGCAAGCTCTTCAATATCATCGCCTTGCTTTGCGTTAATGGTGATCTCTTGCTCTTGGCCAAAGCTGTCTGTCAGGCTGATATTTAGATCAGAACTGTCTGCAGACACACTCCAGTTTTTGTCTTTCGCGTTTTCAGCTTGGTAGCTGACACCACCCATCATTTTGTTGTCTGAGCGCATGTCTTTTAGCTCAAGCATCACGGCTTCACCGTTGTCTGCGCCGATTTGGAACGACTTAGCACCATGAGTACCGTTTAGCAGTTTGTTACCACCAAAAGACGTGGTTTCTGCGATACGGTTTAACTCATCATTCAATGCCGTCACTTCTTCTTGAATCGCCACACGCTCTGCTTTTGAGTTCGAGCCGTTTGCTGATTGTAGCGATAAATCACGCATGCGTTGCAGAATGTTGGTCGTTTCGTTCATTGCGCCTTCAGCGGTCTGGGCAATGGAAATACCGTCATTCGCATTACGTACCGCGACATCCAAACCACGACTTTGGACATTCAAGCGATTGGAAATTTGCAGACCCGCTGCATCGTCCTTCGCGCTGTTGATTTTAAAGCCTGAAGATAGACGCTCCATCGACGTTTGTTGAGCGGAGTTTGCGTTGTTTAGGTAACGCTGAGCGGTCATTGCTGATACGTTTGTGTTTACATTCACTGCCATGGTGATTTCTCCAATTGATTTTCCGGTGTAGCGGTTTCCGACGTCTCGGAAAACCAAGTAGTTCTCTCAAAGTTACTTTTATTAACGACACCGAGCTCAGAAGCTTTAGAGAAAATTAGAAAAAAGTAACCTAGCGAGATCTCGCTAATAAAATGGGAGAAAAATAATAAAAAACACTCAAGTTTCGAAAAAACAAGCCGAATGGCTCCAGCAGTAGGCAGGCGTCGTGTGGACGTTAGGTAGAAAAAGATTAAGAGTGATAACGAGGATTAGCAGAAAAGAAAAAGCCCCTTTTCCTTTGAGAGAACTGGGGCTGGGTTGGTCGCCAGAGCCATGTGGAGATCAAGAGAAATGAACACACATCCGGCATACCGAGTGCAACTTTACATTGAAAATGATTGGCAGGTGAGAGATGAGAGAGCCGCTCATAATGTTATAAAGTTGCTTGCCAAAAACCTGTATTCGCATCCACGTCTGGATGAATTGAATACAGGTCAAGTAAACTACTGCAATAGTGACATTGCAGAGTTTGGCAACTGTTTCGCTTGAGCAAGAATCGAGGTCCCTGCTTGCTGCAAAATTTGTGCTTTCGTCATTTGCGTGGTTTCTTTCGCAAAATCGGTGTCTTTAATTCGGCTGTTTGAAGCGTCAACGTTTTCTTGGATATTGGCCAAGTTGTTAATACTGTGGCTCAATCGGTTCTGCTTCGCACCAAGATCAGCACGTTGTGAGTCCACGTACTTTAGGGCGGAGTCCAACACAGATATAGCGTTCTGTGAGCCTTGAACCGTCGTCATATCAATATCTTGTACCGAGGTTCTAATCGCTTCATCAGTCAAGCCAAGCTCCGATGCTAATCCGCCAGAAATTGAAATATCACCTTGAACATTTGGGTGCGCAACAAACACTTGAAGTTTACCATCTTCACTCACCGACGCATTAATCATATCAGATTGACCGTTAATGTAAGTGGCCAGTTCTTCAATATCATCCCCTGCTTTGGCCGTTATATTGATTTCTAAGTCATCAACATTACCATCTTCATCCTGCCCCATGCCTGGTAGCGTAATACTCAGGTCAGATTGCGCAGGATCCACTTGCCAATCTTTCCCTTTGCCGTTTTCGGATAAAAAGGTCACGCCACCCATACGGGTGTCATCAGCACGAATGCTGGTTAACCCCATGATCATGGCTTCACCCGAGCTTGCACCTATCTGGAATGCGGCTTCACCAAACGAACCATTGAGCAATCGACGGCCACCAAACGAGGTTGTTTCAGCAATACGGTTCAGTTCATCAATCAATGCTGACGACTCCTCATTGATCGCTTGACGCTCAGCGGGAGAGTTTGTGCCGTTAGATGACTGGATAGCCAAATCACGCATTCGCTGCATAACAGACGTCGCTTCGTTCATTGCACCTTCGGCCGTTTGCGCAATAGAAATACCATCGTTTGCGTTGCGCATCGCAACATCAAGGCCACGAGACTGTGCCGTCAAACGGTTCGAGATCTGTAAACCTGCAGCGTCATCTTTCGCACTGTTGATTTTATGACCCGATGATAAACGCTCCATCGAAGTATTAAGTTCATCGGTCGCTTTGTTCAGGTAACGCTGCGCGGTCATCGCGGAAACGTTAGTACTTACTGTTACAGCCATTTTGCTCTCCTTTTGAGTTCGCAAGCTTCTGCGAAGCGGCCAGCTTTACTCTCATTTGGATAAGCACTGACCGTAAAAATCACTTGCTAAACCTGCTGCCAGCACGACATAGGATTTAGATTCTAGAAACAGGTTTCGATTTATTTGTTTGCTGTTTAATACAATTCAATTTGTATGCCAACTTAACAACCTCTTCAAATAAAACAATAAAAGCAATATAAAACAATTAGTTAAAATAAATCTTAAGTTAGTAGTTTCAACACTATTTGCTGTTTATCAAGCATGGCATCCGATGATTGCCACTGAGTTTGCCGCTAGATTCATTGCCGCATTCGGTAAAAACCTGCCGCAAAACTCACCAAGTTGAATATAAAAAAACACATCGTACGAAGGAATTTTGTGCACTTAAGGCATGGCTCATAAGGCTTAAAAATTCATCGTCTACTGCTTTTACAACATTCAACCTTTCACGACAGACGCATCAAATGTAATTAAATAATGTCAGATCTTTCGTTTTACCGAAGGCTTGCTGTGACGCCTGTAAAGCTCTTGAGTTTTCACTAAATTCAATCACCGCTTTGGAGTAATCCAGATCTTCAAAATTGCTTTTTGCCTTAGCGAGTGACAAGTTAAAGTCTTCATGATTTTGCTCTTGGATATCCAGCGTGCTCAATCTTGCCCCTACATCGGTTCGTGCTTTGTTTAAATGCACAAACGCTGCTTGAAACTCCTCTGTCATCTGGTGGAGCTCCGCCGTTGCAGAGGCGTCTGATACAGGCTTTTCTGACCATGACATCGCTTGGTTAAACGTATCAAAAATACTAAACGCATCACGCTTTTCAATCTCAATACTGTCACCCGCAGTGATCTGTCCTTTAACGTGTAATTTGAGCCCTTGATACTCAATGCCTTTACCCGGTGAAAATTCATCCGCATCCACAACTTTACCATTGCGTTCAAGCTGATAACCAAACTTGCCGCTACTCATATCGACAAACGTCACTCGATAGGACGCATCATCTGATTCATCAAGATTGGTTGCCTTACGCAACAGCAGCTCTGAGCCTTGTTGTAAGTCATAATTCGGCTGGTAGTCACCAAACGGGTTTGGCACCTCCATAAATAGCTTGCTACCGGGGTCATTCATTGCCATTTCGAGCATGTTAGATACTTTCATCTTGCGCTGGTAATCATCACCTGCGTATTGAACATCGCCATGATGATCGCGATAAAAAGGCTGATTTTTAGGTTTTGTGCCGGAAAATACATAATTACCGGATTCATCTTGCGAGTTAGCTAGGTTAAGAAAGTTATTGGCGATCTCTTCCAACTCACGTTTTTTAGCAGCTCTGTCTTCTGCAGAAAACGAACCATTGATCATTTCCATCGTGAGTCGCTTTGACTCATCAGCAAAATCTTCCGCATTCGAAACCATCACTTCCTGATTTTCTAAGCGATTGCGAACTAGGACGATAGAGTTTAAGTATTGGTTGAGTTGTTCTTGTTGCTGACCTATGTTCTGAATGTAATGCGTCGCCAATGGATCATCACTGGGCTTCAATAATTGCTTACCTGATGCCAATTGTTCTTGATTGTGATGAACTTTGTTTTCTTGGCGGCGTAAGTCATTTTGTACTGACTGATAGTTATGGAAACTAGAAATTCGGGTTAACACTTATCTCTTCTCCTTACCTCAGTTGTAAAATGGTATTGAACGTATCATTCGCGGCCTGCATGATGCGCGAAGATGCCATGTAAGCTTGCTGAAATTTCATCATATTGGCGGCTTCCTCATCGAGGTTGACCCCCGATATAGAGGCAACGCGCTCTTGCGCAGCTTCAAGTTCTAAGCTTGCTACGGATGCCAAGCGATTCGCTGTCGAAGATTTAAGTCCAACTTCGGTATTTAGGTTGTGGTAGACATCAATCAGGGTACTCGACTGGTCATCCATCACTTTGTTCGTTTGCAACTGCTGCATTTTTCTCAGGTTGCCGTTATCACCTTCTGACGGCACCAAGTTCGCGGTAAACTTATCGTTGAGCAACGCACCATCGGTTAATTCGAATACCGTCTTACTGCCATTTTTGTACAGGGGGTGATTCTCAGGCACTGATATTTCGATACGTGGATTTTGTTTATCTAGCGGATACGAATATTGATCCGACAAGACGTTCCCTTTGTTGTCAGTGATTTTGAGCCATGGTGTGTCATGTGTTTGATCCGCTGCTTGTAGTGTGACTTCAAACTCTTTCACATCCCCCGCAGCCAGAATCTTAAACTTTGCATCCCCTTGAGCAAACGTGGTGGACGCCTCATAACTTTGAGCCGCGATGGCTTTGGCGTCGTTGGTTTCCATTTTGATAATGGCAGCACCACTGCGTGTCGGACGAAGCAAGACTCGTTCACCAGGCGCAAGCCCTTCACCAATTTGTACTCGCATGCCGTCTAATACAAAAGACGATTCCGATTGGGCCATATCCAGCTTAATCTGCTCACCTTTTGGCGTTGTCACGCTGTACTGGCTACCGTCAAAACGAAGCGAGTACTCACCGCCTTTAATCGCAGCAATGTCATCAATGTAGACAGCAACATCTGCTTGAGAATTTGGCGCGGCAAAGACGCGAGATTTCGCCACCCGATCCGCATTTACATCGGTAAAAATGTCTTGACCTACTTGACCATTTAAATCCAAACCTTGAGATTGAAGCTGATTGACCTTGTATGAAAAGCCAGTAGCCAAGCGCCCCATCTCATCAAGCAGTTGTGGAATATGTTGGTCTCGCATATCCAGTAATGCGCCAATTTTTCCGTCAATATCGTCCGCTTTGATCGGTTTGATGCCCTCGCCTTCGACCATGGCCAATCGACGCTGGTGAACGTCAGGATCACCATCAATCATTTTTAGCTGACTGGATTCCGTTCCCGAAACTAATGTATGACCATTGCCGATGTGAACATTAAAGCCTTCGGCATTAGCACGTGGCGTCACCGTGACTTTGGTGTACTCTGACAGCTCAGAAATTAACTTTTCATGCTGGTCCATCAAATCATTGTGTGGTCCAGGTGTGCGCATCATAAGACGATGAATATCGCGAATTTCTTGCCCGAGCTGGTTTACCCGCTCAATCCCCATGTCTAGTTTTTTGTTAGTCACATCGGATTGTAGCCGCACGCTTTCATGAAAATCGTTCAATGTATCAGAAAAGATTTTGGCTTTTTCCAACACCACTTTGCGCGCACCTAAATCATTCGGAGTGTCCGCCATGGTTTTCACTGCGTCGAACCATTCGTTTAAGTTTTCTGGGATTTTCTTGGATGATACCGAACTCAGCATGCTAGACAGCATATCGAGATTGTTTTGCGTATCGGTTTTGTTTGCATTGTTGGTTGAGGACATGTTGAGCTCTTTAACGGCAAACTGATCCCAAGAGCGGCGAACATTTTCCACATGTACACCCATCCCGTAGGTTGATCCGCCATATTGACGTGGATCGTTGGTTCCCTGCACCACAGACTGACGACTGTAACCTTCTGTATTAACATTAGAAATGTTATGACCAGTCGTATTTAACTGCCTCTGAGCCGTAAGTACACTTTGCGTACCTACATTCAGAAGATCTGATGCCATACCTGCCCCCAAAAACAAAATAAATCGGTAATTTCCGACCACTAACAGAAACAAAGCAAAAGGTGTGCCAGCTAACAAGCTTCGAGAATATTTGGTAAAAGAAAGGCTTGCACAATGGCAAGCCTGAATCATCAGTAAAAATAGGCGGAGTTAGCTATAGCGATTACATGCTTTCGATTTTTTCCTTCACCTGCAGAACTTTGTCTGCGTAATTAGGATCGGTTGCATAACCCGCTCTGTGTATACCACGAATAAAAGACTCCGAGTCCCCGCGCTGCTGAAGCGCGGTCTCGTAGCGTGGGTTGTCATTGAGGAAACGAACATAATCGTTGAAGCTGTCTTGGTAACTAGAGTAAGAGCGGAATGCGGCGGTCTCTTTCACTGGCGTATTCTGATGAAACTCTAATGTCTGTGTTGTGACTTTATCACCTTGCCAACTTCTATCAGCCTTAATGTTAAACAGGTTGTTGCTGCTGCCATAAGCATTCTTGACCATTTTCTGCCCCCAACCGGTTTCTAATGCCGCTTGAGCAATCAGAAGGGATGGCTCAACGCCGAGCGCTTTCGCTGCGCGATCGGCATATGGCTTCATAGAAGCAACAAACGACTCTGGCGACTCGAAGCGAGCAGGTTCCTGGCGCGGAACCTGAACACTCGCATCAGGGCGAGATAACTGACCTGATTCGATTAAGCGTTGCTCGATTTCTCGCGCTTTTTTCGGGTCTACACGACGGTATTCAACGGCATTATTTGCCGCCTCGCGCATGGCAGTTTCACTGCTATCCTTACCTTGTCCTGCGGTAAGTTGAGCAACGATCATATCCGCCAGCCCCATAGAACCAGACGAGCTCAGCTCACTCGCCATCTGCTCATCCAGCATTTGGCGATAGAATTTTTCATTTTGGCTGTTTAAAAAGTTAGATTCAAAACCTTCATTGGCTTCACGCATTGACTTCAGCATCATTGAAGTAAAAATCGATTCAAACTGGCGAGCCGCTGCATGTAATGCTTGCTTATCACCAGATTCGCCCTCTTTTACCGCTTTTTGACGTAATGTATCTAACGAGCTGATGTCGTGAACAAAACCGATATCATTAGGATTATTGACCATCTTCTTCTCCCAACGATTAAATGATAATTAGCTGGCCTTCAATGGCCCCAGCTTGTTTTAAGGCTTGCAATATCGCCATAAGATCGGAGGGTGCGGCACCCACTTCATTCACCGCACGGACCAGATCGTCCAATGTGAGGCCCGGCTCAAATTTAAACATCTTACCCTGCTCTTCATTCACTTCAATATCTGAGTCAGGCACGACGACGGTTTGCCCACCAGAGAAGCTATTGGGTTGACTGACCCCTAAGTTCTCTTTGATTGCCACCGTCATGCCACCGTGTGTCACAGCAGCCGATTTAAGGCGAACATGCTTACCGACCACAATGGTGCCAGTTCGAGAATTGACAATGATTTTTGCCGCGCCATCCGCGGGCTCAAACTCGAGATTTTCTACCGCAGATAAAAAAGCCACACGTTGGCTAACATCACGTGGGGCACGCACGCGAATGGAGGTAGCATCAACAGCACTCGCCATTTGAGGACCTAGGAAGTTATTCACGGCATCTGCCATGCGCTGCGCTGTGGTAAAATCTGATTCAAGTAAATTAAACGTAATATAATCACCACGACCGAATGGGTTTGGTATTTCTCGCTCTACCGTTGCGCCACTTGAGATAAGCCCGACGGTTGGATTATTGCCGACAATTTTAGAACCGTCAGCACCTTCTGCACTAAAGCCACTCACAACTAGATTACCTTGGGCAACAGCATAGACTTCACCATCCAGACCCTTGAGGAACGTTTGAAGCAAAGTGCCGCCACGCAGGCTCTTAGCGCTACCAACCGAGGAGATAGTCACGTCTACACGCTGACCTGGTTTGGAAAATGGCGGTAACTCTGCAGTCACCATCACAGCGGCAACGTTTTTAATTTTCGGCTTTGTGCCAGGCGGCATTTGTATGCCGAAGTTTTGCAGCATCGCCGCAAAGCTTTGTTCAGTAAACGGATTCGACTCCCCCGTTCCCGGCAAACCTGAAACCAAACCATAACCTACCAGTTGGTTACTTCTTACACCGGCGACCTGGGCCACGTCTTTAATACGTGCCGCCTGGGCTGTTGTTGCAAATACGGCAACGCTCATCAGTAACAAAAGGAGTTTTTTCATGTTTACTTATCTCTTGCAGTCAAATTGCCGTCAATTCGGCATATTACAATGCAACATTAAAGAATCGTGCCAAGAATCCAGGCTCTTGCATATCCTGTTGCACACCCGTTCCTGAATACTGAATTCTTGCGTTAGAGACCCGGTTTGACGCAATTGTGTTGTCATAAGCAATATCATCTGGACGAATGGTGCCACTCAGACGAATGTATTCATCGCCAGTATTCAAGGTCATCCACTTCTCACCTCGGATCACTAAGTTACCATTCGCAAGTACTTCAATGACTTCGACTGTAATATAGCCACTGATACTGTTACTTTGCTTCGCTGACGAATCACCAACAAAGCTATTGCTGCTACTCAAATCATATGAAAAGTTGTAATTATCCCCAACTTGCAGCTCTTTTCCGCCAACAGAAAGCGGGTCCATGGTGGAATCATTGCTTTTCGATAGATCCGCATTAGCACTTTTCGTAGCACTTGTGGTTTCATCTAATGTCACGGTAATAATGTCGCCGATCCCACGCGGCTTTGAATCATCATAAAGATCGGTAATGTGTTCAGGATTGAACAGAGATCCTGTCGCTGCCGCATAGTGTTCTGGTCTCTTTTTCGGATGAATTGGGGCCCATGCAGGATCACCGGCAATGGGGTCGTTTCTGCCGCGTAAAGTATCGACTAAGCCACCACTTTCATCCTTTGATTTGTCACCTTCAACAGCATCTACTACGGTCGTCGCTTGGCTCACTTCATCCGTTTCAATTGGATCCAGCAAAGCACAACCAGACATAGTCGAAATCAGCACTAATAGGCAAAGTCTTTTCATCATAAATTCCTTAATCCTACGTTTAATCGCTACAACTGCTGATTAACAAAACTCATCATCTTGTCGACGGATGAAATGACTTTTGAGTTCATTTCATAAACGCGCTGGGCTTCAATCATATTGACCAACTCTTCTGTCACGTTGACATTTGAGGCTTCAAGCATCGATTGACGGATTTCTCCCAGACCATCTAAGCCCGGAACACCTTCTTGTGGGTCGCCGCTCGCGCCGGTCGGTAAATACAAGTTCTGCCCAATAGGCTCTAGGCCACCGGGGTTGACAAAGTCGGTTATCGTCAACTGCCCTACGACTTGGTTGTCCTGCTGACCACGAACTCGAACCGAGACTTCGCCATCAGTGCCTACTGTAATCGATATCGCATCTTCTGGAATTACAATTTCAGGTTCAACAGGGTAACCGGAACCGGACGTTACCAGCGTCCCTTCGCCATTTAAGGTAAATTGACCATTACGGGTATAGCCTAAGTTGCCATCCGGTAAGGTCACCTGGAAGAAGCCATCTCCTTCTACCATCATGTCCAACGCGTTTGATGTGGTTTGCGCGTTACCATGCGTGTGTACTTTTTGTGTGGCCACCACTTTTGAACCTGCGCCTAACATTAAACCGCTTGGCAACTCGGTGTTTTGTGATGACTGACCGCCAGGTTGGTTAATATTTTGATAAAACAAGTCTTCGAACACTGCGCGGCTTTTCTTGTAGCCAACCGTAGAGGCGTTCGCCAAGTTGTTTGAAATCGTTGCAATGTTGGTTTGCTGGGCGTCTAAACCTGTTTTACTTACCCATAGTGCTGGATGCATAGTGAACCTCTAACTCTGTTAACTCATACGAAGCAGTGAATCTGAAGATTTATCCATATCTTCAGCGGTGCTCATCATCTTGACTTGCATTTCAAATTGACGCTGTAAGTCAATTAGCGCGGTCATTTCGCCTACTGCATTAACGTTACTGCCCTCTATCGCACCGGTTTGGATGCTGACATTGGCGTCCGCTTCATAAGGCTGGTTTGGAGTTGTATAACGGAATAATCCATTGGTATCTTTAAATAAGCTTTGATCGTCAGTACGGACTAACTTGATACGATCAACCACTTGTAATTCTTCGGCCGGAGCACCTTGTGGTAGTACAGAGATTGTGCCATCGCGACCAATTTCGATTTTGGAGAGTGGAATCGGTAAAGTGATGGGCGCATCATTTTCACCCAGAACGACATGACCACTGGCATTCATTAACATGCCATTTTGATCGATCTTGAGATTACCGTTACGGGTCAACCCTTCTTTACCAATCTTATCTAATACAGAAATCCAGCCGCTGCCTTCAACGGTGATGTCCAAATCACGACCAGTGGTGATCACACTACCTTGAGCAAAATTATGGCCAGGACTTTCTGTCATGCTGAATACACGTGAAGGATGACCTTCTCCATACGCTTGCATAGAGCGAGCTTGTGCTAAATCAGCACGAAATCCAGTCGTACTGACGTTTGCCAAGTTGTTAGCGCGTAATTGCAAAGCTTGCATGTTTTGCTTAGCGCCGCTCATTGCGAGAAACAGTGCGCGATCCATAAATTACTCCAAAAATTCTCTGTACATAGGAGTAAAAGCAATAGTTATGCCAACATTAATTTCAATTAACTATCAATGAGTTGCAATAAAAAGGGAAAGTCTAAGCGGCAAGTTCATCGGAAGACGATGATCTAAGTGGCAATATTTTGATCGAAAGGGCGGCAAGATCGGCAATGTGCACGTAATGCATGAGAACGAATCAAGCTGGTGTGGCACAGCAACCAATTAACTAACTGATATATTTGAATATAAAAATCAACTTCCAAAATATGCTTAGCCCAAATTGAGGTTTATTTAGGCTAAGCACCAGATGAATGTCGTTGTACCACCAAGCATCGTGGCCAAAGACCACCATACTTGGCAAAGCAGATTAACGTATCTGTAGGATATTTTGTTGCAGCTGGTTGTGCACTTCGAGCGAACGCGAGTTTGCTTGGAAGTTACGCTGGGCAGAAATCAGATCCACCAGCTCTTGGGTCATATCAATATTCGACTGCTCTAAAGAGCCATTATTGATGGTACCGAAAGAACCTTTGTTTGATTCTCCCCAAATCTTATCGCCAGATGCTTGAGTGGAATTCCATTGCGTACCGCCTTTCTTATCCAAACCTTGTTCATTTGGAACACGAACCAGTGCTACACGACCTAATGTCACGTTTTCACCGTTTGAATAGGTGCCTAACACACTGCCGTTTTCGTCAAAGTCAACTTTGGTTAAGAAGCCAGTGGTTGCCCCATCTTCATCGAATTTAGTCAGCTCGAACGGCGCTGCAAACTGAGTCGAGGAATCTAAACCAAGGTTCAACGTTTGAGCAGGATCCGCGCCGTTTAAATTGACAGGCGATGTGTTTGTTGCTGGGTCACCGAGTGCAACGGATGTAATTGGGTTGCCGCTGTTTAGGCTTGCCAACGTACCATCATTGTTGAACTTCATGGTGTGACCAATATGGCCAGAAGGGGTTTGTGTATCACCAGCGGCGATGTTTAATGGTTTTTCACCCTCTTTATCCGTTACGGTATAGTAACTGTTCCACGTATTCGGCTGAGTCTGGTCTTTCAAGTAATACGTTGTTAGCTTGTAAGACTGACCCATTGAATCATATATGGTCGAGGACGTTGAGCGGTTATATGTATCAGGATCGGAAAAATCAAACTGAGTTGGATCTTTCAGATCACCATTCGCGGGTAAGTTAACGCCTACTTCAATATTTGCTGTCTGCTTCGGCTTACCAAACTCAGCCGGAATATTGATTGGCTGTGGCTCGTAAGACGAAACATCACCAGTGTCTGGGTTTACTTGGTAACCAAGCAAAAACTCATCGTTAGCGGTTACCATGTAATTGTCTTTATTCAAATGAAACGCACCGTTACGCGTCAGTTCATTTTGTTGTGGCACCAAGCGATCCTTTGCAACTGAGAAGAAGCCGGTTCCCGACACTCTCAAATCCATTGGATTATTGGTGTAGATGCTTGAGCCTTCATGGAACTGTTGTGCCACTTGGCTCGCTTGCGCCCCGCCACCCGGAGTGGTTTTCGCATTGGTGAATAAAGAGTTTGAGTAAACATCAGCGAACTCAGCTCGCGACTCTTTAAAGCCGTACGTGTTTGCGTTCGCAATGTTATTACTGGTGGTATTCAAATCCAATTGAGCGGCGGACAAACCGCTTAAAGATACATATGACATTCCAAAATCTCCTAATCTAGCGCGCTATTCATTACGCCTTACCGACTTCCAATACTTCTGCAAGTCGAACTGGCGATTCAAAACCAGCCAGATTGAGTAATACGTTTCCATCGCCTTTACCCAGCAATACACTGTTGACATTGGCATAAGTCGAAACAGGAAACTCTTTCGATTCTCCATCCACTAAGCCAGATGCTTTCACGTTGTATTTGCCAGCAGGCAACGGATTTCCGCTTTCATCATTTCCGTCCCAAAGCACTCGGCTGTCGCCGGCAGGTTTCGCGCCTACCTCAAAGGTACGAACCAGTTGGCCAGCTGCGTTTTCCACACGAACAAACAAGTTGTCGATAGGTTGCGAAAGCTTCACCATTGCCGCCATTGAAGCATTATCTTGCTTCACACCTGCCGCGCCAGGAACCAACACATCACGTCCAACCAACGAGGAGGCTTGCAATGCTTGATTTGATGTCATCGACGAATTCAAACTCTCAAATTGAGTGTTCATCTTGCCGATACCATCGACGGTCGCAAATGACGCCATTTGCGCAATCATCTGGTCATTACTGACCGGCTTAAACGGGTCCTGTTGAGACAACTGCTTGGTTAGCAAAGATAAAAAGTCTTCTTGTTTTAAGTCTTGTTTACCCGTGCTCTCTTCCGTTTTTTTGTTGTCTTGTAGGCTTTTAAGCTGGTCAATGTAGGACAAGCCGCTTTGACCAACGTTATTGATTCCGGCCATACGCTACCCCCTTATCCTTATTGACCCATCTGCAGCGTACGCAGCAGCATTTGTTTACTTGAATCAGCGACTTGTACATTGGTTTGATATGCACGAGAGGCTGAGATCATATTGGCCATCTCTTCCATTACATTCACGTTAGGCTTGTAGATATAGCCTTCTTCGTTTGCAAGTGGATGATCTGGGTTGTATTCCGCATTAAGCGGTTTATCACTTTCCACAATACCTAACACTTTCACTGGCACCGTATCACCGCCACTACGCATGGCGTTACTCAACTCAGCACCAAACACAGCATGACGCGCTTTATACGTGTCTTTCGCAGAGCTACTGACACTATCAGCATTCGCCAAGTTGCTTGAGGTAGTATTCAGACGAACGGATTCAGCGCTCATTGCGGAACCTGTCACATTGAAAACGTTAAATAAACTCATCTAAATTATTCCCCTTTGATTGCCTTGGTTAAGTTCTTGAACTTGCCGCCTAAAAAGTCGAGTGATGCTTGATGTCTGATTTGGTTTTGCATAAACAGGTTACGCTCTAAATCCAAATCGACCGTGTTGCCATCACCCGTATCAGGTTGTGTAGGAAGACGATATAACTTATCCCCTATCAAAGTCGTAGTGGCAGAAATATGCCGACCATCAGTACGGCTAAGACCAATGCTTGCCCCTGACGTTGCCGCCTGCAATTCCTTAGCAAAGTCTAAACCTCTTGATTTATAGCCAGGCGTGTTTGCTTGCGCAATGTTGGTGGAAATCACCTCAGCGTTGCGTTCACGTACACCCACCGTGTACTGGTGGATGCCTAATGCGTTGTCAAAAGATATAGCCATGTTTGCCTCTACAATTAAGAACTGACCGGTATGAATAACTAAAAAGCAAGTAGTGTGCCAAAAAAACACACCTCTTATTATTGCTCACCGTTATCGTATATTGGGATAGCAATAAACAAGCCAATTAGTGGAATGTCAGGTCTAATCGACTTGGCTATTGTTAAAGATACACCTTGTTATAGGTGTGAGGCAAAGATATAGGGGAAGGTTCTAGATTCTAGCAGAGAGTGTTGGAGTTCTCGGGAGCAAATATAAGGCGTCGGATTACGGATTACGGATTACGGATTACGGATTACGGATTACGGATTACGGATTACGGATTACGGATTACGGATTACGGATTACGGATTACGGATTACGGATTACGGATTACGGATTACGGATTACGGATTACGGATTACGGATTACGGATTACGGATTACGGATTACGGATTACGGATTACGGATTACGGATTACGGATTACGGATTACGGATTACGGATTACGGATTACGGATTACGGATTATTTTCAACCACCTAGATCGGATGTCAAGCACTTCTGTACTCTGTTAGCGAAGCGCTCCGTATTCCTAAATAACACACTCAAAAGCCCTTATAAATACAGACTCACCAGCGTTCTCCCCTAGGATCTAGGATCCTAGAAACCTAGGACCCTGTCTACTATTTCAACTTATAAATGATACCCGGATTACAACGCACCATTTCAAATCGGTCAGTCAGACCCGTCAATGATTCGGATGCGCCCAACAACAGGTAACCACCTGGGTTTAAGCTATTTGCCATTTGGTTCAGCACTTTTGACTTCATTTCTGGAGAAAAGTAAATCAAAACATTACGACAAAAGATAATGTCGAACTTCCCCATGAGTGCATAACTTTCCATCAGGTTTTGAGGGCGAAAACTTACCAGGCGCTTAACGTTGTCTTTGACCTTCATTCGACCATCGCCAGCATCTTCGAAGAAAGTGCGTCGGCGCTCCGGAGAAAGACCACGTCCCAACGCAAGATTGTCATACACACCCGCACGGCACATATCCAACATACTGGCTGAAATGTCAGTGCCAGTAACAGAAATATTTGGCAGTAAACCCGGTTTACGCTGCTGAGTTTCCAGTATAGTCATCGCGATAGAGTACGGTTCTTGACCTGACGAACTGGCGGCAGACCAAATCTTGATAGGCCGTTTATTTGCCGCCACTTCAGGTAACAGCTTGTCAGCTAAAACCGTGAATGGATAAGTATCTCGAAACCACAGCGTCTCGTTGGTCGTCATCGCATCGACTGCAGCAAGGCGCAATTCACGATTTCGACCCGAAATAACATCTCGTAATAAATCAGATAACGAAGCGATTTTAAATTTAGTCACCAAAGGGCTTAATCTGCTGCGCACCAAGTACTGCTTACTATCGCCAAGCACAATGCCACATTGCGATTCTAGAAAACGGCTAAAGTCACGATACTCTTGATCACTGATTGTAATAGCTGTCATTAATGTCTCTTTTATTCTGTTAATGCAGTTTTAACCGCGTTACCCAGTTCGTCTGGGTTGAATTTTGCGATGAACGAGTTGGCACCAACACGCTCAACCATCGCTTGGTTGAAAACACCGCTTAGTGAAGAGTGAAGGATAACATAAAGATCTTTCAACTCAGCATGTCTACGAATCTCTGCGGTTAAGGTATAGCCGTCCATTTCTGGCATCTCAATATCAGAAATCACTAAAGAAATCTGATCGTAAATACTGCCTTCTTGCGCCATTTCTATGAGCTTATTATAAGCCTCTCTGCCGTCTTTCACTGAAATCACTTCAAAGCCAATAGAAGTAATGGCGCGTTCGACTTGCTTGCGAGCGACCGTCGAGTCATCGGCAATTAAAATTCGGCGGACAATCTGCTTGGATTGCTCGGCTTGCGCTATCTCCTCTCCGATGGTCGCATTCATCGTTTCATCAATAGGAGCTATTTCAGCTAAAATCTTTTCCACGTCAAGAATTTCGACCAATTCATTATCGATATTCGTTACCGCAGTCAGATAATGTGCCTTACCTGCCCCTTCCGGCGGAGGTAAGATTCCTTCCCAATGCATGTTAATGATGCGCTCAACAGAAGAAACTAAGAAAGCTTGAATAGAACGGTTAAACTCTGCGATCACAACAAAACATTTATCAATGTCAGTAGTTGGTCTGCCGCCAATGGCAAGGCTTAGGTCAATCACAGATACCGTATGGCCACGAATATGAGCAACCCCTTTCACCAACGGGTGAAGGTTTGGCATGGCAGTCAACTTGGGACACTGTAGCACCTCTTTTACTTTAAAGACGTTAATGCCATAGCGCTGACGTCCCATCAATCGAAAGGTCAATAATTCTAATCGGTTTTGACCGACGAGTTGTGTACGCTGGTTTACAGAGTCAAGAATCCCCGTCATATGCTCATCTCCATCTCAAACTTTTGGTTTTTAAATGTTACTCTATCACTGGTAAGCATTATCCCAGGGAAACAGTATGACGTACCTCACTAACACCCAGATACCATTGAGTATGACAATAAGTAGAGCGTTATTTACAAAGTACGTTAAGTCTATCGGCATTTTTCTCAGTATGTTTAGCTTTTTTGCACATGCAGCAACAGAAAATCAGTTAGAGCAAATAAAAACCGCAGCGGAACAACACATTCTTGCCACGGTAGAGCAACCTACTGGCGGTGAGCTCAGTGTGAATGCGGCGGACATCGATAACCGAATTAAAGCAACTGACTGCCCAGAACCACTGGATACTTCAGCATCGACCACCAGCAATACGCGCAGCAACATTAACGTGTTGGTTGAATGTCCGGCCGACAACTGGAAAGTTTACGTGCCTGTAAGAGTCTCTTCATCAGTCCCTATGGTAGTCGCAACTCGTCAACTTGGACGCGGAGAACTCGTGGGAGCATCCGATGTGACCATATCCATGGTTGAGCTACAACGCTTTCGCAAAGATGGATTTTCCAGCTATGAACAAGTGGTAGGAGCAAAATTAAAGCGCAGCGTGCGTCTGGGCGATGTCGTCGAACGGAATGATGTGTGCGTCGTATGCCGCAATGAAAGAGTGACCATTAAAGCCGTAAAACAGGGCATGACCATCACCACGCAAGGTACCGCTCTGCAGGACGGCGCGACCGGGGACCAAGTAAGAGTGAAAAATGACAACTCTCAGCGTATAATAGAAGGAATCGTGACTGACATAGCGGAAATCACCATCACTTTTTAGCTTGATTGACGCAACGAATTTTAGTGATGAGTAAGCTCCGTAAAAATCGCCCAATAAGAACGCAAAAAATGACTAAAGTTATTTTCGCATTGGTCGATAGTCTGAATACCAGTATGACGATACAAGGCAAAATACAACATGGCAGGTATAGATAACAATATACGCTCAGGGCAAATAATGACGACAAACAGTCGCGCTCCTGCACGTAGTGAATCAAGCACCAACAGTGCAACAGAAGCTAAGAAAACGCCCGCTCAGCAAGACGCGGTATCACTTAGCCAACAAAGTAAAGCGGTTAGCCAACTACAGAAAGATATGGCATCATCACCGGCATATGACAGTGCGAAAGTCGCTGCCATCAAGGAAGCTATCACAAACGGTTCATACAAAGTTGATCCAGAAAAGTTGGCTGATAATATGATAAAGTTTGAAAACGAACTGCAGGGCAACAGCTAACTCGCTTAGGCTTAAGGTAAGAATTCATGGCAGCATTAGTCGATCTCGTTCATTTCCAATTAGAAAATGCCAAAGCACTTTCTGAGATTTTAAGTCAGGAAACGCATGCCATTACCGCACGTGTCTCTTCTGAGATCGAAAATATTGCCAAAAAGAAAATGACATTGATTGATCAACTTCGTACGACTGATCAACGCATCGCCTCTCACCCGCATGTCAATCTACTTACCGAAGATGAGAATCTAAGACAGATTGTTGACCAAATCCAATCTATCGTTCTGGACTGTCAGCAAGTCAACCAAGTCAATGGGGAGTCGCTTAACCGTGCGCAAATGAGCTTCAATAAGCTCAATAATATGCTTCAACGCAGCCATGGAAAAGTCGGCATGACCTATAACTCTGGCGGTAAAGCCCACACCATTTCTACGCTTGGCACCAATATCAAAGCCTAATTGCACCTTCTCTTCTTCCACAGCCAATATTCAGAATATCCTGCAGAAAAAAAGCGACTAATTGTTGCCAATTAGCCGCGAAAAAGACGCTATACCCAAATGATTAAATTAAAACAGGGTTTGCTGACGTTTCTCTGGGACTTGCTGAACTTCACCATAGCCACGCATTTTATCCATTTTGCGGATATCCAAACGCAACTCGGTTACATAGCTGTCTTCAACTAAGTAGCTGCGTACTACCTCAGCACCACGAATAACACCATCAACGGCACCCGATGTATTTTCCACGCCCAATCGCTGGTCTTGTAACTCTGCACGCCCGCTGATGCGCATGCCATACACTTGTTCCGCTAATTCACGGTAAGCATCAATTTTAGACGCTCTCATTGCGCGAACGCGTTGTTCTTCAACACTTCGGCCGGTTTGCTCACTCACACTCGCGTACCCAACCGCCACCAAAATTTCATCTTGACGCATTTGTTGTAGTGGCTGACACCCCATCAGTACTAACGTGGCGATAATAAAAACTAATTTCTTCATGGTCACATCCTATGGGCGGAGAATCACAGTGTATGGCTGACGAATAGTTGGGTCGGAACGAATTAACACACCATCTTGAGTACGAATACTATTGAGTGTATCCAAATCACGTCCGATGCGGTCGGCAGGCAAAAAGCCCTGTGCAGTTGCCACTACAATACGGCTCTGCATACCGACTACTCGCGCATTCACTAAAACGCCACCTTCTTGACGCAACATGGTTCCTGTTAGCACATATTGAACTTCCTGTTCTTGAGCCAGGTCTTGCCAGTCACGGCTTAATGCAAAATCACCTTGCTGAGTGACTTGAATCGATCCAGTGGTTTTGAAATCAACCACTTTAAAACCACGGCGCTGGAACTGATAAATAAACCCTTCCGATACCGAGTTTCCCAACCAGTTGGTTGCATCCATGTGCTGAACGTCCACAAACGAGGTGACAGCAATAGGTGTGCGCGATGACACAGCGACGTTAGATACCATCAGATCTTCCGTCATGCTTTCGATAAAAAAGTCCAACGTATGGCGCGGGCTGTCCATCAACGTGAACTGGCTGCCTGAATAAGGCTCTTTACCATTGTAAATTGGTGAGTACGCACACGATGTCAAAAGCGTCATCATCGAGGCGGCAACAAGCCACTTTTTCATGGTTCGATTCTCCAGATTATATAAGGTGGCACTATTCTTCATTTTCTCGCAAGAAACCCAATTTCCTTGCTGAATACTGAATGTTGGAACAGTCTTTGCTTTTCTTTGTATGTCTCACTCAGAAAATGACCACCAAACTTTGCTGATTTTATAAAAGCAATATTTATACCTAAACGGCCATAACCAATGAAAAAAATATTAATTACTTTATTTTCAACCACTTTAATATTGCTCCTGCCCTTTCGCGCAGTGGCAGCATGGTATGAAGTGACAGGAGTTGCCACTATCGTTTCTTCTAAAGAAGCGGCAAGACTCCATGCGTTAGAAGACGCCCTCTTCAAAGCCGTCAATTTTTCGGGTGCGGATATTGGCAGTATTAGTAATCTCATGCCGTTATTAGAAGAGAATCGCAACGAATACCTGTTCACTAACCATGAAGTCCGTTACATTCTTGTCGTTTCTGAGCGTACAAAAAGTGGAAAAGTCAAAGTTAAGATTCGAGTCGACATCTATCCATCGGCAACGGGTTGCCACACCAACCAATACAAAAAAACGGTTCTGGTTGGAAACATCGACATTGCCTCACCCCAACAAGCCGTCATGGGGCAAATCTACCGTGTCGGTGACGACTTTAGCCGAGTCGTGAATCGTCAGTTAGATCAAACCTCACGCAGCTTTGTTTCTGTTGGTACGACCGACTACTTCATTAGCAGTCATACCCCAGCTCGCACACAAATGATTGCGCAAGATAATGGTGCTCAATATATCTTAGGTGGGGAAATCACTGACTTAACCGCGACGGTTGAGTCTCAAACATTACAAGACGACATTATCAACCGCCAGTTTGCCTTGGAGATGAACGTCTATGATGGCAAAACTGGCCACGAAGTCTTCAATAAAACCTACCGGGAAGTCGCGCAATGGCCGTTTGCGAAGACTAGCCAGGTTGACACTAAAAGTGCTCGCTTCTGGGCGTCTACTTATGGTGAGATGTTGCTACGAGTCAGTCGCAATATAATGCTGGATCTGGAAGCAGAATTGTCTTGCAAAATAACATTGCCAGAAGTTGTCGCAGTATTTGGCAACACAGTGACGATGGATCTTGGTCGAATACATGGCGTGAAAGAGGGTGACACTCTGCAACTTTGGCATACCGCAGCATTCATTGACCAACATGGTTTACCACGCAATAAAGTATCTCAAAGCGAGATTACGTTAACAGTCTCTCGTATTTATGAACACGAAGCAGAGCTCACCATTGATCAACCTAATTTGGCATCTAGTGTCCAAATTGGTGACGTGATGAGCAGGTATTAGGGAGGCGTTGAGCTTGGGCGAACACTTCTCGCTCAAAAAAACAGCATTCCCGAACACAACCGGACATAAAACCTTGAGATATGCTTTCTTTTGAATATCATGGAAAGTCTATGGTTCTTCGCCCTCATGGCACAGCTGGATAGCGCAGTCCCCTCCTAAGGGACAGGTCGTAGGTTCGAATCCTACTGGGGGCGCCATTTCTCAAAAAGGCTAGCGAGATAGTCACTACTAGCCTTTTCTTTTCTCAACGAAAACGGTCACGTTACGGATCACGTAATACCGTACTTAGCCTTCGACACCACACGTATGACCTTGAAGTCATTTTCCAATACTATTTACAGTTTTATATTTTATGTCTTTAATTAATGGAGAACTTTACCTATTCTTCGGATATTAATAAAAATATTATTAAGATCATGTCTAAAAGTAATCTAATAACAAATACTGGACACCGCTTCATTTCGAAAGGTAAGACAGCTTTTAAGATCCATATACATACGCCAGAAGATACGGTACTTCACCGCTCTGTCGGATTCGTTCGGATTGGAGAAGAGAAAGGGCTAAAAAAAGCCATCAAATTGAGAAATGAACTGGGGCGGCAAATGTGGGGGAAATTTTGGCGCCGTTTATTAAAAGATCCATACTTGATGACGCGTCTACCACATAGCGTTGAGCCAAAAATCGTTCACAAACCAAACCCTACCCTTGAAAATCCCGACAACCGAGACACATGTTACATTGCTAAATGGCGCGAATTCGATGACAACGGAGAGTACAAGTATAAGACGGTTGTGCGTTCAATTAGTAAGTATGGCAAGCTCGCCGCCTACATGCAGACCAAAAAGGCCTTGCTAGAAGCACACAAAGACAATCTCGAGATTTTGGTTTATATGGGACGTTTAAGTAGCATTGGGCTTAAGTAAAGCTGATACTCCCTTCATTTCGAGTTAGAAAAAGGGTCGCGTGAGTGATTCGATAGCCAGCAGTTCGATAGTGACTTTTCTACCGGAATAAAAAAACCGCGGTGTACATACCGCGGTTTCCGATTAGCAGAGCCTTAGCCTTGAACTATGCGTTGGCTTCACGCTCAGCAATAAATGCCAGTGCCATTTTGATGCGAGCAACACAACGATCTTTGCCAATCAGCGCCATTACTGCATCTACGGAAGGAGACTGACCACCGCCAGTTACCGCGACACGTAAAGGCATACCGATTTTGCCCATGCCAATTTCTAGCTCTTCACATACTGCTGCAATAACGCCATCTTTGATGTTCGCTGTCGTCCACTCAGTCAGTGCTTCTGCTTTCGCTAGAGCAAGCTCCAAAGGCTCTTTCGCCACACCGCGCAGGTGTTTCTTCGCTGCTCCCGCTTCAAACTCAGAGAAATCTTCGTAGAAGTAACGGATTTGCTCAGCAAGCTCCACTAGCGTATTGCAACGCTCACCAACCAACTTGATCACGTCTGTGATTGCAGGGCCATTTGTGACGTCCAGTTTTTGCTGATCAAGATGCCATTGTAGGTGCTCTGCAACGTACGCTGGTTCAGATGTTTTGATGTAGTGGTTGTTCAACCATTGTAGCTTGTCAGTGTTGAATGCAGACGCTGACTTTGATACCGCATTTAGGCTGAATAGGTTGATCATCTCTTCTTGTGTGAAGATCTCTTGGTCGCCATGAGACCAACCCAGACGCACTAGGTAATTATTTAGTGCTGCTGGTAAGTAACCCATATCGCGGTATTGCATTACCGATACCGCACCGTGGCGTTTAGACAGCTTCGCTCCGTCATCACCTAGAATCATGGCACAGTGTGCGAATGTTGGTACTGGTGCACCTAATGCTTCGTAGATGTTGATCTGACGAGGCGTATTGTTGATGTGGTCTTCACCGCGCACGACGTGAGTGATACCCATATCCCAGTCGTCAACCACTACACAAAAGTTGTACGTCGGTGAGCCATCGGTACGACGGATGATAAGGTCATCCATTTGTGTGTTGCTGATTTCGATACGACCACGGATTTGGTCTTCGAATACCACACTTCCCTCTTTTGGATTGCGGAAGCGAATGACACACGGGTCGCCATCTTTAGCAGCTTCATTCGCGGCTTTAATCTTTGGATGGTTTGCATCGTAACGAGCCATTTCTTTGTTGGCTTCTTGCTCAGCACGAATTTCATCCAGCAACTCTTTAGACGCATAGCATTTATACGCTTTATCTTCTTCGAGCAGCTTATCAACCATTTCATTGTAACGATCAAAACGTTGAGTCTGGTAGTAAGGACCTTCATCCCAATTTAGACCTAACCATTCCATGCCTTCGAGGATTGCATCTACCGCTTCTTGCGAATTACGTTCAAGGTCAGTGTCTTCAATACGAAGAACGAATTCTCCGCCTTGGTTTTTCGCGTAAAGCCAAGAGTAAAGTGCAGTGCGCGCACCACCAACGTGTAGATAGCCAGTTGGGCTAGGAGCAAAACGAGTTTTAACCGTCATTTGAGTTCCTTAAGGATAATGTGCAACGAGAAGGCTCTCGTCATAATGTCAAGGATGTAAAGTGGCGACATTTTAACACCCTAAGTCAATTCTACAATCATTCCGTGTTGATATCTCTAGATAGAGAGAGACAACAAAACTTGACCTTACCCTTGCAGGAAGGTTTAAGCTCATTACATTGCTAATAATGAGGACAAGTTATGAATCAGTTTGTCGTCCCAATGTCAGGGCTCAACTGCATGGGCTGTGCGAGAAAAGTGGAGAAAACATTGCATGCCAATCACCATGTTGAAATCAGCAATTTGTCTCCAACCTCAGTTGAAATCAATACTGAAGATTCTTTAGAAGATATCGTTCACTCTATTGAATCCTTAGGTTACAAAGCAGGCAACACGTATGAGCTTCACCTATCAGGTTTGAGCTGTGGAGGATGCGTTAATAAGCTTTCTTCACTTTTAGAGTCAAACTCGAATGTGATTTCATTTGAAGCTTCTAAGACACACTTAAGCATCCGAACGATTCTTTCAGAACCACAAGTCATCGAACTGGTTGCTACTCTGGGCTACAACGCCAGCGTAGAGTCTGACGAAGAAGAAACCATCAGTGATCAGACTGAGACCAGTAAAAATGAACAGAATACTCAACCAACTGAGCCAAGAAGCAAGGTAGAAGAAATTCCATCAGCGACGGGGACTCAAATTCAAATGCTCGTTCAAGGTATGACGTGTGCGAGTTGTGTATCTTCCGTTGAAAAAGCACTGACCAGTGTAGCTGGTGTCGAAAAAGCGCAAGTGAACCTGGCAGAACAAAGCGCCTTAATCTTTATTGATAAAGACTCTGAGGCACTGCATCAATCCATTGTCGAATCCGTAAAACAAGCGGGGTACGACGGTGAAATTCTGCAAGATGCCGCGACACAGCAAGAGAAACAAGCCGAGCAACAGCGTCGACAACAAAAACGCTTCAAGCTGGATGCAATAGCTGGTTTAGTTGTCGGTGGACCTTTAATGGTTTGGGGCATAGCTGGCGGCAACATGATGGTGAACAACACTAACGATCAGCTTGCGTGGGGTGCAGTTGGTGTGCTCTGCTTGATACTGTTATCCACTGCAGGTAAGCACTTTTTCAGTAATGCTTGGTTGGCTGCTACGCACAAACGCGCAACCATGGACACCTTAGTCGCTCTAGGCACTGGTGCGGCTTGGACTTACTCTATGCTGGTCGTAATTTTCCCAGACTGGTTCCCTTCTGCATCGCGCCACGTCTATTTTGAAGCCAGTGCGATGATCATTGGCTTGATTTCATTGGGTCACTATATCGAGGCAAAAGCGAAAGCAAATACAACACGCTCATTGCAAGCGCTCGTGAACCTGCAACCTCAACGCGCTACCGTGATCACAGAGCAAGGCGATCAAGATATTAGAGTTGAGCAAATCACCTTAGGAATGACACTGCGAATTAAACCTGGGGAGAAACTCCCTGTTGATGGTTCAGTGATGCAAGGTGAGTCTTATGTCGACGAATCGATGCTTACGGGTGAGCCAGTTCCTGTGCTCAAAACAAAAGACGCTCAAGTTTCTGCTGGCACCCTTAACACTGATGGCAGTCTTATTATTGAAGCAACTGGTATTGGCAGTAATACTATGCTGGCCCGAATCATCCGTATGGTTCGCAGCGCGCAAAGCAGTAAACCTGCCATCGCAAAACTCGCCGACCAAATATCTTCAGTGTTTGTTCCTGTCGTGGTTGCGATTGCGATTTTATCCGCTCTGGTTTGGTTGGCGGTTGGACCTGCACCACAGGCCAGTTATATGTTGGTGGTCGCCACCACCGTTCTGATCATCGCTTGTCCTTGCGCGCTAGGTTTAGCGACTCCGCTTTCTGTCACCGTCGGGGTGGGTAAAGCCGCTGAGCTGGGTATATTGATCAAAGACGCCGATGCCCTGCAATTAGCCAGTAGGCTTGATACAGTTGTCTTTGATAAAACAGGCACATTGACGCAAGGAAAGCCGAGTGTACAGCAACTCTTCACGCACGCGACAAGTGAAGAGGATCTGCTCGCCATGGCCTATGCCGCAGAGCGCCAATCCGAGCATCCTCTCGCAAAAGCAGTCTGTGACTTTGCAAAACAGCACCATGCAAAGACCGTCACGTTGGATTCCTTTGACAATATTCGAGGACGAGGCATCGTCGCGACTTACCAAGGTCAATCCTTACAAATTGGTTCATTGCAATTTATGCAAGCAGAGCGCGTACAAACAGACGCACTTCAAGATGCTATCGAACAATGTGCTCAGAATGCTTGGACGCCAGTTGCCGTCGCTCTTGATGGAAAACTTATTGGCCTGATTGCCATTGCCGACCCAATTAAATCTGACGCCAAACAAGCCGTTGCAGCATTAAAATCACAAGGCATCAAAACCGTAATGTTAACGGGTGACAACCAACATGTCGCAGAAGCCATTGGTCAGGAGCTTGGTATTGATGAAGTGATCGCTCAAGTTATGCCGGATGAGAAAGCACAAGCAATACAAAAACTCCAGGATCAGGGTCGTACGGTTGCGATGATAGGCGATGGCATTAATGACGCCCCAGCGTTAGCCCTATCGGACCTTGGCATTGCGATGGGCAGTGGCAGCGATGTCGCGATCGAAAGCGCACAAATGACGATTCTCAACACGTCCCCCATGGCCGTCGTTCATGCCATCGAATTGTCCCGTGCGACACTTAAAAACATGAAGCAAAACTTGTTTGGAGCGTTTGTTTATAACTCTCTAGGTATTCCAATTGCTGCCGGTGTCCTTTATCCAGCATTTGGTTTTTTGCTGAGTCCCGTTGTGGCAGGAGCAGCAATGGCCCTATCGTCAATTACGGTTGTGAGTAATGCCAACCGATTAAGACTGTTTTCTGTTAAATAACCCGTTCTTTAAGAGGCTACTATGAAATTGAAACTCTTAACCTTCGCAATACTGACAACAGTATCCGCTAACGTACTCGCCGCCGATGTCATTAACCACAAGTCGCCTTACTGTGGCTGTTGTGGTGATTGGACAAAACACATGGAAGAGCATGGCTTTACCGTTGAAGAAAAAAAACATCAAGACATGAATGCCATCAAGCGTGAATTAGGCATGAACAATGAGAAATTGTATTCATGCCACACCGCTGAAATTAATGGGTATCTTTTCGAAGGGCACGTCCCTGCCGCAGACATCAAAGCATTCTTAGCAAATCCGCCTAAGAACGCCAAAGGTCTTGCAGTACCCGGTATGCCAATGGGTTCACCAGGGATGGAATACGGAGATAAAAAAGACAGCTACACTGTTTATGCCTTCAACGCACAAGGACAGGTATATGAATACCGCCACTATAAAGGCAACGACAAGTAATAGACATCAGGTTTCCCCATAAAAACAAAGCCCTCAACCTAATAACAGGTTTGAGGGCTTTAAGTAAGGAACCTATTTTAACAGAGTATTCCGCTCACCAACGCTATGATTATCGGACGCGGGTTACACGACTCGCACGTTGACCAGTTTGTGATACGGAACGGATAAACACTTCACCGTTAACGGCTGGACGAGCATTATCAGAATATGTCTGCCAGTTTTTGCCATCTTGGGAATACTGCAGCTCAACACCAGGAAACTGAACATTCATCGTTAAGCGACCATTGTCGATCTTTGCTCCTGGAACCGGTAAACGATACTCAATGCCCGATTTTTCAAGTTTGGTCAACTCACGCTGTCCAAGCAAGTTAGCAAAGCGGTTGTAATCACGATTTAACGCGTCTTTGTTAACAAGATTCGTGTCTTGTGAGTACTCTACCCCAACTTGGTAATCGTTCTCCCACTCTGCACGGTGCCATGCTCGCTCTGCTGCTGCCAGTACGCGTGGGAATACCATATATTGATATTGCTCATCATTACGTACTGTCTCAGACCATAACTGTGCAGACAATCCATAAAACGGCTTCGCCTTGATTTCGCCTTTGCCTGAGAAGCCATTACCGTCACGATCCAACGAGGTTTCCGCATTTTGCGGCATGTTTTCTGGTGCAAAGCCAAACATTTTACGCGTGTCTGTCGCACGTGTAGCCCAGTAGTAGCCACGCTCTTTAGGGTCGGCTTCGTATGGCATATCCATATATACATAGTCTGGGTTAGACACTATCACGTCATAACCTTTCTGGGCCCATTCGTAGACCGAAGAGGTTCCACCCCAGTAGAGTACGTCCCAGAAGTTTACACGATTGTTTTCGGTGGCAAACGCTTTGGGGCCTTCACTGTATTTCAGACCATCTTGCCATGCTTGGAAATTAGGAATGCCCTTCTCAGCAACTAGCTTGGACACTTGCTCAGCGAAGTGACTTGGTAAATGAGCAAAATCACTGACGTTACCTTCGGCAATCAAGGCTTGACACTGAGGTGAGCGAGCGAATGGCTTGTCTTGTTTAGAAAGGTCGATGTTCCCTTTCCAACTCACTTTCTCTTGCGCTTTTACATCTTGGAAACCCGCGCCCAATTTGATGTTTTTCGCTTCATCACCACCAAAGTGCCACGTCGTCAGTGGAGAACCTGCTTCTTGGTGCATCGCTGCGACTTCAGAAATGACCTTATCCACAAAGCGTGTTGACGATTCCATGCATGGGTTAATAAAGCTTTGCTTGTCGTAAAACTGAACCGTAGTGACATTGGATGTGTCTTGCGGATCCATCAAACGATATTCATTGGCCTGAGCTTCTTTCCCTTCAGCCATCAAGCGATCATAACGCGCTTCCATTGACACGACGGCGGCACGGGCATGGGCTGGCATATCGATCTCTGGGATTACCTCAATACTGCGCGCTTTTGCATACTTCAAGATTTCCACATAATCCGCTTTACTGAAGTAACCCGAACCAAAGTTCTCTGAGGTTGGGCCGGATCCCAACTGAGGCAATATGCAACTTTTCTCTTCGAGATCAAAACAACGGTTTGCACCAATCTCTGTCAGTTCTGGTAAACCCGGAATCTCCAAACGCCAGCCTTCGTCATCAGTCAAATGTAAGTGCAGCTTATTCATTTTGTACGCAGCCATTTGATCCAATGTTGCTAGGATTGCCGCTTTTGAATGGAAGTTACGCGCTACATCAACCATAACACCACGATAGGCAAAACGCGGGGCGTCTTTAATCGTAACTTGGGCCAGTGAATCTGTATTCTGGCTATCTATCAAACCAAAGATAGACTGCACAGCATAAAAGGCGCCCGTTTTATCAAATGCTTGAATTGAAATCCCATCTTGTTTGATGCTCATCTGGTAAGCACCTGACTTTTTCAGTTCACCAGAAAAAGCGCTTGGTTCGACGGAAACCCTGACAGGAAAACGGCCTTCAATATCGACGCCTATCACCTCACTTCGGGCTTGGATTGCCGCATATTGATCGTCATCGAATGCAGATTTAGGTAATGAAAGACCATTTGCGATATCGACATTCCCATTACCGACTTCAACATGCATTGGGGTAGGAAGTAACGTCGCAGAAACATCTTGCTTCTCTAAATCCAGATTTTTATCAAAACGAGTGAGCGCGTTGGCAAACACATTGTTGTCATCAGGCGTTCGCTTTAAGTTGTCCCCTTCAAGTCCAGAAACAAAAGAGTCAACGTCTTCGGTATTTAAAGATGCGATCATTTTTGGTTCGGCATTTTCAGCCGCAACAAATGCACCAGGCATAAAGTCCGTATCGAATAATTGCCAGTATTCTCCAACTAGCGGTATAACAACCTCTTCTCCGGCAGCGAAGCCGTCAAACTTGTCTGTAGATTCAAGTTTGTGTAAATCTCCCGTCACACGAGTCACTTTAAATTGTTCATTTTCAACGTCCAGAATCAGACGAATACTATGAAAATAAATGGCCCAATCGTTTGATTCAACTGCGTCACCCTGGTTGGTTAACGTCATATTGACCTTGTTACAAGACGCCCACTCCGCCCCCATGTCTTGACAGGCAAGTCCATCGTTCGCTCCGTGGTTGGTCAACACTTCATATTGAATATCAAGGTTATTGGCCAGTGAATTGACCACTTGTTGTTCATTGCTCTGAAGCGCAGAGCAACCCGCTAGTGTAGTGATAACAGAAGCAGCAATCAGGCTATGTTTTAACATCTTACTTCCCCAAAAAATCCATATTTAAAACGACAATAATGAGAATAGTGAGCACACCAAACCGTGTGTTCAACCGATGCATTCAACATACAACTTGTTTTTTCTAAGCGTAAAATAAATAAAATTAAGAAGTGATCCTGCTCAAACTTCACAATTCAACACAACAATAAAATAAAAAGAATCATACACTTAATAAAAACGTTAAAAACGAACAACTCTTTTTGACGTGTTTTTCGCGATCTGTGTCATGAATATCGATGGATTAAACGGGGTTTAACTGGACCCTGATCACATCCAAGCATTAACAAAAAGATGGGCAGACCACCGTCAAAGTCAGTTATGTGAAATTGTTCACACTTATCCCTCGTTAAAGCTCGTCAAAATTTATTGAAATGACGGTTTTGTCGGAGCAAAAAAAGCGATACCAACATAGATAGGTCATGTTTTTACACCGCCCCTTGTCTAAGGTATAAATTGAAAGTGAAGTCTATAAAAGGATAAAAATATGGTTCGTCTCATGGCACTACTGTCATCTCTCATCGTCGGCTTAACTTCCTTTTCATCATTCGCAGAACCACAACATTGGTTAGTGAAAAAAGGCAGCATCGAGTACATGATCATTGGTTCCGTTCATGTAGGAGACGATAGTATGTATCCACTACCCCGAGCCATCACCAACTACCTGAAAACAAGCAATGGATTAATCATCGAAGCGGATATCAGAAGTTCGGAATCCATTGTCTATCCAAAAGATTCCATCGCCACAAAAATGATTCTAGACAGAGCTCAACGAAGAGAACTGATAGAAATCGCAAAAGAACTTGGACTATCAGAAAAACAACTTCTTAATTCTCCGCCTTGGTCCACGGCATTGATGATTCAACTCGCATTTGTCAATAAACTGGGATACATCGCTGAAAATGGCGTGGACATGCATTTGATTAATCAGGCCGATGAGCTAAGGATACCCGTCCTTTCTCTGGAGTCACTTCAGTTTCAAGTTGACCTTATTTCAGGTCAGCCTGATTCCGGTAAAGAAATGTTAATGTCGACACTCAAAGAATCTCACCGAGGGGAAGAGATGATTCAGTGCCTTATTGAGAGTTGGCGCAGTGGTGACGACAACGCCTTAATAGAGGCCACACTGACGGATGAAGCCAGTGATGAGTTTAATGATGCGTTCTTGTATTCTCGTAACCGCGATTGGGCAGCAAAGTTAGACTCTGGCAACCTACTGCCGCAAAAAGAAGGCCGCTATACAGTCGTCGTCGGTAGTTTGCATTTGGTCGGGCAAGGCAATCTCATTGAACTGCTGGCACAACGCGGATTTGAGATAACGCCTTTGGGTAAGACGGGCAAAGCTAGGTGTGAGATTTGAAATGGAAGATCTAGGTTCTAGGTTCTAGGTTCTAGGTTCTAGGACCTAGGTCCTACCAAGCTGTGCTATTTACAACCTGTAGATATGAAAAAGCCCCAGCAACTTGCTGAGGCTCTAAATATGGTCGGTGAAGAGGGATTCGATCGGACTGGCGCTCCAGCCCCCGACCCTCTGGTCCGCTATGTTTACAAAGAACCAGATGCACTACCAAGCTGCGCTATTTACAACCTGTAGATATGAAAAAGCCCCAGCAACTTGCTGAGGCTCTAAATATGGTCGGTGAAGAGGGATTCGATCGGACTGGCGCTCCAGCCCCCGACCCTCTGGTCCGCTATGTTTACAAAGAACCAGATGCACTACCAAGCTGCGCTATTTACAACCTGTAGATATGAAAAAGCCCCAGCAACTTGCTGAGGCTCTAAATATGGTCGGTGAAGAGGGATTCGAACCCCCGACCCTCTGGTCCCAAACCAGATGCGCTACCAAGCTGCGCTATTCACCGAAACGTTTAACTGAGAAGTTATCCCCGTCAACGAATGGGTATATTACGGATTCTCATCTGAGACGCAAGTGCTTTTCCTAAAAAAATCCATTGTCATAATTCGTTTGCTGAATTACTGAACACTAGCACGCTAAATGTGACTAACAGCTCACAATTAAACACAGTCTGTTAACCTTAGAAACATAATTGATCCAGATCAGTGCTGAAAAAACCATCGCAATTTAGTTTGGCACTTGTCGGGAATATCTTAGAGGAAATATTATGGACTTTTGGTTTGATCTTCTATTTGGTAATGCAGTGGGTCTATCATCAATGATTGTGATCTTTGGTGCGATAAGTCTAATGTTGTTTTACGGCGGTTTCTTCATCTATAAGGTAATGAACGACAAATCTCCTCACTAGAATCTCGCTTAGCCAAAAACGCTTTGCACCGGAGTCGGTTTTTTGCCTACTCCGGTTTTTTATTGATTTTTTCCCACATCTCGTCAATATAATCTACCTGTCCAGTTCTTATGAGATCGCCGTTATGTCTCACGATGACGATTTAGATTTATTTCAACAGATGATGGGCGACGTTAAACCTATCACCCAAGATACCGCAGAACTCAAGAAGGTTCATCAAGTCACGGAAGCACAGCTTGCGAAGCGCGAAGCGGCAATATGGCTTACAGAAGATGACCCAGAATATTTGTCGCTCGACCATGCCAACATGCTCAAGCCAGATGACTTCGTTGAATACAAGCGCGATGGGGTACAAGACGGCGTATATCGTAAACTCCGCCTAGGGAAATACCCAATTCAGGCTCGTTTAGATTTACACCGCAAAACGCTAAAAGAGGCACGTGATGAAGTGGTCAAGTTCCTCAAACAATGCATTTCTATGGACATTCGAACCGTTATGATCGTACACGGTCGCGGTGAACGCTCTAATCCCCCAGCATTAATGAAAAGCTTTGTTAGTAGTTGGCTGCAACAAATCAATGAAGTGCAATGTGTCCACACGGCGCAGCGTTTCCATGGTGGCAGTGGCGCGGTTTACGTACTGTTAAAGAAAAGTGCCGATAAGAAACTCGAAAACCGAGAGCGTCATCAAAAACGATTGGGCTAAGCTTCCCTCGGTGTTAGAATGCGCTCCCTTATCTCCCCTTGCCAGTGCTAAGGGGAATTCTTATTGACCGCCGTTGTGAAACGTTAGGAGACCAACATGTCACAAGATAATGCGAAACGCTTAAACAAATTCATCAGCGAAACTGGCTTTTGCTCACGTCGTGAAGCCGACCGATTGATTGAACAAGGTCGTGTCACCATCAATGGCAATACACCAGAAATGGGCACTAAAGTGCTCCCTGGCGATGATGTCTGCGTCGATGGCAAGCCAGTTGCAGCGAAAGAAAGGCCTATCTATATCGCGCTGAACAAGCCGACCGGAATCACCTGTACGACAGAAAGAGATGTCCCGGGTAACATTGTTGACTTTATTGGTCATAAAAAACGTATTTTTCCGATCGGTCGCCTCGATAAGCCTTCGGACGGATTGATTTTTTTGACCAACGACGGCGATATCGTTAACAAGATCCTTCGCGCAGGTAACAACCACGAGAAAGAATACGTAGTACGGGTCGACAAGCCCATCACAGGCGATTTTCTCAAGCAAATGTCGACTGGTGTAAAAATTCTCGATACCGTCACGCTGCCATGTAAAGTGACCAAAGAGACCAAATTCTCTTTCCGTATCGTTCTAACTCAAGGTTTAAACCGTCAGATCCGTCGTATGTGTGAAGCATTGGGTTATGAAGTGTTTAAACTGCGTCGAGTTCGTATTATGAATATTTCTTTAGATGGCATCCCAAATGGTAAGTGGCGCTACCTGACTGATAATGAAGTCAATGAAATTCTCGCGATGTGCGACGGTTCTGTTGGCACGGAAGAAGCGTCAAAAATGGATGCTCGAGGCCGCCAGATTCGAAAAGCGACCGACGCAAAGCTGTTTGATAGCCGAGATGAAAACCAAGAGTCCACCGCTCGTCGCAACCAAAAAACGCGTACCTTCCGTGGAAATAACGCGGATGAGTTTCGCCATGCTCCTAACTCGAAAAAAGGTCAGCAGGGACACCGTCAGCGCCAGAACGAAAGCGCACGTCCAGCCAAAGAACGAGACCGGGCGAAACCCGCAGGGCAAGACGCAAAATCTCAATCACAACATAAGCCGCATGCACCAAGTAAGCCAAAGCAATTCTACGCGAATCCGAATGCGACAAAACCTAGCAAGCCAGCAAAACGTAGTGGCGGCACATTGAGCTTAAAAAAATAACGCTATCCTTGCTAAGCCCTAGATAGCCTACCCCATATAACTACAGGACGCTTATGCGTCCTGTAGTTAAAAGCAAAAATCTCGCTCAATTACAAACACAACGATGCAAACTGACCACGAGTTAACAGCAACAGATCTTGTGGGGCCAACTCTATCTCTAGCCCTCGCTTCCCTGCACTGACACAAATCGTGTCCAGCTCATTCGCACTTTCATGCAAAAATGTTGGCAATGCTTTTTTCTGCCCCAACGGGCTGATTCCGCCGACAACGTAGCCAGTTGTTTTCTGTGCAATATCCGCATCAGCCATATCCGCTTTCTTTCCTTTGGCTGCTTTTGCTGCCAGTTTAAGATTCAATTTCTGATCGACAGGAATAATGGCAACCGCCAAATTTCTTGGTTCACCATTTAAACAAAACAGTAATGTTTTAAACACCGTCTTAGGGTCTTGCCCCAACACCTCTGCCGCTTCCAGTCCATAACTATCGGCTCTTGGGTCGTGTTCATACTGATGAATGGTGTGTGGCACTTTTTTCTTTTTCGCTAGATTAATGGCCGGAGTCATCAATACTCTCCTTCTAAAAACAAAAAACACAGAGTCATTAAACGGACTCTGTGTTTTAAGTTAATGATATCGACAAGTTTGAGTCAATCGTTTATCACCAATGACAATGAACTTGATTAACTCATATCCTCAAATGACATAAGCAAGTTACTGTACGATTACATTATTGGTGATGTATTTAACTTGCCCCGCAGGCGCATATTCATTAACGTCAATTGGACTGTGCGATTGCAGATATTCTTTTAACACTTCTGCATCCGTAAAGCCTGTGTTGACGTAACCTGGATGGTCGTCAATCTTCGGGTAACCATCGCCACCAGCAGCGTTATAACTTGGTACGGTAAAGCGATATTGGTCATCTAAATTCAACTGTTTCTCACCGATAAAAACATTCGTCACTTGACCATTTTCGATGCTCATCGAGATACCAGCAAACTGAGCGTACGCACCAGAATCAACGGGTTTGGTTGCAACCACGTTCAAATAATCCAGCACCTCTTGTCCAGTCATATCAACATAAGTCACCATATTGCCAAATGGCTGTACAGTTAAAACATCTTTGTAGGTAATGTCACCCGGCGCTATAGAGTCTCTCACGCCACCGGAGTTCATGATGGCAAAGTCCGCTTTTGCACGCTGCATATGAGCCGTGGCAATCAAGCGACCTAAGTTAGTTTGTTGGAAACGCACGACGTTACGATCGCCTTCCAACTTACCATTTGACTCGGCAATTTTAACATTAAGCTGCCCCTGACCTTTCTCCTGATAAGGACGCAGGAAGGACAACATCGCTTCATCTTGAGCAATTTCATCTTGCACAAGGACACGTTGTGATTCTCCGTTAACTTCGATTTTTTTCTTCAAGTTCACCGGAATCAGATCGTAGCTTACCATCGAGAGTTCACCATTGCGGAACTCGTAATCTGCACGTCCTACATACTTACCCCATTCGTAGGCTTGTACAATATAGGTACCATTTTGCAGATCCGGTTTACATTCGTCGCCAGGTTTGAAATTCTTTTTAATAACGTTCGGCCCTTCCATACAGACTGGCTCTTGTGAATGCCCACCGACGATCATATCCAAATCGCCTTCAGCTAGGTAACGAGCCAATGCCACATCACCTGGCGCATTGATTCCACGATTACCATTTTCGTAGTGCCCCATATGGGTAGCTGCAATGATTAAATCAGGCTTTTCGGTCTGTTTTAATTCGGCAATCAGTTTTTTCGCTTCCTCTTTGGGATCGCGGAAATCAATTTGCTCAATAAACTCTGGGTTCCCAAGTTTCGCGGTATCTTCTGTCGTTAATCCAATAACCGCGATTTTGATGCCCTGTTTATTGAACATTTCATAAGGCTGGAATAAACGCTTACCCGTTTTCTTGTCGTAAATGTTGGCAGATAGCAGCGGGAAGTTTGCCCACTCTTGTTGTTTAAACAACACGTCGAGTGGATTATCAAACTCATGATTACCTAACGCCATGGCATCATAGCCAATTTTACTCATCCCTTTGAAGTCAGGCTCAGCATCTTGTAAATCAGACTCGGGAACTCCTGTATTGATATCACCACCAGAAAGAAGCAATACGCTGCCGCCTTCCTCTCTGATTTCATCACGTAACTCATCGATTAGGGTTTTCCGTGCTGCCATGCCATATTCACCGTATTTGTTTTGCCAAAAGCGGCCATGGTGATCGTTTGTATGCAGAACGGTTAACTTGTAGGTCGTGTTTTCATTCCATTCATGGGCTGGTTCTGTCGCACACCCACCAAGAGTAAACAGAATCGCGGCACTTAATGCGGTTTTTATCATCAGACGTTGTTTCATTGCCTTACCTTTTTCTTTCTTTTGAGGTCCACTGCTTTGATGCTTTTAAGCAACAAAATTTTTGTTGCTAATCAATGAGTGTAGTCTAACCAAATAAATGTCGCCTAACATATTGATTTCACGATTATGATGCATTGATCATCAATATTCGAAAGTGAGGTCGAAAAGCCATCCTTATTGAGATCACAGACAAAAAAATAGCCAACACTTGGTTGGCTATTTTTGAGATGACACACAATGTGGCTATTTGATATCAATGTCCGCAAAGCTTTTGATCAAATCATCCAGAGACTTCATTTGTGCAAGGAATGGCTCTAGCTTGTCGAGTGGCAGAGCGGATGGCCCATCACAACGTGCTTGCTCTGGGTTCGGATGAGCTTCAATGAATAGACCCGCAATGCCTGTCGCCAGACCTGCTTTTGCCAGTTCCACCGTCTGTTCACGACGGCCACCAGATGCCGCACCTGATGGATCACGCATTTGTAATGAGTGGGTGACATCAAAAATGATTGGGCTGCCTTTCGACGCGTTTTTCATTACGCCAAAACCAAGCATATCCACAACTAAGTTATCATATCCATGGCAAGAGCCGCGCTCACAAAGAATGATATTTTCGTTACCACACTCGGCAAACTTCTCAACAATATTGCCTACTTGGCCAGGGCTCATAAACTGAGGTTTCTTAACATTGATAACCGCACCTGTTTTTGCCATAGCTTCAACAAGGTCTGTTTGACGAGCAAGAAAAGCCGGAAGCTGAATAACATCGACCACATCCGCTACCGGTTGTGCCTGTGCTTCTGTATGAACATCCGTAATAATTTTCACGCCAAACGTGTCTTTTAGCTCTTGGAAGATTTTCATACCTTCTTCCAAGCCAGGGCCACGGTACGAGTGAACAGAGCTGCGGTTTGCTTTATCGAACGAGGCTTTAAATACGTATGGAATACCCAGTTTATCGGTCACTTTTACGTAGTGTTCACAAATCTGCATAGCAAGATCACGAGACTCGAGAACGTTCATGCCTGCGAATAAGGTAAACGGCTTGTCGTTCGCAACCTGAAGGTCGCCGATATTAACGATTTTCTGTTCCATATTGATTCTCTTTCTTTCTGTCCACGATGCGCCACATCAAGCACATCGATAAAATTAGGTCTGATTTAGTGCAGCGTCACTTGCTTTTCAGTCATCACATTCACTTGCGATTTTAGTAGCTCAGAAGCAGGATCGTCGGGGCACTGGTCAATAAAGTACTGGAAATCTGACACAGCCACTTGATGGCACTCCAACTGCTGGAAGATAAAACCACGATCACGAATTTCGTAAGGATCGTCAGGCACAAACGTGAGGGCAAGATTAGTACAGCGCAACGCTAACGTGTAACGCTCTTCACGTAGCATGGCGCTTTTAATCAGCGCTAACCAACGGCCAATGATGGTTGGGTTATCGGCTTCTTCAAAATGCTCCGGTTTTAGCTGCGCAAGCGGGCCTTCTTGACCAATCAACCAAGCTTGTAAAATTTTCTTGCCCACATACTCGCCATTAAATGGGTTGATGTAATCAGGTGCTTTGTGCATCCAATCAACTTTGAGTAAAAATTGCGTTGGGAAAGTGACGCCCTTTAAAGGAAAACCGAGCTTTTGGCCAAGATGTAGCAGTACTGCTCCTAAACTGACAGGTATCCCTTTTTTGCGTTCGAGCACCTTATCAATAAAACTGTTATCAGAGATAAAATACTCTTGCTCGTCACCTTTAAAACCCCATTCATGAAAAAACAAACGCAAAAAAGAATCTAATCGTTGCTCTTCATCGGTTTCATGAACTAATGCGGCTTCCGCTTCTTGGTATAAACGTTCTAGCTCTTGCTTCGCCCAATCTACATCTGTTTCTGGGTTGATAGACTTGTTTAGCTCTAACGCCCCATCCACCAGTGGCATATTGTCGAAATCTTCGTCAAAAAACTCCAGCATAGTGATTACCCAAATAACGTCGGACTTTTAGAAACAGCAATATTCGCAGCCATCACCAACCAACCCAGCGCGCCTAAAAAGCCAAAAATTTGCAGAAGTTTGTTTTTTGCTAACTTCAATGCAAAAAAACCTAAGGCGATGTACGCGAGTACGCAGGTGATCTTATTCGTCAACCATGGTGCAGCATCGGTAAACGGAATAAAACCAGTGATAAAGATAAGAGCAATACCAGACAATAGCAGCGCAGTATCTACCACATGGGGAAACACTTTTAGAAAACGATGGTTGCGCTTTGGAGAGTTCATCATCATCAATACGAATCGGATCGATAATAACGTGGCACTGAGCGCCACGGTTAGGAGGTGAATATGTTTTAAAGCTACGTACATTTATCTTCTCTTTTGTATTGTGCCACTGGTTACAAACACGATGAAACCGTTTATTGCTTTGGTGTTCGCAATTTTAACCATGGCAACAGTGGCTGCTGACTGACTCAATGTGGTTATGGGGTGAAACAACCGAGCGTTACTCGATCGTTGCCACCGTAATCTTTCTCTGTGGTGACTTGCTGGTAGCCAAAGTCGCTCATAATATCCCGAACGGCACTAGCTTGATCGTAACCATGCTCAAACACAAGCCACCCTCCTAACTCTAAATACTGACGCGCAGTATTTGCGATATAGCGAATGTCTGCGAGTCCCTGCTCATCTGCCACTAGGGCGGACTTTGGCTCGAAGCGAACATCCCCTTGCGCAAGGTGCGGATCTTTTTCATCAATGTAAGGAGGATTGGAAACAATTAAAGCAAACTTTGTACCCAACTCAATTGGTTCGAACCAACTGCCTTGGTTAAACGTCACATTTTTAATGTTTAGCTGAGCAGCATTCAACTCGGCCAGTTGTTTTGCTTCTGATTTGAGATCAACGCCGATGACTTGTCGTTTCGGTAGTTCCGATGCCAGTGCCAACGCGATTGCACCGGTTCCTGTACCTAGATCAAGTATGGCCCCACACTGATTGAAGGTTTTATCCAGCGCGACTTCGACCAAACGCTCGGTATCGGGCCTTGGGATTAACGTCGAGGGCGAGACTTTCAAAGGTAATGACCAGAACTCCCGCTCACCAATAATGTAAGCCACTGGTTCTCCTGTGAGACGCCTTTCAAGTAATGCTTCAAATTGCTCTTGCTGCTGCGTTTCTAACGCTTTTTCTGGCCAAGTAAGAAGGTAAGACCTTGGTTTATCGAGCACAAAGCAAAGCAGTACCGCGGCATCTAAAGCAGGCGACGTTTTGCCGCCTGCTGTGAGTTTTGCCGTGGCACTCTTCAGTGCTTGTTCAATCGATTGAGCTTGAGCCATGAGTTACACGTTCTCGGCAAGTGCCGCTAACTGATCTGCTTGGTGTTCTTGAATCACTGGATCGATCAAACTTTGTAGATCCCCTTCCATCACTTCATTCAAGCGGTATACCGTTAGGTTGATACGGTGATCAGAAACGCGCCCTTGTGGATAGTTGTAAGTGCGAATACGGTCACTGCGGTCACCCGAACCAAGTAGGTTACGACGGGTGTCTGAGACTTCGGCTGCACGCTTTGCTTCTTCCGCTTGGATAATACGAGCGGCAAGCACTGCCATCGCTTTCGCTTTGTTTTTGTGCTGTGAACGTTCGTCCTGACACTCCACAACAGTACCGGTTGGTAAGTGAGTGATACGGATAGCAGAATCTGTGGTGTTGACGTGCTGACCACCTGCGCCCGATGCACGGAATGTGTCTATTTTAAGGTCAGCCGCTTTGATTTCTGGAATTTCCGCTTCCGGAATTTCCGCCATAATCGCAACAGTACACGCAGAAGTATGAACGCGACCTTGTGATTCAGTTGCTGGCACACGTTGTACGCGGTGGCCACCTGACTCAAACTTCAAGATGCCGTATGCGCCATCACCACTGACTTTGGCGATCATCTCTTTGTAACCACCATGTTCTGATTCGTTAGAAGACATCACTTCGATACGCCAGCCTTTTTTCTCTGCGAATTTGCTGTACATACGGAATAAATCACCAGCAAAAATACCCGCTTCATCGCCCCCCGCACCAGCACGAATTTCTAAGAAACAGTTACGGTCATCGTTCGGATCTTTAGGCAAAAGCAGTATTTGTAGTTCATCGGCTAAACGCTCGATGGTCGCTTTAGCTTCTTTAATTTCTTCTTGCGCCATTTCGCGCATTTCAGGATCTTCTTCGTTTGCCATCTCTTCAGCTGCAACAAGATCTTCTTGCGCTTGTTGATAAGCCTGGAAGCACTTTGTCACTTCCTCTAGCTGAGAGTACTCTCGAGATAGAGCACGGAATTTGTCCTGATCGCCAATGACGTCAGGATCACCAAGAAGATGTTGTACTTCTTCGTAACGTTCGACTAGCGTTTCAAGCTTAGTCAGAATAGAGGCTTTCATAGTGTCGTTTTCTTAATAAAAAGCGTGAGTCACAGATCATCCAAGCCAAGAGTCTGGCGGATAATCGTTAATTTTGCCGGTTCGCCCTGTTCCGCCGCGCTTTGCAATGCACGAGTCGGGGCGTGAATTAATTTATTGGTGAGCTTGTTACTGAGTTCACGTAGAACTTTTTCTGGTTCAGCGCCTGCTGCCAAAGACTGCAAACTTTTACTGAGCAAGTCCTCGCGTATTTCATTAGCTGCCGCTCGGTAATCCCGAATGCTATCTACAGCTTGTAGGGAACGTAACCACGTCATAAACGCAGCACTTTCCTCACTTACAATCGCTTCAGCCTGAATCGCTTCTAATTTACGTTGCTCAATATTGTTATCGATTATAGATTGCAAATCATCGACCGAATACAAATAAGCGTCGTTCAGCTCCCCGACTTGTGCTTCAACGTCCCGAGGAACGGCAATATCGACCAACAACATAGGTTGATGTCGACGTTTCTTTAATGCCGTTTCTACCATCCCTTTGCCAATGATCGGCAACGGGCTTGCCGTCGAACTAATCACAATATCCGCTCTTGCCAAATGATCTGGAATTTCATTCAAACTGATCACTTCTGCACCGAACTGTTCGGCCAAGCCCTGAGCTCGCTCCTTAGTACGGTTAGCGACAATCATGTTCCCACAACCATTCGAGGATAAGTGCTTGGCGACCAACTCAATGGTTTCGCCAGCGCCAACCAGTAAAACCGTCGAGTCAGATAAAGATTCAAATATGTGTTTAGCAAGCGTACAGGCCGCATAGGCGACCGACACCGCATTACCGCCAATATCTGTTTCAGTGCGAACGCGCTTGGCTACAGAAAAGTTTTTCTGAAACAATTTGTCTATTGATGCATCAACAGATTGATGTTCGCGTGAATCAAAAAACGCTTGTTTGACCTGCCCTAGAATTTGGGGTTCACCCAATACCAATGAGTCAAGCCCACAAGACACGCGCATCAAGTGTCGAATGGCCGCCTGCTCTTCATGTACATAAAGGCTTGGCATCAAATCTTCTCGGCTCACTTGATGGAACTGAGCCAGCCAATCGATCAGTTTATTTCGCGCTCCTTGCTTTACATCGCAGTACAACTCCGTTCGGTTACAAGTTGACACGATCACACTACCGTTGACCGCTTCATGCTCGCGAAGCTGTTCTAAGGCTGGACCCAATTTGTCCGGCCCAAACGCCACCTTCTCTCGCAAGTCGACAGACGCTGTATTGTGATTAATTCCAATAGCAAGCAAGGACATCTAACGTGGTATCTCTGAGATCGATTATAAAATAGGTTCAGAATTTTACTGTAAGGACGCAGTTATTGAAAGGGTAAGCCGGATTTGTTTTCCTAAGTCCGTCTTTTCAATGCTATAGTTGTGAACGAATACAGATGAAATCGATTAATAAGCCATCAAACATGACCTTACGCTCCTTTATTATCTTTCTCCTATCCGGCCTTTTACTGGTTGGTTGTTCTTCTATTCCAGAAAGTGTCACCAGCGTAGAGTGGCAAGCACATGAAAAAAAACTAGAATCTATTCAAACGTTTCAGGCGACTGGAAAACTCGGTTATATTGGGCCAGAGCAAAGGCAGAACCTGAATTTTTTCTGGAAGCACTCATCTGCACTTAGCCAGCTTCGACTCACGACAATACTTGGTCAAACCGCATTAAACCTGACCATCACACCCCAAGGAGCAACAGTAGAAACATACGATGACCAAGTACTTTCTGCTCGCGATGCCAACCAATTGATTTACCGTCTCACCGGATTAATGATACCCGTTGATCATATGCCAGATTGGTTGCTTGGCTTACCAACCGACGCAGACAAGTTCCAACTCTCTGCAACCAACACACTGCAAGGTTTAGAGAAGAAAATAGATTTAAATCAGTGGAGTATCGCATACCAAAGATACACCGATGTACAATGGCATAAGCATGCCCTGCCTTTGCCAAGTCGACTAAAACTGACCACCTCTGACGTAAAAATAAACCTCATGATCACAAAATGGAACATCGCCCAATGATCGACATTTCAACCCGTTGGCCCTCACCAGCAAAATTGAATCTCTTTCTTTATATCAATGGTCGGACTGAAAACGGCTATCACGAGCTGCAAACCCTGTTCCAATTTGTCGATTATGGTGACGAGCTTACTATCCAAGCTAATCACTCTGGTGACATTACCCTTTCGCCAGCAATACAAGGCGTGCCTTTGCAAGACAATCTCATTTGGAAAGCAGCGACCGCCTTGCAAAACTACGCGAACTGTCAGCTTGGTGCGCATATTGAACTGCATAAAATCCTTCCTATGGGAGGCGGTATCGGAGGAGGCTCATCGAATGCCGCGACGACACTGGTTGCGCTCAATTATTTGTGGCAACTGAATCTCAGTGATGATGAGTTAGCGGAGATTGGCCTGAAGCTTGGTGCGGATGTACCGGTATTTGTGCGAGGTTTTGCCGCTTTTGCGGAAGGAGTTGGGGAGAAATTGTCTCCGGCTTACCCAGAAGAAAAGTGGTATCTCGTCATCAGACCGAATGTTTCCATCGCTACCGCCGACGTTTTTTGTCATCCAAATCTGACGCGAAACACCCCAAAACGCGATCTGGAAACACTTTTGAACACACCAAACGTAAACGATTGCGAAAAAATTGTACGAATGCTCTACCCAGAGGTTGATAAGCAACTTTCATGGCTGCTACAATACGCGCCGTCAAGATTGACTGGGACAGGATCTTGCGTTTTTGCTGAATTTTCGAGCAAGACAGAAGCAGAAACTCTCCTTGCACAACTCTCTGATAACGTCTCGGCATTTGTCGCTCATGGCCGCAATATTTCGCCACTAAAAGAGACTTTGGCTGAATACCAATCAGCCTCACACCGACCTATTTAAACTGGACGCAAACCCGAGGTTTCCACCGTGCCTGATATGAAGCTATTTGCTGGTAACGCAACACCTGAACTAGCCCAACGTATTGCTGATCGTCTATACATCTCTCTTGGTGATGCATCTGTTTCTCGCTTTTCTGATGGCGAAGTTGCAGTTCAAATCAATGAGAATGTTCGTGGTAGCGATGTTTTCATCATTCAATCCACTTGTGCACCGACTAACGACAACCTAATGGAATTGGTTGTTATGATTGATGCAATGCGCCGTGCTTCAGCAGGCCGTATCACTGCAGTTATTCCTTACTTTGGTTACGCTCGCCAAGATCGTCGTGTACGTTCTTCTCGTGTGCCAATTACTGCAAAAGTTGTTGCTGATTTCCTATCCAACGTTGGTGTTGACCGCGTTCTTACTATCGACCTACATGCAGAGCAAATTCAAGGCTTCTTCGATGTACCTGTAGACAATATCTTCGGCACTCCAGTGCTTCTAGAAGATATGCAGGCGCGTGGCCTAGAAAACCCTGTGGTTGTCTCTCCTGATTTAGGTGGCGTTGTTCGCGCTCGAGCAACCGCGAAAGCACTGGGTGACATCGATATTGCTATCGTTGATAAGCGTCGTCCACGTGCAAACGTTTCTGAAGTGATGAACCTAATCGGTGACGTTGAAGGTCGCGACTGTGTCATCGTTGATGACATGATCGACACTGGCGGTACACTTTGTAAAGCAGCGGAAGCACTCAAAGAACGCGGAGCTAAACGTGTATTCGCTTACGCAACTCACGCAGTGTTCTCTGGCAATGCGGCACAAAACATCGGTAATTCTGTTCTAGACCAAGTGATCGTAACAGATTCAATTACGATGAAAAAAGAGATGGAAGCGACAGGTAAAGTGACCACACTTAGCCTGTCTCGCATGCTGGCTGAAGCGATCCGTCGTATCAGCAACGAAGAGTCAATATCTGCAATGTTCAATTAATTCGAACATTTCAGTTAGCCTAATTTTGAAACACCCCTCTTTGGGGTGTTTTTTTATTGGTACTGAGTGTGCACGATGTGAGTACAAAAGATCGTATATTGTGAGTTCACCCTCTGCGAGTTTTCTGTGCTATCATACTGCGCTTTTTGAGATTCCAGAGAGATCCTAACCTTGAGTCAACAAATCAAACTTCTTGTTGGTCTTGCTAATCCGGGACCAGAATATGCTAAAACTCGCCATAATGCGGGTGCTTGGGTCGTAGAAGAATTAGCTCGCGTGCATAACATTACACTGAAGAACGAGCCAAAGTTTTTCGGGGTAACAGGCCGCATCATGATCAATGGACAGGATCTCCGTTTGCTCATTCCAACCACATTTATGAACCTGTCTGGCAAATCGGTTGCTGCAATGGCAAAGTTTTACCAAATTAAACCAGAAGAAATTATGGTTGCTCATGACGAGCTAGACTTACCGCCAGGTGTCGCTAAGTTTAAAAAAGGTGGTGGTCATGGAGGACATAATGGACTGCGTGACACAATAAGCAAACTTGGAAACAATAAAGATTTTTATCGCCTCCGGATTGGAATTGGCCATCCAGGGCACAAAGATAGAGTAGCAGGTTTTGTACTAGGCAAAGCTCCCGCTAAAGAGCAAGAGCTATTGGATGCCGCTGCCGACGAGTCGGTGCGCTGTCTAGACATTCTAATGAAGGATGGGCTGTCAAAAGCACAAAACCGCCTCCACACGTTCAAAGCTGAATAAGGTTACTATCATGGGTTTTAAATGTGGCATCGTTGGTCTACCTAACGTTGGTAAATCAACTCTGTTCAACGCACTTACTAAAGCAGGCATCGAAGCGGCTAACTTCCCGTTCTGTACTATTGAACCAAACACTGGTGTGGTTCCTGTGCCAGATCTACGTCTCGATGCACTTGCAGAGATCGTTAACCCACAGAGAGTTCTTCCAACGACGATGGAGTTCGTGGACATCGCAGGCCTCGTTGCTGGTGCATCACGTGGTGAAGGTTTAGGTAACAAATTCCTAGCGAACATCCGTGAAACGGACGCGATTGGCCACGTTGTGCGTTGTTTCGAAAACGACAACATCGTCCACGTATCAGGCAAAGTATCACCAATTGAAGATATCGAAGTCATCAACTTGGAACTTGCCATGGCTGACCTTGATTCTTGTGAACGCGCTATGCAGCGTAATGCAAAGAAAGCTAAAGGCGGCGACAAGGACGCAAAATTCGAACTGACTGTGCTTGAAAAGCTACTTCCAGTACTGACTGAAGGTGGTATGGCTCGTACGGTTGAGCTTTCTAAAGAAGAACTGGCAGCAGTAGGCTACCTAAACTTCCTAACGCTCAAGCCAACCATGTACATCGCTAACGTCAACGAAGACGGTTTTGAAGACAACGCCTACCTAGACGCTGTGCGTGAGTACGCCGAGAAAGAAAACAACGTAGTTGTTCCAGTCTGTGCTGCGATTGAATCTGAAATGGCAGAACTTGAAGACGACGAGCGCGAAGAGTTCCTCGCAGATATGGGCATAGAAGAACCTGGTTTAAACCGCGTGATCCGTGCAGGTTACGAGTTGCTAGACTTGCATACCTACTTCACCGCAGGTGTTAAAGAAGTTAGAGCCTGGACAATTCCTGTCGGTGCAACGGCGCCAAAAGCCGCTGGTAAAATACACACCGACTTTGAAAAAGGCTTTATCCGTGCAGAAGTCGTAGGTTACGACGACTTCATTCAACACAAGGGTGAAAGTGGCGCTAAAGATGCAGGTAAATGGCGTCTAGAAGGGAAAGACTACATCGTAAAAGACGGCGATGTTGTTCACTTCCGTTTCAATGTTTAATTAAATGAATGAATTTTAAACACTTCATTTACACAAAAAGCCAGCGTGAAAGCTGGCTTTTTTTACTTCTGAAACCAGATACCTACAGTAAACTCCCTAGTTGCACGCTAATTTATTTCCAGTTTTTGATCATAAACACGCCTCTTTGTTTAAAAAGAAAGCGAACAAGGTTTTTTCCTGGATTTATTGAAAAAAACTATTGACGGATCTCACTCAACTTCGCATAATGCGCGCCGTTCCCGACGACAAGACCATTGTCAGTCGAGAGAAAAAACATGGTTTTGGCTACGTAGCTCAGCTGGTTAGAGCACATCACTCATAATGATGGGGTCACAGGTTCGAATCCCGTCGTAGCCACCATTCCTAAATGCTTTTCTATCAGAGCAATTAGGAATAGATGCGGAAGTGGCGGAATTGGTAGACGCACCAGATTTAGGTTCTGGCGCCGCAAGGTGTGAGAGTTCAAGTCTCTCCTTCCGCACCATTCTTTCTTTAATAGAAAGATTAATAGTCTCACGACTATTAACCTGTAGGGCTATCGCCAAGCGGTAAGGCAGCGGCTTTTGATGCCGCCATTCCCTGGTTCGAATCCAGGTAGCCCTGCCATTACATCGAAGGTGGGAATTCCTTTTATAAAAGGGTTGTCACTGAGAGCGTGAGGGTTTATATTGTCTCGCTCAAAAAGATGGCTACGTAGCTCAGCTGGTTAGAGCACATCACTCATAATGATGGGGTCACAGGTTCGAATCCCGTCGTAGCCACCATATACAACGTTATTAACGGTTTTACCAATCACCTTAATAACTACAAATAAGATGCGGAAGTGGCGGAATTGGTAGACGCACCAGATTTAGGTTCTGGCGCCGCAAGGTGTGAGAGTTCAAGTCTCTCCTTCCGCACCATTCTTTCTTTATTAGAAAGATTAATAGTCTCACGACTATTGACCTGTAGGGCTATCGCCAAGCGGTAAGGCAGCGGCTTTTGATGCCGCCATTCCCTGGTTCGAATCCAGGTAGCCCTGCCACATACAACGTTTTCGAGGTTCACCAATCGCCTTGATAACTATAAATAAGATGCGGAAGTGGCGGAATTGGTAGACGCACCAGATTTAGGTTCTGGCGCCGCAAGGTGTGAGAGTTCAAGTCTCTCCTTCCGCACCATTCTTTCTTTATTAGAAAGATTAATAGTCTCACGACTATTGACCTGTAGGGCTATCGCCAAGCGGTAAGGCAGCGGCTTTTGATGCCGCCATTCCCTGGTTCGAATCCAGGTAGCCCTGCCATTATTTCTTTGAAATAAAGGTTCCTTGAAATACAGGAACGTTATCGAGGTTCACCAATCACCTTGATAACTATAAATCAAGATGCGGAAGTGGCGGAATTGGTAGACGCACCAGATTTAGGTTCTGGCGCCGCAAGGTGTGAGAGTTCAAGTCTCTCCTTCCGCACCATTCTTTCTTTATTAGAAAGATTAATAGTCTCATGACTATTGACTTGTAGGGCTATCGCCAAGCGGTAAGGCAGCGGCTTTTGATGCCGCCATTCCCTGGTTCGAATCCAGGTAGCCCTGCCACATACAACGTTTTCGAGGTTCACCAATCACCTTGATAACTATAAATCAAGATGCGGAAGTGGCGGAATTGGTAGACGCACCAGATTTAGGTTCTGGCGCCGCAAGGTGTGAGAGTTCAAGTCTCTCCTTCCGCACCATTCTTGATTAAAAGTTTAAAATGGCTACGTAGCTCAGCTGGTTAGAGCACATCACTCATAATGATGGGGTCACAGGTTCGAATCCCGTCGTAGCCACCATAAACAACGTTATTTAGGTTTTACCAATTACCTTGATAACTACGAATAAGTTGCGGAAGTGGCGGAATTGGTAGACGCACCAGATTTAGGTTCTGGCGCCGCAAGGTGTGAGAGTTCAAGTCTCTCCTTCCGCACCATTCTTTCTTTATTAGAAAGATTAATAGTCTCATGACTATTGACCTGTAGGGCTATCGCCAAGCGGTAAGGCAGCGGCTTTTGATGCCGCCATTCCCTGGTTCGAATCCAGGTAGCCCTGCCATTATTTCTTTGAAATAAAGGTTCCTTGAAATACAGGAACGTTATCGAGGTTCACCAATCACCTTGATAACTATAAATCAAGATGCGGAAGTGGCGGAATTGGTAGACGCACCAGATTTAGGTTCTGGCGCCGCAAGGTGTGAGAGTTCAAGTCTCTCCTTCCGCACCATTCTTGATTAAAAATTTAAAATGGCTACGTAGCTCAGCTGGTTAGAGCACATCACTCATAATGATGGGGTCACAGGTTCGAATCCCGTCGTAGCCACCATTGATTCGATTACTAGCTAACGCTAATAATCGTGTAGATTTTAAGATGCGGAAGTGGCGGAATTGGTAGACGCACCAGATTTAGGTTCTGGCGCCGCAAGGTGTGAGAGTTCAAGTCTCTCCTTCCGCACCATCTTAAATAATCTACAATATCAAACCTGTGCGGAAGTGGCGGAATTGGTAGACGCACCAGATTTAGGTTCTGGCGCCGTAAGGTGTGAGAGTTCAAGTCTCTCCTTCCGCACCATTCTTTCCTTTATGGAAAGATCATAGTTTTTAGACTATGCTTTAGGGCTATCGCCAAGCGGTAAGGCAGCGGCTTTTGATGCCGCCATTCCCTGGTTCGAATCCAGGTAGCCCTGCCATATACAACGTTTTCGAGGTTCACCAATCGCCTTGATAACTATAAATAAGATGCGGAAGTGGCGGAATTGGTAGACGCACCAGATTTAGGTTCTGGCGCCGCAAGGTGTGAGAGTTCAAGTCTCTCCTTCCGCACCATTATTTGAAACCCAGTATTAAGTTGCTGGGTTTTTTCTTTTTCTGGACTCGGTGAATTAACTACCATTGGTATTAATTGACCGGATTAAAAAAGCGAGCTTAATGCTCGCTTTTTTTCTATCTATCCACAAAAACTGGCAGCAATCACATGCCGAGTGCGTATTTAAGAACTTGGGATTTGATTGGTCCAGAGTGCTCAGCCAATTTTAGTGCCGCATTGCGTGCAAACTTTAATGGACCCAGATCATTACTAAAACCTTTGTAGAAGAAATCCATCCCTGTCTGCATCAGTAGGTTATCTGGACGACGAGAACGCTCATATTTCGCCAATAGCGCATCACTTAACTCATTCTGGTTTTGTGTCACTTTTAGTAGAACATCAACATCCTTAAAGCCTAGATTTACTCCCTGGCCGGCGAGTGGATTGATAGTATGTGCTGAATCACCAACAAGGACACACCCTTTATTCGAATAGGACTGAGCATGACGACGAGTCAAAGGGAACGAGCCAAACTGCAGTACTTCAATGTCACCGAGCTCTTTCGGGAAGTGATGTAAGATCTCAGCTCTCAGCTGAGACTTCGTCATGGAGCACAACTGTTTAATACGGGCTGGTGAGTCATACCAAACTAATGAACCTTGCCCTAATTCAGTTCCTTCATCCTCGAAAGAACATAATGGCAAGAAAGAACGCGGACCAGAGGGTGTAAACTGCTGCCACGTAATATCTTGTTGCGGTAATTCAGTCTTCACATTGATCAACATGCAATGTTGACGGTAATCCCACGCAGTAATTCCAATTCCGGCCAATTGACGCACTTTCGAGTTTGCACCATCAGCACCGATCACCCACTGCGCCTCAAATTGCTTGCCACTCTCTAGAGTCACGCGATTACACTGTTCAAACTCTATGGTTTTTAAACGTTCTGGGCATTCAAGAGTCAGGTTATCGTACTGCCCAAAGGCTTGCCACAATCCTAATTGAATGAGGCGGTTTTCTGCAATGTAACCCAGTTGCTCAAGGGATAATTCATCCGAATGAAATCGAGTACGACACTCCGGATGTTCCCAAGTTTCCAAACGACGGTAGGGACAGACACGCATCGCTTTAATTGACGCCCATGCACCCAACGACTCAAGAAGTGACACGGATTGATGAGAAATAGCGGATACGCGTATATCCATAGCTTGAGAGCTATCAAACGGTTTTGGTTCGTTTCCCTCAACAACAACTACACTTCTGCCCTGCTGAGCAAAACCTATCGCCATTGCTGCACCGACCATACCTCCGCCTATTACTGCGATGTCATATCTGTTCATTTTTTGTTCTTCATTATCTTGATTCACCAGCTTTTTTCATTGTACGTCTCACCCAAGCATTTACAAAACGGTTTATCTTTAGTTATGGCTATATAGAGCCCCTCACTTTTGACATCATCTCTCTATATATACTGCTCAGTAAGCTAGATTTTTTCATTCGTTTTTATGGTCAAAAACCTTGTTCAACATAAAGCGAATCCCCTGATTTCATCAGGCTTTGCAGAGAATTGACCAGATCACTAGTCAGGTGCTTTTTAAAGCAGTACAATACGCCGCTTACCGTCGAGACGGCGGCTAAAACTTGGTCACCACAACTGCTATTATATCGGTGACTTTCTGGAAACATTGGGCGATTTGCTCCCTTAATTTAAACTAACGATCGAGCGAACAACATGAGTAAAAAACTGCTAATTAAAACCTGGGGCTGCCAGATGAACGAATACGATTCATCAAAAATGGCGGATCTACTGAATGCGACTAACGGCTACGAGCTGACAGAAGAACCAGAAGAAGCAGACGTATTACTACTTAATACCTGTTCTATCCGTGAAAAAGCACAAGAGAAGGTATTCCATCAGCTAGGTCGTTGGAAAACGCTAAAAGACAAAAAAGCAGGCGTCGTGATTGGCGTGGGTGGTTGCGTAGCAACGCAAGAAGGTGACCACATTCGTGAACGCGCACCTTTTGTTGACGTGATCTTTGGTCCTCAAACATTGCACCGCCTGCCAGAGATGATCAAACAGTCTCAGTCAGATGACGCTCCGGTCATGGACATTTCATTCCCAGAGATTGAAAAATTCGACCGTCTACCAGAGCCTCGTGCTGAAGGCGCGACAGCATTCGTATCCATTATGGAAGGCTGCTCTAAATACTGTACATACTGCGTAGTGCCATACACACGTGGTGAAGAAGTTAGCCGCCCAATGGACGACGTGCTATTCGAAATCGCACAGCTTGCCGAGCAAGGCGTACGTGAAGTCAATTTGCTAGGTCAGAACGTGAATGCGTACCGTGGGTCTACTCACGATGGTGAGATCTGTTCGTTTGCAGAATTGCTTCGCCTGGTCGCATCCATCGACGGTATCGATCGTATCCGCTTTACCACTAGCCACCCACTAGAGTTTACTGACGATATCATCGCTGTTTATGAAGATACGCCTGAACTCGTAAGCTTCCTACACTTGCCAGTACAAAGTGGTAGTGATCGCGTTCTGACAATGATGAAGCGTCCGCACACAGGCATTGAGTACAAATCGATCATCCGTAAGCTACGCAAAGCACGTCCTGATATCCAAATCAGTTCTGACTTTATTGTTGGCTTCCCAGGTGAAACGGACAAAGACTTCCAAGACACGATGAAGCTTATCAAAGACGTCGACTTTGATATGAGCTTCAGCTTTATCTTCTCTCCTCGCCCAGGTACGCCTGCCGCTGATTACCCATGTGATCTGTCAGAGGAAGTGAAAAAAGAGCGCCTGTATGAGCTCCAACAAACAATTAACGCTCAGGCTATGCGTTACTCTCGTCTAATGCTAGGTACTGAGCAACGCGTATTGGTTGAAGGGCCATCTAAGAAAAATCTAATGGAACTGCGTGCTCGTACAGAAAACAACCGTGTAGTAAACTTTGAAGGTAGTGCAGACCTCATTGGTCAGTTCGTTGATGTGAAGATTGTAGATGTATTTGCAAACTCACTACGTGGTGAGCTAGTACGTACAGAAAAAGACATGGACCTTCGTAGCGTGATTTCTCCAACGCAAATGATGGCGAAAACCCGCCGCGAAGATGAGCTAGGTGTAGCGACTTTTACGCCTTAAAGCTTGAAATTACCTGACTAAGTAACCATCTTAGAAGAAGGTATGTAAAGCCATTAGAAGCCCGGTCTAAATCGGGCTTCTGCAAGGTGGCATAAAATGAGAGGCAACATTGAGTAATAAAATCGTAACTCTAGAAATCAACCTAGAACCTTCAGACAACCGCCGTCTTGCAAGCCTGTGCGGTCCATTCGATGATAATATCAAGCATTTAGAACGCCGCTTGGGCGTTGAAATCAACCACCGTAGTGATCATTTTACTATCGTAGGTAAGCCCCATACCTCAGCGGCTGCGCTAGATATTCTCAAAACGCTTTACGTGGATACCGCACCAGTACGCGGTGAGATCCCAGATATCGAGCCTGAACAGATCCATCTTGCGATCAAAGAGTCAGGGGTGTTAGAGCAAAACACTGAGTCAAATATCGAGCACGGTAAAGAGGTGTTCGTCAAGACGAAGAAGGGAGTCATTAAGCCACGTACTCCGAATCAAGCTCAATACTTAGTTAATATGGTGACACACGATATCTCATTTGGTATAGGTCCTGCGGGTACAGGTAAGACTTACCTTGCGGTTGCAGCAGCAGTTGATGCGCTTGAACGCCAAGAGATTCGTCGTATTTTGCTGACTCGTCCAGCGGTTGAAGCTGGCGAAAAACTCGGTTTCCTGCCAGGAGACTTGAGCCAGAAAGTCGACCCATACCTTCGTCCACTGTACGATGCATTATTTGAAATGCTAGGCTTTGAACGGGTTGAGAAACTGATTGAGCGTAACGTAATTGAAGTCGCCCCACTTGCATACATGCGTGGTCGTACCCTGAACGACGCATTTATTATTCTCGATGAGAGCCAAAACACCACGGTAGAACAAATGAAAATGTTCCTCACACGTATTGGCTTTAACTCTCGTGCAGTGATCACTGGTGACGTAACCCAGATCGACTTACCGCGCGGCGCTAAATCGGGTTTGCGTCATGCGATTGAAGTACTAAACGAAGTGGATGATATCAGCTTCAACTTCTTCCTCGCCGACGACGTCGTGCGTCACCCTGTTGTTGCTCGTATCGTTAACGCCTATGAGAAATGGGAAGCGCAAGATCAGAAAGAGCGTAAAGAGTTTGAAAAGCGTCGTCGTGAAGAGCGTGATGCCAAATTACTTGAAGCTGCCAAAGCTGAGCTAAACACTCAAGCTACTGCAACGAAGGAATAACTATGGCGATTGAACTCGATCTGCAACTGGCAGTCAAAAGTGAAGAAGGTTTACCTTCTAAACAAGACTTCCAATTATGGTTGGACAAGACTATCCCTCTTTTTCAACCACAAGCAGAAGTCACCATACGCGTTGTGGATGAGCAAGAAAGCCATACATTGAATTATGATTATCGTGGCAAAGATAAACCAACCAATGTGCTTTCTTTCCCTTTTGAAGCCCCACCGGGTATGGAATTGGATCTATTAGGTGACTTGATCATTTGCCGACAAGTTGTTGAAAACGAGGCGGCTGAGCAAAACAAACCGCTATTAGCTCACTGGGCACATATGGTTGTACATGGTAGCTTGCATCTGCTAGGTTATGATCATATTGAGGATGACGAAGCCGAAGAGATGGAGTCCCTCGAAACGGAAATCTTGCAAGGCATGGGTTATGACGACCCATACCTCGCAGAAAAAGAGTAGCGTTAAGCCACTCGATTGTGAAAGGCAAATTACTCACAGTATTCTCGTATGTGCCTTTCTATGTGAGCTATCACACTTCTGATAGCGTTACTTACTTGAGAAACAATGAACGAAGATAATTCGCCCCCCGCATCCAACGAAGGGCAGAAAGAAAAGGCAGAAGGTCCGAGTAGAAAGTCCTTCTTTGAACGCTTAGGTCAACTCTTTCAAGGCGATCCAAAAGACCGCCAAGAGCTTGTGGATGTGATCCGCGACTCTGAAGTTAATGACCTGATCGACCACGATACCCGAGACATGCTTGAGGGTGTTATGGAGATCGCCGAAATGCGAGTGCGAGACATTATGTTGCCACGCTCGCAAATGGTCACAGTTGATCGAAAAGACGATCTCGATACGCTCGTCATGTTGATCACCGATGCGCAACACTCTCGCTACCCTGTGATCAGCGAGGACAAAGACCATGTGGAAGGCATTCTGCTCGCGAAGGACTTACTTAAATACTTAGGCTCTGACAGCAACCCATTTGACATCGAAGAGGTCATTCGACCTGCTGTGGTGGTTCCGGAAAGCAAACGCGTTGATCGCTTGCTAAAAGAATTCCGAGAAGAACGCTACCATATGGCGATCGTTGTCGACGAGTTTGGTGGAGTATCTGGACTGGTAACCATCGAAGATATCCTCGAAGAGATCGTTGGCGATATTGAAGATGAGTTCGATGATGATGAAGAAACCGATATTCGTAAGCTTAGCAAGCATACGTTTGCCGTTCGAGCGTTAACAACTATTGAAGAATTTAATGCCACGTTCGGTACCAACTTCAGTGATGAAGAGGTAGACACTGTCGGTGGTATGGTTATGACTGCCTTTGGTCACCTACCGTCACGAGGTGAGCTTGTCGAAATTGAGGGCTATAACTTCAAAGTCACCGCTGCCGATAACCGTCGTGTCATTCAACTCCAAGTCACCATTCCAGATGAAGAGACACTGGTAGAAGCGGCTCAAGAGTAACGCGATACCCTGTAGGGAATATCAGAAAATAATAATGATGAATGAATTCTTTCATCGCCTCAAGCGGCCCTTAGCGGCCGCTTTTGTTGGCGCCTCCACTACATTAGCCTTTGCCCCTTACCAACTGTGGCCATTGGCGATCCTCAGCCCGGCACTATTGCTTATTCTTCTCGCAAAGCAGACACCAAAACGCGCGCTTTGGATAGGTTACTCCTGGGGACTTGGCCAGTTTGCAACTGGCGTTAGCTGGGTTTACGTCAGTATATCTGGCTTTGGCGGAATGCCACTGATTGCCAACGTATTTTTGATGGCGTTATTGGTGGCCTATTTAGCCATCTACTCTGGCCTGTTTGCTTGGCTCAATAATCGACTCTTTCCCTCACTGACCTTAAGCCAAGTACTGCTAGCTACGCCTGCGCTTTGGCTGATTACCGATTGGCTACGCGGATGGGTTATGACTGGGTTCCCTTGGTTGTGGCTAGGATACAGTCAAATTGATGCCCCATTTGCCAGCTTTGCGCCAATTGGTGGTGTGGAACTTCTGACCCTATTAGTTGTTATCTCTGCCGGGGCTATGGCTTACGCTTGGCTTCATAAACAATGGTTAGTCGTTGTAATTCCTGTGGTACTGCTCAGTACAGGGTTTGGTATTCGCCAGTACGATTGGGTCACTCCACGTTTGCAGGACACGACCAAAGTTGCTCTACTCCAAGGTAATGTTGATCAGAAATTAAAATGGTTGCCGAGTCAACGCTGGCCTACGATCATGAAGTACACTGACCTGACCCGAGAAAACTGGGATGCCGATATCATTGTCTGGCCAGAGGCTGCGATCCCAGCCTTCGAGATCGAAGTGGCGTCATTTCTCAAAAACATCGATAGTGCAGCAAAGAACAATCACAGTGCGATCGTTACTGGGGTCGTGAATCAAACCGACGATCATCAGTTTTACAATAGTATTTTAGCACTCGGCACCACACCATACGGTGACTACAGCTTTGATATGACACAGCGATATCACAAACACCATCTACTGCCGTTTGGGGAATTTGTACCGTTTGAAAATATCCTGCGTCCACTCGCGCCGTTCTTTAACTTACCGATGTCATCGTTCAGTCGTGGGGATTTTATCCAGCCTAACATCGTCGCAAATGGCAAACATATGGCGCCAGCACTGTGTTATGAAATTATCTTTAATGAGCAAGTGCGTCAAAACATCACCGACGACACTGACTTCATCTTAACGTTATCAAACGATGCATGGTTTGGACACTCTATCGGACCACTACAACATATGGAAATAGCTCGGATGCGCGCGTTGGAGTTAGGCAAGCCTCTGATTCGTTCAACCAACAATGGTTTAACCGCGGTGACAGATCACAAAGGTAAGATTATCGAACAAGTCCCTCAGTTTACAACTGCGGTTCTACGCGCTGAAGTAGCTCCCACTGATGGAAAAACGCCATACCGTATTTTCGGTACCTGGCCGTTGTATATCTGGGTGGCACTCAGCCTAATCCTTGCCTGGTGGTTACCGAGAGTAAGTAATAAGTCCAATCAAGATAAGTAAAGACTCAAATACTTATTTGCAACGCTATAACGCATCAGTCACACGCGCAGCAAAATCAGTCACACGAACAAAAAAAGAGGCTTGATAGCCTCTTTTTTATTCGAGCTAAGGTTTTAGTGGCTGGCGACTAAAGCCTGTGTGACCGCATTTAATGCATGGAATAACCACGGTGGGATGATTATAGGTTGTCTTATGGCCGCATTCATCACATACCAGTGTCCCTAAACCTATCACATCGCCAACTTCATACAAACCTTGGTGCTCAAGATCGTCAAACAACTCCATCCATTCGATTTTTGTACGATCGGTAATTTCCAATAACCCTTGCCAAATAGAATCGGCAATTGTTAGATAGAACGGCCCGGTTTTACTCTCTTCATAGCTTTCAGAGAACTCTTTCAAGTCGGATTTGATATAAGCTTTAATCAGAGCCAACTCATCTTTGGTCAAGTCATTGGCGGCATCCACCACTTTGCCCGACGTTTCAATCGCTTTGTTCACTTCTTCCGGACTTTGCTTCAAGGTTTCGATAACATCCTCGAGCATTTCCTCGTAACCTGTTTTACGTTTAGGCATAACTGACCTCCATCTTTGCTCCTACCGATGTCACTTAAGCGTGCATGGGTAGAGATTGGCTATTGTTGTGCACCCTAGCTTTAGGTATTCTATGATGATCTATTTAAGTCTGTTCTAACCGAACTCACAAATTCCAAGATAAACGGATACCATCGATGCAAGAGCAATACAACCCACAAGAGATTGAACAAAAAGTTCAAAAGCACTGGGATGACAACAAAACCTTTGTTGTAAGTGAAGACCCAAATAAAGAAAAATTCTACTGTTTATCTATGTTTCCATACCCAAGTGGTCGACTGCACATGGGTCACGTCCGTAACTATACCATTGGTGACGTAGTCTCTCGCTTCCAACGCCTACAAGGTAAAAATGTCATGCAGCCTATCGGTTGGGATGCATTCGGTCTACCTGCAGAAAACGCGGCTGTAAAAAACAAAACAGCGCCTGCGCCATGGACTTACGAAAACATTGAGTACATGAAAAACCAACTTAAGTTGCTCGGTTTTGGCTACGACTGGAACCGCGAATTCGCCACATGTACGCCTGAATACTACCGTTGGGAACAAGAATTCTTCACTAAGCTTTACGAAAAAGGCCTGGTTTACAAGAAGACGTCATCAGTGAACTGGTGTCCAAATGACCAAACGGTTTTAGCGAATGAACAGGTAGAAGACGGCTGTTGCTGGCGTTGTGACACTCCGGTAGAGCAAAAAGAGATCCCTCAGTGGTTCATCAAAATCACCGAATACGCACAAGAACTACTTGACGACCTAGACAACCTAGACGGCTGGCCTGAAATGGTGAAAACCATGCAGCGTAACTGGATTGGTCGCTCAGAAGGCGTTGAACTTAAGTTCACAGTGAAAGGCCATTCTGATCTGGAAGTTTACACCACACGTCCAGACACGCTAATGGGTGTGACTTACGTAGGTATCGCAGCAGGTCACCCTCTTGCAGCATTAGCAGCAGAGACCAATCCTGAGCTTGCAGCATTTATCGACGAATGTAAGAACAACAAAGTTGCGGAAGCTGAGCTAGCAACAATGGAGAAGAAAGGTATGGCGACTGGCCTTACTGCAATTCATCCATTGAACGGCCGTGAAGTACCAGTGTACGTCGCCAACTTCGTACTGATGGACTATGGTACAGGTGCGGTTATGGCAGTCCCTGCTCACGACCAGCGCGATTTTGAATTCGCAACCAAATACGGTCTAGATATCGTACCCGTCATCAAGCCTGTTGATGGCAGCGAGCTAGATATCTCAGAAGTCGCATACACAGAAAAAGGGGTACTGTTCGATTCTGGTGAATTCGACGGCCTAGAATTCCAAGCAGCATTTGATGCCATCGCCGCCAAGCTTGAAGCAGAAGGTAAAGGCAAGAAGACCGTTAACTTCCGTCTTCGTGACTGGGGGGTATCTCGTCAACGTTACTGGGGCGCACCAATCCCTATGGTCACGACCGAAGATGGTGAAGTTCATCCTGTTCCTGCCGACCAACTGCCAGTAATTCTTCCTGAAGATGTGGTCATGGACGGCGTAACGAGCCCAATCAAAGCAGATAAAGAGTGGGCTAAGACCACCTTTAAGGGTGAGCCAGCGCTACGAGAGACAGATACGTTCGATACGTTCATGGAATCTTCTTGGTACTACGCTCGCTACTGTTCACCGCAAGCGGACGACATCCTAGATCCAGAAAAAGCAAACTACTGGCTGCCTGTAGACCAGTACATCGGTGGTATCGAGCACGCTTGTATGCACCTATTGTACTCACGCTTCTTCCACAAACTTCTGCGTGATGCTGGCTACGTGACGTCTGACGAACCGTTCAAACAACTCCTATGTCAAGGCATGGTGCTGGCGGATGCGTTCTACCACACTAACGAGAAAGGCACCAAAGAATGGGTTGCTCCAACTGACGTGAAAGTTGAGCGTGACGGTAAAGGTCGCATCGAATCGGCTGTAGACAATCAAGGTCGTAACGTTGAGCACTCAGGCATGATCAAAATGTCTAAGTCGAAGAACAACGGTATTGACCCGCAAGAGATGGTCGACAAATACGGTGCCGACACTGTACGCCTATTCATGATGTTCGCTTCTCCAGCAGACATGACACTAGAATGGCAAGAGTCTGGTGTAGAAGGTGCGAACCGCTTCCTGAAACGTGTATGGAAACTGGTAAAAGAACACACTGAGAAAGGCGCATCAGACGCTGTGGATGCAGCTGCACTTTCTAGCGACCAAAAAGCGCTTCGTCGTGATGTTCACAAGACCATTGCGAAAGTGACGGACGATATCGCTCGTCGCCAAACGTTCAATACCGCTATCGCTGCAATCATGGAGCTCATGAACAAGCTTGCAAAAGCACCTCAAGAGTCGGTTCAAGACCGTGCAATTCTGGATGAAGCACTGAAAGCAGTCGTCGCAATGCTTTACCCTATCACTCCACACATTTCGTACGAATTGTGGACAGCACTAGGTCAATCGGACATTGATAACGCTGGATGGCCAACTTACGACGAAAGTGCGCTGGTTGAAGACGAGAAGACCATTGTTGTTCAAGTAAACGGCAAACTACGTGCGAAACTGACCGTTGCTGCTGACGCAAGCAAAGAACAAGTTGAAGAACTTGGTCTGAACGACGAGAACGTGACTAAATTCACCGAAGGTAAGACCATCCGTAAAGTCATTTACGTTCCGGGTAAACTTCTCAATATTGTTGCGAACTGATCATTGCAAAATCTGCAACTTTTCGTCTCTCAATAATTAGCGAACTATTTCGTTAATAATGAGTCATAAACAGGGTGAATAATCACCCTGTTTATTTACCTCAAACTATTTGTTTAAAGTGGTTTGAGGTAAATCCCTCTTTCAATTTAGGATGAATACAATCAATGCGTTTTTTCTCTGCCATTCAACTGCCAGTAGTATTGGTATTAACGGGGCTTCTTTCTGCCTGCGGCTTCCACCTTCGTGGCGAATATTCCGTTCCGGAAGAACTGCACACCATGTCCTTTTCTAGTTATGATGAATACAGCCCGCTAACCCGTTATGTGCGCTCTGAACTGACACTCAACAAAGTAGAGCTTGTTTCACCATCATCAAGTATACCTAACTTACACTTGCTCAGAGCAAGCCTAGACGAACGCACATTGTCACTGTACCAAAATAGCCGTGCAGCAGAAAAAGAGTTGACGTACGTGGTGAACTACCGTGTCACTATTCCTGGATACGGCTCGAAGAGCTTTACCACAACCGTAAACCGAAATTACCTTGATAACCCGCTAACCGCATTGGCAAAATCTGTTGAGCGTGATGTGATAGAAGATGAGATGCGCCAGCAGGCCGCTAAACAAATGATGCGTCAGCTAGGTCGTATCCGAGCAGAGTACGAAGCCGGTCACGTCCAAGAACCTGCGACGAACACAAACTCTTAGTCATCATGCGAATTTATGCGGATAAACTGGCTGATCACCTAGCCAAACAAATAAAGCAAGTTTACCTAATCTTTGGTAACGAGCCGCTATTGATTCAGGAGAGTCGTCAGGCGATCCAGAAAGCAGCGCAACAGCATGGCTTCGAAGAAACACATCGATTTTCCATAGATCCCAACTTGGACTGGAATCAAGTCTACGATTGCTTTCAGGCATTAAGCTTATTTTCTAGCCGCCAGATCATTGAGTTAGAGGTCCCAGAAAGTGGGATGACGGCGACGGTTAGTAAAGAGCTACAATCGCTTTGTGACATACTGCATGACGACATCATGTTGGTCATCGTGGGTAGTAAGCTTACGAAAGCACAAGAGAATGCGAAATGGTTTAAGTCTCTGAGTACAAAAGGAGATTGGGTCAGTTGCCTGACACCAGACTTGCAACGCTTGCCGATGTTCATCCAAGCACGCTGCCGAAAGCTAGCACTCAAGCCCGATCAGCAATCACTACAAATGCTCGCACAATGGCATGAAGGGAATTTATTCGCTCTCTCTCAGAGCCTAGAGAAACTGGCACTACTCTACCCTGATGGAGAGTTGACGATAGTGCGCCTCGAAAAAGCCTTAAGTCGCAACAATCACTTTACCACGTTTCACTGGATAGATGCTGTACTTGCCGGTAAAGCCAATCGAGCTCAACGTATATTGAGGCAGTTAGAAGCAGAAGGCATTGAATCTGTCATACTTATTCGTAGTATTCAAAAAGAGTTCCATCAGTTGTTAAGTATGCACAGAGACTTAACTCAGATGGGAATGAATCAAGTTTTTGAAAAATATCGGGTGTGGCAAAACAAGCGGCCACTATACAATGCAGCACTGAACAGACTAACGGCTCAACGTATACACGCACTTATCTCAGTGCTCGCGCAAGCAGAGATAAAAGCGAAAACCCAATATGACCAATCCGTTTGGCCAACTATTCATCAATTGAGCCTAGAAACCTGCTCTCCTGATATTAAGCTGGCAATTTAAAAATCAAAGCGTGATATAGTGCGCGACCTTGTTTTGCCCTAGATACGTGCAAAACAAACCGAGACAAGAGATAAACCGAGGAAAACTGAGTGCTTCGCGAACAATTGAAAGACTTTTTGGCTGATAAAGCCGACGATATGAAAGCGGAAGATATCATCATCCTGAATGTAGAAGACAAATCGAGCGTGACAGACTACATGATTATCTGTACGGGCACGTCTAAACGCCATGTATCTTCTATCGCAGATCACGTCGCATCAGAAGTAAAAAAGGCTGGGCTTGCTCCATTAGGCATGGAAGGTGAGAACGAAGGTGAATGGGTCGTGCTGGACATGGGTGATGCTATGTTGCACGTAATGCAGGAAGAACACCGCGCTTTATACCAGCTAGAAAAACTCTGGGGTTAGTCGTTTGAAAATTCAACTCATTGCCGTTGGGACAAAAATGCCGAAATGGGTCGAAGAAGGCTTTCAAGAGTATCGACGTCGTTTCCCACATGATATGCCGTTAGAATTGGTAGAAATCCCCGCAGGTAAACGGGGTAAAAACGCTGATATTACCCGTATTTTACAAAAAGAAGGGGAAGCCATGTTGGCAGCGGTACCAAAAGGTAACCGCATCGTCACCTTGGATATCCCAGGAAAAAAGTGGGATACACCGCAACTGGCCGAGCAATTAGAAGCCTGGAAGTTGGACGCTCGTGATGTGTCCATTTTAATTGGCGGCCCTGAAGGATTAGCACCAGCCTGTAAAGCCGCGGCTGATCAAAGCTGGTCATTATCAGCATTGACGTTGCCACATCCCCTAGTTCGTATCGTGATGGCAGAAAGCTTATACCGAGCGTGGAGCATTACCGCTAACCACCCTTACCACCGCGAATAATCGTTGATTCATTTTCATGATCATTGTTTAACTTTAGAGCCAAGCGTTAATGATTCGTAAGCGCCGTAGTCAAATCCGAGATTATCAAGCCGAAGCGCGTTTGTTTGCCAATCGCGCTATCGTTGCATTTATCGGCATCGTCATTTTGATGGGAGTGCTGGTTGCCAATATGTACAATATTCAGGTCAACCAGTATCAAGACTATCAAACTCGTTCCAATGACAACCGGATAAAAATCGTTCCAATCGCCCCTAACCGTGGTCTTATCTATGATCGCAATGGTGTCTTACTTGCTGAAAACAGACCTGTTTTTAACTTAGAGATCACACCAGAAAAGGTTAAAAACATCGATAAAACCATCGAAGAGCTACAAACGATTTTAGAGATCACACCGGAAGAAATCGAACGCTTCCAGCGTGAGCGAAAACGCACTCGTCGCTTTAAGTCTGTCCCCCTTCTCACTCAATTAGATGAAAAACAAGTCGCCGTATTTTCGGTGAATCAATACCGTTTCCCAGGTGTTGAAATCAGCGCAACACTAAAACGTTACTATCCATTTAGTGAAGTTTTAACGCACGTTATCGGCTATGTGTCGCGCATTAATGATCGCGATATGCAACGTTTGATTCGAGAAGAAAAAGCAGCTAACTATCAAGCAACTCGTGATATTGGTAAGTTAGGTATCGAAAAATACTACGAAGACTTACTCCATGGTACGGCAGGTTATCAAGAGGTAGAAGTTAACAGTCGTGGGCGCGTTATTCGTACGCTCAAGTACGTTCCACCTACCCCAGGTGAAGATATCGTCTTAAATCTCGATATCAACTTGCAAATGTATGTGCATCAGTTGCTCGACGGACGTCGCGGCAGTGCTGTTGTTATGGACCCAAGAGATAATGGCATTTTGGCGATGGTCTCAAGCCCAAGCTATGATCCCAACGCTTTCGTCCATGGTATTTCCGGCAAAGCGTACCGGGCTCTGCTGAATAATAAAGACCGTCCTCTTGTCAATCGAATTACATTAGGTATTTATCCACCGGCCTCTACGGTCAAACCTATGATAGCCGTTTCCGCGTTACAGGAAGGCGTCATTACTCCTAACACAACGCGAAATGACCCAGGTTATTGGCGAATCCCGAACTCCAATACGCGTCCATTTCGTGACTGGTTGCGCTGGGGACATGGACGCGTTGATGTGGTTAAGTCGATTGAAGAGTCGGTCGATACTTTTTACTACCAAGTGGCTTACGACATGGGCATTGATCGGCTTTCTACTTGGATGATGAAATTCGGTTTTGGCGACTATACCGGCATTGATATTTTTGAAGAAAGTAAGGCAAATATGCCAACTCGAGAATGGAAAATGTCACGCCACCGCACTCCTTGGTACAAAGGTGATACGATTCCCGTTGGTATTGGGCAAGGTTATTGGACCGCTACCCCGATGCAAATAGCAAAAGCGACGTCAGTATTAGTTAATGACGGAAAAGTCGTGGCCCCTCACTTATTAAAATCGACGATTGAAAATAGCGGTGACTTTGATGAGCAAAGGACGGAAGAGTACGTGACTTATCCGCCAATCAAAGGGGTACCAAAGAAATACTGGGACTTAGCCAAAGAAGGCATGCGTCGAGTCAACCATGGGACTCGAGGCACAGCTCGTCGTTCATTTTATGACATGAGTTATCAAACCGCCGGAAAATCAGGTACGGCCCAAGTTTTCGGTTTGGCAGAGAACGAAGAATATAATGCCGATGAAGTCGCAGAGCATCTGCGCGACCACGCGTTGTTTACCGGCTTCGCTCCCTTTGAAAACCCAGAAGTTGTCGTCACCGTCGTGCTGGAAAATGCTGGTGGTGGTTCAAGTCACGGCGGACCAGTCGCGAGAAAAATTTTCGACCGGGTCATACTTGGTCCTGAGGCGACAAAACCAGAAGAAGAAAAATCAGAGGCAACACACTAATGAAGATGGATCCCTCTACAGGTAAAAATCGCTCCCAATTCGAGCGCCTTCATATTGATTTGCCGTTGCTACTTGGCTTGTTAGCTTTGATGGCTTTCGGTCTGGTGATCATTTATAGCGCAAGTGGACAAAACCTCGCCATGATGGATAGACAAATCATGCGTATGGTGCTGTCTCTTGTGGTAATGATTGTTCTCGCTCAGTTATCTCCAAGGACTTACGAAAACCTAGCACCTCTTATGTTTATAGGCGGCGTCGTGTTGCTGTTCGGCGTATTGTTTTTTGGTGAAGCCTCAAAGGGCGCACAACGCTGGCTGAACCTGGGTTTTGTTCGCTTCCAACCGTCCGAATTACTGAAGTTGGCGGTACCACTAATGGTGGCTCGCTACATTGGTCGTCAGGCCTTGCCTCCATCATTTAAAACATTGGTGATTGCATTTGCCATGGTGATGGTACCGACCATCTTAATCGCCAAACAACCCGACTTAGGTACATCTATTCTTATCGCCGCATCAGGGATATTCGTTATCTTCCTGGCAGGTATTAGTTGGAAAATCATTGCGGCTGCGGCCATAGCAGTTGGCGGTTTTATTCCGATTCTGTGGTTCTTCCTAATGCGTGAATATCAGAAAGTCCGGGTTAGAACACTATTTAATCCAGAGTCCGATCCACTCGGAGCTGGTTACCATATCATTCAGAGTAAAATCGCAATCGGCTCGGGTGGCATCTTTGGTAAAGGCTGGTTGCACGGTACGCAGTCACAGTTAGAATTTCTGCCTGAACGACATACTGACTTTATCTTTGCAGTCATTGCTGAAGAGTGGGGTATGATCGGCTTCCTGTGCTTACTTGCCATCTATCTATTTATCATTGGTCGAGGTCTTTACCTCGCCAGCCAAGCTCAAACCGCATTTGGACGAATGATGGCAGGCAGTATTGTATTAAGTTTCTTCGTTTATATTTTTGTAAATATCGGCATGGTAAGTGGCATCCTACCCGTCGTCGGCGTACCTTTAGCACTGATCAGCTATGGTGGTACTTCTATGGTGACCCTGATGGCTGGTTTTGGTATTTTAATGTCGATTCACACGCACCGAAAAGCATTCTCTAAGGCAACCTAAACATGCAAAAACGCGCTTTATATACCTTAGTTTTTACTGCCCTAGTCTTGGCAGGTTGCTCATCAACGAGCGAAAAAACGAGTGAAAAAAAGCAAACAGGTCGTTACGAACTCGAGTCAGATGTTGCACCAGACTCCCCCATATCGGTCGAGCATATCGAAGATGCTCACCCAAGATACGAACCTTACAGCTTAGGTGGTAACAGAGATTATCACCTGCGCGGCCAAGATTATAAAATCGTTCGCAACGCAAAAGGTTTTACTCAACGAGGTCGAGCGTCTTGGTACGGCAAAAAATTTCAGGGACACCTGACCTCGAATGGTGAAATATACGACATGTACTCAATGACAGCCGCGCATAAAACCTTACCGCTGCCGAGTTATGTCAAAGTGACAAATACCGATAATGGTAAAAGCACCGTCGTTCGAGTTAATGACCGAGGACCGTTCCATACCGGTCGCATCATTGATCTCAGCTATGCCGCCGCACACAAGTTAGATGTGATTAAAACGGGCACTGCCAACGTTCAAATCGAAGTAATTAGCGTGAATAAACCCAATGATAAAAAGTCATTGGAAGCGCACCCAAAATACGTTATCCAAGTTTCCTCATCAAAAAATGAGGGGCGCGCGCGAACTTTAGGTCAAGAACTTGGTCAAAAGCTGGATACAGATTCTTTTCTAGAAAATACGAAAGAGTCTTATCGTTTGCTTTTGGGGCCGTTTACTGACTATTCCCTGACTCAAGCGACCTTGGATAAAGTAAAGTTGCTCGGCTATTCGTCTGCATTTATTAAAAAACACAACAACATTAACACTGCCCAATGAGCTAGTATCATGAATTTCTAGGTGAATCCCCCTCTTATCTAACTAGGGATTCTGATAAGATGTTCGCAGTTAACCCAAAAATTTGAATTACCATGAATAAAACTAAGTTTGTGAAATCTATTCTCGTTTCTTCCGTTGCGCTTTCTGCAACTTTTGCTCAATCAGTTCTCGCTTCACCTATCGTGGTACCGGACTCGCCTCAAATCGCAGCGAAAGGCTACGTATTGATGGATTACAACTCCGGTAAAGTCTTAGCAGAAAAAGAGATGAACACTAAGTTATCTCCTGCAAGTTTGACAAAAATGATGACCAGCTACGTCATTGGTCAAGAGCTGGCACGTGGTAATATTTCAGAAGATGATGACGTCACCATCAGCAAAAATGCGTGGGCGAAAAACTTCCCTGAATCTTCAAAGATGTTCATTGAAGTAGGCACAACCGTTAAAGTAAAAGATCTCAACCGCGGTATCATCATCCAGTCAGGTAACGATGCATGCGTTGCCATGGCAGAGCACATAGCTGGTTCAGAGGACGCGTTTGTTGATCTAATGAACGCCTGGGCAAATACGTTAGGTATGAGCAACTCACACTTCGCCAACGTGCACGGTTTAGATAATCCAAACCTTTACTCAACACCATATGACATGGCGCTGCTGGGTAAGGCACTGATTCGCGATGTACCAAACGAATATCGCATCTACTCTCAGAAAAAATTCAGCTACAACGGCATCACTCAGTATAACCGTAACGGTCTACTGTGGGATAAAAGCATGAACGTTGACGGCATCAAAACAGGCCATACGAGCAACGCTGGTTATAGCTTAGTGAGCTCTGCGACAGAAGGTCAAATGCGTTTGGTGGCAGTCGTGATGGGCACAAAAGATGCGAATGCACGTAAATCTGAAAGCAAAAAGCTATTGAGCTACGGCTTCCGCTTTTTTGAAACAGTGGCACCACACAAAGCGGGTGAGACGTTCGTAGAAGAAAAAGTATGGATGGGCAACAAAGGCACGGTCGCACTTGGTTTGGACCAAGATACGTACGTAACTCTGCCTCGCGGTGAAGCGAAAAACCTAAAAGCAAGTTTTGTTCTTGAAAAAGAACTAGAAGCACCGATCAACAAAGGCGATGTAGTTGGTAAGCTATACTACCAAATTGATGGTGAAGATATTGCAGAGTATCCACTTATGGCGCTAGAAACGGTTGAGCAAGGTAGCCTGTTTAGCCGCATGTGGGACTACATTGTGTTGTTATTCAAGAGCTTCTTCTAAAGCAAGCTAAAGATTAACAAACCGATTCTTAAAGCCGCCAACGATGGCGGCTTTTTAAGTATGCGATCCTCACCTTGAGTTCACCTTAATTTGACTGTACTATTTCGCACCGCAACCAATACCAACTGGAGTGACCGACATGCTAACCATCAACTCTGATGCAAAATTAAAAGACCTGCTTGAGTTCCCTTGCTCTTTTACTTACAAAGTCATGGGTCATGCAAAACCTGAACTTCCAGAACTTGTTCTTGAAGTGATTCAACGCCATGCTCCAGGGGATTACAGCCCAGCGGTAAAACCAAGTGCTAAAGGCAATTACCACTCGGTATCAATCAACATTACTGCGACTTCTATCGAGCAAGTAGAAACCCTATATAAAGAGCTGGGTGAAATCGACATTGTTCGCATGGTTCTATAATTATTTTATAAATTAAATTTTTTTTGAAAGCAGCTCTGGCTGCTTTCTTTTTATATATCAATAAGATAATAGATTACCAATCATCGTTGAGTTAAAAAACTGTTACTCAACGGTAGAGTAGAGAGATTATCCAGTTTATAATCCAAATACTTTATATAATAGCGACAGGAACCCCCATGCCACACCAGCTTGTTGTCAAACGACTTGGCCGTCAGGAGTATGAACCTGTATGGAAGGCAATGCATGAGTTCACCGATCAACGCACCGAGGAAACACTCGATGAGGTTTGGTTAGTTGAACATAACCCAGTCTTTACCCAAGGTCAGGCAGGCAAAACCGAACACTTGATTAATACTGGTGACATTCCTGTCGTGCAAAGCGATCGCGGTGGTCAAGTGACGTACCACGGCCCTGGTCAACTTGTCGTCTACTTCCTGATAAACCTGCGTCGCAAGAAATTAGGAGTTCGAGATCTCGTTACCCATATAGAGAACCTCGTGATCAACACATTAAAAGCATACAATATCGACTCTGCCGCCCGACCTGACGCTCCAGGTGTGTATGTCGATGGCAAAAAAATATGCTCTCTAGGTCTACGTATTCGCAAAGGATGCTCGTTTCATGGGCTTGCTCTGAATGTAAACATGGACTTAACACCGTTCCTGCGAATCAACCCATGTGGCTACGCTGGGATGGAGATGGTTCAAGTAAGCCAACTTGGCGGACCAGAGAACATCGAAGCAGTCGAAAAACAATTAATAGAAGAACTCGTTACTTTGCTTGATTATGAGCAAGTAAAATTCAGCACAGAAGCACCTTCTCAAGGTAATAAAGCATGAGCAAACCAATCCAGATGGAAAAAGGCGTTAAATATCGTGACGCCGACAAAATGGCATTGATTCCAGTAAAGAACATGCCTACAGAGCAGAAAGAAGTGCTGCGTAAGCCTGATTGGATGAAGATCAAGCTACCAGCCGATAGCCAACGAATTCAAGATATTAAAGCAGCAATGCGTAAGAACAAACTTCACTCGGTGTGTGAAGAAGCCTCTTGCCCTAACCTTGCGGAATGTTTTAACCACGGCACTGCGACCTTTATGATCTTAGGCGCAATCTGTACTCGTCGTTGTCCTTTCTGCGACGTTGCTCATGGTCGACCTCTTCCACCTGAAGCAGAAGAACCCAAAAAACTAGCAAAAACCATCGCCGATATGAAACTGAAGTACGTGGTGATCACATCGGTCGATCGTGACGATCTGCGTGATGGTGGTGCACAACACTTTGCCGACTGTAACCGCGAAATTCGTGAACAGAACCCAGAAATTAAGATTGAGACGCTTGTTCCTGATTTCCGTGGTCGTATGGACGTTGCACTGGATTTAATGAAAGACAATCCACCCGATGTATTTAACCATAACTTGGAAACAGCACCGCGCCTTTATCGTAAAGCTCGTCCAGGTGCGAACTATAAGTGGTCGCTACAGTTATTGAAGAAATTCAAAGAGCAACATCCTGATGTTCCGACCAAGTCGGGTCTGATGATGGGCCTCGGTGAGACAAAAGAAGAGATCGTAGAAGTACTGAAAGATCTGCGCGAACACGGTGTCACCATGCTGACTCTTGGTCAATACCTTGCACCAAGCCGTCACCACTTACCAGTAGAGCGTTATGTTCCGCCATCAGAGTTTGACGAGCTCAAAGAGATCGCACTAGAACTTGGATTTACACACGCAGCATGCGGACCGTTTGTTCGCTCTTCATACCACGCCGACATGCAAGCACAAGGTATCGAGATCAAGTAATCAATGAGTTCTCAATAACAAAAAAGGTTGGCACTTCGCCAACCTTTTTTGTATCTGGTAACTAACACCAAGCCAAGTGAGAAAGTGGTCATATTTAATTCTAGAAAGCCAGAAAAACAAAAAGGCCCTCAATTGAGGACCTTGATATTTAATTCTCAAAATAGATGAATCGAGTTCTAGGAGAACACACATAGTTTGCGCGAGCAAATGAGTATGTTCGACACCGAAATCGGCTCACTCTATGAAGAAGCTATTGTTTATAAAGTAAAGTTAGGCGTAAACCGGTAGACGCTTACAGATATCTAGCACTTTCTGTTTTGTCGCTTCAATAACGTCTTGGTTTTCAATGTTATCTAACACATCACACATCCAGTTAGCCAACTCTTTTGCGTCTTCTTGAGTGAAGCCGCGACGAGTGATCGCTGGTGTACCAACACGGATACCTGACGTAACAAATGGGCTACGTGGATCATTGGGTACAGAGTTTTTGTTTACAGTGATGTTCGCTGCACCTAGTGCGGCATCCGCTTCTTTGCCCGTGATGTTCTTGTCGATTAAGTCAACAAGGAACAGGTGGTTTTCTGTACCGTTAGAAACGATCTTGTATCCACGCTCTTGGAACTGAGCAACCATCGCTTTAGCGTTTTGAACAACGCGAGCTTGGTATGCTTTAAACTCAGGCTCCATTGCTTCTTTGAACGCGACCGCTTTACCAGCAATCACATGCATTAGAGGGCCACCTTGACCACCCGGGAAGACAGCTGAGTTCAGCTTCTTGTACATGTCTTCGCCAGCGTTAGACAGGATAAGACCACCACGTGGGCCTGCTAATGTTTTGTGTGTCGTAGTAGTAACAACGTGAGCATGTGGTACAGGAGTTGGGTATTCGCCCGCAGCAATAAGACCCGCTACGTGAGCCATATCAACAAAGAGGTACGCGTCAACTTTGTCTGCAATTTCACGCATACGTTTCCAGTCAACAATTTGAGAGTAAGCAGAGAAGCCGCCGATGATCATCTTAGGTTTGTGTTCAAGCGCAAGAGCTTCCATCTCGTCGTAGTTGATTTGGCCTGCTTCGTCGATACCGTAAGGAATAACGTTGTAGTGCTTACCAGAGAAGTTTACTGGTGAACCGTGAGTCAAGTGACCACCGTGAGCTAAGCTCATGCCAAGTACTGTGTCGCCTGGGTTAAGCAGCGCCATGTAAACCGCACTGTTTGCTTGAGAACCAGAGTGAGGCTGTACGTTCGCATATTCACAACCAAATAGTTCACATGCGCGATCGATCGCGAGTTGTTCCGCTTTATCTACATATTCACAACCGCCGTAATAACGCTTGCCTGGGTAGCCTTCAGCGTATTTGTTCGTTAGCTGAGAACCTTGCGCTTCCATTACACGTGGGCTTGTGTAGTTTTCAGAAGCGATAAGTTCAATGTGTTCTTCCTGGCGAAGAGTTTCTTCCTGGATAGCTGCGAACAGTTCCGCATCGTAATCTGCGATGTTCATATCACGCTTAAGCATCTGTATCTCCTGACTCAGATTAGTACTGAAAGTTGCAAAAAAACTGTTGAATGACCCTACGCAAACGTTTTCGTCACCCTATTGGCGCGCATTCTACATAATTTGATCTAGGTCATAAAGAGAAATTTACAATTTTTCTCATGCAGTTTTTTCATGATGACAAGCAATAATTATCATCGTTGTATTGCAATCGTTTAACGACAATTGTTACCTGTCAATTTTGTGCTTTACACCCTGTAAAACAGCAATTACATAGGTTTACCGTAAATTTTACCCTCTAGCTACCGAAAAGATCATCTTTTTACTATTATGCGACCCTAAATTCTCACCTATGACTATTACTTTGATGGAAAAACACTCAAGAAAAGAAGACTGGATAGCGATCCTCACGGGCACTTTTTTGGTAGCCCAGGGTGTTTTCTTTCTCCAATCTGCAAACCTCCTTACTGGAGGCACAACAGGTTTGGCTTTGCTTATCAGCCAATTTACACCTTTTACCTTCGGTATGCTGTACTTTTTGACTAATTGCCCTTTTTACCTATTAGCATGGAAACGCTTCGGGCGCCGTTTTGCAATAAATAGTGTGATTTCTGGTGCTTTGGTTTCAGTTTTTGCCGATCATCTTTATTTACTGATTTCGCTTGAGTCGGTCAACGACGTCTATTGTGCCGTGGCAGGGGGGATTTTAATGGGACTCGGGATGCTGATCTTATTCAGACACCGCTCCAGCCTCGGTGGCTTTAATGTCCTGTGTTTATTTATTCAAGACAAATTTGGGATATCTGTAGGTAAAAGCCAGATGGCGATAGATGTGTGCATTGTATTAGGTTCCATGTTCTTTGTTTCGCCGTGGATTATTGCTCTGTCTGCTTTAGGGGCATTCGCTCTTAACCTTGTGTTAGCGATGAACCACAAACCACACCGCTATTCTGTAACCTACGGTTCATAAATAACACTCCTTCACACATAAATTAAAAAGGCTTTGGGGAGCACACCAAAGCCTTCATCTCGAACATCAATCCTGGGGGCTGTTGGCGCCCGAGTTTATTCTTCTATCAATAAAATACGAGTTTCGTAAGGTCGTAACACTTGATGATTTGACGCAACCGCGCTCGCTGAGTTTTGATAGTTAGATAGCAAGTTTTTCGCTTTATTCATATCAAAACGGTCTGGCAGTACGCATTCCACCTCTTCACCGTAATAGTTATTAATACACAGCAGCGTTTGTTGGTCGTTTTGGCGAGCGTAAGCAAAAATGCGCTGATGCTCTGGGAGTAAATCTTCATAACGACCATCAGTAATGACAGGCACTTGTTTGCGCAGTTCTATCAAACGTTTGTAGAAGTAAAACACCGAATTCAATTCGGCAACCGCCGCGTCAGCGTTGATATCGGAGTAGTTTTGTGCGATTTCAAGCCAGGGTTTACCTTCTGTAAACCCTGCGTTTTTTTGGCTGTTCCATTGCATTGGCGTACGCGAGTTATCGCGTGACTTTTGCGCCAAAATCGCCATCATGTCCTCGTGCGCGACACCATCTCGGTTGACCATGATGTCGTACATGTTCGTACTTTCAACATCGCGGTATTGACAAAGGTCGGTGTAACCCGGGTTAGTCATACCAATCTCTTCACCTTGATAGATGTACGGTGTACCTTGCATCATATGTACCGATGCTGCCAACATCTTCGCAGACTCCACACGGTATTGTTGATCATCGCCCAGTCGACTAACGACGCGTGGCTGGTCATGATTACACCAGAACAACGCCCCCCATCCTTTACCATTCAATCCGGTTTGCCAATGATTAAAGATTTGCTTTAACTGAATGAAATCAAACGGTGCTTTCGTCCATTTATCACCATTTGGATAATCCACTTTCAGGTGATGGAAGTTGAACACCATAGACAGCTCTTTTCCGTCTAATGAAGAGTATTGCTGGCAGTGCTCAAGCGTGGTGGAAGACATTTCACCCACCGTTACGCTGCCATACTTTTGAAACACCGCGTCACTAATTTCTTGCAGGTATTCGTGTACACGAGGACCGTCAGTATAGAAACGACGGCCATCACCACGGTGATCATTAGGGAAATCTTGCTGCTTTGAAATCAGATTGATAACGTCTAGGCGGAAACCATCGACGCCCTTCTCAGCCCAAAATCTGATCACATCTTTAACTTCCTCGCGCACTGCTGGGTTTTCCCAGTTCAAATCCGCTTGTTCTTGAGCAAAAAGGTGTAAATAGTACTGGCCTGTCATTTGATCCAGCTCCCACGCACTGCCACCAAACTTCGATTGCCAATTATTAGGTTCCGCGCCATTGACCGGATCTTTCCAGATGTAATAATCGCGATATGGACTGTTTTTGTCGCCCAGTGCAGATTGGAACCAGTGATGCTCAGTTGACGTGTGGTTGACAACGATGTCCATGATGATACGAATGCCTAGCAGATGCGCTTCTGCCAGCAAGGTATCAAAATCATCCATAGTGCCGAATTCTGGATTGATCGCGTAGTAATCGGAAATATCGTAACCGTTATCAACCATCGGAGATTGATACACCGGAGTTAGCCAAATCGCATCCACTCCCAAATGCTTTAGATAATCCAGCTTAGAAATGATCCCTTTAATGTCGCCCGTGCCTTTACTGCCGCTGTCACAAAAGCTTTTTGGGTAAATTTGGTAGATGGTTGCGGTTTTCCACCAGCTTCCATCTTGCTTGGTCATAGCCATGTCTAACACTCACTTACCAATTAAAATTTTAAAAAGAAAAAACAAATAAAAGAGATAGAGGAAGGCAGCCAAGTGACTGCCTTAAATCGAATTACGCGCTGGCCGCTTCAAGCTCACCTTTTGCCTGAGCACGCTTATAAAGAATTAACGTTAGTGCAGCAGGCACCACCATCGCAACAAGCATCGCTAGAGAAAAAATGCCCCAAAACTGTGGCTGGATAGACAAAATACCCGGCAAACCGCCCACACCAATACCGTTCGCCATCACTCCCGCACTACCACAGATTGCAGCAGCACAAGCACTACCAATCATTGCGCTTATCATCGGGAACTTGTATTTCAGGTTGATGCCGTACATGGCAGGCTCTGTCACACCAAGATAGGCAGAGATTGCGGCTGGCACTGAAATTTCACGTTCATCTTGCTTTCTACTAATGATAATGATGCCAACCACTGCCGATGCTTGAGCAATGTTTGATAACGCAATCAAAGGCCAAATCGGCGTGCCACCAAGCTCTTGCATCAACTGCAAGTCCACGGCGTTTGTCGTGTGGTGGATACCTGTAATCACCAGCGGTGCATACAAGAACCCAAAGATGGTTGAACCGATCATCGCAAAGTCACCCGTCATGGCGGCTTTCGCTGCGAAGGCGACACCATCACCTAGCATGCGGCCGAATGGACCAATGATTGAATGCGCTAAAATGACAGCAACAATAAGGGAAACAAATGGCACCACAACGAGGTACAAATAAGAAGGAATGATGCGTTTTAAGCGTGTTTCAATAAACGCTAATGCCATACCTGCTAACATCGCCGGAATGACCTGTGCTTGGTAGCCGACCTTCTCTATCACAAACAACCCAAAGTCCCACACTTCCGGAACTTGCTTACCAATTAAGTACGCATTCATTAACTGCGGCGAAACCAACGTGACACCGAGCGTGATCCCTAGTATCGGTGTACCACCGAGCTTTTTCACCGTTGACCAGCACACACCAACGGGGAGGAAGAAGAAAATCGCCTCGCCGATTAACCATAAGAATGAATGGACGGTCGCCCAAAACTGACTGATTTCGGTAAGCGTTTGGCCATCAAACATTTTGATGTCGCCTATTACGTTACGGAAACCAAGAATCAAACCACCAGTAATGATCGCAGGCAGCAATGGGACAAAAATTTCTGCAAGATGGGAAATACCACGCTCTATGATATTCATATTTTGACGAGCCGCGTTCTTAGCTTCGTCTTTGCTGGCTTCGCTTTTACCCGTCAGTTCAATCAGCATTTTATAGACATCATCGACTTCAGTGCCGATAACCACTTGGAACTGACCAGCGTTAGTGAAGCAACCTTTCACCATACTCAACGCTTCCAACTGTTTTGTGTCCGCTTTGTCGGTATCGTTTAGAACAAAACGCAAGCGAGTTAAACAGTGGCTGACACTGGCAATGTTGTCCGGCCCACCGACCAACTCAACAAGACGCTCCACGTCTTTACGCGCAATCTTACTCATAACTTTGTCCACCTTGGATTAGATACATTGAATTCATCTTTTTATTGTTATTAATGGGAACATTCCCACTCGATAATTTTAATAGTGCCACTCGAAGAATAAAAACAAAATGGGAACAGTCCCATTAATTGAGAATGATCACAGTCTAATTTTAGATCAGAACGTTGGAGACGAGATTAACGACAGATAGGTTGTTGTGTGAAATGAACGACCTTATCATAGCCATTCAATTGATTAATAAGCATTTTTGCAGATTTCTCTCCTGCAAGAGAGTAACCTGGGTCAACACTAAAAACATTGGGAAATAGGAAAGAAAGCAACTCGTTGCCACCCACACCGGTCACGACCACGTCTTCACGACCTAGCTCTTGAAGACGTTTGAGGACACCCAACGCAATAGTATCACTCGCGCAAACAATAGCTTGAGTATCCGGTGCTAATACGTTCTCGACCAATCGATAAGCACTTTCATGGCTTAGCTTACCAGTTTGAAAACAAGGGGTAAGCTGCTTGCGCTGGCACCAAGCCTTGTAGGCATTTAAACGAATTAGACCTGTGGTCTTGTCCTCTGGGTCAACCCCCATGTAGGCAATTCGAGACAACGATTGATTTTCAAGATGAGACAACGCCATCTCTATCACACCTTGATTATCATAGTTAATCGAAGACACCTCATCGGTATCCATCGCAATCACCACGATACGATTCCCCCATTCAGCTAGGGCTTGTTCATCGCATCCGGTAAAACCAAATACGATAACACCATCAACATTGCGACGCTTGAGTACGCTTAAGTGCTCGTTGGTTTTATCACGATCAAACTGGCTCTCCATGATCACGACATCGTATCCCGCCGAATACAACGCATTGAGCATGGTACCAACAGCACGGTTTTCCGACGGCGAATCGAGGCGAGAGATAATTACACCGATAACTTTTTGGCTCCCCCCCCGCATGGATTGCGCTGACTTGGATGGTACATAGCCTGACTCACGAATGATTTGCTCAACCTTCTCTCGCGTTTGTGGTTTTACTTTTGGATCATTGGTGAGAACACGACTTACCGTCGATTTACCGACGCCAGCCAGTTTAGCGATATCGAGTATGGTGAGTTTTTTGCTCATAGGTGACTGAATTAAGATAGTGGATAATTAGATGGTTGAACTTTAACAGCAATAAAGTAAAAGAGAAGCAAACGCTTCTCTAGCATATGAAATGGTACAAACTATCTGTTTAGATAAGCGGGTACGTCTGCAACGCTATCAAGTACAACCGTTGCAAGCGCTTCCCCTTGTTCTGTGATTGGTTTGCCAGTACGAACCAAGATTTTTGTTCCCACGCCAGCGGCCTCGGCAGCCATCATGTCTTCGGCTTTGTCACCGATCATAACCGACTTTGCCATATCAATTTTCAAGAAATCACGAGCTGAAATAAACATGCCTGGCTTTGGCTTACGGCAGTCACAATCTTGCTTGTACTCACCAATGCCATGCTCAGGATGGTGTGGACAGTAATAGATACCATCAAACTCAACACCATGATCGACAAAGTTCCAGTCCATCCACTGAGTCAAAGACAAGAAACGATCTTCACTGAACTTACCGCGTGCAATACCTGATTGGTTAGTTACCAGCACCAACAGGTAGCCCTGCTCTTTCAGCGCTTTTGTTGCTTCAAACACACCTTCGATGTACTCAAAATCATGCTCATCGTGAACATAGCCGTGGTCAACGTTAATTACGCCATCACGATCAATAAAAACAGCGGGTTTTGCCAAAACGTATTTCTCTATTTACTCAGTTTTATCCGATTATTACATACCTTATAAACTTCAACACTATCTAATTCAGCGTCTTTCCAAGCAAAATTTACGCTGCATCCGCAAAGAATCGTTGCATCATGGGCGTTGCCGTTGGTTCTCTTTACCTGGAGCGAAGGTCACCTCATTTTCAGTAAATTACACCCACTAGTTTTAGACGTCTAGACGTAAAAATACCTATTGACTTCGATCAAGTTAACCCATAGCATCTACTAAAAATTGAGATAGAGCTCAAAATTTAGTTCTGTCAAAAGCCGTTTTTGACAATGAAGTTCCCCATATCTCTGTGCAGGTTGAAACATGATAGAAATAAAAGAAGTCAACAAAGTGTTCTATCAAGGCAGTAAAGAAATTCTTGCCCTGAAAGACATTAACCTACATATCGCCAAGGGCACCATCTTTGGAGTCATCGGCTCTTCAGGTGCCGGTAAAAGTACACTGATCCGTTGTGTGAATATGTTGGAAGCACCGACTTCTGGCTCTATCATTGTCGATGGTATAGACCTAACTCAATTAAGTAAAAAGCAGTTGGTAGAAACACGCCGCAACATTGGCATGATCTTTCAACATTTTAACCTGCTGTCATCGCGAACCGTATTTGACAATGTCGCGCTTCCACTAGAGCTCGCAGGGAAAGAGAAAGCACAAGTCAGTGAGAAAGTGACCGAGCTGCTTAAGTTAGTCGGCTTAGAAGACAAACATGAGAGCTACCCTTCAAACTTGAGTGGTGGTCAAAAACAACGTGTCGCAATCGCTCGAGCATTAGCGTCTGACCCAAGCGTGCTACTTTGTGATGAAGCCACCAGCGCACTTGACCCCGCGACAACTCAATCGATTCTTGAGCTGTTAAAAAAAATAAACCGTCAGCTTAACATCACCATCTTGCTGATCACTCATGAAATGGAAGTGGTAAAAAGCATCTGTCACGAAGTAGCGATCATTGGTGGTGGCGAATTAGTAGAGAAAGGTACGGTTGGCGACATTTTCGCTCATCCAAAAACAGAACTTGCCCACGAATTTATTCGCTCGACTTTAGATCTATCGATTCCTGAAGATTATCAAGCACGGCTGCAATCGCAGCGTGTTCAAGGCAGCCATCCACTGGTTCGTCTTGAGTTTACTGGCGCAACGGTGGATGCTCCGCTGATGTCACAAATTTCACGCAAGTACAATATAGACGTCAGTATCCTGAGCTCTGATCTTGATTATGCCGGTGGCGTTAAATTCGGCATGATGGTCGCAGAGTTATTTGGTAATGAAGAAAACGACAACGCAGCGATTGAGTACCTGCGTGATCACAACGTGAAAGTAGAGGTGCTTGGTTATGTCCTTTAATACGATTTCTGAATGGCTAAGTCTCAATAGCACGCTTCTTCTTGGCGCGACATGGGAAACCCTTTATATGGTCGCGGTTGCGGGTATTGTTGGTTTTGCTGTCGGTATTCCTTTAGGTGTGATTCTGCATATCACCAAAAAAGGTGGGCTGTTAGAAAACACCAGACTCAATGGTTCATTAGGTGCCATCGTCAACATCGGCCGCTCAGTTCCATTCCTTGTTTTGATGGTAGCCATTATTCCGGTGACGAAAATGTTGGTTGGTACCTTTATTGGTACCACTGCTGCTATCGTACCATTAACCATTGGTGCCATTCCTTTTGTCGCGCGTCTTATTGAAGGTGCGTTGTTGGAAGTGCCTTCTGGATTGGTGGAAGCTGCACAATCTATGGGCGCAACGCCAACACAAATCATTACAAAAGTCCTGCTACCTGAAGCAATGCCGACTATTGTTAACTCAGTGACGATAACACTCGTTACTCTGGTGAGCTATTCCGCAATGGCTGGTACAGTCGGTGGTGGTGGCTTAGGCGACGTAGCCATTCGATATGGTTTCCACCGCTACGATGTCACCATCATGGCCGTTACCGTTGTGATGCTCATTGTTCTAGTACAAATCATTCAATCAATCGGTGACGCAGTGGTACGCCGCGTAGACCACAGATAAGCATTTAATTTAAATAATTATAAGGAGATACAGATGAAACTTGGCCTTAAAAGTCTTTTGACTATCGTTACAGCGGCTTCCGCTCTAGTTCTCGCTGGCTGCGGTGATAAAGAAGTAGACCTAAACAAAGTGAAAGTTGGCGTTATTGCTGGCGCTGAAGCACAAGTGGCAGAAGTGGCAGCCAAAATTGCAAAAGAGAAATACAACTTAGATGTTGAACTAGTGACGTTCACTGACTATGTGACACCAAACGCAGCACTGGATGACGGTTCTGTTGATGCCAATGCATTCCAACACAAGCCATACCTAGACAAGCAAATGGAAGACCGTGGTTACAAACTGGCTATCGCGGGTAACACCTTCGTCTACCCAATTGCTGGTTACTCAAAGCAAGTAAAATCTGTTGATGAAATTCAAGATGGTGCACGTATCGCGGTACCTAACGATCCAACAAACCTAGGCCGCTCTTTGCTGCTACTTGAGCAACAAGGTCTGATTGAATTACGTGAAGGTGCTGGTCTACAAGCAACCGTACGCGATATCGTTGCAAACCCTAAAAACATCGAAATCATTGAGCTTGAAGCACCACAACTGCCACGTTCACTGGATGATGTAACGCTATCAATCATCAACACTACGTACGCAAGCTCAATTGATCTTTCTCCAGAGCGTGATGGCGTATTCGTCGAAGATAAAGAGTCTCCATACGTGAACCTTATCGTTGCTCGTGAAGAAAACGTTAACGCTGAAAACGTACAAAACTTCGTAAAAGCTTACCAAACGGAAGAAGTTTACGAAGCAGCCAAAGAGCTATTCAAAGGCGGCGTAGTGAAAGGTTGGTAATCCAACTCGGCTAACAAAGCGCAAAATAAAAGGGCTGATGTGAACACATCAGCCCTTTTCCATTTTGTGGGTGGTTCAAAATAGACTTCAGCTAGATAAACCTACCAAGTACTATTTAATATGATCCCAAGAAATGTTCGATACGATTCTGCAGTCATCACACTTAAAATGAAAAATATCATGCATTGGCTCTTCCAGTAACCAGTCTCCACCACACTTCGGGCACTTACGTGCTTTTTCACTCTCTAAAGACTGGCCGCCCACACGGTATTGATAGTAATAGGTTGGAATTTTCGTGATGTACTCAATACGTCCTCGTAAATCCCATCCTCGGCGGAAAAGCACACTGTCGGCATCGCAAATCTCATGTAACGCCGCGTGCTCTGCTCGACAGCCTCCCGCCATTTGCAGTTCATCACATGCCTGCCATTCGGTTTGCCACTTCACCACCGCTTTGTGATCGCCATTTAAGGTCGGCTCATTGCGGTATAACGGAATCGGCAGCAAGGTGTCGCCACTTCGTAGCGGTGAGCAAGTATGAACATACGTCGTGTACAGTACCTGCCAACTAGGTTGCTCATCCTCAGCGGCCTGTTCTGAATTTAAGTCTCGGCCAAGCAAACGCATTTTTGGCGCAAGTAATGACGCTTCGGACAAACGATTCATGCACACTTTGACAAAATCGGAATGATAACGCGGATGCAAACTGTCTTGCTCAGGGCAAACTACACGAACAAAAAACTCACCATCCCCCATCACGATAGGGAACTCTCGCCCCAGTACCTGACCGTTATAACGCAACGCATCCATTAAACCGTTGATGGCTTTATCAACCGCACTTACGGTCGTGTTATCGAAACATTCAAACTGTAATTCAACGACATACATGCTTATACTACGACCTCGAGATTATTAAGAAACTCACTGACGTTATTTGCCAACACATCGCGTTGAGACGTACCTAGACGCTCCAAAATTACGTTCCCGGTCAGGTTGCAGATAGACACCACATCTAACTCGGCATCGGTTGCGGCAATAAATACTGTAGGCTTCAGCTTGAGACGACGTTGAGTGACCAAATGACCCAGAATATTTTCTTGCAGACGATCAAAGTCATCATCACTCCACACCTGAAGTAACGTTAGAGGGTTTCCATCCCAAGCCGCTTCCATATCCGCACTGTATTGAAAGCCATAAAAGTCTTTAATGTCATCATGCAGCGCCAGTTCAATAGCGTTTTCAACATTGGTAAAGTCCGCCATTTCTTCACGAGGAAATGCTTTCCACAATACCACCCCGTCACGTCGTTCTTCGACACATGGAGAAACAAGTTCAGCAAGCTCTTCACTGCGTGGCAATTCTTGGTGGGCATTTTGCCAAGCTTGTTGGTAGCGCAGGCTGAAATCTTGTAGTGCCTGAGTCACGGTTTGGGTCATGAAGGTCTCCTCATCTAGATAGCAATTAGTCAGCGGATTCAGTAAAATTCTCGCCATTCTAATCGAAAACGACCACAAAGTATGAGCAAATATTCAGACGCGAAAGAGCTAGCTGGCCTAACCCTCGGTAAAAAAACCGAATACTCGAACCAATATGATGCTAGCTTGTTGCAACCAGTACCTCGCAGCCTAAACCGTGACGACCTACAGTTAGGCGATGAGCTGCCATTTGTTGGTCACGACATCTGGACGCTTTACGAGTTATCTTGGCTCAACAGTAAAGGGTTACCTCAAGTCGCGGTAGGGGAAGTCTACATTCCGGCAACCAGTGCGAACTTAATTGAATCGAAATCCTTTAAGCTGTATCTCAACAGCTATAATCAAACCCACTTTGCTAGCTGGGAAGCCGTGGCTGATCGCCTGACGCAAGATCTATCTGAATGTGCCGGTGAGCAAGTGTTTGTGGAAGTGAACCCTGTCACCCATTATACCAACCAACCGATAGTAACAATGGCTGGTGAGTGCATTGACGATCAAGATATCAACATCACTAATTATGAATTTGACCCGACACTACTCGAAGGTGCTGCTGGCAAAGCGCATGTCGAAGAGTCACTTCACAGTCACCTATTAAAGTCTAATTGTTTGATTACCAATCAGCCGGACTGGGGCAGCGTGGAAATTCACTACCAAGGCGCGAAAATTGACCGCGAGAAACTGTTGCGATACATCGTCTCGTTCCGTGAGCACAATGAGTTTCATGAACAATGTGTCGAGCGTATTTTTACCGACCTAATGAAGTATTGCCAACCAAGCAAGTTAACCGTATTTGCCCGATATACACGTCGTGGCGGTTTAGACATCAACCCTTACCGCTCAACAGAGCAAGACAAACCCACGCATAATCATCGCATGGCTCGTCAGTAAGCGGCTGTTAAGTCCAGCAATCAATTGGATTGCTGGACGTTTTTATTTCCTAGGCATGGTATTATATCGATTCATTTTAACGGTGTGCACGACAGTAATGCTCATCGCAAGGTGTATGTTCAACTCACTCAAGATAACTTGAGAAGTCAGCCAGATCTCAACCAGTTCGAGGGAACGAAAGGATGTTTTGCGACAGTTCGCGTTTATTAAAGCTTATTGGTTTATGTTGTGTGTTGCTAACACACCCCCTTCACGCGACCATTTTATCGACCTCTTTGCTGAAAGAAGCACAGCAACTGACAGAAATAGAGCCCGCGCAAGCCAAACAACTGGCGAAAAACTACCTCGACCAACGTGAGTTGTATAAACCGAACGACAGTGATAACCCATCAGCGATGTCTCGCGAGGAGACCGACCGAAACATTCGCACACCGAGCAGCACCATTGAAGCGTATCAAATTATCGCGCAAGCCAACTACAAGCTAGGCAACGTACGTGCTGCGATTGAAATCCTTGATGATGCCCAAAACCTCGCCACCCAATATCAATTGTCGTATATGGAGTTAGATGTCCAATTGATGCGCAATCAAATGGTTTGGATGTATGACAAAAACTATGACAAAGCAGAAGATAGACTCAACCAAATTGAAAAATCGCTCGACGAGCCTGAGGTCATGTTACCGAGAGAAGAAAATGTTCGCTATAGCCTTACGATGCAACGTGCATTGCTGGAATCGCATCGTGGTGATGTAACTAAGGCTGAGCAGCTGTACGCTCAAGCGAAAAAGCAACTAGAAACCAATCGCTCTGATGCTACGCTCATTGATTATTACACCACGGTTGGGCAGTTTTATCTTACAAACAAAAAATACAATCCAGCCTTGACCGAGCTTCTTTATGGTTACTGGCTATCTATAGAAGCAGACAGTGGGGCCAGACTGGCAAAAGTTAATCGTTTACTGGCAAGATTGTTTCAGGAGCGCCGAGTCTACGATAAAGCCATCGAATATTTATCGCAGGCAGCGGACTTTTACGATAGTTACCCTAACTCTCCGATTCTTGCAGACTCCCTTGAAAAAATGGGCGATATTTATTACTACCAAGGCAAATACAACCTTGCATTGGTGCATTACTTCAATGTGCTCGATCATGAGAGCACCAGCAAATATTTAGAACGAATGATCAAGATTCGTCTTAGTCTCGCCGCCACCTACCTTCAGCTCTATAACTATACTCTTGCTGAGCAATACTTGGATCGCGCGACAGAGTTGCTTGAATACGCAAGTTTGCCAAGCCTAGAAGCTCGAGCTGCCCTACTTCGTTCGGGTCTGGCCTATCATAAAAATGACAGCAAAGGCGTGATAGAGCATGCCAATAATGCTTTAGAGTTCGTTGGTCAATCGCAGCCTCAGGATAACTTTACCAAGCAACAATCCTATCTCTATTTAGCGCTTGGTTACGAGCAAGCAAACGACTATAAATCGTCCCTTGATGCCTATAAAAAGTACACCCATTTGGTCAAACTTGAGCAGGCACAGCTCAACCAAATAAGTGAAGACGCATTCCGTCAACAGAAAGAATTTGCTGAGCAAAAGATTCACTATGTAGGTCAGTCAGAACGCCTGAAACAAGTGGAGACCGAACATCGTAAATTTCAGAAGATTTCTTTTGCTCTGTTTATTACCGTACTGGTGATGTTTTTGTTCATCATGCGTCGTGGTGTCGTGATGCAACGCCAAACGAGTCAAATAGAAAAGCTGCGTAATGACCTATTTACTCATTCTCGTTCACGTCTAAACAATCTACGCATGCTCAATGTGAAACTGTCTCGTTCATTGAAAAAATCAAGTGATACCTTTGAACAGTGGCAGATCGGAGAGTTGATTCATGAACCCCTTAATGACCGCTTACGCTTTGTCATGATCGATTTGCCGTTTTTACGCAGTATGTACGTTCAAAACGGGTATAAAGCAGGGTTAGAGTTAGAGCGCGCTTTTGGGGAATTCATGGCAGAAAAAATCCAAAAACCTGCGCGTTTATACCACTTCTCAGATGCAAATTTATTGTACATAGAGCCAAACTCTGATCGTGATGCCCCCGCTGAGGAAATGTTCGATAAATTCCAAACTTGGGTCGACGAGTTTGCACAGCAGCATGATATCAATCGCGTCATCCGTATCGGGATCAGCGATTACCCATTCTTGCCACGTGCTTATACCGCAATCAATGACGAAGAGTTGCTCGATTTACTTCTTCTCGCGACACACATTGCACGTGAAATAAGTCTAAAAACGAAGCAAAGTCACTGGGTTTTCTTAAAGGCTATAGAAAATGCACCAGCGGCGAGCTTTGCAACAGGGGACATAAGAACGGCATGCCGACATGCTATTGCCCAAGGCCTGATAAAAATTCATTCGTCTTACAAGAATGAGGAAGACATCAAGAATATCTTAAAAAGTGGATAATTAACGTCGCCATACGATGAATAACTAATGACGCTATCATGTTTTTTGTTATTATCGAATTCATAGTAGTCGTAAATGGATTTAATCGTCGTCACTCAATATGGGTATTTTAAAGTCCGATATACAATCACAGCTTCATCAACTGAGTTGTCAACTAGACGAGCTCAGGTTGACGCACCGTGATAGTTCGCTCAAATTTAGAAGAGAGCAACAGGTTCTAAAGCGCATCGTGGCTTCTCTGTCTTCAGCTTGCCAAGGATCAAATCCGCAGGTATCTCAATACTTGCTTGAAATCCAACATGATCTAAAGCGTAAAACGGATATCAGCACGCTTATTCCACGCTTAGCCGTATTGGAAAGAATGCTCAAGCAACAATCCCAAACGACACAAAAACAGCACAGCTATCTTAACGAACAAATCAAATGCAGTGGCGAGACTCTACAACGGATTACGGGTTTACCCGCTCAGCTTAAGCGCGAATTACGTCACTTATTGAACCTATCTGATTCCCTTTCAGGGAAGCAAGCCGATCAAGCAACAAAACTGCTTAGTATTTATGAGCGCGCAATTAAGATCATCACTTCAAATTCCCGCCTACAGCTGAATGAGTTTGAAAATGATCCAGATAAGTCGCAGCTTGAACATTTGATTAGCGACCTTCAACACACCATTACCGAGTTAGATTTCGAAGGAGAGTCTGGAGATAAACTGCTCGACATTCGAGCTAAACTCTTGCTTAGTGTTAATGCGGAGTCACTCATTGAGCTGACCCTATCCACGCTCAGACTCGTCGTAGAGGCAACAAAAGAGGAACGTAAAGCCTCCGGTCAGTTTTTAGATCAGTTGAATTCGGCCTTAGCGAGCAATCTGAAAACGGTCCATCAAAACGTCGACCAACATCATAGCTATTTTGAGCATCGGCAAGAGATAAACTCAGAAATGAACAATTTGCTCGAACGAGCACAAGAATCGCTTAATCAAACTAAAGGGGTAGATGAGCTCAAACAAGATGTTGCCCCACTCTTAGCTCAAATGGCCTCACTTTCTGAACGCTTGCAAATGACGCAAGAGCGTGAGCAAGCACTTCAAGAACGCTTGATATACAGTAAAAATCAATTAGAAGCCGTATTTGAAAGCACTCAGGACTACCGCCGCCGCTTGGATGACCAAGCACAGCGTATGTTGCTCGATCCTCTAACCAAAGTGTACAACCGCACCGCTTTTAACGATCGCTTAGAACTAGAATACCGCCGCTGGGTTCGCTCACAAAACAATCTGCGTGTGGTTTTGTTTGATGTCGATCGTTTCAAGATGATCAATGATAGCTACGGCTATAGTGCCGGAGATAAAGCACTCAAAATCATTGCACGTAACATTAACAAATGCGCGGCTAAAACTGAAACTGTTGCCCGCTTTAGCGGTGAAGAGTTTATCCTCCTCATTCCGGAACAGACAGAAGAATACACGTTAGATCTGATAAAGAAAATACAACATAATATCAGCCAGCTACCGTTCAAATTTCGTGAACAGAATATCGTCATAACTTTAACAGCGGTATCCACGTCGTTCAAAGAAGCCGACTCCCCCGCACTAGTGATAGACCGACTTGGTCAAATGCTCAATGATGCTAAAAGTCGCGGTAAAAACCAACTCAGTTGGAGTTAACAGCACGTTCTAACTCGGTCAGTGTTACCAAAAGCGCTCAAATAACAACCAAACAGCAACGTTATTCTATTCATCCAGTTTATAATCAACGTCTTATCACATATTACTGCTTTCATTCTGCTAAGCTGTAACTATTCGTGTGATGAAAACACCTCTACATAGTGATAACCAATACCATACTAACGGAACCACTCGATCACTCAGTGAAGTCAGCACTTTCCCCCAAATAAGAACAATCATAAGGAGGCGCTATGATTACCCATATCAGCCCCAAAGGAAGCATGGACTTGCTATCCCAGCTAGAAGTTGAACGCTTAAAGAAAACAGCCTCTAGCGATATTTATCAGCTTTATCGCAACTGTACCTTAGCGGTATTAAACTCCGGCAGTCACACCGACAACTCGAAAGAACTCCTAGACCGTCACCAATCATTTGATGTCGAAGTCGTCAGGCGAGAACGTGGTATTAAGCTGGAACTGACAGACCCACCAGAGCATGCTTTCGTTGATGGAAAAATCATCAAAGGGATTCAGGAGCACTTGTTTTCGGTCTTGCGGGACATTGTGTATGTCAATATGCACTTGGCAGACAGCCAGCGTTTAAACCTCACCAACCCAATTCACATCACCAACTTAGTGTTCGGTATTCTGCGTAATGCAAGAGCCCTGACGCCAGGTATTGCGCCTAACCTTGTGGTGTGCTGGGGTGGTCACTCGATTAACGCGGTTGAATACCAATACACCCGTGAAGTCGGTAACGAGTTGGGATTAAGGGAGCTGAACATTTGTACTGGTTGCGGTCCTGGTGCGATGGAAGGACCAATGAAGGGAGCGGCAATAGGTCACGCCAAACAGCGCTATACTCAACAACGATACCTAGGGCTTACGGAACCATCGATCATCGCTGCTGAGCCACCCAACCCGATCGTCAACGAACTGGTTATCATGCCGGACATCGAAAAGCGCTTAGAAGCGTTTGTACGAATGGCGCACGGTATCGTCATCTTCCCTGGTGGGCCTGGCACTGCGGAGGAACTCCTGTATTTACTCGGTATTATGATGCATCCAGACAACGCCGAACAGCCAATGCCAATTGTATTGACCGGCCCAAAAGAAAGCGAAGAATACTTCCGATCCATTGATGAATTTATTCGTGATACTCTCGGTGAAGAAGGGCAAAAACACTATCAAATAATTATCGATAATCCCGCAGAAGTGGCGCGAATAATGAAGCGTTCAATGGAAGATGTTCGCCAGTACCGCAAAGAAAAAGGCGACGCATACAGCTTTAATTGGTCACTAAAAATTGAGCCTGAGTTCCAGTTACCATTTACGCCAAATCATGACTCTATGGAACAACTGGATCTCAACCTAGGCCAAGCACCTCAAGTACTGGCTGCAAACTTGCGTCAAGCCTTCTCAGGCATTGTCGCAGGGAACGTTAAAGCAGAAGGCATTCGTGAAATCGAGTCTCGCGGGCCATTTACGATTCATGGTGATCCCGTCTTAATGAAGAAACTCGACAAATTATTACAGGATTTTGTCGTCCAACACCGAATGAAGCTACCGGGTGGATCTGAGTATGAACCTTGTTATCGCATTGCTCATCCAGAAATTGAAGGTCGATAGTCACGCTAGCATTCGTTACACTAGGGGCATTACGCCCCTTTTTTATTGCTAAGTCATTATGTCTATTCATCTTGTTATTATCGATGCGCTAAACCTGATCCGCAGAGTACACTCTGCTCAGCCCGATCCTACCGACATAGCAAGAACCATTACCACAACCCAAAGAACGCTCTCTCGCATCCTGTCAGAAGCTAACCCGACGCATATCATTGCTGTGTTTGATCATCACGAGCAAGACAGAGGTTGGCGCGCAGATCTGCTTCCTGACTACAAACAAAACCGTAAGCCAATGCCAGAGCCGTTATTACAAGGTTTAGATAGTATTCAGCAAGCATGGTGGGAACAAGGCATTGACTCATTATTGTCCGATGGTGACGAAGCCGATGATCTGGTCGCGACATTGGCAACCAAAGTGGCCAGTCACGGAGAAAAAGTGACTATCGTCTCTACTGATAAAGGTTACTGTCAGCTGTTATCTCCTACGCTTCAAATCCGAGACTACTTTCAACATCGCTGGTTAGATGAGCCATTTATCGACAAAGAGTTTGGCGTAAAACCGAGTCAACTGGCAGATTATTGGGGATTAACCGGTATCAGCTCTAGTCAGGTACCCGGTGTACCAGGAGTTGGACCGAAGGCAGCAAAAGAGATACTGACTCAGTTTGAAGATATTGAAACCGCTTACGCAAGCAATGAGTTAGCCTCAAAGTACCGCAAAAAATTGGACGAGCACATCGAATCGGCAAGGTTATGTAAGCAGGTGGCCGCACTCAAGTGCGATATCGAACTCGGTTTTAATCTGCAAGATATTCGTTTTACCGGGCCGAACAAGGTGGAGTAGCGAGGCGTATTTGGAAAAGATATGGCGATTGATATCGTCGTATCTCCAGTGTCACGTCCAATAAATGAAAAAGCGCCAGTATGTGCCGGCGCTTTTTACATGATTTGTGTTTCAACCAATCAGTGCGGAGAGATATTCGACAAACACTGAATATGGATCGTGATCTCTTCACGGTCATGATATAAGTGCTTAGCTTGCAACTTGAATTTGACTTTGTTTTCAATCAGAAACAGTTTCAAGTTCTCTAGATCTTGCAGCACTTCGTCGTAGCGACCTTTCATTGGCAACTTGAGATTAAATATTGCTTCTTTTGCCCACCCTTTGAGCAACCATTGGCCCATCAAGTGCGCCACACGTGCAGGCTTTTCCACCATATCACAAACGATCCAAGTTACATTCTTACGGTCAGGTTCAAACTTGAACCCGTCAACCATATGGTGCTTAATCTGGCCCGTTTCCATCAAGCTGTCTGCCATCATTCCGTTATCGACGCAATGAACAAACATCGAGCGCTTCACCAATTGGTAAGTCCAGCCACCAGGACACGCCCCCAAATCCACTCCCCACATTCCAGGCGCCAAACGCTCGTCCCACTCTTCACGTGGAATAAACACATGGAACGCTTCTTCCAGCTTTAATGTTGAACGACTTGGCGCATCCGCTGGAAACTTCAAGCGTGGTATGCCCATAAAAAACTGTGAGTTGTTGTCTGAGTACGAATAACCAACATAACAGTGACCCGGTGCAACGAAGCAAATGTGCAGCACAGGCTTTTTCGCGTTGTCTTTATTCCACATCAACCCTTTACCACGCAATGCTTGTCTCATCGGTACGGTAAACTTGCGGCAGAATTTCAGTAGCTCTTTTGCTTCGTTAGTGTCAGGCGTTTCGATACGCAAATCCCCACAGCGAGGGAAAGCGTCAATATCCGCTAACTCAGTAAGGATCGGGCTAATGCGATCTTCACTTGGTAACGATACGAATTCAGCGGCCACGGCAAACATCTGACGAGCGAAGATCAAAGACTGAAAGTCCAACTCTCTTGCCAATTTGTCTGCATCTCCATCTTGATAACATTCAAAGACAACGTATCCGGCGTTTTTCTTAACACGCGGGAAGCCGAACACTTCCAGTTGCGTCGCTTTGTCCTGAATTTCACCAGCACACTCTTTCTCGAAGCCAGAACGGCAATAGAGCATCAGTTGTTTCACTTGGAGACCTCTTTGATATTAAACGCAGCAAAAAAGAACAGACACCAGCCGATCATAAACATAAATCCGCCCATCGGAGTGATAGGACCAAACCACTTGATGCCCGTTAGCGCCAGCGCGTAGAGACTGCCGCTAAAACAAAAGATGCCGATGATAAAGCAAATCGCTGCGATGAAAAAATACTTTTGCGCCTTTTGTTCTAAATTCATTAGCAACAAAAGCCCACAAAATGCGATCGCTAAAGTATGGATGAATTGATACAACACACCGGTCTTAAATACCTCAAGCAAGTACGGCGACAACATGGCTTTTAATCCATGAGCGGCAAACGCACCAAGCGCAACCGAGATGACACCAGATAAACCGGTAAAGGAGAGTAACCACTTACTTTTCACTGTATACCTCGTTAATAAATTCCGCTAAACACTCAACCGCCAGAGTAAGATTTTCCGCTTCAGTAAACCCTGAGCGCTTACGTGGTTTAAAGCTATGGTCACCATCCGGTAAAAAAGTCACGCGAATATGATCCGACAAAGCAAACTCATCGAATTCTTCCTGCTTACCAAATGTGTCGCGCTCACCCTGCAAAATCAGAGTAGGTTTATTTATTATCGCTAGATGTTCACCTTTGTAATTTTCTGGCTTACCAGGAGGATGAAAGGGATAACCTAAACAAGCAACACCTGCGACCAATTCATGGTCGGCTAACAAGCTTGCCATACGCCCTCCCATGGATTTACCACCAATAACAATAGGTTTATCCGTAAAGTGAGTGATCACTTCTTTGTAGGCTTCAAGCAGTTTAGGCGCGCGATCCGGTGGGCGTTTTTTACCATCCTCAGCCCGTTTAATCATATAAGGAAAGTTAAAACGTACGACACGAATTCCCTGCTCGACCAATCCCTTGGCAACAGCTGCCATAAAGTTATGCTCCATGTCCGCTCCTGCGCCATGAGCGAAAATAAACAGCGGTCCGTTCTCGGGGCCTTCCACTAACCAATCACTCATCTAACACTTCCTCTTGCTCTTTTCTTGCAGTGGCTACCATCCAATCACGGAAGGTGGCGATACGGCCCATGTCTGCCTGTTGTTCATGACAAACGACATAAAAAGCGTTTTTCGAAATCAACACCTCATCAAATGGAGCGATAAGTCGCCCCGCCTCCATTTCCGGCTTAGCAAGCACGTTATTCCCCAACGCTACGCCTTGTCCATGCGCTGCTGCTTGCAACACCATGGTTGAGTGACTGAAAATGGGGCCATGATTGACATTAATACCTTCAATGTTGTTCTGACGAGCAAACTGTTTCCAGTCTTTCCTTGAGGTATCATGTAGCAAAGTATGCAACCTTAGATCACTTAGAGATTCTAATGGTTTGTTACCTAAAAGTAACGAAGGTGAACAAAGCGGGATCAAAAACTCTTGGTAAAGTTTTTCCGATCGCAAACCTGGCCAATTACCACGCCCATAGTAAATGGCGACATCGACGTCATCCGTCAGAGAGCCTTCATCCATATCCACCGCTTTGATACGAACATCAATATCTGGCTCTTGCGCATTAAAGTCTGCCAAACGAGGCACCAACCATTGGATAGCAAAACTAGGTGGCAAACTGATGGTCAGCGCCCCTTTTTCACTGCGTTCCAACACCTTATCCGTTGCTTCTGCTATTGAAGTAAAAATATCTTTGATGTCCAGAAAGTAGCTTTGCCCCTCTTCCGTTAACAATAAAGAACGGTTTCTGCGACGGAAAAGTTTAAGTGACAAAAACTCTTCCAACGCTTTAATTTGATGACTAACCGCCGCTTGAGTTACAAATAACTCCTCAGCAGCACGGGTAAAACTAAGGTGGCGAGCAGCAGCTTCAAACACACGAAGTGAATTCAAAGGCGGTAATCTGCGAGACATATGGGACCCCAAATAAGATTAGTTTTTTTTATCTGAAACATTATAAAATGTCCATTGTCGAACAGCCAGATAAATTCTATATTTCCCCCCGCAACGCGAGCCAGAACGGCTTGGTTTCTTTTGGAATCAATTGGCTTTGTCGTTGCGATGTTGTGTTTGCAAACTCGTATTTCGAGTTAGGTAGTTTTCTACCGAAGTGTTTTGTCTACTATCCCAAAGACAAAACAGATACTTCCTGTATTTATTTTGACCTGTCTGTCAAATTTCTTGCACCGCCTTTTAGGCGGTGTTTTTTTATGCGTCAAAAAGCCTCAGCAAACAAAAAAGCGCAAATTGAATGTTCAATTTGCGCTTTTTCATTTCAACCAATCTAGGGGAAGATCAATCTGTCAATGTTTAAGGACGGTACACTTTCACATTGTTGAAGCCTTGCTCTTGCAAGTACAGCGCTTGCAAACGGCTCATGACACCACGGTCACAATACAACAGATACGTCTTAGACTGCTCTAAATCACCGAACTGTGTTCCCAGTTTGTAGAAAGGAATGTGTTTCACTTCCACACCGTCAATAACTAACGGGTTGTCATCTTCCTCTTCTGGGCTACGGATATCGAGGACAACCGCATGCTCCTCAACCGCTTGTACCTGCTCGACTTCTGGTGCCGCTTTCTCAGACTCTTTAGCAATATCACGAATGTCCATCACGCGAGCTTCTTTCACCACATTGTCTAAGATGCTGAAATCAAATTTCTCTTCTTCTGCTTCTAGCTTCGCTTTTACTGCTTTCACTGTTGGCTTTTTAGAAATCACACCACAGTACTCTGGCATGGTCTTAGCAAAGTCTTCAGTACCAATCTCGCGTGCTAGGTTGATGATGTCTTCTTTATCCCAGTTAATCAGAGGGCGAAGAATCAGCGTGTCTGTCACGTTATCAATATGACGTAGGTTAGTCAGCGTTTGGCTAGAAACTTGACCAAGCGCCTCACCCGTCACCAAGGCTTCAATCTTGAACTTCTCAGCCACCATTCCAGCAGCACGCATGAACATACGCTTCAAGATAACGCCCATTTGCCCATCATCAACTTTCTCTAAAATTTCAGCGACCACTGGTTCGAAATCTACCGAGATAAAACGCACTTTCGCTGAGGAACCGTATTTGTTCCATAGATAGTAAGAGACTTGCTTAACACCGATTTCGTGAGCAGGACCGCCAAGGTTAAAGAAACAGTAATGGACTTTTGAGCCGCGCTTAATGTGTAAGTAGCTTGATACACCAGAATCAAATCCACCAGAAATCAGACTGAGTAAATCTTCTTGGGTTCCTAGAGGAAAACCACCCAAACCTTTGTGACGCGATAGTACTTGGTTGAGCTTGTCACCAGAAACTTCGACTTTAACCGTCACATCAGGGTTGTGTAGTTTTACGCTTGCGCTTTCTACGGCCTGATTAAGACCACCACCAACATAACGTTCAAGCTCGATCGAGGTGAAGTCATGCTTTCCACGACGCTTAGCTCGAACCACGAAGGTTTTGTTTTCAATTAATGGACGGCTGAGTTCCAGAACTTGCTCGTAGATGTCGTGTAAATCTTTGAACTCTGACTGCTTAACTTCCAAAACATGGTGAATACCAGGTGTATGGGTTAAGACTTCTAAAACTTCAGCGTGGTATTCGTTACTTTCTGAGGTCACTTCAATGTGATCGCGACGGTTAAATACCGCCACAGATTCCGTGCGATTTTTGATGATATTACGAATGTTACACTCTAAAATCTTTGTGAAGCGCTTACGCACAGATTCACTTTTTACAAAAATTTCTGGATGGGGCTTTACAATAAATTTCATAGTCTAATTCGCAGGTTAGTTTCGCAATCAACAAGAAATGAACTCACAAAACGATATTATATCAATCGAAGCACACGCGAAATGGATACTCAGATCCATACGATGTGATGAGCTCACTTTTAGGGCGCAAGATTATACACCCAAGCGGGTTGGAAAGACAAAAAAAGCGAGCAGTTTGCTCGCTTAATAAATGTACACCACGAGTAAAAGCCGCTTACTCACTGAATTACAGGCACTTCATCGCTATAGAGCGGTTCACCTTGCATGATACTGATTTCCACACGTCGGTTTAACGCACGGTTCTCGTCTGAGTCGTTAGGTAACAGAGGTTCAGTGTCCGCCATCCCTCGCACACGTAAACGCTGATGTGAAAAACCTCTGACCTTCTCCATCTCTTGAGCGACGGATACCGCTCGTTGAGAAGAAAGATCCCAGTTAGAACGGTAGAGCTCCGAGTCTAGTGGCCGATTGTCTGTATGACCAGAGATACGAATAATACCAGGAACGTCTTTGACTAACTCCGCTATCTGCCTAACGAGAGGACGAAATTTAGGCTGTAAAAACGCAGAACCTTCCGGAAAGGCGCCTTTCTCACGCATACGAATCACTATCTGTTGCCCTAGGTTTTCTACTTCAATGGCGCCTTGCTCAATCTCTCGTTCCAAAGCCTTCTTGATGCTTTCCATCAAGGTTTCCATCTCTTGTGACGCTTCCTGAGACTGAGATGATGTTTCGGACTGCTGCTGTTGCCTATCCGATTCTGAAGACTGATTATTGCGGGTAGACGTATCAGGTGACTGACCTCCAGTGAGTTTCCCTTCATCTCGCTGGGTACCACCAGCACGATCGGACTCCCCTTCATGAAACTCCAACGTTTGTTGGGTGATGTCCATAGTCTGCTGCATGATGACATCGATGGGTGTCGGCTCAGGTCTTCCCGGTCTAAATTCTTGCGCGATAATGCTGGTGCCTTTGGGGATATCCTTCACTTCAAGTTGGTTTTGCACACCAAACGCGAATTTCATCGATCCCGCGATCTGCTTGAACTTAAGGACATCCATCTCTGAAAATGACAGCAACAAAACAAAGAAACACATCAACAGTGACATTAGGTCAGCAAACGTGCCCATCCACAGCGGGAGACCAGGCGGCGGACAATCACATTTGTTGTCTTCATCATCCATTTTAACTCTCCCGGCTACTCATCAATTTCCAGTGCACGTTTACCCTCATTGAGGTAGTTTTTGAGATAACTATCAATCACACGTGGGTTTTGACCATCCTGAATGGCCAAAACACCGTCCATAATCAAGCGGCGATTAAGCGTCTCTTGATCCCGGCGCAGAGACAATTTATCAGCAATAGGAAAGAACACCATATTCGACAAAATCGCACCATATAACGTGGTTAACAGCGCAACAGCCATTGCAGGACCTATCGATTTTGGATCGTCCATATTCGACAACATTGCCACCAAACCAACTAGGGTACCAATCATTCCCATCGCTGGAGCAACGTCACCAAATGCGCGGAAAACCCCCGTTCCTTGCGTGTGTCGTTCATCCGTGAGAGCGATATCTTTTTGCAAAGCGGCGCGCACAACGTCGGCGTCATGCCCATCAACTAACAGATCAATGCCCTTTTGCATAAAGTTATTGGTGATTTCCATTTCCTCTAATGCAAGAAAACCACCTTTACGTGCGGCGTCAGCCATTTCGACAATTTTAGCAATCAAATCTTCAGGTTCGTCCGACTTAAACATAAAAGCTTTACCTGCGATTTTTGTCGCACCAAAGAACTGCCCTATCGTAAACTTCATTAACACGACAAAGGTTGAGCCACCTACAACAATAAGGATTGAGGTCACATCAACAAACATACCAATGCTACCGCCTAATATCATCGCCATGATGACAAAGGCAAAACCACCAATCAAACCTAATAGGGTTGCTAAATCCACAAAGCACTCCTCACGCTAAAATCCAATATTGCCACTTAAGACGAATTATCAACTGTATCGGCCACAAACACAGAATTTTTAGGAAAAACTTAGTAAACCGATCACAAATACGATCAGACACACTTCTCTAATTTCTCACTATTCGCCTTTCTCGGGTATTTAGAGCCAATTTTGTGACAATTTTATGAGGTTAAATTTGACCAAGTTACTAGGCTAGGGTAACTTTCGTGCATCCTATAAAAGGCGAATTTAAGGCAGAGAAGAGATGGCGGTCAAGAAACCTGAAAACATGACCTTCGAAGCAACCATTGAAGAGCTCGATAGCGTCGTAGAACAATTAGAGAACGGGGATCTTGCCCTCGATGATGCCCTACGTAAGTTTGAACGTGGCATTGCTCTCGCACGAGCAGGTCAAACCAAGTTAAGCGATGCGGAACAACGTGTCAGCATTCTACTTAGTGAAGATGACGAGGCGCCGTTAAGTGACTTCACCCCAGATTCAGAGTAACAATCAGTAGTGAGCAATGTGATGCAACAGACATTGACGTCTTTTCAACAAAGAAACAATCATCAATTGAATTTATGGTTAGAACAGCTCCCATATCAAGAGCAGCCATTGATTCAAGCAATGAAGTATGGGCTTTTGTTAGGCGGTAAGCGCGTTCGCCCTTATCTCGTTTACATCACAGGTCAAATGCTTGGTTGTGAGGCGGAAGATTTAGATACCCCAGCTGCTGCTATCGAATGCATTCACGCCTACTCGCTCATCCATGATGATCTGCCTGCAATGGATGATGACGAGCTGCGACGAGGTCAGTTAACGTGTCATATTAAGTTTGACGAAGCGACGGCTATACTGACTGGTGATGCCCTGCAAACGCTCGCGTTTACAATCATTGCCGATGGCAAACTGAGTTCATACGCTGAACCTCAGCGAATCAAAATGATCAAAGCTTTAGCGGACGCCTCTGGCGCCAATGGCATGTGTGTTGGACAAGCGCTCGATTTAGCTGCGGAAAACCGTCAAATATCTTTGCACGAGATGGAAGAAATCCATCGCAAAAAAACAGGCGCTCTGATCGACTGCGCCGTCAAACTCGGAGCCCTCGCCGCTGGTGAAAAAGGCCTTGAGGTTTTACCTCAGCTAGAACGCTACTCAAAAGCAATTGGTTTAGCGTTTCAGGTTCAAGACGACATTCTTGATATCATTAGTGACACAGAAACACTAGGTAAGCCGCAAGGTTCAGACCTTGAGTTGAACAAAAGCACTTACCCATCTTTACTGGGTTTAGATGGAGCGATTGAGAAAGCTCACACTCTACTGCAGGAAGCACTTCAAGCATTGGAAGCTATCCCATACAATACCCAGTTACTAGAAGAGTTCGCCCGATATGTCATCGAGCGCAAGAACTAACACTATAAGCGCGCAATTATATGACTCTTGATATTTCAAAATACCCAACGCTGGCCTTAGCAAATACTCCGGAAGAGTTGCGTCTACTTCCAAAAGAAACATTACCAACGCTGTGTGATGAGCTTCGAACGTATCTGCTAAATTCAGTTAGCCAGTCTAGCGGACACTTAGCGTCTGGCTTAGGCACCGTAGAGTTAACGGTCGCTCTGCATTACGTTTATAACACACCAATTGACCAATTGATCTGGGATGTGGGTCATCAGGCTTATCCACATAAAATCCTAACCGGACGGCGTGATAAGATGCCGACCATCCGCCAAAAAGATGGGTTACACCCCTTCCCTTGGCGTGAAGAAAGTGAATATGACACGCTCTCCGTTGGTCACTCTTCTACGTCGATCAGTGCTGGACTTGGTATGGCCATTAGTGCACAACAAGAAGGAAAAGGCCGCAAGGTTGTCAGTGTGATCGGCGATGGCGCAATTACCGCGGGCATGGCTTTTGAAGCGATGAACCATGCTGGTGACATTCATCCTGACATGTTGGTGATCTTAAACGACAACGAAATGTCGATTTCAGAAAACGTTGGCGCGCTGAACAATCATTTAGCCAAAGTCCTGTCAGGCAGCCTTTATACTTCCATTCGTGAAGGGGGCAAAAAAGTGCTCTCGGGCGTACCGCCAATCAAAGAGTTGGTACGTCGTACGGAAGAGCACCTTAAAGGCATGGTGGTGCCAGGCACTCTGTTTGAAGAGTTCGGTTTCAATTACATTGGCCCAATTGATGGACACGATGTGAATGAACTGGTCAAAACGCTGAAAAATATGCGTGAACTGAAAGGTCCACAATTTCTGCATATCATGACTAAAAAAGGCAAAGGTTATGAGCCAGCAGAGAAAGATCCTATTGGTTATCATGGTGTACCGAAATTTGATCCAAGCCATAACTGCCTTCCAAAGAGCAGCGGTGGCAAGCCGACCTTTTCAAAAATCTTTGGTGATTTCTTATGTGATATGGCCTCTCAAGATCCTAAACTGATGGCTATCACGCCCGCCATGCGCGAAGGATCTGGCATGGTTCGATTTTCAAAAGAATACCCAGAGCAATACTTTGATGTTGCTATTGCAGAGCAACATGCAGTGACACTCGCCACCGGCATGGCGATTGCGGGTAACCACCCGATCGTCGCTATCTACTCAACGTTCTTGCAGCGTGGCTACGATCAGTTAATCCATGACATTGCAATTATGAACTTACCAGTGATGTTCGCAATAGATCGAGCAGGACTTGTTGGTGCAGACGGTCAAACGCACCAAGGTGCCTTTGACTTGAGCTTTATGCGCTGCATTCCAAACATGGTGATCATGGCGCCAAGTGACGAAAACGAGTGCCGTCAGATGCTCTACACAGGCCACAAACATACCGGGCCAAGTGCCGTGCGTTACCCACGCGGCAGTGGCATGGGGACAGAGGTTAACAACGAATTTTCTGCACTTGAAATCGGTAAAGGTCGAATCTTACGTGAAGGCAAAAAAGTCGCCATTCTAAACTTTGGTACGTTCTTAGCTAACGCGTTAGAAGCGGCAGAAAAACTCAATGCGACCGTGGCAGACATGCGTTTTGTCAAACCACTGGACGAAGCCCTTATTCGTCAGCTGGCTGCGGAGCATGATGTGCTTATCACGTTAGAAGAAAACGTCGTTGCTGGCGGTGCAGGTGCTGGCGTGGTGGAGTTCATGATGAAAGATAAAATCATCATGCCAGTACTCAACCTCGGTTTACCAGACGCCTTTATTCCTCAAGGCACACAAGAAGAGCTGCACGAAGAGCTTGGCCTAGATGCGAAAGGAATCGAAGCGGCTATCACAGATTACTTGAACAAGTAAAAACACCGATAAAATATAAACAAGGGATGCGTCAGCATCCCTTTTTTGTATTCGTTATTGCTCGCATGATGCCAACCTGAAGAGAGCTATTTCATCCAGCCAGCATAGTGGGCGACCAAATACAGGACAACGCCAGCCATAATACCTGCGACGATATCATCAACCATGATCCCTAACCCACCATGAATTCGCTTATCCAACCATCCAATCGGCCAAGGCTTCACCATGTCGAAAAAGCGAAACAAGATAAATCCTGTAAGTAACCACTTCCACTCAGTGATAGGGATATTCAGCGCAGGAACAATACCCATGGTGATCCAAAAACCAGCGAACTCATCCCACACAATCGAACCGTGGTCATGGACGCCCATATCATCAGACGTCACCTGGCAGATCTTAATGCCAACAACACATGAGATCAGAACGACAACCACATACGCAGCAAAAGGCAACTGCGCCAAGAGTAAAAAGAAAGGAACCGCCGCTAACGTGCCCATGGTTCCCGGAATGAGTGGCGATAAACCACTACCAAAGCCGGTGGCCAATAAATGCCATGGATTTTTTAATGAAAGCAGATAAAGAGGGTTCGTCATATTGTTAAACCTATTCTACGGGTTTGGCTTCGATGTTACTGGAAGTGGTCAAAACCACTCAGGTCCCAATCGAGAGGTTGATGATTATCATGCAGCTCAAACGTACCATTCGGCCTAATTTGACCGATGCAGGTGACTTTACACCCAATATGAGACAGTGCACTTTGTAGTGATCCACGATTTTGTTCCGAGACCGTAAAACACAACTCATACTCTTCACCGCTGGATAAAGCGTATTGCTGCGCACTCACCTTATCATCTAAAAACTGAGCAAGCTCCGAAGAGATAGGCAATTGCGAGACATCAATACTGACACCAACTTGCGAGCGTTGCAAAATATGCTTTATATCAGAAATAAGTCCATCTGAGATATCTATCGCTGATGATGCAAGACCAACTAATGCCTGTCCAGCCAATACTCGAGGCGTACTAAGGTAATGAGCTTTTTCTAACGCTTCAGCCCCAACTCGGTGACGCAGTGCGTCATCAAGAATAACATCTAACCCCGCTTTCGCATCACCCAGATTTCCTGTCACATACACCCAATCCCCCACATTTGCGCCGGATCGTTGCAGTGCTTTTCCTTCTGCGACAAAGCCTTGCACCGTGAGTGTTAAGCTCAACGGGCCTTTCGTCGTATCGCCACCAATTAACTGGATACCAAAATAATCGGCGAGCGCAAAAAAGGCATCACAAAAAGGCGCTAACCACGCTTCATCAGGCTCCGGCATTGTTAAAGCAAAACTGACCCAAGCAGGCGTCGCCCCCATGGCAGCCAAATCACTAATGTTCGAAGCCAATGCTTTGTGGGCAACCCAAGCAGGGTTGGCGTGCGGTAGAAAATGAGTACCAGCCACTAATGTATCAGTGCTAATTGCTATCTGAACATTCGCTGGGGCTTTGACCAGAGCACAGTCATCCCCTCCGGCTAGGTGAACATCTTTGCGTTGGTTTTGACGACCAACAAAATACTTCTCAATCAGGTTAAATTCACCAGACATCATGACATCTATCTTATTGACATAAAAAAGGTCAGCGTATGCTGACCTTTTTATAAAAGAATTTGTTATTTCTTGCGAACGTGAGGTGCGGCTTTATCAAGCACACCATTTACAAACTTGTGGCTATCTTCAGCTGCAAATACTTTTGCAAGTTCAATCGCTTCATTGATAACAACTTTGTAAGGAACATCTTCGCGACGCGTCATCTCGTACATAGCAAGACGAAGAAGGGCGAGTTCCATCATATCTAGGTCCTGCATCGGACGGGAAGTATATGGACGGATTTTACTATCTAGTTCAGCGTGGCTAAGAACAACACCGCCTAGTAGTTCACGAAAATACTCTACGTCAGTTTCTGGCGCAGTAAGCGCTGGTTCTGATGCGTGAAGATCTTCTTCATCGTATTTGTCACCAGACAAAAACTGTTGTTCGATCGTGGCAACATTCTCTTTGGTAATTTGCCATGAATAGATCGCTTGTAGAGCGAATTGACGTGCATTACGACGTGCGGCTGGTTTCACACTGGCCCCCATTAGGAATCAATTTCAGATAGTACATTAATCATTTCAAGTGCGCTTAGTGCAGCCTCCGCACCTTTATTACCAGCCTTGGTTCCTGCGCGTTCAATCGCTTGATCGATCGTATCAACAGTCAAAACACCAAATGCAACTGGAATACTGAATTCCATAGACACTTGCGCTAGACCTTTATTCATTTCACTACAAACATAGTCAAAGTGAGGCGTACCGCCGCGAATAACTGAACCCAAAGATACAATCGCATCAAATTTGCCAGTTTTAGCAACACGTTGAGCAACAAGAGGCAGCTCGACGGCACCTGGGCAACGTACAACAGTAATGTTGTCTTCGCTTACTTGTCCGTGACGTTTTAGTGTATCGATCGCACCAGAAAGTAGGCTTTCGTTAATAAAACTATTGAAACGAGAAATAACGATAGCAATTTTTGCATTTGGCGCTGGGAAGCCACCCTCGATCACTTTCATAAGCTTTCCTTTAACTCTATTTATAAGTGAAATATTTTCTTCAAGTGAGAATCGCCGGATTCTAGCACAAATTTGTGAGCAATATCTAATAGAAATTAGCGTCCCTAACCCTTTACGGCATGAACGACATAAAGACTAAAAACTTTACGCTCAACGCTTATTCGCAAACGTACTCAACGACGTTCAGACCAAAACCACCTAAGGCGTGGTATTTCTTATTGGTCGACGAGAGCAAACGCATATCATTCACGCCAAGATCAGCAAGAATCTGAGAGCCAACCCCAACCCGACGCGACGTTCCCTGCTTTTTAGCAAGAGTTGGAGCCTCTCCTTTGTCTTGCGCTTCAAACATTTTGACGCGATGGATCAGCAGTTCAGTGGAGTCTTCATGCCCAAGTACCACTAACACCCCACCTTCTTCACCAATACGTTTCATTGCTTTGTCCAGCGTCCAACTGCGCTCTGCGTTACGGTCACTGCGCAATAAGTCAGTAAATACATCTTGGAGATGGACACGTACCAGCGGCGCATCGCCTTTGAGGTCGCCGCGGCACATTGCATAGTGCACTTGATTATCGATCGTATCTTTGTACGTAACCAAGTTAAACTCACCAAACTCAGTCGGTAACTTACATTCAGCCACTCGCTCAATGGTCGTTTCAGTGTTATTTCGGTATTCGATTAAATCGGCAATCGTACCCAATTTAATACCGTGCTTTTCAGCAAAGACTTCGAGATCTGGTCGACGAGCCATACTGCCATCATCGTTTAAAATTTCGACGATTACAGAAGCGGGCTCAAAGCCAGCTAGACGAGCTAAGTCACACCCGGCTTCCGTATGGCCCGCGCGTGTTAATACTCCACCCTCTTGTGCTGCTAATGGGAAGATATGGCCAGGTTGAACCAAATCCGCCGCTTTGGCATCCGGAGCAACAGCCGCTTGGACAGTGCGAGCTCGGTCAGCAGCAGAGATACCCGTTGTCACGCCTTCAGCAGCCTCAATCGATACAGTAAAATTCGTGGTGTACTGAGCATTGTTGTCTTGCACCATCGGTGGCAAACCCAGTTTTTCACAACGCTCTTTGGACATGGTCAGGCAGATCAAACCTCGCCCATGGGTCGCCATAAAGTTGATCGCTTCCGGCGTAATATGCTCGGCAGCCATGATCAAGTCACCTTCATTCTCTCGGTCTTCATCATCCATCAAGATGACCATTTTACCTAAGCGAATATCGTCAATAATTTCTTGTGGTGTACTGATTGGCATATTCTGTTTCCCGTTTTTAAATTTATTATTACACACTGGTCGTGACTGAGTAGGATCCCAACATGTTGAGCGGTTTAAGCAAACCCGTTTTTCTGCAAGAATTCCATAGTGATACGCGATTCTGATTTTTCTTCTTGCTGTCCTTGAAGCAATCGCTCCATATAGCGAGCGAGCACATCCACTTCTAAGTTCACTTTACGACCCACTTGGAATTGATCGATCGTTGTCTCTTCACTCGTGTGAGGCACAATGGTGAGCTTAAACGCATTCTTGCGCAGATCGTTCACGGTCAAGCTAATGCCATCCACCGTTATCGAGCCTTTTCCTGCAACGTACTTGCTAATTTCTGCTGGCATCGCAACCCAAAACTCTATCGCACGCCCAACCTGATTGCGTTCAATAATTTCACCAACGCCATCGACGTGTCCAGATACGATATGACCACCAAAACGTGTCGTCGGTAACATGGCTTTTTCTAGGTTAACCTTCTCCCCTACCTGATATTGTGCAAAACCCGTCATTTTCAGTGTTTCTAACGACAAATCGGCACTGTAGTAGTTGGGACCAAAGTCGATGACCGTTAAACACACACCGTTGGTCGCAATACTGTCACCGAGCTTAACGTCAGACATATCCAACGTCCCCGTTTCTACCGTTACGGTGATGTCTTCACCTTTTGGGGTAATCGCAGTAAGTTTACCTACTGCTTCAACAATTCCTGTAAACATAGTGCTTCTTTTCTAAAGTTCTTTGCGCGCAATGGAGGCAGTGATACGAATATCCGGCCCGATCATGCGCACATCGGTAACGTCCAAGTCAATGACCTCTGCCATGTCGGTAAGTCCAAGCGCGCCAATGAGACCTCGGCCATCACTGCCCATTAACTTAGGAGCAAGATAAACCACCAATTCATCCACAAGGTTAGCGTGAATCAGTGCACTGGCGAGTGTCGCGCCCGCTTCAACCCACAGATGGTTAATTTGATACTTGTTTGCGACTCTTTTTAATGTTGCCGCAAGATCAATTTGTCCAGCATTGTCCAATTGCGGTGCGATATCACCCTCGCTACTAACAAGGATACGCTCCCCGGCGCTGTTGAACAATTTGAGATCCGGTTTAAGTTGATGTTGTCGATCTAATATCACTCGACTCGGTTGACGCACATCTTCCGCAGCATACTGAGATTTTACACTCGCGGGTAAATCATTCCATCTAACATTTAACGAGGCATCATCATCAATGACCGTCTTACTGGTCGACAAGACTCCACCACTCATAGCGCGAAATCGTTGTACATCTTGGCGAGCTTGCGAGGAGGTAATCCACTGGCTCTGACCATTGCTTAGAGCGCTTTGCCCATCTATGCTTGCCGCCATTTTTAGTTGAACGAATGGCATATCGGTTTGCATGAACTTAATGAAGCCCCTGTTAAGCATAAGCGCATCGATCTCAAGTAAACCGACTTGGACGTCAATGCCTGCATCACGTAGCATTTGAATACCGCGACCCGAGACTCTAGGGTTGGGATCTTGCATTGCACATACCACACGGGCTACTTTGGCGTTAATGAGCCCTTCTGCGCAAGGTGGCGTACGACCATAATGAGAACAGGGCTCCAGTGTCACATACGCCGTCGCACCTTGAGCTTTGTCACCAGCCATACGCAAAGCGTGCACTTCAGCATGAGGCTCTCCCGCACGGTAGTGATAACCTTCGCCCACAATCTGTTCGTCACGGACAATAACGCATCCGACGTTAGGATTTGGTGCGGTCGTATACATGCCTTGTTTCGCTAACGTAATCGCACGTGACATCATCGCAAAATCTTGAGGATAATATTCTGTCTGAGGAGTGTGTTGAGTCATGCTTTATTTGGTTCTCAAGGTTTAATCTTCAAGGCGGGCGATCTCTTCACCAAACTCTCGAATATCTTCGAAGCTGCGATAGACCGATGCAAAACGGATATAAGCCACTTTGTCCAACTCTTTGAGCTGATCCATGACTAAGTTACCAATCATGTCACTTGGAACTTCACGCTCACCCGTAGCACGAAGTTGCGATTTAATCATACTGATCGCTAATTCAATGGCGTCGGCACTCACAGGACGTTTTTCTAGAGCGCGCTGGATACCGCCTACCATTTTATCTTCATCGAACGGTTCACGGTTGCCATTTGATTTGATCACTTTAGGCATGACCAGTTCAGCTGTTTCGAATGTCGTAAAGCGCTCACTGCATGCGAGACACTGACGTCGACGACGGACCTGGTGACCATCTGCAACCAGTCGGGAATCTATTACTTTTGTTTCGTTCTCGGAACAAAAAGGACAATGCATATCACCTCCAAATAAACCGCTTAAAAAGCATCAATAGTGTAGCGGAATTGATAACTTAGAGAAAACAAAAAGGGGCACTGACGCCCCTTTTTCATTCAATATGAGATTGTTTTTGTTAACTTCGTACTAAAGTGGCTAACTCCGTGCTAAATAGTTGGCTTTCCCCACCCATTTATAACTGGTTAGCTCTTCTAGGCCCATAGGCCCACGCGCGTGCAGTTTTTGTGTCGATACAGCGACTTCAGCACCTAGACCAAATTGCGCACCGTCGGTAAATCGTGTTGCTGCGTTAACGTAAACCGCTGCAGAGCCGACAGAGTTTATAAACAACTCAGAATTTTCAAGACTGTTAGTCATGATCGCATCAGAGTGACTGGCGTTGTGTACGCGCATATGGTCAATCGCATCTTTTACGTCCGACACCACTTTCACACCTAACGTGAAACTCAGCCATTCAGTATCGAAGTCTCCTTCGCCCGCTTCACGAATTTGTTTAGCATCCACCATCAAAGCTTTCGCCTTTGTTTCTGCAACAAAAGTGACTTTGTCATTTAGGCGTTCGACCAACATAGGTAGGAAGTCTGCGGCAATGTTTTCATGTACTAGCAATGTATCGAGCGAATTACAGGCTGAAGGACGTTGAACTTTTGAGTTTTCAACTACGTTCAACGATTTTGCTAGATCGGCAGATTCATCGACAAAGATGTGACTGATACCAAAACCACCGATAATAACGGGAATGGTACTGTTCTCTTTGCACATTTTATGCAAACCAGCGCCACCACGAGGAATAATCATATCCACATAGTCATCGAGTTTAAGCAGTTGAGACACCAATTCACGGTCTGGCTTTTCAATGTATTGAACTGAGGCAGCTGGCAGGTTCGCTTTTGCTAACGCTGACTGGATAACTTTAACCAACTCCATATTCGAGAAGAACGTTTCTTTCCCCCCGCGCAAGATACTGGCGTTGCCGGTTTTCAGACACAAAGCAGCGATATCAATTGTCACGTTCGGACGCGCTTCGTAAATCACGCCAACCACACCCAGTGGTACGCGACGTCGTGATAGCGACATGCCGTTTTCTAATACTTTACTGTCAATTTCACTGCCAACCGGGTCGCTCAGGCTGATGACATTACGAACATCATTGGCAATACCTGTGAGTCGCTCCTCGTTTAGAAGCAATCGGTCAAGTAAAGCTTCGGTTAAACCTGCTTCACGTCCAAGATCGATGTCCTTCGCGTTCGCAGCCAAAATGGCTGCTGAGTTTGCTTCTAGCTCATCCGCGATGATGGCAAGTGCTTGGTTTTTCTGTGCTGTTGACGCTGTCGCCAGTTCAAATGCTGCGTCTTTGGCAGCTTTTCCCATGTACGTTAAATCCACGTTGCTTCCCTTAATTTCTATTCTTGAATGACGACAAGGTCATCTCTATGAATGACTTCAGAGCCATAATCATGGCCTAAAATAGAGATAATATCTTTACTGTGCTTACCCGCAATTTTGGTTAGGTCGTCATTGGAATAGGCACTGATACCACGTGCGACTAACTTACCGTGTGTGTTTGTCACTCGCACAACTTCACCACGAGCAAAGTCACCACTCACTTTAGTTACTCCTTTGGCCAATAGGCTGCTGCCCTTTTCCACAACAGCCTTAACTGCACCATCATCAATAATAATATCACCAGAAGCCGCTGGGCCCGCTAAGATCCAACGCTTGCGGTTTTCCAATGATTCTGCACACGGTAAGAAACGGGTGCCTTGTGGCTCTGCGCTCAATGAATCAAAAATAACGTTTGGTGCGCTGCCCGCTGCGATAATGACCTCAATCCCCGCTCGACGCGCAATATCAGCAGCTTGGAGCTTGGTTGCCATACCACCAGTACCTAGTGTTGTTCCACTACCACCTGCGATTTTACGCAATGTATCATCAATGGTTTTTACTTCTTTGATCAACTCAGCATTAGGGTCTTTGCGTGGATCCGCGGTAAATAACCCTTTCTGATCAGTAAGAAGCAGTAACTTATCCGCACCACATAAAATGCCCACGAGTGCCGATAAGTTGTCGTTGTCGCCTACTTTGATTTCACTGGTTGCCACGGCATCGTTTTCATTCACGATTGGAATAATGTCGTTTGCGACCAGTGCATTGACGGTATCGCGAGCATTCAAAAAGCGTTCACGATCTTCCAAGTCAGCACGCGTAAGCAGCATTTGGCCGATCTTAATCCCATAAATGGCAAATAAAGACTCCCATGTTTGAATCAAGCAACTTTGTCCCACAGCAGCCAGCAACTGTTTGCTCGCCATCTCGTTGGGCAGTGCGGGGTATCCAAGGTGCTCACGCCCTGCTGCGATAGCACCAGACGAAACCATTACGATGGAATGGCCTTGTTTCTTGAGTTCAGCACACTGACGTGCCAGCTCAACCATATGAGCACGGTCTAACGCCAATGTACCGCCTGTCAGCACACTTGTACCCAGTTTCACAACGACCGTTTGAGGTTGCGAAACATCTGCATTTTGTTGATTCGTTGTCATGATGTCTTTTGAAGTGAAAACAAATATAAAGAGAGGATGTTTTAACAATCCAAGCGGTATTAAACAAGAGAAAAGGTGCGAAAACGCACCTTTTTACTGTATATAAAAAGAAAACAGCCAAATATCAAAATAAAACAGTCAAATTAAGCAAAATCGAAAGACTCCGTATGGTATTCAACTTCTAATTTGAAATGCTCTTCTAACGTATCGACTAACTTTTGATGGAAGGTGCTTTGCGTTGCATAGACTTCCTCAACGGTTTTCTTTGGTAGGGTTTCAGACACCCACTGGCCTTCTTTATTGTACTTGCCAATGTGGTAGTTTGCGGTAAAACCACCGTCAATGGATTCTAAATCCATCCACCACCCCCAAAACTCGCGTTTTTCTGGTGACTTTTTATCGTCTACACAAACCGAAAGGCAATCAAAATAGTAGCGCCCTTGTTGTGATTGAGGCTCGCGTAGATAAGGACCTATCCCTTTTAACTTTGACATCAAGCGAAAATGAGTCGGTCCTTGAGCTGTTTGTGACATATGAATCTCCATTTTCATAATAAACACCCAAGAATAGTTATGTTCATACTCTTGCCACCTCAAGATGAAGTCATAAATCGCGGTACCGCTTTTTTCACCAAGAATGACAATGTATCCAAATCATCGTCATTCCAAAAAGCGAATACATACTCGCAGAATAACCATCTTGACGTTACAAGAGTATTTCAGAGCTTATTTTTTGCTCATATGCACTACTGTTAACTAATTTGGGTGCGTTGTCATCTTAATAATTCATCTTCTAGCCAATTAATCGCTAAATCGAGGGATTGCTCATACCCTTTTGTAATTGTTTTAGAACTAATTTTCTTCGCTTTACCATAATGACTAAACAAGGCCACCAGCTGATTATCGCTGTATGGGGAAACCGGATCGCCCTCCATACCTAGTGCTAAAATGGGTACTTTAGTTTTACGATGACTCAAGAATCCTTGCACTTTTAACGACCAAGCCATCATCTGGCCAGCCATGCTATTGATATCTACAGGGCTCTTGCCAATCCTAGACGCCAACATATCAAGATACATCTTAGGCATTTGTTGCAGTTTCTTCGGTGACGTGAATAGGTCGTGAACGGGCGCGCCCATTGCGACACACGCTTTGATCTTTTCTTGTTCGACAAACGACAGCCTAACCATGGCATTGCCACCGAAACGAAAGCCAATCAAGCCAACTTTGTGGTGGTCAACGTAAGGAATGGAATACAGCTCATTAAGCACGGCTTGGTGTAAACAGCTAGTATCTTCAGTCAAAGGCCAATGAGAACTGTGTCCGATGGACGGCATATCCACCGTCAACATTGCAATGTCTTTCGGTGCAAAATGGTTGCGAAACAGGCGCCACATATCCGTTTGTAAGCTGTCCAAGCCTGCACTCACCATCACAACAGGCAATTGTTTGTCCGTTCTTGGTAAGTGTAATGTCGCCATGATTTTTCGTTTTTGGTAAGGCACTTCAATTTGCTTGATCGTATATTTACTTTTTTCTGCGCCCTCAGAATATGCCTTGTTTGCTAAGACTTGGGCCTGCAACGCTAAGTTATCGTTCTTCAAGTGAGGGTAACCTGCGATGCTAAAACACAACGAGGCAGTGAACAGCTCATCGGCAGCCTCTTCACCTTTCATCTCACTCGAACGGCGTTGATGGTCCATGCCCAGTTTTATCCATTCAAATGTCCAGTTACCATTGTGGTAACCCATAACGGTATCCAACCAATCATCGTGCGTTCTCGAGTGAGATGAAGAAGCAATTTTGGACAGAACACCTTCCATTTCAATGGGTGACACCCCTTGCCATGCCCATTGCAGACGGCGTAAATGTCGATACCATGCGCGATCTCCAACTTCCAAACGTTCATCAAGAATCTTTTGACTGGTTGGCATGTACTGAGTAAGAGCGGAGGTTTCTTTCGCTTGCTTGTGCTTGACAAATAACGTTTCGGAAAGGTTTTTGCTTATTTCTTCAGACATATACTGAGCCTTAGGCTATCTAGAATATTTACATGATAATAAAAAAAATGCCCCTAAACAGGGGCATTTCTCAATATTCTTTCACTGCGACTATTTACGCTTGCGATTCACAGGCTCAGCAAACTGGATAGACATATCCCATGGCTGTTCAATCCATGTGTCTTGCGCAATATCGACCACGTAATCATCAAGCAAATCCTTACCGGAAGGTTTCGCGCACACAGCTATCAATTTTGCTTTCGGGTACATTTCACGTAATTTACGCGCAGTGTCACCACTATCCACTAGGTCTTCAACGATTAAGTAACCTTCACCGTCACCCTCAGGCGCTTTAAGTACACTCATGTCGTGCTGATGATCATGATCATAGCTAGAGATACAGATGGTATCGACGTAACGAATACCCAGCTCACGAGCTAGAATCGCACCAGGAACCAAACCACCTCTGCTCACGGCCCAAATGCCCTTCCATTGCTCAGCTGGCATCTGTTTTTCTGCCAGTTCACGGCAATAGCTCTGCATCGCATCCCAAGTGATGATGAATTTTTTACTCATTGTAATAACCTAATTATTTTAAAATATGCATCCCTAATTCTAGCGAAACGCATTCATGCGAACCGTTCACTAGCGTTCGACAAACGAACCAATACGGGGATTTCAAGCTGCGCAAACGATTATTCTACCGAAACCCCTTCCTAATACCAATGGTGATCTCAAAATTCGACGTTGAGAGCGTAGAAAAATCGATTTCGGTGAACAATGTCAAAATAAAAAAGCCAGTGCGAACACACGATTCACACTGGCTTTTGCTAAAGATGATTAACCAGCAAGGTATTTAATAATGAAGATGGCTGCCATTACCCAAACGCTTGCAGAAACCTCACGACCTTTACCACTGAACAGTTTGATCGCAGCATAAGCGATGAAACCAAGTGAAATGCCTTCTGCAATAGAGAACGTGAGTGGCATAACCAGACACGTGACAACGACGGGAGCAGCTTCTGTTAGATCGCGCCAATCAATGCTTACCAATCCAGACAGCATAAGGATCGCAACGTAGAATAGAGCGCCAGAGGTCGCGTAAGCTGGGATCATTCCAGCAAGCGGAGAAAATAGCAGTGCCAAAATGAACAAGACGCCTACAACAACCGCGGTGAGACCAGTACGGCCACCTGCGGCAACGCCCGACACACTTTCAACGTAGGATGTCGTGTTTGAAGTGCCTAACAGTGCACCAACAGAGGTGGCTGTAGAGTCAGCAAGCAGCGCTTTATTCAAGCGAGGAATATTGCCGTTTTCGTCGGTTAGACCCGCTTTTTGAGACACACCCACCAAGGTGCCAGCTGTGTCGAACAAATCAACAAACAAAAATGCAAACACGACGGAAATCATGCCAACTTCAAACAAGCCAGAAAAATCTAATTGCAAGAAAGTAGGCGCAATACTTGGTGGTGTCGACATCAAACCATGCCATTGCACATCACCAAAAACAATGCCTAGACCAGTGATCGCAAGAATCGCGATCATGACCGCACCTTTGACACCACGATGAACCAGCGCAATAGTTAAGAAAAAACCAATTGATGCTAAGACGGCTGGTAACGATGTTATGTGCCCCATAGAAACTAAGGTTGCAGGGTTATCAACAACAATCCCGGCATTTTTTAATGAAATAAAGGCTAGGAAGAGACCAATACCGGCCGAGATACCTGTGCGCAGTGAGTGTGGTATCGAGTTGATAATCCATTCACGAATTTTAAATATACTGAGCGCAATAAAAAGCAGGCCGGATACAAACACCGCCGCCAATGCGACTTGCCAAGTGTAACCCATGCCTAATACTACCGAGTAGGTGAAGAAAGCATTCAGTCCCATACCTGGCGCTTGTGCGATCGGGTAGTTTGCCACTAGTCCCATAATGAAACAGCCAATCGCTGCTGCTAAACAAGTCGCAACAAAAACGGCACCACGATCCATCCCCGTATCAGACAAAATAGCTGGGTTCACAAAAATGATGTATGCCATAGTGAGGAAGGTAGTAATACCTGCAATGACCTCAGTGCGCACATTTGTGCCATTTTCACTGAGTTTAAAGAGCCTTTCGAGCATGTTCGAATCCTATAATAGGTAAAGTAAACGGTTGCGTAATCGATTGGCAAAATTATAAAGTCATCAATTAACAAATTCCAGATAGAATTTTCACTCTAACGTATTTTTTTTACCAGAATATGAAACCTATTCATTAGAAAATCGCGCTAGCACTTAGCTTACCCACTAATAAATAAAGAATAATTTAATCGGAAATGAAGATTCTGGAAGTGCACAGATTGAACAATGTTGTAAACTTTCAAAGTAAAAAAGTACTTTGGTAACCATTAAGTGCTTTGGAATTAGAGAAAAATAGAATGAATGGGATAAGTAATCAGATAACAGAAAGTTACTGGTTGGAAATTAAACAGTCTAACAGAGAGAGATAAAAAAACGCCACTCAAATTGAGTGGCGGCGAATCATGGTCAGCACTACTACTGAAAAAAAATTCCAATTTATAGGGGTGAACAAACTGTTCAAGTCACATGCGTTGACTGCGTTTAGTAGCCAAAGCTTGTTGGGTATACAAAGTTGCTGGTGTAAACAGACTTGTTAGTCCAGAACATTGTACTTGGTAAACCTTTCATAAATATCACCTTCTAAATCAATTAAAACAGTCGTTGATTTCTCGGTTCCTTGGAGGCGATGGTTCGGACTCATCCTTTGAGCGTTTCATTCTTCTCTCAGAAGCTGGTTATAAATATACCATCAAGAAAATTAATTACAATACTTTAAGTGACAAATATCACAAAAATCACAAAAACTGACAAAGATCAAAATAATGATGTAATTTAATTACAAATTTGTAAGTTAGAAAACTTTTAACCATAGATACAGTAAGAGCGTCAATACGACCCGATGGTGCTTACTGTACACCTCCATAGTACTTATGTACGTAAATTGTGACACTTTTCAATCTACTCAGTCGTAAATGCTCGCCGCGACAACTACTCGTTAGTGCGCTGTGGTGGTATCCTTAGCCTTATTTAAACCAAACTCAACAATGCAGAACCTTCTACTAATTTGGTTTGCATTTTTAAGAGTATATTTGGTAAAGCACATCAAAAGGAGTCTTACGTGTCTGAATTCCATTCTGAGATCAGTACCTTATCACCTGCTCCCCTTTGGCAGTTTTTTGATAAAATTTGTTCCATCCCTCACCCATCAAAACATGAAGAGTCACTCGCTCAATACATTATTAACTGGGCTAGCGAGCAAGGGTTTGAAGTTCGTCGCGATCCTACTGGCAACGTGTTCATCAAAAAGCCTGCAACGCCAGGCATGGAAAACAAGAAAGGTGTCGTACTGCAAGCACACATCGACATGGTTCCACAAAAGAATGAAGACACCGTTCATGATTTCGCCACCGATCCTATTCAGCCTTACATTGATGGAGAATGGGTAACGGCGAAGGGTACAACTTTGGGTGCTGACAACGGTATTGGTATGGCCTCTTGTCTTGCAGTTTTAGCCTCAAAGGGTATCAAGCACGGTCCACTGGAAGTCTTACTGACTATTGACGAAGAAGCAGGTATGACAGGCGCATTCGGCCTCGAAGAAGGTTGGTTAGAAGGTGATATTCTTCTCAATACCGACTCAGAGCAAGAAGGCGAAGTGTATATGGGTTGCGCAGGTGGCGTCGATAGCTCCATGACCTTCTCTATTACCCGTGATGACATCCCTGTAGGATACGTAACGCGCCAGCTGACTCTTAAAGGACTAAAAGGCGGTCACTCAGGCTGCGATATTCATACTGGTCGCGGTAATGCCAACAAATTGCTTGGTCGTTTTCTAGCAGGTCATGCTCAAGACTTGGATCTACGCTTGGTAGAGTTCCGGGGCGGTAGCCTACGTAATGCGATACCGCGCGAAGCGTTTGTCACGGTTGCATTACCTGCCGAGAAACAAGAAAAACTGGCTGAAACCTTTGACCACTATACCGACTTACTTAAAGCGGAATTAGGTAAAGTAGAAACCAATATCGTCACATTTAATGACGAGATTAATTCCGATTCGAAGGTCTTTGTTGCCGCTGACCAAAAACGCTTTATCTCAGCACTGAACGCTTGTCCAAATGGCGTAATACGCATGAGCGATGACGTTGAAGGTGTGGTTGAAACCTCACTCAACGTCGGCGTGATCACCACAACAGAAGACACTGTTACTATTTTATGTCTTATTCGCTCTTTGATTGATTCAGGTCGCAGTCAAGTCGAGGGGATGCTTCGTTCAATTGCAGAACTTGCTGATGCACATATTGCTTTCTCTGGTGCATACCCTGGCTGGAAACCAGACGCTGACTCCGAAATCATGGCTATCTTCCGTGATATGTACGAAGGGATTTATGGCAACAAACCAAACATTATGGTTATTCATGCTGGTTTGGAATGTGGTCTTTTCAAAGAACCTTATCCACATATGGATATGGTGTCTTTCGGCCCTACCATTAAGTTCCCTCACTCACCTGACGAGAAAGTCAAAATCGATACGGTGCAGTTGTTCTGGGATCAGATGGTGGCTCTTTTAGAAGCCATTCCAGAAAAAGCCTAAGTAATACGCTATCGATGTGAAAAGGGATGCATTGCATTCCTTTTTTGTATTCGCTGATCTATCTAAGCGTAAGCCTACGGTCATGATAACAATTTTTTATCGTAACCTTAGCTATAATGATTCGTGAGATATGGCAGCTATTGTTACATTATTGATAACATTTATGACAGAGACGATATATGGCTAGGTTAAAGAGAAGCAAGGCATTTGAGCTACTTGGACATCAAGTACAGCCCGGACAAAGGTTAGAAATCGAATTCGAAGCAGCACAGCTATATACGCATTCACCTTTATCTATTCCAATAGAAATCATTCATGGTAAGAAAGAAGGCCCCGTATTATTAGTTAACGCTGCCATTCACGGTGATGAACTCAACGGGGTGGAAATTGTTCGTCAGTTGATCAACCAACTTGATCCACTCAAGCTCAAAGGCACAGTGATCGCCGTCCCTATCGTCAACGTGTTTGGTTTCATTCACAAGTCACGTTATTTGCCTGACCGCCGCGATCTCAATCGATGCTTTCCTGGTAGCGAAAAAGGGGCACTTGCCTCTCGTATGGCTTATGGTTTTTTTAACAATATCGCGAAGCGTTGTAATTATATTTTAGATATTCATACAGGTGCAATTTACCGCACCAACTTGCCGCAAATAAGGGCCAACCTGAGTAACCCAGAAACCCTCCGAATAGCGAAAGCGTTTGCTACCCCAGTCATTATTGATTCGGCTTTAAGGAATGGCTCGTTGCGCAGTGAAGCAGAAAAATGTGACATCCCAGTTCTGACCTATGAAGCAGGTGAAGCCTTGCGTTTCGATCCGCTATCAATCAGTGCAGGTGTACTAGGGATACATAGAGTAATGCAAGCGGTTGGTATGTTACGTGCAAGTCGCAAGAAATACCCTGAACCAATCATAGCCAAATCCACCAGTTGGGTTCGAGCCTCGGGGAACGGAATTTTACGAACGGTCGTGAACCTAGGAGACAAAGTGGAGCAAGATACCACCCTAGCCTATATCAGCTCACCACTGGGTCACGTTGAGTTAGAACTAAAAGCCCCCAAAAGTGGTTTAGTCATTGGTCAACAAACGTTACCACTGGTGAACGAGGGTGATGCCATTTTCCATCTTGCGTACTTTAATCAAGGGGACGAAGAAGTCGGTCAAGCGGTCGAGAGCTATATTGAAGAATTAACCGAGTTCGACATCGACCAAGTGACCACGGGACAAATACCTTTCGACTCTCAACAATAAAAATGCAGCAATAAAAAATGCCCTGACATTAGTCAGGGCATTTTTGTCTCTATTACTTTTAGTATTGTTCTCAGCCGTAAAATTCGCGAGCATCAGAGCTCAAAGAATACAGGCTTCGCTCTTACTCTTCGTCTGCGTCTTGAGCCTGACGAGCTTCTTCTTTGCGCGCTTTGGCTGCAAGTTGCTCTGCTTCACGCTCTTGACGTTGTACCGCTTTACGCTCATTACGAACGACTTGATTTTGAACAAAACCAGCCAGCTCTTTCTCAGCCCAAGCTTGTGCTTTCTCTTCGCTATCAAAGCCTGTTTCACGTTTTGATACAACAGTCTTACGAGACGTCACTTGACGAGTGATTTCTGCGCTCCAGCCGTTACGTTTTTCAGTCACGCGGATAGCAAATTTTGGATTCTTAGACATTTCTTTCATTTCCTAAGGGATTTTAGGGATCAATCAGGGATTCGGTCAACTTGATAACTCCATCTAAGCTGAGCTGTTTAACACCATCCCTTGGTAAGCGCGGTATTAGAGCATAATTGATTCCTCTTTGCGCGATTTTTTTGACTGAAAGTAAGAATTTTTCTAAGCCGAAACAAAAAAGCGCAGACCTTGCGATCTGCGCTTTGCTCTTCAATGAAAACCTGAATTAGCCGATGTTCTTGCGTGCGTTTTGGAACATACGCATCCAAGCACCGTTTTCACCCCAGCCTTCTGGAGACCAAGAGTTTGCAACCGTACGGAATACACGCTCTGGGTGAGGCATCATAATAGTGACACGGCCATCAGCGGTTGTCAGACCGGTGATCGCATTTGGCGAACCATTCGGGTTGTTCGGGTACTGCTGCGTTGGGTTGCCGTTATTGTCGATGTAACGCAGTGCGACGGTACCTGACGCTTCGATTGCGCTTAGGTGCTCGCCGTCACGTACTTCCACACGACCTTCACCGTGCGAAACCGCGATAGGCATACGAGAGCCAGCCATGCCGTCGAAGAACACAGAGTCAGACTTCTGCACTTCTACTAAGCTAAAGCGTGCCTCAAAACGCTCAGATTCGTTGCGAACAAAACGTGGCCACAGGTCTGCACCAGGGATAAGTTCTTTCAGGTTCGATAGCATCTGACAGCCATTACACACACCAAGAGAGAACGTCTCTTCGCGGTTGAAGAAGGCTTGGAATTGCTCACGAGCTTGCGCGTTAAATAGAATGGACTTCGCCCAACCTTCACCAGCGCCTAATACGTCACCATAAGAGAAACCACCACAAGCCACTAGACCTTGGTATTCATCCAGTACGGCTTTACCAGTCAGAATGTCACTCATATGAATGTCAGTTGCTTCAAAGCCCGCACGGTCAAACGCTGCTGCCATTTCAACGTGAGAGTTAACACCTTGCTCACGAAGAATCGCCATCTTAGGCTTCGCGCCTTTTGCAATGTATGGTGCCGCGATGTCTTCGTTGACATCGTAACTTAGCGATACGTTCAGGCCTGGGTCTGAATTGTCTTTCTTCGCTTCAAATTCTTGGTCTACACATGCTGGGTTATCACGTAGTGACTGCATTTTGTGCGTGGTTTCTGCCCAGATAACACGGAGGTCTGTACGTGAACGCTCAAGTACAACAGCATCACCAGAAGTGATAACGAAGTCATCTGAAGCTTCAACAGTTCCAATCACATGTGAACATGCTTCTAAGCCATTCGCAGCAAGTGTAGACAGAACGGAATCCAGTTCTGCGTTCTTAACTTGAACAACTGCCCCCAACTCTTCGTTGAATAATGCTGCTAATGCATCGTCACCAAGTGCTGCTATGTCAGCCTTCACACCACAGTGGCCGGCAAATGCCATCTCAGCAAGCGTTACGAACAAACCACCATCACCTTTATCGTGGTAAGCCACTAGCTTGTCATCGCGAACTAGCGTTTGCATCGCATCGAAGAAGCCTTTTAGCTGCTCTGCGTTGTCTACATCAGCCGGTTTGTCACCAAGTTGCTTGTAAACCTGTGCCAGCGCAGTTGCACCCAAACGGTTTTTACCGTTACCAAGGTCAACGAGCACGAGTGAAGATTCACCCTTGTCGGTACGCAACTGAGGTGTCACTGTTTTACGCACGTCTTCAACACGACCGAACGCAGTGATAACCAGCGATAGCGGTGACGTCACTTCTTTGCTCTCACCGTTCTCTTCCCACTTGGTCTTCATCGACATCGAGTCTTTACCAACAGGGATAGTCAGACCTAGAGCCGGACACAATTCTTCACCTACTGCTTTCACCGCTTCGTAAAGACCTGCATCTTCACCAGGGTGACCGGCTGGAGACATCCAGTTCGCAGACAGTTTAATGCGTTTGATATCACCGATATCTGTCGCAGCAATGTTTGTTAGAGACTCACCAACCGCCAGACGAGCTGATGCGCCAAAATCTAGTAGAGCGACTGGAGTACGCTCACCCATCGACATCGCTTCACCGTGGTAGGTGTCGTAACTTGCGGCGGTTACCGCACAGTTCGCCACTGGAACCTGCCAAGGGCCTACCATTTGGTCGCGAGCAACCAAGCCTGTAACCGAGCGGTCACCGATGGTGATCAAGAATGTTTTCTCAGCAACGGTTGGTAGACGAAGAACGCGGTCAGCCGCTTCGTTGATTTCGATACCATCGCGTGCAATCGCTGGACTATCGACTTTCAGCGTTTTAGCATCGCGGTGCATCTTCGGAGTCTTGCCAAGCAGAATGTCCATTGGCATATCGATTGGCGTATTGTCGAAGTGAGAATCTTCTAGCGTGAGGTGACGCTCTTCCGTTGCCACACCGACGACCGCATATGGCGCACGTTCACGCTTACAAATTGCATCAAATGCTTCCATATGCTCTGGCGCAACCGCAAGAACGTAACGCTCCTGAGATTCGTTACACCAAATCTCAAGTGGGCTCATGCTCAACTCATCATTTGGTACGTCACGTAGCTGGAATTTACCGCCACGCTCGCCGTCGTCACATAGCTCTGGAAGTGCATTAGAGATACCGCCCGCGCCCACATCGTGGATAAACGCGATAGGGTTATCTTCGCCTAGCTGCCAACAACGGTCGATCACTTCCTGACAACGGCGTTCCATTTCTGGGTTTTCACGTTGTACTGAAGCAAAGTCCAAATCTTCTGCTGATTGGCCAGACGCCATTGACGAAGCGGCACCGCCACCTAGGCCGATATTCATCGCTGGGCCACCAAGTACGATTAGGCTCGCACCCACTGGGATCTCTTTCTTCTGCACGTGCTCATCACGAATATTACCCATACCACCAGCAATCATGATTGGCTTATGGTAACCACGGATTTCTTCACCCGCGTGAGACGTAACTTTCTCTTCGTAGGTACGGAAGTAACCGAGTAGGTTTGGACGACCAAATTCGTTGTTGAATGCCGCGCCGCCTAGAGGACCTTCGAGCATGATGTCTAATGCGTTTACGATACGTCCCGGCTTACCAAAGTCGGTTTCCCACGGCTGCTCATAACCAGGAATACGTAAGTTAGAGGTTGTGAAACCAACCAGACCCGCTTTTGGCTTACCACCGATACCTGTCGCGCCTTCGTCACGGATTTCACCGCCAGAACCCGTTGATGCGCCTGGCCACGGAGAGATTGCCGTTGGGTGGTTGTGCGTCTCTACCTTCATCAAGATGTGTGCATCTTCGTGATGATAAGTGTATTGACGAGATTTAGGATCTGGGAAGAAACGACCGACTTTAGAACCTGTCATCACTGCTGCGTTATCTTTGTAAGCAGACAGAACGTGATCAGGCGTCGTTTCAAATGTATTTTTGATCATCTTAAACAGCGACTTTTCTTGGTCTACGCCATCGATAGTCCAATCTGCGTTAAAGATCTTATGACGACAGTGCTCTGAGTTTGCCTGAGCAAACATCATTAGCTCAATGTCGTTTGGATTACGACCAAGCTTAGTAAAGTTCTCAACTAAGTAATCAATTTCATCGTCTGCTAACGCCAAACCAAGGGAAACGTTTGCTTCTTCAAGCGCAAGACGACCACCCGCTAAGATATCAATATGCGCGACAGGCTTAGGCTCTGCGACGGTAAACAGTGCTGACGCAGCGTCCAGTTCAGTAAACACGGTTTCCATCATACGGTCATGGATTAGCGCTTTCACTGCATCAACTTGCTCTGGTGTTAACTCAGATGACGCCTCGACATAGTACGCTGTACCACGTTCCAGACGCTTAACCTTGTTTAGACCACAGTTTTTCGCAATATCGGTCGATTTGGAAGACCATGGAGAAATAGTGCCAGGACGAGGCGTCACAAGAAGTAGAAGACCTTCAGGCGCGTGCTCTTCGATGGTTGGGCCGTAAGTTAGCAACTTTTCTAGTTTTTCTAACTCTTGGTCATCTAGATCAGAGGTTAGATCTGCAAAGTGCATAAACTCGGCATATATGCCAGTTACAGGCAGATCTTGTTCACGACAAAGTTCGAGTAGTTTGTTAACACGGAACTCAGAAAGAGCTGGGGAGCCACGCAAAATTCTCATGTGCTTAGGTCTCTTATGCAATTGGTTGAGGTCTATTGACCTGAGGTGATATTGGAATAAATTCAGTGGGTTACTGTATGTTCTTCGAGGGCATTACCGAAGATTCACAAACCTATGCCAATTCCACCTCTCCTTTGCGAGCGCATTATATAGTATTTGTTTTTGTGATGTAACACCAAAAGCAACCGTTTGCGTCACTTTTTTCTTCAAATTTGAATTATCCCTAAATAACCGCTAAACCCCAACCTCGGTAAGAGTAGATGACAAACGGCTTACTATCGCAATGTGGCTTTCGTTTGGCTCACCGTCCTTGGTACATATGTTCAAAAATGTCGATAAAACCCGCAATGTGACATTCTATCGACCCGATTCACTTTGCCCTATCGCCTCGCTTTGATATAAAGGTAAATAGAAAACTTATCGAGCAGTACCAATCTAATGCAAAGAAGTATTTATTAATGCAAATCAGCCAGTTCAACCGACTTAAGCGCAGCGCCCTACTTTTCGCTTCTGTGCTACTCCTTTCTGCCTGCCAAATTGAGTCGGCACCCAAAAGTGAATTCGAACAAATCCAAGAACGTGGAGTGCTTCGAGTTGGTACTTTAAATAATCAACTGTCGTACTACATTGGTCCCGATGGTCCAGCAGGGTTGGACTATGAGTTGGCACGTCAATTCGCTGAAGAGCTAGGCGTTAAACTCGAGATCAAACCAGCATTTCGTCAAGCCGATCTATTCCCTGCACTAAATAAAGGTGATATCGATATTATCGCCACCGGGCTGAACCAGACTTCGCAAGCAGTCGAGCGCTTTCGTCCTGGGCCAGCTTATTACTACGTTAGCCAGCAAGTCGTTTACAAAAAGGGACAACGTAGGCCTCGAAGCCTGGAACAGCTTATCCAATATCAAGCGTCTAAAGATGAAGCTGCAGACGAAGAGACAAACGCAGGTGCACAAACGCTGCAGATCGTCGAACAATCCCAATATGTCCCTACGTTGACAGCATTGAAAGAACAACACCCGGATTTGCAATTTGAAATTGTAGGTAATGCTGATACTCGCGACCTATTGAAACGCGTTTCTACTGGTGAGTTAAGGTTTACGGTCACCGACTCTGTTGAATTGTCGCTGGCTCAACGGCTTTATCCCGACTTGGCATTGGCGTTTGAGCTAACCGAAGATCAACCTGTTTCTTGGTTTACTCGTCGCTCAGAGGACGAGAGTTTATATGCGATGCTTATCGAGTTCTTTGGCAATATCAAACAGTCTGGGGACTTAGCGTTACTGGAAGAGAAGTATATTGGTCACGTCGAAGCGTTCGATTATGTGGATACTCGTGCTTTTATTCGTGCACTGGACGACAAGCTACCAAGGTGGTCTCCTCTGTTTCAAAAATACAGCGAAGAGTTTGACTGGCGCCTCATCGCTGCATTGGCTTATCAAGAATCTCATTGGAAACCAAAAGCGAAGTCTCCAACAGGTGTCCGAGGGATGATGATGCTGACGTTGCCGACTGCGAAAAGCGTTGGCGTGACTAACCGATTAGATCCAGAGCAATCCGTTCGAGGTGGTGTCGAGTACTTGCGTCGTATTGTCGGTCGGGTGCCAGACTCCATCAATGAACATGAAAAAATTTGGTTTGCCCTTGCTTCTTATAACATTGGCTATGGCCATATGATGGACGCAAGACGCCTTACCAAATCGCAAGGCGGTGACCCTGATGCTTGGGCTGATGTGAAAGATAGATTACCGCTACTACGTCAAAAGCGTTATTACAGCCAAACCCGTTATGGCTATGCTCGCGGGGATGAAGCGCGCAACTACGTGGAAAACATCAGACGCTACTATCAATCCATTATTGGTCACGTCAGTCAAAAACCAGCGGAAGAAGATGACACCGATGACTTGAAAGTCATCCCACCTCTTGCCCCTGAGCAACTAGTCTCTGGGGCCATCGAAACAATCACAGGGTCCAGCTCTTCGGCGAGTCAATCTATCCCAGAACAAGACTCAGACGACCAGGACGAAACATCCGATGACGCGATAGACTAACTCAACGATTCACTTTGCTAATGACCAGAACATTAGTAAACATATTAACGAAGAACATGCATGCAAACACGTATGCTTGATACAGTGCGTGTGCTAAAGAGAGTGTGTTCGTCGTCTTGTACCAAAAAGGTTTCGAATATGAAAAGATGTAGAGTTCAGTCAAAACGTTTAAGTAAAACCGTCGCTGCAATACGCCGAAAACGCAAATTAGCGAACTTAAAAAAGAAAATGAATGCTCGTAGGCGTGTTTTCGTTCATTTAGTCAACCAATAAGATCACAAATAAGTCGGCCCTCTCTTGTGACAAAAAGCAGCGAAAATATCGAACACAGGTAGCGCTCTCGTATGCTGCTCTGAGGTGCTTGCTGTGTTGGTTCTATTTGTCCCGATGGGTTTGCTCGTTTTGCAAAGCTTTCTCAGCTTGTTTTCTGGCTTTGATTTCTTTACGCCGACGTTTAAAGAACGCTTGTAATTGAGCTCGGCACTCTTCTTCTAGCAGCCCTTGTTCTACGATTGCATAGTGATAAGCAGCTTGGCTTTCAAACAAATTCAAAACGGTCCCCGCAGCACCAGCCTTAAGATCGGGTGCACCGTAGACCACGCGCTTAACTCGACTGTGTAACAACGCACCTGCGCACATCGGGCAAGGCTCTAATGTCACATAAAGCGTGGTGTCCAATAAGCGGTAGTTTTCTAAGACTTGCCCAGCTTTACGTAATGTTTGAATCTCCGCATGAGCCGTTGCATCGTGAGCGCATATCGAACGGTTCCAACCTTCTGCGATGATTTCCCCATCTTTGACTAGCACGGCGCCAACCGGCACTTCACCTTCCGCCTCTGCCTGCTCAGCCAGTGTCATTGCTCGGCGCATAAAGTGTTCATCTTGGGCGGTGAATTGAAGATCAGACAAAGTGGGCTCCAGTATCTTGATAAATCGTTTAATGCGGTGAATGTTACCCTTCAAACTCAGGAAGTGGAAGTGGATTACGGAATACGGGACCCTCGGTAAACGCCTCCGTAATCTAGAAGCGAAGCGATCTGTAATCCAAAACCGCAAACACAAAATCCACCGTTTTTCACCTAAGTTACAGCACTTACCCTAGGTGCTTTCTTTTACTAAAAAGAAAGCACCCGTTTTTCAACGAGTGCTTTTTAGTATATGAAGTGCGGTTATATCCGGACGTTCTGGTTACATCGTATAAGTGTAAGGCGCTTGGATACCAAGAGGGATACCAATCATCCAGTAGGCGACTAGGAAGATTGACCAGCCGATAAGCATCGCAATCGAAAATGGCATCATCAGAGACGCTAAGGTTCCAATACCCGTCGATTTCACGTAACGCTGACAGTAAACCACAACCAGAGGGAAGAACACCATTAGAGGTGAGATGATGTTCGAGACTGAATCACCAACACGGTATGCCGCCTGAGACAATTCAGGAGAAATACCCACAGCCATCAGCATTGGAACCAAAATAGGACCAATCAACGCCCACTTCGCAGATGCTGAACCAATCAATAGATTCACAGCCGCTGTCAGTAGAATCATACCAACGATGGTCGCCTCGCCTGGCAAGTTCATTGCTTTCAATCCTTCCGCACCGTATAGCGCCAACATAGTGCCGATGTTTGATTGAGCAAATGCAGACAGGAACTGAGCACAGAAGAACGACATCACAATATACGCACCCATGGTAGACATGGTATCCGCCATCGCTTTGATAACGTCATTGCTTGTTTTAAACGTACCAGAAACTTTACCGTACACGTAGCCAGGGATGATAAACAAGATAAAGATCAATGGGACGATAGACTTCATGATCGGTGCAGAGAAGGCCGTGATCTCCCCTTCAGGTGAACGAAGCGCTGAATTCTCAGGAATAAGAGCCACGACAAGAAGTGCAATCCCTGCCATCATTGCCCAACCCGCATAGCGAAATGCCTTTGATTCAATCTCAGTAAACGAGCCCAAATCAGGTGCCGTTTCTGCATCTTCATCGACAGGCATTCTCGTTAAACGTGGTTCGATAATTTTCTCGGTAACATACCAACCAATCGCGACAATGATGACTGACGAGATACCCGTGAAGAAAATGTTAGCTAGTGGATTCACAATATATTCAGGGTCCAATACTTGTGCGGCAGTTTGGGTGAAACCTGCAAGTAAAGGATCGATACCAGAAGGGATAAAGTTTGCAGAGAAACCACCAGAAACCCCAGCAAATGCCGCCGCGATACCCGCTAGAGGATGACGACCTGCTGCATGGAAAATAATACCACCTAGCGGGATAACCAAAACATAACCCGCATCTGCAGCCGTGTGCGAGACAATAGCTACCAGAATCAACATAGGGGTAAGAAGTTTCGCTGGTGTAAAGCTGAGCATCTTCTTCAGACCTGTCGTAATAAAGCCAGAAGAGTCTGCAACCCCCACGCCTAACATCGCAACCAATACGATACCAAGAGGAGCAAATCCAGTGAACGTGGTCACCATGTTCGCTAAGAAACTGGCAAGCGATTCGCCGGTCAAAAGGTTAGTAATCGTAAGTGCTTCGCCTGTTCGAGGGTTTAGGAGGTCGAAAGAAACATTCGACAAAAGTGCGGACGCAGCCCAAGTGATAACTAGTGCCCAGAAAAACAGAATCGCTGGATCAGGAATTTTGTTACCCGCACGCTCGATAAAGTTTAAAAAGCGATCCATCCCGCTCGGCTTCGATGATGGTGCTTGATTGATTGCTTGATTACTCATGGCAACTCCAAAAAATGATGTTGGTGCTATGGCCTTTTTAAAATCATAATCACGGCCACTCTCAACCAACTATTCTAGAGAACCACCAACTACAAAGCACAAGGTTCTAGAATTATTTTCATATTTGGAGACATATTTTGCAAAAAAGCACCTTGAGTTAAACATAATAAAAACAGTAATACATCAACGGTATTAACAGTTCAAAAACCATCTATATACATTCTCAAACATGCCACAAACCCAGTCTCAATAAGCGATCACTCGAAATATGCGCAAGTGCAACGGTTATTAATTATCAAACTCACTAAAACGTGAGATCATTGTTTTTAATTGAATCGATTGCGTCTCACCGAGCCTATCTTCCCAACTAGCAGTGACCGTAACCGCCTTTAATGAACCGGAGACGGTTGCTGAGGGAACCTGCCACTGAAGCGTGTAAGCGCCAACAGCAGAAGATCCGGTCGCGATAGAGTCGAAGTCCGCAACAGGCATAGCGGGCGATGCCGCAGATGCCCCGCGAGTTCGGAACCATTCGAGTTTCTGCTCAGCTAAATTTAACGCCTTCACACTGTGTGCAGCGTAATCTGCTTTCTGTTCCACGTTCACTTGCAGTTTAAGTAACCCTAGTGATGCGATACCGATAAGTAAAAAAGAGAGCAGAACCTCAACAAGACTATAGCCCATCTGTTTAGTTTGCATACCAGCTCCCAGACTTCCATTTCAGCTTTTTTAACTTTCTTAAGGGTGTTTCAATTACATCTCTGTTATAACTAAAACTCACACTTGAGTCGTACACCGCATAAGTTCCCGGGGCATCCATAACATAGCCACCCAAAGGGAAAAATGTGCCCCTTTGAAAGTAAGCTGTATTTGCAGTATCAATACCTGTTACAGGAGCGACTGCCCCATCGAGTAGCGTTTTTTGATCAGCGTCTAGAGAGCTCCACAAACTTGCGTCTGGTATAAACTCAGGGTTACCTGCACTGTCATTAGAAATAAAGTGGTAGAGCATCCCTTTAAAATCCAATGCCCCAGCCGTAGACAGCAAACCATTATGTAGTACTAATATAACGCCACTAGGAATCGGTGACGCTCCCGATGCCGGGGTAATTGCGTTACCAATATTGGTTAAGTCAGTCTCATCAAGGTGGCAACTACCGTAAACCCAAATTAGGTCATTACCTGATTGAATAGCATTTTTAATCTTTGTTCCGCAGTTACTTACTATCTCTGGTGCAGGAAGCGCCGATTGCTGATAGTTCATTTCACCACTACCATTTGTTAAGGGCACATTGGCAATTTTAACGAAGCCATTAAACGACATAACATCAAACCAGTCTTCTCTAGGGGTATCAAACAAGTCTTCAAACGGCTTTTGTGTGTCATCGAAAACAAAGTCCTGCTTTAAGTTAGTAGGAGTATCATAATTACCACTTGTTGAAGTTATATAACTATCACTCGACTCATTTTTGCAGTTTTGGCCTGCTGGAAACCCTTGATATGGAAGGTGAGCATCGTCAAACCCTTGATTTTGCAGTGCCCCAAATACGATAAACTCACTGCTGTAACGAAGCATCGTACAGCCCCATTCATCCCCTCCTAAGCTATCTCCGGGATCGGGCCTCATCGCCATTCCTCCTGCGAAATAGAGATTAGAAGTTGCTTTCATTACACCAGAAGCTCCTGTACCCGGTAGCTGGATGGTTTTATCAATAGATGAATACCCGTATGTTGAGGTTATTTTTCTGAGACGTGCGCTTAAAGATGTGTAGCTAAACTCGATGTCACCATTTACATTGCAGTCACCAATACTTGCAGAGGTAGGAATAGCATTGTTAGTTAGAGCTTTACTGTAAATACACTCTAGCCCACCTTCTGCAACCCAGTGTTGTTGACGTGCGCTTACTTCGTTTTGAGCTCGCTTAATCTGATAAAATAACGAACGATAGGACCCTAAAGTGACAAGGAGTGCCACAATCAATAGTATACTGGTCACCAGCAATGTGGTCGCGCCGTACTGTCTATCAATCTTCATCACCAGTTCCTTTGCTGAGATTTAACGACCATGGTGTGGCGAACATTAGGATCATGAAGTAATGAGGCTCCCATAGATATAACCGTAAACGCGCTACTGGTCGAGTTACTCGTCGTATGAATCGTCGATACCGTAAAGCGATCCACAGTAATTTGATTTTCATCGAATAAGTTGAAGCAAACACCACCAGGACCAGAAACGGCTGCTGATGCTGGTGTTAACGGTGATGATTGATATTTCTCACAAATCTTAAGTAAGTTGGCCCCAGAAGATGCAGGTTGATAGCGGTATACGGTACTGCGATACGTACTCATCCCGGAAGACATGGTTCGATAAATAAACCCCAACATGTCGGGTGAAGTCTGAGTGTAAACAGCATAACTGGCACCAGATAGAGTTACACTACCTGCGCTAACGCCATTAAAACCAGCACGTTGCATATCTTCTTTCATTTGCTGCATAACGCTGGTCATGTTTTGTAATAGCAAAAGTTCCTTGCCTCGTTCTGCTGCCGTCTTTTTTCCCGAAATAAAAACACTACCCACAATACCTAATGCAATTAATCCCAATAGAGAGGCAATCATAAACTCAATTAAGGAACCTCCTTTTTGTTTAAACCCCACATGCTGGATAGCCATAAACTTCCCCCTGCTCTCCACAAACGACTATCCTAGCGGCACCGTAAGAACCTTTAATTCGAAGCTTTTTATTTGTCATTCCAAGCGGGTTGAAGTCGATACTGCCATTTTTTACTTTGCCTCTAACTCCATCAAATTTAATTTGTTGGGAGGAATAATCAGGGTCAAAGGTAATATCACGAAAAGGCTTGCCAGACAGAACTAAGATAGCAGTGCCACCAGAGACACTAGAGTCGGTCAGTGTTATTGACCACTCACCTGTGTTAACAGGGTCACTGGCTACATCGATATGAGCCCATAAATCTTGATTGCGAAATACCGCTTCTGATTTCGCTTGAATCATAAATCCATGTAGTTCTTCAGCCAGACGCTGCATTTTGTTGGTTTCTATGATGTTTTTAAAGGATGGTGCTGCAACGACCAATAAAATACTCATGACCGATACCGTAATAAGCAGCTCTAATAACGTAAACCCGCGAGGCATTTCCCAAATTCCTATGCAAACAGTCTGATGACCGTAATTCATCTTGCACAGATGCTATCACCTGCCAAAAATAGGGGTAAAAGCAAAAAGGAAACTACTCGTAATGATTCGAATTTCTCGCTGTAACAACTACAACAGAAGATTAAGAGGGATGACATTGATCGAATTACTGATTGCGGTGGTCATTGTTGGGATCATTGCAGCTATCGCCTATCCTTCTTATACCAGCCATGTTCTTAAATCACATCGAACGGTAGCGTTGAGCGATATCAGCCGTATTCAATTGGAACTAGAAACGTCTTACGATGGTGGGTACGACTGGAGTCAGATTGTTTCTGGCGGTAACTGCACCATATGTGATTCAGACAGTGACCGTTTTAGCTTTTCGGTTGTCAGTTCTGCCAGTGTCGCCTACACAATTACGGCAACGGCTAAGTCCGACCTTGGGCAAAATAATGACAGCTGTTTTCCTTCAGGAGTAACCAGCCTCACACTGACTGCAACCAATGTTGAAGCCCCAAGCAGTTGCTGGAATTAAAGGACTTAACGCCACGATATACCTAAAAATATCCGTAATAAAAAGGCCTGCATTTCTGCAGGCCTTAAATGTTTCTTAAATATTTATAGCATGACGACTGGTATTAGCTAGTCAGATCATCAAAGAACTTTTTCACGCCGTTGAAGAAACCTTCCGATTTCGGCTTATGCTTCGCAGCTTCACCGCCACACGACTCTTCAAATTCTTTCAGCAGCTCTTTCTGACGTGAGCTTAGATTGACGGGTGTTTCTACCACAAGCTTAACGATAAGATCGCCTACACCACCGCCACGTACACCTTTGACACCTTTACCACGCATACGGAACATACGACCGGTTTGCGTTTCTGTCGGTACCTTCAGGCTTACTCGACCATCGAGAGTAGGGACTTCAACTTCACCACCTAATGCGGCCATTGTAAAGCTAACCGGCACTTCACAGTACAAGTTGTTGCCATCACGTTCAAAGATGTGATGGTCTCTCACATGTACTTGTACGTAGAGATCACCCGCTGGTGCGCCCATTTCTCCCGCTTCACCTTCGCCAGACAAACGAATGCGATCACCTGTATCAACCCCTGCTGGGATCTTAACGTTAAGTGTTTTGGTTTTCTGCTTACGACCTTGACCATGACATTCATTACATGGGTCTTTAATGATCTTACCTTTACCATGACAGGTAGGACAGGTTTGCTGAACAGCAAAGAAACCTTGACGCATCTGTACTTGACCATGGCCGTGACAAGTGCCACACGTCTCAACAGAAGAGCCTTTCTTCGCACCGCTACCTTCACATGTATCACAGTGAACTAAGGTCGGAACTTCGATTTCTTTCGTTACGCCACGTACTGCTTCTTCTAGCGACAGATCCATATTGTAACGTAAGTCGGCACCACGCTGAGCTCGGTGACCACCACCGCCACCACGACGGCCACCGCCAAAGATATCACCAAATACATCACCAAAAATGTCGCCGAAATCAGCACTGCCGCCACCAAAGCCGCCACCGCCGAAGCCGCCGCCACCTTGTTCAAAAGCGGCATGACCGTATTGATCGTACGCTGCTTTTTTCTGAGGATCGGTCAGAACTTCGTACGCTTCTTTTACTTCTTTAAATTTATCTGAAGCAGAATCATCATCCTGATTGCGGTCAGGATGGAATTTCATCGCTAAGCGTTTGTACGCTTTTTTGATATCGCGCTCAGAGGCATCACGGCTTACGCCTAATACTTCGTAAAAATCACGTTTTGACATGTTCTTCGTCACCAATGTAGTACTGCAAACGGCCTTTGCCGCTTGGTGTTTATATCGTTTTAGATAAAAGCTTTTTTAGAAAAGCGCTTAGCTAGAAAGACGGTGCTATTTACAAACAGGCGGGCGTAAGAGTTCCCCCAAACGCCCGCACAATGAAGTCGTATCGACGCCAGATGGTGTGGTTACCATCTGGTTAAGAAAGATTATTTCTTATCGTCTTTTACTTCTTCGAACTCAGCATCGACAACATCGTCTTCTTTAGACTGTGCACCCGCGTCAGCACCTTGTGCCTGTTGCGCTTGAGCTTGTTGTTGAGCGATTTCCATCAGTTTTTGAGAAGCGGTCATTAGCGCTTGAACTTTAGCATCGATAGCTTCTTTATCTTCGCCTTTACGCGCGGTTTCTAGCTCTGCGATAGCTGCTTCAATCTTCTCTTTCTCTTCGGCAGGTAGAGCTTCACCAGCTTCTTCTACTTGCTTACGAGTACCGTGAATCATTTGGTCAGCTTGGTTACGTGCAGTCGCTAGCTCTTCGAACTTCTTGTCCGCTTCTTTGTTAGCTTCCGCTTCTTGAACCATTTTCTCGATGTCTTCATCGCTTAAGCCACCAGATGCTTGGATCGTGATCTTCTGTTCTTTACCCGTCTGCTTATCTTTCGCAGATACGTGTAAGATACCATCCGCATCAAGGTCGAAAGTTACCTCGATTTGTGGCATACCACGTGGCGCAGGCTGGATGCCTTCTAGGTTGAATTGACCTAGAGACTTGTTGTACATCGCTTGCTTACGCTCACCTTGTAGAACATGGATAGTAACCGCGTTCTGGTTGTCCTCTGCTGTAGAGAAAACTTGGTTTGCTTTGGTTGGAATCGTCGTGTTCTTCTCAACCAATTTAGTCATTACGCCACCCATTGTCTCAATACCTAGAGACAGTGGAGTTACGTCTAGAAGCAGTACGTCTTTCACGTCACCGGCTAGTACACCACCTTGAACTGCAGCACCCATTGCTACTGCTTCGTCTGGGTTTACGTCACGGCGCGCTTCTTTACCAAAGAACTCAGCAACTTTCGCTTGCACCATCGGCATACGAGTCTGACCACCCACAAGGATTACGTCAGTGATGTCGTTTACTGATAGATCCGCATCGGCTAACGCTACTTTCAGTGGCTCAAGAGAGCGCTGTACTAGGTCTTCAACTAGAGATTCTAGTTTCGCACGAGTCACTTTAATGTTCATGTGCTTAGGACCTGTTGCATCTGCAGTAACGTAAGGTAGATTTACGTCAGTTTGAGAAGTAGAAGAAAGCTCGATTTTCGCTTTCTCTGCTGCTTCTTTCACACGCTGCATTGCAAGTGGATCATTCTTAAGGTTGATACCTTGCTCTTTGTTGAACTCATCAACCAAGTAGTTGATCAGACGGTTATCAAAGTCTTCACCACCTAGGTGAGTATCACCGTTAGTTGCTAGAACTTCGAACGTTTTTTCGCCTTCAACTTCATCGATTTCGATGATTGAAATATCGAATGTACCACCACCAAGGTCGTATACTGCGATAGTGCGGTCACCACCTTTCTTATCAAGACCGTAAGCAAGTGCTGCTGCTGTTGGTTCGTTGATAATACGTTTAACTTCTAAACCTGCGATACGGCCAGCATCTTTTGTTGCTTGACGCTGAGCATCGTTAAAGTAAGCAGGTACTGTGATAACTGCGCCAGTTACCTCTTCGCCTAGGAAGTCTTCAGCCGTTTTCTTCATTTTCTTAAGAACTTCAGCAGAAACCTGAGGAGCGGCCATTTTTTGGCCTTTTGCTTCTACCCAAGCGTCACCGTTGTCAGCCTTAACAATTTTGTAAGGCATGATTTCGATGTCACGCTGAACTTCTTCGTCTTCAAAACGACGACCGATTAGACGCTTAATAGCAAATAGCGTGTTTTCAGGGTTAGTTACTGCTTGACGTTTTGCAGGCTGACCTACTAGCGTCTCACCATCAGTGTAAGCAATAACCGATGCAGTAGTACGTTCGCCCTCTGCGTTTTCAATTACACGAGGTTTGTCGCCGTCTAATACTGCAACACATGAGTTAGTAGTACCTAAGTCAATACCAATGATTTTACCCATCTGGCTATCTCCGAATAAATTCTATTTTCGTTTGGTTATAACCCCAATGTGGGGGGAGGAGAATCGGGTTTCAACCCTTGCTCACAAACAAAAATAATCAATGTTTGCTTCTCTATGCCACATAGATAGGGGCGGCAAATTGCTTTTCAAGGGCAGAATGAAAAAAAACCGTTTTTTTTCTTATTTCTTGCCTTAGTTTTTACGGAAAATGCAACGCGACACCTATCTTTAGTTCGCACCTTCGCGGGTGAACACCGCGGCGGCACAAACCGACATCGTCTCTAAAAATTAAAAATGCCCATTACGTTCGCAATGGGCATTGGTCCTGTTTTTAATCGTTATGGTTATTTAGCAACCATAACCATAGCAGGACGCACTACGCGACCGTTCAGTTCGTAACCTTTTTGCATGACAAACATCACCGTGTTTGACTCATGATCAGGGCTTTCTTGAATCGACATTGCTTGGTGAAGTTCAGGATTAAATACTTCGCCTTCTGGGTTGATTTCTTTCAGGCCAAATTTAGCAACAACGTCGACGAACGTTTTGTGGGTTAGCTCTATCCCTTCAAGAATTGGCTTAACAACCTCACTTTCTGTGTCTGCGGCTTGAATAGCGCGCTCAAGATTATCGATAACTGGAAGCAGTTCTTCAGCGAACTTGTTCAATGCGTATTTACGCGCTTTATCGATTTCTTGCTCGGTACGACGACGCATGTTTTCAACATCCGCTTTTGCACGTAGCACCGAATCTTGCTGCTCTTTTACTTTGGCTTCACTAGACAACAATGCCGCTTCTAACTGAGCAATCTTCGCGTCTTTCTCATCACCAATTTCCTCAAGTTCCACTTCGGCTTCTTGAGCTTCAGCTTCGACTTTCTCAACTTCTTCGATGATTTGATCTAGCTCTTCTTCAGTAACTTTATTTTCTTCGTTGCTCATGATATCTCCAGAATTCAACACAGTGCCGTTAATACTGTCGGCGAGTAGCCTGAGTCAACGACACAAAAATTCGCATATTTAGGTGACTTGCCATTATTATGGGGATGAAGATTCCTGATTCAAGCCTCTTTAATGCGGAAATGATATGAAAAATCCATGTAACGTGATCGCGATTATTGGTAAACCAAGAGATCAACAAGCAATTCAAACTCATAAAGAGCTTTACCAATGGCTAACAGCTGAAGGTTACAAAGTATTTATTGACGACCGTCTCGCCGCAATTCTTGACGATATTCCGTCAAGTCAATTTGCCAGTTTAGTTGAATTAGGTAAAAACGCAGATTTAGCGATTGTCGTTGGTGGCGATGGCAACATGCTTGGTGCGGCCCGAATATTATCCCGCTTTGACGTCGCAGTTATCGGTGTAAACCGAGGTAATCTAGGCTTTTTGACCGACTTAAGCCCAGATGACTTTCAGGCCTCCCTAAAAGCAGTACTCGACGGTGAATATATTGAGGAAGAGCGATTTTTGCTGGAAGCCGAAGTCCACCGCCATGGCCAAATAAAAAGTCATAACGCAGCGCTAAACGAAGCGGTCTTACACCCAGGTCAAATCGCCCACATGATTGAGTTTGAAGTCTATATTGATAATAGCTTCGCGTTCTCCCTACGTGCTGATGGATTGATCGTCTCGACTCCAACAGGCTCCACCGCTTACTCGCTCTCAGGTGGCGGCCCTATTCTCTCGCCAAGTTTGAATGCCATTTCATTAGTGCCAATGTTCCCGCACACTCTATCCAGCCGACCACTGGTGGTTGACAGTAAACGTCGTATTAAACTGGTCGTTTCTCCGGATAACCGCGGAACGCAAGAAGTGAGTTGTGATGGACAAGTGTCACTGCCCGTCTCACCTGGTGATGAAATCCATATATATCAAAGCCCTAATGTACTCAAACTTATCCACCCCAAGGACTACAGTTATTATCATGTTTTGCGCAATAAACTGGGGTGGTCAAGTAAGCTTTTTTAACCTTAGATGCTCTCTGTAACGCATTTCATTTCAAATGAATAATCCATAGCATTTCCAAGAGTCTCTATGATTCCAAGAGGCTCTTTTTTCATATCTGATCACAAAAAACCGTTCGTATATCAAAAATCTCCCCACCCACCTTTACTGTATAAAGAAACAGTATATACTGTTCTCATATACAGTATGTTTGGTTATACAGGTAAAGAAAAAATGCTGGCTCATTTAAGTGTTAATAATTTTGCGATTGTGAAATCTTTACAACTCGAGCTTTCCAAAGGAATGACCACCATTACCGGTGAAACAGGCGCGGGTAAATCCATTGCTATCGATGCGTTAGGGCTTTGCTTAGGCGGCAGGTCTGATGCAGGTATGGTAAGACAAGGAGAAGCGAAAACCGAAGTGAGCGCCGCTTTCTTACTGGATAACAACGTACATGCCACACGCTGGTTAGAAGATAATGATCTCCTCGATGGTAGTGAATGCATCTTGCGCCGCATCATCACAAAAGAAGGCCGTTCACGAGCTTTTATAAACGGTAGTCCAGTCCCTCTTTCACAACTCAAATCTCTTGGACAACTTTTAATCAACATCCATGGCCAACATGCACATCATCAGTTAATGAAAAGTGACCAGCAAATGGCGATGCTGGACCAATATGCTGGTCATCACAACCTATTGAAAAATACACGTGGCGCCTATCAGAAATGGCGTCAAGCAGACAATAATCTCAAGCAACTTAAAGAGAATAGCCAACAAAATCAGGCACAAAAGCAATTGCTTGAATATCAAATCAAAGAACTGAATGAGTTATCGCTAGGTGAAGAAGAATTTACAGAGCTCGAGCAAGAGCACAAACGACTGTCTAACAGTGGAGAGCTTGCCACTACCTGCCAACAAGCCATCGAACTTATTTACGAAAATGATGAAGTCAATGCGCTTGGTATTTTGCAATCAGCCAATCACTCCCTAATACAGCTCGCCGAAATGGATGAAAAGCTCTCTGACTTACCTAACATGCTGTCAGAAGCAATGATTCAATTGGAAGAAACGAAAAACGAGTTACGAAATTACTTAGATGGTATTGAGGTCGACCCTGCGCGGATGGCTTATGTGGAAGAACGCTTTTCCAAAGTCATGTCGATAGCGCGCAAGCATCACGTCATGCCAGAGGATCTCTATCTGCATCATCAAGATCTTTTGTCTCAGATTGAAGCTTTAGATTGTTCTGATGAAAAATTGGAAGCATTGAGTCAAGAAGTAGAACAGCACTACCAAGGTTTCTTGTCGAGCGCAGAGAAGCTGCATAAGTCACGTAGCCGCTACGCAAAAGAGCTGAACAAGCTGATTACGCAAAGTATGCATGAGTTAAGCATGGAAAAAGCCGTGTTCAGTATCGAAGTAAACAACGACAACATACACCCGTCACCGCTTGGGATGGACAGCGTTTGTTTCTTAGTCTCGACCAACCCCGGGCAACCATTACAACCGATTGCCAAAGTTGCCTCAGGGGGAGAGCTATCACGTATTTCTCTCGCGATCCAAGTCATTACTGCGCAAAAGGTCGATACTCCGAGTCTAATTTTCGATGAAGTTGATGTCGGCATCAGTGGTCCAACAGCCGCAGTGGTCGGCAAAATGTTACGAAAACTGGGCGAATCCACACAGGTTATGTGTGTCACTCACCTTCCTCAGGTAGCGGGTTGTGGTCACAACCAAATGTTTGTCGCCAAACAGACCAAAAAAGGTCACACCGAAACACAAATGTACACTCTGGATGAACAGCAACGTGTGGCAGAATTGGCTCGCCTACTCGGCGGCAGTCAAATTACCGACTCAACACTCGCCAACGCAAAAGAACTGCTAGTCGCAGCTTAACATTGACGATGGCAGAATCATTCATGCTTTTTCAGTGTCACTGATTCTGTCATCTTTAAATGCCTTTGCGACATCATTTGAGCAATGTACACTGTCTTGATACAGAGATAGATGCCGAATATCTGTCAATAAATGCAACTCAAATCAAAATTCGTTGTCAGATTCCCTACCGTACGACGCATAGTTTTTTACATCTGCGTCGAGCTTGTTTATTATCAGCGCAGTATTTTAAAGGTTACTAAGAAATTATTATGCAATTAAAGAAGTGGTTAGTTGCCGTACCATTAGCAATGACATTGCTGACAGGATGCTCGGTGTTAGAAAAACTGGTTTATCGCATTGATATCAACCAAGGCAACTATGTAGAACAAAGTGCAGTGGATAAATTAAAGTTTGGGATGACTAAAGCACAGGTTCGCTTCGTACTGGGGTCGCCAATGCTCATCGAAAACGGCTACCCAAACACATGGTATTACATTTACCATCACACGCCAGGTCACGGTGACCCTGTCCAGAAAGATCTTATCGTCAACTTCGATGACCAAGGAACGCTGGCAGATATTAGCGGTGACTTCCCGAAAAGCGATACGTTTTACGAACAGATTCAGTAACAAACAGATTCAAAAAAACCTCCTAATTAGGAGGTTTTTTATACCCTATGAATGGTTCGAGCTACTCATTTTTACGCGAAGCGTTCGGCTTACCGCCCGTCACAGGATCTGCATTGCCTGCCGCTTTCGCCTGTTCAGCGCGCTTGCGACGAATCTCTTTTGGATCAGCAAGTAAGGGGCGATATATTTCAATTCTGTCTCTGTCTCGCACCGTCGCTTCTAATTTTACATTACGACTAAACACACCAACCTTATTCTTAGACAGGTCGATTTCTGGATACAGCTCCAGTACCCCAGATTGACGAATGATCTCTTCTACCGTCGCGTGGTTATTAACGACTAAGTTAAAAACGCGCTGCTCATGAGGAAGGGCATAAACAACCTCTACATGGATCATGTCGGACTCAATACTCATAGCACATATACCTGTTTAGCCCGTTTGGTAAAGGCGTTTACCATATTGTTGGTCAATTCATTGAAAATTTTACCAAACGCCATTTCAATCATTTTGCTTGAAAATTCAAACTCTAGCTTGAGCTCTACCTTACACGCCTGTTCATCCAGCGCAGTAAAAATCCACCCTCCACGCAAGGTTTTAAAAGGACCATCCACCAAGTTCATCATTATCGCCTGTCCAGGAACAAGCTCGTTGCACGTTGTAAAGGTCTTGCTAATACCAGCCTTTGCAACATCAACCGACGCCACCATGCCGCTATTTGAAGAATCAATAACTCGAGAACCAGAACAACCTGGCAAAAACTCGGGGTACTTAGCAACATCATTGACCAGATCAAACATCTGTTCTGCACTAAAAGACACCAACGCTGAACGGCTGATTTGCTTCATAGATACTCCTATCAATACGTGTACAGATTAAAAGCTCGTGTCAATTTTACTTTTATTCGACGATTGCGCAAATAAAAGGATTTCCTAACCGATATCCAAGCCGTATAATGACGCCATTATGGCAAAGAAAAAATCAAAACAAAAAGCGGGTAGTAATACTATTGCGCTCAATAAAAAAGCTCGCCACGAGTATTTCATTGATGATGAAATCGAAGCTGGCTTGGAGCTCCAAGGTTGGGAAGTGAAAGCCCTTCGCCAAGGTAAAGCCAATATTTCAGAAAGTTACGTATTTATGCGTGACGGTGAAGCCTTTGTGAGTGGCATGACAATCACTCCTTTAAATCAGGCATCGACACACGTTGTGGCGAATCCTACTCGTGTGCGTAAACTACTAATGAGTCGTCGTGAACTCGATAACCTGCTCGGTCGCGTAAACCGAGAAGGCATGACTCTAACAGCACTATCTTTATACTGGTCTCGCTCTTGGGTTAAGATGAAAATCGGCGTAGCGAAAGGTAAAAAGCTGCACGATAAACGTACCGATCTTAAAGAAAAAGACTGGGCAAGAGAAAAAGCACGCGTAATGAAGAGCTCATTGCGTTAATCTTGACCACTTAAACGCATAGTACTGGACAGCTAATGCTTTTCTGTTACTATGCAAATCATACCTTGGGGCTGATTTAGGATTCGACGGGAATTCAGAAGTCTGAGGTGCATGCCGAGGTGCGGTAGGCCTCGTTAACAAACCGCAAAAAAATAGTCGCAAACGACGAAAACTACGCACTAGCAGCTTAATACCCTGCTGAGAGCTCTCTCGCCCTAGCTTCCGCACGTAAGACGGGGAATAACGAGGGATCAAACCCAAACGCGCTAGCCCGGATTCTCCCGCCTGAGAGATGAACGGCGAATTATAATTCAGGCTAGTCATTCATTAGCGTGTCGGTTCGCAGGTGGGTGGCGAAATTAAAGATCGACTAAGCATGTAGTACCAATGATGAAAGGTTTTCGGACGCGGGTTCAACTCCCGCCAGCTCCACCAATCGATTGGAAAAGGCCACCTTCGGGTGGCCTTTTTTGTATCCAAAAACTATAAAGTTCAACGAGTTAACTCGCTTTCCTGTGTCATCGCACCTCATATCTGCTCACGTTTTTAGTACCCAATGATTTACCTTATACTCATATCCAAGATATTTTGGGTACTAAATCGAGTATAAAGAGATGGCAAGACGTGTCGTTCAACTGACAAATAAAAAGTAAAAAGCACCGTACACCTCTCTACTAACTGAAGAAATGACCATGATGTCGTAGATGTCGTATTGGTGGAAGCAGATCGGGCCATGCTCAGTGATAACACTCACTCAGCGATAGTATGATCGTACAGATTATCGAGAACGCAGAGAGATTATGGTTTGACGAAGCAAGCATATTCTCAATCAAGAGTGTCATTGACAGTAATAGCTTGAAACAAAATAATCGTAATCACTCAAAACTGGACATTTTCGCGCTACCGACGTTGATAAATTAGTAGCTGACGGATTGCTCCTTATATAAAAAAACTCGCTTAGCTTCACGCGCAATTTTGTGCCGATCAACTTTTGGAGTGACACAGTTCTATCTTCATGACTCTCCTCAAATAGCTTAATTTATCGATAGGATAACGGCTGTCCATACAGAGTTGAATCTTGCTCGTTTTCTTAAGTTTATCTTAAGTGATCAGGACTAACATTGAACCTGTCGATATATTACCGATTTTGATAGGACGAACTATATGAATCTTAAGTCACTTTTCATCACAACGTTTGCAATGACTGGTCTCATGTCTTTCAGCGTATTTGCTGAGCCCATTTGCACAAAGGAATCACAAGACGTATGGATGCCTTTAGACGCTGCAAAAGAAATAGTCAAGTCACAAGGATATAAGGTGAAAAAATTTAAAAAAACGAGCACAGGATGTTATGAACTCTATGGATATGACAGCAACGGTAAGAGAGCCGAAATCTATTACAATCCAGTAGATATGTCAGTAGTTGAAGAGAATGAAGATGAAGACTAAATTAACGCATTGGGATCCCGTAGTAAAAGTGACCCACTGGGCAGTAGCGACACTGTTTCTGCTGAATTTCTTCGTGACCAAGGCAGGTAGTAACATTCATCAATACATTGGATATACCTTAGTGGGCACCGTTGTTATAAGATTGGTTTGGGGGTGTATATCCCCACCACCTGCGCGACTGACATCATTTCTGCCTTCCATACCCAAAGCAATTAAGCACCTTAAAGAGGTAATAGAGACAAATACGGATGTCCATCCAGGACATAATCCAGCAGGAGCCATCATGATTTGGTGTATGTGGGGTGGTCTCATTGTCGCTGGTATTTCCGGGTTTATGATGGAAACAGATAGATATTGGGGGGAAGATTGGGTCGAAATAGTTCATAATAGCGCAGTGAATATAACCTTCGTTTGTATTTGCATTCATATCTTCGCTGTTGTCGTTATGAGCAAAATAACGAATCAGTCCTACCTCCGTAACATGCTCCCGAAACGCTTCAAAAGGTGATTTGTCTTTGAGTTCTAATAAGTACTACTAAGGTAAACTCGCCTTAATAGAATATGAACGAGTATTTACTCTGAGTTGTTTTTAGGCATTTCCGTTTTATCTCTTTCAACCAACTAAAACAATGCACATAGAAACGATTAGTTGGCGAGTACTATCCGCACAACCCCTTCAACTTTAACCTTCCCTACGCATAAAAAAAGCCAGAGCAGGCTCTGGCTTTTAAGTTTGATTAAAGAGAACAAGGCAAACTACAACTTATCGACAATTGCCCAAACAGCACCCAGCACATCTTGGCCGAACGCAACGCTGCGCTCTGGCGACCAACCATAGAACTCATCGGGATGCGCAATATGATCTTTGAATGGCATTTCGACGGTGTACGACAAACACTGGAATTGGTGATTGACCCAATTAGAGCCTACGGTCAAGTTAGCCTCGCCCGGTTTGTCTTTGTCGTAGCCAATTTCATCTTGAAACTCAGGTGATATCGTCAACAGTGCTTGTTTAAACGCATTTTCCAAATCTTGCATCTGCGCATCGTAACCCGGCACGCCTTCACTACCAGCAACAAAGTTGTACGGGATCGCTTCATCACCGTGGATATCAAGAAACATGTCCATGCCAGTCGCCAACATACGCTCGCGTACTAGGTAAACTTCTGGGCTTTTTTCCATGCTTGGCGTTTGCCATTCTCGGTTAAGGTTGACACCCATCGCATTGGTGCGCAGGTGGCCACGAATACTGCCATCTGGGTTCATATTTGGCACGACATAAAACACCGCCTTATCCAACAATGCGCGACCAAGCGTATCAGTGTTATCAAGTAGACGTTGCAACAATCCTTCGATAAACCACTCAGCCATGGTTTCGCCAGGATGTTGACGCCCGATGATCCAAATCTTCTTTTTGCCTTCCTCAGACTCACCAATGGTCAGGAGACTCATGTCATTTCCGTCTAAAGTATGACCCAATGTTTCGAGTTTCACGAAATGACTCATTTGTGCCTGATGCAGTAGATCTTGATGACGTTCGTACGAATATGGCGCAAAGTAGGCAAAATACATCGAGCCAAATTCAGGAATTACGTTGAAGCGTAATGTGTCTCCATCAAATTCAGCAGGAATACGAAACCACTCTTCGCGGTCATAGGAGGCCACAACGTCATAGTCTTTCCATCCCTCGGGATAGGCAGATTTCGCCAAGTTCAGCAATTTAAATTGATGCTGGACTTGCGGTTCACTTTCAAGGCGAAAATGAAACCATTGGGCAAAATCTGACTGATTATCGGCTGGAATTGACAGCTGTATATCTTCAGGGGATGTCGCTTTTTCAATTTGAATGTTGCCACTTTCAAAATTGCTGAATATTTTCATAAGAATTCACTTGTTTTCATAACAGATGGGAGGTTGAGAATAGCTAAAACTTAACAGTAAGCACACTAAGTTGAAAGCTGACTTTAACGCCACTCAAACCATCAAAAAACCGCTGATAGTAAGCTAATGCAGTTTAGCCATTAAAAACGTTAAAAGTCATTCTTTTTTGCGTTTATTTAGGTCCGTTAATACTGACCCATTCGCAAATGTTTTTTGTTTAACCTCATTTTTGCAATCATAGTTTTTAAATTTTTATTTACATTTAATATTCATTTTGCGCTCAATAATTTGACATAAATCACATATTAATCCACGCTAGATCTCGTTTGTCTATGAATACATATGAATTTAATCGACCGTATGAATTAAGGAGCATTCATGAGGCTATTCGCCGTCTTACTCATGTTGATAGGGTTAGCACTTGCGGCAGGAGGAACTTGGTTAGTCTCGCTTGGAGGTAGCTTTTACTTCATCTTAGCGGGAGCCGCTCTACTTCTCACTTGTTTTTTTCTGTTCACTGAACGACGTATCTTCGCCAATTACATCTATGCGATGTTTTTACTTGGTACCGTTATTTGGGCATTAATGGACGCTGGTTTCGACTGGTGGCCACTTTCCTCTCGAATGGGCATTCCTTTGCTCGCTGCAATTCCTTTATTAGTTGGCTATCGTCAATCAAATCCTTACTCGGCGGGATGTTTATTTGTCATCTGGGTAGCAAGTAGCTTGATTACCTTGGGCTCGCTTGCCAACACCACGCATGACATCAACGGCCAACTGCCGACCAAAACCGTCAACGCCACTCCAAGCATGGGAGGTATTGCTGACGACGCTTGGACCAGTTATGGACGCAGTAACTATGGTCAGCGCTATTCTCCTCTTAGCCAAATCACCCCCCAAAATGTCACACACTTAAGCGAAGCGTGGCGAGTTGAAACTGGCGATAAAAAAGGCCCTAAGGATGTCACGGAAACCACCTATCAAGCAACGCCGCTAAAACTGGGTAGTACCTTGTATTTGTGTACGCCGCATAACTGGTTGGTAGCACTGGATGCCGATACGGGCGCTAAACGCTGGGTCTATGACGCCAAAGTGCCCGCCGAAAGTCAGCGTCAACATCAAACCTGCCGCGGTGTCTCTTACCTACCAGCAAGCGACTCAAGCAGCATAGATTTAACCATTCCTGCCAACGCCAAAGCGAACTTGCATACTCAAGATTTAGCGCCAGTGCAATGTGATGCGCGATTATTCTTACCCACATCCGATGCACGTTTGATCGCCATTGATCCGAAAACGGGGGCTCGTTGTAGCAATTTTGCCAAAGATGGCGTGCTGGATTTAATGCAACATATGCCATTTAAGCAAGCGGGCTATTATTACTCAACCTCTCCGCCGATTGTCACCCAAGGACTTGTAGTCGTCGCAGGCTCTGTAAATGACAACTATGACATCAACTCGCCATCTGGGGTGATTCGTGCTTTTGATGCACAAAGCGGTAAGCTGATGTGGAACTGGGATTCGGCAAATCCAAGCGATACATCTCCGCTTAAAGAAGGGGAAACCTATACCGTTAGCTCTCCTAACAGTTGGTCGGTCGCTAGCGCCGATGACAAACTCGGACTGATCTACTTCCCGATGGGCAACCGCACGCCAGATCAGCTTGGTATGTATCGAAACCCTGCCGAGGAAAAGTACTCAAGCTCTGTGGTGGCATTAGATGCAAAAACCGGACAGGCAAAATGGGTTCAGCAGTTCGTGCATCATGACCTTTGGGATATGGACACACCAGCGCAGCCAGTATTGGTCGATTTAACTATCGATGGCAACACTATCCCGGCCTTGGTTCAAGCCACTAAGCAAGGGGATGTGTATGTGCTAAACCGAGCCACTGGTGAACCTATTTTACCAATTAGCGAACAACCAGCACCACAAGGCACCATCGCTGGCGATTTCGCCTCTAAAACGCAGCCTAGTTCAGCGCTGAGCTTTAACCCGCCGACATTAACCGAAAGCGATATGTGGGGGGCTTCTCTGATCGATCAGATGATCTGTCGTATTAAGTTCAAACAACTGCGTTATGAAGGCCGCTATACGCCGCCATCCAAACAAGGGTCAATCGTTTATCCAGGTAACTTTGGTGTGTTTAACTGGGGTAGCGTGGCCGTCGATCCTAAACGCCAAGTGATGTTTGGTATGCCGCTGCGCTTTGCGTTTGTTTCCACCATTGTCGACAAAGATAGTGACAAGTATTCCTCAAACGAAGTGAATACTGGCGAGCACGGCGTCAACGAGAACAAAGGCGCGCCATACGCTGTTGAACTCAGCCCGTTTATGTCACCGCTTGGCGTGCCATGTCAGCAGCCACCGTGGGGCTTTGTTGCTGGTGCAGATCTCAGCACTGGTAATGTAGCTTGGCAGCATAAAAACGGCACTATTGAAGATATGACACCACTGCCGCTGCCGATCAAAATGGGTGTTCCTGGCATTGGTGGTCCTATCATCACCGGCGGTGGAGTCGCATTTATGGGTGCGGCGATGGATAACTATATTCGTGGTTATGACTTAACCAGTGGTCAAGAGCTATGGAAATCACGTCTGCCCGCAGGTGGGCAAGCAACACCAATGACTTATCTTAACAGCCAAGGTCAGCAGATGGTGGTCATCGTCGCTGGTGGTCACGGCTCGATAGGCACCAAAACCGGTGACTATGTCCTTGCCTATCAATTAGCCAAGTAGATATGTATGTTCTCATACACTAGGTTAAAAATTTAAAAAGCAGTCTGAGGCCACCTTCGGGTGGCCTTTTTATTGACCTCAACATAAGCAAAGCCTTACCCCATAAGGGCTTACCCACCAAATTTTTCAATTCTGCTCTTTAATTAACCCTCATTGCGTCTATTAAAGCTCAGGCATTTCGTATTCCTCTTAGTGACTCGCAAACCAAAAGTGTTTTTTGAGAATACTTAAAGGCAAACTATAACTCATCGAATAACATCACTATTCCCACTGGCGGAGAGTCATTAACAAGCAGATTATATTGTTCTAGGGTTGGTTAAAACCAACACTGTTGCTGACGACGTGAGTGCAGAGGCAGGTTGACGACAGAAAAAAGAGAGGCTGACCATTTGCTAAAGTATGTCCGCCTCTCTTTTTTAATCACTCACTTCTTAGCTTTTAGAAAGGATCGCTTTCTTCACGCTTGGCCCCACCACAACCGCAACGGTCAGAGCAACCAGAACCAGGCTAGTGGTATTGTCAAACAGGATGCTCCAGTCACCGCCACCAATCAACAATGCCAGACGCAGGTTCTCTTCGGCGAAGCCCCCCAAAATCAGGCCTAGAACGACCGGCGGCAGTGGGAACTTAAACTTATCCATCGCATAACCAATCAGTCCGAACCCTAGCATCAAATAGACATCAAACATACGCTCGTTGATAGAATAAACCCCGATGAACATCAGCACCATAATGATAGAACCAAGCACCGGACGCGGTAGTTTCAGTAATTTTGCGAAACTATTGGTCGCCAGAGTTCCGCCAAGGAATATCAGCAGAATTGCACCAAATAAGAATTGCCACATAAAGCCGAACACGATGTCTGGGTTATCACGGAACAACATAGGGCCTGGCTGTAGTCCGTGCACCAACAGGCCACCTAGCATAACAGCCGCCACAGCCGTTCCCGGAATGCCTAAGGTTAAAGCCGGGATCAGCGCAGACGCCGTATCCGCATTATTGGCGGTTTCAGAGGCTGCTACGCCTTCAGGCTCACCATGCCCCCAAGTTTCTGGGGTTTTACTCACCCGGCGCGCTTCATTGTAAGACATGAATGCCGCCATTGAGCCACCAGCCCCCGGCAAAATGCCAATACAGATACCGATAAACGAAGATCGCAACCAAGTGAGCCAGAATCTGACCATTTTTGGTGCTGAGCGCAGAATTGACTCGGTTTGTAACGAGCTATTCATAGCTTTGCTTTTCAGCGGAGTTTCCAGCAAATCAATCACTGGGGGCAGTGCGTATAGACCCACCAACAGGATTACGATATTGATCCCGTCGACCAACTCTAGGTAACCAAAGGTAAAACGATCTTCACCGGAAATCGGGTCCACCCCAACCATAGAAACAACGACACCAAAACAAGCAGCAATCAAGCCTTTGAGTGGGTCTTCTCCCAATAAGAATATAATGCTGCACAGGCCAAATACCGCAACCCAGAACACCTCTGACGGACCAAACAACAAGGTTACTTTTGCCAGCGGTGGAGCAAGCAGCATTAGGGCCAGAGCACTCGCAATCCCCCCGATAGCCGATGAGATTACCGCAACCTGAAGGGCAAAGCCCCCCTTTCCTTTCTGCGCCATCGGATAGCCGTCAAAACTGGTTGCTACTGCGGCTGGTGTACCAGGGATTCTCAGCAATACCGCTGGAATAGCCCCTCCATACATCGCGCCGTTATAAATACCAGCCATCAGGCCAAGTGCCACCAAAGGATCAAGACCGAAGGTAAACGGGACCAAGACCGAGATCGCCATAGTTGCACTAAGGCCAGGCATGGCGCCAACTGCAATACCAGCCAAAACACCGATAATAATGGCCAGAAAGTTGCTCATTGACAATACGTTGGGTAACGCAGACAGTAATTCGTGATACATAGTCAGTAATCCTTAAAACAGCCAACCAGCAGGAAATTGCTTCGACATTGCAACGCTGAATACCAAGTAGATTAACGCAACAAAGATCACCGTCGACGCGGCTAGGACCTTTCTACTTCGGCAACCAAAGAAATATGACAGCGCCGGAACAAAAACAATTATGGTGGGATAAAAGCCAACCCATTGGATCGAAACGACCAAAAGTAAAACCGCTAATAAGGCACTAAATACGCGTTTTGGTGATTTTAAAACCGTGTCGTCCTTACTATTTTCTTGCCATGATTTTTTAATTTGAACTATTAATGATAATCCCGAAAAAACAATTAATAACATCAGCATTGCTCGAGGCAACATGCCAGCTTCTGAGCTCAACTCCAAAGCTGGCTTCAACAAACCACACGCGGCAATAATAATCATCACATAAACAAGTGATATAGGTTTTAACATTGGTTTTAATAGCGTTTGCGTGATCGTACTCATGAACACCCCCGTGTTACTACAGCTGTATAATGTGAGTCTCTCGACTCACATGGTGTGTATTTTTAGCACTAAATATCCGTCCTAAAATTTATTTCCAAGGTGTTTTTTCCCAAACGTCTTGAGCAAGTTTTAACGTTTCGGCATTGAGTTCTTTAAAGTCGTCACCTAAAGAAACTGACACGGGGTTAGCCGTTGATTTCATTTTAGCTAGAAACTCTGGATCCTTAGCTAGTTTGGCAAAAGCATCCAACAATTTGGTTTTCACATCTTCAGGCAAACCAGCTGGAGCTACAAAACCACGCATAGCACCATTGATGAAGTTGACACCTTGTTCTTTAAAGGTCGCAATTGAAGGATCAAACTCTGAGCGCTCACTTTGAGACAGACCAATAATATTCAGTTCATCTTTAAATTCAGTAACTTCAGAAATATTCAATACCGCCGCTTTCACATGACCACCCAGTACTGCAGTACGTGCCGCTGACGACCCTTTAAACGGAATGATATTGAAATTAGTGTCAGTCAAACTTTCAAACTTGATCAAACCAAGGTGATCATCCCCACCCAAGCTGGACATACCGATAGGCATCGGACGGGAAGCCCCCTTCACTGTCTCAATAAGCTTTTGCAAGCTGTCGATGTTGCCTTTTTTTGAGGTCACAATCACGTTGGGATCGTTGACGATATTGGCAAGGAACGTGAAGCTGTCGGCACTATAATTGGCATCACGATCTAGCGTGCGCGCCATCATACCTGGCAGGTTATACGTACCAATGGTGTAGCCGTCAGGGTCTGAGTGTGCAACTTCGGTGATACCGATTTGCCCACTGGCTCCTGGCATATTTTTCACTACAATGGTTGCATCATCACCAAGATATTTTTCTAGAAAAGGGGCCACATTGCGTGCCATCACATCGGTGCCGCCACCAGCAGAAAAGCCCACAACTAAAGTGATGGGTTTATCAGGGTAGTTAGCCATTGCTAGTGTAGAGGTAAGACAAAATATGCCAGTAGTTACGGATTTAAATATTGAGTTAAACATGCGTTTCTCCATTTAATTATATTTATAGTAATTATTAATAATCAAATAACTATAACCATAGACAGCCCAAATAGTTATCATTACTTCTATCAAAAGCCAAAGATAACCGTATGAAAAATAACATACAAATTATTTGGCAATAAATGAGTCAATGACCAACTTATATAGATATGCATGAGATAGATTTATTGTAACAATCTATAAGTTTAAATTTACGTCCTAATGAGACATGTCTCGATCTCGCTAGTGAGATTGACGTCATACAAATCCTTTGCACTGTATACTAATTATTTAATTACTTGAGTATTCTTTATCTTTCAGAGTTTTTATTAATTGTGTATTATCTGTCTTTCAGAGTTTTTTATTAAAATAGTTTTCGATACTTTAAGTTTACAGACCTTCACACCCTTTACTGAGGAGTGTTCTGTCGACCCAGGTACGATCATTCAGTCCTTTACTGATGGCCGCCATTTGTTTGACCTCTTTCTCCTGCTTTTCCAGAGTGCTGTCCAAAATCCACTTCGCATCATCGAGAGGAACAGCCAGTACACCATCTGAGTCACCAATCATGATGTCTCCAGGATGAATCACCATGCCATCAATACTGATTGGTACGTTGATCTCACCAGGGCCATCTTTAAACGGCCCACGATGCGTCACACCAACCGCAAATGTCGGCAGGTTCGTCTCGCGGAACGCGTCCAGATCACGAATAGCACCATTAAGGACAAATCCGACAACCCCTTTATTAATCGCGTGCGCCAGCATCAACTCACCCATTAATGCATTTGCGATGTCACCGCCACCATCGACCACAATAACGTCACCAGGCACCGCCATATCGATAGCTTTATGCAGCATCAGATTATCACCTGGACGAGTTTTAACCGTCACTGCTGAACCCAGCATTTGACCAGAAGTGTGCATCGGACGCATGGTCGGGCCCGCTGCAAACAAGCGATTCATTGAATCCGATACGTTGGCCACTGGCAGATCCTTGTATGCATCAAGCAACTCCTGTGACGCGGTGCGCTCTCTGGTGTTAATTTTAAAACCTAGACTCATTTGCTCTATTCTCCGCTGTTTACAAATTCTTGTGGTGATGCCATTAACTTTCGGTTAATAACGCGATAAGCCGGCAGTTTCTCTCCTGCGACAATGGTCTGAATGCCCTGAGCAGCACTTTCACTTACTCGGGTACTTCCTTCATTGGTAACACCCGCGATATGAGGGGTCACGATAATGTTCTTTTGCTGGAAAAACGGATGATCGTCAGCTGGTGGCTCGACCGCGAAAGTATCCAGTCCGGCACCGGCTAGGTGTTTGCTCTCGATTGCCGCAACCAATGCTTGCTCATCAATCAAACCACCACGGGCGGTATTGATGATAAAACTGCCAACTGGCATCTTAGCGATGGATTCCTGATTGATGATTTGATGAGTTTCGTCTGTCAGTGGTGAGTGCAGGCTCAGAATCTGGCTGTGTGAGAGTAATTCATTCACCGTCGCACAGCGCTGAACCGAAAATTGCTCAAACAACGCATCGTCGGCATACGGATCATAACCAAACAAATTCATGTTCAGTCCCTTGGCAATGCGCGCCGTTTCTTGAGCAATTGAACCCATACCCAGCAAACCAAGATTTTTATTCGCCACTTCATAGCCGGAAAATCCAGGTTTTTCCCATCGGCCACAACGTAGCCCATCATCTAGGGGAACTACCTGTTTGGTGACAGTCAGCATTAGTGCAATGGTATGTTCAGCCACCGATACCGCGTTGGCGCCGGAAGCCACTACTACAGGAATGTTACGCTCAGCTGCCGCCTTTATATCGATGTTATCCACCCCGACACCATGCTTAGCGATCACTTTCAGATAAGGCAATGCTGCATCAATGACTCGAGCAGTGATCTTGCCCATTCGCGAAATAATGCCCACTGGCTGATGCTGTTCAACCAGCGCCAGTAGCTCATCTTCCTGGCTATAAGGTGCAGTGTGCACCAAAGTAAAGCCTTGTTGTTGCAGGAGCTCGGTCGCTGAACTTGCTAAACCGGGTCCAGTGATAATGATGGTTTTTTGCATATTGTTATTGTCTTTTTCGTAGTGGTATCAGCAGAAAGTGAAGGCTTAAGTTAGTGACGTAAAGGTCATTTACCAGCCTTCAGCACCTCGAAAAGTAGACTACAAAACAAAAAACTATTATGGTAGCTAATAAAATTTAACATTTAGTAAAAGAAAGGTTTACATATTGGACACAAGACAGCTAAAAACCTTGGTATCCATCTGGAAGCACGGCACTTTTGCCAAAGCCGCTGCTGACGTCTGCCTAACTCCAGCGGCAGTCGGTCAACAGATGTCCGCTCTAGAGCAAGAACTGAATATTTCATTGTTTGATCGCAGCAGTCGGCCACCAAAGCTGACCCCACAAGGGCAGCAAACCGTAGAGATGGCCAACCAGATCCTACGGCTGGAAGAAGACACAAAGTTGTCACTAAAAGGTGATTTGGCCTCTGGTACATTCGTTATTGGTGCAGTGCGTTCCAGTGCACTCAACCTACTCCCGGCGGCTATGGTCGAAATGAAAAAGGATTACCCGAGTCTGAAAACCAACCTGAAAGTTGGAGATTCTAGCTATCTGGTGTCAGAGGTGTCCTCAGGTCAACTTGACGCAGCGATCATTGCTGAACACGTTAACATTCCGTCCAACCTGAAATGGAGCCCGTTTATCAGTGAGCCCCTGTGGCTAATTTCAGCAGAGGACATGAGCGGTTTGACTTTAAAGGAGATCTTGAGTCAGCAACCCTTTATTCGCTTTAGTAACAATGTACCTTTAGCCAATTTGATCAATACTGAACTTTCGAGAATGGAAGTCATCACGCAGGACGTCGCAGAAGTGGACAATATCCAGTCCATTATTACCTGCGTTCAACACGGGCTTGGCGTTTCGGTTGTCCCTCAAATGTCGATCAACCCCACCCTGTCTGACTGTTTTAAAATCCCCTTTGGCAGTCCACAGATCCGACGTCAGCTCGGAATTGTCGAGCGACAATCAAGCCCTCGTAAAGCAGTGATTGAGAAACTACACGGTATTTTGGCGCAAAAAATTCACTCAACTTATCAACGTCTGAGCGAGATCAGTGCGGTCTGAATATACCGTTTTATAAGGGTGGATTCTAAAGTGTTTGAAATGATGTCACCGTAACATTCCGAATCATTGTTATCGTCATCAATACCTTGAGGTTATTTGGGTATATGTGGCATCCTCATTCATAATGTTTGAAAAGGATAAATGGAAGTAGGATATGGATACCAACTCGCCCAAACTCTCTTTACGTACCATTGAGCCGACGGATTACCCAGAGCTCGCGGAATTAATGGACTTGGTTTTTCCTGACGTGGGCGGCTCATGGCCACGCATCACAATTATGGATCTCATCCATCAGTTTCCTGACGGACAAATATGTATTGAAGATAATGGCAAGATTGTCGGTGCCGCACTGACAATGAAAGTCGATTATAACCGTATATCACTCCCCCACCTTTACACCGACATCATCACTGAAAATAACGTGATTCAAAATAAAGTTACGGGTGATGCCATGTACGGCTTGGATGTGTTTGTTCACCCAGATTATCGGGGGTTACGCTTAGGTCGTCGTCTTTATGATGCACGCAAAGAGTTATGTCGCAGTAAAAACTTCAAGGCAATATTAGCCGGTGGTCGTATACCTAATTATCACAAATACGCAGACGAATTGAGTGTTGCTGAATATATCGATAAGGTTAAACGCCGCGAACTTCACGACCCTATATTATCATTCCAACTGGCCAATGACTTCGATGTTAAACGTATCATGCGCGGTTATTTGCCAGAGGACGATGCGTCCATGGGCTACGCAACGCTGCTCGAATGGGATAACTTCTTCTATGAAGAAGACATTCAATCCATTCATGATGTCGAAAAAACACTGGTGCGTATTGGCGTCGTACAGTGGCAAATGCGTGCTATGAACGATTTGGAAGACTTACTGGACCAAGCGGAGTTCTTCATCTCATCTCTGGCAAATTACAAAGCCGATTTCGCCCTCTTCCCAGAGTTTTTCAATGCACCTCTGATGGGGCTGCAAAATGATCAAAACTCCGTAGAAGCAATACGTTTTCTTGCCAGCTTTAGCGAAGAAATAAAAAACCGCTTCTCGCAAATGGCGGTCACTTACAACATTAATATCATTGCTGGCAGTATGCCTGTTATAGAAGAAGACGGTAAACTTTATAACGTGGCTTATCTGCTGCAGCGCGATGGACAAATTAACGCCCAGTACAAAATCCACATCACCCCGCATGAACAAAAAGACTGGGTGATCGATGGTGGTGACGGCGTACAAGTATTCGAAACAGATGCAGGCCGAGTTGGTATCTTGATTTGCTACGACAGTGAGTTTCCGGAGCTGGGCAGAATGATGGCAGAACAAGACGCGCAAATCGTATTTGTACCATTCTGGACCGACACGAAAAACGGTTATCAACGGGTAAGAATTTGCTCTCAGTCTCGCGCTATCGAGAACGAATGTTATGTGGCAATTGGCGGCAGCGTTGGCAACTTACCTAGGGTGGACAACGTCGATATTCAGTATGCGCAATCCGCAGTGTTCTCTCCTTCAGATATTTATTTCCCGCATGATGCGACGTTGACAGAAGCAAGCGCGAATACGGAGATGATTATTTTTGCCGATGTCGACTTAACCAAACTCAAGCAACTGAACACCGAAGGATCGGTAACCAACTTACGTCATCGTCGACTCGACTTATACGGTGGATTTACTAAAGCAAAAGAACAGTAACAAACTAAGCCAGCTCCTACTATATAGTTCGGCTGGCAATAGTTTCTCTGTTATGTAACATTAACTCCAGCGCTCAGGGTGTGACTGTCTTGCTCACTATAAAGGAGTACCTTGAGTAGAATTAGATGTTAAGTTCGTAGCGCTGTGATTGCGGGGAAACTTTTGGAACAAATAAACGAGCTGCTCATATCCATGAAACCTCTACTTGAGCAGTATGGCTACCTTGCACTTGTTGTCAGCATTTTTCTCGAAGGTGTTGGCATTCCGATGCCTGGCCAATCATTAATGATCGCAGCATCCATTCTCTCATCCGAACAAGTGATGAACCTCAGCATGGTCATGGCCGTGTCTTGGCTGAGCTGCTTTCTCGGCAATACCTGTGGTTACTTAATCGGCTATTACTTTGAGGGCTGGCTCGATAAGAAAGGCTATATTTCTGGCCCCAAAATGCAGAAGCTTCAAACCACCATCCAAAAATACGGTCCCGCCTGTTTGGTGGTCAGTCGTTTTATCGAAGGAATGAAACAATTTATGCCGTTGGCCTGTGGGATAGCCAAAATGCCAAGAAAAGAATTCTTACTTGGCAATGCACTCGCCGCGACAGTTTGGGTTATGGCATTTAGCTTACTTGCACACTTTACTTTTGAACACATTAACTCACTTAGCCATCTGTATACTCAGTATAAGTACTTCATCTGGGTACTCGCTGCCGCTTTATTTGTATGGATGTTACTTGGGATTATCAAGCGAAAAAAAACCAAATCGGCTAAATAATTACGTGCAATATAAAAGTCAGCAGTATCAAAAAGATAAATCTCTAGCACGTTGTTACATTGTTTTTGGTTAAAAACAAACAGCCATTTAGACGTCTAGACGTTGACAACTCTTAAATGTGAGATTAGTCTTGCCCCCTTTCCTATTTCTAACGTCGTATTTTTCATGTCCGGTTCCCAGCATCACACTCACGCAGTGACACCTTCTGGTGTGGCACTGATTCCTCTGATTGTCTTTCTTGCTTTATTTATTGGCGTAGGGACATATTTGTCTCTGCAAGGTGTTGAGTTTGCCTTCTATCAATTGCCTGCTCCAATCGCCGTTTTGCCAGCGATCATCCTCGCCTTTTTATTGAGCAAAGATAAGTTAAACCGTTCAATAGAGCATTTTATAAGTGGCGTTGGACATCCAGATATCATTGCTATGTGCTTGATATATCTGTTGGCTGGGGCATTTGCAGCGGTTGCAAAAGCGTCAGGGGGCGTCGATGCGACAGTGAACCTTGGTTTATCTGCAATCCCAACCAGCATGATCTTGCCGGGTATTTTCTTAATATCGGCATTTATAGCAACCGCGATGGGCACGTCAATGGGCACCATTGCAGCCGTCGCGCCAGTGGCATTAGGCATTGCAGAATCCGCAGGAATGAGTCTTCCTCTTACCGCAGGTGTCGTACTGAGCGGTGCTATGTTTGGAGATAATCTATCAATTATCTCTGATACCACAATCGCAGCCACACGCTCTCAAGGCTGCGAAATGAAAGATAAGTTCAAAGAAAACATTCGTATTGCACTGCCTGCAGCACTGATCGCAATGACTATTTTTGCTTACTACAGCACGACGACTCAAGTACCAGAAACGGACAATATTGAATGGCTTAAAGTGCTTCCGTACCTGACTATCCTATTCTTAGCCGTCACGGGTATAAACGTATTTGCGGTACTGACGATAGGTATCTTATTCGCCGGCGGCGTCGGCCTTGCTTCAATCGATAACTACGGTCTGACGAACTTGGCGCAAGACGTTTACACGGGTTTTGGTAACATGCAGGAAATCTTTCTCCTGTCGATGTTAATCGGTGGTTTAAGTGAGTTAATGCGACGCCAAGGTGGTCTAGCTTTCTTGACTAATGTGGTCAGCCGTATGATCCATAGTTTTAGCTCCAAGCACGCTACCTATGCCAATAGTCGCGCAAGTGAGCTCGGCATTGCTGGGTTGGTTTCTCTCGTTAATGGCTGTACCGCAAATAACACGGTTGCGATTATTGTGTCGGGCAGTGTAGCGCGCCAATTGGCTGAAGAAAACGACATCTCACCGCGTCGCTCAGCCAGTCTATTGGATATCTTCTCTTGCGTCATTCAAGGCCTATTGCCTTACGGTGCACAAGTGCTGTTACTCGGTTCAGTATTCAATTTGTCGCCACTTGATGTGGTCAGTAATTCTTACTACTGTTTTGCGCTCGCGGCGGCGGCCATTGTGGCGGTATTCATAAAACACCCTGCGCGCCAGACCGCGTATCAACAAAACCGACAAACAGAAAGTTAACTATCCTTTCCTTACAAGTAAGGCCAGCTTTTAAGGCTGGCCTTACTGGTTCTAAACACAGAGTCTACGTGATGAGTTAAGCGTTAAGTGCTTGCTCGAGATCCGCAATAATATCATCGATATGTTCAATACCTACCGATAAACGAATCATTTCAGGAGACACCCCTGCTTGTTTTTGTTCGGCTTCACTTAATTGGCGATGAGTCGTCGATGCTGGATGACAAGCCAATGATTTAGCATCACCAATATTCACCAGACGCTTGAAGATCTTCAAAGTATCATAGAAGCTGACGCCTGCCTCATAGCCACCTTTCAGACCAAACGATAGAATCGCCGAAGGTTTGCCCTTCATGTATTTGTTGGCCAATTCATGATGCTCCGATTCCGGTAACCCGGCATAACTTACCCAACTGACTTTGTCATGCTGGTTGAGATATTCCGCTACTTTCAATGCATTTTCTGTATGACGCTCCATACGCAATGATAAGGTTTCTAAACCTTGCATAAGCATAAAGGCATTCATTGGCGATAACGCGGCGCCAGTATTGCGTAATGGAACGGTTCGCGCTCGACCAATAAACGCAGCATCACCGAAAGCTTCGGTATACACAACGCCGTGATATGAAGGCTCAGGTTGGTTCAAAACCGGAAAGCGCTTACTGTGCAAAGCCCAAGGGAACTTACCTGAATCGACGATGATGCCACCCAAGGTGGTACCATGCCCGCCAACGTATTTCGTCAACGAGTGCACGACAATATCCGCGCCAAATTCAATCGGTTTACATAAAACAGGCGTTGCCACCGTGTTGTCCACGATAACGGGTACACCTTGTGCGTGAGCAAGTTCAGCGATGCGTTCTAAATCAACGATATTACCTGCTGGGTTACCGATACTCTCACAATACACCGCTTTTGTGTTTTCATCGATCAGCTCAGCGAGGCTTTCTGGTTTATCATCCTTAGCGAACTTCACTTGAATGCCTTGATTTGGCAACATATGGGCAAACAAGGTGTAGGTACCGCCGTATAGCTGTGGCGTAGAAACAATATTGTCGCCGGCCTGTGCCAACGTCAAAATCGCATAGTTGATTGCAGCACTCCCCGCACTCACCACCAAACCTGCAATGCCGCCTTCTAGAGCCGCCATACGCTTTTCCAATACGTCATTTGTCGGGTTCATGATACGCGTGTAAATATTCCCCGGCACTTCTAGGTTAAACAGATCAGCACCGTGTTGAGCGTTATCAAACTCATAAGCAACAGTTTGGTAAATCGGTGTCGCCACTGATTTGGTAGTAGGATCCGTTTCATAGCCAAAGTGGATCGATAGCGTTTCGTCTTTCATTTTCATCCTTGCACGTACTTTCTATGGAATCATCTCCCCATGATGCCTACTTTTCAAACAAAGAACCTCGCGATTGGTCACAGTGCGTATCTTCCCCCTGTTTCTGTTATAGGAATGAGTCATAATTTTCAGAAACAATACTGAGGCTGCTCGAGCTCACTTGTTTGAATAACCAATGGCGGAATTTTTCTGTTGAGTCGCTCTGTGTATTCATAATCAAATAATAACCTGCATTAGCTGGGATAGGGTTGAATGGAGAAACTAAGCGATGTGTCAGAAGCTCATCTTCTATTAGAGCCATCCTCGCCATAGCAATTCCTACTCCCGCTTCGGCAGCGGACATGGCCATATCGGTACGGTTAAAAAAGTGTCCGACGTCCGTTTTAAAATCTAGCCCCATGGACGATGCCCAATAAAGCCATTCATAATCACGTGGCGCTTTTTCCCATGGCATAGCATCGTGCAATAACGTCGCTTGTTTCCAAAGCTCGCGAGCGTTCGCGGATTCAGAAAGGGTCTCCCCTGCTGCTAACCATTGATGATCATCTAAGTATTTAGGGCTCATCACTGGCAACAATTGCTCATCCAGTAATAGTTCAGCATTCTTGTTTCGGTATGGGTGTAGTCCGTAATCAATCGCGAGATCGTAATCTTTTAAATCGCTATTTACTAATGCGCCTTCAGCAAAAATTTGCACCTGAATATCAGGACTTTCATGATGAAAGCTTTCTAGCTTGGGCACTAACCATTTGAAAGCAAACGACGGTGTTAACTTGAGTTTTATCTCACTATTGTTCTTATCCACTTTTAACTCGTCGAGCAACTTTTCCAATTCAGAAAAGTGGAACTGGGCCGCTTGGTGCAACTGGATCCCCTTAGTGGTTAAACGAATACCACGAGAATGGCGTTCAAAAAGAGTAAAACCTAATAACTCTTCCAATTGAATAATTTGCTGGCTTATCGCCCCCGTAGTGAGATGTAAAAACTTAGCAGCACTGGTAAAACTGCCATGTTGAGCAACTTGGCAGAATAACGCGATTCCACTCATCACATGATTTCTCATCTTCAAGCCTTTAGTTTTTCTATAACCTAAATGTAATTTATATCGATTGTTAACATGAGGTAAAGAAAAGAAACTGAGCGCGTTAACAATATATGGAGCACAAGAATGGAAGTCATCGTATTAGGCAGTGGTGTGATTGGATTAACATCAGCTTGGTATTTGTCACAAGCGGGTTATCAAGTCACTGTGATTGACCGTCAACCAAACAGCGCAATGGAAACCAGTTTTGCCAATGCTGGTCAAATTTCTTATGGCTACTCTTCTCCATGGGCTGCCCCTGGGATCCCACTCAAAGCCATCAAATGGCTAATGGAGGAGCATGCACCGCTGAAAATCCAACCGACTCTGAGCTCAGAGATGATCAGTTGGGCTTCAAAAATGTTGGGGAACTGCACGGTACCACGTTATCAAGTCAATAAATCCCGCATGTTATCCATCGCAAACCACAGTCGAGCGTGTTTAAAACAACTGCGCGAAGAACATTCGATTGAATACCAAGGTCGTCAACTCGGCACCTTACAAGTGTTCCGTACATCGCAACAGCTGAAAGCCATAGAAAAAGACATCAAGCTTTTAGAGGAGAGTGGAACACGATTTGAACTCATGGATGCAGAACAATGCATTACACAAGAGCCAGGTCTGGCATTGGTGAAAGAGAAAATCGTGGGTGGATTACATCTACCCGATGACGAAACAGGTGATTGCTTTCAGTTCTGTCAACAGCTTACAGAGCTTGCAAAGGCTCACGGTGTTAGGTTCGAGTTTAATACCGAAGTGAGCAATTGGGTTACAGTAGGCAAAAAGATCACTGGTGTCCAAACCAACCGCGGTTTATTCAAAGCCGATCAGTTTGTTCTCGCATCTGGGAGCCACTCTACCGCCTTACTCAAACAGCTCGGCATTGATATTCCCGTATATCCAGTTAAAGGCTATTCACTTACCGTCCCAATTGAAAACGAGCAATATGCGCCGCGCTCTACAGTGATGGATGAAACCTATAAAGTGGCGATGACGCGCTTTGACGACAGAATCCGCGTCGCAGGCACTGCTGAACTAGCAGGGTTTGATGGTTCGATTCCACAAAAGAGAAAGAACACCATCGAGATGGTTATTCGAGACTTATTCCCACGCTGTGGCGATTTTAGTCAGGCGGAATTCTGGACTGGGTTTAGACCAATGACCCCCGATGGCACTCCTATCATTGGTGCAACTCCCTACAGCAATCTATTCACCAACACTGGACATGGGACATTAGGTTGGACCATGGCATGCGGTTCGGGCCAGATTCTTGCATCATTAATGAATGGAGAAAAAATAAGTCTAATGACGGACTCTGAGCTGAATTTATGTCGCTATGCATAACACAAAAGTGGGCAAGCGCCCCAAAATAGTTCACTGAACCTAATTTTGGGGCATAGACAATATATCTTGTCGTTCTATGCCCTTTGAATAGCAACAATAATATGCTGACTAGTTATTCATCAAGCTATAGATTTGACTAGTATTTGTTCAATATGCAACAGGAAACAAACTTTTACATCTCAGCTTTAATATGTGTCCAACATCACGATATGAAGGATTATTTGTCACAAAAGTTAACAATTACATTACAAAAAAAGGTAATGTGTCACCGCAAAAGTAACCGTAAACACAACTAACAGGGAAAAACTCATGCAGTCATTAGTTGATTTTATGAATGGAATCATTTGGAGCCCAGTGCTGATCTATCTATGCCTTGGTGCTGGCTTGTTCTATTCCATCATGACTCGTTTCGTACAAATTCGTCACTTCTTCGAAATGTGGCGATTATTGTTATCAGGAAAAAGCTCAACAAAAGGGATTTCGTCGTTTCAGGCGCTCGCGGTCTCTCTATCCGGCCGTGTAGGTACAGGTAACATCGCAGGTGTTGCTGCTGCTATCGGTTTTGGTGGCCCAGGAGCTGTATTCTGGATGTGGGTCGTTGCATTCTTTGGAGCTGCTACTGCGTACGCAGAATCAACGCTTGCACAAATTTATAAAGAAGAAGATGAAGGCGAATTCCGTGGCGGTCCTGCTTACTACATTGAAAAAGCAATGGGACAGAAATGGTATGCTTGGATCTTCGCTATTGCGACTATCTTTGCGTGTGGTGTGTTGCTTCCAGGCGTTCAATCGAACAGCATTGGTAACGCAGTAGAAGCCGCTTTTGGTTCTGGCGACATGATTGAAACGGCTGTCGGTACTATCAGTTTCGCAAAAATTTTCACAGGTACCGTGGTTTGTGTCATCCTTGCTTTCATCATTTTTGGTGGTGTAAAACGCATCGCTAACTTTACACAAATTGTTGTGCCATTCATGGCGTTGGCATACATCGTGACCGCTTTCGTTATCATTTTACTTAATATCGGCGAAGTTCCACGTATCTTTGCTATGATCATTGGTGATGCATTCACACCAATGGCAGGTATTGGTGCTGCGATCGGTTGGGGTGTAAAACGTGGTGTTTACTCTAACGAAGCTGGTCAAGGTACTGGCCCTCACGCAGCGGCAGCAGCAAGTGTTGACCACCCTGCTCAGCAAGGTCTAGTCCAGTCATTCTCGATTTACATCGATACACTGCTTGTTTGTTCAGCAACAGCGTTCATGATTCTTATCACGGGTGCTTACAACGTACACGGTGCAGTAGAAGGCGCATTCCTAGTACAAAACCTACCTGCAGATATTGGTGCAAACGGTCCTGTCTTCACTCAGATGGCGATTGAAAGTGCTCTTCCAGGCGTTGGCAAACCGTTCATCGCGATTGCGCTATTCTTCTTCGCATTCACCACGATTCTGGCGTACTACTACATTGCAGAAACAAACATTGCTTACATTCGCCGTACGTTTAAAGTAAATGGTCTGATGTTTGTTCTCAAGCTGGTGATTCTATCCTCCGTGTTCTACGGTACGGTAAAAACCGCAAACCTTGCATGGGCGATGGGTGACGTGGGTGTAGGCTTAATGGCTTGGTTAAATATTGTCGGCATTCTGATCATCTTCTTTATGTCTAAGCCTGCGCTTAAAGCATTGAGCGATTATGAAAGACAGCAGAAAGAAGGCGTGACGGAGTATACATTCAACCCAGTTGCACTAGGTATTAAAGGCGCAGATTACTGGGAAGGTAAATACAAACGTAAGACAGGTAAATCAGCTCATACTGCCGCAATTGAAACAACAAAAACAGCAGAAGAAGCTTCGCTTTAATAGATAAAATAAATATTGCATTACACAACAATATTGCATTACGCAGTAAAAGGGCCAGCAACTATGCTGGCCCTTATTTATTTGCATGTTCAACCCTAAATAAGGTTGAACCGTATAAGATATTATCACTTAAACGGTGCCTAGCACTTAAGCGGTAGCTAGCACTTGCTCTTTACGTGCAATCTTAGCGCGACCAACAGGTAACACTGTACGGCCAAACTCGTTGTTTAATACTTGTGCCATGGCGAAGTAGATAGCACTTGCACCACAGAAGATACCTTCAAAACCTGCGATAGTGCCAATAGCTTCGTTGCCGGTGAAATCACGCGCCGCCAACAGGAAGAACAGAATCGTCAACGAACCGAATACCACTTGTTTTGCCGTTGGGTAGCAAAGTGAACCGATAAACATAAAGCCAGTAAAGATACCCCATAGCGCTAGGTACCAACCCATAAATGAGGCCGGGCTTGCTGACAGACCCATTTTAGGCATTACGATCAAACCGACTAAAGTCAGCCAGAACAAACCATAAGAAGTGAAAGCAGTTGTACCAAACGTATCACCACGTTTAAAGCACATAATGCCAACGATTACTTGGCTAAGGCCACCGTAAAAGATGCCCATCGCTAGAATCATGGAGTCCATTGGGAAAAACCCTGCATTATGAATATTCAGCAGAATCGTGGTCATACCGAAACCCATTAGACCTAGCGGTGCAGGGTTAGCCAGTTTTGTTGACATTTTATTAATACCTATAAAAAAAGTTGATAAAAAGTGCGGGCAAATTCTAGTGGACGATGTCACAAAAGAGAAAATACGTTAGTGAAAACTTAGATTCCATAAATAAAAGGCTCTGTGAAAACAGAGCCTTTGGAAAAAGAAGGGTTTTATCGTTCCTATTGGCAGGAGATTTCGTCCCAAAACCAATTACTTTGTCTTGGTGTTTCCCATGCTCCTGGAGCATTCTTTGCGACAAAACACTTGCCTTGATAAATGACTTTATCGCCATTTGCTACTTGAGTAATACCAGGCTCCCATGCAATGAAATCCTCACTTACTGGTACTTCAGGCTCCGTGATTGGTTCTTCAGGCTCAGTTACCGGAATTTCTGGCTCAGTGACGGGCACTTCTGGCTCTGTTGTTGGTGTTTCAGAAACCAGCTTCCAAGGGTCACCTTTTGCTGGATCGTTCCCTTGTGACCACCACTTCGCTTCATAAATCGCGCCTAGATAAGAAACTTGATCACCACCTGTATAGACTTTGCTCGCCTCCCAAGCAGCGACGCCGCTAACAGGTGGGTCAACAGGATCAACAGGCTCTAATTGTTCGACAACTCGAACTTCTGGCCAACCCGCATGAGATTGATAGAAATTAGTGACACACTTTTCGTAGTCCCCTTCAACTAATGCTGAATAGGCCGTTTGGAATCCGACTAATTCACATTCAAAAGAATGCCCTCCTGGACGGTCAGAGTAATACTTCCAGTTACCATCCCAGTTGGTATAAAGAACGTCTGTCGCACCATTTAGGTTTAAGCTACCATAAGGCGTTTGCTGCCAACAGGTATTCTCTTCATCAGCTTCAATTGGGATCTGATAGTGCTCTGCAAGCCCTTCCCAATATCGAATACGATTAACAGGCTGGCCTTTATCTTTATTCTGCTCTCCACATTCGATCCCCCCATTAATCACATTAATCGTGGTTCCGAAACCGTAACCAATCCCTGCATCTAGCTCTCGCTGTGATGGAACCCAAGTCCGGTCTATCACATGTAGCATTGCTGGTTTTGGAGCCTGCGGCGTTAAGAAAAACCAAATCGCCGATGCAAGGTTTAACCAAGAATCGGCAACCAGACCTGGATTCTTGAGCAATACGGTTGCATCACCATCAAACATTACTTCAGAGAAAGCACCATAATTAAAGTGATAAGAAAGTTGTTTCGCACCTCGGCCAAAATACCCTTGACCAGGTTCGCACGGCCAACGTTTATTTTGCCAGTCATTTTGTCCACAGCCAGTCGTATAACCCGCCTGCCCTTCCGACCATCCCATTTCGCGTACGTGAACCAGTGCTTGTTGCCATTCTTCCAGCCCTAAGGGATTATCAGATACATTATCAACCGAAATGTGTCCGCCAGTTTCCTGGGCGAAATGCGCAAACGCTGTCACTATGGATTTCTTACAGATTGCGTCAGAATCACGCCCATCGGTATATTCCCCACAAAATGCCGGGAACTTACCGATCGCTCGGAGAAAGCGCGTATATGTATATTCTGGTGCCGCCATCTGGGTCAGGAAATCCCATTCGCTTTGAGGAAAGACGCGCTCGACACGCTGGACGTTCTCAGGGTTACTGTTTGAGCCAGGCAGGATGGCTTCAACGACCGTATTCGAGCGAGTTTCCAATGCTTTCGCCCAAATGGCATACATTGGATCAGCGGTTTTGCTCTGTTCGGTGGCTTGGATATCGCCACGAGCAATGACATAACCTGTGGGATTTTGTGGGTCTGGCTGAATGTTCATATCAGACCAAGCTGATGGTGCCGCAGTTAGCATAGCTAGTGCAGTAATATAGCTACTTCTTTTCATCTTTTAAGTCCTTTCGTTAAAAGTAACAAAAGGGTAGATAAAGGAAGATTAAGATTCACGAGCACTAAGGTTAATGACGGTCAACTTGCGAGTGAGGGTAAAATTGCTAAGCCGATTAAAACTCGTTTGTTGCACTAAAGTGGTTAATTGCTTCAAAAAACGCTTCGCAAACTCAGTATACCAAAGTAGAAATCACATTGAGCCTAACGAAACCAAGGAAAAAAAACGCCAGGAAACACTCCGAGCCTAAAGCCAAGTAAATCCTCGACCAAGTAACGTTATTCCTGTATCGAGTCAGAGTAAGTAGTACTGACTCTTGCTCTAAAACCTATCACATATTTTTGCACCACAACTGCTTCGAACTCTACAACCTTGACTCGATACAGTTGTCATCCGCAAGCTACTTTGAGTAATTATTAAATACGCACCTAGTTTAGCATGGTGTGTTAGGCGGAAAGTGTTAGTTTTGTGACCTGTCTAGTCAAAAACAGACTTCTATTAAACTCGTTTTCACCAAACTTAGTTGCAATAAATGAAAGGAAGAGTTGAAAGGATCATTTATTGATTAATAGAAACAGTGCTCCCGTATTGCGCGGCAAATCGGTTTCCAATTCAATAATCATCGCAGACCCATTAATGGATTTTCTACAGCCCACGAATTCTCAAGACAAGTAAACATTAGGAGCACTGATCATTCGGCCCATGACAGTGCTCCAATTAACTCTGCCAGATACTAGGCAGGTGTTCACGCGAGGGTGAGTTACCACTAATTATAGTTATAAAAAGATTAACGCTGTTTTTTCATCGCACTATCCATCCAAACAGCAAGTAACAAAACTCCGCCTTTAACGATGTATTGCCAGAATGTTGGGACGTCCATCATACTCATACCATTGTCCAAAGAAGCCATGATAAAGGCACCAATAACAGCTCCAAATACAGTACCCACACCACCAGCCATACTTGTGCCACCAATAACACAGGCTGCAATTGCGTCAAGTTCAGCAATGTTACCTGCAGAAGGTGAGCCTGCGCCCAAACGTGAACTTAAAACCAAACCTGCAACGGCCACCAAAAAACCATTCATCGCGTAAACAAGTAGTTTGGTACGTTCTACATTGATCCCTGACAAGCGGCTCGCTTCAATATTTCCACCAATAGCGTAAATACGACGACCGAACTTTGATTTAGTCGCAATGAAAGACCCGATAAGTACAAAGAATGTCAGCAATAGCACTGGAGTTGGAACCCCTCGGTATTCATTTAGAATGAAAATCACGGAAAGAACACCAAGGCCAATTAACGTATTTTTAACCACTGATGCTTGAATTGTCGGTACCGATAGGTCGTACTTTTTACGCGTCATATTACGTTTCTTTTGCCAGCCGAAATAAGCAGACAAGCAACAAACACCAGCAATGATACTCAACATATTAGGTAAATAGCTTTGGCCAATCACACCCATTACATCCGAAATAGGTGCTACCGTCGTACCATTGGTCATACCAATCAGAATGCCTCGGAACGCAAGATAACCGGCAAGAGTTACGATGAATGAAGGCACTTTGCGATAGGCAACCCACCAACCATTCCAGGCACCAAGCACTAAACCTGCGCACAGCGTAATTATAATTGTCACAGGAAGCGGTAGACCGAACCATACATCAAGGATTGCCGCCAACCCTCCAAGTAACCCCATCATCGAACCAACGGACAGATCGATTTCTCCGCTGATAATGACAAAAACCATCCCTATGGCCAAAATACCTGTAATAGCTGTTTGCCTGAAAAGGTTGGAGATATTTCGTGGAGTAAGGTAACTCCAATCAGTCATGACACTAAAGAAAATCATGATAAATACAATGGCAGCTGCCATTACCAGCATTTGAAAGTTGCCGCCTTTAATACGACTCAGCAACGTGGTATTGGTTTGCTTCACTAATTCACTTGATTGTTCCATCACGCCGCTACTCCTTCTGATAATGCACAGTCCATAATAATTTCTTGAGTTAAATCTTTATTAATTAGGTCCCCTTTAATGTAGCCTTCATGCATAATAATGACACGATCACTAATACCTAATACTTCTGGTAGTTCCGAGGAAACCATAATAATACTGATACCTTGTTTTACGAGTTTAAACATCAGTTTATAAATCTCATATTTAGCACCAACATCAATACCGCGAGTCGGCTCATCCAGAATTAAAATGCTTGGATTTATCATTAGGAATCTGGCCAGAATTGCCTTTTGTTGGTTACCACCCGAAAGATTTTTTATCGCAAGTTCCGCATTTGGTGTTTTTACAGTTAACTTCCTGATACTTTCTTGAACAGTATTGGATTCTAAGGTATCGTCTAAAACACCATATTTAGACAAAGAGTCTAGAGCCGAAAGCGACATATTCTGACCGACAGGCATTATTGGAATAATGCCATTTCGTTTACGGTCCTCTGGGACCATAGCGATCCCTATGCCCAATGCATCTTTACTATTTCTAATATTTAATTTTTGACCTTCGAAGAAGTACTCACCTTCATGTTTACCAAGATAGCTTCCATATAAGCATTCCATTAATTCAGTGCGCCCCGCACCAACTAGACCTGAAACACCTAGAATTTCGCCTTTTTTCAACTCGAAGCTGGCATTTTTAACTTTTGGTATTGCTGAATTAGCTTTGTCCCAAGCATTGACATTTTTAACCTGGAGAACAACGTCACCAATTTCATGTTCTTCTCTGGGGAATAGCTGCTTCATTTCACGACCAACCATCATAGTAATGATATCGTCAGTGGTCATATCGTCAGCTTGTCGGGTCCCTATATGAACGCCATCACGAATAATACAAATGTGATCCGAAATTTCTTTTACTTCCCCTAACTTGTGAGAAATATAAATACAGCTTACTCCTGATTCTCTAAGTTCTTTAACCAGATTGAGTAATATATCCGTTTCTGACTCTGTGAGAGGTGCCGTTGGCTCATCTAATACCAAGAGTTTAGCGTTTTTAGACATTGCCTTAGCAATTTCCACCAACTGTTGCTGACCTACACCTAAATCGCCGACTTTTGTCTCTGGTGACACCGATAAGTTAACTTTTTCTAACAGTAGTTTCGCTTCATAATACATCAACTCATGGTTTAAAATACCACGACGACAAATTTCTGATCCAAGGAATAAATTTTCTAATATACTTAATTCTTTAACAAGGGTCAGTTCTTGATGAATAATAGCTATGCCTAGACTTTCAGTATCAGATATGTTTTTAGGTTCAATTTTTTTTCCACAATATATAATTTCTCCATCATAGTCACCATGTGGATATATACCACATAAGACTTTCATCAATGTCGATTTACCTGAACCGTTCTCGCCGCATAATGATAATATTTCGCCTTTATTTAGACTAATACTAACACCATCAAGTGCTCGAACCGGGCCAAAACGTTTGACTATATTTCGCATTTCCAATAAAGAAGACATAATAGTCACTCCTAATAAAAAGAGCGTTAAGAAAACTTCTTAACGCTTTTATTACTATTATTGATAAATTTCACTTTCAGAGTGGAATCCATCCCTAACAACTGTTGTTTTGATGTTTTTAGAAGTCACAGCAACAGGGTCTAATAACCATGCGGGTACGTCTTTCATACCATTGTTTAGAGAAGAATTTTTAGCAGGAATCTCTCCGTTCGCTAGCTCCACAGCAATCTCAGCAGCACGACTTGCCAGAGTATTAATAGGCTTATAAATAGTCATTGTCTGTGTACCATCAACAATACGACGTAACGCTGCCAGATCTGCATCTTGACCAGAAATTGAAACTTTACCAGCAAGACCTTGCGCTTCTAATGCCTGAATTGCGCCGCCGGCCGTGGCGTCATTTGAAGCAACAACGACGTCAATTTGGTTATTATTAGCAGTAAGCGCATTTTCCATAATTTTAAGTGCATTTTCTGCTAACCAGTAATTAACCCATTGATCACCAACAATTTTGATATCTCCCGCGTCAATTTTAGGCTGAAGAATATTCATTTGGCCTTGGCGGAAAAGCTTTGCGTTATTATCTGTTGGTGCACCACCCATTAGGAAGTAATTTCCTTTAGGTTTAGCTTCCAGCATCGCTTTCGCTTGCATTTCACCAACTTTCTCATTGTCAAACGACAGATAAAAGTCTAGGTCAGCATCATTGATCAAACGATCATAAGCTAATACTTTGATGTCATCACGCTTAGCATCTTTGATTACATTTGATAGAACACCGCCATTGGTAGGGATGATCACTAGCACATCCACACCACGAGAAATCATATTTTCAATCTGAGAAATCTGAGTTTGTTCGTTTCCATTCGCTGATTGCACATAAACTTTTGCACCTAATTCTTCAGCCTTATCTACGAAAATGTCTCTATCTTTCTGCCAACGCTCTAAACGCAAGTCGTCGATTACCATTCCTATTTTTAGTGATTTTGCGAAAATAGGTGAACTGATACAGACAAGAACGGAGCATACAAGAATTAATAGTCTTTTCATTATACTTTCCTTTGTATTGCACTATATGTTGTAGGGTTTATCCACGTATAAAAAGTGAACAAAAGATTCTATGTAGAAGAGTGCTGAAAAGTCTTTTCTCTCATTTTGTTTATGTTTTACGTTTTTTTGTTTTTTATTTCAAATGTGATCATCATAGGAGTTCGGAAATAAAAGTTCTTAGTAAAGATTTCACAAAAGAACAAAAACCAATAAAAAACAACATCTTAAATTAAAAACGTTAGTATTTATAAGCTTTTTAAATGAGGCTTTAACTTGATCAAAATCACATTAAAAATAAAAAGAATATAAAAACAAAAAACGCAATTTATCTAAAATGATAATAAATAAAACATTATATTTTAATGATTAACGACGTCTTGACGATGACTGATTATTTAAAAAATATAAATAAGATTAAATATGATGCTCTTTCACCTGACAAGTAAGGTGAAAGAGCATCACGTTTGAGTCTGGATGCGCATTTAGCTCTTAGCTCTAAGTCTTCGAGAATTTTCCCCACATTATCTTGGCTGGTTGAGCTTTCAACCCAATCCATGCATGATGCATTCAACACAACTGACATGGAATGCCAAGTTTGAGGTAGAGCATGACACAAACTGTAATACCTCCTACTCCTTTAGCGACCAAAGGTAATGATTTCTTGTTTGCCATTGATCGAGTAGTTGTAGCGAAAAGAGATAGAGCCTACGTTAGTGACAGCAACATAGAGGCCATCACGGTCATTGACTTTGTATGGTTTATCTTTGGATTTGAGATTGCGTAACTTAATATCACTCAGCATGGTATCGGGCGTAATCCATGGCATTAGCGATGAATCATACCCATCAAAATACCACGGTCAAACCGTGCTTGGCGTTGCCAGACATTGCCAAAAATGACTAAGCCAAAAACAAAAAAAGTCCGCAATTACGCGGACTTAAGTATGATTTAGTGCCTGTTAATGCCAGACCTTTCTTAAAGGAGGATTATTCCCACTCGATTGTCGCTGGCGGCTTACCAGAGATGTCGTAAACAACACGCGAGATACCATCAATTTCGTTGATAATACGGTTAGAAACCTTACCAAGGAAATCGTATGGTAGGTGTGCCCAATGCGCTGTCATAAAGTCGATGGTTTCTACTGCACGTAGCGATACAACCCAATCGTACTTACGACCGTCGCCCATCACACCGACAGAACGCACTGGCAGGAATACGGTAAATGCTTGAGACACTTTGTTGTATAAGTCTGCTGCGTGTAGCTCTTCAATAAAGATAGCGTCTGCACGACGTAGCAAGTCACAGTACTCTTTCTTGATTTCGCCAAGAACACGAACACCTAGACCAGGTCCAGGGAATGGGTGGCGGTAAAGCATGTTGTATGGAAGACCTAGCTCTAGACCAATCTTACGTACTTCATCTTTAAACAGCTCACGTAGTGGCTCAACAAGACCCATTTCCATATCGTCTGGCAGACCGCCCACATTGTGGTGTGATTTGATCACGTGCGCTTTACCAGTCTTAGATGCAGCTGACTCGATAACGTCTGGGTAGATAGTACCCTGAGCTAGCCATTTCGCGTTTGCTAATTTCTTAGACTCTTCATCGAATACGTCTACGAATACGTGACCAATGGTCTTACGCTTATCTTCTGGGTCAGACTTGCCTTTAAGCGCGTCAAGGAAGCGATCTTCCGCATCGATCTTAATGATGTTTAGACCAAACTTGTCGCCAAACATGTCCATGACTTGTTGACCTTCGTTGAGACGCAGCAGACCGTTGTCAACAAATACACACGTTAGCTTATCGCCAATCGCGCGGTGAACCAACATTGCAACAACGGATGAATCTACACCACCAGAAAGACCTAGGATAACTTCGTCGTCACCCACTTGCTCTTTGATACGAGCAACTGCGTCTTCGATGATAGATTCAGATGTCCATAGACGCTCACAACCACACACACCAAGAACGAAGTTCTCAAGCATTTGTAGGCCTTGTTTGGTGTGCGTTACTTCTGGGTGGAACTGAACGCCGAAGTATTTCTTCTCTTCGTTCGCCATTGCAGCGTAAGGACAAGTGTCTGTCTGACCAACTTTAACAAAATCTGCTGGGATCTCGACCACTTTATCACCGTGGCTCATCCAAACATCTTGCGTCGCTTCAAGATCTTTAAAAATTGAACACTCGCCAGAAACTTGAACCTGAGCGTAACCAAATTCGCGTTCGTTCGAGCCAGCAACTTTACCACCTAGCTGTTCTGCCATTGTTTGCATGCCGTAACACACACCAAGAACAGGAACACCAGAGTCAAACACATATTGAGGGGCACGCGGAGAGTTTTCTTCGGTGACACTTTCAGGACCACCAGACAGGATAATGCCATCTGGGTTGAATTCACGAATATCCGCTTCTTCGACATCCCAGCTCCATAGCTCACAATAAACGCCGATTTCACGTACGCGGCGAGCAACGAGTTGAGTGTACTGAGAACCGAAGTCCAAGATCAGAATACGTTGGTCATGGATGTTTTTAGTCATTTTGAGCAGTCTTTTTAGGCTAAGTGATTAAAATCGAGGCGAGTGTACCCGCCTCTTATTAATGCTTCAAGGAAAAAGCAAACGTTTACGTCGAGAGATTCTTATTTAAATCTTGCTAATCAGGGATTAACCTCGGCGGTAGTTTGGCGCTTCCTTAGTGATTTGTACGTCATGTACGTGCGACTCTTGCATACCCGCACCAGAGATGCGTACGAATTCAGCTTTAGTACGCATCTCTTCGATCGTCGCACTGCCAGTTAGGCCCATGCTTGAACGTAAACCACCCATTTGCTGGTGTACGATTTCTTTTAGACGACCTTTGTACGCAATACGACCTTCGATGCCTTCTGGTACCAGCTTATCTGCTGCGTTATCTGACTGGAAGTAGCGGTCAGAAGAACCTTGAGACATAGCACCAAGTGAGCCCATGCCTCGGTAAGATTTGTAAGAGCGGCCGTTGTACAAGATAACTTCGCCCGGTGCTTCTTCTGTACCAGCAAACATAGAACCAACCATCACACATGATGCGCCAGCAACAATAGCTTTACAGATGTCACCTGAAAAACGAATGCCGCCATCAGCAATAACAGGGATGCCGTATTGATTCGCTACTTCTGTTGCATCAGCAATAGCCGTAATTTGTGGAACGCCAACACCCGTTACGATACGAGTCGTACAGATAGAGCCTGGACCAATCCCGACTTTTACCGCACTTACGCCAGCTTCAATCAGCGCTTTAGCACCGGCACCAGTGGCCACGTTACCACCAATGATGTCTAGATCCGGGTACGCAGCACGCGTTTCACGAATACGAGTAAGCACACCTTCAGAATGACCATGAGAAGAGTCGATAAGAAGAACATCAACACCAGCTTCAACCAATGCTGCTACACGCTCTTCATTACCAGCACCAGCACCGACAGCAGCACCAACACGTAGACTGCCGCGCTCATCTTTACATGAGTTTGGCTTACGCTCCGCTTTGTGGAAATCTTTTGCAGTGATCATACCAGTCAGTTTGAAGTCATCATTCACAACCAGTACTTTTTCTACACGTGCTTCGTGCATTTTTTCCTGCACTTCCTGACGGGTTGCGCCTTCTTTAACCGCAGCTAAGCTTTCTTTTGGTGTCATCACTGAAGACACTTTCTTAGAAAGATCCGTGACAAAACGAACGTCACGGCCAGTAATGATACCAACCAATTCGTTATGCTCTGTCACAACAGGGAAACCAGCAAAGCCGTGTTTTTCTGTTAGAGCGACTACGTCAGCAATCGTTTCATCTGGATTAACAGTAACTGGATCAGTAACGACGCCTGCTTCGAACTTTTTAACTTTACGAACTTCGGCCGCTTGTTGTTCGATAGACATGTTCTTGTGGATAAAGCCAATGCCACCTTCCTGCGCAAGTGCAATAGCAAGGCGAGCTTCGGTCACCGTGTCCATTGAGGCAGAAATCATTGGAATATTCAGAGTGATGTTTTTAGTCAGCTGAGTGCGAAGATCAGCTGTGTTTGGGAGAACGGTGGAGTGTGCTGGCACAAGCAGTACGTCGTCGAATGTCAGCGCTTCTTTGGCAATTCTTAGCATTTGCAATATCTCACAATTAGAGGAGTAAAAAGAACAATCCAATCTCATCGTTTCGCATAATGAGGGCAGCAAGTTTTCGGTTAACAAGCTACATTTGGATTAGATATTGCGGAGGGATTATACGTTTAACGCAATCGCTTGACTACAAATTTTTTTAATTTTTTTCTTGCATTCACCCCCTTGCTATGTATTATATTGCCGCTAATTTCCATACTCTTGTCTGCGAGATTCGTTGTGCTCTCCAAGACCAATCAAAACATCTTCACTGTTTCTCGGCTTAATGCAGAAGTCCGTCTGCTGTTAGAAAATGAAATGGGGATCGTCTGGCTTGTGGGAGAAATCTCGAACTTCTCGGCCCCGGTATCAGGCCACTGGTATCTCACTCTTAAAGACTCCCGTGCTCAAGTAAAGTGCGCCATGTTCCGTGGCAATAACCGTCGAGTGTCATTTAAACCGACTAACGGTAATCAAGTACTGGTAAAGGCTCGCCTCTCTCTGTATGAGCCTCGCGGGGATTACCAACTTATTATTGAGAGCATGCAACCTGAAGGTGACGGTCGACTACAGCAAGAGTTTGAAGAACTGAAGATGAAGTTGGCTGCAGAGGGGTTGTTCGCGCAAACCAATAAACAGCTTCTACCTGAACATCCAAAATGTGTTGGTATCATCACTTCAAAAACAGGAGCCGCGCTTTACGACATTCTAGATGTATTAAAGCGTCGTGACCCTTCTCTTCCTGTCATCATCTACCCGACAGTCGTGCAAGGTGAACAAGCCGCCATTCAGATTGCTCAAGCAATTGGTCGAGCCAATAGTAGAAATGAATGCGATGTATTGATCGTAGGTCGCGGTGGCGGCTCATTGGAAGACATGTGGTGTTTCAATAACGAAATCCTCGCACGTACCATTGCAGCTAGCCAAATTCCCATTATCAGTGCCGTCGGTCATGAAGTGGATATTACCATTGCGGATTTCGTTGCTGACGTTCGTGCGCCAACGCCTTCTGCTGCGGCGGAGCTGGTCAGTCGTGACAATAGTCATAAGGAACAAACTCTTGTAGCTCGTCAACATAAGTTGGCCAGTACCATGCGTTACTATTTAGCGACACAAAAACAGCAAGCGGAAAAATTGTTACATCGTTTGGAACGCCAACACCCAAGTAACCAATTATACCGTCAGTCACAGCAACTGGATGAGTTAGATATGCGTCTGCGCAGAGCGATGCAACGCTTTGTTGATTCTCGGCAACAAACAGTAGAACGCAAACTTTATCGTCTACAGTTGAATTCACCCGTTAAACAACTGGCGCAGCAAAAATCGACACTTGAACGTGTAGAACAGAAACTTCTGGATGCAATGGATCGTAAATTCCTGTCGATGCGTCATCAATTGGCTATCGCGGCAGAAAAGCTCGAAACTGTCAGTCCACTAGCGACGCTAAAGCGTGGGTACTCCATTACACAAAACGAGAATGGTGAGGTCATCACGCAAACTTCAGATGTGAAAGCTGGCGATGCTATTGTGACCCGTTTATCCGGTGGCGAGATTCGCTCGACCGTCAATTAACCAGCCGATCCCTAACCCGCTGCAGACTCAAGCTTTTGAAATTCAAACCGAACGCGAGATTTTGATTTAAGCTCATTACAGGTGTTGCAAAAGTAGTTTGCTGCACCACAAGCCTGCAGTTTCTCTAGCTCTTGTTCGCAATCAGGACAAAAACCAACCTTTTTATAATCGGAACCACACTGATTACAGTGATACTGTCCAGTCCATTCCAATTCTTTCTCACAAGTCGGACACATGTTTGTCTGCATGTTTCTTCTACCTCAACTCATCTCGTCACAGTCATGCCCATTACCAGTACAAGCGTGTATTTGCTTACTATTAGTTAAAACGCTCTAAAATAGTAAAAACGCTCTAAAACGCTAGCGCTGGGCACCTTTCTCAAAGATCTTACACTGATCATCTGATATTTACTATTTGATCAGCGATCACCTATTAAAAGAATATTTATATCACCACACACCGAAAGCATAAGTTACATGTTCTGCATATGAATTTAAAACAGAATAAAAACACATTGATTGACAGCTTTAAACCAAGAATCAGAATTTAATAAAAAGATCTCATTAGCTAAAGTGGCTTTACATCCGTGTGCATTTCTATCGTTTGACTGTCACGCTCTATCAACGTCACATGTATTGAGCCAAACTCATTTAAATGACTTGAATGCGTTCCACCACAAGGGATGACGGCCATTTCTTTCTCTCCCAAATCACACTTCCAGTAGCGGGAATCGGTGAGACGCTGACCTTTGCATTCCATAGTGATCACAGTATCACGCGCAAGCCACTCGACCAATTGACGATTCACGCTTTCAGCAATCTCTTGTAGATCAGACAGCATATCTGCGCTGTTTAATCCTCTTTTACGCAATGTTTTGCCTAAGCGGTAAGTATCAACGCACTTATCAGGGGTGACAAAACTGCTCTCTTGAGCATAGCTGTTGAAGTCATAGTAGCCATGCGGGTCTTTACGATCTGCATCTTTACGCCAGTAGTCTGCGGCAAGGACTTTATTTAAGGCTAAAAAAGCAAGATGTCCAGCACTATGCCCTCGACTTAATGAAGACTGATACGCTTTATCCACTTCCATAGAGACAACCACTCCCGGTTCGAGTGACGGTGACGGCGGAATAACATGCACAACCACAAATACCCACCCTTCAGTATCGCGTTTTACAGGAATTGCACTTCCAACGTATAACTCGCCAGTCTGCTGCTCTATCGCACCAACTTGGCAATCCATCACTTCGATTAACTCGCCGCCATATCTCAGCACACCTTTGTCAGCCGGATGGTCTGGCCAAATATGACTGACGGGATGAAACGGAGTGGTCTCTGTCACGACATAAGTAACATTTTCTTGGTGATCAACTTGTTGCACTTGTGCTTCTAATTGCCACGTTTGATGGCAAAAACGGATTTTAGTCGCGTTTATCGTCATATTCGTTTGTTTCTGTCTTTTTAAGATAAAAAAATACCCAAGCAGCGGCTTGGGTATTGAGATGATTTTATTATTTATTGCGGTTTTTCACTGCAGACATCATACGCTTACGTTTGCGCTCTTGAGACATGGTAAGCTTATTCGTACGGTTCTCATACGGGTTGTCACTATTCTGGAAATTAATACGGATTGGTGTACCCATAATTTCCAGCGATTTACGGAAATAGTTCATCAGATAACGCTTGTACGAATCGGGCAGTTCACGAACCATATTACCGTGGATAACAATAATTGGTGGGTTATATCCCCCCGCGTGCGCGTATTTTAGTTTAATCCGACGACCACGAACCATAGGTGGTTGATGATCGTCAACGGCCATCTTCATGATTCGGGTAAGAACAGAAGTTCCTACTCGGGTAGTCGCAGACTTGTATGCCTCTTGAATCGACTCGAACAAGTGGCCAACCCCGGTGCCGTGTAGTGCGGAAATAAAGTGGATACGAGCAAAATCGACAAAACCGAGGCGGCGATCTAGCTCTTTCTTCACGTTTTCTTTCACATCACTATCAAGACCGTCCCATTTGTTTACGGCTAATACAATGGAACGACCTGCGTTCAGTGCAAAGCCTAGCAAGCTTAGATCTTGATCAGAGATATTTTCACGCGCATCAATAACCAACAACACCACGTTGGCATCTTCTACCGCTTTCAGTGTCTTAACCACTGAGAACTTCTCTACTGTTTCGTTGATACGACCACGACGACGAACACCTGCAGTATCAATCAATACATACTCTCGGCCGTCACGTTCCATCGGAATGTAGATCGAATCGCGAGTCGTGCCAGGCATATCGTACACAACGACACGCTCTTCACCCAGAATACGGTTGGTCAGTGTCGACTTACCCACGTTAGGTCGACCAATAATTGCCAGTTTAATTGGCTGCTCTTGGAGGCGCTTAAGATCTTGCTCGGCTTCCTCTTCGGTACGCTCTTCTGGCAGAAATTCGGCATCTTCAAACTCTGTTAAATCTTCGATTTCGCCTGCTTCTGATTCACTATCCAGTAAATCATCAAAAAATGGTGAAAGAGCTCGCTCAAGTAATGCGGTCACACCACGGCCATGCGCAGCTGCAATTTGGTACATGTCGTCCACACCAAGTTGCCAGAAGTCGGCACAAGCAGCATCAGCATCAATGCCATCAATTTTATTGACCACGAGCATGGCTGGCTTTTCAATTTTACGCAGGTGCGCAGCAATAGCTTCATCAGAAGGCGTAAGACCTGCACGACCATCAACCATGAAAAGTACCACGTCTGCTTCATCCATGGCGGCTAACGATTGCTGCGCCATCTTTGTTTCGACGCCTTCCTCGGTGCCATCGATACCACCGGTATCAATCACAATAAATTCGTGTTCTTCACCAAGTCTAGCTTGGCCATATTTACGGTCTCGTGTTAGGCCAGGAAAGTCCGCAACTAACGCATCACGAGTGCGCGTCAATCGGTTAAATAGTGTAGATTTACCTACGTTCGGACGCCCTACAAGAGCCACTACAGGTATCATAACAACCTCTAAAATAATCTATCTTCTGTAGTTATAGGTAACGACTTGCTCAATGCCAACTCAAACCAGCATTTTACCTATAACCACGTCAGGAATAACAATTACAAACAATAATTACAAACAACAAAACGGCCCCTAGCTGTCACCAACCAGGAGCCGAATGTGAATTATATCACGATATTATTCTGTGATGGTTAGTTTCTTTACATCACCATTGCGAGTGGTGATGACATAACCGTCAGACAATAACGTAGGGCCAACCGCAAACCCACTGTCGTCAACATACTGCTGCGCAACAAAGTCACCGGTCGAGCGGTCGATCCAGTGCAAGTAGCCTAATGTATCGCCTACGACAAGGTAGCGCCCCATGACAACAGGCTTAGTCAACTGGCGGTTTTCCAATTGGTCGTTTGCCCACAGTTCCGTACCGCTACGAGCATCCACAGCAACAACGTGATCTTTTTCAGTAATGACAAAGATACGACTGCCATCTGTTGCAAGATCGTTGGCGGAGGAGTAATTACGCTTCCAAATAGGGTTTGCAGAACGTAAATCAACTGCGACTAACTGACCATTGAAACCCACGGTAAATAGCGTGCCGCCTAAGATAACCGGTGTAGAATCAACATCAACCAAACGATCAATTTCTGTTGCGCCTTTTGGAGTTCCGATCGGCTGTTGCCAAATGAGCTGCCCACGTTCAACAATCGCAGCGGCTAGACGACCATTTGCGGTTCCCCAGAAAACACCGCCACCGGCAGCGACAGGTGTACTATCACCTCGTAACGTTAGGTTTGGCACTTCTGTTGCCAGCGCCCAGCGTTGCTCACCAGTGCTCTCGTTAAGCGCAATGAGTGTACCACGACTGGTATTAACCATGATTAGGCCGGAGTCAGCGACGGGATTTGCCAACACTTCACCACCAACTTCAACCCGCCAGCTCACTTCGCCAGTTTCTTGGTCAAGAGCAATCACTTCACCATTTTCGGATCCAATGAACACCTTACCGTATGCAGCAGTAATGCCACCTGAAAGACGCGCAATGACGTCTTGCTGAACATCAGTTTGCCACAAAGGCTGACCGTTTTCTGGATCTAAGGCTTTTACTTTTCCATCACGGCTAGCGACAAATAACTTATCGTTAGCATAAACTGGTGACAGCTTTGAAAAATAATGTCCCACACCATCACCAACGGATGTACTCCACTCGGTGCTTGGGGTAAATTCACTGTCTACTTGCGGTAGCGGAGCCATCACAATGGTATCTTCTTCACCAGCACAACCAGCAAGAACTCCCACCGTTAACGCCCCTAACAAGGCTTTTTTAAAGACTCTTTTCATCCAATGCGGTCCTTATTTCGCCAGATCGTCCAGTTTCATTTGTAATGTTGGGCTTGCATCTGCTGCTTGTTGCGCCTCGGTATATGCGGCATGAGCTGCATTTTTGTCACCTTGACGCAGTGCAATATCTCCGCGCAGCTCTGCAATACGGCCACTCCAAGTCGCGTCAGTCACTTTACTTAGTTCAGAACTTGCTGCGTCAAAGTTGCCCATTTCCGCTTCAAGACGTGCGATACGGTAACTGATAAGTGGCGATAACGCCGCATCTTTGGTATTGCTTTGTGCCCATTTTAGTTGCTCAAGAGCCGCAGAAAGGTTTTGTTCATTGACGAATGATTTGGCTAACTGAAGTGCCGCCAGAACGGAGTACTCTTTGACCTGACTTGAGTCGATGAAAGCCTGAACATCCGCTTGTGCATCTAGTCCTTTTTCTTGCAACAAATTAATCGCTTGAGTGTAATTGTGTGAAGCTGCTTCACTCGCCTGAACGACAGAATCCTGATAATAACGCCAGCCAAATAGACCACCTAAGCCAACAACCGCACCGATGATGACGGCTTTACCGTTTTCTTTCCACCAGTCTTTAATGGCTTCAACTTGTTGTTCTTCAGTATCGTAAAGTTCCACTTCCTGTCCTCTTAAAACATGTAAATGGCAGCAAGGCTGCCATTGTTCCCATTTCGTTTAAAGGCTCCTCGATTGGGAGCCTTAATTTACGAACTAGGATGTATTTGCTAGCTTACTAAAAGACCTAGATCAGTGCTGCGATCTTATCAGCAACTTCTGCTTGGTTGTAAGTATGTTGCTCACCACCCGCTAAATCTTTCAGTACAACGGTGTTATCCGCGACCTCATTTTCACCCAGAACCAATGCTACTACAGCACCAACTTTGTCTGCGCGCTTAAACTGTTTCTTAAAGTTACCACCGCCGAAGTGGGTCATAATCCTGACATCAGGGATGGCTTCACGAAGATGCTCTGCGAGCTTCATTCCTGACATCATCGTACCCTCACCTGCAGTCACAACATACACATCGACGCTACGACGTACATCAGCAAGCTCAAGCGTTTCAAGCATTAGAACCAGACGCTCAAGCCCCATAGCGAATCCAACCGCTGGAGTTGCTTTGCCACCCAGTTGTTCCACAAGACCGTCGTAGCGACCACCACCACATACGGTTCCTTGTGCACCTAAACTTTCGGTGATCCATTCAAATACTGTACGGTTGTAGTAATCCAAACCACGAACGAGACGCTCATTAACAGTGTATTCGATACCTGCTGCATCAAGAAGTTCACAAAGACCAGCAAAATGTTGTTTAGATTCTTCATCTAAGTAGTCAGAAAGTCGAGGTGCGTCACCCAACACCGCTTGGATATCCGGATTTTTAGTATCCAATACTCGTAGTGGGTTAGTGTGCATACGTCGCTTGCAATCGTCATCTAGAATATCCATATGTTGCTCTAGAAATGCGATTAGCGCGGTACGATAGTTGGCACGGGCTTCAAGCGAACCAATTGAGTTCAACTCTAGACGCACATGTTTATCAATGCCCAGTTCACGCCATAAACGTGCAGTCATCATGATAAGCTCCGCATCGACATCTGGGCCATTGAGACCAAACACTTCTACACCACACTGGTGGAATTGACGGTAACGGCCTTTTTGCGGACGTTCGTGACGGAACATTGGTCCCATGTACCATAAACGTTGCTCTTGGTTATAAAGCAAACCGTTTTCTATACCAGCTCGAACACAACCTGCTGTACCTTCAGGTCGAAGCGTTAAGCTATCACCATTGCGATCCGCGAACGTGTACATTTCTTTTTCAACCACGTCCGTTACTTCACCAATGGCGCGACTAAATAGTTGCGTCATCTCAACGATTGGCATGCGAACTTCATTGTAACCATAAGCGCTAATGACTTTTTTCACTGTGTTTTCTAGCTTTTGCCACAGCGGAGACTGAGTTGGGAGGCAATCGTTCATGCCTCGAATTGCTTGAATTGTTTTTGCCACAATACTTACCGTAATTCTCGTTGAGATTAATCTTGTATTTTCACTTGAATGCGATTTTCACCATCCATCATGGCGGCTTTCGCACGGATCTTAGCTTCGAGCTGATTCACAAGGTCGTTATTGTCAAAGCGCTCTTTCTGACGCTTACCATCTTCGTAGAAGGCACTCTTTTTATTACTGCCCGCAAGGCCAAGATGAGACACTTCCGCTTCTCCAGGGCCATTGACGACACAACCAATGATCGAAACATCCATCGGGGTAATAATGTCTTCTAAACGCTCTTCTAAGGCATTAACGGTAGCAATAACATCAAATTCCTGACGAGAACAACTCGGACACGCGATAAAGTTGATACCACGTGAGCGAATACGTAGAGACTTAAGAATATCGAAGCCGACCTTAATTTCTTCAACTGGGTTAGCCGCTAGCGAGATGCGTAATGTATCACCGATGCCTTCCGCGAGCAGCATACCTAAGCCGACAGATGACTTCACCGCTCCTGCACGTGCGCCACCCGCTTCAGTGATCCCTAAGTGCAAAGGCTGGTCGATTTTCTTAGCTAATAAACGATAAGAATCTACCGCTAAAAATACATCCGACGCTTTGACACTCACTTTAAACTGATCAAAGTTGAGGCGATCAAGGTGATCGACGTGACGCATAGCCGACTCGACTAAGGCTTCCGGGGTCGGCTCTCCATATTTCATCTGCAGATCTTTTTCTAAAGAACCACCGTTGACACCAATACGGATCGGAATGTTTTTATCTCGGGCACAATCGACTACAGAGCGAATTCGCTCTTCATTACCAATGTTACCAGGGTTGATGCGTAAACAATCTACGCCATACTCTGCCACTTTAAGCGCGATACGGTAGTCAAAGTGAATATCCGCAACCAAAGGAACAGATACTTGCTGTTTGATTAGCTTAAACGCTTCAGCTGCATCCATCGTTGGTACGGAGACTCGTACAATGTCTGCACCGACATTTTCTAGTGCTCGGATTTGTGCGACTGTCGCTTCTACGTCAGTCGTGCGGGTGTTAGTCATTGACTGTACAGCGATAGGTGCACCATCACCAACAGGTACATCACCCACATAAATACGCGTCGATTTACGACGAATGATTGGAGATTCGTGTTGCATAATTCTTTATAACGGTAAAGTGAATCTAGCTACTCTGCCTGAAGTATACCCAGAAAGATCAACCGGTTCACTTGCAAATGTCATCGTAACCCCTTCAGGAGCACCCAATATCACTTTAAATGGCGCTTTCCCGGTCAGTTTTACATCTTGACCTGGTTTATGAGTGCCACTTACCAGTGTTTTTCCATTAGTATCTTTCACTTGAATCCAGCAATCTGCTGTAAATTTCATTGTGATTAAGGTCATGCCTTCAGGAACCACTACTGCCGGCTCCTGAGTTTCTTCGACATCCGTCGCTGATATTGATTGCTCTGCGCTCTCATCAACAGATTGGTCGGTGTTCGGAGTCAATACTGCCGTTGTTTCAGCCGCGCTCATATCAGTATCGGCCATCATAGTTTCAGAAGCAGAAGTACTTACCACCTCAGGTGCAACGTCTTTAGGCGCACTAGCGATTAATTCTTCAGCTGTCATCAAATCGATATCTGCGAGCTCTTGCTTGCTCTGCTCGGACGTATCGCTACTGGCATTAGCGACAACTTGAGTCAGGCTATTGTCATGCTGATTTTGCCACCACCAAGCAGCAGAAATACCAGTAATCACTATCGCAATTAACCAAGTCAGGAACATGATGCGACTGTTGTGCTTTTCGTGCTTGGTTTTGCGCGAAAAACTCTGCATTTCTATTTCTTGAGTTTTCGGTTGTGACGGTAAAGTTTGCTCTAGAGCTGACAGCACCACTTTTTCGTCAAGACCGACCACTTTTGCATACGAACGCAAATAACCTCGAGTAAACGTTGCAACTTGGTGAGATTCAAAACGGTTGTCTTCTATATCTTCAATAACAGAAACACGAAGCCTGAGGCGATCAGCAACTTGCTTCTGGGTCATACCGATGGATTCGCGTTTATTTTTTAGGAGTGTGCCCGGTTCAGTTGAAAGCGGGACTTCATTGGTATTTTCGTTTTCTGTCATAATGATGGTATTTAATCTGTTTAGTGGTTAATACAATTCTTTATTTTCGTTTTTGTTCTGAAAGCTCACTACAACTAAAAAGTAGCCAGCCCTAACGCATTAACCAAAATAATATTTTAACAAATCTTCAGCACTCTATATGCGAATACACGTTCTGCGCAAAACAGCAAAGCGTAGGAGAAAAGAGCCGAAGTTGTCAGCGTTGTCGTTAATGTCATACATAATGATAAGCGAATGTATAACAAAGACAAAAACTCATTCTACTCAAACTAACAGATAGCTGAAGCTTTTGTCCAAACTTTGACAGTATAAATTGAAATAAACGCCAAATGCTCTCAATTTAAAGAGGTAGGGTAAACAAAATAGCCAGAGCTAGGCTCTGGCTATCGTTAACTCTGCTCGTTTATACTGCTTTTACATCGATGCTTTCTGCACCACGTGCTGCTTTTAGCATTGCTGTGCGCTTAGTTCTATCAATCACATCACCCACAAGTTGACCACAAGCGGCGTCAATATCATCACCACGCGTTTTACGTACAGTCACCGTGTGTTCGTATTTCATCAACGTTTTCTGGAAGCGATCAATACGAGAGTTACTTGGCTTTTTATAAGGAGAACCTGGGTAAGGATTGAACGGAATCAAGTTAATCTTACATGGCGTGTCTTTCATCAACTCTGCAAGCTCGCGAGCATGCTCCATGTCATCATTAACATGATCTAGTAAAACATACTCAACCGTTACTTTACCGCGGTTTGCATTAGACGACGCAATATAACGACGCACAGAAGCAAGAAAATCTTCAATATCCCAGCGATCATTAATTGGCATAATTTCACTACGTAGCTTGTCATTTGGTGCGTGCAAAGAGATAGCCAGCGCCACATCAATTTTGCCCGTCATTTGATCAAGACCAGAAACAACGCCAGATGTCGATACAGTCACTCGGCGTTTAGATAAACCAAAGCCTAAGTCATCCAACATGATTTCTAACGCAGGAATCAAGTTTTTCATGTTCAAAAGCGGTTCGCCCATGCCCATCATCACAACGTTGGTGATAGGACGACGTCCCGTCTCTTTTTCCAGGCCAATCTCACGCGCAGCACGCCAAACCTGACCGATGATTTCTGAAACTTTTAGGTTACGGTTAAATCCCTGTTGTGCTGTTGAGCAGAACTTACATGCTAGTGCACAACCAACTTGAGACGACACACACAATGTCGCACGATCGTCTTCAGGGATGTATACGGTTTCTACATCCTGGTCACCGACTTTCATCGCCCATTTAATCGTGCCATCGGAAGAGTGTTGCGCTTCGGCAACGTATGGCGCTTTAATCTCACATTTATACTGCAGTTTTTCACGCAATTTCTTGTTGATGTTCGTCATGTTCTCGAAGTCATCAACACCGAAATGGTATATCCACTTCATAACCTGATCAGCACGGAACGCTTTCTCGCCGAGCTCTTCCGCGAAAAACTGACGCATGCCTTTGCGATCAAAGTCGAGTAGATTGATTTTTTCAGTGGTCATGTTGCCTCTCAATGACTGAAACAAGAATAAGGGCGCGAATTGTACAGCCTTTATGCAGCTACAACAAGAGGGGTAAACCCCTGAGTTTGCTAAGGCATTAAAATCATTATGCTTAAAATTTAACCACAACAATTGTCGATGTTTTCAGATAAGAATCAGATAAGAAAAAGCCTCGGAAGTTTCCGAGGCTAACAGTCTTAACTACCCAATAAGCGTAACGCGCAACAAGTCGCTGAACATTAACGCGGATAAATTTCTGACTCTGGGAAAAAGAATTCGATTTCTCGAGCAGCAGACTCTGGGCTATCTGAGCCATGAACAGAGTTATGGCGCATACTGAGCGCATAGTCTGCACGTAGTGTACCGCATGCTGCTTCTTCTGGGTTTGTTTTACCCATAAGTTCTCGGTAACGGGCAATAGCGTTTTCACCTTCCAACACCTGAACCATAATCGGGCCAGACGTCATAAACTCTTTAAGAGCAGGAAAAAATGCTTTACCTTCGTGTTCAGCATAAAAACCACTGGCTTGATCTTCAGTAAGATGAACCATCTTTGCCGCGACAATACGCAAACCGGCTTTCTCAATACGGTTGTAAATTGCACCAATTAGGTTTCGTTCCACTGCATCAGGCTTAACAATTGAGAACGTTCTTTCTAGAGCCATAAAATGTCCTTTTTGTACTTGTAATAGTAATAGTTCTGAATAGCTTATTATTAAGCAAGCGGCACCAACAAAATCAGTACCGCAATTGGTATTATTTACCCGCTTGTTCGTTCAGTAAACGAGCTAGCGTGCGTACACCCATGCCCGTAGCGCCCGCCGCCCATTTATCGGATGCAGACTTACGGTAAGTACCAGCGCAATCAAAATGCAGCCAACCCTTCTTATAGTCTTCAACAAAGTAAGACAAAAACGCTGCCGCTGTGCTTGCACCTGGAGAGTAATCACCTGAGCTGATGTTGGATAAATCAGCAAAGTTGGAAGGCAGCATACCTCGATGGAAATCGGCAAGAGGAAGTGGCCATAAACCTTCTTTCTCTTGATTTGCTGCCGTGAGCGCTTGATGAGAAAGCTCATCATCAAAGCTCATCAGCGCGTGATAATCGTTACCCAACGCATTCTTAGCTGCGCCAGTTAACGTCGCACAATCAATAATAAGCTCTGGTTTTTGCTCACTGGCGTAAATAAGACCATCAGCCAACACTAAACGTCCTTCAGCATCGGTATTCATGACTTCTACCGTTTTGCCATTTTTGTAGGTAATGATATCGCCAAGCTTAAGCGCTCGACCAGATACCATATTTTCAGCGCAGCAAAGGATTAGTTTAACGCGCTTATTCAGCCCACGTTGAATCGCTAAAGCTAACCCGCCAGTTACTGTCGCAGAGCCCCCCATATCCGCCTTCATTGCCGTCATAAAGTTGGAAGGTTTTAAGCTGTAACCACCCGAGTCAAAGGTGATGCCCTTACCCACTAAACAAGCAAACACTGGTGCGTTTTCATCACCTGTAGGATTGTAATCCAATTGCAGCATCGCGGAGGTACGTGATGAGCCTCGGCCTACGGCGAAAATGCCTTCCCAACCTTCTGTAAGAAGATCTTTGTCTTTTACGATGCGAGCCGTGACAGTGCCTTCTGGTGCTATCGACTTAATAAACTCAGCCGCCATAGAAGCCAGTTGACGAGGTGCTACTTCTTCTGCCGTTTTATTGATGATATCGCGTGTGAAATCAGTCGCTTTAATTCGAGCTTGAAGTTCGAGCTGCTCCTGTTCAGGCAGCGCTTTCCATTCAAGTACTCCATGCTTCTTAGGGTTACGGTAGCCTTGATGAAACGCCCAAATACTTTCCAGGTCCCAGCTATCGCCAGCGAGTAAAATAGAGTGAATTCCTTGACCATCAAGCTGGCGAGCTGCGCGTTGGATTGCGCCAAGATCATGACCTTCCCCTAAGTGAACGGTTGTTCCGTTTTCTGAAAACGAAAGCAGCGCTTTTTCACCCCAATGTGGTGCTGCAGAATCTTGACTTAAAAATACGGACATCTGTGTAGACATGGTTTCTCCTTGTCTTATTCTCGGCATTACCTGTGCCGCTTATTTTAATAACTCCCGGATGTTAGCATTTTGTAGGTTGAAAATGTCAATTTGATAAAAAAACGGACTCTAGAGTCCGTTTTTTTTAGTAAGAATTGTTAACTAGGCTGTATTTTGCAGCTCTAATCAGCTTCGTCCATCCAACACATGATGACGGCTTCAAGAATCTTTTCGTTACAATGGTTTGGATCATCTTCAAACTCATCCAACTCCATGATCCATTGATGAAGATCGGTAAACCGCACCGTTTTAGGGTCGACATCAGGAAACTTGTCACAAAGTTCAATTGCGATGTCACGAGAGTCTGTCCATTTCATGCTCATTTTCCTTTTGTTCATCCCTCAATGTTTAAGGGCTACAAGCGTAGTCTTGTTATTTTAGTGATCTTCTGACGCATGGTTCAGCGTGTATTTAGGGATTTCGACAACTAAGTCTTCATCCGCAATTCTAGCCTGGCAACCAAGACGAGATTCTGGCTCTAGGCCCCATGCTTTATCCAACATGTCATCTTCTTGCTCTTCACTCTCTTCCAAAGAGTCAAAGCCTTCACGGATAATGACATGACACGTAGTACATGCACATGATTTTTCACATGCGTGCTCAATGCCAATACCATTTTTCAGCGCTACGTCTAGAACGGTGTCACCGTTGTTTGCTTCCAACACTGCACCCTCAGGGCATAGATCTTCGTGTGGTAATACAATAATCTTAGGCATAACTACTTATCTCTTATATATCGTCTACTGATTGACCTGACAGTGCAGATCGAATCGATTTATCCATACGGCGCGATGCAAAGTCTTGACTCGCTTTATCCGTGTCTTTAATGCCTTGCTCAATCGCATCAACGTCATCACCATTACGCAGCTCAATCAATGCTTCAATCACGTTGACTAAGTCTTGCTTCTCTTGTGCTGAGAGCAATTCATCTCCGTCTGCTTGCATGGCGGCGATCAAACCTTCAATAACTCGATCCGCTTCAACTCGCTGCTCAGCCAAGGCACGCGTTTGCATGTCTTCTTTTGCATGATTCATTGAATCTCGCAGCATGTCAGCGACCTCATTATCACTAAGACCGTAAGATGGCTTCACTTGAATTTCAGACTGAATTCCCGTGCTTTTTTCCATCGCCGTGACAGACAAAAGACCATCAGCGTCAACTTGGTAGGTTACACGTATGTGGGCAGCACCTGCCGCCATCGGTGGAATTCCTTTGAGTGAGAAACGCGCTAATGAACGACAGTCATCAACCATCTCACGCTCACCTTGAACAATGTGTACGCTCATTGCAGTTTGACCATCTTTGAAAGTGGTGAACTCTTGTGCACGCGCAACTGGAATTGTCGTGTTACGAGGGATGATTTTTTCTACCAATCCCCCCATCGTCTCTATACCGAGGGAAAGCGGGATTACATCTAAAAGCAACATTTCAGAATCTGGCTTGTTACCAGCTAAGATGTCAGCTTGAATACCAGCACCAATCGCAACGACTTCATCAGGGTTAATACTTGTTAATGGTGTACGACCAAAGAACTCACCCACCATATCACGGACAAGTAACGTACGGGTTGAACCACCAACCATCACGACTTCAAGCACTTCATCAGACGACACATCAGCATCTTTCAGTGCTCGTCGGCATGACATCAACGTTTTCTTCACTAATGGCTGAATTAATGCTTCAAATTGTTCACGAGTGACGGTGCCTGTCCAACCAAAAATATCAACATCAACACTGTCTTGTTCAGAAAAAGCAATTTTCGTCGCAGTGGCAATGTTGAGTAATGTACGGTTTTGTTCTGCAGAAAGAGGGGCTTCAAGACCAGCTTGCTCCATCAGAAATTCAGCTAATAGATGGTCAAAATCGTCACCACCCAGAGCGGAATCACCACCCGTTGCTAGTACCTCAAATACACCCTTGGATAAACGCAGTATAGAGATGTCAAACGTACCACCACCTAAATCGTAAACGGCAATCACCCCTTCCTGACCAGAGTCTAACCCGTAAGCTATGGCAGCGGCAGTCGGTTCATTGAGCAGACGAAGCACATGCAGACCCGCTAGCTTAGCTGCGTCTTTGGTGCCCGCGCGTTGAGCATCGTCAAAGTACGCAGGAACGGTAATAACAACCCCCGCAAGCTCTCCGCCTAGTGTATCTTCAGCACGTTTACCAAGAACTTTAAGAATTTCAGCAGACACTTCAATAGGATTTTTTTCACCCTGAGGGGTTTGCAGAATCGGTAAACCGTTATCGCTTTCTTTAAATTGATAAGGTAAAGAGGTAAAACGCGACTTGATGTCTTTTAATGAGCGACCGATCAAGCGTTTAACCGAAATGATGGTATTTTCAGGCTCTAGCTCTGCTTTATCTTTCGCTTCATAACCAACTGTTGGCATCGCTTGAGAGTAGTTGACGACGGAAGGCAGGATGCTCCGCCCCTGCTCGTCGGTTAACGTCGTTGCATCACCGCTGCGTACGGTAGCAACTAAAGAGTTCGTCGTACCGAGGTCAATACCTGCGGCTAACTTATGCTCATGAGGTGCCGAGCTTTGGCCCGGTTCTGCTATTTGAAGTAGTGCCATGATTGGTCCTTGTCACGCGAACTAGCCGAGTATTTTTTCTTCGACCCGTTCAATTTCATTCTTCAGCTTGGCGACGAATTTTAACTTGCGAACTCGATCGGCGGCTTGTGCCCAAAGACCGTCATCAAGCTCTTGCTCGACGCTAGCCAAATGCTGTTTATACATGTTGCTGACCTTCGAATCGAAGTCCAAAAGCGCTGATTCTGGATCAGAGCTGTCTGCAATATCTTCCAATTCCTCGCGCAGCTCCATTTGTTCCATTAGGAACATCGGATCTTGCATCGTCTGCTGCTCACCACGAATTTCTACCCCTTGCTCTGCCAATATATATTCAGCACGTGAGATAGGGTTTTTCAGCACTTGATAAGCATCGTTGATCTGGGCGGCTTTTTGCACCGCCATCAAACGGTCTCTTTCCGATGCTGTCGCAAAGTTATCCGGGTGGAAACGCTTTTGTAATTCTCGGAACTGAGAAGAAAGAAGGCTACCATCCAGCTTAAACTGACTTGGTAGCCCAAATAATTCAAAGTGATTCATTAAGTTCGGGTCCTAGTAATGCCTTCTGGACTCGTTTGCCCAGAAGGACAATCAATTAGACGTTGAAGCTTTCACCACAACCACATTCACTTTTCGCATTAGGGTTGTTGAACTCAAAGCCTTCATTCAACCCTTCTTTTACGTAATCCAGTTCGGTACCGTCTAGGTACACCAAGCTTTTTTTATCAATGATAATTTTTACCCCAGACAGGTCAAAAACTTCATCTTCTGCTTCATTAAGCTCGTCCACAAACTCCAGTACATACGCCATGCCGGAACAGCCAGTCGTCTTCACTCCAAGGCGTAACCCGATACCTTTGCCCCGGTTATCTAGGAATGCTCTTACGCGACTTGCCGCTGTTTCTGTCATTGAGATGGCCATACTGCACCTTAGTTTGTCTATATTACGATTGGAATGGGAGAGGTAACGTCTCCCATTATATTACGGTTTAATTATTCTTGGTGTTTTTTCTTGTAATCTGCAACGGCTGCTTTGATTGCATCTTCCGCCAGAATTGAACAGTGAACTTTTACTGGTGGCAGCTCTAGTTCTTCTGCAATTTCTGAGTTTTTGATGGCCGCAGCTTCATCCACAGATTTACCTTTAACCCATTCAGTGACCAATGAGCTTGATGCGATTGCACTACCACAACCGTACGTTTTGAACTTCGCATCTTCAATAATACCTTCCGGTGTTACCTTGATTTGCAGTTTCATTACGTCACCACAAGCTGGTGCACCAACCATGCCGCTACCAACGGATGGATCGTCTTTTTCAAATGAACCAACGTTACGTGGGTTCTCGTAGTGATCAATTACTTTTTCGCTATATGCCATGATAAATTACCTCGAATCCTCTACTTATTCATCCCTGAGATTAATGGTGAGCCCATTCTACAGTGCTCAAATCAATCCCTTCTTTGTACATATCCCATAGAGGAGACATGTCGCGTAGCTTAGTCACTGCAACGCGGATTTGTTCAATTGCGTAATCGACTTCTTCTTCTGTTGTAAAACGACCAAAGGAGAAGCGAACCGAACTGTGAGCCAACTCATCGTCCATGCCAAGCGCACGGAGAACGTATGAAGGCTCTAGACTTGCAGAAGTACATGCACTACCAGAAGAAACCGCTAGATCTTTTAGCGACATCAGCAATGACTCACCTTCTACAAAGGCAAAGCTTACGTTTAAGTTATGAGGTACGCGCTGCTCTAAGTCTCCGTTAACGGTGACCGCTTCAAGGTCTTTCACACCATCAAGAAGACGGTTACGAAGTGCCAGTGCGTGATCGTAATCTTTCTGCATATCTTCTTTTGCAATGCGGAAAGCTTCTCCCATACCTACAATCTGGTGCGTAGGTAGTGTACCTGAACGGAAACCGCGCTCATGACCGCCACCGTGCATTTGTGCTTCAAGACGGATACGTGGCTTACGACGTACGAATAAAGCACCAATACCTTTAGGACCGTAGATTTTGTGCGCTGATAGTGAAATCAAATCCACTTTCATTTCTTGAACATCGATTGGTAACTTACCAGCTGATTGAGCTGCATCAACATGAAACACAATCTTACGCTCTCGACATAGCTCACCAATGGCCGTAATGTCTTGAACAACACCAATTTCGTTGTTCACGTGCATGATAGAGACAAGTACAGTGTCTTCACGCATGGCTGCTTTTAGCTTCTCTAAATCGATCAAGCCGTTTGATTCAGGCTCTAAGTACGTCACTTCAAAGCCTTCACGCTCTAGTTGACGACATGGGTCAAGAACCGCTTTGTGCTCAGTTTTACACGTGATGACGTGTTTACCCTTTTTAGAGTAAAAGTGTGCTGCACCTTTGATTGCGAGGTTGTCAGATTCTGTCGCACCAGATGTAAATACGATTTCGCGCGGGTCTGCATTTAGAAGGTCAGCAATTTGCTCACGAGCAGTATCAACTGCTTCTTCTGCCTGCCAGCCGTAACGGTGCGAACGCGACGCTGGGTTGCCAAATGTGCCATCCATTGTCATGTACTGAACCATTTTTTCAGCTACACGAGGATCAACTGGACATGTAGCGGAATAATCAAGATAAATCGGCAGTTTCATTCTCTACTCCAATGTAAAAAGCTGACCGCTAAGAGCGGACGTTTACACCGATGGGCACGGTGGTTGTATTTTTGTTTGAAAGCCCATGGTTGACCGCCAAGTCGATATCCTGACGATCTGAAATTTCGAGGACTTCATTATCCGTCATCAGCTCACCAAGAGTGATGTTGTTCAAGAAGTCACTGATGCGTGAGCTTAAATCGCGCCAAAGCGTGTGAGTTAGACAGCGGGTTCCACCCTGACAACCGCCCTTCCCTTGGCATTTCGTCGCGTCTACAGACTCGTCGACAGCTGCAATGACAGTACCAATTGCGATGGTATCCGCTTCTGCTCCTAGTCGGTATCCACCACCAGGGCCGCGAACACTTGCAACTAAACCCGCTTTACGCAATTTAGAAAAAAGTTGCTCTAAATAAGAGAGCGAAATGCCCTGGCGCTCAGATATATCCGCGAGAGGGACTGGGTTCTGTTGCGAATGCAGTGCCACATCCAGCATGGCTGTCACCGCATATCTTCCTTTAGATGTAAGTTTCATACCACACCGTATCCACATGGTTTGTAATGGTTATGATTTTTCCATACCCGAGTAAAACGGTCAAGTATTTATTTGACTAAATTACTCAAGTATTCATCCTTACATAAAGAATGGGTATTTCGCATTAAAAACGACTATTTTGCTCGAATATTTTTCTCTATAGAGGTCAATATACCGCGCAAAATATTAAGTTCTTGACTCTCTGGTCGTGCTCTGGAAAACAAGCGGCGTAATTTACTCATCACTCGACCAGGTTGCTCTTGACTAATAAACTGGGTGTCCACTATCACTTTTTCAAGGTGTTCAAAAAACATTTCTAATTCTTTGTGGCGTGGGTACTCTTCCGGTTCATTAGGTGAGTACTGGCTTTGTTGCAGATTAAGGTGTGCTACGCGAACTTCATAACTTAGTGTTTGCACTGCCATTGCCAAATTCAACGAGCTATATTCTGGATTGGCAGGAATACATACATGGTAGTGGCACTTTTGCAACTCTTCATTCGTTAGTCCCGTTCTTTCACGACCAAAGACTAAAGCAACAGGATGTTTTTGCCCCTCAACTGCAAATTTTTCACCGCATTCACGTGGCTCCAACATCGGCCATTCTAGCGTTCGTGAACGAGCACTTGAGCCGACCACTAATCCACAATCATGAACGGCCTCGTCTAACGTATTAACGATCGTCGCGTTCTGTGCAATATCACTGGCACCTGCTGCGAGCGCTAGCGTTTGCTCATCCACTTCACATTGAGGATCCACCAACACTAATTGACTGAGCCCCATAACCTTCATAGCCCGCGCAGCCGAGCCAATGTTGCCTGAATGAGAAGTACCGACAAGCACAATTTTTACTTGATCCAACATTGATGATTACTGCCTTTATTAAAACGGCGAAATATTATCATAAATTTTTAACACGCCCTATATCCAGCGATGTGTCTGTTCGTATTCTCCTGCATTCTTGTCGTAATCAGCGAAATCACGACATTAAACACGCACACTTAGAGCAAAAAATAACCACTTCCTTTTTTATTTATCTTTGGTATACTCGCCGCCGCTTTCATTTTGTTCTTTAACATCCGTTGGGAAAACCGTATGCATCCAATGCTAAACATTGCTATTCGCGCTGCGCGAAAGGCAGGCAATCATATTGCTAAATCATTAGAAAACACAGATAAAGTAGAATCGTCACTAAAAGGCACACATGACTTTGTCACTAATGTAGATAAAGAAGCAGAATACATCATCATCGATACTATCAAGCAGTCTTACCCTGAGCACTGTATCGTTGCTGAAGAACAAGGTCTTATCGAAGGTAAAGATAAAGACGTACAATGGATCATCGACCCACTGGATGGCACCAATAACTTTGTAAAAGGTTACCCACACTTCTCTGTTTCTATTGCAGTTCGTATCAAAGGCAAAACTGAAGTTGCTTGTGTTTACGACCCTATGCAAAACGAACTGTTTACCGCACAACGCGGCGCTGGCGCACAACTGAACAGTGCACGTATTCGTGTTTCTCAACTGAAAGATCTTCAAGGTACTGTTCTAGCAACAGGTTTCCCATTCAAACAGAAACAACACTCTGAATCTTTCATCAAGATTGTGGGTTCTCTATTTACTGAATGTGCGGACTTCCGTCGCAGTGGTTCTGCTGCGCTTGACCTATGTTATGTTGCTGCGGGTCGCGTAGATGGTTACTTCGAGCTAGGCCTAAAACCTTGGGATATGGCCGCTGGTGAGCTTATTGCTCGTGAAGCGGGTGCGATCCTAACCGACTTCTCTGGTGGTACTGATTACATGAAGTCTGGCAACATCGTTGCTTCAAGCGCTCGCGGCGTAAAATCTATCCTTAAGCATATCCGTGAGAACGGTAACGAAGCGATGCTTAAGTAATAGAGTCTGAACTAGCCCGTCACGCTGATGCTTTTGAATAGCCCTGCTCTCTGAGTGGGGCTTTTTTATGGCAAAAAAAAACCGCTGATTGCTCAGCGGTTTTTAATTTTAGGCTCTCAGATAACCTTATGGCATCTCGTCGAACTCTGCACCTTCTTTTTCTACTTGAGGTGGCATCAAGTGCTCTTTCTGGATACCCAGTTTCAGCGCCAGTGCCGAAGCAACGTAGATAGACGAATAAGTACCTACCGTGATACCAAGTAGTAATGCGGTTGCAAACCCGTGGATCATGGCACCGCCCTGCGCGAACAACGCAATAACTACAAACAATGTTGTACCGGAGGTGATGAGCGTACGACTCAATGTTTGAGTAATAGACGCATCCATGATGTCTGCAGGTTCACCTTTACGCATCTTACGGAAATTCTCACGAATTCGGTCAAACACCACGATCGTATCGTTGAGCGAGTAACCAACAACGGTCAGTAATGCGGCCACGATAGTAAGGTCGACTTCGATTTGCATGAACGAGAAGACACCTAAGGTGATAATGATATCGTGCGCCAATGCCAATACAGCACCCGCTGCCAGACGCCATTCAAATCGCATTGATACGTAAATCAAGATACAAATAAGCGATACAAGAATAGCTAAACCGCCGGCCTCTGTTAGCTCATCACCAACATTTGGACCAACGAATTCGATACGACGCATTTCAACGCTTTCGCCTGTACCATCTTTAATTGCACCAAGGATTTGGTTACCCAAGGTCTCGCCTGACACATCATCACGAGGACGAAGACGTACCATAACCTCACGGGCGCTACCAAAGTTTTGCACGGTAGCGTCACCAAAGCCTTTCGCATCAAGCGCGGTACGAATATTCTCGAGATTAGCTGGGTGTTCAAAGCCCACCTCAATTAACGTACCACCAGTGAAGTCTAATCCCCAATTCAACCACTTGGTTGACAAGGTGAAGATAGACGCCGCAATCATAAGGGTCGAGAACAGGAACGCGACCTTCGACCAACGCATAAAGCCGATCGATTTATCTGCTTTTAGAATTTGAAACATATTAATTCCCAGCCTTAGATCGACAATTTATCAATGCGTTTGCCGCCATATAGTAGATTCACGATACAACGTGTGCCAACTATAGCAGTAAACATTGAAGTTAAAATACCAATGGAAAGCGTGACTGCAAAACCTTTCACCGCACCCGTACCGACAGCAAACAGGATAATAGCTGTGATCAGTGTTGTGATGTTCGCATCCGCAATGGTACTGAATGCGTTTGCGTAGCCTTGGTGAATGGCTTGTTGCGGGTTGCGCCCATCTCGAATTTCTTCTCGAATACGCTCGAAGATCAGAACGTTCGCATCGACCGCCATACCGACTGTCAGTACGATACCTGCGATTCCTGGTAGTGTCATTGTCGCACCTGGAATCATTGACATAACACCAATAATCAACACTAGGTTAGCCATTAACGCAATATTGGCGATAAGACCAAAACCACGGTAATAAAGCAGCGTAAACAACATGACGGCAACCATACCCCAGACACATGCTTGAATACCCATATCAATGTTTTGCTGACCCATTGATGGACCAATGGTTCGCTCTTCAACAATTGAAATTGGAGCAATCAAAGCACCGGCACGGAGCAATAGTGCTAGGTTATGAGCTTCCGCAGCAGAGTCGATACCAGTGATTCGGAAGTTACGGCCGAGCGCAGATTGAATCGTTGCTTGGTTGATCACTTCTTCATGCTTAGTCAGGATAACTTTACCTTCAGGGTTTTTACGGCCACTGTCTTTGTACTCTGCAAACACCGTCGCCATTAGCTTACCGATGTTCTTCTTAGAGAATGCAGACATTTTGTTGCCGCCTTCGCTATCAAGCGAAATGTTCACCTGAGGGCGACCATATTCGTCAACACTTGAGCTTGCATCTGTAATGCTCGAACCACCCAAGATCACTCGTTTCTTCAGCACGACTGGGCGACCATTGCGATCTTGCTTAATTTCACTACCTGCTGGTGCACGACCATTGGCAGCAGCTGAAAGATCAGCACTTTCGTCAACTTCACGGAATTCAAGTGTTGCGGTAGCGCCAAGAATTTCTTTTGCTCGTGCTGTGTCTTGCACACCAGGCAATTCAACCACAATGCGGCTCGCACCTTGACGTTGAACCAACGGTTCAGCCACACCCAGTTCGTTTACGCGATTACGCAAAATAGTAATATTCTGCTCTACTGCGTAGTTGCGGATCTCTTGTAGACGCTGCTCAGTAAACGTGGCAAGCAGTGCAAAACGACCATTCGAATCCGACTCAACAAAGTTCATATCCGGGTGGTTCTTTTGCAGTAAGCTCTTAGCTTCGCCCAATTGATCGGCATCACGAAGCAGCACTTCGACGGCTTCTTTACCCGAAGGTCGAATAGCACGATAACGCAGTTTCGCTTCACGTAACTCGCTACGGAAAGCTTCTTCTTGTTGACCAACTAGCTTCTCCATGGCGGCATCCATATCAACTTCCATCAAGAAGTGAACACCACCACGTAGGTCTAGACCTAACTTAAGTGGGGACGCACCAATCGCTTCTAACCAATCTGGGGTAGAAGGTGCTAGGTTAAGTGCAACAATTTTGTCTTTGCCAAGCGCTTCATTGATGATATCGCGAGCACTGATTTGCGTATCAGTGTCATTAAAGCGGACAAGAATTGATCCATTTTCAAGAGCAATGGATTTATGAGAAAGTTGCTCTTTATCAAGAGCAGTAGTGACAGCATCCAGCGTTGACATATCTACAGAGGCGCCACGCGCCCCTGTAACTTGAATAGCCGGATCTTCACCGTAGAGATTTGGAAGTGCGTACAATGCAGCTGCGATGATCGCAAACAGCACCATCAGGTACTTCCATAATGGGTAACGATTTAACACAGCGAGGACCCTTTAGCTGTTTTATAGAGACTTAAGCGTACCTTTAGGCAACACTGCAGTAACGAAGTCTTTTTTGATAACAATTTCATTGTTCGCGTTAAGCTCGATTGAAATGTAATCATTTTCTTCAGAAATCTTGGTAATTTTACCAACTAAACCACCGCTGGTTAGTACTTCATCACCTTTACCCATAGAAGCCATTAGGTTTTTGTGTTCTTTTACTCGTTTGCTTTGTGGGCGATAAATCATGAAGTAAAAAATCACTGCAAACATGCCAAGCATGATTAGCATTTCAAAACCGCCACCTGCTGGTGCACCTTCTGCTGCTGCGTGAGCTTGAGAGATAAACATTAAAACATCCTCATTATATATTATTGATAATCCAACCAAGTTGGGACTACGTACTTTATATTCAAGTCTGCGAGTGACTAATAGAGATCACTCTCTCAAAAATAACGTGCGTTCGCCTACTTTATTCGCAAAACCCCTGGCGACAACACCAGAGGCTTTCGTTCATTTAAGCTTTGCTTAGTGGTGGCACTTCACGATCACGACGAGCATAAAATTCTTGTACGAACTCATCGAAACGATCTTCATCAATCGCCTTACGAATGCTTTCCATTAAGCGTTGGTAGTAACGCAGGTTATGGATCGTATTCAAACGAGCACCAAGAATCTCATTACAACGTTCTAAATGGTGAAGATACGACTTGCTGTAATTTTGACAAGTGTAACAGTCACAGTGTGGATCGAGCGGTGTAGTATCCGTTTTATGTTTCGCATTGCGGATCTTGATCACACCTCCGGTCACGAATAAATGACCATTACGAGCGTTACGCGTTGGCATGACGCAATCAAACATGTCGATACCGCGACGTACACCTTCTACCAAATCTTCCGGCTTGCCAACCCCCATTAGGTAACGAGGTTTGTCTTCAGGTAATTGCGGACACGTGTGTTCAAGAATGCGGTGCATGTCTTCTTTTGGTTCACCCACTGCAAGACCACCAACTGCATAACCATCAAAACCGATCTCAGTTAGACCTTTGACTGACACATCACGCAGGTCCTCATAAACGCCACCCTGTACGATACCAAACAGATTGTTTGGGTTTTCCAGTTTATTGAAATGATCACGAGAACGCTGTGCCCAACGCAGTGACATTTCCATCGACTTTTTCGCTTCATCATGTGTCGCAGGATATGGCGTACATTCATCGAAAATCATCACGATGTCAGAACCAAGGTCTTTTTGAATTTCCATCGATTTTTCAGCATCCATGAAAATTTTGTCACCGTTAACAGGGTTACGGAAGTGCACACCTTGCTCCGTAATCGTGCGCATTTTACCCAAGCTGAATACCTGGAAGCCGCCTGAATCAGTAAGAATAGGACCATGCCAGTTCATAAAATCGTGCAGGTCACCATGCATTTTCATCACTTCCTGACCAGGGCGTAGCCATAAATGAAAGGTGTTGCCCAACAGGATTTCTGCGCCCGTTCCTTTTACTTCTTCTGGTGTCATTCCTTTCACCGTACCGTAAGTACCGACAGGCATGAATGCTGGCGTTTGCACAGTACCACGTTCGAAAGTCAGTTGACCACGACGTGCTGTGCCGTTTTTTTTCTTAAGATCGAATTTTAATTTCACGATGCCTCCGAGTGTCAGAGAAACAGTCTGACTGAATGTTTAGGGGCCTTCCCCTACGGTAAGGAGCGGTCGCTTTTCCGTGCGAGAGATAAAAGCAGTATTTTTTGCTTTCATATCCTAGCTTACTGCTAGCACTCGTAAATCTATTGTTTAGTGTTAACTATGCCGTTTTCTTTTTAATGAACATTGAGTCACCATAGGAAAAGAATCGGTATCGATTCTCTACCGCGTGCTTGTATGCATTCATGGTGTTCTCGTACCCTGCAAACGCACTCACCAACATGATCAAAGTAGATTCAGGTAAGTGGAAATTAGTAATGAGACAATCTACCAGTTGGTACTCGTATCCAGGGTAAATGAAAATTTCAGTATCGCCGAAGAAAGGAACCAATTCAGTCCCTTTTTTTACCGCATCTTGCGCTGCACTTTCTAACGAGCGAACCGACGTGGTGCCAACCGCTATGATGCGACCACCGCGTGCTTTGGTCGCCTTGATCGCCTCGACGACTTCCGCCGGCACTTCCACATACTCGGCATGCATATGGTGATCATTAATATTTTCCACTTTGACTGGCTGGAATGTTCCTGCCCCCACGTGCAACGTAACATAAGCAAACTCAACACCTTTTGCTTTGATCTTGTCTAATAGAACGTCATCAAAGTGTAAACCCGCGGTTGGTGCTGCAACGGCTCCTGGTTTTTGATTATAAACGGTTTGGTAGCGTTCTTTATCCGTCTCTTCATCTGGTCGATCGATGTAAGGAGGAAGTGGCATATGACCAATTTCTTCTAAAATCTCGAGTACCGTTTTATCGGAATGAAATTTCAGCTCAAACAATGCGTCATGACGTGCCACCATTTCTGCCGAATACTCATCGTTCTCGCCTACAAAAATCGTAGTGCCCGGCTTGGGTGATTTAGAACAGCGAACGTGCGCTAAGATGCTCTGTTCATCTTGCATTCGCTCCACCAGCACTTCAAGTTTACCGCCAGACTCTTTACGACCGAATAAACGAGCAGGAATCACACGGGTATTATTGAAAACCACTAAGTCACCCGGTTGAACTTGCTCGAGCACATCGGTAAATACGCCATCAACGAGTTCGCCAGTATTACCGTCCATTTGCAACAGGCGGCTAGCGGTGCGCTCTGGCTGAGGGTAACGGGCGATAAGTTCATCTGGGAGGTCGAAATGAAAATCTGATACTTGCATGCTACTGATCTTTTTAATTGGTCAAATCACGTCATTAAAGACGATAAGGTTGCGACGCGTTTTTCGCGGCAGACTAGTATACCCAAATCCCCCAGAGATGCTAGGTTGGGCAGAAGGGATTCGCTATCAAAGGCAAGTATGAGTGAGAGAAACTCACAAAGGAGAAAACCTCACGATTACCTTGCATAAGGAAGCAATCAGCAACAAAAGTGAGGTTCGCTGCTAGCGTGACGATTACTGGCAGTCAACAGAGCAGTGAAAAGGCATTTCACTGCTCTTGAGTCAATTTTTTTCAGAATTAAGCCTCACGCCTACGCCACCACATCAAAGGAACCAGTAACGACAACCACCATAAACTCACACTCCCTCCTTCATCGCGGGACTCTCTGAAATTACAGTTATTGGTGGCAATTCCGTCATGACACTCTTGGCTTCCCTCTTCACTGCTGTCTGTAATGAAATTTGGCGCGATGATATAGCGGCTTGGTGGAGCATCCGCCGTAATGTAGTCCTGCACCCAGTCATAGTAGTGACTGACTTTGGTATAAAAACTCGGAATCGTTAGTGAACCACAAGTAGGCAGAATTAATGGCGCGCCACTCACAATACCGATTTGCTTACCCGTTGCAATATCGACAAGGGGCCCGCCACTGTCACCTTTACATGCAGAGTTGCCGTATTGAGTACTGCTGCTGTCTTCGAGCAAAGCATTAAACGTCGGCAAGGTGCAAATTTTTGTCCTATTCTCACGCGAGTTAATAGCCCCTGGAAAGCTATTGCCAATTTCCAGACGCTCATAACATTTATCAATCGGTAAAAAACCGATGGATGTCGTTTGTAAGGTGGAAGCGGCGTCGCCAGCCAGTGGCGTGGTCGCTCCCCAACCAAATACTTGTACGTTTTCAATCCGCTGATTGGTGTCATAGTTATCATTCCAATCCATTGCAAGCCGAGCTTCAATGTCAAACATATCCTCCTTAGTGGCCAGTTGTGCGAGGTTGACGTTTTCGACTGGTCGAGTTAGGTACAACAGAGCAATGTCGTTATCCAAGGCGGTTTGGATTGGTTTGATGTCTCCATCACCGTTTATGTCGGCTTTTGCAATACGCGTATAGCTAGGATACACCACCACATGAGAGACCGAATAGTAGTTATCAATCGTGGTATTGTTGAGATCATGCACTCTTGCTGTAATGGCAAGCTCTCCTGGCGGTGTCACGTAATAACTGGCTTCGTTCGCTCCCTCTCCCATCACCACACAGTGTGCAGCGGTCATCACCCATTGGTCTGTCACCATTGTACCGCCACAGATTGGGAATTCAGCCATATTGCTGGCTCGAATGGCCACTCGATCAACTGGGTTCGTTTCCTCAGTGCCCAATACAATGGCATGCGCTGAGTGAACGAAAAGTGCCATAGTGGTCATTGCTAGTCGTTTTTTGTACATAATCGTCTTCAATTTGCTAAGCCTAGACCTATTTTCCTTGAGAGACGAAAATTGGAACATCAAGCAAATAAAAATGTGCGATTCAATTCATTGGAATACATTTTGACCTCACCCACTATCAACTAAAAATGCCAACTCCCTCGCACCAATTCACCCGCAACATTACTAATAAAAACATAAATAAAGCCCTCCTATTCAGCCGATTAAAGCTTCGAATTAGATCACGTATTTTATTGATGAAAAACGGGTTAGTTCTCAGATATAGCGCTAAATATTTCCTATAGTTAAACAAAGGACAACACTGCTGGAGGTCCCTATGATCAAGGTTGAAGACATGATGACTCGCAATCCTCATACCTTATCCCGAACGCATACCTTGCGAGAGGCAAAAGCAATGATGGATGAACTCGATATTCGGCATATTCCGGTTGTGGATACTCATCATCACTTGCAAGGCTTAGTCACTCAGCGTGATATTCTTGCCGCTCAAGAATCAAGCTTGCATCCAGATGAAGCAGAGCACTCTTTTACTCTCGACACCCCTCTGGAAAAAATGATGCACACCAACATCATGACCGCAGAGCCGCGTGCAGGTTTAAAAGAAAGTGCGGTGTACATGCAAAAGCACAAAGTGGGTTGTTTACCCATCGTAAGTAATAATCATTTGGTGGGCATTATTACCGACAGTGACTTCGTAACGATCGCGATTAACTTGTTGGAACTGCAAGAAGAAGTAGAACCAGAAGAAATTGAACCAGACGAAGAAACGCTATGACCCGTAGGTGAGAAAAGTGATGTGCAAACGTGGCATACAATTACAGCACGTGATCTCAACAATACGTCACAAGCAAAAAAAAAAGAGCGGCAATCCTGCCGCTCAAAAAGCCATTACTGACGTGGTTAAGAGTAATTATTTAAACTAAGCACTATTTTTAAAATTGGTCTTCTTCTGTCGAGCCGGTCAACGCAGTTACCGATGATTGCCCACCTTGAATGGTGTTGGTCATTCTGTCGAAGTAACCGGTACCTACCTCTTGTTGGTGAGCAACAAAGGTGTAACCTTTTTCTGCCGCTTGGAACTCTGGGCGCTGTACCTTCTCAACATAGTGACGCATGCCTTCACCTTGAGCATAAGCGTGTGCCAACTCAAACATGTTGAACCACATGTTATGGATACCCGCTAGCGTAATAAACTGGTACTTGTAGCCCATGTCCGCGAGTTCTTGCTGGAACTTAGCAATGGTTTCTGCATCCAGGTTTTTCTCCCAGTTAAATGATGGCGAACAGTTATAAGCGAGCAATTGGTCTGGATATTCTGCATGAATAGCTTCAGCAAACTTACGTGCCTCTTCCAAGCACGGTGTTGCCGTTTCACACCAGATCAAATCCGCGTATGGTGCATAAGCAAGACCACGAGAAATCGCTTGGTCGATCCCTGCTCTCACTCGGTAGAAACCTTCTGCCGTGCGCTCGCCTTCGATGAAGTCTTTATCGTATGGGTCACAATCTGACGTCAACAGATCTGCCGCGTTAGCATCGGTACGAGCGATAACCAAGGTCGTCGTTCCTGCAACATCAGCTGCCAAACGCGCCGCGACCAACTTTTGTACCGCTTCTTGAGTCGGAACCAATACTTTCCCGCCCATGTGCCCACATTTCTTAACCGATGCGAGTTGGTCCTCAAAGTGAACGCCCGCCGCCCCCGCTTCGATCATCGACTTCATCAGTTCATACGCATTCAATACGCCACCGAACCCTGCTTCGGCATCCGCTACGATTGGTAAGAAGTAATCAATCGCACCTTCATCTTGTGGCGATTTCCCGCCCGCCCATTGGATTTGATCCGCGCGGCGGAAAGAGTTATTGATACGCTTAACCACAGAAGGAACGGAATCAACAGGGTAAAGCGATTGATCTGGATACATAGTAGATGCAGTGTTGTTATCCGCAGCCACTTGCCAGCCCGATAGATAAATAGCTTCGATACCCGCTTTGGCCTGTTGCACAGCCTGGCCACCTGTCAGCGCGCCCAGACAGTTAACGTAGCCTTTTTTCGCGCTCCCATTCACCAGGTCCCATAACTTATCAGCACCACGTTGTGCAATTGTATTCGCAGGCACCATTGAACCACGCAGTTCTACCACTTCTTCCGCTGTGTAAGTGCGTTTAACATTTTTCCAGCGAGGATTTGTTGCCCAGTCTTTTTCCAGAGCTTCGATTTGTTGGCGGCGAGTTAATGTCATTGGTCTATCCCTCTTTATTATTTGCACTCATTACTGGTGCGTTGAGTTTCCGTCTTGAGGTAGTACATCCCTATCTACCTTTAAGCCTTCACGTTATTGGTTTTGTATTCTTAATCTTGCTTATCTGAATCTCGGTTGTACTAATCTAGGTAGTCATATCCAGGTACGGTTAAAAAGTTCGTCAGTTCATCACTGGTTGTAAGCTCGGCCATCAATTGGGCGGCTTCGTCAAAACGCCCCGCTTGATAGCGCGCTTCGCCGATTTCTCGTTTCACAACGTCTACCTCTTCTTTTAAGTAAGTTTCAAACAGCGCTTTTGTGACGGTTTCACCGTTATCTAGTGATTTACCATGCTGAATCCATTGCCAGATTGACGCGCGTGAAATCTCAGCCGTGGCGGCATCTTCCATCAAGCCGTAAATTGGCACACAGCCATTTCCAGAAATCCACGCTTCGATATACTGCAAAGCAACGCGAATGTTATGTCGCATCCCTTCTTCTGTTCTTTCACCTTCACAGGGTTCGAGTAGCTCAGCGGCGGTAATAGGTGCGTCTTGTGCACGGCTCACATCAAGCTGGTTCGAACGCTCCCCCAGAATGGAGCTGAACACTTCCATGGCGGTATCTGCTAAACCCGGGTGTGCAACCCAAGTACCATCGTGGCCATTGTTGGCTTCTAACGATTTATCATTGTGAATTTTGTCTAGCACTTTCTGGTTTTCTACTGGATCCTTAGCGGGGATGAATGCGGCCATGCCTCCCATCGCAAACGCACCACGCTTATGGCAGGTACGTACCAGTAATCGTGAGTACGCATTTAAGAACGGCTTATCCATCGTGACGACTTGGCGGTCTGGCAATACTCGGTCTGAGTGGTTTTTCAAGGTCTTGATGTAGCTAAAGATGTAATCCCAACGGCCACAGTTCAGCCCGACAATATGCTCTTTCAGTGAAAACAGAATCTCATCCATCTCAAAGACCGCTGGTAATGTTTCGATCAACACCGTCGCTTTAATCGTTCCGGTATCCAGACCAAAATATTGCTCAGTAAAATGGAATACATCACTCCACCATTTTGCTTCGTGATGAGACTGCAGCTTAGGAATATAAAAATAAGGTCCGCTGCCTTTTTGAAGTAGTGCTTTGTAGTTATTGAAGAAATACAGAGCAAAATCGAACAGTGCACCTGGAATAATCTGACCGTGCCACGTGACGTGTTTTTCTTTTAAATGAAGACCGCGAACACGACAAATCAACACCGCTGGATCATCAACCAACTGGTAATGCTTACCATTGTTAGGATTGGTATAGCTGATGGTGCCATTGATTGCATCACGCAAGTTAACCTGACCGTCAAGAACCTTGCTCCAAGCGGGAGACATAGAATCCTCAAAATCAGCCATGAACACTTTTACATTTGCATTCAGTGCGTTAATTACCATTTTCCTATCGGTAGGGCCCGTAATTTCCACTCGACGATCTTGCAGATCTTGTGGAATCCCCAAAATCTTCCAACTGCCTTCACGGATGTCCTGAGTTTCAGTAAGAAAGTCTGGTAACTCTCCCGCATCAATTCGTGTTTGTTTCTCTTCTCGTGCTTGCAGTAATTGATCAACGCGTTCGGCAAAATTTTCGCACAATAGAGATAAAAAGGTTTGGGCTTCTAAAGGGAAAATAGCTTGATGTTCAGGAGCAATAACTCCCGTTACCTCAAGCTGGCCTTGGGTCTGCATCGATGGTTGTGGTTTATTCTCTGTATCTGCAAGCATAATCATTCATCCTTAATGTGCTTTAACATTCTAATCGGCCTACGAAAAGCTACATTTGTAATTTATGAACAACAAAAATACATCCTTAAATTTGCGTTCGATTGGTGTGGCCATGTCTATACATTGCGTAAACTTGAGTTCTTTTTCAATCTAGACATAAGTCTTATCGGCCTTTAAATAAGCTATACCAACAATGAATTAAGCGAAACCCCCTAAAGCGACAAACCCGGAAATTCAAAGTTTTATTCGGCTGAGTAAATTGACATATTCACAAGCCTATTTTTGTATCTAATTACGTAATTAAATTACATTAATTTTTTGATATCTTGAGCATTTAAAACGCACGTATAAATATAAACCGAAGTGAAGACGCCTTACTGTAGCAAGGGCTAGAGCAATATATTCAAACAGAGCTTAAACAAGGGAAGGCATAAGATGTGTAAAATTAACATTGTGAAATTTCACTATTTTATGAAAGCTTCATGACAGTAGAGCTGTAAAATTTTACAAGTTAAATATTACCAGCAGGATAAAAAACCAAAAAACGCACCATTTATAGTGCGTTAATAGGTAAGATTGCGGTTAATGGAAGCTAAGACTAATAGCTAAAGCAGCTCTGAAACAACATCTGCGAGTTGGATAAATGTATCAGTTCTTGAAGAGCTAGGACGCCAAACCAAGCCTATTTCTCGATAAGCTTGGGTGCCCGGGGGATCTAAAACGACTAAATTTTGATTATGCAAAAGCCCGTGATCTATTGCCATTTGTGGAATGAATGTGGTGCCCAAACCATTCGCAACCATCTGTACCAACGTATGTAAGCTCGTCGCAGTAAATGGATTGATTTTTTCCTTATCCGTTAATTTACACGCCGATACCGCGTGTTCCGTTAAGCAATGTTCTTTCTCTAATAGAAACACGGATTCGTCAGGCAAATCAGCGTAACGAATAGGTACTGGCACCGATTGAGCTTGATTAGCACTAATGACCATCCGAAATGGATCCTTACCTACCACTCGGCTCTCCATACCATCAATTTCGACTGGCAAAGCTAAAATGAGCACATCCAGCTCACCGTGTCTAAGGGCTTGAAGCAGGTTTGTCGTCGTGTCTTCTCTTAATAAAAGATTCAGCTGTGGGAATCGGTAGTTCACCTCTTGCACCAAATCACACAGTAAAAAAGGGGCAATCGTTGGTATGCATCCGACTTTTAATTGACCTTGCATCTCACCACCTTGGCATAGACGGCCAAGTTCAACCAAGTCTTGCCCTTTTGCAAGTAACTCTCTACCGCGCTTTACGACCATCTCTCCAGTTTGAGTAAACACCAGAGGACTTTTCTTATCTTTTTTTTCATAAAGAGGGCAACCAATCAAATCTTCTAGGTTTTGAATGCCTTTACTCAAGGTTGACTGACTCACAAAACAGCGTACCGCAGCATCACTAAAATGTCGTGTTTCATGCAGGGTTACCAAATAATGCAATTGTTTTAAACTAGGCCATTTATTCATAGTTTTATCAATACTTATCACTAATCCAGTGATCGAGTTAAGAGTTTTTCAATTATCGCTTTTTTCGATTAACTCAATCTATTTATTTCGCTTTTTTCAATACTACAATCTGTACTATAGTTTGTCTCGTACAAACACGGACTGAGCCGATTTAACAACATTCGGTTCGGAACTAACCATACTTTTTAGGAGCAAAAAAATGGTACTAGTAGGTCGTCAAGCCCCTGATTTTACTGCTGCAGCTGTTCTTGGTAACGGTGAAATCGTTGAAAACTTCAACTTTGCAGAATTCACCAAAGGTAAAAAAGCCGTTGTGTTCTTCTACCCACTAGATTTCACTTTCGTTTGCCCATCTGAGCTAATCGCATTTGACAACCGTCTTGCTGATTTCCAAGCTAAAGGCGTTGAAGTAATCGGTGTTTCTATCGATTCTCAATTCTCTCACAACGCATGGCGTAACACAGCTATCGAAGATGGCGGTATCGGTCAAGTTAAGTACCCGCTAGTTGCAGACGTTAAGCACGAAATTTGTAAGGCTTACGACGTTGAGCACCCAGAAGCAGGTGTTGCTTTCCGCGGTTCTTTCCTAATCGACGAAGAAGGCACTGTTCGCCACCAAGTAGTAAACGACCTACCTCTAGGCCGTAATATCGACGAAATGCTACGTATGGTTGACGCACTTAACTTCCACCAGAAGCACGGTGAAGTATGTCCTGCACAATGGGAAGAAGGTAAAGCAGGTATGGAAGCATCTCCAAAAGGCGTTGCAGCATTCCTATCTGAGTTCTCAGCAGACCTAGGCAAAAAATAATAGACCCTTCGCCCAAGCTCAACGGGTGAATTGGTTGGATGGATATAAAAAGCAAAAAGCTATATGCAGTAAACTGCAAACGCCAATCAGTCTAAGTAAAGTCTAATCAAAGCCCAGAGTGATTACTCTGGGCTTTTTGTTTTTTCTTCCTCAAATACGGCAATCTAAAAACGCAAACTTTACCTCTATTTCTCCCCCTTTATGATACAGATTATCCCGCTTCGCCCTGATACACTCTGTAACCATCTCAATGAAAACTTGCAGGGTGACAACGTGATTACGCAATTAGAAGTTTGTATCGATAATGTCGAGTCCTTACATCATGCTATTACGGGAGGGGCGACTCGTATTGAACTCTGCTCATCTCTCTCACTAGGAGGACTCACGCCAAGCTACGGGTTTATGCGTCAAGCCGCCCGAGCATCCACTATTCCTATTTACGCGATGATTCGACCTCGCCAAGGCGACTTTTTGTACAGCGATGAGGATATCGACGTGATGAGTGAAGATATCAAATCTGCCCATCGAGCAGGGCTAGACGGTGTCGTCTTTGGCGCACTAACTGAACAGGGTGAGGTCCATATACCTTACTGTACAAAGCTGTGTGAACTTGCTCAATCGTTGAATATGGGCACTACTTTTCATCGTGCTTTTGATCAGTGCTGCAATGTAGAAACAGCGCTGGAACAAATCATCAATTTGGGTTGCGAGCGAGTACTGACCTCTGGTCTCGGAGCAACAGCCACAGAAGGCGCTGACGTTATCAAGTCATTAGTAGAGCAAGCCGGTAACCGTTTAGCAATCATGGCTGGCGCAGGTATTAATGCGAGTAATGTGCGTTCGTTGGTAGAGCAAACCGGCGTCCAAGAGGTTCATCTGTCCGGTAAGACGACAAGGCCTACCCACATGAGTTTTGTCGCGGAACACAGCAAAATGGGCTCGGCTGACGTAGACGACTTTATGATTCCCATAACAAGCTCTCAGGCGATAGCCAACGTAGTGAAGGCTCTCAGATAGAGATATTACTCTCCCGTCATTCGGTATTGATTGCTAAGATATTGATTATCGCTCAATGAGGAACGGATTATGCCCAAGCTAAAAAACAAGGAATACGAAAAAGAGCTCAGAAAATTACAGGTAGAATTGGTTAAACTGCAAGAGTGGGTTAAACATAAGGGATTAAAAGTCGTGGTCCTGTTCGAAGGCCGCGATGCTGCGGGTAAAGGCGGTGTCATTAAGCGAATCACAGAGAAGCTCAACCCTCGTGTTTGCCGCGTGGTTGCCTTACCTGCCCCTACCGAGAAAGAAAAAACGCAATGGTACTTTCAACGCTACGTGGCTCATTTACCGTCTGCGGGTGAAATCGTCTTATTCGATCGCAGTTGGTATAACCGAGCTGGCGTCGAAAAAGTGATGGGCTTTTGTACAAAAGAGGAATACGAAGAGTTTCTTCGCTCCTGCCCTGAATTTGAACGAATGCTCCAGCGCTCTGGCATTATCTTAATTAAATACTGGTTCTCTGTATCCGATGAAGAACAGGAAAAACGTTTTATGGGACGAATTAATACGCCAATAAAACGCTGGAAGTTTAGCCCAATGGATTTAGAATCACGCCACCGCTGGGTAGAATACTCTGAAGCCAAAGACAAGATGTTTGCTTACACCGACACCAAAACGAGTCCTTGGTGGGTGGTGCCGTCTGACTCGAAAAAGAAAGCACGCCTAAATTGTATCAGTCACCTACTGAGCCAAATTGACTATAGAACATTAGAGTACCCTACGATCAAATTGCCAGACATCAAAAAAGAAGGCTACATCCGAGCGCCAATCAATGAGCAAACATTCGTGCCTGAAAAATATTAACACGGTCCGCTATAGTGCGCTTTTTAGAGTCAATATTGAAAAAGGCCAGTGTGATACTGGCCTTATGCTTACTTCAACACATCATCAATACTGTCTTCACCTAGGTGCCTAATATCTTTCCCTTTTACGAAGTAAATGATGTATTCACAGATATTTTGACATCGATCCCCCACTCGCTCTATCGCCCTTGCGGACCACATCACTTGAAGTATATGGGGGATATCATTTGGCTCTTCCATCATAAACGTGGTCAACTGGCTAATGATGGCTTGGTATTCAGCATCAAGTTTATCGTCGAGTTTATAGACTTTCACTGCGGCATCAACGTCCATACGCGCAAAAGCATCCAGCACTTGATGAAGCATTTGTATGGCTTGACGACAAAGCGGATCTAAAGATATTTGAAATTGGCGTTCTTTAGAAGATGGACTTTCAATGGCAACATAAGCGATGCGTGTCGCGACATCACCGATGCGCTCCAAATCCACGATGGTTTTGATAATAGCCATGATCAAACGCAAATCTTTTGCCGTAGGCTGACGCTTAGCAATGATACGCGTACAGGCATCATCAATGGAAACTTCCATGGCATTCACTTTATGGTCATCACGCACAACTTTACGGGCTAACTCGATATCTTCTTTGTGCAACGCTTGAACGGCGTATGAAAGCTGCTGTTCAACCAAGCCTCCCATGGTTAATACATGAGTACGAATCGATTCTAGCTCGACATTAAATTGTCCAGATATGTGACGTCCAAAGTGCATGATTGTCCTTTCGTCTTGTGTAAGCTTAGCCGTAGCGGCCAGTAATATAATCTTCCGTTTGCTTTTTCATTGGCGACGTGAAGATCGAGTCTGCATCCGAATATTCAATTAACTTACCCATATGAATAAACGCCGTATGATCACTGACCCGTGCGGCTTGTTGCATGTTGTGGGTAACGATCACCACAGTATATTGAGTCTTGAGTTCGTTGATAAGCTCTTCGATGGTTAAAGTTGATATAGGATCCAATGCAGAAGTAGGTTCATCCAATAACAAAACTTCTGGCTCGATTGCAATCGCTCGAGCAATGACTAAACGCTGTTGTTGACCACCAGATAAACCAAATGCATTCTCATGCAGTCTATCTTTCACTTCATCCCATAACGCTGCTGAACGCAAAGACCGTTCCGCTGCATCGTCCAAAGTTCTGCTGTTTTTTACGCCTTGTAGGCGCAGCCCATAAATCACGTTTTCATAAATCGATTTAGGGAATGGGTTGGGACGCTGAAACACCATACCCACTCGGCGTCTGAGTGTCGCAACGTCCACATTAGGATGGTAGACGTTCTTGCCATGCAAACGAACTTTGCCGCTCACCTTACAGCCTTCCACTAGGTCATTCATCCTGTTGATACAACTCAATAAGGTCGACTTACCGCAACCAGAAGGTCCGATAAATGCGGTTACTCGTCCCTTGGGAATTCGCATTGAAATATCATGTAATGCTTGGGTTTGACCATAGAACAGATTAAGGTCCTCTATTGAAATTGCCGTTTGCGCATCCGTTAAGTTATGCACGTCCAGCGGCGGTTGATAACCTAATGTATTATCAAAATTAAACATACTTAATCTTGTCCTAACGTTCTGTATTTTTCGCGTAAATTATTGCGAATACTGATTGCAGTTAAGTTTAGTCCGACAATGACGGTGACGAGCAAAAACGAAGTGGCATAAACCAAAGGTCGCGCTGCTTCAATATTGGAAGTCTGAAAACCGATGTCATAAATATGAAAGCCTAAATGCATGAATTTTCGGTCCAGATGCACATACGGAAATTGGCCATCGACAGGTAAATTCGAAGCCAACTTTACGACACCAACCAACATCAGCGGGGCGACTTCCCCAGCCGCGCGAGCGATCGCAAGAATTAAGCCGGTGATGATTGCTGGCGTGGCCATAGGTATAATCACTCGCCATAGCGTTTCAAACTGTGTCGCGCCAAGCGCTAAAGAACCATGTCGTACCGAGCTTGGGATACGTGTTAAACCTTCCTCTGTGGTCACGATGACCACTGGAAGTGTTAATACCGCCAAGGTTAATGCAGACCATAACAAACCTGGGGTACCAAATGTTGGAGCAGGCAGTTTTTCGGCATAAAAGAGGCTATCAATTGAGCCACCGATGGTATAGACGAAAAACCCCAAACCAAACACGCCGTACACAATAGACGGAACCCCAGCCAAGTTGATCACCGCAATGCGGATAATTCGAGTCAGTGCATTGTTTTTCGCATACTCATGAAGATAAATCGCGGCGATCACGCCAAGAGGCATGACGATAATTGACATAATAATCACGAGAAATACGGTCCCAAATATCGCCGGGAACACACCGCCTTCTGAGTTTGATTCTCTAGGATCGTCGGAGAGAAACTTCCATACTTGTTTGCCCCAGTGCACCACTTTATCAACAAAAGACATTTGATTTGGATACCAGTAGTCCAATATATCTTCTAAAGGGATCGCAATCTGCTCGCCAGTCATGTCTTCAACAATCACAGCATAATCGGACAATTGTAAACGTAACCCATCCAGCTGTAACTCAACGCTGGCAAGCTGCTGCTTTATTTGCTGCTCCCGTTCTTGGTTCTGGGTTAGGAACTCATCAGTAATGCGGTTATTGAGCTCACGTTTACGTTTTTCGAGCCTTAATTGTTCTAACTGCCAACCTAGCGCCTTTAGCTGAGTTTGAACAAGTTTATCAATCTCGTCATGTAAGCTCTCTGCATCGCCAAGCTTTTTATCTAAAACGGTCTGAATATCCGTTTTATAAATGCTCTCACCATCTCGAAATGCCACCAGCTTGCCAAAAAAGTAGCCGCCACTACTGCGCTCAATAACCGCCCACTCTTTCGGTGTCGTGGGCTCACTCAACTGTATTTTAAGCACAGAGATAAAATCAGAGGGATAAAGCTCGCGGTTGGCTATTTTAATATTTAAACGTGTAGCAAAATCTTCATCATCATCGAGTTTTCGGGCTGCATTTTCCGGGAGGTAGCTCTTTGGCACAAAGCTGCGTTCATAAACTTGCCCAATAAGAATGGGGTTTTCTTGCAATACTTCCCCTTGTACTGAGGTCAATGCTGTCACATTCCATTGATACAACGGAGCCGGCCAAAAATAGGTTAATCCTTTCCAGCCAATCAAAAGCAATAAGCCCAATACTGAGAGCAAGCTAACACTGACCGCTCCACCGGTTAGCCAAATCCACGGTGCGCCAGAACGAATCCAATTTAACATGTCACTACTCGCTCTTTATCCAAAGCATCATTACAACGCACGGTATTTATCTCTTAATCTCTGACGAACGAACTCTGCGAGTGCGTTGACCGCAAAAGTAAAAACAAACAAAATCAACGCAGCCAGGAACAACAACCTAAAGTGTGAGCTTCCAACTTCAGATTCAGGTAACTCAACCGCAATCGTTGCAGACAAGCTTCTTAAACCCTCTAAGATGTTCCAATCCATGAGTGGCGTATTACCTGTCGCCATCAATACAATCATGGTTTCACCTACGGCCCGTCCCAACCCCATCATGATGGCGGAGAAGATTCCGGGACTCGCAGTAAGTAAAACAACATGAACGAGCGTCTGCCATGGTGTCGCACCTAATGCTAGCGAACCATCCGATAAATGCTTAGGGACCGAGAAAATCGCATCTTCAGCAATCGTGAAAATCGTCGGAATTACCGCAAAGCCCATCGCTAAACCAACGACAAGCGCATTTCGTTGATCGAAGCCAATGCCATGCTCCGTGAGAAACAAGCGCATATCACCATCAAAAAATGCGTGTTCGATACTTGGGGATAACCAAACCCCCGCTACAATGATGAGTAAAATCAACGGCATCAATACCAAGGCATGCCAACCATTAGGAAGTCGGTTACGTAACGGTTGCGGTAATAGCGCCCAGACTCCACCGATCAGCATCACACTGATTGGTAAGATGAATAACATGACCACCATGGTGATCAAATGATCCTCCACAATAGGAGCAAACCAAAGTCCTGCAAGAAAACCGATAATGACCGTGGGTAGTGCTTCCATCAATTCAATCGACGGTTTTACCACTCGCCTCATCCTTGGTGACATGAAATACGCAGTATAAATCGCACCAAATACCGCTAAAGGCACAGAAAATAACATGGCGTAAAGTGCGGCTTTGATCGTACCAAAAGCTATGGGGATTAAACTGAACTTCGCTTCAAACGCATCGCTTCCCGAAGTGGATTGCCAAACAAACTCCGGCTCGGGGTATCCTTCATACCAGACTTCTTGCCATAAAGATGAAAATGACACTTCTGGATAAGCATTGTCGACGACAGCCACACTCAGCTGATTGTCTTGCCATGAAATCAGATAGCGTTCATTGTGAGACATTGCGGCCATCGCAGGCGCTTTAGCGTATGCACGCTTGAACAAGACCAGCTTTTCACTCGTCGTGTAGTGGCTTTGTAATGTACCGTTGGTATAAAAGCTATAAAATCCTTTTTGATGCATATCCGGCAATAGATATTTCAGCTCGGCAGCCAATTTAAAGTCTCGAATATACGTTAGCTTACGCTCAGCACCTTGTAGCGTATCAAACCACTGCGACACTCGACCATCATTATGGGTAACAAGCAGTGAATAAGCACCGGCGAGTAAGTCAATGTGTCGCACTGTGTGCGCTTTTTCACCAAGAGTAAGGTCAACCACTTCACGCACAGTAAACCGCGATAGCCCTTTCTTCAACACAATCAGTTCAGAACCATTTCGCAGGTATAAGGTTTCCCCATCGGGGGTAATCACCATTTGTTCCGGCGCATCGAAAGTGGAAGGGAAAACATAGTCAACGGTAGCACTCTCTGATTCTAACGGTGACGATGCCTGCCAGCGCGCTTTGACTTGTCCACTTCGAGTTTGCCACACAAAAGTGGCAGATTGCATGGGATTACTGAAAGTAAATTGAATGACAGGATCCGACGAGTCTGCAAGCGCCAAATTAAACTTTGGGTTCCACATCATGACTTCTGGTGGTCGGGTATTTTGTTTCAATGTCGCGTGGAATTCAGGCTTAAAGAGATGAGCGACACCTTGAATATCCACCAAACCGTACCAACCGATACTGGATGCCGAATGAAAAGCGGCAATGGATTGTTGAGTAATTTGCTGAGTATGGATCGCTGGTTGATTCGGGGCATCCATTGGCAAGAACTGTACTTGTCCAGTTTGCGTCAATACAAAAGCAAGCTGAGCATAATCGTCTATAGATATTGCAAGAGGCTGACCTACATTCGTCATTCTAGCCGCATGGTTTGTTTTTATCTCTGCGTCAGAGAAAAGCGGCATCACGACCATAGCCAAATATATAAAGATCAAAATAAGTGCGGCAAGCACCCCCAAACCACCACAAGTCACTGCAAATCGAACTAAACGATCTTTGAGAAGACGTTTTTTATCTTTTTCCTGCAATGAAAACTCAGCTTGTGGCATGTATCGCTCTACCTTTTTTGACTTGGTACTAGAATATGTCTTTAAGATGACAATTATATTACACCTGTTACTAAATGACTGAAAACTCTATAACCAAATCCCCCCCGATCAGTTCGGTGCAAAAAAGGGGGATTCAACATTTCTCTGGTATAAAGCGATGCAACCGGTTGATGTGAAATAAAAATGAAACAAAAATCACATAATGTGCATACAGAGTAACAATAATACTAAATAAGTCAGATCTCTTCTCGCTAGGCAAAAGTTATGAGCACAGAAAAACTCTATATAGAAAAAGAACTTAGTTGGTTATCGTTTAATGAGCGTGTATTGCAAGAAGCCGCAGATAAAACCGTGCCTCTGATTGAGCGCATTCGTTTCCTAGGTATTTTTTCCAATAATCTTGATGAGTTCTATAAAGTTCGTTTCGCTGACGTTAAGCGTCGGATCCTAATCAACCAAGAGCGAGGTGGCAGTGATGCCCCGAAACGGTTGTTGTCTAAGATGCAAGCAAAATCGATGAAGCTTAATGATCAATTCGACGAATTGTATAACGAGTTGATTAGAGAAATGGCTCGTCGTCGGATCTTTCTCGTCAATGAACAGCAACTCGATGAGACTCAACAAAAGTGGATCTCCAAATATTTTCATCGAGAAGTCGTTCCACACATCACACCATTGCTGATGAAAGACGACATAGACGTCCTGCAATTTTTAAAAGATGAATACGCCTATATTGCGGTTGATTTACGCAAAGGAGACCAATCCCAATATGCGTTACTAGAAATCCCTACCGATCACCTTCCCCGCTTTGTAATGGTTCCTGAGCAAAAAGGTAAGCGGCGTAAAACGATTATCTTGCTCGATAACATCATCCGCTATTGTTTGGATGACCTATTTAAGGGTTTTTTCGACTACGATGAGCTCGCAGGTTACTCCATGAAGATGACACGTGATGCGGAATACGATTTACGCAACGAAATCGAATACAGTCTTTTGGAGCAAATGTCCGAAGGGGTAAATCAGCGCCTAACTGCGATGCCAGTGCGTTTTGTGTATGAACGTGAAATGCCTCAAGAAATGCTCGACTTTTTATGTAAGAAGTTACAGATATCCAATTACGATAACCTCACACCTGGTGGCCGCTACCACAATTTTAAAGACTTCATTGCTTTTCCTAACGTCGGTCGAGAATATCTAGAAAACAAACCTCTACCACCGATGAAGTGTGCCGATTTTGAAGGTTATCCAAACTGCTTTAAAGCCATCAAAGCCAACGACATTCTACTTTATTATCCTTATCACACCTTTGATCATATTAGTGAATTGGTTCGCCAAGCCTCTTTCGACCCGAAGGTCATAGGTATCAAGATCAACATTTATCGGGTTGCAAAAGACTCCCGTTTAATGAATTCACTGATCGATGCGGTTCACAATGGCAAAAACGTCACCGTGGTTGTTGAGCTACAAGCAAGGTTTGATGAAGAAGCAAACATTGAATGGTCGAAGGTACTCACCGAAGCCGGAGTCCATGTTGTTTTCGGCGCCCCTGGGTTGAAGATTCACTCTAAGCTGCTACTGATCAGTCGTCGAGAAGGTGAGGAAATCGTTCGTTACGCCCATATTGGAACAGGGAACTTTCACGAAAAAACTGCACGTATTTACACTGACTTTGCCCTGCTGACTGCCGATCAAGAACTCACCAATGAAGTGCGTAACGTCTTTGGCTACATTGAGAACCCTTACCGTCCCGTAAGATTTAATCACTTGATCGTTTCACCACGAAATTCTCGCACCCAATTATACCGATTGATTGATAACGAAATTGCCAACGCAAAACTTGGTAAAAAAGCGAGCCTAACGATTAAGGTTAACAACTTAGTCGACAGGGGGATCGTCAACAAGCTTTATGGCGCGAGTGTCGCTGGCGTGAAAATAAATATGATCATTCGTGGTATGTGCTCATTGGCACCAGGGATTGAAGGGGTAAGTGATAACATTCGTATTATTAGTATTGTGGATCGTTTTTTAGAGCACCCCCGGGTAATTATTACCCACAATGATGGCGACCCGCAGGTATACATCTCTTCAGCCGACTGGATGACAAGAAACATCGATCATCGAATCGAAGTCGCGACCCCAGTTCGTGATCCACGTTTGAAACAGAGAATTATTGATATTACCAACATCCATTTTACCGATACAGTAAAGGCGCGCATAATAGATAAAGAGATGAGCAACAACTACGTGCCACGAGGCAACCGCAAAAAAGTTCGCTCTCAAATTGCCATCTACGACTATCTTAAAAATACAGAAAAACAAACTAGAAAACAGAAGTTAGATGAATCAGATACTTGAACAAGATGAACGCTATATCGCAGCAATTGACCTAGGCTCCAACAGCTTCCACATGGTCGTTGCCAAGGTGGTCGGCAGTGACTTGCAACTTGTCAGCCGACATAAGCAGCGCGTTCGATTGGCTTCTGGCCTAGACAGCGAACTTAATTTAAACCATGAAGCCATGCAGCGTGGGTTGGATTGCCTTGCAATGTTCGCTGAACGTTTGCAAGGTTTTGATGAATCCAATGTCCGTATCGCCGCGACACATACGCTAAGGCAAGCCAAAAATGCGCGTTTGTTTATAGAACGTGCGAAAACGGTGATGCCTTTTCCGATTGAAGTGATTCCCGGTGAAGAAGAAGCGCGCCTAATTTACTTAGGTGTTGCTCATACCCAAGTCGAGTCCAACTCAAAGTTAGTGGTTGATATTGGTGGCGGCAGTACCGAAATGATCATCGGTCAAGGATTCGAGCCTGAATTGCTCAACAGCAAACAAATGGGGTGTGTTAGCTTTACCGAGCAGTTTTTTAAAAATGGCAAACTGTCAGGAAAAAACTTCACCAAAGCCATGCTCGCGGCTGAACAAAAATTAGAGTCGATCGCGAGCAAATACCGTAAAAAAGGTTGGGACATTGCACTTGGATCATCGGGTACGATAAAGGCCATTCAAGAAGTATTGATTGGATTAGGCTTTGATGATGGCCTGATTACAGGTAAAAGACTCAATAAGTTGATAGAAGTTTTGTGCGCATTCGATTCAATTGATGATATTGAGCTCACAGGGTTGACGGAGGAGCGCAAACCTGTATTTGCTGCTGGGGTGGCGATTCTGAGCGCCATTTTTCAATCGCTACGCATTGATCAGATGTTCTTCTCTGACGGAGCGCTGAGAGAAGGCGTACTGTATGAAATGGAAGAACGTTTCGCTCGTTCAGACATTCGCATGCGTACCACAGAAAACTTGGCACAAAAACATCGCGTCGATCTTGAGCATGCAGCCAGCGTAAAAGGTCTCGCCCGTGATATGCTCCATCAAGTGCATTCAGCTCTTGGAATCAAGAAAAAGAGTGATCTGTTTGACCTACTCGAATGGGCCGCGCTTTTGCACGAAGTGGGACTGAGTATTAATTTACGCAGCTTTCATCGCCATTCTTTTTATATTCTACAACATTCGACACTACCTGGCTTCAACCGCGAGCAACAACTTGTGTTAGCCACACTGGCGCGATTCCAACGCAAAGCATTAAAGTTGCAGGAACTGCCAGAGTTTAACCTCTACAAGCAAAACGATGTACTTAGCTTGATAAAAATCTTACGCCTTTCCATCGTATTAAATGGTCAGCGTAGTGACGAGCCTCTACCGGAAATCTTTTTATCTATCAAAGAAAATGAGTGGGCACTTACTTGCACCGATGATTCATGGTTAGAAAACAACAAATTGCTTCACGCAGATCTACAAGAAGAACAAACTCGGTGGGAGAATGTGAAGTGGACACTGACATTCTGAGCCGTGCTGTAAAGAAGGCTTCCATTAGCAACAATTTAAGTACTTAAAAGTCGGTTTATAAACCGACTTTTTGTAACTCTTTTTGCGCAAAATCAGCAGTAATCGGAACATGCCCATCCTTCTCGACTAATGCCTGCCCTTGAGCAGAAAATATAAAGCGAATGAACTCCGCCTCAACGGGGCTTAATGGTTGGTATGGGTGTTTATTTACGTACACGTAGAGATAACGAGAGAGTGGGTACTTACCCGTTACAATGTTGTCTCGCGTAGGCTCGACGTAATCTGTTCCCTTATTCGCGACAGGAACCAATCTAACTCCCGCCACTCGATAACCAACGCCAGAGTAGCCAATCCCACTGATCGTTGAGGCCACCGACTGAACAACCGATGAAGACCCTGGCAGCTCATTCACATGGGTGTCGAAATCACCACCACATAATGCATTGGTTTTAAAGTAACCATAAGTTCCAGACACGGAATTACGACTAAACAACTGTATATTTCGCTTAGCCCAACTAGATTTAATCCCCAGCTGTTGCCAATTAGTGATAAACGCGCTTGCACCACAACGCAGCGTGGCAGAAAACATCGCATCTAACTGACCAAAATTCAGTCCCTTAATCGGGTTATCTTGATGAACAAAAATCCCGATAGCATCAATCGCGACCCTTAAAGCCGTCGGCTTATAGCCATGCTCTCGTTCAAAAGCTTCTACCTCCCTTAAACGCATAGGACGACTCATTGGGCCAAACTGCGCTGTCTGCTCTGTCAGTGCAGGGGCCGCAGTTGAGGAACCAGATGCCTGGATTTGTGCGTTAATATTAGGGTATATCGACTTAAATTCTTCCATCCATAGCGTCGTCATCCCCGCCAACGTATCAGAACCTACGGACAATAAATTGCCCGCAACGCCCGTCGTCTTTTGGTAGTTAGGCAACGCCTTGTCTTGTGCAGATACAGAATAGGAAGCAACGAACGTCGTCAAAAGAAGTAACCATTTCAACTGTTCTCTCATGCGCTCACCACCAAACGACTCGGCAACACAAAAGAAAATTTACTGCCCACACCAACTTCACTGCTGATTTCTAAATGTGAGTCGTGATGTGTGAGCGCATGTTTTACAATCGCCAATCCCAGACCACTCCCCCCAGTATCTCTAGAGCGAGCTTTATCAACTCGATAAAAACGTTCCGTCAAGCGATGCAAATGTTGTGGCTCAATGCCATCACCGCTGTCTTCTACTTCCAAGTGGGCACCTTGAGCCGATTTAAACCAACGGACATTGATATTCGCTCCGGGTGGCGTGTACTTGACGGCGTTGTAAACCAAGTTGGAGATTGCACTGCGCAACTGATCATCGTCACCAAAAACACGCAATTCGCGATCGACATCAAACTGCAACTTATGATGGCTATCTCCGCTCAAACTGGCCGCTTCCTTCTCTAATACTTCAAGCATTGCAGGGACATTGACCACCTCTTCTAATTCATGCATTGGCGCAGCTTCAATCTTCGACAATGTGAGCAATTGATTCACCAACCCATTCATACGATTTAATTGCTCAGTCATCACACCATGAGCTTTTGTCCACATAGGGCCTACCACCATATCTGGATCTTCGGTCATTTCTAAATAACCTTGCAGCACCGTCATAGGAGTACGCAACTCATGGGAAACGTTAGCAAAGAAGTTTCGACGCATACCTTCTAACTGTTTTAATTGACTCACATCACGCACTACCATCAAATGCTCACCCTCGGTATATGGCACGATACGCAGTTCCAGCATGCGTTCGACGTTCAGAGGAGAGCGCATCTCTAACGGTTCAGAAAAATCTTGCTTAGTTAAATATTTGATAAAATCAGGAGTACGGATAAGGTTTGAGATTGGTTGACCGGAATCTTCTGGCCACTGAAAACCGAGCAGGTGTTGAGCCAGTTTGTTGCACCAGACGATATTACCTTCTGCACGGAACACAACAACCGCATCTGGCAAAGATTCAGCGCCATTGCGGAAACGACGGATGAGGTTAGTCAGCTCTTTGCGCTTACGTCGCTGACGCTGCTGTAAACGATACAAACCGTTAAATAGCGACTCCCAATTACCACTCCCAGAGGGTGGTGTAAGGCGCTTTTCATCCCATAACCAAGACGATAATCGCACCTGATTATGCAAATGCCACACGAGTTGTATTACCGTAGCCGCGAGTAATAACCACGACATATAACCAAACACCCAGCCGACGATAATCCAGGGGCTGTAAAAAAAAGCCAGCTCCCAGGCTAGCTTTCTCCATGTTAATCTTTCAACCACTCATTACTCCAAAACGAGATAAAATTAGGTGCGCATCTATGCCTTAACAGAAAAGCGGTATCCAGCGCCTCGCACCGTCTGGATGAGCTTATCATGTCCAGCTAGCTCTAATGCCTTACGCAAGCGACGGATATGCACATCCACCGTACGGTCTTCAACATAAACATTAGTGCCCCAAACATTGTTTAGCAGTTGCTCACGGCTGTAAACTCGCTCTTGATGCGTCATAAAGAAATGCAACATCTTGAATTCTGTCGGTCCCATATCAACCGCTTCATCATTTGCGGTTACTCGGTGTGAAACAGGGTCTAACTTAAGGCCTTGTACGTCAATAACATCTTCTAATGCCGTAGGGGTCACACGGCGAATAACCGCTTTTAGACGAGCAACAAGTTCTTTAGGAGAAAATGGCTTAGTGATGTAATCATCGGCACCCACTTCTAAACCACGAACTTTATCTTCTTCTTCGCCGCGAGCAGTAAGCATTACGACTGGAATATTTCGAGTCAACTCTTCACGTTTCATATGCTTGATAAAGTTAATACCACTACCGCCAGGTAGCATCCAATCTAGCAAGACTAGATCAGGGAAGGGTTCAGCCAGTTTGGTTACCGCAGTATCGTAATCTTCCGCTTCTACCGCTTGATAACCTTTTTGTTCAAGTACAAAGCATAGCATTTCACGAATTGGCGCTTCGTCTTCAACAACCAGAATCCTTCTAGACATAATTGAGTAACCTTGTGTTATTTATGTTAGTTGAACTTATTCATTAAAGAGACCAAGCGCCCCTCTATGCATACGCATTATTACTACAAAGTATGACACTTTTGTGACCCTTGAAAACAAATTTTAATATAACTTTCTTTTGAGGTTCATGAGGATATTTTTCATTTCATTTAAGACATCCGCGACAAAATTCCCTATTATGAGAGCCTTGTCATCAAGCCTAGAGAAGATTTATGTGGTTTAAAAACTGTCTGGTATACCGTGTTAACCGAGAGGTTAACTTCAATGCAGATCAACTTGAAACTCAACTTGCCGAATTTAAATTCACCCCTTGCGGTAGCCAAGATAAACAGAAGTTTGGCTGGGTAAATGCGATGGGGAGACATGGCGATATGATGACGCATGTTTCAGAAAACCGTATCCTGATTTGTGCCAAAAAAGAAGAAAAAATGCTCCCTGCTTCTGTCATTAAAGACTCATTGAATGCAAAAGTAGAAGCCATGGAAGAGCAAGAAGGCCGTCCTCTTAAGAAAAAGGAAAAGGACAACCTAAAAGAAGACATTGTGATGGATTTACTCCCAAGAGCATTTAGCCGCAGTAACCATACACATGTACTGATCATGCCAAAAGAAGGCTTTATCCTTGTTGACGCCAGTAGCTACAAAAAGGCCGAAGATGTGCTTGCGCTACTTCGAAAAACGATGGGGAGCTTACCTGTTATCCCTGCAATTCCAGAAACCGCCATCGAAACCACTCTGACGGAGTGGGTTAAAACTGGAGATACCCCAGCAGGCTTTACCATGATGGATGAAGCCGAACTGAAATCGGTTCTGGAAGAAGGTGGCGTGATCCGCTGCAAGAAGCAAGAGCTGACAACAGATGAGATTCGCAACCATATAGCAGCAGACAAAGTGGTGACCAAACTTGCTCTCAATTGGCAAGATCGCATCGAGTTCATCATGACTGAAGATGCTGGTATCAAACGCCTCAAGTTCTCTGACGAACTGAAAGATCAAAACGATGATATTCCCCGTGAAGATCAAGCGGCCCGCTTCGATGCAGACTTTTCATTAATGTGTGGAGAGTTCAGCGCCTTCCTACCAAATCTCTATGAAGCACTGGGTGGCTTACCAAACCCAAACGCCTAAACTACCTTTCCTAAACAAACGCCCTCACTTTTTGTAGGGCGTTTGTTTATATAATCAACAATCCCTCTAGTCACAGTTCACATTTTGACGTAAAATTTGCGCCCCATTTCCATTAGGTGGAATTGGCCTGACTTGTGATCAGATATTAAGAGAATTGAACAATGACAACTGAGAAAGCATTCGTACCTGAGCTATTATCGCCAGCAGGTAGCCTAAAGAACATGCGTTACGCATTCGCCTACGGCGCTGATGCTGTTTATGCAGGACAACCACGCTACAGCCTTCGTGTCCGTAACAATGAGTTCAACCACGATAACCTAAAAATCGGTATTGACGAGGCGCATGCCCAAGGCAAGAAGCTTTATGTGGTTTGTAACATCCAACCCCATAACTCAAAGCTTAAAACCTTTATCCGCGACCTAAAACCAGTCGTAGAAATGGGTCCAGATGCCCTAATCATGTCAGATCCAGGCCTCATCATGATGGTTCGTGAAGCTTTCCCTGAGATGCCAATTCACCTTTCTGTTCAAGCTAACGCCGTCAACTGGGCGACCGTTAAATTTTGGGCGGCCAACGGTGTAGAGCGTGTCATTGTTTCTCGAGAATTGTCTCTAGAAGAAATCGAAGAAATTCGTGAACACTGCCCGGAAACGGAGCTAGAAGTGTTTGTCCACGGCGCGCTATGCATGGCTTATTCTGGTCGCTGTCTACTTTCTGGTTACATTAACAAACGTGATCCTAACCAAGGCACGTGCACTAACGCCTGTCGTTGGGAATATAAAGTAGAGAAAGGCAAAGAAGACGACGCAGGTCAAATTGTCGAACAATTCGACCCAAATACCGCGCAAGCAATCGAAGTTCAGGACGAAGCACCTGAAACGACTATCGGTCGAGGTAAACCGACGGATGAAGTGGTACTGCTTTCAGAGAGCCACCGTCCAGAAGAAAAAATGGCAGCCTTTGAAGATGAGCATGGTACATATATCATGAACTCTAAAGACCTACGTGCAATCCAACACGTTGAGCGCCTAACAAAGATGGGCGTCCACTCGCTGAAAATCGAAGGCCGCACAAAATCTTTCTATTATTGTGCTCGCACGGCGCAAGTCTATCGTAAAGCCATTGACGACGCCGTGGCAGGAAAACCATTTGATGAAAGCCTCATGAGCACGCTAGAAAGCCTCGCTCACCGTGGCTATACAGAGGGCTTCCTACGTCGTCATACCCATGATACCTATCAAAACTACGACTATGGTTATTCAGTATCCGACGCACAACAATTTGTTGGTGAGTTTACAGGTAAGCGTCGTGGAGACCTGGCAGAAGTGGAAGTGAAAAACAAGTTCCTTGTCGGAGACAGTCTTGAGTTAATGACACCAAAAGGCAACGTTGTTTTCACCTTAGAAGCAATGGAAAACCGTAAGTCACAGTCAATTGAAGATGCAAAAGGTAATGGCCACTTCGTATTCATTCCAGTACCAGAAGACATGGACTTGTCGTATGGTCTGTTAATGCGCAACCTAAACTCTGGACAGGATACCCGCAACCCAACAGGTAAGTAATCATGGCATTACTCATTACTGATAAATGCACTAACTGTGATATGTGTGATCCTGAGTGTCCCAATGGGGCAATCAGCATGGGTGAACGTATTTTTGAAATAGATCCGAACTTATGTACGGAGTGTAAAGGTCATTATGATAAACCGACCTGTCAATCAGTTTGTCCAATATCAAAATGCATCATTACAGACCCAAGCAACATTGAAACCGAAGAACAATTACTTGAAAAGTTTGTAATAATACAAGGACTTGCATAACAAAAAAGGTTCAACTTAGCCAACAAAGTTGAACCTTTTTTTAGCCTGATTTACCAATAGGGTAAATATTGCAGAACAGTTCTTTCTCAAAGTGATATTCTAGCTTTTCGCGCCAATTCTCGGCTTGAGAAACTGGCACTAAGTAAAAATTTTCCCGGCTAGTGTCCGTCACAAAAGCCATTCCGTATTGCATAAGTTCATAATGCACATCGTTAACAAAACCCGGGTCAAGACGTTGACGCCCTGTCAGATGATTAACATCTTCCCGAGTTAAGAAAACGCCCTTAGGATCACTGCTAAATCTGTGTCTCAACCACTCTGCAAACTCTTTTGCACAAATCATAGTCATGGTTTTTCCCTTATTAAACTCTTTATAGTAGATAACTACTACTATGCTCTTATCTTAGTTCATGAAATCGAAGCGAAAAAGATAAATGGAGCGAGCAACAACCAGAGTCTGGTGACTTTACATATAAAAACAATAAGGCTAATCGATACCAACAATTATAACCCTTTGTTTATTCATTTTTTATAATTAGTACCTAAACAGCTTAAAGTAACTTTTGTCTAGGTATTATTCACTTTAGACAAAAGCGCTATGTTTCTCCAGTTTGATAAAAAGATAACTAGGCAAACAATACCAATCATAAAATCAATTGACTGATACCAATCACAGGAAATAAGTGATCATAAATAGCGTAGGAAAAATGCTTGAGAACGAGGCATTATTTTTCGATAAGTAGTTATTCTACAATCAAAAATAGCAACGGAGTTATCAAGTTTTTTAACAAGCTAGAATGACCAGTTATTTACTACGATTGGTATGAGTGTGAATTAATGACCTGAAGGACATAGATCAACCGTTTCTGAACGCTCTGCCCTGACACATGCTCAGGAAGAATGAGTGTCATTATTTAGCGATTAAAGCCAGACATTGATTTGGCATGTCTTTTTGCTTTTTTTTGCGCACCGCCACCGTTTTTAACTCAGTTTGAGGTTGTGGGGTAACCTTAGGCTTCCAACTAGCTAGCTCGGCTCCGCACCCATCACCAGCAGGTGGTGGGTTTTGAGCGATACAATTGAGACTTGAGCTTGGGCAGGACAACCTCACATGAAAATGATAATGATGCCCCCACCAAGGACGGACTTTTCTCAACCAACGACGATCAGCGTTGACTTCTTGCACACACAGTTGCTCTTTAATTACAGGATGAACAAAAATACGCGCTACATCTCTGCTTTGCGCGGCAAGACGAATCAATTCAAAATGTCGTTTTTCCCAACGGTTTTTCCGTATCGAATATGCTTTCAGATCAACAACGCTCACTGGCTTAGGTAATTGAAGTTCATTATAGGAAAGCGGAGTATCGGTTAATCGAAACCAAATATCGATGTCTAATCCCGTTTGATGACTATTATGTCCTGAAGAAAAACGCCCGCCCCGCGGTAAAGACAAGTCTCCGATAAGTAAGTTCTTATTCAGCTTTTGATGAGCTTCTCGAGCTAAGTCTTGTACAAACTTAATCGTATGAGGATGACCATAATAGCGATTCGCTCTACTACGTAAAACTTGGTAGCCGATGCCTTCGGTGGGTAGGGAGCTCGCGCCATCTAAGCAGCCATTAGCGTAACTACCAATTGATGATGAAAGGTTCTTCGTCGGAGTAGAAACATCCTCCCATTGAGTAGCTTGCACGGAGGTTGAGCAAAGAAAGAAATAATATAATAAACGTCTCAACCTCATAGTGTTCATCCCCTAATAATGCTCACCATTATCATAGTAGCTATTAGGAGATAACGCAGAAAAGATGACTGCGACATCGACATCTTCTCCCACGATGCCTCTTATCTGTTTAGTAATAACCTGGGCAACTTCATCTTGCACCTTTTGACCACGATCGAACCAAAGCACTTCGACGAAAGGATAGGCGCTACTGACCTCCCCTTCGCTAAAAAACGTCGTGTAAATATACTCAAAGGTAAAATCCTCTCTTGGGCACTCCATAAGAGGTTGCAGCGTATCAGTGAGCGGTGCTGAAAGAGCCTGAACCGTTTGAGGTTCGACTGCTCGGAATCGAAAATGTGGCATAAGTTTACTTCCTAATTATTATCTTTAAGGATTGATAATAGCAGGAACACTTTAGCTAATCATCCAAGCTTATGGTTAAAGGTCAGCCTTGACACCTAAAAGCCCCTTTATCTTATCTAGGGCTCAATAGTGGAGATAGGAGGGGTTCGGCAGGGTTGGCAATCCAACTCCCAACATTGCTTCGCAGAAGACAACAAACGTAAAAAAGCCCCAGTCTTTCGACTGAGGCTTTAAATATGGCAGGGGTGGAGAGATTCGAACTCCCAACACGCGGATTTGGAATCCGCTGCTCTGCCAATTGGAGCTACACCCCTAGAAATAGGTAATTAAATTTTTGATGGTTCAGGAGATTTGAACTCCCAATACGCGCCATCTCGCAAAAACTTGGGGAATCCGCTGCTCTACCAATTGGAGCTATACCCCTGTAGTTCGTGTTTACTGAGACGACTCTCACTTTCTATAATATAAGAAAGAGTGGCGGAGTGGACGGGACTCGAACCCGCGACCCCCGGCGTGACAGGCCGGTATTCTAACCAACTGAACTACCACTCCGCAGTGGTATTTTTTACTAAATAAAGTCTTATGGTTAGCTCGCTTTATTTAGTTTTGCCTTTAGATATTCCTTAAATAAAAGGATAAATCTAAAAACAACAAATCAAAGCCTGGCGATGTCCTACTCTCACATGGGGAAACCCCACACTACCATCGGCGCTACTTTGTTTCACTTCTGAGTTCGGAATGGAATCAGGTGGGTCCAAAACGCTATGGTCGCCAAGCAAATTCGGTTTAAACTCGCTGCTTAAGCAAGTTTAATAATCTGGAAAGCTGTTTTATTTCTCATTATCACACATTCAATGTTCTTTCATTGAGTCCATCAAAACCCCTTGGGTGTTGTATGGTTAAGCCTCACGGGCAATTAGTATCAGTTAGCTCAACGCCTCACAACGCTTACACACCTGACCTATCAACGTCGTAGTCTACGACAACCCTTTAGGATACTTAAAGTATCAGGGAGAACTCATCTCAAGGCTCGCTTCCCGCTTAGATGCTTTCAGCGGTTATCAATTCCGAACTTAGCTACCGGGCAATGCGTCTGGCGACACAACCCGAACACCAGAGGTTCGTCCACTCCGGTCCTCTCGTACTAGGAGCAGCCCCTTTCAATTCTCCAACGCCCACGGCAGATAGGGACCGAACTGTCTCACGACGTTCTAAACCCAGCTCGCGTACCACTTTAAATGGCGAACAGCCATACCCTTGGGACCGACTTCAGCCCCAGGATGTGATGAGCCGACATCGAGGTGCCAAACACCGCCGTCGATATGAACTCTTGGGCGGTATCAGCCTGTTATCCCCGGAGTACCTTTTATCCGTTGAGCGATGGCCCTTCCATTCAGAACCACCGGATCACTATGACCTGCTTTCGCACCTGCTCGAATTGTCATTCTCGCAGTCAAGCGGGCTTATGCCATTGCACTAACCTCACGATGTCCAACCGTGATTAGCCCACCTTCGTGCTCCTCCGTTACTCTTTGGGAGGAGACCGCCCCAGTCAAACTACCCACCAGGCACTGTCCTCATCCCCGATGAGGGGACCAAGTTAGAACATCAACACTACAAGGGTGGTATTTCAAGGTCGGCTCCACCAACACTGGCGTGCTGGTTTCAAAGCCTCCCACCTATCCTACACATGTAGGGTCAATGTTCAGTGCCAAGCTGTAGTAAAGGTTCACGGGGTCTTTCCGTCTAGCCGCGGGTACACTGCATCTTCACAGCGATTTCAATTTCACTGAGTCTCGGGTGGAGACAGCGTGGCCATCATTACGCCATTCGTGCAGGTCGGAACTTACCCGACAAGGAATTTCGCTACCTTAGGACCGTTATAGTTACGGCCGCCGTTTACCGGGGCTTCGATCAAGAGCTTCGACCGAAGTCTAACCCCATCAATTAACCTTCCGGCACCGGGCAGGCGTCACACCGTATACGTCATCTTACGATTTTGCACAGTGCTGTGTTTTTAATAAACAGTTGCAGCCACCTGGTATCTGCGACTCCTAGTAGCTCCATCCGCAAGGGACTTCACCGCCAGGAGCGTACCTTCTCCCGAAGTTACGGTACCATTTTGCCTAGTTCCTTCACCCGAGTTCTCTCAAGCGCCTTGGTATTCTCTACCCGACCACCTGTGTCGGTTTGGGGTACGATTCCAACTTATCTGAAGCTTAGAGGCTTTTCCTGGAAGCATGGCATCAATGACTTCACATCCGTAGATGCTCGACGTCGTGTCTCAGCCTTAAAAAGAGCCGGATTTACCTAACTCTTAAGCCTACGCACTTGAACCTGGACAACCGTCGCCAGGCCCACCTAGCCTTCTCCGTCCCCCCATCGCAATAAGTTGAAGTACGGGAATATTAACCCGTTTCCCATCGACTACGCCTTTCGGCCTCGCCTTAGGGGTCGACTTACCCTGCCCCGATTAACGTTGGACAGGAACCCTTGGTCTTCCGGCGAGGGGGTTTTTCACCCCCTTTATCGTTACTCATGTCAGCATTCGCACTTCTGATACGTCCAGCATGCGTTACCACACACCTTCAACCGCTTACAGAACGCTCCCCTACCCAATATACATAAGTATATTGCCGCAGCTTCGGTTTACTACTTAGCCCCGTTACATCTTCCGCGCAGGCCGACTCGACCAGTGAGCTATTACGCTTTCTTTAAATGATGGCTGCTTCTAAGCCAACATCCTGGCTGTCTGAGCCTTCCCACATCGTTTCCCACTTAGTAGTAATTTGGGACCTTAGCTGGCGGTCTGGGTTGTTTCCCTCTCCACGACGGACGTTAGCACCCGCCGTGTGTCTCCCGGATAGTACTTACTGGTATTCGGAGTTTGCAAAGGGTTGGTAAGTCGGGATGACCCCCTAGCCTTAACAGTGCTCTACCCCCAGTAGTATTCGTCCGAGGCGCTACCTAAATAGCTTTCGGGGAGAACCAGCTATCTCCAGGTTTGATTGGCCTTTCACCCCTAGCCACAAGTCATCCGCTAATTTTTCAACATTAGTCGGTTCGGTCCTCCAGTTGATGTTACTCAACCTTCAACCTGCCCATGGCTAGATCACCTGGTTTCGGGTCTATATCCAGAGACTGAACGCCCAGTTAAGACTCGGTTTCCCTACGGCTCCCCTAGATGGTTAACCTTGCCACTGAATATAAGTCGCTGACCCATTATACAAAAGGTACGCAGTCACACCACGAAGGTGCTCCTACTGCTTGTACGTACACGGTTTCAGGTTCTATTTCACTCCCCTCACAGGGGTTCTTTTCGCCTTTCCCTCACGGTACTGGTTCACTATCGGTCAGTCAGTAGTATTTAGCCTTGGAGGATGGTCCCCCCATATTCAGACAGGATATCACGTGTCCCGCCCTACTCGATTTCACTGAATGTGCGTTGTCAACTACGGGGCTATCACCCTGTATCGCCGGACTTTCCAGACCGTTCGTCTAACGCATATAAAGCTTAAGGGCTAGTCCAATTTCGCTCGCCGCTACTTTCGGAATCTCGGTTGATTTCTTTTCCTCGGGGTACTTAGATGTTTCAGTTCCCCCGGTTCGCCTCGCTGCGCTATGTATTCACGCAGCGATACTAGCTTATGCTAGTGGGTTTCCCCATTCGGAAATCCCAGACTCAAGTGGCTTTTACTGCCTAATCTGGGCTTATCGCAAGTTAATACGTCCTTCATCGCCTCTGACTGCCAAGGCATCCACCGTGTACGCTTAGTCACTTAACCATACAACCCGAAGAAGTTTCGAATTGACGTTAAACAACCAAAGTTGTCTCTCATTATTTGAATGAGCGAGAGACAGTTCGATTTTGCCGGACTCAAATATGAACAACATCTAAAGATGTTATTCCCAAGAACACTTGAATGTGTTTTTAGTTGTATTCCCTTAGGAATACTTTGAGAACTTTATAAACAACAATAAATTGTTGTTTTGTCAGCTTTCCAAATTGTTAAAGAGCTAATCACTTCTATTGAAGTCACCATTTTTAAGAACACTTAAGATTTTCTTTTTGAAGAAATGTGCTTAAAGATGGTATCCCGTAGGGGAGTCGAACCCCTGTTACCGCCGTGAAAGGGCGGTGTCCTAGGCCTCTAGACGAACGGGACACAAATATGTGGTGGAGCTAATCGGGATCGAACCGATGACCTCTTCGCTGCCAGCGAAGCGCTCTCCCAGCTGAGCTATAGCCCCACATAAATGGCTTCGCGATTATGCAGAACCACTTTTGCTCTGAATTTAAACCGTATCAATCTGTGTGGACACTCATCGTGACTCATTTGTCTTCACTTTAAAAAGTGAAAGCAAACTATCCATCGTATATAAGGAGGTGATCCAGCGCCAGGTTCCCCTAGCGCTACCTTGTTACGACTTCACCCCAGTCATGAACCACAAAGTGGTAAGCGTCCCCCCGAAGGTTAAACTACCTACTTCTTTTGCAGCCCACTCCCATGGTGTGACGGGCGGTGTGTACAAGGCCCGGGAACGTATTCACCGTGGCATTCTGATCCACGATTACTAGCGATTCCGACTTCATGGAGTCGAGTTGCAGACTCCAATCCGGACTACGACGCACTTTTTGGGATTCGCTCACTCTCGCAAGTTGGCTGCCCTCTGTATGCGCCATTGTAGCACGTGTGTAGCCCTACTCGTAAGGGCCATGATGACTTGACGTCGTCCCCACCTTCCTCCGGTTTATCACCGGCAGTCTCCCTGGAGTTCCCGACATGACTCGCTGGCAAACAAGGATAAGGGTTGCGCTCGTTGCGGGACTTAACCCAACATTTCACAACACGAGCTGACGACAGCCATGCAGCACCTGTCTCAGAGTTCCCGAAGGCACCAATCCATCTCTGGAAAGTTCTCTGGATGTCAAGAGTAGGTAAGGTTCTTCGCGTTGCATCGAATTAAACCACATGCTCCACCGCTTGTGCGGGCCCCCGTCAATTCATTTGAGTTTTAATCTTGCGACCGTACTCCCCAGGCGGTCTACTTAACGCGTTAGCTCCGAAAGCCACGGCTCAAGGCCACAACCTCCAAGTAGACATCGTTTACGGCGTGGACTACCAGGGTATCTAATCCTGTTTGCTCCCCACGCTTTCGCATCTGAGTGTCAGTATCTGTCCAGGGGGCCGCCTTCGCCACCGGTATTCCTTCAGATCTCTACGCATTTCACCGCTACACCTGAAATTCTACCCCCCTCTACAGTACTCTAGTCTGCCAGTTTCAAATGCTATTCCGAGGTTGAGCCCCGGGCTTTCACATCTGACTTAACAAACCACCTGCATGCGCTTTACGCCCAGTAATTCCGATTAACGCTCGCACCCTCCGTATTACCGCGGCTGCTGGCACGGAGTTAGCCGGTGCTTCTTCTGCAGCTAACGTCAAAGATGTGCGCTATTAACACACACCCCTTCCTCACTGCTGAAAGTACTTTACAACCCGAAGGCCTTCTTCATACACGCGGCATGGCTGCATCAGGCTTGCGCCCATTGTGCAATATTCCCCACTGCTGCCTCCCGTAGGAGTCTGGACCGTGTCTCAGTTCCAGTGTGGCTGATCATCCTCTCAGACCAGCTAGGGATCGTCGCCTTGGTGAGCCCTTACCTCACCAACTAGCTAATCCCACCTAGGCATATCCTGACGCGAGAGGCCCGAAGGTCCCCCTCTTTGGCCCGAAGGCATCATGCGGTATTAGCCATCGTTTCCAATGGTTATCCCCCACATCAGGGCAATTTCCTAGGCATTACTCACCCGTCCGCCGCTCGACGCCGTTAACGTCCCCCGAAGGGTCAGTGAACTCGTTTCCGCTCGACTTGCATGTGTTAGGCCTGCCGCCAGCGTTCAATCTGAGCCATGATCAAACTCTTCAATTTAAAGTTTTTTCGGCTCAATGAATACTGAACATTACATAACGTAATGTTTGAATTGACTGTGCTGAATCCGAAGATTCAATGGTCACTTCGTATCATTGAAACCTAATTTGAAACCGAAGTTTCTAATTGGATTATCATCAACGAGTGCCCACACAGATTGATAGGTTTATATTGTTAAAGAGCTTTGTGACTGAACAAGGCTTTACAGCTGCTCAAATCGGACGGCTATTTTAGCGAGATAACGTATCGTGTCAAACACTTTTTAGTTATTTCGTTATGAGCTATTTTTTAACTCAACCACCTTGTTATCTAGCAATGCTTTGCGAGACAACGGAGGCGAATTATAGGGAGAAAAATCAACTTAGCAAGAGGAATTCAACCTAAAAAAGACATTTTTAGGTTGAGTGTTCAAATAACCAACAAATTGAGTGCTATATGGGCGAAGGGCGAGTTTTAAGACTCTAGATTAGCCACACGAAGATTGAGTTCAGCCATAGATCTTTTTACTTCCTCAACTAAATAGAAGTACTTATCATCATTGTCTTGCTGGTAAACAATACGTCCATTGACAAAACTGGCTTTGATTGACGCAGGTTCACCACACATGATTGGCGCCAGCAAAGAAGAATGGCAACCCGATAAACGTGGATGGTCGAGTTCATAAAGGACGAGATCAGCCGCAAAGCCTTCTCGAATTTCTCCTACCTCACGAAGCCCTAAGATATCAGCCCCACCTTTTGTGCCCCATTTAAGCACTTCTTCTAAGGTGGTGGCATCAGGTCCATTTTTAGCTCTATGTATTAGCCAAGTTAAATTCAGCTCTTGGAGCATGGATCCCGACTCGGCAGAAGCAGAACCATCAACACCAATTGAGATCGGCATCCCCGCTTTGGCCATTTCAATGACAGGGGCAATGCCGCTACCTAAACGACAGTTAGATGTTGGGCAATGAGCAATACCAGTTTTGGTTTCAGCTAATAGTTGGATATCGGCATCATTAGCTTGAACGATATGAGCAAACCACACGTCTTCCCCCAGCCAATCACAGCTTTGCGCAAACTCTACAGCACTTTTTCCGTACTTTGCTAGTGTTTGCTCATTATCAAAATCCACTTCTAACAAATGCGAGTGCATTCTCAGGCTTTGGCTTCTCGCGTATTCTGCTATCAATTTAAGATCGCTTGGTGTAGCTGAATGAGCGATTGTTGTTGGGGCAACAACTAACTGACGCATTGAAGCCGGTCCCTCTTGGTGATAGCGACTACGCGTATGATCTAAACGTGAAATCATTTGTTCTGCTGACTCAGGTACCACACCTGCTTTAGCCAACCCTTTGTGCGTCCCTTTTACTGTTGCTCCACCTCGACATAGCACAAGCCGAATGCCCATTTCATCCGCTGCCTGCCAAAGCACGTCTTCTAATTCTTGGCTTGAGTTAGCATGATAAAGATAGTGATGGTCAGCACATGTCGTCGCACCGGAGCGAAGCAATTCGTAAAAACCCAGCTTTGCTGCCGAATACATGATCTCTGGGGTAATTTGCGGCCAATAGCGATAAGGGACACTCGCAAGCCAGTCACCTAACCCATCATTAATCCCCGCAGGGATTCCCTTTAATATTGACTGCGCAATATGGTGGTGAGTATTCACAAACCCTGGGTAGATGACACAATTGCTCGCATCAACAATTTCCTCAGTAGCAATTGGGGATAAATTTTGTCCAAGTTCAGTGATTAAGCCATTTTGAATCCTTATATCCTGAATATTTTGTCTAGGTGAAAATACACTGTTTGCATTCTTAATTAAGTAGTTCATATAAATTTCCTTTTTGATGAACAATCGGTACCCAACCTTTATTCGGATCATTAAGATGGATAACCACTTGAGCAATGTCCCAGAGATTCACTCTTAACCGCTTCTACTCAATTAATTTACTAAGGAGGAGACACCGCTATCTCCCTTCTCAGGCCTGTATACAATGCAATAAATAGACCATAACTTTCGTATTTAGTAAGCCTTCGTTAACCACAATAATTCCGCACCAAAACAAATCAAAACATTAGATTATTCACCAACTTGGTGCAAAAAGTCACAAGTCACCTTCACTAGCAGCTCAAATTGTATACAACAAATCGCACCATTGTTTTGCTCACTTATCTAGGTTAATTAATGGTTAATGAATAGTTTCACCTCATCGTATCTTTGTTTGCATTTTATGGCACGTTGTTTGCTGAGAGTAAAATGAAATCGTGAGTAGAAGCGGTTAGATACCAAATTGGTATCGGGACATTGCTCATAGTTAGCCTAAAGTGACGCATCCGTAACATAGGGACGCAGCTTCAGGAAGTGAAAAGGAAAACACGGAGTAACTATGAAAACTATTTCAAACATCAATAAACTCGCCCTTTCAGTATCTTTACTATGTACATCAGCAAGTAGCTTGGCAGCAGATAAAGTGACCTTCCAACTTGATTGGTTACCGGGAGGAGATAAAGCGCCTGTATTTGTTGGCGTACAACAAGGTTTCTTTGCGGACGAAGATCTTGACGTAAAGATACTTGGTGGTAAAGGCTCGACTGACGCAATAACCAAAGTGGCGACAGGCACGGCGGATATTGGTTCAGCAGATATCGTTGCCCTAATGGTCGCCAAAGCAAATGACAATGTACCTGTAAAAGCCGTCTACTCTATTTTTAACAAAGCTCCTTATGCGTTCTATACACTCGACAGTTCTGGTATTGAATCGGTAAAGGATGTTTCTGGTAAAACCATTGTCACCTCTCCCTTTACTTCAGCGAATGTTTTTCTTCCTATCATGCTTAAGAAAAATGGCGTTGATGAAAACAGCATCAAAGTGCTAAAAGCCGATCCCGGTGCGCTCAACCCAATGCTTATCACTGGGCAATCAGATGTGATGATTTCTTGGATGACCGACAGAGTAAAAAACACCGAGCAAGCAGAGCAAGCTGGTAAAAAACTCAATGTACTCCCTTGGTACGATGCAGGGCTGGAATTCTATTCATCATCTATTATCGCAAGCGACAAGTTTATGTCGGAAAATCCAGACGTCGTTAAACGATTTATTAAAGCCTATGCCAAAGCAGTGAAATACACATGGACAAACCCAGAACAAAGCGCTTCAGATGTTCATAAAATGGTACCAGACGTCGATGTAACTCAAGCCAGCGATACCATCAAATCCATCCGTAGCTTAGTAATGAATGAAATCTCGGAGCAAGATGGCGTCGGTGTATTTACTCCGATACGCCTCAAAGAAACCTGGAAATGGACAGCGGAGGCTCAGGGTTTAGCTCTCAGTAAGCTTGATCCGGAAACGGTTGTTTCTCGTCAATTCATCCAAGAGGTGAACTAATGCAACCATTTGTTTCGTTTAAGAATATAGGGCATACCTATCAATCTGACAAACAATCGGTTACGGTTCTAAACGATGTCAACTTCAATGTAAACAAGCATGAATTTGTTGCCATCGTTGGTCCCTCTGGTTGTGGCAAGTCGACCTTGCTGCGGCTCTTGTCAGGATTAATATCACCCACCGAAGGAGAAATCTCTGTTTTTGGCCAACCAGTTACCGAGCCAAGAGAAGATATCGGTATTGTGTTTCAGAAGCCAACGTTGTTGCCTTGGAAAAATATCCTCGACAACGTGCTATTCCCTTTAAAACACAAGTTCAATTACGTTAGTCAGAAAGAAAAGAAGCACGCGGAGGAACTGTTAAATACTGTCGGTCTGTCTGGTTTTGAAACCAGTATGCCCAATCAGCTCTCTGGTGGGATGCAGCAACGCGTCGGTATCGCTCGCGCATTGCTTCTGAATCCAGATATTTTGATCATGGACGAACCCTTTTCCGCACTTGATGCACTAACACGTGAAGAGATGGGATTTGAACTACAAAAAATTTGGATGGAAAAACCGAAAACGGTTTTATTCATTACTCACTCTATCTCTGAGGCGGTATTACTCGCAGACAAAGTATTAGTGATGGGACCACGTCCGAGCACCGTACTAGAGGAAATCCACATTGATTTACCTCGCCCGCGAGACATCCATACGCTGCAAGACCTCACCTTTGGTTCTTATACCAACAAAATCCGCGAATATTTTTATCGTTCAGAGAGACAAAATTGCGCGGAAAGTCAGGACGAAGGTAACGTTGAACCAATACGTAGAACGGTCGCTTAATCGCACGTGTCTAAAGGAGTAGATATGAAACGGTATTTATCACAATGGTCACAGAATTGGCTTCCGCTCATCGCGATATTAGCACTCATCCCTATTTGGGAAGTGGTCTGTCGCGTGCTCTCTGTGCCTACATTTATCTTACCCGCGCCAACAGATATTGCGCAGGCATTTAGCCAGGTACCTTTTGAACGATGGCTAGACAACCTATGGGCGACATTGCGTATTGCGCTTCTTGGTTTTGGGATCTCTTTTTTAGTCAGTATTCCATTAGCTATCCTGATGGTAAACTCTAAGTTTCTCACCAAAGCGCTATTCCCGATATTGGTGATCATACAGTCAACGCCTGTTGTCGCTATTGCACCGCTACTGATCGTCATTTTAGGCACTGGTGACGCACCTCGACTAACCATAACGTGCCTGATTACCTTTTTTCCACTCGTGGTATCAGCCACAACCGGTATGCTGTCGACCCCTGCGGAATTGATTGAACTGTCTCGCTCATTAAGCGTAAAAAACAGCAAAACTATCTGGCAAATTCGCCTTCCTTATGCCATCCCACATATTTTTAGTGGTATAAAAGTTGCGATCACCTTAGCTGTAATTGGTTCAGTTATTGCCGAATTCGTCGCAGCAGAAAAAGGGCTTGGCTATCTTGTTCAGTTTTCAACTTCCTATTTCAAGATCCCGCAAGCGTTTGCTGCACTCGTCTTCTTATCTCTCGTCAGCATGTTGCTATTTAAATCCGTTAGTTGGATCCAGAGTGCCTGTTTCTCTTGGAGCCTGACTGAAGAAGAAAAACAGAGATAGGATTTATCATGATCAATCAACAAAACGACTTTAAATTTTTACGCCTCAGTTTCGCATTAGCTGAAGAGGCAAAATCTCGAGGTATCCACCCATTTTCAGCAATACTTGTTGATGAAAATGGAGAGATACTCTTGGAACAGATTAACGGTTACTTACCTGATCTAGATATGACAGGACATGCAGAACGCTTGATTATGACCACTGCCAGCAAACTCTATCGACCCGAATTTCTTCACCGTTGTACGCTCTACATTTCCGCTGAACCTTGTGCCATGTGCGCAGGTGCGATTTATTGGGCAGGCGTGGGTCGCGTTGTGTATGGTCTTAGCGAAACTAAGCTAAAAAAGATAACGGGTAATCATCCAGAAAACCCCACTCTGGCTCTCCCATGTAGAACCGTATTTGAATCAGGGCAGCGTGAGGTAAAAGTCCTTGGTCCGTTACTTGAAGAGGAAGCTGAACAAGTACAGCTTGGCGTTTGGTAACAGATAGCTTGAGATGAGCGGCTGCCACACGTTTATGCATTGAAATAAATATCACTAGGAGTAGAAGCGGCCTGTAATAGCAAGGAACTCATGTTCCTAGGCTATTGCTGGGCATTGCTCCAATAACAAGCATTAGCTTAATTGTTAATTGGAGAAACACGAATGACTCAATCATATCTTTTAGATGAACTTAACTTTGAAACCACCATCGGTGGGGTAGGCTGTGAAGCAAATGATACGTTGATCCCTATCATCGACTTGGAAGACTTTGATAGTCGACGTGAAATCATAACCGAGCAACTTTGGGAAGCTGCGACTCAAGTTGGCTTTTTTCAGTTAATCAACCATAGTATTCCGTTAGCTGACGTAGAGAGATCATTTGAGTTGAGTGAACAATTCTTCGCTCTGTCCGAGCAAGAGAAGCAACAATATCCATTAAAAGAAGGCTTGAATGCCGGTTGGGAGTTTAAACAGCAAGTCCGCCCATCGACGGGTACCGCTGATCAAAAAGAATCGTATCAAATTACTTTGCCACATATGGATGGTTTATGGCCAAGTCATGATCTTGTAGAAGATTTTAAAGTACATTTGCTCAAGTTCGAACATCAAGCTTGGCTTCTCGGGATGAATATACTCTCCTGTTTTGCCGACAAACTGGGCTTCGAAAGGGATTTTTTCACCAAAGCGCACCAAAGAGATTCTGACAATTACTTGAGTACTTTACGCATGCTGCACTACTTGCCGATGACAGACATTCCCGACTCAGGCTCACTGTGGCGTGCGGGTGCCCACACCGACTTTGATTGCTTAACCATGGTATTCCAGCAAGAGAACCAAGGCGGTTTGCAAGTTGCGGCAGGAAAAGATGCGAAGGAAAACTTAGTCTGGAGTGCCGTTGAACCTAAAACAGGCGTTATCACCTGTAACATCGGTGATATGCTCATGCGCTGGAGTGATGACTTATTGAAATCGACACTACATAGAGTGCGCATGCCGACGGCAGAAGAAAACCAAGACTCTCGATATAGCATGGCCTTTTTCTGTCAGGCGAATCGAGATCAAATCATCCAAGGACCGCAACAGGTGTATCCTCCAATCAGCGCTGAAAACTATTTAAAAATGCGAATCAATGCGAATTTCTCATAACACTCAACTGTAAACCTCATTCAAGTAAATGAAGAGCAGAAAGAAAAAGCCATGCATCACTGCATGGCTTTCGTTTAGTCCCATAATCTCTTGTCGTTATTGACGGGCTGTTATATGACCATCTGTTACGCCCAAGACAATTGGTTTTCCTGGTAAGAACTGACCAGATAGCATCGATTTAGCTAATGGGTTTTCAACATTTTGTTGAATCGCACGTTTGAGTGGACGCGCCCCATAAACAGGATCAAAACCAACCTGAGCAATCAGATCCAGTGCATCATCACCAACTTCCAATTCGTAGTCTTTTTCAATCAGACGTTTATGCAGACGCTCCAATTGAATCGACGCAATAGACTTAATATGGTCTTTACCAAGAGGATGGAACACCACCGTTTCATCAACACGGTTCAAGAACTCTGGACGGAAGTGTTTACTGAGCACTTCCATGACCGCGTCCTTAATACCTTGATAATCCAGCGTTGCAAAATTCTCTTGGATTTGTGACGAACCAAGGTTCGACGTCATAATCACAACCGTATTTCGGAAGTCAACGGTACGACCCTGACCATCCGTTAAACGGCCATCATCCAACACTTGCAACAAAATGTTGAAGACGTCTGGATGTGCCTTTTCCACTTCATCCAATAAAATAACCGAATAAGGTTTACGACGAACTGCTTCTGTCAGATAGCCGCCCTCTTCGTAGCCAACGTAGCCCGGAGGCGCACCAACCAGTCGAGCCACGGAGTGCTTCTCCATAAACTCAGACATATCAATACGCACCATGGCATCTTCGCTATCAAACATAAAGCTTGCGAGGGTTTTACACAGCTCAGTTTTCCCCACCCCTGTTGGCCCTAAGAATAGGAAAGAGCCAATCGGTCTGTTTGGATCGGACAACCCCGCTCTGCTACGACGAATCGCATTAGAGACCACTTCAACCGCTTCAACCTGCCCAATAACACGTCGGTGCAACACATCTTCCATACGAAGCAATTTCTCTTTCTCTGCTTCCAGCATTTTAGAGACTGGAATACCAGTTTGTTTAGAGAGCACCTCAGCAATTTCATTATCCGTTACCTTGTTACGCAGCAACGTCATTTCTTGCATTTCGGCTTGAGCCGCCAAATCGAGCTGTTTTTCAAGCTCAGGAATACGACCGTACTGAAGCTCGGACATTCGGTTCAGATCCCCAGCACGGCGGGCAAATTCCATGTCCATACGTGCTTGTTCAAGCTCTGATTTAATGTGCTGCGTGCCTGAAAGCGCGGCTTTTTCTGTGTTCCACACTTCTTCAAGCTCTGCATATTCACGCTCTTTTTCAGTCAGCTCTTCATTTAACGTGTTGAGACGCTTTTCGCTGGCTTCATCGTGCTCATTGCTTAACGCCTGTTGCTCAATCTTCAACTGAATGATCTTACGTTCAAGCTTATCCAAAGACTCTGGTTTAGAGTCAATCTGTAAGCGAATACTCGAAGCCGCCTCATCGATCAAGTCGATTGCTTTATCCGGCAACTGACGGTCTGACACATAGCGATGTGACAAGCTCGCAGCTGCAACAATGGCTGGATCGGTAATTTCAACGTGATGGTGTAGCTCGTATCGCTCTTTTAACCCACGCAAAATCGCCACGGTATCTTCAACCGTTGGTTCATCCACCAGCACTTTTTGGAAACGACGCTCTAAAGCTGCGTCTTTCTCAATGTACTTGCGGTATTCATCTAACGTTGTTGCACCAACACAATGAAGTTCACCACGGGCTAATGCCGGCTTCAGCATATTCCCTGCGTCCATTGAGCCTTCACCTTTACCAGCGCCAACCATGGTATGAAGCTCATCAATGAACAAAATGACGTTACCTTCTTCTTTCGCCAGTTCATTCAGCACCGATTTCAAGCGCTCTTCAAATTCACCACGATATTTCGCCCCAGCGACCAAAGCTCCCATGTCCAGAGCAAGCACACGTCGCCCACGCAGACCTTCAGGTACTTCGTTATTGACGATACGTTGGGCAAGGCCTTCTACAATCGCAGTCTTACCCACGCCGGGTTCACCGATGATAACTGGGTTATTTTTTGTTCTGCGCTGCAAAACTTGAATCGTACGACGAATTTCATCATCACGACCAATAACCGGATCCAACTTACCCTGCTCCGCTCGTTCAGTCAGATCAATGGTGAATTTCTCAAGTGCCTGACGCAGCTCTTCTGCATTCGGATCATCGACGGTTTGACCACCTCTGATCTTTTCTATCGCCTGGCTCAACTTCTCTTCAGTTAATCCAATTTCTTTTAGTAGCTGGCCAAGCGGACCACGATCCTGAATGGCAGCAAGTAAAAAAACCTCAGACGAAATGTAGGAGTCCTGACGCTTCTGAGCTACTTTGTCACACAAGTTGAACAACGTACCCATCGCGCTAGAAAGCTGCACATCGCCGCCAATGCCACTCACTTTTGGCAGTCGATCGAGCATTTCGCTCAATTTAGAACGGAGTTGAGTGACATCCACGTCCAACATCGTCAACAGCGGACGAATTGGACTGCCATTTTGATCGAGCAAAGCCACCATTAAATGGACTGGCTCGATATATTGATGATCGCGCCCTAACGCTAATGATTGAGCATCAGAGATAGCGATTTGAAACTTACTTGTGAATCGATCAAGACGCATATCTACCTTCCTAACCTCAAATAAAATAGTCTTTTGACAGTTAGAAAGATGGATACTAGGAAGGGGAATTTCAAGGGTTCAGGCAAATATAGTTGCACAAAATTTGCACAGCATGCGCACTGTAATCAAGCGTTATTCTTCAATCCAGATAAACGTTGCCTGCCTACCCGTGATGCCATCACGGCGGTAAGAATAAAAATCGTCGCTATTTTGCAAGGTACACAAACCTGAATCAAACACTTGAGAAACACCAGCTTTATTAAGACGCTGCGTCGCAAGCATTGACATATCCGCAAGCCATTTTCCTTCGACGTCTCGCGGCGTAAATGCAAGTTGAGCTTGAGGATCGAAGTCAACAAAAGCCTGCAGTACATCTTCTCCAACTTCAAACACCGCTGAACCAATAGCAGGACCTAGCCAAGCCATAACTTCACCAGAAAACAAGCCCAGTGCATTTTCAACAATGCCATTTGCCAATCCACGCCAACCAGCATGTACCGCTGCAACTTGCGTTCCTAACGTATTGGTCAGTAATACAGGCAAACAGTCTGCGGTCATTGCAGAACAGATCACTTGAGGTGATGAGGTAAAACACCCATCCGCATCCAGTACTTCAGACGTAGAATCTGCAACATCAGCTATGACCGTTGAATGGGTTTGATTTAGCCAAATTGGCGAACTTGGCATATTCATTTGTTGCACTAGCCACTGACGGTTTTTCTCGACATGAGACAAATTATCCCCAACATGAGTACCAAGATTCAGCCCACGATACGGGCCTGTAGAAAAACCACCCTGTCTCGTTGATGCGAAAGCCTTAATATTTTTTGGCGCGGGCCAGTTAGGGATAATCGTCTTCATATTAAAACTCGTCGGGTAAACCGTGCTCTTCCGTATCTTGGCGCAATGCTTCTGTTATCGCGACCATGTCATCTGGGATAGGCGCATGGAACTCCAGCTCCTCTCCCGTAACTGGGTGCTCAAATCGTAGCATGGCTGCGTGCAATGCTTGACGGTCAAACCCACGGATCATTGCGGTTAATTCTTCTGACGCACCAGACGGGATACGCGCCCGCCCACCATATGCTGTATCACCGAGCAGCGGGTGCTGCAAGTAAGACATATGCACACGGATCTGGTGAGTTCGTCCAGTTTCAAGACGCAAACGGATACGAGTGTGCTCACGGAAATGCTCAGCGACGCGATAATGCGTCACAGCGTGTTTCCCCATCGGTGTAACAGCCATCAAGGTACGTTTTGTCGAATGACGACCAATCGGCTGCTCCACTTTACCACCCGCGGTCATACGGCCAATAGCAATGGCTTCATACTCACGAGTAATATTGCGCTTTTGCAACGCACGAACCAAGCGCGTTTGAGCAGGTACGGTTTTCGCAACGACCATCAACCCTGTTGTGTCTTTATCTAGACGATGAACAATCCCCGCACGCGGGACTTCTGCAATGTCAGGATAATGATACAACAAGGCATTTAGCACGGTTCCATCAGGCGTGCCCGCTCCTGGATGCACAACAAAGCCACGAGGCTTATTGATAACGATGATGTCGTCATCCTCATAAACGATATCTAGAGGGATATCTTGCGCTTCCCAACGCTCTTCATCTTCCAGTTCGGCTTGCAATGTAATTTCCTCGCCGCCCATGACTTTGGTGCGAGGTTTGGTGACAACTTCACCATCCACTTTAACTTTTCCCTCTACAAGCCATTCTTTCAGGCGAGAGCGGGAAAAATCAGCGAATAATTCTGCGATAGCTTGGTCTAAACGTTGACCTAACTGGCTATCTTTTACGGTATTTGTTAATACTATCTGCTGAGCCATATCGAACTTTTTTAAAAACTGTGAGACTAATGCTCACGACTGTGAAAAAATAGACTATTACGTCATTGTATCTGTTACTGCAAAGAAAGTAACGGCAGCTTAAGAAATATTTAGATTCAAGGAACAGACTCCTGATATGAAACGTCAGACTTTAATAGGCCTTTTAGCGGTATCCTTCCTATTTGGATGTGCAAGCAAAGAAAAAATCGTTCCTGATGTGCCACCTTCAGAACTGTACGCCGACGCACAAACCTCGCTTCAAACAGGCAATTGGCTTACCGCCATTGAAAAACTCGAAGCACTAGACTCACGTTACCCGTTTGGTGCCTACTCAGAACAGGTCCAACTTGACCTCATCTACGCGTACTATAAAAACGACGACCTAGCCTTAGGTTTAGCCACCATCTCTCGCTTCATGCGTTTAAATCCGACCCATGAAAAAATGGACTGGGTACTATACATGCGAGGCCTGAGCCACATGGCACAAGATCGTAACTTTATGCATGACTTATTTAGCATTGATCGCAGTGATAGGGATCCAGAACCCGTCAAAAAAGCCTTTGATGACTTTAAGAAGTTACTGCAACGCTACCCGAACAGCCCATATGCTGAAGATTCGCAAAAACGTATGGTCGCGTTAAAGAACCGCTTAGCCAACTACGACTTAGCCACTGCGGATTTCTATCTTCGCCGAGAAGCTTGGATTGCAGCAATCACTCGTAGCCAAGAGCTACAAAAAGCATTCCCAGATACTGAAGCCGCACGTAAGTCACTTGCAATACAGCTAGAGGCATACAAACAGCTAGGTCTAGAAGACTCCATTGCAAGAACAGAAGCCTTAATAAAACTTAACCCTGTTGAGTAACACCGAGCAATAACCGCCACAGTCACACTACCGTGGCGGTTTCATTTTAGTCCTTTCTTATTCTTAGCTCTCAAGATCAAACACACCCACTTGATGCTTTTTTAATCAAGACATATTCTTAAAGCTCTCCCCTCTGACTGTGGATGTGAACGTGAAGATATTTAAACTATGGACCACTTTGCTGATCCTACTATCCGCATCCGCTTCCGCATTACAAGTTTCTCCTCTTAAACAGCCTCCATACACGGGCGACTTGGACGTGATAAAAGAAAAAAACTTACTGCGCGTGCTCGTTTCTGCTGATCTGGGTTTTTACTACATCGAAGCTGGCACGCCGAAAGGGATTGGAGCGGAACTACTGGCTCATTTCGAAAAAGACTTGCGAAAAATTAAACCAAAAATCAATGTGCAAATTATTCCCTTATCTCGTGATGAACTGTTTCCCACTTTAGAAAAGGGCTTGGGCGATTTAGTAGTGGCAAATTTAACCATAACCAAGCATCGTCAACAGAACGTCGACTTTAGCGATCCAATTCTTTCCGGAATTGAAGAATGGGTCATTACCAATAATAAAACACCAGCAATGACGAAGCTGGAACAACTGAGTGGCAAAGAGATCTGGGTTAGACCCAGTTCGAGCTACTTTGAAAGTATTCAGTTATTGAATAAACAATTAAATCAAAAAAATTTACCGCCTGTGATCGTCAACTTTGTCGAAGAAAATCTGCAAGATTACGAGTTAGTGGGCATGCTCAATAATGGCTATATTAAAGCGATTGTCTTAGACAGCCACAAAGCAAAATTATGGCTCAAGGTCATGGATGACATCCGTGTCCATAAGAAAATCCCGCTACGTAAAAATGGCAAAATAGCCTGGGTGATGCGCAAAGACAGCCCGCAGCTCAAAGGCGTTGTGAACCAATTCATCAAAAAGTCACGCTCAGGAACCTTGTTGGGTAATGTTATTTACGCAAAGTATATCGATAATACCAACTGGCTCAACAGAGCACTTAACCCAGATAAGATCGCTCGTTTAGATAAGTTGTCCGCATTATTTTCTCGCTATGGAAAAAAATACGATTTTGATTATTTACTGATTGCCGCATTAGCATACAAAGAGTCGGGGTTTAATAATAATTTGGTTGGCAGTCGAGGCGCGGTCGGCATCATGCAAATTTTACCTAGCACGGCAAGAGACCCTAATATCAATATAAAAAATATACGTAACCTAGAGAACAACGTGCATGCTGGCGTAAAATACATGGCATTTTTACGTCGCCAATACTTTAGCGACAAAGCTATCACTGCGGAAAACAAAATTTATTTTACCTTAGCCGCTTACAATGCAGGGCCTGGAAACGTTGAAAAGATACGTAAACGCGCAGCTCGCAACGGGTTTGATCCCAATGTCTGGTTTAACAACGTGGAAGTGGAAATGCGTAAAAGCCTCAGCGCGACTGCTGGCTACGTGACCACCATCAATCGTTACTACATCATCTACAAACAGTTAGAAAGTTTAGATCTCGCCAAAACCTTAGACAACGTCTTGCTGATACCAGAAGATCCAGTATTTATGATCCCATTAAGAAAAGTGCACCAAGAAACGGAAAGTAAAAAGCCGCTTATCAATTAGCGGCTTTAAAAATATCTCAATCTATTTAGCGTCCTAAGTGAAGAAGATCACACCGCTATGTAAGCCAAATTCTGACCATTGACGATTCTAGGTTGCACAACGCCTCTAAAAACGGATGGGTTTTCAGCTGACTACTCCATTCAATCTAATGATTTGCGAACCAATAACAAGCTATTTAATGATAAATATCGGCACTTCTTGAGTAAGATCACATTCGTTTTTTATTATAAAACCACAACCCTAAAAGGTGATCTATATCACATAATTTTATGCTTAACGCGGTAATCTGAACTCAACCCATGAGGGATGAAACAGAGGAAAAACATATGACAATGAACATTACTGGCAAAAACATCGAAATCACCTCTGCAATCCGTGCTCATATAGAGAGCAAATTTAAAAAACTGGAAAAATGGCAAGTCGACATTATTGGGTGCCAAGCGACTTTCAGTGAAGAGCCTAATAAACAGAAGAAGTTCGAAGCCGTTATCACAGTACCTAAAGGTCAGTTGATTGCTTCAGCATGTAATGAAGATCTTTACGCAGCTGTTAACGAAGTGGAGCAAAAACTAGAACGTCAATTGAATAAGCTGACCCACAAACCTGAAGCTCGTCGTGCTAACAAGCCAGAGCTTGTGGAAGAAGATGACTAAATCAATCAGATTGAGGAAGTAGCGCCGAAAGGCGCTATTTTTTTGCTTGACGCCCTACGCTAGCTTGCTTATTGTGTTTAAACACTCACAAATTACGTACTATTTATGCATTTATCCACACTGTTTATTTTTGACTTCTTTTTCCTTCTCTAGTTGGAGAGGCTAAGTCGTTTGTAGAAAGAAAAGTCAAAAACAAACAGAAAGCCTCCCAAAACGGGAGGCTTTTTTATAAGGAAAGAATTGATGACTGACCAACCTATTTCCCTGGAAAAGATCCGTTCACGTCTGAATGAGCTCGACGATGAGCTACTTAGCTTGCTGTCAGAACGTCGTAAACTCAGCATTGAAGTAGCCAAAAGCAAAGTACAAACCTCAAAGCCCGTTCGCGATGCCGTCCGTGAACAGCAATTATTGGTGAAACTGATTTCCAATGGTCGTGATAAATACGAGCTGGATGCGCAGTACATCACCAAACTTTTCCATACGATTATTGAAGACTCGGTGCTTTTGCAACAAAGTTATTTGCAAAACCTAGTCAATCCTCAACAAAGCCGTAAACCGCTCGCGAGAGTGGCCTTCCTTGGCGCCAAAGGCTCATACTCTCACTTGGCGAGCCGTGAATACTTCAGCCGTAAAAATACCGAGTTGATTGAATTAAACTGTGAGCATTTTAGAGAAGTCACTCAAACGGTAGAATCGGGACATGCTGACTATGGTGTACTGCCGATTGAAAACACCAGTTCTGGTTCGATCAACGAGGTGTATGATCTGCTGCAACACACCACATTATACATCGTAGGGGAGTTAACCCAGCCGATTGAGCATTGCCTTGTTGCGACTAAAGACATACGTTTAGAAGACCTCAGAACCCTATATTCTCACCCACAACCTCATCAACAATGCAGCGAATTTCTTAGCCGTCTGAAAGGAGTGAAATTAGAGTCTTGTGCGAGCACTGCAGATGCCATGCAAAAGGTACAAGAACTGAATCGTGATGACGTAGCAGCCATTGGCAACGCATCAAGTGGCAAGTTATATGGCCTTCAAGCAATTCAGGGGAATATTGCCAATCAAACAGAAAACCACACTCGTTTCATCGTCGTTGCCCGTAAACCTGTAGAAGTATCGACACAGATTCCAGCCAAAACCACATTAATAATGTCGACTTCTCAAGAAGCAGGTTCACTGGTCGAAACGCTCTTGGTACTTCAGCGCTATGGCATCAACATGACCAAGCTAGAATCTCGTCCAATCATGGGTAACCCATGGGAAGAGATGTTCTATGTCGATCTAGAGTCTCACCTCGATTCAGAAAAAATGCAACAGGCGATACAAGAGCTCACAAAGATCACTAAGCATTTGAAAGTACTCGGTTGTTACCCAAGTGAAAACGTCAAACCAACCCAAGTAAAATTGAGTTAAAAGACACCAGTGAGTAAAAAGATCATGGTAACCCAAAAAGTCGTCATCGCCTCTTTGAACCCAGCTAAAATAGCCGCTGTGGAAAGTGCCTTTGTCAGTGCATTCCCTCTACAATCATTTGAATTTGTGGGAGTTAACGTGCCTAGCGGTGTGGCAGATCAACCGATGAGTAATGACGAGACACATTTAGGCGCATTGAATCGAGTACGAAATGCAAAAGTAGAACTGCCATACGGAGATTTCTACGTTGGATTAGAGGCAGGAATTGAAGACAACGTCACTTTCGCCTGGATGGTGATAGAGTCAGATACACACCGAGGTGAATCCCGCTCGGCAAGCTTGATGCTACCACCAGATGTGTTAATGAAACTGGAACACGCTAATGAATTGGGTGATGTGATGGACGAGGTCTTTGGCACCGAGAATATTAAGCAGAAAGGCGGAGCTATCAGTTTATTAACGCAAAACCAACTGACGCGCAGCTCGGTATATCATCAAGCGCTGATTCTCGCTTTGATTCCTTTTACCAATTCAGAGCACTTTCCAGCGAACCTTATTTAGGACGGGTCATGTGAATAATAAAGGGCGGATATCCCGCCCTTTATTATGATTACTTTACGACTTGCTCTAACAATACTTTGAGCTTGTCTTTTTCCTCATCGGATTTTGACTTCAACTCATTAGAGCCACGAGTGATAGTGGCTATGCCCACCCCAAGCATCTGACTTATCTGACGTTGCGATAACTCCCCTTTCAGAAGTTCATTGAGAATATTGACCCGCGCAATTAATGCTTCTCTTTCATCCGGAGTCATTAGCATGGTTAACAACATGTCATGCTGCTGGTCATTCACACTTGATCGGATCAGCTCAATAATCTGCTGCCAGTCTTTGTACTCAGGTTGGTGTGACATCCAATTACCTCATTCAATACTTGGTATTGATCTCATGTTGATTCAAGAACGCGCCGTCAATACCCAAAAGATCGCGATAGTAAGTTTCAAACATCAAAATGTTTTGCACATATCCACGAGTTTCTTTAAATGGAATCGCCTCGATGAAGGCATACGCATCCAACTTCCCTTGGGTTCGCTCTCGCCACGTTTTTACTCGGTTAGGACCCGCATTATAAGCCGCAAGCGCGAAAATACGATTATTATCGTAATCCTCTAATAATCCTTGCAGATAATGGCTACCAATTTCGATGTTCTTACCAACATTATATAAATCTTGAGTGCCTTGATAGCCGAGGTTGTACTTGCGAGCCGTGTATTTCGCTGTCGCAGGCATAATCTGCATAAGGCCACGCGCACCAACTGGGGAGCGCGCATTAGAGTCTAACGCACTCTCCTGACGTGCCAAAGACATCATCATCACAGGATCGATATTGTGTTTTTTGGCATAAAAATCAAACCACCAGCGATGTGCGATTGGAAATCTGAGTTCAATATTGTCCCACATTTGTGCTTGAATACTTGCAATAACCGTTAGGTGGTGCCAGTGCTTAGAAGACGCATACGCAGCAAGCATCTGTTTTTCATCGTTATCCACACGGCGAAGCAGGTGGGCCCATTCACTTTTCGCGGCAGAGATTTTGTCTGTTTCAATCAACTCTTCAATACGAGCAAGCGAATCTTGATAAGGGGCTAGAACTTGATTATCGAGTTTAACCGAGTGTTTGGGATACTTGATTGACTGGCCAATCGCATTAGCAGCAGCCACACTATAGAAGTTACGCTCACCGACCAACGTCGCCAAACGCTTCTTACCGGCAATATCATCACCTAACGCAATTTCACTTCTGCCAAGCCAGTATTGCCATCTTAATGTCGCTTGCTCTTCTTTATTCAGAACAGAGATCCATTCTTGAATGCCTTTCCAGTCTGCATTTTGTACCGCGAGACGAATACGAGTTTCTATCAACGGTAAGTACTGACTGGTTTTGGTTTTGTCATCACGCCATTGCGCTAGCTTTGGAGACTCCGTTCGAGTTAATCGAAACGCAATGTAATCCGCGAGAGATTGCGCCTCTTCTGCTGAGAATTTTTGGCCGTCGACAACACGGGAATACGCCTGCTGAGCTTGATTTATATTCATACGTGCCAGTTTTTCTAATGCATACAGGCTTTGTTTGCGATTAAAGTCATTTGCTGGCTTCTGCTTCGCAAAGTCACCCACCGATGCAGGATTATTGAAAAGCGCTACCATATCCTTTGCCTGCTGCTTAGCTTTTGCTGATTTAGGCAATTTTTGTAGGTAGTTCATCAAACTGCCGTTACGTCCATCAAACGCCAACAACATACGCTGCAAAATCAAATCGTCAGTTCGACCGCCCGCTTTATCCCAAGATACAAATAACGGATCACACTCACTAGCGATGCTCGACCTGCTCAACCACATATCTTCTGCACCTTTAAATGCCGCAACTTGCTTACCTTGTTTGAGCTGAGCACGATAAAATATACATTGGTAACGTTCGCCACTTGGTATCACTTTTTGAAACTCAGTAATCGTTTTCCAATCACTATTACGATAAAGCTGATCTAGGTACGAAGCGCGGATACGGCGCGAAAAAGGGAACGCTTCGTGTTGATCAATAAAATCATCGACTTGTTGTGGCGTCTTGCTTGGCAGTTGGCGAATAAAAGTTCGATAGTCGACATACGGTGTTAACGGATAATCGGCAATTTTAGGGCGAATGGCCAAGTACGCATCAATGTTATTCGCATCTAAAAAATCTTGAGCCTGTTCATAAACAATCCGCTGCTTTTCTAAGCTCAGCGATGCGTTGGCCGACATACTCACCGCACTGATTGCAGCGGCACAGCAAACACCTTTAGCCAATATTGTAACGTTGAATTTCATTTATATTCTTTCCCCAGACTCTACGGTCTTTTATTAGAATGTATTCAAACCTATTTACACAGAAGATCACTGACTCTGTAAAGCGGCTTGTTGTATTAAAAATTATACTTGGGAAAGTTTATACCCTATCGGAGTAAGTTTCCGGTCATATAAAAATAAGAAATCGTCTTAAAACGGAAATTCTTACCATGTGGTAACAAAACCGTGGCACTTGGTATAAAATAGAGCGTTTACATGACAGTTAATTTAGGAATGATCGGCAATGGCTGAATACGTATATACCATGTCGCGCGTGAGCAAAATCGTGCCACCTAAGCGACAAATTCTTAAAGACATCTCTCTGAGCTTCTTCCCTGGTGCAAAAATCGGTGTTTTAGGTCTGAACGGTGCAGGTAAATCGACGCTGCTACGTATCATGGCGGGTATCGATACTGATATTGACGGTGAAGCGCGTCCACAACCCGGCTTGAACGTCGGCTACCTGCCTCAGGAACCAGTGCTGGACGAATCTAAAACCGTTCGTGAAATTGTAGAAGAAGCGGTGTCAGATGTAGCAGGCGCACTGAAACGTCTAGATGAAGTATACGCAGCCTATGCAGAACCTGATGCTGACTTTGATGCTCTTGCGAAAGAACAAGGCGAGCTAGAAGCACTGATCCAAGCTAAAGATGGCCATAACTTAGATAACGCACTTGAGCGTGCCGCGGATGCACTGCGTCTACCTGAGTGGGATCAAAAGATTGCTCATCTTTCCGGTGGTGAAAGACGTCGTGTCGCTATCTGTCGCCTTCTGCTAGAAAAGCCAGATATGCTACTTCTCGACGAGCCGACCAACCACTTGGATGCCGAATCCGTTGCATGGCTAGAACGATTCTTAGTCGATTACTCAGGCACGGTTGTCGCTATCACCCACGACCGTTATTTCCTCGATAACGCTGCAGGATGGATCCTCGAACTTGACCGAGGTGAAGGCATTCCATGGGAAGGCAACTACACGTCTTGGCTAGAGCAAAAAGATGCGCGTCTGCAACAAGAAGCATCTCAAGAAAGCGCTCGCCAAAAGACCATCGAGAAAGAGTTGGAATGGGTACGCAAAAACCCTAAAGGCCGTCAGGCGAAGTCCAAAGCTCGTATGGCTCGCTTTGAAGAACTACAAACCACCGATCATCAAAAACGTAACGAGACGAACGAACTGTTCATCCCACCAGGCGAACGCTTGGGTGATAAAGTTATTGAAGTAAATAACTTAACTAAATCGTTCGACGGTCGCGTATTGATCGATGATCTCTCATTCAGCATTCCGAAAGGCGCAATTGTCGGTATTATTGGTGCCAACGGTGCTGGTAAATCGACTCTATTCAAAATGCTGAGCGGTACTGAACAACCGGATTCAGGTACGATCGAACTTGGTGATACCGTCAAACTGGCATCGGTTGAACAGTTTCGCGATTCAATGAACGATAAAAATACCGTATTCCAAGAGATCTCTGAAGGCGCTGATATCATTAAGATCAACAACTTCGAGATTCCAGCTCGAGCTTACTGTTCACGCTTCAACTTCAAAGGCTCAGACCAACAAAAAGTTATTGGTGAACTATCTGGTGGTGAACGTAACCGTGTACATCTAGCGAAGCTGCTAAAAGCGGGTGGCAACGTATTATTACTCGATGAGCCAACCAACGACCTGGATGTTGAAACACTGCGTGCACTAGAAGAAGCACTGCTAGAGTTCCCTGGTTGTGCAATGGTTATCTCACACGACCGTTGGTTCCTTGACCGTATTGCCACGCACATTATCGACTACCGTGATGAAGGACAAGTGAACTTCTACGAAGGTAACTACACGGAATACATGGACTGGTTGAAGAAAACACTGGGCCCTGAAGCTGCAGAACCTCACCGCATCAAATATAAACGTATTACAAAATAGATACGTGAGAGCAGCGTCTCCAGTGATTGTTCTCAAGCTTTGATTGTAATTTGTACAAAGGCCGCTATTATAGCGGCCTTTCTTGCTTTACTCATTGCTGTCGCGGCGACCAAACTCTTTGAATATGGAGTTCGCATTTTTCTGTGTACAGCAACCGTAAAGCGTACATTGCTTTAGAGCTGGCTCGGTGTTTTCTTAAACACAGTTGAACACTTTTTGTTCTACTTGATATACTACTCAGCCGATTTTCTTGATTATGATACCGTTTCACTTCGGTATAAATTAGGAATGACACAAACGATTCGGTGTTGCATTCATATCTGTAACGCTTTTGGATGCGGTAATCATACCGCTTATAGGCCAATTGGATGTCGGCGACCACGACCTTCTTAAACGACGGTGCATTGAGTTCACTTCGCTTTTTAGAAGGGCACAAACTAATCGAAAAAATAATAACTATGTCTAAAAAAATCATCATGCAGATACCGACAAAAAAAGGTGATCAGCACTTTTATTTGGGCCGCTTTTCGGTCCTAGCTATTGTCGCTTCGGTTATCACTTTACCAGCCGTCCTAGGTGGCGCGTGGTATATGAATCAACATCAACTGAACAATCAGAATGAGTTAATTCAAACCATAGCAAAGCTAGAAAGCGAGAAAGCAGAAATGACTGCCCTTTACGAAGAGCAAGTTGATACCAATCATATTCTGTCTCAATCTTTAACAGATAAAGATGGCGAGATTCAAATATTAGGTAAGCGCGTATTCGATGTCGAATCTGTGCTCGGTCTTGCTGACGAAGACATGATGGACAACACAAACCAACAAGCATTAGAAGAAAGGATTGATGCCGCGGCGATCGACTCTGCGGTTCGCGCGACCATGTTTCGTCTGATCCCAAATGACAGTCCAATGAGATACAATCGAGTTTCGTCTCCATTTGGTAGACGTACTCACCCTATCTCAGGAAGACAAAAAGTACATACGGGAATTGATTTGACTTGCGATCAGGGCAAGACCATCTATGCGCCAGCCGATGGCGTAGTGGATATCGCGCGTTGGGGGTACTCTGGTTACGGCAACTACATCACTTTACGCCACTCATTTGGGTTTAGTAGCGTCTATGCTCACCTACGCCATTTCTCAGTGAAAAATGGTCAGTTTGTCAGTAAAGGAGACGTCATTGCTCAATGCGGCAACTCTGGAAACTCCACAGGCCCTCACCTGCATTATGAAGTTCGTTTTTTAGGCAAAGCATTGAACCCGAAGTATTTCATGGACTGGACACCAGAAAACTTCAACTCGGTCTTCGAAAAAGAACACAAAGTAAAATGGGGCCCGCTGGTGCAATTGATTGATAACGTCGTTCGTCTTCAAATCAACTTGACTAACTCCCCTTATCGAGACAACAGCATCGATACTGCGTCGAACCCAAATAAGAAAGAGAGTGAAACCTCAGTGAACTGATTGCATGAGGTCGATAGTCATTAGATAGACGATAAAAAAGAGCAGCCTAGCTGCTCTTTTTCGGTTTCGTCATTCGGGATATACCGTGTCAACCTCATCCACGATGAATGTTGTCGTTAGCTTGCTTGAGCAAGTTTTGGCTTTCATTCATGAACTGCTGTGAGTACCCGCCAAACCAATCACTCACCTGTTTAAAGCTTTCTACAAACTTGGCTTTATCTTGACCATCCAAAATCGCCACAGCGTCGCCTAAGCGTTGATGGAATCGCTTGATCATGTCGATGTTCTCTTGCGATGAGAAAATAATATCGCCATACAAGTTCGGATCCTGCCCAAACAGTCGCCCAACCATTGCTAACTCAAGACGATAGATAGGGGAGCTGAGCTTCAACAATTGGTCAATATTGGGGTTCTCTTTACTTAAGTGCATGCCGTAAGCAAAGGAAGTAAAGTGACGCAATGCCTGAATTAATGTCATGCCATGATCGTGCTCTTCCGCTTCAATCTGACACAAACTTGCGCCCCAAATGCTAAATTGTTGCAGCAACCATTGGTAATGTTCACTACCACGGCCATCACAGTACACAACAACTTGCTTTGCAAGACTCGGCACATCTGGACCAAACATAGGGTGCAGTCCCACAACTGGCCCAGCATGTACTTTAAGCATCGCTTGTAATGGCTTGGACTTGATCGATGTGAAGTCACACAAAATACAATCTTCTGGCAGGTTATCAAGCTTCTCAATCACACCTTCAGTCAAATGAATCGGAACGGTAACGACCACCAGACCAGCATCTTTCAAGATATCATCGGCATGTTCCCAATCTTTACTACCGAGTACTTTCACTTGGTAGCCCGATAATTTGAACATGCGGCCAAATAATCCGCCCAGTTGCCCATTACCGCCAATAATCACAACTGAGCGTAGTTCAGGATTCAAACACTTAAAACCGGAATCTTTCTCGCTGGCATAAGACTCACGCATAGTACGACGAAGAATATCTTCTATCAGTTGAGGGGGTATCCCCATTTTTTCGGCTTCAGCTCGGCGAGAGGCCAACATCGCAGCTTCGCGGTCAGGGGCATAAATTGGCAAGCCGTGCTCGCTTTTTACTTCCCCGACTTTTTCTACCAAAGCTAAACGCTGAGACAAAAGCTCCAGCATTTGCTTGTCCACTGCATCAATCTGATCGCGTAATGCGTTAAGTTCAACTGCCATTGATGTTCCTTAAATAAGTTCCCGTTTTTAACCTTTTAGACGATTTTCTAGGAAAGGCACTAGCTCTTCGTGAGCGTGACGTAATAGTGCCTCAGTAGAGTCCCAATTGATACACGCGTCGGTGATAGATACGCCGTATTTCATTTCATCCAGTTTAATATCAGAAGGTTGATTACCTTCATTAATATGACTTTCAATCATTAGACCAATGATGGATTTATTACCTTCACGAATTTGGTGAATCACATCCTCTGCGACGAGAGGTTGGCGACGGTAATCTTTACGAGAGTTTGCATGGCTACAATCCACCATCAACGAAGCGTCTAAGCCAGATTGCGCCATTTCTTGTTCACACTCATTAACGGAAACTGAATCGTAGTTGGTTTGTTTACCACCACGTAAAATAACATGACCGTTTTTATTACCTTGAGTGGTAAGAAGAGCCACCTGACCTTCGCGGTTAATCCCCATAAAACGATGGCTAGAAGATGCGGCTTGCATCGCATTGATAGCGGTAGATAAGCTGCCGTCAGTACCGTTTTTAAAACCGATTGGCATAGACAAACCACTGGCCATTTCACGGTGAGTCTGGGATTCTGTTGTACGCGCGCCAATCGCAGCCCAGCTGAACGTATCCGCTAAGTATTGCGGACTAATTGGGTCTAGCGCTTCAGTGGCAAGAGGAATGTCCATTTCAGCCAACTCAACCAATAGTTCGCGTCCCACGTGTAAGCCGTGCTCAATATCAAAGCTACCATCCAAGTGAGGGTCATTGATCAAGCCTTTCCAACCTACGGTCGTACGAGGCTTTTCAAAGTAAACGCGCATAACAATATACAGTTGGTCGCTTAGTTGCTCAGACAATGCTTTTAGACGTTTAGCGTACTCTTTTGCCGCCTCTACATCATGGATAGAACATGGCCCACACACCACTAGCAGACGATGGTCTTTTTTATGAATGATGTTAGCAATAGTTTGGCGAGACTCTTGGATAAAGCGACGTGCTTTATCACTCAGAGGAAGTTTGACTTTTAACTCATCAGGTGTGATTAACACCTGCTCTTCGATGATGTTGATATCGCTCAATTCACTTTTTTGCATAACTCTGACCTGTATATTTTAATTTACACCCAACCAAACTCTTGGTGAGCTAACTAAGCTTTTAGAACAAGATAACAGGCTATCCAAGAAAAACAAGTGTACACAATAAAAAACATTTAACGTAAATCAAAGTTTACACTTAAATTAAATCTGGAGCAGACTACACTCGAAATAAAAAGAGAAAGTTTGCTTCGATGCCATGTCCATCAGTCACGTGAATCCGTTAACCGTTTCATTGCTTCTGTCGCCGCTTTCCATTCTTGAGATAACTTGAGCTCACTTAAGGAAACGCTCTGTTTCTTCAACAAAGATGTCGCCAAGACAACGTTTGAAATAGGTAAGTTGTCTAGCACTTCCACTTGGGCCTGACGCTTATTGCACATTAACAGCATATCACATCCCGCCTTTTGCGCTTGGCTTGCTCGCTCTGCGGGGCCTCCCATGATCGCCGCGCCCTCCATGGTCAAATCATCAGAAAAGATCAGTCCTTTGAAACCAAGCTGTTGACGTAATATTTGTTTTAACCAATATTCAGAACCACTGGCTGGTTGAGAATCATAATTTGGATAAATCACATGAGCAGGCATCATGGCGTCCAGTATTCCTGAATCAATCTGCGATTTGAATATCGCCATGTCGAGTTCAAAAATATCACTGCGGTCATCATAGGGAGTCTCTAGATGTGAGTCGGCAATCACACCACCATGGCCTGGAAAATGTTTACCCGTGGTTGCCATTCCAATGCTTTTCATCCCTTGCATATAAGCACTGCTGTGGCGAAGGATCGTATCAACATCGTCACCAAAAGCCCGACTACCAATTGCTTTACATTGATGCCCTTTATCTAAGACAGGGGCAAAACTGAGATCAATATCATGAGCAATCAACTCCGCCGCCATCAACCAACCGCCCATTCGAGCAAGCTCCTCCCCGTTTGAATGCTTAGCATACTCATCCGCAGCAGGGATAATTGAGAAGCCCTCACGAAAACGCTGTACCCTCCCCCCTTCTTGATCAACACCAATCAAAATCGGACGTTTTGCCGCTTTACGAATTGATTTAGTCAGTGCTTGAAGTTGCGCACTGTCGTGGTAATTTCGCGCAAATAGGATCAACCCTCCAACGGTAGGATGCTGTAAAATCTCTCTGTCTTCAGCAGTCAGTTCATAGCCTGCAACATCAACCCATAACGGACCCATTTTCTCTCCTCAAATATCTGGTACGGAATGAGGTTATTCGCTTAAGATTTGCTTTACAATAAACAAATGAAGAATTGACGGGATCGACTGTGAATTTTAACGAGACGGTGAATGTAAAAGAACACTACATAGGTGTAATGTCCGGCACCAGTATGGATGGAGTGGATACCGCTTTAGTCGAAATAGAGGGCGATCACGTTCGCTTACTCGCGCACGATGACTATCCCATGCCAGAAAACATCAAACAGATACTACTATCAGTGTGCACAGGACAAAGTACAAATCTAAAAGTGCTCGGTGAACTTGACCACCGGCTTGGCCATTTATTTGCAGACGCAATACTGCAATTACTGGAGAAATCCGGCTATAAGGCAAACCAAATTCGCGCGATTGGCAACCATGGTCAAACCGTGTTCCACCAGCCAAGTGGCGCATGTCCCTTCACCACTCAATTAGGCGATGCCAATATCATCGCAGTGAAGACCGACATTGACACCGTTGCGGACTTTCGTCGTAAAGATATGGCGCTTGGAGGACAAGGTGCCCCTCTGGTCCCCGCCTTCCATAAGAGTATTTTTGCGCCGCAAGACTCGACGACTATCGTGCTAAACATTGGTGGTATCGCCAATATTTCCGTATTACACCCACAGCAGCCAGTGATCGGTTATGACACGGGTCCCGGTAATATGCTGATGGATGCTTGGTGTGACGTCCATACCAAGAAGGGATTCGATAAAGACGCAAAATTTGCGCGGCAAGGACGCGTGAACCAAGCCTTGCTTGTACAGTTACTGCGAGAGCCTTATCTCTCGCTTTCCGCGCCAAAAAGTACCGGTCGTGAGTTGTTTAATATCGACTGGCTGCGCTCTCAAATTGGCGATCTCCAGTTAAGCGCGGAAGACATACAGCGAACATTATGTGAGTACTCTGCGATCACGATGGCCAATGAAGTCGAGAAGTATGCGTCTGGAGCATCGCCACAACTCTTGGTTTGCGGAGGTGGCGCGCGTAACCCACTTCTCATGGAGCGTTTGTCTGCATTATTGCCACAATGGCAAGTCGCCACAACAACAGAGAAAGGGGTGAATGGCGATTACATGGAAGCTATGGCATTTGCCTGGCTAGCGCAGCGTCACATTCATGGCTTACCGAGTAACTTGCCGGAAGTTACTGGCGCAAGTCGCCTCGCTTCACTCGGTGTACTCTATCCCAAAAACTAAACGTAACTAAAGAGTCCCGACTCGTCAGACAAGGTTTATTTTATTATGACAAATGATGCTCTTATTGCCGCTATCTCTCAACTTGTGTCTGAAGGGCGCAATCCAGAGACCATGGATATCGATTTATTGCCTTCACTCGATATTGTCCAGCGGATCAACCAACAAGACAAACAAGTTCCACTGGCCGTGGAGCAAGTGCTGCCTGAAATCGCACAAGCGGTTGATAAAATCACAGACGCATTTCAAGCTGGTGGCCGACTGGTGTATTTAGGGGCTGGTACAAGTGGTCGCCTAGGCGTACTCGATGCGTCAGAATGCCCACCCACGTTTGGGGTGTCTGATAAAATGGTGATTGGGCTTATAGCCGGTGGACCAGAAGCGATTTTAAAAGCGAAAGAAGGCGCTGAAGACTCGCCCCAACTTGGTGAACAAGATCTAAAAGACATTCACTTCAGCGATAAAGATGTCGTCGTAGGAATCGCTGCCAGCGGTCGCACACCTTATGTCATTGGTGGTTTAGAGTACGCCAATGACATTGGTGCGACGACCGTGGCTCTGTCTTGTAATCCTGACTCACCCATTGCCGATATTGCAGATATCGCAATTAGCCCTGTCGTTGGCCCAGAAGCGTTAACGGGATCTACCCGATTGAAATCAGGTACCGCGCAGAAACTGGTACTGAATATGCTCACTACGGCCAGTATGATCCGCATTGGGAAGAGCTACCAAAACCTTATGGTGGATGTAAAAGCGACTAACGACAAGCTGATCGCACGTGCCGCTCGTATTGTCATGCAAGCCACAGACTGCGAAAAAGAACAGGCAAAGAGCATGCTCAAACAAACCAATTATGATGTAAAACTGGCGATCTTAATGATCCTCACTGATCTGGATATTGATACAGCGAGACAACAGCTTTCTCATCAAGATGGATTCCTACGCAAAGCGGTAGAAAGTCAGCAAAATAAATAGCTTAGAAAAGACAAATAGCGGGAATAGAGATCAAAGGTGACGCCCTGCCACCTTTTGTTCTCTTTCGCCAAACCCTAGTCTTCATACAGCCATTCATCCACCTGACGATTGATCTCGTTGTTGGCTTTGCGTTTGATATGTTCAGGTTCCGCGATATGCTTCACGTCATCCACTTTATCCGTGTACTTACTGGTCGCTTTGTTCACCTCACGCTTGGCTTGGTTCTCAACGTAAGTACCGCTGTTAATTTCATTAATGTTACGTTTGGTATTATTCAGCGTGTTTTTACTGTGTTCAATTTTTCGCTTCGCTTTGATTGTGTCTTTCAATACATTAGATGCATTGGCCATTAACGGCAGCATGACTAAAACAAGGCACACGTACTTCTTCATATCTCGACTCCAGTCTCGATCTCAATGATGAGAGTAAAGCACAGTTATCCAACGTCGATGTTAAATACGCATCAAATATCACATACTTCACAAGCGAAACGAACGCAAACTAGTTATTGTATTCATTCCAGCCACGTTGCCATTCCATACGGAACTTTTGTGCTTGCTTAGTGCCTTCACAAACACCGGTATAGTATTGACCCGACAATCCAATTTGATACGCAAAATCCGGATTGCAATATTCTGTCACGCCTTCGAGATACCCCTGGTCATAGTCCCCTTGATTAACACTGCCTAATTTTTTTAACTCGTTCATGGTTTTGGATGTATGGCCTGTAATTCCATCTTGATAACCTATTTGATACCAATCACCCGCCTGAGCCAGCTCTTGTGTCGTTGCTGTGCAACCCACGAGTAAAGCCAACACGATACCTAACGCTGCTTGTTTCATTTCTTATCCTTAACACTTTGTTTTCTTAACTAAGCTTACCACTAATTATCCACTTTAGCCGTTCATCCCTGATGTTCTGCCGCTGACATATCACTTCAACCACTCAGCAAGGCTAAAAACCACTCACGAGTAATATCGACCACTCACCCCCCTATTCGACCACTCACCGACTAAGCCAATGCACTTTCCATCTGCTGAGAATATTATGCATTCTGAAATTAAAACAATTACCCTACCCTACAGAACAAGGACAATTGCTATGATGTGGTTTCTAACCTGTGTCGCAGCCCTCATCGGCGGATACTTCATCTACGGCGCTTTCGTTGAGAAAATCTTCGGCATTAATGAAAAACGCCAAACACCTGCTCATACTAAAGCAGATGGTGTTGACTACGTTCCAATGTCAACCAAAAAAGTTTACCTCGTTCAGCTACTTAATATCGCTGGCGTAGGCCCAATCTTTGGCCCAATCATGGGTGCACTTTACGGTCCAGCAGCAATGTTGTGGATTGTCGTTGGTTGTATCTTTGCTGGCGCAGTCCACGATTACTTCTCTGGTATGCTTTCAGTTCGTAACGGTGGAGCCTCTGTCCCAACCATTACGGGTCGTTACTTAGGCAATGGCGCAAAACACTTTATGAACATCTTTGCCATTGTTCTGCTGCTTCTTGTTGGTGTGGTATTCGTATCCGCGCCTGCTGGCATGATCACCAACCTAATCAACGATCAAACTAGCCTAAGCGTCAGCATGACAACGATGGTTATTGCGATTTTTGCTTACTACATCATCGCAACTATCGTTCCTGTAGATAAAATCATCGGCCGCTTTTACCCACTGTTTGGCGCGCTATTAATCTTCATGTCTGTTGGCCTAATGACGGCGGTTGCCTTCTCTAGTGAGCACACTGTCATGGGTGATTTCCAGGTGTCAGACATGCTGTCTAACCTCAACCCAAATGATATGCCGCTATGGCCTGCACTGTTCATCACTATCGCATGTGGTGCAATCTCTGGCTTCCACGCAACTCAGTCCCCACTGATGGCGCGTTGCATGGAAAACGAGAAAAACGGTCGCTTTGTATTCTTCGGTGCAATGATTGGTGAAGGTATTATCGCGCTAATCTGGTGTGCAATCGCTCTGTCTTTCTTCGATTCACTAGAAGGTCTTCAAGCAGCCGTGGCTAACGGTGGTCCTGGAAATGTGGTTTATAGCGCATCATTCGGTCTACTTGGAGTATTCGGCGGTATCATCGCGTTCCTAGGTGTGGTTATCCTACCGATTACTTCAGGTGACACTGCGTTCCGCTCAAGCCGTCTGATTCTTGCTGAATACTTCAACATGGAACAGAAAACACTCCGTAACCGCCTACTAATGGCTCTTCCATTGTTCGTTATCGGTGGCATCCTGACTCAAGTAGACTTCGGTGTCATCTGGCGTTACTTCGGTTTTGCCAACCAAACCACAGCGGTAATGATGCTTTGGACAGCGTCGGCTTACCTACTACGCCACAACAAACTGCACTGGATTACCACAGTTCCAGCGATGTTCATGACCACCGTGTGTGCAACCTTCATTTTGAACAACAGTTCACTAGGTTTTGGTCTGCCGATGCAAGTGTCAACCATTGCAGGTATCATCTTCTCACTAGCAGTAACGGCTTATGTAATTAAAATCTCGAAAGGGAAAGGCGAAACGGAACTGGCAGACGAAGAGAAACCACAAGCGGTTTCAGAAACTGCTTAAATCATTCTCAATGATTGACTGATTGAGACCAAGAGCCTGCTCATTGCAGGCTCTTTTTGTTTGATATCTAAGTGACTGGTTTTATACCTAAGTGACCTTAAAAAGTGAACAAAACTCTGAGGGTATTTAGGTATACAATAACAGCATTCATTTTAGGTTAGGTTCGCTATGGAACTGATTATTTCTCTATTGCAACAAATGTGTGTGTACTTGGTACTGGCTTACATGCTGAGTAAAACCCCGATTATCTTACCGTTGCTCAGTATTTCGTCTCGTCTTAGTCATCGCTTAATTTGTTATGTACTCTTTTCTGGCTTTTGTATTCTCGGCACCTATTTTGGTTTGCACATCAACGATGCTATCGCCAATACCCGGGCGATTGGTGCGGTTATGGGTGGGCTATTCGGCGGGCCAGTTGTTGGCTTTGCAGTTGGCTTCACTGGTGGTATTCACCGCTATTCACTGGGCGGTTTTACTGATCTCGCTTGCGCTATCTCAACGACCGCAGAAGGTGTGATCGGCGGCTTGCTGCATGTCTATCTCACCAAGCGTAATAAGGGAGCGGTATTGTTTAACCCGAGCGTGGTATTCAGCGTGACGTTCGTTGCAGAAATCGTGCAAATGCTTCTATTACTGGCAGTGGCAAAACCGTTTGATCAAGCTTATGAGTTAGTGTCGGCCATTGCAGCACCGATGATCATTGCTAACTCGTTCGGCGCTGCGCTCTTTATGAGCATTCTACAAGACCGTAAAACGATTTTTGAAAAATACTCCGCCACCTTCTCCCGTAGGGCATTAACTATTGCTGATCGCTCCGTGGGTATAATAAGTAATGGCTTCAATACCGAAAACGCAAAGAAAATCGCACGCATTATTTATGAAGAAACCAATGTAGGCGCTGTTGCTATCACGGACAAAGAGAAGATTTTAGCGTTTGTTGGTATCGGAGACGATCACCATAAACCCAACACACCGATTTCATCGCAAAGTACTTTGGACTCGATGGAGCAAAACGACATCATTTATCTTGATGGCACAGAACGTCCTTACCAATGTTCACTAGCGAGAGACTGTAAATTAGGCTCCGCACTGATTATTCCCCTTCGTGCGGGCGATACCGTCATCGGTACCATCAAACTCTATGAACCCAAGAGAAAACTGTTTTCAACAGTCAATAAGTCGATGGGAGAAGGGATCGCCCAGTTGCTCTCGAGCCAGATCTTATATGGCGACTACCAGCAACAACAAGCTTTACTCGCACAAGCCGAAATTAAGCTACTGCATGCTCAGGTCAACCCACACTTTCTATTCAATGCGCTCAATACCATCAGTGCCATCACTCGTCGCGATCCAGACAAAGCACGTGAGCTTATACAAAACTTATCGCACTTCTTCCGTAGCAACTTAAAACAAAACATCAATACAGTGACATTAAAAGAAGAACTCGCCCATGTGAACTCGTATCTGAGCATAGAAAAAGCGCGCTTTACCGACCGACTAGAAGTTGAAATAAACATTGAGCCAGAATTACTGGACATCAAGTTGCCAAGCTTTACACTGCAGCCCTTGGTAGAGAACGCCATTAAACACGGCATCTCAAACATGTTGGAAGGTGGTAAAGTAAAAATATACAGCCATCCGACTCCCGAAGGCCATCAGATCACAGTGGAAGACAACGCAGGCAGCTTTGAACCACCAAAAGAGGACCACTCTGGTCTAGGATTGGAAATCGTTGATAAACGACTGACTAATCAATTTGGGCGTGACTCAGCGCTAAAAATTACCAGTGAGAAGCATCAATTTACTAAAATGAGCTTTATCATTCCTGCGAAAACTTAAACGCTCAAGTAAAAGGTAGTATCAGATGTTAACCGCACTCGTCATTGATGATGAACAGTTTGCTCGTGAAGAACTGTCAGAGTTATTAGCTGAAACTGGTCAAGTCGACGTCATTGGTGACGCATCAAATGCGATTTTAGGCTTGAAGAAAATCAATGAACTCAAGCCTGACGTCGTGTTTTTGGACATTCAAATGCCTCAGGTCACAGGGATCGAGTTACTCGGTATGCTTGACCCCGAGACCATGCCTTATGTAGTGTTTGTTACCGCGTATGATCAGTATGCGATTCAAGCTTTCGAAGATAATGCTTTTGATTACTTACTCAAGCCCGTCGACCCTTCACGTTTAAATAAAACGGTGAAGCGTCTGCACAAAAACATCAATCAATCCGCATTGACCCAACAGTTTTCCGCTCTTGTACCGGAGACGTTAGATCAAATCCCATGCATTGGCCATAACCGTATCGTCATCATGTCAACCGATACGGTTGAATGCGCGTACAGTGATATCAGTGGTGTACATGTTCGCTCTGCGACTCAAACCGCCAGCACACAATTAACCCTTAAGACCATTGAAGAAAAAACCTTACTCGTTCGTTGCCACCGTCAGTACTTGGTCAGCATCAAAGCCATTAGTGAAATCAAATTATTAGAAAACGGCTTAGCGGAGATCATCACGACAACGGGATTTGAAATCCCAGTGAGCCGTCGTTACCTGAAAGTACTCAAAGAGCTGCTGGGTATTAGTCTCTAGGCTCTAACAACCAAAAAGTAAAAAGGCGACCCGGAGGTCGCCTTTTGCTGATTCGTATTAGTCAACTTGCTTGATTTGCAACTCTTTGGGCACTTCAAAAAACATGTTCTCTTCACGGCCTAATACCTCATCAACCGCACGCGCGCCAACCATCTCTTTAATACGCTCAAGGATTTGGTTCACCAACTCTTCCGGTGCGGAAGCGCCTGCGGTGACCCCTACTTTGGTTTTGCCTTCAAACCATTCTGGTTTGATATCTTCAGGGCAGTCAGTTAGATAACCAGGAGTCCCCAGCTTCTCAGCCAGCTCTTTCAAGCGTGTTGAGTTAGACGAGTTCTTCGAGCCAACGACAACCATCACATCCACATCGCTTGCTAACTCACGCACGGCATCTTGACGGTTTTGTGTCGCGTAGCAGATATCGTCTTTACGCGGCCCTTGAATATCAGGGAATACACGGCGTAGTTCATCGATAACATCGGCGGTTTCATCCACAGAGAGCGTTGTCTGGCTTACGTAGTGAAGCTCTGACGGATCTTTTACGATATTTTTTAGCTTCTCTACATCGGCGGGCGTTTCTACCAGGTACATGCCACCCGTTTCACTGGAGTATTGCCCCATCGTGCCTTCTACTTCTGGGTGTCCGGCATGGCCAATCAATACGACTTCCATGTTGCGACGGCTTGCTCGCGCCACTTCCATATGCACTTTTGTTACCAATGGACACGTCGCGTCGAATACGGTTAAATCGCGCTGTTTCGCTTCTTGTCGCACGGCTTGTGAGACACCATGAGCAGAAAAAATCACAATGTTGTTATCAGGTACTTCGTGCAACTCTTCCACAAAAATCGCACCGCGTTGTTTTAGCCCTTCAACCACAAAACGGTTGTGCACCACTTCATGACGGACATAAATCGGCGGTTGATACATCTCTAGCGCACGTTCTACGATGCTAATCGCACGGTCAACACCTGCACAAAAACCGCGCGGGTTAGCTAATAGGATTTTCATTTCATTGCTCATGGAAATTATCTTTAATTGGGTTCGCTATTCTACTGACAAAATCTCAACTTCGAAAGTCACGTCTTGCGCTGCTAAGGGATGGTTAAAATCTACGGTCACAGAATCACCCGCGATTTCAGTAATTATACCGGGAATTTCCATCCCATCCGGACCGCTAAATGCCATGATAGTACCGACCTCTACTTCCGCGTCACCAACAAATTTGGTGCGATCCATATGATGGATATGATCGGGATTCGGCATGCCAAATGCGTCTTCGGCTTTTAACTCAATCGCTCTTTGTTCACCTGTTGGCAAACCGATCAGGCACTGCTCAAAGTTTTCGCTTAGGCTACCATCACCCATGACAAATTTAGCTGGTTTGCCCATGTTATGCGTACTGTCAGCTACCGAACCATCTTTCATTTTTATTGTAAAATGCAGTGTTACTACAGAGTCTTTGGTTATTGTTGTCACGTTACGGCTTCCTTGTTCGAATTCAGCGCATTTGAATTGGTCTTTGATGTGCGCTCCAACATAATAAAAAGCGCCGCACGAATCAACGGACGACGCCTAAGGTTATTCAATATTGTCGGTGCGGTTTACTTATCCGACTCTTTTTTACGAAATCCATCCAGGATGATCATCGCCGCCCCCGCACAAATGGCCATATCGGCAAGATTGAATGCGGGCCAGTGGTAAGTCCCCCAATAGAAATCCAGGTAATCCACCACAAAACCGTGAATCACGCGATCGAAGACATTACCTACTGCACCACCAATAATCATGGCATAGGCGATATTGTTCCATTTTTCTTTCGCTGGAAGCTTACTCATCCAGTAAGTCAACAGCCCCGAAACAATAAAGGCAATCGCGGTAAACAACCAACGCTGCCAACCTTCTTGATCACTCAAAAAACTAAAAGCTGCACCGTAATTATGGACATACAGAAGGTTAAAGAATGGCAGTATCTCAATCCGATTTGCCCAGCCATACCCCATGTTGTTCATCACGACGAACTTGATGCCAATATCAGCCAAAAAAATTACGATCGCTAGCCACAGCCAACGTACACCGGATTGTTTTAATGGAATATTACTCATTACTAGCCCTATTTAAATCAACTAACCCACCGCAAACATCGTTATTTCCACAAATATGGATCAAACATGGATACAGAGCATAATCGATCATTATTACTCTATGAGCCCAACTCATTCGTTATATCCTTGTCAGAATGAGACGGAGAACTCTCAGCGACACTGTTTGGGAGACAAAAATAACCCCAGAAAGTCCTGGGGTTATATAATTGCTAACATGTTCCACAATGTGTGAATACCCTAGATTATTGGTGTAGTTGCAACACCAACAACGAGTATTTACGCGAACTTACGAACTTCGCCTTCTCCGTCAACGTTTGACACACAGCGACCACAGATTGTCTCGTGACCCGCAATAGTGCCTACGTCAGGCGTGTGGTGCCAACAACGATCACACTTCTCAGCTTCAGTTGCTTTCACTTCGACAAACAGACCGTCAATGTCCGTTGCTTGTGCCGCGTCTGATTTCTCGTTCAGTGGTTTCACGGTTGCAGAAGAAGTAAGTAGAACAAAGCGTAGTTCATCTTCTAGCTTGCTAATTTTCGCAGCCAGTGCATCATCTGCATATAAGGTCAACTCAGCCTGTAGAGAGCCACCAATGGTTTTCTCAGAACGAGCAGCTTCAAGCAGTTTGTTCACCGCGCTACGAACATGCTGGATTTCGCTCCAGAAATCGTTGTTTAGCTCTTCACCTTCTGCCAGACCAAACAGGCCTTCAAACCACTCGCCACAGAAAACAAACTTCTCACGTTCACCTGGCATTTCGTTCCAGATTTCATCGGCAGTAAATGACATGATAGGTGCCATCCAGCGAACAAGCGCTTCGACGATGTAGTAAAGCGCTGTCTGACAGCTGCGTTGAGCGTTGCCGCCACGTTTTGCTGTGTACTGACGGTCTTTAATAACATCGAGGTAGAAAGAGCCCATTTCGATAGAGCAGAAGTGCATTAGACGCTGCATAACGGCATGCGTGTTGTACTCTTCGTACGCTTTAACGATCTCTTCTTGCGCAGCAAGTGCTCGACCTACAGCCCAGCGATCCAGAGCAACCATTTCTTCCGCAGGAACAATATCCGTTTCTGGGTTGAAACCACTTAGGTTGGCTAGGAAGAAGCGAGAGGTATTACGGATACGACGGTATGCATCTGCACTACGTTTTAGGATTTCATCAGAAACCGCCACTTCACCAGTGTAGTCAGTAGAAGCAACCCACAAACGCAAGATATCTGCGCCTAGCTTGTTGGTTACGTCTTTTGGCGCAACCACGTTACCGATCGATTTCGACATCTTACGGCCATGACCATCAACCACGAAACCGTGTGTCAGTACTTGCTTGTATGGAGCTTCGTCTTTCATCGCAATAGATGAAATGAGCGAAGACTGGAACCAACCACGGTGTTGGTCAGAACCTTCTAAGTATAGGTCTGCGCTGTTGCCGTTGTACTCTTCACGTGCATCAACCACTGAGAAGTGAGTGACACCTGAGTCGAACCATACGTCTAGTGTATCAAGCACTTTTTCGTATTGGTCTGCGTCTGCACCGAGTAGCTCAGCGGCATCAACATCCCACCATGCTTGGATGCCTTTCTCTTCAACCAACTTCGCGACTTTTTCAATCAGCTCTAGAGTGTTTGGATGAAGTTCTGATGTTTCTTTATGAACAAACAGAGCGATTGGCACACCCCAAGTACGTTGACGAGAGATACACCACTCTGGGCGACCTTCGATCATACCTTCGATACGGCTTTGCCCCCACTCAGGCATCCACTGAACACCTTTGATCGCTTCTAGTGCTTTTGCACGTAGGCCTGCTTGGTCCATTGATACAAACCACTGAGGCGTTGCGCGGAAGATGATTGGAGTCTTATGACGCCAACAATGCGGGTAGCTATGCTCGTAAGCGTGGTGATGCAGTAACGCACCTTTTTCTTTTAGCGTTTCAACCACAGCATCATTGGCTTTGAATACATGCTGACCAGCAAATAGCTCAGTGTCTGGTAGATAAACACCATTTGAACCCACTGGGTTTGCCACTTCTAGGTTGTATTTATTACCAACCGCAAAGTCTTCCTGACCGTGACCAGGTGCCGTATGAACCACACCAGTACCTGAATCCGTCGTTACGTGATCGCCAAGGATCGCAGGAACAGTGAAGTCGTAGAATGGATGTTGGAACTGAGAAAGTTCTAGATCCGCACCTTTAGCAAAACCAAGGTTATGGAAGTGCTCGATACCCGCGCGATCCATGACGTCTTTGGCGAGTTCAGCCGCAACGATGATACGTTCAGGTTGCTCGCCTTCAACTTGGATAAGTACATATTCAAGATCATCACGTAGACAAACTGCACGGTTAGCAGGAAGCGTCCAAGGTGTTGTCGTCCAGATGACAATAGAGATATCACCTTTACCTTCATGGCCTTCAGTCAGCTCAAACTTAGACAGAAGCGCAGCTTCGTCCGCTGTCTTAAAGCGTACATCGATAGATGGCGAGACTTTATCTTTGTATTCCACTTCCGCTTCAGCAAGAGCTGAACCACAATCCGTACACCAGTGAACAGGTTTGAAACCTTTTAGTAGGTGACCGTTGCTCGCGATTTTACCAAGCGCACGGATGATGTTTGCTTCAGTTGCAAAATCCATGGTGCGGTATGGTTTATCCCACTCACCCATGATACCAAGACGTTTGAAGCTCTCTTTCTGACCTTCAACCTGACCTGCTGCGTATTCGCGACATTTCTCGCGGAATTCTGCTGCCGTCACTTTTTGGCCTGGCTTGCCGACTTTCTTTTCTACCATTAACTCAATAGGCAGACCGTGACAGTCCCAACCAGGAATATATGGTGCGTCAAAACCTGAAAGTGTTTTGGATTTAATAATAATGTCTTTAAGAATCTTGTTTAGTGCGTGACCAATGTGAATGTCACCATTTGCATAAGGAGGGCCATCGTGCAACACGAATGACTTTTTGCCTTTTTTAGCTTTACGGATTTCACCGTAAAGATCTTCTTTGTACCAACGCTTTAGCATTTCTGGTTCACGATTCGCCAGATTGCCGCGCATTGGAAACCCTGTTTCAGGTAAATTCAGGGTATCTTTATACTCACTCATCGATTCTTAATTCCGTTATATTGGGCGAAAATTAGACATTATATTGAACGGTGGAATAAACCGTTCAACGCTTAAGCTGATGCAGCCACACCCTTGCTGCCTCAGCATCCAATTCGATTTGTTGCTTAAGTGCTTCGAACGACTCAAACTTATGTTCAGGTCGAAGTTTGTGCAAAAGCTCCACTTCTAATTGTTTTCCATACAAATTGGCATGAAAGTCAAATAAGTGCACTTCTAATTGTTGGCGGACACCATTAACAGTGGGTCTTTGACCAATGTTAGCCACGCCACCGATTGGCTTTTCTCCCAATCCAAGCACTTGAACAACATAAACTCCGGAAACCGGAGAAACAGTGCGCTTCAAAGGAATATTAGCCGTGGGGAAACCGATGGTTCTTCCAAGCTTTCTTCCATGAGAAACACGTCCGCTAATGCTGTAATTTCTACCCAGCATCTTATGAGCGGAATGCAAATCATCATGAGCCAGCGCCTCTCGAATTGCGGTGCTGCTGACCCTTAGTTGCTGTAAGCAAAAACTTTGGGTACTGACGACTTCAAAGCCGTACTTTTTCCCTGCTTCTTGTAACATGGAAAAATTCCCTGTTCGGCCTTTGCCAAAGCAGAAATCATCACCAACAACAAGAAACTTAACACCCAAACGCTCGACCAACAAGTCACGGATAAATTCTTCCGCAGTCAAACTGGCAAAGTGATGGTTAAAGTTAACACACAGCAAACGATCAATATCAAGCTTACTCAATTGAACAAACTTATCGCGTAGGCGCGTTAACCTTGCTGGTGCTTTGTCTTTAGCAAACAGCTCCATCGGTTGAGGTTCAAAGGTCATCACAACCGAAGGTAAATAAAGTACCTTTGCTTGCTCAGACACTTGCAGCAATACTTGCTGATGGCCTCTATGCACACCATCGAAATTGCCGATCGTCAGAACACACCCATTGTGACGCGATGTGAGATTGTGAATGCCTCTGATCAATTCCATTGGATACTGCTATCTGCCTCTGTTTTTACTTTGCACTGTGTGAAACTGACGGATTATATACTACTCACCCTTACTCTGTCCCAGCTTTTAGGTCTTTTAAGCGTACGCCAAGGATAAATATCATCGCAAGATAAACCGCAGCGCCTAAGCCAATCAACATCGCTAACATGCCACTACGATAAGCAAAACTCCAATCAAGCCAGACCGACATATCTTCGAGCTGCCATAAAATTGCCGTAACCATTGCAGCTCCCGCAACCATCAAACGAGCGATAAATACGACCGTCCGTTTAGTCACTTGATACACTCCTGCTAAGTGAAGGCCTCGGTACAACAATGCCATATTGACAAAGGCAGACAAAGCTGTAGCCATCGCTAATCCGACATAACCGTAGAAGTAAGCAAAAATAGCGTTAAACACCATGTTAGTCACCATCGCAATGATGCCAAACTTAACCGGAGTTTTCGTATCTTGACGAGAGTAATAGCCGGGAGCTAATACTTTGATTAGCATGAAATTTAAAAGACCAGAAGCATAAGCTAATAAAGACAATGAGGCCTGATGTACGTCCTGTGGCGAGAATTCGCCGCGCATAAACAGCACCATCAGCATGGGCTTAGCTAACACCATTAGCCCCAACATTGCGGGAATGCCTAATAAGATCACCATCCGAATCCCCCAGTCCATAGTTTGAGAGAAACCTTCGCTATGGGCGTCGACGTGTTTCCGAGAAAGTGCAGGAAGAATCACCGTCGCAATCGCGATCCCAAAGAGCCCTAAAGGAAACTCTAATAAACGATCCGAATAATAAAGCCAACTGATTGAACCGGTTTGCAGAAAGCTGGCAATAAAGGTGTCGAAAAGCAAGTTAATTTGACTAACAGAAACCCCAAACAGCGCGGGAAGCATAAGTGTGCGAATTTTCACAACGCCAGGATCTCGCCAGCCCCACTTCGGCTTCACCATGACTCCAGCTTTGATAAGAAAAGGCACCTGGAACAAAAACTGAACCAAGCCACCTAAAAAGACACCTATCGCGAGGCCGATTTCGGGTTGGGTCAGCTGTGGTGAAATGAACCAAGCAGACAAAATGATCATCACATTTAAGAATACAGGGGTAAACGAGGAAACCGCAAACTTACCCAGCGTATTGAGAATGGCACCCGACAACGCAACAAAGGTGATAAACCATAAATAAGGAAAGGTAATTTTGAGTAACAAACTGGCCAATTCAAATTTTTCAGCACCAGGTTCGCCATGCATCCAGTTCAAAAACCAACCAAAACCAAACAATGCCGTAACGACACCCGAACCAAGTATACCTAGCAGCGTCACCACAGAGACAATCACACCAAGCGTCCCCGCAGCACGAGCAATAAGCTCACGGGTTTTATCCATGTCCCCCTGTGCATGGCTTTCAGTCAAGACAGGCACAAACGCTTGCGAAAAAGCACCTTCAGCAAACAAGCGTCGTAAAAAATTGGGAATTTTGTTGGCAAAGAAAAAGACGTCTGCGCTCGCCCCTGCCCCCATTAAATTTGCCACTACTACATCGCGAACTAAACCTAGAACGCGGGAAATTAGCGTCATAGCACTGACAATCATGCCAGACTTGAGCAGTCGTTTACTCACTGTAACCTCGGAATATCACTATCATACATCCCACTCTATGCCGATTCGCTTTTAGGGGCTGTAAATAGACGTCAAAAATATATCCGCTTATTGTTAGTTCTAAACGGATAATTATTAGCATTGGTATAAAAATGCTGTTAGAATCCCCGCCATCTTAACCGCGATGACCTTTCTTACCAAAACTTGTTTTGAGTTAGAACGGTTTTTGCACAAATCATTTGACATTTAAGCGCAAATGAGGGATATTCCTCGCCCTTAAATTGTCACAGAACTAAGTTTTTGGGAGTTAGACCCTTGGCAAATAGTAAATCTGCTAAGAAGCGCGCTATCCAAGCTGAGAAACGTCGTCAGCACAATGCTAGCCGTCGCTCAATGATGCGTACTTACATGAAGAAAACTGTTGCTGCTATCGAAGCAGGCGACAAAGAAGCTGCAACTGCTGCATTCGCTGTAGTTACACCTATCCTAGACCGCATGGCAACTAAAGGCCTTATTCATAAGAATAAAGCAGCTCGCCATAAGTCTCGTTTCTCTGCACAAATCAAAGCTCTTTAATAGAGTCTCGATTTTACAGAGAAGAAAAAACCGACTTTATGTCGGTTTTTTTATACCTGAAATTTTAATAAAAAAGCTGGCACTGCCAGCTTTTCCTTTATCTGCTATACGAACATCTAAATTGGCGTGATTAGCACAATTACTCACAATAAAGGGCATGAAGCGTTTTTATTAACGCCTTTACTTCATCACTTTTTAATGTGTAGTACACCGTTTGTGCTTGCTTTCTTGTGGCAACTAACTCATCACGACGCAACCAAGCGAGATGCTGCGACAATGCTGATTGACTGAGTTCAAGTTTGGCACACAGCTCACCGACAGAAAGCTCTTGGTTGTGCAGCATGCAAAGAATTTGTAGGCGTCTTTCGTTGGCCATCGCTTTGAGCAACACGACAGCATTGGCGGAGTTTTTCTCCATATCTTGTAAATTCATGTGTTGAACCTCTAACTACAACTTACTTAATGCAACCATGGCAAGCTTGTTGAGTTACACAGATTAAGTTGCGTATCATTTAGGTTTACATTTTTGTCGATAGTAATCTATTTGCTTGCATGGCGATACGTGTTTATTCAAACATTTGACTAAAATCCGCATCACAAACATTTTTTACTGCTGGATGCTGGATCATTCTCTCGGCGAAAATGACATAATACTCTTCTTTTAAATCATCTAATTGGCTAATGAGTTTAAAATTCCGATCATCTCCGATTTCGGACATGTAGACCGTCGGCGCCAAGAAAATCACGTCATCGTGATATCGAGCAAAGGCTTTCATTAAAGCAACGTCATCAAATTCTCCCAGCACATTAGGCTGAATGCCTTGACGATCAAACCACTGAATAATTTTACGCCCCATTGCGGTTTGACTCGCAGGGAGTAACAATTTTTTCTGCTGTAGAACTTCGGGTAAGCGAACGCCTTCAATATCACTAGAAGCAAAAAAGCTCATACTGCACTCTCCAAGCTTCTTACTATATAAGCCTGGGCTTTGCGTTGAATCGACGGGACAGTCAGATAAGATCATATCCAATTTGTGCTGAGATAACTTTTCCAACAAAAGTTCGTGGGTCGATTCATAACATCGCAGATGAATACTGTTATCTTCCGGCACTGTCGTCATCAACACTTTACTGACCAAACGTTTCGACAGTGCATCAGCTACACCCACTTCAAACAAAATATTGGCTTGTTGGCTGTAGTTCACGATATCCAACATTTCATAACTCAAGCCAAACATACGGTCTGCATACTTATACACTAATTGACCTAGTTCGGTAGGCTCCACGGTTCGCCCATTACGCTTGGTCAACTTTCCTTTCATTCGCTCTTCAAGTGCTTTTATCTGGCCGGTGACCGTTTGAGGAGTAAGAAAGAGCGCATCAGCAGCTTTAGTGACAGAGCCTTGCTTGCAGACCATCCAAAAGTAATAGAGGTGGTTATAGTTTAGGTGTGACATGGTCGATCCCTTAAAATCAGCCATGTTTTTATACCAAATGTGACAGAGATAAACAATAAATTCGGCAATACCATACTCAAGACTAGGAAAAAGTAAGTTTTACCGAATAAATAATATTCACAATGTCATATAAGTGGGAGAACAACATATATTTACATTCTCAACAGAGGGCCTCACCTTAGATGAAATAAAAATAAATAATTAAAAAACAAACAGTTAAATAGCTACGCACATCACCAAAATAATAAATGTTAAAAGTGACAATAAAAAACTTACCATGCCACACAACTGTCATATTACTGAAATATTTCTTCTCTAACATCGCCATCAGTTTCAACTACAGACCAAACACGAACTGAAAGGTCCCGGAGAAAATTATGATGAACCAAGCGACTTCAACAGTAGCGCCAATATCGAGTACAACTCGTTGGTTGCGCTGGGCTAACTTGGCATTCATGTTGTACTTGCTTCTTCTAGCTGTATCTATGGTTGGTAGCGGCTTCAAGTGGGCAACGGGCGATCAAGCAAAAGTATTGTTTGAATTTGCATCCCATCCAATAGCAGGCCTTATGATCGGTCTGGTAGCGACCGCGTTAATACAATCTTCTAGTACGGTGACGTCGATTATTGTCGGCTTAGTGGCAGGTGGGTTACCCGTAGAAACCGCCATTCCCATGGTAATGGGTGCGAACATTGGCACAACGGTCACCAACACGCTGGTCTCTTTGGGTCACGTTCGTTGTAAAGAAGAGTTTAAACGCGCTTTTGCTAGCGCAACCATCCATGACTTCTTCAATTTACTTGCAGTAGCTATCTTTCTTCCTTTGGAGCTTATGTTCGGCTTCTTAGAAAAGATTTCTCATTGGCTAGTTTCACCTTTACTTGCCACGGGCGACATGAGTCTTAAAGGCTTTAACTTTGTTAAACCAATGACAAAACCGGTTGTAAGTGCCATCAAAGAACCGCTTGGTGCGTTCGGGGACACCGTTGGTGGGATCACGCTGATCATCCTTGGTATAGCCACCATCTTTGTAGCGATTACCGTCATGGGTAAGCTGATGAAAAGCCTAATGGTAGGTCGTGCTCGTGAGATCTTAAAGAATGCCATTGGTCGTGGTCCTATCCACGGCATCGTTTCTGGCTCTATCGTTACAGTACTCGTACAATCTTCTTCCACCACCACCAGCTTGATGGTTCCTCTTGTTGGTACTGGAGTGCTGAAAGTACGTGATATTTACCCATTCACACTGGGTGCGAACATTGGTACTTGTATCACTGCCCTACTTGCAGCGACGGCGGTTTCTGGAGAGTTTGCGGTATTTGCACTACAAATTGCGTTAGTTCACCTCGTCTTCAACATTACTGCAACACTGTTTATCTTTGGGATTCCATTCTTGCGTGAACTTCCATTGAAAGGAGCAGAAATGATTTCGGAAATGGCCATTAAGAACAAAGCCGTGGTCGGTGGTTACCTCATGTCTGTGTTCATTATTTTGCCTGGTGCTATTCTAGCGCTGACAACATAATCATTACGAGGCACCATTGTTTTGATTTGCTTTAGGCTCCACATCGTGGGGCCTTTTTTGTATCTGTAGACTAGGACAGAGTCCAAACTCAGCATCACCTTAATCACAAATATTTGTTGTTCAAAATATACGCTCGGTGATAATTTGAGCCATACACCTTAAGAAAATATCCATTCTGGTTGGTATGCCCTTCACATGGAGTTAAACATCATGGCTCACGCTCACGAACCGATTTCCAACCGACTATTAGCAATAGATGCAAACCTAACCCAATTGGTTAGCGAGATAGATATTCTTAGTAGTGTAAACCCGCTGAATTACGGGCATGAACGAGAACGGTTCATTAACAATAAGTATTCACAAGAGCCCGACTTTCAGTATCAAAAGACACCACTTGATACCCATCAGTCAAAACGTCGTTTATATGAACTACCTTTGGAAGATATCAAGGATACACAACTGCAAAAGCTCTACGTAGACGTGATCCAATCTTATGCAGACAAGCTCGATCAAGTAGACACCATCGGCACCCAAGATTTTCTTTATAACTCATTGCGTTACTACGGAGAACCAAGCGCCAAAGATATTGCCAATGCGCATTTCATTTTGCACTTACCGACAGAAGAAGAAAGTAAGCCAGTGCACGACAGTCAATCTATTGCGCGATTCATGGGGCATTTCGCGGAGAAACATGGTTACGAATGTGAAATACAAGTACTTGATGGGATGCTCGCCAATGCCCTCGTCTCAGGCGTACGGGTAAAAATAAATAGCGCCGCTCATGTCACTACAAATGAACTGGAAGCACTCGCTAACCATGAAATGGGAGTACACCTACTGACTACCTTAAATGGTCGTCGACAACCGCTCAACGTATTAAGTTTAGGCTGCCCTGCGAACACCAACACACAGGAAGGCTTAGCAATTTTGTGTGAATACCTTTCGGGACATTTCAGCATCAAGCGACTACGGACGCTGGCACTACGTGTACTTGCCGTTGAATCGATGATTAAAGAACGGGATTTTCGCCAAACCTTCAGGCTATTGAAGGAACAATATCACGCCTCTGACACTCAAGCTTTCACTATCACCTCACGCGTATACCGAGGTGGCGGCCTAACGAAGGATTACTTGTATTTACGCGGTTTCCGAGAGGTGCTGAATGCTTATGATCAGTTAGGAGAGGATTTCTATTTATTGTTGTGTGGAAAAACAGAGCTTAAATACTTTGAGCAGATTCGTTCTCTGGTGAACAAAGGGATATTTTCTCGACCTACTTTAATCAGCCCAGCTCTAACTAAATCACAACAAACTGACCCAATACATCGTTATATTGTCAGTGCGCTTAAGTAAAGCCTATAAAAAAGCTCCATTCGGAGCTTTTTTATCATGGCATCAAACCCTGGCTACACAAACCCAGGCTACACTGAGAACGGGTATCGAATAGGGTCATGATGTTCATAACCTTCGACCCAGAAGTCATCCAATGTTACCCACGTTTCCAAATCTTCTAGTGATTTAACCTCTGGGTTAATGTGGAACGTTGGTGCCTGTAATGGTTCACGCTTAAGCTGCACATCACGCATCAATTCAAGTTGATCCTCATAAATGTGTGCATTCACAATCTTGTGAAAAGCCTGCCCCGGTTTCTTACCGGTAATTTGCGCCATAATAGCCAAGAATACATAGACTTGCACCATATTAAAGTTGAGGCCTAACGGCACATCACATGAACGCTGAGTGCTATTGAGATACAAAGTATCACCGAGTAATGAGAAGTGGTGACTGTACATACATGGGCGCAAACATCCCATATGAAACTCACCTGGGTTGTAGAAGTTAAGTATCTCGCCACGGTCATCAATGCCACGTGTTAAGTCATCTACGATCTTACGTAGTTGGTCGATGTGACCGCCGTCAGGCTTCGCCCATGCACGCCCCTGAACGCCGTAGACACGTCCCATATCGTCTTCGCCTTTACGATAAGGATTGTTTAACCAAGCTTCGTTCAAGTTGGCATTCGCATCCCAAGTTTTAGTGCCTAACTTGCGAAAATCTTCCGCGTTATCATAACCACGAATGTAGCCTAGCAGCTCTGCAACTGCCGCTTTCCAAAAGCTCTTGCGAGTGGTTACCAAAGGGAATTGGTTACTTGCAACATCGTAGGTTAAATCGGCATTGATGACAGTAAGACAACGCTTACCAGTACGCTCATTTTCAACCCAAATACCTTGGTCAACGATGCGCTGACACAAATCTAAATACTGTTTCACACCAATACCTTACTTTGCTTTCTGTGGTAATTCGTCTTTATAGTGACCACGCTTGTACGCCCACACCATCATGAGAACACCCAACACGATCATTGGTGTTGATAGGATTTGCCCCATCGAGATGAAACCACCAAATAGACCAAGCTGAGCATCCGGCTCACGCACGAACTCGACTAAAAAGCGGAATGTACCATACCCGGCTAAAAATAACCCGGAAACAGAACCCAATGGGCGCGGTTTCTTAATGAACCAATTTAAGATGAAGAACAACACGATCCCTTCCAGTGCCATCTCATACAATTGAGATGGATGACGAGGTAGTGGCCCCCCGTTTGGAAATACAATCGCCCAAGGCACATCAGTAACGCGTCCCCAAAGCTCACTGTTCATGAAGTTACCCATACGCCCCATACCTAACCCGAAAGGCACGAGCGGCGCAATAAAATCAGCAACACCAAAGAAGGTACGACCGTTTTTACGTGCATACCAAAACATCGCGGTAATCACACCAAGTAAACCACCATGGAATGACATCCCTCCAGTCCAAACTTTAAAGAGATAAAGTGGATCTTCTAAGAACATATCAAAGTTATAGAAAATCACGTAGCCAATCCGACCACCGATCACCACACCAAGAAAACCGGCAAACAGCAAATCGGAGACTTGCTCTCGCGTCCAGCCACTGCCCGGTTTATCCGCGCGGCGATTAGCTAGCCACAAAGCAAACATAAAACCAACGAGGTACATTAAACCGTACCAGCGGATAGAGACAGGCCCTATAGAGATCAACACGGGGTCAATATTAGGAAATTCAATGAATCCCTGAGACATAAACAATTCTCTTCTTATCACAAAAAATGGAGGAACTTTACAGCAGCATGGTTGCTGCAACAAACATTAAAAATACCGCGAATATTTTCTTTAGCATTGCGGTAGGAAGTGTCGTGGCTAACTTGGCCCCAACTTTAGTCGTCAACATAGACGTCATTGCAATCGCAAGCAATGCGGGAAGGTATACATAACCGAGACTGTATGCAGGTAAATTTTCAATATTGACGCCGTGTAAAACAAAGCCGATCATTCCTGCAATCGCAATGACACAACCACATACAGAAGAGGAACCTACCGCTTTACGCATCTCAACACCGTGCTTATTCAAAAAAGGCACCGAAAGCGATCCGCCACCGATACCTGCAAGGCTTGATACAATACCAATGCCTGCACCGTAGCACATCGTAACGGCACTAGTTGGCATCGGTTTACCACTTGTGATTTTAATTGAACGTAACATTTGGATTGCAAGGCACAACACAATCACGCCAAATATTTTGGGTAAATAGTGAGTCGGAATCCACTCTGCCAAACTCGCCCCCAAAAAACCACCAACGACGACTCCTGGCATTAACCACTTAACTACAAACACATCAACGTTACCCAACTTAAGGTGATTTAAAGTGGAAGAGGCCGATGTGACAATAATGCTGGCTAACGAAGTCGCCAGCGCCATATGCATACTCAATTCAGGAGAAATTCCCGCAAGAGGGAGAAGGTACAATAACGCGGGAACAACAATCAGCCCACCACCGATACCGAGCAAGCCTGCCATCACACCGACAAATGCGCCCAGCGCCAACAATAACAAAAACAAAGAAATGGTCACTGTGATCTACTTCTTACCCGCTCGTACAAAACCAGCAAAACCTTGCTGAATGAAGTAATCGTTCATCATTTGATGAATATCTTGTCCATAGGAAAGGGTCATAGCTCGTTCCACTAGTTTCTCTAATTCTTGTTGCTGGCTGTGGCGAATTAAATACTTTACTTTCGCCACGTTCGAGGTATTCATACTCAAGCTGGTATACCCTAACCCTAAGAGCAAAAGCGCGCCGAATGGATCACCCGCAAGCTCACCACAGACACACACTGGCAACTGATGCTGCTGACAAACGTCATGAATCTGTTTGAGTGCCAACAATACTGCCGGGTGCATAGATTCATAGACATCAGATACACGAGAATTGTTCCGGTCTACTGCTAATAAATACTGAGTTAAATCGTTAGTCCCAACGGAAACAAAATCGACTCGCTGTGCAACCAGAGGCAACAAGTACACCATAGAGGGCACTTCAATCATTACCCCAACGCTAGGCTTCTTAATACGCTCATCGAGCAGCACAGCCTCACTGTACGCTTGCTGAATAAGCTCAAGCGCATCATCTAACTCTTTCACGCCAGAGACCATAGGCAGCAAAATACTCAAGTTGCCACTATCAGCACTTGCCCGTAACATCGCGCGCAGTTGAATCAGGAAGATATCCGGATGATCGAGGGTAAAGCGAATGCCTCGCCAACCTAGAAAGGGATTATCTTCTTCAATCGGCAAATACGGCAAAGGTTTGTCGCCACCAATATCCAAAGTACGCATAACAACTCGTTGATTCGAATAACCTTTCAGTATCGAACGATATTGATGGTACTGTTCATCTTCGGATGGAAAGTGATGCTGAAGTAAAAATGCGATTTCAGTGCGATACAGCCCCACTCCATCTACCCCGGCATTAACCGCAATATTACTGTCTGCACTGAGTCCTGCATTGAGCATGACTTCAACATGATGATTGTCTTGTGTCATCGCTGGCAAGGTGAGATCTTTGTTCACCATCGCGGTCAACTCAGACTCTTCACTCACTAAACTGCGATATTCACGCAGTAGCTGGCGGTTTGGTTCGAGAAAAATTTCCCCAGTGTAGCCATCAACAATCCCTTGCTTACCGTTGATCAGCTCGGTATTGATGTTCGCACCCATGATCGCTGGTACACCTAGCGCGCGTGATAAGATAGCAGCATGGGAATTCGCCCCCCCTTCCAAAGAAATCACCGCTAACAAATACTCTTTTGGAACAGAACCGAGTAGCGTAGCAGTGAGCTCATTGGCCACAAGGATGACTGGACGATCAATAGAAGACTGTTCTTGTTCGCTGTTCTGCAGGAAGTAAAGCAAACGTTGACCTAATTCTCTGACGTCTTGCGCGCGCTCACGCATGTACACGTCTGACATTCGAGCAAACCGATTCGAATAGGATTCAACAACCTGACGCAATGCCCAATCAGCTCGGTCTCCTTTCTCGATTTGTTTCTTAAGATCACCGCGCAACATCGGGTCGTTAAGCAAGTGGGTAAACAAATCAAAAATCGCCAACGCATCTTTGTTGATTTCACTATCTAGCTTCTTACGCATTCGACGAAAGTCATTCAGTGCTCGCTCGATGGCAACCAACAGAAGCTCATGTTCTCGATCTTTGTCTAGCGTGGAGGCGGGAAAGACGTCTGACAAACTCGGCTGCGTATCATCAAACCAAAGCTCTCCTATCGCAACACCGGTTGAGGCAGGCACACCTTTAATCTTTGTCGGCTTCGAGGTTAGTTGCCAATGACCAAGATTTTGGGCATGAGCAATTAATACTGCGAGCTGTGCCGACAAGGTCACTAAAAATGACTCTTCCATCTCACTGAACAAACGCGGTGTTTTTTGTTGGATGACCAACACACCTAACACTTGTTTGCGATGAATAATTGGAGTGGCAAGAAAAGAGTGGAAGATTTGTTCACCGAGTTGAGGGAAGAATTTGAACTCAGGGTGTTTAGAGGCTTCAGCTAGGTTAAGTGGTTCAGCACTTCGCTTAACGAGGCCAACCAAACCTTCATTGAAGTTGATATGAATACTATCACCTTCAAAAATAAGGCCTTGAGTCGCCATCAACTCAAGGCGCTGCATTTCTTCATTAGCCAGATAAATGGTACAACACTCAGTGCGAAGGGCAGCACACGTCTCTTTCACCAATATATCGAAGGCCAGATGCACATCATCGACTCTGGAGACTTTTTCAACTATTTCCCTTAGCTGGCTGAGCATGACTATCCTCTACGTTGTTTTTTTCTTTTCCCTTTCGCTTTTCTTTCTCGAAAAGGCATGGCTAAAGATGCAAACTCTTTCATTGCTCGACGATAAACGTCGCGCTTGAAAGAAACAACTTGCCTTACTGGATACCAGTAACTCACCCAGCGCCAACCATCAAATTCAGGAGATTTCCCGCGTTGCATGTTGATACGTGATTCATCACACTCCAATCGCAATAGAAACCATTTCTGTTTTTGGCCGATACAAACAGGCTTGGAGTCCCAACGCACCAATCGTTTTGGTAGCTTATATCTTAACCAATGACGACTTGTTGCAATGACCTTAACGTCTTTTTTCGTTAAACCGACTTCCTCATACAACTCCCGGAACATTGCCTGTTCTGGAGTCTCACCTTCATCAATTCCACCTTGTGGAAATTGCCATGAATGTTGCCCGTATCGTTTAGCCCAGAAGACCTGACCATGGTTATTACATATCACAATACCAACGTTCAGTCGGTAACCATCGCCATCTATCACTGGCTAACCTCTATGAATAATTTTTTATTACCGTGATTTTTCCACATATCCCCATTACTAGCAAACTTACTGATGTGATATACGCAAGATTTATTACCTTTTCAGCAATATTGAATATCTTTTAATCGAAAAAGACCTTATCAACATAACTGTGAGACATGGCCCACATTTATTCACCTTTTCTGTGAATAACTTTGTGAAGAATTCGGTGTTAAAAAATATTTTGCTTTATAAGCACTCATCACAGGTTGAAGTAAAAAAGAAAATTAGCACACTAAACTAATGATAAGTATAGATTTTAAAACAAACCTATCGAATAATTGATCTTTTAAATTCTGATGATCTTTTCACCAAACCTAGATCGGTCAAAGATCCATCAACACCTTATTTATCCACACTCATTCCGTATAACTTCACGATACCGCTATAAAATCAAGTCTAAATACAGACTTTAACCCCTGTCTATTCATCCAGCATCCCGTTCGATCCATGACAATTGACGCTCTCCTGTGGATAAGTTATGGATGGATCATTATTCGTTCAATCCGATGCAATCTTAAACAGGCGATTTTATCGAAATTTGTTAGACTAGAGTTTTTCAATCGTCATGCTGCCATTATGAAACCAGAACCTCAAACAGAAACAGAATTGATGGAACGCGCCCAAGATATTGCTGGATTGAGCTTCGCAGAATTGGCTGAGGAAGCCAGTATGATCGTTCCTGATAACCTCAAGCGAGATAAAGGTTGGGTCGGACAATTGCTCGAGTGGCACTTAGGTGCCCCTGCTGGTAGTAAACCCCAGCAAGATTTCTCTAAACTTGGGATCGAATTAAAAAGCATTCCGATTGGCTATTCTGGACGTCCACTCGAAACCACGTTTGTTTGTGTCGCCCCGTTAACTGGCGTACATGGTTTAACATGGGAAACGAGCCACGTACGTAATAAACTCTCACGTGTACTCTGGGTTCCGGTCGAAGGCGAACGAGAAATTCCGCTTGCGGAGCGCCGGGTTGGTAACCCGTTAATCTGGTCGCCCGATGAAGAAGAAGATCGCATTTTGCGTAATGATTGGGAAGAACTGATGGAATTGATCGTATTCGGTAAGTTTGATCAAATTTCTGCCAGAACCGGAGAGGCACTGCATTTACGTCCGAAAGCCGCAAACTCCAAAGCGCTCACCGAAGCGTACAGCTCAAACGGTAAGCCGATAAAAACGTTGCCCCGAGGTTTTTATCTCAGAACACAATTTACCGAGCAGATCCTATTAAAACACTACATAAACACTCAGCAAAACCAATAAGCCTAGTTTTATTGCGGTGGATCCCTCACTCTCGCATGGGTCGGTAACCGGAAACACTAATGTGTGACTAAAGAGAGCTCAATGTCGCAATAGGAAGCCGATCCCTCACTGCCACACTCGTCATAAGCGTTATGTAACCTCAAATAAGCTTTATCGATCCCAAGCCTTAATAGCTCTTCTTTTACCAATTCAAGCGAACCAAAATGCACAGGATCTTCACCGTCTTTGATTGGTTCAAGTTGATGCTTGTATTCCACCGCTAATAAATACTCAGAGACATCCGAACATCCGATGACAAAGATCTTGGGCACCTTATAGCTGGATTTATGTTGACCATGTACCCACATGTCCAGTTGATGCTTCTGCATAGTGCACCTCCTTCTAAACATTTTTTAAGTGTAGTTGTGGTGTGTATAGCTTTCGAGTCATTGGGCATCTAATTTGTAAATCATTTGCGGATTAGACGTAAAATCCCCTATATTGGAATGACTTATTAAGCGGGTAACTCTCAAGGACGTGAAATGCAATACACAAAATTACCGCACTCCTCGCTCGAGATCAGCAAGATCTGCCTAGGCACCATGACTTTTGGTGAACAAAACACAGAAAAAGAAGCCTTTGAACAAATTGATTTTGCCCTTGATCATGGGGTCAACTTCATCGATACCGCAGAGATGTATCCAGTCCCTCCCAATGCAGAAACACAGGGACTCACTGAGCAATACATTGGTAATTGGCTAGCCAAATCAGGCAAACGTGAAAAAGTAGTCTTAGCGACTAAAGTCGCCGGTCCACGCAATGTGCCTTATATTCGCGAGAACATGAGTTTAAACCGCCGACATGTCCATGACGCCATTGATAGCAGCTTACAGAGATTACAAACGGATTACGTGGACCTGTACCAATTGCACTGGCCGCAACGTCAAACCAACTGCTTTGGTCAACTCAACTATCCCTACCCAGATAAGCAAGAAGAAGTCACTCTGATTGAGACACTCGAAGCGCTGAACGATCTAGTGAAAGCAGGAAAAGTACGTTACATCGGTGTTTCTAACGAAACACCATGGGGCGTCATGTCTCTATTACGTCTAGCAGAAAAACACGATTTGCCACGTATTGTCTCAATCCAAAACCCTTATAATCTACTAAACCGAAGCTTCGAAGTCGGCTTGTCTGAAATCAGCCACTACGAAGGCGTGCAGTTACTGGCCTACTCACCAATGGCGTTTGGCTGTTTGAGTGGCAAATATTTAAACGGTGCAAAACCAGCTGGCGCCCGCTGTTCAAAATGGGAACGTTTTGCACGTTACTTTACACCACAGGGTGTCAAAGCAACCGAAGCGTATGTGGCTTTGGCGAAAGATCACGGTTTGGATCCGGCTCAAATGGCCCTCGCTTTTGTCAATCAACGACCGTTTGTTGCCTCCAACATCATAGGCGCCACGAATCTCGATCAGTTAAAAGCCAATATCGATAGTATTGATATCCAGCTAACGGATGAGATCTTGACTGAAATTCAAGCGATTGGGACCACATACTCCAATCCTTGTCCCTAATGGCTCTCCCCACACAGCCTGTAAAAAACGCTCGTAAACGCAAAAGGCTGGCCATCAAGGCCAGCCTTTTGCTTTCACATTTATCTGTATCGCGTGTTGAGCGAAAATACAATCGTCAATAGAAAATGACTCAATCCCAACACGCAATCAATTACGTACTTATTCGCGAAGTTAAAGCTCGGCGAAGGTGACGAACACGACGTTCAATTTTGACTGCATCCGGCACGCTCGCTTGAATTGAGCGACCATCTTCATCCAAACCGATATCTCTTAGTAAATGAGGGTTAGCCCATGGAATATCGTGAGCACTACGGCGTACCTTACGCTGCCATTCTTTTTCTTCACGTTTTAGGTCGGCTTTTAAAAGCAGAGTTGCAAGTTTTAAGTAGATTGAGTGACGCATAATTTTCTCCCAGTTATCGACATAGAGTTGACTGGGAAAATAGGACGAAGAGAACAAATATCTGTATAGACTAAGCCGCTATTTTCCGCAGCCTAGTGAACATTAGAAAGGTTACGGATTAATTTTATGTTTTGAGCCAGATGTGTGTTTATCGGCCATCATGCGAATGGTCGCGACAACAATTCGATCAGCGCAAGCACGAGTATTAACTGCGTAATGTTTCATCTTGCGCCTCCTAGCTAAAAATTAATCCGTTTAATAAGTGATATAACTCCTTGAGTTATGGTTAAATTGTATGCAAATGAGGATTTATATCAAACAGTTTTTTAACTTTTGGTTAAAAACAAACCAATCCACCAAGGCTTAGTTGCATATATAAATAAACACAAAACATTCGCCTAATGAATAATTATTATGCAAAGTTTAACGCTGTCATTAGTTCATCACTAGCATGAACACCCATTAATTCATCACCCTGAAATGACTCTAAAAAACAAAAAAGGAGCGACCATCGCTCCTTTTTTGCTGTTGCTTCAGATATAAAAACCACTACATAGCAGGTTCTGAAATTAGGTTATGCTTGTTCAATAGGCGGTACATGGTCGCGCGAGAAACACCAAGCTCTTTTGCCGCATTGGAAACCTGACCAGAGTGTGACTCTAAAACCACGAGCAATGCATCACGCTCACTTTTTTCACGGATCGATTTTAAGCTTCTCTTTGCTTCGTTACGCTGTGGTAAATCTAGGTGAAAATCTTCGATAATAATGCTATCTGACATCAATACCGCACGCTTAATTTGGTTCATCAATTCGCGCACGTTACCAGGCCAAAAGTAGCGGGTTAACGCTTTAATCGCGTCTTCTGAAAAGCTTTTCGCTTGCGAGTTATATTCTTTTGAAAACTCTAATAAGTAAAATCGAGCTAACAATGCGATATCACTAGCGCGCTCTTTCAAACTCGGCACGTTGATACGCAGTACATTAATGTAATGGTACAACTCCTCATTGAAGTCACCATTGATCAGGGCTTTCTCAACATCGGCTGAATTAGCAGCTAACACACGCACATTGACATTTTTTAAGCCATCTTTCGTCTCGAGAGTGCCTTCTTGCAAGAACCTCAACAGGTTCATCTGCTGCTCTTTAGAGATGGTGAGGATGTCGTTAAACAGTACCGTACCACCGTCAGCTTGTTCTAGTATGCTAGGGCCAGAATCCGCACAATTTTCCCCACCAAACACTTCCGCTTGGAAACGTTGCTCACTTAGAGCTCGACAGTTGACTGACATAAAGGGCTTATGAGAGCGTGAAGACACTTTGTGTATAGAGCGTGCAACAGCCTCTTTGCCTGTTCCGCTTTCACCAGAGATCAGGATGCTGACATCTGTAGGACCGATACGTTTAATTTGGTCACGTAGGCGCTTCATCGGAATGGATTCGCCCACTAGCCCCATATCTAAGCTACTACCAAATGTCGGCCAAACTTTTTTCTCGAGTTTCAGCATACCTAACTGGTGACCAATGGTGCTGAGTAACTGAGCGTCCGGAATGGGCGCGGTGAAAAAGTCGATACAGAAATTGACGATGAATTGGCAAATCGTGTCAGTGCCTAATTGAGACTCACGGATAAATGCCAACCAGCGAACATGTTTATGCGTGCTGACCAAGTTGGCTAAACCATTTAAGCTGAATTCATCTTGGCTGAGATCGACGATACCAATACACGGTCCAATATCTTCTAATAAAGTATTGGCTTTACGCAAATCACCCACTTGGTGACACTTCCAACCCACTTGTTCTAGTACTGATAACCAAGGTTCGTAAGTTCCGCCAACGACGACAAGCGATCCCGGAATGGAATCCATCTTAAACTGCCCAGCCATTTTCTAACCCTTTATGCATTATTAATAGAAATTTCGCGTCACAAATCTACTTTGCGGACGAGTAACATTATCGAGACTACTTTTTGCCAAGTCTGTCTTAACATTAAGACTATGCAATAAATTGAGATTTTGCTAACACTCATTTTTATATCTACTCGATACACCTCTCAGATAGGACCTGTTCAAGTCACTAAACAAAGCAGGATATGGTGCTAATATAAACCACGATTTTATTATTAAACTAATTATTATAATTAATAATGCCTGTAATCCACTATATGACTCATATGTCTAGCATAAATGACAACTTAATATTTCAAATTAAATAACAGACACAAAAAAAGCCACCCGCAGGTGGCTTTTTAAACATTCAGCACGAATTATGCTTGCGGACGCATCGCTGGAAATAAGATAACATCACGGATCGTGTGTGTATTCGTGAACAGCATGGCAAGACGATCGATACCAATACCCTGACCCGCTGTTGGCGGAAGGCCATGTTCAAGAGCGGTAATATAATCGGCATCGTAATACATTGCTTCATCATCACCCGCATCTTTCGCGTTTACTTGCGCTTTAAAACGCTCATCTTGATCTTCCGCATCGTTAAGCTCAGAGAAACCGTTCGCGACTTCACGACCACCGATAAAGAACTCAAAACGGTCAGTGAAGAATGGATTATCATCGCTACGACGTGCCAGTGGAGAAATATCCGCTGGGTAGCCAGTGATGAATGTTGGTTGAATCAACTGAGGCTCAGCGGTTTCACCAAAAATTTCTTCCAACAACTGGCCGCAAGTCCAGAAAGATTCCACTTCTACATGCACTGACTTCGCGATAGAAACCATAAGATCACGGTTTTGCAGATCTTCTTCAGTCAATGCCTGAATTTGCTCGTGGTTTGGATTGTAATGTTTGATCGCTTCAAACATGCTCATGCGAGCATAAGTACCACCGAATTCAACCGTTTCCTCGCCGTATGGCATGGATGTAGAGCCCAAAACTTCCATTGCGACTGTGCTGAGCATTTCTTCCGTCAGATCCATCAGATCTTTGTAGTCAGCGTAAGCTTGGTAGAATTCCATCATGGTGAATTCTGGGTTGTGACGAGGCGAAAGACCTTCGTTACGGAAGTTACGGTTGATTTCGAATACACGATCAAAACCACCAACAACCAGACGTTTCAAGTATAGCTCTGGTGCCACACGTAGGAACATATCGATGTCTAGTGCGTTGTGGTGCGTGATGAATGGACGCGCAGTCGCACCACCCGGAATCACGTGCATCATTGGCGTTTCTACTTCTAAGTAACCTTTTGAGCTCATGAAGTTACGAATCGCAGAAACCAGTTTAGAGCGAACGATAAACGCTTGGCGAGAATCTTCATTCACGATCAGGTCAACGTAACGTTGGCGGTAACGCATCTCTTGGTCAGTCAGACCGTGGAATTTTTCTGGTAGAGGACGCAATGCTTTGGTTAGCAACTCGTACTCTTCCATGTTGACGTACAGATCGCCTTTGCCAGATTTATGCAGTGCACCTTTCACACCGATGATGTCACCAATATCTAAACCTTGATATTTAGCTTTAAGTTCTTTTTGCACATCTTTTGCCGCGTACGCTTGAATGCGACCAGACGTTTCTTGAATCACAAGGAATGGACCACGTTTCGCCATAATACGACCCGCGATCGCAACCACATGGTTAAGCGCTTCTAGCTCTTCCTTGGTCTTTTCACCGAACTCTTTTTGCAGGTCGCCAGCCAGAGCATCACGACGGAAATCATTTGGGTGGCCGTTTGCTTTGCAGCTCTTTCGGATTTCATCCAACTTAGCGCGGCGTTCAGCAATCAGCTTATTCTCTTCTTGTGCGGTTTCGTTTTGAACAGCATCAGTCATTTTCGATGTATCCTGTTTTTGTCGGTGAAAAGCGTTATAGACCTGATTTCAGGCTAGCTTCAATAAATTTATCAAGGTCGCCATCGAGCACCGCTTGGGTATTACGGTTTTCAATGCCTGTACGGAGATCTTTAATGCGTGAGTCATCCAATACGTATGAACGGATCTGACTGCCCCAGCCGATGTCTGACTTCGCGTCTTCATTGGCTTGTTTTTCCGCATTCTGTTTTTGCAACTCAAGCTCAAATAGCTTCGCTCGAAGCTGTTTCATCGCTTGATCTTTGTTTTTATGTTGAGAACGGTCATTTTGACACTGAACCACTGTATTGGTTGGTACGTGAGTAATACGCACCGCTGATTCCGTAGTGTTGACGTGCTGACCACCTGCACCTGACGCACGATATACATCAATACGTAGATCCGCAGGGTTAATGTCGATATCAATATTTTCATCTACTTCAGGGTAGATAAACGCAGACGCAAATGATGTATGGCGACGGCCGCCAGAATCAAATGGCGACTTACGCACTAAGCGGTGGACACCAGTTTCTGTACGTAACCAACCGTAAGCGTATTCACCAGAAATTCGGACTGTCGCAGATTTAAGACCTGCCACTTCGCCTTCTGACACTTCAATGACTTCCGCTTTGAAGCCTTTTGCTTCTGCCCAGCGTAAGTACATGCGCAATAACATATTGGTCCAGTCTTGTGCCTCAGTACCGCCAGAACCAGACTGCAAGTCGATGTAGCAGTCGGAGCTGTCGTGATCACCAGAGAACATGCGTCGGAATTCAAGCTTGGCTAGTTTTTCTTCTAACTCAACAAGCTCTGGTTCAATTTCGTCAAATGTTTCTTGATCTTCTTCTTCAACCGCAAGCTCGAGAAGACCGTCAACGTCTTCTACACCTTGGTCAAGTTGGTCGATCGTTTCAACGACGGCTTCCAAAGATGCACGCTCTTTACCCAGCGCTTGTGCGCGTTCAGGCTCATTCCATACATCCGGTTGTTCAAGTTCTGCGTTAACTTCTTCTAGACGCTCTTTCTTAGCGTCATAGTCAAAGATACCCCCTCAGGACATTCGTGCGCTCAGACACGTCCTGCAGACGGTTTTTAATTGGATTGATTTCAAACATGTTTACTCAACATTTTAGACTAGAATTTAACCGAGGAATTCTACTGAAAAATGTGACAGAGATACAGGAAAATTTCGAATGAGAAATGAGATTACGATGGAATGAAGCACGACCTCGACATCCCACAAGGCCATGCTCAAATTAGCGTTTACTTCGCTTCGATATGATCAATCATCAATTGCAAAGATTGGTTACCACGGAACTCGTTGATGTCCAGCTTATATGCCAAACGCACCGTTTTTACTGAGGCATCCGGCCAGCGACGCAAATCAATATTGAAGGCAATACCATCAATCATGACGTTGGTAGGAAGACCTTTGTAGAGCGGCTCTAACATCAGTTTAAGGTGTTTTTCTCCGACCAACTTTTGGTGCAATACTTTAAATTCACCATCAAAAACCGGCTCTGGGAATGCCTGACCAAAGGGCCCACCTGCACGGAGCTGCTCCGCAACATGCATGGAAAACTCTTCTGGTTTAAGCTCACCATCAGACAGAATTACCCCTTTTAGTGCCGCCTGATCCAACTCTTTTTTCACAACATCATCAAACAAGCGGCTAAAACGCTCAAAATCCTGCTCTTTGATGGTTAAGCCAGCCGCCATCGCGTGACCACCAAACTTCATGATCAACCCAGGATTTTGCGTATCAATAAAATCCAATGCATCTCGCATATGCAAACCGGGGATGGAACGACAAGATCCTTTGATGGTGCCTTCCCCCCCATCGGCAAACGCGATGACGGGACGGTGGAATTTTTCTTTGATACGAGAAGCTAAAATACCAATCACACCTTGGTGCCAGTCGCGTTGAAACAGCGCGAGGCCGTGTGGCAGGTTACTGTTTTCACCAAACTGCAGGCGTTCACAAAACGCCATCGCTTCTTGTTTCATCCCCTCTTCAATCTCTTTTCGAGTTTGATTCAACCCATCGAGCTCACTTGCCATACGACGTGCAGCATGGATATTGTTACACATCAATAACTCGACACCAAAAGACATATCATCGAGACGACCTGCCGCATTGATACGAGGACCAAGAGCAAATCCAAAGTCAGAAGCAACCAGCCGTCGGGCATCACGTTTCGCCACTTCGATCAGCGCTTGAATCCCAGGTCGCGCTTTGCCCGCACGAATACGCTGCAAACCTTGATGGACCAGAATTCGATTGTTCTCGTCCAGAGGCACGACGTCAGCCACCGTACCTAACGCGACAAGGTCAATCAGCTCCATGAGCTTTGGTTCTTGCATCCCTTGTTCAGTAAACCAGTTGTGTTTACGCATGCGGACACACAACGCCATCATAAGATAAAACGCCACACCGACGCCCGCTAAGGCTTTAGACGGAAAAGCACAACTTTCTAGATTGGGGTTCACCATGGCGTCCACGTCGGGTAACTCTTGTCCCGGCAAGTGGTGATCAGTGACTAACACGGTAATGCCATTTTCTTTGGCATAGCGTACCCCATCAATGGAGGAGACGCCGTTATCCACGGTCATTATCATCTCCGCTCCGAGTTCCAACGCTTGATCAACCACTTCGGGGCTTAAGCCATAACCGTCTTCAAACCGATTGGGGACTAAATAATCGACATTCGAACTGCCTAGCATTCTTAATGCGAGGACTGACAAAGCGGAGCTTGTCGCACCATCGGCATCAAAATCGCCAACGACAATAATTCGCTTTTGTTCTCGAATCGCTTGGAAGAGTAATGTGACCGCCTGGTCAATGCCGCCAAGCTTTTGATATGAGTGCAAGCCTCGAGCAGAAGTCTCGAGTTGCGCGATATCTGTGATGCCACGGTTGATATAAATACGCTTTAAAATGGGTGGTATCGAATCGGGTAAACGGGACAAGTCCGGCTCAGGACGTCGTTGAATTTCTATCATGATAAAAAGGAGTTGGTGATATCACCAACCCCACTCCTTAAAGGATTATTGTTGCTGTAACCGTTTGAGTAACTCTGCAGGAGGTAGGTAACCGCCAACCATCTCGCCATTCGGTAAGAAAATCGCAGGAGTGCCTGAGATACCTAACTCACGCCCCAGGTCATAATGCTGTTGAACCGTTTGTTTACACTGTTCTAGATCTTTCGCTGGGTTTTCGAAAGTACGGTTTACTTTCGCGTTATGTATTGCGGATTTAGGATCTTCCGCACACCAAATGGTTGCCATTTGCTCAGCCACAGGGCCTGGAACTCCCTGGCGAGGATAAGCCATGTAGCGGACCGTAATGCCTAAGTCATTGTAACCCTGCATTTGGCTGTGTAAGCGCACACAGTAACCGCATGTGATATCCGTAAACACCGTGACTACATACTTTTCGTTGTCCGCTTTATATTCGATCACGCTATCAGAAAACTTCGCCAGTTTTGCAGCATTGATAGGCGCTTGACGCTCTGCGATAACATCTTTATATCCGCCATTCTCATCAAGAGCATAGAGCGTCCCAGCAATAAAGTGATCACCATCATTCGAAGCAAACAACACACCGCCATTGGTCTGAATCTCAACCAAACCTGCAACATCCGATGGCTGGACGTCAATTACCGACAATCCCAACTTCGAAAATTTACTCTTCAATTCCGCTTCGTCAAAGTGTTGTGTTGCCGCAGCTGCGATCTGAGGTGCTGGGGTTTCCGTTTTTGCCTGACTCTCTTCTGCACCACAGGCGGCAACAAAAAAGGGTAACGTCAGTAGAGTTAGTCGGCGTAATACGCTCATTAAATTCACCTTAAAATTCTATCATTATGCTCTTGGGTGGTGTTGACTGTGGATCTGCTTCAATCGCTCAGTCGCCACGTGAGTATAAATTTGCGTGGTCGATAAGTCACTATGACCCAACAGCATCTGTACGACCCTGAGATCTGCGCCGTAGTTCAATAAATGTGTCGCAAACGCGTGTCGTAAAACGTGTGGTGACAATTGCTCCGTATCGATACCCGCGATCACAGCATAGTATTTAATCCGATGCCAAAACGTCTGACGCGTCATTTGTCTGGCCCGTTTACTCGGAAAAACAACGTCAGAAGAGGTTTCGCCAAGCAGTGCGGGACGACCTTGTTGAATAAACGCTTCTATCCAATCTACCGCGCTTTCTCCCATGGGCACCAAACGTTCCTTCCCACCTTTACCCGTTACACGGACAACGCCTTGACGCAAACTGATGTTCTCCATCGTTAGGCTTACTAACTCGGTAACACGTAAGCCCGTCGCGTAGAGTAGCTCCAACATCGCTTTATCACGCATCTCAACGGGGTCATTCGGATCGGGAGCATCCAACAAGGCATCGACCTGTTCTTCACTGATGTCTTTAGGCAAGCGCTGAGGCAACTTCGGACTGACCAATAAAGCACTGGGGTCATCGCCGCGAACTTTTTCTCGATGCAAGTACTGAAATAAACGCCGAATAGCGGACAACATCCGAGCTCGTGAGGTTTGCTTATAATCTAAATCAACCAAGTAGGTTTGATACTCTTGCAGCCCCGATAAACTGATGAAATCAAGGCGATACCTCTGCTGCTCCATCCACACGAGCAATTTAACTAAATCATTTCGATACGAAGCCAATGTGTTCTCAGACAGCCCACGCTCCATCCACATCGTATCCAAGAACTGCTCTACCAAAGCAAAATCTTGTTGATTGACAGGCTGTTGTGCCGTCATGGATGCTTCCTTTTCTCTATTTACTACTATTTGATGAGAGTAAGGCAGCGCCCCGTTGAATGCTATAAAAAATTGCCTTAGTTAAGCAATCTCACGATATTCGCTGCATTCAGCATCAATTTAAGGTTAAAATCCTCCCCAACAGCAACAAAAACTAATGACATAAGCAATGAAAATAGGACTCTTTTACGGCTCAACGACCTGCTACACCGAAATGGCAGCAGAAAAAATTCGAAACATGATTGGAGAAGATCTTGTCGACATTCACAATGTGAAAGAAACCCCGCTTTCACTAATGGCGGATTACGATTTATTGCTCATTGGTATTTCAACTTGGGACTTTGGCGAAATTCAAGAAGACTGGAATGAAATTTGGCAAGACATTTCATCAACGCCGCTAAAAGGCAAAGTCGTCGCATTGTTTGGTCTGGGCGATCAAGAAGGGTATGGCGAATGGTACTTAGATGCAATGGGACTGCTTCATGACGAGCTCAAAGCCACAGGCGCCCAGTTTATCGGTTACTGGCCAAATGAAGGGTATAATTTCGAAGCCTCAAAAGCATTAACCGAGGACGGCAGTCAGTTTGTTGGCTTAGCGTTAGATGAAGACTCTCAATATGAGCTCAGCGATGAGCGTATTGAAAAATGGTGTGAGCAAGTGCTCGTTGAATTTCACGATACGCTGTAAATCTCATACCAAGCATAGAAAATAAAAAAGCTCGATGGACGTGATGACGCCATCGAGCTTTTTTATTCAATGAGTATCAAGTGATAGTCACGTCTATTCAGCGCAATTACGCCGCTTCTTCTGTAAGCTCGGCTTGAGGCTTCGAGATAAAGAACATACAAACAATTGCTGCGAAAGTCGGTAGTACCCATCCCATGCCATATTCAAACAATGGTAGGAAGTTAAATGCCGATACATCAATACCTGCAACTTTCGCCGCATCGACTAAGGCAAACAGTAGTGATACCAACAACACAGCACGATAAGCAAAACGTGTGTTTTGTAGCTTACTACGCACAAATGTCAGTGCAACCAACGCAATCGCCACCGGGTAAAGTGCAAACAATACTGGTACAGACAACGCAATCAACTGCGTAAGACCAACGTTTGCAACCAACGCACACACTGCACCGTTGATCAGCACCCAGTGCTTGTACGACAGCGATGTTTTAGAAGCAAAGAAATCAGAACAAGCAGAAATCAAACCAATGGCTGTGGTTAAACAGGCTAAAAGCACAATCACTGACAACACAATTTGTCCATATGGCCCAAACAATGCTTGAACGTATTGGCTTAACACCACACCACCATTATCCGCACCCGCGGCAACAGTCGCACTCGTTGCGCCTAGGTAAAATAGTGAAATGTAAACAAACGCCAAACCAGCAGCAGCAATACAGCCGGCAAAGATCAGATACTTAGTGGTTGCTGAACGTTCAGTAATGCCTTTGCCACGCAGCGCATCGACCATTAACATGCCAAACATCAACGAAGCAAAAGTATCCATGGTGTTGTAACCTTCCAAAAAGCCTTTGGTTAGCGGCTGGGTTAGGTACTCACCATGCGCCGACATCATATCGCCTTGCGGATCGACAAATACTGCTACGGCAAGGATCAACAAACCAATGAATAGCGCCGGCGTCAATACTTTACCAATGAGGTCGATAAGACGGCCTTGGAACCAAGAAAACAGCATTGCCACACAGAAGAAAATCACGGAAAACGCAGTAAGGTGCGTCTGAGTCGCTTCAATAAAGAACGGCTTAACCGCCATTTCGTAAGCCACTAACCCAGTACGTGGCGCCGCAAATGCAGGACCAATGATAATGAAGATCAGCGCCGCCATAATCACAGCCGCTTTTTTCGGTAGATCTTGCGTGAGATGGTCCCAAGTACCTCCTGCAACAGCAATAGCAACGATAGTAATAAGAGGCAGACCTACCGCTGTTAGCAAGAAACCGGACATAGCAGGTAGCAAGTTTTCACCCGCTAACTGACCCGCTAGAGGAGGGAAAATAATATTGCCAGCTCCCAAAAAGAACGCAAATAGCATAAAGCCTATTGCGATAATATCTGTTAGTTTTAGTGCTTGTTTCACAGATAACCCTTGTTTTAGTTAATAAATGTTGTGTATGCATCGACCACTTTTTGTATACGAAATATACGTGGTTCAATATAAAAATCCGCCGCATAATGACGAAACCACCATCATTTATCAACCAAAAAGAAAAAAACACCATATTAATTCAAAGTAAAAACGATAAGACAGTGAATAAAACCAAAGAATCAATAAAAAACTAGTTTTAAACTCTGATCAATTTAGTATACGAATTCATAACCAACAAAATAACAATCTACACAAAAAATAAACATTAGATAAAGTAACTGAAATTTAGAGCACATACAAAACATCATGAAAAGCGACACATTCAAAACGAAAAGTTTCAAGTTTAAGCAGTTTTTTATCGAAGGCGGTGAGAGTGGTATGCCAGTCAGCACAGATGGTGTGATGCTGGGTGCTTGGATTCAATGCTCTCAGGAGGCTGACATACTAGACATTGGAACGGGGACTGGTTTATTAGCATTGATGTGTGCTCAACGTTTCAAACATGCCCAAATAACCGCGTTAGACATCGAATGTTCGGCAATCCAGGCTGCGACTAAAAACGTTGCTCAATCCCCATGGTCGGACAGGCTGACGGTTTTACACTCCGATGTTTTGCACTTTACGCCATCTCGTCTATTCCAACGAATCATTTGTAATCCGCCCTATTTTAATAGTGGTGAGCAATCAAAACAGAGCCAAAGAGCGACGGCAAGGCACACAGACTCTCTACGTCACGATCAATTGTTGCAATGCTGCTTTCATTTGCTGGAAAAAGATGGCACCGCGAGTTTTGTTCTCCCCGTGACAGAAGGTACGCAGTTTATTGATATTGCGTTAAACCAAGGCTGGTATTTAGGGCGACTCTGCCGCGTGCAACCCTCTGAGCGAAAACCCGTCCACCGTTTGTTGATTGAATTAACCAAGCAGCCCAACGATACGCAGGAAACACACATGCTCATTCACTCTTCTTCCGGTTATAGTGACGACTTTATCCGGTTAACTCGGGCGTTTTATCTTAAGATGTGAAATAACATGTGATCCTTGTCACCAATACTTTATAATGTTCAACCTTTTCGTATTCTATGCTGTTGCGGCGAACCATTAACCAAGCCTTGCTTGTGGAGAACTCATTGTGATCAGAACCTTTGCTGAACTTGATCTAGACCCAAACTTACTCGATGCCATTGAAGATATGGGCTTTTCTCGCCCAACAAACGTTCAGGCGGAAGCGATCCCACAAGCATTGGATGGTCGAGACGTTCTTGCCTCTGCACCAACAGGAACGGGTAAGACAGCAGCATTCGTACTGCCTGCTTTGCAATACTTACAAGATTTTCCGCGCCGTAAGCCAGGGCCAGCACGTGTTTTGATCTTAACGCCAACACGCGAACTCGCGATGCAGGTTGCAGACCAAGCACGGGCGCTCGCCAAAAACACGAAGTTGAACATCTTCACCATCACGGGTGGCGTTCAATACCAAGAGCACGCCGACATTCTTTCCACAACGCAAGACATCGTTGTTGCAACACCGGGACGTTTGAAAGAGTACATTGATGCGGAGCGCTTTGACTGTCGTGCCATTGAATGGTTAATTTTAGATGAAGCGGATCGCATGCTGGATATGGGCTTTGCGCCGACGGTTGACCGTCTGTCTAACGAGTGCCGCTGGCGTAAACAGACCCTGCTATTTTCAGCGACGCTAGAAGGTAGAGGTGTCGAAGGTTTCACTGCGGATCTGTTAAACAATCCCGCAGAAATTGATGCTAAGTCTCCACTGCGTGAGCGTAAGAAAATAGCCCAGTGGTACCACCGTGCTGATGACGCCGAGCACAAGTTGGCACTCCTAAAACACATCATTACCCAACAAGCTGAGCGCACGATCGTTTTTTTGAAAACACGTGAGCGTCTGGCGGAACTGCGCAGTCAACTTGAAAGTGCGCAAATCCCTTGCTCGTGGATTCAAGGTGAAATGCCACAAGATCGTCGTAACAACGCGATTTCACGTTTCCGTGATGGCAGTGTAAATGTACTACTTGCAACCGACGTAGCCGCGCGTGGTATCGACCTTCCTGATGTCTCTCACGTAATTAACTACGATTTACCGCGCACAGCAGATGTTTACTTACACCGAATCGGCCGTACCGCTCGTGCAGGTAAAAAAGGTAACGCTATTTCAATCGTCGAAGCGCACGATCAACCGATGATGGACCGCGTTGCACGTTACGTCAAAGAAGATATCAAAGAACGTTTTATCAAAGAAATGCGACCAAAGCACAAAAAGCCTGTATTTAAGAAGAAAAAGAAAAAAGAAGACAAGAAGAAAACAGCGAAAAAGAAAGTAACTAAAAAGTAATCTTCAGAGTGACTAACGTACAAACGTAAGTCACTGACTTACTGACGCAAAAAAGGGTTGGCAATGCCAACCCTTTTTTACTACCTGAAACCGTGTGATCAATTTTGCTCTTCACGCTTAAACACTAACTCCGTTGGCGTTGATTCATCTTCGACAAAGTAGTAACCCGCCGTATCAAACTTGGTCAAATCAGCCACGCTTTCGATACGGTTTTCAATGATGTAGCGCGCCATCATGCCGCGTGCTTTCTTCGCATAAAAGCTGATCACTTTGTACTGCCCGTTTTTACAGTCTTTAAAAATTGGTGTGATCACCTGAGCATCTAAGTTCTTTGGTTTTACCGCTTTAAAGTACTCATTGGAAGCCAAATTAATGAGAACATTGTCGCCCTGTGCCGCAATCGCCTCATTAAGCTTATCGGTAATCACATTCCCCCAAAACTGATAAAGATTGTTGCCTTTATCCGTAGCAAGCTTCGTTCCCATTTCTAGACGATAAGGCTGCATCAGATCTAAAGGTTTCAACAGACCGTACAACCCCGACAACATTCTCAAGTGGTCCTGAGCATAGTCAAAATCCGCTTCCGAAAACGTTTCAGCTTCTAGCCCGGTATAAACATCGCCTTTAAATGCTAACAATGCCTGACGAGAGTTAGCAGTGGTAAATGTCTCGCTCCATTCTTGGAACCGACCGACGTTTAAATCTGCAATTTTGTCACTCACCTTCATCAACGACGCCACATCTGCGGGTGTCAATTTACGACAAACATCTATCAGCTCTTTTGAATAATCAACGAGCTCAGGCTGAGTAAATTTTTCTGTCGCTAGAGGAGACTCATAATCAAGTGTCTTAGCAGGAGAAACTACGATAAGCATGACTTTTACTTCCCTAATTCTGTTTTTTACTAGAGTACAAAAAAAGCCATGCAATGTCTGCATGGCTTTACAAATCGGGCTAATAGCTTTCAACAATCAGTCAGTAATAAACGCACTCAGCCTTTTTTAGGAGTGTCCCAAATGCCTTCTTCTAGCTGTGACTTAAGTTCAGGAAAGTCGTTCACATCAAAGGTCGGGACTTTGCCTTCATCCAATTGACGGTTGTAATCTTTTGCAAGCTTGATAACGATACCAGACAGTAGAATGATCGCCACTAAGTTTACAATGGCCATAAGTCCCATTGAAACATCCGCCAATGACCACACGACTGGTAGCGATGCCAGTGCACCGAACATGACCATACCCAGGAACACTAAACGGAAAAGCTTCACCCCTGCTTTATGGTTATGCTCCAAGAAAATCAAGTTCGTTTCCGCGTATGAGTAGTTTGCGATGATCGACGTAAATGCGAAGAAGAATATCGCAACTGCAACAAAAATGCTGCCCCACTCACCGACTTGTGAGCTTAACGCTCGTTGAGTCAACTCAATCCCGGTAATTTCAGTTGCTTGGCCGACATACTCTCCAGACATGAGGATAATCGCCACGGTAGAAGAACAGATAACGATGGTATCCATAAACACACCAAGCATCTGTACATAACCCTGAGAGGCTGGGTGCGGTGGGTATGGGGTTGCAGACGCTGCCGCGTTAGGCGCAGAACCCATACCAGCTTCGTTTGAGAACAAACCACGTTTGACACCATTGATCATGGCTTGAGCAATCGCGTAGCCTAAGCCACCAGCAGCCGCTTCTTGCAGACCAAATGCACTCTTAAAGATAAGTGCCAATACCGCAGGTAACTTTTCAATGTTGGCAAACATAACAACTAGCGCCAGCGCCAAGTATAACAGCGCCATTACAGGAACAATCATCTCAGCCACTTTTGCGATACGTTTAATACCACCAAAAATAACAACAGCGGACAAAACAACAACTGCAATGCCAACGTAATGATTATTCCACCCAAAAGCTGCACTCATTGCATTCGCTATTGAGTTTGCTTGTACGGCGTTAAATACCAAACCAAAAGCGATGATAAGGAATACGGAGAACAGAACGCCCATCCAACGCATGCCCAGCCCTTTTTCCATATAATAGGCAGGACCACCACGGTAGTTACCATCATCATCTTTGGTTTTGTATAACTGTGCCAATGTACTTTCTGCAAATGACGTTGCCATGCCAAGCATCGCAATCAGCCACATCCAAAAAATCGCACCGGGACCACCAGCAGTAAGAGCAACTGCCACCCCCGCCATGTTACCTGTACCAACACGCGCCGCCAGACTGGTACAAAGTGCTTGGAAAGAAGAAATACCAGCTTTGTCTGCTTTGCGACTGTTCTTTAGAACCGTAAACATATGGCCAAAATGGCGGAATTGTATGAATCCCAATCTAATGGTGAAGTAAATCCCAACCCCAACCAGAAGATAAACTAGAATAGATCCCCACAGGAGATCATTCATTAAATTGATTAAGTCTGTCATGCGTACCTCAGAGTGAGTTGCACCGGTCTCTGCGTCCAAGCCATCCACTAAATTGCCTGCCTAGTGTCAAAGAGTCCTAGGCGAATTCGTTTTTTTATGAGCAATCTAGAATCGTAAACGTCGCTTCATGCATCCATTTTACGTACCAGTGTGTTTTTTGACGGGCGGATAATGCAATCAGGAGACGCAAAAATCAATACGCAACAGCATGAGTATCATTGTTGTTTTTCACTATAAAATCACCAAAAGGTAACATAAACAAGAAAACATACCCTCACAAATCAAAACATTATAATTACAACTTAGCAACAAAAACCTAGTTATGATCGTAAACCATTCAACAACGCAAAAGTTCTCTCATAAGCTAGTATTCACAAGGCATTAGATGTGGCCACTGCGTTTGTTTCTGTATTATTGAGCACTATTTCATCAAACCAGTTTTATGCAACCGAACTCCTTGCTATGTCTGTAAAATTAATCATTCAAATTAACATCAAAAATCTGTTGATTTAATTCTCTCAACTTGCTCGTTTGTTTATTTTTTACGCAACACCTTGAACAAAAAATGTGATTATCGGAATGTTTTTGCACAAAACTGTCATATAAGCGACACAAATGCGAAACGTATCATGGTTATCCTCACGAATGTTGTGGTACTTAAAAGGCTCCGCAAGGAGTGGTGACAGCATTTTAGCTAAGAAAGGTAAGGTGGCTTATGGAAGGCTTTCAACTGGATGACATTTTTAATCTAGACACGACCTCTACAACCAAATCTCGTGCCAAACCTATAAAACGAAAGTGGCGTGAAATTGAAGAAATGAACGACAGACGCAATCTACTTAAAGAACTAAGAGAGCTCGACGTCTGCAATGACTACAACTTAGAAGATATTAAACTCTGATTCATACAAAAGGCACCTCTCAGGTGCCTTTTGTTTGTTTAAACCTCAGTCAACAAACTCGGTTTTGTTTTGACGAACACGCTCAGCCAGTTGTTTGTAACGATCAGCGATCGTATCACCAAAGACTGGATCGTCTTCATTTTCGCTCCATAGATTTTCAACATACTGCCAGTCTTCGGTAGTAAATAACTCTTCAATCAGTGGCAAAATCTTACGCTCCTCGAGCTCTAGGTGATTTTTTTGTGACTCAATAAAATCTTCAAGATGAGCTAGAAACATGTCCTGTGGTACAACAGCATCTTGAAGAATCATTTCGATCACCGAGGCAAAGTCTTTGGTTTTCACCGCAAGCTCTTGGTGCTCTTTCTCAAGGTTCTCTATATGTTGTTGCTTTCCGTACTGCTTTAGGAAATGGTGATAGAGAATGTCTTCTTTCGGGTGATGCACTTTTTCCGAATGATTCGCAAGGTAGTCGACAATCTCACCAACGAGTGCGTAGTTAATCGGTTGTTCGCGTTTTATTTCATTAAGCTTGTGGCGCAATATCGCCAACAAACGAACCATATAGCCGTGTTCGCGTCGGATTCTTTCGATCATCATAGCGTCTCTCCTTAACACCTTCTTTTAATAAGTGTACATGAGAAACGCATTTTCAGATTGAGCACGCTCAAAAAAACAGCGATCGAGAAAAAGAAACGTTACTGTCTGCTTTATACCATAGACGGCAAATGCCAATTAATGGGTGACTTCCCTTGCGAAGTGAGCAATTGATTTGCTTGAGAGAAATGCTTGCAGCCGAAAAAGCCGCGGTGAGCCGACAAAGGGGATGGATGTGGCGAAGACAGCACATGATGCTTAGAGCGATCAATAAACCTCCCCTTCTTCTGTGCATGAGCGCCCCAAAGTAAGAACACTACGCCTTGCTGATGCAAACTTATTGCTTCAATAACCTTATCAGTGAATGTTTCCCAGCCAGTTTTAGCATGGGAATGAGCTTTGCCTTGTTCAACCGTCAAAACGGTGTTCAACAAGAGTACGCCCTGCTCTGCCCAACTCTGCAAGAATCCATGTTGAGGTATTTGAAACCCGCCAATATCCTGAGCAAGTTCTTTATACATATTCGCTAAAGACGGCGGTGTTTTAACTCCCGGTAATACAGAGAAACATAACCCGTGAGCCTGATTTGGGCCATGGTAGGGATCTTGTCCCAATATCACGACTTTCACGTCCTTGAACTCAGTGAAACGGAACGCATTGAATACGTCTTTTGCTGCAGGGTAAATCGCTTTCCCTGCTGCACGCTCTGCTTCAACGAAATTCAATGTATCAACAAAGTAACTTTGCTTTTTCTCTTCGCCAATCACATCATGCCAGGTTGGTAACAAATTCATGAAAAGTACCTGTAGTAAAATTTGAATCTATTCTAACCATCCAAACTCAAACAGACAAAACCTTCCCTAACATTCAGATACTGATCCCTTTATTCCCAGCGAACGCCAAGGCTAAAGAGCATCTTGTCACGAAGTGAACATCTTGTTAAACAACAAACATTTTCATAAGACAGTTCAATCAGTGTTTCTGCGGCGTTCGAAAATGCCCATGGCCATGAATATGACGGTTAGGAGCTGGTAGGCGTACAGCGCGTCTAGCGGAAGAAAAGGCAACAACTGATAGTGCTCGAGACATAATGACATCCTTGTTTCTAGGGAACTGATTCTCCCTAGAAAGAAAGATGCCAACTTTGCACTTAGTCCGTCCTGTTTATGGCTTCACGATGAAAAGAGCACAATGCATTGATTTCGTCAGGCCATATGTCTGGATTTATTGTTTCTAAAATCAATGGAATAGAATCAAAACGGGGATCTTTCGCAATATACTCAAAACAATCCCAACCGATCTCACCTTTACCTAATGAATGATGGCGATCGACTCGGCTTGAAAGTTCGACTTTTGAATCATTTAGATGCATTGCCCTCAAATAGTGCATACCGACAATACGATCAAACTCCGCAAATGTGCGTTCACATTCCTCTTTTGTTCTGAGGTCATAACCAGCAGCAAACGTATGACACGTATCAAGGCAGACGCCAACACGTTGCTTGTCTTCAACCTGTTCAATGATCGCTGCGAGATGTTCAAACCGCCATCCTAGATTCGAGCCTTGCCCAGCAGTGTTCTCTATCACGGCGATCACATTAGGCACCGCTTTATGGGCTAAGTTAATAGATTCGGCAATCGTGGCAAGACACTGTTGTTCAGAGATCTTCTTAAGATGGCTACCGGGATGAAAGTTGAGTAGAGTCAGGCCAAGTTGGTTGCAACGCACCATCTCATCAATGAAGGCTGCACGTGATTTGTTGAGTTTCTCTTCTTCTGGTGCACCTAAGTTAATCAGATACGAGTCATGAGGAAGGATACGATCAGGACCAAAACCCAACATCTTGCAATTTGCTTTGAATGCATTGATGGTTTGCTGTTCTAACGGCTTGGCTGCCCACTGTCGCTGGTTTTTGGTAAACAGCGCGAATGCATTGGCACCAATTTCACGCGCTCGCAAAGGCGCTTGATCCACGCCTCCAGCAGCAGAAACGTGGGCACCGATAAACTTATTTCCAAACGTGTTTTTCATGTTTGTTATTTAATCACTTTTGACTTTCAGTATAGGGGCCTAAATACAAGTAGTTACCCATTACTGGTTAGTTCTCGAACTGCAATTTGTAGTAAAATTACTACAAATTGCAGATTTAACTATTTTTTAAATTAATTAAAATAAATTTAAAAACTATGTTTTTAAACACTTTATTGATTTAACTCAACAAAACAACCTCATAAAAAATAATGTTTTTCGTTGTTTTTTGACCTAAATCAATATCAAAATAGTGGTTATTAGCTATATAATACTCAGCTCAATAAGAAATTTGAAAATTAACACCATAAAACTCCACAAATGTGGACTAGGAGATAGTGATGATCCAAGGTATCCAAATTACAAAAGCAGCCAATGACGAACTACTAAACTCAATCTGGCTACTCGACAACGAAAAAAACGAAGCGCGTTGTGTTGCTGCAACAGCTGGCTTTGAAGCAGATCAAGTTATCGCAATCAGCGATCTAGGTGACTACGAGTCGCGTGAAGTTGCTATCGAAACAGCACCTAAGATTGAAGGTGGTCAACACCTAAACGTGAACGTTCTTAAACGTGAAACTCTTGAAGACGCAGTGGCAAACCCTGAGAAATACCCTCAGCTAACCATTCGTGTTTCTGGTTATGCTGTTCGCTTCAACTCGCTAACTCCAGAGCAACAACGTGATGTAATCGCTCGTACATTTACTGAATCTCTATAATAGAGAACCGACGGTAGATTAAGAAACGGCGCTCATGGAGCGCCGTTTTTGTATGCTATAGCAAAATTAAAAAGGTGGAGATTAACTCCACCTTTGCTTTATTACTTTGTTATGTTTCGGCTTATTGCACTCGACGTAACACGGCTTTCAGAGCATCAAAGTTCGCATCTAAGTCTTCAGACAGCAATTCCATCACAGCATGCTTCGCCAATGGTGCAGGCAATTCAATATCTGAGTCCAGGATCTCATCCACAACTTCTTTAAACTTCGCAGGGTGGGCTGTACATAAGAACAGACCAGTTTCTCCAGCCTGAAGTTGCTCATCCAAAACACGGTAAGCAATCGCACCGTGTGGCTCACATAAGTACCCCAGTGAATTAAGCTCTTTTACGGACTCTGCACTTTGCTGATCAGATACCGCACCCTTGCCGAGCGTTTCCAAGCCCCACTCTTTGACGCGACATAGCTCTTCAATACGTGGCCAGTTATTTGGTTGGCTCACATCCATTGCGTTAGACGTGGTTGCAACAGTTGGTTTTGGATCCCACTGCCCTGTTTCCAAGTAGCGCGGTACAGTATCGTTTGCATTAGTTGCAGCGATAAAACGCTTAATAGGCAAACCAAGCGCTTTTGCCAGCAGACCTGCCGTTAAGTTACCAAAGTTACCACTTGGTACAGAGATAACGAGATTTTCTCGCTCAGCTTTGCTCATCTGTGCAGCCGCTTCAAAGTAGTAGCAGATCTGCGCCATTAAGCGACTGATGTTGATCGAGTTAGCGGAGTTAAGACCGATTTCTTCACGCAATTCCGCATCATCAAACGCTTGCTTTACCAGTGCCTGACAAGCATCGAAGTCGCCATCGATCGCGACAGTGTGAATGTTCTTACCGAGGGTACAGAAAAGCTTTTCTTGCAGCGGGCTGATCTTGCCTTTCGGGTAAAGAATCACGACATTGATGTTTTCCATGCCGTAGAAGGCATGGGCAACGGCCGCGCCAGTATCACCAGACGTAGCAGTAAGAATGGTGATCTTACCGCCGTCTGATACCGCTGCCAGTGACTGAGCCATAAAGCGGCCACCAAAGTCTTTAAATGCTAAGGTTGGGCCATGGAAAAGCTCTAGCGCATACACACCATCTTTGACTTGTTTGATAGGGGCTGGGAACTGAAAAGCCGCATCAACCATAGCGTTCACTTGATCCTCTGCTAGCTCATCGCCAATCAATGCAGACAGAATTTTGGTGCTACGAGAGACAAAGTCTTCTTCAAGCAGCGCATCAATATCATCAAATTTTGGTAATTCCGATGGAAAAAACAGGCCTTGATTACGACCTAATCCCTGGCGAACGGCTTGGCCAAAAGATACTTGTTCATCATTTTCTTTTATATTGTAAAGCTTCATAGCTCACTTCCTGTAACAATCGAACCTTGCTTGTCCAGTCGACAAACGTGGACGAATCCTTCTTCATTTTGTACGTAATTTTGTTCAAGCCAACGAGCGACTCTTTCAGCGACATCTTTTTCTTTGCATACACTGAACAGTGTCGGACCACTGCCAGAAATGCCAGTTGCTAATGCACCTGCAGATGCAGCGTATTGACGCGCATTGGCAAAGCCTGGTAGCAGTTTCTCACGATACGGTTCTGCGATCACGTCTTTGATCATTTTCGCAGCAAGTTCTGGCTGACCAGAGTGACACGCGTGAATAAAGCCTGCAAGGTGGCGACCATGAGCAATAATATCTTGTCGACGGTATTGAGATGGTAGGATCTCTCGTGCCTCGGCAGTGGAGACTTTAATACCAGGGTAAGCCATCACCCAGTACCAGTCATCAAAGCATGGTACTTCCTGACTAATAATACCAAGCTCTTCAAGCATCAGCTGAACGCCACCTAAATAACAAGGCGCCACGTTGTCATAATGGATACCGCCAGAAATCTTGCCTTCCATTTCGCCCATGAGGGCTAATAACTCGGTTTCATTTAGCGGTTGACCATGAAAGCGGTTCAACGCGTCTAACGCAGCGACAATTGAACAAGCACTAGACCCAAGACCCGATCCAATTGGCATATTCTTTTCTAGCGTCATTTCCAGAGGTTTAAGCTCAACACCTTTTTTATCTAGCTCACGAGCAAACACCACCCAACAATCGTAAACGATATTCTCTTTTGGCTCTGTAGGTAACTTCGAGACAAAGTTACCTGCTGTATTTAAACTGAATGGTTCAGAGCCAGATTTTACTTGTACTCGATCACCCAACAACGTGCCATCAATAGGAGAGACAGCAGCCCCCAGAACATCAAATCCGACGCTAACATTACCAATTGATGCTGGGGCATACACTACCACACTCATATCACTTGAACTCATTCCGTTATACCCCTAGTTTCCAACCTAAAGTTCGCATCACATCTGAAAATACGCCCGCGGCGGTCACTTCAGTACCTGCACCGTAACCACGCAGAACCAATGGAATTGGCTGATAGTAACGGCTGTAAAACGCCAGTGCATTCTCACCATCTTTGATTTTGAACATTGGATCATTTTCATCCACGGCGACCATGCTCACCTTACATTTACCCTCGATGATCTCACCGACGTAACGCAAAACTTTGCCTTCTTCCGCAGCTTTTGCAACAAGATCTTTAAAGTACGCATCGGCTTCTGGTAGACGTGCCATAAACTCATCAACACTGCCTGAGTCATCAAAACCAGGTGGCAGTGCTTGATCGACAACAACGTCTTCAAGCTCCAGTGACATTCCCGCTTCACGAGCTAAAATGAGTAGCTTACGGGCAACGTCCATTCCTGATAGGTCATCACGTGGATCTGGCTCAGTAAAGCCATTTTGTTTCGCAATATTGGTTGCGTCACTTAGGCTCATGCCTTCATCTAATTTACCGAAGATATACGACAATGATCCTGACAAAATACCGGTAAATCGTTCCAGCTCGTCACCTGCTGAAATCAGGTTTTGCAGGTTCTCGATAACTGGAAGACCCGCACCTACTGTTGTCTCGTACATTAATTTACGGCGTGAGTTACGCGCCACATCACGAAGCTGATGGTAGTACGCCATACTGGCAGTATTGGCTTTCTTGTTCGGTGTAACAACGTGGAAACCAGCCGCGAGGAAATCTGCATATTGATTCGCGATATCTTCACTAGACGTACAATCGACCAAAACAGGGTTGATGATGTGGTTGCGTTGCACCAAAGCAATCAAGCGAGCTAGGCTAAATTCTTCTGTTGTTGCAGACATGCGATCACGCCAATGTTCCAGCGGTAACCCTTCACTATCGAGCAGTAAGCCTTTGCTGTTCGCCAAGCCACAAACGCGAATAATAATGCCTTTCTCGGCCAGTTTCGCTTGTTGACGCTCAATCTGATCCACCAGCTCACCACCAACGCCACCGACACCGACAACGAATACGTCGAGGAAGTGTTTCGAGTTGAACAGGTTCATATGACACGCTTTGATCGCCTCAGAGATCTTATCTTCTGGGATAACAGCGGAAATGGCTCGTTCAGAGGAACCTTGCGCAATCGCCACAATATTCACGTTCACTTCCGCCAGAGATGAGAAGAAGCGTGAAGCCACACCACGTGAAGTACGCATGCCATCACCGACTAACGTCACGATAGCAACGTTATCCATGAACTCAACCGGCTCTAACAAACCATCTTTCAATTCCAGTTCAAACGACTCAGCCAATGTCTGCTGCGCTTTCGCTTTATCTTGAGCTTCAATACAGAAACTGATGCTGTATTCAGAAGAAGATTGAGTAATCAACACGATAGACACGCCAGCCGAAGACATGGCACCGAACACTCGGCTTGCCATCCCGACCATGCCTTTCATACCCGGACCAGAGACATTGACCATAGTGAGATCATTCAGTGTCGTAATACCTTTGATCGCCAGATTGTCTTCACCCGTATCTTGACCAATAAGCGTACCAGCACCTTGAGGGTTGAAGCTGTTTTTGATTAAGCATGGGATATGGAATTGCGCAATAGGTGCAATGGTTTTGGGATGAAGAACAGAAGCACCGAAGTAAGACAACTCCATGGCTTCTTGATAACTGAGTGACTTCAGCAAACGGGCATCTTCAACCAAACGAGGGTCACAGTTGTATACGCCATCCACGTCAGTCCAAATCTCGCAGCAATCTGCGCGCAGACATGCGGCTAATACCGCTGCCGAGTAATCAGAACCGTTGCGACCTAAAGTAACCAGCTCGCCTTTTTCGTTGCCAGCAGTAAAGCCAGGCATAATGTTGACATGACCTTGAGGAAGCGGTCTCTGACGGAAGTTTTGTGTTGAAATATCCACATCGACCATCGCTTCAAGGTGATCGCCTTGTGCATAGAGGTATTCAACGGGATCGATGAGGCTCGCTTGCTGATCTTTTGCTTCAAGGACGGCTTTCATCAGTTGAATCGATACACGTTCACCTTTGCTGATAATACGTGCGTTAACGTTGTTTGGGCACATACCAAGCAGTCCGATACCATGCACATACTGACGTAATTGAGAAAGCGAGGTTTTAACTTGGTTATCGTAGGCGGTACCATCCACACCTGGCAAAACAGATTGAATCTCGGCTAACAGCGTTTTAAACGACTCTTCCAGCTCATTGATTTGCAACTCTGCTTCACCATTACGCAAAGCGCCTTCAATTACGGCAACTAGCTTATTGGTTGTTTTACCTGGTGCAGAGAGCACCACGGCCACTTCTTCTTGTTGAGCGTTATTGGCAATGATATCTGCCGCTCTTAAAAAGCGATCTGCATCAGCCAATGATGAGCCGCCAAATTTCAATACTCGCATCCCTTCCTCCGGTATTTCTTAAACCTGTCTAAATTCTGTATTTAAAAGCATAAAAAAAGGCCTGTATCTTGTTGGATACAGGCCTTTTTCGTGAATTTCTTTTCGCTCAGCAGCCTGCCCCAACATGTGTAATGTCGGTAATAATAATGGTGGTGATAACGAGGCTGTTTAATGACATAAATATATCTTTACTGCTGATTGTGTTTGCTTACCTCTACGTTTACCGAGTTTCTGATTCATAGTCAACAAAAAAATGTTTGTTTTCCGGTCTTCCAGAGATTCATGCTATTCAATCTCACTGATAATTAAACAAAAATTCACGTACATAACCCGACTCAAATACTTAGTGCTGACAAAGCGACATAGGTGACGAGCGGCTACAATTTGAAATTCGAGTGAGGTATAAAAAGCGCCATTATCGACGGTGACAAACGAGAGCAACTCTCGCAATCAATACGATCAACCTAGTTACCCTGTTGAATTGAGGTCGTATTGAGCACTCTGAACGTATGCTTACGGGCAAGATCACACTACGAGACATTACGATCAACAGGTTGCAACTTTGTAACTGTGATCGGTATTCATAGGTATGAATTATTGATAAAATAAATAAGCTAACTTGCTTACTATATGCTTTAATAGTGGAAAGCTTTTAGATAAAAAAGCAATGATAAAAACAATGCACACAAGGAGTGGTGAACATGAAAAAATGGCTTTTTCTGTTTCTTTTCTTTGTGCCTGGCGTTTGTCTAGCGACCGATCTTCCTCCTCTTCCTGGACAGGTATCCCCTTCTCCACACAAATTATTTATTTCTAGTGAGAGTTATCAGAACGATAGTTTTGACGTATGGAATATCGATGGCGGCTATTCCTACGAACTTCTTGATTCTGTTGATCTTTACGTGGGTGCGCGTGTCAATAACTCACCTACCAACAATCAAAGTGGATTTTTAAGCGGTGTAAGTTATCATTTTAACGATCGAATCACGGTTAAAAGCACAGTACGATCATTTAGAAATGAATCGGATGAGAGAGTGAATGAAGAAGAAAGTGGCCTTGCTGCCGAAGTATCAAGTCGAATGAAGATCACCGATAAACTGGATCTTCACGCTACTGTTGATTACCAAGACTGGCAACAAGGCATTGAGGTAGGATTAGGGTTTCGCTTCTAAATTTCGAGCCTTTGTCTAGATATCAACACGCCGTTCCAATCCGCATAAACGTAGTGTTTCGGTTGAACAATTTGATTATTCATCGTTAACGTTACGTTGACTTCTCCCATGCCGCGCTTCTCTGTTTTAAACGGACATGTACCTAGAGCCTGTATACCAATGTCCATTTGCGACATTTGCGCTACATCGCGAACCGCACCGTATACAATAATACCTTCCCAACCATTCTCTATACCGAGTATCGCGAGTTGATCGCCTAATAGTGCTTTTTGACAAGAACCGTGACCATCGACAATCAAGACTTTACCTGTCCCATCCTGCTCCAAAACTTCACGTACTTTTGAGTTATCTTGATAACAGCGCACTGTCACTATTTCACCGTGAAAAGCACTGCGTTGACCAAAGTTCTGCAATGGTAAGCTAAGTAAGGTAACTTGATCTTCAAATTGATCACAAATGTCTGGTGTTATATCGATCATATTTCCTCCGTGATTTTACCCACCCGAGTGAGACTCCAGCGAGTGATATCCTTTTAAACGAGTCGCTCTGTAATCTCTCCGATTCTATGTTTTCGGTCGGGGTCAGAACAGGCAACGAGATAGAGAGTTCCATTCTCTACGTAATAAATGGCGTACTGATGAAATGCTTTGGCTAAAGAAGTCGCGGACGCTAAAGAGGTTTCAACGGCAAAACTTTCTTCTTTCCATTCGAAGTCGCTATCACCAACAGTAACTGGGACATATTTCTTGTGTGTTAATCGTTTCTCTAGCGCTTGATTACTGATGATATTCTCTTCTTTTGACCGCAGTTTACTGTATGGGTTCCAAGCCGTTATCACAACATAACGTGGCGCGTCCCATTTACTATCAAAACGAAAAAATGATTGTGAATAAGCATTCCACAACTCTGGTTCAATATTCGTATTGTTTTTTTCTATCATAACTCTTAAACAATTAGTAACAGTTGCATTTCATCAATTGATGTAAATCAACAAACTGCATGGAATTAACATTTGAGCATTGTTAGCATGCTGTTAACAATATAAAATCCGCTCCAAGTCTCAGGGTGTTTACAGTCCACGTCACGTAGATTTTAAGGTATGGAGTGTAAACAACCCAACAAGAATAAATTTCGTCATCATAGTTTGGTGAGTTGGTAAAAACCCATGGAGGGCGGTTAACAGAAAGAAGTGTATTTTTGATTAAGTTGATTTATTATCAAATTTACATTACCTGTATGTTATATTTTTGCCTAGAATTTATTCTATTAGCACAATTTTGTCACAAATTTAGGTACCGCCAATGCAAACCCCGCAGATCCTTATCGTTGAAGATGAGCAAGTAACTCGTAACACTCTTAAGAGTATTTTTGAAGCAGAGGGATACGCTGTTTTTGAAGCCAGTGACGGTGAAGAAATGCACCAAGTTTTGTCTAACAACTCCGTAAACTTGGTGATTATGGATATTAATCTACCAGGCAAGAATGGTCTTTTGCTTGCACGTGAACTTCGTGAGCAAGCCAACGTCGCTCTGATGTTCTTGACTGGTCGTGACAACGAAGTAGATAAAATCCTTGGCCTAGAGATTGGTGCTGATGATTACATCACTAAACCATTTAACCCACGTGAATTGACTATTCGTGCACGTAACTTATTGAGTCGCTCAATGAGCAGCAACGCGGTTCAAGAAGAGAAACGCTTAGTAGAAAAGTACGAATTTAACGGTTGGGTTCTCGATATCAACAGTCGTTCACTCGTCAGTCCTGATGGCGACAGCTATAAATTACCTCGCTCAGAGTTCCGTGCTCTGCTGCACTTCTGTGAGAACCCTGGCAAGATCCAAACACGTGCCGACCTTCTGAAGAAGATGACAGGTCGTGAGTTAAAGCCACATGATCGTACGGTTGACGTAACCATTCGTCGTATTCGTAAACACTTCGAGTCGGTATCTGGCACGCCAGAAATTATCGCGACGATCCATGGAGAAGGCTATCGCTTCTGTGGTGATCTAGAAGAGTAATGGCTCGTACTATCGTCTAGATAAAACATCAACTAGATAGAAAACGTCCAGATATTCCAAAGGCTGACTCTAAATGAGTCGGCCCTTTTTTGTTATGAAGACTGCGCCGTTAATAAACTTTGTTCACCTTTACAGATTTCTCAACTAGCCAACGCTTTTTACCCGCATCATCCAACAATACAGCCAAATCGACATAACGCTCCGTATTAATTTCGATATCTGATGTGAATACCACTTCCCATTCGTTTTCACTGTGTGTTCTAGTATCGAGATCCGTTGCATTTAACGTCCATTCTGAATGGCCTTGCTTGAGAATAAGGGACTCTACTGTGAGGTTAGCTGGCAACTGCTGCTCAGACTGAAGCGCAAGTGAGCCGTGAATACTCTGACTCTGCTGTTGCTCTTCACCCACTGTCGGCATCAGATTAACCCAAAGATAGCTATTCAGCTCAACATTAACCCGATTAATGATAACCTGACTATTTTGCAACCAATTTACCTCAGGTATAGAACCACAACCCACCAAAACTGCAACTGAAAAAACCACTGGGGCGAGTCTTTTCATATTAATCCTTCTGCTCCAACCAATTTTTTAGCACTTGAATATCATTCTTGTATTCATTCTTTATCTCTTCAACCCAATCGGAAATATTCTCCCACCAAGCTGGCATATTTGGAGACTGCGCTTTTTGTGCAACACTTTGAATCCGTTTTAAACCAATCGAACCTGCGGCACCTTTAATCTTGTGAGCCTCAGAAACAATGCCATCTTTGTCTTTAGCGGTCATGTTAGAGTCGAGTACCTGGAGGTAATCCGGCATCATTTCTTCAAACATCGTTAGGCTATCATAGACAGGCTTAACACCAACAATATCCACGTAAGACTCTAACATATCAAGATCAAGCAAGTGTGTCTCAATCAATGGAGAGGAAGTTGACTCCACTTCCACTTCGATTTTCTCCAACGAAGGGACACTTTCTTCGCTAGAGATAAAGAACTTGTCAATAACCGATTGAATGGCGTTCACCGCTAGTGGCTTGCTGATGGCATCATCCATCCCATTGTTTAGATACTCACGACGATCTTTGATGACATTAGCGGTTAACGCAACGAGTGGGGGCAGATTGTCGTAATGATCTCGATAATATTTCGCTACCTCAAAGCCGGTCATATCAGGCAACTGGATATCAAGTAAAACAAGATCATATTGGTCAGGCACAAAATTAACCAACGCTTCTTGGCCTGTCATCGCAACCGTGACAGTATGCCCAAAACTTTCCAATAGAGACTTCGCGACCGTAACATTAAGCTCAATGTCTTCAACCATGAAAATATTCAAATGTAGATTGCCTAGCTGCGCCTTATTCGCGGGTGTTTTCAACTCCACGACGGGAACATGAATCGAGATAGTAAAAGTGGTACCAAATCCCTCTTCACTGCTTACGGTAATATCACCATCCATCAAGTTAATCAGTTGCTTGGACACGGAAAGCCCAATGCCTGTTCCTACAGCATGAAGATTATCTTTCCCTGATTTCACTTGGTAATACATGGCGAAAATCTTATCGATCTCTTGTTCTGGAATGCCAATTCCTGTGTCTTCAACTTCGATGATGATGGTCGCGTAGTCGTCTTCAATATCGGCACTTACGGTCATGACAACGCCACCTTCTTTGGTGAACTTCATTGCGTTACTCACTAAGTTCCAGATCACCTGACGCAGTCGAGTGGCATCAACTTCAATCGCTTTTGGCAGTTCACTAAGCCGCTCTAAATCAAACCGCAACCCTTTTTGCTCAGCCATTAAGGCGGAGATACTTTCAATTTCAGCGACAAAATCATCGAAATTAAGGGGCTCTGGTAATAACTCCAATTTGCGACGGTCAAATTTATCCATGTCGATGATGTCATTAAAAATATTGCCGAGTGTGATAGCACTGACATTTATCGTTTGCATGTGCTTACGCTGCTCGTCTGTCAGTTGACTATCGAGCAACATACGGCTTAACCCTACAATGCCATTCAATGGTGTACGCAGTTCATGGCTGATCGTAGAAATAAACGTGGTTTTATCACGGCTGGCTTTTTCTAACGACTCTTCATGGCGTTTACGCTCGGTGATATCTCGACCAAACCCAACCAAACCAAGGTGGCGACCATCTTTGCTGTAGAAAGGCACTTTACGTAACTCAAAGTAATGCTTACGACCATCAGGGTATTCCAACCACTGCTCATAAGTGATTGCTTGGTTGTCGGTAAAGACTTTTTGATCGGTGTCCACAATCGGCTGAGCCACTTCCTTGCTGTAAACATCCCAAGGGCTTAACCCTACCAATTGATGCTCTTTCTTACCTGTCAGCTCTTCCATCGCTCGGTTACAACCCGAAAAGATGCCGTCCGCATTGCGGTAATAAATCAAATCAGGAGAAGCATCAATAAACGAACGCAATAATGCGGTACGCTCTGCGAGCTCCAACTGGGTACGCTCACGCTGAAACACCTCATTTTCAAGATCTTGCATCGCTTCTTCACGTGCTTCTTCCGCTTTAATTCGTTCTTCGATTTCTTGATTTAGCTTTTCTATGTTCTGCTGTAGTTGGGCATTGAGTTCTTGGTCACGTGAGCGCATATCTTTCAGTTTCGAAACCAGCTTAGTAAGCCTTTGCCGTGATTCTTCTAATTGGTCCACGACCACCGATAAAAAGTAAACCGCCCAAGGCGTGATCAGCAGACCAAAAAAAACGGAACGGACGATATCAATATTATCCACTCGCCCCTTTAGAGCGAGGGTAATACCAACTTGAACGACAACGGCTAAAGCGACCAATGCTAAGGCAAGCAATATTGAAAAGCGGACTATCCCCAGTTTAACCAGCAGGTCGACATAATACTGGGCGAGATTCTTCATGGGCTTCATTCACGACTCCAAGGGGCAACTAAACATCCATCCCTGATGGTGGGGAGCAAACAGACATAGAGCTTGAAAGTAGATGCCTGCAAATAACGGAAACATCACGTAGGCGATCGAACTGCACTTCAGGGGAGTGAGCGACAAATACCACGCATCAGCAGTTTAACTTGTTTGCGAGTGGGAGTTAAACCGCTTGCTCTCAACTTAGAGTAAGCGGTCACAAAGCGAGGAAGTAGAACATGGTTAAAACGGCTATTGAAGGTATTAGCCTGAGGTTTTTAGGAGTTCTGGTTTCGTGTACACAAATGCTTTCCCGGTCAAACAGCCCTGAGCACCATCTTTATCCAATGCGCGACCGATTTCCGTCATCGCCAACCAACGGTTCTCGCACCACAATGGTGAAAGTAAGGTCGGGCGCCGAGCCGCCGAAGAAACTCGGTGGTAAATGACCTCCGGAGGCGTCATTCGAATCAGCTCACTTGCGATGGAGACATACTCTTCCAGCTCTGGCGCGTCGAGTTTTCCTGCACGCCAAGCTTTAGCCATGGTGCTACCTTCTACAATGTGTAAGCCGTGTAATTTTATCCCATCCGTACCGACTCCAAGGACCTGATTCATGGTGTCTATATTATGCTCTCGCGTTTCTTTAGGAAGACCGACAATTAAGTGGGTGCACACTTTAATCCCTAAGGCGCGTGCGCGTTGAGTAATTGCGGCATAACATTCAAAGTCATGACCACGGTTAATGTGTTTTAATGTGGCGTTGTGAGCAGTTTGCAATCCGAGCTCAAGCCAAATTTCATAACCTTGATTCACGTATTCAGACAATAGCTCCAGTACGGTATCAGGGACACAATCAGGACGAGTACCAACGCATAACCCCACAATATCTGCCGCTTTTAGCGCTTCTTCATACATTGCTTTCAATGCCTGAACTTCTGCATAAGTACTGGTATAAGCTTGAAAATAAGCTAAGTATTTTTTCGCACGATTAATTTCACCTGCGCGATCTTGCAGTTGATCATGAATACTTTTGATCTGTACAGTTTCATCCGCAAATGACGCCACGTTACAAAACGTACATCCCCCACGTCCAATCGTGCCGTCTCGATTAGGGCAGCTGAATCCGCCGTGCAGGGTCAACTTATGGACTTTTTCTCCATAACGACGCTGAAGATCTTGACCTAGTGTATTCACCAATTCATGTAACTGCATATACCCTCACCACAAACACGAAACGCAATCACTCTCACTACGTTTTGTGTAAATTAATTACATCACTGCAAGAAAAAGCAAATAATACTAATCAATTAAAACGGAGCTGATTTAGGTCAAAATCAATAAACCTGCATAAATACATACAAAAAGCGTCAATGTTGCGCAAATGTTAATGACAAAATGCATATTTAGACGAAAAAATTGCGTCACAAAGGCGACTTTTCATTGCATTTTGAAGTAACAAAATTGTAGGATACTTACACAAACCCCTCCATTTTGTGGTTTTTACTACACTTTGGACCTTGGGATTTGTCGGTGATATCTCACTCCTACCTATATAAATCACTATGAAGTGAAAATAAATCAAGGGATATCACTAAGGAATGTTTTTCTCGCAATACTTTTCTGCGAGATACGGAAAGGAATCAACGCTGGTCAACCTCGGCTAGTGGCGAATCATAAATATAAAGGACAAGGCGCAAAATGTGTCACGGTGGACTCTGTCCGCAGGGATTTTTGCGCCAACATTGAACTGGAAGGACGTATCTATGGTAAATAGAGAGCAAAGTTCACAAGGTCTATATACTCCTGAGCTGGAGCATGACGCTTGTGGAATCGGTTTTGTTGCTCACCTTAAAAACCGTAAATCTCATGATGTTGTAACTCAAGCACTCGATATGCTTGCGCGTATGGAGCACCGCGGTGGTCAAGGTTGTGACCCATGTAGCGGTGACGGCGCAGGTATTCTGCTGCAAAAACCTCATGAATTCCTATTGGAAGAAGCCGTTAAGTTAGGCATTAAACTGCCTTCTTTCGAAAAGTATGGTGTGGGTGTCGTTCTTTTCCCTAAAGACGAATACAAACGCGAACAATGTCGAGATATTCTGGAGCGTAACGCTAAGCGTCTCGACCTTGAAGTGATCGGCTACCGCGTACTACCAACCGATAACTCAATGATCGGCGCGGATCCATTAAGCACAGAGCCTCAATTTGAACATGTGTTTATTTCTGGCGGTCCTGGGATTACACCAGAAGAGCTTGAGCGCAAACTTTACGTGCTGCGTAACTACACAGTACGCGTGTGCTTAGAAAGCGTTTCAAATATCGGTGACGACTTCTACATTAACTCAATGTCTTATAAGACCATTGTGTACAAAGGTCAGCTAACCACTGAGCAAGTACCACAGTACTTCCTCGATCTGCAGAACCCAACGATGGTGACAGCTCTTGCGCTGGTGCACTCTCGCTTCTCTACCAATACGTTCCCAAGATGGCGTCTGGCACAGCCTTTCCGCTACATTGCACACAACGGTGAAATCAACACAGTTCGCGGCAACTTGAACTGGATGAAAGCCCGTGAAGCGATTCTAGAATCAGACCTGTTTACTCAGGCAGAGATCGACATGCTCCTTCCTATTTGTCAGGAAGGCAGCTCAGATTCATCAAACTTTGATATGGCGTTAGAGCTCCTGGTTCTTTCTGGTCGTAGCCTGCCACATGCATTAATGATGATGATCCCTGAAGCATGGCAAGAAAATAAAAATCTGGATCCAAAACGTCGCGCGTTCTATCAGTACCACGCAAACATCATGGAACCATGGGATGGCCCAGCATCTGTCTGTTTCACCGATGGTGTTCAAGTGGGTGCAACGCTTGACCGTAATGGTCTTCGCCCGTCACGCTACACCGTGACTAAAGACGACTTCCTCGTAATGGCGTCAGAGTCTGGTGTTGTTGACATCAAACCAGAGAACGTTGAGTTCCGTGGTCGCTTACAACCAGGACGTATCTTTGTTGCTGACCTAGAGCAAGGCCGAATCATTTCTGATGAAGAAGTGAAAGACACCATTGCGACGGCACAGCCATACGAAAAATGGGTTGAAGACAACCTTCTGAGCCTGAAAAAACTGCCTGAAGCCAGCAACCAGTTTAGCCAGCCTAAACCAGAACATCTTTTGCATCGTCAACAAGCATTTGGTGTCAGCAGCGAAGAAGTGAACGAAATTATCGTCCCAATGGCGAACGATGGTAAAGAGCCACTTTCAGCAATGGGCGCCGACTGGCCGTTAGCGGTACTGTCTCACCAGTCTCAACATTTATCTCACTACTTCAAGCAGTTGTTTGCACAAGTTACCAACCCACCGATCGATCCGATCCGTGAACGTATGGTGATGTCGCTGAACACTTACTTAGGTAAAGATCAGAACTTATTGACGGAGACGCCACTTCACTGTCAAAAAGTAGAGCTTGAGTCTCCAGTACTCGCAAACTCTGAACTCGAGAAACTGCGCGCGATTGATAACGAGCACTTACAAGCGAAGACTTTGGATATCGTTTTCCAGGCGAGTGAAGATAAGGGCAAACTCGAGCGTGCTCTGAAGCGTATCTGTCAATATGCGGAAGACGCGGTTATCGATGGTTACTCCATCATCTTACTGACAGACCGTGCGGTAAACTCTAACCACGCAGCGATCCCAGCGATGCTTGCAGTGGGTGCTGTTCACCACCACCTGATCCGCAAAGGGTTACGTGCCAAGTGTGACATTGTTGTAGAAACCGGGGACGCGCGTGAAACGCACCATTTTGCAACATTGCTAGGCTATGGTGCCAACGCGGTTAACCCGTACTTGGTTATCGAAACCATCATTGATCTGCAACGCACTAAAAAGCTTGATCCTGAAGCAAACCCTAGAGATCTATTCGATAACTACCGTAAAGCAATTAACGGCGGACTATTAAAGATCTTCTCAAAGATGGGTATCTCAACCTTGCAATCATACCATGGCGCGCAGATCTTCGAGGCACTTGGTATTCACAAGTCGGTGGTTGATAAATACTTTACTGGTACGGTTTCTCGCATTCAGGGCCTGACTCTGGACGATATCGCCAAAGAAGTCGTCGTTCGTCACCGCATTGGTTACCCGCAACGTGAAATTCCAATTCAAATGCTGGATGTGGGTGGCGTGTACCAATGGAAACAGCGTGGTGAAAAACACCTCTTCAACCCAGAAACGATTTCTCTGCTGCAACAATCAACTCGTAACAAAGACTATGATCAGTTTAAGCAGTACGCGAGTGCGGTTGATAAACAAGGCGATGACGCGGTTACTCTGCGCAGCCAACTTGAGTTTATCAAAAATCCAGCAGGCTCAATTTCTATCGACGAAGTTGAACCAATTGAAAGCATCGTAAAACGCTTTGCAACAGGTGCGATGTCATTTGGCTCGATTTCCTACGAAGCACACTCAACGCTTGCCGTTGCAATGAACCGCTTAGGCGCGAAATCTAACTCAGGTGAAGGTGGTGAAGATCCAATGCGCTTTGAGCGCAAAGAGAATGGTGACTGGGAACGCTCGGCAATCAAACAGGTTGCTTCTGGCCGTTTCGGTGTAACCTCTTACTACCTGACTAACGCTGAAGAGCTTCAAATTAAGATGGCTCAAGGTGCAAAACCAGGCGAAGGTGGTCAGCTACCGGGTGATAAAGTTGATGATTGGATCGGTGCAACACGTCACTCAACTCCGGGCGTCGGTTTGATTTCTCCACCGCCGCACCACGACATTTATTCAATCGAAGATTTAGCTCAGCTGATCTACGATTTGAAAAACGCCAACCGCGCGGGCCGTGTTAACGTAAAACTCGTTTCTGAAGCAGGTGTCGGCACGATCGCATCTGGCGTTGCCAAAGCAAAAGCAGACGTGGTTCTGATTGCCGGTTTCGATGGTGGTACGGGTGCATCACCAATGTCGTCAATTCGCCATACTGGTCTTCCTTGGGAGCTAGGTCTGGCAGAAACGCATCAAACACTACTGAAAAACGGCCTACGTAACCGTATCGTTGTGCAAGCAGATGGTCAGATGAAAACACCTCGAGACCTTGCTATTGCAACCTTGCTCGGTGCAGAAGAGTGGGGTGTAGCAACGGCCGCATTGGTGGTTGAAGGCTGTATTATGATGCGTAAGTGTCATAAAAACACTTGTCCTGTTGGTATCGCTACACAAAACAAAACGCTACGTGAGCGCTTTGATGGTCGCGTAGAAGACGTGGTTACCTTCTTCCAATACATGGCGCAAGGTATGCGTGAAATCATGGCTGAACTCGGTTTCCGTACGATCGATGAAATGGTCGGTCAAGGCAAGAAACTGCGCCTACGCCAAGATATTTCTCATTGGAAATACAAAAACCTCGATCTGTCTCCAGTACTACACGTAGAACAACCACGTGAGTCAGACGGTATCCACAATCAAACGCAACAGAACCACAACCTGGAATCTGTACTTGACCGTAAACTGATTCAAGCAGCAATCCCTGCACTTGAAAAAGGCGAAGCAGTTAACGCCGAGTTCCCTATCGTCAACACGGACCGCTCTGCAGGTACCATGCTGTCGAACGAGATCTCGAAAGTGTACAAAGACCAAGGTCTGCCGCAACCAATGAATGTGAAGTTCAAAGGTTCTGCTGGTCAGTCGTTCGGCGCGTTCCTAGCCAAAGGCGTGAAGTTTGAAGTCGAAGGCGATGCTAACGACTACTGGGGTAAAGGTTTGTCTGGCGGTACTTTGGTACTGTACCCAGACGCTAAATCAAGCATCATCGCAGAAGACAATATTATTGTTGGTAACGTATGTTTCTACGGTGCGACATCTGGTGAGTCGTTCATTCGCGGTATGGCTGGCGAGCGCTTCTGTGTTCGTAACTCTGGCGCGAAAGTTGTCGTCGAAGGTATTGGTGACCACGGTTGTGAATACATGACGGGTGGCGCAGCGATTATCCTTGGTTCAACAGGTCGCAACTTTGCGGCAGGTATGAGCGGCGGTGTGGCGTACGTATGGGATAAATCAGGTGACTTTGAGTCAAAACTGAACCCTGAACTCGTTGACCTCGATCCTATCGAACAAGAAGACAAAGATTTCTTACTCGACATGTTAACCAAACATGTCCAATTCACAGGAAGTGAAGTGGCGAAGTCTTTCCTAGACAATTTTGAAGCAAGCTTAGCCTCTATAATCAAGGTGATGCCGCGCGACTACAAAGCGGTACTTCAAAAGCGTCAGGCGGAAGCACAACAAACTGAAGCGGAGGCAGTATAATGGGTAAGCCTACTGGATTTTTAGAGCATGGTCGTGAACTTCCACAAAAGATCGACCCAGCTGAACGTATCAAGAACAACAAAGAGTTCGTTCTGAACGAGGAGTTTGGTAGCAAAATCAATACTCAGGCTTCTCGCTGTATGGATTGTGGCGTACCGTTTTGTCATAACGGCTGCCCTATCGGCAACATCATCCCAGAGTTCAACGACGCCGTTTATCGTGATAGCTGGGAAGAAGCGTGGAACATTCTAAGCTCAACCAATAACTTCCCAGAGTTTACTGGTCGTGTCTGCCCTGCGCCATGTGAGAGTTCTTGTGTACTTGGTATCAACCAAGACCCAATTACTATCTGTAATATTGAAAAAACCATCGTGGAAACGGCGTACCGAGAAGGATACGCCAAACCAAAAACACCACGTTCCCGCACGGGCAAAACCGTTGCTATTATTGGTTCTGGCCCAGCAGGACTTTCTGCAGCAGAACAGCTCAACAGTGCTGGGCACTCTGTGACCGTCTTTGAGCGTGATGAAAAAGTCGGCGGTCTATTGCGCTTTGGCATCCCAGACTTCAAGCTCAGCATGGAAGTCATTGATCGTAAGATCAATCTAATGGCAGAAGCGGGCGTTGAGTTCAAAGTCAATCAACATATCGGTGTTGACGTCAATGCTCAGCAGTTGCGTCAAGAGTACGACGTGGTGCTACTTACTGGTGGTTCTACCGTTCCTCGTGATCTTCCCGTTCCAGGTCGTGAACTCAATGGCGTCTACTTTGCAATGCAATTCTTAGCGCAAAACAACCGTCGTGCAAATGGTATGGATCTGAAAACGGAAGAAATTCATGCTGCAGGTAAACATGTCGTTGTGATCGGTGGCGGTGATACAGGCTCTGACTGTGTGGGTACCTCTAACCGTCATGGTGCAGCGAGCGTGACTCAAGTTGAGATCATGCCGATTCCACCAGAAAAACGTCCGGCAAATATGCCATGGCCGCAATACCCAATGATTCTTCGTACTTCAACATCACATGAAGAAGGTGTGGATCGTCATTGGAACATTCTAACCAAAGAATTCATCGGTAATGATAAAGGTGAAGTGACGGGTTTACGTATTGCAGACATCGTGTGGGAAGATGCAAAACCTGGTGAGCGCCCAAGCTTCAAAGAAGTGGAAGGCAGTGAGCGAGTGATCCCATGTGATATGGCATTCTTGGCCATGGGCTTTTTACACCCAGAGCCAACTGGCGTATTAGCTCAATTGGACATCGCTCTTGATGAGCGTGGAAACGTTGCAACGCAAGACTTTGCTACCAACCAAGAAGGCGTCTTTGCAGCTGGAGACATGCGTACAGGCCAATCTCTTGTTGTTCGCTGTATCAACGAAGGTCGAGAATGTGCTCGCGCAGTCGATGCTTACCTAATGGGTGGCACACAACTGGAAGCAAAATCTGATTCAATGATGCTTTCAGCATAGAGGGAATGGTTACATTCATTCCCCTTCTTTCTTAGCCTCTCAATCCGCTATCGAGATATTAATGATTGATAGTTGAGGCTAAGAAAGATAAACAAATCCTTCCAATATTTCGATTTTGACCAGCATCTTATGCTGGTCTTTTTTATGTCTATCAGAATCAAATGTCAGTTGTTTGTATGGCTTAGTTTCATATCTATTTGAAATTATTCATTTATTACAGCGAATTTCACGGTAAATTCCACATTCACGTGATTATCTACTAATAACTTGACCTTTCCTATAATAAGCTATAGCTTGTGACGTTAATGAAAATAAAACACATGGATTTTGTTAAGAGTTTTCATACCACTTAATGAATATAAAAAATAAAAATGACAGTTAGTCATCATTATCAACGTAAGCAGTGTTGATGTGCCTGCCAGCAGGCAGGTAAGCAAAGGGAGAATTGCAATGGCTCTTTATGATCCTAGTCTTGAAAAAGACAACTGTGGATTTGGCTTGATCGCACATATGGAAGGCGAGCAAAGCCACAAGCTGGTTCGTACAGCAATTTCTGCACTTGACCGCATGACTCACCGTGGTGGCATCGCCGCCGATGGAAAAACCGGTGATGGTTGTGGTCTTCTATTACAAAAGCCCGATTCCTATTTACGCTTGGTCGCTGAAGAAAGCGGCTTTAAGCTCGGCAAGCAATATGCGGTTGGAATGATTTTCTTTAGCCAAGATCCGGTTAAAGCCCAACAAGCTCGTGACATCATTAATAAAGAACTCTCTCAAGAGACACTGACTGTTGCTGGTTGGCGAGAAGTACCGACAAATTCTGCCGTACTTGGTCCGATCGCGATTGCTTCTGTGCCGAATATTCAGCAAGTCTTTATCTCGGCACCAGCGGGATGGCGTGAGCGCGATATTGAACGACGCCTGTACATTGCCCGACGCCGAATCGAAAAACAGATCTCCAACGATCGTGACTTCTATATCTGTAGCCTGTCAACACAAGTATTAGTTTACAAAGGCTTGTGTATGCCCGCAGATTTACCTCGCTTTTATTTGGATCTTGCGGATCTTCGCATGGAGTCAGCAATTTGCTTATTCCACCAGCGTTTTTCAACCAACACTCAGCCTCGCTGGCCTCTTGCTCAACCATTTCGTTATCTTGCTCATAATGGTGAGATCAACACTATCGAAGGTAACCGTCAGTGGGCACGAGCGAGAGCGTATAAATTCGCGTCTCCACTGCTGCCTGATCTGCAAACCGCCGCACCATTTGTCAATGAAACAGGCTCAGACTCTTCCAGTTTAGATAATATGCTTGATCTCTTCTTGGCCGGAGGCATGGATATCTTCCGAGCTATGCGCATGCTTGTGCCGCCAGCATGGCAAAACCATCCAGATATGGATCAAGATTTAAGAGCGTTCTACGATTTCAACTCAAAACATATGGAACCGTGGGATGGCCCGGCGGGGATCGTATTATCAGACGGTCGCTATGCGGCCTGTAACCTTGACCGTAATGGTCTGCGTCCTGCACGCTATGTGATAACAAAAGACAAACTGATCACGCTCGCATCAGAGGTCGGCATTTGGAACTACGCACCGGATGAAGTGGCGAAAAAAGGCCGCGTTGGTCCCGGTGAACTGTTAGTCATCGATACCCGCAAAGGCAAACTATGGCAGTCGAGTGAAATCGATAACGATTTAAAATCTCGACACCCATACCGCGAGTGGATGGAAAACAACGTTCGGAAATTAACGCCATTTTCTGAACTGTCTGATGCGCAAGTTGGCGAGCGCAACTTCAATGAAGACGAGCTCAATACGTATCAAAAACAGTTTGCAATGACCAACGAAGAAGTTGATCAAGTTCTACGTGTACTGGGAGAAATGGGCCAAGAAGCCGTTGGTTCGATGGGAGACGATACACCAATGGCGGTGCTTTCCTCCAAAGAGCGTTTAGTCAGTGATTACTTCCGCCAGAAATTTGCACAGGTAACCAACCCACCGATCGATCCATTACGTGAAAAACACGTCATGTCCCTGGCGACCAGTATCGGTCAAGAGATGAATGTTTTTTGTGAAACAGACGGACATGCTCATCGCGTCACATTCGATTCACCCGTGTTGCTCTATTCGGACATGCAACAATTGCTTGGGCTGAGCGATGATCACTACCGCAATACCATCCTTGATATTAACTATGATCCTAACGAGAAGGATCTCAAGCAAGCGCTGAATGATTTATGTCATCAAGCAGAACAAGTGGTGCGTGAAGGAACGGTTCTCGTTGTACTTTCTGACCGTGCCCTCGTAAAAGGAAGACTGCCAATTCCTGCGGCCATGGCAGTTGGTGCAGTACAAACTCGATTGGCAGAAGCGAACTTACGTTGCGATGCTAACATCGTTGTTGAAACCGCCACCGCTCGCGATCCACACCAATTCGCAGTATTGCTTGGTTTTGGTGCTACCGCAGTGTATCCATACCTGGCTTATGAAGTGCTTGGTAAGATGATAGACAGTGGTGCGCTGGATAAAGACTATCGTGACGTGATGCAAAATTATCAGTACGGCATCAATAAAGGGCTGTACAAAATCATGTCGAAGATGGGTATCTCAACTATCGCATCCTATCGCTGCTCTCAATTGTTTGAAGCTGTCGGCTTAAGTCAGGAAGTCGTTGATTTGTGCTTTAGAGGTGTTGCTACTCGTATTGAAGGGGCAAACTTTGAAGACTTCCAACAAGACCTGATTAACTTATCGCGTAAAGCATGGACAAAACGTAAGTCTGTGGATCAAGGCGGTTTACTCAAGTACGTTCACGGGGGCGAGTATCATGCTTACAACCCAGACGTCGTCAGTACATTACAAACCGCCGTAAAATCCGGTGAAATCCATGACTACCAAACCTATGCCAAGCACGTAAACCAACGCCCGGTCGCCATGTTGCGTGACTTAATGACGCTGAAAAAGTCTGACACACCGTTACCACTCACCAAAATCGAACCTCGCGAAGAGCTATTTAAACGCTTCGACTCTGCAGCCATGTCCATTGGAGCCTTAAGTCCAGAAGCACATGAAGCTCTTGCGATGGCGATGAACCGTCTTGGTGGTTACTCTAACTCAGGCGAAGGGGGTGAAGATCCGCGTCGTTTTGGTACTGAACGTAACTCACGCATCAAGCAAATAGCGTCAGGTCGATTCGGTGTGACACCACACTACTTAACCAATGCCGATGTACTGCAAATCAAAGTCGCACAAGGCGCAAAACCCGGTGAAGGTGGCCAGCTACCAGGACATAAAGTCACCGCAGAAATTGCCAAGCTGCGTTATTCGGTTCAAGGGGTAACACTCATCTCCCCTCCTCCACATCACGATATTTATTCGATTGAAGATTTGGCCCAACTGATTTTCGACTTGAAACAGGTGAACCCAAACGCGCTTGTTTCCGTCAAGCTAGTTTCCGAACCAGGTGTCGGCACCATCGCCACGGGCGTTGCGAAAGCGTATGCCGACCTCATTACAATCTCAGGGTATGATGGAGGTACCGCAGCCAGTCCGTTAACCTCGGTCAAATATGCGGGGTGTCCATGGGAACTTGGCCTCGCAGAAACTCAGCAAGCATTGGTCGCCAATGGTTTACGTCATAAGATTCGTCTGCAAGTCGATGGTGGCTTAAAAACAGGCTTAGATGTAGTGAAAGCCGCGATTTTAGGCGCAGAGAGCTTTGGTTTTGGTACTGCACCGATGGTCGCGATGGGATGTAAGTTCTTACGGATTTGCCACCTTAACAACTGTGCGACAGGCGTTGCAACTCAAGATGAAACGCTACGTAAAGAGTACTTCAAAGGCTTACCAGAGATGGTCATCAACTACTTTACTGGCCTTGCAGAAGAAGTACGTGGATTACTCGCTGAGCTGGGGGTCGAGAAACTTACTGATTTAATTGGCCGCACTGACCTCTTAGAAACCTTAGAAGGCTTTACTGCTAAGCAAACCAAGCTTGATCTGTCCAATATTTTAGAGGCACCAGTCTCTCCGCAAGCACATCCACTATTTTGGACAGAACCCAATGCGCCATTTGATAAAGCCGAGCTAAATCAGAAAATAGTCGATGATGCGATGGATGCCATTGAAAAACGCCAATCAGCAAGCTTCTTCTATAATGTGATCAATACTGATCGCTCTGTGGGAGCACGTTTATCAGGTGAAATAGCTAAACGCCATGGCAACCAAGGTTTAGCCGCCTCTCCAATCAAAATCTATCTTGATGGTACCGCTGGTCAGTCGTTCGGTGTATGGAATGCGGGCGGTGTCGAGCTATACCTAACAGGCGATGCTAACGACTACGTCGGTAAAGGTATGGCAGGCGGAAAAATTGTCATCAAACCACACCTAGGAACCGCGTTCAAATGTAACGAAGCGACCATCATCGGTAACACCTGTTTGTATGGTGCTACAGGCGGGAAATTGTTTGCTGCTGGGACGGCAGGCGAACGATTTGGCGTTCGTAACTCAGGGACCATAGCCGTGATAGAAGGCGCAGGCGATAATGCCTGTGAGTACATGACTGGCGGTATCGTCGCGATTCTTGGTGCAACTGGCGTTAACTTTGGTGCCGGCATGACGGGTGGTTTTGCTTACGTACTTGATGAACACAAAAACTTCGAGGCCCGAGTCAATAATGAATCGGTTGAAGCCATCTCTCTGTCGGATTTATACATTCACCAAGAACACTTGCGCGGCTTGATTGCAGAGCATTTAGAAGAAACTGGTTCTAGCCACGCTGAGTCTATTTTGGCGAACTTTGATGAATGGATTCCAAAGTTCTACTTGGTGAAACCTCAAGCAGCCGATCTTAATACGCTGCTGGGCCACCAAAGTCGTAGTTCCGCAGAACTGCGTGTTCAAGCGCAATAATTCATGGAGGATGTTTGAATCATGAGTCAAAATGTTTATCAATTCATCGATGTGCAACGCGTAGATCCAGCGAAAAAACCAATAAAAATTCGTAAGATTGAATTTGTTGAAATCTATGAGCCTTTTACTAAACAGCAAGCCACGGCGCAAGCTGACCGATGCTTAGACTGCGGAAACCCATACTGTGAATGGAAATGCCCAGTACACAACTATATCCCGCAATGGCTCAAACTGGCCAATGAAGGGCGGATTATTGAAGCGGCAGAGCTATCCCATCAAACCAATAGTTTACCGGAAGTATGTGGAAGGGTTTGTCCACAAGACCGCCTCTGTGAAGGTTCATGCACGCTCAATGACGACTTTGGTGCTGTCACCATAGGTAACATCGAAAAGTACATTAACGACAAAGCATTTGAAATGGGCTGGAAGCCTGATATGTCCAAAGTAGAATGGACAGATAAAAAGGTCGCCATCATTGGTGCTGGACCAGCAGGGTTGGCCGCCGCAGATATTTTGGTACGCAATGGCGTGAAGCCTGTTGTGTTTGATCGCTACCCTGAAATAGGTGGCTTGTTGACCTTTGGTATTCCATCTTTCAAGCTCGAGAAAGGCGTGATGGAAAACCGCCGCAGAATTTTTACCGATATGGGCGTCGAGTTCCGCATGAATGTCGAAGTCGGTAAAGACGTTCAAATGCAAGAGCTGATTGATGAGTACGACGCGGTGTTTTTAGGCGTTGGTACCTACAAAAACATGCGAGCGGGATTAGTAAACGAAGATGCGCCCGGTGTTTATGACGCTCTGCCGTTTTTGATTTCTAACACCTATAAAGTGATGGATCTGAAAGACGACCAGCCCTTTATCGACATGGCAGGGAAAAAGGTCGTGGTTCTCGGTGGTGGAGATACCGCCATGGACTGCGTACGAACCTCTATTCGTCAAGGAGCCGCAAATGTCATTTGTGCCTATCGTCGTGACGAAGCAAACATGCCCGGCTCACGTCGAGAAGTCAAAAATGCCAAAGAAGAAGGCGTCAACTTTATGTTCAACCTTCAACCTCTTGGTGTTGAAGTGAATGCATCCGGCAATGTATCAGGGGTTAAAGTGGTCAAAACGGCGCTTGGTGAACCCGATGAAGCTGGCCGACGTCGCCCGGAACCTGTCGAAGGCAGTGAACACGTCTTAGCGGCTGATGCGGTGATCATGGCCTTTGGTTTCCAACCTCACCAAATGGATTGGCTCTCACCCTTCAACGTCGATCTCGATCAATGGGGACGTATTAAAGCGCCACTTGAGCAAGAGTTTCAGTATCAAACCAGCAATGCAAAGATCTTTGCTGGGGGCGACGCCGTGAGGGGGTCTGACTTAGTGGTCACAGCCATTGATGAAGGACGTAAAGCAGCAGAAGGTATTCTCGATTACCTTGAGGTCTAGCGCCCAAAAAAACCATAAACGCAGACAAAGGATCCTCAAAATGGATCCTTTTTGCTTTTATTCCATATATCTTTATAGCACCTCCTCGCGCTTGGTTCAGAGATAAGTGAAAACACTCTGAATTCTGCATTTAGAACTTGTGTGGGTATAATGATTAACTTAGGCTTAAAGCGATAAGGAATCGGTACAATGAAAGCCATCACTCTCCTTTCCATTACTTTGCTCGGTCTAACCGCCTGCAGTCAAGGAGTCACGACTATGCCAGATCGCACTCAATCCCCCTGCGGTGACAAACCAAACTGTGTCTCGACGCTAGATAAACGCGAAGAACATTATCTTGAACCGTTTATTCTGACTGACTCTGCCACACTCAATGCAATTGAAGAGGCCGCTTTAAAGCTTCCCGGCGCAAAAACAGCCGAAAAAGAAGATAACTATCTCCGCATAGAGTGCACATCGAAAATTATGCGCTTTGTGGATGATCTTGAACTCAAAATGGATGGAGAGACACTGATCGTACGGTCAGAATCCCGCGTCGGTTATTCTGATTTTGGCGTCAACCGAAAGCGCGCAAACCAATTGCGAGCCGAACTATCTAAAGCCGCGCTCATCAAATAGAAAACTGCTACCGGGGAGTGCTATACTCTCGGCGATTAAATATTTTACTTTAAAGAGAGTGTTATGAAAGTTGGTATCATCGGAGCGATGGAACAAGAAGTGGTTATCCTAAAAGAAGCAATGACAAACTGCCAAAGCGTCAATAAAGCAGGTTGTACTTTCTTTTCTGGCCAAATTAATGATGTCGAGGTGGTATTACTTCAGTCAGGTATTGGCAAAGTAGCAGCAGCAGTAGGCACAACGATACTTCTTGATGAATACCAACCCGATGTTGTAATCAACACTGGCTCTGCCGGTGGTTTTGACTCGAGCCTCAATTTAGGTGATGTTGTCATTTCCACAGAAGTCCGCCACCACGACGCTGACGTTACCGCGTTTGGTTACGAAATCGGACAAATGGCAGGTCAGCCAGCCGCGTTCAAAGCCGATGAAACGCTGATGGATCTTGCTGAGAAAGCACTGGCGCAGATGGAAAATACTCATGCTGTTCGTGGTTTGATCTGCACTGGTGATGCGTTCGTTTGCACCGCAGAACGTCAAGCGTTTATTCGTCAACACTTCCCGTCGGTGATTGCGGTTGAAATGGAAGCGTCCGCTATTGCGCAAACCTGCCACCAATTCAACACTCCATTTGTTGTTGTACGTGCAATCTCTGACGTTGCAGACAAAGAATCACCCATGAGTTTTGAAGAGTTCCTGCCTCTTGCAGCGAAAAGCTCTTCTGAGATGGTCTGCAAAATGCTGGATCTTATTAAGTAAACCAAAAACTTCATGGAAGATATTTTTCAGCAATTTTATGCCAATGGTGCACTCCTCGTGATGTGGGGTGCATTGTTGTTCCATCTGATTCTTCCAATACCACCAACTGCACATCCAACGCTGATATGGCGCAAGCTATCCATACAACTGGCTATCAAAGTCAATCGCAATAACAGTTATTCGCAAAGTATGATTTCAGGAAGTTTAGCGCTGATATTAATGCTCTTTCCCTGCTTCGTCTTACTTATCGCGATGAAACCGTTAGTCTGGCAAGCGCCATTGTTTGAACTTGCTCTGCTCTTGCTTGCCTTAGATTGGCGAAGTAATGAAGTTTTCACCAAGCAACTCGTTGAAGCTATGGCGAACGAGGATAAAGCCCAATGTCGACAACTATTGGCTCCCACCCTCAACCGTGATACCCAAAGCTTATCCTTATTAGGCATAGGAAAAGCTGGTGCAGAAACTATTATAATGGGCTACGGGCGTAATGTCGTTTGTGTGTTGTTTTGGTACGCGCTTACGGGAGGCATTGGCGCTCTCATGTATCGCCTGACATCTGAATTAGCTCGCACTTGGTCACCAAGTCGCCATCAATACGTTCCGTTTGGAAAGCCAGCTGTGCAGCTATTGGCGGCACTCGAACTGATTCCATTACGACTTTTTTCCCTACTTGTCGTGGTAGGGAAAAGTCCGTCTCAAATCGTAGGCCATATTCAACAACAAGCGCCTGCTTGGCCACTACCGGGACCAGCTTGGCTATTGTGCGCAGTAGGTAACAAGTTACAACTCGCCTTGGGTGGGCCAGCAGTGTATCAAGGTATACGTGCAGAACGTGCGAAAATTGGTGGACGTATCGCCCCTTCAGCTATCCATCTTAACCAAGTTCAAACCTTGTTGGTTTGGCGTATTTTTACCTGGATTGCTCTCCAAAGCCTCCTGCTCGGACTGATTTATCAAGGACTATGATGAACATAATCTACGTCGCGTTTGCACTACTCTTTACGACTGCCGCACTGGCCAATCAACCCGCGCAACGAGTCATCAGCTTAGCGCCTCACGCAACAGAAATTGCCTATGCAGCAGGTCTTGGAGACAAGTTAGTTGCAGTCAGCGAATTGAGTGATTATCCCGAGCAAGCCAAGATGCTAGAGAAAGTCTCAAACTATCAAGGTATAAAACTCGAGCGTATCATTGCACTAAAACCGGATCTGGTGATTGCGTGGCCTGCAGGAAATCCAGCTAAAGAAATTGAAAAACTCAAACAATTCGATGTCCCTATTTACTACTCCAAAACAGGAAAGTTAGCGGATATTGCATTCAATATTGAGCAGTTAAGCCACTACAGCGAACATCCTGAGATAGGCCAACAAGCCGCAGCGAATTTTAGAGCTCAACTCAACTCGTTAAAAACAAAGTACAACACCGAAGATAAAGTCCGTTACTTCTATCAATTGAGTGAAAAGCCGATTATCACCGTCGCTGGAACAAACTGGCCCAGCGAAGTGTTTACCTTTTGTGGCGGCGAAAATATTTTTTCCCAAGCCAGTTCCCCCTATCCGCAAGTCAGTATCGAGCAAGTCATAACGCGCCAACCAGAAGTCATTTTTACATCACGACACGCAATGAGTCATGACGGCATGTGGGCGGAATGGAAAAATGAACTGCCTGCGATGAAAAACGGCCATACGTGGTCATTGAATGCAGACTGGATTAATCGCCCAACGCCTAGAACATTAAATGCGATTACTCAAGTTTGCGAATACTTTAAAATCGTTCGTCAAAACCGCTAACGCTCTTGGTATAAATACCGTACAATTTCCGCCCATTTTTTCTCAGATATAGTTAAGGTGCCAAGTAACATGGATTCCATGCTGCTTTATATGATCGATTTATTCGGAACAGCGGTTTTCGCTGTGTCAGGAGTCATACTTGCGGGTCGGCTGAAGATGGACCCTTTTGGTGTGGTTGTTCTTGCCAGTGTCACAGCCATTGGTGGCGGCACGATACGAGATATGGCGCTGGGTGCAACCCCCGTATTTTGGATCACCGACACAACTTATCTGTGGGTCATTTTCGTCACCTGTTTACTGACCATGCTTTTAGTACGCCGTCCAAAACGCCTTCCTTGGTGGGTTTTACCAGTATGTGATGCTATAGGGCTCTCTGTATTCGTTGGTATCGGGGTAGAAAAAGCCATGACATACAATGAGTCCGGGTTGGTTGCCGTGATCATGGCGGTCATCACTGGCTGTGGCGGCGGAATTATACGAGACGTACTTGCTCGCGAAGTTCCAATGGTGCTCAGAAGCGAAGTGTATGCCACAGCATGTATCATCGGTGGTATTTTTCATACGACGGCATTGAGCATGGGCTATGACCACTCAAGCGCCATGCTCGCAGGCGTAACCTCAACACTGATCATTCGCCTTGGGGCCATTCGATGGCATCTCTCGTTACCAACCTTTGCGATTAACCGCTAAATTTGCCCGGTAATGCTTTTATAGCAATACTTTTTCGAGTCGACATTCCGTCGACTCTTTTTACTTTATGGTCCTCGCTAACGGCCCTCTAATAGGATAAATTCATCCTACCATTCCTCTTTTTCATCAATTGTTATGTTATTAGAAGGCATCGAAACACTGCTCGTACTGAGTAGAGAAAAAACCATGAGCCGCACAGGCAGTCAACTGTATATTAGCCAGTCAGCCGTCAGCAAGCGGATTGCAAATTTAGAAAAAAAGCTTGGCAAAAAGCTGATTGAGCCCGACGGCAGGCACATCAAATTAACCTCCGATGCTCTGGCGCTCATCAATACAATAGAACCCACATTTAACGAGCTAAGAGGACAGATTTACGATCAACAAGAGCTCGAAGATACCTCATTAATCAAAATAGATTGTTCTGAAACTTTAGTGGCAGGCTATCTGAGTATCATTATGGAACAACGACTAGCATGGGATCCTTACCTCAGAATCTCAACTAATCATACGCCAAGAATCGTAGAGAACGTCAAATCTGGCCGAGCAACCCTTGGTTTCTGCGCGGGCTACTTACCTCCTCACCATGGCCTGATGAGCTTCCACCTTGGTGATGAGCCGTTCTCGGTAATCAGTAAGTACCCGCTAACACAACTACCACAAGCGATTTTAACCAACGACTTGAATAATCCAGCCAACACCTATCAACAAGCTATTTTGTCGAAGCACAATATCCAACCTTTGATGGAGATGGACTCCTACACGGCTGCAGCACAGTTGGCATTAGGCGGTATGGCGCCAGCGTTGATACCTAAATCAATCATCAAAACGCTCAATATTCCCCCCAATTTCTGCTACGAATTTAAAGAGTTAGAGCCCCTGATTCGCCCGATCCATGTCTGCTTACGGCACAACACTTATCGCAATCAGCGAATTAAAACAATGATAGAAGCCATTGCTGATGTTGTTGCCAAAGAAGTTTTGTTGCCATCAACATCGACATGGTAATCACGAGAGGTCGAATCCATTTCTGCCCCTTCGTCACCACGACTTTTGCACCTAACCGTGCGCCAATGAAACCGCCCACTGCCATGGTTAAACCAATTTCCCACACCGGCAGCCCAGCAAGGATAAAAAACAACAGCGCAGCGATGTTTGAAGTGAAATTGAGAATCTTGGTGCGTGCCGTGGCATCAACTAAAGAGAAATGACCCAGCGCAACAAAGCAAACCGTAAAGATAGATCCCGTACCGGGCCCAAAGAAACCGTCATAAAAACCAACCCCACCACCAATACAAAGCGCAAACATCGCCTCGGATAATCTGGGCTCGCCTTCGGTTTTCTTTGTCGTTGGAGCCAAAAGGAAGTACAGAGAGATGGCAATAAGAAGAAGTGGAATAAGACTAGTGAGGATGCCAGCATCAATAAATTGTACCGCTTCGGCACCAATCGCCGCCCCGATAAAAGTACAACAAATCGCAACGCGCATCTCTTTTAAACTGACAATGCCATTCCGGATAAAGTACAAACTAGCAGAAAAACTGCCAAATGAACTTTGTAATTTGTTGGTTGCCAATGCCTGAGTTGGACTAAGCCCTGCTGCCAATAAAGCTGGCAGCGTTATCAATCCACCGCCCCCTGCCATCGCGTCGATAAACCCTGCCACAGATGCAACAAAAAACAACGCGGTTAATACCTCTAACGTGAGCTCCACTGACACTTCCTTGTTCAAATATACTGAAGAGAGCTAAACGGTAGCACTGACTCCCTAAAACGAAAAAGGAAAGTCTAGATATCAACCTATTCCCAAAATTCATGAATACAAACAAATAAAAACAAAAAAGCCCGCTCAAATGAGCGGGCAATGAGGTTGTCATATAAGCTCTGACTTGCGAGCTTATTGATTTTTATTAAGTACGCTTACTTTATTTTCGCATGCAACTCTTGTACTGACATCACAGAGCTTTTCGCATCGGCTGTGTGAGACATACAGGTTGCAAACGCTGCGTTCAGCGTAGTGGTGTAGTTCACTTTCTCTGCCAGCGCTCCACGACGTAGAACTTTCGAATCTTCGATCGCTTGACGGCCTGCTGCCGTGTTCACAATGTAGGTATATTCGTTGTTCTTGATACGGTCAAGGATATGCGGACGACCTTCGTGTACTTTGTTAACCAGACGAGGATTGATACCCGCTTCGCCTAGAATTACTGCCGTACCGTGAGTCGCATCTAGCTGATAGCCAAGTTTTACTAACTTAGAAGCGAGATCAACCACACGCTCTTTATCGCCTTCACGTACTGATAGTAACGCACGGCCGCCTTCTGGATACACAGCGCCACAGCCAAGTTCCGCTTTCGCATAAGCTTCTGCGAACGTTGCACCGACGCCCATTACCTCACCAGTTGAGCGCATTTCTGGGCCCAATAACGGGTCAACGCCAGGGAACTTGTTAAACGGTAGAACCACTTCTTTCACTGAGTAGTAAGGAGGAATGATCTCTTTCGTAAACCCTTGCGACTCTAGAGATTGACCTGCCATAACACGTGCAGCAATTTTCGCTAATGGCGCACCAGTTGCTTTCGAAACGAATGGAACCGTACGCGCAGCACGAGGGTTAACTTCGATGAGGTACACTTCGTTGTCTTTTACGGCAAACTGAGTATTCATCAAACCACGTACACCCAGTTCAAACGCAAGCTTCTCAACCTGCTCACGCATCTTATCCTGGATTTCCTGGCTTAACGTATAAGCCGGTAGTGAACATGCTGAGTCACCTGAGTGAACACCCGCTTGTTCAATGTGCTCCATGATACCGCCGATAACCACTCGCTCACCGTCGCAGATAGCATCGATATCCACTTCTGTTGCGTCATCTAGGAAACGGTCTAGTAGTACTGGGGACTCATTCGATACACTGACCGCTTCGTTAAAGTAACGACGTAGATCTTGCTCATCGTAAACGATTTCCATCGCACGGCCACCAAGTACATACGATGGACGAACAACCAATGGGAAACCAATTTCTTTTGATTTCTCGATGGCTTGCTCCATCGCCGTTACCGTTGCGTTTTTTGGCTGAAGAAGGCCTAAACGTTCAACAGCAGCTTGGAAACGCTCACGGTCTTCTGCGCGGTCGATTGCATCTGGGCTAGTACCAATAATTGGCACACCTGCTGCTTCTAGGGCACGCGCCAGTTTCAGTGGTGTTTGGCCACCATACTGAACAATCACACCTTTTGGTTTTTCAACGCGAGCGATAGACAAAACATCTTCCAGAGTGACTGGTTCAAAGTACAAACGGTCAGACGTATCGTAGTCAGTCGATACCGTTTCTGGGTTACAGTTCACCATGATGGTTTCGTAACCGTCTTCGCGCAGTGCTAGTGATGCGTGTACACAACAGTAATCGAATTCAATACCTTGACCAATACGGTTTGGACCGCCGCCAAGAACCATGATCTTGTCTTTGTCTGTTGGGTTTGCTTCACACTCTTCATCGTAAGATGAGTACATGTAAGCCGTGTCAGAAGAGAATTCTGCTGCACACGTATCCACTCGTTTGTAAACCGGGTGAATGTCGAACTGTTCACGAGCGCGACGAATTTCGCTTTCAGCAACACCAAGTAGTTTAGAAAGGCGAGCATCAGAGAAGCCTTTACGCTTCAAGGTACGAAGCACGTCTTTGGTCAAGCCAGCGTAACCACCTGCTTTCACTTCTTCTTCTAGTTTCACTAGTTCTTCAATTTGAACCAGGAACCAGCGGTCAATGTTAGTCAGGTTGAATACACCATCAACCGACATGCCTGCACGGAATGCGTCAGCGATGTACCAGATACGCTCAGCACCAGCTTCTTTCAGTTCGTGACGAATCTTAGTCAGTGCATCTGGCGCTTCCAGATCAACCATCTCGTCAAAACCAGTCGCGCCAACTTCTAGGCCACGTAGTGCTTTGTGAAGAGATTCTTGTTGGTTACGACCAATCGCCATCACCTCACCAACTGACTTCATCTGTGTTGTCAGACGGTCGTTAGCACCTGCAAATTTCTCGAAGTTAAAGCGAGGAATCTTAGTTACTACGTAGTCGATAGTTGGTTCGAATGATGCTGGAGTTGCACCGCCCGTGATGTCGTTTTGTAGCTCGTCCAGAGTAAAACCAACAGCCAGTTTCGCTGCAATCTTAGCGATAGGGAAACCCGTTGCTTTCGACGCTAGAGCAGAAGAACGAGATACACGTGGGTTCATCTCGATGATAACCATACGGCCATCTTTCGGGTTGATACCAAACTGTACGTTTGAACCACCTGTTTCCACGCCGATTTCACGCAGAACTGCTAGCGATGCATTACGCATTAGCTGGTATTCTTTGTCCGTCAGGGTTTGCGCCGGTGCAACCGTGATTGAGTCACCCGTGTGGATGCCCATTGGGTCGAAGTTTTCGATTGAACATACGATGATACAGTTGTCCGCTTTGTCGCGAACTACTTCCATTTCATACTCTTTCCAACCGATTAGAGATTCATCGATAAGCAGTTCGTTAGTCGGAGAAAGATCCAGACCACGACGACAGATTTCTTCGAACTCTTCTTTGTTGTAAGCGATACCGCCACCAGTACCACCCATCGTAAATGATGGACGGATGATACAAGGGAAGCCAACCATGTCTAAAACTTTGTAAGCTTCTTCCATGCTCTTCGCAGTATCTGCACGAGGACACTCAAGGCCGATAGACTTCATTGCTTTATCGAAGCGAGAACGGTCTTCCGCTTTATCAATCGCGTCAGCGGTTGCACCAATCATTTCTACGCCGAACTCTTCAAGAACGCCATGCTTCTCTAGATCTAGAGCACAGTTAAGCGCAGTCTGGCCACCCATTGTCGGTAGAACCGCATCTGGACGCTCTTTTTCGATGATCTTGCGTACCACTTCCCATTGGATTGGCTCGATGTAAGTTGCATCAGCCATCTCTGGGTCAGTCATGATCGTCGCAGGGTTCGAGTTAACCAGAATAACTCGGTAGCCTTCTTCACGAAGTGCTTTACACGCTTGTGCGCCAGAGTAGTCAAACTCACATGCCTGACCGATAACAATCGGACCAGCACCAAGAATTAGAATACTTTGAATGTCAGTACGTTTTGGCATTATCTACTACTCCGAATTAAGCGCTGTGTTGTTTGATTAGTTCGATAAAGTGGTCAAAAAGCGGTGCTGCGTCATGTGGACCTGGGCTCGCTTCTGGGTGACCTTGGAAGCTAAATGCTGGCTTATCTGTACGGTGGATACCTTGCAGAGAGCCATCAAATAGAGATACGTGAGTTGCACGTAGGTTTTCCGGTAGCGTTGCTTCGTCCGCTGCAAAACCGTGGTTTTGAGAGGTAATCATTACAACGTTACGATCTAAATCTTTAACTGGGTGGTTCGCACCGTGGTGACCAAACTTCATTTTCACAGTTTGTGCACCAGACGCTAGCGCCAGGATTTGGTGACCCAGACAGATACCAAAGATAGGTAAGCCTTTTTCTAGGAACACTTTTGTTGCTTCAATAGCGTAAGTACATGGTTCAGGGTCACCAGGGCCGTTTGATAGGAAAACGCCATCTGGATTAAGAGCCAGTACTTCTTCTGCTGACGTTTCAGCAGGTACAACCGTTAAGCGGCAACCGCGGTCAACCAACATGCGTAGGATGTTTCGCTTTGCTCCGAAGTCGTATGCCACGACGTGGTACGGCAGCTCGCTGTCATCTTTCGCTTCTGGAAGTCCACTTTCGAGCGTCCACGAACCTTGCTTCCATTGATACGCTTCTTTTGTTGTAACTTCTTTCGCAAGATCCATTCCTTTTAAGCCAGGGAATTCTTTTGCTTTAGCCAACGCTAAAGCTTCATCTAAGTTATCGCCCGCAACGATACAACCGTTCTGCGCGCCTTTCTCACGTAAAATACGTGTTAGCTTGCGCGTATCGATGTCAGCGATACCAACAATGTGTTGCGACTTAAGATAATCAGAAAGGGATTGCTCATTACGGAAGTTAGAAGCGATAAGAGGAAGATCGCGAATCACAAGGCCTTGTGCGTGGATAGAAGAGGATTCTTCATCTTCGGAAGTGGTTCCGGTATTGCCAATGTGGGGATAAGTAAGAGTAACGATTTGCTGAGAATAGGAAGGATCAGTGAGGATTTCTTGATACCCCGTCATCGAGGTATTAAAAACGACTTCACCGACGGAAACGCCATCTGCCCCTATGGACACTCCGCGGAACACTGTCCCATCTTCTAGGACTAACAGTGCTAATTTACCCAAGACAACCTCCAGAATAAAAATGCAAAAAAAATAAATCAAACTGCAACAATGCCTTCCTTTACCTAAAAAGTTTATATAAATAGGTATTTCAGACAAATTGGCGGTATTCTAAAGACGGACTTAAATACTGTCAACATACAATCAAAAATAAATTATCTTTTTCTAGCCAGTAAAGCTAAACAGCCACAATAAGCGCTAAAAAAACAAGTTTAAACGCCATTTCCATCGTGACATAGGGATTTTTTATAAATTTCACAAGTTTGAACTTTTTCGACATCACAAAAAATCAGGACATCTTCACGCAAACGATACCCAAACAAAGAAAACTATATAATTTAAGCAATAAAGACAAAATTCACCACATAACCAGCAAAATCATCACCAAACTAGAGTGAAAATGGCGATTGTATCGTAGCGTTTCATTTACATCATTTTTAACATGTATAAAAAAGCCGGCATACGCCGGCGAATAATTATGTATTTACAGTTCGTTCAAACCTAAGACATCCGTCATGGTATAAAAGCCGGCTGGCTTAGTATGTAACCATGCTGCCGCTTTGACTGCACCATTGGCAAAGGTCATGCGGTCTGTGGCTTTATGCGTGATCTCGACACGCTCACCAATATCAGCGAACATCGCGGTATGCTCACCGATGATATCGCCTGCACGAATGGTCGCAAAGCCAATTTCATCTTTAGTACGCTCACCAGTAATGCCTTCACGAGCGTAGACAGCGACGTCATTGAGCTGGTTACCCATGGCGCCAGCAATCGCCTCTCCCATACCAATAGCAGTACCTGAAGGCGCATCAACTTTATGACGGTGGTGCGCTTCGACGATTTCAATATCGCAGTAGTCACCCATGACTTTGGCGGCTTTTTCTAGCAACTTAAAAACCAAGTTCACACCCACAGAGTAATTTGGAGCCATAACCACCGGCACTTGTTTAGCTGCCTCATCAATAAGCGCGCGTTCTTCATCACTGAAGCCAGTTGTACCGATCACAATGCTTTTACCATGCTGTCTGCATAACTCGAGGTTGGCCAATGTACTTACTGGCGCGGTAAAATCGATGATGACATCGAAGTTATCCACTTCTTTAGCGAGGTCATCTGTCAAAACAACATCAAACTTACCTTCCCCACAAAGCTCACCAATATCAACGCCCACTAATGAAGACTCCGGTCTTTCGGATCCTGCTGTAACTGAAGCGGTTTGGTTAAGATGTGAAGCTTTCACTAAGTTGCGGCCCATTCGGCCAGCTGCGCCTGCGATTGCAATACGAACCATTGCGTTGTCTCTCCTTCTCTGGATAACGACGTATCATCTCGTTATCTCTGGTTTCGCGGTCTCTTTTTAAACTAACAACATAGCTTGCTAACCACAAGGTGATTAGTACGAAACTATAAAGAAAACGTCTCGACGACTCGTTCAACAATCGGCTGATTAGCCTCTGGGAAAGTATATTGACCTAGCTCGCTAATGTTGACCCATCGACCTTCTTGGCCTTCTCGCCCATAAGGCTCGTTTTTAAACGCCGTCACTAAGATAAAATCAAACTTCAACGATTTATCTGGATAATCATATTCAAGGTGTTCAAACGGAACTTGCTCCGTCACCTGAATACCAATTTCCTCTTCCAGTTCACGTGCCATGGCCTGAGCGATGGTTTCACCAGCCTCAACTTTGCCACCAGGAAACTCCCAAAAACCACCTTTATGTTTGTCGGTTGGACGTTTAGTAATAAAGGCTTGCGATTTATCTTGGTTAAAGATGATCGCAGCAACAATGTGAATTCTTTTCATAGCTAATGCCTGTTCTCTTGATACAAAAAGAGCCGCCTAGGCGACTCTTTTTCATTTGGTAATAAACCAATTAGTCAATTTTGCCGTGGCACTGTTTGTACTTTTTGCCACTGCCACATGGGCAAGGTTCATTACGACCAACCTTTCGCTCATCGCGAACTACAGGTTGATGTGAATCTCCGGACTCTTCACCATCTGACAACTGGTTTTCTGCCGTTGCGTGTTGAGCTTGTGCCCGGCGAGCCGCTTCTTCGGCTTGTGCGCGACGCTGCTCTTCCATACGCTCAACTTCTTCCTGTTGCTGGACGCGAACCCGAGACAGTACAGTAATCACATCCGATTTTAGTGCATCTAATAAACCTTCAAACAGCTCAAACGATTCACGTTTGTACTCTTGTTTCGGGTTCTTCTGTGCATAACCACGTAAATGAATACCTTGACGTAAGTGATCCATTGCCGCTAAGTGCTCTTTCCAAAGCGTATCCAGCGTTTGTAACATCACGGATTTCTCGAAGTTACGTAGTACTTGGGCACCAACCACTTCTTCTTTCGCTTTGTAGACTTCAACCGCTAGCGCAATGATCTTTTCACGAAGTGCTTCTTCGTAAAGCTTGTCATCTTCTTCAAGCCACTGTTTAACTGGTGCATCCAGATCAAAGTCGGCTTTAAGACGTTCTTGAAGCCCTTCAACATCCCACATATCTTCAAGTGATTGTGGTGGAATGTACTCATCAATGATCGCCGTGATGACATCTTCACGATTCTGTTCGATCATTTCACTGATATCGTCAGCACTCATCAATTCATCGCGTAATTCATACACGACTTTACGTTGATCGTTTGCCACATCATCGTATTCCAGAAGCTGCTTACGAATATCGAAGTTACGTCCTTCAACTTTACGCTGTGCTTTTTCAATTGAACGAGACAGCATTTTCGATTCAATCGCTTCGCCTTCATCCATACCACTTTGGATCAGGTTAGCCATGCGATCCGAAGTAAAGATACGTAGCAGTGAGTCTTCCATCGACAGGTAGAAACGCGACGAGCCCGCATCACCCTGACGACCAGAACGGCCACGTAGCTGGTTATCGATACGACGAGATTCATGGCGTTCTGTACCAATAATGTGTAAGCCGCCTGCTTCCAGCACTTTATCATGCACGACTTTCCAATCCGCTTTGATCGCATCGATTTGCTCTTGGGTTGGATTTTCCAGCATTTCAACTTTTGATTGCCAGCTACCACCAAGCACGATATCGGTACCACGACCAGCCATGTTGGTTGCGATAGTCACCGCACCTGGCATACCGGCTTCAGCAACAATTTCAGCTTCTTTCTCGTGGAATTTAGCGTTCAATACATTGTGCTTAATCTTGGCTTTTTTAAGTGCGTTAGACAACAACTCAGATTTTTCGATCGATACCGTACCGACCAAAGTAGGCTGACCTTTTGCTACACGCTCTTTAATATCTTCGATGATAGCGGCGAATTTTTCTGCCTCAGTACGGTAAACGACATCAGGCATGTCGTTACGAATCATTGGTTTATTGGTTGGTACAACCACAGTTTCCAAGCCATAAATAGACTGAAATTCGAACGCTTCTGTATCCGCAGTACCCGTCATACCTGACAGTTTTTCGTAAAGGCGGAAGTAATTCTGGAAAGTGATAGAAGCCAGAGTTTGGTTCTCATTCTGAATCTTAACGCCTTCTTTCGCCTCTACCGCTTGATGCAGACCTTCAGACCAACGACGTCCTGGCATGGTACGGCCGGTATGTTCGTCAACGATAACCACTTCGCCTTCATCCGTCACAATGTAGTCAACGTTACGTTCGAACAGAACGTGCGCACGAAGTGCTGCATTCACATGGTGAAGTAAGCTGATGTTGGTTGGTGAGTAAAGTGTATCACCCTCTTCCATCAAACCATTTTTAACCATCAGTTCTTCGACAAACTCTTGGCCGGTTTCGGTCAGGTAAACTTGTTTTGCTTTCTCATCAAGTGTGTAGTGACCATCACCACGATACTCTTCTGAGTCTTCTTTATCTTGTCTTTTTAAATGTGGAATCAATAAATTAATGCGAGTGTACAGTTCTGAGCTGTCTTCGGCAGGGCCGGAAATAATAAGCGGAGTACGTGCTTCATCGATAAGAATGGAGTCGACCTCATCGACAACGGCAAAGAAACGCTCGCGCTGCACACGATCTTCGGTACGAAAAGCCATGTTGTCACGAAGGTAGTCAAAACCAAACTCGTTATTGGTTCCGTATAAAATATCGGCTTGGTATGCTTCTTTTTTCTCTTGCGGATGCATATTAGGCACGTTAACGCCAACGGTCATACCAAGGAATTCAAACAGTGGACGGTTTGTTTCTGCGTCACGCTTAGCCAAGTAATCGTTCACCGTAACAATGTGAACCCCTTTCCCAGCCAATGCATTAAGATAAGCGGGCAAAGTAGCAGTCAGTGTTTTACCTTCACCTGTGCGCATTTCTGCAATTTGACCAGAGTTCAGTACCATACCACCAATGAGCTGAACGTCGAAATGACGCATACCGTAAATGCGTTTTGACGCTTCGCGAACGGTTGCAAAAGCTTCTGGAAGAAGTTTATCAAGTGTTTCGCCTTTCTCTAGGCGCTCACGAAATTCAACGGTTTTCGCTTTCAGTTCTTCATCGGAGAGAGCCTCAAAAGTTGGCTCGTAATTATTAATCTCTTTTACAATTTTTCTAAGGCGGCGCAGTGTTCGGTCGTTGCGACTGCCAATAACTTTTGTCAGTAGCTTAGTTATCATTTTTCGTGGTTCTCTCTGTAATCAGACCGTTCCCGATCTTCTCATAATGCCTTCAGTCTCTACCAGTTTTGAACTAAGAATACTGAGATAAATCATTTATCAAAGATATTGAGCTCAAACATCCATATTTCAAGGCTAAATTTTGAAACAATGTGGCTTAGTGTAAGGATTTTTCACCAATACAACCATAAGTAGGCGTATTTGTTTGAAGCACTCTGAAATTTTTAATGAAATTGTACTGGATTTACTATTTATTCCTGTCATTTTTCAGAGTAAGTTGTGCTTGCGTTATACGATTACGTTTAAACGCGTTAATGTAAACTATACCTAGAGATAAAGCTGCTCTAGAATTGAGTATATCTAAACAAAATAAGATTTTACCTATGCGTGATCATCGCCCTACTTCTACCGAAGATGTTATTGCCGACTCTCAGTTTAAGCAGATTCAAGAGCATGCTGGAGAAATCTTGCAACTCAATCAAGCTTTACAAGCTATTCTACCACAAGGTACGGCAGATCATTGCCGTGTCGCGAATGTTCGCCACGGACATCTTTTGATCGACGTATCCAGCGCCTCGATCAAAATGAAGATCGATTATGATCGCCTAATGATCCTCAATAAACTACGCACCCAAGGTTACGCTAAGCTCGTTAGTGTTGAAGTTCGGATCAACCCATCACTATATCGAAACCGATTTGTGCAAGATGACCGTCCCAAACGGCCACCGTTAACAGAATCAGCCGCCAAATCATTGATGACCATTGCAGACATGGCACCACCTAAAATTCAGATGCGCCTCAAAAGGTTAGCGGATATGGCAGAAAAACCGAAACCATAGCATCCTTATTTATGATTCGCTTTGCCACTAACGGATAAACAGGACAAATTTTAGACAGAAAAAAACCAGGCCGAGACCTGGTTTTTGAATTTCTAACTTGGGGTTAAGCGAGTACCATATTTGGCTCTGCAAACGCCACTGGTGAGCCTACTTCTTCTTCGAACGTCGTCCATTCCCATGCTTCTTGGTCGGCCAAAACAGCACGAAGAAGTTGGTTATTAAGACCGTGACCTGATTTAAATGCACGGAACTCACCAATAATCGGGTGACCACACATGTAAAGGTCGCCAATAGCATCCAACACTTTATGAGTCACAAACTCATTTTCGAATCGTAAGCCTTCTTCGTTTAGAATGCGGTAATCATCCAAAACGATAGCGTTATCAAAGCTACCACCTAAAACAAGGTTTTGCGATTGTAAGTACTCGATATCACGCATGAAACCAAACGTACGCGCTCGAGATATCTCACGTACAAAACCTTTCGATGAAAAATCAAATAGAAGGCGTTGTTCGTCTGATTCAATCGCAGGATGCTCGAAGTCAATCTCGAAGTCCATGCGGAAACCATTAAATGGGACAAACTCTGCCCACTTATCGCCATCTTCGAAGCGAACTGGTTTCTTAATACGGATAAAGCGTTTTGGCACATTTTGCATTTCGATACCCGCTTGCTGAAGCAAGTATACGAATGGGCTAGCACTACCATCCATAATTGGAATTTCAGGTGCGTCAACCTCGACAACAATGTTGTCGATGCCCATACCAGCAAGTGCGGCATTCAAGTGTTCAACTGTTGAAATACGCACACCTTCGTCGTTAACCAATGCTGTACATAACATAGTGTCACGAACCGATGCTGGATCAGCTGGAAAATCTACAGGAGGATTCACGTCCGTACGACGATAAATAATCCCCGTATTTGCAGCAGCTGGGCGCAGAGTAAGCGTGACTTTACGACCAGAGTGGAGACCCACACCAGTTGTTTTCACTATTTCTTTCAGAGTACGTTGTCTGATCATCTGCTTGCCTCTTTACAATGCGCTACAAAACACAGTCGTTTGTAACATTGACCATGAATCCTATCATAATTTTGAACCGTGTCAAATTTATGGATTAAAGATTAATCAGCTTGACGACGCAAAAATGCCGGAATATCAAGATAGCCGTTTTCTTTTTCTTGCTTTGGCGCTGCTGAGCTTTGGCTCGGTGACGCTGCTGCAGAAGAAGCATTATTTGCTTGCTGATGAGTTACCTGTGGCTTCTCTTGCATTTGAGTCTGCAAGGTTTGTGCCGGTTTCTCTTCAGCTTGCGTTGCCGCTGCTTGTTGTTGTGGTTGAGCTTGTGTCGCTGGTGCGACATTCGCTTTTCCACCTGCAACGAGCGTAATATCAGGTTTTTTCTCGTTGCCAATACCTGTTGCTACCACAGTGACTCGGATTTCGTCAGTCATATCTGGGTCTAAAGACGTACCAATAACAACGGTCGCATTGTCAGAAGCAAATGCTTTAACGGTGTTACCAACTGTCTCAAACTCATCAAGACGCATATCCAGACCAGCAGTAATGTTAACAAGTACACCACGTGCACCAGCCAAGTCGATATCTTCAAGAAGTGGGCTCGAAATCGCCATTTCAGCCGCTTCTTCAGCACGATCTTCGCCTTTAGCAATGCCGCTACCCATCATCGCGTGACCCATTTCAGACATCACTGTTCTTACGTCGGCAAAGTCGACGTTGATCATGCCTGGACGAGTAATCAGCTCCGCAATACCTTGTACCGCATTTTTCAGAACATCATTTGCACTAGCAAACGCTTCCAATAGCGTGACACCACGACCTAGTACTTTCAGTAGCTTTTCGTTTGGAATCGTAATCAATGAGTCAACGTGTTTTGACAACTCATCAATACCTTGCTCTGCAAACGCTAAACGCTTCTTACCCTCGAAACTGAATGGTTTCGTGACGACAGCAACAGTAAGAATATTGAGTTCTTTTGCTACTTCAGCAATAACAGGAGCTGCACCAGTCCCTGTACCACCGCCCATACCCGCTGCGATAAACACCATATCGGCACCGGTTAGGGAATCTTTAATTCTATCTCTGTCTTCGAGAGCTGCCTCACGGCCAACCTGTGGATTCGCACCTGCCCCCAGACCTTTAGTGATATCCCCACCAATCTGAATGACATTGCCAACGCTTGTCTTACGAAGTGCTTGCGCATCAGTATTTACGCTGATGAATTCCACACCTTCGATGGATTCACGCACCATGTGTTCAACAGCGTTACCACCGCCGCCACCAACTCCAACGACCTTGATTACTGCATCGTCAGACATTTCCATCATCGGTTCAAACATGTGTTGTCTCCGTTTATCCTGCAACTCAGGTTAAAACTCTTTTTGTATCCAGTTACGCAATTTATCAAAGAAGCCAGTTACGGATGAACGAGAAGAAGAACGTTTCGGTTCGTTATAATCGCTATCGTCACTAGATTGTATGTCTCTTGCGTAATGAAGTAATCCAACTGCCGTAGAATGGTACGGCTCTTTTACATAGTCAGTTAAGCCGCTGACTTCAAGCGGTTTGCCGACCCTTACTTGATTGCGGAATACGCGTTCCGCACATTCTATCACACCATCCATTTGCGCTGCACCGCCTGTGAGTACAACACCTGCGGCGAGTTGATGCTTAATGCCCTCTTCGCGCAATTTAGCTTGAACGGTATCGATAGTTTGGTTAACCAACCCCATTAGTTCAGAATAACGTGGTTCAATGACTTCTGACAATGTTTGTCGCTGTAGACTCCGCGAAGGACGTCCGCCGACACTTGGTACGTTAACCGTATCATCCTTGCTGACTAGTTCACTCAAAGCGCAGCCATATTTCACTTTTATTTCTTCAGCATCGCTTACTGGCGTGCCAAAAGCAAAGGCAATATCACTGGTTACTGCATTTCCTGCGTACGAAAATACTTCTGTGTGACGAAGCGCACCACCCGTCCAGATAGAAACATCCATCGTGCCGGCGCCAATATCCACCACACAAACTCCGAGCTCTCTTTCATCCTCGGTGATCACGGCATTACTTGCCGCAAGACCGGAAAAAACAAGTTGCTCTACTTTAAGACCACAACGTTCTACGGCCTTAATAATGTTGCGCGCCATATCATTATGGCAGGAAATAAGATGGACACTGACTTCCATTCTTACTCCAGAAAGACCAAGCGGGTTTTTAATCCCTTCTTGGTAGTCGATAGTGAACTCTTGTGGAATCACATGAAGAATTCGTTGCTCATCACCGATTTTGATTGATTTGGCGGTATGGATCGCTCTGTCCATGTCTTCTTGAGACACTTCTTCATCCGATATAGTACCCATGCCTTTTTCAATTCGGCTTGCGATATGTTTACCAGACAACGAGATAAATACCCTGCTGATTTGGCACTCGGCCATTAATTCAGCTTGATCAACTGCGCGTTGTACTGATTTTACCACCGATTCCAAATCATTCACGCCACCCTTATCCATGCCGCGCGAGGGGCTACTACCTGCGCCAATAATATTAATTTGGCCATCCGGTAGAATCTCACCCACTAGAGCTGAAACGGTTGCAGTGCCTATATCGAGACCAACAATAATGTTGTCATCTGCGGCCTTAGTCATTTGTGCTCTCTTTTACCTCTTGTTCAGGAAACCAACCGACCGCGGCCCCTGTATCGTACCTGAGATCGATATAACTGATTCTTTGCGTGTCACTGCCAAGCTTGTTATATAGCGAGAAAAAACGCTCTATACGCTCAAGAAGAGACTCTTTACCTAGCTCTAATCGAATACCGTTATCAAGGATAATTTGCCAAGCTCTTCGCTCATTTAGCACTAGAGAAGATATCGCTAATCCCAATTGCTGAAACCTTGGACTCAAGTCGCGGTAGGTCTTTAAGACTTCCTGACCGCTATCCTTGGGACCATAAAGCTTAACTTTGTCTTCCTCTAACAGTGCAACGTCCCCATCAAAAACGAAACCATTATTATCGATGAGTTCGTTACCATTCCAGATGGCTTCAGGGTAATGCTCTGTCAAAAAAACTTTTATTGTGTCTGGCCATTGTTTTCGGATCGCAGCATGAGCGACCCAAGGTAAGGCTTCAACACTTTGCTGTAATACATCAATGTCCTGCGACATAAATGTACCGATGTGGTCAATTTGGCTGAATGCAGCCTGCACATCGTCAGCTTTGACATACTCCAGTTGTCCCTGGAGTACTATTTTGGAAAGAGGTAACCTTTGGTCATCCCACATCCAACTGATCGCCGAGTACAAAACAGAACTAATTAAGGTCACAACTACAACGAAAAATAGCGCACCCAAGATGGTTTCTTGGCGACCACGGGCATTCCTCTCGGCGCTTGGTCGCTCTTCATTCAGTGCAAGATTAAACAATGTCTTCGTTTCCTGATTTTTGTCCTGAACTTTTGCTGACAAATGCCTCAGCAAAAGTATTGACTTTAACCTTGGGATTATACTGAGCTCTGATAAACTATCAAACACTGAAAGCAATAAATAACAACGTTAATGACGCAAAATCGAGATCTATGTCTTTATCTGTCGTTTGCAATAATGCTCTCTTTTACCCAAGCATCTTATTGATATTCAACTCAAGAGAAGCAAGTTGTTTTGCCACTTTACCAACATCCCCTGCACCCTGAGTCAAAATTAGGTCTCCGTCTTGTATTACGTTTGCCAAAACAGAAGGCAATTGTTCTATTTCTGGCACAAAAATCGGATCGACCTTACCTCGACTGCGAATAGTACGACACAATGCTCGTCCATCAGCTCCAGCAATAGGTTTCTCACCTGCCGCATAAACATCTAACATAATTAACACATCGACTTGCTCAAGTACGTTGGCAAAATCATCATACAAATCGCGCGTTCGACTATAACGATGCGGCTGGAAGATCATCACTAAGCGCTTATCTTGCCATCCACTGCGGGCGGCATTAATCGTCACGCCAACTTCTGTTGGATGATGGCCATAATCGTCCACGAGCATCGCATGACCATTTCCGGTCTCAAATTCACCAAGATGATCAAAACGACGCCCGGTACCTTGCGTACCTGCCATCGCTTTTAAAATTGCGTCATCATCAACGTCATCTTCAGTGGCTACCGCGATAGCGGCAGAGGCATTTAACGCATTATGACGACCAGGTATATTAAGGGTGATCTCTAAGTCATCTCTGCCCTGACGCACAACGGTAAACTTGCCTTGTTGACCGTGCTGACGGTAGTTCTCGATACGTACATCAGCATCGTCTGAAAAACCGTAAGTGATCACTTGACGACTAATGCGTGGAATCAACTCACGAATCACAGGATCATCAATACAAACAATGGCTTGTCCGTAAAAAGGTAAATTATGTAAAAAGTCGATGAAGGTTTGCTTTAATGTCTCGAAATCACCGCCATAGGTATCCATGTGGTCAGCTTCGATGTTGGTGACAATACTTACCATTGGTTGGAGGTGCAGAAATGACGCGTCACTTTCGTCCGCTTCAGCGATCAAAATACGACTGGAACCTAAGCGAGCATTGGTGCCCGCACTTTTGACTAAGCCACCATTCACGAATGTTGGATCTAAACCAGCCTCCGAATATATTTGGGTAACAAGCGCAGTTGTTGTGGTTTTTCCATGTGTACCCGCAACAGCAATACCATGGCGAAAGCGCATCAGCTCGGCTAACATTTCCGCTCTTCGTACGATCGGTACACGCTTATCACGAGCGGCAATGACTTCAGGGTTTTCTTCGTTAATCGCAGTAGAAACAACAACCACACTTGCATTGTCAACATTACTCGCCTGGTGACCAATGAAAATCGTGGCCCCTTTAGATGCTAAGCGCTCAGTAACGAGGTTGTTTGCCAGATCAGATCCGGTAATTTGGTAGCCTTCATTTAGAAGGACTTCGGCAATACCGCTCATCCCAGCGCCACCAATTCCGATAAAATGAATTGATTTCACGCGACGCATCTCTGGCACCATCGCGCGAATCTGAGCTAAGTCTTGTGTGTGTTTAATAGTCATCGATTTCTATTCTCGGTAATTCGTTAACGCTATTGAGTTAAGCTGTGTAGTTTTGCTATATGAGTTAGAGCTGTTTCGTCAGAATTATTTGGTCAGAGTTACAATGGCTTGCGCCACCGTTTTATCTGCATCTAATTTCGCCGCTTGGCGTGCGTGCTGAGCCATTGAAAGCAACGTTTGGCGATCTAACTGCTGGATCTGGGTGGTTAAAGACGCCACGGTCAAATCGGGCTGCTCTATCATTTTGGCAGCACCACACTCAACTAAGTGATCCGCATTGAGCGCCTGTTGACGATCTTTATGCATAAACGGAACAAAAATTGCGCCGACACCAGCCGCTGAGACCTCGGATACCGTCAACGCGCCAGAGCGACATACCAATAGATCAGCCCATGCATAAGCTTCGGCAACATCATCAATAAACTCAGACACTTGTGCATTCGACACATGGTTAGCTTGGTAAGCCGCATTGACTTCATCCGCAGCACCTTTGCCAGCCTGATGACGAATACAATATTGATTACCCAAATTTGCCATCACCTCTGGGAGAGTTTGGTTAAGAACTCGCGCTCCTTGGCTACCGCCCATCACCAAAATCCGAATCGGCCCTTGGCGGTTATTCATTCGCAATTCAGGTGCCTCAAGTTGTGTCACGTCCTCACGGACAGGGTTACCAACGACTTCAGCCGTTGGGAAGGCGCCAGGGAACGCTTGAAACACTTTCTTGGCGATTTTAGACAACCATTGGTTGGTTAGGCCTGCCACTGCATTTTGCTCATGCAATACAACAGGGATGCCGCTTATCCAAGCCGCAATGCCGCCAGGACCACTCACATACCCTCCCATGCCTAACACAGCATCGGGTTGCCAACGCTTCATATGAGTACGAGCCTGCATGATCGCGTTAATAATTTGGAAAGGCGCAGCAAGAAGACGTTTGATTCCTTGCCCTCTTAGACCTTTAACTTTAATGAAGTCGATTTCAATACCATGCTTTGGCACTAAATCGGCTTCCATGCGATCCGCGGTTCCTAACCAACGAATTTCCCAACCTTGTTGCTGTAATTGTTTAGCAACCGCAAGGCCTGGGAACACGTGACCACCGGTACCACCAGCCATCACCATCAAACGTTTATTTTGCTTCTTCATGATTTTGTAGTTCTGATTGTTGTTTCGCATGTTGTTGCTCGCGTTTTAAGCGACATTCATGGTCAATCCGCAGCAACATGGATACTGCGACAGACATAATAATCAGACTGGAACCACCATAACTGATCAGAGGGAGAGTAAGACCTTTAGTTGGAACAATACCCGCAGCGGCACCAACGTTGACTAACGTCTGAAAGGCAAACCAAATACCGATTCCTATAGCTAAGTAGCCGCCAAACACCTCTCCGTCTTCGAAAGCGCGTTTACCGATATACACCGCTTTTAGTACTAAACTGAAAATCAGTATCAACACCAGAACTACACCCACAAAGCCCAGTTCTTCAGCCAATACAGCAAACACAAAGTCAGTATGCGCCTCTGGAAGGTATTCGAGTTTTTGCACCGAGTTGCCTAGACCTTGCCCAAACCACTCGCCGCGGCCAAAGGCCATTAAAGATTGCGTTAACTGATAGCCACTACCGAACGGGTCTTCCCACGGGTCAAGAAATGACGTAACGCGTCGCATACGGTAAGGTTCAACCAAAATCAAACCGACAACGGCGCCAATGCCAGCGACCATAAGCGCTAAAAACTGGGTGAGCTTGGCGCCCGCAATAAACAGCATACCAAACAGGGTCACCAACATAACGACCACCGTACCTAAGTCAGGCTGACCAAGCAGAAGAACCGCATAAAAGGCAAAAACCATAATAGGTTTCATAAAGCCGCCAAAAAAGGTTTCGCGTACCTCGTCTTGCTTTCTTACCAGATAACCAGACATAAAGATAAACAGCGAAAGCTTTGCAACCTCGGCAGGTTGGAGGTTAAAAAGACCGAGTGGAATCCAACGAGATGCACCGTTGACCGATTTACCCGCGACAAGCACCACAATAAGCAGAATAAACGAGATCCAAAGTAAATAATGGCTTCTTTTAAACCATTCATTCAAAGGGATCTGAAGAATAACCACGGATGCCCCTATCGCTAGCACCAAAAACGAAGCATGACGGAACATAAAGTGGAAGGGATCATCCGTCAGCCGAGAACTGATAGGAAACGATGCCGACGTCACCATGACTAGACCGGTCAACATCAAACCCAGTGCAATCCACACCAATTGACGATCAAACAGAGCCTCTGGCGCGGGATGAGTGAGCCAATTGCCAATACTGCGTTTAATGTTCCCTAAAACCACGGAATGCGTAACCTATAATTATGCGTATTGTTGAGCAAGAGCAGCGAAAGCATCACCTCTTGCCATGAAGTTGTCGAATTGATCAAAGCTAGCACATGCAGGCGACAGCATCACCATATCTCCCGACTTTAGCTTCGGAGCGATATGATGAATAACGTCTTCCATTCGTTCAAAACGTAAAGCAGAGTCGTGCAATGTCATAAAGTCATCCCCATCCTGACCAAAACAGCATAGTTGTAGGTCTAAGGTTGAAAATACTGGCTTCAAAGGGGAGAAATCTGCGCCTTTGCCTACGCCACCGACTAAAAGGAAAAGTTTCCCCGTCGACTCGAGCCCTGACAGTGCAGCCATTGTGCTTGCGATATTGGTGGCTTTAGAGTCATTGACCCATTTAACTCCCTGATTATCAGCAACCACCTGACACCGATGTGTCAGTCCTGTGTAATTTTTCAGTGCACTCAACGCGTCGTGATAATCGATGCCAGCCGCTTTCAGTAAGGCCAATACCACCAAAGCATTCAATAAGTTGTGCTTACCGACTAGCTTAAGCTCATCACTTGCTACAATCCTTTGACCATGGTCAAGCAACCACGTTCTATTGCCATCGACTTCTAAACCATAAGCATGATTATCCGCGCCAAAAGTCTGTGTGGGGATATTTCCCTCTGGATATGTCGCCAGATCGTCACGATTAACGACAGCAAGTTCAGCGTGTTGGAAGATACGCAATTTAGCTTTGCGATAGTCAGCCATATCGTCATAGCGATCCATATGGTCTTCAGACAGGTTAAGAAACGCGGCCGCTTTCAATTTAAGGCTTGATGTCGTCTCCAACTGGAAACTTGATAGTTCCAGTACATACAAATCCGCTTCTTGTTCCAGCAAATCCAACGCAGGCACGCCAATATTACCTCCGACAGCGACTTGTAAACCCGCCGCTTTTGCCATCACTCCGGTCAAATCGGTAACGGTGCTCTTGCCATTTGAGCCCGTAATTGCCACCACGGGTTTGTTAACCGCCCATGCGAACAGTTCGATGTCACCGATAACTGGCGTTCCACGACGTTGAACACCTTGAATTTCTGGCGTTGAGAGTGCGATTCCTGGGTTAGTTACTACAAGATCAGCGCGTTCTAACCAACCTATATTCCAGCCACCGCTGTGTAATTCGACACCTTCTGGGAGGCGGTCTGCCCCGGGAGGTGTCGGTCTAGTATCAATCACCTTAACCACAAGGTGTGGTTGATTTTTGATGAGATGCTTAACGACAGAGAGCCCGGTAATACCGAGCCCTACAACGACGACCTGATGTATGTTTTGCCAACGTTCCATATATGATCACACTGTATATCTGGTCTGAAAAACGGAAACTTAACGCACTTTCAAAGTGGCTAGACCAATCAGAACAAGAACCATAGAAATAATCCAGAAACGCACGATAACGCGAGGTTCTGGCCAACCTTTTAATTCGTAGTGATGGTGAATCGGAGCCATGCGGAAAATACGCTGACCACGAAGCTTGTATGAGCCAACTTGCAGAATAACGGACAGTGTTTCCATGACGAATACCCCCCCCATAATAACCAGTACGAACTCTTGACGGACCAATACTGCAATGGTGCCCAGTGCTCCGCCTAAAGCCAGAGAGCCCACATCGCCCATAAAGACTTGTGCTGGATAGGTGTTAAACCATAAAAAGCCAAGGCCAGCTCCGACAATCGCGGTACAGACCACGACCAACTCAGAAGCATGAGGTAGGTATGGGATATGTAAGTATTCAGAAAAGTTAACGTTACCGGTTGCCCAGGCAATCACAGCAAAGCCAGCCGCGACCAAAACCGTCGGCATTATCGCTAGCCCATCCAAACCGTCGGTCAGGTTGACAGCATTACTGGTGCCAACAATGACAAAGTAGGTAAAGATGATGTACAACATGCCCATCTGAGGCATGATATCTTTGAAAAATGGCACCACCAGTTGCGTCGCAGCGGTATCTTTACCATGCGCATACAGGGCAAATGCCACCACAAAAGCGATCAATGATTGCCAAAAATATTTCCAGCGAGCCACCAAACCATCGGTATTTTTACGCACTACTTTGCGGTAATCGTCAACAAACCCCACCGTACCATATCCAAGCAACACCGTAAGCACGGCCCAAACGTAAGGATTGGATAAGTCGGTCCAGAGCAAAATCGTAATGGAGATCGCCGCCAAAATCATGATACCGCCCATTGTCGGCGTACCACGTTTACTAAAATGGGATTCAGGACCTTCGTTACGCACCACCTGACCAATTTGCAGCATCTGCAATCGTCTGATCATAATCGGTCCCATCCAGAGTGAGAGACCTAACGCGGTAAGAACGCTTAAAATTGCTCGAAAAGACAAGTATTCAAACAAACGGAAAAAAGACAGGTATGGCTGAAGCAGCTCGGCAAGCCAAATAATCATTAAAAATACTCCTTCAAAGCAGCAGCGACGTCAAACATACGAGCACCGTTCGCTCCTTTTACCAAAATAGTGTGGTGTTCAGGAACGGCTTGGTCTAGATGCTGCTTGATGTAGTCAATCATCTCTTGATGCGTCTCAAAGTGGATACCGTTACAAAGATCACTGATCACCTTTGCATCTGTACCATATGTGAGAACATATTCAAATTTTTGTGGGGCAGCATGTTCTCCGACTTGGCGGTGAAGTGCAAGACTTTCATCTCCCAATTCCGCCATATTCCCTAAAATCAGCCAACGCTGACCTTTGAACGAGGCTAATAAGTCTACCGCGGCTAACATGGCTGGCACACTGGCATTGTAACTGTCATCGATCAATTTGATGTTCGCGCTCAGTTGCTCAACCTCAACACGACCTTTGACCTTATTTAAGTGCTTTAATCCTATTTGAATTTCTTCGATCGTCGCTCCCATGTGCAACGCAATGATCGATGCCGCAATCGCGTTGGCAACATTGTGTTGACCAATGATCCCTAACGAGAGTTCAATTTGTTGTCCATCGTGCGAGCGATGTAAAGTAAAGCTCGCTTCACCTTCACTATTCAGGGAGATATCCGATGCGAAAAAATCTGCGCGTGAATCGCAAGATGAAAAGGTGATGACGGTTTTATCCGCTAATACTGCTTGCCATTGCTCTTCGCCTTGGCTATCCAGATTAACAATCGCGACACCATTCTTGTTCAGCCCTTGGTAAATTTCGCCTTTTGCTTGTTTGACGCCATCAATCGAGCCAAAACCTTCTAAATGCGCAGCAGCAACATTGTTCACCAAAGCAATGTCGGGCTTAACTAACCGGGTCGTGTACCCAATTTCTCCGATATGGTTAGCTCCTAGCTCAATGACAGCATAATCGTCTGACGGTTGAGATCGTAATAACGTTAGAGGAACGCCAATATCGTTATTGAAGTTACCCGCAGTAAAGAGCACCTTGCCTTTTTGCTGGAGAATACCCGCAACCATCTCTTTTACTGTCGTTTTACCGCAGCTACCTGTAATCGCGACAGTTGGGGTCGAGCAACACTGATGAACCCAAGCGGCCAGTTCACCCAACGCCGCTTTGCTATCTGCAACAATGACTTGTGGTACGTCCACATCCAAAGGTTTTTGCACGAGCAAAGCCCCTGCACCTGCATCAACGGCTTGCTGGCAGAAGTCGTGCGCATCAAAGCGTTCGCCAACCAAAGCGATAAATAGTGAGTTTGCCTCGATGGCACGAGTATCCGTTGACACACTCTCGATGGTCTTATCTTCTCCCACCAAATCACCATTGGTGATATCAGCAATTTGAGACAACGTTACTTTGATCATAATTAAAGTCCTAATAGCTGTATCGCAGATTCACGGTCCGAGTAATGAATGGTTTCCCCATTACGTATCTGGTAATCTTCATGACCTTTGCCAGCGATTAAAATGATGTCGTGCTCAGAGGCCTGCTCCAGTGCAAAAGAAAGTGCAGAAAAACGGTCATGCTGAACCATGGCATCGGAAGGTTTAGACAAGCCCGCCAACATATCTTCGACGATAAGCTCAGGGTCTTCACTACGAGGGTTGTCGTCAGTTAAGACCACTTTATCCCCTAAGCGCTCAGCAACTTCCGCCATCATCGGGCGTTTACCAGCATCTCGATCGCCACCACAGCCCAAAATTGCCCATAACTGCCCTTGGCAGTGCACGCGCAGAGCTTGCAACGCTTTTTCTAATGCATCAGGCGTATGTGCGTAATCGACCACAACCTTCGCCTTCGCTGGCGTTTGAAACAGCTCCATTCGGCCTAAAACAGGTTGCAACTGACCCGCAGTGTTTAACAGCGCTTGCTTGTCAACGCCCAGACTCAGTAACGTCGCAAGCGCCAGCATCAAGTTTGTCGCATTAAACTCACCAATCAATGGCGCGTGAAAATGCCCAGCGCCATACTTACCATCAAAATCGATGGTAATGCCTGACTCTGCATACGTGACGTGATTTGCCCAAAGCGCATTGTCTAGGCTTGGGCTTGGTGTTAACGATACTGCAATGGCATTGGGAAGCACCTTTAACCAACATGCACCGACTTTATCGTCCGCATTGATGATTGCCTTCTTGCAGTCGTGCAAGGTAAACAACGCAAGTTTTGCATTGGCATATTCTTCCATCGTGCCATGATAATCGAGATGATCACGGCTCAAGTTAGTAAATACGCCAGCAGAAAATGACAAGGCTTTAACTCGACCTTGCGTCAGGCCGTGAGAAGACACTTCCAGTGCAGTGTACAAGGCATTTTTCTCAGCTAATGATGCTAGGGTTTGTTGAATTTCAACCGCATTACCAGTGGTATTTGCTGCTTGTTGCAGATCGTTTAAAAAGCCGTTGCCTGTTGTGCCCATGACGGCAGCTTTGGATCCAACCAACTCTAGCCACTGAGCGATCAGTTGTGTGATGGTTGTTTTTCCATTCGTCCCGGTTACGCCAATTAACTTCATGTCGGGATAGGTGTACAGCATCCCTGCAATTTCAGACAATTGTTGGTCTAATGCATGGATATAGACAACCGGAATATCATTCACAATCTCTAACGTGCCGTGAGGTTTATTATCACAGGCTTGGGCTATCACTGCGTTGGCGCCTTGTTTGATGGCAGTAGATATGAACTGACGCCCATCCACAACGTGACCAATAATCGCGACGAACGTTGTACCACGCTTCACTCTTCGACTATCGAGTTCCAGTTCAGAGACAAAAACGGACGACAAACTTGGGCAATCAACCCAGCGTGAAAGCAACGTGTCTATACTGATGGCTTTAGTCATAATTGTTCTCCGAGCAACTGCTCAGGTTTTCTTTATTTGGTTATTAGTAGGCTGAAACCTACTCCTGAAATTTGTTTTCATCTGGTGCGATATTCAGTATTTGCAGCGCGCCTTTCATGATCTCAGAAAAAACGGGAGAGGCGACCGAGCCACCGTAATAATCATCACCTTGTGGTTCGTTAACAATCACAACCAGCGCGATTTTCGGATCGCTTATCGGGGCCAAGCCAGCAGTGTAGGTAATGTATTCATCACTGTATCCCCCCGCAGAAGCTTTTCTCGATGTCCCCGTTTTTGCACCAAGGCGATAACCAGGCACCGCAGCTCGCCGAGCAGAACCACCTTTCTGGGTTACGGTTTCTAACATATCTAATACTTGGCGAGCATACTTGGCACTGACGACTTGACGAGACACATCATGATCATTGCTTTTAATGATATGAATAGGCTCATACTTGCCTAAGTTACCTAGTGTGGCATACGCATGTGCGAGCTGAATCGGCGTAATAGAAAGTCCGTAACCAAACGCAATGGTTGCTCGCTCTATTGGCGACCAACGGCTGCGGCTTGGGAAAATACCCGTCACTTCCCCCACGAGATTCAAACCAGAGAGCTCACCAAATCCAACTGAACTGTACAGCCCCAACAACGCCTCCACTGGCATCTGCATCGCCAATTTCGTCACACCAACGTTACTCGATTTTTTCAAGATCATCGATAGACTCGCTTTGCCGACTGGTGATACGTCTTTCACTCGGCTACCACCCAATCTAAGAACACCATTTCCGGTATCGACGATGGTGTCTTTGGTGGCGACGCCATTTTCTAACGCCGCCAAAATAACGAAAGGCTTGATCGTGGAACCAGGTTCCATAGAGTCCGTAATCACGCGGTTACGCATCTTATAACTCTGCCAATCACTGCGGTTATTTGGGTTGTAAGACGGCGCATTTACCATCGCTAAAACCGCGCCCGTTTTCACATCAACAATGACCACAGATCCCGATGTTGCTCGGTGATCCGCAACGGCCTGTTTGATGGCACGATAAGCAATCGCCTGTATTCGTTGGTCGATGGTTAAGGTCAGGGATTTACCTTCTTGTTTGTCTTGCCAGGCAATGTTCTCTACCACTCGACCATAACGGTCTTTTCGGATGGTTTTCTTACCTTCCTGCCCCGTCAGCCACTCGTCATAGCTGCGCTCAACGCCTTCGAGACCATGACCATCAATACCTGTAACACCAACCAAATGAGCGCTTACTTCACCCGTTGGATAGTAGCGGCGAGATTCAGATTTCAAGCCGATACCAGGCAACTTTAACTCGCGAATATAATTCGCCATTGCAGGGCTAACTTGACGTTGCAAATAGATAAAACGACGCTTTTCGTTGCGTTTGATTTTATTGATAAGCCCTTGACGGTCGACACCAAGAACATCCGCCAGTGCGTACCAGCGTTGGGTTTGACTTAAGGCATCATTTTTAAAAATCGTGGCAGGATCGGCCCAAACAGCCTCAACAGGAACACTGACAGCAAGCGGTTCACCATTACGGTCAGAAATAATGCCTCGCGCGGAAGGAATCGATTTTACCCGTACTGAGCGTAGGTCGCCTTGCTTAATGAGGTTATCGGGTTCGATAATTTGAATATACGCGACGCGCGCGACCAAAAGACCGAACGCAAGTAAAACAAACAACAACAGCAGGTGAAAACGCCAGCGAATCAAAAAAGGTTCAGCAGCCTCTTTTGCTTTCACCACGTTACTCGAGGTTTTCGCTTCCGCTTTTTTTTTCACCGTAGGTTTACGCTTATTTCCTTGTTTAGCGTTGGTTTTCTTTCTAATCATTTTAGTGTGATAACCACTTCTTTATCGCCATCAGGCCGTTTCATATCAAGTTCTGTTTTTGCAAGGTCTTGAACTCGGCTGTGCTCAGCCAAGGCCGTTTCTTCTAACATCAGGTTGCGCCATTCACTATCGAGTCTCTCACGCTCGACCAATGTATGGTCTTTTTCCGTGATTTCTTGGCGAACGTTATGAGTCGCAAACACCACGCCCATTGCTGACGCCAAAATTAATATCAGCAATAGTAATGGCCAACGACCAACGGTGATTAAGTCCCTTGCGATCAATTTAGCAAGGTTAGGTGTGGCTTTCGTCATAATAATTAAAGCTTTTCTGCAATTCTTAACACTGAGCTGCGAGAACGAGGGTTAATGTCAATTTCTTGTTTACTTGGCTTTATCGCTTTACTGACGGTTTTCATATTCGCACTGCCAAGCTCGTTGATTTGTGCTTCTGTCAGAGGAATGCCGTGCGGAACTTCTGGCCCTTTGCTTTCTTTGCGCATAAAGCGTTTGACCATGCGATCTTCAAGTGAGTGAAAACTGATGACCGATAAACGGCCTTCAGGAGCAAGGATACTTGCCGCGCCTTTTAACGCGGTATCGATCTCTTCAAGCTCACTGTTTATGTAAATGCGAAATGCTTGAAAAGCACGAGTTGCCGGATGTTTTTTCTCTTTAAAGCTTTTTGGTGCAGCATCTGAAATGAGTTTTGCTAGTTGACCCGTTCGTACCAAGGGCTCATTTTCTTCATTATCGCGATATTCAACAATCGCACGTGCGATGCGTCTTGCGTGCTTATCTTCACCAAATTCACGAATCACCCATGTGATGTCATCCAAATCGGCTTCCAACAACCATTGCGATACGGGAATCCCCGTGGTTGGGTCCATACGCATATCCAACGGTCCGTCTTTCATAAAGCTAAAACCACGTTCAGCATCATCCAACTGAGGAGAGGAAACCCCGAGGTCGAGTAAGACACCATCCACTTTACCGTCTAAACCGTATTCTTTCGCGTATTCGGCAATACCTGAAAAGGGGCCATGAATGATGGTAAAACGAGCATCATCTATTTTACCTGCTTCCGCAATCGCTTGGGGATCACGATCAATACTGTAAAGTCGACCATTTTCACCTAGCTTGGATAAGATCGTTCGACTGTGACCGCCTCGGCCAAATGTGCCATCGATGTAAATCCCATCAGGTTTAATGGCTAAGCCATCGATAGATTCATTTAGTAACACGGAAATATGTTGGAAGGTTTCGGTCATAGCGTTCTCGTTGAATGATCTTGGAGCGATTCATTAGTGTACTGATTTCCCACATCATCGCCACCACAAGTCTAAAGTTAGATGTGATTTAATGCTAAGTTTATTGGTAATGACATGGTTTTCGTCAACTAAATGCAAAAAACCCATCATTACTGAAAGTAATGATGGGTCTCGAATAGTTGGAGTCGACACATAAGCCGGGTTCTGTTCCGCTTGCGCGGCGGTAGCCATTCGTCTAGGCCAGCAATCACTCACTGGCTCAAGCAACCTACCCGCCTCCTTACGCGAGCAACGCAATGTGGAGGCCTATTTGGTCTTGCTCCGGGTGGAGTTTACCTTGCAACGAACTATTGCTAGCCGTCCGGTGCGCTCTTACCGCACCCTTTCACCCTTACCTGTGCCCTTTCTCTTACGATAGAGGGTCATCGGCGGTCTTCTCTCTGCTGCACTTGTCGTAGGCTTGCGCCTCCCAGGCGTTACCTGGCACCCTGCTCTACGGAGCCCGGACTTTCCTCCCCTTTACCAGTCTCCCGAAGGACGTCAACGTCAGTCTCCCAAAGGACTTCAACGTCAGTCTCCCGAAGGACAGCAGTAAAGCAGCGACTACCCAGTCAACTCCAACGGCGGATTGTATAGAGTTATCTACTCAGAGTCTAGTACGATCACAGATATGATGAAACAAGTGAAATCAAGTGATGTTTTTTCGCTCGACTACGCTCGAACAGCATGTCAAATATGGACACCAACCCTAAATTAATCTAAGTTCTCCAATCCCCATTTGTAGAGCGCATTTTTCTTCAAATTATGGATTTCTGCAACCAGTGCTGCTGCTTTCTTTAACGGTAACTCTTTGGTCAAGATACCCAGTGTGCGTAACGCGTCATCCGGTAGAGAATCGTCTGCGGTTTCCCGGTGGCCGTGAATCAACAGAACCATTTCACCTCGTTGCTGATTTCCGTCACTTTTCACCCATTCAATCAACTCCCCTAAAGGCATCCCCTGAATCGTTTCAAACGTTTTGGTTAGCTCACGAGCCAACACAACTTCTCTTTCTGGACCAAGAACGTCTAACATATCTTGTAGGGAGTCTAAAATACGATGAGGAGACTCATAAAAGATACACGTGCGCTCTACCGATGAAATTTCCAAGAACTTGTCTTTGCGTCCTTTACTTTTTGGTGGAAGAAAACCTTCGAAACTAAAGCGATCAGACGGCAAACCGGAAGCACTAAGCGCAGTAATCACCGCACAGGCACCTGGAAGAGGAACAACTCTTACGCCCGCTTGACGACATTTTGTCACCAAATGGTATCCTGGATCGCTGATGAGCGGCGTACCAGCGTCGGAAACCAATGCGATAGATTGACCAGACAGCAACTTTTCCACCAAAATCTGTGCTTTTTGTTGCTCGTTATGATCATGCAAAGCAAAAGTTTTGGTTTGAATATTGAAGTGAGACAATAGTTTACCCGTATGTCGGGTATCCTCAGCGGCAATCATGTCCACACTTGACAGAATTTCGATAGCACGTTGAGTGATATCCGCTAAATTTCCGATTGGAGTCGGTACAATAAAGAGAGTTGGCCCCTCATTCGGCAAATTATTTTTATCTGTCATTTGTTTACCATCACTTCAACGATTAATATAAAGACAATTTTGTACAAAATTATAGAGAACTCACGGCAATGATTAACCATAAGAGACTCAGTGTACCACGCATACTCACTCCTGTTGCACTAGCAATTACCCTTGCGGCCTGTTCGTCGGGCCCGAGACAGCCTGATGGCGTCGATGTCACACTTGAGCCCACCCAGTCGGTTCAGAGCTATATTATTCGAGCGGATAGCTCTGAAGGTAGCTTGCAAAATGACTGGTTGATCATGGCAACCAAGGCTGCCATCCAAGCCAACCAGTTTGACGAAGCTGAACTGTTGATTAACCGTCTGGCTCGTCAGCAGTTGTCGGAAGTGCAACAAGCAGAATGGCAGCTCGCGCGTGCAAACATGCAGCAGAAACAGGGCGACTACGCTCAAGTAATACAACTACTTAACTTTCAGCCTTGGTGGAAGCTACCAAGCGATCAGTGGAAAGATTACTACTCTGTTCGTGCAGAAGCTTACCAAAGCCTCAATCAACCGTTTGAAGCCAACCGCGAGTTAGTGATGTTGAGTCAGTATTCTTCATCGGCCGAGAAACGTGACATTTCTAGCCGCATTTGGATGAACTTTGGCAGCTATTCAGAGCAGGAGCTCACCGCTCTGCAAACTGAGCCAAGCGAAGATGTGCTTGACGGATGGTTGCAACTGTCGATTTACACCAAAACCATGTCAGGAAATCTCTCACAGCTAAAAAATACCATTGAGCGCTGGTTACAAGAAAACCCAACACATCCTGCGGCTACCTACACGCCTGAAGAGATCCAGAAGATCTTAACGCTGGAGATCGTCAAACCAAATAACACTGCACTACTCTTGCCGCTAACGGGTAAATTTGCCCCACAAGCTCAACTCATCCGTGACGGATTTATGTTTGCAATGATGAATGATCAGAATCGCGATCCAAGTGCGACCGTAACCGTCATTGACACGCACGCCTATACACCACAACAAATCAAACAACGCCTGATCAGCGAGAATATTGATTTTATTGTGGGTCCACTACAAAAAGAAAATGTAGAAGAATTGCAGACAACCATAGACGGCTCGAGCACAGGTCCTGCTATTCCAGCACTAGCGTTAAACATCCCGGAAGATGTACAACCGGGAACGAACATTTGTTACCTGACCTTGTCACCAGAACAAGAAGTGGCTCAAGCGGCAAAGCATATCTTCAATGAAGGATATAATTTTCCGCTGGTCCTTGCCCCTAAAGGCAGTTATGGTGAACGCGTTCTACAAGCCTTCAAAGAGGAATGGAAAAAACACAGCTCAACGAACGTTGCCAGCCGACTATTTGGCGATACCCGCGAACTGCAACGAGATATCAACGATGTATTCGGCTTGCAAGAAAGCAAACAGCGCATCGCTCAGATGGAATCGTTAACAGGTGTCAAACTCGAAACGCAACCCCGCAGCCGACGAGATGTTGATGCGGTGTATATTGCAGCGAGAAACACAGAGTTAACATTAATCAAACCATTTATCGAAGTTGCAATTAACCCACATGACAAGCCACCGAAACTGTTTTCGAACTCTCGTAGTAACAGTGGTGGAGCGACATACTCTGATCTCAATGGTATTACCTACAGTGACATCCCGCTTTTGATCGAACCTGATCTCACCGTCATCTCAGAAATGAATGAGCTTTGGTCAGATCAATCAAACGTGGCAAAACGTCTTACTGCGCTAGGTATGGATGCATACAAATTGATTGGAGAGCTGCCTCAGATGAAGGTCGTTCCTGGGTTATCCGTTAGAGGCCAGACTGGCGTGTTAAGCATTGATAGTAACTGTGTTGTCCAGAGTGAACTCAGCTGGGCCGAGTATGGGTCTTTTTAGCAAGCGACAAATTGGCAACCAATATGAATCCCTGGCGAAGCAATTCCTGCAGCGCCAGGGTTTACGCTTTCTCGAACAAAATTTTCTGACAAAAGTCGGAGAAATTGACTTAATATTTCAACAAGATGAAACTATCGTGTTTGTTGAAGTCAAATACCGTAACAACGATCGCTATGGTTCCGCCGCTGAAATGGTGACCTATTCCAAAATGCGTAAACTGGTTAAAACCGCGCAAATTTGGTTAAGCAGACAAAAACAGTCGATACACACCATAGACTACCGTTTCGATGTCATCGCCATTCAAAATAATGGTCGAGATATCAACTGGATACAAAACGCAATATCTGAAGGATAATCAATGCTAGAAAGCATTAAAGACAGCTTTAAAGAAAGTATACAAATTCAAATTGCCGCAGCGGAAGCGTTGCCCGATGCGATTACCCACGCTGCTCAAGCGATGGTATCAAGCTTGCTAAACGGCAATAAAATTTTGTGCTGTGGAAATGGTGGCAGTGCGTCAAACGCGCAACAATTTGTTTCTTGCCTGTTAAATCGCTTTGAAACAGAACGCCCTAGCCTTCCAGCCATGGCATTAACAGCAGACAACACAACGCTGACCGCTGTCGCAAACGACTACCACTATCAGGAAATTTTTTCTAAGCAGGTCCGTGCCTTTGGGCAACCTGGCGATATTCTTTTAGCGCTCTCCACCAGTGGTAATAGTAAAAACATCATAAAAGCGATGGAAGCCGCCGTTACCCGAGACATGACTATTATTGCTCTTACAGGTAAAGATGGTGGTGAAATGGCGGGGTTGTTAGGTGAGAATGACGTAGAAATTCGCATTCCATCCCATCGCACGGCACGCATACACGAAGTTCATATGGTCACTCTTCACTGCTTATGTGATCTGATAGACCAAGTCCTTTTCCCTGCTCACGAAGAGTAACCCTGTTGGGAGTAAGAATCATGATACGTAGTCTTTGTATTCTGTTGACCGTACTGAGTTTAAGTGGCTGTGCGGGGATATTTATCGCTGGGGCGGCAACCACTGCTAACATCGTTACAGATACACGCTCGACTAAGCAAATTTGGCAAGATAACAACATTGAGTTTGAAGTAGCAGCAATGGGTAATAAAGACCCATTTCGTGGTCAAGTACGTATTGTCGCTAGCTCTTACAACGGCTCCGTAGTTCTCATGGGGCAAGTCCCGACTCAAGAATTAATTGATGAGCTAGAAGCAAGAGTACGTAAGATCAATGGTGTAAAAACCTTACATAACCAAATAAAACAAAAAGCACCTCTGACGGTAACTCAAATGAGTAATGACAGCTGGATCACAACTAAAATCAAATCGTCCTTACTGACCGACTCCGCATTAAATGGCGTGAAAGTCAAAGTGATAACCGAAGACGGCGAAGTCTTTCTTTTTGGCTATGTAACACCCGCACAGGGCAATCGCGCGACAGAAATCGCTCGCAATGTCTCTGGGGTGAAGCAGGTAATCAAAGGTTTCCAATACGGGGTCGCAGAGCCTGTTAAAGTTGATATCCCAAACGAGGCTGAAACGACTGAGAGTGCAACACTGGAGCGCAATAGCAACGAAAGCTAGCGCCGACCGTCTGGTACAAATAAAAATGGTAACCAATAAAAAAGCAGCGATATCGCTGCTTTTTTTAGTTAACATCAATGCTAGTCGTGCACATCTAATATCAACATCCAATCACTTAATGACTCTTAAGCTCGGTTTACCTTTTGGACGAGACTCGTCAACATCATCGACACTCGACTCAGAGGTGGTCTCAGGCTTTTCGTCACTTACCGTGGTAAAGGTAGGTGCCGGTTCCTCTTCCACCAGCGCTTCGTCTTCGATATTTGTGTAAGCTTCTTCAGGTTCAAACATTGTACCCGCACCATTTTCACGGGCATAAATCGCTTGAACAGCATAAACAGGCACAATTACCGAATGCGGACGACCACTAAAACGGGCATGAAAAGTAATTGCATCATTACCCAACTCTAGATTGCCAACCGCACGTGGCGCGATATTCAAAATAATTTGGCCATCTTGAATGAACTCGGTGGGTACGCGAACACCAGGCATGGTTGCGTCTACAACGAGGTGAGGCGTCAAATCATTGTCCACAAGCCAATCATAAAATGCACGAAGCATGTATGGTCGGCGCGCCGTCATTTTTGCAATATCCATAATGTTTTACAGCTTAACGAACGAGACGCATTTCACGTTCAGCTTCTGTCAAAGAAGCCAAGAATGAATCACGCTCGAATACACGATTCATGTAAATCTTAATTTCTTTTGAACCAGGGCCAACAAGCTCAATACCAAGTTGAGGTAAACGCCACAACAGCGGTGCTAAGTAACAATCAATCAAGCTGAATTCTTCGCTCATAAAGTATTCGTATTCAGCAAAGATTGGGGCAAGAGTTAAAAGGTCATTACGTAGCTTTGTGCGCGCTTTTTCTGATTCTTCTGCATTACCTTTCATCACTTTTTCCGCAAGCGTATACCAATTGCGTTCAATTCGGTACATCATCAAGCGGCTGTTACCACGGGCAACAGGATAAACTGGCATTAGAGGCGGATGAGGGAAACGCTCGTCCAAGTACTCCATGATAATTTTTGAATCGTAAAGAGCAAGCTCACGATCTACAAGGGTTGGCACTGATTTATATGGGTTTAGTTCAACAAGCTCAGCAGGAAGGTTTGCTTCATCAACCAGCTCCACTTCAACACTTACGCCTTTCTCAGCTAGTACAATGCGAACCTGATGGCTATACAAATCTGATGCACTTGAAAAAAGAGTCATCACAGAACGTTTATTGGCAGCGACAGCCATGGAGCCCTCCAGTACACTTACAAATAAAAACAATGGAGGCTAAGCCTCCATTGTAGATCAATTAAAATCGGGATTTAGCAGGGTATTTTAGCACAATTAATGCACATCACGCCAATATTCTTTCTTGAGCATAATGACAACAATCGTTAGCAATACAAGGAAGCCCATAACCCACCAACCTAAGGCATGGCGCTCGAGTTGAACCGGGTCTCCAGAGTAAACCAGGAAGTTCACCAGATCACCTACAGCTTTGTCGTATTCACCAGAGCTAAGCTCACCAGTACCATCGGTTTCAGTACCAATAACGACTTTAACCTCTTCGCCATCAACAACATGCGTATCGTAAATTGGAGTTGGAATGCCTTGCAGCTCTTCAAGCACATGTGGCATACCCACACTAGGGAATACGATGTTATTGACACCAAATGGACGCGAAGGGTCTACATAGAAAGAACGTAAGTATGTGTATAGCCAATCCGCACCACGAACGCGAGCAACCAATGTTAAGTCTGGCGGTGGCGCACCGAACCAGTTTGCTGCTTGCTTAGGTGGCATCGCGTTCACCATCAGATCACCGATTTTTGCCTCTGGGTTAAAAATCAGATTTTCTTTCATCAAGTCAGCTGGAATGTCTAAATCTGTCGCGACACGCTCATAACGCTGATATTGCGTCGAGTGACAGGCGAAACAGTAGTTCATGAATAGCTTCGCACCATTTTGCAACGAAGCTTTGTCCGTCAGGTCCACATGGGCTTTATCAAGCGGCACGTTGGCACCCGCTGCCATCGCTAGAGATGGCAACATAGCAAATAGAATTACAATCCACTTCTTCATTTGAATGTCACCCTCTCTGGTAATGGTTTGGTTGCTTCATTTTTGCTGTAGAAGAACAGTAATACGAAGAACATGAAGTAACCCAAACTAAAGATCTGTGCTAGTAGTGTGTACGTTGGTGTGGCAGGTAGTGCCCCCAAAATACCCAGAGCAATGAAGCTAATAGTGAATTGGATAATATTCAACAGATGAAGTTTGCTACGGTAACGGTATGAGCGTACTTTACAACGGTCTAACCAAGGGAGAACAAACAGCACTGCAATCGAGGCACCCATTAGGATTACCCCTAATAGCTTGTCCGGAACCGCGCGTAAAATCGCGTAGAACGGAGTGAAGTACCATACAGGAGCAATGTGCGCAGGCGTCTTCAGTGGGTTTGCCGCTTCAAAGTTAGGTGGCTCAAGGAAGTATCCTCCCATTTCTGGATTGAAGAACAGCACGTAACAGAATAAGAACAAGAAACCTGCTACACCCACCAAGTCTTTCACCGTGCCGTAAGGGTGGAATGGGATAGAGTCAATGATGTCGTATTTCTTCGTGTAGTAATCGTGGAACTTGAATTGCGTTTTGTAATTGTCGCCCATAGAGCCTTTTGGCAATTTTGTTTCGATACCGTCCGGGTTATTTGAGCCGACTTCATGCAATGCCAATACGTGAAGAACAATAAGAAGAAGCAATACGATTGGTAGCGCGATAACGTGAAGTGCAAAGAAACGGTTCAACGTTGCACCAGAGATGATGTAGTCACCACGGATCCAAAGCGTTAAGTCGTCACCGATAACAGGAATCGCACCAAACAAAGAAATGATTACCTGTGCACCCCAGTAAGACATTTGCCCCCATGGAAGTAAGTAACCCATGAATGCTTCAGCCATTAACACTAAGAAGATCAACATACCGAAGATCCACAGTAATTCACGAGGTTTCTGATAAGAGCCGTAAATCAAACCACGGAACATGTGCAGGTAAACCACGACGAAAAATGCCGAGGCGCCTGTAGAGTGCATATAGCGTAGTAACCAACCGTACTCAACATCACGCATGATGTATTCGATCGACGCGAATGCACCTTCACCAGAAGGAACGTAGTTCATTGTCAGCCAAATACCCGTTAGGATCTGGTTAACCAGAACCAACATCGCCAGAGAACCGAAAAGGTACCAAAAGTTGAAGTTCTTCGGCATTGGGTATTCAGACAAATGCTTCTTATAAGCATTCATGGCTGGAATACGTTTTTCTACCCAGTCTAACATTGCTTGCATTATGCATCCCCCTCATCAACACCGACAATGAGCTTCGTGTCACTCAGGTACATGTGCTTAGGAACGACAAGGTTCAACGGAGCAGGAACTCCCTGGAACACGCGACCAGCCATATCGAATTTAGAACCGTGGCAAGGACAGAAGAAACCCGATCTCACACCTTGAACTTGCTCCGCGAACGAGTCAGGTAGGTAAGTCGGTGAACATCCTAAGTGCGTACAGAAGCCAACCGCAACGAAAAATTCTTCTTTAATCGAGCGGAACTCATTTTGAGCGTACTCTGGTTGCTGCTCCATCTCCGATTGCGGATCACGAAGTTTATCGTGAATAGTTTTCAGATTGTCCAGCACACTTTGGGTACGACGAACAATCCACACAGGTTTTCCCTGCCACTCAACACGAACCAGTTGACCTGGTTCAATTTTACTTATATCCACTTCAACCGGTGCGCCAGCAGCTTTCGCTTTGGCACTCGGATTCCATGATTTTATAAAAGGAACGGCGACGGCAGCTGCTCCTAACCCACCAACAACTGCCGTTGTAGCGGTTAGAAAACGCCTGCGACCGTTATTTAAAGGCGCGTTGCTCATCCAAACATTCTCCCATTTGCTCCCTTTGGATTGTTATTCTTCCGCATCTAAGAGCATGGCTAACAAGTTATGAATTTAGTTCTATTTATTGGAAGGAAATGATAAAGAAAACCCTACTTTTTGACAAGATAAAGCTACCTTTTTGTAACATTTGTGAGGTAAATCGCTCGTGGCGTCACAAAAGCAGTAGAATTATAAAAAATTGATGTGATTTGTAACAACAAAGCGCAGTATCCCGCGCTGGAAAAAAGCCGCAAATACCTTTTATCTCGGCTATTTTCAGCGAATTATGCCAGCTAGACCTTTGCTAACCTAATAATTGTCAAAACCGATAATTAATCACTTTTGTAGCACAATAAACACACCAAAAAGTTTTCAATAATTAAGATAAATGTTGCTGGAATATTAATACCAATCAGCGTAACTAAGTGAGCAGAAATAGCGTAGGTAAAATGGGCGGGAATGAGGTGAACATCTTCGATAAACAGTGATTTACTACGATTGCTATAAGGAAGGAGGAAAGGAGAAAACAAAAAAGACTTTACGTCCTCTTGTCGGTGGAGAAAAAACACTAACGGTTAAAAACAAAAAAGCTCGGCATAGAGCCGAGCTTTTGGTACACAGATTCCCAGAATAATTCTGGAAAGCATAATTTCCGATAAAAGGAAATTAACGCTTAGAGAACTGTGGACGACGACGTGCTTTACGTAGACCAACTTTCTTACGTTCAACGCAACGAGCGTCACGAGTAACGTAACCAGCTGCACGTAGAGCAGGACGTAGAGACTCATCGTATTCCATAAGCGCGCGAGTGATACCGTGACGGATAGCACCAGCTTGACCAGAAATACCGCCGCCTTTTACTGTTACGTAAAGGTCTAGCTTCTCAGTTAGTTCAACAAGTTCTAGAGGTTGTTGTACAACCATACGAGCTGTTGGACGACCGAAGTATTCGTCAAGGTTACGCTTGTTTACTACAATGTTGCCGCTGCCTGGTTTAATAAAAACACGTGCAGCTGAGCTTTTGCGACGGCCAGTGCCGTAGTATTGATTCTCTGCCATTTTCGAAATCCCCAATTAGATGTCTAGTACTTGTGGTTGTTGAGCAACATGGTTGTGCTCAGCGCCTGCGTAAACTTTAAGCTTACGGTACATAGCACGGCCTAGAGGACCACGTGGAAGCATGCCTTTAACTGCAAGCTCAAGAACCATCTCAGGTTTACGATCGATCAACTTTTCAAAAGTGATAGATTTTAGACCACCTGGGAATTCAGAGTGACGGTAGTACACTTTGTTCTTAGCTTTGTTACCAGTTACAGCAACTTTCTCAGCGTTGATAACGATGATGTAATCACCAGCGTCAACGTGAGGAGTGTATTCAGCTTTATGTTTGCCACGTAGGCGAGATGCAATTTCACTTGCTAGACGACCAAGAGTTTTACCTTCAGCGTCTACAACGTACCAGTCGCGTTTTACAGTTTCTGGTTTAGCAACGAAAGTTTTCATGCTAATAATAACCCGTTAATTAAAATTTAAACTTTAAGGAACACCCTTTCGTGTTCCCACACTGTCTAAGAGCCCAGTCATCACCCCTTCGAGTCGTTGGTACTCTCGACCGTCAATCTCGAAATAACTTCGATAATCCGGTCTGCAGTAACGGTGGGTCGCAGGATTATAGAGAAGAGTGAAGAAAAAATCACCTTTTTTTGCGCCAAATCACTAATTTTTTCTTCATTTTTTTTCGCGGTGGGGAATTTAAGCTAAATGCTCCCTTGATAGGTACTCATGACTTTGCATTTCAGTCAAACGTGACAGGCACCGCCTAAACTCAAATTCGAGCTGCCCTTGTATATATAAGCTTTCCATTGGCACTTGCGCCGAAATGATCAGTTTGACATGGCGTTCATAAAACTCGTCAACTAATGCAATAAAACGTCTTGCTGCATCATCAACCCTACCACTCATTTGTTCAACATCCGCAAGCAACACTGTGTGGTAAATACGCGAGATCTCGATATAGTCATTCTGGCTGCGCATGGTTTGGCATAACTGAGCAAAAGTCGCATGCAACACGCCATCACTGGCTTCGATTACATCGATATTGCGATGATTAATCTCTATCTGTTGTGCAGCGTCTTTTCTCTCTCCAACTAGTTGGTGGTAGTAACGATTGAGATTTAGCGTCGCTTGCTCGTCAAGAGGGTAGTGGTAGATCTCAGCTTGCTCAAGTGTTCGTAATCGATAGTCCACTCCGCTATCCACATTCAAAACATCACAACGTTCTAAAATCATATCTATAGCAGGCAAAAACCGAGCTCTCTGCAAGCCATTACGATACAAATTTTGTGGCTCGATGTTTGACGTTGCGACGAGCACCATTTGGCGCTTGAACATTTCCTGCAATAAGGTCGCTAGGATCATCGCATCGGTTATATCCGATACAAAAAACTCATCAAAGCAAACTACGTCTGCCTCTTGCTTAAACTTTTCAGCGACTTTGGCTAGTGGGTTCTCTACATCACCTAACTGCTTCAACTCGTCATGAACCCGATACATAAAACGATGAAAATGTACTCTCATTTTTCGCGAGGTTGGTAAGGTGTCAAAAAAGGCATCCATCAAATAGGTTTTGCCACGCCCCACCCCGCCCCAGAAGTACAACCCTTTCGGCGGCTGAGGCAATTCAACCGTTTTACCCATCAATTTTTGCCATTTTGAAAGCGACGGCACAGGCGTTGATTGAAAATCAATAATGGCATGGTAGAGCTTATCCAGTGCAACGACCGCTTTATACTGGGCTTCATCACGCTGAAAGCCATGTTGCGCTATATCTTGTTGGTATCGTTTTAGTGGTGTCATTACATTAACGTCGTATTAGAGTGTAGGGCGAAACGTCTGGCAAGGATATTAAGACAACGTCATCTCGAGAGGGTACCAAAGAATAGAGAGTTAGTTATCAGTCCCTGCAGACATACTGCTATTTTTCTTTATTGGCTGTTAAACCCATAGTAACATGGTGGAACACCACGTGTAACTAAGCAGTAAAAAAGTTGTTAAAACAAAGATGAGGAACAGTTATGCCTTGGATTTATGCCATAGTGGGTTTGCTGGTCGGTACCATAGTAGGCGTAGTCATTAGTAGACTAACCACCCCAGAGTACAAAAAACAAAAAGCTGTGCAAAAAGAGTTAGAGTCGGCTAAATTTTCAATCGAGCAGCAACGTCAGGAATTGGTTGATCATTTTGCCCAAACAGCAGAAATGCTCGATACATTAGGCAAAGATTACACCAAGCTTTACCAACATATGGCGAAGACATCATGTGAGCTTTTGCCCAACTTACCAGAGCAAGATAACCCGTTTGATAAGAAAACCGCGATGTCGACTGAGCAGAACAATGAAGCCCAGCCTGAATATAGTGAGCAACCCAAAGACTATGCAAACGGTGCGACAGGTCTGTTGAGAACACAAGAAAAGGAGATTATAAATGCTCCTGAAGTCGTAACTGCTAAGGCCTCATAACTCCCCTCCTTTCTGAAGGGTCGATAAAAAGTCTTCATTCTTTTCGACCCTTTTTGAACTTTTCTTGAACATTGTTGTTCTAATTTTGTAAGTGGACTGCCCTCCCCTTTGATTATCCAAACTAGCCCTTATATTACTCATTAACCTTAATGTGACTAACGAGTAATAACTAACAGTTCAGTTCGGATATTTCTTTTAGGCAGACATGTTTCAAGAGGAGTTAATGGATGAAAAAACCACTACTTGTACTAACCGCTTTATCTCTGAGTTTAAGTTCTATGCTGGTGCCAATACAGGCTACCGCAGCTTTACCACTGAGTATGGATGGTCAACAGCTACCTAGCCTCGCCCCTATGCTGGATAAAGTGACCCCTGCCGTTGTCAGTATCGCGGTGGAAGGAAAACAAGTACAAACCAGTCGTATTCCCGAACAATTTCAATTTTTCTTTGGCCCTGACTTTCCAATGGAGCAAACCCGCGAGCGTCCATTTAGGGGTTTAGGTTCAGGTGTCATCATTGACGCCAAAAAGGGCCTTATCGTGACAAACTATCACGTAATTAAAGGGGCGGATGATATTCGCGTACGTCTGTATGATGGCCGTGAATACGATGCCGAACTCATCGGTGGTGACGAGATGGCAGACGTCGCACTCATTAAACTTGAGAAGGCGAAAAATCTCACGCAAATTAACATCGCAGATTCAGATAAACTGCGAGTGGGTGACTTTACCGTCGCGATAGGTAATCCATTTGGTTTGGGTCAAACCGTGACATCAGGCATTGTCTCAGCCCTTGGCCGTAGTGGCTTGAATGTTGAGAATTTTGAAAACTTCATTCAGACCGATGCCGCGATCAACAGCGGGAACTCTGGTGGCGCGCTGGTCAACTTAAATGGGGAACTGATTGGTATTAATACCGCGATTCTCGGCCCTAACGGTGGCAACGTCGGTATCGGCTTTGCGATTCCATCAAACATGATGAAAAATCTCACGGATCAAATCCTTGAATTTGGTGAAGTAAAACGCGGCATGCTTGGGGTTCAAGGTGGTGAAGTGACATCTGAACTTGCGGACGCTCTGGGTTACGAGTCAAGCAAAGGTGCCTTTATTGGCCAAGTAGTCCCTGACAGTGCCGCAGACAAAGCTGGCCTAAAAGCAGGCGATATTATTGTATCCGTCAATGGTAAACCGATCAGTACCTTCTCTGAGCTTCGCGCAAAAGTGGCGACGTTAGGTGCAGGCAAAGAAATCACTTTAGGAGTGGTCCGAGACGGCAAAAATAAAACCTTTGATGTGACACTTGGCGAATCGACAAATATGAAAGCCAAAGCGGAATCGTTACACAAGGGACTAAAAGGTGCGGAGTTAAGCAATACAACACCAAGCGATGACATTCAAGGTGTTAAAGTAACCAGCGTGCAAGACAATTCACCTGCGGCTCAGTATCAGCTAAAACAAGGCGATATTATCATTGGTGTTAACCGCCAACGTGTGAAAAACCTCGCAGAACTTCGTGCGATCGTTGATAAGCAAAAAGGCGTACTCGCACTGAATATTCAACGAGATGACCGTACCATCTACTTGGTTATTCGTTAGAAGCATCAATGAAGAAATACACGCTAGGGCGTGATAAGACTCAAAGATAATTTTCTTTGTCGCTTATACCTCATTAAAAGGGCAGCGCGATCACGCACTGCCCTTTTGTTATTTTTCAATGTAATGCTATTCTTCTCCTTTCGATGCCCTTTTGGCGTTTTTGTATGGAGAGGATATGCTTAGCTTTTTATTACGTTCTATCTTTTTAGGCTTAGCAACCGCTGCCATAGTCTTGCTGGCTGTCCCTTCTTTACGTCACAACGTTATCCCTGACGCCCTCGATACACAACCAAGCAATTTTGCTTCTGTTGAAATCTCATTCAATCAAGCGGTAAGAAAAGCAGCACCTGCTGTGGTGAATATTTACAGTCGAAAGTATGTTGAGAGTGACCGCAGCAAACTGTCTACGCAAGGACTGGGCTCTGGCGTGATTGTCAGTGAAAAAGGCTACATCATTACGAACTATCATGTGGTTGCTCAAGCGGACCAAATCGTCGTTGCATTGCAAGATGGTAGAGCGGCGGCGGCTCAGCTTGTTGGCACGGACAAACGTACCGACATTGCGGTTTTACGCGTGGAAGGCTCAAACTTGCCAGTCATTCCTCTCAATTCAGAATATCAACCTCAAGTTGGTGATGTGGTACTCGCGATCGGTAACCCCTATAACTTAGGTCAAACCACGACATTTGGTATTATCTCTGCGACCGGGCGTTCTTCTATTAGTGATGGTCGCCAAGCTTTTATTCAAACGGACGCTGCGATCAATGAAGGTAACTCAGGTGGAGCATTGGTCAACAGTCAAGGCGAACTAGTTGGTATCAATACAGCTTCCTTTCAGCAAGCGACCGATTTAGAAACCTACGGGATCTCATTTGCTATCCCGGCACCTCTTGCCAATAAAATCATGCATAAAATCATTGCCGATGGTCGTGTGATCCGCGGTTATATCGGTATTGATGGGCAAGATATCAACGCTGTCACCGCAAGATTACTGGGTAACGAACACATTGGCGGTATTGTCGTTCTTGGCATTGACCCGAATGGCCCGGCGAGTAAAGCTGGCTTCGAAAAGCAGGATATCATTATCAGCATCGACGGTAACAAAGTTCAAGGACGCCAAAGTGTGATGGATATTGTCACTGACTTACGTCCTGGTACAACGGTCGATGTTGGTATCATTCGTCAAGGCAAAGAGATCACCCTCAAGGTCACTATTGCCGAAGATATGCAAGAAGTATAAAAAAACCCAGCCAGTGGCTGGGTTTTTTATTTCTCATCGAGTTATTCGCTGCTCGTTGACTCGTCCGTATTGCTCGACTCACCAAGCTCAACTTCAATGCGCGTTACTCGCTGCAACCCTCTTGGCAGTAAACTGCCTCGACGTCCACGCTCACCACGGAAGTTCTCTAAATCCGCCGGTTTTAAACCCAACTTGCGTTTGCCCGCGTAGAGTGTCAAAGATGCCCCTTGCGGCAACGCCATAAGATGAGACAAGACTTCTTCACGTTCTTTCGCTTTTGCGGCTGGAATATTGATGATCTTGTTGCCCTTACCTTTCGCAAGTTGCGGTAGATCTTTAATTGGGAACAACAGCATGCGGCCTTGATTGGTGATAGCCAAGATTTCATCCGCATCTAAATTATCAACTTCTTTTGGCGTCATCACTTCTGCGTTCGCAGGTAACGTCACCAGTGCTTTACCACTGCGGTTTTTCGACAGCAAGTCTGCCCCTTTACACACGAAGCCATAACCCGCATCAGAACCCACCAGCCATAGCTGATCTTCTTCACTCATAATCACCTGACGAATACTGCTACCTGCAGTAATATTCAGACGTCCTGTGATTGGCTCACCTTGGCTACGAGCCGAAGGTAAGGAATGAGATTCAAGCGAGTAGCTTCGTCCATCACTGCCCAGGAACACGGCAGGTTGATTACTCTTACCTCGAGCATGCGCGAGGTATTTATCTCCTGACTTGTAATTCAATCCTTCAGCTTCAACGTCATGGCCTTTTGCATGACGAATCCAACCTTTTTCAGATAGAACGACTGTGATTGGCTCACTCGGAATCAAATCACGTTCCGTGAGTGCTTTCGCTTCTGCTCGCTCGACTAATGGAGAACGACGATCATCACCGTACTTGTCTGCATCCGCTTTGATTTCTTTCTTAAGCAACGTATTGAGGCGACGCTCAGAACCCAATAGCTGCTCCAATTTCTCGCGCTCTTTTTCTAGTTCATCTTGCTCACCACGAAGCTTCATTTCTTCAAGTTTGGCTAAGTGACGAAGTTTGGTATCGAGAATCGCATCCGCCTGAATATCGGTAATACCAAAGCGTTGCATCAACACCGCTTTAGGATCGTCTTCCGTACGGATGATCTCAATCACCTCATCTAGGTTTAGGTAAGCAACCAATAAACCTTCCAAGATGTGCAAACGAGCCATCACTTTATCGAGTCGATGTTGCAGTCGACGGCGAACAGTGGTTCGGCGGAACTCGATCCACTCAGAGAGAATCTGCACCAGACCTTTCACTTGAGGGCGGTTATCCAAGCCAATCATATTCAAGTTAACGCGATAACTGCGTTCAAGATCGGTAGACGCGAACAAATGGTTCATCAGCAGATCACAGTCAACTCGGTTTGAACGCGGCACGATAACGATACGCGTTGGGTTTTCGTGATCCGATTCATCACGCAAATCCTCAACCATTGGTAGCTTTTTGGCACGCATTTGGTTAGCGATCTGCTCAAGCAACTTAGAACCCGACACTTGATGTGGTATCGACGTAACAACAACGTCTGAGCCTTCTTTATGCCAAGCTGCACGCATCTTGATGCTGCCACGGCCATTGCGATAGATCTTTTCAATATCCGCCTGAGGTGAAATGATCTCCGCTTCTGTCGGGTAATCTGGACCTTTGACGTATTGCATCACATCCGGCAATTCCGCTTTCGGGTTGTCGATCAAGTGAATGGTCGCATCAGCAATTTCGCGAACATTGTGTGGCGGAATATCGGTCGCCATACCAACCGCAATACCTGTGACACCATTGAGCAAAATATGCGGTAGGCGTGCTGGTAACATTTGCGGCTCTTTCATCGTGCCGTCAAAGTTAGGCTGCCATTCGACTGTCCCTTGACCTAATTCACCAAGTAAAACCTCGGCAAACTTAGACAGTTTGGCTTCGGTATAACGCATTGCTGCAAAAGATTTTGGATCATCAGGCGCACCCCAGTTGCCTTGACCGTCGACCAATGGGTAACGGTATGAGAACGGTTGCGCCATTAATACCATGGCCTCGTAACACGCAGAGTCTCCGTGAGGGTGGTATTTACCCAACACATCCCCGACCGTACGTGCGGATTTCTTATATTTTGCAGCAGCCGAAAGCCCTAGCTCCGACATCGCATAAATGATGCGGCGTTGAACCGGTTTTAAACCGTCGCCAATGTATGGCAATGCACGATCCATAATGACGTACATTGAGTAGTTAAGATAAGCGTCTTCTGTGAACTTGCGCATTGGCAACTGTTCAACGCCATCGTAGGTAATTTCTGTAGACATTCGTTAAACCTCTGCCAAATCGCCGTTACTTTGCAACCAAGAGCGGCGGTCATCTGCGCGCTTTTTCCCCAGCAGCATATCCATCATTTCCATGGTTGCAGCGGAATCATCGATGGTTAATTGGACCAGGCGACGCGTATTCGGATCCATGGTTGTTTCCCGCAGTTGAAGCGGATTCATCTCACCAAGACCTTTGAATCGCTGCACGTTGATTTTGGCTTTTTTCTTCGAGAGACGCTCTAAAATGCCATCTTTCTCGTCATCATCGAGTGCGTAAAACACTTCTTTACCACAGTCAATGCGGTACAGTGGCGGCATGGCGACATAGATATGACCCGCTTCAACCAATGCTCGGAAGTGGCGCGTGAACAAAGCGCAAAGCAGTGTTGCGATATGCAGCCCGTCCGAGTCCGCATCGGCAAGGATACAAATTTTACCGTAACGAAGACTGTCAAGGTTATCGTTGTCCGGATCAATGCCCAGAGCGACCGAAATGTCATGCACTTCTTGAGAAGCTAACACTTGATCCGCTGACACTTCCCAAGTATTTAGGATCTTACCTCGTAAAGGCATCACCGCCTGAAATTCACGATCGCGCGCTTGCTTAGCAGAACCGCCCGCCGAGTCTCCCTCGACAAAGAAGATTTCAGTGCGGCTTAAGTCTTGTACCGAGCAATCAGTCAGCTTGCCTGGCAACGCTGGTCCAGATGCCACTTTCTTACGCACGACTTTTTTAGCAGCACGCATACGGCGATGCGCATTGGCAATACAGACTTCCGCCAGTTGTTCTGCAAGCTGAGGCTTTTCATTTAACCAAAGGCTGAACGCATCTTTTACAACACCAGAAACAAAGGCTGCGGTTTGGCGTGACGAAAGACGTTCTTTTGTCTGCCCTGCAAATTGCGGGTCCTGAATTTTAACTGACAACACATAAGAACAGCGGTCGAAAACGTCATCACCAGTGAGCTTCACACCACGAGGTAACAGATTACGGAATTCACAAAACTCGCGCATAGCATCAAGCAAACCTTGGCGCAATCCATTAACGTGCGTACCACCTTGAGCGGTCGGTATCAGGTTAACGTAGCTCTCGGTGATCATTTCACCGCCTTCAGGTTGCCAAATAACTGCCCAGTTTGCCGCTTCGGTCTCGGCCAAAAACTCGCCAGTAAACGGCGCTTCTGGAATAACAGGATATCCTTTTACACCTTCCGCCAAGTAGTCTTTCAGGCCATCTTCGTAGTACCACTTGTAGTCTTTGCCATTCACTTTATCGGTTAAAGTGATTTCCAATCCAGGGCAAAGTACCGCTTTCGCACGTAAGTTATTGACCAAGCGAGTGACGGAGAAATTACCTGAGTCGAAGTATTTTGTATCTGGCCAAAAATGCACACTTGTACCACGGTTACGGCGACCACAAGTGCCAGTTACCGTCAGATCAGAGACTTTATCTCCGTGTTCAAACGCAATTTCGTACACTTGGCCATCACGACGAACCGTGACTTCTACTCGCTTTGAAAGCGCGTTAACAACCGAAATACCTACCCCGTGTAGACCACCGGAAAATTGATAGTTTTTATTGGAGAATTTACCACCCGCGTGAAGCTTACATAAAATCAGCTCAACGCCCGAGACTTTCTCTTCAGGGTGAATATCGACAGGCATGCCCCGACCATCATCGATCACTTCTAGTGATTGGTCGGCATGCAGGATGACTTGTACTTTTGAGGCATGCCCGGCTAACGCTTCATCGACACTGTTGTCGATAACTTCTTGGCCCAAATGGTTTGGGCGCGCTGTATCCGTATACATCCCTGGTCGGCGACGCACCGGTTCTAAGCCATTCAGTACTTCAATGGCACCAGCATTATATTGTTCAGTCATAATACGGAATTGTTCTCAACGTTTATTTGTTGCCTGAGTGGTACGAATCGGAGTATTCGCCCTCAGAAAACGAAAAAGCTACTCTGCTTGCACCTTTAAGTTTTTATAAAAGTGATGCTCAACAAAGTAGCGAGGGTCTTCTCTTTCCAAGTCACCCCCAAGGTGCTTGGAGATAAGGCCCTAAAAATTTTATGGCAAAACATAGTCGGAAAGCATTCTTCCTATGTCAAGAAACGGTTGGATAAATCAATAAAAACTATGAGCGCATTCCAATCATTCCTATCAGCGATGGGAGTTTGTGATACGAGCTCAGTCTGAAATCACGATGCCCTTCACTCATTACAGTTCTAAAAACTCAATAATCTTTGCAGGATAACGCTCAAACCCTACAAAACTGTGATCGCCACCTTGCTCCACGGTTTGCTTTGCCGCTGCAAACTTGTTGACGGCCTGACGATAGTCTAAAACTTCATCTCCCGTTTGCTGTAAAAGCCAAAAACAGTGAGGCGATGCGATGCTTTGTACATCAAGAGCTTTCAACTCGTCAATATGACACGCTTCAAGTGTATAGGTTTCATGCGTATACGGATTCGTTTGCTCGCCCAAATAGTCTACCAATAATTCATAAGGTTTCACTGCGGGGTTTATCACGACAGCTTTAAATCCGAATTTATCATTTAGCCACGTTGACATAAAACCGCCCAACGAGCTACCGACTAAGCCAATCTGGTAATCATCTTTGTAACGCTCAACAATGCCTAATAACAGTTGAGCGCCCTGCTGAGGGAAACACGGCATCTGCGGCACAATCACTTTAATATCTGGACGATGCTGCTCACAGTGCGCTCTCATTAAATTGGCTTTGAGTGAAAGTGGCGAACTATTAAAACCATGGATATACAACAATAATGAAGGTTTACTCATAAATATCTCACCTAAAAAAGCAAGCCCGAGGACTGGCTCGGGCTAACTTGAATTGGGTTGGTCTAATAACCGTTGGAAGAGAAATCCGGTTGAAAGAGACCGTCAGGGAGTCGACTGACATTCGTCGTAATATCACCCGTTGCGTGCAGCTCTAACTCTCGCCAACCTGGCGACTTGCAATCTAATGCAAAGTCGTCAGAATTCGGCTTAAATTGCACACAGGTAGACGGGGTTGCCATCACTCTTACTCCATTATGCAAGACGTCCATATTTTGATGAACATGCCCACATAACACTGCTTTGACGTTACTGAAACGTTCTACAACCTGCCAGAATTCGTCAGGATCTTTCAACGTATGTTGATCTAACCAAGCACTACCAACCAACAACGGGTGGTGGTGCAATAAGACCAGTGTATGACGTTGCGGATACTCAGAGAGCTTCGCTTCAAGCAGTGCTAGCTGTTGATCACTTAAGCGCCCATGTGGCACACCGACAACCTGAGAATCAAGCAAAATCAACTGCCAATGATCACCCAGTAAAACATGTTCAGACGCTTGAATTTGGGTCGAAGGTAAAACGCTTCCCATATTCGGTTTGTAATCATGATTACCCGGCAGCCAGAAACAGTCCTTTCTCAGTGGCATAATGCCGTCAGCAAAACGCTGATAAGACTGAGCACTATGATCTTGCGAAATATCGCCTGTCGCCAAAATAAAATCAAACTCTACTTTGCGGCGCAAAATGTCATCAACAACAGCGTTAAAGCTGTCGGCGGTTTTTACGCTCAGCAAACTCCCCTCATCTGATGCAAACAAATGAGTATCTGTAATCTGTAAAAGTTTAATGCTGTCACTACTCGATGATTGCAAAATGAAAACCTGACTCTTCCACTCTATTGGTCAACAGACCTTCGTTATTTGTTATCGTTCACTAATGGCGTTACCGTTAATTGAAGGCAAGTGGCGTTCTACTGATGCCACTTCTTAGACAAAACGTCAGCCATTCACCAAGGAACGTATTTAACTGATGCTTTTCATCTTTTTGCATCAATTTGTCATTGGGATAATCATACTTAGCTTGTATACGAGAAAACTCTCCGCTGGAACATACTTCCGCCACTCTCGCGTCATGATAAAGCCTGACAGACATTGTCGGTAATGGGAACACTGGAGTTTCATCACTCTGACATATCTCAACAACTGTGGTGTATTTTGTGATTTCATTCACGGTCAGTTGATAAATCATGCTTGCCGCTTGATAGCAGCGTACATCACCAACCTTAGCGGATGCAGGCAATAGGGCATTCAATTTAGCGTAGTTGGTCTCATAAGTTCTCATTAGACCCGCTAAGTCAACATGATATCGTTGTTTGGCTGCCACCTGTGCCATGACTTATTCTCCACCTTTAGGGGCGCTTCCCCATTGCGTTCTTAACTCTTGATGATTTAGCTGTAACCATTGCAATGCAACGATTGATGCGCCATTTTCGAGTTTTCCTTCTTTCACCCATTGATAAGCTGTTTCACGATCGATGACGTGAACACGAATATCTTCATTCTCATAGTCTAAACCATGAATGCCGTGCGCTTTAGAAGCATCGACTTCTCCGACAAACACATCCAACTTTTCTGAGCACCCACCTGAAGATGGATAATAAGAGGTAACGGGTATGATTCGGCCAACCTCAATCCCCGCTTCTTCTTGGGCTTCGCGGCGGACAACATCCTCGACAGACTCGTCTCTATCGATCATGCCAGCCACGATTTCAAGCTGCCACGGTTTTTCATGCTCAAGCGCCCCGACACGGATTTGTTCAATGATCACTACCTGATCCGTTTTTGGATCATAAGGCAGCATAGCTGCAGCATGCCCGCGTTCAAACATCTCTCGCTCAACAACATCACTCCAGCCACCAGCAAAAAGCCGATGCTTAAAACGGTATTTAACCATCTTAAAAAAACCGTTAAACACAGTCTCCTTTGATAGGATTTCGATATCTTTCGAAGAGAAATCCGCTTGCTGTTTATCGCGCTGTTGCATTCAACACCTCTCTAAGTGAATCTTGTAGTGTACTCATTGTTTATCACTTGCTCAAAGGACTTGGCTCAACTTTTTGTACAATAGTTACAAATTATTTTAAGCATTGCAGTATTTTTTATTGCACAATTGGATAATTACGTGTAAAAAAATGCAAAGTTTAGAGTAAATATCGTTCAAATTGAGTTAAACTATTGAGAATTAACCAATCTATGGATCGCGGGAATAGAAAATGAAAAAATTGCTTCCACTATTTATCAGTGCAGCGCTAGGTAGCATTAGTGTTTCAGCTTATGCAGACTCGCTAGCAGAAATCTATGACTTAGCAAAACAAAATGACCCACAATTGCTTAGTGTAGCAGCGCAGCGTGATCAAGCTTTTGAAGCAATCACTTCAAGCCGCAGTGCCCTTTTACCGCAAATTAATTTAACTGCTGGCTATAACTTAAATCGTGGAGATACCGATCTAGATTCCGGTCCAAAAACATCCAATGATAAAAATGAGCTCTCCGCTGGTGTCAACTTTTCGCAAGAGCTGTATAACCGAGCTTCTTGGATAGCGCTCGACACTGCTGAAAAATCGGCACGTCAAGCAGACGCGACTTATGCAGCAACGCAGCAAAGTTTGATCCTGCGCGTTTCTCAAGCGTATTTTGAAGTGTTACGAGCTCAAGACAATTTAGTTTTCGTTCGTGCCGAAAAAGCCGCGGTTGGCCGTCAACTAGAACAAACTAAACAGCGTTTTGAAGTTGGCCTTTCTGCTATTACTGATGTTCACGATGCACAAGCACAATACGATGCTGTACTGGCGGACGAAGTATTAGCTCAAAACAATCTGGTCAATAGCTATGAATCGCTACGCGAAATTACTGGTCAAGAACATAAAGACCTCAATATCCTTGATACTGACCGTTTCTCGGCAAGTCCGTCAAACAGCCCGGCTGAAATGTTGATCGAAGAAGCGAAGGAGAAAAACCTAAACTTACTATCATCACGTATTTCTCAAGATATCGCGCGTGACAATATCTCACTGGCAAGCTCTGGTCACTTACCCACGCTATCGCTCGATGGTGGGTATAATTACGGTGATACGTCACACAGTATCCAAGACAACACAACGGATAACTTTAACGTCGGTGTCAACCTTGCAGTACCGCTATATACAGGTGGTAATGTGACCTCTCAGACCAAACAAGCGGAATACGCTTACGTTGCAGCAAGCGAAAACCTTGAAGCACAATACCGTAGTGTGGTGAAAGATGTTCGTGCGCAAAATAACAACATCAATGCATCGATTGGTGCACTGAAAGCGTATGAGCAATCTGTGGTTTCTGCGAAGTCTGCACTAGAAGCAACTGAAGCCGGTTTTGATGTCGGTACGCGTACGATTGTTGACGTACTGGACGCAACTCGTCGCCTATACGACGCAAACAAAAACCTGTCTGATGCTCGTTACAACTACATTATAAGTCGTCTTCAGTTACGCCAAGCGGTTGGTACGCTTAATGAGCAAGATATTTTGGATGTGGACGCAGGTTTGAAGCCGGTTAACTAATACGATTTTCGTTTTAAACGTTCGGGGAGAAATCCCAAACCGTAAACATAACGCCAGTTGAGTGATCAAGTGGCGTTTTTTTATGAACGCTAGTTTTTAGCTGGCATCAAAAAAGGCCACTTCATAGTGACAGTGACCTTTGAAATACACGCTAGGTAAATAACTTAGCCTTTGCCGCCTTTGATGGCGTTAATAATTTCGCTGGTTGAACAGCCGTCTTCAAAGTTAAGAACTCGCACCTCACCGCCAGCAGCGATGACCTCTTGGCCACCCGCAATCTCTTCCGGTTTGTAGTCTCCGCCTTTGACTAGCAAACTTGGTAGGACTTCAGAAATCAAACGCTGTGGCGTATCCTCACTGAATGGCACAACCCAATCTACTGCGCCAAGGCCGGCTAATACTGCCATACGACGATCCGTTGGGTTTACCGGGCGACCAGGCCCCTTAAGACGCTTCACAGACTCATCGGTATTCACTGCAACGATCAAGCGATCACCTAGCTCAGCGGCATGATTGAGATAAGATACATGGCCTGCGTGAAGAATATCGAAACAGCCATTGGTCATCACTACCTTCTCGCCTTTAGCGCGCGCTTTCTTGACCGCCTCAATCAGGGCTTTTTCTGAAATCACGCCATAGTCAGTATCTTTACTGCCATGTACCGCTTCAGCCAGTTCAATTTCTGACAGCGTTGATGTACCCAGCTTACCAACCACCACACCAGCAGCTGCGTTTGCCAATGCACACGCTTCTTCAAACGACTTACCAGCGGCAACCGAGGCGGCTAACACAGAAATAACTGTATCTCCTGCACCTGTTACGTCATACACTTCTTTGGCTTGAGTCGGTAAGTGGAACGGCTCCTGACCGCGACGAATCAAAGTCATGCCGTGCTCGCTGCGGGTGACTAAGAGAGCTTCAAAATCAAATTCTTCAACCAAAGTGAGTGCTTTTTCCACCAGCTCTTGGTCTGATTTGACTTTACCAACCACATCTTCGAATTCTTTCATGTTTGGTGTCAGTAACGTTGCACCACGGTAGCGTTCAAAGTCTGCGCCTTTTGGATCAATGAAAACGGGAATGTTCGCTGCTCGAGCCTTTTGGATATAAGCCTGTACATGCTCCAGAGAACCTTTGGCGTAATCCGACATGATCACTGCTTTGACGTTTGGCAGTGCTGCGTCCATACGAGATAACACGGGCTCAGCAGGTGTATTTTCGAATTTATCCTCAAAGTCTAAACGGATAAGCTGCTGACCACGGCTCATCACTCGTAATTTGGTGATCGTTGGGTAATCAGGCAGCGTCACGAAGTCACATTTCACATTGAGTGAACTGAGCGTGTCCGTTAGCACTTTTGCCGGCTCATCATCTCCGGTAAGACCAACAATATGAGCATGACCGCCTAAAGACGCGATGTTCATCGCAACGTTCGCAGCACCACCAGGTCGTTCTTCATTGTTTTCTACTTTAACAACAGGTACTGGCGCTTCAGGAGAGATGCGTCCAGTAGGGCCATACCAGTAGCGATCTAGCATGACATCACCGATGATAAGCACACCAGCGCTGTTGTATTCGGGTAGAATTGGTTTCATTGTTGGTCTCCAAAAATTAAATCGAACCGAGTTTAACACAGCCCTGATTGCGGCTAAATATATGCATCTAATTGAACCATTGATTCCATGCCTGTTTGACCCATTCCCTTTCTGCTGCGAACTTATCTTCGACAACGTCGGCTTCTAAATTGAGCAGGTTTCTACGGTGAATTTCATTACGCATAGAGGTATACGCCAAAATCAATTGCATAGCTTGCTCTTCTTCTATTACCCCTTGTGCAATCAAGGTTTCAAAAATTCGTACATTATCGCACCAACGGGTGAGCTTAGGCTTATCATGACTATAGTTAAGCACTAAGTACTGAGCGAGAAATTCAATATCCGTAATCCCGCCTCTATCTTGTTTAAGCATAAACCGACCCGTTTTTTTGCCGCCAAGATGGTCGCGCATTTTTTCCCGCATCTTAACCACATCGTCTTTTAATGCTTGTTGTTGTCTTTTTTTACACAGCACAGCATGGCGAGTATTATAAAACGCGGTGGCTAACGGCTCATCACCATAAATCATCCGAGCTCGAACCAGTGCCTGGTGCTCCCATGTCCACGCTTCTTGATGCTGATATTCTTCAAACGCGTCTGTTGGGCTGACTAATAAACCCGATGCGCCTGATGGACGTAAGCGAGTGTCCACTTCGTAGAGAATGCCCGAAGCTGTGCGGGTTGAGAATATATGAATAACGCGCTGAGCTAAACGCAGGTAAAACTGTCGACCATCAATTTCTTTCTTGCCATCGGTATACACATTGACCGGACAATCATGCATAAAGACAATATCTAAATCAGAGTTGTACCCGAGCTCCCATCCCCCGACTTTGCCGTAACCAATGACTGCAAATCCTTTACCGTCACGATCTTTAATGTGGGTCGGTTCACCAAACTTCTCAGAGACCTGAAGCCAAGCTTGTTGCACTACAGCCTCTACAATCGCTTCAGCTAAATAAGTTAAGTGATCACTCACTTTCATTACTGGAAGCGCACCTGCGATATCGGCGGCAGCGATACGCAAGATACTGATTTGCTTAAACTGACGCAGTGCCTCCATTTGCTGCTCCATGTCATCCTCAGGTATTCGCGCCAGAAAATCACGTAGCTCTGTGCGGTAGCTATCGAGCGGAGTAGGGTTATATAAGTGTTGTGGATCGATTAACTCATCCAGCAAAATCGGGTAGCGCGACAGCTGCTCTGAAATCATCGGGCTCGCTGTACACAATCTTACCAGTTGCACCAATGCAGCTGGGTGCTCATCAAGTAGCTCGAGATAAGTCGTGCGCGTACAAATTTTATGAAGTAAATGCAGCACTCTAGGCAGACCAAACTGCGCATCAGGATGAGAAAAGACCGCTTCAAAGACTTTGGGCATCAACCTGTTGAGCACTTCACGACCGCGGGGGCCAAGGGTCTTTTTGGCTAAATCGGTTTTAAACTCAATAATGGTTTTGGCACAGCCAGCAAAGTCTTCAACCTGAACGTCTTGTTGTAAAATGCTCTCCAACACATCTTTCTTTTTCGCCATGTCCCAAAGTTCTAGGTAATGGCGAGCGACAGTGCCGCTCTCATCCTCATCATCACCGATCAACAGTTCAAATACTTGATGAACATTGGTCATATGTTGCTGCGTGTGAGTGAGCAACGCATCCCATGATGGCATTCGCATAGCAGTCGCCAGTTTCAATTGCTCAATGTCGCAATCTGGCAATGTTTGCGTCTGTTTATCGGCCATCGCTTGTAGCAAGTTTTCAAGTTGACGCAAATACTTGTAGGCGGCCTCTAAGTGTTCAACCTCTTGTTGGGTTAATAACCCGAGCTCTTCGATGCCTTGCAGCGTTTCTAGTAATCCACGACCACGTAGTGATGGCTCTCGTCCCCCACGAATCAACTGGAAAACTTGGGCGATAAATTCAATCTCACGAATCCCCCCAGCTCCCAGCTTAATGTTGTTGGTCAACCCACGACGACGCACCTCGCTGCTGATCATCGACTTCATGCGGCGCAGAGCTTGAACCGCACCGAAATCGATATAACGGCGAAACACAAATGGGCGCAACATCTGACGTAACTCTTGGTATTGAGGATACATCTCACAGCCCATCACCCGAGCTTTGACCATCGCATAGCGCTCCCAATCTCGGCCTTGCTCTTGATAGTAATCTTCTAGGGCTGCATAGCTCATCACTAAAGGGCCACTTTCACCAAATGGACGCAAACGCATATCGACGCGATAGCAAAAGCCATCAAACGTTTGTTGATCAAGCGCCTTGATGATCCGCTGCCCCAAACGGGTAAAAAACTGGGCATTGGCGATGCTACGGCGAGCACCTTGCGTTTCTCCATTTTCGGGGTAAGTAAAAATCAAGTCGATATCCGAGGAGAAATTCAGTTCACCACCACCGAGCTTCCCCATCCCAATAATCAGCATCGGTTGTGCTTCGCCTTCGGCATTCATTGGTGTGCCCCACTCTTGGCAACACGCTTGATATTGCCATTGATAGGTTTCGAAAATCATCGCTTCAGCCAGCTGAGAAAGATGACTCAAAGAGGCTTCCAACGTCCAAGCGTGCAAAAAGTCTTTCCAGGCGATATAAACCATTTCTCGATTACGAAACTGACGCAGCACACGATGACCAGACATTTCATCCGGGCACTCTGCTAATAAAGTAGCGAGTCGGCTTCGGTAAGACTCCTGACGGCTCGAATCGGCCAACATATTCGGTAGCTCTTGAGCGAGCGTTTCATCTCGATGCACCGCGTCTACGATGAACTGACTCAGGCCAGCGACATAGCGAAATTGTTCCGCGACGTCCTGCGGCCATGATTGAAAGTAACCCGCTTGTTGAGCATTTTGAACGGCAGACTCGGAGACAGAGATCAAAGACGAAGGCAGCTGCATTTTTCTTCCTTGTGAAAAGCACGAATAGATGAGATTAAAGTTATACCAGAGTTAGGACAAATAAAAACGCCCACAAAAGGTTTGTGGGCGTATTATCAAAGCTTGACCGAATTAAACGCTGAATGACTTAATTTTCTTATCCAACTCTGATGCGTTGTTTTGCATCAACTCAGACGTTTCCAGTAATTCACTCACCACCACCACCGAGGCTTCGACAAGCTCTCTGACATTGGTTAAGTTTTGGTTCATTTCCTCTGCCACGCTGCTTTGCTGACCCGATGCGGTTGCAATCTGGAAATTCATATCGTTGATTTGCGTTACCTGACCAACAATGCCATCCAACTCACTGCCCGCATTCGCAACCAATTCATTACCTTCCGCAGCTTCTACAACGCTCTTCTCCATTAAGCCAACGGCAGACTCGGCACTGGTTTGTAGCTGACCGATCATATCCTGAATTTCAACCGTAGCCTGCTGAGTACGCTGTGCCAGGTTACGCACCTCATCAGCAACCACGGCGAAACCACGCCCTGCCTCACCGGCACGCGCAGCTTCAATGGCTGCATTCAATGCTAGTAAGTTGGTTTGCTCTGAGATTCCCTGAATCGTACCAACGACACTGCCAATCGCTTCAACTCTCTCTTCCACTTGATTCACCGCCTGAGCCGAAGAAGCGATGTCTGTTGATAGCTCACTCATTTTCAACACTGTACTTTGCAGGAACTGTTGACCAGAGATTGCCTGAGCAGAAGCTTGTTCAGTTAAAGAGGAGGCATTTTGCGCATGCTCGGCGACCGTCTGTACCGTCGATGACATCTCACTCATTGCTGTCGCAAGCTGATCAATTTCATTAAACTCTTCTTGCGCAGATTCTTTGGTTTCAAACATGCTTACTGTCATCACCTCTGTGAGCGTTGACAACTCATCGGAAGCATTGATCTGCATTTGAATGACATCATTTAACTGAGATCGTGTTTTTTCTAGTTCACGCGCCAGATCGCCATACTCATCTTTACAATTCATACCAAATGGAACAGACAAATCTTTACTGGCCATTAACTTGATGGCGTCACTCAAATAATGAGTCTGACGCAACATCACTCTTGATGCCGCCAGTAAAAGAACCACAAAAATCACAATAAGTAAGGCCGTTTGCCAAGCTGCTTGAACCAGATACGCATCATAGTGTTGCTGTGCAACGTCGGTATTTTCTGTTGCCGCCAACAGGGCATCATAAAAGGTATTAGCATCCCAAAATTGTTTCACCACGATCAAAATCGTACTAAATACCATTAGCATGATCATTTTAGGCACCAATCGAATGTCGGATATGACCCTTTCCCATGGTTTAAATGTCAGCTTTTTCATCGTCCTTTCTCCACCGGGTTCTAATAAAATCTTACTGTTTGTCCATTCACTTAACGTATAGGCATGACACACTAATATCAAAAACAGCAAATGATTGAGCACGTTTTTGTAGACATTGTTATGGTTAATACTGGTATGGTTAGTACTGGCATAATTAACACGGATATTGGCTGCAAAATTTGTGACCCAAACTGACAGCGTTCCCAACGAAAACAAAGCTCATCAGATGCTTATCGGTCAGAGGGGGAGATTCTGAAGTTTTTTCTTTTTGGGATTATCAATGCTTTGAACTACAGCACAATTTGAACAATTTCAGATAAAAAAAATAGGACCCATTGGTCCCATTCGATGATGCGCTCTGATCGTGTCCAGATACGTTAACGCTGTTTATATGCAAAGGCCAGATGACGCTTTGCAGACCACATTACTCTCGCCAGTAAGGCTGCGCTTCAATACTGATGGCTCGGGTTTGATCCATAGCATGTAGGATCGACCGCTCTTGACGGTGCAACCAACGCTGTAATTGTTCTTTCTCTTCATCTTCTAACATATCAACTAATGGCAATAGATGATTCAACATTAAAAGATCATCAATTCCATGTACTAGATCTGCCCAAGGGAGACGAAAGCTGTTGCGCTCTTCGTTGTTATACAAAATGGCAAAACCAATCCCCGTATAGAGGTTGCGTAACAAGCGGTAACGTTGATCAACATAATCCTGTGCCGATAGCTCACGCTCAGCTGGGAAAGCTTCAATGAGCTCCGCCCAAGTACGATCTAGTTGCTTGATAGAGAATGGCATTATGTTGCTTGCCATTTTTTCGCGTGCTTTCTCATCCAAGAAGGGCTGCCAGCCACGTGCTAAAATCCAGCGGCTAAGATCCAGCAGTAAACCGGTATAGCGCGCAGAGCTAAGCAACTCTAGAACATCTTCACGGCTCGGCAGTTCTTGAAGCTGTTGCGTGAGCTCAGACACCAAAAACTTGCGAGCATCAAGCTTGCGCAGCACATTGCCTTTGTCATCAAGTAATTCTTCAAGGTGAGCGTGCTCGTCCAGCCAACTCAACTCTTCTTCTAACCACTTAAGCTCTTGACGAAGAATCGCGCTGGCTCGTCGAGGAACGACGCCGCCAAAAATCGTCAAGGTTTGACGAATAAAACGAATCGCGTTGTTGATTTCGCGCAGTGCTGGAACGGAGTCACGCTCAGCATAGATTTGTTCGTGGTAATGCCAATGAGACAAGGCATGTTCGAGTGAATTAATCAGGCAATATTCGACGGTATCAGTTGGACTCGTGTCGACCAAAGAGAGGGATTTAACCTCATCACCGGTATGATTGGTTGCTAAGCGGTAACCTCGCGCTGCTTTGCTCAAGTTACCAAGGCGCATCCCGCCATGCTCACAAAAGCTGCGAGCCAAAGTAAATAGCGCATCCGTTTGGCCTGATTTGAGTTCAAGTTCAACTTCGCAAATTGGCTCTTGAACGTCTTCTCCATCTTTCCCTTGCGCAACGACGTTACCCTGATCGAAAGCCACTTCCACTTGGCTACCATCCGCCATACCGATAAGCCATTGCTCACGAACAAAGTTGGTCGAGAAAAGTGGCGTCAATTCTGCTTGAAGCGTTCCAACCTCTTTGCCTGGTGGCCAGATGTCTTCAGGATGCAGCGCAAGCACAGGCTCATTGCAATCGTGCTCCGCATTATATTCTGGTCGTTGATGTAAACCCGCGACGACACGTCCTGCGGTTTTAACGGTTTGCACAAATACATCATCAAAACGGCGGATTCTTAAGCCTATGTCATGCTTTCGTAGCCAATTGTCGGCCGTATCAAAATACGTGTTCCCTAATTCACGACAACTATGCTGAAGAACTTTTGTTTCAGAGATTTTTTCCCGTAAAATATCTGAAAACTCGGGAGAAACAAAAAACTTCAGTTCTATTTCGGTTTCCATATCTATACCTTTCAACGCAGATAGAAAGAGGATATTGCGTAATTTCTCACACGGCAAGAGAGAAATATCATCCGATTGATGATCTAAAACAGTTTTAATGAGTGATTTAATGCGTTAACATGCGCGCCTTTATAGCCATCGTTCAACATTTCGCCAAGAGTAAAGAAATGGTGTATGTTTTTTTTAGGTTATAGCTATTAGGTTGAATGACCATGCCAGTAAATACAATTATGGGGTTATTTGCAAAGTCCCCGATTAAGCCTTTGCAACGCCACGTTGTGTGTGTCAACGAATGTTGCTCACACCTAGTGAAATTCTTTGAAGTTTCTTCAAAGGGTGACTGGGAAAAAGCCGCTGAAATCCGTGCTCAAATCTCGCATCTAGAGAAAGAAGCGGATGTGCTAAAACGTGAAATCCGTCTAAAATTGCCTCGCGGTTTGTTCATGCCTGTCGATCGTACCGACATGCTTGAGCTCCTGACTCAACAGGATAAACTTGCTAACTTGGCAAAAGACATTGCTGGCCGTGTATATGGTCGACAGCTTGTCATTCCTGAGGTACTCCACTCCAACTTCCTCGCTTACGTTCAGCGTTGTCTTGACGCTGCAAATCAAGCGCAAAAGGTCATTAACGAACTTGATGAATTACTTGAGACGGGCTTTAAAGGCCGTGAAGTAACTCTGGTTGCAGAAATGATTAATCAGTTAGATATCATAGAAGATGATACCGATACGATGCAGATTGAACTGCGCCAACAATTAATGGCGATTGAATCGGACATGAACCCTATCGATGTCATGTTCTTGTATAAGATTTTTGAATGGGTAGGTGGTATTGCCGACCAAGCACAGCGCGTAGGTGCTCGCTTGGAAGTCATGCTATCTCGATCTTAAAACATAAGTTAACAAAATAACGAAGAGCATTATCTGTACGTATCATAAGGACGATGACCATTTTCATCGTCTTGTGATTTGGCGTGCGTAGAATTTTGTTCCGCTTGTTATAAAACAACTAGGTATTACGATGGATATCCTTGCGAACTACGGCACTGTCCTGATTATTGTTGCAGCGATTTTTGGTTTACTGATGGCGATTGGTATTGGCGCAAATGATGTAGCTAATGCAATGGGGACATCTGTAGGCTCAAAAGCGCTAACCGTAAAACAAGCCATCATCATCGCGATGATTTTCGAATTTGCAGGTGCATACCTGGCAGGTGGCGAAGTTACCGACACAATCCGAAAAGGGGTAATTGAAACCTCTCTATTTGCCAGCCAACCCGATGTTCTTGTCTATGGCATGATGTCTGCGCTCCTTGCTGCGGGTACTTGGCTATTGCTTGCGTCCTACATGGGTTGGCCAGTATCGACAACTCACTCAATCATCGGTGCTATTATCGGTTTTGCTTGTGTTTCGGTCGGAACAGAAGCGGTAGACTGGAGCAGTGTTCAAGGTATTGTTGGCAGTTGGATCGTCACCCCAGTCATTTCAGGCTTTTTTGCCTACGTGATCTTTGTCAGTGCACAACGACTAATATTTGACACCGAAAACCCTTTATTCAATGCAAAGCGTTTTGTTCCGGTGTACATGTTTATTACCACGATGGTCATTGCACTTGTTACCATCAAGAAAGGTCTTAAGCACGTCGGTCTGCACCTTAGTAATGGTGAAGCCTGGATGTGGGCTGCTGCAGTGTCGGCTCTTGTGATGGCCGGCGGTTATTTCTACATCCAGAAGAAATTTGCCAACCGTGAAGATGACCACAGCTTCTCAGGTGTAGAAGGTATCTTCAGCGTACTCATGGTTATCACTGCTTGTGCGATGGCATTTGCGCACGGTTCAAACGACGTTGCCAATGCGATTGGTCCACTTTCTGCGGTTGTATCAACGGTAGAGCACATGGGCACGATCACGGCGAAAAGCAGCATTGCATGGTGGATTCTTCCTCTCGGTGGTATCGGTATCGTTGTTGGTCTTGCGACCCTTGGTCACAAAGTAATGGCAACCGTAGGCACAGGCATTACAGAGCTAACGCCAAGCCGTGGTTTTGCCGCTCAGTTGGCAACCGCTTGTACCGTTGTTCTTGCGTCAGGTACTGGTCTACCTATTTCAACAACACAAACTCTGGTTGGTGCAGTGCTGGGGGTTGGTTTTGCTCGTGGTATCGCGGCCCTGAACCTTGGTGTGGTTCGTAACATCGTGGCATCATGGATTGTAACCTTGCCAGCAGGTGCTCTATTGGCAGTGGTATTCTTTTACGGAATCCAAGCGATGTTCGCTTAAGAGAGCCGTCAATAGAATGTAAGCGCTTTGTCATTATTGACTCGATCGCACAGAAAGGGAGGCTTTGCCTCCCTTCTTTGTTGCACCGAAGTTTGAAACTGAATACTATGCGTCTATTTCCGGCTTCCATTATTCGAAGCCAAGGCTGTATTCAAAAAAGATCGTTAAGGGATTTACTGTGAAAAAACTAATCATCACGGTTCTATTTACGTTGCTTGCTGCCCCTGCAGCATTGGCAGCAGACCGTTATATTTCTGATGAACTATTCACTTTCATGCACTCTGGTCCAAACAACACATACCGCATTATCGGTAGTGTGAATGCTGGCTCTAAAGTACAACTGCTAAATGCCAACCGAGAGACGGGCTACACGCAGATTCGGGATGAACGTGGACGTACTGGTTGGGTACAGAGTAAGTTCGTGACAAATGAAGAAAGCATGGCGATTCGTCTTCCTCGTATCGAGAAAGAACTGAAAGAAGTGAAAGAACAACTGGCCAATGCTCGTCAGACTTCTGATACCGAAAAAGCAGGCTTAGTGACATCACTAGAAACCCGCAACCAACAAATTTCAGATCTTGAACATAAGTACTCTGAAATCAGCGATCAGCTTACCTCAGTTGAGACAGAAAACCGCGAACTGCGTGCAAAACTAGATACACAAAAAGATGACATGCTACTGAAGTACTTTACTTACGGTGGCGGTGTTGCTGGGATTGGGCTGTTATTCGGTTTGATTCTGCCACATATTGTGCCGCGTAGAAAACGCTCACCTGCTGGCTGGGCATAATAGACTGCCGCCGCAGCAAATTATCGGATACAAACAAAAGGCCACAACGATGTGGCCTTTTGTGTTTCTATTCTCTGCCCCAGATCAGCACTTATCCATTCCACTCGTACAGGGCGGGAATTCGGATCTGCTCTCCTTGAAACTCCACGACCACGGCTTGTGGTTGGATCTCTTTTAACGTCACTTGTCCATCCACGACATCCCCTTGATGATACTCAACATCATTAATTTTTACCCAACGACGATTGGCATCACTGGTGTACATGTGGGTTTGTAAATTAAGCGCAGGCAAACGACCCTGCCATTGCTTCGCATTTCTTTCTAAGTCATTGACTGGCGCGTTGCGAGATTCTAGTGAATCACCTTGCGACATAGCATTTTCGACCTTTCTCGCTAAATCCGGAGAGAGAGAGGATAAGTCAAGGCCCTCCAGAGACAGCCCTAGATCATCTTCACTAGAATACGATGACGCTTGATTTTGAGCCACAGGTGCGTCTGCACTTTCCGTACTGCTGTTATACTGTGCGGAATCTAAGTATGAGCCTATCTCTTGCGACAGCTCTGCTTGAGGCCACTCTCGCGACAATTGAGCCAACTGAGTTACCTCTGGGTATTCAAGCACGGTAAATGGCTGTTTAACGTCAACGACAGCGGATGACGGTGGTGAAGGTTCTACATGATTTGCAGAGTTTACCGTTTGGAGATACCAAACGGCTCCCAACGTAGACACACTAACGGGAATTAGAAAAAGTCCGAGATGTTTGGCTATCGACATTATGCGTCTTCCTCTTCAATACGATTGAGCGTCGGTGCGTTGAGCTGCACATTCTGTTGCAAGCGTTCGAGAGTACGTTGTCCTGCTATACCATCGACCGCGATACCTTGCCAACGCTGGAACAATTCCACACGCTCTTTCATCGCACCATCAAACGTTGACGTTCCTAAAGGCGGCTCACTCACCGCTTTCGACAGCAATTCATCTAACACTTCAATCGCGGGGCCCTCCATGTCGACACGCAATGTGCCTTTGAGTGGCGCTTCCCATAATTCGATAACATTGCCTTGCCATAGCGGTTTAAGCCAAGATGCGGGTAAACGCAGACGCTGCTTACCATTCAATACCTCGACTTTATCGTTGCCAATGGCATACAAAATCACATAACCGACTTCACCCTGATAATTCAGTTCTAAAATCACAGGACGGTTTTGTTGTATCAATAACGGCCAGGTCGCCATTTTCCTTTCGCAAACCATCGTCGACTGAGGCTCAGACAAGCAGAGGTTGTCACGCACTGATGCTCGGTATCCCCATAATCGGTACAAGTCATTGACAGCAAGGTTGGATTGTTTCTGAGCCAATAATGACGCACGTTGTTCATTGGTGAGTTGTTCCTGAACCATGGCAGCAACGGGCTTATGAATCGGAGCGTCTTCTTTCTGAAACACCGGAAAATGCGCGACAGATAATTGGGGTAAATCAAGCGTATGATTGGTGGCTGCCCAGCCAATTCCCAATGCAGCGGTGACGCCGAGCATGACGGTTCCCCACGCAGGCCACACAAATGATCGCCGTGCTATTCTTTGGCCAGATTTAGCATCTTGCTGATAAATTTCTGCCTGAAATTGCATGACCTCTTCACACGCTTGCAAAACCGTTTTCTTATCAACTACCACACTGCCCTGGTGGTAGCTCATATTCAGTGCTTTATCACAGATAAGGTTGATAAGGCGTGGAATGCCGTGACTGTACTTTGCAATCTGCTTGGTCGAGCTGTGATTAAATAACTGCTGATCACCCCCTGCCGTATGCAAACGAAATGCGATGTAGTCCGTGGTCTCTTTTTCATCAAGTGGCAACAGGTGGTAACGGCCCGTAATTCGCTGCGCGAGCTGGCGCAACTGTGTGGTTTGCAACAAGCGTTGAAGTTCTGGCTGCCCCACCAGCAACACTTTAAGTAGCTTTCTGGTGTCAGTTTCTAAATTAGTGAGCAAACGTAACTGCTCAAGCACGTCGGCACTCAGGTGCTGAGCTTCATCAATCACCAACAGTGTTTGCCAACCAAAACTGTGGTTGTGCAGCAAGTATTGATGAATCACCTGATTGAGCTGTTTCAATGTCGCCTGTTGTGGGTAGGCGACATTAAACTCATCACAAATCGCCTCTAGTAAGTCACGGCTCGAAAAAGTAGGGTTGAGGATCAACCCCGCTTTGGTGCTGTCATCCAAGTTTGCCAGCATCGCCTTCGCGACTGTCGTTTTCCCGGTGCCAACTTCTCCCGTCAGCATCGCGAACCCGCCCCCATCTCCCAACCCAGCTTTGAGATGCGTAATCGCCTCTTTATGGCGTTGACTCAGATATAAATAACGTGAATTTGGAACAATCGAAAACGGCTGCTCTACAAACCCGAAAAAATCTTTATACATTAAGCTCTCCAGCTAAAAACCCGCCCACACAGGATTCATTTACAATCTAAACATAGGTGCATCTGATGTTGGGAGTAAAGAAAAGTACCATTGCTTGCTACAATGTCCAACGGCATATGAATAAATTAAGAGGTAATTCGTGCAAGTTTACTTAGTAGGTGGTGCGGTCCGAGATCAATTGCTCGGTCTTGATAGCTATGATAAAGACTGGGTAGTGGTCGGGTCTACACCAGAAATGATGCTTGCTAAAGGGTATACCGCGGTTGGGAAAGATTTTCCTGTATTTCTTCACCCTGAGACGAAAGAAGAGCACGCCCTTGCAAGAACAGAAAGAAAATCCGGTGCTGGTTATACTGGATTTGAATGTTTCTTTGATCAAAGCGTCACATTAGAAGAAGACCTCATCCGTCGTGATCTCACTATCAACGCAATGGCAATGGACGATAAAGGCCAGATCTATGACCCTTATGGTGGCCAGCACGACCTTAATCATCGCCTACTCCGACATGTCTCCGATGCCTTTACCGAAGATCCTCTGCGAGTGTTACGGGTCGCCCGCTTTGCCGCGAAGTTAGCCTCATTAGGATTTTCCGTCGCAGAAGAAACTCAACAATTGATGCGCCAAATAGCGGAGTCGGGAGAACTCGAAACGCTGACGCCAGAACGCGTCTGGTTAGAGTGGCATAAGTCTCTCTCAACACCAAGACCAGATGTCTTTTTATCTGTCCTCCGTGATTGTGGTGCTCTGAGTGTTGTGCTACCCGAAATTGATGCGCTGTTTGGCGTCCCACAACCAGAGCAGTGGCATCCTGAGATCGACACAGGGATTCATACATTATTGGTCGCAGAGCAAGCCGCAAAGATCAGCCGTTCTCTTCCTGTCCGATTCGCAGCACAAGTCCACGATCTGGGTAAAGGTGTCACACCGAAAAGCGAATGGCCAAGCCATAAAATGCATTGCCATACCGGCTTAAACCTAATTAAAAAACTTTGTTCGCGAGTTCGTGTCCCTAACGAGTTTCGAGACCTCGCCTTAATGGTGTGCGAGCAACACTCAAATGTTCATCGAGCAGCAGAGTTAAAACCGCAAACCGTGGTTAAGATTCTCAACAAGTTTGATGTGTGGCGTAAAGCTGAACGTCTGGAAGACATTCTCCTTTGCTGCCAGGCAGATCATGCAGGACGTAAAGGACTGGCCGATAAACCTTATCCGCAAGCGGATTTATTCAGGAAGGCCTATCAGGCTGCTGCTGCCGTTGATGTTCAGGCAATCATTCGGGATGGATTCAAAGGCCCTTCGATTAGGGATGAGCAAGAAAAACGCCGCATTGAAGCGGTAAGAGTCGTTTTAGATAAATAGCTTAATCTAGATAAATAACTTAAATCGATAGATAGCCTTTAATCCAATAAAAACGCCCGCTCTACTGAGCGGGCGTTATTGGTCGATCATGATCTTTTCGTGGAAAAGAGCAAGTTAGGCGCTCAGCAAGAAGGCGAACAGACCCACACCCAAGATGAGGCGGTAGATAACAAATGGCGTCATCCCCATACGTGAAATCATCTTAAGGAAGAAGAAAATACAGATATACGCACTCACAAACGAAGTGATAATTCCGGTGAGAAGGAAGCCAATATGAATCGGTTCACCACTGGTGACCAGCTTCATGCCTAGGTAGCTACCAGCAAGTGCGATGATCGGAATTGACATCAGAAATGAAAAACGCGCCGCAGCTTCGCGAGTAAAACCAAGGTACAGTGCCGCAGTAATGGTTGCCCCTGAACGCGACGTCCCTGGAATCATTGCTAATGCTTGCGCGACACCGATAAAGACCGCTTTTTTCCAGCCAGTTTGGTATTCATCGGCATTCTGCTGAGCATTTTTATCTGCCCACCATAACAACAGACCAAACACAATTGTGGTGGTCGCAATCACGTAAGCACTGCGCAAGTAAACCTCAATAAGGTCTTTCATGAAAAAGCCGAAGAAACAAGCGGGGATCGTCGCTATCACAATCATCCATGCTAACGTCGCTTCTTTGCTTCGTTCACCTTTAAATATTGAGCCAAATAATGCGCTGAACAACGAAATGACTTCTTTACGGAAGTAAATCACCACCGCCATCAAAGTACCAACGTGAACCGCAACATCAAACGCTAAGCCTTGGTCTGCCCAACCAAAAATGGCAGAAGGTAAAATCAAGTGAGCAGAGCTCGAAATAGGTAGGAACTCAGTCAGTCCCTGAATAAGAGCCAAAATAAAGGCTTCAAAATAACTCATGTAAATAACTCAAATTAAAGTGAAAAAGAAACAGGTTTGAGTGAATCAACTGGCTGCATTGCTTGCCAAATTTCAGCAACAGTGCGGCCATCACCGGGGATCACCAAGTTAGGCTCCAAATCATAGAGAGGCTTTGTTACAAAGGGATATTTATAGATATCGCTGCGAGGTAACTCTGGGCTTTGCTTTGAAACGCACTCACCAAACAACACTATATCGAGATCCAGTGTTCGATCCTGATACTTTTGTGCGTTTTCCGCTCGTCCCCACTTAAATTCAATCTCACGAAGATGAGACCTCAATTCTTCTATTGATAAACCTGTACGTAACCTAATGATAAAGTTGTAGAAGTTCTGACTATTAAAACCAATAGGTGCACATTCGTATATCGGAGAAACAACAAGGTCTTCATCAAGCTTTTGTAACTCTTGATAAGCCGCCATGCAATGACGCTCCCGCTCTATATTCGTTCCAACACCGATATACGTGGTGATCATGCCTGGCCTCGCTCGATCACAACACCCACCGCCCGCGCTTGAGGAACCGCGCCAGGTTTCGCCAAACGGATTTTGACCCAGGGCACTGAGAAGCGCTGCATAATGATTTCAGCCACTTCTTCCGCAACCCGTTCGACTAACAGAAAACGACCATTTTCAATATGACTCAGAACGGCATCACTGACTTGCGAGTAATCAAGAGCATCTTGTACATCATCGCTTTTACCAGCAGGTTTATTGTCGTGTGCCATTTCAATATCCAGCACCAACTTTTGTTTAATTTGTTGCTCCCAGTCGTACACACCAATGGTGGTGATTACTTCTAGCTGTTCAATAAAGACTTTATCCAGAGCCATCTTATGTCCTTCTATAACAGAGGTCGGATACCCGTGAGGGGTAATTTGATCGTAATATTCTCTACCTAAGCACTCGAACGATCGCGAGAACCAGAGCACTTAGGTAAATAAACTGCGAACACCTTTATATACAGGAACTCGCATAATGCAAGCTCAAACGCAGAGAATATTTCTGCTTAAACCCAATTCGGGCTATGATAACAATCACACCGGATCTGAGCATGAAAATCCAATCCACCAAGGACTTCTATGGACGCACTGGCACTAATAATGACAATGGCCGCCTATTTACTGGGTTCTATTTCCAGTGCTGTCTTAATTTGTCGCGTGTTAAAACTGCCAGACCCACGCAACGTAGGGTCTCATAACCCTGGGGCAACCAATGTATTACGCATTGGCGGAAAAGGAGCGGCAGTCGCTGTCTTGCTGTGCGACATGCTCAAAGGCACGATTCCGGTTTGGGGCGGATACTTTTTAGGCATTGAACCCATCATTCTTGGTATTATTGCCATTGCCGCCTGCTTAGGTCACATGTACCCCATTTTCTTCCACTTCAAAGGCGGAAAAGGTGTCGCCACTGCCCTTGGCGCGATCGCTCCAATTGGCTTGGACCTTACCGTGATCGTCATGTTCACTTGGCTCTTAGTTGCAGTTATTTTCCGCTACTCATCCCTAGCCGCCTTGGTCACTGTCTTAATGACCCCTTTTTATACTTGGATGTTCAAACCGCAGTACACCCTGCCAGTTGCCATGTTGTGCTGCTTGATCGTGTTTAAACACCACCAAAACATTCGCCGCCTAGTTGCCGGCGAAGAACCGAAAATCGGTGATAAAAAGCTGACAGAAAAAAACTCGGCATAATACCGAGTCTCTTCCTAATTTAAGCTTAAGAGTAAACTTTATTTAAAAAGTTCAATAGCATCTGATTGACAAACTCTGGTTGCTCTAATGAGCTGATATGGCCAGCAGCAGGAATTTCAACCAACTCGCTGCCCGTAATGCAATCCTTCATCAGATAAGATTCAAAGACCGGGCGAGGTTTGTCTTCACAACCCACGGCAATCAACGTTGGTAAGGCAAACTTTTCCGAGTCATCGATCACATCACGACGACCAAATACCATACGACCAATACGAGCGACTTCTACTGCGCGCTCTCCTTGCAGCGTTTCTAAGTGACGCTTAAAAGACGCCACCAAGTTTGGATTATCATGCTCAGCATTGTTAGCAAAGAATAACGGCACAACCGTCTCAACTATCGGAGCAGGCACTGCTTGAAGTTGGCTAATGGTATCAAGCATCGCAAAGTATTTTTTATGGGTGACTTCGGGTTCCCAACCAATAAACGTATCCATGAGCACTAATGACTTAACCCGCTCGGGCGCCTGAGCCGTCAATTCTGCGCCCCACATTCCTCCAACCGATAAGCCAATGATAGAGAACTGCTCAACCTGTAGATGATCCATCAACGCCAACATGTGTTTTGCGTAATCGACCAAAGAGCACATCGAAGTAGGTGCGATATCAGACTCACCATGCGCCCACAGATCCGGCACAATGCAACGATAGTTCTGGCTCAACGCTTCGATTTGCGGTGCCCACATTTGGCTATCCCACAAGTAGCTGTGACCAAAGAGCAGAACAGGGCCTTCACCTTTATCTAAATAAGCAAGTTGCTGACCTTCAATTTCAAATGTATTCATTGTTCTATCCATTTATTCTGTTTCTCGTACCGAACATTTCAGCTAAAACATCTCGGTTAAAACAAAGGCCTCTATCGATAGAGGCCCTGAACGGTATGCGGTGGGTTATGCAATTGGCGTGAGTTGATCGATCGGCCAACGAGGTCTTGCCTCTACCGACATATCCGAGACTTCACCATTTTTCAAACGTTGCATACCAGCATAGGCGATCATTGCACCATTATCAGTGCAGAATTCAGTGCGTGGATAGTACACTTCTCCACCTATTTTTTGTGCCAGCTTTTCTAGCTCTGCACGCAAACGACGGTTGGCACTGACGCCACCTGCAATCACAATGCGCTTCATGCCTGTTTGTTCTAGTGCTCGTTTACACTTGATCGCTAAGGTCGCACACACAGCTTCTTCAAACGCTAATGCGATATCGGCACGAGTCTGCTCGTCATCCCCATTAGCAGCAATGGTATTGGCAGTGAATGTTTTTAGGCCAGAGAAGCTCATGTCGAGACCCGGACGATCGGTCATCGGACGTGGGAACTTAAAACGACCTGGTGTGCCTTTTTCAGCTAACTTGGAAAGCAGCGGCCCTCCAGGATAATCGAGCCCCATTAACTTGGCCGTCTTGTCAAACGCTTCTCCAGCGGCATCATCAATCGACTCACCCAGAATTTGGTACTCACCAATGCCTTTTACTTCCACCATCATTGAATGACCACCAGAGACCAATACCGCGACAAACGGAAATGGCGGTGGGTTATCTTCTAACATTGGAGCCAGTAAATGACCTTCCATATGGTGTACAGGTACGGCAGGCACACCCCATGCGTAAGCAATACTGCGGCCAATGGTAGCTCCAACCAAGAGCGCACCGACCAAACCTGGGCCTGCGGTATAGGCCACACCATCAATGTCTTTTGAGGTAAGGTGTGCTTCTTTCAGCGCTTCTTTAATAAGAGGTATGGTTTTTTTTACATGGTCACGTGAAGCCAATTCAGGCACGACACCACCATAATCCGCGTGGAGTTTTACTTGGCTATAAAGCTTGTGTGACAATAGACCCTTCTCATCGTCATAAATCGCGATGCCAGTCTCGTCACAAGAGGTTTCAATACCAATAATGCGCATGGTTTTCTCAGTATGCTTTCTGTATAGAGGAAATTTGGGCGTCATATTACCTTGCCTTGGTGCTGCAAACAAATTTTGTACAGACAATAATCGATAAAAGGCTTTACAAAGCGGTTATGATCGGATTAAAATTCCGCACCATTTTTGATTAGCTGGTAAATGGCCGAATAATTGTGATTTGGTCTGTCGAATTCCAGCATTAACGAATAACCCCTGAGGTGAAAGGCATATGCCAGTAGTTAAAGTACGTGAAAACGAACCGTTCGACGTTGCTCTACGTCGTTTCAAGCGCTCTTGCGAAAAAGCAGGTATCCTTTCTGAAGTGCGTCGTCGTGAGCACTACGAAAAACCAACTACAGTTCGCAAACGCGCTAAAGCAGCAGCTCAAAAGCGTCACGCTAAGAAGCTAGCTCGCGAAAACGCTCGTCGCGTTCGCCTGTACTAATAACTGAGCTCCAGAAGGAATTTAGTTATGGCTCTGATTGATCAACTCAAAGAAGAGCAAAAATTAGCGATGAAAGCCAAGGACAAATTACGCCTTGGTACTATTCGTTTAGCACTTTCAGCAATAAAGCAACGTGAAGTCGACGAGCGGATCACTCTGAACGACGACGATATCATTGCGGTATTAACGAAAATGGTTAAACAACGTCGCGATTCTGTATCGCAGTATGAAGCAGCGGGTCGACAAGATCTTGCTGATGCGGAACAAGCAGAAATTACGGTTCTTGAGGACTTTATGCCTCAACCACTGACCGATGAAGAAGTTGCTGTTCTTATTGAGAATGCAATTGCCGAATCTGGTGCAGCTGGCATGCAAGACATGGGCAAAGTAATGGGTGTTCTGAAACCGCAAATTCAAGGGCGTGCAGACATGGGTAAAGTGAGCGGTTTAGTTCGCGCTAAATTGGCTTAACGACCCCACCCAATTGCAGCAAGCCGTGCTATCCTTTGGAACGCACGGCTTGTTTGTATCTGGATGAACGAAATTACATAAAGCTTGATACACGTATTTTCTCTTCATCCGCACCAATCATGATTTTCTTTTTTTGTTAGGTTTTATGGCTGGACACATCCCTCGCAGTTTTATTGATGATCTCCTCGCTCGACTTGATATTGTCGACATCGTCGACGCGCGTGTAAAACTTAAGAAAAAAGGCAAAAACTACGGCGCTTGCTGTCCTTTTCATAACGAGAAAACCCCTTCTTTTAGCGTCAGTCAAGAAAAGCAGTTTTATCACTGTTTTGGCTGTGGTGCGCACGGCAACGCAATCGACTTTTTAATGGAGTTCGATCGCCTAGAGTTTGTCGAAGCGATTGAAGAGCTTGCCTCTTACTTAGGATTAGATGTCCCCCGAGAGCAGCGCAGTGGTGGCAGCGGAAATTTTCAATCAGGGCCTCAAGTCAGCAGCAGCGAAAAACGTAGCCTGTATGATTTGATGGGCAGCATTGGTCAGTTTTACCGGAATCAGCTCAAGTTACCAGCGAGCAAGGTTGCCATTGAGTACTTAAAAAACCGTGGTCTATCCGGTGAAGTCGTTCAGAAATTTGGCATCGGCTATGTCGCTGACGAATGGGATTTAGTTCGTAAAAATTTCGGCCAACAAAAAGAAGCGCAAGACATGCTCGTCACTGGCGGCATGCTGATTGAAAACGATAAAGGTAACCGTTATGACCGTTTTCGCGGTCGCATCATGTTCCCGATTCGCGACCGTCGAGGACGAGTGATTGGTTTTGGTGGCCGAGTATTAGGTGACGGGACCCCGAAATACCTCAACTCACCAGAAACGCCGATATTTCATAAAGGCAAAGAATTATATGGCCTATATGAAGTGTTACAAGCGTATCGCGAACCACCACAAATTTTAGTGGTCGAAGGTTACATGGACGTCGTCGCACTCGCGCAATATGGTGTCGACTATTCTGTGGCTTCATTGGGCACCTCAACCACTGGCGACCACCTGCAAGTGTTGTTTCGTCAGACAAGTACGGTTGTTTGTTGCTACGATGGTGACCGTGCAGGCCGAGAAGCCGCATGGCGAGCCATGGAAAACGCCTTGCCCTATTTAACCGATGGCCGACAATTGAAGTTCATGTTCTTACCTGATGGTGAGGACCCTGACTCTTTCATTCGACAGCAAGGCAAGCAAGCGTTTGAGCAACAAGTTGCGACAGCTATGCCACTGTCTGAGTTTATGTTTAGCTCTTTAACACAACAAGTGGACATGAGTTCGAAAGAAGGCATGGCAAAATTGAGCACGCTCGCGGTTCCTTTAATAGATAAAGTGCCAGGCGGCACATTAAGACTATACTTGAGAGAGTTACTGGGTCGCCGTCTAGGTTTAGTTGATGAACGGCAGTTACAGCAGCTTATTTCTAAACAAGGCCAAGAAGACAAAAAGCTTCAGCCGCATAAAGAAATTAAACGAACGCCAATGCGAGAAGTTATCGCGTTACTGATCCAAAACCCAGAATACGCAAGTATGGTTCCAGATCTCTCAAGCGTTAGAGATTTATCCATTCCTGGTCTAAGTTTATTTGTTGATGTCCTTGATAAATGCCAGGCGCATCCCCATATAAACACAGGCCAATTGATAGAGCACTGGCGAAACAGTCAGAATGAGGCACTTCTGTCTCGTCTTGCGAGTTGGAACATTCCGCTCGCAGAAGACAACCAAGAAGAAATATTTTTAGACTCACTGGACAAAATTCTCGCCCAGTGCGTAGAAAAGCAAATTGAAAACCTGCAGGCCAAAGCAAGAAGTGTCGGTTTATCAGCCGAAGAGAAAAGGGAGCTGCTAGCATTGATGCTAGATTTAAAAGCGTAACCCTGTTTAATTAGTCAGCAACAATTTAATTTGTTATAGTTAGTGGTTTGCATTTCGCATACTGATTCCTTCACCAGATTACGAAGTTGGATACCGTCTATGGATCAAAATCCGCAGTCACAGCTAAAGTCACTTGTTATTAAAGGCAAGGAACAAGGCTATCTGACCTACGCCGAAGTAAATGACCACCTACCTGCTGAAATCGTAGATTCAGAACAGGTAGAAGACATCATTCAGATGATCAATGACATGGGCATTAAGGTAGTAGAAACTGCTCCTGATGCTGATGATTTAGCACTCAATGATGACACAAATATTACCGATGAAGATGCTGCCGAAGCCGCAGCCGCTGCACTTTCTAGCGTAGAAAGTGAAATTGGTCGTACAACAGACCCAGTGCGTATGTACATGCGCGAAATGGGTACTGTAGAGCTACTGACCCGCGAAGGCGAAATCGACATCGCAAAACGTATTGAAGAAGGTATTAACCAAGTTCAATCGTCCGTTGCTGAATACCCAGGCACGATTCCATACATTCTTGAACAGTTTGATAAAGTTCAAGCAGAAGAGCTTCGTCTTACAGACCTAATTTCAGGTTTTGTCGACCCTGACGCTGACGACACTGCAGCACCAACAGCAACGCACATCGGCTCTGAGCTATCTGAATCTCAACTAGAAGATGAAGATAACGAAGACGTTGATGATGACGACGACGAAGATAAAGACGATGACGATTCAGATGATTCTGAAGAAGATGTAGGTATCGACCCTGAGTTAGCGCTTGATAAATTCAATCAGCTACGCAGCACATATCAAAATCTTCAGTTAGCGATCAACGAGTACGGCTTCAATAGCCCGAAAGCAACCGTCGCAAACGAAATGATGCTAGACGTGTTCAAAGAATTCCGTCTAACACCAAAACAGTTCGATCACTTAGTGAATGAACTGCGTACTGCTATGGATCGCGTCCGTACTCAAGAACGACTGATCATGAAGTCAGTGGTTGAATACGGCAAAATGCCGAAGAAATCATTCATCAGCCTATTCACCGGCAACGAGTCGTCTGAAGCTTGGCTAGATGAAGTGCTTGCGTCTGATAAGCCGTACGCAGAGAAAATCAAACGTAACGAAGAAGAAATCCGTCGTTCAATCGCGAAACTAAAAATGATTGAAAACGAGACTTCTCTAGACGTTCAAAACATCAAAGACATCAGCCGTCGTATGTCTATCGGTGAAGCGAAAGCACGCCGTGCGAAGAAAGAGATGGTTGAAGCGAACTTACGTCTGGTTATTTCTATCGCGAAGAAGTACACCAACCGTGGTCTACAGTTCTTGGATCTTATCCAAGAAGGTAACATCGGTCTGATGAAAGCGGTTGATAAATTTGAATACCGTCGTGGTTACAAGTTCTCGACTTACGCAACGTGGTGGATCCGTCAGGCAATCACTCGTTCAATCGCGGACCAAGCTCGTACGATTCGTATTCCGGTACACATGATCGAAACGATCAACAAACTCAACCGTATCTCTCGTCAGATGCTACAAGAGATGGGTCGTGAACCGTTACCGGAAGAACTGGCAGAACGCATGCAAATGCCAGAAGATAAAATTCGTAAAGTGCTGAAAATTGCTAAAGAGCCAATCTCAATGGAGACACCAATCGGTGACGACGAAGATTCGCATCTAGGTGATTTCATCGAAGATACCACGCTAGAATTGCCTTTAGATTCTGCCACAGCGACAAGCTTGAAAGGCGCGACGAAAGACGTGCTTGCAGGCCTAACGCCACGTGAAGCGAAAGTACTTCGTATGCGCTTTGGTATCGACATGAACACTGACCATACTCTAGAAGAAGTAGGTAAGCAGTTCGACGTTACTCGTGAACGTATCCGTCAGATCGAAGCAAAAGCACTGCGTAAACTTCGTCACCCTAGCCGCTCAGAAACTCTGCGCAGCTTCCTGGACGAATAAACCAAGCGCTAAAAAACACAAAAAGGTGACTCTAAGTCACCTTTTTTATTGCCTACCGTTCTAAGTGGATAAAAACTAAGCGCAATTGCCCTAGTTGGTATCTAGACACCTAGCCAAGCTTCCCCTATAATCGTTGACCTATTAAGGCCCCTTAGCTCAGTGGTTAGAGCAGTCGACTCATAATCGATTGGTCCGCAGTTCAAGTCTGCGAGGGGCCACCATTCAAATCAAGCACTTATCGCTTACCCTTCTTTGAATGTTGCCTTTTATTCCGTCCCGAGGTACAAAATCAGTACAGTACGCATTCGGGAGTACTCACATGGCAACTTTAGTTAAAACTACTTCAGGTACCTGGAAAGCCGTTATTCGAAAAACCGGCTGGCCGACGACGTCCAAAACTTTTCGTCTCAAACGCGATGCCGAGGATTGGGCAAGACGCACTGAAGATGAAATTGTGCGTGGCGTCTACATCAAACGTTCCTCGTCAGAACGACTCACCATTGAAGAAGCATTAAAACGCTACCTGGCAGAAATCTCACCGACCAAACGACCGGCGACCGCAGCCTGTGATGCAAGACATTCCAAACCGATTATCAAAGCCCTGGGGAAATACTCCCTGGCCGCCCTGACTCCAGAAATCATTGCCAAGTATCGAGATGACCGGTTAGCTGGCCTGGACCGTTGCGACGCCAGAGGTAACCCAGCACCCAAGCCACGCTCACCTAATACCGTGCGCATTGACCTTGCCCTGCTCAGTCACCTGTACAACATTGCGATTAAAGAATGGGGTATCGGCCTGGCAATTAACCCGGTTCAGAATATTCGTAAGCCCTCCCCGCCTTCTGGCCGTGAACGACGCTTGACCGAAGAAGAAGAGCTACAGCTCCTGGAAGCCGTTGAGGCACACACCAATCCGATGCTGGCCTGGATTGTTCGTATCGCGCTGGAAACTGGTATGCGTTCATCTGAAATCACTTCTCTGCGCCGCTCTCAGGTCGATTTAAAAAAGCGTGTGGTTTTCCTGGTCGAAACCAAAAACACCATGCCGAGAACCGTTCCGCTTTCTCTCCTGGCGTTAGAATCCTTTAAGCAGGCGATTAATAATCCGGTACGGCCAATTGATACCGACCTGATTTTCTTTGGTGAACCAGGCAAAGACGGAAAGCGACGCCCGTACAACTTCAACAAGGTATGGATGAAGATCAAAGCCAAGATTGGCCTGAAGGATTTTAAATTCCACGACCTGCGCCACGAGAGCGTCAGCCGTTTGGTTGAAGGCGGATTGAGTGATCAGCAAGTCGCCGCCATCAGCGGCCATAAATCGATGCAGATGCTACGTCGCTATACTCACCTAAGAGCCGAAGACCTGGTTGAAGAACTGGACGCGATTGCTAAAGGGAAAAAGGCTTAGACAACTCTGCCCCTCAAGTGTCAATGAAATGAGGATTAGGCCGATGTGTCCTGGCTGTGAGCAATGGACAAGTCTGGTTTATTGACACTTGGGGGGCCGGTACGTTTCAGCCACCAATATCCATAACAATTCAATACTGCCTAAATCATGTTTAAACAGACGCATGTTAGTTTAAACATGATTTAAAACTTTCTGTCGGATTAGGAAACTATGTCTATTCCTTGATCGTTTGTTAAGCCTCTTATTCAGGAGACAAATAGCCTCTCAGCAACTCTTCCAATTGCTCTTTTAAAACCTTTGATTTGGTTACTGTAAACTCATAAAAGTTTTGCTGCTTGTCATATACCTGATCAACGTGTTTCCCCTGTAAACCAGGCAACTTTGATACATTCATAGCTCCTTGGTATTGGCGAACTTGTTTATCGATTTCTATAGCAAACTCTTCAATTTCTTTACTGACCGATGCATCCAGCCAAAGCTTTTCAGCCTCAAAACTATTACGAAACTCCTCCACAGCATCGTTGAATTCATGAAATTTGTTTTCATCAGTCGCCAAGAGGATTTTTCTCGAGCAACTCAACAAGTCTGCCAATTTAGAGTAAATTTTCTCAATCGCGTCGATCTTTTTCTCATGATACTTAGACAGCTTAATTTGATACTCAATGGTGCCCTTTTCCAACTGACGTTTAATGCTTTCGGTCTCTGATGTAATCACTCGGTTCTGTTCTTTTATGTCTTCAAAAGCAAGTTTAATAGCTGTTAATTCACCCGATTTTTTGAATAGAGCTACACAATATACACAGACAACGGCAATCAAAAAGATAAAAAAATTGAGATATATGAGCTTATCGTTCGAATCTATAATTGCATTAGCTATAGCTTGTAATTCTTCGTATTTCATTATTTCTCCATTGAGGCTTAACGCCTCAGTCAGCGGAAGGCTGCACTGACTTGTTATGCGTGACCTGTGAATGTAGATGATCGATATGCCGCTGCAAACGTACATGCCAAAAATAAAAACCAAATCCTGAAATGAGAACACCCAAAGCGCCTCCAAGAACGCTTATGTTTCTCGCCCATTGGTATTTTTCCAATTTCGAATTGACTGTGAATCTTTTGGCAGGGTTTGCATCAAGCAGTGCGCCAGTCTCTACCTTCAATTTCTCGGACTCTTGAAGTATTGCATCAAGTTCCTTTTTCTGAGTTTCAGACAGAGAGTTAATATCGCCTTGGACGCTATTGTAAATGGCTATTCCTTCATTTGTTTTCGCTGCAAACCTTCCGTATGCCTCCGCTCCCTCAAACATCATATTTATATATTCTTCATTGGACTCGAAAAAGGCATCGAAATCGTTGGAAGCATTCCACCAAAATGCACCCGATGACCCGGCAATTAGAAGCCCAAGCACAGCGAGAAATTTATATAAATTGTCTGTTGGAGGAGAAATCATCTGTCACTTACCTTAATTCATAACGCCGCGCTCTGCGGCAAATTTGAAGCGCAGCGGAAAATTTGTCCGACAGCAGCGCTTTGTTAAGCGTGGCTTGAAGTTCAGTAACTTTTAATTTTAGGAAGCGCAAAGTTTGAAAAACCTGAAAAATCTGGATAAATGGTTGAGTGCCTGTATCCAAAAAGCTTGTCTAGTCGCTTTCGAATATCTTCTTTGGCACTCGCCTTAATTCTGAAGGTGTATAGTGCTCCAGGCCCGGCACCTTTTCCTTTAGCGGGATCAAATACATGAGGTCTTGCAGCAACACAGCACGCTTCGCGCGCTTCTGCTATAGGCCACCAACCTTCTTTGAAATTGGGAGATTTAGGAAACTGAAATTTTTTTCCATCAGGTTTGTTGGTCGATGGAACACCACCGAAAAGAAACCCACCATTTTGAGCCGCTATTCTTGCGTCCAAGTTTGCTGGCTTCCATGCAAAGACTGAAGTATTCCATTCTTTGCTATCGATTCCTTCACTTCGATCCTGCTTCCAAGGACGATTATAATCATCCTCCCAAGATCGATATTCGTCATTTTCATTTATTAGACGATCAGTTACATCGAACGCAAAAAGCCTGGCGTCTTTATCTTCATGGATTCTTGTCCCGTTGCTCCATTTCTCTTCAACAGCGAACCAAGCGCCAACCCAAGCATTGAAAGTAATATCAATTAATCTTGTTGGAGCACCGTAGTGCTGCAACATAGCAAGTTGATTTAATATTGATAACCGTCCTGTTTGAGACGAAGAGTGCAACCCCCAGCGATGAAGCTCTACAAGTATCTCGCTTTCTTCTTTAGCTATTTCGGCTTCAGTAAGAACCTTTCCTTTTGTCAGATTAGCCCTTCTATATAAAGAGCTATGCAGAGCCCAGCTTGCATCGATTTGCCCACGCCAAGCAAACTTGATGTTCTTTGAAACTGCTTTTTCCATTACTTGATTGACGACTTTTAAAAGTCCATCAAAATCTGCGATTTCCACCTCAAAGGGCTTCCAAAAATCCTCTACCTTCAATTCAAAATCCTTTTACGCTTAACAGTGTCTTTTCAGCAGACATTGTCTTTATAATATTTTCAGAAAATACAGATACCATAGCAGTAGCATACTGTTCTGTAAGTCTTATCTGTTCTGTAAGTCTTATCTTTCCTTGCACTCACAAATTGCGGAACACGTCTGCATAGTCATAAGTGTTCACCTAAGTTCATAATCTTCTATTACGGAAAATTGGTCAATATATGACAAGAGAATGTGGTCAGGAATTCAATGTTGGGTGATTTCTGCGCACTTGCGAGTTAACACTTTCGTTTCATAAGCTGTCGTTACGACTCTCAAGTGCCCCTCATATGTCAATAACTCCACCAGAGCCACAGTAATACACTTCTCTATTATCTTCATAAACTCACATATATTGACACTTGAGGGGCACATTCACGGCAACTGAGTAGCCATAGAATGTAATCACTTAACAACAATAGTGATTTAAATCACAAATACACATGCAACTAAAAGAAAATCATGGTAGGTGATTCTTGCAAGTTAAGCGTATTTCACCCGAATTAATCTAACTCTACGTACTATCTCACTCACTTGATGTCACTCCTCTCTCTTTATTTATAAATCCAGAACAAAAACAATTTTTACAATTAAAACAAAACGATAAAAAATTAACTTTATCACTATAGATATCGATGTTCGATATACCGAAATCTAGAAAGCTCAAAATCAGCAAAGACTAGATTTTAGCCGCTAAAAAACCAACAAAACACACCCAAAAGATCTACGATATATCGAAAAATTGAAGCTAAAATTCACAAACGTGATGTTAAAGTGCAGTTTACAACCCCAAAGCCTTATGCATAGACTATCTCAAAGTCAATAGAGAGACTGACAAAGGAGATCGGTATGGGTACAGAACATCGCAACATAACGGCTAAGGAAAATACAATGACCACTGAGGAAAGCCTCTACAACCACTATGGAGGATCTCCGCTGCTTTCATTTACTCAGGTTGCAGAGATCCTGCATCGCAGTCCTGAAGGCTTGAGGATTACACTTCGCACAAATTGCGAACTGGCCAATAAGCTAAAACCAAACCGGATAAAAATTGGCAGACGGGTTTATTTCAAAGTCTCCGATATAGCCAACTTAATTGACCAAGCCACCCCGGACAATATGGAGGCTTGAGATGTCGGATTACGTCAAAGAGCTGCAAGCCTGGATTATTCAGCGCCAGCCTAATACTCGCCGTCCCACCAAGCAGGAAGTCCTTGCAACCTTCCTTGGCGTTCAACCCTTCGTCGAGGAAAGCATCGAGGCCGGATATAACCTCAAAACCGTTTGGGAGTACCTGACGGAGCAGAAATATATCTCGTTCCGCTATGAAACATTTCTGCGCTACGTAAAGCAGTACATCACGACAGTCCCCAAGCCCAGCACAACCGATAAGCCAGCGAAAGAGAAGCAAAACGTTTCGCGTAAAATCAGTGGATTTTCGTTTGATGCCAAGCCCAATAAGCAGGACTTGATATGAATACGCAGCCACGCTGTTTAAGTGCTGTCAGCTCGCAGTCGCGGCGCTACCAACGCGCAACGCCGACACAACTTTGTGTGTTTTTCACCTGTATTGATGTGGTTTGTTCGTGTTTTTGCCTGCTTTTAGGCTGGTTTACGCGCAATTGCGCGATAGCAGCGCAGCATACCTGCGATATCCAAAACACAGTTGCGGGTGATATTGCGGGCAGGATAGGTGAAGTGGTCCCCCCGACAAGTCGGCGGTTACCACTTCACTTCCCTTATTCGCGCCAGGGCGCTCAACGGTAATCCTGCCCTGCGGGGCCGATTCAGTAACAGACGGTTCGAGACGGAGACAAAACATGAGTCATGCAGAGAAAGTCACCAGGAAGAATACGACGCCAATTAAAGTCTATTGCCTACCGGAAGAGCGTGAACGGATTGAAGCCAACGCCAAACAAGCCGGGCTGAGCGTATCCACTTACCTGCGCAGAATTGGTCAGGGACGCCAAGTGAAAAGCGTCGTCGATGCTGAGCAAGTTCGAGAGCTGGTTAAGGTAAACGGCGATCTTGGCCGTCTTGGCGGTTTACTCAAACTCTGGCTGACCAACGATGTTAAAGCCGCCCAAATCGGTGTGCCGACTATCAAAGCCGTGCTGAACCGGATTGATACCACCAAAGATCAGATGAGCACCATCATGGAGTCGGTCCTGCGCCAAAGGTGATAGTCATGATTGTTAAACACATTCCGATGCGTTCCACGCACAAATCTGATTTTGCCGGCTTAATCAATTACCTCACCGATGCTCAAAGCAAAGAGCACCGCTTGGGGCACGTAAAGCTGACGAACTGCCACGCCGATTCCGTCCGGGACTCAATCAGCGAAGTACTTGCCACTCAGCAGTCGAACACCCGGGCAAAGAACGATAAAACCTATCACCTGATCATCAGCTTCAGAGCCGGTGAACAGATTGAGCAAGACGTGCTTTCAGAGATTGAAAAACGTGTGTGTGACAGCCTTGGATTTAACGATCATCAACGTATCAGCGCCGTGCACAACGACACGGACAATCTGCATATCCATGTTGCCATCAATAAGATTCATCCCACGCGCCACACCATGCATGAACCGTATGCCGCCTATCGAACCTTGGCCGACCAATGTGAGCAGTTAGAAAAAGCGTTTGGACTCCAGCAGGATAATCACACGCCGCAGCAGAATCACAACGCTGCGCGCGCCGCCGACATGGAGCGTCACTCTGGCATTGAAAGCCTGGCCGGTTGGATTAAACGAGAGTGCTTAGAAGAGATGAGAGCCGCCCAGACCTGGGCTGAGTTACACGATACCTGCCGCACACATGGCCTAACGCTATCGGCCAAAGGTAATGGCTTGGTTTTCTCGGCTGACAGTGGCATCACGGTCAAAGCCAGTACCGTTGCGCGCTATCTCTCAAAGCCCAAGTTAGAAGCTCGATTCGGCGCGTTCCAATCGGATCAGACCGATAGCAATCACTCCGGCCAAACAGCGCAGCGAAATTACCAAAAGCAGCCGCTAAAAACACGCATCGATACCACCGAACTGTATGCACGCTATCAGCGTGAGCAAAAGGCTCACGCAACTCATAAGGCCACCGCTTTAGAGCAGCTTCGCCACAAGAAAAACCAGCAAATCATCAACGCCAAAAATAATAATAAGGTTCGCCGCGCCGCCATCAAACTGACCGGCAGCGGTCGATTTACCAAACGTGTGCTGTATTCCCAGGCGAGCCAGGCACTGCAAAGACGCTTGGACTCTATCCATAAACAATACCAACAAGAACGCCAACAGGTTTATCAAACTCACAGCAAGCGTACCTGGGCCGACTGGCTGAAGCACCAAGCGCAACAAGGTGACCAAACAGCATTAGCCGCGTTGCGAGCGCGAGAAGCGGCCCAAGCACTGAATGGCAACACGCTCCAGGGAAATGGACAGACACACAAAGACCAGAGCAGTGTGATCGATTCAATCACCAAAACCGGCACCGTTCTGTTTCGCTCCAAAAATGGCGCAGTACGTGACGATGGTCAACGCCTCCAGGTTTCGACTCAATCCGATTCCGAAGCGATAACTCAGGCGCTCAAAATAGCCCTGGAGCGTTATGGCAATCAAATCAGCGTCAATGGTTCCCCGGAGTTTAAAGCTCGCGTAATTCGTGCAGCGGCAGACACCGGCCTGCCCCTTACTTTCAGCGATAAAGGTCTGGAACAACGTCGATTATCTTTGCTGTCTGCCAACCATCAGGCCACACCGGCTAAGGCTCAACGCCGTGGTGTTCCGCCGATAGGCAAAGCGCCGCCTAGCATCAGGCGCAACACGCTCAGCACTCTTGCTCAGCTTGATGTCATGCGTTTTGACAAACCACAGGAGCAGAGGCCATCGGCACTGGAACAACGCAAAGCGCAACTGCGCGCTGAAATGGCTCAGAAAAAACAGAAACAAGCCAAGAAGAGCAGAAGTCGATAAACCACTTAAACGTCAGTAAGGAATACACGATGAACATCAGCACAAAAATTTTAGCGGCTAAAATTCGTCTTTTAGCACTCGGCGGGATAATGGCGCACGCTAGCCCTGTTTGGTCCGGTATACCGGTGGCCGACGGCGTTAACCTGCAACAAAACATCATTTCGGCGATGGAAGCCGTGACGCAGACCGCCAAACAAATCCAGCAGTATCAGTCCCAATTACAGCAATATGAAAACATGCTGCAAAACACGATGGCTCCGGCTTCCTACATCTGGGACCAGGCTCAATCCACAATTCATGATCTGACTCAGGCGACCAATACGCTCGCCTACTATCAGAATCAGCTTGGCAGTCTGGACGAGTATCTGGGCAAATTTCAGGATGTGGCCTACTACCGCAGTTCCCCCTGCTTTTCCTCTTCAGGGTGCAGTGAAACGGAAAGGACTGCCATGATCCAAAACCGTCGTTTGGCCTCTGAGTCTCAGAAAAAGGCCAACGATGCGTTATTCAACAACCTCGCTCTCCAGCAAGACAACTTACAAACCGATGCCCGTCAGCTTCAGCGATTGCAATCAGCCGCTCAGGGAGCTGATGGTCAGATGGCCGCTATCGGTTATGCCAACCAGCTTGCCAGTAACCAGGCTAACCAACTGCTGCAAATCCGCAGTTTATTGATTGCTCAGCAAAACGCTGTCGGCGCTCGGATGCAGGCAGACGCCGATAAAGAGGCACTGCAACAAGCCGCCCACGAAGCACTTTTTGATTTTGGTTCGCCAACCGACCGTTCCCAAAACAGAGGATTTTAAGCATGAAAATTACTTCATCTATCGCGTTGTGTCTGCTTACGTCATTGCTTCTGCTTGGCTGTGACCAGTCTCAAGACATCAAAGATATCGATTGCGACTCACCGGGCCTGACCAAAGCCGAGAAACAACAAGCCAACTGCTTTTGGAACATGGGTGACCCTACCGATCGCAGTCAGAATAAGGGATTCTGATCATGAAGGTTCGTCAGGTAATTTCCTTGGGCTTGATTATCCCTTCGGCAGCCGCCCATGCTGCCATTGATAACAACGGTGTGCTGGATGACGTCGCATTGCAGTTCATGACGGTCGCCAGTACCTGGGCAGGCGTGATGACTAACTACGCCAGTTGGCTGTTCTGGCTGCTTGGTACTATCTCTCTGGTTTGGACCGGAGGAACCCTCCTCCTCCGTCAAGCGGATATCAGAGAATTCTTTGCTGAGTTTATCCGCTTCATCATGACGTTCGGCTTCTTTCTGTGGCTGCTACGTAATGGCCCTGAATTTGCCACGTCCATCATCGATTCACTGAGAATCATCGGTGCAGAAGCTGCGGGGTTACCCCGTGAACTCACGCCATCCGAGCCAATCAGTATTGCACTGGATATTGTGGCTAAATCAGGCAATGCCTACAGCTTTTCCAGCCCCTTCGACAGCCTGGCGATCTTTATCATCACCCTGCTGATTGTCGTGTGTATGACGATTGTTTCTGCCAACGTATTAGTGGCCTTGGTGTCGGCCTGGGTACTTTGTTATGCAGGCATCTTTGTCCTCGGCTTTGGCGGCTCACGCTGGACTTCCGATATCGCCATTAACTATTTCCGCAACGTCCTTGGCCTGGCGTTAAAACTCATGACGATGACACTCATGATCGGCATTGCGATGTCCATCATGAATTCATTCCTGGTCAACCTTTCTGACGACGCCCCCATGCGAGAGCTACTGGTTATTTTCATTGTTGCTCTGGTCCTGGTGCTACTGATCCATTCCGTTCCCAATATCGTTGCCGGTCTCATCCCAGGCGCTGGAGCCGCAGCCAGTTCGGGCAACATCAGTGCCGGAGCAATGGCCGGGGCCGCAATGACCACCGGAGGAATGGCGGCTGGTGCAGTGATGGGTACTGCCGGTGGCGCATCCGCTCTTCAAGCCGCGTTTAAGTCGGCCACCAACTCAGACATGGCCGACATGATGACAGGCTCAATTGGCAGCGATTCTGCCAAGTCCGAAGAACCCGGTACAGGTGACACACCGTTTGCCAGAGCCGCAGGTATAGGGCGTGAATCGAATTGAGCTTCACTGGCCGGTAGACGGTTGGCTAAAGAATCACACACCGAAGTTCTGAGAGAACAATTCTTCAGAGTTTCACCATTAGGCATAGAGGAGAACAAGCATGGAACTACATTTTCCACCACAAAACTGGACCGACTTTGGCGCGTTTTTCGCGGTCATGTTCCTGGTAATGCTGGCGTTTTATTTTGCTGGTCAGTGGGCACATTCCACCAAATACAGTCAGCAGCTTTATCGCTTAGCTGACGTGCTGGAAGGAATTCAAAACAAAGTGGCCGATAAGGCGTATCGAGGAATGATGTCGTTGAATAAGCAAACCAACAAAACCAGAGGTTGGCCGTTCAAGTAACACAAATAATCAAGACACACAGGCCGGTGCTCGCAACACCGGCCTGCATTTTCACATTAACCTTCCTGAGAGGTATAACATGACAATAAAACATTATAGAGCACCTCACACAGAGTTAAAGTGCTTAAATTTCACCCTATCCAATGTATCTTGTGAGGACTGATATCATGTCACGCAAGAACACTAAGACAACACCGACAGCAATCAAAGGCTATTCCTCTGAAGTACGTGTAGTTCTGCGAGTAGTAAAACAAGGTAGCGTGCCAGAGGCTACTCGCCGCTTGATAGACAAGCTGAAGCACTTTCAGGACAACCCCTTTGTTCTCAGGTCTCTAAATTCACTGATTAGCCCTCACAGAGATATGCAGCGCCGCGTAAGAGTCAGAGCGTTTCGGGTCTTAACTGTTCTAATCAGTTATATGGATTGGGCAACATTCCGCATTGGAGTCCCAAAGACCGCATTTAATGATCCAGTCAAACACCGAGCCATGATCAAGCGGTATGAAAAAATGTATAACGAAACAATGCCTGAATCCTCTTGGTTTCGTTATATCGATAAATTAACGCAAGCAGGCTACCTCAACAGTGCCAACATGGATATTCGTAACCAAGACGGTCAAATTCGTGGGACGGCTGGACTCAAATGGTTAACCATGAAACTGATGAAAGAACTTCGCATCAAATCGGGCTGGCTGGATGAACAAAGAAATCATGCACTGGAGCGGTTAAAAAAAACGGGCCGGTGTAACGTATGGCCTACCTACTTCAGTAAAATGGCCCAGAAGAAGCGAGTTAAAGCGATAGTGGATGAAGCCACACAAACAGAATCATTCCAGGGGCAATTTGATACAGGCTTAACACCGCTCGACTTGAGATACCCACCCATTCATTAGCACTCCCTAATTTTTCATGCCAATTAGCTTTGGTCGACTTGTCACGTCTTCAAATCAGCCACCAACGCTAACGTTCAAGTTTTCTCCTGAACATATCTAAAATCTTGTACCGTATCCCTCTGACATAACTCAGTTGAGTCTGTTCAACAGACTCCGTTTTGATGTATCTACAAGCGTTTCGAAAAAATGAGAGTTGATAAAAGAATCCGGTATAACAAGTGGTTACTTCATTAACCTAACGGTTAAGCTCTATCACTGATTTATTCATGCCTCGTCCCTCGTCATGAATAAACTTTTTAAGTAGGTATTGAAGGTTTACGCTGCGCTATACCCAAAGGGGCAAGCCCCTCTGGACTCCCATTGAAAGCTTGGTCACCTTGCTGCAAGAGCAGTTCACATATTGAGCACCTGAGCATATGGTGAGATGATAGTTTTTACGCCAGGAAGGTAATCGACTTAAACCACCAAGATCTTCTCACCGAGAGAGCCAGACGCAGCATGAAAAGAAAAGCACCCGATACAGAGCCACCACGCCCCCTCACAGAAGCCGAAAAGGAAAACTTGAGGAAAGATATGCAGGAGTCGTCAAAATGGGCCAAAGAGGAGCTGAGAAAGAAAAAAGAAGCCAGAGCACCTCGTTCTGAGTATCTAGATCATGATGGGCCAAGACCACTCACGCCTGAAGAAATTGAAGATCTCCGCCAGGAAATGAAAGATGCGTCGGTTAAGATGCGAGAAGAGTTGGAGAGAAGAGGACGGACTAAGCGAACATAATTTGATTGATCGCTATAGCTACTGTTTGGAATGTGAGCATGGCGAAAATTCAACCATTAACGCCATACTCGTTTGTTAGCTGCCGTCAGGATGACCAAAGGTTAATAAAGCTGACGAATATTCATTATTTCCATAAAAAATCTTGAACACCATACAATAAGGCATATTTACAATAATCTTATCTATAACCGGAACGAATTTGGGATGACTACATTCATTTTTTTCAAGGTCAAAGTCAGCAATTGTTGCTGCGATTAAATCAGGTATTCGGTTGTAAGAATCATACCAAACTCTACCTTTGTCTTCGGGTAACCCAAAGACAAATTTTTCTTTATAATCCCCTTTAGAATTATACATATAATTATGAAAGTTATTTTTCACCAAATCAAAAATTACAGGCTTATTAAAACTAGACAACTTATAACTTAGCATCGGATCTCGGTCTGAGAACCAACCTATTATATCCACATCAGATACTAGACACACTTGATATGTAAAGTATGCAGCTAAAGATGATACAACCTCGATATTTCTGACTGCCTTGAGGTTTGGTCTAGGTTTCATGACTTCTTCGAGCAGCGTACTATATATTGATAGTAAAGACTTATAATAAGGCTTATCACCTTCATTTGATATCCAATACTTTACTTGATTTATAGCTAATTTATAACGAGTTTCTAATGCTTTACTTTCATTGAATGGGTCTAAAGCCCACTTCTTAGGTAAAATTATTGAAATGTTTAATATTTCACTATTATCAACAAATTCTATGAACTCTTTATTTACGCGCTTTAGTCTTTTTATATCTTTAAAAGACAACTCATCTATATATTCAGAAAGTTTAAAAAAGTCAGTACTATAAGGTAAAATAGAAAAAGTAATTACATCATTAGGCTTATTTCGGTCACCAAAAGCATAATCACTGAAAATCATCCATTTTGAAATATCTTTATTTTTTTTAAAGAAATCTGTAAAGTTTTTTTGGCTAGACTGATTAAAAGTGTCATCTAGTCTTTGTAAGAAATGATGGATGACAAAACCAGCGTCTGAACTTCCATAATCAGCCTGCCCTAGTTCAAATTCCGTAAACTTCAAAATACCTCCGATATTGATTAATGGCAGCTAACGCCCTGTTCTTACGAATCCCCTCATAATTTCTATATAAAACAATGAGTAGACGCGCATCGCTCATTCTGATCTAATGAATTTCGCCAAAAACACACCTGATTAAATGGATTTAATAGGGAACCCTAACGATGCGCGACATTCAAATTCTACAGCAAACTCTCGAAAATCAATGCCCTGACATTCACAAAAAACGACTGAGATCTCTGATGCTTGCAACCAAAACTGTACTCGACGGCTCTGATCTCACATTGACCAAAGTTGGGCGCGCACTCGACACCGATACCACCGTAAAGCATGCGATTAAACGTATCGACCGATTGCTCGGTAATCGCAACCTACACCGTGAAAAAGACGCCATTTATAGGTGGCATGCGTCCTTTATTACCCGTGCCAACCCTTTTCCTGTGGTGCTCGTTGATTGGTCAGATGTTCGTGAGCAGCTACGTTATATGACATTGCGCGCTTCAGTCGCCGTTAAAGGTCGAGCCGTCACGCTTTATGAGCAGGCGTTTGAATACAAAAACTACAACTCTCCAAAGAGCCATCAATACTTTCTCGATAAGCTTCAAACGCTCCTGCCCGAAGGCTGCACTCCTATCATTGTCTCGGATGCTGGATTTAGAAATACATGGTTTCGGCAAGTCGCCAACAAAGGTTGGTTCTGGTTGGGACGCGTAAGTGGCGAAGTCTCGATCAAATGTGGTGATGGGCCTTGGCAATGGAACAAGACCTTCTATCCTCAGGCAGCTGACACGCCGCAGTTTTTAAGGGAAAACCAATTAGCACGGCGTTCACCGCTCACATGCTTTGCCTACTTATACAAGAGTCAACCTAAAGGCAGAAAACCCCATCGACACAGCCGAACCTGCCAAAAGCATTCAGCAGGAAAAGTATTCCACAAAGGTGCAAAAGAGCCTTGGCTTCTAGTAACAAACATCCCCAATCAGGTATTGAATGGCGTTAAAATCACTCGCTTATACGCCAAAAGAATGCAGATTGAAGAGTCGTTTCGAGATCTAAAAAGCCCCGCTTACGGATTGGCACTGCGCCACAATCGAACTCGCTGTACGAATCGTATCGATATCCTACTGCTGATGGCGCTAATGGCAGAAATCATCATGTGGTGGAATGGCTTAATCGCCATGCAAGCTCAATGGCATTATGACTTCCAAGCCAACACCATCAAACATCGCCGAGTACTATCCATCCCTAGACTGGGTAAAGAGGTACGTTGTTATCGGAGATACCAAATAAAAGGATCCCAATATCATTGGGCTATGTTGGAATATCAACGCCTCACACACACTTGTGGCTTAGGTGAATTATGAGGGGATCCGCCAGCGCCCGCTTAACTTGCTGCCAACTACACCACACTCAAACGGACCACCATAATCACAAAAGCCAAACCAAACCAAACCAAACCAAACCAAACCCAAAATGACATAGGTTGGCAGTCAGATTAAAGCATTTGTTAAGTTGTTATTCGTAGAACGAACTATTGTTCAAATACATACCTTGCTCATAGAAATCTAACTTCGTGATATCACTTATAGGAGCACTAACTTTGAAAGTAAATGGTACACTGTGCCCGGTTGAGAATGGGTCACTCTTTGGTCCGTAGTTTAGAGTACAATCAACATCCCCATACCCGAGAAATATAACCTCATCCGGTTCAACACTTTCAATACTGTAAGATTCAACGTTAATAGCATCTACCACTGTGTGGGACGATATTTCGATTAAAGCTTCATGTGATTCAAAGACTAACTTATCAAATACTATATCGTGAACTTCTTGCTCCACTTCATCAATGATATGACTATTTATGTCATGGATGGCATCTAAGATACTAGTAAACGAAGACAGCAAGTCTTTCAGAAAAGCAAACGCCTCTTTCGGATTTTTACCTAATGCCTGCTCATTAATATGAGTATATTTATTAAGCTTTTGATATAAATCTAAGTAGTCTTTTGTAACCTCTTTGATTTCTTCTTTCACCCAATCTGGCACAAGGTCATCAGGAAAATAGCTTTGCGTACAAAACTTTAATTGCTGTCTTCGATTTACTTCTCGCTGTTCAGACGCACGTGCATGCCAACACGCTAACTTAACGCTCTCAACAGGAGCGAGACGATCAGTGACACGAGAAAGTAATTCTCGGATGACAAAAGCAAAGTTATTAAAGCGTATCGGGTTACCCATTGAACAGTAATTCCGAAGAGCCGATATAAATACCTGTTGCTCAAAATCACCATCAAGGCGAGAACTTAAGTTTTCCACTTCAGGAATTGTTTTTAATCTTTTTAGTTTCATACTTCCTCGATACTGACTGCGACTTAACGCCAAGCACAGCAGCACACACGCTACAGCCCCAGCAAAAAATACACTTTAAACTACAAGTGACCAAGCATTATGTGTCTGACTGCTGCGCCTTGTTAGCCATTTTAATTTTCGTTGTCCTTATCGTTGCATTGTGCCAAAAACCACCTTGGTAGGATCTAGCCAGCCAAAAGAAAGATATGCAACAAAGGACACTAAGCAAAATCATACATATATAGAACCAATTTAAATCGGCATGTATATCAAATGGCGGTAATGAATAAACAACTAGAAAAACCCATAGAATAGAAACATATACACTGATTAACTGATTTATTTTTGATACAGATAACGCTGAAGGTCCTGTTAATACATGTCGAATATTTTCATTTACCCCTTTGGGGACGCCTCTTGTCAATATAACCTTATACAAAGGACCGGATATTGAATCCTCAAGCATATCGACATGCTTTTCCCAGTTTTCTTGCCAGTGCTTACTACCGCGGTTTACACAGAACCAAGCTACTGAAAACACACAGCCGACACACGACAGGACAACTGAAAGATCCGTTTTATTTGAGATGCTAGAAGCTTGTATTGCAATAAAACCTGCCAATATAGCACCAATAAAAGTCCAAAAATAAGTTGCTCTTTTCCAGTAAAGTTCAATCTCAAACTTTCGTGTATCTAGCGCACGTTCTAATGCCTTTTCTCGCTTAAGAGAATCTTTCAGAAAATCATTTTCATACTCTTCTTGAGAATATTTAGAAATTGGCATTCTTTACTCCGTATGGCTAACGCCGCATTCAGCGGCTTGTCCGCAGCAATGCTTTGTTAAATGATATTTCACCTTGAAGTGTCTCAATACTTATGTTGCCTTTTCTGTGCAACATTGCGTGGCAATTTGGACAGACAGGTCTTAAGTCATTTACCGGATCAATCTTGTACTCTTGGCCAATTTCGGCAAGGGAACGCAAATGGTGTACATGAATAAATCCCTTGCCTCTTTCACCGTAAATTGTCTCAAAATTAAAATCACATACTGAACACGTAACCCCATGCGCCTTGATGCATGAATTTCTTGCGGCTGGATTGCGTTCGTAGGCGTTTATTGTAATAGTTTTTTTTGCACCTTCAATGAAGTCCTCTGGCACCTCTTCAGGAAGCTCGAAATCACCTTCAAGTAAGACACCCAGCTTCTCAAGTTCGAGAGTCCAATCAAGCTGACACGCCCTCCTAATTTGGCCACGCTGCCACTCAAAATCCATATCTTGTCTATTGTGGTAAGCAAAATATGTTTTAGACGGAAAGCCGCCTCTTTTTTGATCAGTAAGCTTGTTAACAATAATGCCGGTTATCGCAGGAAGACTGTTTTCATATAACCATTCCGCCAATCCACCCATAGCGTGATGGTTGAGACTATCCCCTGGGGTTCGCCCATCAGTAGGAAAACCTAGTTCACTCAATACCTTTGAATAAGGCAAGTGCGTCCTTGGGTCATCTGGACTGATAATTCCCGATTGGAAATGTCCCACCAAATACTCTAGTAGTCTTAATTCGTTGCTAGTCATGATTTCCATTCATTTAACAGTCTTTTTTAAGCAGACATTGTCTGTATAATAATTTTAATAAAACACAGACACCACCAACTCAATACACTGATTTATATAGTTAAGTTTCTTCAACATCCTGCAACTACAGAACATATCTATCTAACCACCAATAATCCACTAAGCTCATAATCTGCCATCGATAAAAGGCGGTCAAGAAATGACACAAGAAACGTGTCTATTATGTGCTAACTAGCCAGTTTTGTTGTGGAGACAGATCGCCTCTTCTGTCTTAGTGTGCAGAAATGGTGAAAGCCATCGATCGGAGAGTCCTGAAATCACAGAGTGTCAGTGCTGTGCCGAAAAAAGGTACACTAGAGGAAAGATATGCAGGAGTAATCCAAGTGAGCCAGAGAGGAGCTGAGAAAGAGAAAAGAAGCCAAATCATCCTGTTCTGATCAACTAAACCAAGATGGACCAAGACCACTCACGCCTGAAGAGATTGAAGATCTGCGCCAGGACATGAAAGATGCTTCGGCCAAGATGCAAGAAGAGTTGTAGAAAAGAGGCAAGGCTAAGCGATCATAATTTGATTGATCGCTATAGGTACTGTTTGGCATGTGAATATGGTAAAAATTTAACTACTGACGCCATGCTCGTTTGTTATGCTAATATGCCCAAATAATTTTCCCGTTGCTATCACCATTAAACGTTTCATAGTCATTACTTCTTGTGGCTAACCTGAGCCCTCTATTAGACTGATTACAATGGTAATCGAAACCCATTAGGAAAAAACCTTCTCTGATGCGCATAGGATTCAAATGAACATTAATGGCATCTTGCTCTTTCCATTCTATGAACGAGTTTTCTTGACTTTGATGCCAAACTTTCACACTGTAACTAAACTCCAATTTTTCAAAAGTCGAGAAATACGAAATAAATAAATTCTTCTTGTCAGCAAACAACTGCTCAATTTCCATCCGATTTCCTGATGAGGAGTAGATGCTTATATCTTTACCAAAATCGTCACATACTTTTTTAAGTAAAGGGTCTTCAAATAATCTTCTTTTAATTTCGTGTGATAAATGAAAAGCTAAATCGATAATGCTAGATTCGTTAACGAACTTTTGATTACAGTATGCATTAATTGAAACATTTATAGCTACTGCAAGATCTTTAGGCGTTGGGTAGAAATCTCCTACTCTGAGGTATTCGCAGAGCACCCCTCTCAACGGAGATTTATCTTTCAAATCACTTAATCGACAATATGTCGCGATCACATATATATCTGAAGATTCCTGAAGAATCTGGGCGATATGATAATTAAGGAAATATCCTTCTATACGCTTGTTCAGAAAGATCTTAACTGGATAAAAGTTATATAAAACACTCAAACACTTAAATACTAAACCCATCATCCAAAAGTTATCCTTATTAGACTAACGTTAAATTCATCAATTAAAATTTCTTGTTATGTAACCGTTACATTTCTTGTACGTTTATTTTCTCTTACTTGCAGATTCTTTCTTTGTCGCATCAATCACAACGATATCCGAAGCCTGCTCACCCCGTTTTAAACGTTTTTCTCTAATTTCATTTATTTGTTTAAGCTTCTGCCCTAAGTCACCGTAATCCATTACGACAAAAATGCCAAAGTTTGTTTGTGATGCTTCTTTGTAAATTTCTAATTGTCTTTCATATCCATGCTTAACTGAACCGTTAGAACGCTTCATTTCAACTAATACGCGAGCTGAGTAACCATCAGAAAATTTAAAGTCGATAGGACCGCCTCCCATATTTGCTTCAGGAGATATATCTATATTGTTTGCGGAGCAAAAACAATCTGCAATAGCGAAATAAATAAGTTGAGCGGCTCTTTCTTTTTTTGGCTTATCTCCAACCCATAATTCTTCCCAAAGGTTACCGTTTTCTACATGCTGTTGAAATTGATTAATTGTGGTTAATACAAGCTCTCTTAACTCTTCAGGTCCTTTATGTATATCTGGTAAATTTTTCTGTTTATATTGTGTTAGATCACTTCTAAGTATATCTCTTATTTTGTAATAACCAAGGGCATCTTCATTCGGATCATAGTTATCCGCATATTCTTTAACCGAATCGAGAAAATATTTAAATGAAGAGGACGAACCCAGAGCTGCATCTCGCAAAGCAGCTTTTCGTTGTGCAACAGTAGGTCTCGCAATATCACCTAAATATCGACTAACTCGTTCACGGATTTCTTGATTTTGAAGAGCGGCAACTTCTATATCTGACCAATCATTTGCTATTGGAAGATCACGGACAATATCTTTTGGTACCAACAATACTGATGAACCATCATAAATAGGTAACTCGCAACCACTCTCCAAATCAGATTTTTCTACTGGAATTTTATGAGCTACACAAAAGTTGTTCGTTACAATAGCTAAGCTTTCAATAATCACTCTTGTTGTAAAATCACTGATAGTATCAGGACCAACATTCTCTTCAAAAAATCCCATTAGCGAAACCATTTCAGGATCTTTTGCACCTAAATCAACAATTTCTTTTGCAGTCCTCATCATGACTTCACGTATTTCATCAGGTCTTGAACTACCGCTTCGACTACTACCACCATAGCCTAAACCCGTTTGAGCTGGCTCCCTTAAATCCAAAAGCTTTCTGGCTCCCTTCCATGCGACATCACCTTCACGTTCAGAGATAGACAACAAGCGAATATAATTCGTGAAATGGTCACAAAATTGTTTATATGCTCCGATACTAATCTCTTCGGATGAAGATTTTTGTAAAAGAACAGGATCAATAAATAATTGAGTATCTACATTCAAAAATGGATCAATTAGTCCATACTTCTCTAATTCTACTTCATCAATTCCGAAATGTTTTGAAAACAGCAAAGGATTCATAATTTTTGCCATTATTTATTTCTCCTATCTAATCGAATTATATTATTAACACTGATCTGAGGTTACATAACGCCTGCCATAAACGGTGCGAGGAACGAGCGTCCAGCGACCGAAGGGAGATAATTTGATGGCTTTGTTAGGCATTTTTTATCCTTTCCAGTTCAGTAGAAAACACCGTCAAATCCTCTTCTGGGATTGGTAATATAAAGGCTAGCTTATTTCCGTATCCTCCTAATGAGGTACCAAGCAAAACTGCATCACAATCATTTCTTATAAATACCCTATCGTGTATTTCATTTGTTTCCACAAAGCGTGCCTTGATTTTCCTAGACCTGATCATTTTATCAAATTTATGAAAAATTCTGCTATTCGGTCCGGGCAGATGAAATACTTCTAAGTATGTCACCGATTGAGGAATTAACTGCAGAATAAAGTCCGTGTATTTGCTTTCCTTTTCGAATATTTTATTTGGGCCACTCCATGAGAAGAAGTATGGATCAGCAATTGTTAGCCTTTCTGCACCATGAAGCTGACGCTCTAAATATTTTCTTTCTTGCTTTACCCTGTTTGGCATCCCAGTCAGAAGCTTCATTACTCCTTCATGGTTTTCGCTTTTATCAGATAATGCACATTCTATTCGCCTATTGGCAAGCTCACCAACTTGTTTCGAAAGCTGATGTATCTGCTCCTGCAACTCCCTCACCCTGTGGTAGTCTCTCTCAAAGAAGAAACACCTCCTTCTATACAGCTTTTCAATAGGAAAATCTGCTTCTTTTAATAAGCTAATTTCTTCTTCTAAATGCGCTATTAGCCTTTCACGATAACGATCCATTGTGACTCTCTAAATTCTTAGCCTAACAGTCTTTTTAAAGCAGACATTGTCTATATAACACTTTAAGAAAATACAGACACCACCACATCAAACACTGAATTATATGATTAATTTCCTTAAACACTCTGCAACTACAGATCATGTCTATCTAATACCCACTGATTTACTAAGCTCATAATCTGCCATTGATAAAAGGTGGTCAAGAAATGACAAAAGAAACGTGTCTATTATGTGCTAACTAGCCAGTTTTGTTGTGGAGACAGATCGCCTCTTCTGTCTTAGTGTGCAGAAATGGTGAAAGCGATCGATCGGAGAGTTCTGAAATCACAGAGTGTGGGTACTGTACCGAAAAAAGGTACACTAGAGGTACAGTCACTAGTTTTGACACTTTCACTAAAGTTACGCTAAACTACTGTTTAGTAAATACTTTAATGTATTTTTAGTTACGCTTAATTTACCTCGGTTTTCCTAGACTTCCTGCGTTAGTGGCTAACTCATAATCGATTGGTCCGCAGTTCAAGTCTGCGAGGGGCCACCAAATTTTAGAAGGTTAGTAAGCGTAGTGTTTACTAACCTTTTTTTGTACCTGACGATTTTGGGTCAGGTAATGGGTCAGGTAAGCCCCGATCACGCACTCTTCTCTGTCTTCTCCCAATACTAATCCGAATACTACGCTGTTGCCAAATGTGTCGTTCTGGCTGATAAAACTCTCTCATAGAGAACAAAAAGAGATATTGAACTCGTAAACCAGGCATAAGTAACTTAAATTACACTTATAGATAATTTCTTATACAGCCATTACAAAAGTGAGTTATAGTGAACTTATATATTAAGATGAACCCAATCGTGACAAAAGTACATTAAAAGGCACTTATGAGAAAAGGTAAGATGGTAAAGGCACAACCTATGCCTGATTTGAATACTGAGTTCAGTATGGAAACGCTGGGGAGCGCCATTCGCTCAAAGCGTACCGATAGAGGCTGGCGTATTGATGATCTCGCTTCAAAAGCCAACTTATCTCGTAGAACAGTCATGAAAGTAGAAAAAGGCGATACCAGTGTCACCTTTGCCAATGTACTCATCCTCATGGACATCTTAGGGCTATCGTTACGCCTTATCGACTTAAACCTATTTGTTCGTCCAAATAGCCAAATAACCTCCCAAGCTGAAAACAGCGTGAGAAGCAATGAGGAAGGCTGGTATGAGTAAGTGGCAACAGTTAGACGTATTTATCGGTACGAATACCAAAATTGGTCGTTTGATTCTTCCTGTCGGAACAGAAACAGAGTTCTCATTCATCTATGAAGATGAATGGAAACACACTGGTTTCCCGATTTCGCCACACATCCCTTTCGATGATCAGGCTTCGCCACGTAGTATCGAGAACTACCTCAGAAATCTCCTTCCTGAAGGAAGTGATTGAACTTACCGAAGTTCAAGTAGTCGATGAAGGGGAGCGTGAACACATAGAACTATGTATGTTACTCATACAAACAGAATGTGAATACTTGCTAGAGCAACCCGACAGCGTGCCAGAAATGAATGAGCTTCTTTAATGGCAAACGCAGGGGCTATAGTAAACAGCACTTACTGGCACGGTCTATCATAATAATGTCACTAGGGTCTGAATAAGCTTCATCAAATATTCTCAAGGATAAAGTATTCATGGTTAAAACATTGAAAAGAAAAACCAAAGATCTGATTGAGTCTGAGTATATTATGGGGGGAGTTTTCACTGCCTCTTTTCTTGAGTCCACCATTGTCCCCATCCCTTTGGAAGCATTGCTTATTCCATTGTTGCAGAAACGGCGCGATAAGCTCTGGCTGATTGCGTTAATGGCCACTTTAGGTTGTATCGTGGGCGCGCTATTCGGGTATGCGCTTGGATACTACACTTTCGAACTATTAAGAGATTATATAGTGGCAAACTGGATAACGGAGCACCGCCTTGATACGGTCATACTGAAAATGAATACCGAGGGCTTCTGGTTTATCATGACTTTAGGCATAGCACCCATCCCGTTCCAAATTGCTATGTTGGCGGCAGGTGCAACTCACTTTTCGCTCCCTTTGTTTCTACTCGCGACGGGACTATCTCGTGCCGTGAGGTACTTTGGTATTGCGTTGGTAGTGTATGTTGCTGGTGACAAAGCAGAAGAATTAATAAAAAAATATAAACTTGCAACAGTAGGTCTAATAACGCTGGGATTGATAATGGCCTGGTATCTGAGTACAAGCGGTGGCTAGTATATCCGTAATCATTGAAGGTGCAGGATTTTCGATGCAATCATACTAATCTAAGTAAACATATAATTTAACTGAGGCGAATACTTTTCTCGTGAAAACGGATGATATGAAAAACCTCGATAACTAGGATATTTCTATTACCCTGCAATCAAAGATTGACCTTACTTATAAGCCTGATAGGATGGCCATATAGACGTCTAAAAATCGATATAAATGGAGTTATCATGAAGCGTTTTCGTCATCTTAAGCAGTTGTCCCTTGTACTCGCGGCAGCGCTTAGTCTAACCGCCTGTGGTCAAAAGGAAGAGTCTGTCATCAAAGTTGGGGCAACAGTGGGGCCTCACGCACAAGTCGTTGAAGCCGTCGCGAAAGAAGCCGCTAAACAAGGTTTAAACGTCGAAGTCGTCGAATTCTCAGACTACATTACCCCTAATGCAGCATTAAGTGATGGTAGTATCGATATCAACAGCTACCAGCATCAACCATTTTTAGACAACTTCAACAACAGCCGCGACGGACACCTTGTCTCTATTGGTCAATCTATTCTGATGCGTATGGGCTTGTACTCAAACAAATACCGTTCATTAGAAGAGTTGCCAGCCAATGCTCGAATTGCAATTCCGAACGATCCCACCAATGGGGGGCGCGGTCTTCTTTTACTGGCTGATGCGGGGTTAATCGAGTTAAAGCCTGGCGTTGGCTACAAAGCGGCGCTGACCGATGTCACTTCCAATCCAAAAGAGTTTGAGTTCATCGAAGTTGATGCGGCCCAACTGCCGCGAACACTCGATGATGTCGATGCAGCCGCGATTACCATGAATTACGTGATGTCGTCTGGGTTGGATCCGAAAAAGCAAAGTATCTATCTTGAATCAAAAGATGCCCCATTGGCTGTTATGGTCATCGCGACGCGAGAAGACGCTAAAGATAATGAAGCGTACCAAAAGTTCGTTTCTATATATCAATCACAAGCGATTCGTGATTTCTTAAACGATACATTCAAAGGCACGATAGAACCCGCATTCTAACGACAAGCCTATTCTAACAAAAAGCAAAAGGCGCATGGGTTCACCATGCGCCTTTTGTATATCACGCTCTCATCTCACATCACTATGATTTCGTATTAATTGCGCTCAGCATCGAGCTTTAATTCTAAATAACGTTGGCGCGCTGAGGTAAGATCTGGGTTGCTGAGCCACTTCCAAAGAAAATATGGCGGCACTAAAAATACAATGAAGTACATGGATTCACTAAAAAATATGTGCGCAATCGATGCTTGATGTTCGAAAAGTGCCGTTAAGCCAAACAAGTCCAGCAAGATCCCCAACACACCGAATACCACTGAAATGACAATCGCCAATCCCAATAGCTCTCTTAAGAGATATTTATATAACATGGTACTAATTCCTTCTAGCAGTCGGTCATATAAACTTACGCTCATACTACGTGCTTTGATTTGATACTTATCAATTTCGCATGACTACAATTAAGATCTTAGTTTTACAAAATATTCCCTGTATATATTCCAACACAAAGTCAAACGTTAACTTTTCGATTACGTTTTAATGACATCATTTCTCTTTTTTAAGACTATCCTCATAGATAAATCACATAGAAAACGGCTTCGAGCGTTTTCTTGAAATAGCACCCGTGGCAATGCTTTGAGTTCAACATTTTGAATGTCATTGGGTTTATGCTTCATAACATCAAACACAAGAGATTATTATGAAAAAGTACACTTATCCTCTAGTTGCAATTTCTGGCGCTCTAGTACTAGCTGGTTGTGGTGGTGGAGATTCATCAGACACAGAAGCAGCCACATTTTCTTTGGGCGTTTCCGATGCACCTGTTGATGATGCCAATAAAGTTGTTCTAGCTTTTGAAGATGTTGTTTTAATCCCGTTTGATCCTGAAACAGGTGACAAAACTGGTGACGCTATCATTATGAACGTCAGCGAAGACGGTGCATTACGTCAAGTAGACTTGATGAAATATCAAGGCAGTAACGCAGAAACCATCATTAGCGAACAGGCTATTGCGCCGGGTGACTATGCTATGTGTCTGTACGCTAAAGATGGCAGACAGCTAAACGACACAACCTTCTCTTACGTCGAAAAAACTGACGGTACAGTGAAAGGCCTTGTAGTGAACAGCAAAGGTAGCTGTTATGGAACTAAGCCTGATACCAGTGACCAAGGCCGCCTGAAGTTCTCGCAAAAAGGTCAATACGTAAAAGTACATACGGGTCATAACAGCTACGTAGTTGAGTTTGATTTACGTAAAGGGCTGGCTGATCCGGTTGGTCAGGATCATATGAACATGAATTCCAATGCAGTCAGCCTAGTCAATGCATCTGAAGCGGGTCATATTGGTGGCATCGTCAGTACCGAGGTTCACAACGCATGTGTTGCTGACAGTAATGAATTGAATGCAATAAATACTGTCGATGCCGTGCATTCTGTTTATCTCTATGCGGGTGAGATGGATCGCACCATGATGGGTGACTTAGGTGCGCCAGCAGAACTTAACACGCCAGTGGCCATTGCAGATGTTAACGAAACGCAGGATGAATTGGGGGACACGATTTACAGCTACGAGTTTGGTTTTATCGGCCCTGGAACCTACTCTATCGGCTACACTTGTACGGCGTACATTGACAGTCCTGATAGCCACGAAACTTCTGAGGACGGTTTCTTAATGTACCAGCACTATACGCCAGTAGAAGTGGTTGAGGGTGAACCCACAGAGCAAGACATCGATACACTCCCTACCCCTATTCTGTAAAGCTGAATCACTTATATAAATAACAAAGCTCGACTGAAACTGACAGTCCCGTGCTCACACAACGCATGGGACTGTTTTCATTCGATACTAATTTACTGACAGCTCTGCCAGTCGCTTAGCAGCTCGGCTATGACGGGTCATCAAGTCCTGTAAATCGACGCCGATCACTTCACCATCATGCACTCGCCACTGTCCGGCAACCATGACTCGGTCCGCCTGTTGTGCGCCACATAATAACAAGGCAGCAAGCGGATCATGACTGCCAGAAAAGCGAATATCATCCAGCTTAAACATCGCGATATCGGCTTGGAACCCAGTGGCTAGTTCACCAATATCGTGCCGCCCCATCGCAAGCGCTGATCCTTTGGTTGCCCAGCGTAACGCATCGAAATGACTCACCTTGGCAGAGCCATATTGCAAACGCTGTAAATACATCGCCATTCTAACTTCGGCAATCATATTAGAGCCATCGTTTGAGGCGGAACCATCGACACCAAGCCCTACTTTGACTCCGGCCTGCTCTAGCTCTAGGTTTTTACACATGCCCGAAGCCAGCATCATATTCGAGGTTGGACAGTGACTCACTCCTACTCCCGCCTTGCCTAAGCGGCCGATCTCCTCAGCGTTAAAATGAATACCGTGAGCCAACCAAGTGCGCTCGTTCAACCAGCCAACGCTTTCAAGATAATCAACAGGCCGTAAGCCGAACTGCTTCAGACAGAAGTTCTCTTCATCAATGGTTTCACATAAGTGGGTATGAACCATCACATTCTCATCGTGCGCGATTCGTGCGGTCTCTTGCATTAAGTCTGTAGTCACGGAGAACGGAGAGCATGGCGCAAGAGCAATTTGTGTCATCGCGCCATCGTGTCCTTGGTGGTATGTCTGGATCAGTCGCTGACTGTCATCAATGATGGCTTGCTCGGTTTGGATGGTGTGCCGAGGCGGCAAACCGCCCTGATCTTCACCCAAACTCATGGAGCCACGGGTAAAAATGGCGCGTACACCTAGCTTTTTAGCCGCTTCAACTTGTAAATCAATCGCGTGTTCTAAGCCATTAGGCAATAAGTAGTGATGATCAGAAGCCGTGGTACAACCTGATCGCATCAGTTCCACTAACGCTAATTCTGTGGCAACACTCATCATCTCTTGGTCGAGGTTGGCCCAAACAGGATAGAGGCTCTTTAGCCAATGAAATAGTTCTTTGTTAAGCGCATCGGGGTATGCACGGGTCAGTGTTTGGTAAAAGTGGTGATGGGCGTTGATCAACCCTGGAGTGATAACGTGCTGGCTGGCGTTGACGACCGAGTCGATTTTGGTGTCAGGTGTGGCATTAAGGGCCACCAGCTCAACAATGGTATTACCGCGAATCACCAGCCCGCCACGAGCGTCCTGCTCATTGCCAGTGTAAATCGCGAGTGGATTCTTAATCCATATTGTTTCCATTCATAAATATCCTTAGCCGTTTCAACCATTTCAGGGGAAGCGGACTTGTACCCAATGATGCACACAAAGTGGCCTGGGTCATGTTGTAAATAAATCATACCGACATGTAAGTCAGCGTCATACCCAATCGTCTTGAAGTCGTTCGGGTATCGTTACCATAACATAAGCCATTGAAGATGGTCACGAATCAAACATCAGTAGCTCTACTTGCTCAAACTGGTCAACAAAACGTCACCCTTTTGTCACCAAAGTCTCACGACTTTGCCTCTGAATTGTCATGCGTAATTTCTACTATCCGATCAGTCACTCGTACTCTGAGGTATATATGGACCGTTCGACTCCTTTTCGTCTCCCCCGTAAAACACCATTTGGTATTGGTGAAAATGTCGCAGAATGGGCAACCGGGTTATCTCAACTCGATAAGTTTTACGCTCAACGACCAGTTAATGCGGACATTCCGACCTTCTTACGCTTTACGCTCGATATCTTAGGCATCGATTATCGCGTTGTGCATGGTTCACTGAACACGATACCCAAGCATGGAGCAACAGTCGTGGTGGCAAACCATCCACTCGGGTGCGTAGAGGGCGTGATTCTGGCAGAGCTATTGTTAATGGTGCGTGACGATATTCAAATCCTAGCTAATCAATACCTTAAAACAGTACCAGAACTGGATCAGCTATTTATTGGTGTCGATGTTTTCGAAGGCAAACAAGCGACCAAATCGAACATGAAAGCGCTACGTAGCGCAAACAAACACTTAGCCAACGGTGGATTATTGTTAGTTTTTCCGGCTGGCGAAGTATCGCATTTGGTGGATTCGAAGCAACAGAGGCTCGAAGACAAAGAATGGAGCCGCAGTGTCAGCACCCTGATCCGCAAAAACAAAGCCACAACAGTGCCTGTTTTTATTAACGGACAAAACTCCAAACGCTTTTACATGGCGGGGAAAATTCACCCTTTACTGCGCACATTGATGTTAGGGCGTGAGTTATTAAACAAAAAAGCGCAATCCATTGAGCTCTCGTTCGGTCAAGCGATTAAATTTAAAGAGCTGATGAATTTAAACGATGATCAAGTGGTGAATTATTTGCGGCTCAATACTTACCTCCTCAATCGTCAAACCAACACAACGCAACAAAATATCGCAGCCAATGCTTTACTACCGATAGCCGCAGGGTTACCTATAGACCAATTGCTTGAAGAACTGAACAACCTACCAAAAGAAACCAAGCTTTTACAAAGTGGCGAGTTTGACGTTTACTGCACTGCTGCGCATCAGATCCCCTCACTACTGCATGAAATTGGGCGTCTGCGTGAACACAACTTTCGTCTGGTTGGCGAAGGCACCGGCCAAGCCATCGACATTGATCATTTCGATCACGATTACTTACACCTGTTCGTCTGGGATAGAGAAAATCAATGTTTAGTCGGGGCTTACCGTCTTGGTCTAGTGGACCAGTTGCTTGCGAAACATGGTGTGGAAGGTTTGTACTCTCGTACTCTGTTTAACTACGATGAAAGTTTTCTTAACAAAATGGGCAAATCGATCGAAATGGGACGTTCGGTGATTGCCGAGCAATACCAAAAGAGCATGAGTGCCCTACTTCTGCTATGGAAAGGAATTGCGACATTTGTACATCAAAATCCAGACTACACTCACCTGTTTGGTCCTGTGAGTATCAGCAACGACTACAGTGATACCGCCCGTCAGCTACTCGCGCAATCCATGACACTTCATCATTACGACACCACTTGTGCAGAGCACGTGACACCATCAAACCCGTTACCAGAAAACCATATTTCTTGGAATACCAGCATGTTGACGGCGCTAGGAGATTTACAGTTATTATCGCGCGTTATCGCACGCATCGATGAAGGTAAAGGAGTCCCCGTACTGCTGCGTCAGTATTTAAGCCTCAACGGAAAGCTAGTCTGTTTTAATGTCGATCCTGCCTTTAACAATGCACTGGACGGCTTAATTATGGTCGACTTACGTAATGTGCAAGAAAAAACGTTGTCTCGCTATATGGGCAATGAGCACGCACGTGAATATTTTGTTCATCATGCTAAGCAAAGCTAAATAGTTAAAATAGCAACTGAATTCATCAGGAGCTCACTTCCTTTACTCATAGAAGTCCTGCTTAGACTGGTTACAAGCAGGACTTGTCTAAACAGGTAAGCAATGCGCTATCTACAAGCCATCAATCGGTGTACAAGAACCCATCAGAAAAAATGATGCATAAGTAGTGCTTCATAAGCCATACGACCAATTTCGTTACAAAATTTCACAAAACAACAAATGTGATTTAGATCGCACTTACCACGAAGGCAACCAAGGATAAAAGCGTGATATTGATCGGCTCGAGCATTTAATTTGATATTAAAAAAAAATCAAAAGTGATTATGATCACAATTTATTTTTTATATTAATTTCAAAAAATATCGAAATGATCACTAATATTTTTATTGACAAAAATGAAAGTGAGGTTTTGTTATAAAGTTACGTGTCAGTTAATTGATCACTATCACGTAAAAAATGCTTCTCTGCTAAAGAAATGCGGGGGCAGATCACGAAAAACCCGTTGTCAGTTCCAATTGGAAATTGTGTGGTAAATTGATTGGGTACTAAGCAATCAAACAAGCGGTTTTGGCGAACCGTTTACGACAACAATATTCATCAGAACATCGAACGGGGAACTGTTATGATATCACCAGATGCAAAGATCAAGATACAAAATTTTGGTCGTTTTCTATCAAACATGGTAATGCCTAACATCGGCGCGTTCATCGCGTGGGGCTTTATCACTGCTCTATTTATTCCAACTGGGTGGCTACCAAATGAAACACTAGCCTCTATGGTTGGCCCGATGATCACTTACTTACTGCCACTGCTTATCGGTTACACCGGGGGTAAATTAGTCGGCGGCGATCGCGGGGCGGTCGTTGGTGCCATCACCACAATGGGGGTTATCGTCGGTACCGACATCCCCATGTTTATGGGTGCCATGATGGTCGGCCCTATGGGTGGTTGGGCCATCAAAAAATTCGATAACTACATTGATGGTAAAGTAAAAAGCGGCTTTGAGATGTTGGTGAACAACTTCTCAGCAGGCATTATCGGTATGCTGTGTGCCATCCTTGCTTTCTTCCTAATTGGCCCATTTGTCAAAGTGCTTTCAGGTGGCTTAGCTGCGGGTGTTAACTTCCTTGTATCAGCGCACCTTTTGCCATTGACTTCTATTTTTGTTGAGCCAGCGAAGATCCTATTCTTGAACAATGCCATCAACCACGGCATCTTCTCTCCATTGGGCATCCAACAAGCCTCAGAAACAGGTCAATCTATCTTCTTCCTGATTGAAGCAAACCCAGGTCCTGGTCTTGGTATCCTATTGGCTTACATGGTGTTTGGTAAAGGTACCGCTCGTCAAACAGCAGGTGGCGCATCCATCATCCACTTCTTCGGCGGTATTCACGAGATTTACTTCCCATACATCCTAATGAATCCCCGTCTTATCCTTGCTGCAATCGCAGGCGGTATGACAGGCGTATTTGTTCTGACCATGTTCAATGCAGGTATCGTTTCTCCAGCATCACCAGGTTCCATCTTCGCGGTGTTATTGATGACACAAAAAGGCGCGATCGTTGGTGTGTTGGCCTCTATCATTGCAGCCGCAGGGGTATCATTCTCTGTAGCCGCTCTGCTAATGAAAACCCAACGTTCTACAGAAGAAGATGGTGATGGCGCATCGTTAGAAAAAGCCACATCACAAATGAAAGACATGAAATCTGCCGCAAAAAACAGCGCTGCGGTAAACAGTGAAAGCAAAGGTGACATCGACCTAGCAACAGTACAAAACATTATTGTTGCTTGTGATGCGGGTATGGGTTCAAGCGCAATGGGCGCAAGCATGCTACGTAAAAAGGTCCAAGAAGCGGGTTTAAATATCAGCGTAACCAACCTTGCCATTAACAGCTTACCAGAGAGTGTAGATATCGTGATTACTCATAAAGATTTAACGGATCGTGCTCGTAAGCATGCTCCAAACGCACACCATATTTCATTGACAAACTTCCTAGACAGCGAAATGTACAACCAGCTTGTCACCAAACTGCTGGCTGCACAGAAACAGACAGCGGCAAATGACGATCAAATGGTCAAAGTTTCGATTCTTGCAGCAAATGACGACAGCTTTGAAGAGCAACAACCGTCTGTATTCCGTATCCAACGTGAAAACATCCATCTAGGGCTGCAAGCCGCCAATAAAGAAGAAGCAATTCGCTTTGCAGGCAATAAACTAGTCGAACTTGGCTATGCAGAGCCTGAATACGTTGACGCAATGTTTGAACGTGAGCAACTGGTTTCCACCTATCTTGGCGAATCTATCGCAGTACCTCACGGTACCGTAGAAGCGAAAGATCGCGTGAAGAAAACTGGCATTGTTATCTGCCAATACCCATCTGGTATCCAATTTACTGAAGACGAAGACGATGTAGCAAAACTGGTTATTGGCATTGCTGCCAAGAATGATGAGCACATCCAAGTGATCACCACCATTACCAACGCGCTTGATGAGCCGGAAGCGATTGAGAAGCTGACAAGCACCACCGACGTAGAAGAAATTCTCAACATCCTTGGTGGTCAACAAGCCGCTTAATGACGCTTTCCATTTGCTCCTGAGCAAGCTGAGGTCAACCGTCACCCCCTATGTGGTTGGCCTCACTTTAGATTCATTCGTCAATATTGAAGACATTGGTAGGTAAAGATTATGAAAAATGCAGTTCATTTTGGTGCAGGTAACATTGGTCGCGGCTTCATCGGTAAACTCTTAGCAGACGCAGACGTTGAGGTCACGTTTGCGGACGTAGACGCACCATTGGTCGACCAGCTGAGCCACAAACAAGAATACAAAGTCAAAGTCGTCGGCACAGAGTGTCAAATCGACACTGTGACACACGTAACCGCGGTAAACTCAGCAAGTGAAGACGTGATTGACCGCATCGTAAAAACCGATTTAGTCACTACAGCGGTCGGTCCAAACGTATTGGATATTATCGCAAAAACCATCGCGGCAGGGATTGCAAAACGCTTTGAAGTGGGTAATGACGAGCCGTTAAACATTATCGCCTGTGAAAACATGGTGCGAGGTACAACACACCTGAAAGGCGAAGTGTACAAACATCTGGATAAATCACTGCACGCCAAAGCGGATGAGTTGGTTGGCTTTGTTGATTCCGCGGTCGATCGCATCGTACCACCAGCAGAAGCAGCCAACGATGATCCACTCGAAGTCACCGTAGAAAGTTTTAGTGAATGGATCGTCGATGAACAACAGTTCAAAGGTGACATTCCCGATATCACGGGCATGGAAAGAACCAATAATCTAATGGCCTTTGTCGAACGCAAGTTGTTTACGCTCAATACAGGTCACTGCATCACCGCTTATTTAGGCTGTTTGAAAGGCCATCGTACGATTCGCGAAGCGATTGAAGATCCGAGTATCCACGCTCAAGTCAAAAAAGCGATGCAAGAAAGTGGCGAAGTGCTAATACGTCGGTACGGTTTTGACCGTGACATGCATAATGCTTATATCGAGAAGATCCTAGGTCGCTTTGCTAATCCGTACCTGGTTGATGAAGTGGACCGTGTTGGTCGTCAACCTATCCGAAAATTGGGGGTGAACGATAGATTAGTCAAGCCACTACTTGGCACAATGGAATATGGCACTGAAAATAAGACGCTTTTAAAAGGCATAGCAGCCGCATTAAAGTACACTAACGACACTGACCCCCAAGCGGTTGAACTACAACGTGCTTTACAAGAAGTCGGTGTGAAAAAAACACTGACGAAGTACACCGGTCTAGCAGAAGATAGCATTGAAGTAGCTCAAATTGAGGCTCTCTATAATCAGCTATGATGGGCTCAAGGGGAGCGCTCCACGCTCCCCTCAATATAATAACAACACAGTAACTCAGTATATGGCAGAAAACATCAACGAAACCGAGATCATTGAACGGCTAAATAGCGCACCATCGGTACGAGGCTTCTTTATCGCGGCTGTTGACGTGTTTAACGACGCGATTGACGGCTTGATACAGAGAATCTTTCGTAAAGATAACTTCGCAGTTCAGTCCGTTGTCGGCCCGTTATTGCAAGACTCAGGCCCCCTAGGCGATCTCTCCGTTCGTTTGAAACTATTGTATGGTTTAGGTGTGTTACCTGACGATGTATATCATGACATCGAAGACATCATTAAGTTAAAGCATCACCTTAATAGTGACGCTTCAGACTACGAATTCACTGACCCAAGCATATTGAGCCCGATCAAAAAGCTACACTTGGTAAAGAAAATGGGCATGGTTCAATTTGAAGTCAACCAACCCGATGACGATATCGATCTTGAGTTCTATCAGCTGCAATTGCAGCGCCAGCAACAAATCATCAAATCAGGGCTTTCACTTGCGATTGTCGAGATCTGCAATGAACTCGGCAAGGAAAGCCCATTTTAAACGATAACTTCTGAGCCAGTCACCTAAGATTACCCAAGAGTGGGCTTACCAAAACATAGGCTTATCGCAACAATAGATTTACCCAAAACAATTGTCTATTCAAACAACATCTATCTATTCAAACAGTAAGGCAAGATTATTCGGTGGCGTACTCCAGCGTTGATGGGTCTGACGACATATCAATTCGATGCCCTGCAGCGTAATCATTCATCGGCGTTGTGGTATAGAAGAACAGCGGCTCTACGGGTAAACCAAATGTATCAAGTTGCTGTGTCGCTGCTGAAGAATATTTAATTCCCCACATATCAAACACATTTCGCTGATCATGACCGGTCAGTTTAGATAATGTGATCAGCAAGTAGTCATTCCCATACTGGCTGTTTCTTGAGCCATCTTGATCTGGTCGAGTCGCGTACGTACTAAAGCCAAGCTTACCCTTCACATTATCCCAATCGTCTTCTGTCTCTTGAGTGCTGTTGTCGACATCCGCCGCTAAGAACTCGCGCGCATGAAGATACAGTAAGGTATAAATTTCCCAAGCGGTTTTAGCATCACTGCTATTTTGCTTATCGGCCCAATACAGAGCCCATTGGGTGTAAAATGCTAAGCGCTTATTGCCTTGAGCCGAGTAACTTGCGTCAGTCCAGAGATCCTGATTCAGCTTATCTGATGAGTTTCCACTTTTTAGGCCTGCGACTAACATGTCAAAGGTCGCTTCATAGTCGACTTTGTTGGAACCTAAATCGACGCCAAAATCTTGGTATAAACGACCGTTCTTTTGCAGTGGGAAAATGTTATTAGACACTTCACCACTGATGCCACCATCCACTCTAAACTCTTGATACTGCAAGTTATGCCCAAGTTCATGACTCTCCAAAAAGCCTCTTGGGTTTACGCCTTGCATTTGTGTATAAGGATTGCCACTACAACCCGCGCCACACGCAGCGGTATTTCCCGCAGTAATGTGCTGAACATTTGGAAGTTGATGCAGCTCTGCATTCTCACAATCCCATCCGAATTGATTGCACTGTGCTAACACTGCCGCCGACAATGGTTTCGTGCCCGCGAAACCGGCCATATGGTAAGCGCCGCCAATAAAGTAATCATCCAACTCATTAAGGTATCGGGTTAAATCACCAGCGTAAATATCATTGTTGACCACACTTAGCATCTTATCGACTCGGGTATGAATCTCGACGCCATCAAGTTTAATTTCAGCCCACTCAAACGGGGTTTGCATCAACTCATCGACAAACGAGCTGACGTTGCCATTTTCACGCAAATTCAACACAGGTTGCGTGCCAACATTGGTCACGTTGAACGTCAGCGTTTGCCCTGCTACGGCACCATTAAAGCGAACTTCTAATGTGCCTCCGTAGGGAGAATTCACCTCTACTGGCTCAGATGGATTCAATGGCATATTCGGACTTTTCAAAAAACGTGGACGCGCATAGCCGACAATACCAGAACCTTTTTCAGGGTTCCAAACTCGGGTGCCGCCATTTGGTGTTGTGTTGATATAGAAACTGACGCTTGCGTTACCCGCATCGACAAGTTCAATGGTTGCGGTCCTACCCGGCTTTATATAGCGGCCCAATGCGGTAAAACCACTTTCTGCCGGAAGTGTGACAGTCACGGTTTCTTGTTGAGGTGACACAGGGAGTTGGCCCTGATCCGTTAACGCAAAAGTCCCCATATTAGGCTGCGCTTCCCCTGCGGTACGCAAGTACGTCACCATCGCATCTGATACATACGCTTTCTGAAAACGGTAATCTGCCATATCCTCTTCTTTGAACATAGGATAAGACATGCTGCGACGATTAAGATCTGCCCAAATATTGGCTAAGCGATAAAATTCATTCCCCGGTGCAGAAAATAGTGGTGTCCCCGACTTGGTGTAGCTATCAAACACGTCACGCAGCGCATCAACAGGCTCAACCAATGACGCATTTAAATTCGGCACATCCGGGCACTTAAATGTTCCCGCAGAATTGACACAAGAACTCCAGTCGTAGTTGGTGTTCAACGAACCATCGTTTAATGCGGTAAAGAAAGGCAAGTATTCGTGGAACGGATTAGAAAGTCGCTCAATATTTTCTGTCGCACTACGTCCCCCAGTATATTGATCTTGTTTAAAGTAGTTGCTGGCGCCCGCAACTGCATACTCCATTCCCATCGCGGCTAGAATCTGCGCACCTTCCTCTGGCAAGAACTCACCATGATTGTGGAGGTACAATATTGGCACCCCAGATTGCAGCAATGCCGAAACCTGACTTTGCAGATCACCAACCTCTTTCTCGACCGCACTGATCAAAACCAGATCGGATTGCTGAGCACACGCGAGATTTTCTTCATCGGTCCCGCCAAGCACTGAACACTGAGACGGAGTCACATCAATGCCAATATGCTCAAACGGCGCTTCAACACAGTCTTTAAACGCTGGCTGACATACCCAACCAGAAGACAAATCGTAAGCGATGTTCAACGTACTAGGAATGGGTGCATTCGCATCGCCACTCACTAACCAAGATAAAACTCGTTTAAAGTCCTTTTGGTATGCATCGAGATAAGAATAATTACTGTCGTTATCCTGGATTAAAAAGTTGCCACCAAAAGCCGCCGCTCGTACACCATCATGGCCCTGTATCGTCGCTAACGTATTGCCATCGTCACCCATAATAAGTGGCGTTGCTCCTTGTGCCCCCATTGGTTCTATTAACACGGAACGTCGCCCAATAAGGTATGGTGACGGTGCGGCACTTCCGAGCACGTCGCTTAACAATGAGGTATTGGACTCAATCGTTCGGTTGGCGGAAGCGAGCATAGCCTCCAACACCATAGGCGCATCTTCAACAGTGAGGCCAGAAATATCCCCGTCGCTTAACGCAGCTTGTAAAGCGACCGCTGGCTCAGGTGTACTCGAACCGCCGTTATCGGCATCTTCCTCAGGGATTTGCTCAATCACATCAGACGTAGAGTCATTTTTATTGTCGTCACTGCTACCGTTACAACCGAGCAGTAAAAAAGGCAGTAAAGCCATCAAAAGCATTTTAAACATGGTGGTATTTATCCAAGAAGTTGAAAGAGACCTTACAGCGAAAGCATCCAAGCAAGATTAAACGATTGTGATACAGAATGTTATGACAATGAATTAAAAAGTAACACAATCGATTAGCGAGAAAATATGACTCTGATGCCAAAGTCGGTTTTAATACCAGTTACAGTAAATATCACAGTAAATAAGTGAGCAGAAATAGCGCAGGAAAAACGCTTGAGAACGAGGCGAAATTTTTCGATAAGCAGTTATTCTACAATCAATCTACTTTATAAACGAAAAAGGCAACGAAGTTATCGAGTATTTTAACAAGCTAGAATGACCAGTTATTGACTGCGATTGGTATAAGTCTGATGTGGATGTAAAGCAAACTGATTTCGGATCCTAAGTGTCCGATCATAAATACGGCCAACTTTACCTAAGTGGCTGATAAAAAAGCGGCACATACGCTCGCATGTGCCGATTTTATAAATCAAAATGTAAGTGTCGTCATTACTCTACGGTTACTGCTTTGGCTAAGTTACGAGGTTGGTCGACGTCAGTGCCTTTGATCAGTGCGATGTAGTACGACAGCAACTGCATTGGGATGGTGTAGTAAATCGCCGCAGTGATTTCGCTAACGTGTGGCAGCGTGATGATCTTCATCGTATCATCGCCTTCAAATCCTGCGTCAGCATCGGCAAATACATACAACAAGCCACCACGTGCGCGGACTTCTTCAACGTTGGATTTGAGCTTTTCAAGTAGATCATTGCTTGGCGCTACCACAACCACTGGCATGTCTGCATCGATCAAGGCAAGTGGACCGTGCTTTAGCTCACCCGCGGCATACGCTTCAGCGTGGATGTAAGAGATCTCTTTTAGCTTCAGCGACGCTTCCATCGCGATTGGATAAAACTCGCCACGACCTAAAAATAGTGTGTGGTGCTTGTCTGCAAAATCGGTTGCCAGAGCTTCAATGTCTTTTTCGAAAGAAAGCGCGGCTTCGATCTGTTTTGGTAACGCGTGTAGCGCTTCCACAATCTCTTTCTCTTTTTCTTTGCTGATGCGGTTTTGTTGTTTACCCAGAGCGGTAACTAACATCAGAAGTGCAGAAAGCTGCGTGGTGAAGGCTTTGGTTGAAGCCACACCGATTTCTACGCCAGCGCGAGTCATAAAGGCAAAGTCGGACTCACGAACCAAAGAAGAACCCGCTACGTTACAAATCGTCATTGCCGCCATGTAACCTTTCTCTTTCGCTAAACGAAGTGCGGCTAATGTATCCGCGGTCTCACCTGACTGAGATAGCGTGATCAGAAGGCTGTTTGGACGCGTAACAAACTTGCGGTAACGGAACTCAGAAGCAATTTCTACGTCACAGCTCACGCCGGCAATATCTTCAAACCAGTAACGTGCTGTCATGCCTGCATTGTAAGACGTACCACACGCAACGATTTGCACGTGCTCAACTTTGTTCAAGATGTCCGCAGCATGCACACCAATCGCATCCGTTACAACAGAATCAGCGGTGATGCGTCCTTCCATGGTGTTGATTAACGCTTTTGGCTGCTCGTAGATTTCTTTCTGCATAAAGTGGCGATACTGACCTTTATCACCCGCATCATGCTCGGCGTTGGATTCTGTAATTTCACGTTCCACACGCTCGCCTTTCTCATCGTAAACCGTGACTTCACGACGTGTGATATCCGCGACATCACCTTCTTCTAAGTACATAAAGCGACGTGTCACGTTTAGTAGCGCAAGTTGATCCGAAGCAAGGAAGTTTTCACCGACACCAAAACCGATCACGATCGGGCTGCCTGAGCGCGCAACGACAATACGAGAAGGATCCTTACGATCCACAGCTACCGTACCGTAGGCACCTTCCAGTTGCTGCGCGGTTTTTTGTACCGCTTCAAGCAATGTTTCTGAGGTGCGTAGTTCCCACTCAACCAAATGAGCGATCACTTCTGTATCGGTTTGCGACTCAAATACATAACCACGTGAACGTAATGTTTCACGCAGCTCTTCGTAGTTTTCAATAATGCCGTTATGGACAACAGCAATGTCGCCTGACATGTGTGGGTGTGCGTTAACTTCTGACGGCTCACCGTGCGTTGCCCAGCGAGTGTGAGCAATCCCAGTTCCGCCGATGACTTTTGCTTTGTCAACCGCATCAGCAAGCTCTTGAACTTTGCCCAAACGACGAACACGGGTGAGATTGGACTCACCATCGACAACCGCAACGCCAGCAGAGTCATAGCCGCGGTATTCCAATCGGCGTAAACCTTCAACCAAAATTTCTGCAACATCTCGTTGTGCCACTGCACCGACGATTCCACACATGTATTTTTCTCCGTTAGTAGTTTTGTACTTCCCTTAGCCATAGTTTCGTAATGAGGCAGCAAGCAAAGGCCTTTCTATGGGGAAGTAAATTTGAAACTTTTGAAACTGAATATGTTCGGTAATGGCGCATCAATAGCGTAAGATGCACCTATGACCTACACACGGCTGACTAGGCGCAAATCACCTTCACACCATGTTGTTCAATCTGCAATTTGTGCTCAGCTTTAAGCTCAGCATCAGTGACAAGCACATCAATTTGATGCCAATCAAGCTCAAGATTTGGGATTCGACGCCCTATTTTTTCTGATTCGATCATCACGATCACTTCTCGAGACACTTCGGCCATCACTTTGCTCAAACCAACCAATTCATTGAATGTCGTCGTTCCGCGATCGAGATCGATCCCATCAGCACCAATAAACAGTTGATCAAAGTCGTAAGCGCGTAATACCGATTCGGCGACTTTGCCTTGAAAGGACTCTGAGTGCGTGTCCCACGTCCCTCCGGTCATTAACAACGTCGGCTCACTCTCCAATTCATTAAGTGCATTCGCAACGTGGAGTGAATTGGTCATCACAACTAAGCCACGCTTATCGTTTAACTGTTGAATGAGAGCCGCGGTTGTACTGCCACTGTCGATCACAATGCGATTATGGTCGCGTATCAGCGAAGCCGCCGCTTTTGCTAAGCTTAACTTTCGAGTCGAAACATTTGAGCTCAATTCTTCATGAATGACTTCTGTTGGAATGGCGATGGCACCACCATAGCGGCGTAAAAGTTGTCCATTTTTTTCTAGAGAAGCCAAATCCTTTCTAATGGTGACTTCTGAGGTCTCAAATTTTTGTGCTAACTCATCAACACTGACTTCTCCCCGCTCGGAAACCAAGTTTGAAATCGCATGTCTTCTGAGTTGAGTGTTTCGTTTCGACATTTATATTTATTTTTAAAGTTTCGATGTGAAAGTTATTATAGTCAAAACGAAACTTACAAGTCCATTTATTTCGAACCAAAAAATTAATATTTCTCGTTAAAACCTTGTCCTAAGACAAATCTTAAGCCGTGATATTGCGGTGATTCGGTGGTAGAATTCGCCACCGAAAAGAAAAAAAATTACATAAATGACGGTTATTTTTTTGCAACTTTTTGCATATAAAGTGGGATCAGTCACAAAAAGGTAATCAAAATCGCCGAACCTTTAGTCATAAAATGACTAAACTTGGTGAAAGACTTTCAGAATCTGAAGTTAAATATTGTGGTGACAATTTGGTTGGTGGCAGGCACTAAATGTCACAAGAATCACCTCAAGCTTCAGGAAAAAAACAACTTTCAAATTGTAACTATACTTACCGGAGAGTATCTTCCATGAAAAAGACCAAAATCGTTTGTACGATTGGCCCTAAAACTGAATCTGTAGAGAAGTTAACTGAACTAGTAAACGCAGGCATGAACGTAATGCGTCTAAACTTCTCTCACGGTGACTTCGAAGAGCACGGCACTCGTATTGCGAACTTCCGCCAAGTAATGGAAGCAACTGGCAAACCACTAGCTATTCTTCTGGATACTAAAGGCCCTGAAATCCGTACCATCAAACTAGAAGGTGGTAACGATGTGGACCTTGTTGCTGGTCAAGAATTCACTTTCACAACGGATACATCAATTGTTGGTAACAAAGAAAAAGTAGCCGTCACTTACGCTGGTTTCGCAGCAGACCTAAGCGCTGGTAACACTATTCTTGTCGACGATGGTCTGATCGAGATGGAAGTTATCTCAACGACTGATACTGAAGTAAAATGTAAAGTACTGAACAATGGTGCTCTAGGTGAAAACAAAGGTGTTAACCTTCCTGGTGTTTCTGTAAACCTTCCTGCTCTATCTGAAAAAGACAAGAACGACCTTAAGTTTGGTTGTGAGCAAGGTGTTGATTTCGTAGCGGCTTCTTTCATCCGTAAAGCTTCTGACGTTAAAGAAATCCGTGAAGTACTTGCTGCAAACGGCGGCGAGAACATCCACATCATCTCTAAAATCGAAAACCAAGAAGGTGTTGATAACTTCGACGAAATTCTTGAGCTTTCTGACGGCATCATGGTTGCTCGTGGTGACCTAGGTGTTGAAATCCCTGCTGAAGAAGTTATCTTTGCTCAGAAAATGATGATCGAGAAGTGTAACCGTGCACGTAAGATGGTTATCACTGCAACTCAAATGCTTGATTCAATGATCAACAACCCACGTCCAACTCGTGCGGAAGCGGGCGACGTTGCAAACGCTGTAATGGACGGTACTGATGCTGTAATGCTTTCTGGTGAAACGGCTAAAGGTAAATACCCTGTTGAAGCGGTAACTATCATGGCTCAGATCGCAAACCGCACAGATGCTGCACTTAAGGCTGAGCTAGGTTCTCGTCTAGATAGCCCACGTCTACGCATCACTGAAGCAGTATGTAAAGGCGCAGTGGATACCGCTGAGAAACTAGCGGCCCCTCTAATCGTTGTCGCTACGGAAGGTGGTAAGTCTGCTCGTTCAGTACGTAAATACTTCCCAACAGCAAACATCCTAGCACTAACAACAAATAAGAAGACAGCAGCTCAGCTAGTTCTGACTAAAGGTGTTACACCAGTTGTTGTTGACTCTATTGCAAGCACTGATGCTTTCTACATCGCAGGTAAAGAACTTGCTCTAGAATCAGGTCTTGGTAACAAAGGCGATATCGTTGTGATGGTTTCAGGTGCACTTGTTGCTTCTGGCACAACAAACACAGCGTCTGTACACGTACTATAAGACTGGATTTTCAGTTAACTGATCGAAGAGGGCTTTAAGCCCTCTTTTTTTTATTTTTATTTTTATTTTTGTATGAGTGAATTGGAAATACCAAAGCAGCAGAAAAAACCATCGTCAATGACGATGGTTATGATTTATATGATTAAAGCTTGGGCTCGCTTAGAGTTAAGGTTTTAACGCACGCTCTCCACGCGCAATACCAACCACCCCACTTCGTGCGACTTCAACCACGTCGGTGACTTCCGATATCGCTTGAATAAATGCATCCAGTTTTTCGCTGGTACCCGCTAACTGCACGGTATATTGTGAAGCGGTGACATCAACAATTTGGCCACGGAAGATATCCGCGGTGCGTTTCACCTCGGCACGAGCAAAGCCACTGGCTTTGACTTTTACCATCATCAGTTCGCGTTCCAGATGTTCAAACTCAGTCACTTCCTGAACTTTTAATACATCAATCAGTTTGTGCAACTGTTTCTGGATCTGTTCCAATTGCATCTCGTTGGATGTGGTAGTGATGTTCAATCGTGAAAGGGTTTCGTCATCCGTTGGCGAAACCGTCAAAGATTCAATGTTGTAACCACGTTGAGAGAACAACCCGACAACGCGAGACAATGCACCCGGTTGGTTTTCCAATAGTAATGAAATGATGTGTCTCATATTAAGTTCTCTCCGTTTTGCTTAGCCACATTTTATCCATACCCTCGCCTTTAATTTGCATTGGGTAGACGTGTTCAGTTTCATCGACATTAATGTCAACGAACACGAGGCGGTCTTTCATATCTAACGCTTTTTGTAGCCCTTCTTCGAGCTGATCTGGCGTTTCGATACGAATACCAACGTGACCATAAGCTTCTGCAATCGCTGCAAAATCAGGAACAGAACTCATGTATGAATTTGAATGGCGGCCTTGATAAATAATGTCTTGCCACTGCTTTACCATGCCTAAGAAACGGTTGTTCAAGTTAATTATCTTAACCGGGATGTCGTATTGCATTGCGGTCGATAACTCCTGAATATTCATCTGGATACTGCCATCCCCCGTCACGACAACGACTTCTTCTTCCGGCATTGCAAATTTAACGCCCATGCCCGCAGGTAAGCCAAAGCCCATTGTGCCTAGACCACCGGAGTTGACCCAACGACGTGGCTTATTAAATGGATAGTAAAGCGCTGCGAACATTTGATGCTGACCTACATCAGAGGCCACATAAGCATCACCATTGGTCAATTTATGCAGAGTTTCAATAACTTGCTGTGGCTTGATACGTTCAGGTGAGGTTTCGTAAGCCAAGCATTGACGATCACGCCATACTTTTATTTCTTCCCACCAAGCGTGAATGGCTTCTTCATCATTACCACAAGATTGCTCAGCCAAAAGACCAAGCATGGTGATCAATACTTTTTCCGCTGAACCGACAATCGGCAGATCCACTTTGACGTTTTTAGATATCGACGACGGATCAATATCGATATGCATGACCTTAGCGTTCGGACAGTATTTCTCTAGGTTGTTGGTGGTACGGTCATCGAAACGGACACCGATACCAAAGATCAGATCAGCATCATGCATCGCCATGTTGGCTTCATAAGTACCGTGCATCCCCAACATGCCAAGTGAGTTTTTGTGCGTTCCAGGGAAAGCACCTAACCCCATCAAGGTACTGACCACGGGTAAGTTGAGCTTGTCTGACAATTCAAGAATGTGTTCATGTGCTCCAGATATCACCGCGCCGCCACCGACATAAAGCACTGGTTTTTTCGCTTCCAGTAACGACTTCAACGCTTTCTTGATCTGACCTTTATGGCCAGAAGTGGTTGGCTTATAAGAACGCATCGAAAGACTTTCAGGATACTGGTAAGGCAATTTGATTTGCGGGTTAAGCACGTCCTTTGGCAAGTCAATCACTACCGGTCCAGGACGACCCGTTGTCGCAATGTAAAACGCTTTTTTGATCGTTTCAGGAATGTCTTCCGCTTTCTTAACTAAGAAACTATGCTTCACCACGGGGCGCGATACACCAACAATGTCACACTCTTGGAATGCATCGTTACCAATCAGGTTATTGGGTACGTTACCTGAAATCACGATCATTGGGATTGAGTCCATATACGCGGTTGCAATACCAGTAATAGTATTGGTCGCGCCTGGACCTGAACATACCAGTACCACCCCCGGTTGTCCGGTTGCGCGAGCATAGCCATCCGCCATATGCGTCGCGGCTTGTTCGTGTCTGACTAGTACGTGTTTAATTTGGTCGGTTTTGGCGTGCAGTGCGTCATAGATATCTAGAACGGAACCACCAGGGTAACCAAAGATCTGAGGTACATTCTCTTCGATCAGAGATTGCACAACCATCTCTGCACCTGACAACATTGCTGTCATACTTGCTCTCCTTACCCAGTACCCTGTCCGTAAGGTCAACGGATTGGTCTGGTTTCACATAGTTTAGGGCTTATTCGTAGCCTAATCGAAATACTTCAACGTTTTCGGCTATGTCTTGCGATTGTCATAACATACCGCAAGGTTACCCAACAAATGTAACGTTTTATTATCAATGGGTCTAATGTGATTCAAGTCACACTTTTCAACAACATACCGAAGATGAGAGAGTTTGAAGGGATAGCCGCCAAAGAATGAAGCATAGACAGCACGATAAAAGATGGTGCGACTTCAAAAGAGCATATTATTTCAAGACTAGTGCGATAGTGATGACAAAACAATCGCTCCTGACAGTACAACATAGACGGAGCACTGACATAAAAAAATCCCCATAGCGATAAGCAATCACTGTGGGGAATTTTTCATCAATCTGAAATCTAACTGAGTTTAACTGCGATTATTATCACTTTTCTTTGTACATTTCTTCGATTTCAACCTGGTATTTATCATTGATCACTTTACGACGAAGTTTTTGAGTTGGCGTTAATTCACCATCGTCCATGGAAAAGGATCTGGGTAGTAATTTAAACTTTTTCACCTGTTCAAATTTAGCCAGCTCTTTCTGCAATTCATTCACACGTTTTTCCAGCATTTCCACCACTTGGTGATGCTTAATCAGTTCAACTCGATCGTGATAGGCAATGTTTAACTCTTTCGCGTACTCTTCCAGCGAATCAAAACATGGCACGATAAGCGCCGAAACAAATTTACGTGTATCAGCGATCACTGCAATCTGTTCGATAAAATGGTCTTTACCAATCGCGCCTTCAATCATTTGTGGTGCAATGTACTTACCACCCGACGTTTTCATCAGTTCTTTGATTCGATCAGTAATAAATAGATTACCATTTTCATCAATATGACCCGCGTCACCGGTTTTTAAGAAACCGTGTTCGTCGAATGTTTTCTCGGTCTCTTGTGGCATTTTATAGTAACCACGCATCACCATCGGACCTCGCACCAAGATTTCGTTGTTTTCGCCTATTTTGACTTGCGCACCGGGCATCGACATGCCAATAGAATCAGGGTCAAAGGCTTGGTCATCCCAGCATGACACCGTTGCTGTGGTTTCTGTCATACCGTAGCCCAACTTCACGTTAATACCAATGGCATGAAAGAATCGACCGATTGTCTCATCCAACTTAGCGCCACCACACGGCATGAAGTTAATGCGGCCGCCAAGTAAAGCTCGTAGCTTACTCATTACTAACTTATCGGCCAGAGCGTGAGATTTACGCAGTAACAAAGATGGCTTACGTTTTTCCTGATGGCACAACGCCATTTTTGCGCCCATATTGACTGCCCAGGTAAACATAATTTTACGGTGAATTGGCGCACGAGACACTTTCTCGTGAATCGCGGAGAAGATTTTTTCATAGAAACGCGGAACCGCACACATTACGGTTGGACGTACTTCGCTCAGCGCATCTCGCACTTGCATGGTGTCTTGCAGGTAACAGTTGGTTGCTCCTTTATACAAAACATAAAATGTCCATGCGCGTTCAAATACATGTGAAAGTGGCAAAAAACACAGTGAAACATCATCTTGAGATAAGCTTAAGCGCTGGTCATGACCATCAAGTTGTGCCGCGATATTGGCATAATCCAACATCACACCTTTAGGCTGGCCAGTTGTGCCAGAGGTATAAATCAGGGTAAGTAAATCGTCTGATCGTGCCTGCAATAAGCGCTCATCTAGCTCGACTTGATACTGATGCTCGCCACTGGCAATAAAGGCTTGCCAACTGATCGCAAATTCATGCTCACCCAGCTCGATGCTGTCTGACATGGCAACCACCAACTCGAGTTGAGGACACTGTTCGAAGATACTCACCGCGGCATCGAACTGTGCTTGCTCACCGACGAATAGTACTTTGACGTCGGCATTATCGAGAATATACGCAGACTGAGCGGCGGTATTCGTCGGATAAATAGGAACCGTGACACCACGTAATTGCAATGCGGCAAAATCAGCAATGGTCCACTGCGGCATATTGTTAGAGAAAATGCCAACTTTATCCTGAACTCTCAATCCTTGAGCCAAAAGTGCAAGCGATACCCCATCAACTTGCTGACCAAATTGCGTCCAAGTCATCCCTTGCCATTCATCGCCCACTTTGTGTTTGAGCGCAACGCGAGAGCCGCCGTTTGCAATTTGTTCACGAATACATTTAACAATATGAAAATCTAATTTGGCCATTTCTTCACTTACCTTTTGGCTTACAGGCGTAAGCTAATTGAGCGAACAAGTGTACTCACAACCTTTCGAAACACAACTGACCGATATCAAACTTCCACCTCATTAGCGACGAACATCACCAACATCGTCTATTTCGAAGTAAAATGGCAACGGTAAACTGCCCTTAATTAATTGTTTTCACTTACAATAAAGACACTAAAATGCCCCTAAAAAGTTCACACCTTTTAGGGGCATTTTATTGTAAAAATTGATGACTTTATTGTGAATAATTGACAAGTTTAGTGTAAAAGCTCAACTTTCAATCAGATGAACTACTTAGTCGCGATGACTTCGCCACAAATGATCATCAGTTGATCGCGTAGCCAGATGTGACCTTTGTCTTTTTCACTCGACTCGTGCCAACTTAAGTAACCACCGATCTCTTTGTTCGCAAATGGCAAATCAAGGATCTGTAACTGATCGCTGTTCACTGCGTTTTCGGCCATCCAACGCGGTGCAATGGTCACCAACTCAGACTGTCCAACGACATACAGTAGATTACTTAAACTTGAACCTTGGTATGAAGCTAAGCAATCAAGTTCACGGTAAGCTTGTTCAGAAAAGCTGCGTTGACCATGCACTTTTGATAGTTTTGCATGCTTTTCATTAATGAGCTGTTCTGCACTCACACCACCTTGAATACGCGGATGCGATTTAGAGGCGATCACGACCAACTCATCTTTAAAAATTTCTGTACTTGAGAAGCCTTGTTCATCAAATCGAGCATAATCAATCACAAAGTCGATTTCTTGATAGCGCATACGCTCAGACAAAAGACGGTCAAACTCGGCATCTAAATGCAATTGAACATTTGGCGCTTGCTGGTGCACTTTCGACATGATTTTCGGTGCAAAGCGCATATCACATGGGCTGCAAATCGCGAGCTTAAACAACCGATTTGACGACTCAGGCTGAAAAACTGAGCTTGGGAGTTCATTACGGATTAACTGCAATGCTTGGCGAATAGGGCCAAATAACTGACGAGCACGTTGCGTAGGTTGAATGCCTCGCCCTTGGCGCATAAACAACTCGTCATTAAACATCACTTTTAATCGCGCAACCGCATTACTTACAGCGGGTTGCGACATACCCAAATTGTGTGCTGCACGGGTAATATTTTGCTCTTGCATTACCGCATCAAATACGGTCAAAAGGTTCAAATCGACACCGCGCAATGTGCTTTCCATACGGTAGCTAGCAATTGCGCTCATCGCATCTTTTTTATCTGACATGGAGTGCGTCTCTTTTAGTAATCGTCAATTTGGCACAATGAATACTCAGCGCTTAGAGCCACATTTTTTCGCAACCGGAGCTCACGAGTTCTGCGCTTGTTCATAACCAAAAATGAATCATTTATTATATTTGTTGACCAGATGATTCCGGCTTGAAATGTACTATCAACTAATTGGTCAGTAATTCGCAACTCGTTTGATATTTAATCACTAAATTTTAGCCAACACGACCAATAAACAAAAATAATCAATAAGTTAACTAAAATATAAAAAACTCTAAAACGCCTTTCTCAGAGCATCCCTACCGCCATCGAGTCTATTGATGGCAAATTAAAAATTTAGTTAAAATTATTAATGACGATTATTCTTACCCACCGTACCCTAAAGTCGCATCAATCAATTGTTTTAGAGACATCAGGGAAACCGCACAAAGACAATGCATAGAAATAATGTGGTGAGCATAAGACTGCAGCAACTTAAGCAGGTTAAGTTGCTACTTATTTCCATGACAAGATAGGGAGGGTTGGTACCTTATCGTTTAGGAGAATTAGAGAGGTTAAGGGAGCTAAAGGTTTGGAGAAACGTAACTCGGAAAGTCAACTTGCTCCCAAAGTTGCTTGGAAAGCATTTCTTGCGAATCCCACTCCCCCTGCAAGACCCACTGCGCGATCGCCTGGGCAACATCGGGGTAATGGACACTTTCCGCCTGTTGCTCTTTAAGCCATAAACGCACAGTTGAAATGTCTAAGCTGCTCATCGACATCGCAAGCCCCAATTCTTCAAGCGTCGCCACATTACTTTGTTGCTCAAACTGCCCAGATAAGGGTTTTAATAATAGCTTTTTACCCAACGAAAGTGCTTCCGAAGGTAACTCAAACCCACCATTGGCAATCACACCACTGCATTGATGTAAGTGATGCTGAAAATCTGTGTGGCTAAGCGGTCTCAACTCAATATTTTCAATGTATTCAGGCTCAATCACATCCGGGTGATAACAAATAAACGATTGTTGATTGAAATGAAACAGCAGATCACCGATGTCTTCTATCGATTCAAAAGGCAAATAAACCAGTACAAAGTTATCGTTGTTCGTTTGGTTGTTGTTCGTATGCACGATAGGAGGCAATAATGGTTGATCAAAGTGATACCAATGAAGACCTAAGTAATGTTGCGACGGAGCAAAGTGCTGGATGACTGATTTATCTAACCAACTCGCCCCTTTTAACGGAACTGGATAACGGAAGGCATTTTGATGGCTGATACCAATGCATGGTTTTTTCTGCTTGCGAGCTGCCCATGCCGTCACCGGTTCAAAATCATTAAGAACCAAATCGTAGGAGGATAAATCCAATTGATTGACCTCTTTACAAAACTGTATGAGGTTATTCTGCAGCGCCGTTTTTGTGTAGTTAACAGCTCCCTTGTGGGTAATAAAAGTAAAGCCTCGACGTGTTTGATAGTCTCCAAAGTCTTCCATCGAAAAATACTTTTCTGGTGCTCGACCTGAAAATAAAAAATCCACTTGAACATCATGAGATTTAAACGCGTGGCTCATGGCTCTGGCGCGAGCTATATGACCGTTTCCCGTCCCCTGAACACCGTAAAGTATCTTCATAAGTTACGCCCCTACCATCATTATCGCTAAGCCACCACAGACGCTTCCTAACAGAGCACCAATCATCACGTCGGTCACAAAATGTACCCCCAGAAGAATACGTGACATACCAATCAGGCTGGCCCAAATGAACGCGGCAGAACCCATACCTGGATAGTAGTGATCAATCAGAGTTGCCATCACAAAACCTGCAGCAGTGTGTCCTGAAGGTAAGCTGTAGCGATCAGAAGGGGTAATGAAAGCAGGCAGTAACGCGTTCAACTCTTCTGGACGGCGACGTTTAAAACTGTTTTTCAACGTCCAATAAATCGGTAACTCAATGACAAAAGCCAATAAGCCAGAGAGTAAAAATATCGCTCCATATTGTTTATCCACAAGCCAAGCAACCAACCCAAGGGCGAGGTAGAGGTGTCCATCACCGCTGTGAGAAATTGCTTTGCTAACATTGGCAACGGGTTGATTAAAGCGATGCTGAAGACAAACACTTGATACCGCGAGATCCAGCTTCGCTATCTTCGTGAATGGATGTGCAATTGACTCAATGGTTCTCATCTGATTTATCCTTACTTACGCAGGCAATGCCCTTGTAGAAAAATTAGGCGATTTAGGTGACAGGTAAATGACGGGATGTTGGAGAATTGATGACAGCAAGATCCAGTATCAAAACACGTAGCATCTTTGACTGACTCATCCGATAAGAGTAAAAAATTCACTTTAGGGTTGACGTACTCCACTGAGTGCGGTACTAATTCTGTTAACTTAATTTCGTGGAAAGCTTAACAACTATGTCAGCTCATTTTTCTATCCTGCTTAGCCTCCTCCTGATCGTGACCAGTTCGCGCGGGTAGGCTGTGGAAGAAAAATAACCACAACGTCTTCAAAAAACCCGCATGTCAATGCGGGTTTTTTTATATCTAAATACTGGAAGTAAACGATTAACTCACACAAAAAGTGTAGAAATCACTAAGGAAGCAAACATGAATGATCAAGTCATTATATTCGACACCACCTTGCGTGATGGCGAGCAAGCGTTGTCAGCAAGCTTGACGGTTAAGGAAAAACTGCAAATTGCCTATGCGCTGGAAAGGCTAGGCGTTGATGTCATCGAAGCAGGCTTCCCAATCTCTTCTCCTGGTGATTTCCAGTCAGTGCAAACCATTGCTAAAAATATCAAAAATAGCCGTATTTGTGCGCTTTCACGTGCCGTTGCCAAAGACATCGATGCAGCAGCTGAAGCATTGAAAGTCGCGGATCAATTTCGAATCCACACGTTTTTGGCCACTTCCACTATCCACGTAGAAGATAAGCTTCGCCGTAGCTATGACGACGTGCTAGAAATGGCTGTGAACGCCGTCAAACATGCGCGTAACTACACAGATGATGTTGAGTTTTCGTGTGAAGATGCAGGCCGTACTCCAATCGATAACCTATGCCGTATGGTGGAAGCCGCAATCAATGCAGGTGCCACGACAGTCAACATTCCAGACACCGTAGGTTACACCGTTCCAAGCGAGTTCGGCGGTATCATTCAAAACCTATTTAACCGTGTACCTAATATCGATAAAGCGGTCATATCAGTCCACTGCCATGATGATTTAGGCATGTCGGTTGCCAACTCCATCGCTGCAGTACAAGCAGGTGCTCGCCAAATTGAAGGAACCATCAACGGCATCGGTGAGCGTGCAGGCAACTGTTCGCTTGAAGAAATTGCGATGATCATTAAAACCCGACAAGAGCTATTGGGTGTCCACACGGGCATCAAACATGACGAAATTCACCGCACGAGTAAGTTGGTTAGCCAACTATGTAATATGCCAATTCAAAGTAATAAGGCCATTGTCGGGGCCAATGCATTCAGCCACTCTTCAGGTATTCACCAAGATGGTATGCTTAAAAATAAAAACACCTACGAAATCATGACGCCTGAGTCAATTGGTCTTAAAAATCAAGCACTAAACTTGACAAGCCGTAGTGGTCGAGCAGCGGTGAAGAGCCACATGGACAGCATGGGGTATAAAGAAGATGAGTATAACCTAGATGCACTTTATACCGATTTCTTGAAACTGGCTGACCGTAAAGGACAAGTATTCGACTACGATCTCGAAGCCTTAATGCACTTCTCGAATCTACGTGAAGAAGATGACTTCTATAAATTAAACTACTTGAGCGTACAATCTGGTAGTGTGATGGCAACCACCAGCATTAAAATACAATGTGGTGATGAGGAAATGTCTGAAGCAGCGGTGGGTAATGGCCCAGTAGATGCGCTATACCAATGCATCTACCGCGTCACAGGTTACGACATTGTGCTAGATAAGTTCGACTTAACCGCGAAAGGCGAAGGCGAAGACGGCTTAGGCCAAGCAGACATCATCGCCAATTACAAAGGACGCAAATACCATGGTACCGGTGTATCCACCGATATCGTTGAAGCTTCTGGCCAGGCGCTACTTCATGTAATCAACAGCATTCATCGCGCAGATGAAATTGAAGAGATGAAGAGAAAGAAAATCGCGGCGGTATAATTTTCCGGAGCGACACCGCTCAGGACTGAACTAATTTGATAAAAATTAAGCTTAAATATTAGAGTATTAAAGGATTAACATGACAGACAAATCATACAAAATTGCCGTTCTACCTGGTGACGGTATTGGCCCTGAGGTGATGGCACAAGCGCACAAAGTGCTCGATGCAATCGAGAAAAAGCACAGCTTGTCATTTGAGCGCGATGAGCACGATGTCGGCGGCATTGCTATCGATAATCACGGCACGCCACTGCCAGAGAGCACAGTAAAAGCGTGTGAAGAGTCTGATGCAGTTCTGTTTGGTTCTGTTGGTGGTCCAAAATGGGAACACTTACCACCAAACGATCAGCCAGAGCGTGGCGCGTTGCTGCCACTTCGTAAGCACTTCCAACTGTTCTGTAACCTACGTCCAGCTCAAATTCATAGTGGCCTAGAAGCGTTCTCTCCATTACGTGCCGACATATCCGAGCGTGGTTTCGATATTGTAGTAGTGCGCGAGCTTACTGGCGGTATCTACTTCGGCCAACCAAAAGGTCGTGAAGGTGAAGGCGCAACTGAAAAAGCGTTCGATACCGAGGTCTACCACCGTTTTGAAATTGAGCGTATCGCTAAAATCGCCTTTGAATCTGCTCGTCTACGTCGTAAGAAAGTTTGCTCGATCGACAAGGCGAACGTACTTCAAAGCTCGATCCTATGGCGTGAAGTAGTGGAAGAAATTGCCAAAGACTACCCAGACGTTGAGCTGTCACACATGTACATCGACAACGCTACCATGCAGCTAATTAAAGACCCAGCGCAGTTTGACGTGATGCTCTGTTCAAATATTTTTGGTGACATCATTTCTGATGAGTGTGCGATGATCACAGGCTCTATGGGTATGCTGCCTTCAGCAAGCTTAAACGAAAGCAAATTTGGCCTTTACGAACCAGCCGGTGGCAGTGCGCCTGACATCGCAGGTAAAAACATCGCCAACCCAGTGGCACAGATTCTTTCAGCAGCTCTGATGCTCCGTTACAGCTTGGGTGAAGAAGCGGCAGCGCAAGATATCGAAGCTGCGGTATCTAAAGCGCTATCTGCTGGCGAACTGACGGGCGATCTGGCCGGAGACAATCCTGCGCTAAGCACTTCAGAAATGGGCGAAAAAATTGCAGAGTACATCTTGAACTCATAAACCAGAACTAGATTGATAATAATTATTCGCACCTGATGAGCCGTTCTCAGGTGCTACACACAGGATTAGTGATAATGGGCAAAACACTATACGAAAAAGTCTACGACGCGCACGTTGCCGTCGCAGCAGAAGGGGAAACCCCGATTCTTTACATCGATCGTCACTTGGTACACGAGGTTACCTCTCCACAGGCTTTTGACGGCTTGCGAGAGAAAGGCCGCCCAGTGCGACAGGTCAGCAAAACGTTCGCAACGATGGATCATAACGTTTCAACCACGACCAAAGACATTAACGCCTCAGGTGAGATGGCGCGAATCCAGATGGAAACGCTATCGAAAAACTGTGAAGAGTTTGGTGTGACGCTTTACGACCTGAATCATAAATACCAAGGCATCGTTCACGTTATGGGCCCAGAGTTAGGCATTACCCTACCTGGCATGACTATCGTGTGTGGTGATTCTCATACCGCAACCCATGGTGCATTTGGCTCGTTGGCGTTTGGTATCGGCACCTCTGAAGTTGAACACGTGTTAGCCACTCAAACGCTAAAACAAGCGCGTGCGAAAACAATGAAGATCGAAGTCAAAGGCAAAGTGGCTCCGGGTATTACCGCAAAAGACATCGTGCTTGCCATCATTGGTGAAACGACGGCCGCTGGCGGCACTGGTTATGTAGTAGAGTTCTGTGGTGAAGCCATTACCGACCTTTCTATGGAAGGCCGTATGACCGTGTGTAACATGGCCATCGAGCTAGGTGCAAAAGCTGGCCTTATTGCGCCAGATGAGACCACCTTCGAATACATTAAAGGCCGTAAATTCTCGCCGCAAGGCGCTGACTTTGACGCTGCCGTAGAGTATTGGAAAACCCTAAAAACAGACGACGACGCTGAATTTGATGCAGTGGTCACTTTGAACGCAGCAGACATCAAACCACAAGTCACGTGGGGAACAAATCCAGGTCAGGTAATCGCGGTGGATCAACCGATCCCATCTCCACAAAGCTTTGCCGATCCCGTAGAGAAATCCTCCGCGGAAAAAGCACTGGCATACATGGGCTTAGAAGCTGGTAAGTCACTCTCTGACTATCCGGTTGATAAAGTGTTTGTTGGCTCTTGCACCAACTCACGCATTGAAGACATGCGCGCCGCTGCAGCAGTAGCAAAAGGTCGTAAAGTCGCCTCACACGTTCAAGCACTTATTGTTCCTGGTTCTGAGCAAGTAAAAGCTCAGGCAGAAGCGGAAGGCTTGGATGTCATCTTCAAAGAAGCAGGGTTTGAATGGCGTCTTCCAGGCTGTTCAATGTGTCTAGCAATGAACAATGACCGTTTAGGCCCACAAGAGCGCTGCGCATCAACCTCAAACCGTAACTTTGAAGGTCGTCAAGGCCGTGACGGACGCACACACTTGGTTAGCCCTGCAATGGCCGCAGCCGCTGCGATTGCTGGTCACTTTGTTGATATTCGCGAATTCACCATTTTTGATAAACAGGACTAGGGAGAACAATCATGTCAGGTTTTAAACAACACACTGGTTTGGTTGTGCCTCTGGATGCCGCCAACGTCGATACCGATGCCATCATTCCAAAGCAGTTCCTACAAAAAGTATCTCGCTTAGGTTTTGGTAAACACCTGTTCCATGACTGGCGCTTCCTTGATGATGCTGGCGAACAGCCAAACCCTGAGTTTGTGATGAACGCACCGCGTTACCAAGGCGCTTCTATCCTACTCGCACGTGAGAACTTCGGTTGTGGCTCTTCTCGTGAACACGCACCTTGGGCACTAGCGGATTACGGCATCAAAGCCATCATCGCACCGAGCTTTGCCGATATTTTTTACGGCAACTCAATCAACAACCAAATGGTGCCGGTACGTTTGACTGAGCAAGAAGTGGATGAAATATTCCAGTTCGTTGAAGCCAACGAAGGGGCAGAAGTAGAAGTCGATTTAGAAGCCAATGTGGTTCGTGCCAACGGCAAAGAGTACAGCTTTGAAATTGATGAGTTCCGTCGTCACTGTTTGTTGAATGGTTTAGACAACATTGGGCTAACGCTTCAACATGAAGATAAAATTTCGGAATACGAAGCGAACATTCCTAGTTTTCTACGCTAAGCGCTGTTGATTCTCTAGCAATGATATAAGCACAAGGCTGACGATTGTCAGCCTTTTTCGTTTTTATACCAATCACAGTAAATAAGTGATCAAAAATAGCGTAGGAAAAATGCTTGAGAACAAGGCGCAATTTTTCGGTAAGTAGTTATTCTACAATCAAAAATTGCAACGAAGTTATCGAGTATTTTAACAAGCTAGAATGACCAGTTATTTACGACGATTAGTATTATGTGTAGATGAAAGAAAACAAGGACGAAACAGGTCTACACTAACAACAAATTCCACAGTAGATATCTCTATGAAACGCCTTTTATTGTTGTTATGTACCCTATTTTCTTGTGCTGTTTTTGCCGCCCCCAAGGCAGAGCTATGGCCGTATTGGAATCAATCCGATGAAGCCAATCCAACGCACGTTTCTCATCAGGAATGGCAGCAGATACTCGATAATTATCTTGTAACTCAAGGGGAAAACACCCTATTTCGCTACCGCTCAGTGTCGACCGCAGATCAAACAAAGCTTAAGCGATATATTCAACGCCTTTCTAATCTCGATCCTAGACAATACCGAAAAGCTGAGCAATACGCTTACTGGGTAAACCTGTATAACGCGCTCACCGTCGATCTTATTTTGGACCATTACCCTATCCAGTCGATCACAAAATTAGGCGGACTGTTTAGTTTTGGTCCCTGGGATGATGAGGTGGTGAGTATTAATGGTAAGTCACTGACATTAAATGACATTGAACACCGAATCCTTCGTCCCATCTGGCAAGACCCTAGAACCCACTATGCCGTCAATTGTGCTAGCTTGGGCTGCCCGAACTTACAACAACAAGCGTTTACCGCCAACAACACTCAAGTTCTGTTAGACAACGCGGCAAAAGCTTTTATAAACAGTGATAAAGGCGTATCAATTCAGGGGAACAACGCACAACTCTCCTCAATTTATGATTGGTTTGCAGCAGACTTTGGGGGTGAAGCGCAAGTGTTTGACCACATTAGAAAATACGCCCCGCAGTACAACAGTTTTTCTGGTCGAGTGACCTACGACTACGATTGGAGCTTGAATCAAGCCAACTGATTTTTAACAAGATTTGTCCGCTTGAATAGTTTTAGTCCACTTGAATCGCTTTAGGTCACCAGTAACCCCAAAACCAAAGCGGGCACGAAAAAGGGCACAATGTGCCCTTTTGCTGTTCATCTTTGATAGAAAATTCGAGATCACTTAAAGCCTTTGACCTTTTTAATCAAATCATACGCATTTTGAATTTCTTGCGATTTTTCTTTAGCCATATTCATCATCTCCGGCGGCAAACCTTTCGCCATCAACTTATCTGGATGGTGTTCATTCATCAATTTGCGATAAGCACGCTTCACGGTTTTACTGTCTGCATCGGCAGCGACATCCAAGATTTTGTATGCATCCGCCAATTGATCTGCCTGAGACGCTTGCTGCCAACCGCCACCAGAAGAGTGATGTTGGCCTTGGTGACCATGAAAGCCACCTTGGCTTTGAAAACGAAATGCCGCTTCTTGCATATGCAAACGGCGTTCGAGCTGCTCAGAGGAAAAACCTAAACCACGCGCAATCTTGTGTAACACATTGCGTTCGCTAGGATGAATTTCACCGTCAGCAAACGCCGCAGAGATTTGCAGTTCGAGGAAAAATTGCAGTAAATCATAACGTCCTGCGGTAGAAATTTTGACACGCTCGAGCACATCCTCTAATGGAAAATGGCTTTCTTTACCATCACGAAACGCATCTTGTGCCGCTCGACGGTGTTCACCGTGAAGGTTCATGCGATCCATCATCGCGGACGCTAACTGAATTTCTTCTTTGGTTACTTGCCCTTTCGATTTTGCCACATGTCCCATGACTGAGAATGCGGCTTTAAAAAACTCTTCCTGACGCTGCGCCTGACTTGGGCCAGAACCAAAACCACCGGCAGAGAATCCGGCCTGTCTTAAGCGACGGGCTTTATCAAACTGATGCCCGATAAACAAGCCAAACAGCAAACCAAGCGGCCCACCAAATAACAAACCAAAGAATGCCCCAAGAATTTTGCCAAAAATATGCATTATGTGTTCTCTATCAATGAATTTTTATCAACGACCGCGGTCTTATAGTGCTGGATGCAACGATTTCCTTTATGATAATGGAATTAGTTTTATTTCGGCTAGGCTATTCCATTAAGGTACACCAAGCCCTATAGCCATCGAGTAGCAGTGACAAAGGAAAGTTCAATTCAATGCAACGTCTCTCCCGCACATTTTTAGCGGCCTCTATTAGCACCGCCCTGTTTGTACCCACGACTCAAGCCGACGCAAATACTGGTGATAGTGTGCAGGAAATGCCCACCACAGATCAATGTTTGGTCGAAACAAGTGGCGAAGAGGACACGCTCAACACCCCTGTCGTGGTCGAAGCTGACCAACTACAAGCGATCAATGGTGACAAAGCACAATACTCAGGTAATGTAAAAATCACCCAAGGGGCTAAAAAAATCACCGCTGATAATGTCACTCTGCACCAACAAGATAATGTTGTGGTTGCAGAAGGTAACGTGACTTTCGACGATGGACAAGTTAAAGCGCGTTCTGACCGCGCGACGAATGATATCAATAAAGATACGTTTTCACTTGAGAACACTGAATACCAGTTTACTTGTCAACAAGGTCGCGGGACCGCAGCTTATATCGCACGAACCGGCCAATCAGTTTATGAATTAGAAGACGGCTCTATCACATCTTGTCCAGAAGGCGATAACTCTTGGCGCCTCGTCGCATCGGGCATCGATGTGGATCAAAATGAAGAGACCGCGACGTTACATCATCCTCGATTTGAAATTCTCGATGTTCCCGTTATTTACGTGCCCTATTTAACCATGCCGATTGGTGACACTCGTAAATCGGGTTTCTTGTTTCCTTCGGTGTCATACGGTTCAAGTGACGGCATGGAAGTTGAAATCCCATACTACTGGAACATTGCGCCTCAGTACGATCTAACCCTGACGTCTCTGTACATGCAACAGCGTGGTACAAAACTCGATGCAGATTTTCGCTACCTTACCGATGGCTGGGGAAAAGGCGGGCTCAAAGGTGAATATCTCAACCAGGATAGAAAGTATGAAGATGAGGCTCGTTGGGGCTATCAATATACGCATGAGGGCATTATCGACAAGCATTGGGTTGTCGATATCGACTACTCAAAAGTCAGTGATATTAACTACTTTATTGACTTAGACTCTGATATTGGTAACCGAGAAGACGGTCAATTAATGCAAAGTGGTAAGGTTCAGTACCGTTCTGATTTCTGGGATGCGGCATTAAGTGCACGCGACTTTCAGGTATTACTCCAAAGGGAGAACCAACCTTATCGCGTCATGCCTCAGTTGGATCTGAACTACTACGGGCCGCTTTGGGGCAATGTGTTCCAATTTGATGTAAAAAGCCAGGTCAGCCGCTTTGAAACCGATGATACCGCGCGACCAAATGCCACTCGTGTTCACATCGAACCTGGTTTCACTGTACCATTAACGACCTCTTGGGCCTCATGGACAACCGAAGCACGCGCCCTTTCCACCTATTATTCGCAAGATTTAAGCGGGTTAACCGACGTCGCATTAAAGAACCAACTTGACGAGCAAGTCTCGCGTGTTATTCCTGAGTTTCGCTCTCATGCTCAACTTTACTTAGAGCGAGACACCAGTTTGGTTGATGGCTATACACAAACACTGGAACCGCAAATCCAGTACTTGTATGTACCCAAAGAAGATCAATCCAATATCTATAACTATGACACTACGTTGCTGCAAACCGACTATTACGGTCTATTCCGCAGCCGAAAATACAGTAGTATCGATAAGGTCGCCTCAGCGAATCAATTGAGCTATGGTGCCAGCACGCGCTTTTTTGATGACGACTACAAAGAGCGCCTAAATGTCTCATTTGGTCAAATTTACTATTTTGATAAAAAGACCAAACTGAGCAACAGTACTAACCTGCCAGATGAAACCTCTAACTACTCATCGTGGGCGGTAGAAGCAGAGTTCAACTATAACGATTACCTGTTCTATCATGGTGGTGTTCAGTACGATATCGACTTGAGTGAGATGCAACTGGCCAACAGCACCATGGAGTATCGATTCAATCGAGGCTTCATTCAGGGTAACTATCGTTATGTCACCCGCGAATACATTGAAGATACCATCATTCTTGAGAATCTCGACACGATTACACGCAAAGGTATTTCTCAAGCTGGTATTGTGGGCGCGTATGAGTTCAATCCTAACTGGTCGGCAAGTGGTCAATATTACTACGACCTTAATGAAAATATGGATTTGGAATGGCTCGCCAGCCTGCGCTACCAATCTGATTGTTGGTATATTGGATTTACGTATGCAAACCAATTGGTAGGCTGGGAAAATCAAGCCATTGGTAGTGATGGTTCTTCAGCGGAATACGAGAATAACTTCGGCGTCAACTTCGGCATTCAAGGCTTTGCGACCAATAAACGCTCTGAGACGGCAGAACAAGAACTCGGCGGGTCTGATAACGCGATCAAGTATGGTCGTCCATTCTATCTGAACAATTAATCGAATTAAGCGTCTGAGTATAGTAAGACGCTTCTTAAAAAATACTGACGGAATTTTAAATGAAAATTTGGAAATCAATCTTATTCACGACCCTACTCTCTTACGCTTGCGGAGCAGTAGCAGCACCAGTAGAGCTTGATAAGGTTGCAGTCATCGTTAATGACGGTGTCATTCTACAAAGCGATATCGATACTGCGATGAAAACACTTCAGGCCAACGCTCGTCAAAATGGTAAGAGCTTACCCCCTACGAGTGTTTTGAAAGACCAAGTGGTAGAAAAGCTGATCATTGATACCCTGCAAGGCCAAGAAGCCGATCGCATTGGTGTGCGTGTTGATGACAGTCGCTTAAATCAAGCGATCGCAGAAATTGCACGCAACAACAACCAGAGCGTGGAGCAACTTACCGCATCTGTACAAAGCGAAGGGATCAGCTACTCAGAATTTCGAGAGCAAATTCGTAAAGAAATCGCCGCTTCAGAAGCACGCAATGCGTTAGTGCGTCGACGCATTAACATTTTACCAGCAGAAGTGGATAACCTAGCTGAGCAACTCTCGAAGCAAACCAACGCCTCAGTACAGTACAAAATCAGTCACATTCAATTACGTTTCTCTGATGATAAAGATAAGTCTGCGGTCGAAGCAGAAGCAAACGAGCTAGCTCAAAAACTGGCTCAGGGTGCAGACTTTACCGAAATGGCTTACACCTATTCAAAAGGTCCAAAAGCGTTACAAGGTGGTGATTGGGGCTGGATGCGCAAAGAAGAAATGCCAACCATTTTTGCTGACCAAATCAAAATGCAAAACAAAGGAACAATCATTGGCCCATTTCGTAGCGGTGTGGGCTTCCACATCTTAAAAATTGATGATGTGAAAGGTCTAGAAACCGTTGCTGTGACCGAAGTGAATGCCCGTCACATTCTGATAAAACCGACCGTCATTTTGAGCGATGAAGGGGCTAAAAAGCAGTTAAATGAGTTCGTTCGTCGCATCAAGTCAGGCGAAGCTACGTTTGCTCAACTCGCCTCTCAATACAGCCAAGATCCTGGCTCTGCGGCGCAAAATGGTGAGTTAGGTTACCAAACTCCAGATCTTTACGTGCCAGAGTTCAAACACCAAGTAGAGACATTGCCAGTCGGCTCAATCAGTGAACCATTTAAAACCGTTCACGGTTGGCATATTGTTGAAGTACTAGACCGCCGTAAAGTCGACCGTACTGACTCAGCAATGAAAAATAAAGCTTACCAAATGCTGTTTAGCCGTAAGTTTAATGAAGAAGCAGGTGCATGGATGCAAGAGCTACGTGCCAGCGCGTTTGTTGAAATCGTGGGTGATAACAATGGCAACTAATTCGATTCGTAGAATTGTCGTTACCTCAGGAGAACCTGCGGGCATCGGCCCTGATTTAGTGCTGGCTCTTTCTAAGGAAGACTGGGCGCACCAAATCGTGGTCTGTGCAGACAAAAATATGTTGATGGAACGGGCTGAATCACTTGGCATCGACGTTCAACTCGCTGATTACAATGCAGAAGAAGCGCCGACCGCTCAAAAAGCCGGCACCCTTATCGTTGACCACGTCGATATCGCGGAAAAAGTTGTCGCTGGACAACTCAATGAAGCCAACGGGCACTACGTGCTAAAAACGTTAGAAAGAGCCGCTTTGGGCTGTATGAATGATGAATTTGATGCTATTGTCACCGGCCCTGTACATAAGGGGGTGATCAATAGAGCAGGCGTTGCTTTCAGTGGGCATACAGAATTCTTTGCTGAAAAATCTAACACGCCGCTCGTAGTAATGATGCTCGCGACTGAAGGGCTGCGAGTCGCTCTGGTGACGACGCACATTCCATTGGCTTATGTGTCAAAAGCGATCACAGAAGAACGATTGGAAAAAATCATCGATATTCTTCATCATGACTTAGTAGAAAAATTTGCTATCAAACAACCAAATATCTACGTATGCGGATTAAATCCGCACGCTGGTGAAGATGGCTGCTTAGGGCATGAAGAAATCGAGACCATCACTCCGACTCTAGAAAAGATTCGACGCGAAAAAGGTATCAACCTGATCGGCCCATTGCCGGCAGATACCATTTTCAACGAAAAATATTTAAACGATGCTGATGCTGTTTTAGGCATGTACCACGATCAAGTGTTGCCAGTATTAAAATACAAAGGCTTTGGCCGTTCGGTAAACATTACGCTTGGTCTACCTTTTATTAGAACATCGGTTGATCATGGTACGGCACTCGATCTGGCAGGGACAGGTCAAGCGGATACAGGGAGTTTCCGAACAGCGCTCAAGCATGCGATAGATTTAGTAGAGAAAAAACAATGAGAAATGATGTCCATTTAGGACACAAAGCGCGTAAACGTTTTGGTCAAAACTTCCTGAACGATCCATATATTATTGATGGTATCGTATCAGCAATTAACCCAAAATCGGGCCAAAACCTGGTTGAAATCGGTCCTGGTCTTGGTGCCATTACAGAGCCTGTTGGTCGCGAAGTAGACAAATTCACTGTTATTGAGCTAGACCGAGACTTGGCAGAACGTTTACGTAACCATCCTGAACTGGCAGATAAGCTGACCATTCATGAAGGTGACGCGATGCGCTTTGACTTCACACAACTTGTGAAGCCAAACAATAAGTTACGTATTTTTGGTAACTTACCGTACAACATTTCAACACCATTGATGTTCCACCTTTTTGAGTTTCATAAAGACATACAAGACATGCACTTTATGCTGCAAAAAGAAGTGGTAAACCGTCTTGCAGCAGGCCCAGGCAGTAAAGCATATGGCCGCCTGACAGTGATGGCTCAGTACTATTGTAAAGTGGTACCAGTACTGGAAGTGCCACCAACAGCATTTGTACCGCCACCAAAAGTGGATTCAGCCGTTGTACGTCTAATCCCTTACGAAGAGCTACCATGTCCAGCCAAAGATCTACGTTTGTTAGATCGTGTCGTTCGCGAAGGCTTTAATCAGCGTCGTAAGACTGTTCGTAACTGTTACAAATCGCTGTTAAGTACTGAAGTGCTAGAAGAGCTAGGCGTAAACCCGGGCATGCGTCCAGAAAACCTGACGCTGGAACAATTTGTTGCAATGGCTAACTGGTTAGCCGATAACCCACAGCGTTAAACTCGAACAACAATATGCCAAATCCAGTGGGCTTGGCATATTGCATTACTCAGTAATTCAGGGAGTGCACATGGACGTCATTCAACCTTGTATCAAAATTCAAGTTCACACTAAATACATCGCAGAACAATCGAACCCAGAACTGCATCGCTACGTTTTTGCCTACATCATTACAATCAAAAATCTCAGTCAGCAAACCGTACAACTGATCAGTCGCCGCTGGTTGATTACTGATTCTAACGGTAAGCAAATGACGGTTGAAGGTGATGGTGTCGTTGGTCAACAGCCCTTTATCCCAAGTAATGACGAATACACTTACAGCAGTGGAACGGCGTTAGAGACACCCGTTGGCGTCATGCAAGGCCACTACAAATTACTCGATGAAAACGGCCAAGAGTTCACGACAGAGATTGAACCTTTCCGTCTTGCGGTTCCAAATGTATTAAATTAACTGGAGATCAAGTGGCAACCTATATCGTTGGTGACATTCAAGGCTGTTTCGATGAATTGCAGCGACTCTTAGAACAAGTATCTTTCTCTCCTGAACATGATCAACTTTGGTTGGCTGGTGATCTCGTTGCCAGAGGACCAAAATCATTAGAAACGTTACGTTTTGTCAAATCGTTAGGCAACAGCGCCAAAGTCGTGCTGGGTAACCATGACCTGCACTTACTTGCGGTGGCGCACGGCATTAAAAAGCTTAAAGATAAGGACAAAACTGCCGCGATTTTCTCTGCGCCCGATCGAGATGAGTTGTTAAATTGGTTAAGTCAACAACCACTCCTTGCAGAACATGACGAGTTTGTTATGTGTCATGCAGGCGTATCGCCACAATGGGACTTAGCCACAGCACGCCAATGTGCCCGTGAAGTCGAGAGCCTGTTAGAGAGCGATGATTTGCCTTGGCTACTGCACAACATGTACAGCAATACTCCGGATTACTGGGATGACTCATTGCAAGGGTTAGATCGCTACCGCTACATCATTAATGCGTTTACACGCATGCGTTTTTGCTTTAGCGATGGCCGCTTAGACATGGATTGCAAACTGCCTCCTAGCCAACTGTCTGGTAATGAATTACTGCCTTGGTTCGATTTACCGCAGAGAGTCGCTCTGGGTAAAACCGTATTGTTTGGGCACTGGGCAGCGCTGCAAGGTTACTCCGGCGAACAAGTGATTGGGTTGGATACTGGCTGTGTCTGGGGAGGAAGCCTGACGATGATTCGCTGGGAAGATAAGCAAGTGTTCAGTCAAGAGGCGTTAAATTAAGCCCTCAGATTCCAAATACCTGATAAACAAAAAGCACCGTATGTCGCGGTGCTTTTCTGTTCTATCGCTTCCGACTGTTAACTATTGCTTTTCCAATACCGTAAAAAGCATGTTGTAAGCGTTCTTTTCGTCTGCTTTATATGCTTCCGAATACGTCTCTTTAAACTCGTCTCCCCAATCAGGGAACTGAGTATCGCCGTCTATATGCGCCTCGATATGCGTCACATACAATTTTTTCGCCATTGGTAAGCACGCCGCGTAAATCGCGCCACCGCCAATGATCATTACTTCTTCCACATCCCCTGCGGCTTCGAATGCTTGGTCAATAGACGTCACGGTTGTCACGCCTTCAATGGTCAGTGATTCATCTCGACTGATCACGATATTTAAACGACCAGGCAATGGGCGCCCAATCGACTCATAAGTTTTGCGTCCCATGACAACGGGCTTGCCCATGGTGCATCGCTTAAACCAAGCAAAATCTGCAGGAAGATGCCAAGGCATTTGATTGTCTTTACCAATGACACGGTTATCCGCCATTGCGGCAATCATACTAATGATCATATTCTTTCCCTATACTATCGGTTTCCGGCGATAGAATAACAGCCCCGGGACAGCAAGACCAACGGCTAATCCTGCAATAATGAACATGGCTTTAAGGAAATTTTCCATACAGGTGGCTATCAACTCTGGCGAATAGCCCAGGTGATTAATTTCTACCATCGCGATCATGGCTTTATAAGCAAAGACGCCAGGCACCATTGGAATTAAGGCAGCAACGGTAAACACCTTGGGATGAGCTAAGAAGCGATGCGACCAATGCACGCCAATCATCCCAACCAAGGTTGCGGCAAAGAACGTCGCCCACTCTATCGGCACACCAAACTGCATCATCAAGTAGCGACTACCATGACCTATTGCCCCGCCAACCGCGCAATAAACTAACGCTCTCTGCGGTACGTTAAACACCAACGCAAAGCCAACGGCAGGAATGGAGGCAAAAAACATGTCATTCAGTAGCCCCAAAGCTAAATCAAAAATACTCATTGCACTGCCCATCCCCAAATCCCAGTGACACTCATTGCAGCGACGATGCCTAAGCATGTCGCCAGAGTCAGTAAACTTGCCATAACAAAACGAGCAATGCCCATATTAATATGGCCTTTTAACATATCAGCGACAGAGTTGATCAATGGGAAGCCGGGTACAAGCATCAACACAGAGGATGCCATCGCAACGGTTGGAAGATTACCAATGTCAAAGATGACTGCTTGTGCGGAGATTAATGTGGTCACAAAGGCAGTCGAAGCAAAGTTGAGAAGTGGATTAAAATGTCGGTGCCCTATTTCCTGACGCACTATCATGCCACCAGCCGATGCCAGAAACGTCATCATAAAAACACTCCAGTCTCCGCCAGCCAAGTGACTGAATGAGGCACACGACAAACCAATCATAACCACTACAAGCCAGCGGTTGTAGCGTTCTGGACTGATCGAGTTGAGCTTTTTCTGCGCCATGTTCGCATCTAATAATCCGCGTTCCATCATAATGCAAATACGTTGGATTTGGGTCACCGCACGCATGTTAATGCCGCGATCAGCGCAGCTACGAGTAGTGGTAATACAGTGTCCGTCCATCACGGTTGTGACAACCAGTGCATTAGCAGATAAGGCGACTGCCACTTCACTCATGCCACATGCATGACCAATACGGCGCATAATGTCGCTCACAAGCGTGCTTTCTGCGCCATGAGCCAATAACATTTGTCCAGCATGAGCAACAAGGCGAGAAATCGCCCTTTGATCCAATACATTACTATCGACAGGCGATATCGTTTCCAGAGCCATAGATACGTCTAATTCCTTTTAGGGTCTATATTGATGTGATACCCGATTAATTGATAGAGGCATGAGGTGAGAATGGCTAAATCTCCAAAACCAGATCGTCAACTCAATCGTTAAGCCAAGTATTCAAAGAAGTCACTCTCTACTCAAGCATCTTGAGATGTATGATTGTGCCGTAAATTTCATCGTCTAAATATGACATAGATAAAAAAAAAGCCGCAATAGACATTGCGGCTCAATAAAATATTTTCGATTCAGTATCACTTTTGACAGTAATTCAGACTGATTATCAGTTCGCCTGATCAGTCACGAACATAAACAACGTGTCCGTCATCATCTTCGTCGTCCCAATCATCCCAGTCATCGTCGTCATCTTCAGTGATAACGTCTTTACCTGACATGGCATCTTTATGGTAGTCATCCCACATGAAGTTGACTTTATCTTCTTCAGCCACTTCTTCCTCTTCTCGAGGTAGATTGTCCATAAAGTCGGCCAATTTATAACAAAGCTCTTTCGTGCCCGAACGGTTGATCGCCGAAATCTTAAAGTATTCGTCTTCCCAACCTAGCGCATCTAAGATCTCTTGGATCTTTTCATTCGCTTCTTCTTCTGGCATTAAGTCTACTTTGTTGAAGACCAACCAACGAGGTTTCTCAGCAAGCTTCTCACTGTATTGCTCCAATTCATCAATGATCGTCAGTGCATTTTGCACCGGATCAGATTGATCAATCGGCATTATATCGATCATGTGTAGCAAGACACGACAGCGTTCTAGGTGTTTCAAGAATCGAATACCCAGGCCAGCCCCATCAGCAGCACCTTCAATCAAGCCAGGAATATCTGCAACGACAAAACTTTTTTCTGGCACGACACTGACGACGCCCAAGCTTGGAATCAAAGTTGTAAACGGGTAATCCGCCACTTTTGGTTTTGCTGCTGACACCGCACGAATGAAGGTAGATTTACCAGCATTCGGCAAACCAAGCATACCAACGTCTGCCAATAACAGCAGTTCTAAACGAATCTCACGGACTTCACCTTTGGTACCCAGCGTTCTTTGACGAGGCGCTCGGTTTACAGACGATTTAAAACGCGTATTCCCTAATCCGTGCCAGCCACCTTTGGCAACCATCACTTTTTTGCCGTGTTCTGCAACTTCGGCAACAATTTCATTGGTGTGGATATCAACCGCACGAGTACCCACAGGCACACGCAGCACAATATCTTTACCGCGCTTACCAGTACAGTTACCACCACGACCATTCTCTCCACGCTCTGCTTCGTAAAAGCGTTGGAAACGGTAATCAATCAAAGTATTGAGGTTTTCGTCGGCTTGGATGTATACATCGCCACCATCGCCACCATCGCCACCATCAGGACCACCTTTTGTGATGAATTTTTCACGCCAGAAACTCACAACGCCGCTACCGCCGTCGCCAGCCTGAACTTTTACAACCGCTTCATCTACGAACTTCATCTTTTACTCCGACTACTTCGTGCGTGGTTTAAATCTACTTTGTCATCAGACAATTTTAGCAGATGACAGATCTAAGCTCCCAGATTAAAACCCTTACGGATTCAAACGAGAAGCTTCGATATGCCGACTGACTACCCATAAATAAAAAACCCCGCCGATTCGGCAGGGCTTTTGAATTCAGCTTTAAGCTATTAAGTAATACGGTTAAAAACCTAATTACTCAGCTTCGATGCTAACAAACTTACGGTTTTTAGGACCTTTCACTTCAAACTTCACTTTACCTTCAGTAAGAGCGAATAGAGTGTGGTCTTTACCGATACCTACGTTGTTACCAGCGTGGAATTTAGTACCACGTTGACGCACGATGATGTTACCTGCTAGTACAGATTCACCACCGAAGCGCTTAACACCTAGGCGTTTGCTTTCTGAATCGCGGCCGTTACGAGTAGAACCACCAGCTTTTTTGTGTGCCATTGTTAAACTCTCCTAATAGATTAAGCGTTGATACCAGTGATCTTCACTTCAGTGAACCACTGACGGTGACCTTGTTGCTTACGAGAGTGCTTACGACGACGGAACTTAACGATTTTAACTTTATCGCCACGACCGTGTTGTACAACTTCAGCAACAACTTTGCCGCCCTCTACTAGAGGAGCACCAACTTTAATGTCTTCGCCGTTAGCAACAAGAAGAACTTTATCAAATTCTACAGTTGCACCAGTTTCAACGTCTAATTTCTCTAAACGAAGAGTTTGACCTTCGCTTACACGGTGTTGTTTACCACCAGATTGGAAAACAGCGTACATATTTTACTCCGCTTTTTCCGCACAGCCTTTCTTGAGGGTGTGCGCTAAACTAATCATCAATAGGGCGCAGATTCTACAGAATAGACGTCCCCATGACAAGCCATATTTTGAAAAAATTGGCGAAAAGCTAATCGCCAATGAAAAGTGCGGCAATCATGCCCTTTAGTCATGTATTAATCAACGTTTTTTAGTGTATTATTCGACAATTATATAAATCGAATAAGCCTTGCAGGGTCTAACTTCAGCCGGATGTACAATGGATTTTAAAACTATCCAAGCGCTTACTGCCGATGACATGGCAAAAGTGAACGAAACAATTCAAGCCCAACTCAATTCTGATGTCTCTTTAATCAACCAACTTGGTTTTTATATTGTTGGTGGTGGAGGGAAACGCCTAAGACCTCTGTTGGCAATCCTGTCAGCACGTGCTCTTGGTTATCAAGGCAGCGGTCATACCATGGCGGCTGCGTTTATTGAGTTCATCCATACCGCTACCTTGCTGCATGATGATGTAGTAGATGAATCGGATATGCGTCGTGGTAAAGCGACAGCCAATGCTGCTTTTGGTAATGCTGCGAGCGTACTGGTGGGAGACTTTATCTATACCCGCTCATTTCAAATGATGACTGAGCTAGGATCGATGAAGATCCTTAAACTAATGAGTGATGCGGTTAACGTGATCGCCGAAGGTGAGGTTCAGCAGTTAATGAACTGTAATGATCCAGACACCACGGAAGATAACTATATGCAGGTTATCTACTCTAAAACAGCGCGTTTGTTCGAATCAGCCACACAGATTGGCGCTATTTTGACGGATGCTCCAGAACACGTTGAGCTCGCTCTACAGAACTATGGTAAGTATCTTGGCACCGCTTTCCAGCTTATTGATGATGTCATGGACTACACCTCTGATGGCGAAGACATGGGTAAAAACGTGGGTGATGACTTAGCAGAAGGCAAACCGACCCTTCCGCTGCTTCATGCGATGCGCAATACAACGCCAGAGAACGAGCAAATGATTCGTGATGCGATTGAGAAAGCGAATGGCATGGAACGTATCGATGCCATCTTAGCCGTCATGAAACAAGCAGGTTCTTTGGAATATACAACGCAAAAAGCGCTGGACGAAGCAGACAAAGCAATCGCAGAACTCAAAGTGTTACCAGAGTCGGAGTACAAACAGGCACTGGTCACCTTAGCGCACGTGGCGGTAAAACGAACTAAGTAGGTTATCCCTCCTACTCACGATCAGTACCGTTGTCAGTTAAAAAAGAAGGAAGAGTTAAACTCTTCCTTCTTTTCTAATTATTACTTTTTCTTTAACTGGCTTTTCCCGTGATTGTCGTCGGTTCATCAGGTTGCCTGCTTACATTTATCAGAGTAACTGATTAATAGTATCTATCGCTACTGCCGTGTAATTGAGGATCGTCCTCAATTTCATCAAAAGTGACGGCAATTTGCTGATCTGTCCCTTGCTTTGACAACAGCACCGTTTGAGCTTCATGATCAACCACAAGGATTTTACCCACACCTTGCTGGCATTCGACAATCATACCTTTTCTAATTCGACTCGCTTCCATCCTCTGCTCCTCTTGACGCTAACGCATTCATAAATTTGTACGTAAAGAAAGGTAGAGGGATCAAAAAAGCCGATCCCAAGATCGGCTTTATATTCAAATAAATTTTGACATTATTTAGCGAATTCAACACCAATATTGATATCGCCATTCAGCGTTTCTAGCATGTTATCTAGTGCGGACTTCTCATAATCGCTTAGCGCACCGTAGCTTAGGATTTCTTCCACGCCTTCTTTGCCTAGTTTCACTGGCTGAGCAAAGTATGGGGCATGTTCGCCATCCCCTTCAACGTATGCACACTCGACAACACCTTCTTCACCTTGCAGCGCACGGACGAGAGATAGACCAAAACGACATGCCGCCTGACCCATTGATAGCGTCGCACTGCCGCCACCCGCTTTCGCTTCAACAACTTCTGTACCTGCGTTTTGAATGCGTTTGGTCAGCGCTTCAACTTCTTCCGCTGTAAATTCCACACCTTCAACTTGAGAAAGCAAAGGAAGAATCGTTACGCCAGAGTGGCCGCCAATAACAGGGACACGAACATCGCCTGGATCTTTATCTTTAAGCTCAGCAACAAATGTCTCTGAACGAATCACATCTAGTGTGGTTACACCAAACAATCGACGCTTGTCGTAAACGCCCGCTTTCTTAAGAACTTCAGCAGCAATTGGCACGGTAGTATTAACCGGGTTAGTGATAATACCTACGCAGGCCTTTGGACAAACAACAGCAATTTTTTCCGCTAACGACTTCACAATCCCAGCATTTACATTAAATAGATCGGCACGATCCATACCAGGTTTACGGGCAACGCCCGCAGAGATGAGCACAACATCCGCCCCTTCTAGAGCTGGCGTTGGATCTTCACCTGAATATCCTTTGATCGATACCGGTGTTGGAATGTGGCTAAGATCTGCTGCAACACCAGGAGTCACAGGCGCAATGTCATATAGGGCTAAATCAGAACCTGCAGGTAGGCGGTTCTTAAGTAAAAGGGCAAGGGCTTGACCGATACCGCCAGCGGCACCAATAACGGCTACTTTCATGTAGTTCTCCTTGAGAGTATTTCTCTTATATACGTATTCATAGGGTAGTTTGTAACCAACTGGAGTTAAGCTATCGGAATCACAACTTGATTACAATCAATTAACGCTAGCTTTGCGACCTCGCGCAACTCACTTCAGACGTGCTACAAGCAAAGGCCAGATTATTGTTTTATTCTGCTGAAAAGACAACAAATCCCCTGCCATTTATCTCACAGGTGTAAGAAATGATACAAAACTCCGTTCGGTTTATTGTTTACAGTGATGCAACTAACATATTGCCCGCTCTTTTTGGTACTCTCTGAATATCTATGCGAGAATATGCAAAATTGCATATCCGTAATAAAGAGAATCGAATGACTATACGCAATTCTGAAAAACAAGATAATTTAGTCCGTGCATTTAAAGCCCTACTCAAAGAAGAAAGCTTTGGTTCCCAAGGTGAAATCGTTGATGCCCTAAAGCAACAAGGCTTCGATAGCATTAACCAGTCGAAAGTTTCTCGCATGCTGACAAAATTCGGCGCTGTACGTACAAGAAACGCAAAAATGGACATGGTCTACTGCTTGCCAGCCGAGTTAGGCGTCCCAACGGTAGGCAGCTCACTGCGTGAACTCGTGCTCGACATTGATCATAACGATGCCGTCGTGGTGATTCACACTGGTCCAGGAGCGGCACAATTGATTGCGCGCTTACTTGACTCTTTAGGTAAATCTGAAGGCATTCTTGGCGTCGTTGCCGGTGACGACACCATCTTCATAACACCAACCTTACCTGTATCAACGAAACAGCTGTTTAAATCCGTGTGCGCCCTGTTCGAATACACAGGTTAATCAATAAATCGTTGCGATAATTTGTCCGTAACTATTTGTGAGCTATGAAATAAATTGTATTTCATAGCTCACAAAACCCGCTCATCCTGCCTAAAATTAATCTCTTTCCCATCACTATATTTGTGATAGCGATCACGCATTGAATCATTTTCATCGTCTTTACTTAGTTGAACATAAGTAATTGTTATAAAAAGAATAAATCTATTGATTATTCACTGTACTAAATCGAAAGTTTTAGATTTATTCGCTATAACTTTTAACATTCGAATAATTTTCTACCAATTTGTTGTTATAATTCGCTTACTTTTTCAAGCAATTAGATGAAAAAGTTGCCGTTTCCAAAACAGGAAACTCCAGAGGTAATTTACAATTATTTCCGGGTAGAGAATGAATATAAGGAAGGGAAATTCATGGCATTTAACAAACTTCTCAAAGTAGGTGCAATCGCTGCAGCAGTGATGGGTGCAGGTACAGTCAACGCTCAAGAGTTTATCACCATCGGTACCGGTTCAGTGACAGGTGTTTACTATCCAACAGGTGGTGCGATCTGTAAATTGGTCAACAAAGGCCGTAAAGATCACGACGTACGCTGCTCGGTAGAATCAACGGGTGGTTCGATCTACAACGTAAATACTATCCGCGCTGGCGAATTGGACTTTGGTATCGTGCAATCGGATTGGCAGTACCATGGTTACAACGGTACGAGTAAGTTTGCCGATCAAGGCCCATACAAAAAGCTACGCGCAATGTTCTCTCTTCATACCGAACCTTTCAACATTATCGCACGTGCTGATTCTGGTATTAATGGCGTAAAAGATCTTGCTGGTAAACGCGTCAATATCGGTAACCCTGGGTCTGGTGACCGCGCAACGATGGGCGTGGTTATGAATGCGATGGGCTGGACAAATGACAGCTTTAAGTTAGCGTCGGAGCTCAAAGGCTCAGAACGTTCTCAAGCACTTTGTGATAACAAAATCGATGCCTTCATCTACATGGTTGGTCACCCGAACGGTTCTATCAAGGAAGCAACAACATCGTGTGATGCAAAACTGGTTTCCGCTACAGGTCCGGAAATCGATAAGATTGTGGCCGACAATCCTTACTACGCATACAGCACGGTCCCTGCTGGCATGTACCGTGGCACTGATGAAGATGTAAACAGCTTTGGTGTAGCTGCAACCATGGTGACAACGTCTGATGTTTCAGATGAAGTGGCATACACGGTAGCAAAAGCCGTATTCGAGAATTTCGATACCTTTAAGCGTCTTCACCCTGCGTTTGCCAATCTGAAAAAAGAAGACATGGTAAAAGCCGGTCTTTCTATCCCGCTTCACCCTGGTGCAGTGAAGTACTACAAAGAAGTGGGTCTACTTAAGTAACCACTGATTGAAGTGGATTGTATGTTTTATGTCACTGGATGTTTTATGCCACTGGCGACACATGTAGTCCACTTAAGCATACTGGCTTAAGTCAATTGAGCCGGTATGCTTTGCTCTATATTCCGTAACCTCCTCTTATAATGAGTTTGTATGCCTATCTTTTTGGCATGTAATGCTCACGAAATTTTAACGCTGACAGTCAAAGTATCTATTCACAGTCACGACTTTGGTCTCATTCAGCGCAAACTCAAAAAAGCAAACCTCACTCTATTCACTACACTGATAGAGTCGAACTGTGGTTCTCAATAGAAAGAATCATGAATAATAAGGATTAAGTACATGGCGACGAATAATACTCCGTCACAAGATGTGCAAGAGATGGTGGCTCAGGCAGACACAGGTGCACGCAGTCCATTGGGCATGCAAGGGCGAATTCTTTGGTTCGTTCCTCTGTGTTGGTCACTATTTCAGCTCTGGTACGCATCGCCGCTACCGTTTATTTTTAATTTTGGCGTACTCAATGACACAGAGGCTCGAGCGATTCACTTGACCTTTGCGATTTTTTTGTCTTTCACTGCTTATCCCGCAATGAAAAACTCGCCACGCGATCGTATCCCGCTCGTGGATTGGATTCTTGCTCTGGCTGGTAGTTTTTCTGCTGCTTATATATATATATTTTATACAGAATTAGCAGGCCGCTCCGGGGCTCCAATCACCATGGATATCGTGGTTGCGGTCATCGGAATGGTACTGTTGTTGGAAGCGACACGCCGAGCGTTAGGGCCACCATTGATGATCGTGGCAGCCGTGTTCCTCACTTATACCTTTGCCGGACCTTACATGCCGGATGTGATCGCCCATAAAGGTGCGAGTTTAAACAAAGCGATGTCGCACTTATGGCTAACCACCGAAGGGGTATTTGGTGTGGCACTCGGTGTTTCAACCTCGTTTGTTTTCTTGTTTGTTCTGTTTGGAGCAATGTTAGAACGTGCGGGCGCTGGGGCTTATTTCATTAAAGTCGCCTTCTCTCTATTGGGTCACATGAAAGGTGGACCTGCGAAAGCCGCCGTTGTCGCATCTGGCTTGTCAGGCTTAGTGTCAGGCTCTTCAATTGCCAACGTTGTGACGACGGGTACCTTTACTATCCCACTCATGAAACGAGTAGGCTTTCCGGGCACCAAAGCAGGAGCGGTCGAAGTCGCTGCCTCAACCAATGGCCAGCTAACCCCACCAATTATGGGTGCGGCGGCATTCTTGATGGTCGAATACGTCGGAATATCTTATGTGGAGGTGATCAAAGCTGCTCTACTCCCGGCTCTGATTTCTTATATTGCTTTGATCTACATCGTTCACCTTGAAGCTTGTAAAGCAGGCATGACAGGTTTGCCACGCCGTCATAACCCAACCATGCTGCAAAGTATGTTGTCGTTTATAGGAACCATTTTGGGTCTGTGTGTAGTCAGCGCCCTAGTCTACTATGGTGTTGGCTGGACTAAAGATGTTTTCGGTGCAGCGGCAACGCCAATTGTCACGGTTGCATTGCTCATTGCGTATGTTTGCTTAGCCAAAATCTCCTCTAACCACCTTAAAGATGGTGATATCAGCATTGATGAAGAACTCACGGAAGTCCCGGAACCAGGACCAACCGTAAAATCTGGTCTGCATTTCCTACTGCCTATCGTGGTATTAGTTTGGTGTTTAACTGTTGAACGCTTCTCACCTGGACTATCTGCATTCTGGGCCACCGTTTTCATGATTTTCATCTTGTTGACTCAACGTCCTTTGATTGCATTCTTGTCTAAAGAAGGCAGCTTGAAGGAGCAGACCAAAGAAGGCTTTATCGACCTTGCAGAAAGCTTGGTATCTGGCGCGCGCAATATGATCGGTATCGGCGTTGCCACCGCAGCGGCAGGTACGGTCGTCGGCGTGGTGACCTTAACGGGTATTGGCTTGGTCATGACCGACTTCGTTGAGTTCATCTCCGGAGGTAGCGTGATACTCATGTTGCTGTTTACTGCAGTGATCAGTCTGATATTAGGCATGGGTCTACCAACGACAGCAAACTACATTGTAGTTTCAACCTTGATGGCCCCGGTGATCGTCACGTTAGGTGCTGCGCATGGTTTGATCATTCCACTGATTGCGGTGCATTTGTTCGTGTTCTACTTTGGCATCTTGGCGGATGATACCCCACCCGTTGGCCTGGCAGCATTTGCCGCTGCAGCGATTGCCAAATCGGACCCAATTCGTACTGGTATCCAAGGCTTTACCTACGATATACGCACGGCGATCTTGCCATTTATGTTCGTGTTCAATACCCAACTGCTATTAATGGGCATTGATACATGGTGGCATCTGGCACTGACGATAATCTCTTCGATTATTGCCATGCTGATTTTCTCCGCAGCAACTCAAGGATGGTGGTTTACTCGCAATAAATGGTGGGAAACCGTTCTACTATTAGTGCTAACGTTCTCTTTCTTCCGTCCCGGGTTTTGGTGGGACATGCTCTACCCGGCGAAAGTCAATACGCCGGGCGTGGAAGTGGCTCAGATCGTTGAAACACTCGATGTAGGGCAATCACTTGAGCTTCGTGTTGCTGGAGAGAACTTAGAAGGTGAGTACATCGAAAAAACCGTTTTACTCCCATTTGACGATGAAGCGAAAACCGCGGAAGAACGACTGTCATCTATGGGGCTGATGCTCACTCAAAGCGACAATAAAATGATTGTCGATATGGTCGAGTTTGGCAGTCCGGCAGAATCCGCAGGCGTCGATTTCGACTGGGAGATCAAATCGGTCATTCAAGATGCCGCACGTCCGATGAAAGAGTGGGTATTTGTGCCCTGCTTAATGATTTTATTACTAATGGCCATGAACCAAAAACGTCGTGCTCGCAAGGAACAATTGAGCGCATAACCGAATTAGCCCCGAGGACACGGGGCTTTAATGAGAGACATTGAATGTACAAACAAATACTTGTTCCGGTCGATCTGAATGAACAGGGTTTCTCTGATCGTGCTGTCGAATTAGCGGTGTGGCAAGCTCAACACGCCAATGCCGAGATTCATTTGTTGACGGTATTGCCGGGAATCCATATGTCGATGGTCGCGACGTATTTTCCCAAAGATGCGGCCAAGAAAATGAAACAAGACGTGGAAAAGCAACTAACCGCATTTGCCAAGGCGAACATCACGGACGATGTGACTTATCACGTGCACGTCGCTGAAGGAAAAGCCTACTCGACCATTCTTGATCACGCTAAGCGCTTGCATGCAGATCTGATCATCATGCCAAGTCATAAGCGCTCCAAGCTCAATAAAGTGATGCTAGGCTCTGTCGCGAGTAAAGTGGTGGAATACTCACCAATTAACGTGATGGTGGTGAAACCACAAAGTTAAACGGCCGTTAACTTTGTGGTTAAGTGTTGTTTGGCGAGGACACCTATTCAAAAGCGCTGAGCGACACAGAGTTTATGCGAAGAAAGGTTGATGTTCACATCAACCTTTTTGTTTGGTATTCGCTCGTTATTTGGTATTAGCTTGCAGCTCGGACAAACGCTTGTAAAGCTTCACTCGGATGCACCGCCGTGAGTTCCTCCATCTTTCCTGCTGCTTCTATTTGTCCAGCAGCAACAAAGGCAAAGTGACTAGCGATGGCATTGGCATCACTCAAATGATGCGTCACCATAATCACCGTAATCCCCCGCTCCTCTGCAAGGCTTTTGACTAACGTAAGCATTTCTTCCCTAAGCACAGGGTCGAGCGCAGAGAAAGGTTCATCCAGTAACCACATCGCATGAGGCTGAACAAAGCAACGAGCTAACGCTACTCGTTGACGTTGTCCTCCCGATAAATGTTCCGGCAAACGATCGAGAAATTCCGCAACCCCAACTTGCTGCGCAGCGTGTTCGACCTGATGTTTCTGCGCGGGGGTGAGTTTTAACCCTGGGTGTAAACCTAAACCAATGTTGTCACGTACAGTTAGGTGAGCAAACAAATTATGCTCTTGAAATAACATAGAAAAAGGACGCAGATACGGTGCCTTATCCACGATAGATTCACCATTGATTCGAATATCGCCGTCATCGGGACTAATGAACCCAGCGACCAGAGCTAATAAAGTCGATTTTCCTGCGCCACTCGGGCCCATCAGCGACACGATCTGACCACGCTCTATGGTTAAATCAAAACGAAACAGTTCATGTTGATAAGTGTACTGCACGTCATCCAACACTAACATTCCGCTTTCTCCTTGGTTTTGAGACCTTTTTCAATCACTGTAAAACACCCTACGCTGAGCAAGAGTAAAGTAACGGAGACGACCGCTGCTGCTTCCATTTGATAACTACCGAGTAACTGGAATAAATACAGAGGCAAAGTGCGAAATTCTTGTCCGCCAAACAACGCAATCGCGCTTAAGTCACCGATCGAAAACATAAAACTGATCGCAAAAGCATGCGCAAATGGTTTACGTAACGCTTGCCATTCCACCACTTTAAACCTTTGCCACCCTCTCATGCCTAAACTGGCACAGACATACTGATATTGTTGTTCGATATGCAATATCGGTTGCGCCAAAGTTTTGATCACATAGGGTAAAGCCATCAACCCATTCACCAATATGACCACGAAAAATGCCAGACTGAATACATCGGTAAAGGAACGCAATAACAAAAACAGCCCTGTACTGATGACCAAACCCGGAGTCACCAAAATTATGGTTCCGACCAATTCAATATGATCCGCCCGAGCATTTCTGTTTTGCAAACGCCAGCGCCGACTTGTCAGTAAAATAGACACGCCTGCCGCTACCGCCAACGCGCTGGCAATTGTCGCAACCTTGAGTGAGTTGAATAACGCCAGCCAAAAGCGTTCGTCGGTGAATACCTCACCTATTTGCGGATTTATTCCACTGAGTACCACCATCGTAAGAGGCGGCACAACCAGTAAAAAGGCACCCATGATCCAAATGCTATCCCAAGCTTTTGACCACCCATGATCCTTCGTTAGGTATTGCTGTACCGATGTACTACCAGCACTGATGGAAACAGGCTTCGTCATTTTCTGCACACCGATGGCCAAGGCACCGCACAACAGCATTTGCCATAGCGCAAGCAGCGCCCCTGCCTGTAAGTCAAAATCAAACTTAATCGCCTGATAGATGGCAAGCTCAATGGTGGTCGATTTGGGCCCGCCACCGAGCGCCATGACCGTAGCGAAACTGGTAAAACAGAGCATGAACACCAGCCCACAAACGTGGGGCAATTGCTGCCTTAAACGTGGCCATTCAACCCAACGAAACTTATCCCAGTGGCTCATGCCTAAATGCGCGCACAGCTTATGTTGTTCTGCAGCAATGGACTCCAAAGGCTGCAACAACAATCGCGCCGCATAGGGTAAATTAAAGAACACATGAGCGAGTAAAATGCCATTCAGACCATAAATAGAAAATGGCATCTGAACATCGAAATGCTGCAACCACTCTGCGAGCAAGCCACGATTGCCATATATCGCCAGCAAGCCAAATACGCCAACTAAAACGGGCAGTACCAGCGTGGAAGCAAACAATTTCAGTAACAACGCTTTGCCGAAGAATTGTCGTCTCGAGAGCGCATGCGCGACCGGAATTGCCAACACAACACTGAGAAACGTAGACAAAGCCGCTTGATAAAAGCTGAATTTCGTCACATGACGATAATACGGATCCGACCAAATGATCGACATATCGAGGGAGGGAGCTTGGACAAGTAATGCGCCCAGCGCTGAAATAACAAAGGCCGCGATAAGCACCGCGACCCCTAAACCGACTTTAGGTACGGAGTTCACTCGAAAACCTTACCTTACATAGTGAGCGCATTTTGCCATTCACGCACCCAAGTCCTGCGCATTTTGGCCACTTCTTCTGCTGAGAAACTCAGTGGCTGGCTTGGGATATTTAAGCTTTCAAACCCTTTTGGTAACGCAACATCAGTAACGGGATACATCCAGTTTCCTGTTGGCATCGCTGATTGAAACTCATCACTCAAAATGAAATGCATGAATTCATCCGCCAATTTGGCGTTTTTAGACCCTTTCACCTTTGCCGCGACTTCGACTTGCATATAGTGACCTTCGGCAAAATTGGCACTGGCATACTTGCCATCATTTTCAGCAATTAAATGGTAAGCCGGTGACGTGGTGTAAGAGAGTACCAGATCAGACTCCCCGTTTAAGAACATCGAATACGCCTCTGACCAGCCCTTGGTCACGGTAACCGTCTTATTCGCTAACTGTTGCCACGCCTGTGTTGCTTTATCGCCATAGATGGACTTCATCCATAACAATAAGCCTTGACCAGGGGTTGACGTACGAGGATCTTGATAAATCACTTTCAAGTCATCACGCTCTTCCACCAGCTCTTTCATGCTTTTTGGTGGCTGAGCCAGTTTGTCTTTGTTGTAAATAAACGCGAAGTAACCGTAATCGTAAGGTACGAACGTCTTATCATCCCAACCGTTAGGTAAAATGGTGTTTGACGTATCCACACCATGCTCAGCCAATAAACCGGTCTTCTTCGCCTCAACCATAAGGTTATTATCGAGTCCCAAGACTATATCGGCTTTTCCATTACTGCCTTCTAAACGCAGGCGGTTTAAGATCGATACGCCGTCATCTAAAGCCACAAAACGGATATCGCAACCGCACTTCGCTTCAAATGCTTGCTCGATTTTAGGTCCCGGCCCCCAATCAGCAGCAAATGAATCGTAGGTATAAATGGTTAACGTATTTTCTGCAGCGAACGCTGAAGTTGATGTCGCTGAAGTTGATGCAATAACGGCTAGGGTGACTAAGCTTAAAGATGTTTTCACGGCTCGCTCTCCAATGAGATGTCGTTGAGCGGCACAGGGTTGAGGTGGGATTTCGAGTTGCCAATCTCCGACTCAATTCCTACGCCAGCATTATCTGGTTCAGGTAATACGGGTCCCTGTCCGCTTAAGCGTGTTAAGCATTAGGTCTCAGCGCCCAATTTCATAGCAATGAACTTGGGATGGCTCCCCGATGAGTTGGACGAATTGTATACCCAAAGCCCCTAGCATTGCTAGGATAAGCAGGGAAATTAAGCGTCACTTAGGTGCGTTGGTCGTAACCCCAGCGAGGAACTAAGCCTTGTTCAATACCGAGATGGTCCAAAATCCGCGCCACCATAAAGTCGACCAAATCTTCGATGCTCTTGGGCTGATGATAGAAACCCGGTGCCGCAGGCATGATGGTCACCCCCATTTGCGACAACTTGTGCATGTTCTCTAGATGCAGAGTGGAAAATGGCGTTTCCCGTACCACAAGCAACAACTGACCGCGCTCTTTCATCACTACATCAGCCGCACGCTCAATCAAGTTATCGGACATGCCATGTGCAATCGCGGCGACACTACCAGCGGAACACGGACAGACCACCATTTGTTTTGGCGCAGCAGAACCAGACGCGACGGGAGAAAACCAGTCGTCTTTCCCGCATACAGTAATATTATTGGGGTCGCAATTCAGATGGGCGACCAGCGCTTTTTGCGCTGCCTCTGGGCCGCTTGGTAACTTCAAACCATGCTCTGTCGCCATCACCACTCGTGCGGCAGAGGAAATCAATACATACACGTGGTAATCGGCTGCGACCAAACATTGCAAAAGTCTCAGCCCATAAGGCGCACCAGAAGCGCCAGTGAGAGCTAAGGTTATGGCTTTTTGCGGCTGCGGTTTATTGTAAGGCATAGCGGAATCAAACTTTTTGTTTTAGTTGTTCGAGAAGCTTGGCGTGAATACCACCAAAGCCACCATTACTCATGACCAAAATGTGGTCACCTGGTTTGGCCTGTGCCACGATTTGCGCGACAAAGCCGTCAATGTCAGCGTCAACAAACGCAGGTTGTTGGCATTGATCGGCGATCTCTTGCACCGACCATTCAATATTATCAGGCTGAAACAAGAACACTTCATCAGCATTGTGCAGCGACGCCGCCAATGTCTGCTTATGTACTCCGCGTTTCATCGTGGCTGAACGAGGCTCTAATACCGCAAGAATACGTTGTTCACCCACTTTATTACGCAATCCACCTACCGTGAGTTCAATCGCGGTGGGGTGATGAGCAAAATCGTCATAGACCGTGACACCACACGCTTCCCCTTTTAGCTCCAAACGACGCTTGGTATTGATGAAGCGCCCCAACGCCTGACACGCTAAGTCTGGAGTCACGCCAACGTGCCTAGCCGCAGCAATCGCCATTAACGCGTTATCCACGTTATGATCGCCAACTAAGTCCCACTCAACCGTACCGACGACATTACCTTGTAGAGACACTTCAAATTTTGAACCGTCAATAACGAGTTTATGTGCTTGCCAGTCCCCGTCGTCTCCTGAGAACTGTCTCTCGGTCCAACAGCCGCGTTCTAATACATCCGCAATCGCTGGATCTTTTTTCGGCGCCAAGATCAATCCATTGCCCGGAACAGTACGCACCAAGTGGTGAAATTGACGCTTTATCGCTTCAAGATCGTCAAAGATGTCAGCATGATCGAACTCAAGATTATTCATGATAAGTGTGCGAGGATGATAATGAACAAACTTAGAACGCTTATCAAAAAAAGCACTGTCATATTCGTCTGCTTCGACGACAAAAAACATGCTTTCACCCAAACGAGCAGAGATACCAAAGTTGCCCAGCACGCCCCCAACTAAAAAGCCCGGCTGATAACCACAGTCTTCTAAGATCCACGCCAGCATGCTGGCGGTGGTGGTTTTGCCATGTGTACCAGACACAGCAAGCACCCAACGATCGTGCAGTAAGAACTCGTTAAGCCATTGTGGTCCGGAGGTATAACGCATATTGCTATTAAGCACGTGCTCAACACATGGATTTCCACGGCTCATGGCATTCCCAATCACAACAAGGTCCGGTTGAGGGTCTAGTTGAGAAGGGTCAAATCCTTCAATAATTTCAATACCTTGAGATTCCAACAATGTGCTCATCGGCGGGTAAACATTGGCATCGGAGCCAGTTACTTTGTGTCCGAGCTGACGGGCTAAAACTGCCGCACCGCCCATAAACGTGCCACAGATACCCAAGATATGAATGTGCATAAACTTAACCTTGTAATGCGTTGTTTGAACTGTTCATTATCGCGATAACCACAAGAAAAGCGAGTGTCTTTGGCTTGGTTGTGACACTGCCTTTCACAAAGTTGACAAGGGTGAACAAGATCTAAACAAACGTCATGACTTAATGATAACAACATCGCCCAGTATACAAACAAATTGAGATCTCAGTCGGTTACTTCAATACCATTAAAAAGATCTGCGACATAAAATTACGTTTAACGCAATCGTTTAACATCCATAAAGAGATGCCCTATTGCGCCATACCCCCAACAATATATTAATGTAAGGATTTACCATGTCAGGACTGCGCACTTTAGGCGAGTTCATTGTTGAAAAACAAGCGGATTTCCCCCACGCTAGCGGTGACCTATCATCTCTTTTAGCCTCCATTCGTTTAGCTGCAAAAATCGTTAACCGCGAAATCAATGCAGCAGGTCTTGGTGATATTACTGGTGCCGTTGGTACTGAAAATATTCAAGGTGAAGATCAGCAAAAGCTCGACGTGTATGCGAATGATAAATTCAAAGCGGCACTGGAAGCACGTGATCAAGTTTGTGGCGTTGCCAGTGAAGAGGAAGACGAGGCTGTCGCGTTTAATAAAGAGCTCAATCAAAACGCCAAATACGTGGTATTGATGGATCCACTGGATGGTTCTTCAAATATCGACGTTAACGTCTCGGTTGGCACTATTTTTTCGATTTATCGCCGCGTATCCCCTATTGGCACTCCAGCAACTGAAGAAGATTTCCTCCAACCAGGCCATAAACAAGTCGCAGCAGGTTACGTAATTTATGGCTCATCCACCATGCTGGTTTACACCACAGGTAACGGTGTCAACGGCTTTACTTACGACCCATCGATTGGCAGCTTCTGCTTATCACATGAAAACATGATGATTCCAGAAGATGGCAAGATATACTCGATTAACGAAGGCAACTACATTCGTTTCCCTCTCGGTGTGAAAAAGTACATCAAATACTGCCAAGAAAATGAGCCTGAAGATGGTCGTCCATATACCTCTCGCTACATCGGTTCATTAGTCGCGGATTTCCACCGTAATTTATTAAAAGGTGGCATCTACCTTTATCCAAGCACTCAAAGCCATCCACAGGGCAAACTGCGCCTACTTTACGAGTGCAATCCGATGGCATTCCTCATTGAACAAGCGGGTGGTCTTGCGTCTGACGGCCAACAACGCATTATGGAAATTAAACCAACTGAATTGCATCAGCGTGTGCCTTTCTTTGTTGGCTCGAAAAATATGGTGACCAAGGTCGAGTCGTTCCTTGAAAAATATCGTGATGAAGAATAGCGTTATCGTTATCACTCAACTCTAGACGAGAACTTCAGACTTTAGTCCAATGCGGCAGGTGTTTACCTGCCGCATTTTTATCGCTAAAGTGAATTGCGAATCAATCGTAATGAAAAGGAATATTCACATGAGTTTAAACCATGTACCAGCAGGTAAATCCTTACCTGAAGACATCTATGTCGTTATCGAAATCCCTGCCAATGCTGATCCAATCAAATACGAAGTCGACAAAGACTCTGGTGCTGTTTTCGTGGATCGCTTTATGTCTGCGCCAATGTTTTACCCATGTAACTATGGCTACGTCAATCATACGCTGTCTTTAGACGGTGACCCGGTTGACGTACTTGTCCCAACGCCATACCCGTTGATGCCAGGTTCGGTCATTCGTTGCCGTCCGGTTGGTGTGTTAAAAATGACTGACGAATCCGGTGAAGATGCAAAAGTCCTTGCTGTTCCTCATTCAAAAATATCCAAAGAGTACGAGCACATTCAAGACGTGGGTGATATCCCTGAACTATTGAAAGCGCAAATTACGCACTTCTTCGAGCGCTATAAAGAACTGGAATCGGGTAAGTGGGTCAAAGTGGACGGCTGGGCTGATGTAGAAGCCGCGAAGGCAGAAATCTTAGAATCTTACGAGCGTGCGCAAAAGTAATCGATGCTACGCTTAATCAAAGAGCTGCGAAATGCAGCTCTTTTTGTTTTTATCCAACATGTGTATTTGCCGTTGTTGTGTGTAACCGAGCGTGGGGGGATGATATTACACTCTTTGACACCAATCTCCTGAGGCAATCTCTTCCGTCAAGTGTTCCGTGTCTTGATACAAATAAATCCACGCTTGCCCAAACGGTGTTGTGATCGTTTCTCTGCGATATTCAACGGGCACGTCTTCAAGCTTATCTAAGGCAGCGAGCGTATCATCATCAATGAGATACACTTCACCTTGAATAGCACGCTGCCCCGCAGATACGCCGGGATAAGGACCTAAATCATACAACGCATATGCCGCATCACTCTCATGAAGACCAAGGAACTCAGCCGAACTCAAATAGTGATGGTTATACTCTCCTTGGCGTAACGTCCCATACACAAAAACCAAATGCTGCATAACCACTCCTTAGTTAGCTGGCCTAGGGCCGAATGATCTTTCAGATTAAATTTTGCTCAAGATATTAGTTAAACTCAAATTGATAGAGCAGGTCAACGGCACTATCAACACCAGAAACAGCTTCTAAGTATAGGTCTGTCATCAGTCGATAGCGAATGGTGAACTCACCTAAGGAGTTAAAAATACCTACCCCGTATTTCACTTGTAGACCCGGCATAATGTAACCACTGACCGTAACTTGGGAGTCATCCCCAGAACCGGCCGTATCCAACTGTAAGTCTTGCACTCCGAATGCTTCACCTATTTGCCCCACTACGCGACCACTTTTCGCCAAACTTAAACCAATCAGCGTGGTCGTCATGGAGTTTCCACCTTCTGCATCAATATCTTGTCCACGTAGAAGATAAGACAGCGCATTCGCTTGTGCCATAGAAGGCTCAGAGAAGATTTCCATGCTTGGATTCGACGCAGGTCCTGTCACTCGAACCCCCGCGATCACATCGTCTTGGGTGTTATCTGGATTACGAATCGCTGCAATAGACACATATGGCTGATCCGCTGGACCATTCATCAAGATTTTCCCTTCCTGAATCACCAAGTCTTGACCAAACGAGCGGTATGAACCATCGACGATGTTCACTTCACCAACGATAAACGGCCCTTTATCTTTTTGCGAAACATTGAGACTGCCTTTTAGGCCGCCTTCCAAACCAAATGCAGACAGGTGGAAGTCATCACCAATGTTAATGCGGATATCGGTCTCGATATCAAACGGCATTGGGGTCAAGTCATCTACAGGTTGTAAGTTTTTGTCTAACACCACCACGTCACTAGAGACCCCTACAGCACTTGGTGGTAACTCTTCAACCACAATGCGTCCCCAAGGTAAATTGATGTTGCCTTCCACTTTTGCCAAGGTCGGAGTTACATCAATCGTCATATCTGGCTCGACTTTGATTTTCACCATCGGTGGCATATCAACACGCAGTTCGTCAGCAAATACGCGCACTTTGGTATGCCAATCTTGTAAATCACGCCAATCCGCATCCCCCGTGATTTCTAACTTACCGTCAGGCGTCATGATCCCAGCATTCAAATCGGCTTGATGTCCGGTAAAATTGATCGCAACCTGCCCGGAATCGACATCAATTGGGGTGACTTCACCTTGCAAGGCGATTTTATCTATTAAGAATTGACCATTGACCTGTGGGTGTAATACATCTCCCGACAGCGCCAGATCCGTATTCATGTTCGCTTTGAATACACTGTAGTCACCAATCAATGGCGCTAAGAAGTCCAAATGGAAGGTAGATAAGGAGACGTTTCCTTTCATTGTTGGCGTTTCTGCTGACACGTTCATCAGCGATACGTCACCGGAAAGATCACCATTACGTGTGACATCAAGCAACCATTCCATATCCAACTGATCTTTGGCAAGAGCCGCTTTAAAATCAAAGCTCTCCCACTCCAGGCGAACAGGCTCTTCTAAAGTTTGCTCCACATGCCCTGATGGCATCTGAACATTCACGGTTGCTTGTGGTTTCATGCCCGGCGCCCATTTCGCCTCCGCTTGGGCATTCACAGAGCCTTGCAGTTGGGTGTTTTCCGGTAAGAACTGTTTGATTTGGTAAAAACCAAAATTGTTCACGGCCAACTTCACCTCACCGCGCTCACCCGCAGTAACGTCTTCGGTTAAACACACTTTGGATTGGTCTTGCAGCCAACAGTGTGCCGCAACATTCGCAACCTGTTTGTCAACGTTAACACTGACAGGCGTCGATTTTTGCAGTGTCCAAGGTCCTTGAGGTGTACTAAAGGTGACACGACTTAACACGCCATCCCAGATCATTTGCGGCTGTTTTTTCAGCGAACCTTGAATTTCTAAGCTGGTTGACACCACCTCAGACTCAACATCTAACGTAACGTTGTGTTGCGCTTCGCCACCAGACACTTCAAGATCTGCGCTATCAAACACCATGTTGTCATAGGTGATGTTATTCGCCAGCAAACTCAATTGTGCATTTGCCGTTGGTAGCGGAGAAACATCGCCTTTTAACGTCACTGAGTCGACACTCGCAAGCTGTTGCCACTTCACTTGGTTTAGGGCCAAGTCAAGATTAATGTCAGGCTGTTTAAGGCTCCCACGCAGTAACACTTTACCTTTCATGTTACCGCCAAGATCGGCAAGGCTTTTAGAAAAATCAGGGAAATTAACATCAACATCCATCAAGATTTGTTGATCAATTTTACCTTTTGCCCGTAGCTGGTTCGGACCATGGGATAGCACTAAACCTTGGGTATTAACTTGAAGGTCGTCCCCTTTACCAGTTCGGTCAGCCGCTTCCAATTGACCTTCAATATTCAGCGGATATCCACGCAGTATGCCGTCAATATCGAGCTTAGGCAGACTGACCTGCCAGCCGCCTTGTTCGGTTAACGATCCCGAGGTTGATAATTGACCACTGATATCACCTTCCGCCTCCTGCCATTGCAAGCCCGGCTGAATGTGCTGCAAGTTGAGATCGGCTTGCCAGTTAATCGGCGTGGCCCAGTTGGCCATAATTTTACCGCTCAACTCGCCACCTAAGGTTTTCACTACCAAGCTTTCCAGATCAATCTGCTCTAAAGTGCCCTTACCGTTTAATGCTAGGTCCACATCAGGGATGTCTTTACCCGAGGCTTGAGTTTCCAAGGCCACGGCATAGCCATCCAACGAACCTTTTGCGCTAAGGGTGGGCACAGAGACTTGGTAATCACTCTCTCCCGATAATGGCCACTGCGCTTCGACATTCTTGACCTCAACATCGAAAGGTAATTGCGCCTTAAGCGGCTGAACTTGACCTTTAATTTCTGCTTTGACCAACTCAGAGAGCGAAACGTCAAATGCTAACCCTCCCGCCGAGCCTGAGGCTGAAAGAGAAAGCTTTTGTCCTTTCGCTTCGGCATGTTTCACCAAGGCATCTAGCTGAGCACGAAGCGGATACTCTGCCGTCAACGTAACTCGCGAACTTAACGTTGCCTCGACCTCTGGCATATCAAGCTCCAGCGTTTTAACATCGACTTGATGTCCCCCGGCGTTGGCTACCAGACCAAGATGATGAACAATAATCGGCGTTTCACCAGCTAACTCAAAATCATCAATATCAAGACGTTTTACCTCCACAGTTAGTGGAATCCACACTTCTGGTAACTCGATGTCTTTCGATACAGGATCGTTTTCAGAGGATGCGTTTTGTTCTGATTCTCCATCCTCTTTTAAAGCTGCCGTCTCCTCAGATGACGCACTAGTTTCAGATGCCACTTTAGCTTCTGATGGCACGTTCTCCGATGACACGTTCGCGTGCTGTGTCACCTCCTCTTGAGGCGGCACAGCATCGTTCTCTTGTGTTTCAGTCGTTTTCTCTTCAGCGCTTTTCTGCTCTACGCTTTGGTTGTCAGCGTTCGTTTCACCTGGTGCCAGCGCAACATTAATTGCTTTCAACGCCGTCGGGGCAATCACCAAACGATCCCCCTGCATCGACATAGCGGTAGAGAAGGTTTGCCAATCCACGCGATTGCCTAACACATTGAGTTTAATATCATTCAAACGTACGTTATTGACAAAGATCGGGACGGGAGTACTGATAGAGCGTAATGGTGGCGTCTCTTCTTCCGGCTCACTCGCAGGCGGCAATTCCGGCATTTGAAAATTAACGCCCTGAAGCGCGAGTTCATCAACACACACGCGCGGGTCTAACAAACAACGAAAGTTAATCGCCAATGTGAGCTGCTCAACTTTAGCGTCAACATTCAATGTTTCATCAACAAAACTCACGTTTTGAAGCTTAAAGCGAGGGAAAAGCGTACCTTGAACACTTTCAATATTGAGTTGCGGCAACGCCTGCTGCGCGCCCCACAATGCGAGCTTTAAACCGGGATGCGTAAACAGTACCACCGCAATCAAAAGGATAAGCGTTAACAATAAACTGACCAAACTGAGCGATAGCCATTTGGTCCACTTAAACATCACTTTGATCATAGTTCAGGCCCCAAAGAGAAGTGGATACGGAATTCGTTCTTCTCTGGTTCATCCAATCCCCAAGCGAAATCAAAACTGACCGGACCAACGGGCGATGCCCAGCGAATCCCCACCCCGGCACCTGATTTCCATTCAGGGGTTTGGTTAAATGCATCACCGATATCGTAAAACGTGGCGGCCCACCAGTTACCATACATGCGATATTGATACTCTAGCGAGCTCGACACGATGTACTTAGCACCCGTTAAGGCGCCACTGGAATCAACGGGAGAGATGGACTCGTATCCATAACCACGAATGTTGTTGTCACCACCGGCAAAGAAACGTAACGATGGAGAGAGTTTTTCAAATTCTTCCGAGATATTTGCACCACCTTCAAGGCGGAATAGGCCTCGGTGGTTCTCGCCAATGCCGCGAATCCAAGATGTTCGACCCAACAAACGTAACACCCGAGTGGCAGACAACACCGCTGGATCACCATATTCAACAGTGACCGTCTGCTTATCCCCCCACATTGGCATACTGCCGCCACGCACTCTAGTGCGAGTAAAAGTTGCACCTGGAAGTAAGAAGTGCACGCCATCTTCTTGTAGGCCTTGAGAGTAGTTTTCATATAGGTGACGAACATACAGTGTTTTATTCCAGCCTTTATCCACCAGCCAATGACGCTCCAACGCTAAGTTGGATTCTAAACTCTCAGTATCTCGATTATCCAAATGCTTTAAGCCAAATTGCACTTGGTAATATTCGTGTAAGACATCATCCAGTGGTATTTTGTACCCTGCCGTAATAGTTTGTTCTGGCATAGACAATGACAGGGCAGTATTGAAGCTGTGACCACGGCCGCTCACCCACGGCTTTTTCCATTTCAATGTACCGCGCACACCCGTATCCGTAGAATAACCGATACCCGTTTCAAGCTGATTTTTTGCAGCAGGCGCCACCGTCACTTTGATCGGTAAGTTTCGCCCTTCATCGATCATACTCAAATCGGGCTCAACAAAAACGGAAGAGAACCAATCGGTATTAGAGAGGTTTTGGTTGTACTCACCAACACTGGCAACTAAATAAGGTTCGCCAACATCAAACGGACGCAGCGATTCAACACGGTCTTCCCAAATTTGGCTACCAGTGATACTGACAGCACCGAAGTGATAACGAATACCACTGTCGTAATGCAAACGAACATTCGCTTGGTTGTAATCCGGTATGATTTCTAGCTGATTGAGAGTAAAGTCACCATTAAAGTAACCGCGCTGTAAGCCTAAATTACGAATCCCTGATTTTAGACTGTCGTAATCTCCTTGATTAAGCACCCCACCGACTTTCATCGGAGACTGGGCGAGCAGATCTGAGAACGCGGAATCGTCTTTCGCTTCCCCTTCAATCACGATATCCATGACTTGGACTTTAACTGGTAAGCCTTTCTTGATATTAACGAGTAACTCTTCATCTTCCTCGTTAACGGTATAGGTGATGATGGCATGATAATAGCCCAGCGCGTTTAAGGCTTCGTTGATGCTGTGGTCTAGGCGTGCCTGAAAACGTAAAGACGTTGAATACTCTTTTTCAGGAATGGAGGAAAGATAAGCATCCACGTTGTCTTTCAAAGCACCATCAATGCCTTCAACGCTTATGGATACGTTGGCATAGACGCTATGAGAAAACGCAAGCAGGCCAATAATGGTAGAGAGAGCTTTTTTTATCATGCTTTTTGGGCTGAATGAGAGTGAAAAAACGTAAATAATGATAACGCCAATTAAGGCCTAAGTCTGTAATAATAATAGCGTTACTAGAATCTATGTCATCACAACATCAAAGACAGAAGAAATTAAACATTTCGCAAATATAAGACACACACCCTATAAACGTTCAAGACGAAAAGACCAGCATCTTGAAGCTATTTGGGTAGACATAAAAGGATACATACTATGCTCAGCAAACAGACATTAATCAGTATAGACGATGCGCTTCCGGGACGAGAGCAAGCCATGCAAATTGAAGATAAGCATTTTGTCAATCACGCTAGTCTCACCGAGCCATTACAACCTCACCAACAACAAGTCTTGCTAGGTATGGGCTGCTTCTGGGGGGCGGAACGCCTGTTTTGGCAACTCGAAGGGGTCGTATCAACCTCAGTAGGCTACTCTGGCGGATACACCAAAAACCCAACTTATGACGAAGTCTGCACGGGAAAAACCGGCCATGCGGAAGTCGTCAGAGTCGTCTTCGATGAGCGTGTTATTTCGTTGCAACAGCTGCTGGCTGTGTTCTGGGAAAAACACGACCCAACCCAAGGAATGCGTCAAGGCAACGATCTTGGTACACAGTATCGCTCGGCTATCTACACTTACTCGCAAGAGCAACAGGCCATCGCTGAGCAATCAAAACATCAGTATCAACAAGCCCTGCAAGAAGAGCAGAGATCGACTATCACAACGGAAATACGATCAGCGGGTGCGTACTATTTTGCAGAAACCTACCACCAGCAATATCTCGCCAAGAACCCTGACGGATACTGTGGCATCGGAGGAACAGGAGTTTGTTTCCCGCCAAGCTTGCAAAAATAAAGCGTGTAAAAATAGGGTAAATACAACAAGAGCGACCTAGGTCGCTCTTTCTCTTTATCGCGTCGCTGTCCACTGATCAACCAGACAACGTGGATATGGCCTGATTCACTTCTTTAAAAACGCTCAGTCTTTTATGGTCATTCACATCAGGGAGTAACACTTTGCCGTTGTCAAAATCAAAACTGCCAACGCCAGCAATGAAGAACTGTCCCTTAAATAATGTCTTAACGAAACGAGCCACTTGTAGTGGTCGATATACTGCGAACTCGCGTAACATAACCATAATTCACCTCAACTCCTTTGAGAACATATAGAGTGATACTCCTTAGCACTCTACAGTCGCAATATGCGACGGGCTTCATTTTAGCAAATTTTGATTACAACGCAACATTACACTACCGCATACGTTAAAAAAATGTTACACAATGTAATGCTGCTACTCTTATCGCTATCTGGGTAAGTAACTGAACAACTTGTCGCGACTTTACCTCGCTAGAGTGTTTAACTAGTTATTTAGATTGATATTATTGACACTTATGGAACATAACAATATGAAAACGAAGACTCTCCTACCACTACTTTTATCTCTCTCGTCACCGCTTGCCTTTGCGCATAACCTATCGATTGGTGATACGGTTCAGCCAGTAAGTGTCAACGCTTATGGTGAAATTGTCATGCAAGGTGAAGGGGTGGCCTACCAGCCATGGACAACACAACAAATGCTTGGCAAAGTTCGTGTCATTCAAGCTATCGCAGGACGCAGCAGCGCGAAAGAAATGAACGCGCCGTTGATGTCAGCGATTACCCAAGCAAAATTTGCTGAAGAAAATTACCAAACGACAACGATCATTAATCAAGATGATGCAATTTGGGGAACTGGCTCATTTGTGAAGTCATCCGCGCAAGACAGTAAAAAGACATATCCTTGGTCGTCAATGGTGTTGGATGAAAGCGGAACAGTCGCTCAAGCGTGGGATTTACAGCCTGAGAGCTCTGCCATTATCGTTCAGGATAAGCAAGGGAAAGTGTTGTTTGTGAAAGAAGGGGCTTTAACTCAATCTGAAATCGAACAAGTCATTAAGCTGATTAAACAAAATATTTAATTTTTCCCTGACTCCTGGCTTTCACCTGCTGGGAGTCAATTCTCCTTTCCGCTAGGCCTGCCAAGACACCAATCTCTGTTGAATTTTCTTGAGAAAAGAGTGAACTTTTGTCAAAAACAAGTGTTATATTATAACAATTAGTAGTTTTAATACGCACCATCATGATGCGGCTTACTTTCGTCTTTATACCCACAATACTCGCGATTGATAGGGTATATAACTAGAATTAGGGAAAGAAAATGTCACCAAAACACGCTTTAGCTCTTGTTATTGGCCTCGCTTTATCCACGGCAGCAAACGCAGAAGAATTTCGTCAGCACGAAGCTCATGTTCATGGGCACGTAGAATTTAACATCGCTCAAGATGGCAAAGATCTGTTAGTTGAAATAACAGCACCAGGCGCCGATGTGGTTGGCTTTGAGCATGCTCCTGAAAATGAATCCCAAGAACATACACTCAAGCATGCATTAAGCACGCTGGAAGATGCCAATGCAGTACTGACTATCAACTCACAAGCTCAATGTGAGATAGAAGAAGTCGACGTGACCAACACGTTGGGTGCCGCGCATAGTGAACATGAACATCATCATGATGCCGATGAACACGAAGGCCATGAGCATCACCACGATGCCGATGAACACGAAGGCCATGAGCATCATCACGACGCTGACGAGCACGAAGGTCATGAGCATCACCATCATGAAGGACATGAACACGGTGAGTTTAACGTCCAATATCGCTACAGCTGTGAACAAGTTACCAAGCTCAGCAATATCGAAACTGACTGGTTCAATCAATTCCCATCAACTGAGTCTATCGGTGTTAACCTGTTCACAGACACCACACAGTCAGCGCTTAGCCTGAGCAAAGACAATACCAACATTGAAATCAAATAATATTAAAGGCGTGTAAGTACCTACTTACACGCCTTTTTTGGTAACCACTATGATTGATTCCGTCTCATCCAGCGTTGTTCAACTCGACAATGCCCAATTTTATTGGCCCGGTTCAGACAGCGCGACCATCAATATTCCTCACCTCCACATTAACTCAGGTGAACATATCTTTATCAAAGGTCCGAGCGGCTGCGGCAAGTCAACACTGTTAGCCCTGCTTACTGGTATTAATACCCTTAGTACCGGTTCACTCTCGGTTTTAGGTACAGAACTGTCTGACTTAGGTGCAAGTCAAAGAGACAAGTTTCGTGCCGACCATATCGGTTATATCTTCCAGCAATTCAATTTATTACCGTATCTCAATGTCCTAGATAATGTGTTGCTGCCTTGTCAATTCAGTAACATAAGGCGTGATAGAGTCGCCCCCAATGCCAACCATCAAATGCTCACGAAACAAGCCTCAGAATTATTGGAGCGACTGCACTTACCCAGAACCTTGCATCAGCGTTCAGTGTCGGAGCTGAGTATTGGTCAACAACAGCGTGTTGCGGCAGCACGAGCATTGATAGGACACCCAGCGTTAGTAATTGCTGACGAACCGACATCTGCACTGGACCACGATAATCGTATGGCCTTCATTGAACTGTTAATGGAACAAGCGCATCACGCCAGCGCAACGCTAGTATTTGTTAGCCACGACCCTACGTTAGAAACCTTGTTTGATCGCACGATTCACCTTCCTGACATCAACCAAAGTAGTACTCCGGGAGGCTTATCATGAGCGCCGTGGTCAAATTGGCATGGAAAAGCTTGATGAACCGAAAAACCACGGCATTGTTGACGATTATGACCGTCGCTATTTCCGTGGTGCTTCTACTGGGTGTTGAGCGCATCCGTACTGAGGCAAAAGACAGCTTCGCGAATACCATCTCAGGCACTGATCTCATCATTGGTGGTCGCTCTGGGCAAGTGAATTTACTGCTTTATTCCGTATTTCGAATTGGCAACGCCACCAATAACATCGACTGGAAGAGCTACCAAGAATTCAGTCACCACAAAGCGGTCGACTGGGCGATCCCAATTTCACTAGGAGACTCCCATAAAGGCTTTCGTGTCATGGGAACCAATCACAGTTATTTTGAGCATTATCGCTACGGAAGTAAGCAACCACTTACTTTTTCTCACGGTACTGAGTTTCATGGCTTGTTTGAAACCGTCATTGGCTCCGATGTGGCGAAAAAACTGGGTTATCACATTGGCAGTGAGATTATTATTGCTCACGGAATCAGTGATGTCGCGTTCAGCCGTCACGATCATCTTCCGTTTAAAGTCGTCGGCGTTTTAGCTCCAACGGGCACCCCTGTCGATAAAACGGTGCATGTTTCTCTAGAAGCTATCGAAGCCATTCATGTTGGCTGGGAAAGCGGAGCCCGTTTGGGACCCACCCCAACCGCAGAGCAACTCAAACAGCGAGATTTTCAACCCAAACAGATCACCGCGATGTTGGTCGGACTGAAATCGCGTATCCAAGCTTTTGCCCTGCAACGACAAATCAACACGTACCCGAAAGAACCTCTCAGCGCAATTATGCCTGGTGTCGCACTGCATGAACTATGGGGAATGATGTCCGTGGCCGAACAAGCCTTGATGGCAGTATCTGGCTTTGTCGTGGTAGCTGGATTGCTCGGCATGTTGAGCAGCTTACTTACTAGCCTGCAAGAGCGGCGCCGTGAAATGGCAATACTTAGAGCAATGGGGGCAAGACCGAGGCATGTGTTTTCATTGCTGATCAGTGAGGCAAGTTTGCTCACAGCCGCAGGCATCATTAGCGGCGTGGTCGGACTCTATTCAGTGCTCTTGTTGCTGCAACCTTTCGTGCAACAGCAATACGGGATCCACTTGTCCCTTAATGTTCTTTCTTCATACGAATGGATGCTGCTTGGATTTGTTCAATGTGCTGGTATCATGATTGGATTCATTCCTGCATTCCGCGCCTATCGGCAATCACTCAGTGACGGAATGACCATAAGGATCTAATACGATGTGGAAAAAAATACTCGCAGGTGCCCTACTACTGATGTCATTCGCAGCTCCTGCCGTGGCGAATGACAAGCCACTAAAACTCGATTGGATTGATCTTATTCCCCAATCGGAACGAGATATGTTCGATAGCATCGGTATGCCCGCCACCGACCACACAGGTGGCGCAGCAAAACAATCGAAGATCGGTGGAGTCAGAACAGAGCTGAATGGCAGTGAGGTGAAGATTCCTGGGTTTGTTATCCCGCTCGAAGGGGATGCGAATACCGTGACTGAATTTTTATTGGTGCCTTATTTTGGGGCCTGTATCCACGTGCCGCCACCGCCACCGAACCAAATCGTTTACGTAAAATTCCCGAAAGGAGCGCCCGTTCAGGAATTATGGGATATCGTCTACGTGGTGGGGAAACTTAAAACAGAAATGACCAGTCTTGAACTTGCAGAAACAGGCTACATGATAGAAGGCGAAAGCATTGAAGCATACGATGACATGTAGAGTACAGTAATGTGAAGCTTACAAAGTGGAAGCTGTCATCTTTAAGCAGAACGAAAACACGTTGAGGCGTCGTTTGGCGCCTTTAACTAATAGCACACCTGCCCAGCTCAACAGAGTATGCCTTACCCACCGCGGTCACGGTCTACATAATATAGCGCGATAAATACGCCAACACACTGACATAAAGCACCAAAAGAAACGCAATCGACAGGTGCTTTTTCAGTTTGCTCACATTCGATAGCCTCATCACCCCTCCAAAATAATCATAACAATTTTAACAAGTCATTATCATTTTGAATAGCTTTATTCGTTCAAAATCTGAGACCCTTCTCTAGTCGCTTCACACAATAAGGTGTAAATTGGAGCAAGCATTAGCTGCAGCTCTTGGTAGGAACATTAATGGCAGAACCAACAAAACAACCTGTTGTCATCGAACATCAGACCAACTCACAAACAAATAACAGCAAAGATAAGAAACAAAGCTATATCAAAGACAGCGCAAGCCGAATAAAAAGCATCGCCCAAATTTATGGCCTAGACGCACGATTGCAAGACGCACCTCCTGCCAAATCCGCACTTGAACGCGCTCAGATTCGTGAGCAACGACGCCAAGAACAGCGGCAAAAAAACCTCGAGAAGATTTTGAAGTTAGCGCACAGCTCATGCCGGGATGAAACCGCGGGCGAACCCGATCAAGACTGGCTGTACCGTTTTTTCGATATGGCGCAGGACATCCACAATAGCTCGATGCAGAAACTATGGGCGCAAGTGATGAAGCGCGAGGTCACTAACCCAGGCTCAACATCAATGAAGGCTTTGAAAATCCTCAAAGATATGTCGCCTAAAGAGGCGCAAACGTTACAGAGAGCCGCGTCTCTGGCGTGCAGTTTTGGTGGTGATAACAGTAAAAAGTTACTGATTGGCTACAAGGCCCATGGCGGGATTTTTAGTTTTGGCAAACGGGATACCACCAGCAACTTAAACATGGGGAACTTTCAGCTTCCCTACTCAAGCATGCTCGTGTTGATCGAATTAGGACTGCTGCATAATACCGAACTAGAGTCTGGAGAAATCAGTATCGACACGCCACTCATACTGGCTTACCAAGGAAAAAACCTGTCACTTCAGGTCAATAGCAAAGGCGTTCGATTACGTTATTACCGCTTTACTCCCACCGGCAACGAGCTGTGTACACTACTCGGAAACAAACACAATGCAGAGTATTACGATCACATGGTGACCCTATTGAACCATAAATTTAGTGTGCATACGGATACCAGCGGCAGTGTCGATCTTAGCGTTTAGCGATGACATCAAAAGATAACAATGAGAGACAAGGGTAACTATGAGCGACAAGGGTAACTATGAAACTAAAAGAGCTTTGGGCGACTTCTCACCGCAAAGCTCTTGTCTAATATTTCAACCTATTGACCATCGATGATCCAAAAGGTGACATCACTAACGGATGACACCGCGCTGCTTAAGATCGTCGATACATAACTCAACCAGCTCTTCAACACTCTTTTCACCTGCTGGCAAGTCAATCTCTGGGTGCTCTGGAGCTTGGTACTCAGAATCAATCCCTGTGAAGTTGGGGATCTCACCTGCACGGGCTTTTTGATACAAACCTTTCGGATCACGTCCTTCACATACCTCAAGCGAAGCATTGACGAACACTTCAATAAATTCACCTTCAGGCAATAAATCCCGCACGAGTTGACGCTCAGCACGGTGCGGAGAAATAAACGCAGACAGGACAATCAGGCCAGCGTCAGCCATCAACTTAGTCAGTTCACCGATACGGCGAATATTTTCTCGACGGTCCTGTTCCGAAAAGCCTAAATCACTGCATAAACCATGACGAACATTATCCCCGTCCAGCAAATATGTGTGATACCCCAATGAGGCTAAGCGGTTTTCAAGCGCACCAGCGACGGTAGACTTACCCGCACCAGATAGCCCTGTAAACCATAGTACGGCTGGTTTTTGTTTCTTGAGCTCAGCACGAAACTGTTTATCAACCGAGTGCTGATGCCAGACAATGTTTTCATCTTTTACCGTCGATTCGGCAGTCATAACGTATCCTTGTAAATATCGCAATTAAAACGGGAAAAAGACCGGAATCAGAGTCAGTACTAATACGGAATACACAATCGAGATTGGTACACCAATTCGTACATAGTCGGTCATTTTGTAATTACCTACACTGTAAACCAATAAATTCGTTTGGTACCCGTAGGGAGAAATAAAGCTCGCGCTTGCGCCAAACAATACCGCCATAATAAACGGCATCGGATCGACCCCATAACCAACCGCCATACTATAACCAATGGGAAATGAGAGCGCTGCTGCAGCATTGTTAGTCACAAGCTCGGTCAAAACCAGCGTCATAATGTAAGTGGCCACCAGCGCGCCAAACACCCCCCAGCCATTGAATGCCTCAATAAACATATTACCCATGCGTACCGACAAGCCTGACGAGATCATCAATTGAGCGATGGACAACGCCGAGCCAACAATCACGACAATATCAATAGGGAAACGACGACGCAGTTCAGAAAGCTGAATAATGCCAAGCGCGATGAGCGCTATAATATACACCGAGAGCCCCTTAATAATAGGGACGAGATCCAGAAGAGCACAACCAATAACCGCAGCAAATCCAAGCAACACAATGGAAGATTTGTTGGCATCTAACTTAGCGCTAGAATCCAAATCGTGCATTAGGACAAACTCTTTGCTATGCGCACGACGCTCTGCCTCAAAGCGTTTACCCGGTACCAGAATCAAGGTATCGCCCGGTGCCAGTTTGATATTGCCCAATCCACCCTCAAGGCGCTCATGTCCACGCCGAATCGCAACCACAACGGCATCAAAACGATCACGAAAACGACTTTCTTTCAGAGTTTTATGACAGAAAGTAGCCGAAGAGCTAACCACCACCTCAACGAAACTTTGTCCATTAAGGTGTTGTTGACCAAACAATTTTAGACCAGGGATCTCTTGCAAGGTGGCCACACTTTCCACATCGCCACAGAACAAGAGGCGATCTTTCGCATTCAGTACAAAATCTGGCCCAACAGATGATACGGTCACGCCATCTCGCACCACTTCTGCCAAAAACAGTTTTCTTAGTGCACGAAGGTTGTTTTCACTCACGGTGCGACCAACCAACGGAGAACCAGGCTCAACTCGTGACTCTAAGAAGTACGGTAAATCCTCTTGGTTGTGATCATCGTAACTCGGCAGAAAATAACTCAAAGGAATAAGAATCAACAACCCACCCACCAAGACCGCTAATCCAATCGCAGTAGGTGTAAAAAAGTTAAGGCTTGGCAGGCCCGCATCTTCAACAAAGCTATTAATAATTAAGTTCGTCGACGTGCCAATTAAAGTCAGAGTACCACCAAAAATGGCAGCATAAGAAAGCGGAATTAATAACTTAGAAGGCGCATGTTGTTGATTCCGTTTTATCGCGCCAATTAGGGAGACCACAACCGCGGTGTTATTGGTAAACGAGGACAACAATGCCGTCGATAGCCCTAGTTTCGCAATCACGCTACCGAGATTCCCTTCTGAAATACTGCGGCTTACCCAACTGATCAGTAAGGTTTTTTCTAACGCGCACGAAGCAAGGATCAACAACACTAAAGTTAATAATGAACCGTTGGTAAAGTTAGCAGTAATGGTTGTGGTATCTAACATTCCTGCGACAAACGCAGTAAAAGCTGCCCCAGCAAACACGTAGCTAGGTTTAATTTTAGTCACAAGCAAACAAGTAATAATGCCAAGCAGAATCGCTAATACCAATCCTTGTTCCCACATAACCTTTCCTTACCAAAGAGCCCAATTCGGGCAAAACTAGTTGCTACACATTCAGACTGTGTAGGACAACAAAACCAGAGCAAGCGAAAAATGAAGACCAGAATGCTCAATGAACATTGAGACACTCTGGTTCCAGGGGAAAGTGCCTGACTGTATTTCGCAGCTCAGTCAGGCAAACCATTTACTTTTTCAGTAATTGGTTTAGATCTTTCGCTTCCCAGTGTGGGAAGTGTTTGCGAACCAGTGCGTTTAGCTCCAGTTCAAATGCAGAAATGCCCGTTAAATCACGTTCAACTTCTGCTAGACTTTCTTTCACCATCCCCGCACCCACGGTCACATTCGTCAGGCGGTCGATAATGATGAAGCCACCGGTATCTGCGCAGTCTTGGTAGTTATCAATAGCGACAGACTCATTCAGAGACCACTCACACAAACCAATACCATTAAGTGGTAATTCAGCGGCGCTGTGGGTTGATAGGTTGTTGATATCGTACTGGTGACGAATCGATTCGACATGACCAACCGTTTTCTTACCCGCGATTTTAATATCGTAATCACGTCCTGGCTGCAATGGCTGCTCTGTCATCCAAACAACATCAGCCAATAAGTGGTTAGTGCTTTCGACTTGATCGCTCTCAACGACAATCAAATCACCGCGGCTGATGTCAATTTCATCATTGAGCGTCAGCGTCACGGCTAAACCAGTACTCGCTTCTTCTAAGTCTCCATCAAAAGTGACAATGCGAGCCACTGTCGACGTTTTACCAGAAGGTAGCGCCTTAACCGTATCGCCTACTTTCACCGTACCAGATGAAATCGTGCCAGCGAAGCCACGAAAATCGAGGTTAGGACGGTTGACGTACTGCACAGGGAAGCGGAACTCACCCGTGCCTTTGTCTTGATCGACATCGACAGTTTCTAACAGCTCAAGCAATGACGGGCCTTCAAACCAATCGAGGTTTGTGCCTTTATCGACGACATTATCACCTTCCAGAGCAGAAATTGGGATGATTTGAATATCAATATCGCCCGTCAAGTTCTCTGCAAAATCTAGGTACGCTTGACGAATTTCTTCGAAACGCTCTTGCGAGTAATCCACCAAGTCCATCTTGTTGATCGCCACCACAAAGTGCTTCAAACCTAATAGGTTTGAGATGAAAGAGTGACGTCGAGTCTGATCGAGAATACCTTTACGCGCATCCACAAGAATAACCGCAAGATCACACGTAGAGGCACCCGTTGCCATGTTACGTGTGTACTGCTCATGTCCAGGAGTATCCGCAATGATGAACTTACGTTTCTGTGTCGAGAAGTAACGGTAAGCCACATCAATGGTGATGCCCTGTTCACGTTCCGCTTGCAAGCCATCAACCAACAACGCCAAGTCTGGTCTTTCACCAGTGGTACCTGAGCGCTGGCTGTCTGAGTGAACGGCCGCTAGCTGATCTTCATAAATTTGTTTTGAGTCATGGAGTAAGCGCCCAATCAGGGTACTCTTACCATCATCAACGGAACCACAAGTCAGAAATCTAAGTAACGACTTGTACTGGTGTTGTGTTAAATAGCCTTCGATACCAAGCTCGGCTAATTGAGCTTCAACTGCACTGTTCATTATCTTTCCTTCGATCCTTAGAAGTAACCTTGACGTTTCTTGAGCTCCATCGATCCTGACTGATCGTGGTCGATCGCACGGCCTTGACGCTCACTTGAGGTTGCCACTAGCATCTCTTCAATAATGCCCGGCAAAGTATTGGCTTCTGACTCAATCGCACCTGTTAGTGGATAACAACCAAGTGTACGGAAGCGAACACTTTTCTCTTCAATCACTTCACCAGGTTGAAGCTCCATACGATCGTCATCCACCATGATCAACATGCCGTCACGATCGACTACCGGACGCACTTCTGACAGGTATAGAGGTACGATCTCGATGTTTTCTAGGTAGATGTATTGCCAGATATCTAACTCAGTCCAGTTTGATAGAGGGAAAACACGAATACTCTCACCTTTGTTCACCTGGCCGTTGTAGGTTTTCCAGAGCTCCGGACGTTGGTTTTTCGGATCCCAAGTGTGGTTTTTGTCACGGAAGGAATAGACACGCTCTTTCGCACGTGATTTTTCTTCGTCGCGGCGAGCACCACCGAACGCAGCATCGAAACCATACTTATTCAGAGCTTGCTTCAAGCCTTGAGTCTTCATGATGTCGGTGTGCTTCGATGAGCCGTGAACAAATGGGCTACATCCCATGGCAATCCCTTCAGGGTTCTTATGCACTAACAGCTCAAAACCGTACTTTTCTGCTGTGCGGTCACGAAATTCAATCATCTCGCGGAATTTCCAGTCTGTGTCGACGTGTAAAAGAGGGAATGGGATTTTTCCTGGATAAAACGCTTTACGCGCAAGATGCAGCATCACTGATGAATCTTTACCAATCGAATACATCATGACTGGGTTATCAAACTCAGCTGCAACTTCACGGATAATATGAATACTCTCCGCTTCGAGTTGTTTAAGATGAGTTAAACGTTGTTGGTCCATGTTTTGTATTTCCTTTTAAGCTTAAGGCTGCTTTACGTCTCTAATCTTTGGACTGATATTATATGGAGTGAGCAATAGCACTTTTGTTGAATTCAGTACTAGACAAAAACCAGTCCAACTTTTGAGACAACTGTACAACTTCCCCTACCACGATCAAAGAAGGTGATTGAGCATCTTTAGATAAATCAGATAGTTGGGATAAATTTCCCTTAAATACTTTTTGCTGAATTTGGGTGCCACGTTCAATAATCGCAATTGGAGTTGCAGCTGATCTACCGTGTTTAATAAGTTGATTCTGAATATAGTGTGATTTCATCAAGCCCATGTAGATCACTAAAGTTTGATTTCCACGGGCAAGGGTTGACCAATCCATCTCATCACTTTCTTCTTTCAAGTGACCAGTAACAAAGATGGCGGATTGTGCATAATCACGATGAGTCAATGGGATTCCAGCATAAGCGGTCGCGCCCGCAGCGGCAGTAATTCCTGGGACGACCTGAAAACGTACCCCGGCATCCGCCAGTACTTCTAATTCTTCGCCACCACGACCAAACACAAAAGGATCGCCGCCTTTGACTCGAACAACTCGGTGGCCCTGCTTAGCGAAATCAATCAACAACTGATTGGTTTTTTCTTGCGGCACGCTATGATGACCAGCCCGTTTACCGACACACACCAAAATTGTATCGCTTGGGATCAACGCCATGATTTCTTCTGAAACCAAGTAGTCGTATAACACCACATCCGCTTGCTGCAGACAGTTAAGCGCTTTGACGGTCAAAAGTTCAGGATCACCGGGACCCGCACCAATTAACGCCACTTCGCCAAGTTGAAGCGATCGCTTTGCAAACCTCGTCGTTTCAATCGCCGTATTATCGGCAACCAAACGAGGCTTTTGCGGGGGAAAAGAAGTCACTGAATCTTTCGCTGCCATGTGTTTACTCATCATCCATAGATATCGTTAAGATGGCATTATGGCGGGGTGCTTATATTACCTGAAATTCTAAAATTTCATTTTTTATTCAAAAATCTGCTAAGAAGTTTTTGTTTGGTCTCATTCAAAAGCGTGAATACGTCGATGTTTCATAACAAAAGCATTGCGTAGAATTAGGTCAAGTCACATTTTTTTGCATCTTAATCATAGATTTGCACTACCCTTTGTTACATCACTCGATATACCAATCAATTGGAGCACTACATGAAAACCGCCGTGAATCCTATTTCCGTCGCAGTCTTAAGCGGTATGTTGACCCTTGCTGGTCCAGCGATGGCCGATACCATCAAACTTCGCATCATCGAAACCACCGACATCCATACCAACTTGATGGATTACGATTACTACAAAGATCTTCCTTCACAGAAAATTGGCCTAACCCGCGCCGCAACCTTAGTTAAACAGGCAAAATCAGAAGTAGAAAACAGTGTGTTGGTGGATAACGGAGATTTAATTCAGGGCAGCCCTATGGGTGATTACATGGCGGCAAAAGGCCTCAAAGCGGGTGAGATACATCCAGCTTATAAAGCAATGAATCAACTCAATTACGACGTCGGCAACATCGGTAATCACGAATTTAACTACGGCTTGGACTTCTTGCACAAAGCCATTAACGGTGCCAACTTCCCTTACATTAATGCCAATGTTTTTGATCAAAAAACCGGTAAGCACTACTTCAAGCCCTACCTGATCAAAACCCATACCTTTAAGGATACCGACGGTCAGAGCCATCCGATCAAGGTTGGTTATATTGGTTTTGTCCCGCCACAAATCATGGTTTGGGATAAGAAAAATCTAGAAGGTAATGTGTTCGCGAAAGACATCAAGCAAATGGCTGAGAAACTCGTTCCGCAAATGAAAAGCGAGGGAGCAGACGTGATCATTGCTATTCCTCACTCGGGTATTTCTACCGATCCGTACAAACTCGGTGCGGAAAATTCGGTTTACTACCTGACCGATGTGAAAGGTATTGATGCTATTGCATTTGGCCATGCTCACGCCGTTTTCCCAGGCAAAGACTTTGCTACCCTTCAAGGTATCGATAACGATAAGGGCACCATCAATGGCGTCACTGCAGTGATGCCAGGGCGTTGGGGTAGCCACGTGGGCGTGATGGATCTGACACTTGAGCAAACCGAAGGGAAATGGCAGGTGGTTGACGGCCAGTCAGAAGCCAGACCCATTTTTGATAAAACCAATGGTCAGCCATTGGCTAAAGCAGACCAAGGTATCGTCAAGGCGCTAGAGCATGACCATAACGCAACACGAGAATTCGTCAACCAGCCGATAGGCAAAGCAAACGATGTGATGTACAGCTTTTTAGCCTTAGTCCAAGACGATCCAACCATTCAGATCGTCAACCTAGCTCAAAAAGATTATGTAGAACGTTTTATTCAAGGGGACCCAGATTTAGCTGACATCCCCGTACTCAGCGCTGCGGCACCGTTTAAAGCCGGTGGACGTAAGAACGATCCGAGTAACTTTACTGAAGTAGAATCCGGGCAATTAACCTTCCGTAACGCGGCAGATCTGTACTTATATCCGAATACGCTGGTCGCTTTAAAAGTACAAGGTAAACAAGTCCGTGAATGGCTTGAATGCAGCGCTGGTCAATTTAATCAAATTGACGTCAACAGCACTGAGCCGCAATCCCTGATTGACTGGGATAACTTCCGTACCTACAACTTCGATGTGATTGATGGGGTCAACTACCAAATCGATGTGACTCAACCGCCAAAATACGATGCTGGCTGTAAGGTGATTAATCCCGATTCCAAACGTATTGTAAACTTAACGTTTAACGGTAAGCCTGTCGATCCAAAGCAGGACTTCATCATTGCGACTAACAACTACCGCGCTTACAGCAATACCTTCCCGGGGACAGGCCCTGATTTCATTGCGTTCGACGCACCAGATGAAAACCGCTCTGTACTTGCGGCGTATATTTCTCGCGTGAGTGAAGAAAAAGGGGAAGTAACGCCAAGCGCCGACAATAACTGGTCGTTTGCACCGATAAAGTCAGACAAACCGCTGGATATTCGCTTTGAAACATCACCAAGTGACAAAGCCGCGCAGTTCATCAAAGACAAAGCACAATACCCGATGAAACATGTCGCAACGGATGACGTGGGTTTTGCTGTTTATCAGATCAATTTGAATAAGTAAGAGAAAGGTTCTAGGGGAAAAATAAAAGGTCCTAGGATCCTAGGTTTTAGGGTCCTAGGGGGCGATCGCAGTAGCTCCGGAGGTCCAGGAAGGGTTCATACGTGCTGCTTGGGAATACGGAATACAGAATACGGATGTTAAAGACCTTCCGTCATCTGTAAGCGAAGCGCTCCGTAATCCAAAACAACAAATATAAATGATACGTTTCACACAGTGGTTACAGCGCGCTCCCCTAGGGCCTAGGACCTTTAACCTAGGACCTTTAACCTAGGACCTCTGTTTATAACCTAGGACCTTTCAGTACACCTATTTCAAAATCCTCGCGCGGAACTGACGCCCTTTCATCTTACCATTACTGATGGTTTGTAGGGCTTTTTTGGCGGCAGACTTCTCAACCGCGACATAAGCGCGCATTGGGAACAAATGAATCTTGCCGACTTGTGAGCCTGGAATACCATTTTTTCCAGTCAAACAACCTAAAATATCGCCTGGGCGAACTTTTTGTTTCTTGCCGCCATCAATATTGATCGTCACCATTTTTGCCTGGTATGGCTGCTGATTTGACTTCGTTGGTAACGTGGCTGGCACGATATCCATCTCTAAGTATTCTTCAATGCGAGCAACACGCAGGCCGTCTTTTTCACCAAAGAAGCTGAATGCCAATCCTTTACTGCCTGCACGGCCAGTACGACCGATACGGTGTACGTGGACTTCTGGATCACGAGACAGCTCAAAGTTAAATACCGCGTCGAGGTTGTCTACGTCCAGACCACGTGCCGCTACGTCTGTTGCGACCAGGATGGAAACACTCTTGTTAGCAAACTGTACTAGTGCTTGGTCGCGTTCACGCTGTTCAAGGTCTCCGTGAATATCAATCACGCTAAACCCTTTGTGATGCAGTTCATCAGCGACGCTCTGAACCTCTTTTTTGGTATTACAGAAAACCACCGCGGATTCTGGCTGATGAGTAAGTAACAAGTTAGCTAGAGCCTCATCGCGTGCTTCAGAGCCTTCAACTTTGTAAAAGTGCTGAGCAATGCTTGATGTATCATGCGTCGACTCCACCTTTATCACTTCCGGTGACTGCATAATACGCTGCGCAATGTGTTCGATTTTCTCAGGGAAAGTCGCACTGAATAGCAACGTTTGTCGCTGCTTGGGCGCGGCATCGATAATTGCATCTAGTGCATCTTGGAAGCCCATGTCCAGCATCCTATCTGCTTCATCCAGCACCAAGGTGTTCAGTTCGTTAAGATTGATTCTGCCTTTCTCAAGATGATCCAAAATACGACCAGGTGTTCCGACTAAGATGTGTGCGCCATGCTCCAGTGAGCCAATTTGAGGCCCCATAGGCATACCACCACACAGGGTAAGCACCTTAATATTGTGAATAGCACGCCCTAAGGTACGAATTTCTTTCGCAACTTGATCGGCTAACTCGCGAGTAGGACACAAAACCAATGACTGGACTCTAAAACGCTTCACATCCAGGTTGGATAATACCCCAAGGCCAAATGCGGCAGTTTTACCAGACCCCGTTTTCCCTTGTCCAATCACATCACGCTGCTTAAGAATGGCAGGCAAACTCAATGCTTGAATTGGCGTCATATGGGTGTAATTGAGAGATTCAAGCGTCGCTAATAGCGCAGGGTTTAGCTCAACTTGGTCAAAGGTTGGTTTGGTCACAGATGTATCCTCAGGAGGGATGAATGAGATCGGACATTATCGACTGATTTGCCAGAAACGCCAGTTAAAATTCAACATGGCTAATGAGCATTAATCGAAAACCAAGTAAAATCAATCACTCGACTCAAATAACGGAATTGTACTCATGCTCACCTGGATCGCTTTACCTTTTTCTCAACTGACAACACATCAATTGTACGAGCTAATGCGATTGCGGGTTGATGTTTTTGTCGTAGAGCAAACCTGTCCCTATCCAGAGCTTGACGGCAAAGATACACTTGAAGGTGTTTATCATCTACTAGGCTATCGCGACGAAGAGTTGGTAGCCTGCGCACGTTTACTCGCTGCGGGAATAAGCTACGAAAATGTCAGTATCGGTCGCGTAATCACGAAAAAAACGGCACGTGGAGGCGGCCTAGGTCACCAACTGCTCGAACAAGCACTGCTACACTGTGAAACGTTATGGCCAGGTCAAACCATCGATATTGGAGCACAGCAGCACCTTGCTCAATATTACGCTCGCCACGGATTTGATGCTATTTCTGATAGTTATCTTGAAGATGGTATACCCCACATCGACATGCGCAGAGAGCCCACCACAAATACAAATTAGTCCCTGTTGATAAAACAATTGACCAAAACAAATAAAAAAGACGCGGTACATGCGCGTCTTTCTTCTAAATCACTGTCACAGCTTAAGTAACTGGCTTAGCGCGCCGCTATTTATTGCGACCAAACGTACCATCCGATAGACGAAAAAACATCACCGAGTGATCGCTTTTATCTAACTGCAACATATCTAGCTGCCCATCTTCAGAAAACTTGAAACGAATGAGCTGTCCCTGCTTGATGTGACTTAATGGCTTATCGCTGCCTTCGATTTTGACCAACGCACTCAGATCTGCCATGGAAAGCTGGTTATTTCGGAAAACTTGCGCAAGCGTATCCCCATTTTTCACTTGGTATTCCTTCCAGCTTTCAGATTTCGGACCTGAGTTTTGCGATGTCCTTTGCTGACTTAAACTTTGGGTGTTTAACTCAATAGCGACTCTTTGATGATCTGCCTGAGGACTCTGTTCAGCAAGTTCTTCGGTCCTACTCCCTTCCGTTGTCTGCGGCATAGGTATGACAAAAAGCAATAGAAACAAGGGAACAAGCACCATCAGCACGCGCTGATGAAATTTAGGCAAGCGCTGCCAAAACAGTGTGACCGGTTTGATACGCGCCAACCACTGACTTTTGCTGAACGGCTGCTTCCAGTTGATAGCAGCGAACTTTTGCTTAGCCAATTCTACATAATCAACTTGCTGCTTTTTCTTTCTGCGACGATTCATTCTAATGAGCCCCTTAATACTTCTACTGCCAGTATAAAAATACCAGCGCGGAGAGTATATGTTTTTCACCAAACTAAAATGGTATTTAAGTGAAATTAGCAGAAAATTCACTTGGAGTAAGAGATAAGTCACACCATCAATGGTTACACCCATGCTCACAGGACACAATTACGCTCAATCATTTAAACCTAAGCGCGAAACTGATATCCTGTGCCTTCAAACACTCCTAATAAGAGCGACATTCATGTCTGAAATTAAATTTGAAACTGCAGAACAAAAAGCAAGCTACGGCATTGGCCTGCAAATGGGTCAACAACTTGCTGGTTCTGGTCTAGAAGGCCTAAGCGTCGATGCTATCGCGGCAGGTATTGCTACAGCACTCACTGGTGATATGCCAGCTATCGAAATTGATGAGATCAACGCAGCACTGCAAGAGATTCACACTCGCGCGGAAGCGGCTCGTCAAGAAGCGGCTAAAGTAGCGGCAGCAGAAGGCGACGCATTTCTAAAAGATAACGCACTACGTCCAGAAGTAACGGTTCTTGAATCAGGCCTTCAATACGAAGTTGTTTCTGAAGGTACAGGTGAAGTACCAACTTCAGAAAGTTCTGTACGTGTTCACTACCACGGTCAGCTAACAGACGGTACGGTATTTGATAGCTCAGTATCTCGTGGTCAACCTGCTGAGTTCCCGGTAACTGGCGTAATCAAAGGCTGGGTTGAAGCACTGCAACTAATGCCTGTTGGTTCTAAGTGGAAACTTTACGTACCACAAGATCTTGCCTACGGTGAGCGTGGCGCTGGCGCTGCTATCCCACCATTCGCAGCATTGGTATTCGAAGTAGAACTACTTGATATCCTATAAGAAATGACCGTTCATTTCGATTGATAAAGCGTCGCACCTGCGACGCTTTTTTTATGTTTGCTGGACTGGTTCAGTAATATCAAGACAACTAATCCCAATCTACATAAGTATTGAATCATTCCTACTAGTTAAAATCACTGATAGCGGCGTTATAGGTTTTGTAATTCGAATAACTCGTTCTCGTTGCTGCAATCTAGGCCTTGCTCTAAGCGACTTCCGTTTTGAAGTAGGTTCTAACCACTTACTTCATAAGGTAAGTATAAACAGTAGCTCTCTGTTTTAGTTGTCAATTTCTTAACAAACTTATTGATGTATCTTCGCAACAAACACCGACGAGCCACTACTATTGGTATAGAATTAAAACGAATACCAGCTCCAGATCGTTCACCACAAAAATAACGCTGGCGTTGGTATAACATAAAATACGCTCAACCATTGGAGGTACTATGCGTAAAACACTCCTAGCGCTCGCGTTGCTATCGATGAATATCGGCAGCGCCCACGCCTTTCTTGACTCTGTAACCGATAAAGCAAATGAGAGCGGATTAATGGATATGGTCGGTGAAAGCTTAGCAATGGAATCTTCGCCGTTGACGAATGTACTAACGAGCAAACTTCCGGTATCGACAGAGCAAGCAGCCGGTGGCAGTAGTGCATTATTGGCAATGGCGCAAAGCCAACTCTCTGCAGAAAATAGCAACGAGTTAGAATCACTCATCCCAGGTCTATCGAGTCTAGGTGATGCACAAGGCTTATTAGGCAGTGTCGATAGCCTAAGTGGGGTGCAAAGTGCATTTGACCAATTAGGGATAGACCCGGCCATGATAGCTCAGTTCGCACCAGTGATTATTCAATATCTAGGAGAGCAAGGGGCAAGTGATGGGTTGTTAAACTCACTCGGAGGTTTGTGGACAACTGCAGATTGATGACTGAGAAATATTGAAGAAGTGCTCTTCATCTATATTACAGACACAAAAAAGCCGAGCTAATGCTCGGCTTTTTCGTTCTTACGAACTGATTACTCAGCAGCTTCTTCAGCAGCTGGGCGATCTACAAGCTCAATGTAAGCCATTGGAGCTTTATCACCAGCACGGAAGCCAGCTTTTAGGATACGAGTGTAACCGCCCTGACGAGCAGCAAAACGTGGACCTAGTTCGTTAAATAGTTTTGCAACTACTTCGTTGTCACGAGTACGTGCAAATGCTAGACGACGGTTAGCAACACTGTCAGTCTTAGCTAGTGTAATCAAAGGCTCAACTACGCGACGTAGCTCTTTTGCTTTTGGCAAAGTAGTCTTGATAACTTCATGACGTACTAGAGAGCTAGCCATGTTGCTGAACATCGCTTTGCGATGTGAGCTGTTGCGGTTGAGTTGACGACCACTCTTACGATGGCGCATGACCTAATCCTTCTAACTAGTATCGATTAATCTTCAGCGATTGATGCAGGTGGCCAGTTTTCTAAGCGCATGCCCAGAGAAAGACCACGTGACGCAAGTACGTCTTTAATCTCAGTAAGAGATTTTTTACCAAGGTTAGGCGTTTTAAGTAGCTCAACCTCAGTGCGTTGTACTAGATCACCGATGTAGTGAATCGCTTCTGCTTTCAGACAGTTAGCAGAGCGAACTGTTAGTTCAAGATCGTCTACAGGACGCAGTAGGATCGGATCGAATTCTGGCTTCTCTTCCTTCTCCTCAGGAACTCGTACATCACGAAGATCTACGAACGCATCCAATTGTTCAGCTAAAATAGTAGCTGCACGACGGATAGCTTCCTCAGGTTCTAGAGTACCGTTTGTTTCCATATCGATAACAAGCTTGTCTAGATCGGTGCGTTGTTCTACACGAGCTGCTTCTACAGCGTAGGCAATTTTGTCTACTGGGCTGTAAGTAGCATCTACTAGTAGGCGACCGATTGGACGCTCATCTTCTTCAGTATGGATACGCGCAGAAGCTGGAATGTAACCACGACCACGTTCTACTTTAATACGCATTGCGATTTCAGCGTTGTCATCCGTTAGGTGACAAATAACGTGTTCAGGGTTAGCGATCTCTACATCACCATCATGGGTGATGTCACCTGCAACCACAGGGCCCGAGCCTGATTTGTTCAAAGTAATGAACACTTCATCTTTGCCTTCAGCGACACGCACAGCCAAACCTTTAAGGTTTAGAAGGATTTCAAGAATATCTTCTTGTACACCTTCTTTAGTGCTGTACTCGTGAAGTACACCTTCAATCTCTACTTCTGTGACTGCACAACCAGGCATAGAAGATAGAAGAATGCGGCGAAGTGCATTACCCAGAGTATGACCAAAGCCACGCTCTAATGGCTCAAGAGTTACTTTTGCGTGAGTCGAGCTGATTTGTTCGATGTCAACTAGACGTGGCTTAAGAAATTCTGTTACAGAACCCTGCATTGTGTCCTCTCTTTAGTTTAAACCTTACTTAGAGTAAAGCTCGACGATCAATTGTTCGTTGATGTCAGCTGATAGATCTGAACGTTCAGGCATACGCTTGAATGTACCTTCCATCTTGCCACCATCGACTTCAATCCAAGTTGGTTTTTCACGTTGTTCTGCAACTTCTAGAGCTGCTTTAATACGAGATTGCTGTTTAGCTTTCTCGCGGATAGAAACAACGTCATTAGCCGCTACTTTGAAAGAAGGAACGTTTACAACTTTACCGTTTACTAGGATAGCTTTGTGGCTAACTAGCTGACGTGCTTCTGCGCGAGTTGCGCCAAAGCCCATGCGGTAAACTACGTTATCAAGACGACCTTCAAGAAGCTGAAGCAGGTTTTCACCAGTGTTGCCTTTAAGGCGAGCAGCTTCTTTGTAGTAGTTACGGAATTGTTTTTCTAGAACGCCGTACATACGACGAACTTTTTGCTTCTCACGAAGCTGAACGCCATACTCAGATAGACGACCGCGACGAGCGCCGTGTACACCTGGTGCGTTATCAATTTTACACTTGGTATCGATCGCGCGAACACCAGACTTAAGGAACAAGTCAGTGCCTTCGCGACGGCTAAGCTTCAGCTTAGGACCCAAATATCTTGCCATGATTCTTCTCCAATTGTCCTAGAAACGTTATACGCGACGTTTCTTAGGTGGACGACAACCGTTATGAGGGATTGGTGTAGCATCAACAATGTTTGTGATACGGAAACCAGCGGCGTTTAGTGCACGAACAGTAGATTCGCGACCTGGACCAGGACCCTTAACCATAACTTCCAAGTTCTTTAGGCCGTATTCTTTAGCCATTTCTGCACAACGTTCAGCAGCAACCTGTGCAGCGAACGGAGTAGACTTACGAGAACCACGGAAACCAGAACCACCTGCAGTAGCCCATGCAAGAGCGTTACCTTGACGGTCAGTAATGGTTACGATTGTGTTATTGAAAGAAGCATGGATGTGCGCAACGCCATCTGCAACTTGCTTGCGTACGCGCTTACGAGCGCGAGTTGGTTGTTTAGCCATTGTACTCTACCTTCCCGATTATTTCTTGATCGGCTTACGCGGACCCTTACGGGTGCGAGCGTTGGTTTTAGTACGCTGTCCACGTAGTGGTAGACTGCGACGATGACGAAGACCACGGTAACAGCCAAGGTCCATAAGACGCTTGATGTTCATGGAAACTTCACGACGTAGATCACCTTCTACAGTGTACTTAGCTACACCATCACGCAGTTGATCGATCTGCTCTTCAGTTAGTTCACTGATCTTAACATTTTCAGCAATGCCCACTTCAGCTAGGATAGCTTGAGAGCGAGTTTTACCGATGCCGAAGATCGCAGTTAGTGCGATTACAGCATGTTTTTGATCAGGAATGTTAATGCCTGCTATACGGGCCATTATTCACTCCTAAGTGTTTCTATAAAAGAATTAGCCGCAGCAAAGCCCGTTATGGATACGCTGCGGAATACTACTTCTTTTGCACGCAAAAGGTAGGCCGAGGAATATACTCGACCTATCCTTCATTTTCAAGTAAAAATTTCTGCTAATTAGCCTTGGCGTTGTTTATGCTTTGGCTCACTGCAAATCACGCGAACGACACCGTTACGCTTGATTACTTTACAGTTACGGCAGATTTTTTTAACGGAAGCACGAACTTTCATTGCTAAACTCCGTAAATGAAACTGAGTCTACCGCCGGATTAACGGCCGTAGCCTTTCAGATTCGCTTTCTTCAACACAGAATCATACTGTTGAGACATCAGATGAGTCTGTACCTGTGCCATAAAGTCCATAATTACAACCACTACGATAAGTAGTGATGTACCGCCGAAGTAGAAACGTACGTTCCACGCGACCATCATGAACTCGGGAATCAGACAGATAAAGGTAATGTACAGTGCACCTGCTAGGGTAAGACGTGTCATCACTTTATCTATGTATTTCGCTGTCTGCTCACCTGGGCGGATACCGGGTACGAATGCACCGGACTTCTTCAAATTATCTGCTGTTTCACGCGGGTTGAAAACCAACGCCGTGTAGAAAAAGCAGAAGAAGATAATTGCTGCTGCATAAAGCATTACATACAGCGGTTGACCTGGGCTAAGAGCCAAAGACACGTCAGTTAACCAACCGAACGCGCTGCTCTCACCGTTCTGACCAAACCACTGAGCCAGTGTCCCTGGGAACAGGATAATGCTTGATGCAAAAATTGCTGGTATTACACCTGCCATATTAATCTTAAGTGGCAAGTGAGAACTTTGTGCAGCAAACACTTTACGTCCTTGTTGACGCTTCGCATAGTTTACAACGATTCGACGTTGACCACGCTCCATGAAAACAACGAAGTAAATAACTGCAAAAGATAGTACCGCAATCAACAACAGAAGAAGTACATGCAATTCACCTTGACGCGCTTGCTCGATTGTTTGACCGATTGCAGAAGGCAATCCAGCAACAATACCTGCAAAAATTAGCAACGAAATACCGTTACCAATTCCACGCTCTGTAATTTGTTCACCTAACCACATTAGGAACATGGTGCCGGTTACTAAACTTACGGTAGCAATTAGCGTAAACATGGTTTGGTTGATAACAACCAGATTATCGACCATGTTTGGTAAGCCTGTTGCAATACCTATAGCCTGGAATGTTGCAAGTACAAGCGTGCCGTAGCGTGTATATTGGCTTATCTTACGACGGCCTGCTTCACCCTCTTTTTTGAGTTCAGCTAACGCTGGATGAACTACAGTCAGCAATTGGACAACAATAGATGCCGAAATATACGGCATGATGCCCAATGCTAATATAGATGCACGCTCAAGAGCACCACCGGAGAACATGTTAAACATTTCAACGATGGTACCTTTTTGCTGGTCGAACAAATCGGCAAGTACAGCAGCGTCAATACCAGGAATCGGCACAAAAGAGCCTGCTCGGAATACTAAAAGTGCACCAATTACGAATAATAAGCGCGACTTTAGTTCACTTAAGCCGCTCTGAGCACTACGAAAATCTTGTCCTGGTTTCTTAGCCATCTGTACCTCGTTCCTCGAGATTATTCCTCGATTTTACCGCCTGCAGCTTCGATTGCAGCTTTAGCGCCTTTAGTCACACGTAGACCTTTCACAGTCACAGCTTTGTTAATTTCACCAGAAAGAACAACTTTTACAAATTCGATGTTCTTAGTGATAACGTTAGCAGCTTTAAGACTGTTTAGATCAACTACGTCACCAGAAACTTTCGCTAGCTCAGCTAGACGAACTTCAGCAGACACTAGGCTCTTACGAGAAGTGAAACCGAATTTTGGTAGACGTTGTTTCAGAGGCATCTGACCGCCTTCGAAACCTGGACGAACACTGCCGCCAGAACGTGATTTTTGACCTTTGTGACCACGGCCACCAGTTTTACCTAGGCCTGAACCGATACCACGACCTACTCGCTTCGCAGAAGTTTTCGCGCCAGCAGCCGGTGCTAGAGTATTCAAACGCATTCTGATTACTCCTCAACTTTAACCATGTAGTAAACCTTGTTGATCATACCGCGAATACACGGTGTATCTTCAAGTTCTACTGTGTGGTTGATTTTACGAAGACCTAGACCACGCAAAGTAGCTTTGTGCTTAGGTAGACGACCAATTGAGCTTTTAGTTTGAGTTACTTTAATAGTTGCCATGGTGTTCTTACTCCGAAATAGATTCAACAGTTAGACCACGTTTAGCAGCAACCATTTCTGGTGACTTCATGCTACCTAGTGCATCGATCGTTGCACGAACGATGTTGATAGGGTTCGTAGAACCGTATGCTTTAGATAGTACGTTGTGTACACCAGCAACTTCTAGTACTGCACGCATCGCACCACCTGCGATAACACCAGTACCTTCTGCTGCAGGCTGCATGTAAACTTTAGAGCCCGAGTGGCGACCTTTCACTGGGTGGTGAAGAGTGCCTTCGTTTAGAGCGATCGTAGTCATGTTACGACGCGCTTTTTCCATTGCTTTTTGAATCGCTGCAGGTACTTCACGAGCTTTGCCGTAACCGAAACCTACACGACCATTACCGTCACCAACAACTGTTAGTGCAGTGAAGCTCATGATTCGACCACCTTTAACCGTTTTAGAAACACGGTTAACTGCGATTAATTTTTCTTGCAAATCATTCGCTTGAACTTGTTGTTCTTTAGCCATCTTCCAACCCTACCTTAGAATTTCAGACCAGCTTCGCGAGCAGATTCTGCTAGCGCCGCTACTCGACCGTGGTATTGGAAACCAGAACGATCAAATGCAACTGCAGTTACGCCCTTCTCAAGAGCGCGCTCAGCAACAGCTTTACCTACTGCTTTTGCTGCATCAACGTTACCAGTGTATTTCACTTGCTCACGGATCGCTTTTTCTACAGTAGAAGCTGCTGCGATAACCTCAGAGCCGTTAGCCGCGATAACCTGTGCGTACACGTGACGAGGAGTACGGTGTACAACTAGGCGAGTCGCACCCAGTTCTGCAATCTTACGACGTGCGCGTGTAGCACGACGGATGCGAGATGCTTTCTTATCCATAGTGTTACCTTACTTCTTCTTAGCTTCTTTAGTACGCACATTTTCATCTGCGTAACGAACACCTTTACCTTTGTAAGGCTCAGGCTGACGGTAAGAACGAATGTCAGCCGCAACCTGACCAACTAGTTGCTTGTCAGCACCAGTGATCACGATTTCAGTTTGGCTTGGACATTCGGCTTTAATACCCGCTGGCAACTCGTGCTCAACTGGGTGAGAGAAGCCTAGTGTTAGACCTACAGCGTTGCCTTTAATAGCAGCACGGTAACCAACACCTTTAAGAGTTAGCTTCTTAGTAAAGCCTTCAGTAACACCAACAACCATGTTGTTAACTAGTGCACGAGCAGTACCTGCTTGTGCCCAAGCGTTATCAACACCTTCTTTAGGACCGAAAGTAAGGTTGTTTTCTTCCTGAGCGATAACTACAGCGTTGTTAAGAACGCGAGTTAGTTCGCCCTTAGCACCTTTTACAGTGATTTCTTGGCCGTTTAGTTTCACCTCTACGCCAGCTGGAATAGCGACAGGTGCTTTTGCAACACGAGACATAGTCTACTCCTTATTAAGCTACGTAGCAGATGATTTCACCACCAAGACCTGCTTTACGTGCAGCGCGGTCTGACATAAGACCCTTGGAAGTAGAAACGATAGCAATACCCAGACCACCCATTACAGAAGGAAGATCATCTTTCTTCTTGTAAACACGTAGACCTGGACGAGAAACACGTTTAAGTTGCTCGATTACTGGTTTTGCTTGGAAGTACTTAAGTGTAACTTCTAGCTCAGGTTTTGCTTCGCCTTCAACAGCGAAGTCAACGATGTAACCTTCAGCTTTTAGTAGTGCAGCAATTGCAACTTTAAGCTTTGAAGAAGGCATTTTTACAGCAACTTTGTTTGCTGCCTGACCGTTACGAACGCGGGTCAGCATATCCGAAATCGGATCTTGCATGCTCATATGATTTACTCCAAATGATTAAGTGGCAATTACCAGCTAGCCTTACGAAGTCCAGGAATCTCGCCTTTCATGCAAGCTTCACGAACTTTGATACGGCTCAGACCGAATTTACGTAGGTAACCGTGTGGACGACCAGTTTGGTTACAACGGTTGCGCTGACGAGATGCACTTGAATCACGTGGAAGAGATTGCAGTGTTAGAACTGCGTTCCAACGATCTTCTTCAGATGCGTTTACATCGCTGATGATAGCTTTTAGCGCCGCACGCTTTTCAGCGAACTTAGCTACAAGCTTTGCACGTTTAGCTTCACGTGCTTTCATTGAATTTTTAGCCATAACAGTAACCCTTCACCTTACTTACGGAATGGGAAGTTAAAGGCAGCCAGCAGAGCACGGCCTTCCTCATCAGTACCAGCAGACGTCGTTACAGTGATGTCTAAACCGCGTACTCGATCAACTTTATCAAAGTCGACTTCCGGGAAGATGATTTGCTCGCGAACGCCCATGCTGTAGTTACCGCGTCCGTCAAAAGACTTAGCGCTAACGCCACGGAAGTCACGTACACGTGGAAGAGCGATGTTAATCAAACGCTCAAGAAAATCCCACATACGTTCGCCACGCAAGGTTACTTTACAACCGATAGGGTAGCCTTCACGGATTTTGAAACCTGCAACAGATTTGCGCGCTTTTGTGATAAGTGGCTTTTGACCAGAGATCGTTGCCATATCAGACGCCGCATTTTCTAGCAGTTTCTTATCGTTGATTGCTTCACCAACACCCATGTTAAGGGTGATTTTCTCGATTCTAGGGACTTGCATGACGCTTGTGTAACCGAACTGTTTGGTCAGTTCAGCGACTACAGACGACTTGTAGTAATCATGCAGTTTCGCCATAGTAGAACTCCAAATTACTTCTATCTATTTCTCGAAAGAAATAGGAATTAGTTAGAAACGGTTTCGCCGTTAGACTTGAAGAAACGAACTTTCTTGCCGTCTTCAAAACGGAAACCGATACGGTCAGCTTTACCAGTAGCTGCGTTAAAGATTGCAACGTTAGAAACATCAATAGCTGCTTCTTGTTCAACGATGCCACCTTGTTGACCTAGAGCCGGAACCGGCTTTTGGTGTTTTTTAACAAGGTTGATGCCTTCAACGATAACTTTACCAGTTGCTAGAACCTTAGTTACTTTACCTTTCTTGCCTTTGTCTTTACCAGCAAGAACGATTACTTCGTCGTTACGACGGATTTTAGCTGCCATTTCTACGTGCTCCTTACAGAACTTCTGGAGCCAGTGAAACGATCTTCATGAACTTATCGCCACGAAGTTCGCGTGTCACAGGACCAAAGATACGTGTACCGATTGGTTGCTCAGTATTGTCATTAAGCAATACGCAAGCATTTCGGTCGAAGCGAATGACAGAACCGTCAGGACGACGTACGCCTTTACGGGTGCGCACTACCACCGCCTTCAGAACGTCACCTTTCTTAACTTTACCGCGAGGAATTGCTTCCTTGACAGTAACTTTGATGACGTCACCGATATGTGCATAACGGCGGTGAGAGCCACCCAGAACCTTAATACACATTACGCTGCGTGCGCCTGAGTTATCAGCTGCGTCCAGCATACTTTGCATTTGGATCATGTTAGTGCTCCGCTAAATATTAATAACTAGACCCATCACGGGTCGGGCTGCCTCTTTAAAAGGGACGCGAATTGTACCACCCTTTTTTGTGATTGGGTAGTCAAAAAATAAACGGCTCCAAAATATTTTTTGGAGCCGCTTGCTTTTCATAGAACCAACGAGATTAAATCTTCGCTTTTTCTAGAACTTTTACCAAAGTCCAAGACTTAGTCTTAGACAATGGACGACACTCTGCGATTTCAACTGTGTCGCCTAGGCCACACTCGTTGTTCTCGTCATGTGCGTGTACTTTAGTTGTGCGTTTCACGAACTTACCGTAAATTGGGTGTTTTACGAAACGTTCGATTGCAACAGTGATAGACTTGTCCATCTTGTCGCTAACAACACGACCTTGTTGAGTACGTTTTACTTCGCTCATTATGCGCCTGCCTTCTCAGTCAAAACAGTTTTCACACGTGCGATATCACGGCGTACAGCTTTCAGAGTATGAGTTTGCTGTAGCTGACCAGTTGCAGCTTGCATGCGCAAGTTGAACTGTTCACGTAGCAAATTCATTAGCTCAGCGTTAAGCTCTTCAACGCTTTTCTCGCGTAGATCTTGTGCTTTCATCACATCACCTGCTTAGTTACAAATGTAGTTTTGAAAGGCAGTTTACGTGCCGCTAGACGGAACGCTTCACGTGCCAATTCTTCAGGTACACCACCCATTTCGTACATTACCTTTCCAGGTTGGATTTGGGCTACCCAGTACTCAACGTTACCTTTACCCTTACCTTGACGAACTTCAAGTGGTTTTTCTGTGATTGGTTTGTCTGGGAACACACGGATCCAGATTTTACCTTGACGCTTAACGTGACGTGTCATTGCACGACGTGCCGCTTCGATTTGACGAGCAGTTAGACGACCACGGCCAACAGCTTTAAGACCGAATTCGCCGAAGCTTACATCAGTACCTTTAGCTAGACCACGGTTACGACCAGTCTGAACCTTACGGAACTTAGTACGTTTAGGTTGTAGCATCTGTCGACTCCTTACTTACGGCCTTTGCGCTGCTTCTTAGGCTTATCGCCTTTTGGCTCAACAGCGTTAGCTGCCGGCATACCACCTAGGATCTCACCTTTGAAGATCCAAGTTTTAATGCCGATCACACCGTATTGGGTGTGAGCCGAAGAAGTTGCGTAATCAATGTCAGCACGTAGAGTGTGTAGAGGCACACGACCTTCACGGTACCACTCTGAACGTGCGATTTCAGCGCCGCCTAGACGACCGCTTACTTCCACTTTGATACCTTTAGCACCTAGACGCATTGCGTTTTGTACCGCGCGCTTCATAGCACGACGGAACATAACACGACGCTCTAGCTGAGACGCGATGCTGTCACCAACAAGTTGCGCATCTAGCTCAGGCTTACGTACTTCAGCGATGTTAATTTGCGCTGGTACACCTGCAATTTTCGCTACAGCTGCGCGTAGCTTTTCAACGTCTTCACCTTTCTTACCGATAACTACGCCTGGACGAGCAGTGTGAATAGTCACACGGATGCTCTTAGCAGGACGCTCGATAACGATGCGTGAAAGAGACGCTTTTTTCAGTTCTTTAGTTAAGAACTGACGTACCTTGAAGTCGCCGTCTAGGTTGTCAGCGAACTCTTTGGTGTTAGCAAACCATGTAGCATTCCAAGGCTTAACGATGCCTAGACGAATACCATTAGGATGTACTTTTTGACCCATTTGCTTACTCTCCTAGTCTCAAGCGTCTGCTACAACAACAGTGATGTGGCTTGAACGCTTCAAGATACGATCCGCACGACCTTTAGCACGAGGCATAATACGCTTCATGGTAGGGCCTTCATCTACGAAGATTTTAGCGACTGATAGATCGTCGATATCTGCACCTTCGTTGTGCTCCGCGTTTGCGATAGCTGACTCAAGAACTTTCTTAACTAATACAGCAGCTTTTTTGTTGCTGAAAGTTAGGATTTCTAGAGCTTGGTCAACAGATTTACCACGGATTTGATCCGCAACTAAGCGAGCTTTCTGAGGCGAAATGCGAGCAAAGTTATGTTTAGCAATTGCTTCCATTATCTACTCCTTAGCGCTTCTTAGCTTTCTTATCCGCAACATGGCCGCGGTAAGTGCGTGTAGGTGCAAATTCACCCAGTTTGTGACCGATCATTTCATCAGTTACAAATACTGGTACGTGCTGACGACCATTATGGACAGCGATGGTCAAACCGATCATCGTAGGGATGATCATTGAGCGACGGGACCAAGTCTTAATAGGCTTTTTGTCTCCGCTTTCCACCGCTTTCTCTACCTTCTTCAGCAAGTGTAGGTCAATAAATGGACCTTTCTTGAGAGAACGTGGCATGGCTTATCCTCTTATATAGATTACTTGTTACGACGACGTACGATGTACTTGTCAGTGCGTTTGTTCTTACGGGTCTTGAAGCCTTTAGTTGGCATACCCCAAGGAGATACTGGGTGACGACCACCAGATGTACGGCCTTCACCACCACCGTGTGGGTGGTCGATCGGGTTCATTACAACACCACGAACCGTTGGACGGATACCGCGATGACGTGATGCACCCGCTTTACCTAGTTCACGTAGCATGTGCTCAGAGTTACCAACTTCACCGATTGTTGCACGGCCTTCAGAAAGAACTTTGCGCATCTCGCCAGAACGTAGACGGATAGTTACGTACGCACCGTCGCGAGCAACGATTTGAGCGTAAGCACCAGCCGAACGAGCTAGCTGACCACCTTTACCAGGCTTAAGTTCAACGTTATGTACTGTTGAACCTACTGGGATATTACGCATTGGTAGAGTGTTACCAGCTTTAATTGGTGCGTTAACACCAGACTGAATAACATCACCAGCTACAACACCTTTAGGTGCTAGGATGTAGCGACGCTCACCGTCTTTGTAAAGAACTAGAGCAATGTTTGCGCTACGGTTTGGATCGTATTCAAGACGCTCAACTGTCGCTGGGATACCGTCTTTTGTACGTTTGAAGTCAACTACACGGTAGTGGTGCTTGTGACCACCGCCGATGTGACGTACTGTGATACGACCTTTGTTGTTACGACCACCGTTCTTAGAGTTTTTCTCTAGAAGTGGAGCGTACGGCTTGCCCTTGTGTAGGTCAGCGTTAACAACTTTAACAACGTGACGACGACCAGGGGAAGTCGGCTTACATTTAACAATAGCCATTCTTAACTACTCCTGTTATTCCGCGCCGCCAACGAAGTCAAGATCTTGACCTTCTTTCAAAGTAACGTACGCTTTCTTAACGTCGCTGCGGCGACCTTGGCGTAGACCTTGACGTTTGGTCTTACCCTTAGTGATAAGAGTATTTACAGACTTAACTTCAACTTCAAATAGCTTTTCTACAGCTGCTTTGATCTCTTTCTTAGTTGCATCTTTAGCTACTTTGAAAACGATAGTGTTCGCTTTCTCAGCTGCCATAGTTGCTTTTTCAGAGATGTGCGGTGCACGTAGAACTTTTAGGATACGCTCTTCAGTGATCATGCTAGCATCTCCTCAACTTGCTTAACTGCTTCTGCAGTCATTACAACTTTGTCGAACGCGATTAGTGAAACTGGGTCGATACCAGCAACGTCACGTGCGTCAACTTTGTATAGGTTACGAGCAGCTAGGAATAGATTCTCATCTACTTCGCTAGTCACGATAAGCGCGTCTGTTAGCTCAAGCTCTTTAAGCTTAGCTACAAGCTCTTTAGTTTTTGGTGCTTCAACTGAGAAGTTATCAACAACGATTAGACGCTCTTGACGAACTAGCTCAGAAAGAATGCTCTTCATAGCACCACGGTACATTTTTTTGTTTACTTTTTGGCTGTGATCTTGTGGTTTCGCAGCAAAAGTAACACCACCTGAACGCCAGATTGGGCTACGAATTGTACCAGCACGCGCACGGCCAGTACCTTTTTGGCGCCATGGCTTAGCGCCACCGCCAGAAACTTCTGAACGTGTTTTTTGAGCACGAGTACCTTGACGAGCACCTGCTGCAAATGCAACAACTACTTGGTGTACAAGAGCTTCGTTAAACTCACGTCCGAAAGTAGTTTCGGAAACAGTTAGTGCATCGGCACCTTTAACCATTAGTTCCATTACTTACTCCTGAGACGTTATGCTTTAACAGCTGGTTTAACGATCACGTTGCCGCCAGTTGCGCCTGGGACTGCACCTTTAATAAGAAGCAGGTTGCGCTCAGCGTCAACACGTACGATCTCTAGGTTTTGAGTCGTTACACGCTCTGCACCCATGTGACCTGCCATTTTCTTGCCTTTAAATACGCGACCTGGAGTCTGACATTGACCGATAGAACCAGGAGCACGGTGAGACAATGAGTTACCGTGTGTCATATCTTGAGTGCTGAAATTCCAACGCTTAACAGCGCCTTGGAAACCTTTACCCTTAGATGTACCAGTAACGTCTACTTTCTTAGTTTCGTTGAATAGTTCAACAGTTAGTTCTGAACCAACTTCGAACTCTTCGCCGTTTTCTAAACGGAATTCCCAAAGACCGCGGCCAGCTTCAACACCAGCTTTAGCAAAGTGACCTGCTTCAGCTTTGTTTACGCGGCTAGCTTTCTTAGAACCAGCAGTAACCTGGATTGCTGTGTAACCGTCAGTTTCAAGAGTTTTCACTTGAGAAACGCGGTTTGCTTCAACCTCAACAACAGTTACTGGGATAGAAACGCCGTCTTCAGTAAATACGCGGGTCATGCCCACTTTACGACCGATTAGACCAATCATACTTCTAATCTCCCTTAACCTAGGCTAATTTGAACGTCAACGCCCGCAGCAAGGTCTAGACGCATTAGAGCATCAACAGTTTTGTCTGTTGGCTCAACGATGTCGATTAGACGCTTGTGAGTACGGATTTCGTACTGGTCACGAGCTTTCTTGTTAACGTGTGGAGAGATAAGAACTGTGAAACGCTCTTTACGAGTTGGCAGTGGGATTGGACCACGAACCTGTGCGCCAGTGCGCTTAGCTGTTTCAACGATTTCCGCTGTAGAAGCATCGATTAGTTTGTAATCGAAAGCTTTTAGGCGGATACGGATACGTTGGTTCTGCATGAGACAGAGCTCCAAATTTAATAAATTACACAAACAATATCGCCACTCAAACTCGTCAAGACGAGAGAATGCCGATTGATTTATGTGAAACCGTAGCATCCAAGATTAGGACGCATTGTCAGTTAATTTTCGATTAACTATCCCTACATACCAGAGTCACCTCTGGGGATAGTTTTTCCGAAGAAAAGATAGCTAATTGTATTAACCGCGAACATAAGCTGAGTATACATTACCTCGTAAATCCTTAGATTTACTCGCTCCTCACTGCTCATTGGTTCACAACTGGCTTAACCAGTGCGCTGCATTATACAGATCGCACTTTAGGTTGCAAGCACCGAATGAAAAATAATCGAATTTATCCGGCACGCAAGCTACCTACAAAACAAAAAGGACGCCGAAGCGTCCCTTTCTTAAACTGTAATCGTAATAGCGACGGCTATTATTTCTTACTTGATAGTGCACCAAAACGCTTGTTGAAGCGATCAACACGGCCGCCTGTATCAACGATACGTTGCTTACCAGTGTAGAATGGGTGGCACTTGTCACATACGTCTAGGTGGATTGACTCTTTACCTAGAGTAGAGTTGAACTCAAAAGAGTTGCCGCAAGAACAAGTCGCTTTTACTGCTTTGTATTCTGGGTGGATACCAGGTTTCATAGGATAACCTCAAAGTAGGCCGTGTCGCTATACGAGTCTATGCCGCACACCACACGCAATTAACATCAAAAGTCGATACCGCTTTGGCTGATTGCCGAAGCCATATCTCAAGGCGCGATATACTAATGAATCGAATAGCAGGGATCAACTTATTTGATAACTTTTTCGCCACTTTTTTAGTCAAGCAGCGCGCACTGGCGAGTTTACGACGTTAGCATGCAGGTTTACTCGAATTTTCATGCCGATTTTAATAGACTCTAACCTCTTCCCTCTTTTATATGTAGCTAACTACCTATGCGTCCATCCATCGCCAGAGTGGCACTACCCGTACCACTCGACAAACAGTTTGATTATGCCATCCCGGGACATTTGTTTCCGATTATTGGTGGGCGCGTGTCGGTTCCTTTTGGTCGTCAAACCTTAGTTGGTATCGTAACCGCGATGGTGAATCATTCAGACTTTCCTGTAGAGCAACTCAAACCGATAAAAGCGGTGTTAGATTCGCAGCCAATCTGGTCAGAGAAACTCTACTCCTTACTGACTTGGTGCAGCCAGTTTTATCAATATCCACTCGGCGATACATTACACAACGCCATGCCAGGTGCATTACGCAAAGGGAAACCAGCGGATTTTGCCACGCTACAAGAATGGCAAATCACCGAGCAAGGTAAAAATAAGCTAATGCAGGGTTTGGGGCGAGCGGTCAAACAGCAACGTGCCCTGCAAATGATGAGCCAAGGGCCAATTCCTCACCAAGAGTTGACCGAGCAAGAAATCACATCGACAGTGCTCAATACGCTTGAAGATAAAGGATGGATTGAGCGCATCGAGAAAAAACCTATGGTCACCAAATGGCAGCATCAGGTAGAAAATGACGTCGACAAACCAAAGCTTAATCACGAACAAGCCCTCGCAATTGCCAGTGTGAATAGCCAAACTGGGTTCGCCTGTTATTTATTAGAGGGGGTCACTGGCTCAGGCAAAACCGAAGTGTATCTTAACCTAATTAAACCCGTTTTAGAGCAAGGTAAACAAGCGTTGGTATTAGTGCCGGAAATCGGCCTAACCCCGCAAACCATCAACCGTTTCAAGCGTCGCTTTAATGTCCCAGTGGATGTCATTCACTCAGGTTTAAATGAAACGGAACGTTTAAATGCTTGGTTATCGGCACGAGATAAAGCGGCGGGCATTATCATTGGTACACGCTCAGCGCTCCTGACGCCGTTTGCCGACCTCGGTATTATTATTGTCGATGAGGAACACGACTCGTCGTACAAACAGCAAGACAGTTTGCGCTATCACGCTCGTGATGTCGCCGTGATGCGCGCGCACAAAGAGCAAGTGCCGATAGTGCTGGGCTCAGCAACGCCTGCACTCGAAACATTGCACAACGCGCTATCCGGTAAGTACCACCACCTGACATTAACGCAACGAGCAGGCTCTGCGGTACCAACAACCAACAAAGTGCTCGATGTCAAAGGACATTACTTAGAAAGTGGCCTGTCTGCCCCCTTAATTGCCGAAATGCGCAAACATTTGAAAGCTGGCAATCAGGTGATGCTGTTTCTTAACCGTCGAGGCTTTTCTCCCGCCCTGATGTGTCACGAATGTGGGTGGATTGCGGAGTGTAAACGTTGCGATGCCTATTACACCTTTCATCAATACAGCAACGAGGTACGCTGCCATCACTGCGGTTCACAGCAGCCAGTGATTCATCAGTGTCAGGGATGTGGCTCTACCCAGTTGGTGACGGTTGGGGTTGGGACAGAACAGCTAGAACAGCAACTCGCTCAGCTTTTTCCAGAATACAAAGCGATTCGGATTGATAGAGATAGCACACGCCGCAAAGGTAGCCTAGAAGATGCACTCGAATCGATTCGTAAAGGCGAATATCAAATTTTAATTGGCACCCAGATGCTTGCTAAAGGACATCACTTCCCCAATGTTACCTTGGTCGCTTTGTTGGATGTCGATGGTTCTTTATATAGCAGTGACTTTCGTGCCTCTGAGCGTTTAGCCCAACTGTTTATACAAGTCGCAGGTCGCGCAGGCCGTGCAAGCAAACCAGGCGAAGTCATTTTACAAACCCATCACCCTGAGCACAGCTTATTACAAGCGCTGCTGCAAAAAGACTATCGCCACTTTGCAATGACCGCACTGGAAGAGCGTAAGCTTGCCCAACTGCCGCCATACAGTTTTTTGACTTTGTTTAAAGCGGAAGCGAATCAAAGTGAGATTGTTGAAGACTTTTTGCGCCAAGTTCGCTTCACTTTAGAGTCACACCCACTCTTTGATGATAGCTGTTTGGTATTGGGCCCTACTCCATCACCGTTAGCCAAACGTGCAGGAAAATACCGGTGGCAACTTTTGTTGCAAACCCAGCACCGCTCTCTCATGCAAAAGTTACTAACCAGTGCCAAGCCAGCGATTGAGCTATTACCGAATGCTAAGAAAGTCCGTTGGAATTTAGACATAGAACCACAGGATCTCAGTTAGCAAACGTTTAACTATGTAACTAATCACCTTTTGATGTGAGTCAAATCACACTAGGAATGCATTTTTTGTTAAATAGACCGTAACTTTTGCTACAGAAACGAATAAACTATCCCAAATGGTCAATCATCTAAGGCTTAAATCCTTAGATTGCAATAACTAAGAAAGCGATACCCATCGATGCGGTGATAAAGATGCATCGGCAGCCGTCATTTCATCGCGAACAAGTCATTCATCGCGTACAAACAGTCGCAACGCATTCAGAGATGGATAACACAGCAATATGCGGTGTAGCGACGACGAGTGGATATCGTCCAAAACATTTGAGAGGTTAGAACATTATGGCGACAATGAAGGATGTTGCCCAGCTGGCGGGAGTGTCGACAGCGACAGTCTCACGAGCCTTGATGAATCCAGAAAAGGTTTCATCTTCGACTAGGAAAAGAGTCGAGGACGCCGTTCTCGAGGCCGGTTACTCGCCAAATTCATTGGCGCGTAACTTACGTCGAAATGAATCAAAAACGATTGTCACTATCGTTCCTGACATCTGCGATCCTTACTTTTCTGAAATCATCCGTGGGATCGAAGACGCGGCGATGGAACACGGTTATTTGGTCTTGTTAGGCGATAGCGGCAAGCAAAAGAAACGTGAAAACTCGTTTGTAAATTTAGTGTTTACCAAGCAAGCGGATGGCATGCTCCTGCTCGGCACTGACTTACCTTTTGACGTCAGTAAGCCAGAACAAAAAAATCTTCCTCCCATGGTCATGGCTTGTGAGTTTGCCCCAGAGCTTGAACTGCCAACAGTACATATCGATAACCTGACCTCAGCCTTTGAAGCCGTTAACTACCTGACCCAATTAGGGCATAAACGCATTGCCCAAATCTCAGGGCCAGAAAGCGCAGCATTGTGCCAATTTCGCCAACAAGGGTATCAACAAGCGCTTCGTCGCTCTGGAATCGCTAAAGAAGAACTCTACAGCGTCGTGACTGAATTTTCTTTTGACGGCGGCGCACGTGCAGTGCGTCAATTACTTGAGTTACCTGAACCGCCAACGGCTATCTTCTGTCACTGTGACACCATCGCTATCGGTGCCATTCAAGAAGCGAAGCGTTTGGGTTTACGTGTACCACAGGATCTGTCAGTAGTGGGATTCGATGACATTAACTTCGCTCAATACAGCGATCCACCGTTAACGACTATCTCGCAACCCCGCTACGAGATTGGTCGCCAAGCCATGTTGATGATGCTCGATCTGCTCAAAGGCCACAACGTTAATTCGGGCTCGCGTCTACTTGATACACGCCTCGTCGTTCGAGGTAGTGCCGCGCCACCAGCGATGAGGTAGAAAAACTAGGTCCTAGGATCCTAGGTTCTAGGTTCTAGGTTCTAGGTCCTAGGCGTACTCGCTGAAGTTACAGTGAACAAAGGCGATTCTGGTGTATGTGGCCTTGGAATACGGGTTACGGAATACAGGACTCACGGCAAACACCTCCGTGATCTAGAAGCGCAGCGCTCTGTATTCCCAAACCACAAATACAAAGGCCACTATCTAGATCGTGAATCCAACGCCCTCCCTCTAGGTCCTAGGTGTACTACTCGCTGAAGTTACAGTGAACAAAGGCGATTCTGGTGTATGTGGCCTTGGAATACGGGTTACGGAATACAGGACTCACGGCAAACACCTCCGTGATCTAGAAGCGCAGCGCTCTGTATTCCTAAACCACAAATACAAAGGCCACTATCTAGCTCTTGAATCTCAACGCCCTCCCCCTAGGACCTAGGACCTTTCTTTTACCTAGGACCTATCTCTTCTCCCCTAGGACCTATCTTTAATTTTTATATCCCCTTACCTAACAAGAATGCATTAACAGGGTGTTTTCTCGTATCATTCTGGATTAACATACCTGCAAGAATCCTTGATGATCTGAAGTAACCGTGGCAAACAAAGATTATGTAAGACGGGGGCGAGGCGCCCCAAAAAAACCAACCAGAAAACAAACTCCTAAGAAAAAGCCTTGGCGTAGTGGTCTGCTTGCTATTTTGCTCGTGGGCGGTTTTGGCTATGGCTTGTATATGCTAAGCAGCGATCCTGAGCCAGAGCAACCTGTGGTGCAACAGCCGACAAAACCAGTCAGCAAACCAAAGCCTAAAAAAGATCTTCCACCACCACCAGAAGAGAAGTGGGAATATGTAGAGACACTACCGAAGCGAGAAGTCGAGGTCGTGGCAAAAGACATTAAAGTCTCAAAAATCCCTTATATCATGCAGTGTGGTGCGTACAAAACCCAAGCCCAGGCAGAAGAGCGTAAACTTGCCGTCGCCTTCCAAGGCATGTCGAGCAGAATTATCAAAAAGTCCGGCAGCTCTTGGTATCGAGTCGTCCTAGGTCCGTACAAATTCAAACGCGATGCGGAAAAAGACCGTCACAAGTTGCAACGTGCGAAAATCGAGCCGTGTGCGATTTGGAAGGATAATTTATAAGAAAAAGGGCCTAGGGAAAATAGGGCCTAGGTTCTAGGTTCTAGGTTCCTAGGTCCTAGAGGGATCTAGCTGAAACTTGAGCGTTTTAGCATCACCATTTGAACTTGTGGACTGGGATTACAGAGCGCTTCGCTTACGGAATACAGGGAAATTAAGCCCTAGATTCTAGGCTCCTAGGTCTAGAGGGAGCTATCTGAAACTTGGGCGTTTTAGCATCACCATTTGAACTTGTGGACTGGGATTACAGAGCGCTTCGCTTATGGAATACAGGGGAAATTAGGGCCTAGGTTCTAGGTTCCTAGGTCCTAGAGGGATCTAGCTGAAACTTTGGCGTTTTAGCGTCACCATTTGAACTTGTGGACTGGGATTACAGAGCGCTTCGCTTACGGAATACAGGGAAATTAGGCCCTAGATTCTAGGCTCCTAGGTCTAGAGGGAGCTATCTGAAACTTGGGCGTTTTAGCATCACCATTTGAACTTGTGGACTGGGATTACAGAGCGCTTCGCTTCCCGATTACAGAAGTGTTTACCGTAATCCGTAGTCCGTAACCTGTATTCCAAGGCCACTCTCTTCGGCCTCACGTTTTTTCACCGCACCTTCAGCGATCACGCCTAGGACCTAGGATCCTATAACCTAGGACCTGTCTCTTACCTAGGATCCTACAAATCTAGGACCTCTGTTTATTTCCCCCTTGAATCCCAAACTACCCTCCCCCATATACAGAATTAAATCCAAAGAGAAATAATTCAAGAGGTCGACTGTGACTACCATAGTATCTGTACGTCGAGGCAATAAAGTCGTCATCGCGGGTGATGGCCAAGTATCGCTAGGCAATACCGTCATGAAAGGGAACGCACGCAAAGTACGCCGCTTATACAACAACCAAGTACTGGCAGGCTTTGCAGGCGGTACCGCGGATGCCTTCACCCTATTTGAACGCTTCGAAAGTAAGCTGCAAATGCACCAGGGCCATTTGACCAAAGCCGCTGTAGAACTGGCGAAAGACTGGAGAAGTGATCGCGCACTGCGCAAACTCGAAGCACTGCTTGCTGTCGCAGATGAAACCGCCTCTTTAATCATTACTGGTAATGGTGACGTCGTTCAGCCAGAAAATGACCTGATCGCGATCGGTTCTGGTGGCGCTTACGCACAGGCAGCGGCCACTGCGCTACTCGAAAATACCGACTTGGACGCACGTGAAATTGCAGAAAAAGCATTGAACATCGCAGGTGACATCTGTGTATTCACCAACCATCACCACACGGTAGAAGAGCTAGACTCAACCACAGAGCTCGCTAAACCAACCGAGTAATCGTAACGAAGTAAGGAAAGAATATGTCTGAAATGACACCTCGCGAAATCGTTCATGAACTGAACCGCCACATTATTGGCCAAGAGAAAGCAAAACGTTCGGTTGCGATTGCGCTTCGTAACCGCTGGCGTCGTATGCAGCTCGAAGAGAGCTTGCGCGCAGAAGTGACGCCGAAAAACATCTTGATGATCGGTCCTACTGGTGTGGGTAAAACTGAGATCGCTCGTCGACTTGCAAAACTGGCAAACGCGCCGTTTATCAAAGTCGAAGCCACTAAATTCACCGAAGTGGGTTACGTAGGTAAAGAAGTCGAAACCATCATTCGTGACTTAACAGATGTCGCAGTAAAAATGACGCACCAACAAGCGATGGAAAAAGTGAAGTTCCGCGCTGAAGAGCAAGCCGAAGAGCGCATTTTGGATGCATTGCTACCACCCGCTCGAGACAGTTGGGGCCAAGCTGAACAAACCGAAGAGTCGTCGCACACACGTCAGGTTTTCCGTAAGAAATTACGTGAAGGGCAACTCGATGATAAAGAAATTGAAATCGACGTTGCCGCACCTCAAATGGGCGTAGAGATCATGGCGCCTCCTGGCATGGAAGAAATGACCAACCAATTGCAAGGCATGTTCCAAAACCTTGCAGGCGACACGAAGAAGAAACGTAAGCTGAAAATCAAAGATGCACTCAAAGCGCTAGTTGAAGAAGAAGCCGCGAAGCTGGTCAATCAAGAAGAGCTCAAAGAAGCCGCAATCTTCAACGTAGAAAACAACGGCATCGTCTTTATTGATGAGATCGATAAAATCTGTAAGCGTGGTGAAAGCTCAGGCCCAGATGTATCTCGTGAAGGTGTCCAGCGCGATCTACTTCCTTTGATTGAAGGCAGTACCGTATCAACCAAACACGGCATGGTAAAAACTGACCATATCCTATTTGTGGCTTCTGGTGCCTTCCAAGTAGCAAAACCGTCAGACTTAATCCCGGAGTTGCAAGGCCGTCTACCAATTCGTGTTGAACTGGAAGCATTAAGCAGCAATGACTTCAAACGCATCCTAACGGAGCCAAAAGCGTCTTTGACGGAGCAGTACGTTGCATTGATGAAGACCGAAGATGTCGATATCGAGTTTACCGAAGACGGAATCACGCAAATCGCGGAAGCCGCCTGGACCGTTAACGAAAGTACCGAGAACATCGGTGCGCGCCGCCTGCATACCGTCATGGAGCGCTTGATGGACGAGATCTCTTACGATGCTGCGGAGCAATCTGGCTCCAAGTTTGTGATTAACTCAGACTATGTGAAAGCTCGCCTAGGCGATACCATCGAAGATGAAGATCTAAGTCGTTTTATTCTTTAAAAAAGGACCTAGGTTCTAGGATATAGGAAGGACCTAGGTTCTAGGTTCTAGGCTCCTAGGTCCTAGGTGTGATCGCTGAGGTTGCAGAGATCAAACGCAACCTCGGTGAGTGTGGTCTTGGAATACAGATTACGGAATACAGAACATACTCCTCTGTAATCGGTAAGCGCAGCGCTCTGTATTCCAAAAACAACAAGTGAACAACTCACCGTTTAACACTGGAGCCCCCGCGTACTCCCTCTAGGACCTAGGACCTATGTTTCCCCCTAAGACCTCTGTCTTCTGTTTTCTTATATTTTATTGACTTGCTTCAGGTCAATAGCGTAACCGAGTGTTTGAGCTTATACTGGGCAAATGAATTACTAGCACGAAAATTTCATGAAACAATCTCTGCAGATCTGGCTTGAGGCCGCTCGCCCTAAAACATTACCACTCGCATTGGTCTCCATTCTTACCGGTAGTGTGCTTGCATACGCTGCGGGGGATTTCTCTCTGATGGTATCCATTCTGGCGTTTGTCACCGCGACATTACTGCAAATCCTTTCTAACCTTGCCAATGATTATGGTGACGCGGTTAAAGGTACCGACAATGAAAAACGTCTTGGCCCAGTACGTGCGATGCAATCTGGTGCTGTCAGTCCTAAGCAAATGAAACAAGCCATCATCTTTAATATTGGACTCACGGTCATTTCCGGACTTGTTTTAGTGCTCTATTCACTGAACTCTGTAGAAAGTATCGTGACCTTCATCGGGCTCGGAGTTCTTGCGATATTGGCAGCGATTGCCTACACCATGGGCAGCAAACCTTATGGTTACGTCGGGCTTGGTGATATTTCAGTCTTTCTGTTTTTTGGTTTACTGGGCGTCTCTGGTACTTACTTCCTCCATACCGGCCACATCGATAGCACTTTATTTCTTCCTGCACTTGGCTGTGGGTTGCTCGCGGTCGCAGTACTCAATATTAACAACATGCGCGACATTGAAAATGACCGTGAGTGTGGCAAACGAACCGTGGCAGTACGCTTAGGTCAGCGCAAAGCCAAGCAATACCATTTTCTTTTGCTTGGTGGGGCTGTGGTTGCGTTTGCCAGTTACCTATTGATTCAAGATAAGTCCATCTGGATTAGTCTGCCCTTCTTGCTCAGCGTCTATTTCGTTCTCCATCACGGAAAAGCGGTTTGGTATACAGAAAAACCAGCACAAATTGCCCCGATGTTGCCAGCCATCGTCAAATGCTCCTTAACGACCAATATATTGTTCGCAACAATTGTGGTAGCTCAAACTCTGGTAAGTTAAAAAAAGAATGTCATTGCATTGACTTAATGCCCAGATATACTCAAGGACAACCAATTTTCTTTTCTGCTTAGAAAGGTACGCTATGGAATACAACACCTCAGCACTCTGTGACATCTATCTCGATCAAGTCGATGTGGTTGAGCCAATGTTCAGTAACTTTGGCGGCAGCGCTTCATTTGCCGGACAGGTCACCACTATCAAGTGTTTTGAAGACAACTCACTGATCCGTGAAACGCTTGAGCAAGATGGCGTGGGTCGTGTTCTGCTAATTGACGGTGGCGGCTCCTTACGTAAAGCCCTTGTCGATGCAGAAATAGCAACCATCGCAGAAGACAACGAATGGGAAGGCATCGTCGTTTATGGGTGCGTTCGTGAAGTCGACGAACTCGAAGACATGAACCTCGGGATTCAGGCACTCGCTTCTATCCCTGTCGGCGCCACCAGCCAAGGTATCGGTGAGCTAGATGTCCCAGTTAACTTTGGTGGCGTCAGCTTTCTCCCTGAAGATTATCTCTATGCCGACAGCACCGGCATTATCCTCTCGCCTGAGCCGCTCAATATTGATTTAGAGTTGGATGAGGAAGAAGAAGAGGCGCTAGGGTCCTAGGAAAAAAAGGACCTAGGTCCTAGGCGAGATTGTTGGAGTTGCAGAGTTCAAACGCAACCTAGGCGAATGTGGTCTTGGAATACAGATTACGGAAACACAGGTCCTAGGCGAGATCGTTGAAGTTACGGTGAATAGACGTGACCTTAGTGAATGTCGGCTTGGATTACTGATTACAGAATACGGAACCCGGAAACACAGGTATTAAGCACTAGGCTACTAGTAGGTTAATGTGGCCTTGGAATACAGAACATACGCCTCTGTAATCTGTAAGCGAAGCGCTCCGTAATCCAAAACCCAAACACGAAACCAACATTTATCCCAGCTAGTTCCGCGCACTCCCTCTAGGACCTAGGACCTGTGTTTTTCCTAGGACCTTGGCTTTCCCTAGGACCTTTATGTAAAAACACCCGCCGAGGCGGGTGTTTTAGATTCTAATGAACCGATAGAATTACTCTACGTCGTCCATTTTGCCAAGTAGTGCGCGAATGCGTTCTTGCCACTGAGCGTGCTCTTGTTGTGCTTGTTGAGCTTTCTGCTCAAGATCTTCACGTTGAGAGCGCAGTTCATTCGCTTCTGTTTCTAGTTTCACTTTGTCTTCTTTCAGCTCTTCTACTTCCATCTGAAGAAGAGTGATTGTGTCAACTGCGGTTTGAATTTTCGATTCTAATTGTTCTAGTACTTCAAAAGACATCTTGGCCTACCTATGTTATTCCGTTGGAGTGACGCACGAGACAGACGTGCACCTAACCTATATGAAGTTCATTCTACTCAGCGTAGCGATGATAAACACGCCCTATATTCGATATTTTGCATCATTCGATTAAAAAAACAGCGCTATTTCACTAAACGCTGACTTTTCTTATTCGTGAGGCAATTTTAACCACGTTATTTTGCCATCGCCACAATAAAAACTCAGCCAAGCTTTGATCAAATTCAACTTAGTGAAGGTTAAAGACACGCAAAAAGGCAAACGTTTAACCAGCGTTGTGCTAAAATCCTCGCGCAAATTATTCTTCCCTCTTGCTTACTTGGAGACATCATGAAACGCGATTTAGCAATGGCATTTTCCCGTGTGACTGAAGGTGCAGCACTCGCTGGTTACAAATGGCTTGGCCGTGGCGACAAAAACGCAGCAGACGGCGCGGCCGTAGAGGTTATGCGTACGCTACTGAACAAAACTGAAATCAGTGGTGAAATCGTGATTGGCGAAGGCGAAATCGATGATGCACCAATGCTCTATATCGGTGAGCAAGTGGGTATCGGTGGTGATGCTGTTGATATTGCGGTTGATCCAATCGAAGGCACTCGCATGACGGCCATGGGTCAGTCCAATGCACTTGCAGTCCTTGCGGCTGGCGAAAAAGGCAGCTTTCTCAAAGCCCCTGACATGTACATGGAAAAATTGGTTGTTGGTCCAGGTGCCAAAGGGGTTATCGACCTCAACAAACCACTGAAAGAAAACTTAGAAAACATCGCCAATGCGCTCAACAAAACACTCGACACGCTTGTCGTCATCACCCTAGCCAAACCACGCCATGACGACGTTATCGCCGAGATGCAATCCATGGGTGTGCGCGTCTTTGCCGTGCCAGACGGTGACGTAGCAGCATCTATCCTAACGTGTATGCCAGACAGTGAAGTCGATGCTATGTACTGCATCGGTGGCGCGCCAGAGGGTGTGGTCTCTGCCGCCGTTATTCGAGCGTTGGACGGTGATATGCACGGTCGCCTTCTTCCTCGCCATGAAGTCAAAGGTGACAACGAAGAAAACCGTATCTACGGTGCTGCCGAACTAAAACGCTGTGAAGAGATGGGCGTTAAAGCCAATGTAGTTCTAAAAATGGAAGACATGGCCCGCAGCGATAATGTGGTGTTCTCCGCCACTGGCATTACCAAAGGTGATTTGTTAGACGGTATCACGCGTCAAGGTAACATCGCCACCACAGAGACGCTGTTAATCCGCGGTCGCTGCCGTACAATTCGTCGCATTAAGTCCATCCACTACTTGGAACGTAAAGACCCAGAAGTGCGCGATATTATTGTGTAGTTTTGAGGACCTAGGGTTATAAAACCGAGGGCCTAGGGAAAAGAAAGGACCTAGATAAAGTAGGTTCTAGATCCTAGGCTCCTAGGTCCTAGGTCCTAGGTGTGATCGCTGGAGTTGCAGTGAATCAGCGTAAGACTGGAGAAAGTGTCCTCGGATTACGGAATACGGAATACGGAAACCACAGCAAACGCCTCTGTAATCGAGAAGCGAAGCGCTCCGTATTCCAAAACAACAAACACAAAACCAACATTTAACCCTGCTGGTTCCACGCGCTCCCCCTAGGACCTAGGACCTTTCTTTCCCTAGGATCTTATGTTTACCCCTAGGACCTGTGTCCACGATTATAAAGCCTTTCCTTTACTAACCCTATCGCGCATAATATGTACTGACATATAAATGGTGGGTATATGAAAACCGTAGATAGGATATTGCAAATCGTTAAGCGTGACGGCTCTGTCACTGCTAAACAACTTTCTTCTGAATTGAGTATGACCACCATGGGGGCGCGTCAGCACCTGCAAGGATTGGAAGACGATGGCATCCTTTCTACTCACGATAAAAAAGTCAAAGTCGGTCGCCCAACTCGGCATTGGCAACTGACTCAAAAAGGTCATGAGCAATTTACCGATCGTCATGGTGAGCTCACCATTCAATTCATCGAAGCAGTCGAACATATTTTCGGCAAAGAAGGGCTGGAAAAAGTCACCTCCGAGCGTGAAAAGCTGACCCTGCATAACTATCGTCAGCACCTTGAGCAATGCAGCTCCCTTGAGAGCAAGCTAGAAACCTTAGTCACTCTGCGTGAACAAGAAGGCTACATGGCAGAGCTGGAACAAGATGAACAGGGCTTCATTTTGATCGAAAACCACTGTCCTATCTGTAAAGCCGCAACACGCTGCCCAAGCTTATGCCAATCTGAATTAAGTGTATTCCAGTCTCTGCTCGGAGAAGACACAACCATCACTCGAACTGAGCATATCATTCAAGGGCAACGCCGCTGCGTATATCGTATTCAAGCGTGAGGCCATTCAGATCTTAGCGCCGACCTGTCTCACTAACGAGACAGACATTCTATTCGCAATCCATCCTCTCTCAATTGGTATAGGCTTTTAGGTATCCCATATGGATTTGGAGAACCATAATGGCAAACCCACAACAAAGCCTGCAACAATCCCTACCCTCATTTGATGAAATGGTAAGGATGGCAGAGCGTGATCCTGTTGCTTTCGAGCAGTTCCGTCATGATATGGCAGAAGCGATGATTAACAATGCGTCTGCGAAAATGCAACCAAGGTTGCGAGCGCAGCAAAGCCATATCGACAGAATGATAGACCACTGCAAAAACCCCAACCACACCAATGTTGTTCTAGGAAACGAACTGAGAAAGCAATTCGTTAAGTTTCAACAAGCGTTGCAAGGAAAGCCACAAGCGAACAAACCCGACAATGTTGTTCAGTTTTATTAAAATAAGGTCCTAGATCCTAGGTTCCTAGGTCCTATCTTTTCCTAGGACCTATGTTCATCCCCTAGTACCTAGTTTTTCCCCAGTTCATGATACAATTGCAACAAGTTCAAAAGTTTCTCTCATAAAACGAACGTGTCATTCTGTTGATGATCACGAGAGAAAACATGTAAAGGTCAAAGATGCAATCAGATCATGAGTTCCAAAATTGGACAGTCATCGGTAAAGGCACGGAGCGAGTTTGTCTCCAAAACCCTGAAGACAGAGCCCAATGTGTTAAGCTGAGCCGGAAAGACACAGCCAAACAAACTTATCGTGAAATTCAGTTTTTTGAACGATTAAAAAATAAAAAGGTTCAGTTTACCCACATTCCTGACTACTTAGGAAAAGTCACCACAGAGACCCAAGTAGGATTTAAGCAACAAGTTGTTTTAGATGAAGATTTGTCGGTCTCATTAAACTTGTCGCAGTACATATCTCAACAGCAAGAATCGGTTGATTTCGATAATATACTTCGGGCGATTAGTACTCTAAAAGATTACTTGATGGAGAATCGCATCATACCGAGCGATCTCGTGCTGACGAATATACTGGTTCAGCAATCGGGAGGTGAAATCAGGCTGTATCTGATTGATGGGTTTGGTAATACCGAGTTTATTCCTTTATCGAGTTTTGTTCCTTATCTGATGTATAGAAAGATAAATCGCAAGTTTACGAAGTTATTAAGACACAACTTGCCTGTATGTATTCAGGCCACTAAGGGTCCTGAAGAGCTGGCAACGTACAACAAAAAAGCGGACGAATTTGAAGCGCGGTACCTTTAACCGTGTAGCGATTGGTCAAACGGACTACGACTTAGACAAGCTCAAGTCTAGACAGGCGAAGACTAAGGTCAATACCAAAGACAGAAAAGGGATGCGTGATGCATCCCTTTGTTATTTCTACTTGTTTAAAACAAGATTACGCTTTAGCGGCTGCCGCTGCTTTAGCGATTGCTGCGAAGCTCTTCGCATCTAGAGATGCGCCACCAACTAGTGCACCGTCGATGTCTGGTTGTGAGAAGTAAGCTTCTGCGTTTTCTGGTTTAACAGAACCGCCGTATTGAATGATGACTTGCTCAGCAACTGCTGCGTCTTTCTCTGCGATAAGTGCACGGATAGAAGCGTGGATGCGTTGTGCATCATCAGCTGTTGCCGCTTTACCAGTACCGATAGCCCAGATTGGTTCGTAAGCGATGATAGCACCGTTTAGCGCTTCTACACCGTACGCGTCGATAACTGCGTTGATTTGACGAGCACATACTGCTTCTGTTTCGCCCGCTTCGTTTTGCGCTTCAGACTCACCGATACAGAAAACAGGAGTTAGACCGTTCTCTTTTAGGAAGTTGAATTTCTTCGCGATGAACTCATCAGATTCGTTGTGGTATTCACGACGCTCAGAGTGACCAATGATGATGTGAGTAGCACCAAAATCTTTCAGCATTTCTGGAGACATATCGCCAGTGAATGCACCGCTGTTGTTTAGGTCAGTGTTTTGCGCACCTAGGATGATCTTGTTACCGCCTTCAGCAATAACACGCTCTGCTAGGTCGATGTAAAGAGCAGGTGGCGCAACAGCCACGTCCACACCTTCAACGCCTTCTAGCTCAGCATTAAGACCCGTTAGTAGCTCAGTTACCATTGCTTTGCTACCGTTTAGTTTCCAGTTACCCATCACTACAGGACGACGCATAGGAATATCTCCGTATTATCTATTAATGATTAATGTAAAAAATCTACGTAGGAATATAACAGAATAATATGAACAGATCATGATTGGTATCATGACTATACCCAAATAACCTCAAGATGCTAGGTTCAGCGAGAATGACTTGGTTCACAGACGCGGCAACGATTTGAAGATCTGGTCTGCGTAGCGCTTGTTTCTGTCAATTCTATCAAAAGCAATCGATTGGTGATCGCGTAGACAGAATAATAGCGCATTCCTCGGAAATTTCCGCTTAGGTTGGTATTACTACACAGTAAACTTTTTGTCAGAGACAATTTATAGAGGAAGGAAAAACCATGCCAAACCTCGTTTTGGAATATTCAAACTCAGTGGACGAGCGCGTCAATGTCCAAGGTTTATTGGAAGATTTGCATAGAGCGGCAATAGAAAGTGGCTTGTTTGAAGTATCTTCAGTGAAATCACGAGCGCTGAGATGCCACCATTGGTTGGTCGGTGACGAAGGCGATAGTGTCGATTTCATTCATATTAATTTTGATTTGTTAGCAGGCAGAACCACAGAACAAAAACGAGAGTTATCCCGCTCTTTGATAAGCGTTCTACAACAACAAGCCAGCCATGTACGAAGCTTAACGGTTAACGTCCGAGATATGGATGTGGATTGCTTCCAGAAGATGGTGAATTGATAAATAAAAAGGTCCTAGATCCTAGGCTCCTAGATCCTAGACTCCTAGGTTTTAGGTCCTAGGTCCTAGGTGTGATCGCTGGAGTTGCGGTGAGCAAATGTGAGTCTGGAGAGTGTGGTCTTGGAATACGGATTACGGAATACGGAATACGGAATACGGAAACCACAGCAAACACCTCCGTAATCCGTAAGCGAAGCGCTCCGTATTCCAAAACAACAAGTAAAAAACTCACCGTTTAACACTGCGGCCCCCGCGTACTCCCCCTAGGACCTAGGACCCTAAAAACCTAGGACCTTGTTTTTCCCCCTAGGACCTATGTTTATTTCTCTAAGATCCCAAAACTTAAGTACTGCATCCCTATTATCTACCCCATGCATGACGATTCTGCTAACCTATTGCTCAGTAATGGCTTCCAGGTCTAATCCATGAAATTTTTCTACTATCTTAATAGCTTACTCCTTAATCTCGTGCCGTCGTTTGTTTTCCAGCGCCGTAAAAATCAATTAGAGCGCCTTTTTGAAAAAGACAAACAAGCCATTCAAGCACGTGTGGACTATTACTGTAAGCCAAACGAGCTGCATGAACTACCCAGTGATGCTACAACGCAGTATTCTTACCAACGTCGTGGTAAAAGCGCCTACTTCTACGACTTAAAACAGTATTTGCACTATTTTCCTAAACACCTCAAGTTTGCCTATTACTTTGGTGACCACGTCAAAGTCGAGTCACAGCCAACGCTCTACAAAGCGAGGCCAACACAAGGCGATAATTCAACGTCGGTATTGTTTAAGTTAGATAAAATGCGTCACTTCCGCTTTATTGAAGACAACGTAGAATACGCAGATAAAAAGGACATGGCGGTTTTTCGTGGCGCGGTAAAGCAAAAGCATCGTATCCGCTTTATGCAAGCCATGTTCGGTCATCCGTTGGTGGATGCAGGCCAATCCAACCCTTCCAAAGACCATCCAGAGTGGCAACAACCCTTTATGTCGGTTGACGACCAACTGCAGTATAAATTCATTATCTGCTTAGAAGGCAATGACGTGGCCTCCAACTTAAAATGGGTCATGTCTTCAAACTCCATCGCGATCACGCCAAAAATGAAATTCGAAACTTGGTTTATGGAGGGCTCTCTCAAGCCAGGTGTGCACTATATCGAAGTGAAAGAGGATTGGTCAGACTTTGAAGAAAAGGTGAACTACTACTTACAGAATCCAGATAAAGCGGAAAATATTCTAAACAATGCCCATGAGCATGTTGCGCAATTTCAGAATAAAGACATGGAAGATCTGGTTTGCATCAAGACGCTAGAAAAATACTTTTCGGTGACGAATGGGGGAAAGGAAGGTTCTAGGGGGAAATAAAGGTCCTAGATCCTAGGCTCCTAGGTCCTAGGTGTGATCGCTGGAGTTGCGGTGAATCAGTGTAAGACTGGAGAAAGTGTCCTCAGATTACAGAATACGGAAACCACAGCAAGCACCTCCGTAATCCGTAAGCGAAGCGCTCCGTAATCCATAACAACAAGCACAAAATTCACTTTTATCACCCGAGTTGCAGCACGCTCCCCTAGGACCTGTTTTTCCCTAGGACCTCGGTTTATCCCCCTAGGACCTAGGCCCTGTCTTTTCCCTAGGACCTTCTCTATACTCCGTAATCCGTAAGCGAAGCGCTCCGTATTCCAAAGCAGCAGGTGAAAAACTCACCGTTTAACACTGCGTTCTCCGCGCGCTCCCTCTAGGACCTAGGACCCTAAAAACCTAGGACCTCGGTTTATCCCCCTAGGACCTATGTTTATCCTAAACCGGCTCAGCCCCATATTTGTTCGGTCCTGCCGTGCCCTTCAAGAAACCACATTCGACCAAAATCCACACACCACAAATCAACGAAACTGACGCGATAAGCATTTGTGGCGTTGACGTGTCACCCGATACCGGACCAACCAATGGCGTCCCCATGCGGCCCAAAATCAATGGGATATTTAATGCTAACCAATAAATCGACTTATCGCGATCGTGCCAACGTTTGGTGGTAATCGCGAGATCAGGAATCAGTAATATCAGAAGAAAAATCGGTAACAGTAAGTAAGAAAACGCAGGAAAGAGTTGACTAATACCGACGCTAAAACCAACGATTAACACGTAATAAACAACATTCCAAATCCAGAAAGTCTTACGCCCAATACGCCCTTGGAAAGAAAACAATAACTCTTTCGTTAACATCTACATTTACCCCAAAATAGGAAATCGTCTAAGTAAGTAGTTATATCATCACATAAAAAGCAATGGATGACTTCTTTGTCAAATCTTAGAAATTCGACAAGTTATTCTAAATGAAAACACAGGTCCTAGGTAAAGCAGGTCCTAGATCCTAGGCTCCTAGGTCCTAGACGTGATCGCTGGATTTACGGTGGGTAAACGTAAGACTGGAGAGTGTGGTATTGGAATACGGATTACAGAATACGGAAATCACAGCAAACACCTCCGTAATCCGTAATCCGTAAGCGAAGCGCTCCGTAATCCATAACAACAAGCACAAAATTCACTTTTATCACCCAAGTTGCAGCACGCTCCCCTAGGACCTAGGACCCTAAATACCTAGGACCTTGTTTAACTACAAAAGCATGAATTAACGCTATCTGCTTCGAAAAGACGTCATGTCATTCTAGATGGCGACATAAACACGGTGAGATTCTTTACCTAAACCATATAGGAAAGGACACCATGTTACTGCTCACCAACCGCTTACTCGACCGAAATCAACAATGCTTTGCCGCAAGCAACGAACTGAGCCAATCGTTACTTTACTGTGAGTACCGAAATGGCAAGACGCAGGAGCTAGGCAGTGAGGTTTGGATGAAGGCGCTTTTACGTCCAGAAGTAGACAAAATCTTACTGTATATCCACGGGTTTAATAATCAGCCCGAAGCCGATGTGATTCCCAACGCGGAAAAAATGCAGAAGATGCTAGACCAGCAACACAGCAACACCGTTGTCGTGCCGATCATTTGGCCGTGCGACAATGACTTTGGCATCATCAAAGATTATTGGGATGACCAGCTGGCAGCAGAGCTTTCTGGCGCGATATTCAGCCGTGCAATCGGCAAACTGATTCTTTGGCAGCAGAAGCATGCGCCCTGCTATAGAAAAATATCTGTATTAGCACACTCAATGGGAAACCGGGTCCTATTACAAAGCCTAAACACCTTCGCAGCAGAATTCGGGCAACAAGGCGTACCACTGATGTTTGATGAGATTTACTTAATGGCCGCCGACATCCCCAATAATGCATTGGAAGAAGACCAACCAGGCCACTGGATTCTACAAGCCGCCAACCACGTGGTCTGCTTCTATGCCAAAGACGATTTTGCTATGCCAGCGAGTAAAGTCATGAACTTACCCCACCGAAGTTATACGCGCAGATTAGGACAAACCGGCCCAAAACATCCAATACCACAAATCGAATTGATGGACTGCTCCAGCTTTAATCAAAAACTCGATCCACCCAAAGGGCACACATACTTTTTAGACTCAGACAGTCCGGCATGGGGGAGGGTTACAAAAGGGCCTAGGTTCTAGGGTAAAAAAGGTCCTAGGGCCTAGGCGTGGTCGCTGAAGTTGCGGTGAATAAACGTAAGGCGGAGAAAGTGGTCTGGGAGTACTGATTACGAAAAACACAGGTCCTAGATCCTAGGTTCCTAGGTCCTAGGCGTGATCGCTGGAGTTACAGTGAACAAACATGAGACTGGTGCTCGCTGTTTGGGATTACAGATTACGGAATACGGAAACCACAGCAAACACCTCCGTAATCTAGAAGCGAAGCGCTCTGTATTCCAAAGAAGCAAGCACCGCATGCTGGGTTATCGACAAAACAGCCAGCGCTTGCCACCTAGGACCTAGGAGCTTTGGTTTCCCTAGGACCTTCTCAGTATTCCGTAAGCGAAGCGCTCCGTATTCCAAAAACAACAAACACAATACCCAACGTTTATCACTTCAGTTACAGCGCACTCCTCTAGGACCTAGGACCTTTCTTTTCCCTAGGGCCTGTATTTTCTAATCACTCCCAAACAAATCTCGGGTGTAAACTTTATCCGCTACATCGGCCAGTTCTTCTACCATGCGGTTAGAGACAATTACATCAGCAGTCTGCTTGAACTCTTCAAAGTCTTTAATCACGCGAGAGTTAAAGAAGTCGTCTTCCTTTAACACTGGTTCATAAACCACAACTTCAACGCCTTTGGCTTTAATGCGTTTCATAATGCCTTGAATCGAAGAAGCTCGGAAGTTATCAGACCCCGCTTTCATGATTAAGCGATAAATACCAACCACTTTTGGTTGACGCTTAAGAATCGACTCAGCAACAAAGTCTTTACGCGTGCGGTTCGCTTCTACAATCGCACCAATGATGTTGTTTGGCACTTCTTGATAGTTGGCCAACAGCTGCTTGGTGTCTTTTGGTAGACAGTAACCACCATAACCAAACGATGGGTTGTTGTAGTGGTTACCAATACGTGGGTCTAACCCTACCCCTTCAATGATTTGACGTGCGTCTAGGCCATGCGCTTCTGCGTAAGAATCTAACTCATTAAAGTACGCCACACGCATTGCAAGATAAGTATTGGAGAACAGCTTAACCGCTTCGGCTTCTGTCGAGTCAGTAAAGAGAACTTGAATGTCTTCTTTAACCGCACCTTCAACCAATAAACTTGCAAACACCTCTGCGCGTTCGCTACGTTCACCAACAATGATCCGAGATGGGTACAAATTATCGTAAAGGGCTTTACCTTCACGCAAGAACTCAGGAGAAAAGATAATATTCTCACAACCGAGATCTTGCTTAATACGAGCGGTATAACCAACTGGTACCGTGGACTTGATCACCATCACGGCTTGCGGGTTAATTGCCATTACGTCTTTAATAACCGCTTCTACGGAAGAGGTATTAAAGTAGTTGGTTATCGGGTCATAATCGGTTGGTGTCGCGATCACCACATACTTCGCATCTTGATACGCGAGGGTTTTATCGGTCGTCGCAACAAAGTTTAACTGTTTGTTTGCAAGAAAATTTTCTATCTCTGCATCCACAATCGGTGACTGCTTATTATTTAATAGTGCCACTTTCTCTGGAATAATGTCGACAGCCACTACCTCATGGTTTTGAGCTAGCAACATAGCATTGGACAAACCAACATAGCCCGTCCCAGCAACTGCAATTTTCATTGTTTTGTTCTCTAATTCAGAATTGTACAGTCAACAGATGCTTGGACCTGTCATCAAAATCATCGTACTGACCTAGCACGTAAATTTAAGCATTTACAGCATCGTCTGCTTCAACCAGAGTCAATTGTTCGGCTTGATTATGAGTCCAGATTAAATCGCCAATGCCATCGGTTGGGTTAAATCCAGTCGGCGCTTGCAATAGTAGCTCACGAATTCGTTCATGGTCGACACCGTGACAAGCAAGATCTAACTTATCAAGCAGGCCCTCATACTCATCAAGCGAGAGGTGGACTTCGTGAGCTGTCATAATGCGCTCGTGGGCTGTTTTATTGACGTTGTCTCCAATTAGTAACTCTTCATAGAGCTTTTCACCAGGTCGAAGTCCTGTAAATTGAATCTCGATATCGCCATGAGGATTCGCTTCGGATTTCACCTCTAAACCCGATAAGCGAATAAGATTGGTAGCTAAATCAGTGATTTTAACTGAATCGCCCATATCTAAAACAAACACGTCGCCACCTTTGCCCATAGCCCCTGCTTGAATAACCAACTGGGCAGCTTCAGGGATCGTCATAAAAAAGCGCGTGATATCAGGGTGCGTGACGGTGACGGGGCCACCAGCAGCAATTTGTTTTTTAAACAGAGGTATAACTGAACCAGACGAGCCAAGTACATTACCAAAACGAACCATACAGAAACGTGTACCATTCTTTTTCTGGTTTTCTTGCTCTGCAAGGGCTTGAAGCCCGAGTTCGGCCATGCGTTTTGTCGTCCCCATGACATTAGTTGGGCGCACCGCTTTGTCGGTTGAAATCAACACAAACGATTCAACGTTCGCTGCGATAGCTGCACAGGCTGTAAAATAAGTTCCATAAATATTATTGCGTACACCTTCCACAACGTTGTATTCAACGAGTGGGACATGCTTGTATGCTGCGGCATGATAGACTGTTTGAACTTGGAAAGACTTCATCGCCGTTTCTAAACGGTGACTACGTTGAACTGAACCTAAGAGCGGTACTATATCGCACGACAATCCATGCTCTGCTTTCAATTGGTTAAGTTCGCGATCAATTTGATACAAGCCAAATTCTGAAAGCTCAAACAAAACTATGCTTTTAGGATGTTGCATAACAATCTGACGACACAACTCCGAACCTATTGAACCACCGGCCCCAGTAACCATAACCACTTTGCCTTTGATATTGGCTTCAAGCAGAACTTGTTGCGGCGCAACTGGATCTCTACCCAATAAATCCTCAATAGAAACGTCTTGCAACTCGTCTATTTTTGCTTTGCCTGAGACTATATCTGTCATTTCTGGCACGGTGCGAACTTCAACCGGTAACTCAGCCAAATTATCTAATATGGCCTTGCGGCGAGAGCGGCTCGCTCCTGGCACAGCAAGTAGTATTTGAGAGATGTCATATTTATTGATTAGCGGCGTCACATCTTCTAATGAAATCACCGGCAAACCTAATATGACGGTATTAGTTAATGTGACATCGCCGTCAATAAACGCACGTACACGATATTTACCACTACTTCTCAGAGCCATCGCCAGTTGACGTCCACCAGAACCTGCACCATAGATCAACACCTCTTCACTTTGGTGGGCGTAACTCTGCGCCACTAAAGAACGGACAATCACACGAGGGCCACCACACAAAAGTGCTAGGAATGAAGCATAGATAATAGGAACAGTTCGAGGAAAAGGATCGCTCATGTAAAAACTAAGAGCCGCTAACAATAAAGCAGATACTACTGCACCAACAGCGACGACAAATAACGCCTGAAATGTTAGGTAACGCAATACAGCGCGGTATAAACCAAGACGAGCGAAAACTGTAACAGTCACAATTGCGACGGCAATAAAAATGCCCCAAACGGCAGGTTGCGTGTAAAAGTGTGTGCTGCCAAGGCGAACTAACAGCGCTAGCTGAAAGGAGATAAAAATAAGCAGCACATCAACCAAAACGCTTACAATACGCTTGTTAGTGCGAGATAGTTGCCAAAGAAACTGTAGACGTTGCATAGGATTATAATGTTTTGTTTGATGAATATTGACCAGCAAGGAGCAATATTTTACCCAGAATGGCAAATACTGTCACGAAACTTCCCCTCTAAAGATCTTCGAGTTGAAAGGTTGAGATCTTTTATTTCTTAACCAAATACTTTGCATACAACAACTAACCTTGTTCATAAAAGTAAAAATTGGCAGTGCTATGGCCGCCAAAAATCTTTAATGGGGAGAGAGGTGACTATTGCTACTTTTGGGCTTGCAGCAGCACGCTACGAAGCACTCGCGTCGTTTTTGTAACCTCAGCTTCAGTTAAAGTTGGGTGCACTAAAAACATCAAGCTATTTTCCCCAAGTTCAACTGCGTTTTTCAATCGCTCTGCTGGGCGCCATGAAGTGTTGTCAAACGCTTTTTCTAGGTAGACTTCTGAGCAACTCCCTTGATATGCGGGTACACCTGCAGCTACGATCTCATCGACAATACGATCTCTACTCCAACCATCAGCTAAAAACTCTGATTCTACAAATAGATAATGTTTGTACTCCGCGTGTTCAATGTAGTCAGGAACATGTACAGTTCGAATAACATTAAGATCAGAAGTAACTTTATCAATTTGTTTTGCATTCGATTGACGTTTTTCAGTCCATTCAGACATTTTTGTCAACTGAATACGACCAATGACAGCCTGCATTTCTGTCATACGCCAGTTAGTACCAAAACTCTCGTGCAACCAACGGAATCCTGGAGGATGCTGGCGGTTATAAATCGCATCAAAGCTTTTACCATGGTCTTTGTAGGACCACATGGTTGACCATAATGCTTTATCATTGGTGGTCACCATACCACCTTCACCGCCAGTGGTCATGATCTTATCTTGACAGAACGACCAAGCTCCAATGTGACCAATTGTACCTACACTGCGCCCTTTGTATTTTGCGCCATGAGCCTGCGCACAATCTTCAATAACATAAAAACCATGTTTTTCTGAAAGCGCCATAATGTCATCCATCTCTGCTGGCATACCAGCAAGGTGAACAACAATGACGGCTTTAGTTTTGGACGTCAGTACCGCTTCAATCGACTCTGCGGTAATAGCTTGACTATTAAGATCCACATCCGCAAAAACAGGATTAGCGCCAGCAGTTACAATTGAAGATGCTGAAGCCAGAAAAGTCCGAGGAGTGGTAATCACCTCATCTCCTTCACCAACATTTAACGCCTTAAGTGCTAGATCAAGCGCAAGAGTTCCGTTACTAAGAGCAACGGCATGCTCACAGCCAGCCCATGCAGCAAATTCTTTTTCGAATTCTCGACATTCGCTACCTGTCCAATAGTTAACTTTGTTTGACAATAGTACACGACTAATTGCGTCGGCTTCTTCTTGGGTAAAAGAAGGCCATGGAGAAAATGGAGTATTAAGCACGATGTCACCTAAATGGAAATTTTCAGAAAATATTACTTTGACTTGTTTACTACCTGTGCAGGTGTACCTACAACAGTTTGAAAATCAGGTACATGGTTTACGACAGTTGCTCCAGCACCGACTGTAACTCCCGTACCAATGGAAATAAGTTGCTTCACTTGGCTTCCGATACCGAGCCAGCCCCCCTCGCCGACCACTACTCCCCCAGCGATATTGCAACCAGGGCTAACATGCACACCATTAGCCAAACTGCAATCATGGTCTATAGTTGAAGCAGTGTTAATAATGCATGCTTCACCGACTTGGACAAAAGGATTGATTACAGCACCAGCCATTACAACCGTGCCAACACCGAGCTGACTATACGGGCTAATTGTGGCCCTAGGATGCTCTAGTACAGAGAATTTAGCGCCAAATATACTCAATTGCTTCTGTTTTTCTAACCTGACTTTATTATTGCCGATAGCAATCACGGTCAGATCAAAACGTGAAGCCACCTTTAACAAGGTTTCGGAATCACCTTTGACTTTCCATTGTTCGACATTTTGCAACTCAGGCCAGCGATCATCGAAAAACTCAATACTTGTATAGCCATTTAGCTCCGCAATTTCAGCAACGACTTTACCGTGACCACTAGCTCCTAAAATTGCGCAAGTTCTATTCATGGGGTTTACCTTGCTTCGATTGACCTTTAAAAGGTTCTATCGTGACATGGCCATCTGCCGATATTCCTTCCTTCACAAACACTTTTCTAACGGTTAGGAACAAAACTTTGATGTCTAACCACAGGCTACGATTATCGACATACCACACATCTAGTTTGAATTTTTCTTCCCAACTGATGGCATTCCGTCCATTAATCTGTGCCCACCCGGTCACACCTGGTCTAACTTCATGGCGCCTTGCTTGTTCTTTACTATAAAGCGGTAAGTATTGCATCAATAACGGACGTGGGCCGACTAAGCTCATCTCTCCTTTCAATACGTTCCACAACTCTGGAAGCTCATCTAGGCTTGAATTTCTTAACTTATCCCCAAACGGGGTCATCCGTTCGGAATCAGGAAGTGGATTTCCCAGCTCATCAACAGCGTCCTTCATGGTACGAAACTTAACCATCTCAAATGGCTTACCATGCAAACCCGGACGTGTTTGACGAAACAATACGGGTGTACCTAGGTTCTTACGTATTTTCCACGCGACAAATGCGATAATTGGTGAAAGTAAAACGAGAGCACATAAAGAGGCACAGAAATCAATTAACCTTTTCATCACTTACCCCTGCAGATGTCACCTCTGAATTAGTCTTTCCTACTACCCACTGAACCCATTCATCAGCTAACAACTGGCGATCAAACTGATTTTCAGCAAGGTGTCGAGCTGCTTCCCCCATCGTAACAAGAGCCTCTCGGTCGTCTGCAGCCAACTCTAGCGCGTTCGCAAAGGCTTTAGGGTTTTCTGGAGCAACAACAAAACCACACTGCAAATCTTCAATCATACCTGCAAGCCAACCAGGGTAATTATTAATAACGGGCAGTCCCGCTGATATGTAATCAAAGAACTTGTTTGGCGATGTTCCGTAATAAAAAGCTGGAATATTAGCTAAAACCTGCATACCTATATCTGCACTTGCCATTAAACCCGCTAACTTTTGTTTATTGACTGGAGGATGAAAGATAACATTTTTGAGCTGTAACTCCTGTGCTTTCACTTCCAGTTGCGGTTTTAACTTACCTTGCCCTACCAAAACAAGTTTAATATCGTTTCGGCCACGGCTTTGTAACTCTGTCGCCGTATCTAAGACAGCATTCAAGCCATTCGCCATGCCATGAGTACCAGTGAAAACCGCCATCAAATCTTCTTGCGAGACACCTTCTGGTCGCCACAGTTCGCTTGGTTGAGTAAAGATGGATAGATCACAACCATTTGGTACCATCGCTATTCTATCTGCAGGCACACCACGCTTCTTGATTCCCTCGACAATGCCAGGAGAAAGACCAATACAGCGATGGGCACTGCGATACGACGCCCATTCTAATAGAGACATCAAACCCAAAATGACAGGATTTTTAATTACCCCCATTTCTTTTGGTAATTCAGGCCACAAGTCTCTTACTTCAAATACAAAAGGTTTCCCGCGTAACCAACGTGCAAAAATGCCTGGAATACCCGCTGTTAAAGGCGTTGTTGTCGCAAACAATACATCGTATTTTTCCGTAAAAGCTAAGCCGATACTTTTGAGTGCAAACTTAACAAACGTCATACTTCTTTTAAGAAAACCATCTGAGTTGGAGTACGCCAAATCAAACTCAATGATGCGGATACCATCGAAGACGCCCTCACGTTTGCCACCAATAAACTCTGATTCCAAGCTTGTCTCTCCACCACCATATGTGCCACATACCATAGTGACATTATGCCCATGATGTATAAGGCGCCTTGACATCTCATATGAACGTATTCCGGTAGAGCCTTTAGGTGTTGAAAAGTGTTGGTGAAAATAAAGAATATTCATTATCTGTAATTATACTCTGTCGTTATTTTGCTATCTGACATTACTTCGATTTCCAAAACGGGAATGGAAGTTTCTTGGTAGTAATAGCGAGACTCTTTTCCTTCGACTAACTCAAGTCGTTTAATGTCGGTATTACTATTTATCGTTATAGAATGAATATGGTTAGTAATTTGATTGCCTTCTATCATCCATTCCCCCGGACTCAGGCGCCAACGTAGTATCGCTTTTTTCTGTACACCTTGAATATCATCTACAACTCGCAGCGTGCTGTTCGAAAGAGAAACCTCTCTTTTATGGTTGCACCCCAAATAGTCACGGTAACTAGCGCTGCAATATTGTCGAGCTTCATCCCAATGGACATTTTCAGCCTTAAGCCACGCACCTAAGAGAAACCTACTCAAGCGCGGCATTTGCTCATGCTCATCAAACTGAACGGTGTTATGACTTTGCGTCCCACCATAGTAATCGATATATGATTGACCAGCATTGTAACTAAATGTACCACCGTCTCTTAACAGGTTCACACCACCAAGCCAAAAGTCTACATGTAGAGCATCGTTTTGAGCAGGTCGAAAACGAAAGACAGGGTAATTGAATAGTGCAAACGCTCCAGTTTGGCTTCTTAATCCAGCGTATCCCCCTTGCGCAAAATGGAATGAACTCGGTAGGTTGAGTGCTTGCTGTGGTTTATTTAACCCCAGAAGTTTAAGTGGTTCATCATAGCTACCTGCCTCTCCCCAAGCAGATGACTGCAAGAACAGGACTGAGGCGAGCTGAACCGTTGGGCGAAAGTCTCGATAATCAGAGTCAGTTAAAGGTAACAACCTTGCGCCATCGTTATGACCTAAATTAGGCGCATCCCCATTTACTTCTTGAGTCAACTGATATAACCATTGAGTCGCCAAACCAATTTTTTTATACAACGATGGACTAAACGCCTTGAGATCAAGTTCCCGTCTCCATAGCTCCACCATTGAATATGTATCTAGCATAACTCGGTGATAGTTAACTGAATACTGGCTGAATGTTCCATCGTAATCGATCAAATGTTTTGCTCGATTCTCTAACCACTTACGCCCCATTTTTTGCCAGCGCATAGCGCTTTTATCGCCATTGGAAACAAGCAAACTTCCACCGACAAATAGGGCTGCAGCTTCCGATGTGCCATGGTTGTTATCTTGGGCAACGGCATAAGAGATGGTCGGAGCAATGCGTTTTAAGTGAGCTTTAACAAATGCCAACAGTGCAGTTTCAGGACTTTCAACTTGATTCAGTAATTTAGCAGCCATAGCCATATGCATGACTCTTATTGAGGCTTCTTGACCACACTTCCAGTTCGGTCCCAAATAAGGAGAATTGTGTTTTAGCCAATCTTTAGTAGTTTCATTCAGCTCATCAAGCGCCTGCTCTCTTCCACAAAGATAATCCTTCGCTAAACCTAACACCCAGTCGAATCTAGAGGCTTCCCAAATCCCTTTAATATCTCCGACATTAGAATCAAAGTCAGACAAACAGAACCAAGGTTTCTCCATGTTGGAGTAGCATTTCCCAGTTAATGTGCTCTCCGCCCATCTTAATTCACTTACTAATCGTTTCGGCTTCCAACCAAATGGGGAAAATTGGTAACGCTGACTAGATTCGCATTGAAGTGAAGCAGGCGAAGGGCGAAATAAAAGCCCCGATATCAAGGCTTGATTGAGACGCTTAACTGGGTTTAATCCGCTTCGGACACCTAGTTGGTAAATTGCCACTCTGGCTAAATTTAAAACACCCAAGTTCTTTGCAGTTTGCGCTTTTAGTTTGAGGCTCATGACTTAAAATTTATGCACTGTAATGTACGATCATACATAATATCAATATTCCATTGTTCTCGTACCTTACTCAGGCAATTTTCGGACATAGTAGCTAAGTCAGAATCAAGTATTAATGAAATTTTATCTACTAACTTATCTATCTCATAGCCATCGACTAAATATCCGGTCACACCATCCTCTATTAAATCAAGTTCTGTACCATCGGCAAGCCTAGATACCACAGGCTTTCCGTAAATCATAGCATGATTAATAACGAGGCCTCCCAAGCCGGGAACTACAACAAAATCAGACAACTCAAAATATGTCCCTACGCCATCGAAGACTTTCCCAAAAAAATTAACCCTTTTACTTAGGTGTAAATCTTTTGTTAACTGTTCAAGCTTTTCTCGTTCAGGTCCATCCCCAACAAACCATAATTTAAGATCAAGACTCGGGTTAAGTTTAAGTAATGATTCTATCGAAAAAAGTAGATCTTTAGGTCTTTTCAAGTTTGTCAAAGCACCTACATAAAGCATTATTATGCTGTCTTTTTTTAACGCCGCTAGCTCTAATTTAATTTCAACATTTACGTTAATTTCCTTATGATGATTCATGCTATTGGGCGCAACAATCACTCTATTATCATCGAATTCCTTATCATTAATATAATATTTTTTAGCAAGTGTATTTCTAGCCATGACACAACAAGAGTTATTCAACAAAAAATCTATAAGCGGATCTAGTAGTTTATTTATAATATTTTTTTTTCTAGTTCTGACCTTACCAAGACTCCACCAAACATATTTTTTATTAAAAATCTTACAATAAATAAATATTGATATATTATTTATAAAATTTATCTCACCTTCCGTGATTATCACGTCAGGTTTATCCTTAAAAAGATGAATAAACAAAAAAGGAGAAAAATAAAAGGGATAGTCTTGCCCTTTAAATCTCAGAACAGGAGAAATAGAGAACAACTTTTTAAATTTGAATTTTGCAGAGTTACCGGAAACAGCTTTAGTGTCATTTTTCCCACCAAAACCACCATCGTATACTACTACTTCACCATCTTTAAATTTCTCAGTGAAGTACTCTAAAAACTCAATACGCCAATTAGCTAAATATGGCTGAAAAAATGCAACTTTCATACTAGTAAATATTCTTTAAAAGTTTATATATGTCTGTGTCAACTGATTTTATCACCTTCGCGGGAACACCAGCGACTATAGAGTTAGATGGGACATCTTTGATTACTACCGCATTCGCTCCAATAATCACATTGTCTCCAATAGTAATATCACCTAGAATTCTTGCACCAGCTGAAATATAGACATTATTACCAATAGTTGGAACGCCATTTGGATCTAGTTGTCTGCCAACAGTTACATTTTGACCAATGATAACTTTTTCGCCAAGCTTAGACTTAGAATGTAACACGACCCCAATACCACCATAAGCAAACTTACTATCAGTCCCGATTCTAGTTGATGGTGGTATAACGCTATTGAAAATAAGAAATATCAAATTTTTTACTATTAAAGGTAAAAACGGCACTCCCTTTCTATAAAGGTAATGTGATATTCTATATAAAAATATAGCATTCATTTATTATTTCGCCTTATTAATATAGATAGTAAAAAAACCAATCCTAATGAAAGGATAACTACTGGTATCGCATTGTAAACACTACCGCGAGAAAAAAACAAACTAAAGTACAATAGTGGACCAATACAGAATATCCGATATGCACCTTCTAAAAAAGCAATAGAAAACATACGAACAAATGATAGAAAAATGAAGTATAGTCCACCTAACCAAGCACCATCAAAGAAGGAAGCCCCATAAGACAGAAGGTGAAGGGAGCCACCAACATTAGGAGTCCCTTGAAGAATGTTCCATAAAGCGTAAGCTGGTGTTATTACTAAATCCCCAATAAATCTTGACACCAATAGCTTATCAACTATTGACCAATCATAGCATGCATTATTCATGCAGTAAGATATAGAAGAAAAATAGTATTTAACAATGGAGAAATCCCCAGAAACAAAAAGGAGTTTAAAAATATCTAATGATAAATCAAACATATCTATTAATGTGAATGATCCAGAGGAAAGCCAACGGTAAGATTTCAGAACCACTATCAACAACACAAATATAATAGAAAGTAATAATAATTTAGCTATCTTTTTATAGTTTAAGCCACGTATTATTGATAAGTATACCAAAGGTATTAAACTATAAGAAAGAGATCCCCGACTTTTAAATGTTATAGTTACAAATATAATAACCAAAATCAACAATAAGAAATAAAAATCAAACCTTTCCTTGCTTAGGCATATAATGAAAGATGAAAAAAACATCACCGCATACAAAAATAAAACCTTCATGATACTACCATCAAGTGTTCTAAAAGATGGATAAGAAAGTAAAACAAAAACAATAAAGAAAAAGAATAATAATATCGTACATAAACGCCTCATGCTTTGAGTACGTTTAGAACCTATGGTTTCTATAGAGATAAATGAATTATTCCTTATTATTGACAATTGGAACACTGCATTAACAAATATATAGAGAGAGTTACAAAATACAGAAAATAAAATACCAACTTGAATAACACTGGGAGAAAATTCGTGATTATCAAAAATCAAAAAACTAGTAGGGAGCAAAAAAAAGAAAAAGTTGAACACCCATATCATAAGAAATGGGTGCTTAACTTTATAATCTTGCCAAAAGCATAACAACGTAGTAAATGCCGATAAGAATAAAGTGATTAAAGTCAACAACTTTCAACCTTTTTCAAAAAGTACTCAAGGCTAATTAAACAGCCTAATTCTTGAAGTTTATTCTCATCATCAATTATATTTTCGATGTCTACATGATTCTGTAAATAGCTAACTTCACCACACAATAGTTCTTTTTTGTAAGATTGAAAAAAATCGGAACTTACCCAAGACTTATAGTCAACAAACGACTTCATTTTATCTACTTTCTTTGGCTTAGCAATAGAGTAAATTTTTCTAGCTATTTTATTGAACTTACTATTGGAAACGATTGAAACACCAACCTTAAAAAGTTGATGATAAATATTTATAAACTTACTGTCACTCAAAGATATAGGAGTTCCAGTCTTTTGCCATTCGATATCTAAAAATAAGTCAGGATAATACTTTAACAACATCGCATGATAAAGTTTGCCATTGAATCTATATTCATCGGGAAGGGAATACACAAACTCTAAGAGTTCGTTGTCTAAAAATGGTTTGACATTGTTAATTTTATCAGATACCGCATCGCTACCTAAAGATGTGAACCTTACTCCACGATTGTGAATAAAATAGCTATCAGTGATATTTTCATTATAATATTCGTCGTTAATATTTATCAATGACAAGTCATCGCCATATTTTCCTTTTAAAGTTTTTAAATAACTATTTATATTGAGAAATAAATCTTTCTTAAGATAACCTCCGCCTAAAACTAAATCACCTAAAAAGCCATTCAAAACAACATTACTATGTTTAACAATTTCCTTTGATGGATGAACAGCATGTAAGTGTAATATGTTTGCCATGCCACCAGTTCTAATTACCGCATCCTCTCTATCCAAAAACCAGTTTCTTTCGTTTATCTCTATGACCTTATGTCTAACATTTAGCTTCTCACAACACTTCTTAGCGATAACAACATCAGGACTTTCTATAGTACCAAATGTGAAACATTCGATCTCCAAATCCATCTCATCTGCTAATGCAAGCAGTAATCGAGAGTCCAAACCACCGCTTAATGTTACAGAGACCTTATCTCTAGGGGAGAAACGCTTTTGCATAGAAGACTGGAGTAATGTATGCAGTTTATCAATAGCTTCGTCAAAGTTGATTGTTTTTTTCTCAATCAATCTCCAACTCCAATAACATCTTTTACTAACCTCTCCCAATTGGTTAATTTCTATAATTGAAGAAGGATTTATTCTTTTAACATCTGTATAAAGCGTATGATCATATGGAAATGAATTATGTGATAGATAAAATTTGATAGCACTATTATTGAGTGTTAAATCTAAATTCTCGCTCTTTAATGTATTAGTTAATGAATAAAAGTCTGTTGAACAAATCATAATATCCGCGCAAGAATAATAATAAAGTGGCAGTAGAGCGTAGCGGTCAGATATTACCTTTACCTTTCCTTTCTTTATTTCAAAAAGTATATAATAACCATCAACTAAACGGAAAAAGTCCTCATTATCTCTATTATAACAAAGTTCTAAAAATTCAGAGTTAGAGACATGTTTGCCATTAAAAGAGTATATATCACCTACCAAGTAGTAATGTACTTCGTTAATTAATTTATCTGTACGAGACCACTGGTTTCCACCAATAAAGTTAACATCTAAATTTCCATGTTTATAAACAATCTGCATTATAAATACTCCGTAATGGTCCTAGATTCCTTGATAATCCTAATAAGAACCACTCCACACCCCAACAATAACCAATATAAAGAAATTTCCATCATACAACTAGATAAATCTGGCCTTATTTTAGCTGACATAGTTAAAGTGACAAAAAATACAATTAGAATGTCAGCCATAAATATAAGCCAGTCAGTGATCGAAACTCTTAATATTGGCTTAAGAAATAAGACTATGTGTAAAAATAGTAAAATTATCGAAGCGAATAAAAGTGAATAGGCCACCGATTCAAGTTCTTTAAAGACAATAACAGAAACAAATACAAATGAAGTTCTAAGAATTAAATTAAAAATATTCCAAATAAAAGATCGTTTTACATACCCAGTTGCTTTTACCAGACTTCCCATCGGGTTGATTATTGAAAGACATAGTACGTATAAACTGATAATAGAAAACAAATGTGAATATTGAGACCAATCATTTGAAAATATTGTAGTAACAAAATACTCTGAGAAAACAAACAATAAAAGATAAATAAATGTGTTAATTAACGTGGTTGCTCTACTACAAAAGACATATGTGCTTCTTAATAGATCATTAGAATTTCTTACTTTACAAAGTAGCGGAAATAGCAACCTATTTACTACTGCATTTATAACTTGTAACGCGGGCTTTAATAATATTTCTTTTATATAAGAATATGGACCAGAAACATGAGTCCCTAAGACTTTACCTATAATCAAGACATCAAAGTTAGATGAAAAATGAGTTAATAGGTTTTCACCAGAAATATACATGCCATATTTTATACTAGGAAGCGATTGTTTTATGTCTATATTTATTAGATTAAAAGAATAAGAAGATGAGATTCTTATCGTCATCCATGTATAGATTACCGTTAGCGTAATATTAAAAACAACAAAGCTAATTAATCCATTATAAATATAGCTCGAAGTGAAGAAAAGAATCAACGCAATAGAATTTGAGACAATATCAATTTTAGCAAGCTTATCAAAGTCGAGTCGTTTCTGAAGAATTGCATTTCCATGAATAGAAAAAGCCCTAATCATAAAAATTGGTGACAGTATTATGAGGTAATATCCAATTAGGTCAGAATCATAGAACGAAGAAATAACATCTGATAAGACTACTATAGAAATAGAAACCAAAATACCAGACATTATATTTATAAACTTTAAAGTATTTTCAACTACTATCTCTAGATTCTCTGAATATATAATCGCGGCTGAAAATCCAAGATTACAGAATATCATTGCGAAACCAGTCACAACGCTTAGAATTGATATAACACCCAACTCGTCAAAACTTAAAGTTCTTGATAGTGTAAGCATTATTATTATCTGAGGTAATGATTTAACTATGATTGAAATGCTATTCCAACCTATATATTTATTGAGTATTGACACTATATACTTCACTAATTTTATTAATAACACTTACCCAAGAATATTGATTCGCAGCATAATTCCTTATATAATTTGGATCGAAACTTTTTCCTGATACGTAATCTATGGATTTCGCTATATTCTCAGCTGAATTGTTTTCTAATACAACTCCCAAACTGGCATCATTATTTAATATGTACTCAGGTCCACCACACTTTGTTACAATTGTAGCCAGGCCGGAAGCCATAGCTTCAATTACAACCACACCAAAACTTTCACTTTCACTAGGGAGGATCAAGCAGTCATAGTTATAGATAGTGTTTCTGAGTGTTGTATTATCAAGCTGACCTTTGAAACTGACTCTTCTTTTTAAGCCTGTACTATTTACAAAAGCTTTTGCTTCTAGTTCAAGTTCTCCACTACCATATATTGTTAATGTTGAATCATTCAACTTAGCACTTTTAAAGCCTTTAATAGCATTCATGATCCCCTTTCTATAATTTAAGTGTCCAATAAATAAAAAGTTTCTCGGTTTAAAATGATTTTCTTTATAGTTAAGAACTTCTGTATCAACTCCATTTGGAATTACAACTGTATTAATGTCCTCTATTAACAACCTTTCTGTAACAAACTGCTTTAAAGGCTCACTAACAAATATACACTGCTTAACTTTTTTAACTTCTTTTTGCACACGCTTGAATTTATGTTTTTTTATATAAAGTTCAAAATTTGAAGCATGCTCCGTCCAAATAATATTGTAGTCCAATGATATATTAGAAATCATCATTAACGAGTCTATAAAATGAGCATGTATTACTTTATTTTTATAACCTATATCATTTTTTTGAATAATTTTTTTGAATTTTCTTGACGCAATTTCATTGAGAAACCTATTAATCGAACGTATTTTAGGAAATTCATAATATGGAAAAACTATAACCTCTATATTAAGATCTAGATCTAGATAATTATATTTACGAAAAGGATCAACTATCAACCTTCTTTCTAGAATATATACCGTTATAGTAAGAGTTGGGTCAAAAATACTTAAGTTTTTAACTTGTTCATAGAAAAAAGCCATTCTACCCGGAGATTCTTCGCTTGGCCAACCAGGAACTACTATATTTATTTTTTTCATATCACTTATAACTAGATCGATAGCTAGGCGTGCATCTTTACGCCTAGCTAACACTTAATTAGAAACTTCTTGTTAAAGAATACCTTTTGTGTCGATGTAATAGTCACAATTCCAAGGTACGTCTAAAAATTCTTGATGATCAACAAGAAATACATGAATATCGGATGTTTTTCTCGCAAAATCAACCTCAACTAACTCAACACCTTTCAATGATTCAGGAATTGTATTTATATTCGGCTCCACGGCCATTACTCTCCCAGAATGCATTCCTGCAATTTGCTTTGTAATACTCAGAGCCGGACTTTCACGTAAATCATCAATATTAGGCTTAAAAGCTAAACCGTAACAAGTAATCGTCACATCTTTAGCTGTTTTAGTTGGATTAGATTGCAAATAGTCAGCAATGGCTAACTTGACTTTATTAATAACCCATGAAGGTTTCTCATCATTGACTTTACGTGCAGTGTGGATCAATTGAGCTTCATCAGGAGTTTTAGAAACAATGAACCAAGGGTCGACCGCAATACAGTGGCCACCGACGCCAGGGCCCGGTTGCAATATATTAATACGAGGATGACGATTAGCTAAACTAATAAGCTCCCACACATTGATATCAAGTTTATCACAAATAACAGACAATTCATTTGCAAACGCAATTTGTACGTCTCGACAACTGTTTTCTGTTAACTTTGCCATTTCTGCAGTACGTGCATTAGTAATTACACAATCACCTTGTACAAAGGTTTTATAAAGCTCAGCAGAACGCTCAGAACAACGTGTAGACATACCACCAATAACGCGGTCATTTTCAACTAGTTCACGTACAACATGACCAGGCAGTACACGTTCGGGACAATGTGCAACATTTACATCAGCTTCAATACCTGCATTTTGCGGGAAAGATAAATCTTGGCGTGCGCTAGCCAACCATTCTGCGACTTGTTCTGTCGCGCCAACAGGTGAAGTTGATTCTAAAATGACTAAATCACCTTTTTTCAATACTGGTGCTATGCCCTTACAAGCCGATTCGATATAGCGTAAGTCAGGCTCAGGAACTTGCCCCTCTTCACATGGCAAAAATGGCGTAGGTACTGCAATTAGGAATGCATCTGCAGGCTCTGCTTTAGTTACAGCCTTTAAATAGCCTTCAGTTACAGCAGAGTGAACAATCATATCTAGATCTGGCTCTACGATATGAATTTTACCTTGGTTAATGGTATCTACTGCATGTTGGTTAACATCAACACCAATGACCTTCTTTTTGCGCGAAGCAAACATAGCAGCTGTTGGCAAGCCTATATAACCTAATCCAATGACTGATATAGTTTCGAATGACATATTTAATTCCTAAATTCTTATTTGGCTAATTCTTCTAAAATTCTCTTGCACGCTTTACCATCCCCATAAGGGTTATGTGCATAACTCATCTTTTGGTATGCATCTGCGTCATTGAGTAATTCATTTAAACTGCAGACTATTTGATTAACATCAGTACCAACTAACTTAACCGTGCCAGCTTCAACCGCTTCTGGGCGTTCTGTAGTATCTCGCATAACTAAGACTGGCTTACCTAAAGATGGCGCTTCTTCTTGAATACCACCAGAATCAGTAAGAATGATGTTTGAGCGCATCATTAAATAGATAAATGGAAGGTATTGTTGTGGCTCGATGAGATGAATATTATCTATTCCACCTAAGATACGATTTACAGGTTCACGCACATTTGGATTTAGGTGCATCGGATATAATATTTGCGTCTCTGGGTGCGCTTTTGCCGTTATGGCTAAAGCTTCACAGATACGCTCAAATCCACCACCAAAACTCTCACGTCGATGCCCTGTAACTAAAATTAGTTTCTTTTGTTCATCTAAAAATGGGAACTGTGAAGCGAGTGTCCGCTTGAGATCTTCATCATGCTCAATTTTATCTTTCACCATGAGTAACGCGTCAATGACGGTATTACCTGTCACTGTAATATCACTTGGTTCAAAGTTTTCTTTGAGAAGATTCTGCTTTGAGGTTTCTGTTGGCGCAAAATGATATTTAGTCAACACGCCCGTCAAACGACGATTAGCTTCTTCCGGCCAAGGCGAGTGGATATTACCGGTGCGAAGACCCGCTTCAACATGTCCGACAGAGATCTGTTCGTAATAAGCTGCAAGACTCGCTGCAAATGTTGTTGCAGTATCACCGTGAACAAGTATAGCATCCGGTTTAAAATCTTCTAACACTGGTTTTAGTTCTTGGATGATTTTAGCGGTTACATCATTTAATGTCTGACCCGCTTTCATCAAGTTCAAGTCATAATCAGGCGTGATCTCAAACAGATCAAGAACTTGATCAAGCATTTCACGATGCTGAGCTGTGACACAACATCTTGCTTCAAAGCTCTCATCCGATGCTAAAGCATGAACTAATGGAGCCATTTTGATAGCTTCGGGTCTGGTACCAAAAACGGTAAGTACTTTCTTTTTTGACATCTTCTAGCCTAATATTAAAAATTATATATTTTCCAAATTGTGTTTATGTATAAATGTGCCTTCCGGTTTTTACTTGACAGAAACATTACATTTTAAAAATGTGATCGCATAAAAACAACTATCCCTTATAACTGCTCGGTTTGAGAGAAGTCTATAAAACATCCTCAATAGTCTAATCTAGATTAGACTCTTTGCTAAACGCAAAAAGCACAAGAACAAACGCAACACCTAACATTCCGCCAAGTAATGTCCCCAACACACAAATTAATGCTCTCTTGGGTCCGTCTTTTATTTCCGGTACTACCGAAGGGTCGACAACTTTAAAAACAAACTCTTCTTGCACTTCAGCAAGCATTAAGCTTTTGGTTTGTTCTTCAATTAAGCTATAAAAAGTGCTTTGCATATCGGCAACAGCTGTTTTTTGTAATTGAGTATTTAAGTACTCAAGATTTTGCGAACTTTCTGCAATGGTACGCTCACGCATAATCTTATTGATATCTTCGATCAACCAATTCACCCATTGTTGAGCGACATACGGCGAATAATGTTTGACGGATACTGTGTATAACCCTGTTTCAGGATCAGAGTTAACGCTTAAAATATCTTTCTTGAATACTTTAAATGCTTCTTGTGCCGTTGGAGTAGCACCTCGCAAACCGTCTGGCTCACGTAGCCATTCGCCATTACTTGGGTCATAGATTTCTTCGTCTAAAATTAGCTGGTTGCTGGCCAAGTCCCAATCTTTGGCTGCCATTAGTGGTACGAGTAAATCATGCTTTTTGATAAATGCATCAACAAATTGGCGTGATTTCATCACTTGCACCGCGAGATCAGTTTGGGAAGACTCTCCTCCGCCAAGGTTAACGCCCGCTAAAGCTGCCAAGCCACCAAGCTGGCCTGCCATTTTGGCCAAACCGCCACCATTGGAGCTTTCAGCAGGAGCTAGTAAAGCATCGGCTTTGTAAATATTCGGTAAGCTAAGAGCGTAAAGTACGGAGCCTACTGCAAAAACAAAAGTCGTTGCTATGATGATCCACTTACCTTTCCAGATTGCAGCGAAGAGTTCGCGGAGATCGATTTCGTCGTCGGCGGGCGCTGAAGGTTGAGGTGGGTATGGTAAGTACTCGTGATGTTGAGGTTTGTTTGGTTCCATGGATTGTTTAGGTCCTAGGGTCCTAGGTCCTAGGTCCTAGAGGTTAAGCTAGGAGCTAGAGGTAGGATTGGGTTAAAAGTTTTAGAATCAGGAGCCTAGAGTTCTAGGAAACACCCTGAGTTCAATTATTCGTATTGTGCTTTTGGTTCTCTTACTGAGCCTTTTCTGCGTCTGATTAGGGCGGCTAACATTGCGGAGATTTCTTTGGTTTCGTTGATGAGTGCTAGGCCTTTTTGTTTTTCTATAAAGCCTGCTTCTATTCCGACGTAAAGTTGGGTGATTGCTTCTCCAGCGGAGCCTTTTGCGATGTATAGAAATCTCGCTGACTCGTTTGCTGTTTCTCGCTCTTCACCTTCTGCAATATTAGATGCTATCGAAAGTGCGCTTCGGGATAGTTGATCTTTAAACCCGAAGTTCTTGCAAGGTTCTAGTTGTTTATACACTTCGCAAGAAAGGCGACAACTGCGTTTCCAAACATCTAGTTTTTCAAAAGCAAGTTGTCGCATCATCCACTTCCTATATTGATTTTTCCTAGCCCCTAGAACCTAGGAGCCTAGGACCTCCCTTATTTCAACGCATTAATCGCTACACCAGTTTGGTATAGGATCTGGGTTGCGGCTGTCCAGGTGCTAAGCGCGTCGCGGTAATCGGTGTCGATTGGCACAACGATAGTATCGCCTGCTTTCAGCTCGTCGTCGTTGTTACCGAACCAGTAGCCTGATGTTGGTTTGTATACCGAGCCATCAGCACGCACCACAAAGATGCGGTCTTCGTCGGCTTGTTTCTTCGCGCCGCCTGCTTTGTTGAGGTAATCATTCACATCCAACTTTTCGTCGCGCAAGTAAGTAATGGGCACCTGAACTTCACCCATAATAGAAACGGTGTTGCGGAAGGTCGGCACAAATAAGAAGTCACCATCTTCCAACATAAAGTCGGCAGAACGCTCGTTGTCTAAGATGCGGTTTAGCTGCACCACCATACGGCCTAACGCCTTGCTGCGACTGGCTTCTTCAACAAACTTCAGCGTCTTGTCTGGGTCAGAAATCACTGAGCTCATGTTGCTGTCGGCACGGAAGGTTTTCTTCGCTGTTTCTGCGCGCATGTCAGCAGCGTATTGGTTAAGCAGTTTTTGCTCTTGTAAGCGCAGCGCTTCGCGAGTGAAGATCGCACCTTGTGGATGAGCAAATTCAGTTAGGCCACCCGCGCGTTCTAGCAGTTCACCTAATGTTTCACCTTGGCTAACGGTGTACGTACCTGGGAAGCGCACTTCGCCTTGTAGCGTGACGGTGCTTTGCAGCTTCACACTTGGTTTTTCCAATACGTTCAAGCGGTCGCGGCCGACAATGATCGCATCATCTGCCGTGCTACCTTGAATCGCTTTACGTAAATCAATGCGCTCGACGTTAATCGATGCACGTTCGTCAACGTTATTGATGACGGTACGGGCCAACTCTGCGTTGATGGTAAATGCGTTGTAGGTCAAACCACCAGCTGCCTCCAATAAGCTAGAGACTGTCATTCGCGGTGTGATTGGGTAGCGACCAGGGTGTTTTACTTCACCGAATACTTCAGCGATTTGTGGTGCAAGGCCTAGTTTAGACTGCTGCTGAAGCTGTAAAAGCACTGGAGCAAGTAACGTTTGACGGGTATTTTGCTTCATAGCATCAAACTCTTCTTGGGTAATTTCTTTACCGCGGAAGATGATCTTTTGCTGTTTTTCGGCCTGATTTGCACTTGTGTTGTTAGTACCGTTCGACAAACCATTTTGAGAAGGAGAGATAGCCACCGAAGTACTACGCATTTCTTGCTCTCTCAATTGATCCATCTCAGCTTGTGCTTGTGCCTCTTCTAAGGTTTTTGCTTTGGCTACCGTATCTTGTTCGGCAAGATTGTCCAAATCTTCATTGTTAAAACGGTTAAAGACTAAAACACGGTCACGCGATTGCAGTTGAATGTTGTCGCTGCTGTTTGGTGAGAGAATCGCATTGGCTAGGTTAACCTGAAAGGTCTCGATATCGCGTTGTGAATTAATTTCACGCACGATCACGGCGTAACTGACGTCTGCGGTCGAGTTAAATGAAGAATCGACCGATTGGAACAGATCCGCAACGCGCACGCCGCTCTTCCATTCCACAAACCCAGGGTGACGCACATCACCTTCGATTTGTACATAACGGGTTAACTCTTCACTTTTCTTCAGTACATTAACTTCATCACCTACTTTGACTTTCACTTGCTGGTCTTGAGGGTTGACAAAGTTCAGAGTTAACGCTTCGCGAACGCCTTCGATGCCGTAACGTTTAATATCGATTTGTTCAAAGAAGGCGTTAGCGGTAAAACCACCCGCCATTTGAATCAGCTGTTTGTAGGTTTCACCGGGTTTCACTTCATAAATTGCAGGGCGGTTCACTTCGCCATCCACAGAAACCGTTTGGGCTACCGAGCCAATAAACACCACATCGCCAGGTAACAAACGAACGTCGTTACGCGCATCACCCTTGAGCAACAGGTCGTACATGTCTAGCTTACGAATTACTTGACCATTACGTTTTAGCTCGATATTACGCAGCGCACCGCTGTCGCTAAAACCACCACTGTAGTAGATCGCTTGAGAAATCGTCGACAAGGCACTCACGGTGTAAGCACCTGGCTTGTAAGCATCCCCCATCACAAACACTTGCATGGTGCGCATTTCACCCAGTGAGATATCACTGCGTACACCGATCATTTGCTCTTGTACACGTTGGTTTAGCGAATCACGCACTTCAGAGAAGGTCATGCCAGCCACTTGTACCGGGCCTAGCGACGGAAAGTTAATGATGCCGGCACGATTCACGCGTAAGCGATGCGTGGTGTTTTCTTTACCAAACAACTGAATAACCAGTTCATCCCCTGCGCCAATGGTGTAATCGGCAGGTACGGGAACATCACTGATCGGCGCAAATGTGGTTGGAGAACCAGCAAATAAATCAAGGCCGAAACGCTTGAGATCTTGATCTTCTTCGGGCTTCAACCAGTCAAACTGGTCACTGTCCGCAGCACTAGCATTCGTCGCTTCCGGACGCTGCTCAACCACTTTAGGGTTCTCATAACTGGTCGACTGTGACGAGCCAGAAGGCAGGGTAATGCCATACTTACTTGCCAATGCTTGCTGTTGCGCGGCAGGTAAGCTTTGAAACATTTTAAGCTGTTCTGGGGTTGGGTTTTGCGCCAAGGTGTATGGCGCAAACAGACTTGCCAATACACAAACGGCAATGGAGAAATATCCTTTAAGCATGGTAATCCGCTGTCAGTAAAGAGTGAATAAAATCTTAGAGACCAAGTTCTCGGCGTATGGATTAGGCTGAGCACTCGGGGCTTTGATTAAAATCGGTGTTGGAATCCGAGTGATAGACCGTTGAGGCGAACGTCGTCTTCTGCGCTGTAGTCAACAAACTCGAAGACCACTGCACTGTGTTTGTCCATCGCGTAATGTACGCCCACACCAAAGCTCGCACCTTGGCCAGTATCGGAGCCGATGCCTTTTTGATCGATTTCGATGCTCGAATACCCTGCCAAACCGTAAAGGGCAACGCGACCAGACACAGGAATATTGAATTTAACGAAGCCACTGGCAAGGCGATCAACCGACAAGCCACTGTCGCGCTTAAGCGAGGTGCCGTATCGACCTTCTAAAGCGAGGTAGTCGTTAAAGAAGTAGCCAGCCTGAGCTTGAAGAAGAAACGGGTTGCCTTCTGCTACAGAAGAAGAGGAAGGAGATTGAAGTTCGGCGTTTGAGTAACTCAATAATGCGCCAGCATAGAAATCTGCTGAGGCAGAAAAAGAGCACAAGCCTAAACTGATTGCACTCAACGCCCCTAGCCATGGTCGTTTATTTATCACGTAAGTGGTTCCTTAGTGTCGACTTACCGCAGCCTAACCCGCAGTATTGTCCCAAATGATAGTTTGTGCGTTTTCCACGCTACCGCCCGGCGGCATTACGCGTTAGCCACTGTTCGCTGATTATTTGCTTGTTGATGCTTAGCCGATTGATTCGGTTTATTATTTTTTCGTTAGTTCACCGCGTTTTTCAACGGCGATCTTTTAAGCCTTACTTTTGTGTGAGACTCGCTCAAAAATCATACTTAGACATGAGTCACACAAAAGCTGGCAAATTATGCATTGTTCGTCACCAAACGGCAAGAGTAGGAAACATTGCGGTGTCAGAATTGAGATTTTTGCTACTAAAATTTAACTTTAAACCAAGGTCCTAGGGGATAAAGAAAGGTCCTTGGCTCCTAGGTGCTAGGTCCTAGGTGTGCTCGTGGTGACTCCTTGGACTAACGAAACTATAATGGGTGTTGTTTGGGAAACAGATTACGGATTACGGAATACAGAATTCACAGCTTGCTCCTCTGTAATCTGGAAGCGGAGCGCTCTGTAATCAAAAACCACAAGCGAAAAACTTTTTCGTTGAACACGATAATTTCAACAAGCGGCCATAGAACCTAGGACCCGTTTTCTCCCTAGGACCTTTTCCTGTATTCCTTGTTTTTCCTAGGACCTAGGGCCCTAGAACCTAGGATCTGTCTTTTAAACCTAAGACCTTTCTTTTTCCCTTTCTCTTTTCTAAAACAACAAAAAGCATAAGAAACTATTTACATGTTGGTGATTTTTTATCTAAAATCATCTTTGGAGTATAGTTTTATGTTCCAAACATCGATGTTTTTAATACCGGAAATACTTAAGGAATAATAATGAAGAATACAGCACTCGCTATTCTTATGGCTCTAAGCGCTTCTACAGCATTCGCAGCAACTGAAACTGGTAACGCTGATGATGCAGTAGTTATGGCAGATGGTGAAGTAGCGGTTGGTGTTGGTGCAGCAGCGGCAGCAACAGTGATAGCAGTAGCAGCAACTGATAGTGACTCAACGACTACTACAACGTCTACTTCTACTACTACTTCTAACTAATTCTGTTAGATTTAGCTTGTATTAGAGAATCGCCCTGGTTTATTCAGGGCGATTTTATTTTAAGAGGGAATCATGACTACCTTTCTTACACGCCATTGGATGCGCCTACTGGTTGCCCTGCCATTATTAAGCCTCGGTGTCGGTTGTACGCAAAAAATCAACGATGTTTCAGCCACTGTGCAAGAAGCCTATAATGGTTATATCGATATCGAACTTTCTGCTGATGAAATTAACGCCGTTCCTTATGCCAGTGCTTATCTAAAAATCGGTGATCAAAAACAAATTTTCGTCGTATTGGCGTTTGCAGAGCAAAACCCGGTCAACGGTAAAACTCAACTGAAATGGGTCAGTGCCGATCGTGCCATGATCGTCACCGAAAATGGCCATATTGTGAAAACTATCGGCTTACAACATCAAAACCTTGCGGGCACCTACTACCCGATTCCTGCATTTAGCAAAGCCGATACTGATTTCTCCCTTTCTTACGATTGGCAAGAGCAGTATCGCTATGGCTTCCCGGCTCAAGTAACACGCACTTACCAAGGGAACGAGACGGTGACTACGCCAATCTCGACCACGCAAACCGATATGTATCGCGAATCGGTCAACTTCCCTACTCTATCAAGCTCAGTAGAAAACTATTACTGGGTGGATGCGCAAGGCCAAGTGGTGAAGACATTGCAGCACTTAGGGCCGAATATGCCCGCTCTCGAACTCACGATTTTGAAAGGATACAGTCAGTCATGAGTAAACGATCATTCCCTTTATTAGGCTTGTTATTGGCTAGCATGGTAGCCGTACCTGTTTGGGCTCAACATACCGTAAATAAGAGCACTGTAAATACGCAACTGCCCCTGCACGTCGAATTGATGAGCGTAGGCAAAAAGTTGCAGTTTGAACACTCGGCACGCTTGGTTGATGTTTTAAAGCAAGCCCAGCAACAAGATATCATGCTGGAATACCCACTCGCGACTACCCTATTTGATCAATCCGAACAAGCTAAGCGATCGGCGACAAAATTGAAAAACAGCGTGTTGAACCGCATGATTCAGCACAACTTGGTTTCGCATCCGTTGTATAAATTTATTCAGAGTCACCAGTTTGCACCAAGACTGCTATCCGCAGTGGATATTGATAATGTGCGTTTGGATAAGCAGAACAATCCACTGCTGAATGGTGATCTCGCGCTTGTCGCCCCTCAGCGAGAAGAGCAGGTCTTTTATCTTGGTAACTTGGATAAGGTTTATTCTGTTAAGGCGCAAGCGGGCATCCCACTGCAACAGCAATTAACCAATTTAGAGCAAGACTTTAGTGAACTGACTCAGGCACCGATATTGATTTACCCAGATGGCAACGTTGTGGAACCACACCACGGCACTTGGTTAAATACTCAATATTATTTGCCGCCGTTGACCATGGTATATGTACCGTTTGAAGCGTATGCCACCTCCGAACTGGATCAAGATATCGTTACGTTGCTTACCCAGCTAAAACCGCAACAGAAAACGCAAAGTAAGCCGCTTAAGTCGCAAAGTAAGTCAATCACAGTGAAAAGCCAACTATGATGCTAACCAGAACAACCTTAACTCTTTCTTTAATGGGGCCAGCTTTGGTATGGGCTCAAGATATGCCATTTGAAGTGCCGCCACTGCAACCTTCGCAAATGGATTTTGGTGGTGTTGGCTTGATGCAAATGCCAACGGGCCGTATGGCGCCCGAAGGCGAGTTCAATTTCGCGGTCAACTTCAGTAACGAGTATCAATTCTACAATGTGACGCTGCAGGTGTTGCCTTGGATGGAAACCACACTGCGCTATACCTTGACCAATGATGTATTATACAGCAATGACCCTAGCTTTTCAGGGGATACCAAGCACACAGATAAAGGCATTGATTTCAAATTCCGTTTGCTAGAAGAATCACAATACCTACCAGAACTTTCGGTCGGTGTACGCGATTTTGCTGGTACCGGTCTGTTTGATGCCGAGTTTATTGCCGCCACCAAACGTTATTCGAACCCAAACTTAGGCACCTTTGATTTTACCTTGGGTATGGGTTGGGGCTACCTCGGCACGCGCGACAATCTCACCAATCCAGCGTGTAAAATGTCTGACCGTTACTGTTCTCGCCCTTCTGATTTTAAAGGCAATGGCGGCAGTGTGGACTTTGAGCGCTGGTTTAAAGGCGATGCGGCTATTTTTGGTGGTGTTGAGTACCAAACCTTATACGCACCACTGCGCTTTAAGCTCGAATATGACAGCAACGACTACAGTGAGGACTTCCCTGTGGTACGTGGTGGTGTGGATATGACCCCACATACACCGTGGAACGTCGGTGTACTTTACCGTTTAGGACATATGGCCGATTTACGTTTGAGTTATGAACGTGGTGATACGCTGGTTGCAGGTGTGAGTTTATTCACCAACTTTAATGAGATGCCGTCGTTCTGGCGTGATACACCAACGCCAAAACCAGAAAATAATCAACCGGATGAGCTATCCGATGTCGATTGGCAGCGCGTCTCAGAAGATCTAGACAAAATTGCTGGTTACCAAGACACCAAGATTTACGCGCAAGGTGATACCGTAGCGATAGTCGGTGAGCAAAAGAAATACCGTGACCGCAACGAAGCACACGAAAAAGCCGCTGCTGTACTCTACAATCAAGTACCGGATAGCGTTGATACGTTTACCATCAATGAGCGCAACCGCGGCTTAACAACAGGTCAAACGGTGATTTCGAAAGACAAATACCGTGATGTGGCTGAAGTCAACTACATTAATGCCAACATGAAAGATGCGACTGCCACGTCAAATAATAAACCGCAAGGTGATCTGACCTACGATGGTTTTGAGCGTTTTGAGTATGGCTTTGCGCCTAAATTGGTACAAACTTTAGGTAGCTCTGAAGACTTTTATCTGTTCAGTGTTGGCTTAAGTGGCAACGCGTCTTACTGGCTGACGGATAACCTAGAACTTGGTGGCACACTGTACTGGGATTGGTACAACAACTACGATCAGTTTAACTACATCGCTCCGCCAGATGGCACATCCATCCCTCGTGTGCGTACCTTGTTCCGTGCTTACCAAAATGAGCATAACGTCACCATGCAAAACCTACAGTTAACCTGGTTCCAAGAGTATTCTGATTCGATGGATCAGCAGTTCTATGCGGGTTACTTAGAAAGTATGTTTGCTGGTGTGGGTACTGAGTTCTTGTACCGTCCGCAAGGCGCAAACTGGGCGATTGGCGCTGATGCGAACTTGGTTTCTCAACGTGATCCGCAAAGCTACTTTGGCGTTTACGATGAAAAATACCAAAACATCCCTGAGTATGGCCGTCCGTTCCAAGTCATTGATAAAGGCTTTACCGGTTTTGTTTCGGGTTACTACTACCCACAATGGGAATTCCTCTCTGACTTGATGATTCAAGTGGATGTGGGACAGTTCCTCGGTGGCGACAAAGGTGCTCAGTTTAATGTTGCCAAACAGTTCAAGAGTGGCGTCATCGCTGGTGCTTTCGCTTCGGTTAGTGACCTATCTGCGGATGAATTCGGTGAAGGCAGCTTTACCAAAGGCTTCTATATTTCGATTCCATTCGACATCATGACAGTTAAACCAAGCAACAACCGCGCGAACTTCAGTTGGCAGCCTATCACTCGTGACGGCGGTCAGAAACTGGGTCGTAAGTACAGCTTGATTGAACTAACCGATGACCGAAACCCGTGGTATCAAAGGCCGAATAGGTCGGAAAAACCATAGGTTCTAGGGTCCTAGAATCCTATGGAAAACAACAGAATACGGAGGAGTTTGTTGGAGCTCCTCCGTTCAACATTAATTCGGTTCTTTTGATTTTGGAATACAGAGCGCTTCGCTTACTGAATACGGATTACGGATTACGGATTACGGATTACGGATTACGGATTACGGATTACGGATTACGGATTACGGATTACGGATTACGGATTACGGATTACGGATGATTATTTTCAAGCACTTGAGTGAAACCTCAAGTGCTTTTTTATTTTCTAGGGAGAAACCACAGAATAACGAGTACTGATTACAAAATACTGAAACTTCTTATCATTCACTTCTGTAATCTGTAAGCGAAGCGCTCTGTATTCCTGTTTTTTCTAGGACCTAGGACCTTTGTTTTCCTAGGACCTTTGTTTCCCCCCCCTTTTCTTGCTAAAATTCTTGAGAAAATTTTAATCTATGGTGGAAGTTCTATGATCATCGTCACTGGTGGTGCTGGCATGATTGGCAGCAACATTGTTAAAGCGCTTAACGAAGCGGGTATCAACGATATCTTGGTTGTCGATAACCTAAAAAATGGCAAAAAGTTTAAGAACTTAGTTGATCTTGACATCACAGATTACATGGATCGTGACGACTTCCTTACCCAGATCATGGCGGGTGATGATTTCGGTCCGATCGAAGCAATTTTCCATGAAGGTGCGTGTTCTGCTACGACCGAGTGGGATGGCAAGTACATGATGCTGAACAACTATGAGTACTCAAAAGAGCTACTGCATTACTGTTTAGATCGTGAGATTCCGTTCCTATATGCCTCTTCTGCGGCGACTTACGGTGAGACAGAAACCTTTGTTGAAGAGCGCCAATACGAAGGTGCGCTTAACGTTTACGGTTACTCAAAACAGCAATTCGATAACTACGTTCGCCGCTTATGGAAAGATGCGGAAGAACATGGTGAAACGCTGTCGCAAATTACCGGTTTCCGTTACTTCAACGTTTATGGCCCACGTGAAGACCACAAAGGCAGCATGGCGTCAGTGGCTTTCCACCTAAATAACCAGCTTAACGCGGGCGAAAACCCAAAACTGTTTGCAGGCAGTGAAGGTTTTATTCGCGATTTCGTTTACGTTGGCGACGTGTGCAAAGTCAATCTATGGTTCTTGGAGAACGGCGTGTCCGGCATCTTTAACTGTGGTACTGGCCGAGCAGAGTCTTTTGAAGAAGTGGCCAAAGCAGTGATCGCGCATCACGGTAAGGGTGAAATTGAAACCATTCCTTTCCCTGAGCACCTTAAAGGCGCATACCAAGAATTCACTCAAGCGGATTTGACGAAACTGCGTGCTGCGGGTTGTGACGTGGAATTCAAAACCGTTGCCGAAGGGGTAGCGGAATACCTCGCGATTCAAAACCGTTAATCTTTCCTATTAAGGTGACAGAGCAAGCTTTGTCACCTTAACTCTGATGCAACTTTTCATGTGTAATCGTGCAGATGTCATAGCTTGTATTATGTAGACCATCTTCCTTTGCCTTGCTTTCAACACTTACTCTCGAAATAGGTGCGTAAACATTCATGACCACTCAACGTGATGATTTCGATCCCAAAGCTTACAACCCAACATTTGAGCGCCACTTTCTCGCGCCAAAATATTGGGGCACGTGGCTCGCTGTATTTTGCTCTGTGCTGATCGCTTTGCTACCGCTCTCTTTTCACCAATGGCTGGCAAAAATGCTGGCATCACGTTTGGTAAAGTCGAAAGCCAACTCAGTCAATAATGTAAAAACCAACTTAGCCTTATGTTTTCCTCACTTGAGTGAGCAAGAGCGAGACCAACTGACGTATAAAACGCTTTATACCGCTGGTGTGTTTACGTTGCGATTTGGCTTGGTGTCGCTACGTTCACCGCAATGGCTGCAATCACAGTGCGATTTTGTTCATCCAGAGTATTTATTCGATCTGACCGAGCAAGGCGAAAAAGTGATCTTATTAGTGCCACATTCATGGTCAATTGACATTCCAGCCGTGCTGCTGGCGTCACAAGATTTACCCGTATCTGCCATGGCCAAAAGGCAGAAAAACCCGGTGACTGACTGGTTGATGCACCGTCAGCGCGTGCAATATGGCGGCCGTGTGTATGAGCGTTCTGGCGGGATCAAACCTTTCATCAAGTCAATTAAAGACGGTTATTTAGGTTACTACTTGCCGGACCAAGACCATGGCGCTGAGCTCAGTGAGTTTGTTGACTTTTTCGCGACTACAAAAGCCACGCTACCTGGCTTAACCAAACTGGCTAAACTGTCCAAATCAAAAGTAATCCCTACGTTTGCTTCACTCGATCCGAGTACGGGCCGTTTCAGCATTGAGTTCATGCCTCCTCTAACGCTTCAAGAAACCGATAGCGACGATGCTCGCTCCTTGAATGAAGCAATTGAATACTTTGTAACGAAAAGTCCGGAACAATACATGTGGACTCTGCGCTTACTGCGTACTCAAGCCGATGGCAGTAATCCATACAGTGAAATGCGCGAGCATGGCTTTATCAAACAGAAGTGATATCAACATGTCGAAAAACAAAATTCTAGTTATTGGTCCATCTTGGGTAGGCGATATGGTGATGTCGCAGTCCCTGTACATCGTTTTAAAACAACTGGATCCTGACAGCGAGATTGATGTCATTGCCCCGGGTTGGTGTAAACCTATCCTAGAGCGAATGCCAGAGGTTCACCAAGCCATCGAAATGCCGCTCGGTCATGGTGAATTTAATCTCCTTGGCAGACGTGAAATCGGTAAAACGCTACGAGAAAAGCAATACGACCACGCCTACATCTTGCCTAAATCAGCCAAATCAGCGCTGATCCCTTGGTTTGCAAAAATCCCGCTTCGTACGGGCTGGAAAGGCGAAATGCGTTACGGCTTATTGAATGACTTGCGCCCGAATATGAAGTCGTTCCAATACATGGTGGAACGTTATGTCGCTTTGGCGTATCCGGCTCAAGAGATGCAAGGTTCCGCGTCACTTGGCGGATTAGAAACTCTGCCACGCCCTCGCCTGACAATAAATGAACAAGAACAACAAGAAACCATCAGTAAGTTTTACCTCGACCAGCAACGCCCGGTGATCGGGTTATGTCCTGGTGCTGAGTTTGGCCCAGCCAAGAAGTGGCCAGAAACTCACTACGCCGAAGTCGCGACACAAATGTGTAAAGAGGGCCGTCAAGTTTGGTTGTTTGGTTCACAAAAAGATATCGAGACTTGTAACAACATTCGTTCGTTGGTCCCAAGTGACTATCATCCATACATTCACGTGCTGGCCGGACAAACCAGCTTAATCGAAGCCGTCGATTTACTTGGAGCTTGCTCTACGGTCGTTGCCAATGACTCAGGCCTGATGCACGTCGCGGCTGCTGTCGGTTGTAACGTCGTCGCGGTCTATGGCTCGACGTCACCAAAATATACGCCACCGCTCGCTGACAAGGTCGAAATCGTTCATACCGATATTGACTGTCGCCCATGCTTTAAACGTGAATGTCAGTTCAAACATCTGAAATGTTTAACCGAGTTGTCACCAAAACAAGTGTTGAGTAGCATTCAAAAACTGGAAGCGATTACGGTCGAGTCATGCTAATTCGTCTTGTTTATACGCTACTGCTGGCGCTCGCCTCACCGATTCTCTTATTTGGTTTATACAAAAGTAAGCCAAACAAGCCAAAATTTGGCGCGCGTTGGAAAGAGCACTTCGGTATCACGCCCAAGCTAAATACAGAGCAGCAGCCAATTTGGATTCATGCCGTCTCGGTGGGAGAAAGCATTGCCGCCACGCCACTAATCAAAGCGTTGAAAGCCAAGCACCCTGAGCAACCCATTGTTGTCACCACCACAACCAGCACTGGCGCAGAGCAAATTGCCAAGCTGGGTGACTTAGTCGAACACCGTTACATGCCGATCGACTTTGGCTTTGCAGTTAAAGGTTTTCTGCAAGCGATTCGCCCCACTCAAATGCTGATCATTGAAACTGAGTTATGGCCAAACACCCTGCACGCCGTACATCAAGCAGGTATTCCCATTACCGTCGTCAATGCTCGTTTGTCCGAGAAGTCTTGTCAGAACTACAGTAAAGTTCAGCCTTTGTTTAACTCGTTGCATCCTTGCTTAACGAAGGTTCTGTGCCAAACAGATTCTGATGCCGAGCGTTTTGCACGTTTGGGCGTCGACCCAGCAAAGCTTGCGGTTACCGGCTCGATTAAGTTTGATATTCAAATATCAGACGACGTCAAAGACCAAGGCAAAGCGCTTAGAACAGAGCTCGGTCAGAATCGTCCAGTGTGGATCGCCGCCAGTACGCACAAAGGCGAAGATGAGCAAGTGCTTGATGCGCATCAACAAGTGTTAGCGTCACATCCAGATGCACTGTTAATACTTGTACCCCGACATCCAGAGCGATTTAATGATGTTTACGCGCTATGCCAACAGCAAGGATTTAATACCGTTCGCCGCACTGCAAGCCAGCCAATCGAGCAAACAACTCAAGTATATCTTGGTGATACCATGGGAGAAATGCTGGTGTTAATTGGTGCGGCCGATGTGTGCTTTATGGGCGGAAGTCTAATCGGTGATAAAGTTGGCGGGCATAATGTTCTCGAGCCTGCGGCTCTTGGTGTACCTGTTATTACGGGGCCGAGTTATTATAACTTTGCAGAGATTGTTACTGTCTTATCTCAGTCTAATACACTGGAAATTGTTGATAGCAGTAAGCAACTGGCAGAGCATATTTCTGAGCAACTCAGCAACCCAAAAACCACACAGTCGCAATGGGAAAAGCATCACAGCCCTCTTGCCGAAACCATCAAATTGATCCTTGAGGAATAAATAGTGGCAAATACGGGCACACTTCTTATTGTTTTATATAACAAAGAAATATCAGATTCGAGCACTTACCACAGTCTCATCAACTATGCAGGTAGTTTGCAAACCGTAGATCTTCTTATTTGGAATAATGGGCCCAATGAGATAAGTAAACATCTAGACGAAAAAGACACCCAAAAGTTTAAGAGCGTTACCATCCGGGAAGATCTCTCAAATGCGGGCCTCGCCAAAATTTATAATTATGCGTTAGGCTTTAGACAAAATGATTATTGCATCTTCCTAGATGATGACTCCGACCTATCTACTGACTATATTGAATCGGTGCTAAAAACCGATCGAACTGCCTGTGCCGTTCCTATTCTCACTCACAATGGTGCAGTTCAAAGTCCAACACTTAAAAAGATGAAAGTGGAAGGAACGACATTACCAGAGGATCGTAGTCGATTTAGAGCCGTTGGCAGCGGTGTAGCAGTAGGGACAAGTGTCGCTCATAAATTAAGAGCCACTTACGGCAGTGTTTTTGATGAACACTTTTTACTCTATGGTGTTGATACGACATTTTTCATTCGCTTAGAACGCGCTGGGCTTCTTGAACACCTTTGTGTAATCCCTGGGTTTGAACATTCGTACTCTCGCCTTTCTACAGAACCAGACGCTATTAGTGACTTTAGAAAAAAAGAACGAGCCTATGATGAAGGCCTCAGAGCAAGGTACTACAAAAGCAAATCAAGTTTGATCGTATACACAATACGCACAGGATTAAAAAGCTTAAAAAACCGCCTGTACGGCAGAGAGGACCTAGAAGGGTATATATTTAAAGCGATTATGACTGGAAAACATTATAGAGATAAGCAATAACCCTGCATATCTCCCTAGAGTAAGCATCATTGACGATGATACCAATTCGTCAATGATGCTACACCGGAATATTTCGATTATTTCTCGAATTTATTCAGACACTTACTCATCAAGATCACAAGAATTTTTTAGCAAAATCCGCAGCCTCTTGATTGAATACAACCTTCTCTTCTTTAATTTTATTGCGGTAAAATTCAAAATCATCCAGTGCGCGATCAAAGTGAGTAAATACGTCTTTAACTAAAGAGCTCACATTGTCAGTGAACCCGGCACCAGACTCATTCAGTTTATACTTCTTAGGAACGGCTATATCTACTGCATTCCCTGCACTACCCTTTTCACCCGTGATGACGATACACTTTGCCATTGCAGCTTCACGAGGAATACGATCTTTACCCGGATGGTTGCCAAAATCGATATAAACCTTACTCTTGGCTAGTAAGTCAGCAACTTCCGATGCGGTCATATTCTGAATCGGCACAAACTTTACTGACGGCATGGCTGATATTAATTTATTTGTTGTTTCGATACCTTTTTTAGGGTTGTAGCAAATAATATTTTCTTTTAGCTTAATATCAACTTCTCGGTTTAAATGCTCCTCACCAAGATAATCACTCAAGTGGAACACATCCGTAATACCATGTTGATTCAAAAATAACTCACCGTAATAGCTTTGGGTTAAATGTGAGTATTTCTTTAGCTCATTCATCGGTAAAAACTTTGGCTTGTTTGTCACATTACGTCTATACCAATGTTTTATATGCTTGAACAACGTATTGGGGTGAGACTTAAAGTAGTTATCTACTGATAGCCACCAAACTATTTTTCTTTTCCCTTCCACCAAGTTTAAGTACTTTGTTGCCGCCTCTGGTACCACAACAACAGCATCTCGGCACTCTTCAACTCTCGCTAATGGTGCATTGTAATGAGCATACGCGGACGGAGTTTGATGCGTTTCCGTAAAAGGGTAATACAGCACTTTAGCGTCAACATCTAGCCGGGTCAGAGCGTCAACAAACTGATGAATCAACTCTGGACCACCAGTGACACTGTTTGCTGGACAGAGAACAATAACTTTATCCATGGTTCAAGCATTTCCTTCCATATCAAGCACTTTGTTTAATGCACTTCGTATGACCTGGTGCATATCGTAGTATTTATACTCAGCGAGTCGGCCACCGAAAATTACATTTTCAGACTCTTCTTTTGCCAACTGTCGATATTGTTTAAATAACGCCATATTTTTTTCATCGTTTACCGGATAGTACGGTTCGTCACCAGGTTTCCACTCGGAAGGATACTCTTTGGTAATGATAGTATGCGCCGTTTCTACTGGATCAAAGTGCTTGTGTTCAATGATTCGAGTATAAGGTACGGTGCGTTCTGTATAGTTAACAACCGCGTTACCTTGAAAGTTAGCGGTATCCATTCGATCATTTTCAAATCTTAAAGAGCGGTACTCTAAGCGCCCAAGTTGATTATCAAAGTATTCATCGATTGGTCCGGTATAAATCACCTTGTCAGCCATTGATTGAAAGTGATTTTTGTCCGATAAAAAGTCTACACCTAATTGAACTTCCGCCTTTTCTAACATCTTTTCAATCAGCTTGGTGTATCCCCCAATTGGAACCCCCTGATAACGATCAGAAAAGTAATTGTTATCATAAGTTAAACGTACCGGAAGACGGCGAATGATAAAGGCAGGAAGCTCAGAACAATCTCGTCCCCACTGTTTTTCCGTGTACCCTTTTATTAAGGCCTCATAAATATCACGCCCTACCAAAGAAATCGCTTGCTCTTCTAAGTTGGTCGGCGTTTTATCCGCCATTTCAGCTCTTTGTTCACGCAATTTTTCTTCGGCTTCAGCGGGTGTAGTCACTCCCCACAACTGATAAAACGTGTTCATATTAAAGGGTAAGTTATATAATTTTCCTTTATAGTTAGCTAACGGTGAGTTGGTAAAGCGGTTAAACTCCACGAGCTCATTAACATAATCCCATATCGCTTTATCATTCGTATGGAAGATATGAGCACCATATTTATGTACTTGAATGCCGTCATTATCTTCAGTGTACACATTGCCGCCAATATGCTGTCGACGATCTATCACCAGCACTGAGCGTCCTAGCTTTGTCAGCTCATTAGCACATACGGCACCAAATAACCCCGCACCTACTATTAAATAATCATATTTCATAACTTTATTCCGAAGCGTTTTATTGCTATTGAACGATTCCGTAAGTAATTTGAGTTGTTTATTGAGAGCAACGTCTCAAAATATCCACCAAAGCGTTCATTGAAGAGATGATAAGTCCAAGGCTACTTTTCACTAAAAGCTCATTCGGGCCATATTAACAATAAATCCAATTAACCTAAACTCAGTGAACACACGGTCTAGTAGGAATAAATAAAATGCCCCGTAATTACGAGTAGAAAAATCATGACGAGATAAAACTACTGCCAAAAACTTACCTAGTGATGTCAACAAATTTGATGATATGGATGCAAAAATAAACAATATTTAGATTGACCATGTAGGATACATATCAAACCGAACCAGTTAATACTGTAGCGAAAAACTCAAATTCACTACAGTGGCTGAATATTACAGAGAAGCATGCCTTCACTATCTTTCATAGAGAGCTTTGGAGCAAGCTGATCCGTTAGAGGCCACTCGACCCCTATCTCTGGATCATCCCATGCGATAGAGACTTCTGCTCCGGGGTTGTAATAATCAGTGCACTTATATACAAACTCAGCCTCTAGGCTGGTGACATAAAAACCATGCGCAAACCCTTCCGGTACCCAGAGTTGACGTTTATTTTCTGCAGACAAATATTCTCCGACCCACTGGCCATAAGTTGGAGAGTTTTTACGGATATCAACAGCCACATCAAACACTTCACCAGAGATAACGCGTACTAGCTTTCCTTGCGTGTTCTCTTTTTGAAAATGCAGTCCGCGTAAAATACCACCTTTGGACTTCGAGTGATTATCTTGAACAAATTGAACCTTTTTACCAACAACTAGCTCTTCAAATTTTTTTTGATTCCAGGTTTCCATGAAAAAACCTCGCTCATCGCCAAACACTTGGGGTTCGATAATTTTAACATCTGGAATAGCGGTTGACGTTACCTTCATTCTTGATATGCCTTTATGTTTTTTAAAGCTTTTTTCCACAGGCTTGGTTTAACTGAGAAGACTTCTTCTATCTTGCTGCAGTCTAGTCGAGTATCCAATGGCCTTTTGGCGGGCAATGGGTATTCTTGGGTGGGGATTGGATGCACTATCATTTTTTTACCGTCATCTAATGAAGATGAAACGTTAGAAAAAATTTCTTCCGCAAACTGATACCAACTAACGTGAGGCCATCCAGAATAATGATAAATACCAGACAGATCCTCTTCAGTGTTCAACATCCTGTCCATCATACTAATCAACGTATGAGCAATGTCTCCAGCATAGGTTGGAGCACTCACTTGATCATCTACCACGCTAATTTCGTCTCGCGTCTTTGATAATCTGAGCATGGTCTTCACAAAGTTATTACCAATTTCCCCGAACACCCAGGAAGTTCGAAGTATTGCATAGCGAGAAGACATAGCCATAAGCTTTTGCTCTCCCTGAAGTTTACTTTCCCCATAAACATTTTGTGGGTTAGTAATATCTTTTTCGGAATAAGGCTTATCACTTTCACCATCAAACACATAGTCGGTTGAAATATGCAGCATAATTGCGTCCACATGAGACGCAGCTTTAGCAAGGTTTTCAACAGCATCGACATTGACGGCATAACACTGCGGCGAATTTTGTTCAGCGTCGTCGACGGCTGTGTAGGCTGCCGCGTTAATAATCACATGCGGTTGCACCAACTTAACAGTAGAAGCAACGCAATTTGCATTCGTGATATCAAGTTCTTTTCGATCAAAAGCAAACAACTCAACATCAGTTCTCAAATTTAGTTTCGACACTAAACTGGTGCCTACCTGACCATTGCAGCCAGTCACGATAACTTTAATCATTTTTTGTGTCCGATACTAAGCGCAAAAGATATTGACCATATTCATTTTTTGACATTGGAGTCGCGATACGTACCATGTCTTCATTTGATAACCAACCATTGCGCCAAGCAATTTCTTCTAAGCAGGCAACTTTTAGCCCTTGAACTTCTTCAATGGTCTGAACAAACGAGGAAGCTTGATGCAAGCTCTCATGCGTACCAGAGTCTAACCACGCAAAACCTCTTCCTAATAACTCTACATTTAGTGAGCTATCTTCTAGATACATTTGGTTTAAAGCGGTAATTTCTAACTCGCCCCTTTCTGACGGTTGAATCGTTTTCGCCCAATCAACAACACGATTATCATAGAAATATAAACCAGTGACTGCATAATTAGACTTAGGGACTTTAGGTTTCTCTTCGATTGTCCTAGCTTTCATCTCTGAATCAAATTCAACTACGCCAAAACGCTCTGGGTCTTTTACCTGATACCCAAAAACTGTCGCGCCTGTTTTTTGGCCTGCGGCACGTCGCAATACCTGAGAAAAGGATTGCCCATAAAAAATATTATCGCCTAAGACCAAGCAAACCGATTCTTCACCGATAAACTCTTCACCAATAATAAACGCTTGAGCCAGACCTTCCGGCTTTTCTTGCACGGCATACGTCAACGAAATACCAAAATCAGAACCATCGCCAAGCAAGCGCTTAAAACCATCCTGATCTTCTGGTGTGGTAATTATCAAGATGTCTTTGATGCCTGCGAGCATGAGTACAGACAACGGATAATAAACCATTGGTTTGTCATACACTGGTAGTAACTGTTTTGATACACCACGTGTTATCGGATAAAGACGGGTCCCTGACCCACCCGCTAGTACAATACCTTTCATTTAAATCCCGCTATCGATTAGTTTCCAAGACGCTCTAGACTGTATGATCCATCTAAAACACGCTGCCACCACTTTTCGTTTTCTAAATACCATACGACGGTTTTACGCAACCCGGTTTCAAAGGTTTCCTGTGGTTTCCACCCAAGGTCGCGCTCGATCTTCGAGGCGTCGATGGCATATCGCACATCATGTCCAGGGCGGTCTTTAACAAAAGTAATCAAGTCACGGTAGTACGCAACGTCCTTTGGCTTTTCCGGAACCAATTCCTCGAGCAACTCACACAGCGTGCGCACAACCTCAATATTGGCCTTTTCGTTATGCCCACCGATATTATAGGTTTCACCAATATTACCTTCTGTCGCGACCTTATATAGGGCCCGTGCGTGATCTTCAACAAATAGCCAATCACGAATTTGCATTCCGTCACCATAAACTGGCAGTGGTTTACCTTTCAGCGCATTCAGAATGATTAACGGGATCAGTTTCTCAGGGAAATGGAATGGACCATAGTTATTGGAACAGTTGGTTATCAGGCTCGGAAAGCCATAAGTGCGCTGCCATGCTCTCACCAAGTGATCGCTGGACGCTTTTGACGCAGAATAAGGCGAAGATGGTGCGTACGGTGTCTCTTCGGTAAACAAGTCATCGGTGCCTTCTAAATCTCCGTAGACTTCGTCCGTTGAAATATGATGGAAGCGGAACGCGGCTTGCTTTTCTGTTTCAAGTTGTTTCCAATAGGCTCGCGCTACTTCTAACAACGTATAAGTGCCAACAATATTGGTTTCAATAAACGCGGCTGGGCCATCGATTGAACGGTCAACATGTGATTCTGCTGCCAGATGCATGATCACATCAGGTTGGTACTGTGCAAAAATACGCTCCAACCCAATGCGATCACAGATATCAACTTGTTCAAACGCATAGCGCTCATTACATTCCACTTCAGTCAGTGACTCTAAGTTACCAGCGTAAGTCAGTTTATCGACGTTAACAACAGAGTCTTGAGTGTGATTAATGATGTGACGTACGACAGCAGAACCAATAAATCCTGCACCACCAGTAACTAATATCTTCATTTTGATAATTGTCCAACATGAGATGAATCAACGCATTCTACGCCAAGCGAACATGCCTGATAAATAATGGGGAAGTATAACAAATTTAGCGAGTCGCTGGTGAGTCTTCCATGGCCCGAATGATGAAACATTCTTCAACGAAACTGAACCGCATGTTCGGCTCCACTCAGCGAACGGATGATTCATAACCTTTAACAACCGCATCAAACTCGGTTGGTTGCCAGTGGATTTTGCACTTTGCCAATTCTTTTTGAAATGAACGATGTAACCTGTCTAGATTACTCTGTCTCCAGCTCGAACCCGGTGTTTGAGCACACTTATCGAAATCAATGATCCATACCGTATCATCTGCATCGATGAGAATATTATGGATATTCAAATCCGTATGATTCACGCCTGCGTTATGCATTTTTGCAATCTCTTCGCCAATACGCTCATACATTTTTGCCGATAAACTCTGCTCTTGAAGGATACCAACTAAGTCTTTCGCATGTGGAATACGTTCACTCAGTAAGTCAGCTTGATAGGTTAAACCCATTTTTACCGCTCTTGCGGCGATCGGCTTGGGTACGTTCACGCCCGCTTTCGTCAGCGTAAGTAACAGCTGAAACTCTTGCGCACTGCGTGTGTTTTCCCAACCAGAGAACCAGTAATTGTCTTTGACTAGTTTGCCAAACAATCCACCACGTCGATAATGCCGTAAGGCCGCTTGCATACCTTTGAGCTGGACAAACCAAGTCGTACCGCGCCCAGTAGCACTGCCAACCACCGCGCCTTCCCGTTGCCAATAATCGATATCAAACAGGGATTGTACTGGGTCAGAAACGCTGGATTCATCGTACCAAATTCGGAGGTTATTCTGTTGGAAAAGCTTCATGATATACCTTAGCTGAGAAATGCATGTCCAAGTTCCCTCACGAATCAGGCATTCGCTTGTAGATAAACTTTTTGCATCAATGAATGGGCTATACAGTATGTTACCTTGTTCTGATTCAGGGACCAATCAAAGCAATAAGAAAACTGATACAGCTCAAGCGAAGTAGTACGGACGTTTAAAAATCTCAAGTAAGATCACTATTATCAAACAAGCTTTGGTACACTTAGCACACTGATAGATATCCTAATATTTCTAGTCGAAAGGTTCATCATGAAGATAGCACTGATTCACATGCGTCACGCCAAGGTTGGTGGCACAGAGCTCTTTTTAAATCAATTGTCTAAGTACCTTTGTGAGCAAGGTGAAGAAGTCACTGTCATTTGCCGTTCTCACGAAGAGCCGAGCCATCCAAACATCAAGTTTGTTCAACTCAAACCGTGGAGCTTAGGCAAAGCTCATCGTGCATACCGTTTTGCGAAAGCGGTTGAAAAGCATGTCGCAGAAAGCGATTACGACATTGTCTACGCATTAGGGAAAACCTGGACACACGATCTGATTCGCGTTGGTGGTGGTACACGTAAACACATCGTTAAACTGAGAAAAGACCAGCGGCCTACTCCGCGTGATCGCGTTTCGATGTACATTGAACAAAAAGCACTAACTTCTGAAAACAACCTGTTTGTGGTGTCGAACTCCCACAAAAGCAGCACTGAAATCATGGAAGACTATGGCGTTGACGCAAATAAAATCGCGACGATTCATAATGCTGTTGATCTTAACCGTTTCTCTCGTGAACGTTGTGCAGAACAAGTTGCACAACTCAAACAGAAACTTCAACTTAATGATCAACATCCGATTTTTCTATTTTTAGGCTCAGGTTACAACCGCAAAGGTCTAGAGCCCACACTGCGAGCATTCAGCTTGCTAAAGCAACAAGCCAGCTTAGTGATTGTCGGCAACGAGCAACATCCACAACCTTATAAAGACCTCGCTAAATCGTTAGGTATTGAAGACAAATGCCATTTTTTAGGCAAACAAGGCAATCCTGAAGTGTTCTTTAGTATGGCGTCTTGCTATGTGTTCCCAACCAAGTATGAACCGTTTGGCTTTACCGCCATCGAGGCACTCTCGAGCGGCTGTCCGGTGATCACAACCGTCGATTGCGGGGCAAAAGAGGTGATGAACGACAGCGTCAGTACCATTCTTGAAAAAGACTACACCGTTGAAAAACTGGCCGAGGCAATGACATATTGGGCAGAAGAAGCGAAGTCAGACGAGTTCCGTAACGCATGCCGACAGTCCGTCGCTCCACTCGATGTGAATAACATCATGGAGATGAACTATCAGCTGATAAAAAAAGCATGGCAGAAAAAGCAACAAAAGTAGACACCGTCCAATTAGCGTCAATACAAATTCACTCAGAGAGCAGTTATATGCTCTCTTTGCTTTTTGGGTCGCGACTTAGTTCCATCAACGCAAGGCTGGTTACTCGCTCTGCCGAAATCGATTGAATGGCTTTGTTCTCTTCATCAGGGAACACACACCAAGAGTGATTGGTGCAGTGGTACCACTCCTGCAAAGGAATATAAGGTGAGGTTGCGCCCCAACTTCCTACATTCCAGCCCCAAATCATCACCATTGGGACTTTCAACATTTGGAATATATGGCACGGTCCGCAATCATTGGCCAGAGTGATTCGCGACGAGTTAGCGATATCCACTAACGTCTGGATACTCGGAGATTGGACAATTTCATAAGGACAGTCTTTGAGGCACGCTTCTACGACTGCGGCTTTATCACACTCTTGCGGCCCTAAAATCACCGTGATGGTCTCAATACTTTTCGACGTTTGATAGATCGTCTTCGCCGCCTCACAATACTTTTCTATTGGCCAGACTTTGAACTCACCTGCTCCACCCGCTGGTACTATGGTCAAGCGCGACTTGGTTTGTTGAGCAGAATCTTTACTGCCGAGCATATTAATAATGCTCGTGTCGTACTGTGTGCCAAACACCACATTACCTAACTCTAAGTTATTGTTTGCAACGTACTGCTTGCCTTTTTGCGTGAACACGTGTTGGCTGTAGAACCCAAATTTATCCAGCAGTTTGGAATTGCTAAACGCATATTTTTCTTTCACTTTTGCCAAAAATAACGCGGCGTGAACGCGCTCCGATCCGGAGTAGATGTTGAATACTTTATCAAACTTTTGGGCGTTGAGGCTCGAGACAATTTTGAATATGCTCCAACCTTTGTAGTTAACAATTTTTTCAGCAAGTCCCGCAGTCACAAGCAACTCACTGTTGCTGGACTTGGTATACACCGTTATCTTTGCGTCTTTAATTTCTTTTCTGATTGCACAAAGTAAGGGAATTTGCGTTGTGATATTGCCAAATTGGGCTCTGTGTGGAACGAATACAGCCACGTTTGTCATTAATATATCCACCTGATATACAAAAAGCATGACTGATAGTCACCAGAAATGCCGAAAACTTGATCATTAACCGGACGCCGGACTATATCAAAAATTGACATGGTATTTACATTCAGAACGAATTTTTTGAAGAAGAAAATGCAAAAACAAAACCAAGCTCAAATATTGGCACCACTAGGCTGTGGGTAAAAGCGACAGTGGCTGCACGATTGAAATAATATGCGCCTAAGATAATAAGAAAGTTTTGCAATTTAATGATCAACCCGTGGAGGATACTTGCACTATCCGGAGATTCTCTTAGAACTCGGCATCTTGAGGTGATTAGGGTATACATTCATTGGATGCAACTGCATAATTCAATTATTAACAATCACTTTTTTGCAATCATGAGCCTTTTTACGACACCTCCGAAGAAAATCTGTATTCTAAGACTCTCGGCTATTGGCGATGTGTGCAACACCATTGCGGTGGTACAAGCGATACAAAAGCACTGGCCGAGCACAGAAATCACGTGGATAACCGGAACGTTGGAAGCACAATTACTCCAATCTATTCCAAACATTAATGTGGTGGTGTTTGATAAAAAGAAAGGTTTAAAAGAGTACTTTCGGGTTTGGCGAGCGTTAAAACCTATTCGCTTTGATGCGCTGCTTCACATGCAGTATGCCATTCGAGCCAGCCTTCTGACCGTCGGTATCAAAGCCAGATACAAACTGGGCTTTGATGCGAAGAGAAGCCAAGACGGTCAGCGTTTGTTTACCAACGTGAAAGTTCCGTCGCCGTCCTCTTATCATGTATTGGATGGATTATGCCAATTTGCCACGACCCTTGGTGTGCCAGCATTTGTGCCTGAATGGTCACTGAACTATTCTGAGCAAGCAGCAAACTGGGCAACTACGCACCTCTCCAAAGGTAAGCCTAATCTAGTGATCGTACCCGGGGCGAGTAAGGCGTACAAAAACTGGACAGCAGCCGGTTACGTAGACGTGATTGATTATGCGGTGGCGAATAACTTGAATGTCATTCTTGCTGGCAGCCCTGCACAAGTGGAGAAAGATCTTGGTCAAAACATTGAGCGACGACTGGATGTACCTGTTACGAACCTGATTGGCAAAAGTTCGCTGCTGCAAATGTTAGCACTGCTTGATAAAGCCGACCTTGTTATCGCTCCGGATACAGGACCGACACATATGGCTAATGCGATGGGGACACCAGTGATTGGACTCTACGCCCATCATAATCCTGAGCGCACAGGACCTTATAATTATCGTGATTTCGTCGTATCCGCCTATAACGAAGCGCTCTGGGCAGAAACCCAAAAACAACCAGATGAGGTCGACTGGAGAACCCGAGTTCAGGATGAAAAAGCGATGCAAAGAATCACCAGCGAACAGGTCATCAACATGCTAGATAACATGTTGCCTACCCTTCAATCTGAGCAAGTCAACGCATGAATATTTGTCACGTCAACTTAGCTTCCGGTTATCACGGCGGCGAAAACCAAACTCTTCAGCTCATCAAGCAACAGGTTAAGCAGGGTTACCATCTCACCGTGGTCGCCAATCCGAAAAGCCCGTTTGCCGATGCGATTCGCCAATTAGATGTGAAACTCGTGCTAGCGACACATTTTACTAAAGCGCACGCTAAATCGATTACCAAAGATTGTGCATTAATCCATGTTCATGAAGGCCGAGCCATTTACTGGGCGCTGATTCAACATATGCTGTTTGGCACACCCTATATTGTGACGCGCCGCATCGATAACACGCTAAAAAAGAAGTGGTTGGCGAACCTTGCTTACTCCAAAGCCGCTGCGGTTGTGGGGCTGAGTAAAGAAATTGTACACAAAGTGAAAGATGCTTACCCAAAGCTCACTACGTATAGAATTCCCAGCTCTCCAGTCAACTACCCGACCAACAAGGAGAATGTTGCCAACATCAGGCAACGCTTTGCTGGCAAGTTTTTGGTTATTCACGCGGCAAACATGTTGGAACATAAAGGTTTTGATGTATCTATTGCCGCGGCCGCCAAGCTAATTGAAAAGTCAGAGTTACCCATCCATATTTGTTTGCTGGGCGACGGGCCTGAGCGCACAACGCTTGAATCGCAGGCTGAAGGGATCACGAATGTGAGCTTTGAAGGCAAGCAAAGCAATATGGGGGACTGGTTTGCAGCGGCAGATCTGCAAATCCACCCGTCTTACACCGAAGGACTCGGCTCGGTGATCTTGGAAGGCATGGGAGCAGGCTTGCCTGTTATTGGCTCTCGCGCTGGCGGTATTCCGGATATCATTAAACACGAATTTAATGGTTTGTTAGTTCCGCCAGGCGATGCGAACGCGCTCGCCAAAGCCATCATGACCATCGCACGTGACTCTAAACTTCGTCAGCGATTGATCAAAAATGGCCAAGAGAAATTGAAAACCTTCGACATAAGCTACACTGCTAATCAATATGCAGACGTTTACGAGAACACTTTGCGATGAAAAAAGTCATATACCCAGGAACCTTTGATCCTATTACCAACGGACACCTTGATTTAATTGAGCGTGCTGCGGATATGTTCGATGAAGTGATTGTCGCGGTCGCTGAGAGCCCAAGTAAAAACACCATGTTCACTCTCGAAGAGCGTGTTAATTTTGTTAAAGGCGTCACCGCACATTTAACCAATGTCTCTGCTCAAGGCTTTTCTGGCTTGATGGTCGATTTTGCTCGAGATGTTAATGCCAATGTACTGATTCGGGGCCTCAGAACCACTGTGGACTTTGAGTACGAGTTCGGCTTAACTAATATGTATCGCCGATTATTGCCTGGCTTGGAAAGTGTTTTTCTCACACCCGCTGAAGAATACGCATTTATCTCATCAACCATCGTTCGCGAAGTTGCGATTCACGGCGGTGATGTCAGTGCCTTTGTTCCACAGATTGTTGCGGATGCCATGCACAGCAAAAAGCTGAACGGATAAACCTAAATAAAAAGCCTGAGATACGATACAAACGTTTGTCAGGCTCCTTTCTTCCGGTAACTCACCGTTCAAATACACTCACTCCTGACAGTCATCACAAAAGAACGTATTTCGCTGACCAATTTTTAGCTCTTGCAACGGCTCACCGCATTGCGGGCAAGGCTCTCCAGCTTTCCCATAAACCAATAACTCTTGAGCAAAATAGCCTGGTTTTCCGTCAGCTTGAGCGAAGTCTTTAAGTGTCGTTCCACCTTGTTTGATGGCAATGGCGAGTGTGACTTTGATATTTTCTACCAACAAACTCCACTCTTGTGCCGTGACTTTACCAGCAGGTCGGGTGGGATGAATGCGGGACTTAAACAGCGATTCATTAGCGTAGATATTCCCCACACCAACGACGACTTTGTTATCCATAATGAACTGTTTGACTGCGACTCGCTTCGCTTGGGCTTTTTCGGCCACGTACTCCGGGTTGAACGCCTCGGTTAATGGTTCAGGCCCGATATGCTCTAGTACTGCATGGGATTCACCCGGCGCACACCAGAGCCAAGCGCCAAAACGACGCGGATCGTTATAACGCAGAATTTTGCCGTTGTTCAGTTTAAGATCAACATGATCGTGCTTTGCCGCAGGAAACTCCGCATCTAGCACCCGCAGTGACCCCGACATGCCCAAGTGCACAATCGCGGTTCCTCTGTCGGTTTCAATTAATAAATATTTAGCGCGGCGGCTAATGGTGCGGATGACTTGGCCTTCAAGCAGCTTTAGCTCCTGAGGAATGTCCCAACGCAATTTGGGCGTTCGAAACGTAAATGACTGAATCGTCTGTCCGACTAGGTGTGGGCTAATCCCCATTCGGCTGACTTCTACTTCGGGTAATTCAGGCATGTTTGGCTCCATTTATCCACTTGATTCCGCAATTTGGGTTAGCATAATCGAAATGCAGAAAGAGATATACGGAAGGTTTTTAAGGTTACTCGAACAATTCGGGTTATTCAGGAAGCAGGTAATTGCCATCGACCGAAACCGCAATCCATTGTTCTTGCCAGTTTTTGAAAAGCCAAAAGTTTTTAAGGCGATAAAAGGTCACACGTTGCGGCTCTTCAATACCTTGATACCAAATTTCGATGGTTTCTGGGGCTTTTAGCTCAGGCTTCAACTGTTGGTATTGCTCAGCAGAAAGCTCGGTTCCTTCCAAAGACTGCCAGCGAGACACCAGTTGTTGCGCAGGAATATTGGCTTTAATGTTCGATTGCCACTGCCCGTCAATGTTCTCTAATTCCCAACCACCGTAGTAAATTGCACTCACCTCATGATCGGAACGTAACAAGTTCGGATAAGAATCAGCCTCTTCCGATAACAAGTAGGTTTTGATCCACGTCGGCGCATTTAAAATAACAATAAATGCGATGATGCCAAGCATCAGAATATTGTTCCATCGGCGGCGACGAGCCGGACTAATGCGCATTTTTTTATATCCGAGGTTAAGTGGTCTTAAGATTATAAGATCCTAGGTTCCTAGGTGCTAGGGGAAAGAAAGGTACTAGGTCCTAGGTCCTAGGTCCTAGGAAAAGATTACGGATTACGGAATACAGACTACGGAATATACCTATCTGTAGTCCGTACTCTGTAAGCGAAGCGCTCCGTATTCCCTAAAACCACAAACACAATCCCCTAAGTGCTAAACACAGAAGATTCAGCAAACTCCACCTAGGACCTAGGATCCTAGCTACCTAGAACCTTGTAAAAAAAAACCCAGCTCGAGAGCTGGGTTTTTCAATACACTAAAGAGACGGAATCAATTACTTGATTTTTGCTTCTTTGTACATAACGTGCTGGCGAACTACTGGATCAAATTTCTTGATCTCAAATTTGCCTGGCATGTTACGCTTGTTCTTATCAGTTGTGTAGAAGTGGCCTGTACCTGCAGAAGATACTAGACGGATTTTCTCACGAACGCCTTTCTTTGCCATTGCTTATTTCCTCTTAAACGTTTTCGCCACGTGTACGCATGTCTGCAAGAACGGTATCAATACCTTTCTTATCGATGATGCGCATACCTTTAGCAGATAGACGTAGTTTAACAAAACGTTTTTCGCTCTCTACCCAGAAACGATGAGTTTGTAGGTTCGGCAGAAAACGACGCTTAGTAGCATTTCGTGCGTGTGAACGGTTGTTACCCGTTACTGGACGCTTACCAGTTACTTGGCATACTCGTGACATGAATGTCTTCTCCAAAATCGTTTCAGCTCGATATCAACCTTGGTGGCCGAACCTCTCTATTTCTTGGAAAGAAGTTAGAGGTTAAGAACCGCTATGGAAAATCCATACAAGGCTATCAAAGGTCGCGCATTATACTAACTTGATATGCATTGCTCAAGACCCGAACAGATCCTTTTTACAGGTTTTCGTGATCTTTTTTTAGACAGCAGATTTTTTTAGCAGTCCAAGCTGAATTCAGTTAAAAATTTAGTGGCGTGGATGATAGCAGATTTTTAGCAACTAACAACCTAAAAAACGCACAGTTATATCCACCCTCTTTCTGCAAAAGAAACACTTTCTCCGTCACCGATGACGAAATGGTCCAAAATACGAATATCCACCAGCGCTAACGCATCAATTAAACGACGAGTAATTCTTCTATCGGCTTGGCTAGGCTCTGCCACTCCAGATGGATGATTATGCGCTAAAATCAAAGCTGCTGCGTTGTGATGTAAGGCTCGCTTAACCACTTCTCGTGGATACACAGACGCCGCATCCAATGTTCCTTCAAACAAGATTTCATCTTTTATCACTCTATGCTGGTTATCTAGGAAAAGAATGTAAAATGCCTCTCTTTGTCGATCTCTTAATATAGAAGAAAGATATAACTTGGTCTGTTCCGGACTGGTCAGCGCATCCCCACGCTTTAAAGTTTCCGCCAAATAACGCTGCGTCATTTCTAAGACCGCTTGGAGTTGCACGTATTTGGCTTGCCCTAATCCTTTGTGTTGGCAAAATTCTTTTTCTGACGCTGAGAACAACTGTCTTAAAGACCCAAAATCCTGAATAAGGAAGTCGGCCAGTTCGAGTACATTCATACCTTGCGTTCCAGTCCGGAGAAAAATCGCCAGCAGTTCAGCATCACTTAATGCTTGAGGGCCGCGCTGGAGTAATTTCTCTCTCGGCATCGACTCACTCGGCAGAGCTTTTAGTATCATCAGGCTTCTCATTGAAGATAAACAGCCCTTATTGCACAAAATAAAGCACTAAAGTCGAGCTCATCGTGCGCTTTTTTCGTGTCATTATGGCTTTCTGTGTAATTTAGTCGTTCATCAATAGTGATAATCTCCGACTCAATCGAGAGCTTCTATCATCGTGGTGAGAAAGCTTAAGTGAGGGCACTTTTGAGTTTAGTCTTGCATATATCTCTCTATTCTCTGTTCCATATATAAGGTTCAGAACACCCTAAAACGGTGAGTATTATGCTCAGCAAGAGATAAGCAGACGATGAGACTTTTGGTAGTTGTGCTAAAATCGTCGCCAGAAAAATTGGAGATCTCACATGCAAACACTCGCAGGAAAGAAAATTCTACTCGGCATCAGTGGCGGCATAGCTGCATATAAATGTGCGGAGCTAACGCGTCGTCTCATCGAAAGAGGCGCGCAAGTTCAGGTTGTGATGACTAAAGCCGCCAAGGAATTTATTACCCCTCTTACCATGCAAGCCGTCTCAGGTAATCCAGTCTCTGACAGCTTACTCGACCCTGCGGCTGAAGCTTCAATGGGACACATTGAACTCGCCAAATGGGCCGATATCGTTCTACTCGCGCCTGCCACGGCGGACTTAATTGCGCGTATGGCTGCCGGCATGGGCAATGATTTACTGACCACCTTGGTACTTGCCACTGATGCGCCAGTTGCGGTATCTCCTGCGATGAACCAGCAGATGTATCAAAACGTCGCGACACAAGAGAACATTGCAACCCTGGCACGTCGAGGCATGCACATTTGGGGACCGGCAGCTGGCGAACAAGCCTGTGGCGATGTGGGTCCGGGCCGTATGTTGGAACCGATGCAGTTGGTGCATTTATGTGAGCAATTCTTTCAGCCAAAACTTTTGGCAGGAAAATCAATACTGATTAGTGCAGGACCGACGCGCGAAGCACTCGACCCGGTGCGCTACCTAACTAACCACAGCTCTGGGAGAATGGGCTATGCATTGGCCAGTGCAGCGGCTCAAATGGGCGCGACAGTGACTTTAGTCAGTGGTCCAGTAAGCTTAAACACGCCAAGTGGTGTTGCGCGTATTGACGTTTCAAGTGCGCAAGAAATGTATGACGCGGTGATGGAAAATGCCGTCAGTCACGATGCCTTTATCAGTTGCGCTGCGGTGGCGGACTATCGCCCTCAAGACGTGGCGTCTCAAAAATTGAAAAAGACAGAAAACAACGATCATATGGTCATCAAAATGGTCAAAAACCCTGATATTGTGGCCTCGGTTTCCGCATTGACAGAGCAACGTCCATTTACGGTTGGTTTTGCTGCTGAAACCAACGATGTCGAAACGTACGCACGTGGTAAATTAGCCAAGAAGAACCTCGACATGATCTGTGCAAACGATGTATCGGTTGCAGGCCAAGGCTTTAACAGCAGTAACAATGCGCTCACGCTGTTTTGGCCAGAAGGTGAACTGACTCTCGCTTTGGAATCAAAAGAAGCCTTGAGCTTTAAAGTTCTGGAAAAAATGCACGAACTTATGTAACTAAAGCTTCAATTTTTGTCAAAAACTGGCATAAATTTGCTACGCACATGACAATTGAGAGCGTTAAATCTCCCATTCCGCTCTCAGTAGTCTAGTTTGATGCAGCATAGCGTCTTATAATCCCCTCCGCTCAACTTTGTATTTTGAAAGGAAGTAACTAATGGCCGGTAGTAGAAAATCCAATCGTCGTGAAGAGATCTTACAAGCATTAGCAGAAATGCTTGAGTCGACCGACGGCGCTTCCCGCATTACTACGGCAAAGCTGGCAAAACAAGTCGGTGTATCTGAAGCCGCACTATACCGCCACTTCCCAAGTAAAGCCCGTATGTTTGAAGGGTTGATTGAGTTCATTGAAGAAGCGTTAATGACGCGTATCAATCGCATTTTGGACGACGAGAAAGATACCTTAGAGCGCATCCGCATGGTGATGCATTTGATTCTTGCTTTTTCAGAACGTAATCCAGGTCTAACACGTATTCTTTCTGGCCATGCTTTGATGTTCGAAAATGAACGTCTACGTGAACGCATTAATCAGTTGTTTGAACGCATTGAAACCCAATTGCGTCAGATCCTACGCGAGCGTAAGCTACGTGAAGGTAAATCTTTCCCTGTCGAAGAACGAATTCTTGCCGCGCAAATTTTGGGGCAAGTAGAAGGCAGCCTGAACCGCTTTGTACGCAGTGACTTTAAATATCAGCCAACTGCAAACTTTGACGAGTACTGGGCTCTGCTAAGCGCACAAATTAAGTAAAGATTATGAGTAAAGACAACCTTAAACAGCCTGAATTTTCTCTTTCCCTTCTTCATCCTCGTAACTGGGGAGTCTGGCTTGGTTTTGGTCTGCTGGCCATCGTCGTCAATATTCTGCCTTATCGCCTATTGCTGTCATTAGGTCGCGCTGTCGGTAAGCTGGGCATGCGCTACGGCAAAAGTCGTGTCCATGTAGCAACGCGCAATCTGGAGCTCGCGTTTCCAGACAAAACGCCAGAAGACGTTCAAGCCATCGTGGAAGAGAATTTTAAAAACACCGGCATGGCGTTGATTGAAACGGGAATTACGTGGTTTTGGCCTACCTGGCGTTTTAAAACCCTTATCGTAGAGAAAGATCTCGATGCTCTGAGGCAAAAAGATGCCGAAGGCAAAGGGGTGCTACTGTGCTGCGTTCACGCTTTAAACTTAGAGATAACGGCGCGAGCCTTTGCCGTACTTGGCGTTCCCGGTTATGGCGCATTCCGTCCGCACGACAATGATGCTTACAACTTTATTCAATACTGGGGGCGTACGCATAACGGCAACAAGTTAATTGACCGTAAAGACGTGAAGAAGATGATCCGCGTACTACGCAGCGGCGAGCGTCTGTTTTATTTACCGGATCATGACTACGGCCGCAATAAATCGGTTTATGTGCCTTTCTTCGCCGTAGAGGATGCGTGTACGACCACAGGAACCAGCATTCTGGCGTACACATCAAAATGTGCCATCATTCCGGGCTCAGGCTTTCGCAATGCACAAGGAAAATACGAGATCATCGCTGATAAGTGCATCGAAGCCGATTACCCACAAAAAGACGAAGTGGCCGCTGCCGCCTACATGAACAAGTACGTTGAAGAAGTGATCCTGCGTGCGCCTGAGCAATGGATGTGGCTGCACAAGCGCTACAAGACCATGGCGGATGAAAACGTACCGAAAGGGATTCGTTATAAATAAGGGCTAGGGGAAAAAGGTCCTAGGTTTAAAAAGGTCTTAGGATCCTAGGTTCTAGGCCCTAGGGAAAGGATTTGGGATTACGGATTACAGGAAAAGATTATCCCGTTTTCAGTACTCCGTAATCTGTATTCCAAACAGCAAAAACAAATACCGACAAAGGCACACCGAAGCCTCGTGTACCACACCTAGGACCTAGGATCTGTTTTTCCCTAGGACCTTCTCCGTATTCCGTAATCTGTAAGCGAAGCGCTCTGTATTCCAAAACAGCAAACACAAAGCCCACCGTTTATCTCTTGAGTTGCAGCGCGCTAAACCTAGGACCTAGGACCCTAAAACCTGGGACCTATGTTTACTCCCCTAGGACCTTGTTTTAAATCCCATATTGCGCACGGTACGCTTTCACCGCATCGAGATGTTCTGTTGCGTTGCCTTTTTCTTCAAGGTAAGTGACCAAATCACCTAAACTGACGATAGAAACAACCGCGCAGCCGAAATCACGTTCCACTTCCTGAATCGCAGACAGTTCGCCTTTGCCTTTCTCCTGGCGGTCAATCGCCACCAACACACCCGCTAAGTCAGCGCCATTAGCTTTGACGATTTCCATCGATTCACGAATGGCTGTACCTGCCGTGATCACATCATCCACCAGCATGATACGGCCTTCAAGTGCAGACCCAACCAAGTTACCACCTTCGCCATGGTCTTTGGCTTCTTTACGGTTAAAGCAGTAAGGCGTATCGATATCATGGTGATCCGCCAGAGCAACTGCCGTCGTTGTCGCAATTGGGATGCCTTTGTATGCTGGGCCAAATAACACATCAAACTCGATGCCTGAATCTGCTAGAGCCGCGGCATAAAAGCGGCCAAGACGCGCTAAGTCACGACCTGTATTGAAAAGACCAGCGTTAAAGAAGTAAGGGCTTTTACGGCCTGATTTCAAAGTAAACTCACCAAACTTAAGAACTTCTTTCTCAAGTGCAAACTCAATAAATTCACGCTGGTATGCTTTCATTATTTTCTCTCGATTTTCAGTTTTTATGGATATCAGTATCTAGGTCCTAGGTCCTAGGTCCTAGGTCCTAGGTCCTAGGAATACTTAAAAAAATAGCTTCCTTAACGGGAAGCTATTTAAACAATTAATTTTCTAACGCCGCCTTCTGCGCCGCGACGATTTCGGTAATCCCGCCTTTCGCCGATTCTAGCAATGCCATCAGCTGTTCGTGGCTGAACGGTTCACCTTCTGCCGTGCCTTGGATTTCGATCATCTTGCCTTCTTCTGTCATGACAACATTCATGTCAGTATCAGCCGCAGAATCCTCGACATATTCAAGGTCACATAAGACATCATCACCCAGCAATCCAACAGACACAGCCGCTACATGGCCTTTCATCGGGTTAGCTTTTAGCTTGCCGTTATCAACCAGGTGTTGGAACGCATCGGCCATAGCAACGCTTGCACCACTGATTGATGCCGTACGTGTACCACCATCGGCTTGGATAACGTCACAGTCAACCGTGATCATGAACTCACCCATGGCTTTTAAGTCCACCACGGCACGTAAGCTGCGAGCAATAAGACGTTGGATTTCCATCGTGCGGCCGCCCTGCTTACCACTGGCCGCTTCGCGACGGGTACGAGAGTGCGTAGCACGTGGTAGCATGCCATATTCTGCTGTGACCCAGCCTTTGCCTTGGCCTTTTAGCCAGCGAGGAACCGATTCTTCGACGGTCGCATTACACAACACTTTGGTGTTACCGAACTCAACTAGCACAGAGCCTTCAGCATAAGCTGTGTAGTTTCGGGTCATTTTGATTGGGCGAACTTGGTCCGCCTTGCGATCGTTTGGACGCATGGGCATCTACCTTAAATAATGAGGAGAAGACGATTTGGTTGGGCGGGGATTATAACGGAATCAATATCGAATTCATAGGTTACACATTCGCCACACCGTAAACATTTCCCCTCCTCCCCCGCGCACCCACCTCTGCTCCGTGATACACTCTTTAAGTAATTTTCAAAAATTGAAGACAGGAAAATTCGATGATTTACAGTATGACGGCGTATGCACGCAAAGAAGTAAAAGGCGATTGGGGTTCTGCGGTATGGGAAATCCGCAGCGTTAACCAACGTTACCTAGAAACCTACTTTCGCATGCCAGAGCAGTTTCGCGCACTCGAGCCAGTATTGCGTGAGCGTTTTCGTAAGCGTTTAGCCCGCGGTAAAGTGGAATGTAACCTTCGCTTTGAAGCTAACCCAGCCGCAAAAGGTGAACTCAGCATCAATGAGTCACTGGCTAACCAAGTGATTAAAGCGGCAGAACAAGTGATGCATATGACGGGCGAACTGAGCCGCATCAACCCATTCCAAGTCATGCAATGGCCAGGTGTCATGGAAACGCCAGAGCAAGACATGGATACCGTCAATAAAGCATTGCTAGAAGGCTTTGAAGAGGCACTCAGCGACTTTATTGAAGCTCGTGGTCGTGAAGGCGACAACATGAAAGCCCTGATCGAGCAACGTTTAGAGGCGATCACTGCAGAAGTGGTGAAAGTGCGTGCGCGCATGCCTGAGATTTTAGAGTGGCAACGTGAACGTTTGTTCTCCAAATTTGAAGACGCCAAAGTGGAATTAGATCCATCGCGTGTTGAACAAGAGCTTATTCTATTGGCACAAAAGTCTGACGTAGCTGAAGAACTGGACCGCCTTGACTCTCACGTTAAGGAAGCCACCAATATTTTGAAAAAAGGTGGCTCAGTAGGTCGTCGTCTCGATTTCATGATGCAAGAGTTCAACCGTGAATCGAACACCCTCGCGTCTAAATCCATCAGCACCGACATCACCGCATCTGGCGTTGAGTTAAAAGTGCTTATTGAGCAAATGCGTGAGCAGATCCAGAATATTGAATAACGTTCAACTTATTGTTTAACGTTCTACAAAGCCCTTGATTAAAAGGGCTTTGTAGTTTTAATCGTCTATAAATATCCATGAAATTCATCAACAGCCACGAATAAGCGGGAAATAATCAAGTGTAGGCAAGCGGTGATATGTCAATGATGTGCAAGTGAGAGCCAATAGGTAGGGTGAGCAAAATCACCGCCATTCGCGCCGATCTTTTATCGTTCTACTAACGACTGTCTTTAGCCCTTAGAACCGGTCTACCCGATAGGGTTCCAAATCACACTCAGGCTCCGCTTCGCGCAATAGACTAATAGCTAACTCTGCACTAATGGCTGCTTGAGTCAGCCCTAAGTGCTGATTCCCAAAGGCAAACAATAACCGTGGATAACTCGGGTGCTGGTCTATCACAGGCAACGAATCCACCAGAGTCGGCCGATGTCCCATCCATTCACTCACGTTAAGAGCAGAGTTGTTTAATCTTGGTAATAGTTGCTTACTATGATGGCGCAGCACATTAAACCGGCGAGCAAACTCAGGTAAACGCAAACCAGCAATTTCAGTGATGCCCACCACCCTTAAACCAGATTCTAAAGGACTCATCACAAATTTACGTTCCGCGGAACCAATAGGATGTTGGAGTAGCGGCGTCTCCATATCGGCAGTCTCTATCGTTAGGTGGTAGCCGCGCTCTGCTTCAAGTGGGACAGATATCCCTGTTTGTTCTAACAGTGGCTTACCCCAAGCGCCCGTGCAAAGCACCACATGTTCGAACCTATTTTTACTCGTCGTGACTACCTCTACTGCGTTCTCTTGCGGAAGAATTTCACTGACTTCGGTTTGTTCAAAACACCCACCACGCGCTTGAAAAACCGCAAACAGTTGTTTCGACAGTAAGTAAGGATCTTTCACTCGACACGCATTGGGGAAAAACAGAGCGTGACTAACAGTATCAGCCAGCTCTGGCTCTTTTTCCCTCAGTTGTGCACCTTGCAGTAGGACACTTTCTATGTTCCATTGAGCAAGGTAAGCAGCATGCGCTTTAGCCTCATCTAACTTATTTTTTGACTCCCATACCAGCAAGTAGCCTGACGGCACGAGGTACTCTTCGGCCCCAATATCCGCCAAACAGCGTTGCCAAGCAGGAATGGCGGCTTGGTTGAGCTGGTAAAGCGCTTGTCGACCAAACTCCACTCGCGAAGAAGAGGCAGAGCGAACAAAACGCGCCAACCAAGGCAGGGCTTTAGGTAAATACGTCCAAGGTAGGGCCAATGGCCCCTTAGGATCCATCCACATCCTTGGTGCGGCAGCCAATATTTTTTTCGTTGCCAGAGGTTCAATCAATTCTGTTGCTAAATAACCAGCATTACCGAACGACGCGCCTTTACCGGGCAAACCTTTGTCAAACAAAGTGACTTGATAGCCATGGCGCTGTGCTTCTAGCGCTGTGCAAAGCCCTACAACTCCAGCTCCCACTACAGCAACTGAGGACTTGTCGTTAAAAGCGATATGTATCGCGGGTTGTGTCATGTTCTACCTACTGACTTAGATGAAAAAGGTATTGGATACGATTTAATGAGAGCTGCTGCTCACTGGTGAGCCGGACTCCGAGCTTGCCGTCGCCTCTTGCTCCACTCGCTTTGAGAACCACCCCGTTTGAGCATATAAAATGCCAATCGCTGGTGATAACCAACAAGCAAACGCTAACGGAGCGTACAACAAAGCACTGTAATCGCCCGGTGCGACAATCAGCCCCAAGGTTCCCATCACAAATGCGCCACCCGCATTCCAAGGGATCAATGGCGAGACTAAAGTTCCCCCTTCTTCAATCGCTCTGGAGAGGTTAAGTCGGCTATAGCCCAACTTGTCATATTGCGGCCCAAACATACGCCCAGGTAAGGCAATCGATAGGTATACATCACCTGATACGGCGTTGGTCGCAATAGAAGTCAGAATGGCATTCGTTTGTAACCCTTTAAAGCCTCGTGTCGACTTCATCACGGCATTCACGACCGACTCCAAACACCCAGTCCGCTCCAGTGCACCACCAAATGCCAAGGCGAACATCATCAAAGTGATCACCCAAGTCATTGAGGTGACGCCACCGCGATTGAGCAAGTTATCCAGCGCAGCCGAACCTGTCTCTATCTTGTACCCACTGTGGGCAAAGGTGAGAATATCATTCAGGTTATAGTCATAATTATGAACCGCGACACCTGCCCCGAGAACAAAGCCAATAAACAGGGCTGGGATAGGTGCTATCTTATAAAACGCCAATAGCATCACCACAAAGAGCGGCAGCAAAGGCAGAAAACCGAGCGAAAAGTGACTCTCCAGCCCCGATTGAATTGCGGTAATTTGTTGTAGCTGTTGCTGGGCGCCAGAGGTCGCATCTCCCATTACTGCACCACCCAGAATCGAGTACAGCGTCAAAGCGATCAGCATTGCGGGTATGGTTGTCGGCATCATATTGCGAATATGAGCGAATACATTGGTTTCGGTTACGGCAGCAGCAAGGTTCGTGGTATCCGACAGCGGTGAAATCTTATCGCCAAAAAAAGCCCCAGAGACAACAGCACCTGCCGTCCAATACGCAGGAATACCAAACGCAAAACCGATTCCAACTAACGCTAGGCCGACCGTGCCCACGGTTGTCCAACTCGAACCAATTGAAAGAGATACTACAGAGCACAACAGCATGGTCGCTGCCAGAAACCACTCCGGTTCAATCAAGACTAAGCCGTAATAAATTAGGGTAGGCACCGTACCACTAGCTATCCAGGTACTTACCAGCATCCCTACCACAATAAGGGTCGCAATAGAGGGCATCGCCACGTGTAAGACACGAAATGCGCCGGACTCGATGTCCTGCCAACGTAGCCCCTGATACCAACCGACTAACGCAGTAATAGCAAAACCAATAGCTAACGCGATATGAGGAGTAAAATCGTCATAATAAAAAATCTGTGTCGCTAACAAGCCAATAGTGAGGATAATCGGTACGACTGCCAGGCCTAATGGTGGCGGTGCCGTATAATCTGAGTTCTTTTTAGTCATAGGTCTTTTTCCGAATCACGTTGCGCAGGACCGCACCTAAAAAGATGCGGCACGCATGGAAAGCCTGATAGCGGATAACAACACCGCAAGCAGGGCAAAAGAAAAGCCAAGATATGCGTCAGCTTGATTACTATTTACGCAATCTGAACTGACTGATAAGCCAGAATCGCGCCCGCCAGATCTTCACGAGAGTCACCGACCGATTTAAATAAGGTGATCGCTGTTTCTGGCTCGTCGAGGGCTGCACGCCCTGCATGTTGGCCACGACACAACCCCGAAAAGTCCGCTAAGATTTTATCTTCGGTAATCGCTCCGTCACGGATAGGCATGATCAACTCGCCCGTTTCAACCAGTGCCGCCGCCTTCACATCCACGAATACATTCGCTCGCTGCAACGCTTCGTTATCGGTCTCACGCATTGTCGGCGTAAAACTCCCCACTAAATCTAAGTGCGCACCCGGCTTAAGCCACTCACCTTTAATGAGTGGTTCGGTTGAAAGCGTGGCACAGCTAATGAGATCGGCTTCGCGCGCGACCGTTTCTAACTGCTCATCGGAGCATGCAATGGCATCAACGCCTTCATCACGCAATTCTGTAGCCAATTGCTCAGCCGCGGCCGAATTAATATCCCATACATGAACCGTTTCAATGGGACGTACACTCATATGGGCTGGTATTAGACGTCGTGCAACGCGCCCTGCCCCAACCATCAACATTTTTCTGGTCGCTTCACGCGAGAGGTAACGAGAAGCCAGTGCCGAAGCCGCCGCAGTTCTGCGCGCAGTGAGCTCATTACCATCGATCTGGGCCAGCATTTGTCCTGTCTGACCACAACTCAGTAAATAATGACTGCTGAGTCCAGGTTGATTACGAGCAGAGTTCCCCGGAAAGACATTCACCTGTTTTACGCCCAAGTACTCTCCTTCAATCCATGCCGGCATTAATAACAAGGTCGCGCTAGGGTCTTGCGGTACGTTCATTGTGTGATGGTGACGAATAGGCGCCGTTACATCACGTGTAAAAATATCTTTTAAAGCGTCGACCAATGGTAGCCAAGGTAGTGCGTCGCAAACCTGTTTCTGGTTGAGTTGCATGTCATTCTTCCTTTATTGTTAATATATTGTTATTTTACCTATTAATAGCGCCATTCATTTGCCCGAAACTCTGTGGTATTTACCCCAGACTCCGAAACTGAAAAACGTTGGAGAAGGAAAAGTTACTTTGGGGAAACTCAGCGCGCAGAGAAAAGTAGGAAACTCACTGTGAATCAAACTCAGATAAGAAGAAATGTTATTGCCAGACGACAAGGCCAACATCTGCACAACTATGCTCAGATATTGTTAGGCTGGCGAGGTACAATGGCGTGCGAGTTTGAACTTGAAAGTGGAAATATAGGGCATGGCACTGTGGCGATAGTGCCGGATAATGCTCCTCATTTTTATAATGGTTTAAGTGAAGACAGTGAGTTATTCGTCATCGACTTAGCGCCAGCAGATCCTTACATACAAGCGCTGGAACAAGCGTGTAATTTGTCATTAAAGGAGTCGGTATTTCAACAGCCTTACTTCCTAAACCTAGGCACAGAAAGTCAGGTATTGCTCGATTTTGCTGCGCAGAAAGTCAGCCAAGGCCAAATGTCACCACAGATAAACTGCCAGCTCGTGTCATTATTTTTAACGCAGCTTGGTCAAATGTCATCCAGTGCAACGCTACCTGCCCCGCATCGTCGCTTGGAAGCTAGCCATTTAAATACGTATATCGATAAAAACATTTCGACGCCGTTAACCAATGCTCAGCTTGCTCAGGCCATGCACCTCAGCGAAAGTCATTTTTACTGCTTATTCCAAAGGCAGTTTGGGGTGACGCCACAAAAGTACGTTTTGCAGCGACGCATGCAAAAAGCACAATTTTTGCTGCGTAACAGCCATATGCCTATGACAGAACTCGCCGCCGAAGTGGGATTTTCACAGCTGTCGAGCTTTTCTCGTGCGTACAAACGCAGCTTTCAACATTCACCTAGTGACGTACGTCGAACATCGCGCTAAACGTATACCACGGGCTTAAGTAATATCAATGCGAATAACGAATGGCGTTCACAAACCACTCTTTGTCACCTTATGGCGATTTTGACGCAAAACTCATCGTCGACTTCTTTTATTCGTCTTTTATTCGTCTTTTTCCAAAGTTCGGTTATCAACGTAGGGCCAATAATGGTGACCAGCGCGAATTAACAACGTGGCAGCGGCGAGTATCAGCGCAGCCAAGGAGAGCCATACGACTGGGACTGCATCTAACTCTTTCATACCTAAAGTGATGTAGCGCGCAATGGCCATCATTGCGATGTACATCGGATAACGTACCGGGATCTTGCCGTTCATGACGAACTGGCGCACCATCGCCAACACTTCGAGATAAATGAACATTAATAAGATGTCGGTAAGCAGGACGCGCTTTTCGACAAACACATGAATGAACTCTTGCACCATGGCGTAGAGCGTCGCCAAGGTGATCGCGACCAATAATACCGCTTCGAAGAAGTGGAAGATTTTTAAAAACGGTCGACTGAACGATTTAGGTAATTCTGACGCCATAGCCAATTATCCAAACAAAACCAAATAGATAAGCCTGAGTTTAGCATGTAAGTACAAAAAGCATACTAAAGAAAAACGCTCTGACTACTTGCCAGAGCGGTGCTGGTTGACTGTCGTAGTGGCACGACTTACGCCACTTGCTGCTTTTTTTCAGCCAGACGCTTTTTCTTACGGTATTTAGGGTGCGTGATAGGAATAGCAGAGAGCAGTTTTTTGGTGTATTCATTTTGCGGATTGGCGTAGATGTCTTTCGCGCTGCCCGCTTCTACCACTTTACCAAAGTACATCACCGCAACTTTATCCGAGACATGTTTTACCACCGATAGGTCATGCGAAATGAAAATAATCGCCAGGTTCATTTCCTGTTGCAGCTGCAATAGCAAGTTCAGAATTTGTGCCTGAACGGAAACATCCAACGCGGACACCGACTCATCACAAATCAGTAGTTTTGGCTTAAGCGCGATCGCTCGAGCAATCCCGATACGCTGACGCTGACCGCCAGAGAACTCATGCGGATAGCGATTGACTGCTGTTTCTGGCAGGCCCACTTTGACTAATAACTCTTTGACCCACTGCTTACGCTCGGCTGGAGTGCCAACTTTATGAATCACAAACGGCTCTTCTAGAATCATACCGATAGTATGGCGTTGGTTGAGTGACTCCATCGGATCCTGAAAGACAATCTGCATCTCTTTACGTAATGCGCGCATCTCTTTAACCGAAAGCCTGGTGATGTCTTTACCTTCAAAGAAAATCTTACCTTCCGTGGGTTCGTAAAGCTTGAGGATGGTTCGGCCTAAGGTGCTTTTGCCACAACCCGACTCTCCAACTAGCCCCAGAGTTTCTCCTTCACTCACCGACAAAGAGACACCATCAACGGCTTTGATGGTATAACCTTTTTTAAACAACCCTTTACCAGATACAAAGTGCTGCTTAAGATTTTCAATCCTTAATACTTCTTTTGTCATCACATCCTCTTTTATGACTGATTCATGACTGAACACTTTGTATCCATTAACTGGCAAACATACTGGCATCGATCGGTTTGATGTCGATCATTTGCTTCGGTTCATTATCTAAGCTTGGCATCAATCCCATTAAACGTTCGGTGTATGGGTGTTGAGGGTTATCAAACAACTCAAAGATCTCTGCATTTTCGACAATTCGACCACCGTACATGACAGCAACGTCATCACAGACTTCGGCGACAACGCCAAGATCATGAGTAATGAAGATCATCGCCATGCCGGTTTCTTCTTGCAGCTCGTTCATTAGTTCAAGGATAGACGCCTGCACGGTAACATCCAATGCTGTAGTCGGTTCGTCACAGATCAATATGTCCGGTTTACACGCCAGTGCCATAGCGATCATCACGCGCTGTCGCATACCGCCGGATAAATTATGTGGATACTCGTTGAGCCGCTTCTCCGGCATAGGAATTTTTACTTTATCGAGCATTTCAATTGCATAGGATTGGCGATCTTTCTTATCCAGCTCGGGACGGTGAAGTTCCAACACTTCGCATATCTGACGACCAATACTATGAACTGGGTTTAACGCCGTCATCGGATCCTGGAAGATAATTGAGATACGGTTTCCACGCATCGCATACATCTGCTCTGCCGGCAAATTAACTAAGTTTGTGCCACGGTAATTCACTTCGCCGTTAATAATATTTCCGTATGGCTTTGGCAATAACCCCATGATCGACATAGCGGTGACACTCTTGCCACTACCGGACTCGCCCACTAAGCCTAGAGTGCGACCAGCACGCACATTAAAGTTGACCCCATGCAGCACCTTGACTGGCCCATCGTCAGTGATGAACTCTACTTCGAGGTCTTTGACACTTAAAATTACATCGTTTTCCATAACACCGCCTTACCACTTATACCTTGCAACTTGTACCTTACAGCTTGTAGGTATCGTCGATGGTCACCACTGGCTCAAAGGTTTTGCCGGATTTCATCGCTTGTTGGGTTTCTTTTTTCACATCCTTGTCAATCCAGTATGTGCCGTCGCCAATAATACCGCCGCTGAATAATGCTTCGGTCATTCGCGTCATCGGCTTTTCAGGCAGTTTGAGCCAACGCCAGTAACCGTAACGGACATAAGGCACCATATATCCAGAAACGATCACGTAAGCGTTGGTAATATCACGCTGAATCTCGTAACCAAGCTGAACCTTTTTATCCATATCTAAGCTGAAACGATACTCCATGATTTTTTTATCCAGCTCAGGCGTACTGTAGTTGGTAAAGTTATTGGTTTGTGGCTTATTCGCATTTGCTGAATGGAAGTACTCCCAATAGGTTGGGATCTCGGACGTGCTCATGGTCAGGAACGCAAGTTGATGTTTTTTCTCACTGACGTACTTAAACATTGATGAGCCGTCGATCAGTTTCAGCTCAATGTCTAAACCGGCGAGCTTCGCTTGCTCTTTGAGGTAAGCGATACGCGGTGTATGGACAGGCGTTGCATACGTCAGCTCAAAACTCAGACGCTGACCGTCTGCGTTGACACGAATACCATCAGGGCCAATTTGGTCAAACCCGGCCGCTTCAAAAGCGACCACTGCTTTATCAACATCAAAGGCCGGCGCTTTTGCATCTGGCAAGGTGTATTTACCGTGTCCAAACCCCGTCGGGTTCGGCTTGCGTGTATAGTCACCACGCATAAGATTTTCTATCATGCCATCAAAATCTGTCGCGTAAGTGATGCCTTTGCGGATATTCAGATCGTTTAGCAACGGCTGCGCGGTATTGATCCAAATTCCACCAGCCCCTACAGGGTATTGGTTATAACCCCAAAACTTCTCGATATAGCCTTTCTGATAAGGCCCTGAATTAGACTTGTCATGCCACAAACTTGGCAGCACAAGCCCAAAGGCATCGAGATCGCCCTTTTCAAAGTGCTTCATCGCAATATCGTTATCACGGATCACCGTAATACGAATTTTGTCGACGTTATAACGGTTTTTGTAATACTTGTTGGTATAGCCCCACCAATCTTCACCCACGTGCTCAAACGTCACACTTCTGCCTTTCTTGACATCCGCAAGGTGATACGCCCCGGTTGTCGGTTCACTCTTAAAGTTGTAGTAGCGAACGAAATTATCCTGAATACCGTCGCCATTTTCGTCTTTCTTCGGATTGGCGTAGAAGTGTGCTGGACGAGGTCGCAACGAGCCCATACGCAGCAACAACTCTTCTGGATTGAACTCTTTGGCCGCTGAAACCGAAAAGGTATGCGTATCGTACTTCACCACATCAGCAATGGTTTTACTGTAGTAGTCGTTATACCAAGGTTCGAGAATGTCTTTTGAGCGGTAAAACTTCAACATAAACACGAAGTCGTCGGCCGTGACTGGCTCGCCATCCGACCATTTAGCCGCTGGATTAAGCTTAAAGTAAACCGTTTTATTATCACCCGCGAGTGCCCATTCATTGGCCATTTCTGGAATAAATTCTAGAGTATCCGGGTGACGAACGACCAAGCCTGGCGTTTCATCTAAAAAATATGAACGCAGTCCTGCGTTGGCATCGGGACCGACACTACGTAAGGTTTGGGGAAAACTGGACATGTAGGTACGGTACGTACCACCGCGTTTCGCTTCAGGCGATCCATATTGCGGCTCATCCCAGTTTGTTTGCCAGTTAAGGTCCGCAGGGAGCGTCGCGGACATTGCACCGAAACTCACAGCGCCTAACGTTGAGGCTAAAAATATGCGTATCATAAAACTTCCCTTTTTATGTTCTCGTCACACCACTTGTTTAAACATAGCGTGTGAATTTTTTCGGGTCGAATGCAGCTCGAATCGCTTCACCAATGAACGTGACCATCACCAGTACCAAAACAATGGAGGTAACAACCGAAGCAACGATCCATGGAGAGTCTAGGTTAGACTTACCTTGTTGCAATAATTCACCCCAACTTGGTGTCGGGGGCATCAAGCCTAAACCTAAATAATCAAGTGCCGTCAGTGCGGTAATGTTGGCTGCAATCGTAAACGGAGCAAGGGTCACAATCATCACCATGGTGTTGGGTAAAATGTGGTTAAACAGGATCCGCGCGGTTGATGCACCCAATGCCCGCGCCGCCATCACGTATTCCCGCGCCGCTTCTTTATAGGTCATGGTTCGCATGTACCACGTCATTCCCATCCAAGTAAACAGGACGTTTATCGCAACAAAAAGCGTAAAGGTCGGCTGGACGATAGAAACTAAGATCATGATGACATACAAGAATGGCACCATAGACCACACTTCAATCAATCGCTGAACAAAGAGGTCAAACTTACCGCCCCAATAACCCATCGCGCAGCCCACTGCGGTACCAATCGCGTATGAGATCACCATGGTTAACAGAGCAAACCCCATCGCAGTACGAAAGCCATAAACCAATCGAGCTAAAATATCACGGCCGATAACATCCGTACCCAAGTAGTGTTTGTTATCAGCATTAGGAGCGGTCGGCGGAAAATCTCCGCTAAAGTCTTGCTCATACGGGTTCCAAGGCACGATTGGCAGAATAACGAAGTTATCTCCCCCTTCGTCGGCAAAGGTCTTTTGTAGTACACGATAATCAGCTTCACTGGAGGAGGCTTGGCCAAATTCACTACCAAGACGCACATCGCTCACCACCGGGAAATAGAAGTGACCATCGTACTTCACCACCAAGGCTTTACTGTTGATCAATAGCTCAGCGAACAGCGATAAGATCAACATGATCGCTAGGATCACAAACGACCAGTAACCTCGTTTGATTTCTTTAAAGTGGCGAATTTTCTTTTGAGTTAATGGACTGACTTTAATCATATTACGCTCCAAACTTCACACGTGGGTCGACTAAAGCAACACAGATATCGGAAACAATGTTACCGATCAGCAGCAATATCGCGTTGATGGCAACAATACCCATTACCACAGGATAATCACGCTCCATGATGGATTCGTATCCCAACAGGCCAATACCGTCGATGTTAAAAATTACTTCAATCAAGAAAGCACCTGTCATGAAGAACAATAAGGAGTTTCCGAAATGGCTTGCAATTGGGATCAGACTATTACGCAATGCGTGCTTACGTACTGCCTTTTTAAACGGCAGGCCTTTGGCAATCGCAGTACGTATGTAATCCGACGATAAGTTTTCCATTAGGTTGTTTTTCATCGTCATGGTCAGCGTGGCAAAGTCACCAATCAAATAACAAATCAGCGGTAACACCGCATGCCACATAATGTCTTTGGCGCGTTCAAAGAAGGTCTCATAGTCATCGAAATCATCACCAACAAAGCCTCCCATGGGGAACCATTCGAGGTGATAACTGAACAAGGTGATAAGAAGGACACCCACCACATAACCCGGCAAGGCATAACCAACGAAGATCAGTATTGAAGAGCTGGAGTCGAAGACGGAGCCGTGTTTGAGCGCTTTGTAATAACCGAGTGGGATGGAAATAAAGTAACTGATAAAGAACGTCATCCCCCCATAAAACAGCGATACCGGAAGGCGTTCAGCAATCATATCGGAAACTGGTTCGTAATAACGGGTAGACTCGCCAAGATCTAATGTCACGAGACGACCCAGCCACTCAACGTAAGCTTCCATGACTGGCTTATCGAGCCCATAGAAGGCGTTAAGCTCAGCAATCTGGTCGTCAGAAAGTGCGGTATTACCTCCTGCTGCGGTCATGGATGCCGCACCATCTCCCTGCGCTTGCATCTGAGACAGCATGCGTTCAACAGGACCACCAGGCACAAAGCGAGTAATAGCAAAAATGAGAATAGTGATACCGAGAAACGTTGGGATAACCAACGCTAAACGACGTAAAAAGTACGACAGCATATACAACTTGCTCCTTGTCCACTGTCCAATTCAAGCCGGATAGCGAGCCGTGTTCCGACCTAAAAATGGTAAGTATTTTTAGCATAGTAGTTGAGGGGAAGTAGTAATACTCCGCCCAATGATGTTGGCTTACACTCCCTGCATTCCAACAACTTATGGTTAATCATTTCGACGTCATATGTATCTTGAATCCACATTGTCTTCAAGTGTTTAAAAACAAAACATGACGAACTTCTTGTAGCGTCAAAAAAGCGAAATATATTTGAAAAAAATGATAAAAAACCACAAAAACAACCCACGCAGAATTTCAATCTAAGCAAATGAGCCTAGACCCGTGCCATAGCCAACCCTTGGATCAACTTCTTAGAGACTCAAGGTTAAACTCAAACAATAAGCGTTAAGTGTGAGTCAGTCGCACGCCTGGGGAAGTGAAAGCTTCCCCTTTTTTCCATTGGTTTTCTCGTGGTTGTTTTTCTCGTGATTGTGCCAAAAGATCAACTGGCAACAACGGAAAGATCATGATACTCTTCGCCTCCATTTTTCTGGCGGATTCACCACCAATCTCCATCCTATTGGTGCGACATTCAACAAAGCCAGTGCTATCGTTATCGTTTTGTCGAACCTTTCCTTCGGCATTCATCAATCCAATCAAAAGTGGAAAAGTACAATGGGCAAAGGTACTCTCTATATCGTATCTGCACCAAGCGGCGCAGGTAAATCTAGCTTGATCTCAGCGATGTTGGAGCGCAACCCAACATACGCCATGAAAGTGTCTGTGTCTCACACTACGCGCAGTATGCGCCCTGGTGAAGAAAACGGTATCCACTACCACTTTGTCGCAAAAGACGAATTTGAAGCTTTGATCGAGAAAGGCGACTTCTTAGAATACGCAGAAGTGTTCGGGAATTACTACGGCACATCACGCGCTTGGATTGAAGAAACACTCAACAAAGGTATCGACGTATTCCTTGATATCGACTGGCAAGGCGCGCGTCAAATTCGTGAAAAGATGCCAGAAGCAAAAAGCATCTTCATTTTGCCACCATCAAATGGCGAGCTAGAACGTCGCTTGAACACACGTGGTCAAGACAGTGAAGAAGTCATTGCAAAGCGCATGGCAGAAGCCAAGTCAGAGATATCACACTACAACGAATACGACTACGTCATCATTAATGACGACTTCGACTCTGCATTGATGGATTTTAAAGCCATCCTGCGTGCAGAAAGATTGAAGGAAGAAAAACAAGCTGCTAAATATAAAGGTATGCTTGACGCGTTGTTAGCAGAGTAACCGCTGTTGTTATCTTAGTAATCGCTATTGATAAGCGCCTCTCTGTAAGAGATAAAGAATTTTTTGGTACTTTGCACAGCGCAAAGAACTTATAATAATATCCCCGAGAAAGCCCACTGTGCGTGAGCAACCTAATTGCTAGTAAATAACATTGTTAGGTTGTATACTTTCTCGTCATTCTAATATTTTAGTTAACTATTTGGAGTCCTCATGGCACGCGTAACTGTTCAAGACGCTGTTGAAAAAGTTGGCAACCGTTTCGACCTAGTACTGATTGCGGCTCGCCGCGCTCGTCAAATGCAAACTGGCGGTAAAGATGCACTAGTGCCAGAAGAGAACGATAAGCCGACGGTTATCGCTCTACGCGAAATCGAAGAAGGTTTAATTACGAAAGAAGTTCTCGACGCTCGTGAACGTCAAGAACAACAAGAGCAAGAAGCGGCAGAGCTAGCGGCAGTCAGCAGCATCGCTCATAACCGTTAATTCTGTCTCTAGAATTCAACAACCTCCCGGGCCTATAATTTGTATCTATTCGATAGTCTCAAAGACGTTGCCCAAGAATACCTAACAGAGCCTCAAATTGAGGCTCTGCGTCAATCTTATGTGGTAGCGCGAGATGCCCATGAAGGGCAAACCCGTTCTAGTGGTGAACCATACATCATCCATCCTGTTGCTGTGTCTCGTATTTTGGCCGAAATGCGCCTTGATATCGAAACCCTCCAAGCGGCCCTATTGCACGATGTCATCGAAGATTGTGATGTCACCAAAGAGGATCTCGAAGCGCAATTCGGCAATACCGTTGCAGAGCTGGTTGATGGTGTCTCTAAGTTAGACAAACTCAAATTCCGTGACAGAAAAGAAGCCCAAGCAGAGAACTTCCGTAAAATGGTTCTGGCAATGGTGCAAGATATTCGCGTCATTCTTATCAAGCTGGCTGACCGCACGCATAACATGCGGACACTTGGCGCACTTCGACCAGATAAAAAACGTCGTATTGCTCGTGAGACATTAGAGATTTACTCACCGCTCGCACACCGCCTTGGTATTCACAATATTAAAACCGAGCTTGAAGAGCTGGGTTTTGAAGCCCTTTATCCAAATCGGTATCGCGTTCTTAAAGAAGTGGTAAAAACTGCACGCGGTAATCGTAAAGAGATGATTCAGCGTATACACAGCGAGATTGAAGGTCGACTGCAAGATGTTGGCTTAAAAGCGCGTGTATTAGGTCGTGAGAAAAACCTGTTCTCCATCTACAACAAGATGAAAACCAAAGAACAGCGCTTCCACACCATTATGGATATCTATGCGTTTCGTGTCGTCGTTGATAGTGCCGACACCTGTTATCGCGCTCTAGGCCAAGTACACAGCTTGTACAAACCTCGTCCAGGTCGCATGAAGGACTATATCGCCGTACCCAAAGCCAACGGTTACCAATCTCTGCACACTTCGATGGTCGGTCCTCACGGCGTGCCTGTCGAAGTTCAGATCCGTACTGAAGATATGGACCAAATGGCAGACAAAGGGGTCGCAGCGCACTGGTCTTATAAAGACAAGGGCGACAAGTCCGGCACCACCGCACAGGTGAAAGCGCAACGTTGGATGCAAAGCTTGCTGGAGCTACAGCAAAGTGCGGGGAACTCATTTGAGTTCATTGAGAACGTTAAATCGGATCTCTTCCCAGATGAAATCTACGTCTTCACGCCTAAAGGTCGTATTGTCGAATTACCACTTGGCGCTACAGCGGTTGACTTCGCGTATGCCGTGCATACTGACGTGGGTAACTCCTGCGTTGGCGCGCGAGTAGACCGTAACCCTTACCCGCTAAGTAAGGCACTGAAAAACGGTCAAACCGTTGAGATCATTAGTGCGCCAGGCGCGCGGCCAAATGCCGCCTGGCTGAACTACGTGGTGACCTCTCGCGCACGTACTAAGATTCGCCAAGTACTAAAAACCATGCGCCGTGAAGAGTCAGTCACACTGGGTCGCCGATTGTTAAATCATGCACTGGGTCGCCACTCGATTGATTCGATTTACCCAGAAAACGTCCAAGAAGTCCTAAACGACCTACGTTTAAAAAGTATTGATGATCTATTAGCAGCAATTGGTTTGGGCGAATTGATGAGCATCGTTATTGCCCGTCGTTTATTGGGCGATACGGAAGAGTTGACCACCACCAGTTCGATTCCTACCGACGCCAAGAACAAGCTGCCAATTCGTGGCGCAGAAGGGTTATTGCTGACATTTGCCAATTGTTGTCATCCAATTCCAGATGACTCCATTATTGCTCACGTGTCACCGGGGCGTGGTCTCGTGGTTCACCGTGAAACCTGTCCGAACGTTCGCGGCTACCAAAAAGAGCCAGATCGCTACATGGCCGTAGCTTGGTCTGAGGATTACGACAAAGAGTTTATTGCTGAACTCAAAGTCGACATGCTTAACAGCCAGGGCGCTTTAGCTGAGTTAACCAATGTGATATCTAAAACAGGTTCTAACATCCACGGCCTCTCCACAGAGGAACGTGATGGTCGCCTGTACACCGTCACCGTGTTATTAACCACGAAAGATCGTGTTCATTTGGCTAGCATTATGCGAAAAATCAAAGCGATGCCACAAACAACGACCGTCAGACGTAGAAGAAGATAACCTCCATCGCCACCGACTTAGTCAGTTCGGTGGCGATTTTTTTACCTGCCTATAAACACATTATGAATTTAGAACGCTATAAACGTATTCACCAAGTCCTGAAAGCGCGCCAAACCGACTTAACTCTGTGCCTCGAAGAAGTCCACAAGCCGAACAATGTCTCCGCCGTGATCCGCACCGCCGATGCCACTGGCCTGCATAAAGTTCATGCCATTTGGCCGGATAAAATGCGTACGTTGAGCCATACTTCAGCGGGGGCACGTAACTGGGTCGAGGTGGACACACACGATTCCATCAACTCTGCTATTGCGGCATTAAAAGCACAGGGTATGCAGGTATTGGTTACCAACCTTTCTGACACTGCAGTTGATTTTCGTGATATCGACTACACCAAACCAACAGCGATCATTCTCGGCAGTGAGAAAGTCGGTGCTTCTGAGCAAGCGAAACAGCTTGCGGATCAAGACATCATCGTCCCTATGGTAGGCATGGTTCAATCCCTCAATGTTTCAGTGGCCAGTGCAGTCATTTTGTATGAAGCACAACGTCAGCGTGAAGCCGCAGGCATGTACGACCGTGAAGAAAGCGCCCTACCACAAGAAACCATCCACCGTATTCTGTTTGAGCGCGGTCATCCGGTTTTGGCAAAAGTGGCCAAACGCAAAGGCTTAGCTTACCCGCCTCTTGATGACGAAGGTCAAATCGTCGCCGATGAAGCATGGTGGAAAGAGATGCAAAAAAAATAGGTTCTAGGTAAGAGAAAGGGCCTAGGGTCCTAGGTTTTAGGTCCTAGGGAAAAGACTTGGGAATACGGGACGCTTCGCTTACAGATTACGGATTACGGATTACGGATTACGGATTACGGATTACGGATTACGGATTACGGATTACGGATTACGGATTACGGATTATTTTTCGACCAAACCAATTCAATATCAAACGCTCCTGTACTCTGTAATCAGTATTCCAAAACGGCAAGCACAAATGCTGACTCCGTTATACTGAAGCCTCGGGTCCCCCCTAGGAACTAGGATCCTATAACCTAGGACCTTTTATTCATTTATTCCTGTACAAAAACACAGCTCCATGGTTAACATACTGCTATGTTAACCATTTTCTGAGCCTGCTATGTCTGCCCAACTGTTATCTGCTGTTCCATTGAACTCACTTTCTGGGGTTGGCGCCAAAGTCGCAGAAAAATTGGCTAAGGTCGGTCTGCATTCAGTTCAGGATTTGCTGTTTCATTTACCGCTTCGTTACGAAGATCGCACCCGCATTTACCCCATCGCTAAACTTCATGCCGGTCTCTGGGCTGCAGTGCAAGGCAAAGTGATGGCAGTCGATACCCTATTCGGTAAGCGCAAAATGTTGACGGTTAAGATCAGCGATGGCAACGGCACCATTACCTTGCGTTTCTTTAACTTCACCGCAGCAATGAAAAACAACTTTGCACAAGGTAAGTTAGTGCATGCTTACGGGGAAATAAAGCGTGGTGGGATGGGGCTAGAGATCGTCCACCCAGATTACAAATTCTATATCAGTGAGCAAAAGCCCGATGTAGAACAGAGCTTAACCCCAGTTTATCCTACCACCGATGGGTTAAGACAAATTACCCTGCGCAACCTGACAGAACAAGCGTTAGCTCTACTCGATAAAGCCGCAGTTCAAGAACTACTCCCTCCCGGCCTGTACAACCACCAAATCACCATGTCTCAGGCGCTGCACACCATTCATCGACCACCGCCAACCATTAACTTGGATGAGTTTGACGAAGGAAAACACCCGGCGCAAATTCGCCTGATTATGGAAGAGTTGCTGGCGCAAAACCTCTCTATGCTCGCGGTGCGCAGCAAAGGGCAAAAAGACATCGCGTTACCACTTGCGCCTTGTGACAAACTGAAAAACCAGCTTCTGCATCAACTGCCGTTCTCGCCCACCAATGCTCAGACTCGCGTAGTCAAAGAGATTGAAACAGACCTTGAGAAGTCGCATCCAATGATGCGTTTAGTACAAGGTGATGTGGGTTCGGGTAAAACGTTAGTGGCCGCACTGGCGGCAGTAAGAGCCATTGAACACGGATATCAAGTGGCATTGATGGCGCCCACCGAATTACTCGCCGAGCAGCATGCGGTGAACTTCGCCAATTGGTTTGAAGCGATGGGCATTCAGGTCGGCTGGTTGGCAGGTAAATTAAAAGGCAAAGCCAAGGAAGCTGAGCTCACGCGCATCGCCAGTGGTGAGGCGCAAATGGTCGTGGGCACTCACGCGCTGTTTCAAGAGCACGTCGAATTCCACCACCTGGCGTTAGTGATTATTGATGAACAACACCGTTTTGGTGTTCATCAACGCTTGGAGTTGCGTGAAAAAGGCGCGAAACAAGGCGCTTATCCGCATCAACTGATCATGACCGCGACTCCGATACCTCGTACCCTCGCCATGACCGCTTATGCCGACTTAGAAACATCGGTGATAGACGAATTACCGCCGGGTAGAACCCCGATCCAAACCGTGGCGATTCCGGACACCAAGCGCGATGATATTGTTGAACGAGTTCGTCATGCTTGTCTCAATGAGGGCAAACAAGCGTATTGGGTGTGTACTCTGATTGATGAATCAGAAGTATTAGAAGCACAAGCCGCCGCTGACACCGCAGAAGAACTGCAGCGTAAACTTCCAGATGTGAAAATTGGCTTAGTCCACGGCCGAATGAAACCCACTGAAAAACAAGCGGTGATGCAGGATTTTAAAGACAATAAACTGCATCTACTGGTTGCCACAACCGTGATCGAAGTGGGAGTGGACGTGCCCAACTCCAGCTTGATGATCATCGAAAACCCAGAGCGACTCGGTCTGGCTCAATTGCACCAGTTGCGAGGTCGGGTAGGACGGGGGTCCGTCGCGAGTCACTGTGTATTGCTCTATCATTCACCGTTGTCAAAAACAGCGCAAAAGCGCTTGGGCGTATTGCGTGAAAGTAATGACGGCTTTGTGATTGCACAAAAGGACTTGGAAATCCGTGGTCCAGGTGAGTTGTTAGGCACTAAGCAAACTGGATTGGCAGACTTTAAGATTGCGGATTTAATTCGAGATCAACGCCTAATCCCAGAAGTTCAGCGTATTGCTCGTCATATTCACGACAATTACCCAACGAATGCATCCGCTATTATTGACCGTTGGCTAGGCGAACGAGATATTTATTCCAAGGCATAACTGCGATTTACGCTGCCTTATGTGCATATCTTTAGCATTACCTTTTTCATTCGGCACCTAACTCCCCACAAAGCAATCGTTTGCTTTTTGTCTCAATCTCTCTATAATCGCGCACAAATTTTAGGGCATTTACACCATTTTTGGGTGGAGCAAATTGCCTGGCGACCAGAGCTGATGCTGATTAACAGCAATCACAGATCAAAACATCAGCTCACCCCAAAGTTCCCATTCAGCGAATTCTGGGCCAGAAACATTGCGACAAGCGAGAAAAACCATGACTACTCCAAACCGTTCCTCGGAACTGATCTATCAACTCAATGATCGTCCACCATTGCCTCAAACGATTTTTGCCGCCATTCAACACCTATTGGCGATGTTCGTTGCGGTTATCACGCCTTCGTTGATCATTTGTCAATCGTTAGGTGTTCCGGCCGATCAAACCAACACCATCATCAGTATGTCGTTATTTGCGTCTGGTGTATCCTCCTTTATTCAAATTCGTACCTTTGGTCCAGTGGGATCGGGGCTGCTTTCGGTGCAAGGCACCAGTTTTAACTTTTTGGGTCCAATTATTGGTGCGGGCTTGTCGTTAAAAGCAGGCGGCGCGGATATCAGTACGATGATGGCGGCGATTTTCGGCACCATTTTGGTGGCTTCTTTTGCTGAAATTCTCCTGTCACGAGTGCTAGAACATGCGCGCCGAATCATTACGCCATTGGTGTCGGGTATTGTGGTAACGTTGATTGGCCTTACGCTGATTCAAGTCGGTTTGGTCTCCATGGGCGGCGGTTATGCAGCACTAGGTGACGGTACGTTTGGCAGCTTAGATAAGCTCGCTCTGGCAGGCACCGTTCTTGGTTTGATAGTGATTTTAAACCGCTCTAAGAATCCTTACATACGCGTTGCATCCATCGTCATTGCGATGTTAGTCGGTTATGTCATGGCCTATTTGATGGGCATGGTGGATACTTCACAATTAGGACAAACCGATCTAGTTGCTTTGCCAGTACCGATGCAATACGGCCTGTCATTTGACTGGTCACTGTTTATTCCATTGGTACTGATTTTCTTTATCACCGCATTGGAAGCGATTGGCGATATTACCGCGACTTCAGAAGTGTCGGGCGAGCCAGTAAAAGGGCCGATATACATGAAGCGAATCAAAGGTGGCGTATTGGCAGATGGTCTGAACTCCGCGATTGCGGCGCTGTTAAACAGCTTCCCAAATTCGACCTTCAGCCAGAATAACGGCATCATCATGCTAACCGGCGTCGCAAGCCGCTACGTAGGGTATTTTATTTCGGCGATGCTGGTTGTACTCGGCTTGTTCCCAGGTGTGGCAAGCTTCGTCCAGCTTATCCCTGAGCCAGTGCTCGGCGGCGCAACCATCGTGATGTTCGGTACAATTGCCGCTGCAGGTGTGCGTATCATTTCTCGTGTCGATCTCGACCGCCGCGCTATTTTAATCATGGCGCTCTCATTCTCAATGGGACTGGGTATTGCGCAAAAGCCCGAGATTCTACAGTTTATGCCAGAATTCATTAAGAGCATTTTTTCGACTGGTGTGGCTGCTGGTGGTATCACAGCGATCGTGTTAAACCTGCTTCTGCCTGAAAAATTGGAAGAGGAAGAGATCAACGCTCAAGAAGCGAAAGAGTCTTAATACATCAACTCAACTGGGGAAAGAGACGCCTTTAAGGAACAACGTAAAGGCGTCTTACTAAGGATGGATTAACGAGAGAAGTTTCTCACCATGTCTGAAATGACTTCTTTCATCAACTGGTCTTGCTTGAAACGCTTTTTATCTTCAAGATTTACATTTCTAGAAAAACCTTGGCTTGAACCTTGAACAAGGCCATCGTCGTTGGATTGTTCTTTTTTCGCCATGTAAGGAAGACAACGATAGTAATCAGATTCGTCAGAACAACGCACCAACGAGTAGTGTTCAATCACGCCATCTTTAGCAATGGCTTCTTGGTGGTTCCAATCGTAGAACCAAATGTTTCGCGCATTTGCCACCAAAGTCACATTCGCATTGATGGTTGCACTTAATGCGTCCGATGATGGGAGAATCTCTTTCTCTTCTAGGTCCGCAATGTAGTTTAACTGATTTGCTGTGCCTTCTTTCACTGAAGCTGGCGCACCCAGTACCCCTTTGGCATCAGATTTGTAGTAACGTCGATCCCAACGAGCGTCTTGTCCTTTGGCAGACGTAGTACGCTCCAATGAGTTAATTTGGAACAAGGCATCGGCATCAAGTGATTTTGCTGCTTCTAAGTGCGTTTTAGACGCCGCCATTTGGTTTTCAAGGATTTTCCAACTGATGACAGAGTATCCTGCTTTCGCCAGTTCGCGCTCAATTTGCGCCATCTCAACACCACATTCGGTTTTCATTACCGTGCTGCCAGACGTAGCTCGACCAGTACTTTGCGTCTCCGTTTCACTGATACAACGGTCTGGTGCTTTAACCGCGATGACTTGGATGCTATCAAAGGCGGTATCAAAACCACGCGCACGTGTCACACTTGCGGGCGCTTCACCGGCATCGTTCACTCGAAACTGAGATTTAACCTGGTAAAAATCCGTGGTACTGCAACCCGCCAAAAACAATAATGCGGCAGGAGCGAGTAAAGTTGTTTTTTTCATTCATCAATCCTTAATGGGCTAAATTGGTTATTTTCCACTGTAAACTAGGTGGCATTTCAACACTGACCTGCTTACCGACGACTTTACCTTTCCTATCGTAGGCGTAAAAATCCGCGCAATTGACCGACATTGGTTTTTCTACGACTTGCCCAACTCGAATGTTTTCAAATACAACATTTTCATCCGCTGAGTCGCACCTTTTATAGGTCACTTTGCTGATTTTATCGCTAGTCAAGTTATGGATCTTTAGCGTCGCTTCTTTCATCACGATGGGTTTTGGCTCAGCACATCCTGTGAGTAAGCTCAATCCCAACAATGACAATACAATTTTGGGTATATTCATATTAGTTATCATTTCGAGAGCCATATCTTGCGGATTATACATAGTTAGTTTTAACAAAAATATAAATTACACCGTATTGTCAAAATAAATCGTGATAAAGTGCGTTTTTTGACCCATTTTGTCAGAGAAAAGTAAAACAAATTGTTTCGGTGTCCTGTAAGTTCGCAACATGAGACGTCATTTTCACACTGGTTACAGCAAGGTGCTCTGCCTTCAAAAGTCCGTTGCAAAGACAATAAAAAAGCCCCCAGTCGTCGTGTTACAACTGGGGGCCTTAAACCTCGGCTGATGATTCATCAGTCTGTTAAAAAAGCATCATTTTGTCGGAAAACTGATCTGTGCCATCAATCCGCCCTCGCTACGATTACGCATCACCACCGCACCGGAATGTTGGCTGACAATACGTTTGACAATTGCCAGTCCGAGTCCCGTCCCTTCGCTGCCGCGCGCGGTATCGCCCCGGGTAAAAGGTTCAAATAATTTAGCGATTTGGCTTTGCTCAATACCAGGACCATTGTCTTCAACGCATATCCACACCAGTTGTTTATCGGCTGTCACGCCAGTGCTCACTTTTACCCAGCTATCGCCGTAGCGTAACGCATTCACCACAAGATTACTGACCGCACGTTTTATCGCAATTGGGCTGCCTTTGGCTTGCGGTAGATTTATCGTCAAGTCGGTTTCGATTTCCGCTTCATAGCCACTTTGGGAGTTAGCAACGTCACCCGCAATCGCACTGATATCAACCAGTTCAAACGATTCCTTATTTACGGGTTTCAGGTAGTCCATAAACTGGCTGATGATTTCATTACACTCTTCGGTATCGCTGATGATACCTTCCGCTAAATAGCTGTCTTCCGGTGACATCATTTCCGTGGCTAAACGAATGCGCGTTAGAGGGGTTCGTAAGTCATGGCTGATTCCCGCCATCAATAACGCACGGTCTTCTTCTAATTGCTGGATCCCCTTCGACATTTGATTGAACGCTCGTGTCACTGAGCGAATCTCGGTGGCGCCTTTTTCAGGCAATGGTGGAGGAATATCTCCCTGACCAACCTCTTTCGCCGCTTTCTCTAATGCGACAAGCGGCCGATTTTGCAAACGAATGAACAACCACCCGCCGATAATGATCAGCAATGCCATGATCAAGCTGTTGCGGAACAGAGGGGCAAAGTCTTCTTCTTGCAGTTCTGACAAGGGAATACGAATCAGAGAATTGGGTAATTTCTCAATCTGCATCCATAATACGTAGCTCTCATCTCCCAAAAACAGGCGTACCTCTGTCGGTGAGCCTAGCTCTTGGGTCATTTCTTCCGACATCAAATCGATCGACATCGCGTGGGCATACTCGGAGGCTTTTTCGCTATCGACACCGTGGACGGTCACTCCTAATCTTTCGAGTAATTGGCGTCTTAATGGTGCGTCCGATCTCAGTGCCCCCTCGGTATCGAGAACTAAGTTTAGCTCGTGAGCGAGAATCTTATTGAACTGCTGCAAGCTCGGCATCAAGGCATAGTTAAATACGGCGTAATAAGAGAAAACTTGGCTAGCGAGAAGCAAAGAGATAAACAAAAGAATAGACTGAGTAAGTGAACTTCGGATTCGCATGGAAAGTTCCTGAAGGGGTTGAGACCGTTTCTGAGAGCGTTAACAGGTCATTGAGAATGTTAACACAGGCCCAGCGAGCACTGACCGTCCTCATTCCAGATGAGAATGAAGACGGAATTACTGGCGTTAAAGAGCGATGAGTTACGCTTCTTTACCATCCGGAACGAAGACGTAGCCTAAGCCCCATACAGTCTGAATGTAACGCGGTTTGCTTGGGTCGTCTTCGAGCATGCGGCGAAGGCGCGAGATCTGTACATCAATAGAGCGTTCCATCGCAGAATATTCACGACCACGAGCCATGTTCATCAACTTGTCACGTGACATCGGTTCACGCGCATTCGTCACTAACGCTTTAAGTACCGCAAACTCACCAGAGGTTAACGGCATGGCCTCATCACCATGGAACATTTCTCGTGTCCCTAGGTTTAGACGAAACTCGCCAAACTCTACGATTTTTTCTTCGCTGCTTGGCGCACCTGGTAACTCGACGCTTTGGCGGCGCAATACGGCTTTGATACGTGCAAGTAACTCGCGAGGGTTAAATGGTTTTGGCAGATAGTCATCCGCCCCTACCTCTAAACCCACAATACGATCGACTTCGTCACCTTTGGCTGTCAACATGAGAATTGGCAGCATGTTGTTGGCGTTTCTTAAACGGCGACAAATGGATAAACCATCTTCACCCGGCAACATCAAATCCAACACCATCAGATGGAAGTTTTCTCGCGTGAGTAAGCGATCCATCTGTTCACTATTGGCAACACTGCGCACCTGAAAACCTTGCTCAGATAGGTAACGCTCTAACAGCGCACGCAAACGAGCATCGTCATCAACCACTAAAATTTTATGATTTTCTTGCATTGAAACATCCTTTCAACCGCGTTTATTGCCAAAAATGTATCACTGTTTTTTCGACCGTGCTTGTGCAAATTGTTACTCTTTTTATCTTAGCCACGCTTTTAAAAGGTTTTAGCCATTTTTCTGGTACTCAATCGCATTGATGAACCACTCTTTCTCACCTTCTGGTGTTCTGACGGTAAATTCATCATCGACTTGCTTTTTCAGCATGGCCCTCGCCATTGGCGAGTCGATCGAGATATAGTCTTTTGCATCACCATAGATCTCTTCCGGTCCAACAATACGGAACTTTTTGACATCCCCGGCCTCATTCTCGATTTCAACCCAAGCACCAAAAAAGACTTTACCTTCTTGTTGTGTGGAGTAATCGACCACGGTGACTTCCGGTAAAAACTTGCGAAGAAAGCGCACACGGCGATCAATCTGACGCAGTAATCGTTTGTTGAAGGTGTAGTCCGCGTTCTCCGAGCGGTCACCCAGACTGGCAGCCCAAGTGACGATTTTGGTGATCTCTGGGCGCTGCTCGTGCCACAGATAATCATGCTCTTGTTTGAGTTTGTTATAACCTTCACGCGTAATGAGCTTGGTTTTCAACTTAATTCCTTATTTTTCATACTCTGGTTTTTCCGTCACGATGTAGTTCTGGTCACTGGATACCAGTGCACCGTGTTTTAAGAAATTTTTACCTAAGATCATGCTGTAATGAAAACGCGCACGGTCTTGTAGGTTCACCCGGATTTTCTTCTCTAGCTGACCTAACTTAACGTGCATTTCAACCACAGGACGAACGTTAACCTTTTCCCCTTTCTTCGCCTTAATGCGCATCACGTCGACGACTTCACGGGTAAACGTTTTTTCCATGCCCAAGTCGTTCTGATAAGTGAACGTCACCATGTCTTTACCGTCTTTTTGAAATGACTTGATGTCTTTCGCATTAATCGAGCTGATATCTGCGCCGGTGTCGAGCTTAACCGGAAAGAACATCCCCTCAACTTCTGCGACTTCAATGTGACCCGCTCGGAATAAGGGACGCGCATCAAGCAAGTGATCGGCGCGAGTGTTGAGCAGCACTCCCCCTTGCGTGATGTCATGACCGAATACAAAAAATGGCTGCTTCTCATCTTTATCCAGGACATCGATGGCAAATTCCATTGAGGTTTCTTTGCGACCAAATAAAAAGTTCCCTTCTACAACTGGACGTACCATGTCACCAACTTTGAGTTTCTTCACCACTGGTTTGGTTACTTTCTCTTCTTTGCCCTTTTTATTGGTCAAATAAAAGGTCACCACTTCGTCTTTGCCTTTACCACTGATCTCGAAGCTGTGAACCCTTAGTAATGGCGTTTTAACGGTAAAGGTTGGGTAGGCAGGAACGGTGTAACCGTCAATACTGACTTCTTCTTCAGGAGAAATCACCAACGGTTTCGATTTCAATGCATGGCTAAAGGTTTTTTCTACTCCACCCAGCATATTTTCTCTGTCAGTATCGATAACAAAGTGCTGGCTGGCCACGTCTCGGCCAAGACGAATTTGCGAGCTGAACTTGCTACGGTCGCGCAAGTAAACCAGCCAATATTGGGTTTGGTTGTCACTCACTTTGACCGGTAAGTACACCAGCGGTCGTTCACTTTTGGTCGTTTTTAACATCCGGACCAAAGGTAAGGTCATCGGATGGCGCTTACCATTTTCACCTTCTAACGTGAACGAGACTTGCTTGTTCTTTTCATCAACGTGAATATCTAACGCATGCACGTTGGTGTAACGACTGGTGGTAGATATACTGACTTTATAAGGTATGCCTTCCACTTCAACGATTTCTTTTTTACCCATCATGGTGGCATTCGGTTGCTCTTGCAGATAATCGTAGCCAGCGAACACCCAAGCATTATCTTTTAAAAACGTTTTACCAATTAGTATCGGTGCAGAAAATTGGGTACGCTTGGTCAGGTTAACCTCGGTATTTACGGTTTTGCCCGCAATCGTCAGCGGCAAATCAATCGTTGGACGCAGAATCGGCGTTTTGCTGGTTCGGTTACGAATGACACTGAGTCTTTCTAGTTCGTCGTCAACTTTAACCGCCTCTCCTGTCAATGGATGGGGAATGGTGAACGTAACGTGCACTTGGTAAGCATCAAAATCTTCCGGATCAATACTCGACGAATGAAACTTTTCTGCGTCCCACGAACCGTCGGTTCCGATCAAGTCGCCAAAGATAGCCCACATCAACTCATTGTCTTTTAATGTTTTGAATTCAGGATTATTACTGTAAAGATGAATGTTTTCTGCATGCATTGAGGTGGTATCCGCACCCGTATCGATTTTACCGATGAATGGCACATCCTTTAATTTTGGGATATCACTGTAGTAAACACTTTCAACCCGACCTAAGATCACTTTTCCATCGAGCTGGTAAATTGGATCTTGCGTGGTCGCCGAAAGCGCTTGAGCCCAGCTCAACGGGGAAGCAAGTAAGGCACTCGTAAGTACCAGAGCCAAAGACATTTTTTTCATCATCATTATTATCCGTATGATCTGAGTGATACTCATTAGTTGATAAATGAAGTTATAAGTTCTCAATTTACCTAAAGTTTTGACACAAACATGACTGATGTCCACCAGCGCTGAGTAAATTCGTTTAAAACATTGCAAATTCGATGAATGACCCCAATGTTTACTCGTATTAACAGCCAATGAATCAAAAGAGAACCCACGGATGAGCCAAGCTATCTGTCGTATGATTGCTCAAGAACTCAATGTTCGCCCAGAGCAAGTTAATGCTGCCGTCACCCTAATTGATGATGGTAACACAGTCCCTTTTATCGCACGTTACCGTAAAGAAGTGACCGGCGGACTGGATGATACTCAATTACGAACTCTGGACAGCCGTCTGTCTTACCTTAGAGAGCTGGACGATCGTCGTCAAACCATACTCAAGTCCATCCAAGAGCAAGGTAAGTTAACCCCCGAGCTAGAGCAAGAAATCACTCAGGCAGACAGCAAAACTCGCCTTGAAGACCTTTACCTCCCTTATAAGCCCAAGCGTCGAACCAAGGGTCAAATCGCCATTGAAGCTGGCTTAGAGCCTTTGGCCGATACCCTTTGGCACCAACCACAAACCGAACCAGAAAGTGAAGCCAGTAAGTACATTGATGCTGAAAAAGGCATCGCTGATACCAAAGCCGCTTTGGATGGCGCTCGTGCCATCATCATGGAACGCATTGCAGAAGATGCAAATTTACTGGAAAAGATTCGTAACCACTTAAACCGACATGCAGAGCTTGTTTCTCGTGTGGTTGAAGGCAAAGAGCAGCAAGGCGAGAAGTTTAAAGATTACTTTAGCCACAATGAACCGTTGAACAAAGTACCGTCACACCGTGCTCTGGCTATGCTGCGTGGTCGTAATGAAGGCTTCCTGACGCTCGCCATGAATGCCGATCCGGAGCAAGAAGAAGGCGTGCGCCAATCGTACTGTGAAACCATCATTGCCGATCACTATGGCGTAACCTTAAGCAGTGCGCCTGCGGATGCATGGCGCAAACAAGTGATCAGCTGGGCATGGCGCATCAAAGTGTCGATGCACATGGAAACCGAACTGATGGGTGCGATGAAAGAACGCGCGGAAATCGAAGCGATTGAAGTCTTTGCAACTAACTTAAAAGACCTCTTGATGGCCGCACCTGCTGGCCCACGAGCCACGCTTGGTCTGGATCCGGGTCTGCGTACCGGCTCTAAAATCGCGGTGGTCGATTCTACTGGCAAAGTGTTGACGACCGAGACTATCTACCCTCACCCACCGCAAAATCAATACGATAAATCCGCGCAAATCGTTGACCAGTTAGTCCGTAAGTACAACATCGATCTGATTGCCATCGGTAATGGCACGGCATCACGCGAAACCGACAGCTTCGTGGCCGATGTCATTAAACGTGGCAATCTGAAAGTACAAAAGATCATGGTCAGCGAAGCCGGAGCCTCGGTTTACTCAGCGTCGGAACTGGCAGCGAATGAATTCCCGAATATGGATGTGTCACTGCGTGGTGCAGTCTCTATTGCTCGACGTCTGCAAGATCCACTGGCAGAGTTGGTGAAAATCGATCCGAAATCTATTGGTGTAGGTCAATATCAGCACGATGTGAGCCAATCGATGCTGGCTAAACGTTTGGATGCCGTGGTAGAGGACTGTGTAAACGCGGTCGGTGTTGACGTTAACACAGCATCTGCGGCACTGTTAACTCGCGTGGCGGGCCTGTCCACCACCATCGCACAAAATATCGTTGGCTTCCGTGATGAAAATGGCCGCTTTGATGCACGTACTACGCTCAAAAAAGTGCCGCGTTTAGGGCCAAAAGCGTTTGAGCAATGTGCTGGATTTTTGCGTATTATGGATGGTAAAAACCCGCTTGATGCCTCTTCAGTTCACCCGGAGGCGTACCCTGTCGTAAAAGCCATCGCAGAGAAAAATAGCAAGGACATCAAAGCACTGATCGGTGACTCGACATTCTTAAAAGGCTTGCACGCCGTGGACTACACCGATGACAACTTTGGTGTCCCGACCGTAACAGACATCATCAAAGAGCTCGACAAACCTGGGCGAGACCCGCGTCCTGAGTTTAAAACCGCGACTTTCGCCGAAGGGGTCAACGCGGTATCCGACTTAGAGCCGGGTATGATCTTAGAAGGCGTGGTATCGAACGTCGCCAACTTTGGTGCCTTCGTCGATATCGGCGTGCATCAAGATGGCTTAGTACATATCTCTGCCCTCACTGATCGTTTTGTATCTGACCCGCGCGAAGTCGTCAAAGCCGGCGATATCGTTAAAGTGAAAGTGATGGAAGTGGATGTGCAACGCAAGCGGATCGCTCTTTCTATGCGTCTCAACGACGAGCCGGGACAAGATAACCGTAGCCAACGTGCATCCGCACCACGCCGCAACGATTCGCAACGTCGTCAGCCACGCCGTGATGAGCCGTCATCGAATAATGCAATGGGTGGTGCGTTTGCAGCCGCCTTTGCAAAAGCCAAAAAATAGCCGTCTCAACTAAATTGACTTAGACAAGAAAACGCTCCAACCAGGGCTTCTGGTTGGAGCGTTTTGGTTTTGGTTTGAGTTGTCATACCTATCACAATACCGCTATGACTTCTGACGGAGTATGAGGCACCACTGAGTGACCATAATGAAACCTGATCACTTTTCGGCGCTTTTCCATTAACCCTTGATTGATCGCAGCATCCAAAATGCGCTTGGGTAAGCGAAAACGTATCGCATAGCCTTTACCTTGTGTGTCACTGTACGAAGAGAGCGCCAGTAAATTGAAGAGCCTATCTAACGTATCGTTTGCCTCTTCGTGATATTCCGTTTCGACGTCAACATCTACTTCGTAATCCGGATGTTCTGCCGGATCCCAAGCGGATTGACGCCGCCGTTTGTCATCACCTTTTACTTTGCGCTCCGCATTGGTTTTCGCCAATGCCATCGTCGGTGTCACCGGTTCTCGGACTCGGTTGTCACGCGCCACTTGCTCTGTTTGCACATTAACGGATGGGGCGATCAGTGGCACACTTACATTGGTCGGTGACACAATCATTGCGAACCCTCCTCAGGTCGCCCAACTCGTCAAGGCGGTAGGTGAGTAAACCTACCACACTTTGTATCGGCCAATGTTTAAGCAACTTTACGCTTATTTCGGCATTTTATATTGCTCGGTTTGCGGCTGTTCGTAAGCAAAGTCACGTACTTGCATACAAAATGCTTCATGCTCAGTTATGAAAGGGGCGTGGGAAGATTGGTTAAAAATAAACTGTTTGGTATGTGGTAGCTGCTGGTTTAAGTCATTGGCGACTTTGATTGGTACCAGCCCATCTAAGCGCCCATACAGTCGCAACATCGGCATGGAAAGCGTCGCTAGGGAATCACGCAAGTCCACCTCAGCGAGCATATTGAGTCCCACTAATAAGGAATCTGGGTTGGGCTGCGGGCGAGACAATATCGCCTGCTTCAACTGCTTCACGTCTTTTCGTGCCGACGGACTGCCCATCGCTTGCAACGCCATAAAGCGCTCAATCGTAAGCGCAAAGTCTTCCAGAAGCTGGTCAGTAAACGCACTGAGAACATTGGGTTGAATACCACGCCATGGTTTTTCTGCAGCAAACTTAGGTGAACTGGCCACCGTAATCAATTTCGTCACGCGCTGCGGTGCATTGAGTGCAATGTGCGTCGCCACCAGCCCACCCAGTGACCATCCTAACCACACCGCTTGCGAAGGGGCATCTGATAGCACCATATCGGCAATGTCAGCTAAGCTTTGACCATGATGTTCGCCGCTGTGCCCATAACCGGGAAGGTCAACCACATGGACACGAAAGTCAGCCCGAAGAGACTCAACCGTTTGTTGCCAAACCGCACCATTCATCCCCCAACCATGCAAAAGCACCAAGTCTGGTCCACAACCAAACGACTGCCAGTGTAAATTCGTGCTCATGCTCTCAATGTCTCCTACTTATCCTATGCCTATAAACGTGCGCCAAGCGTTAGCCTATAGGTCATCCAACCTTGAATAAATCGTATGATATCTCATCAGTGGCAAAACATCATGCATCGTGTAATGGGCAGCCAGTGTGGCTTATGTCGGTTGCCGTTAACACACGAATCCACATCGAACCCTTTACGCTGGTGTCCATCATGCTTGGCGCACTTGGCTCCTGAATATCGCTGTATACAATGTGGTTTGGCTCTCCCCGATGATGAACAAACATCGCCAAACCCAACCATCTGCGGTGACTGCTTATCGGATCCTCCACCTTGGCAGTATTTGTTTACCCTCGGCAATTATGGTTACCCGCTAAGTCAAGAAGTACAACGTTTTAAAGATCATGGCGAGTCTTGGCACGTGAACGCCATGACACAATTGCTTGCCGAGCGCATTCCGGGCCCCGCCCCTCTCATTACTAGTGTTCCCCTACACTGGCGACGCTACTTACAACGAGGATTCAATCAAAGCGACGTCCTTGCCCGGCACTTGGCTAAGCATCTGAACGGTGAGTTTGATTCGAGCATTTTTCGACGTGTTAAACACTCCGCTTCACAACGAGGCAGGAAGAAATCGAGCCGAGAGCAGAGCTTAAAAGGTGTATTTGTGCTGAATAAAAGGCCAACGTCTTCGCATGTCGCGATCGTTGACGACGTCGTAACGACTGGGAGTACGATTCGACAATTATGTTATTTACTGCTTGAAGTTGGGGTCGAAAGGATTGATATTTACTGCATCTGCAGAACCGCCGCTCCTGATTCACTCTAGAACGCAGTGCCATGTCTTATCATCAAAAAGACTAGATCCATACGTCAACAAGAGTAGAATAGCAGCAGTAACCTACAAAATTACTCGGGTATTCGTCGTGTCAAATATTACTATTACAGAAACTGCTCAAACGCATTTCGCAAACCTTCTAGGTCAACAACCTGAAGGCACTAACATTCGTATTTTCGTTGTGAACCCTGGTACACAAAACGCTGAGTGTGGTGTGTCTTACTGCCCACCAGAAGCGGTGGAGTCTACCGACACAGAAATCCCATACAGCGGTTTTACAGCTTACGTGGACGAACTCAGCTTGCCATTCCTAGAGGATGCAGAAATTGACTTCGTGACCGATAAAATGGGCTCGCAACTTACATTGAAGGCACCAAACGCAAAAATGCGTAAAGTGTCGGATGATGCTCCCTTGGTAGAACGTGTTGAGTACGTTATCCAAACTCAGGTCAACCCACAACTTGCGGGGCACGGTGGTCACGTCAACCTGGTTGAGATTACGGACGATGGCGTTGCGATTGTTGCCTTTGGTGGTGGTTGTAACGGTTGTTCTATGGTCGACGTCACACTCAAAGAAGGCATCGAAAAAGAACTGCTTAATCAATTCATTGGAGAGCTAACTGCAGTTCGTGATGCAACAGAGCATGATCGCGGTGATCACTCTTACTACTAAAGTAAGGGCAATGAGCTAAATTGGGAGGCGTATGTCTCCCATTTTTATATCTGTTTTATGTCTGGCGCGATAAATTCCAGCTAGAAACTCACTCAGACTTTTCATATATTAAGAATCTTACTCACTTAACCCATGAGTCAACGACACCAAGGAGTCAGCGCTATGCCTAAAAGGACCCCACCAGAGATTCTCTCCTGTCAGACGGTCGCTCGATCCAAACTGTTTGCAGTGGAGTCCCTTGATCTGCGCTTTTCTAATGGTGAGCATCGTACTTATGAGCGTATGAAGCCAAGTGGTCGAGATGCTGTGATGGTCGTCCCCATTACAGATCAAGGTGACTTACTCCTCGTGCGTGAATACGCGGCTGGGACGGAACGCTATGAACTTGGATTCCCTAAAGGGTTGATTGACCCCGGCGAGACACCACACCAAGCCGCCGATCGTGAATTAAAAGAAGAGATCGGTTTTGGCTGTCATCAGTTAACCCCGCTGAAACAAGTCATTCTGGCTCCTTCTTATTTTTCGAGCAAAATGACCTTATTTCTTGGCCAATCTTTGTATCCGGAAAAGCAAGAAGGGGACGAACCCGAACCATTAGAAATAGTACGCTGGCCGCTTGCACAAGCAGAAGAGCTGTTAACGCATTTAGACTTCTGTGAAGCCCGCAGTATCACGGCACTCATGCTAGCGTTGAAACACTTACCTCAGACCACTCACAATCAATAACAACCAAAAACGATGACATCGATGTGAGTAAGGACAATCACTTATGCCAATGACAAAAGATCTATCCCACCTACTGCCTCAAGTGATAGAAATCGCTCGCAGTGCAGGTCAACTTATTCTCGATATTTACCAGAAAAAGGAATATCAGGCCTTTATCAAAAGTGATGAGACTCCTGTCACCAGCGCTGATATTGCCGCCCACAAACTGATTACTGAGCGATTACGCGAGTTGACCCCCGACATCCCAGTGCTATCAGAGGAAGACGCAGACATCAGTTTAGAAAAACGAGCTCAATGGCAGCGCTACTGGCTGGTTGATCCACTCGATGGCACACAAGAATTTATTGCTCGTAGTGGCGACTTTGCCACGATTATTGCACTGGTTGACAACAACAAACCCACCATGGGCGTCGTATATGGCCCAGTTTCTGGTGTGACGTATTACGCCTACAGCGGTAAAGGTGCCTGGAAAATCCCTGATATGTCTGAAAGTGTGAAAATTCATACCCACAGCCATGAACACCCTGGACAAAACATTGCGATTGCCATCAGTCGTCGCCAAGATATCAACCGAATCACTAACCACATGAGTAGCGCCTGGAACTACGACCTTATCCCACTCGGCTCAGCCGCACTAAAGGCGTGTTTGGTTGCCGAGGGAGCGGTAGACTGTTACTTACGCTTGGGGCCGACTGGCGAATGGGATACGGCAGCGACACAATGTATTGTGGAGGAAGCGGGGGGACGAATTCTCAGTACGCTATTAGAGCCTTTGTCGTATAACGAACGTGAGACGTTAGAAAATCCAAACTTTATCGTGTTGGGCGATGAAAGCCTGCCTTGGGATACCATCCTACAATACAAAGAGAAAGGTTAAGTAACTCAGACATGTTGTTTGATCACGCACAGCATGATGAGCAAGGCAGATGCATGAGTAAGAAAGAGAGAGAGAAAAAGAGCTGCCAATGTGCAGCTCTTTTTATGGTGATGAGGAGGATCCGTTACTGGTAAGAGATCGCGCTAAAAACGCCCCTTGTAATCAAACTCATACTGCCCTTTTACATTTGGGTTACCCAACCAGTTCAGTTGGTCACGCATATTGGCTGGGAATTCCGCCTCTGGCTTAAACCATGCTTTTGCAGAATAACGTTGATTTGGCATTAACTCCGCGGAAAACGCTGCAGAAACCTGTTTACTTTTTTGCTCCCCAGACGTGGTCAGTACACTGTCTTTACAATTCAAGTCCGCAATGACTGGGCCTAGATCGAGCTCCCCCATCGGGCTCTGTAATCGACTGGCATTCCAAACCAAGGTGCCTTCGCCGGTACCACACCAAGGAGCGACATAAGTGGCATGACGAATATTTAATTCTAGCTGACCTTCCGCATCTATTGGGACCGGAAGCTGTACCTGTTCAAAGACTTTAGCAGCGGGTATTGATGCCACTAAGTTTTTAGCATACGGGCCATCACTCAGACTATAACCAACCAGTCCACGACCTCGCACCTCCATGGCACTGCCGCGACCAAAGCGCACCGCAAACTCAGCTTTACCTGTAAACAATGAGGACCATTGGAAGTCCCAGTTTAATTCACCTAAGTTTTGACGCTGCCAGCGTACATTGGTGGCATCACCTTGCCAAACAGAGCCGTGGGCGCCTTGAATATCGAGTCCTCTTACCGTTGGCAGTTGCTGAAGTGCCCAAGATACAGGCAATCCCATGACAAGACTCAACGAAAAGAAAACAACAAAAATACCTGTATAAAGTACCGCTCGCTTCACCTTAACCTCGCTTAAACTGAAGGCGGTTGACGTCAACCATCCCCGCTTGCTCTGTTCGATCGATATCTAAAAATTCCACTTCAATCCCTTGTTGCTCTTTCAGGTAGCGGAGCCAATCCACCAACTGATTGAACGCCACTGGTTTTATCCATACTTGTACGCTTTCATTGCGCGGTTGAACGCGAATTAACTCAACCTTAAACCGGCGAGCAGACGAAGAAATAAGCTGGTTTAGTGGCTGATTCGAATAAGTCACTCCACCACTTTTTCTCAGCGCGGTAATGTCATTGGCTTTGTCTTGAACCCACACCAGTAGTTGTTTTTCGCTCTTAATTCGTGACTGTGCCAATTCAGCGCGCTGAGTCACAGGCTGAATAAGCCCCCAATACAGTATGCCGATCACGACAATGACACAGCACCCCAACATCAAACGCTGCTCACGCTGTGAGATACTGCTCCACCAAGTTTGTACTTGAGCAATTAAATCTTTCATACCGACCTCAACCTCACAAACGCTTCAAAACAAAACTGCCTGTCACAACCTCGCCGCTGCGGTTCAGTTGTCCCTGCTCAACGGTAAACTTTTCGGCTAATTTGACTCGAGCTTGTTCAAAAGGCTGGAAATCAGAGCTACTTACGTTAATGCGCACTTCTCCGCGCTGACTATCGTATTTGAAACTCATGACCTGCAAATCTTTTACTTGGCCAAGCGTTGACGGTAGGGCCGCCAACCATTCCAACATTGCTTCATTACTCGTACCGCCTGACAAGCGACGCGCTTCGTCTTCCATTTGACGTTTGAGGTAGCTCACCGTCGGAATACGACGTTTATCAGGGAAGACCTGACGGAAAATGCGTTCACTTTCCTCACGGTACGCCTGTGCTTGGGCTTCATATTTGTGCACCACAAACAACTGTTGGGCGACCAAAACCACCAGTAACACTCCTGCCGCTATTGCTGTTTTTTGCCAAATTTTTATGTACTTGCCCCAAGAAGACTTAGGTTTAAACGCTCCGGTCAACAGGTTAACTTTGCTTGCCAACGCTCCCTTAGCCAGCAGTGCCATGGTCATTTCTTCTGGTTGTTGTACCCAAACCTCCGTCAACTCAGAGTCAGGTACGGAGCTGTAGCAGTCCAACTTCCAACCGGGATGATTTTGCAGATAAGACGAGAGATACAAATCCAACCAGGATATGTCCACCACCGCCCCTTCGGTTTGCGAGTGACGGATGAGCCATTGTGCCCCCATCGCTGCCGCACTGCTGTTGTCACCAACAGGTAATGCCAGTACGTCAGGTAAGAGGCGATTTATGGTCATGCCTTGGCTAGAAAAACGCTGTAATACGGTCTGAATCCAAGCTCGCTCAACCGCACACACTTGCGCGGTCCCGGACTGCTTTTTTAATACCGTAAAGTGCAAGCCATCGACATCCTGCGCCACTTCGTCTTCAACCAAATAAGGCAACATCGTATCAAATTGGCGCTCAGCACCCGGTGGAATGTCCACCTGAGTGAGCACCACGTCATTACTCGCCAGCAGGGCAAACACTTGACGCTGGTGGGCATACGAAACCAACTCATCCAAATGTTCCCAACCGGCGAGTTCGCCACTGGCAATCACTTCCTGCTGTTCTGTCGACCATACCAACCAAGGAATGGTGCTTTGTTGTTCGCTACTCAGCCGAACGGTTAGAAACTCGCTCACTGATCCCTCCAAAACGACGGCGCACGACCGTGACCGTCTCTCTATTTGTACTTTGCAAAAGGCTACGGATACGCACGCGTGATTCATCCACTAACACTTGTGCATCCAATTCAAAGAAGGAGCTATCGACGCTTAAATAGCCTTTGGCTTCATCTTTTACGTCATTGCTCAAACCTGCCAGCTCCGACTCCGCTAAAAAGTCATCAATGCTGTTCCAGCCATCAAATGGCCGCTTTTCAATCAACTGCGCTGCGACATCAACACTTAAACCTGGTGAAAACATCGCAACTAAAATTGGCGCCTGCTCTATCGCTATAGTATTCACATTCAAACGCCAATCATCGCTTGGAATCGCACACACTAACGGCGCAAGTTTTTGGTATATGTCACCACTGACTTGGTAAACCGAACGCAACTCCGTGGCATCGGCCATCCAGCCATTCGGTGGTAAATACGATGGATTCATTGCTTCATACGTACTATCTTCTACGCCTGTAGTCGACCGTACAATGGAATCGCTATCAATGTATTCCCACACAGAGTCGGCGATGACTTCCGCCTGATAAGGGTCAACCTCAGACTCTTCCAGTAATCGCTGTAATACTTGCACCAAGTACGGCCGAGTTGTTTGTTGCCCTGTGGGCTGAACGCGACTGAGAACGTTGAGGTTATAGCACGCCTGTTTATCGACAATATTGCCTGATGCTTGACCATAATCGAGAGGGTACACTTGTTCTTTAAGCGCCCAAACCTGACTCAAGTTGATCGTGTCGCTATCACTATAACTTTGCTCGATACCCGCTTTAGCTAACGCTTCTACCCCAACACTGTACCAATAAGCTTGTTGGAAATGGATTTGATTGGCACCGCGCTGAAACTGTAAAAACAGACGCTCTGACATACTCGCAGCAACCGTTGCCATGATCGCTAGCAACATAAGAACGATGATCAGAGCGACACCCCGTTGACGCTTCACCATTATTGCTGCTCCTGCGTATTAACCGCGCCGATTTTGCCACCGGAGGTAAGATAAGTGCGAGTAATGTCACCGTAATCTTGCAAGCGGATCACCACAGACAGGGCTTTAGGGAGTTCCGTCGTACTTTCCCACTCATTTGTCCATTCAGAGCCATTATAAAAACGTACGTTGAAAGACGTCACTTGCGCTAACAACGGGGTAATCATCCCTTCCTGACCAACGGGTGTGTCGGGATAGCGCCACCAAACTCGCTGTAATGTTTCGTCTTTTATACGGTAGCCAACCTTGGTCACTTCACCGCGAGGGAATTGTTGCTGCGGATTGTGCCAACCTAAGCGCGCAAACATCATGCCCTTCGCATCGGAGTCCAATAAATAGTCCGACCAGAAAATCAGTTTACTCGCTGGCCCTTCGCCATTGGTTCTGGTCCGGCGCAACGCGATTTGACGAAAGTCATTATCCATCATGACGATCGCGCGCTGAATTTCATTCAAGCGCTGCGTTTTTTCCTGTGACAAAGCATTACTGCGCTGCACTTGCGCGACCACTTGATACGCAGCGACGCTCAAGCTCGCAAAGATAGCAATCGCCACTAACACTTCTATCAGTGTAAAACCTTTTTCCGGTCTGCGCTTTGTCACGCTTAATCTGTTATTGCGCCACATAACTTCGCACCGTTACGATTGGGCTCGCGTCTTTTTCGACGGATACGCTTACATCAAATGCTTTCAGCAATGGCTGCGTGGTTTCCACTGGTGTGACTTTCCAATACCAAGTGCGTCCAGCCAGCACTTCCGTGCCATTTCTGGCTGCGAGTTTTGTGGAACTCAACATCACACTGGTCATTTGGTTATCCACAACCATGGCTGCAAACATTTTTTCTTCTAAGTAACTGACGGTATTAATATGCTGACTCACAGAACGAATCACACTGATGGCGGCCGTAGCAAAAATGGCTAGAGCCACCAGCACTTCTAATAGTGTCATCCCTCTCACACGGCGATGCTTAAAGGCTGATTGAGCCTGCTTAGTATTGCGCATTCTCATCCTCTTCGACTTCTTCACCCGGTGCGAGTAGCAATATTTGCCCGCTTTCTTTACCTATGACACGCCAGCCATCATTAAAAGCATCACCATTTTTGGGATAGAAAGACAGGGTAAATGGCGTCAATTCCGCACTAGAAAAAAGAAACACCTGTGGCGGTTTTACTGTCTCTTGGTTTTCTTCTTCGGCGAACATGTCCTCATCAAACAAAGAGCCAGGCTCAAACAAGCGATCGTCCTTGTCCCAAACGCCACCGCCAAGATCAAGCTGTAGTGCAATCTCATCCAACTCGGTCTTGCTTGGGATTTGCTTCAATGCCAAAGGCTGCCAACCTTCTTCGGTTAAACTCAATAGCACATAGGTGGATTTCGCATCATCCACACGCACACCAAAGTCTTTACCGCTCAAGACAGCTTCTTCATTAAGTAACTGTAGGCGTTGATAGAAACTCTGGGCGTACTGTTTAGAGAGATCGTTTTGATTGGCAGGCAAAGTGGTAATGACAGCGACCGCTGTGAGTGATATTAACACCAGCACCAATAGAACCTCTATCAATGTAAAACCGTTATGTTTTTGCATGTGTTTCATTAGTGCTGGCTTTTGTGTGACTTATTGGAAGTCTTGAATATTCCAGTTACCAATATCCGCTGCTGGACCTTCTCCGCCTTCTTGACCATCTGCACCTAGTGTGAAGACATCAATCGTGCCATTATCGCCAGGGCTTAGGTATTGATATTCGTAACCCCAAGGGTCTGTTGGCAAACGACGAATATAGCCACCGTCACGGTAGTTGCGTGGTTCTGGATTAGACGGTTTAGTCACCAACGCTTCCAAACCTTGGTCCGTCGTTGGGTAGACACTGTTGTCTAATTTGTACATATCCAACGCGTTTTCTAATGCAACAATATCAGTCACAGCTTTTTGTTGGTCTGCTTTTTCTTTGTTACCAAGCAAGTTTGGCACAACAAAGCTGGCCAAAATACCCAAAATAACGACTACGACCATCACTTCTAATAAGGTGAAGCCGCGTTGCTTACTGCGCTTAAAGTTCATTTTTTCTCTCCAAAAGTTAGCCTTAGGCATGTGTTAAGACATGCCCAAACTGAAATATTATCCACTCATCAAGTTGTTCATTTCTAGCATTGGCATCAAGGTTGCCATGACAATGAACAATACCAGACCTGCCATCAAAGCAATCAATACGGGTGTAAAAATACCAAGTGCAATGTTAACGGTCGACTCAAAATTCTGTTCTTGGTTGTCCGCGGCACGCGTCAGCATGCTTTCTAACTCGCCACTTTGTTCGCCACTGGCAATCATATGCAGCATCATTGGTGGGAACAGACGGGTTTGGTCTAGTGCTTTACGTAAACTTGCCCCTTCACGAACGTTTTCCGCTGCGATAAGCACTTGTTGCTTAACAAACCGATTCGACATCACGTCCACCGCCACTCGCATCCCCTCCAAAATGGGAATCGCACTGGAGGTACAAATTGACAATGTTCGAGCAAAACGAGCGGTATTTAGACCTTTCGATATCTTACCTAAAAAGGGCAAACTGAGTATCTTTCTGTCCCAAGCAAGCCGAAAGTCAGGTTTTTTCAGTGCGACTTTCAGCCCATAGAAACACACCACCATCACCACAAAAATGATCAGTCCCCAATTTTGTACAAACTCACTGGCGGCCAGTAGGAATTGCGTCGATTGTGGTAGCTCTTGGCCCATCTGAATAATCGGGTCGATGATTTTAGGTACGACGGTCGCCAATAAGAAAGAGACAATAACCACAGCAAATACGACTAAGACCACTGGGTAAATCATCGCTTGCAGTAACTTAGAACGCATCTTTTGTCGATTCTCGACGTAATCTGCTAATCGCGCCAAAACCGCATCTAAATGACCAGATTTCTCACCCGCTGACACCATGGAGCGATACAGCTCGTCGAAAACATGTGGGTAGTCACCCAGACTATCGGCCAGTGGATACCCTTCCGTGACCTTTGCACGTACAGCAGCCATCATAGAACGAATACGCGGCTTTTCCGCTTGCTCAGACACAGCACGCAAACACTCTTCCAGTGGCATGCCTGACTGAACCAAAGTGGAGATTTGGCGAGTGATTAACGCCAACTCGGACGTTTTTATCCCACGCTTAAACCCTTGTGATCCAGAAGAAGAGTTGGAAGACTTTGCTTTGGTTTCAATCACTTCAACCGGGATCATTCCCTGCTCTTTGAGACGCTGACGAACTTGGCGGGCATTATCGCCTTCGATGGTGCCTTTTTTCTGTTTGCCTTTGGCATCTAGCGCTTTGTACTCGAATGCTGCCATTACGCTTCCTTCGTCACTCGCATCACTTCTTCAAGTGACGTAATACCACGACGTACTTTGCTTAGGCCATCACTGCGAATATTTGGTGTATGTGCACGCACAGCTCGATCGATTTCTTGTTCGCCCGCTTCTCTGTGGATCAGCTCTTGGACTTTCTCATCGACCATCACCAACTCATGGATGCCGGTACGGCCACGATAACCCTTCTGGTTACAATTCTCACAGCCTTTTGCACGATGCAAAATCAACGAGTCTTCTTCCGCAAGGCCAAACAACTTCTTCTGTTCACTGTCTGCTTCATACGGTTCTTTACAGTCAGAACAAAGCGTTCGCACCAATCGTTGTGCAAGCACACCAAGCAAGGACGATGAAATTAAAAACGGTTCTATACCCATATCGCGCAGACGCGTTATCGCACCCACCGCAGTATTGGTGTGTAATGTGGACATCACGAGGTGACCGGTTAAGGAGGCTTGTACCGCAATTTGGGCAGTTTCCAAGTCACGAATCTCACCGACCATCACCACATCCGGGTCTTGACGTAAAATCGCACGCAAACCACGCGCAAAGGTCATATCAACCTTAGTGTTCACCTGCGTTTGGCCAATACCGTCAATATCAAATTCAATCGGATCTTCTACCGTAAGGATATTGCGCTCATTACTGTTGATCTCTTGTAAGCCTGCATACAAGGTCGTCGATTTACCAGAACCAGTCGGACCGGTAACGAGAATAATGCCATGCGGTCGTTGAATAAGATGACGGAAGTTGTCGTGAACCGACGGGGTCATACCGAGGCTATGCAAATCAAGACGCGTTGCGTTTTTGTCTAACAAACGCATCACCACACGTTCACCGTGGGAAGACGGCATGGTAGAAACACGCACATCTACCGCACGACCACCAATACGCAGAGAAATTCGACCATCTTGAGGGACACGTTTTTCCGCTATGTCCAACTTCGCCATCACTTTCACACGAGAGACCAAAAGCGGCGCCAATTTGCGACTCGGAGTAAGCACTTCGCGAAGTACACCATCAACACGGAAACGAATCGAGAGTTTTTTCTCAAACGTTTCAATGTGAATATCCGAAGCGCCTTCTTTAATCGCTTCGCCCAACATCGCGTTAATCAATTTGATGATCGGCGCATCATCTTCAGACTCGAGCAAGTCTTCATCATGAGGTAACTCTTCGGCTAAAGAAAAGAAGTCATCACTGTCGGCACCGATGTCTTCCATCAATTGACGCGCTTCAGAAGAGTCACGTTGGTACGCCTCGGTCAGCTTCTTATCGAACGCGTCCTGATCAATCGGCTGCGGTACGAAGCTCTGCTTAAGTACTCGACGCACTTCAACCAAAGCCGCAGGATTAAGCGGCTCGACATAATACAGAATTGGAGGGCGCTCAGGATGCTCTGTCTCCAAAACCAGTTTAAAGCGATTGGCAAAACTGAATGGCAGACGACGCATACTTGGTGCTGTGTCTAACATATCCACCATTAGTTCGTTTCCATCTGATCAATGAATGCTTGGATTTCAGCAGGGTGCTTCATGTCATGACCAAACTCAGGCATCACTGGAATTTTGTCATCCGACATCAGCTTCAAGCCTTGGTCCGCTTTATACAGCTGCTCTGCACGAATAAAGTTGTACTTGCGCTGAGTGATACCATCGGCCGTCATACCATCACGAATGATGGTCGGTTTAATAAACACCATCAAGTTGCGTTTCTGTGTTTCAGTGCTGGTTGATTTGAATAAGTGTCCCAACACGGGGATATCACCTAATAGCGGTACTTTTGACTCACTCTCTAGCGCTCGTTCATCAACCAGACCACCGAGCACCAACATTTGTCCATCTTGAACCATAACTGACGTATTAAGCTGACGCTTAGCAAAACGAACGTCAACCGCACCATTAGCACCCAATACATTGGAAACTTCTTGCTCGATATTGAGCTGAACGGAATCGCCTTCGTTGATTTGTGGCACCACTTTCAGTTTGATACCGACTTCTTTACGATCAACGGTTTGGAAAGGATTGTCGTTATTAGAACCCGCAGTGGAACCAGTAATCACCGGCACTTCTTCACCGACAATAAATGATGCTTCGCCATTGTCCATCACGGTAATACTTGGCGAAGACAGAATATTTGAGTTGGAATCGGTTGATACTGCACTCACTAGCGCTGTCCAATCGCCCATCATAATACTCATCGCCGCACCGTTTACTCCGCCGAGTGCGGCAGCTAGCGTCGAGTAATCCCCGTCTTCACTGTACTCACGTGTTTGCCAACTGCTGGAATCACTGTCCCAGTAACTTTCAGTCTTTGTTACATCTTTTGCTTCTTCCAAACCGACCATCACTTGGCCAATCGGCGCACCTGTGTTGCCGTACTGGATCATTGCGCCACTTTCTAGCGAGCCCCATTGAACACCAAGGTTAATACCATCACCTTCAGACATCTCAACGATCAGAGCCTCAATCAGAACTTGAGCTCGGCGAATATCTAACTGAGCGATCACGTCTTGCAGTGCTAACATAATATCGGGCGGTGCAGTGAGCACCAATGCATTCGTTGCCGGGTGAGCGGCTATCACCACGTCACCACGTTTAGCACTCGCTGCGCCTTGACCTGCTTGCTTTTCTGCTTGCAAGTTATCCGACACGCCTTTCAGCACATCAACCAAGTCTTCGGCTTTGGCATTCTTTAAGTACACCACTCGGTTGTTGCCTTTAGTCGCCATTTCTACATCTAACTGACGAATCAAACGCTTAAGGCGAGCACGTACTTTTGGATCGCCTGAAATTAAAATTGCGTTGGTGCGTTCATCTGCGACGATCTTAGGCTCTAAAAATTCCGGAGTGCTCTTTTGGTTGTTGCTCTTATTCAACGCTTCCACAATGCGCACCATTTCAGCCGCGGAGGCATTGCGTAGCTCAACCAGTTCAATATCTTTATCACCCGCTTGGTCGACACGTTTGATGATTTCCGCTAAGCGGTTCACAACGGCTGCACGGCCCGTGATCAAAATAATGTTCGCAGGATCGTAGTGAACCACGTTACCCGCGCCAGCATTGTCGATCAGTTGACGCAGCAATGGCGATAACTCACGAACCGACACGTTGCGCACCGCCACAACGCGAGTAATGACACTATCGCCATGGGCACTACCGTCACCTAAAACGGGAATCGCAGAGGTTTTTGAGTCTTTCGCTCGGATGACTTTGAGTACACCGTTGTCCATTTCAACTACAGCATAGCCGTACACTTCAAGTACGTTGAGGAAAAAGCTGTAGTATTGCTCTTCATTCAACACATCGTAGCTACGCACATCAATCTTTCCGCGTACCGCCGGATCCACAATGATGGTCTTTTCTAAGTTACGACCAACGATGTTGATGAATTCCTGAATGTCAGTGCCTTTAAAGCTGGCGCTAAAATCATTCGCTATTGCACCCGGAGCGCAAAGCAAGCTCCCCGCCAGTAACCAGGCACTTTTGCTTAACCAATGTTTCACGTATGTCTCCCTGAACTCACGCTGCTAACCAGCCTAAGTATTACAATTGGATGTAGATGTCATACTGCTGGCCGTCTCGCTCAACAGTTAAACTCAGCTCTTGCGGGTTACTCATTACACGCATCAATTCAGCTGAGGACGAAGGATCACTTAAATCGATCCCGTTTAGTTGTACCGCAATATCGCCCGGCTCTAGACCGACATCATTAAACAATGCAGCCTCACGTCCCGGTGAAACACGGTAACCAACAATGTTCTCACCATCTTTTACCGGCGAGATACTAATGTATTTAAAGACGCTTTGCGGGTTTTGCGCTATCTCCTCTCGAATTTGAGATAACCTTTCGCTCATATCCGATGCTGGCTCCGCCTCTGACGGCTCTGAGCGAGGGGAGGATTCAGACAGCTTGCTATACTCTATCCCCTGCATCATTAACGTTTCGTCCCGACCTTGGTTTTCGATGATGACTCGATCGACCAGTACGGCTTTAAGCTTTGCCCGCGTTCCGTCTATTTCCTCTCCGACACCATAGGTGGCTTGCTTACCACGATTCGCAATCACTGCGAGGCTAGTTTGTACTTGAGTACTGGCCACCGCACCAACTAAGGTTAAGTTTAGGCGAGTTTTAGGGGCGTCCTTCACGACAGGTTGTTCGATGACCGCTGGCTTTTGCTCACTGTACCTGCCAAATAGGTTGGCACTTTGCAAAGCATTGAAATCAATCGTATTAGTTTTGTCCCCAACCATCGTTCGACTTGACGTTGGTTGCCACTGCTGCACATCCGAAGATTGAGGCACAGCCAACCACACCACCTTACCGAGTATCCACCCTGTCATCGCCACAAATAAGCACGTGAGCAACACGCTGAGTTTCGCTTGAATAGCAAGATGATTAGATTTGAACTGAGCCAGTAGCGGGCTGTTTGATAATCCAGCACTTAGCTCTAATCGCTTCACGAAATTGATTCCTTTACTCCAAATAAAAGCCGAATTTACTGACAAAAAACATCGACTTTAAATAGCTAAAATGACAATGATATTATAAATATATGCAAATCCGCCCACTATATCACAACTGTTTTCTCATACCTTTGACTTATGCAGTTTTTGCCAACTCCCTTGAAAAAAATACGTCATGACTCCATTTGTAAGAAAATAATCCATCATTCATTGCCTACCACTTTGCGAAGGCAGTGCTTAGATAGCGTAATGTTCTATGAGTTCCTTAAATGAGGCCGTAAGGCTAGACAAGTGGCTTTGGGCCGCAAGATTCTACAAAACCCGCTCAATTGCACGCAACATGGTCGACGGTGGCAAAGTCCACTATAATGGCCAACGAAGTAAGCCGAGTAAAATCGTTGAAGTGGGCGCAGAAATAAAACTTCGTCAAGGTAATGAAGAAAAAACCGTGATCATCGAAATCATTTCAGATCAACGTCGTGGTGCCCCTATCGCACAGACCTTGTATCGCGAAACTAATGAAAGTATAGCGAAACGTGAAGAACATGCGACACAACGCAAACTCAATGCCCATAACCCGAGTCCAGATCGTCGCCCAGATAAGAAGCAACGTCGAGATATCATTAAATTCAAGCACCAATAAAAAGCCGGAATTACCAACGAGGAAAACACTCCATGGCAAACAATGTTTTAAACCGTTACCTATTCGAAGACCTTTCAGTTCGTGGCGAATTGGTACAATTGGATGAAGCGTACCAACGTGTTATCTCCAGCAAAGACTATCCGGTAGCAGTACAGAAGCTGCTAGGTGAATTACTTGTTTCAACCACACTGTTAACCGCAACTCTTAAGTTTGAAGGCTCTATCACTATTCAGCTGCAAGGTGATGGTCCAGTGTCACTCGCGGTGATCAACGGTGACAACAAACAACAAATCCGTGGTGTTGCTCGCTGGGAAGGCGATATCGCAGATGATGCCACTCTGCACGACATGATGGGTAAAGGTCATTTAGTGATCACCATTGAGCCAAAGGTTGGGGAGCGTTATCAGGGCGTCGTCGGCTTAGACGGAGACAATTTGACCGAGGTTATCGAAGGGTACTTCGCTAACTCAGAACAATTGAAAACCCGCCTATGGATACGTACTGGTGAATATCAAGGTAAGCCGCACGCAGCGGGCATGTTGATTCAGGTCATTCCTGATGGTACTGGATCTGCCGATGACTTTGAACACCTTGAGCAACTGACCGACACCGTAAAGGACGAAGAGCTGTTTAGCTTAGAAGCGAATGAACTGCTTTACCGTCTCTACAACCAAGACAAAGTGCGCTTGTACGAACCTCAGCCAGTAACATTCCATTGTGGCTGTTCTCGTGAGCGTAGCGGTGCAGCAATCATTACCGTCGATAAAACAGAAATTTATGACATTTTAGCCGAAGTCGGATCCGTTTCTTTACACTGTGATTACTGTGGCACAACCTATTCATTTGATGAATCTGAAGTTACCGCACTCTATACGCAAGCCTCTAACGAGAATAAAACACTGCATTAATTTTCATAGACCATCAAGCACGTAATTTCCCCAAAAAAAGCCAGCAAACCGCTGGCTTTTTTGTGATCAATCCCGCGTAAAACCTAGCCTCACACGTAATAAAACAACGGCTTAATTTTAATCAATTAATAATCCTTTTCCCCTAGCGGAAAAGATTCCGCACACGATACACTACTTACGCCAATATGTGACGGGACACCTACAACCACAAAGAAATAGTGGGTATTTTTTGAGCTATATCCCTGTTTTATCCCGGACCCGTTGCTAGCATGGTGAGCAGACAAAAATTAAAAAATTCTTACAAAATCCCTACAAAAATCCTTATAAGGAGCACCTATGACCGTTATGGAACATACTAAGGCTGCAACACTTGATCTAACCAAACATGGACTGCACGACGTAACAGAGGTTGTTCGTAACCCAAGCTACGAAGTGTTGTTTGAGGAAGAAACGCGCGACGACTTAACGGGTTATGAGCGCGGTGTGGTTACTGAATTAGGTGCCGTTGCCGTCGATACAGGTATCTTCACTGGCCGCTCACCGAAAGATAAATACATCGTTAAAGACGCCACGACCGAAGAAAACATGTGGTGGACCTCTGAGCAAGTAAAAAACGACAACAAACCCATTGATCAAAAAGTATGGTCAGAGCTGAAAGATCTCGTGACCAATCAGCTATCAGGTAAGCGTTTATTTGTTATTGATGGTTACTGTGGTGCTAACCCAGACACACGCCTGAACATTCGTGTGATTACTGAAGTGGCTTGGCAAGCTCACTTTGTGAAAAACATGTTCATTCGCCCAACAGAAGAAGAACTCGCCACATTTGAACCCGACTTTGTGGTCATGAACGGTGCGAAATGCACCAATCCAAACTGGGAAAAACAAGGTCTAAACTCTGAAAACTTTACTGTCTTTAACTTAACGGAGCGCATGCAGCTGATTGGCGGCACTTGGTACGGCGGTGAAATGAAGAAAGGCATGTTCGCCATGATGAACTACTTCCTTCCTCTCAAAGACATTGCATCTATGCACTGCAGCGCGAATATGGGCAAAGACGGTGACGTCGCGGTCTTCTTTGGCCTGTCTGGTACGGGTAAAACCACACTGTCTACCGATCCAAAACGCGCTTTAATCGGCGATGATGAACACGGCTGGGACGATGATGGTGTCTTCAACTTCGAAGGCGGCTGTTACGCGAAAACCATTAAGCTATCTAAAGAAGCAGAGCCTGACATCTATAACGCTATCCGTCGCGATGCATTACTCGAGAATGTGACGGTGCGCAATGATGGTTCTATCGACTTCGATGATGGTTCAAAAACAGAAAACACGCGTGTTTCTTACCCGATCCATCATATCGAAAACATTGTGAAGCCAGTTTCGAAAGGCGGTCATGCCAACAAAGTCATTTTCCTTTCTGCTGACGCGTTTGGGGTACTGCCACCGGTATCGAAATTGACTCCTGAGCAAACCAAGTACCACTTCCTGTCGGGCTTTACCGCGAAATTGGCCGGAACCGAGCGTGGTATTACTGAGCCAACGCCGACCTTCTCGGCCTGTTTTGGTGCTGCGTTCCTAACACTTCACCCAACTAAGTATGCGGAAGTGTTAGTAAAACGTATGGAAGCGTCTGGCGCGGAAGCGTATCTAGTCAACACTGGCTGGAACGGCAGCGGTAAGCGTATCTCAATTCAAGACACCCGCGGCATCATTGACGCGATCCTAGACGGATCAATCGAAGATGCACCGACCAAACATATTCCGATCTTCAACCTTGAAGTCCCGACATCACTACCTGGTGTAGAGACAAGCATTCTTGACCCTCGTGACACTTACGTTGATCCATTACAATGGGAAAGCAAAGCGAAGGATTTGGCAGAACGCTTTATCAAAAACTTTGATAAATATACTGACAATGCCGAAGGTCAATCACTCGTGGCTGCAGGTCCTCAACTGGACTAAAGCCTAATAAAGACCACGTCGAAGGTGACTTGGTTACCAAAATATCTGACAAGCCCCTCTTTTGAGGGGCTTTTTATTGAATCCCAAGCCAGATTGATACAAGCTAAAGCCTAGATACTCTAAGTAGGCTCTCGCAAGGATGAAAACAGCGCTGCGCATTCTAATTCTGTTACTGGTGTTATTGGTTGTCATTCCAGCAACATTCATTACGCTACTCACCACTTCGTATGCGAATCCGACTTGGAAGATCCTATCTGAGCACATCAATTTGCCATTCCAGGCAGAACAAGTGAGCTATGACTTCCCATATCACGTCACATTAGAAGGCGTTAGCATCAAGCAACAACAGATACCTTATGTGGAAAAAGTCGACGTATGGCTCAACCCTGATATACGCCATGATGGAAAGTGGATAGTGGATAGCTTGCTGATCGATGGCGTCAATATTCAGTACGAGACTCTTGCTCAAATGAACGTCGATGGCATTCAATTCCATCAAATCGCGTTGAAAAACATCGATGTTGCTAGTCGAGATTTTTCTGTTCATGGGCTTAACCTCCAGATCCAGTCTCCTAACTGGTCAACTACCCCATCCATTCTGCCTTATGGTGAAATCCAGTTGTCTGCAAAGCAAATCTACTGGAATGGTGAAACCTTCAACCAAGCACTCATCGATCTTAACTATCAGCCACAAGACAGTACGCTTTATGGAGCCTCATTTAGATGGCGCAACAGCCAAGTTTCGGGTCAAGCTGAGCAATACCCACAAGGTTGGTCTTTGGTCAATGTTACGCTAGATAAGCTCAAGTTAAGCAATGAACAGCTGCAATCCTTACTGGCAAAATCTTGGCAAACACTGCCGATAAAGATCAATCATCTTAACAGTTTGGATTTACTCAATGCCGATATCGCTTGGGGGGACTGGCATTGGCAAAATCTCGCGTTATCGATAGAAGATGCGGATTTACCCGTCTCACTATGGCAGACTCGTGCCCAGGTATCGTTGCAAGCGGACAGCGTGCGTTTTCAGCAACAAACCGCAATAGAACCACGTTTAAGCGCAGTATTGTCACCAGGGCAAGTACAACTCAAAGAACTCAGCTTAGATTGGCATCAAGGCCGCGTTCAACTGTCAGGCTTGTTTCAACCAAGGCAATGGCAGTTAGATACTGTCTCCGTCCAAGGATTAAAGTGGGCGATGAAACCAGAAGACGGGGCAGGTTGGTGGCATGCCATCACTCATACGTTAAATCAGATTACGGTGAATGATCTCGATATCGAGCGCAGCCAAATCATACAACTTTCAACAGAGCCATACTGGCAACTTTCTGGTTTGAACCTAGAAGGTAGCCAATTGAATCTCAAACGCCCTGGTCAATACTGGAGCATCTGGGACGGCAATCTAGAAGCCAGTGTCGTGAACGCCAGTTACGATCAAGTGCTCTCATCACATGCCGCATTTACCAGCCAAAGTGATAACGGGCTTTGGGAGTTAACGCGTCTATTCGCTCCGTTAGACCAAGGTTACATTGAAGGCTTTGGCCAAATCGACCTGAGTCTCCCCAGCAAACCTTGGTCTTTAAACTTAAATGCCGACGGTGTGCCATTGAAGCTTGTTCATCCATACTTGCCCGATACTCTAAAAGTCGAGGGTTTGTCCGATCTCAGTGTGAATTTGCAAGGTTTAGCGGGAGACTACAACATGCTGGCTTACAGTTTAACCGGTGACGTTGAAGCTAATTTACGCGACACCTCATTGCCTTCACAACCAGATAGTACTCTCAACGCGGTGACGTTTTCTCCGATCCGCCTTCAGGCTCAGCGTGGCGCGGTATCGAGTCAGCCAGTCACCATTTCGGGCAAGACCATCCGTGGCAAAATCACCGGCGCATTTGATATGGCCAACAATCCACTGAGTGGGCTAACGTATCAACTGATACAACACTGCGGGCAAATTAAGGGAGATCTCTTCACAAACGCGCCGACCCGTAATGACTGCATAGCAGAAAAAACCAATCAAACATCCGGCTCATTGGAAGAACCAAACGTAGCCCCAACGGACTTGCAACCTGCCCCCGACTCTCAAAAGCAAGGGCAAGAAAATATTCTTCCTCCCACTCCGATGAACACTATCAAAATCGAGCAGCAGGAAGAAGAACGGGAAGAAGAGATTATTGAAGAAGCAGAACCAACGATAAACGAAGAGACGCCCGAGCAACCTTTCGCAACGGAACAACCTTTAGCAACTGAGTAGCTCAGAGTAATTCGGCAACAACATGTATGTCCCGACAAAATCCACCGCGGGCGTGTCACCACTATATATGACAACATGAATGACGATGCGCGCTTTACGTCCGGATGCCAAACGGTCCAAATCGCCACTGATGCCATCTAACGAGGTGCTAGCGACTGGATTTTGCTCCACTGGCCGACGATAACGAATCGAACTGTCTGCCAATACAATATCGCCATGCAACCCACGCTCTTTTAACAGCAACCAAGTCATCCCCCACCCTGTTAGTGTCGCTAAGGTAAAAGCGGAACCGGCAAACATGGTGTTGTGAGGATTTAAATTAGGATTAAGCTGAGCACTGCACTCGAATTGGTAACCAGTGTACTCGTTGATCTTAATTCCCATTTTATCACTGATTGGAATCTGCGCCTCCCAACGCTGTTGGAGCTCTGTGCACCAATCCGGACGGCGTAAAACATTCGCCATGGGATCCAACGGCTTGACCATTTGCTGGTGACGAACCGGTCCTCTTTCATCGGTGATTTCACCGCGACGTTCAAAGCCACTTTTTTCATAAAACGCAATGGCATCTTCTCGAGAATTACACACCAAACGTTTTGCGCCTTCCTGACGTGCTAAAGATTCCAATGCAACCAGCACAAGCGATCCCATACCTTTGCTGCGACGATTGTTCTTTACCGCCATGTAGCGAATCTGACCATCATTGTCTGGCGTAATGTACAAGCGCCCAATCGCCATCGGTCGACCTCGACCATCAACGATCATTCGGTGATGACTCATTTCATCGTACTCGTCACGCTCCGAACCAAGCGGCATTTGCCAGGGTTCACGCAACATTTGCCATCGGAATTGATAGTATTTTTTTAACTGGTTATCGGTTTTCGGGGTAATGAGTTTGAACATATCAATCCTTTGAAAGTACAAAACAAACTGAAGCTAAACACCACACAGACACAGATTACTTGCGCCAACGATAAGGCGTTATATCCTGGTGGGATATTTAGCTTAGCCTATTAAATAAAGACACGTAGAGCTTTACAGTCTAGATTAGACCTGTAGCCAAAAAGTCACAGGACCATCGTTGACAAGAGACACTTTCATATCCTTGGCGAAGCGACCTCGCTCTGTCGGAAGCACTTGCTCACACAAGTCAGAAAAGTGGTCGTATAACCGCTCAGCATCCACTGGGTGCGCACCGCGAGAAAAACCAGCTCGAGTACCTTTTTTGGTATCCGCAGGTAACGTGAATTGAGAAACCACCAACACCTTACCGTCAACCTGCTGGACATTAAGGTTCATTTTACCCTCATCGTCTTCAAACACACGATAAGTGGTCACACGCTCTACTAAGCGCTTTGCTTTGGCTTCATCATCATCCTTTTCAACACCAAGCAAAACGAGTAGTCCTCGATCAATTTCTCCCACTACCTCACCATCCACACGGACGGCGGCTTCACTGACTCTTTGAATTAGCGCTATCACTGCTTTCGCTTCCTTCGTTTTCCAATTTAGATTCTGCGGTCGAGTGTAACATGTCTCGATCTTCACTCCAGTGCTCTCGTTCACCCAATGCAGCGGTTACCTCTGCGCCAAGCAATACGATCGTCCAGCATAAGTAAACCCAGACAAACAAGATTGGAATGGCGGCAAGAGCGCCGTAAATCAACTGGTAAGACGGGAACTGAGTAATATATAAAGCAAAACCTTTCTTACTTAACTCAAACAATATCGCCGCTAATGCTGCGCCCATGGCACCGTGCATCAAATGCACTTTTTTATTGGGCACTAAGATATAGAGCCCCAGAAAAGCAAAAAACGACAGCAACAACGGCAGCCAGCGTAAAAACAGGTTAAATGCACCTGATAAGGTTTCGTTATCGAGAATTTGTAACGACGTGACGTAAGAAGTGGCAGCGATACTCGCACCCACCATAATTGGGCCTAGCGTTAACACCATCCAATACATCGAGAAAGAGAAGACTAAACGGCGTTTGTCTTTCACCCGCCAGATATAGTTTAGATTTTTATCGATATTGGAGATCAGCATTAATGCAGCAATAAATAAGAAGCCACCACCCACAGCGCTCATCTTACCCGTGTTCGCGACAAACTCTTGCAGAGCAGTATGCACCGCCTCGCCCGAAGCTGGAACAAAGTTATTGATGATGTAACTTTGCAGCTGTTCGCCAGCGTCCGAAAACACCGGAAACTTCGATAAGATTGACAACAACACCGTCAGCATAGGTACGATGGATAACAAGGTAATATAAGCAAGGTAACCGGCATTCACGTTCACGCGGTCATGCGAAAGCCGTTTGAGAAGATATTTTGAGAACGTGACACCACTTGGCAATAGGTTGCTGAATCTCGCCTTGTAACTCTCTGATAACTGGTTCATAGTTCATCCTATAATTAGCGCCGAGGACATAAGAATGCCTTATTTATTAGTCATTGTACTATCAATTTTCACCTTAACCGGATGTCAATCCGCTTATTATTCAGCGATGGAACAGGTGGGTTACCACAAACGAGACATTATGGTCGATCGTGTTGAAGATGCCAAAGAGTCTCAACAAGATGCACAAGAAGAATTCACCAGTGCGCTTGAAGCGCTGTCTGCCCTAACAAATTTTGATGGTGGCGAACTCGAGAGCGTTTACAACAATATAAACGACAAATATGAAGACAGTGAGAAAGCAGCACAAGACGTTCGTGACCGGATCGCAGCCATTGAAGATGTGTCTGAAGCCTTATTTGATGAGTGGCAAGGCGAGCTCGATCTTTATACCAATACGAAGCTACGCCGCTCAAGCGAACAAAAGTTGCGAGAGACTAAAACATCATACCGAACCATGCTCAGCGCGATGAAACGTGCGGAGAAAAAAATGACACCAGTATTGAATACGCTACGTGATAATACCCTGTATTTGAAGCACAACCTCAATGCCAGCGCGATTGGCTCACTCCAGGGCGAGTTCTCTAGCCTAGAGAAAGACATCCAGTTTGCTATTCAACAGATGAATGAAGCCATCGCAGAATCAGACAAATTTCTACACAAGCTGAATCAAAAGTAATGGTTAAAAACACCTCCTCACAAGGAGGTGTTACTCTTGTTGTTGGTCGACTAACTGGTTGATTTGTTCCACAAACGCCACCCTCTCCACCACGGTACCCCAGGGTACTTCCACCACTTGATAACCAAGTTCAACGTAGGTATCCACGAGGGTTTGGTGGATTATTAATGCCTCTTCGAAGCTGTGTGGACGCACGTCATCTTGCACATAGATAGAGGCTTCAGGTCGGCAAGTCAGCACTTGGCTATGGTACCCAGCGCTTTCTTTAATGAAGGTCTGATCGACAGGACAACCGCCTACTCGAAGATAAGCGAGGATGTCGGGGATCGCACGATCAACAAACGCAATGTCATGAGCTTGGGCCTCACGCTTTTGTTTGCTCATTAAGTCGAGACACAATCGGGCAAACTGAGGGAGATTTGTCCAAGGCAAGATGCCGCCGTCTAACTGGCTTTGCTGCTCAATCAGCGTACGTGAGCTTTCTGCAAACGTCGCATACCCTTGCTGTGCTAATGCGTTCAATAACGTGGTTTTACCCGCGCCAGGGCCACCAGTAATAATAATTGGATTCACATTCAACTCCAGACAACACAAACATCTCCAGACAATAAAAAAACCCCGAGCATAACTCGGGGCTTCTTTTTAGTCTTACCCGTTACGGAAGATTACTTCGCACCACGTGAAGCACGCTTACGATCGCTTTCCGTTAGGAATTTCTTACGGATACGAATGCTTTCAGGTGTCACTTCTACTAGCTCATCGTCATCGATGAATTCTAGTGCCTGCTCAAGCGTCATCTTGATTGGCGGCGTAAGAACCTGTGCGTCATCCGTACCAGATGCACGAACGTTAGTAAGCTGCTTACCTTTCAGTGCGTTTACGGTTAGGTCGTTATCACGGCTATGAATACCGATAACCATACCTTCGTAAACTTCCACACCGTGACCTATAAATAGACGACCACGCTCTTGAAGGTTGAACAGTGCGTTGGTTAACGCTTTACCCATCGCGTTTGCGATAAGCACACCATTAACACGTTGACCGATGTTTCCGCCTTTGTGTGGGCCGTAGTGGTCAAACGTATGGTATAGAAGACCAGAACCAGACGTCAGCGTCATGAATTCGGTTTGGAAACCGATCAGACCACGCGATGGCATGTCAAAGTCCATACGCACACGACCTTTACCATCTGGAGACATATCTTTCAGCTCACCTTTACGTAGGCCGATGTTCTCCATGATACCGCCTTGGTGCTCTTCCATTACGTCGATAGTCACGGTTTCAAACGGTTCCATTAACTGGCCGTTCTCTTCTTTGATGATAACTTCTGGACGAGATACCGCGAGCTCGAAGCCTTCACGACGCATGTTTTCGATCAGGATAGATAGGTGAAGTTCACCACGACCTGATACGCGGAATTTGTCTGGATCGTCAGTTGGTTCAACACGTAGTGCTACGTTGTGTACCAGCTCTTTCTCTAAACGCTCAAGGATGTTACGTGAAGTCACGAATTTACCTTCTTTACCCGCGAATGGAGACGTGTTTACCTGGAACGTCATCGTTACTGTTGGTTCATCAACAGAAAGTGGTGGTAGCGCTTCAACGGCGTTCTGAGCACAAATAGTGTCAGAGATTTTTAGCTCACCAAGACCCGTAATAGCGATGATGTCGCCCGCGTTCGCTTGATCAACGTCGTGACGCTCTAGGCCAAGGTAGCCCATTACTGTACCCACTTTACCGTTACGAGTCTTGCCGTCAGCACCGATAACCGTCACTTGTTGATTCGGCTTCACGCTACCGCGTTTAACACGTGCCACGCCGATAACACCAACATATGAGCTGTAATCTAGTTGCGAAACTTGCATTTGCAGTGGACCATCTAAGTCAACTTGTGGTGCAGACACTTCTTTAACGATAGTTTCGAACAGCGGCTCCATGTTTTCGCCAGTTTCGCCTTCTTCCAAAGCAGCCCAACCATTTAGTGCTGACGCGTAAACCACTTTAAAGTCTAGCTGTTCATCAGTTGCACCTAGGTTATCGAATAGGTCAAATACTTGATCCATAACCCAGTCAGGACGAGCGCCTGGACGGTCAATCTTGTTGATAACAACGATTGGCTTAAGACCATGTGCAAACGCTTTTTGCGTTACGAAACGCGTTTGTGGCATTGGGCCATCAACAGCGTCAACGATAAGTAGTACTGAGTCTACCATCGACATGATACGTTCTACTTCACCACCGAAGTCCGCGTGCCCTGGAGTATCAACGATGTTGATACGGTAATCGTTCCAGTTAATTGCTGTATTTTTAGCAAGAATAGTAATACCGCGTTCTTTCTCGATGTCGTTCGAGTCCATGACTCGCTCTTCAGCTTCACCGCGAGACTCAAGCGTGCCCGATTGTTGTAGCAGCTTGTCAACCAATGTCGTTTTACCGTGGTCAACGTGCGCGATGATCGCGATATTTCTTAATTTATCAATCTGTGGAGTAGCCATGGATATTGATTCACTTAGATAGATGAAATGCCACCATGCTGAGAACGGGTGCTCTCTGGCGACACTTACTGATTAAAAAAACGGCCATAATGTACCAGATTCTAGCAAAAAACCTAGAAATATGTGATCGCCTCCAGAGCTTTTCTGTCAATTTTACGCTTAGAAGACCGATTCCAATTCAGAGCAACAAAAAAATAATGCTTTTCTATGTTCAATTCACATTGACTATTGGCGGAAAAATGGGCTGAATAAGCACAGTAGCTGTCACATCCTGGTGCAACAACAAAGCAATCGCACCATTTTAGTGCAAGCTCAGATCATTTTGGTGCAAACGTTTGCACCAAACTAGCATTAAAAAACACAATTCCTTGAAATTAATGGAATAATTTTTTTGGCACGGTTTTAGCTTTATCAAAAACAGTATCGGTTAATGAAAAATAATTTGATTAATCAATGCCAAGTTTAATGAATATTTCATGAATTGAGCTTTCACCGCTTATTTAACACTGGAGGTTATCCAAGATGTCAGTAGAAAACGTTTTATCGCTGATCCAAGAAAACGAAGTAAAGTTTGTTGACCTACGCTTCACTGATACTAAAGGTAAAGAGCAGCACATTTCGATTCCTGCTCACCAAATCGACGCAGACTTCTTCGAAGAAGGTAAAATGTTCGATGGTTCATCAGTTGCTGGCTGGAAAGGTATCAACGAATCAGACATGGTAATGATGCCAGACGCATCTTCTGCCGTTCTTGACCCATTCACGGAAGACGCAACGCTAAATGTTCGTTGTGACATCCTAGAGCCTGCAACTATGCAAGGCTACGATCGTGACCCACGCTCTATCGCAAAACGCGCTGAAGACTTCATGCGCTCTACAGGCATTGCTGATACCGTACTTATCGGTCCTGAGCCAGAGTTCTTCCTATTCGATGACGTTAAGTTCTCAACTGACATGTCAGGCTCTTTCTTCAAGATCGATGACGTAGAAGCAGCATGGAACACAGGTTCTGACTACGAAGAAGGCAACAAAGGTCACCGTCCTGGCGTTAAAGGCGGCTACTTCCCGGTTGCTCCAGTCGATTCATCTCAAGACATCCGTTCTGCTATGTGTCTAATCATGGAAGAAATGGGTCTTGTTGTTGAAGCACACCACCACGAAGTGGCAACTGCGGGTCAAAACGAGATCGCAACACGCTTCAACACACTAACAACTAAAGCTGACGAAATCCAAATCTACAAGTACGTTGTTCACAACGTTGCACACGCATTCGGTAAGACAGCGACATTCATGCCTAAACCACTTGTTGGCGACAACGGCTCAGGTATGCACGTTCACCAATCACTAGCGAAAGACGGTGTAAACCTATTTGCTGGCGATAAGTACGGCGGTCTTTCTGAAACTGCACTTTACTACATCGGCGGTATCATTAAGCACGCTCGCGCAATCAACGCATTTGCTAACCCAGCAACTAACTCGTACAAGCGTCTTGTACCAGGCTTCGAAGCACCAGTTATGCTAGCTTACTCTGCACGTAACCGCAGCGCTTCTATCCGTATCCCAGTGGTACCAAGCCCTAAAGCACGTCGTATCGAAGTTCGTTTTGGTGACCCAGCAGCTAACCCATACCTAGCATTTGCATCAATGCTGATGGCTGGTCTTGACGGTATCAAGAACAAGATCCACCCAGGCGAAGCAATGGACAAAGACCTTTACGATCTACCAGCGGAAGAAGCAGCAGAAATCCCAACGGTTGCATACTCACTAAAAGATGCACTAGCAGAACTAGATGCTGACCGTGAGTTCCTAACAGCAGGCGGCGTATTCTCTGACGACTTTATCGATTCTTACATCGCACTTAAAGCTCAGGACGTCGAGAAAGTAAACATGACAACTCACCCAGTTGAGTTCGAGCTTTACTACTCTGTATAAGGTTACTACTGTGTAAAATGTAAACACAGTAACAAAATATTAGGCTCGCCTCGCAGGCGGGCCTTTTTTGTATTCGTCAGTAAACAAGAGCCGTTTAACATGGAGGGATAACAAAAATACGCTCAGATTCCTGGTGGCCAATCACCATCACCGCAGGTTTGAACAATCACCAAGATCTCAGCAACCGAAACGTGAAATCATCGATCAAAAGAAGGTGAGCAATGAAAGTTCAGCTTATGACGTCTCTGTGCGCGCTCAGTGGACTGCTTTATGCGTCCACCGCATCGACACAAATCGCTTATACATGGGAAGATGAAAATGGTGTCATCCATTTCAGCGATACGCCAAATCAAAGGTCTAAAGCCATTGCGCTACCCGACCTCGAAGCGGCCGCCCCCGCTCCTGAAGTAGAAAGCACAGAGTCGCTCTCACTAGACACTAACACATTGAGCGAACCCAAGCCGGAAGCGCAACAAGAAAGTGAACAACCACCAGCGTTGCAACTTACCATGCTCACCCCTACACACGACGAAACAATACGCAGTAGCCGCGGGTTGATCAACATACAGTTAGAAGCTAATCGAAAACTTGGTATTGGTGAACAACTACAGTTGTTACTTGACGGATCACCCTATGGCGCACCACAAAACCGCTTTACTTGGCAGTTAAAAAATATCGATCGCGGTACCCACACACTTTCTGTCCAAGCCAAGAGAAGCGGCAAGCTTATTGCATCTACTAGCCCTATAACGGTGCATTTACATAGAGCGAGCGTTAAGCCGACCGCAAACGGGGCAAACTAGGATAAATGGGTGGAAAATAGCATTATGATGGCGCTTTTCACTTTTTATTCTCAGGGACATTAGCCATACTTAACGTTCAGGCGCACCATTATTGTGCAATGCACAATCTTAACGCAAAACAAGGACGTCATGTGGATACTAATCTCCCCAGTGCCATACTCAACAACATGGTAACAGCGACGCTGATTCTCGATGATGGATTGGCGATACGTTATGCCAATCCCGCTGCTGAGTTGTTGTTCTCACAAAGTGCCAAACGAATTATCGAACAATCGTTATCACAATTGATCCAGCATGCATCGTTAGATTTAGCCTTGCTGACCCAACCGCTACAGAGCGGTCAGAGCATTACGGACAGTGATGTTACGTTTGTGGTTGATGGTCGTCCTTTGATGCTGGAAGTGACCGTGAGCCCAATTACTTGGGAAGGTCAGCTTATGTTATTGGTCGAAATGAGAAAAATCGATCAACAACGTCGATTAACGCAGGAGCTAAATCAGCACGCCCAACAACAAGCCGCAAAATTACTCGTACGCGGCTTAGCGCATGAGATAAAAAACCCGCTTGGGGGACTTCGGGGGGCAGCCCAACTGTTAGAAAAAATGCTGCCCGAACCATCATTGACCGAATATACCCACATCATCATTGAGCAAGCTGATCGTTTACGCGCGTTAGTGGACCGTTTACTTGGCCCCCAAAAGCCAGGCAAAAAAACGCAGGAAAACCTGCATCAAGTGTTGGAAAAAGTACGCCAGTTGGTCGAACTGGAATCTCAGCATTCTATCATCATTGAACGTGACTACGATCCAAGCCTGCCCGAGATATTGATGGATGCTGATCAAATAGAACAAGCGATGTTGAATATCGTCAGCAATGCAGCACAGATTCTTTCCCACCAAGAGCATGGCAAAATCACAGTTCGCACCAGAACGGTGCATCAAGCAAATATCCATGGTAAACGCTGTAAATTAGCCGCTCGGGTTGAAATAACCGATAACGGTCCCGGCATTCCACCAGAATTACAAGACACGCTGTTCTACCCCATGGTTAGTGGCCGAGAGGGAGGCACCGGACTAGGGCTGTCTATTTCACAGAATTTGATCGACCAGCATAACGGCAAAATCGACGTTGAAAGCTGGCCTGGCCACACCACATTTACAATTTATTTGCCGATCTGACAGGTTGATAGTCTTCAACGCTACGTCAGGTACACGGCTTTGCTGCAAGGAATAGTACATGAGTAAAGGATACGTTTGGGTCGTTGATGACGACAGTTCAATTCGATGGGTAATGGAAAAGACCCTCTCATCAGCCAACATAAAATGCGAGACATACGCTGACGGGGAAAGCGTATTAATGGCATTAGAACGTGAAGTACCCGATGTTCTGGTTTCGGATATTCGTATGCCAGGAATTGATGGTTTGGAACTGCTCAAACAAGTGCAAAGCAACTACCCGGATCTCCCAGTCATTATTATGACTGCACACTCGGATTTAGACGCTGCCGTCAACGCTTACCAGAAAGGGGCATTTGAGTACTTACCCAAACCCTTTGATATTGATGAAACTCTAACCTTAGTGGAACGTGCCATTGCACATAGCCACGAGAACAAGCGTGAGCAGCTAGCGTCAGACGACATTCCGACCGAAACCCCAGAGATCATTGGTGAAGCACCGGCTATGCAAGAGGTCTTTCGTGCGATTGGACGCCTATCTCGCTCTTCAATCTCGGTATTGATTAACGGCGAATCAGGCACAGGTAAAGAGCTGGTTGCTCATGCCTTACATCGTCATAGCCCGCGAGCGAATAAACCATTTATTGCTTTGAATATGGCCGCTATACCTAAAGATTTGATTGAATCAGAACTGTTTGGGCATGAAAAAGGGGCATTTACGGGAGCGAACAATGTTCGTCAAGGCCGATTCGAACAAGCCAATGGCGGCACACTATTTTTAGATGAAATCGGTGATATGCCCTTGGATATCCAAACTCGTCTGTTACGTGTATTGGCTGATGGCCAATTCTATCGCGTCGGCGGTCACTCACCAATAAATGTCGATGTCCGTATCGTTGCCGCCACCCACCAAAATTTAGAACGGTTGGTGCACGAAGGCGATTTTCGGGAGGATTTATTTCACCGTCTAAACGTGATTCGAGTACAAATACCAGCGCTGCGTGAACGCAAGCAAGACATTGAAAAATTGACACAACACTTTTTGGTTAGAGCAGCCGACGAACTGGGTGTCGAAACCAAAACGCTACACCCATCGACGGTGGAAATTCTCAATCGACTGGACTGGCCAGGTAACGTACGTCAACTAGAAAATATCTGTCGTTGGTTGACCGTCATGGCCAGTGGCAGTGAAGTATTGCCCAATGACTTACCTTCCGAACTGCTGCAAGAAAAGAAAAACGTGTCCGAATCTACTCAAGGCAGCTGGCAAGAACAATTGGCGGATTGGGCACGTCAATCGCTTGCTGCGGGAGATAAAGAACTCCTTTCTTATGCATTACCGGAATTTGAGCGTATTTTATTGGAAGCTGCCCTAGAACACACTAAAGGTCACAAACAAGATGCCGCCAAAGTATTAGGATGGGGAAGAAATACGCTAACAAGAAAACTGAAAGAGTTGTACTAACGCCTCTAAACAGCCTCAATAAGTGAAAATGCACATCTTGAGGCTGTTTGAATAACCCCCCCCCCCACAATTAAAAATTCGAAGAAGTTAACAGAAACGCTGTGACTACCAGCTATTATTAACAAAGTGGTCATTATCATGATCAATTTCCACTTTTACTGCGATTAGGACATGTTGAAAAATCTTCCCCGCATGACACTGCGTACCGCTTTACTCGTCCCCTTTGTGATGACTTTCCTGCTGACTATCGGTGTGATTATTTATGTCCAAAAGCAGAACTATCAAGAGGCAGTAACCGATCTCAGTGATCGGCGACTCTCGGTACTATCAGACAACGTACACAACCGTCTAAATGAATTCTTGCGCAAGCCATTTACCGCCGTCATGGCACTGGCCCACAACGTAAGCTATCACGGGCTTACCGACTCCCAAGATCTCGAAAGCGTCAAAACCTACTTGTTGAGTGCATTCAAAAACCTCTACCACTCTATCCCACAATTGGATGTCCTTGCTTTTGGTGCGAAGAGTGGTCAATTCGTCGGTTTTCGTCGCAATAGCTCAAACGAATATAGTTTGATGCAAAAAGACCAATTCACCAATGACAACCTGATCATTTACGAAACAAACTACGCCAGTTCGAATATCAGCCACACATTCAATTCGTATGACCCACGTACTCGTCCTTGGTATCTAGCGGCAGAAAACAAGCAACAAACTGTATGGTCAGATCTGTACATCAACGCCGATAGCCAACGTGAAATCAGTCTATCCGTTGTGTCTCCCGTGTATGCCCACCAACAATTTTCCGGAGTGTTGGTCAGCGATTTAAAAGTCAAAGCCTTAAGCGATTTTCTGCACGATTTGAAACGCTCAACCAAAGCGTCATTTTTCATTATGGATCGAACACATCGACTGGTTGCCCAGTCAAGCGCTGAAAGTATTGTTTCTCCAGGTACCCAATTCACGACTAAAGGCCAACGCTTATTTGTCTCTGAGAGCAACGACCCAATCATCAAGTTAAGTGCACAGCATTCTCGCTCATTCGATCTTTATCATGACAACCGCACGCATTCCTTTGAGTTTGAATACAATGGTCAGCGTGTTTTTAACCGACTCACCCCTTACCGAGCGCCAAATGGCATGACGTGGTTTATCGGCACTTCCGTATCAGAAACCGATTTACTCGGAGCTCTCCTACCTAGTCAACAAAACAGTTGGATACTTGGTATCATCATCGCTATGGTTGGCGTTCTTATCTGTTGGTTCGTGATTAATCGCGTGGTTCGCCCCATTAATACCACTGCTGATGCCGCCTTACACCTAGCAAAAGGAGTGTGGACGTCCAATATTCCCCAAACTGGGAATGTGTATGAAACCGCGGTTCTAGTACAAACATTCAATGAAATGGTGAATAACCTTAATGCCTCATTCAAAGCATTACGTGCTCAATTACTTTATGACCCTCTCACTCACCTATACAGTCGACAAGGTCTAATTGAGATCAGTACCCGACAACCAAAGTTCACTCATGGCACGTTATTTTTACTGGGAATCAACAAGTTTAGGGATATTAATGACAGTGTTGGCCACTATAACGGCGATCAACTGCTTCTCAGCATTACTGAAAGATTAAAACAGCAGTTTGATAAAAACACCTTGCTCGCCCGAGTTGGCGGGGATGAGTTCGCTTTGTTTGCTGCAAACATACACAGCGATCATGAAGTTCAACAATTCATACATCAAATACAGCAACTGTTCGAGGTACCATTCATGCTCGAAGGAGAGCAGGTTGTCGCTAATACTTCCATTGGTATCGTAAAGGCGCAGCCGAGAGATGGCATGCCCCTCTGGTTGCGCAATGCCAGTGTCGCCCTCAATTACGCCAAAAAGAAAACGCACAATGGCGTCTGTAATTACAGCCCGGATTTAACCTGTGCGTCTAAACATCGAACTAAAATGAAGACCAAAATACAAGCTGGAATTGAACAAAACGAGTTTGTTCCTTATTACCAGCCGATCATCAATTTGAACACTGGAAAAGTATGCGGCACCGAAGCATTAGCGCGGTGGCACAGTAACTCTGACACAATTTCTCCGTTAGACTTTATTCCTATTGCAGAAGAAAACGGCACGATCAAAACCATAGGCCAGCAAATTCTATTTCAAGCTTGCCGCGACATATATCAATCCATCGAGAACGGCGATTGTGCCAACGATTTTCAACTGCATGTAAATGTCTCTGTCCAGCAGCTCTCTTGCCCGGAGTTTATTCCAAGCGTGAAGACGGTACTTCAAGACACGCATCTATCGGCAAGCAACCTTACTTTAGAAATTACTGAGTCACGTATCGTCGATAGTGCCGCCACGACATTGACTAACATAAACACATTACGCGATATGGGCATCAGCATTGCTATTGATGATTTTGGAACAGGCTACTCTTCACTCTGTTACCTACATTCATTGCCATTTACCTGTTTAAAGATCGACCGAACATTCATCAATCAATTGACCACCGAAAACTTAGATAGATCGATCGTTGCAGCAGTACTCAATATCACCAAAGAGCTCAACATCAACGTAGTGGCAGAAGGTGTGGAAACGAAAGCACAAGAGCAACTGTTGATTTCATTGGGTTGTCATCAGGCTCAAGGATTCTATTACAGCCGTCCGATGCCATATAAAGAGTGGTCAACATATATGGTTAACAAGAAGTAAAAAAGACCGTGAAGTGCTGGTTTGCTCACCACTTACTACTGACAACCGACCTCACTGTTATTTATACTTATACCAATTCCTGTCATATACCTATTGGAATTGGTTTTACCCCAACTATTGCCACGGATGATGTTTGGGCCACTTCTCGTTCACAATTAGCCGGATATCAACACAATGATAACTAAGAACCTTCCCCTTACAGATTTGCACCGCCATCTTGACGGTAACATTCGCACTCAAACGATTCTTGATCTAGGCCAAAAGTTTGGCGTTGCTCTACCCGCGTACGATGTCGAGTCTTTAACCCCACACGTTCAAATTGTCGAAGCTGAACCTTCTCTTGTCGCTTTTCTTTCTAAGCTCGACTGGGGCGTGGCGGTATTGGGCGATCTAGATGCGTGTCGCCGCGTTGCGTATGAAAATGTGGAAGATGCGCTCAATGCACAAATCGATTACGCTGAACTGCGATTTTCTCCTTACTATATGGCAATGAAGCACAAATTACCTGTCGCAGGTGTTGTCGAAGCCGTCGTCGATGGTGTTCAAGCGGGTATGCGAGACTTTGGCGTAAAAACGAACCTAATAGGAATTATGAGTCGCACATTTGGTACTGAGGCCTGTCAACAAGAGTTGGATGGCATATTGAGCCAAAAAGAATATATCGTTGCCATTGACTTGGCCGGTGATGAACTAGGACAACCAGGCGAACGCTTCGTATCTCACTTTAAGCAAGTGCGTGATGCAGGGTTAAACGTCACAGTACATGCGGGAGAAGCCGCAGGTGCGGAAAGTATGTGGCAAGCAATTAATGAACTAGGCGCAACGCGTATCGGTCACGGTGTTAAAGCGATTGAAGATCCAAAACTAATGGATTATTTAGCAAAACACCGCATTGGCATTGAGTCCTGTCTTACGTCCAACATTCAAACCAGTACGATTGAATCTCTTGCAAATCACCCACTAAAACAGTTCTTAGATCACGGTGTACTCGCTTGTCTCAATACCGATGACCCTGCGGTTGAAGGTATTGAACTGCCTTACGAATATGAAGTTGCAGCACCAACTGCGGGGCTGAGTCAAGAACAAATCCGTCAGGCGCAAATCAACGGCCTTGAACTGGCATTTCTATCAGATGACGAAAAAATCGCACTGAAAGAAAAAGTGAAAGATCGCGTATAATCACAGCTAAAATATGAAAAATGCCAGCATTTGCTGGCATTTTTCATTTAGCTTTCAGCCACAACCGTTGTGATTAAATCACTCGAGAAAACTGCTGCTGACGAGCTTTTGCTCGGAGGTACTTATCAAAACACATACAGATGTTACGAATCAATAAACGACCACGCAACGTAACGCGTATTTCTCTGTCATCGACTTGCACCAATTCATCATCAATAAAGGTTTTCAGCAGCGCTAAATCTTCTTTGAAGTATTGATTAAAGGTGACATTAAACGACGATTCGATCGCATGTTTGTCCAGTTTAAAATTACAGATCAACTGCTTAATGACTTCACGGCGCAATAAATCATCGCTGTCTAACGTGACCCCTTTCCAGATCGCGTGGCGGAGTTCATCGACCTGTGCGTAGTACTTTTTCAACTCTTTTTGGTTCTGCGCGTAAGCATCACCAATCATTGAAATCGCCGACACACCAAAACCAACGAGGTCACACTGACCTTGAGTGGTATAACCCTGAAAATTACGATGCAGTACGCCTTCTCGCTGTGCAACCGCCAGTTCATCATCTGGTTTGGCGAAATGATCCATACCAATAAACTGATAACCCGCGTTGGTTAACGTTGCGATGGTGTCTTGCAAAATCGCCATCTTTTCTTCAGCTTTCGGCAAATCATCATCTTTGATCTTACGTTGCGCGGCAAACAATTGTGGCATGTGTGCGTAGTTAAATACCGATAAACGACCTGGCTGCATTTCCAAGACTTTATTAAGTGTATGAGCAAATGACGCTTGGGTCTGCTTTGGTAAACCATAGATTAAATCAAGGTTCGTCGAACGGAAGCCTAGCGCTTTCGCACGTGCCACCATCGCAACAATAAAATCTTCGTCTTGATCTCGGTTAACCAGTTGCTGCACTTCTTTATTGAAGTCCTGAACGCCGATACTTAATCGGTTAAAGCCTTCACCACGCAAATGATCCAGCATCGTCATCTCGATTTCGCGTGGATCGACTTCAATGCTGATCTCCGCATCTGAGCTAAACGAAAACTCTTGGCGCAGCAGATCCATCACACGTGTAATCTGTTTTTCTGATAAGAAAGTCGGTGTACCACCACCAAAGTGCAATTGAGTCACGGTTCTACCGCTTAGCAAGGACGCTCGCTGACGAATCTCAAGCTCAAGCACATCAAGATATTCATCGGCTTTGTGTGAATGACGCGTAATGACTTTGTTGCAACCGCAGTAGTAACAAAGCTTATGACAGAACGGAATGTGAACGTACAAAGAAAGTGGACGCTCAGGATACTGAGAGCACGCCATGTCATAGTCAGAAATGGTAAATGCTTCATGAAATTCAAGCGCTGTGGGATACGATGTATAGCGAGGACCAGAGTAGTTATACTTATCCAATACCGCTTGATCCCAGACGATTTGCTGTTTCGACTCAGTATGTTGATTAGACATGGTGGTACTTCCGTAAAATGAATGAGGTAACGCGAGTCGTTACCCAATACTCAGAGCCTTATTTTGCCATACGACGGTAAGCGCAGGTGCAATACCTTTTCGCTTTTTAATTATAAAACCTAAGATCTGTTAGCGTGATCACGATCCCCCTACTTAAGTCATGGACATCATAGGGGGGATGAATTAGATCATCTGAATATTGATTTGATTGTTCAATGGCTTGACGTTTTTCTGCAACACTTTCAGCTCTTCAATGATCGCATCAGTTAGGCGGCTTTCCGCTTTATGACGGGTCAAATTTTGTTGCATACGCTCTTTCTTTGCCAAGTGTTGACGATCATCACCACGGGCCATGTCTTTTACGATATGGTAAAGCTCAGAAATTGCAGGGTATGTTTTATCAAAATCCACACGTTCTTCACCTTGGACATAGTCCATGATGTTGTAAACACGAATGCTGATTTCCGATAAATCACATTGGCCTTGAATGCCAGCCTGACACAAGGTATGCACGTTCTCAAAGATGTTGGCGTTACGTTTTTCGATCGCCAATTTCTTGTGTTTCAACTGCAATTCCTTTTGCTTTTTCAATTGAAGCAGAAGGTAACCTGCATAAGAAGCGAGCGCGATTATGATCACCACACCCACGCAGACTAATAAGGTTACATTCATCGATTGATTATCCTTTGTAGTCGTCGAAGTTGATATCGTCAAAGTCAGCGAGAAGATCATCGTCATTACGAGACGACTTTTCAGAAGGCGCAGTGAAGTCCTCCTCTTCCTCGGGTTCTAATAGACCCAACTGATCCATGAGCTTTTCAATGCGATCGAGTTTCTCATCAACGTACTTCTGCAGACCGGTGCCTAAGTTTTCACCCGCTTCAATACGATCCAGTAACACGTTTAACTGCGCATCATTTTCCAGCATCTCTAGCTCTTGTTCCTTAGAAAGACGGCGCTCTTGCTTGCTCATCTTTTTCACTGGTTCAACAACTAATGGGATTTTTTTCTTGCTCCCCAAGCGTGGATCACGATTCTGTGCTGCTGCGTGTTTCTTCTGCTCATTAGCTTCTGAATTGCGGTTACCCGTCTTCAGGCCTTTACGCTTTTTAGCACGCTTGCGTAAGCGACCTTCCACATCAGACTCTGTGCGGTTACGAGTAACAAAAGGCTCAGGTGCGCCTGCGGCACCCGGTTTTCTAGATTTTTTACTACGGCTCATTACTGGGTCTTCCTCAGTAAAATTACATCATTTCCAATAAATTCAAGTTCGAGCTTATCCCGCTCTGCTAGGAACTGAAACGTTTCACGACTAAAGAACACCACATGCGTTGGGTCGTTCTTATAATGCCATGATTTAAAAGCCTCTACATCGATGACCATTTTCGTCATCAGGCCTATCCAGCCCCCCGGCTTAACTAAATTCAACCATTGTTTCCACACCATATCTGGGTGGTAGAGGTGCTCAATCACCTCTGTTGCTGTCATGAAGTCATACTGCTTATCTAACACGGACGTATCCGGATGATAATAAAGATCGTACAACGCCATGTTGTGCCCCGCTTCTTCTAAGATTAGAGACAGCGTTGGGCCTGGGCCACAACCAAAGTCGATACCCTTCGATTGAGGTGAAATTCGCTCTGAGATTGGGTCAGCAATACGCGATAAAAAACGCCGGTACCCCACATCCTCCGGATTGTTTTCATGCAGATCATAGTGAGCTTTTTCCGTTTGCGCATCCAAACGTTGATCTGGATGGACAAACACCAAATGGCATTGCTCACATTGAAGATACTCACGTTGCTTATCTTCATGATAGTGATGAATACGCTGATTGTGGCATAAAGGACAGGTATACATGCTGACTTCCTCAAACAGGGATGCGAAACATACCAGAAACTGGACGCAGATTGGAGTGTTGCTGAGTATTTTTTCATCAGTTTTTGTTAAAAAAAACGATTCTGGGTGGTATAAACTCTCTGTCCACGAGTTGCCACCGATGACCGACTCCATTAATCAAAATCAGAGCAATAAAAAAAGCGACAGATAAACTGTCGCTTTCTAAAGCCACCCGAGTGGCGAAATTTTTTCTGCACAATATTGGTGCATCAAGAGTCCTTTTGTTTTTCGAGCTTTCCCTGCCAAATCTATTGTTTTTCATCTCCCTGATGAATTTTGGCTATCCTTTCACTTCCTGTGTTCTGGGCAACTTCCTATGCCGGGTCCCTTTCACTGTCTTAACCGTCAGACGAGATGATCATCCCTATCCAGCAGGCTCCTTGCCCGCCGAAATCCATTTTTACTCAACAAGCTTCCTGCTTGCTTCCATGTAGACCTAAGCCATGGTCTAAAATCCTTACGCTCACTTCTTGCGAACACTTTGTACTTTACGCCAACTATTGGAGCTCACAAGCGACCTGAAACAAAAATCTGGACGCATTTTACGTAAGAAAAAGAAAAGAATTACAAATCAGAATGTTAGCTTTTCACTTCAGAAGAATATGACAGCATACATGGTAAATGTCTTACAAACAGCGACGTAATCTGCCTCAGTGAGCCTCCGTATCCAAAGTGATGGACATCACAAAAAAAATGCCTCAGCGAATGTGCTGAGGCATTGTGTATCATTTGCTCGAACAATGGGTCTGTTAGTGCAGACCACCTACGTATTTCGACAGAATTTCAATATCGTCATCTGTCAGTTTCTTCGCGATATCACGCATCATACCGTTCATGTCGTTATTACGACTTCCATCGCGGAATTTTTCCAACTGAGCTTTGACGTAAGCCGCGTGCTGACCAGAAATCTTAGGGAAGCCTGACAGTTCGGTACCATTACCTCGCGCACCATGGCAGGCAATACATGCGGTGATACCACGCTCTGCATCCCCAGCGGTATACAGTACTTTACCTTTAGCAACTACGTCTTCAGGAGTGGAGTTTTCTGAAATTGGTAGAGAAGAATAGTATGCAGAAAGGTCCGCAATATCCTCATCAGTAAGTGGCATTGCCATGCCACTCATAACGGGATCATAACGACCTTGCTTACCTCCACTGGTCATCCCAAGCTTGAGCTCTTGTAACTGCTTCTCGAGATATTTAGCGTGCTGACCAGCAAGCTTCGGATACATATCCATTAGACTGTTGCCGTCTGCACCGTGGCAGGCAACACAAGTTTGTGATTTTGCTTTACCAGCCTCAATACTACCTTGGGCCCATACTGAGCAGCTGGCTAAAAGACTCAAAATTAGCGCTAATTTCTTCATGACATTCCATTATAATTATCAAGCTTCCAGTACCACGGAATATGAACATACCGTGTACACTCATGGTACAATAGGCGACCTTATGCCGAGCACGGTTATTTTACACAATTTCACAAAAAAGTAATCAATCGACTACACAAAGTCGAGATGGAGTTAACAGTGAGCGTAAAAATTCATTACCAAAACACGCATTTCATCACTAGTGCACCCGATATTCGTCATTTACCTGAGGACGAAGGTGTCGAAATTGCGTTTGCAGGACGCTCAAACGCGGGTAAATCGAGCGCACTTAATCGTCTAACTAACCAAAAAAGTTTAGCCAAGACATCTAAGACGCCTGGTCGTACCCAATTGATCAACTTATTCAAAGTTGAAGACGGTTGCCACATCGTCGACTTGCCAGGGTACGGTTTTGCTCAAGTCCCTATCGAGATGAAAAACAAATGGCAGAAATCTCTCGGTGAATACCTACAGAAACGCCAATGCCTTAAGGGCTTGGTGGTCTTAATGGACATTCGCCATCCAATGAAAGATCTCGACCAACAAATGATTTTCTGGGCAATCGATAGCCACATTCCTGTACAAGTTCTGCTGACTAAAGCAGATAAACTCAAAAGTGGTGCTCGTAAGCAAACTTTATTAAAAATCCGTAAGCAAGTGGAAACATTCGGTGGCGATGTTGCTGTAGACGTTTTCTCTTCTCTCAAGGGCTTAGGAGTCGATCAGTTGCGCGCCAAACTGGACACTTGGTTTGCGCCAGCATTGACACACCTTATGGAAGAGGACGAATTGGTAACCCCACCAGAGTTAGCACCGCACTCAAATCATGAAGATTAATTAACAAAAAATGTTAAATTTTCTGCGCTAGCCCTGCCATTTGGTGGGGCTTTTGTTTATACGTCCGAGACTTCCCATTTATTCAACAGTCATTATCTTCTATGTTTCACTTCTTAAGCGACTATTCACAACCTAGACGACAGATAATAAAAATCCCCACCTTCCTGGCGGGGATAACGGGAGAGAAATAGTAGTAGTCGTTATTATTATGCTGAATAAGCATTACCTAACTTTTGCATCATTTCAATAGCATAAAAAACGTCCATCGCGTATTCCTACTGTTCCCTTCTTTCATCAATATGCACTAAAAACATTTATATTCATACGGTTACAAGAGTACCATTTATGTTTTTAGCTAACTTAGTTTCTTTCGAGAATAAACCATAGTGTGATTGTAATAAATTTACAGACGATACTACCTAACGCTCTTGGACAAAAAGTAGATATTTGAGCGTACGTTCGTCATATTGTGCCGAGCAGCCCTCTATCGGTAAACTAGCAATCATATTCTTCTCTAATCACCCTATCAAACCATATGGCTTTGACCCAGATAATGGCTTTCCCTTTGATATCGAATCTACAGTAGCGACAAAGTGCTTTGGGAATGCAATGATTGTTCTACTACTCTACAGATAAATCTCTATAGGATTTCACATGCAGTTGAATGAGGCCATCGCCAATCAGATAGTCAAACGAACAATGAAAATCATTCCTCACTCTATCAACGTCATGGATGATAAAGGAAGAATCATTGGTTCAGGCGATCGAACTCGACTACATCAAAAACACGAAGGAGCCGTGCTTGCTATTAATGAGTGTCGTGTGGTGGACATTGATGAAGCAACCGCTCTACATCTTAAAGGCGTCAAACCTGGCATCAACTTCCCTATTATCTATCTCGAACGAATCATTGGTGTCATTGGTATTTCTGGGAATCCAGACCAAATACGCCACTATGGCGAGTTAGTGAAAATGACGGCAGAACTGATCGTTGAGCAAGCGGCGTTGATGTCCCAAGTCGAGTGGAATAAACGCCATCGTGAAGAGCTGGTATTACAGTTAATCCGAGGTGCGAGACTTAATGATAACCAGCTCACCACGATCGCAGAAAGGCTCGGACTCGATTTAACTCAGCCCAGAATAGCCGCGGTAGTCAAAGTCATCCCCGATAAAAATCACACGTTCTCTTTAGAGCATCTACAACAACTGGTGCATTTATTGGAATACCCAGAGCGAGATAACTTAGTGGGTATTCTTTCGGTGTCTAAAAACGAAGTTGTGGTTCTTAAACCGATTTCTCTTACAGACGATGGCTGGTCAAAGCAAGTAGAGACCAAGCGAATAAATCAGTTGTTAAGACGGGTGAAAAAACTCAGTAACTTCTCGATAAAAATCGCTCTAGGTGAGTACTTTTCAGGCGTTGATGGTTTAACTAAATCTTATGAAACGGCGCAATTGACTATGCAGTTGATTCGTAATCAACCGGGTGAGGTGTTCTTTTATCAAGATCATAAACTGCCCGGTTTGATGAGTTCTATCCTAGAAGAGCCATGGAAAGCGGAACAATTGCGCCAACCTTATGACTTATTGAAAAAATATGACACTAAGGGAGTATTAATCCGCACAGTTAGTGAGTATTTTATCCAAAATTGTGACGCATGTCAGACCTGCCAAACTCTGCATATTCATAGAAATACCCTCAGATACCGACTAGAAAAAACCGAACAAATTACATCATTAAAAATCAATAACTTAAATGACAAATTACAGCTTTACTTGGCTATCACGCTTTTTGATAAAAACTAGTCGATTTGTGCAAACCTACAAAAATACAACTATTTGAACAGGGTTATTTGTCCGAATGGCTAAAGACGCTTTTTACTTCAATCCCTATATTTGGCTAAAAATAATTCTTACAACTATGGAAATAGAACATGATTGAAGTCTCTACTCTCGGCGCGCTCGCAGCACTCGTTGTCGCGATAGCATTAATTCTGAAAAAAGTGCCGCCTGCTTACGGTATGATCATCGGTGCCCTAGTTGGTGGGGTGGTTGGCGGTGTGTCGCTCACTGAAACCGTTGGTTTAATGATTGGTGGCGCTCAAGGCATTGTTACTGCCGTTCTGCGTATACTGGCCGCCGGTGTTCTTGCTGGCGTGTTAATCGAATCTGGTGCTGCCACATCTATCGCAGAAACTATTGTCAAAAAGGTCGGAGAAACTCGAGCGCTGCTGGCTCTGGCGCTAGCAACGATGATCCTGACGGCTGTCGGAGTATTTGTTGATGTTGCCGTTATTACTGTATCGCCTATTGCGCTCGCTATTGCTCGCCGTGCGGACATTTCAAAAACCGCTATCTTGCTCGCTATGGTCGGTGGCGGTAAAGCGGGTAACGTCATGTCGCCAAACCCAAATGCGATTGCCGCCGCCGATGCCTTTGATGTTCCGCTGACTTCGGTCATGGCAGCAGGTGTTGTACCGGGTTTATGTGGTCTAATTCTGGCTTATTTCATCGCTAAAAAATTGGTCAACAAAGGCACTAAAGTCGCGGAAAGTGAAGTGGTCGCGGTCGATCATAGCAAACTGCCGACTTTCACCGCTGCGATTATTGCCCCACTGGTTGCTATCGCCCTACTCGCTCTTCGTCCTATTGCGGGTATTAACGTCGACCCTTTAATCGCCTTACCGTTAGGCGGTCTTATTGGTGCAGTTGTGATGGGTCGTTTCAAAGACACTAACCATTTCGCAGTATCAGGCCTAAGCCGTATGGCGCCTGTTGCAGTCATGCTTCTTGGTACAGGAACACTGGCTGGTATTATCGCCAACTCTGGCCTTAAAGACGGTCTGATCGATATTCTTACCGCATCTGGTTTACCTTCTTACCTACTTGCTCCAATTTCTGGTGCGATGATGTCGCTTGCGACCGCATCAACTACCGCAGGTACAGCGGTAGCGTCAAACGTATTTAGTCACACTATTCTCGAACTTGGCGTTCCTGCACTTGCTGGCGCAGCCATGATTCACTCTGGTGCAACCGTATTAGATCACATGCCACACGGTAGCTTTTTCCATGCAACAGGTGGGGCGGTACATATGGACATCCGTGAGCGTCTTAAACTTATTCCTTATGAGTCTGCGGTTGGATTAATGATCGCATTTGTCTCAGTGATGATGTTTGGTGTATTCGGTCTGTTTGTTTAAGGCATTGAGGTAAAAAAATGAAAATTGTAATTGCTCCTGATTCGTATAAAGAAAGCTTGACCGCAATGGAAGTGGCAACCTCTATTGAGAAAGGTTTCAAACACGTATTACCTCACGCGGAATACATAAAATTGCCAATGGCAGATGGTGGCGAAGGTACCGTTCAATCCCTGGTGGATGCGACTGGTGGAAGAATCGTCTCACATCACGTCACCGGCCCGCTTGGCCAACAAGTAGAAGGCTTCTACGGCTTGTTAGGCGACGGTAAAACGGCCATTATTGAAATGGCGGCAGCATCCGGTCTACACCTAGTTGAACCTGAGTTCCGCAATCCGTTACTGACAACAACATACGGTACTGGTGAATTGATTCGAGCAGTGCTTGATCGTGGCGTAGAGCATATCATTGTTGGTATTGGCGGCAGCGCAACCAATGATGGCGGCTTAGGTATGGCTCAGGCCTTAGGCATTCGCATGCTAGATGCTGCTGGTCAGTCACTGACTCATGGTGGTGGTGCACTGGCGAACTTAGTAACCATCGACTCCTCAAACCTCGACCCTCGTTTAGCAAATATTCGTTTGGAAGTCGCTTGTGATGTAGATAACCCACTATGTGGTCCGAAAGGCGCATCACATGTATTTGGTCCTCAGAAAGGCGCGACACCAGAGATGGTCGAGCAGCTTGATCACAACTTAAACCATTACGCAGAGGTGATGAAAGCACAACTCGGTAAAGACGTAAAAGAGATGGCAGGGGCGGGAGCAGCAGGTGGCTTAGGCGCAGCGCTGCTTGGACTATTAGACGCAGAGCTAAGACCGGGCATCGACATTGTCATGGATGCGGTGAATCTTAGTGACGTTCTTAGAGATGCTGACTTAGTCATTACCGGAGAAGGCCGAATCGACAGTCAAACCATTCACGGTAAAACACCGATTGGCGTCGCCCGTAGCGCGAAACAATATGGCTTACCTGTCATTGGCATCGCTGGTTGCTTGTCGTCCGATTGCAGTGTGGTTCACGCACACGGTATTGATGCCGTCTTTGCGGTCGTAAATAGAGCAACAGATCTCGCCACAGCCTTGAAAGAAGCGGCTGAAAATGTAGAGCAAACATCGCGCAATATTGCCCAAACCTACTCGCTAAGGAAATAGATGCCTCGCGGCGATGTTAATGCTCTTCAGCGATCGGCGAATGAATCAATGATGTAGGGAAGCCGCTTGCTTCCCTTTTTTCATGCCCAAGCAACCTCAACATAATTGAGCTAAAAAATTTTCTTTCGCCCAATAAAAAACGCCCCAGTCAAAAACTGACTGGGGCGGCTGAATCAGCCTAATCCAATAACGTGAAACAAAAGGTCTGAAAGATAGAACATCTTACCTCTGTACCCTACGAGTATTAATGTACAACAATTAGTCATAATTGCAAAGAATTTTTGTAGTTTTTTTTCATTAAACTTTTATTAAGCAACATTAAGCATCAGAACTCCCCGTCTTTTTTAACATCAAAAAAAAGCCAGCGTTTGTGCGCTGGCTCATGTTTAATTGAACATTTTGCTTTAAAAGTGACTAATGAGCCTGATCCCAGCTCTCTCCATGCCCCGCTTCCGCAACAAGAGGGACTTTTAATTCGGCAGCTGACTCCATGAGTTTCTGTACTTTACTTTCAATTTCGGACAATGCTGACTCTTCGACTTCGAATACCAGTTCATCGTGTACTTGCATCAACAACTTCACTCGGCCATCACCTTCAGCTTGAATCCATTCCGCCACCAAAAGCATCGCTTTTTTAATGATGTCTGCCGCGGTACCTTGCATCGGCGCGTTGATCGCAGCACGCTCCGCAGCCTTACGACGCATCCCGTTACGTGACTTAATTTCAGGCAAGTACAAGCGGCGACCATAAATGGTTTCAACATACCCCTTTTCTGCTGCAGTGCTGCGCGTATCTTCCATATACTGCATAACGCCTGGATAACGTTCGAAATACTTATCCATATAAGTCTGAGCTTCGCCGCGCGGGATACCCAATTGCTTTGCTAAACCAAACGCACTCATGCCATAAATAAGGCCGAAGTTAACCGCTTTTGCTCGGCGGCGTTGCTCGCTAGACACTTGCTCAATATCGATGCCCATGATTTCGGCAGCTGTGGCGGTGTGAATGTCTTTTCCATCACGGAAGGCATCCAACAAAGCTTGGTCACCGGAAAGGTGAGCCATGATACGCAGTTCAATTTGCGAGTAGTCAACCGCAAGAATTTTGCATCCAGCAGGCGCAACAAATGCCTGACGAATACGACGCCCTTCTTCGTTACGAATTGGAATGTTCTGTAAATTTGGTTCGGTCGAAGATAAACGTCCTGTAGCGGTTACCGCTTGATGGTACGACGTATGCACTCGCCCTGTGGTTGGGTTGATCATCTTCGGTAGCTTGTCTGTATATGTTGACTTGAGCTTCGCTAAGCCACGGTATTCCAAAATCAGCTTAGGTAATGGATAATCCAACGCCAACTCTTGCAACACTTCTTCATTGGTCGATGGTGTGCCAGAAGGGGTTTTCTTCACAACTGGCAAACCCATTTTATCAAACAGGATCGCTTGCAGTTGTTTTGGTGAGTTCATATTGAACTCTTGCTCTGCGATCTCGTAAGCTTTTTGTTCGAGCTCTTCAAGGCGTGCGGCAATTTCTACCGACTGCGCACTCAGCTTCATGTCATCAATCAATACACCCGTACGTTCAATGCGAGAGAGAACTGGCACCAACGGCATTTCGATCTCTTCATAAACTGATTTCAGCTTTTCATCTTGCTCAATGTTGGCAAACAAACGGTTATGCAAACGTAACGTGATATCGGCATCTTCCGCCGCATAAGGTGCTGCTTGATCAAGTTCGATTTGGTTAAAGGTTAACTGGTTTTTACCTTTACCAGCGATCTGCTCAAATGAGATGCAGCTGTGTTGCAGGAAGCGCAGCGCCAAGCTGTCCATGTCATGCTTGCCACCCACACTGTTATAGACATAAGAAGCAAGCATGGTGTCGTGTTTAATGCCCTTCATCTCAATGTCATAGCGCGCGAGCACAGAAGCATCATACTTCAAGTTCTGGCCCACTTTGGCTTGAGACTCATCCTCTAAGATTGGTTTTAATTGCGCTAATACCCAATCGCGATCCAGTTGCTGAGGCGCATCTAAGTAATCATGTGCAACTGGTACATACGCAGCAACACCTTCTTCGGTGGCAAATGATAAACCGACGAGGTTAGCTACCATGTAATTGAGGCTGTCGGTTTCCGTGTCAAATGCAAACAGGTCAGAGGCTTTAAGCTTTTCTAACCATACGTTAAACGTCTCTTCATCCAAAATCGTTACATACTGACTGCGGTCAATGGTGACTGCAGATGCTTCCAACTCAGACTGAGCAGAAGATGAATGAGCTTGTGTCGAGCCTGCGAGTTCAACCGCTTCCGTCGAGCCTGAGCCACCTTCTAACAGCTCATTCAGCCACGATTTAAAGGTCAGCTGTCCATACAGTTGAATCAGCTCATCTTTATTCGGTTCACCTTTAACTAACGACTCTGGGGTTTCTTCAAGCTCGACGTCCAGTTTGATGGTCGCCAACTCGTAAGACAACATTGCATTCTCTTTGTTGTCGATAAGTTTCTTTGCCATCGTTTTAGAACCACGGAAACCCAATGGGGCTATATCATCTAAGTTTTCGTACAGCTTTTCCAAACTGCCGATACCTTGCAACAAGGCCGTTGCCGTTTTATCCCCAACACCCGGAACACCCGGAATGTTATCCACTTTATCGCCCATCAGTGCCAGATAGTCGATGATCAGCTCTGGTGGGATACCAAATTTTTCCACTACCCCTTCTCTATCCATGACAACGTTCGTCATGGTGTTGATCAGCGTAATGTTATCATCTACCAACTGCGCCATATCTTTATCACCAGTACTGATTAGTACGGGCATACCCTTTTGCGACGCTTGATGAGCCAGTGTGCCAATCACATCATCGGCTTCCACACCCGGTACACAAATTAAAGGTAACCCCATCGCACGAATTACATTGTGCAACGGTTCGATTTGGCAGCGAAGATCATCCGGCATGGGCGGGCGGTTGGCTTTGTATTCTGGATACATATCGTCACGGAAAGTTTTTCCTTTCGCATCGAAAACCACGGCTATACGCTCGGAGGCAAACTGACGCATCATGCTGCGCAACATGTTCACTACGCCATAAACCGCATTGGTCGGGATTTCCCCATTGCTCATTGTGCCAGGGTAGGCATGAAATGCGCGATAGAGGTAAGAAGAACCGTCGATAAGAATCAACGGATTTTCAGGAATACTTGCCATATTTGTCTGTATCCAATTTAGTACTTGAGAGATGGGTCTAGGATGCCATGACTGCTGATCTGAATCTATCTTGTTCGCTCGATCCAGATCGCGTAAATTTTGCGAGTATATACACTAAAACACACCTCACCCTGTGGATAACTCTGTTCATAGAAATTATCCACTGGTTATCCAAAAGCAAAAAAAACGCGAAACAATGAATATAACCAACTGTTTTATATGAAATAGATCGGGATAGGATAAAAAGATCGACGATCCTAAAACGATCCTTACATGTGGAAAAGTTACAGATAGTGACGTCAAATAAAATCGTAGGGAAGAAAAAAGCGACCCAATTGGGTCGCCTAGCAGAAGCGGTAAAGTCGATACCATCGATGTGGTCGCTTAACCAATAAGCTATAAATTACACTGGAAGCAATGTGAGCAATGTCGTGTCAAAAAGAATTAGTACAGATCCTGAAACCGTTTCATTATCTTCTCAACTATCGTCAATCAGCAATCAAACGCTCTTAAGAACTTTCCTCATTCCCTAAGACAGGGTTAATAATAATGATTCTCATTTCACAGTCAATAGTTAAATGAGAAAAAATATCATTTATTTTTCATCGCTCGCTTAAATCGCTTCCAACGTTACTTGATATACACAGTTACTTTAGATACAACGTTATTTAAGGTGCTGGGCAGCTTGTGCATTTTCTTCAGCCAGCCACTCTGCGACATCTTTGGCAAAATAAGTAAGAATGCCGTCAGCGCCAGCACGTTTGAAGCAAAGCAGTGACTCCATTACCGTCTCTCGCTCTTTGAGCCAGCCATTAAGAATGGCCGCTTTATGCATGGCATATTCACCTGATACTTGATAGGCAAACGTTGGGACTTGGAGCTCGGTTTTCACGCGACGAACGACGTCTAGGTAAGGCATACCTGGCTTCACCATCACGGAATCAGCGCCTTCGTTGATATCTAGCGCGACTTCATGAATCGCTTCGTCAATATTGGCAGGATCCATTTGGTAGTTCTTCTTATTCGCCCCTTTTAGGTTAGAAGAAGACCCCACAGCATCACGAAATGGACCATAGTAATTAGAAGCGTATTTTGCGGAGTAAGCCATGATCTGCGTATGAATATGGCCTTCTGCTTCTAGCGCTTCACGGATTTTACCGATACGACCATCCATCATGTCTGATGGTGCAACCACATCAGCACCGGCTTCGGCGTGAGACAAGGCTTGCTTGACTAATACTTCTGTCGTTTCGTCATTCATTACGTAGCCATCTTCATCGATGATGCCGTCTTGACCATGGGTAGTAAATGGGTCGAGAGCCACATCGGTGATAACACCAATTTGCGGAATATGTTCCTTTAATGCGCGTACGGCACGCTGGACCAAACCTTCTGGATTGTAGGCTTCTGTCGCGCAGATGCTTTTTGCATCTTGATTCACGACAGGGAAAAGGGCGATTGCTGGCACACCAAGATTGGCTAAGTATTGTGCTTCTTCTAGCATTAAATCAATCGACAATCGCTCCACACCCGGCATGGATTCAACGCTTTCACGACGATCTTTGCCCATGAGAATGAACATCGGGTAAATCAAATCGTTAACAGTAATTTGGTTTTCAGCCATTAGGCGGCGGCTAAAATCATGCTTACGTAAACGACGCATGCGGCGTGCAGGGAATGGACCTTGAATTGATACAGACACCATGTTCTCCTTGTCTGGACGGTTATGATGATCAAATCATCTGGTGAGCAAAATCATATCACTCCTGATTCATGTTGCGAGTGATGATTAGAAAAAAGGTGAGGAAAAATCGGAAAATGACCCAGCACTCACACTCAAGTATACTGCGATTAGCACCCATACAAAGAAGCTAGAGACCAACCATGATCGACACCCATGCACATATCTACGCCAGTGAATTTGATGGCGACCGAGATGAAGTCGTCAACCGCGCCTTAGAACAAGGCATCAATAAGATTTTGCTGCCAAATATTGACTTGGATTCGATTGAACCAATGTTGCAAACTGAAGCCGCTTATCCTGAGATTTGTCGCTCTATGATGGGGCTACATCCTTGTTATGTCGACGAAAACGTCGAGCAAAGCCTAGAAATTATCCGCGGCTGGTTTGAAAAACACTCGTTCATTGCTGTGGGCGAAATTGGTATCGACCTGTATTGGGATAAAACCTATCGCGCCGAACAGGAAAAGGCGTTTGTCACCCAGCTCAACTGGGCCAAAGAGTTGGACTTACCAGTCGTGATCCACACTCGTGATTCCATTGAAGAAACGCTCTCCTTGCTACGTCAAGAACAAGATGGCCAGCTGCGAGGAGTGTTCCACTGCTTTGGTGGCAGCTTGGAAGAAGCACAAGCGATTAACAAGTTAGGCTTTCATCTTGGCTTGGGCGGTGTATCGACATTTAAAAACGGCGGTATGGACAAAGTCATCCCACACCTTGATATGCAGTGGGTTATCCTAGAAACCGACTGCCCTTATTTAGCGCCAGTGCCTCATCGTGGTAAACGTAACGAACCCGCCTATACTTCACTCGTTGCTCAACGAATTGCGGAACTGAGAGGTGTCAGTATCGACGACATCGATCGGCAAACAACAAGCAATGCAGAAACACTGTTTAATCTGAATCAATAAGTCAGCAGCAATAATTCAAGCAAGACGGTAAGCACAGCAAGGCAAATAAATGCATTAGACGTGGAACAGGCTCAATTGAGGTTCTAAAATGAGTCATACTCCCAATTTATCAAGCAAATCACGGACAAGGAAGTACCGATGGATTTAGAACGTGTTTATTTGGTTATCAGTATTCTCGCTGGCATTGTTTTCTTATATACCTTGATTGCCAAACGCATCGAGCATTCGAGTATTTCTGGACCCATTGTGTACGTCTTGCTCGGGTTGCTACTGGGTGAACATGGCTTGAACATCCTTGGCACCTCGGCAGAAGCGAACGATTTGCGGCTGCTTGCCGACCTAACTTTAGCACTGATCTTATTCTCAGATGCTGCCAACTCCAACCTGGGTATTCTAAAACAGAAAGCCATCTATCCTCTTCGCATGCTGTTGCTGGGTCTACCTGGAGCAATCCTTTTAGGTACCTTGTTAGCCGTCGTCTTGTTCGATGTGCTTACCGTAGTAGAAGCCGCCATTCTTGCTACCATGCTGGCTGCAACCGATGCAGCATTAGGCAAAGCCGTCATTGCCAACCATAAAGTCCCCGCGCCAATTCGCGAAGGATTGAATGTAGAAAGCGGCCTCAATGATGGGCTGTGCGTACCGATACTGCTGCTATTAATTACTATCGCCACCAGTAATAACCTTGCTGATGTCAGCACCGTCGATGCCTTAACGGTATTTGCCGAGGAGCTGGGCATTGGTGTTTTAGTCGGTGTATCTTTGGCTTTCATCGGCACCAAGTTGCTGTTCTGGAGTGCGAAAAAAGGTTGGTTGAGTGAAGTCTGGCTACAACTAACCGTTGCCACTATCGCTCTGACAAGCTTTAGCCTCGCACAAACACTTCACGGCAGTGGTTATATCGCCTCTTTTACCGGGGGATTGCTGTTTGGGCACCTCGTTTCTCGTCATAAACATAAGCTGATTCTTACCACAGAAAGTATTGCCGAATTACTGGCAATGTTGACTTGGATTTTGTTTGGAGCCTCGGTGGTTGGACAATTCGTTGGTTTGTTCTCGGCAAATATGATTGTGTATGCCATCATCAGCCTAACCCTCGTGCGCATGCTACCCATTTATCTCTCTTTCCTCGGTAGCTCGGTCCCTGCTCGTCATCGTTGGTTTATGGGGTGGTTTGGTCCACGAGGGCTGGCCAGTATCGTTTTTGCCATCATCGTACTCGATGCAGAATTACCAGGAAGCAAGTTCATCGTCCTCACGGTAACGTGTACCGTGACTATCAGCCTGTTACTACACGGTATTACGGCCCGAGCTCTGTCAGAACGTATTGGCAGAAATTAGTTTTTTATTGAGCTTAGAGACAAAAAGAGCGAGCTTATGCAGCTCGCTCTTTCTCTTGCAAATTAAATCAATGTTCTACTCTTCTATCTCTTCGTCTTCCTCTTTGCGTGTATAGAAACGAGCGCACAACAAGCCCACTTCAAACAACAAACACATCGGGATCGCAAGTAAGGTTTGAGAAATCATGTCCGGTGGCGTGAGTACCATCCCCACCACAAATGCCGCAACGATAATATAAGGCCGCTTTGTTTTCAGGTCTTCAGGCGTTGTGGCTCCTGTCCAACACAGCAAAATAATTGCCACGGGTACTTCAAATGCCACACCGAATGCCATAAACAGCGCCAGAACAAAATCTAGATAGCTCGATATATCTGTCGCAAACTCCACACCACCGAGAGAAATAGCAGTAAAGAAGCCAAACACTAGCGGGAAAACAACAAAATAGGCAAACGCAACACCACAATAAAACAGCAATGAGCTCGAAAAAAGCAGCGGCATGATCAAGCGACGCTCGTGCTTGTACAAGCCTGGCGCGACGAAAGCCCATATCTGATACAAAATAAAGGGAACCGAGAGAAACACCGATGCGATCAACGTCAGTTTCAACGGTGTGAAAAACGGTGACGCAACATCCGTTGCAATCATTGTCGCCCCTTCAGGTAATCGCTCAACTAAAGGTGCAGAAACAAATTCGTAAATGTGATTCGAGAAATAAACTAGTCCAACGAACACCACCAATACTGCCAAGATTGCGCGCAGTAGTCGGTTGCGAAGCTCCAACAAATGACTAATTAAAGGTTGTGTCTGCTCAACGGTAGACATGGCAAACCTCTTTATAAAAAAACAGATCAAAAAGGAGCCACCAACATAAGGTCTGTGACCTAGCAGCTCCTCCTAATGAGACTATTCGGCTTTCTTATCTGCCGCTGTCACCTTAACTTCTTCCGCTTTATTTGCTGAATCCTCCTCCGACTCTGCTTTCACAGTATCAGCGTCTGAATCAGTTTTTTCTGCGTAAGGGCGGTTGACAGATTGCGCCGCTTTCTTCAATTCTTCAACCGAAGATTTCAGTTCTGGGGATAAATCATTCATCCCCATCTTTTCAGCTTTGCGCAAGTTTTCTTGCAACTCTTGGACTTTCAGCTCGTGAGACAATTCGTCTTTGACGTTATTTGCCATACTTTTAGCAGCACCGACGAAGCGAGATACACTACGTATCGCATGCGGCAAACGCTCTGGCCCAAGAACAACAAGACCTACAACAGATATTAATACCAGTTCCCAAAAACCGATATCAAACACGTTTTACGCCTGCTCTTTATCTTTTTTCGTTTCAGAAGCAGCTTCTTTTTGTTGCTGCGTTTCTAAACTCTTTGGCTCGAAGTCCGCGTCTTTGTCTTTTTTCGCTGTATCTTCGTCTTCGCTCATTGCTTTTTTGAAGCCTTTAACGGCACCGCCTAGATCACTACCAATACCACGCAGTTTCTTGGTTCCGAATAGCAATACAACAATTACAGCAATGATAAGAAGTTGCCAAACACTGATACCACCCATGCTTTTTACCTCGGGTCTTTAAACAAAAATGTATTTCAAGAGCTTACCGTTTAACGACGGTAAGCTCGCCAACTAAACAACCAGAATGTGACACCTGCCATGCCGCAGGCTAACGATAGCTGGTCAAAAGCGTTATCCACCAATATTGCCGAGCATACGACTAAAGTAGCGCCAACACCAAATAAAAACTTACCTGTCGCCTGTTGCCGTTTGCTTTGACGATAACCTTGATAAAGCTGATCCATACGTTGGTTCATGGCTTTACCTTGTTTGAGACTATCATAAAGTAGCTCAGGTAACTCCGGTAATTTTTCCGCCCAAAATGGCGCGCGATCTTTAATGGCATTCACTAAAGCTTGCGGCCCCACTTGGTTCATCATCCACTCTTCAAGAAATGGCTTTGCGGTCTCCCACAAATCGAGTTGCGGATACAGTTGTCTGCCAAGGCCTTCCACGTAGAGTAACGTTTTTTGCAACAGGACTAATTGTGGTTGAACCTCCATATTGAATCGGCGCGCAGTATTGAACAGATTCAATAACACATGACCAAAGGAGATCTCACACAGCGGCTTAGCAAAAATAGGCTCACAAACAACGCGGATCGCAAACTCAAATTCATCGACATTGGTGTCTGCCGGAACCCATCCTGAGTCGACATGCAACTCAGCGACTCGGCGATAATCACGATTGAAAAACGCCAAAAAGTTTTCCGCCAAATAACGTTTGTCTTCACTATTGAGTGTACCAACGATTCCGCAATCCAGCCCAATCCACATCGGGTTTTCAGGATGTGCTGGCTTGACAAAAACATTACCTGGATGCATGTCAGCATGAAAGAAGCTGTCCCTGAACACCTGTGTGAAAAACACACTCACACCGCGCTCAGCAAGCAATTTCATATTGGTGCCATTTGCTTTCAAGCCTTCTATATCAGAAACTTGAATGCCATATATTCGCTCAGAAACCATGACAGTTTCATTACTGAAGTCAGGAAAAACTTCAGGAACATACAATTCTTCGCTGCCCTCGAAATTGCGACGTAATTGAATGGCATTCGCCGCCTCTCGACGCAAATCTAATTCATCAAGGAGGGTTTTCTCGTATTCACGAACCACTTCAACCGGTTTTAAACGACGTGCATCAGGCATTGCACCAGCGACTATACGCGCCATTCGGTGCATCAGTTTTAGATCTGAATCAATCACTGGGCGAATATCTGGGCGGATAACCTTTAATACCACTTCTTGGTTAGTCTCTTTTAGACGCGCAGTATGCACCTGAGCGATCGACGCTGACGCCAATGGTTTGATATCAAACTCGGTAAACCAGTTTTCTAACGGAGCACCTAATGCTTTCTCCATCTGCTGTTTTGCCAACTTGCCATCAAATGGGGCCACCTGATCTTGAAGCAACGCTAGAGGATCGGCGATATGCGGAGGAAACAAGTCACGTCGCGTCGACATCATCTGACCGAATTTAATCCAAACCGGACCCAGCTCTTGCAGGGCTAAGCGTAGACGATCACCTAACGGTTTATCTGGGTGTTTGTTTTTGATCCAGAATAAGCTTTTGCGCATCAATAGTGGGGCTTTCGTCAATTGATGCTCTGGTAGTAGCTCATCTAACCCATATTCCAGTTGAACTTTGACGATGTGATATAAACGTTTTAATTCGGCTGGAGTCATGATTTCTCCAACATTGGCTTATCCAAACCCTGATTATTCAACATCGCATTCAAACGTGCTTCTACACGCGAAGCTTGGCTGCGAACATCGTCGACTTGATCGCAAAAGTAGGCGACTTCCAAGGGGCCAGGGGCTAACTTCCACTCTTCGGTGATCACTTCGGCGATATGGCGCTGGTGTTTTTCGGCTTGCGAGACTAAAAAGCTGCCCACATTTTTTGAGCCTTGAACCACCGTATGAGCCACGACATCGCCTGTCACTCGCGATAACCATTCTTCAATATCCGGTTTGCAATCCACCATCAATTGAGAGAATTTCTGTGCCAACTGGATATCCCCTTCTAACTCAAGCTTATCTTGCTTAATGAGACGAGTAATATTGGCTTGATCGCGCAGCTCAGGCAGCACACTTAAATGAAGAGATAGATAGCAATCTGGCTCACCTTCATAGTGCCCAAGCACATCAATTTGCTGACTAAAGACAAACGTCAATGTCTTGTTGATCTCTTTAAGATGAACTTGAATTACCTGACCTTTAAGGCGGGAAAGACGACGCACCAAAGCAGGATCGTCGTTAACCAGAGTATTCAAAGAAGTCTCAATAACAGCCGTGATAAGAGGTTCAAATGGCATGCCTGCTCCCTTAAAACTTATAACCACGGTGTAACGCCACGATACCACCGGTTAAGTTGTAGTATTTGGTGTTCTCGAAACCGGCCTCTTGCATCATGCCTTCCAGAGTCTCCTGATCTGGATGCATACGAATAGATTCAGCCAAATAACGGTAGCTTTCCGCATCATTCGCCACCAATTCACCCATTTTTGGTAATAAGTGGAACGAGTACGCGTCATAAATTTTGGATAATGGGTCGAGAATGGGTTTAGAAAACTCAAGCACCAGCAGACGGCCGCCCGGCTTAAGTACGCGATACATCGAACGTAACGCTTTATCTTTATCGGTGACGTTACGCAAACAGAAGCTGATGGTAATCACGTCAAAATAATCATCTGGGAATGGCAGCTCTTCGGCATTAGCCTGAACATAATGCACGTTGCCGACAATGCCGTTGTCGCGCAGTTTATCGCGTCCAACATTGAGCATGGAGTTGTTAATATCCGCTAAGATGACATGACCTTGGTCACCGACAATACGCGAGAATTTTGCGGTGAGATCGCCCGTGCCACCACCAAGGTCCAAAATGCGTTGACCTGGACGAGCACCACTACAATCGATAGTAAAACGCTTCCATAAACGATGAATACCACCCGACATTAGGTCATTCATAATGTCGTATTTCGCTGCCACTGAATGGAAAACTTCCGCAACTTTGGTTACTTTTTCGTCTTTCGCCACGGTAGAGAAACCAAAGTGGGTGGTTTCGTTGTCTAATACTGTATTGGATTGCACGCTTTTGTCCGTCATTCTAATTCCTCTTCGGCAGCACTCTTTGACTGCGGGGCGTTTGCTGACAAATGATATTCGCCCACTATACTGCGGGCGATTAGTTTACTTTATCCTCAGCCGGATGTCTTTCTACTAACGGTTCATTTGGTGATTCATTTTCCGAAAATGATTCACTCTGGGCGAGCTGTGCGATGTCTGAGGATATTGGTCGCTTAATTTCCACACCTAAGTGTTTGAAACTTTCCGCTTGGCGGATCACATTACCACGTCCTGTGGCCAGTTTATTCATTGCGCCTTGGTAGGTTTGATTGGCTTTGTCCAGAGCCCCACCTAACCCTTCCATATCGTCAACAAATAAGCGCAGTTTGTCGTACAACTTGGTCGCTCGTTCAGCGATCATTTTGGCGTTTTCATTCTGACGTTCATTGCGCCACAAATTATCGATGGTGCGCAGCGCCACCAGCAGAGTCGTAGGGCTAACTAAAATAATGTTCTGCTCCATCGCGTCTTTGATGAGGCTAGGATCGGCTTGAATCGCCACCTGAAACGCTGGCTCTACTGGGATGAACATCAACACATAGTCTAAGCTCTGAATACCTTTGAGCTTGTGGTAATCCTTCATGCTTAAACCTTTGATGTGCGCGCGCAAAGCAACCAAGTGCGCATTCAGTGCCTGATCACGTTCAGCATCGGTTTCAGCGTTGAAATAACGCTCGTATGCCACTAGCGCCATCTTCGAGTCCACGACCACCTGTTTATTGTGGGGAAGATACACAATCACATCTGGTTGATAACGCTTGCCCGCTTCATTTTGCAGGTTAACCTGGGTTTGATATTCATGCCCTTCGCGTAACCCTGATTCAGCCAGAACTCGTGCCAATACGACTTCACCCCAGTTACCTTGCTGCTTGTTATCCCCCTTTAGTGCTTGAGTAAGATTGACCGCCTCACGTGTCATTTGTTCATTTAAACGTTGCAGATTCTTCAACTCATGAACCAGGGTATGACGCTCTTTCGCTTCCTGACTAAAGCTATCATTAACGTGCTTTTTAAACCCATCTAATTGATCTCTGAGTGGAGTGAGCAACGCGTCTAAACTCTGGCGGTTTTGTACATCCACTTTGGCGGTTTTTTCTTCAAAAAGTTGATTGGCAAGATGCTCGAACTGTTGTTTCAGGCGCGCTTCCGCTTGCTCTAAGATTTGTAACTTTTCTGCATTCGCTTGATTGATCTGTTCATGGCGTGCTTGCTGCTCTCTTAGTTGGGTTTCTAAGCGTGATTTGTGTTCACGCATTTGCCCAAGTTCATCAAAATACTGTTGCCGTTCCTGCTTCACGGCGTCGAAGTAGCGCAACTTTTCCATTGCTGCCATCAATTTACCGTGGGTTTGGCGAACTTCAAATGCGGCTTTATCCCTTTCGTCATCCAGTTCATCAAGCTCTTGCTGAGCATCAGCAAGGCTTTGCTTAACTTGCTCAAGTTGCTGTTGATGCAGTTGTTTTTCAGAGATTAACTGCTGCTCCAGAAGCTGAGTTTGGGTGATAAATCGCTGTTTTACCCACCAACCCGCCGCCACTCCACTGACAGCGGCGGCACAAAGAGAAGAAAGAAGGAGAGATTGGTGCTCAAGAATCCATTGCATAATAGCGAGTTAGCCTGTGTTTTATATCTATAACAATGGTATTTAGACACTGGATAAATGTCCAGTTTGTTGGATGAAAAATCCTCGCATACACTATGTATTCCTCGTATACACTATGTATTCCTCGCATATACTGGGTATTCAAAATAGTATGCTTGGCTAGGTTAACTTTTTATTACTTAAACGGTTTATCTCTCGAGCTATCTCGCGCAATACAATTATCTCACATATACAGAGGCATCATGAATGAGCGTCACGCCCTAGGATTTGGGCTCTCAGCAGTATTACTTTGGTCAACCGTTGCAACCGCATTTAAACTCACGCTTGCAGAGTTTACGCCGATCCAAATGTTGTGTATCGCCAGCATGGTTTCTGCTATTGCTCTTATCACCGTATGCAGCGTGCAAGGCAAATTAAGTCAACTCAGCGATACATTTCTCTCCAACCCTTGGTATTACCTACTGCTTGGTCTGATTAATCCGCTGGCCTATTACCTCATCTTATTCAAAGCTTATGATCTACTTCCCGCATCGCAGGCACAAGCCATCAACTATAGTTGGGCGATCACGCTAACCTTAATGGCCGCAGTTTTTCTCGGACAAAAAATTCGTAGTAAAGACTGGATAGCCTGCAGCTTCAGTTACTTAGGGGTCATTGTCATCGCAACACAAGGCAATGTACTGAGCATGACGTTTGAGAGTCCATTGGGCGTCGGCTTAGCTTTGCTCTCGACACTTTTGTGGGCTGGCTATTGGATTCTCAACACGAAAAACAAGGCCGACCCGGTGGTTGGCGTTTTACTCGGCTTCTTGGTAGCGATCCCATTTACCATCGCTTTAAGCCTCTACGAGGGAGCGAGTTGGGCAGCCATTTCAGCCAAAGGTTGGGCAGCGGTCACTTATGTTGGTCTATTTGAAATGGGGATCACGTTTGTCCTGTGGTTAAGCGCATTGAAATCAACACAGAACACGGCGCGCATTAGTAACCTGATTTTCGCTTCGCCGTTCATTTCTCTGATGCTGCTCGCCACCATTATTGGCGAAGAAATTCACCCTTCCACTCTCATAGGTCTGCTGCTGATTATAACTGGGTTAGTCATTCAGCAGGTCACCTTGGGCAAGAAAGAAAAAGCATCAAGTGTAACGTAATCATGGATTGGGAACTCAAATGCAAATAAGCACATACCGAGCCTCAACCGAGAGAGGTTAAAAGATCAGCAATCACCGCGGTTATTCGCTGTGTGCAACTTCTGACGAAGCAATGTGGTTGAGTTTAAACAGCTCCAACCGCTCAACTATAATGTTAATGCAGACTAATAACGGCATCCCGATTAACAGTCCCATGCCTCCCCACAGCCATCCCCAAAAGACCAGCCAAACAAAGATGACTAATGGATTTAAGTTAAACCGTTTGCCTAATAACGTCGGAGTGACAAATTGGCTCTCAACCAAATTGAGCAATAAATACAAAGACACCACGGTGAGCATAAAACTGACAGACTCAAATTGTAAATAGGCAGCAAACCCAAAGCAGATCATAGAGATAACTGGTCCTAAATACGGTGCAAAGTTCATGACACTGGCAAAAGCACCCCATAAGAACGGGTCTTCAAGGCCAAGTACATAAAAGACCAAGCCGACAGTGACTCCCAACAATACGTTGACTAGGGTAATTGTAGCGATATAACGGGATAAATCTTTCTGCAATGCTCTGACAAGTTCTACCGCTTTACGCTGCTGCGAAAAGTCATGCAGATTGGATACGGACTTACGGAACAAACTCCGCCCATGACTGAGCATAAAGTAAACCATAAACAGCACGAGCATCGCTTGGGTCAAAATGGTTGGAGCGGTGGTCGCGAGCGTCTTTATCAAAGAAAACACCGTATTGTGTCCCATCTCCCCCATACTCATATCATTGGTTATATTCAGTGAGGAGTCGATGTGTTCTGCCGACGCTCGAGTTACCTCGCTTACCTCTTGCGACACATTTTTAACAATGCTAGGTAGTTCCGACCACCACTGTTTAGCTGGTTCAAACATGGCGACGAGACCCACGACGGACACGCCGACCAAGAGTGTCAATGTAGTAACGACTGTGATGCTACGTGGAAAACCTTTGTCTTCAAAGTAATTGATTAAAGGGCTACACAAAAGAGAAATAAAAGCACTTAGGACAATAGGAAGCACCAAGGGTTTCGCAAAATACAGCCCAGGCACAAGTAAAAGAACCAGCAGAGCGACGCCAATCATCATATTGGTTGACGGATTCAGTTTTGCAGTCATAAGGTATGCCCGGTTGAGGTCAGTTAACAGCCGTTATTGAGGATCGCCACTGTCGACTGAGTTAGGAGAAGCAGCACTCACTGGTTTTGCGAGTGACTCAGTAATATCGGATACGCTGCTTGCGAGAAACCCCATTGAAGAAATGGAAGACGCCAAACGCGACAATCGACCCGTTTTCGCAGCAGCGATCGCAAGAACGGTACTGATACCTAAGGTTGTCCAAGGATGCTCTCTGACAAACTTCTTGGACGTAAACGTGAACATTTCCATCGTCAGGCAACACTGCTTCAACGATGCCTTACCTTCCATTCGCTTAATCTTCACGGCTCGATTGAGCTTTCTTAGCGAGTGCATCCCAACCCTCCTGCAACTGCTCAGTGGTATTTTTGAATCCAAGAAAACCAACTAAACGCTTTTGCCACCAAGCCAAAGCGAATAGTGCTAAGGCTAGCGAGGTGATGAATACCAACACGGCAATGTACACGTTCAAAGTCAGTTGATAAGCCACCACACCAGATGCAAGACACAAACTGAACACGAACAATACCGAGAGCAACGTGAAGATAACCGCGCTCAACAAGAGTTGTTGAACAGCAGAAGCGTTCACTTTGACCTCCAACAAGAATAGCTCTAACGTCGAGCCTGACCATGCTTTTAACGACTGAGTCAATGTATCCAATTGAGAAAAAATTGAGTTCAGTCCATTAATGGTTTGTTGAATATCCTGCTCTTCAGCTCCGTTGGGATCTCGACCACAATCCCCCGTGGTCGAGCCTGGCTGCGTATCTTGTCTTGGATCGCTTTGTTGCTGATGCGGTACGGGTCCAGAGTTACTCATTTGAACGATTACCTGTTGTTAAGTGGCTTAATGCGTTAAATGCGATAACTGAAATTACTTAATCAGTTTTGATACCGCCCAACCGGCCAGAAACGCGCAACCGATACTCAATAGTGGACGTTCCTTAATCACGTTTTCTGCTGACTTAGTCGCTTGTTGCACTCGCTCCGCTCCCACATCAAACTTTTCTTTGGCCTGTTCTTTCACTGCACCTACCGCTTCAGTCGTTGCCTGCTCGGCTAAATGATATGCTTCTTCCAACTGCTCTTGAGTTTTCGCTGTGCTTTGTTTTGTATTAGCCATGACTAGCCTCCGTTGATGTATTGAGTAAAGCTAAGGTATTGAGTAGAAAACAAGTGAATCTGCTTTTCCTACTCACCTACTCCTACACAAAGCGATAACCGTGCCAAAAATACAACTTATTGTTTTTAAACACATTAAAAACAAATCCACACAAAACCGCCCTCTTTCTTTGTAATTATTTCCAGTTTTTCTTCTTCATGCTTGTAAATTTTTCTTAGCGTTGCTCGGTGACACCATGAATCACCACAACAAAAATAAATAACCGATTGATTAAAATAAATAAAATGCCATTGGCACACTCCCTGCTTACGTTCAAATAATCGTGTGTAATGATTTGTGCAAAGCTGAGCGCTTAGCGAGCGTAAAACTTTAACCTTTGAATAAGTGGTAAGTGAGGCGAAAAAAGCTAACTCACCACATTATCTGGACGCACTACATTAACTTGACCAATAGATGTGGGCTTTCACTAATAGCCTTCATCATTAGCAAATTCATTAAAGGAGTGAGCGATGAAAAATGAAAATATCTCCTCGATCATTGAGCTCATTGAGAGTGGCAATGACATTTATGACAAAGCGATTAACAACATTGACAATACCGCTCTGAACCAGGTGCTGCTGGAACTGCTTCAAACACGCAAACGTGCCGTGCTTGAACTGCAACCTCACGCTGTGGGAAACACAGATGATTCGGCGGATGATACGCCTGTTTCGTACACCATCAAGGCTCGTGAAGTGTACAGTGATGTGATGAAAGAGGTCTCGACAGACAAAGAAACCATGTACCTCGAACAGCTTGAAGGAGTGGAAAGCAAGGTACTCAAAGAAATTGAAAAACTGATTGTAGACCAACCAGATCAAGCGGATAACGCCGTGCTACTCAAAGTTCGTAGTGATATCAAGAGTGCGAAAGAAAAACTCAGCAGTATCAGCCTAATCAGCTAGTTGGTAACAACCGATAGAGAATTGGTAATAAAACAATCACCAGCGAGTCATCAAGAGCAAAGCAATGGTCACGTCGTTTGACCATTGCTGTTGTACTTCTACAACTTAAAGAGGTTTGTATGACATTTGATAATCATCGAGTAAGGGAGCTACTCGTAAAAATGACACATCACCGCCAAACGTGTCTGCCCCTGGTGAATCCACAATCGCACATGACACTGGCAAGAGCAGCCTATCGATTCGTGAAGATAGAGAAAGTGATGATAAAAAAGATGGCTGAGTTATTCTTCGATCAAGACGGTGAACAATTCATTGCAGAAAATGCCACAGAGCATGGTGTCGCCGAGCTTGGTAATTATAAAGAGATGCATTTCATGAATAAGGTGTTATTGGACGAAGTAAAAGTGCTACTCAAAACCATCGATGACACCAATGTAACGGCCTTAGTTTCTTACTGGTTAGCCGCTTTACAAGTCGAAAATGATGAAATTGAAAAACACTTACCTCAAACCTCAGGGTAGGTAGACCTACCCTGATTTAACTCTCATCACCGTTGATGGCATCTTTGCCCGTTAAAGATGCTCGGCGAGTTCGATGTTTTTGTCGATGTACCCCTGTCGATGTAACAAGCCCCCCCATCAGACACGAAGTAGTATTTCAAACACGAAGTAACATTCGATCGAATACCAAAAAGCCGCAGCGTCAAAACTGCGACACTGCGACCTTATCTTTATCTCATGTTTTTTAACCGACTTGTGTTTTTTAACCGAGTTGAGAGTGGTAAAAAGTGACACGCTTCCTCGGTGAACTCTCTTTCTTTCTACCTGTTAGAACACTAGCTGTTAGAACATAGCAAGATGGCCAAACGCTTAGCTCATCTCGACAGGAGATACGCTTTCCTCATGGGACAAACACGCTTAAGGATTTAGGACGAATATTGATAACCAATTTTTTGTCCGAATAAAGCTCTCCATCAATCACATAATCAATAGGTTTATCTGCAGCAATGGTGATCTGCTGAGCGGTAGCGTACTTAAACAGGGTCGATTCATTCTGCGCTCCTAAACTGGTCAATGTCAGATCAGACAATGCAATGAGTCGATCACCCAATGATTCCGTATTGTCTAAGTAGGTAATATGTAATTGGCCATCATCGGGCTGCGGAGCACCACCACCTTGCGCCAGTAAGGTACTAAACGGGGCGGTATTCGCAACAACAAAACTATGTACATCAAGCGTTTGTTGTTGGTTATCGCTGAGTTCTTTATCTGATGAACCTTTTATCGATATGGTCAAGGTTTGCGTTTCTTCCGCCACTACCGCATCAAAAAAACCCGTTAGATATGCCAACTGTCCCAACGCATTCTTTTCTTCTCGCTGTGCATGCTCAATCATTTTTTGCTCTAAACCAATCCCTAGCACTAACAAGATAGATCGCTGATTACACTCCGCGGTATCTATACGCTGACACTGCCCCTTAAGCAGGGCTTCACACGCTTTTTCTACTGGTGATAATTTTGCTCCGACGCCATAAAGCACATGGCACAACGCGTTGGCAGTGCCAAGCGGGACAATGCCGAGCTTGATGTCGCTATCAATCAACTGACTCGCCACTTCCGTGACTGTGCCATCTCCACCAGCAACAATCACCTGCTTAGCTCCACGTTCTTTTGCCTGCTGCGTGAGTTGGTCTGCTCTGAGAGCTTCACTGGTTTGATGAATATCCAGACGGTATTTTTTGGTTAACTCACGAATCAGATGCTGTTCATATTGTTGCCACTTTCCACCACCAGCGACAGGATTGACCACCATCCAAGTCGATGGTTCTATACCGAGGACACCTTTTTCACTGATCGCGCGTAAGGTTCTGAGCTGCAAATTATTTAACCTTGCAGTGCTACGCACATTGTTGATTTTTTTCATGACAGACTCAACCGTCAGTGAAGAATCTTTACTCAGCAAATACGCCGCGACCACAAACACGGACCGACCGCGGCCTAAAGCGCAATGTACAACAACAGAGCGAGAACATGCGATTTGAGTATCAATCCAGTTAATCGCATGGCGCAGCCGTTCAAGCGTTGGAGCTTTATGGTCTAACACCGGAATAGAAAGATAGTGGAATTGCTTATCTGTCATCGCACTTTCTAATCCAGCAAATTCCGCCGTAACATCGACAATACAAGAAATATCCTGCGACTCGAGGAAATCTAAATCACTCTGGAACAAGCGGCGGGATAGGAACAGATTGTCACTGACTTTTTGAATGGGTGGTACCGTATCTCGACGTCTTTCCCATGCGTTATAGGCTTTAGCTCCCAATAAAAACGGGATGAATGCCCAGCGAATCCACCAGATAATTTTACCATCTTGGTTTTTTCTGAAAATCGAAGGTATGTCGAAAACATAGGCGACACAAACTAACGCAAGCGAGAGCGAAACCCACAAGAACAACAGGCTAATAATGATTTGAGGCGTATAAATCGCGACCAATAAACTTACTAGCGCACCAAGAATATAATATTTGATGATAAACATTCGCTCTCCTTGCTTTAAGCGAGTGCACGATTCGGTGAATGAATCTCAGGTTTATATTAAAATTAGGCGAAAATGAGTGAGTTAGTGAAAATGCAAAGAAAAAGAAGAAGAGACTAAGTAAACTTTAACGGCAGCCTTTCGTATCGATCCGACACGAAAGGCTGCAAAACCGTTAGCTGGCCATTTCGTCCAAATAACCATTGGCAAGCTGACGCTTCTGCTTGTCAGACATCACTTTACCCGCGAGTTGGAAAAATCGTTGCTCTTCTTCCTCAAGATGATGCAGGACTTTATGGCGTAGCGTTTTCATTTCGTTTAACCACGCCGGTGAGCTCATGTCGGTTTCATCAAGCTTGGCGATAACTTTGTCGATTTGATGGTGCTCAGCAATGCCGTGACGAGTGAGATCGATGGTTTTATCACTTTCTATCAGTGGCGCGTAAAAAAAGCGCTCTTCTGCAGCCGCATGTTGTTCGAGCTCAGACTTTAGATTGTGGTAAAACTCTTCACGAGCAGGGGAATCACCGGACGTTTCCATCAGAGCATCGAGTAAAAGGCGTTGCTTTTCATGACTCTCTTTCAGTACATCAAATATGTTTTTCATCTTTGATTCCTCATTTGATTGTGGGCGGTTGATTGTGAACAGCAGGCCAAAAAGAAGGGCGGCACTTAACCGCCCTACTCTTAGCTATCTATTCTTATTGCTTGCTATTCTTATTGTTTGGCTGTGAAGTGCGCGATGAGCTTCTAACAATCCTGATCTTCCGCATTTAAGTCTTCTTTCACTTTTTCACAGCTATCTTCAACCGCGTTTTGAGTGTCGGTTACTGCTTCGTCAAGCTTCTCGCCAGCCTTCTCCATTGGGCCTTCATCACTACAGGCAGCCAGGGCGAGTGCTAAACCTAATACAGCAGCGATACGATAAATAAATGATTTAAATTGCATACATACTCTCCTGTCTATTTACTGACGTTTTTTCTGCCTATCAACACCATCACGATTGAAATAATTAATGACAGCAAGAATAGGTAAAATATCACTTGAGCGATCGATGCCGCTGCGCCTGCAATACCGGTAAAGCCCAATACGGCAGAAACGAGTGCCAAGACTAAAAAAATAAAAATCCAACGAACCATAGTGTTTCCCTCCAGATATCCAGATAAAGTGTCCGTTCACGCGACTCGCGATTATTGAACGACTTTAAGGTTATCAATCACTTTATTGACATCATTGGTATTATTTGCAATTGATAGTGCGAGATCTTGCTCCGCATCTGAACTCACATGGCCCGATAACGTCACTGTTTTGTTATTGGTCGTTACTTCGATATCTGTACCACTCACATTGGTATCCATAAGTAAGCGTGTTTTGACTATTGTCGTAATCTTAGAATCTGTCAAAGTAGCGAGTGCTTCTGAATCAACTTCTTTTTTATCGTCTTTCACTACCGACAATTTATTTTTCACGTCTTTGACGCCATCAAGACCAGAAACAAGTTCTTCCGCTAATGATTTTTCAAGTTCGTTGTCTACCGAACCAGACAAAGTAACCACTTGGTTTTCAACATCGGTATTAATATCAAAAGAGTTGAGATTGCTATTTAACAGAAGCGTGGTTTCCGCTTTACCATCTAACCAAGCGTCCATGGATTCTTTTTCCCATTGTTGATTCGCTAGAACTGCTGTTGATGACGTTGCAAGAACAGAAGTCAGGACAATTTTAGATGCGATGTTTTTCATGGTTGCTCTCCTTTATGACGTTGTATTTTAATAAAGCAAAGCGCATGCCAACTTCATAAAACACTGTTTATAAAGAACTAAAACCAAAAACACACACATCGGAGGGAAGATAACTGGCACAGATATGAATTATTTACACAGACGAAGTGTAAATTTTTATCAGTAGTCAACCCAAATAAGCTAGCAACCAAGAAACAGTACATAAGTAAAGTTTTTTCGAAGTAAGGCTAATTAAAAAGTTAATTTTGACCGCATGAAAACCGTTAATTAATGATAAAGAACGCATTCAGTCTTTTATTAATAAATAGAGGAAACGTCTTCAACATATAAATACCTGATAATGCCCTAAAATAGTCTTAACCGTATTTTTTCTTGTGCAGGTAGAGTAATCGACGTACATTGTTTCTCTCATAGTAAAGAGGACATTTCTATGTCGTTGCCAAGCCTGTTTCTAAAAATACAAGACCCGATACTCAAGGATGACATTACTTCTTGCGAGGAGCTGAACAAATTCCGTCTTTATGATTCAGATGCCGAAGACAATTGGATTGAAAACTATCTTCACCTCAAACCGGAAGTTGCGATTGTTGAAATAGACCGCTTTACTCATGCCGATTACCAGCGCCTTTCCGATATCGAAAATAATTACGATGCTGACTTGATCATTATTAGCTCTGGCGCTCCAAACGAAAACCTCGATAAGCTCATGAACTTAGGAGCGGCGTTCCACTATAGAAAGCCGGTCAACATTTCTATATTGTCCGATACCTTAAGCGAAGTCAGCCAATACTATCAGCACAAGCAGGACCAAGGGCTTAAAGTTTCCACTAGCGACTTGGATCAATTTGGTCTTTTAGTCGGATCTTCATCGCCAATGCACCAACTCTATCGCATGATCCGACGCGTAGCGAAAACAGAAGCTAACGTGCTTGTTGTTGGTGAAAGTGGTGCAGGTAAAGAGTTGGTGGCGCAAACTATTCATTTGGCAAGCGATCGTAAGCAACAACCATTTATCGCGATTAACTGTGGAGCCATCAGCCCTGAGTTGGTCGACAGTGAATTGTTTGGGCATGAAAAGGGCGCATTTACCGGAGCGAACAAAACGCACCAGGGCGTATTTAAACAGGCAGAAGGTGGTACGTTATTTTTAGATGAAATCACCGAAATGCCGATAGAACACCAAGTGAAGTTATTACGTGTATTGGAAACCGGTGAGTACCGTCCAGTCGGCAGCAATACGGTTCATATTGCTAATACTCGAATCATTGCCGCGACGAACAGAGATCCTAAAATCGCTATCGAAGAACAGTTCTTGCGTGAGGATCTGTTTTTCCGGTTATCGCACTTCCCATTGACCATCCCACCATTGCGAGAACGAGGCAGTGATATTGTTGGACTCGCGAAACATTTTATCGCCCACCGCAATGCGCATGAATCTAAAACCAAAACCATTCTCGATTCTGCGATCCAGAAAATCGCCATGCATGACTGGCCAGGGAATGTGCGTGAATTGAAACACACCATTGAGCGTGCGTTTATTTTAGCCGATGACACCATTTGCGATGAACACTTGATATTTGATACCCCACCCCTCGAAAGTGGCACCAGTATCGAAGATCTAGTGCCAGCAGGCGTATCTCTAGAAGATTTAGAAAAAGCCGCCATTCTCAACACGCTAGAAGAAAATCAAGGTAACAAAACAGAATCCGCTCAGGAGCTAGGTATCAGCGTTAAAACGCTCTATAACAAACTCGAGAAGTATCAAGACGAGTAGCCTGTGCAAAACGAAAAAGAGGAGCACTAAGTTCGATTACGTGCTCCTTTTTATCAATTTATCAATATCCAGCTCTACACCCACTGGCCCGCAACAAAACCGCTCGACCAGCACCACTGGAAGTTGTAGCCGCCTAACCAACCCGTTACGTCCATGACTTCACCAATGAAGTACAACCCTTTGATGTTTTTGCACTCCATGGTTTTCGATGACAAGTGATCGGTATCCACACCACCAAGAGTCACTTCTGCCGTTCGATAGCCTTCAGTCCCATTCGGCGCGATATCCCAATGCTCTAAACGTTCAGCTATTGCGGAAAGTTCTTTCTGATTGAACTGTTTGAGCGGTTTATCGATCAGCTCTTTACGCTCTATCAAGACTTCAACTAAGCGTTTGGGTAGTACCTTCGCAAGGGTATTCTTAAGCGATTGATTGGGATGTTTTTCACGGCTGCGCTCTAATAGTTCGGCAACATCATCGTTTGGAACTAGGTTAATCGATACCCGCTGACCTGCTCGCCAGAATGAAGAAATCTGTAAAACAGCAGGGCCTGATAAGCCTCGGTGCGTGAACAGCAGGGCCTCTTTGAACATGGTTCCATCTTCCGCGGTGATTTCCGCAGGTACCGCGATGCCAGACAGCTCAGCAAAGTCTTCTTTGTCTTCTTTATGCAGCGTAAATGGCACAAGACCCGCCGTCGTTGGAATAACAGGAAGACCAAACTGCTGTGCAACTTTGTAACCAAATGGCGTCGCCCCAAGCTTTGGCATCGATAAACCACCCGTCGCGATAACCAGAGTCTCGCACTCGACCTGTTCCGTACCCGAAAGCAGGCGAAAGCCTTCTTCAACTTTCTCAATCGAGTGGACATCACATTGGTAGCGCTGCTCAATATTTGGCATGTCGCATTCTGCTAGCAGCATTTTGACGATATCTTTGGCAGTAAAGGCGTCAACACAAAATAACTGGCCATGATCACGCTCTTCAAACTCAATACCGTGCTTGCTGACCATCGCGATAAAATCCCAGTTAGTGTACTGAGAGAGCGCCGACTTAACGAAGTGTGGATTTTGACATAAATAGTTATTCGCTGAGACGTCGTAATTGGTGAAGTTACAACGACCACCGCCTGAGATAAGGATTTTTCGCCCAGGTTTTTTGGCATGATCGAGCACCAATACACGTCGACCTCGCTTGCCTGCTTCTGCCGCACACATTAACCCCGCAGCACCCGCGCCAATCACTACAACATCAAATTTCTTGCTCATCGGTAACGCTCAGATATCCAAAATACAAAATAAAAAAGGATGTGCTGAGTGCACATCCTTGCTTTGTTGGCCAATATTCTACCGAGAAATCTATCTCGGGAAAAGCGCTTAAATTCCAAGCGCCCTCTCAAGGCTTCCCTTATCAAGACATAAAACTTACAGAATAAATGCCGCGAGCAGAGTTACGCCGAGTAAGCTTGTGGAAAGGACAAACAATTCTCGCACTCTTTCACACTTGCCCGTAAACACTTCATCGTGATGGTGGTGGTACTCTTTACTCTTGATATAGTGAAATAAACGCACCTGCTTCGTCACGTTGCCGTGGGTGGTAAAAAAGCCATTACCGTCCACCTGTTGGTACAGCAGCGGATGCGCCTCACGCATGATGTAAATCAGAGAACGAAGAGCGGTAAGGTAACGGATCATGTTGACCCCTGTTACTACCATTAGCGCAAATAAGATTGTGTCTACACTGATCATCTTTTCCTCCCTACATCTTCAAAAATGCTCAAGAGAAAAAGACGAACATGTACTGCGTCTTTTAACCGCTGTAGTTCACGCTAGTAAGCGCCTTATACAGCTGGAGCATCCAAAATTGAAGATGAACCTTCTTTCGCCATTTGTGCCAGATCTTTATCGATGAAGAACAGTGCCTTTCCATCTTCACCAACTAATTCGATCTTATCTAAAATCCCTTTAAACAACTTCTCTTCTTCGTGCTGCTCGGCCACGTACCACTGTAGGAAGTTAAACGTTGAGTAGTCTTGGCTGGTAAACGCACCGTGCGCAAGCTTATTGATTTTTTCCGTAATCATCTGCTCATGTTCGTATGTTTCACGGAAGACATCACCAAGGCTTGCGAAATCGTGTTTTGGAGCATCAATTGCGCCTAAGATTGGCAATGCACCCGTTTCACTTACGTAGGTAAATAGACGCTGCATGTGCTCCATTTCTTCAGCCGCATGGCCGCGTAGAAACTCAGCCGCACCCTCAAAACCTTTGTCTTCACACCAAGCACTCATCTGTAAGTATAGATTGGATGAGAAAAATTCTAGGTTAATTTGCTCATTCAATTGCTCGACCATAGTTTGAGACAACATGTTAACTCCTAAATATATGCATGCGATTCATATAACTATAACATGATTAGTCACATAAGACCGTGAACTGATAATAAACATATGTACTCACATATAATGATATGAGATCACTTTAGCAAAATTTATTAAGGGTTAGTGCTAATCTGAAACTATGACCTTACCAAGGAGATAGCAATATGAGTTACAAACACATACTTGTGGCCGTCGATCTGTCAGACGACAGTAAAGTATTAATTAAGAAGGCCGTGTCACTGGCAAAACCTCTGGATGCGAAAGTCTCTTTCATTCACATCGATGTGAACTACGCAGAACTCTACACAGGTCTGATTGACATCAATATGGCGGAAGCGCAACACCAAGCAATGGAAGCGTCACGCACACAATTAGCGAATTTTACAGAATACGCTGAATACCCTATCACTCATACGCTGGTTGGTAGCGGTGACTTAAGCAATGAACTGTGCGACACCATTAAAGATTACAAGATTGACTTGGTTGTGTGTGGTCACCACCAAGACTTCTGGAGCAAGATTCTTTCCTCCACTCGACAGCTGATCAACTGCTCTCCAGTCGATATGCTGGTCGTACCGCTAAAAGACTGATTGGCGCGGCGGTAAAACTTGGTTAGACTGCGAGCACATTTGTTGTTGATAAAGATTCTCATCCATGGCTTATCTATCCGCAGTCACCCTACTTTGGGCATTCTCATTTAGCCTGATCGGCGTTTATCTCGCTGGTCAGGTTGATTCTTGGTTTTCGGTTTGGATGCGTGTGGCGCTCGCCAGTCTCGTGTTTATTCCGTTTTTAAAATTCCGTGGCGTAAGTAAATCGTTGATCGCAAAACTGATGATCGTGGGCGGTTTCCAGCTTGGATTAATGTACTGCTTCTACTACCAGTCTTTTTTACTCCTTTCTGTACCAGAAGTGCTGCTCTTCACCGTATTTACCCCAATCTACGTCACACTGATCTATGACTTACTCAAAGGGCGTTTTTCACCGTGGTATTTATTGACAGCACTCATTGCTGTCGTCGGCGCCGCATGGATTAAATTTTCCGGTGTGAACGAAAACTTTTTAATGGGTTTTCTCGTCGTACAGGGAGCGAACTTGTGCTTTGCTATCGGTCAGGTGGGATACAAATACATTATGGAAAGTGAACCTATTGATCTCCCTCAGCATACCGTCTTTGGGTACTTTTACCTCGGTGCACTGTGCGTTGCCACCGTGGCATTTGCACTGATGGGTAACCTCGACAAGCTACCAACCACCGCAACACAATGGGGTATTCTCACTTACCTTGGTTTAATCGCGTCAGGCTTTGGTTACTTCGCCTGGAATAAAGGCGCGACCTTAGTCAATGCAGGCGCACTTGCAGTCATGAATAACGCGCTGGTTCCAGCGGGCTTGATTGTCAATATCGTGATTTGGAATCGAGATGTCGACATCACTCGCTTGGCGATTGGTGGTGCCATTATCATCTTTTCTCTTTGGGTCAACGAAACTTGGGTCAAAAAGCGGGCTGAGATGAGTTACGCCAACAAGTAAGACAAACTCAATTCAAAAAAACGCTCTCCCAATGGAGAGCGTTTTTATCTATATCTGACCATACTCAGTGTACCTTGCCGTGAGGGGGCTCGTTTATCACAGGGCTGGGCATTGGGAGCAGCACTTCGAGCTTCGCATTGCGCACTTCTAACTTACGTTGACGCTTGAGCAACTTTTGCTGCTTCTTCGCTAATTTGAGTAGCTTCTTCTGCTGCTTGTACTGTTTTTTCAGTGCCTTTTTAGCTTTTTTCAATGATTTCTTATCTGTGAAATCAAATCGTTCAGAGACTGAAAGACTGGCTGAAGAGGTTCGTTTTTCCGCCTGTTTTTTCTCTTTTACTTTTTCCACGACGCGCTGAACAATCGCCGCTTTCTCAACTGCAGGCTTGGTTGTAACCAGAGATGGAGGTGTCGGCAACGCTTCAGCCAACAGCCCGCACTCTTGCTGCTCGTTAAGTGACTTGTCTTGGCAAGCTTGCGGTGGAATAGCCGCAGGCTTACACAAAGTATCTTTAGAGGCGGAAGAGCGCGCACACGAGCGACAAACAAACTTTGGCGCCACCACCAAACGATGAATATCACCAAGGTTGGTCGCGATCTGTTTACGATTCATTTTACATAAGCGTTTCGCCATATACAGACTCCAGCAAGCTAATGATTACTTCACTGACTATGAAATAATAATAATTCTTACTTAGATATACAGTCAGCCCGCTAATTAGGCAAGAAAAAACTGTTCAGGGAAAGATGAAAAGAAAGGTGTCGTCACAGCGCGATAAACCACGCTGTGAACAAGAAAATGAATCGTGTCAGAAAGTTATGCCATTGAAGCTTTGACGTACACATCAAAGCGATTTTTTTTGGTTTCGATTGCCATACTTGGCTTTTTATCGTGCAGCCAATTGGCATAATCTGGACGCTTAACAACAACACGTTTTGTTGCCAATGTCATGGCAGGTTGTAAGAGTTCATCGGCATCCAAATCCGCGCCAACCAGTGATTGGAATACTCTCATCTCTTTTTTGACTAATGCCGATTTCTTTTTGTTTTCCGGATGTGGGTACATGGGGTCAAGATAGACCACATCGGGCCTGACAAAATCGTTGTCTTGCGCCAGTTTCTCCAACGCATCATGGCTGGAAGCATGAAGCAATGACATTCGTTCCGAGACCCAAACTCCAATTTCAGGATCTTGTTTTGCTCGTGCTAAGCCATCATCCAGTAAAGCGGCAACGACGGGATGACGCTCTACCATTTGCACGTTACACCCCAGAGAGGCCAGCACAAACGCATCTCGGCCTAAGCCCGCAGTACCATCAAGTATCGTGGGCGTTGCCCCTTTATTCAAGCCAGCGGCTTTTGCGATGGCTTGACCCTTTCCACCACCGAATTTACGACGGTGACCGACCGCACCGCCGATCAAGTCGACGAAAATCGCACCCAGCTTAGGCTCATCAACTTTACGTAGCTCTAAACGTTCAGCAGTCAGTACCAAAGCAAACTCACTGTCTTCGCTATGAGTCAGTTTCCAACGAGCAGCAAGCTCATCAAGGTGTGCTTGTTGAGACGGGTCTTCACAAATCAATTGCAGTAGCAAAAGAGGGCTCCAATAAAAATCGTACTTACTGGTGCTGAGTTTACCTTACAACGGGTTTTGTTGCAGTAACTGCGAAGCGGGCTAAAATGAACCCACTGTCCTAAACCCTATGGAACGAATCGTATGAATGCGAGCTTACCGAAACTCGATGATCTCGATCGCGCAATTTTGAAAACCCTAATGGCAGATGCGAGAACACCGTACGCAGAAATGGCCAAGCAGTTCGATGTTAGCCCTGCCACTATTCACGTGCGTATCGAAAAAATGAAGTCAGCCGAGATCATTGAGGGTACCGAGGTGATCGTGAATACCAAAAAGCTGGGCTACGACGTGTGCTGTTTTATTGGTATCAATCTCAATGCCGCTCGTGATTACCACTCTGCACTCGAAAAGCTCAATGCACTCGACGAGGTCGTTGAAGCTTATTACACCACCGGGGCATACAACATTTTCGTCAAACTCATGTGTCGATCAATTGAAGAATTACAGTTTGTTTTGATCGATAAGCTGCAAGCCATTGATGAAGTCCAGTCCACTGAGACCTTGATCTCTCTGCAAAACCCCATCAACCGTAACGTGAATCCATAATTCGGCCCAGGTATTAAAAAGGCCAACCGTATGGTTGGCCTCTGTGTTTATCTTCGCGCTTAAGCGGCGATACCTGAATGGCGCAACAGGGCATCAATTTGTGGTTCACGGCCACGGAAGCGTTTAAACAACTCCATCGGCTCTTCACTGCCACCCATTTCTAGGATGTTGTTAAGGAAGCTCCGTCCCGTTTCTTGGTTAAAGATACCTTCTTCTTCAAAGCGTGAGTACGCATCTGAAGAGAGCAGCTCTGCCCACAAGTAGCTGTAGTAACCAGCGCTGTAACCGCCAGCAAAAATGTGTGCAAAACTGTGTGAGAAACGCGCCCACTCTACCGCAGGTACAACCGCCACTTTTTGCTTCACTTTCGCTAACGTTTCCAGCACTTGAGCACCTACATCAGGATCGTATTCCGTGTGCAAGGTGAAATCGAACAAACCGAATTCAAGCTGGCGCAGAATACCCATTGCCGATTGGAAGTTCTTCGCGGCTAACATTTTGTCGAGCATCGCTTTTGGTAACGGTTCGCCCGTTTCATAGTGACCCGAGATGAAGGCCAATGCCTCTTCTTCCCAACACCAGTTTTCTAGGAACTGACTTGGCAGCTCAACCGCATCCCACGGTACACCGTTAATGCCAGATACAGCTCCCGTATCGACTTGAGTCAACATATGGTGAATGCCGTGGCCAAACTCGTGGAACAAGGTCACGACTTCATCGTGGGTAAACAGCGCAGGCTTGTCACCCACTGGTCGGTTGAAGTTACAAGTCAGGTAAGCCACTGGGGTTTGCAGTTCGCCAGATAGCGTAATGCGACGGCCACGACAGTCATCCATCCACGCACCGCCACGTTTGTGTTCACGTGCGTAAAGATCGAGGTAGAAGCTACCACGCAGCGCGCCTTCAGCATCAAAGATATCGAAGAAGCGAACCGACTCATGCCATGTGTCAATACCAGAACGTTCTTTGACACTCATACCGAACACACGGTTTAATACCTCAAACAACCCACTCACCACTTTGGATTCAGGGAAGTAAGGACGCAGTTCTTCATCGGAAATTTGGAACAGATGTTGTTTCTGCTTTTCGCTGTAATACGCGATGTCCCATACGTTCAGTTCTTCAACGCCGAATTCGCTCTTAGTAAACTGACGCAGTTCTTCAACTTCGCGTTCACCTTGAGGTTTAGCGCGGGTCGCAAGGTCATTGAGGAAGCCCAACACTTGATCTGGCGTTTCTGCCATTTTAGTTGCCAATGACTTTTCACTAAAAGTATTGAAGCCGAGCATGCGTGCAATTTCATGGCGCAGTTTTAGCTGCTCAGTGATGATTTCACTGTTGTCCCATTTGCCTGCGTTTGGACCACGATCTGACGCGCGAGTCACGTAAGCTTCGTACACTTCTTTACGCAGTTCTTGGTTATCACAATAAGTCATGACAGGTAAATATGACGGGATATCCAAAGTGATGAGATAACCATCCAATTCTTTCGCTTCAGCCGCAGCTTTGGCGGCTGCCAATGCCGATTCTGGCATACCCGCCAACTCTTTTTCATCGGTAATGTGCTTGGTCCATCCCATCGTCGCATCGAGTACGTTATTAGAGAACTTAGAACCAAGCTCTGACATACGCTTGCTGATCTCACCGTAGCGGTGTTGCTCGTCAGACGGCAAACCAATGCCAGACAATTCAAAGTCACGCAGTGCATCAGTGATGGTTTTTTGCTGTGCGCGGGTCAGTGTTGCAAACTCATCGCTGGCTTTAATTGCTTTATAGGCTTCATACAACCCTTTATGTTGCCCCACCCACGTGCTGTATTCAGAGAGCGCAGGTAAACAACCTTCATAGGCCTCTCGGAGCGCTTCGCTGTTCACCACCGAATTCATATGACTGATTGGTGACCAAATACGACCAAGACGATCATCCGCCTCTTCAATTGGTGCGATGACGTTTTCCCAGCTTGGATTGGCATTGTCTTTTAAAACTTCATCAATTTTTGCGCGACAATCGCTAATCGCTTGCTCTACCGCTGGGTGAATGTGTTCAGGTTGAATTTGAGAAAACGGAGGCAAATCCGTAAACGTCAGAAGTGGATTAGACATGAATAATTCCTTTTGTGTTATGACTCTGTGATGACCTACCAAGGCAGGCTAACTCAATGCACAGGGAAGCCAACAACATGGATGTAGGGGATCTCCGTTCCCTTTTCTACGCTGTGATGACCAGAGGGTTAATCAAAGCAACTCTGTCCTTGAGTCTGTTATTTGTAGATGTTTCGCACTCAGTTTGAACACGATAATTTCATCTAGTTCAATTGTATTACGATTACTTAAGTATGGGTGAACTAACGGTATTTCAATAGTGCCCGCTCCCCAAATGACATCAAGTTGCACGATTCAGAGCATAAACACTGGCATCAGAGCAAAGTCAGATTCTGCATCTGCCACGATGTTGGGTATAATACCGCCAAGCACACCGATTATTGTATCTGAAATCACAGACCACACTCAGACAAAGAGTGTTTCGAGAGTTTAATTTGTTAAGTTATCGCCACAGCTTCCACGCAGGCAACCATGCTGACGTGGTCAAACACATCGTTCAAAGCCTCATCCTTGACGCGCTGAAACAAAAAGACAAGCCGTTCGTTTATCACGATACCCACTCGGGTGTCGGCCGCTACGATCTCACGCACGAGTGGTCTGAAAAAACCGGCGAATACAAACAAGGCATCGCGCGAATTTGGGATAACCCAAACCTTCCCGAAGACATTCAAAGCTACATAGAATCGATCAAGGCACTGAATAATGGTGAAAAGCTTCGCTATTACCCAGGGTCACCTCGCGTAGCGCGTGCACAAATTCGCGAGCAAGACCGCATGGTCTTAACCGAACTGCACCCCGCCGATCACCCGCTATTGGAGCAAGAATTCCATCGTGATCGCCAAGTGAGTATCTACAAAGAAGACGGTTTCCAACGTCTGAAAGCCAGCTTGCCACCAAAAGAGCGTCGTGGTTTGGTGCTGATTGATCCGCCGTACGAACTCGCGAAAGAGTACCGCGATGTGGTGAGAGCGATTTATCAGAGCCATAAGCGATGGGCAACGGGCATTTACGCGATTTGGTATCCGGTTGTAAACCGCCGCGACATTGAAGATATGATCGAAGGGCTAGAGGCGTTAGGAATTCGCAAAATCCTGCAAATTGAGCTTGGTGTGGCACCTGACAGTGATGAACGCGGTATGACCGCCTCCGGCATGATTGTGATTAACCCACCGTGGAAACTGGAAAGCCAGATGAAAGAGATTCTGCCATTCCTACAAGAGGCCATCGCGCCAGCAACTGGTCACTGGAAAGTGGACTGGATTGTGCCAGAGTAATACTTTGGCACCACAGTCCACCAGCGCAACGACATTCTCGTTGCGCTTTTGTATGCTCTCAACCCCGCCATCTGATCGCGCTGATTGTTCTTTTTGTGCCTCTCATCGCTATTTGTCATAAGCAAGATCACTTTTTCCCATTTAGGAATTCGTTACATTCGATTTATGATAGTGGGATAAGGATGGCATTGAGTTCGGGCAAGGTCATCCCAATCTATCTATTTACCAGATAAAATTTATAAGCTCTTGGAGAAAGTAATGGCGACTCATTTTGACTATATCTGTATCGGTGGCGGCAGTGGCGGCATCGCATCTGCAAACCGTGCGGCGATGTACGGCGCGAAAGTTGCGCTAATCGAAGCTCAAGATCTCGGTGGCACCTGTGTAAACGTGGGTTGTGTACCGAAGAAAGTGATGTGGCATGGCGCGCAAATCGCAGAAGCAATGAACCTGTACGCAGAAGATTACGGTTTTGATGTCGACGTGAAAGGTTTCGACTGGAGCAAACTGGTTGAGAGCCGTCAGGCGTACATTGGTCGTATTCACCAATCTTACGATCGCGTTCTTGGCAACAACAAAGTAAACGTCATTAAAGGTTTTGCTAAGTTTGTTGACGAAAAAACAGTGGAAGTAAATGGCGAACATTATACTGCGGATCACATCCTGATCGCAGTTGGTGGTCGTCCTACTATTCCAAACATTCCAGGCGCTGAATACGGCATCGACTCAAATGGCTTCTTCGACCTAGCAGAGCAACCAAAACGCGTTGCGGTTGTGGGCGCAGGCTACATCGCGGTTGAAATCGCCGGCGTACTGCACGCACTAGGTACAGAAACACACCTGTTCGTGCGTAAAGAGTCACCACTACGTAGCTTCGACCCGATGATCATCGATACGCTGGTTGAAGTGATGGACGCAGAAGGTCCAAAACTGCACACCCATTCTGTACCAAAAGAAGTGGTAAAAGAAGCCGATGGCAGCCTAACTCTGCACCTAGAAAACGGTGAGAGCCAAAACGTTGACCAACTGATTTGGGCCATCGGTCGTCATCCAGCAACCGACGCAATCAACCTAGCGTCAACAGGTGTGGCAACAAACGAGAAAGGCTACATCAAGGTAGACGAATACCAAGAAACCAACGTGAAAGGCATCTACTGTGTAGGTGACATCATGGAAGGCGGTATCGAGCTAACGCCAGTAGCAGTGAAAGCAGGTCGTCAACTTTCTGAGCGTTTGTTCAACAATAAACCAAACGCGAAGATGGACTACGATTTGGTACCAACCGTGGTATTTAGCCACCCACCAATCGGCACTATCGGTCTTACAACGCAAGAAGCGGAAGAGAAGTACGGCAAAGACAACATCAAAGTCTACACATCTGGCTTCACTGCGATGTACACCGCCGTTACCAAGCACCGTCAACCATGTAAGATGAAGCTAGTCTGTGCTGGCGAAGAAGAAACGGTGGTTGGTCTACACGGCATCGGTTTCACCGTGGATGAAATGATCCAAGGTTTCGGAGTTGCAATGAAGATGGGCGCAACCAAAGCAGACTTCGACTCTGTTGTGGCTATCCACCCAACGGGCTCAGAAGAGTTCGTGACCATGAGATAAGCGCAACGCGCTAATAACCCTCAAGCCACATATACAAAGGGTCATCAATGCAATTGATGACCCTTTTTTACATCAGGTTTTATCACGTTAACGTAAATTACTTAACCGCACGAACCAACTCTGCAATACCGTCCCAATCGCCATTGTCCATCATTACTGTTGGCACCATCCACGTACCGCCACATGCAACAACCGATTTCAACGCTAGGTAATCTTCAACGTTCGCAGGGCTTACGCCTCCAGTCGGCATGAAGTTCACTGGATAAACCGCCGTAAGTGCTTTTAGCATGTTAACGCCGCCAGATGGCTCTGCTGGGAAGAACTTAAGTGTATGCAAGCCCATTTCCATCGCTTGCTCAACAAGACTTGGGTTATTCACGCCCGGGACAATAGTCACGCCTCGTTGTTGACAGTACTTCACTGTAGTTGGGTTGAAGCCAGGGCTAACGATAAAGTCCACGCCCGCTTCGATTGCGATATCCACTTGTTGTGTGGTCAACACCGTACCTGCGCCAATCAGCAGGTCTGGGTACGCTTCACGCATGATACGAATGGACTCAGCCGCTGCGTCTGTACGGAATGTAATTTCTGCACATGGTAGGCCGTTTTCTACCAGCACTTTTGCCAACGGTAATGCCTGATCAACATCGTTGATGGCGATAACAGGGACGATTTTTATCTCTCTTAATCGTTGTTCAAGAGTTTTCATGAGTAACCTCTAAAGAATAAAGCTTAATGTTGCGACGATAATAAACGCGATACTGCCTAATAATGTTTCCATTACCGTCCAAGTTTTTAATGTCGTTTTCTCATCCATCTCCAGCAGGCGAGACACTAACCAGAAGCCAGAATCATTGAAGTGCGAAAGCACAGTAGCGCCACCCGCAATTGCAATCACGATAAAGCAGAGATCAAGTTCGCTCAGCCCCGTCGTCACCGCGACAACTGGTGCAATCAGAGCCGCGGTTGTGGTGAGAGCAACCGTGGCGGAACCTTGAGCGACACGAAGGCAGGTTGAAATCACAAATGCCGCAACAACCACAGGCATACCAGTGTTTGTTAACACCCCGGCAAGTGCATCACCAATACCACTTGCACGCAAGACACCACCAAACATACCGCCAGCACCGGTTACTAGGATAACACCACAAATGGGAGCTAATGACTCACCACACAGCTTCTCCAGTTTAGCCATTCCGTAATCTTTAGTGAACACGGCAAGACAAACCATCAAAGTGATCAGCAACGCAACCGGGGTTTTACCTAGCATACGCAAAAATTCAACCAGCGGTGCATTGCCATCGATAGTACCTGCTACGGTAAGGGTATTTAAAACGGTATCAAGACAGATCAGCAGAACAGGAAGCACCAAAATGGTCAGGACAGTAACAAATTTTGGCGCATTGTTTTCATCCACAATGACTTCGCTATTAAAGAAAGCTTTGGACAATGGGATTTCAAATTTCTTACCTGCGTAAAGGCCGAATAGGTAAGCACCAATGTACCAAGTTGGAATCGCCACCAAGATACCGACCATCAGTAGTAGGCCAATATTTGCGCCAAGAAACTCCGCCGCTGCCACTGGACCAGGATGCGGTGGCACAAACGCATGCATGACCGCAAACGCACCCGCTGCAGGTAATGCGTATTTGAGTGGCGACCCACCAAAACGCGCCGCCACACTAAGAATGATTGGCATCATAACCACAAGACCTGCATCAAAGAAGATCGGAAAACCAAACATTAACGAGGCCACACCTAGCGCGAAAGGCGCTCTCTCTTTGCCAAAACGACCAATTAGGGTATCAGCGAGAACTTTAGCTCCGCCAGTCACTTCCAAAATTTTACCAATCATCGCGCCTAGACCAACCAGCAATGCGACAGAAGCAAGTGTGCCACCGAAGCCGCCCATCATGGTTGGGACAACATCTTCAGAAGGGACACCCGTTATGATAGCCGTCGCTAAACTCACCATAGTGAGGGAGGCAAATGCGTGGACTTTTAACTTAATAATTAGAACAAGTAAGGCAGCAATAGCAAAGCCTGCAACCATGAGTAGAAATGTAGGATCTGGGACTTGGGTTAAGTGCTCCATGGGTTTCACCTTTAAATATTATTGTTTGTGTTTTGGTTCACATTTATCTAAGTTACCGGTAACATGTTACCGATAACATGAATAAGATAAACCCATATTTTAAAGTGAATTCAAAAATTGAGATCACGCGCAACTTTAGTTATGAGGATAAGTTATGGCTGGTAGTAGTGTCATCGTTATGGGCGTTTGTGCGAGTGGAAAAAGCACAATTGGCGATATGTTAGCAAAAAAACTAGGGCGCAAATTCATCGACGGTGATGACCTGCATCCAAAAGCCAATATTCAAAAAATGGCATCAGGTCAACCTCTCAATGATGACGATCGTAAGCCATGGCTAGAACGAATTCGTGATGCCGCCTATAGCTTAGAAAGTAAGAATGAACACGGTATTATTGTTTGTTCTGCTCTAAAAAAGGTGTATCGCGATCAAATCCGTGAAGGTAACAGTAACGTGACTTTCTTGTTTCTTGATGGCGATATGTCACTCATTCTTAATCGTATGCGAATGCGTCAAGGGCACTTTATGAAAGAAAGCATGGTGAAGAGCCAATTTGATGCACTTGAACGGCCAGATAATGAACCAAAAACCATCGTAGTCAGTATTGACGGTGACATTCATGCCGTCGTCGAGCGCTCAGCTCAAGCGCTACTGAAACAACACTCGGTTATGGAGGCATCATGACCCATTCCGTTGTTATCAATGTGACAGCTCGTCTCATCGAGCGCAGTCGCGAAGCTCGCTCAGCATTTTTAGCACGAGCACAAATTCAAGCCGATGCCGGTAAGGGCCGTACTGGATTATCTTGCGGTAATTTAGCCCATGCCGTGGCAGCATCCTGTGCCAGTGAGAAAGAGAGTCTTCTTGATTTTACTCACTCGAATATCGCATTAATCAGTGCCTATAACGACATGTTAAGTGCTCATCAGCCTTACCAAACTTACCCACAACACATCAAACAAGCATTAGCTCAATATGGACACACAGCCCAAGTGGCAGGCTGTGTTCCAGCCATGTGTGATGGTGTGACACAAGGGCAACCTGGTATGGATATGTCCTTGTTCTCGCGTGACTTGATAGCCCAATCTACCGCACTATCTTTAAGTCATAACGTATTTGATGCCACTCTACTTTTAGGGATATGCGATAAAATTGCCCCGGGACAACTGATGGGCGCGCTATCGTACGCCCACCTGCCAACCGCATTTATACCAGCAGGGCTTATGGCAACAGGCATCAGCAATGAAGAAAAGGTTGATGTTCGCCAAAAATATGCTGCGGGCGAGGTCGATAAAGATGCTTTACTCGATATGGAGTGCCGATCTTACCACTCATCCGGAACCTGCACATTCTATGGCACCGCGAACACTAATCAGCTGGTCTTTGAAGCGATGGGACTAATGCTGCCAGGCTCAGCGTTCATCCATCCGCACTCCGAACTACGTCACGCCTTGACCGAACACGCCGCATTGAAGATAGCCTCAATGACAACAGGCTCTAGTAACTTCCGACCTTTGGCTGAAGTCGTCACAGAGAAGAGCTTAGTGAACGGTATCGTCGCACTATTAGCGTCTGGCGGCAGCACTAACCACACGATTCATATGATCGCCGTGGCACGGGCAGCCGGTATTTTACTGACGTGGCAAGATATCAGTGAGCTCTCTGACGTTGTGCCACTATTAGCACGAGTTTATCCCAACGGGCCAGCGGATATGAATGCGTTTCAGGCCGCTGGAGGCGTCCCCGCACTCTTGCACCGATTAAATGAATCAGAACTACTGCATTGCGATGTCAAACCCGTATTTGGTACATTTTCTGACCAGATGACCATTCCAAACATGATTAACGGTAAACTGATTTGGGCCACTTGCCAAGGCAGCCAAAACCCGGACGTTATCGCCGCTTCTGAACACGTCTTCCAAAATACAGGCGGCACACGCGTACTCAAGGGCAATTTGGGTAAGGCGGTGGTAAAAGTCTCTGCGGTCAAAGACGAACAACGCATCATCGAAGCACCTGCCGTCGTTTTCCAGTGTCAACATGAAGTGGAAGCCGCTTACAAGCGTAACGAATTGAATAAAGATTGCGTCGTAGTGGTCACGCACAATGGCCCGGCCGCGAATGGCATGCCAGAACTGCACAAACTCATGCCGATTTTAGGCAATCTTCAAAAGACTGGATTCAAAGTGGCTTTGGTCACGGACGGTCGACTCTCTGGTGCATCAGGTAAAATTCCATCTGCGATTCACGTCTCACCCGAAGCTATTCGTGGCGGCGCGATTGGTTTGGTGCGTAACGGCGATTTGATTCGCCTTGATTGCCAAACAGGCGAATTGAACAACTTGGCCGACACCTCTGGCCGAGAGATGATTCCGGTAAATACCGAGTCGATGCAGCAAACTTGGGGGCGCGGGTTGTTTGAGGTGATCCGTCAAAATGTGTCCAGTGCCGATCAAGGTGCAAGCTTCATTGTCTAGGGTCTGTTGAGGTTTGGCGGTTAAATTTTGTTAGGATGAGGGCGTCTCGCTCGCCCCCTCTGGACAGCGCTTGTTGGGCTTTTTTACTGTGTAGGGCCTAAACAGCAAAGCGGAGTGCTGGTCACTCCGCTTTATTTTTCTTTAACAAGAGGTTACACACTCTCACCAGCCGTGATGTCATATCCCATATCAACCACCAAAGTCGATGGCGCTTCTCCTTTAAGTCTCGCAATCAACAATTCAGCACTCTTCTTGCCAATCTCCAAACGAGGCGTATCCACACTGGTTAATTTCGGGCTAATAGTTTGCCCAATGTCTAACGCGTTATAACCCACAACCGCTAACTGCTGAGGGATTTGAATACCGCGCTGTTGGGCGCTGAGTATTGTACCAATAGCAATATCATCATTGGTACAGAATACACCATCCAGGTTTGGGTACGTCTCCAGCGCACGAGCCAGTAAGTCATGAGCTAATGAAAAACTCGAATGCTCTCCCGTTAATACGTGCTTCGGCTCAAGGCCCGCCTCTGTCATTGCGCGATCATAGCCTCTCATCCGTAGTTGTGTTCGCGTATCTAAACGCGCGCCAAAGTAAGCGATGGTGCGTTTGCCTGAACCTAACATACGCTTAACGACACAATAAGAGGCGTCCTCATGATCCAAGCCCACCGCCATATCAATGGGATTCTCTGGTAATTCCATCGTCTCCACTACCGGAATACCCGAGTTTTTGATCATTTGTACGCTACGTTGTGTGTGGTGACTTTCGGTTAAAATCAAGCCATCAACTTGGTAGGAAAGCAGTGAAGCAATCTTGCGTTCTTCTTCCAGCTCATCGTAGCTAAAGTGAGCTAAAAGTGTCTCGTAGCCATTCGCTTTAGTCACCATCTCAATACCCTGAACAAACGAGGCAAAGATTTGGTTAGACAAAGAAGGAAGCAAAATCCCGATCGCTTTGCTCGATGACTTTGACAACATCGCTGGTGCACGATTTTCGATGTAACCCATTGTTTCAATTGCGCTGGCAATTTTTTCCCGAGTCTTTTCTGCCACAGAATCAGGGTTACGCATATAACGCGAGACCGTCATTTTAGTCACGCCAACGTGTTCAGCGATATCTTGGAGTGTCGTACGTGATTTTTTACTCTGCTGAGCCATAAATGTGTTACTTATTAATAATGTTACTTGTAACATTATGACCAATCCCAAGCACAACAACAAGTTGATTAAGCTCGGGGGGCAAAAAAAATCAGAAGCCAACTGCGCGTTTGTTCCCTGCTAAATGACGAGTAACAACAGGATGATCAACACTATCTATTCGCAACCAAGGTTACTGTACACACATCACATTCAGTAATGATGTGCCCGTTAATTGGTTAGAATCTCGGTCCATAAACAACCCTTTTCTATCTTTGCCCCAATAAGGTAGCTGTATTGGCCAGTTGTTTTTCTCCATCACGCCTGAATTTCTTAATTGCTTAAATTCCGCTTCTGTTGCCAGAGTCATGCCAATCTGTTGGCAGACACGAGTGGCATCCGTGTAATTAAGTCGGTTCCACGGTTTGCCGTACTCCATATAGAACTGGTTATGATTTTCAACAAGATAAGGAACGACGTAGGTTTTGCCCTGCAGAACGGTTTTTAACCGTACCGAAATCGCTTCATTACTGATGGAGCTTAGTTTTGATTTGGCTACTGGCGCTACCGTAGCAGACTTAGCTTTTTCTGACTGCGGTGTTGACGAGGTGGATTGATTGGCTGTTGTTTTACTCGTCGTATCTTTAAACGCGTCGGTATTGGCACGCGCAGCGGAAACCGCAGCAGGTGTAGGTATCTCGGCTGACTGATTTTGAGTGCTAACCTGAGCATGGTTTTGCCCGACAACACGAATAAAGGCTTCTTTATAACTCGACAAGGTTTTGACACTGCGTAAATCCGTCGAAGCACTGGAAAACGAAGTATAAGGACCAATCAGACAACGGTAACCATTTGACTCTGGCTTCATCCAGACATCGGTGGTGATTTTACTATAAATTGGTTTTGCTTTAGCCAGTGACATCGGTTTTGGTAACAAGCCGCATTGAATCCAATAAAAATCAGGATTGCCTGTTGGCACTTTCTTTCCCCAAACCCCTTTGCCAATAGGGCAACTTTGTTCAAGGACCGGCAACTGTTTGTCACTGGCTTGCGTAGCCTGACAAAGAAACTCGTCCGCTAAAGCGGGAGGAGAAAGCTGGGCACATATTAGTAGCACACCTAGGCTAAGGCTTGATTGGATAAGACGAAATGGGTGTGGTGCCTTCTTCATTTCCATGCGCTTCACTCTAAACTAATGGATAAAATCATATGGCGTCAGAGCGCCAAAAAATGGTGAACATACTTAAACATAAAGAACAACAAGCAAAAAAAGAGCCGGAAATTCATCCGGCTCTTAGTTTAGGAAGGAATTAGGTGAATTAACAACCCTGAATAACGCGATTCTTAACCTTTGTACAGCTTAGGGTTAAAGACATCACGTAACCAGTCACCAAGCAGGTTAATAACCAATACTAGTGTAACCAATACAACACCAGGGAAAGCAGTGATCCACCAAGCGCCGGAGAAAATGTAGTTAAAGCCAATACTGATTAACGCACCAAGCGAAGGCTGATCGACGGGTAATCCCAAACCAAGGAAAGAGAGTGCCGCTTCTGACATGATTGCGTTCGCTACCTGTACTGTCGAGATAACCAAGATTGGTGATAGACAGTTCGGCAGGATGTGACGGAACATGATGCGTGGCGCTTTAAAGCCCATCACGCGCGCCGCTTCTACGTATTCCTTTTTCTTCTCAGCCAGTACCGATGCTCGAATCGTACGCGCATATTGTGGCCACTCGGCTACACCGATGATAACCACCAGCATCACCACGGCATATTGACTGTAAAAGTCACTACCAAAGCTGGCTTTAAATATCGCTGAAACAATAATCGCCACCATCATGGTCGAGAACGATAGCTGAACATCAGCAAAACGCATCAAGAAACTGTCGATACGTCCACCAAAGTAACCTGCAGACAGACCAATGATGATGCCGAGGATCAACTGCAAGCCAACGGCAAGAAAGCCAATCGTCAGTGACAAACGTGAGCCATAAAGAATGGTAGATAAAATATCGCGGCCCTGCTCATCCGTACCGAGCACAAAACGTTCGTCCCCTTCTGCCATCCAAGATGGCGGCAGTTCTGAATCCATGATGTCGATAGACGTTAAGTCATACGGATCCGTTGGTGACAAAATAGGCGCAGCAAGAGCCAAAACTAAAAACATCAAAAATATCGTAAAACTCGCCATCGCGACTTTGTCGCGCTTGAAGTAATACAGAAAATCTGATTGTTTAAAACGCTGCCAAGCTGAAGGAGCGGCTTCAGGCGCAGAGACTGGATTTGATAGGCTCATGATTAAGCTCCTTTTCCTGTTAGATTCACGGTTGGATTGATGATGCCGTACAGCAAGTCAACGATGGTATTGGTTACCACGAAGATCAAACCAACAAAGATGACGTAGGCTGTGATTAACGGTGTATCAACACGGTTAATTGCCTCAAGGAAAAGGAACCCGGTACCCGGCCATTGGAATACGGTTTCAGTCAGAATGGTGTAGGCCACCATAGTACCGATTTGTACACCACCTACCGTCAGAACTGGTAGCATGGTATTTTTTAGAGCGTGTTGGTAGTAAATCTTTTGTAAGTTCAGGCCTTTTGCTTTAGCAAACTTAATGTACTCTGAGCTCAACACTTCTAGCATTTCGGAGCGAACAAGACGAATAAACAGCGGCAGCATGATAGAAGCGAGTGCGATACACGGCAGGATGAGGTGCTTAATACCATCAATGGTAAAGAAACCCGACTCCCAACCAAGCAGATTGGAGGTTTCACCTCGCCCATAGGACGGCAGCCAACCGAGTTCGATGGAGAATACATACATCAACATAATGGCGGTCAGAAATACGGGGATCGAAATCCCGACACTACTCATGGCCATAACAAATTTGGTAAAGATACTTTTTGGGTGTATGGCAGAATAAACTCCGAGTGGTATAGAGAAGACAATAATGATCAGTGTCGCTCCAAAAACCAACTCTAGCGTTGCTACCAGCTTATCGAGAATCACCTCAACCGCTGGTCGCTTGAAAAAGTAAGATGTACCTAAATCACCTTGCAGTGCATTACCGACAAAGCGAGTGTACTTTGTGATAAAGGGATCGTTCAGGCCCAGCTCATCACGCAGCGCTTGACGCTCCGACTCTGAAACCGATTGACCTACAAGCTCACGCAGCGGATCACCCAGGTTATCCTGAATGGAAAACGCCACCAAACTGATCACAAACATCACTATCAGTGCCTGAAACAGGCGCTTGACCAGAAACGAAAACATTCCTTGCCCCTTAACTATCCATAAGTCTCTATAAATAAGAGAGAAAATTCAGTCTTTAAACCAGCTCAATCCGACTGAAATAAAACTGAGCCAAGATTGAGCCTCATACACGTTGATGTGTTACGAGGCTCACCAAGGGGGACGCTGCCCCCTCTAACGACTTAACGACAAAGGGTGATTACTCAACCACTAGATCACCGAAGTAAGGCATAACCATTGGGTTAACGATGTCTGCGGCTTTCACGTTAGACTTCGCGCCCCATGCTTCACTTTGCCAGTGTAGCGGTACAAATGCTGCGTCGTTGTATAACGTTGCTTCGACGCCTTTTAGCATTTCAGCACGTTTCGCAGGATCGGTTTCTACGTTTGCCGCTTCCACTACTTTGTCCATTTCTGGGTTTGAGTAGTGACCACAGTTGTACTGACCGCGACCCGTTTCTTCGTTGCGAGTCATAGTGAGGAACTCACTGAAGTTTGCTGAATCTTCCGTATCTGAGTGCCAACCAATCATCAACATATCCGCCGCACACTTGTCGAACTCTGGCCAGTATTGCGCTTTAGGCATGGTTTTCAGATCAACCTTGATACCGATCTTAGATAGCATCGCAGCCGCAGCTTGAGCCACTTTTGCGTCATTCACGTAACGGTTATTTGGCGCAATCATGGTAAGTGTCAGGCCATCTTCATAGCCTGCTTCTTTCATTAGCTCTTTGGCTTTTTTCAGATCGTAGCGAGGAACGAGTGCGTCATTGTGACCAACATAACCAGCTGGGCTTTGCTGACCTGCAGCCGTCGCGAAGCCTTTCATGATTTTCTTCACGATGCCTTCGTTATTGATCGCATAAACGATCGCCTGGCGAACGCGAACATCTTTCAGCGCTTCATTGCTGTTTTGGTTCAATTGGAACGTGATGATACGCGTACCAGGTAGCGTCACCAAATCGATGCCATCTGCGTCTTTCACGCGTTGGTGATCGTTTGGTGCCACAGGGTGAATCATATCAACACCACCAGAAAGCAGCGCTGCTACACGGGTTGCATCTTCTTTGATAGGCACTAGAGTCAACTTGTCTACATTACCTTTTGATTCTTTATCCCAGTAGTCTTTAAAACGTTCAAATTCTACTTTTACACCCTGCTCACGTGATGTAACGATAAATGGACCAGTACCAGATACGTGTGTTGAGGCGAAGGAGTTACCGTGTTTGACCACCTCAGATTTGTCTTTACCATCTTCTGTTTTGCCCGTGTAAAACTTGCTGTCCATTGGGAAGATGTAAGTGGCCGTTTGCAGTACCAATGGGTATGGGTTTTTCGTCACTAAGTCGAACGAGTAGTCGTCGACTTTGACGATTTTTTCATACGGTTCAAAGATGGATTTAAAGTCTGGAGAGTTCTGTAGACGATCAAACGTCCACACGACATCGTCCGTTGTTAATGTATTGCCTGAATGGAATTTAACACCCTCGCGCAGTTTGAAGCGGACGGTTTTGTCGTCAATACGTTCCCAACTTTCTGCTAAACGAGGTTCAAAATCCATTTCTTGAGTAAAACGAACCAATGGGTCAAATACCATGTGTGACATTTGCAACGTACCGCCAGACAACTGCTCGTGTGGGTCAAGAGATACCGGGTCAGCTGCATAGCCAACTTTAATATCAGCTGCTAATGCGTTAAAGCTTAAACCCGCTGCGATTAGCGCCACTGCTAATTTGCTTTTCATGGTTTTCATTTGCATAACTCCTTCATGCTGGGATCGAGTCCCTTACTGTTGTGTTTGCGTCTGTTAAGGCTAAAAATCAGCCAAGCGAAATACTTGGTTTATGCCGTTTTGATGTCTTCTCTCAAGCCAGTAAATTCTGGCATCAAGGAAATCAGTTTTTTGCTGTACTCGTGTTGAGGGGCGGTAAAGAGCTGCTCGGTCGGTGCGACTTCGAGTAGAGTCCCCATCTGCATGACCCCTACACGATCACACATTTGACGAATCACGGGTAAATCGTGACTGATAAACAACATCGTTAAGTTCAGTTCACTTTGCAGATCTTTCAGCAAATTAAGAATTTGTGCTTGTACCGATACATCCAACGCCGATGTCGGCTCATCACAAATAAGCAGTCGAGGACGAGTCGCCAATGCCCTAGCGATAGAAATACGCTGGCGCTGACCACCCGAGAATTCATGTGGGTATTTCAAACCAGCCATACGCCCCAAACCCACGTGATCAAGCAAGTCATTCACGATCTGACGTGTCTCTGATTCGTTTTTGGTTAATTTATGGAAACGGATCGGTTCAGCAATGATGTCCGCGACTTTCATACGCGGATTCATTGACGTATAAGGGTTTTGGAACACCATCTGCATTTGACGACGAACCGGGCGACGTTCTTTTTCCGATTTCATTGCCGTCAGATCAAGGCCTTCAAATTTCACTTGGCCTGAGTTTGGTTCATACAGCCCTGCAATAACGCGTGCTATGGTCGATTTACCGGAACCAGATTCGCCAACCAAGCCAAACGTCTCCCCTTCGTGAACTTCAAAGCTGACGTTGTTCGAGGCTTGCACATACTCACGGCGACTTTCAAACAAAGAATCTTTAGTGACAAAGCGTAAGTTAACGTTTTTTACATCCAACAGAGGGCCTGTATACTCACGCTCATCTTGGCTTTGGCCTAGCCAGTGGTTCTTGATATCGATCGGCGCCATTTCGGCCGCTTCTTCGATGTAACTCACTAGAGGGAAGCGATCCAACTTCATGTCTGAGCGCGGTACGGCTGAAATCAAGCTGCGAGTATAAGAGTGATCAGGGTTGCCCAGAACTTTCGCCGTCGGACCAAACTCAACCAGGTCACCTCGGTACATAACCGCGACTCTGTCAGTGACATTCGAGACCACGCCCATGTCGTGTGTCACCAACATACATCCTACGTTTTTCTTGATACACAGTTCACGAATCAAGCCTAAGATTTGGTCCTGAATAGAAACATCCAATGCGGTAGTTGGTTCATCAGCAATGATAAGATCTGGCTCACCAGCAAGTGCGATGGCAATGACCACGCGTTGACGCATACCACCAGAGAATTGGTGCGGGTATTGCTTGAGACGATTTTCAGGTTGAGGAATACCAACCTGTTGCATCAGAGAAAGCGCACGCTGATAAGCCTCTTCATCAGAAACTTTCATATTGGCATGAATGGTTTCTTTCAGTTGCTGCTCAACCGTAAATAATGGGTTAAGAGAGGTCATTGGGTCTTGGAAAATAAAACCTATCTTCGAACCGCGCACCTTACGCATCGCTTCTGGAGACAAACCAGAAATTTTTTCTCCATCCAAGAAAACATCACCGCTGGCCACGTGACCCGGAGGGCTTAGCAAATCTATAACAGCGTTACCAACGGTGGACTTTCCCGCCCCTGATTCGCCAACAACACCCACAATTTCGCCACGATCAATATGAAACGAGAGCGATTTCACGGCGGCGTGTATGCCGTGACGGGATGGATATTCAATGCGAAGGTTTTTCACTTCTAATAGTGACATTTCAGACCTCTACTGCCTTGTCTGTGGTATCGAATCGTGCCGCAGCACCATTCATCACCCGAATGAATCCGTTCAAATTCAGAATAATAATCTGAAAACAAAATGCGGTAACAATGTGGCAAAAATAACACAAAAAAGCAACAATTAAAGTATAATCCGCCGGGAAAACCTCTTACAGACGCACAAAAAGCGAATAAAAATGCATTAACAAGTATTTATCCACTCGAATGTCACGCTATTTTTGTGCGTCATGCACCAATAAAAGCAGAAAAATGCTCCAAAATTAAACGATTCATCACTATTAATGACAACACTCTATTCATACGCGATTTTTAACATCTACAAAACAAAGTTTTGAATGTAATGCAATACATAAAGATAATGCACCACTCACAAACTAGTCTATGAATATAAAAAACCACAGCCAACCCGAGGTCGATAAAGCCAAAACGTGAACCGTTCAACAAAATAGAACAAATACTCATCCCTATTATAGAGCAGCGTTATTTTTGCAATTTATTCATCCGTAAAAATCGCAAATTTCACTATCAACCCCGCTGTTTTGCGCTTTCCACTTAGATGCAGAGTCCAATACCGGCTTTAGGGTGTCATTTCAGCCCAAATCATAGATAATTGGTTCTATAAACGAACGATAGATGGTAGGAACCCCAGTGCTTAAAGCGATTTTTTTTGATATGGACGAGACGTTATGCGGTACTTCACAGGCCGACAAAGTTGCAGGGCAACAGTTTGCAGATTGGATCCAAGCAACCTACCCAGCACTCACCGCACCAGATGCGTTCTTACACCGTTACCTACAAGGTGTGTACAAAAAGCTTAACGCAGAGTTTCCCCAACTGGTGGCCTTACTTCCGGATGAAAACGCTTTTCGCTGTGGCTTAATTCAAACGATTTTGGCTGAACACGGTATCGATATCAATACTGAACACGCACAGCAAGCACAGAACTATTTTGACGCGGCACGCATGAGTGCGTTTACTTTTTTCCCCGGTGTCAAAGAGATGCTCGCCGATCTGCGTCAACACTACACTCTGGTAGTGATCACAAATGGTCCCGTCTTTTCTCAACACCCAAAACTGGCAGCAACAAAGATGAGCGATTGGGTCGATCATATTATTGTCGGTGGGGAAGAGCCTGAAGAAAAACCGGCAGCAAGTATCTTTGAAAAAGCGCTGAGCTTAGCGGATGTCACTCCAGAAGAAGCCTTACACATTGGAGACTCACTCACAGCAGATATCGCGGGTGCAAACAATATGGGTATTTTGAGCGTTTGGGTAAACCCAACCGCGACTAACAATCCAACCGATATCAAACCAGATTACGAAGTGAGAGACACTCTCGAGTTGAAAGAAATCCTTAAAACGCTAGCAGAGTAAGCGGAATTTAAGGTCCTAGGGTCCTAGGGTCCTAGGGTCCTAGGGTCCTAGAAGGGATTATTGATGGTGCGGATATAATCTCAAAATGACGGATTACGGATTACGGATTACGGATTACGGATTACGGATTACGGATTACGGATTACGGATTATTTTCGACCGATCCAACTCAATATCAAATACTTCTGTATTCTGTAATAAGTATTCCAAAACAACACATATAAAGATCACGTTTCACACTGTGCTTCCAGCACACTCGCCTAGGACCTTTAAACGCAAAAAAGCCCCGACATTTCTGTCGAGGCTTTAAATGGTGGTCGGTGAAGAGGGATTCGAACCCCCGACCCTCTGGTCCCAAACCAGATGCGCTACCAAGCTGCGCTATTCACCGATCGTGTATTCTTTAAAGAAAGAATGGGGTGGCTAACGAGACTTGAACTCGCGACAACCGGAATCACAATCCGGGGCTCTACCAACTGAGCTATAGCCACCATCAAATTGTCATGTTTACCGCTTAATAATAAGCCATAAACCAATAATAGTGGTCGGTGAAGAGGGATTCGAACCCCCGACCCTCTGGTCCCAAACCAGATGCGCTACCAAGCTGCGCTATTCACCGACTAAGTTTTATCCTGACTTAAATCAAGATAGGAAGCAATGCTACCTTGTTCTCTCTAAAAAAGAAAGAATGGGGTGGCTAACGAGACTTGAACTCGCGACAACCGGAATCACAATCCGGGGCTCTACCAACTGAGCTATAGCCACCACTGATTTTACCGACTAGATCCCTCCGGGAATAATGGCGCGCCCGAAAGGATTCGAACCTTCGACCTTTGGCTCCGGAGGCCAACGCTCTATCCAGCTGAGCTACGGGCGCATGCCCTATCGGCGGAGTGGAATAATACGGATATCACACTATGCCGTCTAGTGTTTTTTTAACTTTTTTTATCGTTTGGTCTCTTTTTCGACAGTTCTCTGCCTTTAAACTGAAGGTTAGATGTGATTCACGCCCTGTCATGGATAACTTGTTGTTTATTGCAACAAGTTCTCGGGATATAATCACTCATTATTTACATTGATTTAACAGCTGCAACTAGGTTGTCTAATCATTCTATGCCATGGAGACACTTATAACCTTGTTCTCCACTCGGCACTAATACTCTAACTATATAAATAGGTAAGTCACTTACCTCGGGAATGTGAAGTGGGTTTAATGGATATGTCTCGACAAATGATTAGCGTTTTGTTCGCTGCCTTAACGTTTTCTTCGGCAGCGCTAGCTTCCGGCATCAGCCAAACTGATTACGATGCGATTGCAGAGCGCATCAAACCTGTCGGTGATGTGTACCTAGCAGGTGCCGAGCCAGTTAAAGAAGAGCCGACGGGGCCACGTGATGGCGCGGCAGTTTACGGTACGTTCTGTATTGCGTGTCACGCTTCTGGTGTGAGTGGTGCACCTAAGGTTGGCAACGCCGATGACTGGGCGCCTCGTATCGCTCAAGGTAAAGATGTCTTGCTCAAGCATGCACTTGAAGGCTTTAACGCAATGCCAGCGAAAGGGACATGTATGGATTGTTCTGATGATGAGATAGCTGCAGCCATCGACCATATGACTGAAGGCCTATAAACGGCGAGCTTTATTATTAAAGTCCCTATTTGAACAACAAGTAGGCTTGCTAATGATGAGTAAGCCTACTTGTTGTTACTTCCTAAACAGGTTGTTACTTCTTAAACATGGCACGAAGGTTAGCAATGTGAGCTTGCCCTTTCGCCATGCGCTCTTCTTGCGTAACGGGCTTTTTGTTCACTTCCCACTCAACATCATCAAAAGGTAACTCATCAAGAAAACGGCTTTGGGTCGGTTTAATTAGCTCACCAAACTGTCGACGTTCTTTACACATCGTGAAGGTCAACTCCCGTTGAGCTCGTGTTATACCTACGTACATCAAGCGACGCTCTTCTTCGACGTTATCTTCATCAATGCTTGTTTGGTGTGGCAATATCCCTTCTTCCGATCCAATCAGGTAGACATAAGGAAATTCCAAACCTTTCGATGCGTGCAAAGTCATGAGTTGAACAGCATCGCTGTCCTCATCTTCTTCGCCACGCTCCATCATGTCGCGCAAAGTTAGGCGCTGAACCACTTCTTTCAAAGTTTTTTCTTCTTGATCATAATTGTCGCCTTCCAAATCAGCGACTATCCAAGAATACAGATCAGACACATTTTTCATACGCATTTCGGCCGCTTTGGGACTCGTCGACGTTTCATATAACCAGTCTTCGTAGTTGATATCCCGAACCAACGAGCGGACCGCCGTTACGGTATCGCCGCGTTCCGCTTGATCAGCAATCGCCACTAACCATTGCGTAAAACGACGCAGATTTTCTAATCCACGCCCAGTTAAGTGCTGCTCTAACCCAATCTCAAAGCTCGCTTCAAATAAGCTTTTGCCTCGCATATTGGCGTAACTACCCAACTTCTCTAATGTGACCGGGCCAATTTCACGTCGCGGCGTGTTGACGATGCGCAAAAATGCATTGTCGTCATCTGGATTAACCAGTACTCGAAGATACGCCATGATGTCTTTGATTTCAGCACGTGCAAAAAAGGAAGTGCCTCCAGATATTTTATAAGGCACACGGTTTTGTATTAAGGACTTTTCAATCAAACGAGACTGATGGTTACCACGATATAAAATCGCATAAGCTCGATAGTCAGTACGGTTCAGAAATTTGTGCGCGATCAATTCACCGGTAATTCGCTCGGCTTCATGTTCTTCATTCTTCGCCAACAGTACTTTCAGCTTCTCACCATCCGGAATTTCAGAGAATAGTGACTTCTCATACACGTGTGGGTTGTTGGCTATCAATATGTTTGCCGCACGAAGAATACGGCTTGTCGAACGATAATTCTGTTCAAGTTTAATTAAACGCAGATTTGGATAATCTTCTCCAAGCAATACTAAGTTCTGTGGTTTGGCGCCGCGCCATGAGTAGATAGATTGGTCATCATCACCAACCACCGTCAAACGACCTCGTTCCCCCACGAGCAGTTTGACTAACTCGTATTGACTGGTGTTGGTGTCTTGGTATTCATCCACTAATAGATAACGAATTCGACTCTGCCAACGCTGCCTTACCTCTTCGTTGTTACGCAGCAACAATACGGGCATGAGAATGAGGTCATCAAAGTCGAGCGCGTTGTAAGCTTTCATCTGCTTTTGGTACATATCAAAGCAGAAAGCAAATAACTGTTGCTGTTCACCTTGTGCTCGCGCTTTCGCTTGCTCTGGGGTCAACATGTCATTTTTCCAATTGGAGATACAACTAAGCAGTTGGCGTAACAGATCTTTATCACCATCAAGCTGCTTTTCGGTTAACTCTTTCAACAGCGCCAGTTGGTCCTGGTCATCAAATAGAGAAAATCCCGCTTTCAATCCAAGCTGTTTGTACTCACGCTTGATGATATTTAACCCCAATGTATGGAATGTAGACACCATCAAACCTTTGGATTCTGCTTTGCCCAACGTTTGTCCAACACGCTCTTTCATTTCACGTGCCGCTTTATTAGTAAACGTTACCGCAGCGATATTACGAGCTTTGTAGCCACATTGCTGAACCAAATAAGCGATTTTATTGGTAATCACACGTGTTTTGCCTGAGCCAGCCCCCGCCAACACTAGACAGGGACCTGACACGTATTTTACGGCTTCATCTTGATTGGGGTTCAGCTTCATAAAAGTTCTCTGCGGATGAAATATATGCCGCCTATGATAAAGGGGTGGACTGATGAATGCTACGGTGTTTTTTAGCGGTAAATTTTACGCAGACAATAAAAACATTTTGTTGCACATCAACCTATATCTTAAGTTATAATGAATGAACGTTCATTCATTTGAGGTGGAATTATGAGCACTCCCCCTACCGGGGATAAACGGGAACAGATCCTCACAGCTACGGAAAAGCTCATTGCTGAATCAGGTTTTCAAGGTCTTTCGATGCAAAAGCTCGCCAATGAGGCAGGGGTCGCAGCAGGGACAATCTACCGTTATTTCGCAGACAAAGAGATCCTTCTAGAGGAAGTGCGTCTCCATGTTGCTAAACGAATCGCCACTGCTATGCAAGCTGGAGTTAGTGATGAAATGCCCTTGAAAGAGCGTTATAGAACAATGTGGCTTAATGTCTGGCACTTTACAGCTTCAAACTTATGCACCATCAGTAATCGAGCTCAATATCAATCTTTACCCCGGGCCGAAACTATCGAGACACAGAAAATCGAACGACAATTGTTTGCTCAAGTCGATCGTTTTTTTGACCAAGGGAAAGAACAAGACATTTTTAAACCTCTCGACAATGATGTCCTTGCTGGATTGAGTTTTGAAGCATGTTCAGCATTGGCTAGAAGACACGCATTTGGATTTTACCACCTGGATGATGACGCCTTAGAGGCTGCCATTGAGGCCAGTTGGGATGCAATTATTAAACACTAATTTGGAGTTCTTAATAGAATGAAAAAGTGGACTTTTTTCATGTTACTTATCGCCGTTCTTTTGTTCGGCAGCGTGATAGGTTTCAATGTCTTTAAGCAACAGAAGATTGCTGAATACATGGCAAACCGCCCAGAGCCTGAATTCCCTGTGACCGTTACGGAAGTACAAGCGGTTGATTGGGTACCAGTCATAGAAGCAATCGGCTTCATCGAACCAAACCAAGGGGTTACCGTTGCCAATGAAACCACCGGTGTTATCGACAGCATCGCTTTCGAATCTGGCGCACAAGTTAAAGCTGGCCAACCTCTCGTTTTGCTTGATTCTGATGTCGAAAAAGCAAATTTGAAGAGCTCACAAGCGAGGCTCCCAGCAGCTGCAGCAAAATACAAACGCTATCAAGGGTTATTCAAGAAAGGCTCTATTTCTAAAGAAGCGTATGATGAAGCAGAAGCGAACTACTTCTCTTTACAAGCAGATATTGAAAGCTTGAAAGCAACCATCGACCGACGTGCAATTAAAGCGCCGTTTGATGGCGTAGTAGGTATCCGTAATGTTTATCTAGGTCAGTATTTACAGGCAGGTACTGATATTGTTCGCCTTGAAGATACAAGCGTGATGCGCTTGCGCTTTACTGTACCGCAAACAGATATTTCTCGTATCAATATTGACCAAGAAGTGGATATTTTTGTTGATGCTTACCCAGATCAGCCTTTCAAAGGATCTATTTCCGCCATTGAGCCTGCGGTTAATGTACAAAGTGGTTTAATCCAGGTTCAGGCCGATATTCCGAATAGTGATGGCAAACTGCGTAGCGGTATGTTCGCACGTGCAAACATCATTCTGCCTAAATTAGAAAACCAGGTAACTCTACCTCAAACTGCGATCACGTTTACGCTATACGGCGACAATGTTTATATCGTAACGGAAGAAGATGGTGAGAAACGCGTTAAACAGCATGTGGTGAAAGTAGGCGAACGCTCTAAAGATATCGCCCACATTCTCGAAGGCGTGAAGCCAGGGGATATTGTGGTGACATCCGGGCAAGTTCGTTTAAGCAACCACGCGAAAGTGAGCATTGTTGAAAGCGATGCAACAACCCCACCTGCTGAAACACCAATGCTTTAAGCTGGAGGCATCATGCGCTTTACAGATGTTTTTATAAAACGTCCAGTTTTGGCGGTATCGATCAGCTTTTTGATTGCATTGCTTGGTTTGCAAGCCGTGTTCAAAATGCAAGTTCGTGAATACCCTGAAATGACCAATACGGTGGTTACCGTTACCACCAGTTACTACGGTGCAAGTGCCAACTTGATCCAAGGCTTTATTACTCAGCCATTGGAGCAAGCAGTTGCTCAAGCCGATAATATTGACTATATGACCTCGCAATCGGTGTTAGGTAAATCAACGATTACCGTCAACATGAAGTTGAATACCGACCCGAACGCAGCATTGGCTGATATTTTAGCGAAAACGAACTCGGTACGTTCCCAGCTGCCAAAAGAATCCGAAGACCCGACCGTAACGATGTCGACGGGCTCGACAACCGCAGTATTGTACATTGGTTTTACCAGTGACGAGTTATCTTCCAGCCAGATCACCGACTATCTTGAACGTGTAATTAACCCACAGTTTTTCACTGTAAACGGTGTCTCAAAAGTTGACCTTTATGGTGGTATGAAATATGCGCTGCGCGTATGGCTAGATCCAGCCAAAATGGGCGCTTTGAAGCTGACAGCAACGGACGTCATGAGCGTTCTAAATGCTAACAACTACCAATCCGCGACAGGCCAAGCCATTGGCGAGTTCGTACTCTATAATGGTAGTGCAGATACTCAGGTATCAAACGTTGCTGAACTTGAAGCATTGGTCGTGAAAACGGGTGAAGGGGACGTGGTTCGCTTAGGTGATATCGCTAAGGTAACTCTTGAGAAGAGTCACGACGTTTACCGTGCAAGTGCAAACGGCCAAGAAGCAGTAGTTGCAGCGATCAACGCTGCACCAAGTGCTAACCCAATCAACATCGCAGCCGATGTACTTGAACTGCTGCCTCAGCTTGAGCGCAACCTACCAAGCAACATTAAAATGAATGTGCTGTACGACTCCACTATTGCAATCAACGAATCTATTCACGAAGTTGTGAAAACCATTGTTGAAGCAGCTCTGATCGTACTTGTGGTGATCACTTTGTTCCTTGGTTCGTTCCGTGCGGTACTCATTCCCATCGTGACTATTCCACTTTCTTTGATTGGTGTGGCGATGGTTATGCAAGCGATGGGCTTTTCATGGAACTTAATGACTCTGCTGGCGATGGTACTTGCTATTGGTCTGGTGGTAGATGACGCGATCGTGGTGCTAGAAAACGTGGATCGGCACATCAAAGAAGGGGAGTCACCATTCCGCGCAGCAATCATTGGTACACGTGAAATTGCAGTACCGGTTATCGCAATGACATTAACCTTGGGGGCGGTATACGCGCCAATCGCACTGATGGGTGGTATCACTGGTTCATTGTTCAAGGAGTTTGCTTTAACGTTAGCTGGTTCGGTGTTTGTATCAGGCATCATCGCTTTAACACTATCACCAATGATGTGTTCAAAGATGTTGAAAGCCAACGAGCAACCAAACAAGTTTGAGCAAAAAGTACATCACATACTCGATGGAATGACTAACCGCTATGAGAAAATGCTCGCAGCGGTCATGGCTCACCGTCCAGTTGTCATTGCATTTGCGATAATTGTGTTTGCGAGCTTACCAATGCTGTTCAAGTTTATTCCTAGCGAACTGGCTCCGTCTGAAGACAAAGGCGTCGTTGTACTGATGGGTACAGCACCATCAAATGCTAACTTGGACTATATCCAAAATACCATGGATGACGTGAACAAGATTCTGTCTGATCAGCCAGAAGTGGAGTACGCGCAGGTATTTAACGGTATACCAAACTCAAACCAAGCATTTGGTCTAGCAACATTAAAACCATGGAGTGAACGAGAAGCGAGCCAATCTGAAGTGACTAAGCGTGTTGGTGGGCTAGTTTCAAGTGTTCCAGGTATGTCTGTCACTGCATTCCAAATGCCTGAACTACCTGGTGCAGGCTCAGGTCTGCCTGTTCAGTTTGTCATTACAACACCAAATAGCTTCGAGAGCTTGTTTACCATTGCTAGTGATATTCTGACAGATGTTGCAAGTAGTCCGATGTTTGTCTATTCGGATCTGGATCTGAACTACGATTCAGCAACCATGAAGATCAAGATAGATAAAGATAAAGCAGGCGCTTATGGCGTGACCATGCAAGATATTGGTATCACTCTCAGCACCATGATGGCGGACGGTTATGTTAACCGTATCGATCTGAATGGCCGTTCATACGAAGTGATCCCACAAGTTGAACGTAAATGGCGTTTAAACCCAGAATCAATGAATAACTACTACGTACGTTCTGTTGATGGTAAAGCCGTACCACTGGGTAGTTTAATCACCATTGATGTCGTAGCAGAGCCGCGCTCTTTACCACACTTCAACCAGCTAAACTCAGCGACTGTGGGTGCGGTTCCATCGCCTGGTATTGCAATGGGTGATGCTATTAACTGGTTTGAAGATATCGCACAAAACAAACTACCCGCAGGCTACAACCACGATTACATGGGTGAGTCTCGTCAGTTTGTAACTGAAGGCAGTGCGTTATACGCAACATTTGGTCTTGCACTGGCGATCATCTTCCTGGTTCTAGCGATTCAGTTTGAGTCACTCCGCGACCCTATCGTCATTATGGTATCTGTACCGCTAGCAATATGTGGTGCCTTGATCGCGTTAGCATGGGGCACAGCTTCGATGAACATCTACTCGCAGGTTGGATTGATCACGCTGGTCGGCTTGATTACCAAGCACGGGATCTTGATCTGTGAAGTGGCTAAAGAAGAACAGTTACATAATAGTTTGGGTAAAACAGAAGCAGTAATGGAAGCAGCAAAAGTTCGTCTTCGTCCAATTCTAATGACAACTGCAGCGATGATTGCGGGCCTAATACCACTGATGTATGCCACTGGTGCAGGGGCTGCACAGCGTTTCAGTATTGGTATTGTCATTGTTTCTGGTCTAGCTATCGGTACATTATTCACATTGTTTGTACTGCCAGTCATCTACAGTTACCTAGCTGAGAAGCATAAACCTCTGCCAGTGTTTGTAGAAGACAAAGACCTGGAGAAGTTGGCGCGAGTTGATGAAGCGAGAGCGGCGCAACGAGGCCTTACTGACCACCATTAATCACCTATAACTAAAAAGGCCACTTCGGTGGCCTTTTTTATTGCCTTATGTTTGCTGTACTTGTCTCGATTTTTTGCTCTCTAACTAGCGACTTTCCCGTATCAATTACTTAAAATGAGGACAAATCATAAGGAGTTTTCACCACTATGTTTGACCCAAAGAAATTAGAGCAAATCGCTAAACAAATTCACGAGTCAATGCCACAACCAGTAAAAGAGCTCGGTGCAGACGTTGACCAAAAAGTTCGACAAGTCATTCAAGGCCAGCTCAATAAACTTGATGTAGTAAGCCGAGAAGAGTTTGATGTTCAAACTCAGGTTCTGCTTCGCACTCGCCAGAAGCTCACTGAGATGGAACAGAAATTAGCCGAGCTAGAAGCCAAGTTAGCAGATAAGTAACCAGAAAACGCTTCCAAATAGGGAAGCGTTTTTATTGAAATCAAACATAGGCGCTATCGCTAATTCCATGGTCTATATAGAAGATAACAAAAAAGGCTTGGTCAACGGCGACCAAGCCTTTTTATTAGATGTTGTGTTTTGTATTTTAACCCCAGTCTGACTGAGGATTTTTTAGTGCTTCAATACTGTAAAATTTAATATCGAAGAGGAAACACAGCGTTTACATAAGCAAATAAGTATTTCCGGCAAAGAAATTAAGCTCTACAGCAAAGAAGTTTAGCCACCTACCGCGATACGCTTCATATCAGTCATGTATCCGCGAAGCTCTTCACCGATGTACTCTACAGGGTGATTACGGATTTTCTCATTCACTGCGATCAGCGTGGCGTTGTCAACTTGGTTTGATGTTTCACCCAAACCTTTACCGATAACATCTGTACCTACTGAAGGCATGAATTTCTCACGCAATAGTGGCGTTGCAACGTTGGCAAATAAGTAGTTGCCGTACTCTGCTGTATCCGAAATAACAACGTTCATTTCGTATAGGCGCTTACGTGCGATAGTGTTCGCGATAAGTGGTAGCTCATGTAGAGATTCGTAGTAAGCAGACTCATCAATAATGCCTGACGCCGTCATTGCTTCAAACGCAAGCTCAACGCCCGCACGAACCATAGCAATCATCAGAATACCGTTGTCGAAGTACTCTTGCTCAGAGATTTCAACGTCTGTTTCTGGGTAGTTTTCAAACGCAGTTTGACCTGTTTCTTCACGCCAACCTAGTAGGTTCACATCATCATTTGCCCAGTCAGCCATCATGGTGCTAGAGAACTCGCCTTCGATGATGTCATCCATGTGCTTGTTGTAAAGCGGGCGCATTAGCTCTTTTAGCTCTTCAGAAAGCTCAAAAGCTTTGATTTTAGCTGGGTTAGATAGGCGATCCATCATGTGTGTAATGCCACCAAACTTCAGTGCTTCCGTGACAGTCTCCCAACCGTACTGAAGTAGCTTACCTGCATAACCAGGGTCAATGCCTTCCGCAACCATCTTTTCGTAACATACGATTGAACCAGCTTGCAACATACCACAAAGGATTGTTTGCTCACCCATTAGGTCTGATTTTACTTCCGCAACGAAAGAAGACTCCAAGCAGCCAGCACGGTGGCCACCTGTCGCTGCAGCCCATGCTTTCGCGATATCCCAGCCTTCACCTTTTGGATCATTTTCAGGGTGAACAGCAATCAGTGTTGGAACACCAAAACCACGTTTGTATTCTTCACGAACTTCTGTACCAGGGCACTTAGGCGCTACCATCACAACCGTAAGGTCTTTACGGATCTGCATGCCTTCTTCAACAACGTTGAAACCGTGTGAATAACCTAGAGCTGCACCTTCTTTCATTAGTGGCATTACCGTCTCTACAACATTGGAGTGTTGTTTGTCAGGTGTAAGGTTTACAACGAGATCTGCTTGGGGAATTAGCGTTTCGTAGCTACCTACTTCAAAACCGTTGTCTTTGGCATTTTTAAATGATTGACGCTGTTCATCGATAGCTGCTTGACGAAGTGCATACGCTACATCCAAACCAGAATCACGCATGTTAAGACCTTGGTTAAGGCCTTGAGCACCGCAACCAACGATGACTACCTTCTTGCCTTTTAGGTAATCTGCTTCTGAAGCAAATTCACTGCGATCCATAAAACGACAACGACCAAGTTGGTCCAATTGCTCACGCAAGTTTAGGGTATTGAAATAATTAGCCATCATGGCGCTCCTTTACTATTCTTCCTAAGAGGTCGGCACTTATCTTACCGAATACGTTCATACTAAAGCAGACAGACCATTGCTCAAAGTGATATATTCACAATTACTTATTGCACTTTTTGCAACATGGGAATTGCATCTTCAATGAACATTAAAAGCTTACAATTTTTTATTCACCTGTGTGACAGTAAAAGCTTTGTCAAAACCGCATCTGCGATGCACATCAGTCCGTCTGCGCTAAGTCGACAAATACAGAAATTAGAAGAAGAAACAAATCAGCACCTCTTTGTTCGCGATAACCGCAGTGTTGAATTAACGATTCAAGGTAAAAAACTTGTACCTGTTGCTCTCAAAATTTTAGGGGAGTGGCAGCAATACCAAAGCCATCTCAAAGGCACAGAAGGAGAGCTTAAAGGAGAAATTCGCTTCTTCTGTTCTGTGACCGCCAGTTACAGCCACCTTCCTGAACTCATTTCAGATTTCCGCTTACAGCACCCTTTCATTGAGTTCAAACTCTCTACTGGGGATCCTGCGCAAGCTATCGATAAGATTTTGGCCGATGAAGCTGATATTGCTATTTCAGCGATGCCTGAGCAACTGCCAACAAATATCGCCTTTGAGTTGATTAGTGAAGTACCACTTTCTGTTATCGCCCCCGTGGGGATAAGCACATTTGCTGAAGAACTACAAAAAGAAACTCCGGATTGGTCTGCAATTCCTTTTATTCTACCTGAAGCTGGGACTGCTAGAGAAAGAGCCGATATTTGGTTGAAGCAAATGAAAATTAAGCCCAATATTTACGCACAAACCTCAGGACACGAAGCGATTGTCAGCATGGTGGCGCTAGGTTGTGGTGTTGGAATTGCTCCAGACGTCGTAATTAGCAACAGCCCGGTAAGAGAGAAAATAAACCGTTTAAAAGTCTTACCAATTAAACCATTCGAATTAGGTGTCTGCTGTACCAAAAGTCAATTAAATAACCCATTAGTAAAAGCATTTTGGGAAGTAGCGGAGAGCAAATTCATAGCGCCCTGATCGGGCAGCTATACTACCTACCCTCAGGTAGTTTTTCTAACGAAAAATGCAAAAAAGCCCGCTCAAAGAGCGGGCTTTTTCAACTATTGTCTTCAGATTGTCTAAATCTAAAAACTGAAATTTAAAGCCTGGCGATGTCCTACTCTCACATGGGGAAACCCCACACTACCATCGGCGCTATTTTGTTTCACTTCTGAGTTCGGAATGGAGTCAGGTGGGTCCAAAACGCTATGGTCGCCAAGCAAATTCGGTTTAAACTCACTGCTTAAGCAAGTTTAATAATCTGGAAAGCTGTTTTGTATTTCTCGTTATCACACATTCAATGTTCTTTCATTGAGTCCATCAAAACCCCTTGGGTGTTGTATGGTTAAGCCTCACGGGCAATTAGTATCAGTTAGCTCAACGCCTCACAACGCTTACACACCTGACCTATCAACGTCGTAGTCTACGACAACCCTTTAGGATACTTAAAGTATCAGGGAGAACTCATCTCAAGGCTCGCTTCCCGCTTAGATGCTTTCAGCGGTTATCAATTCCGAACTTAGCTACCGGGCAATGCGTCTGGCGACACAACCCGAACACCAGAGGTTCGTCCACTCCGGTCCTCTCGTACTAGGAGCAGCCCCTTTCAATTCTCCAACGCCCACGGCAGATAGGGACCGAACTGTCTCACGACGTTCTAAACCCAGCTCGCGTACCACTTTAAATGGCGAACAGCCATACCCTTGGGACCGACTTCAGCCCCAGGATGTGATGAGCCGACATCGAGGTGCCAAACACCGCCGTCGATATGAACTCTTGGGCGGTATCAGCCTGTTATCCCCGGAGTACCTTTTATCCGTTGAGCGATGGCCCTTCCATTCAGAACCACCGGATCACTATGACCTGCTTTCGCACCTGCTCGAATTGTCATTCTCGCAGTCAAGCGGGCTTATGCCATTGCACTAACCTCACGATGTCCAACCGTGATTAGCCCACCTTCGTGCTCCTCCGTTACTCTTTGGGAGGAGACCGCCCCAGTCAAACTACCCACCAGGCACTGTCCTCATCCCCGATAAGGGGACCAAGTTAGAACATCAACACTACAAGGGTGGTATTTCAAGGTCGGCTCCACCAACACTGGCGTGCTGGTTTCAAAGCCTCCCACCTATCCTACACATGTAGGGTCAATGTTCAGTGCCAAGCTGTAGTAAAGGTTCACGGGGTCTTTCCGTCTAGCCGCGGGTACACTGCATCTTCACAGCGATTTCAATTTCACTGAGTCTCGGGTGGAGACAGCGTGGCCATCATTACGCCATTCGTGCAGGTCGGAACTTACCCGACAAGGAATTTCGCTACCTTAGGACCGTTATAGTTACGGCCGCCGTTTACCGGGGCTTCGATCAAGAGCTTCGACCGAAGTCTAACCCCATCAATTAACCTTCCGGCACCGGGCAGGCGTCACACCGTATACGTCATCTTACGATTTTGCACAGTGCTGTGTTTTTAATAAACAGTTGCAGCCACCTGGTATCTGCGACTCCTAGTAGCTCCATCCGCAAGGGACTTCACCGCCAGGAGCGTACCTTCTCCCGAAGTTACGGTACCATTTTGCCTAGTTCCTTCACCCGAGTTCTCTCAAGCGCCTTGGTATTCTCTACCCGACCACCTGTGTCGGTTTGGGGTACGATTCCAACTTATCTGAAGCTTAGAGGCTTTTCCTGGAAGCATGGCATCAATGACTTCACATCCGTAGATGCTCGACGTCGTGTCTCAGCCTTAAAAAGAGCCGGATTTACCTAACTCTTAAGCCTACGCACTTGAACCTGGACAACCGTCGCCAGGCCCACCTAGCCTTCTCCGTCCCCCCATCGCAATAAGTTGAAGTACGGGAATATTAACCCGTTTCCCATCGACTACGCCTTTCGGCCTCGCCTTAGGGGTCGACTTACCCTGCCCCGATTAACGTTGGACAGGAACCCTTGGTCTTCCGGCGAGGGGGTTTTTCACCCCCTTTATCGTTACTCATGTCAGCATTCGCACTTCTGATACGTCCAGCATGCGTTACCACACACCTTCAACCGCTTACAGAACGCTCCCCTACCCAATGTGCAAAAGCACATTGCCGCAGCTTCGGTTTACTACTTAGCCCCGTTACATCTTCCGCGCAGGCCGACTCGACCAGTGAGCTATTACGCTTTCTTTAAATGATGGCTGCTTCTAAGCCAACATCCTGGCTGTCTGAGCCTTCCCACATCGTTTCCCACTTAGTAGTAATTTGGGACCTTAGCTGGCGGTCTGGGTTGTTTCCCTCTCCACGACGGACGTTAGCACCCGCCGTGTGTCTCCCGGATAGTACTTACTGGTATTCGGAGTTTGCAAAGGGTTGGTAAGTCGGGATGACCCCCTAGCCTTAACAGTGCTCTACCCCCAGTAGTATTCGTCCGAGGCGCTACCTAAATAGCTTTCGGGGAGAACCAGCTATCTCCAGGTTTGATTGGCCTTTCACCCCTAGCCACAAGTCATCCGCTAATTTTTCAACATTAGTCGGTTCGGTCCTCCAGTTGATGTTACTCAACCTTCAACCTGCCCATGGCTAGATCACCTGGTTTCGGGTCTATATCCAGAGACTGAACGCCCAGTTAAGACTCGGTTTCCCTACGGCTCCCCTAGATGGTTAACCTTGCCACTGAATATAAGTCGCTGACCCATTATACAAAAGGTACGCAGTCACACCACAAAGGTGCTCCTACTGCTTGTACGTACACGGTTTCAGGTTCTATTTCACTCCCCTCACAGGGGTTCTTTTCGCCTTTCCCTCACGGTACTGGTTCACTATCGGTCAGTCAGTAGTATTTAGCCTTGGAGGATGGTCCCCCCATATTCAGACAGGATATCACGTGTCCCGCCCTACTCGATTTCACTGAATGTGCGTTGTCAACTACGGGGCTATCACCCTGTATCGCCGGACTTTCCAGACCGTTCGTCTAACGCATATAAAGCTTAAGGGCTAGTCCAATTTCGCTCGCCGCTACTTTCGGAATCTCGGTTGATTTCTTTTCCTCGGGGTACTTAGATGTTTCAGTTCCCCCGGTTCGCCTCGCTGCGCTATGTATTCACGCAGCGATACTAGCTTGTGCTAGTGGGTTTCCCCATTCGGAAATCCCAGACTCAAGTGGCTTTTACTGCCTAATCTGGGCTTATCGCAAGTTAATACGTCCTTCATCGCCTCTGACTGCCAAGGCATCCACCGTGTACGCTTAGTCACTTAACCATACAACCCGAAGAAGTTTCGAATTGACGTTAAACAACCAAAGTTGTCTCTCATTATTTGAATGAGCGAGAGACATTTCGATTTTGCCGGACTCAAATATGAACAACATCTAGAGATGTTGTTCCCAAGAACACTTGAATGTGTTTTTAGTTGTATTCCCTTAGGAATACTTTGAGAACTTTACAAACAACAATAAATTGTTGTTTTGTCAGCTTTCCAAATTGTTAAAGAGCTATGTTTCTTCACAAGGAAGTACATTTTCTAAAGACTTTCAGCCGCGCCGCACAGGCGTCAAAAATGCCAACCAGTATCAATAAATTGTTCTGGTTTGGACGTTTTATTCCAAAAATACTTAGAGAATGGTGGGCGATACCGGGCTCGAACCAGTGACCCCCTGCTTGTAAGGCAGGTGCTCTCCCAACTGAGCTAATCGCCCACATTATTTTCTTACCGAAACGCAAGCATTTCCGTGGAAGGAAATGGTGGGTCGTGCAGGATTCGAACCTGCGACCAATTGATTAAAAGTCAACTGCTCTACCAACTGAGCTAACGACCCAATGGTATCCCGTAGGGGAGTCGAACCCCTGTTACCGCCGTGAAAGGGCGGTGTCCTAGGCCTCTAGACGAACGGGACACTAAGTCGAACATCTTGGGGGATGTTCTTTCTCTTAAACTTTATAAACCGTATCAATCTGTGTGGACACTCATCACGATAATCATCGTATAAGGAGGTGATCCAGCGCCAGGTTCCCCTAGCGCTACCTTGTTACGACTTCACCCCAGTCATGAACCACAAAGTGGTAAGCGTCCCCCCGAAGGTTAAACTACCTACTTCTTTTGCAGCCCACTCCCATGGTGTGACGGGCGGTGTGTACAAGGCCCGGGAACGTATTCACCGTGGCATTCTGATCCACGATTACTAGCGATTCCGACTTCATGGAGTCGAGTTGCAGACTCCAATCCGGACTACGACGCACTTTTTGGGATTCGCTCACTCTCGCAAGTTGGCCGCCCTCTGTATGCGCCATTGTAGCACGTGTGTAGCCCTACTCGTAAGGGCCATGATGACTTGACGTCGTCCCCACCTTCCTCCGGTTTATCACCGGCAGTCTCCCTGGAGTTCCCGACATGACTCGCTGGCAAACAAGGATAAGGGTTGCGCTCGTTGCGGGACTTAACCCAACATTTCACAACACGAGCTGACGACAGCCATGCAGCACCTGTCTCAGAGTTCCCGAAGGCACCAATCCATCTCTGGAAAGTTCTCTGGATGTCAAGAGTAGGTAAGGTTCTTCGCGTTGCATCGAATTAAACCACATGCTCCACCGCTTGTGCGGGCCCCCGTCAATTCATTTGAGTTTTAATCTTGCGACCGTACTCCCCAGGCGGTCTACTTAACGCGTTAGCTCCGAAAGCCACGGCTCAAGGCCACAACCTCCAAGTAGACATCGTTTACGGCGTGGACTACCAGGGTATCTAATCCTGTTTGCTCCCCACGCTTTCGCATCTGAGTGTCAGTATCTGTCCAGGGGGCCGCCTTCGCCACCGGTATTCCTTCAGATCTCTACGCATTTCACCGCTACACCTGAAATTCTACCCCCCTCTACAGTACTCTAGTCTGCCAGTTTCAAATGCTATTCCGAGGTTGAGCCCCGGGCTTTCACATCTGACTTAACAAACCACCTGCATGCGCTTTACGCCCAGTAATTCCGATTAACGCTCGCACCCTCCGTATTACCGCGGCTGCTGGCACGGAGTTAGCCGGTGCTTCTTCTGCAGCTAACGTCAAAGATGTGCGCTATTAACACACACCCCTTCCTCACTGCTGAAAGTACTTTACAACCCGAAGGCCTTCTTCATACACGCGGCATGGCTGCATCAGGCTTGCGCCCATTGTGCAATATTCCCCACTGCTGCCTCCCGTAGGAGTCTGGACCGTGTCTCAGTTCCAGTGTGGCTGATCATCCTCTCAGACCAGCTAGGGATCGTCGCCTTGGTGAGCCCTTACCTCACCAACTAGCTAATCCCACCTAGGCATATCCTGACGCGAGAGGCTCGAAGGTCCCCCTCTTTGGCCCGAAGGCATCATGCGGTATTAGCCATCGTTTCCAATGGTTATCCCCCACATCAGGGCAATTTCCTAGGCATTACTCACCCGTCCGCCGCTCGACGCCGTTCACGTTCCCCGAAGGTTCAGTGAACTCGTTTCCGCTCGACTTGCATGTGTTAGGCCTGCCGCCAGCGTTCAATCTGAGCCATGATCAAACTCTTCAATTTAAAGTTTTTTCGGCTCAATGAATACTGACTTCAAAACTACTAATGTAATTTTAAAGCTATTATCGTTCCAACAGAACGATAATGAATTGACTGTGCTGAATCCGAAGATTCAATGGTCACTTCGTATCATTGAAACCTAATTTGAAACCGAAGTTTCTAATTGGATTATCATCAACGAGTGCCCACACAGATTGATAGGTCTATATTGTTAAAGAGCTTTCCGATTGAGCCTTGCTCAAATCGGACGGCCATTTTAGCGAGTTAAAGTTTGGTGTCAATCACTTTTTTAAAACTTTTTAAGCGTTTCCGCTTCGCTAAATTGCCTTGCTGAACTTGGCTTTATTTACCTTGAAACTCAAAGCTTCGAAGCGTTGCCGTGTCAGCGAGGTGGCATTATAGAGATTGCGATCACATTGGCAAGTGCTTTTTGACGTTTTTTTTAGATTTTATACCATTCGAATAAAATAAAGCCAAAAACACTCAAAAGTGCACGTTATTTCTACAGTTTTCTAAACTTGTCTGCAAAAAGTGTCACTTTTTCCCAGTTGGTATATTCCACTTCTTTGGTCGTATCGGTCTCCCCGCCTGTCATGGACATAATGAATCTAATCATCATTTTGTCGAACCAACCATAGCGTGGATAGTAGAGGGCACCAGCAAATACACCTATTAGTGCTGGCTTCCAAGGTGATTTGATCAGGAACTTGCGAATATACGCACTGCCTTCAGGAGTGTCTTTCCCTTGGTCTTCTTTACGAGCAGTTAAATTCACACAGAAGAAAGCCACTTTATGTTGTTCTAACTGGGTAATATGGCGCTCAATAAATTGATACAGCTTTTTATTTAAATGGCCATAGCGAATAGAAGCTCCGATCAACACTCTGTCATAAGCACTGAAATCCATAGTCTCTACATTGTGTAAATCCACGAGTTCACAATCAAAGTCTGCTAATTGTTCATCGATATAATGGAAGATTTTTTTTGTTTGCCCTTCGCGTGAAGAGTATAGGAACAAAGCTTTTGCCACGATTTCCCCTTAACTACGCCAAAACGTCGGCGTAAGTAGAATGAGTAAGGTAAATATTTCTAAACGCCCAAATAACATAGATACTACGAGCACCCACTTTGCTTTGTCATTTACATCACCAAAATGAAGTGCAACTTCACCTAAACCTGGACCAAGGTTATTCAATGTCGCTGCAACCGCAGAGAACGCACTGAGCTCATCCATCCCAGTCGCAATCAGCCCCAACATGCAAACCACAAAAACGAGCGCGTAGGCCGAGAAGAAACCCCATACAGCATCAACGACGCGTTGTGGCAGCGCACTCCCCCCGACTTTGATGGTGTAGACTGCCCGGGGATGAACCAAACGTTTGAGTTCACGAGCCCCTTGTAGGGTCAGCAATAAAATTCGGATCACTTTCATGCCACCGCCAGTCGATCCTGCGCATCCACCGATAAAGGATGAGAACAGTAGAAGTACAGGTAAAAATAATGGCCAGTCCGAAAAACCAGTGGTTGTAAAGCCAGCAGTAGTTGAAATGGAAACTGTCTGAAACAGAGCTTGGTCAAACGCATCGTAAGCCGTAATGTACGAGTGGTGCTTCAGTAATAGTAAAAAGCACACAACAAACAACAATATCTGTATAAAGATGAAAGCGCGAAACTCTGGGTCTTTCCAATAGTATTTGGGGTGTACGCCACCGGATGAAAATGCCGCAAAGTGAAGCGTATAGTTACAAGCCGATATGAGTAAGAAAACAACAGTGATTAAGTTAATCGCATAACTATCAAAATATCCCATACTCGCATCATGAGTTGAGAATCCACCAATCGCGATGGTAGAAAAGCTGTGACTGATTGCATCAAACGGCGTCATCCCTGCTAACCAAAACGCGGTCGCGCAGGCAATCGTCAAGCTCAAGTAGATATACCATAACGCTTTTGCCGTTTCGGCAATACGAGGCGTCATTTTGGTATCTTTGACAGGCCCAGGAATTTCAGCTCGATACAGCTGCATACCACCGATACCTAACACCGGTAAAATGGCAACGGCCAGTACAATGATGCCCATACCGCCAAACCACTGCAGTAACTGACGATAAAACAAAATCGCCTTAGGCAATTCATCGAGCCCAACGATAACCGTAGCGCCCGTTGTTGTTAACGCAGAAAATGACTCAAAGAAAGCATCGGTTACCGAAATATTGGGGTTATCTGATATCAAAAACGGAATTGAACCAGCACTACCTAGTACCGTCCAAAACAGGACTACGATTAGGAAACCATCGCGAGCCTTAAGCTCATGCTTTTGCCGACGGTTAGGAAACCAACACACTGCCCCGCAAAAAAGCAGAACAAAAAAAGTCGTGACAAAAGGCACACCAGCACCATCACGATAGATTAGCGCGACCAGAGCGGGTGCAAGCATCGTGACACTAAAAAGTGCCAATAAGAGCCCGACGATTCGAATAATTGAACGAAATTGCATGGATTAATTGACTAGCGAAGCTGTCCCTGTTGCTTCCTATTTTTCATTATTGTCCGTTTAGAGGGGTGACCATTGCCTTGGCCCCGCTTTTATTGATGATCAATTGGGTAAACGCGCTCACTTCACGAAGTTCAAGTTCGACGACTAGAACGACCTGATCACTGTAATCAGCATCGACCTCTACCGCACCAAACTGAGACATAATGGATTGCGCGATAGACATAAAGCCATAGTCTAACGTTAGTCTAAGTTTTGTGGTGATTTTTTTCTCAATAGTTTGAAGCAGCTTTAATGCTTGCTGCACGCCACCTCCGTAAGCCTTAACCAAACCACCCGTCCCTAACTTTATTCCGCCTGAGTAACGGGTGACAACCGCAGTGATTTCTCCAACGCCTGAACCAGACAGTTGCCCAAGAATCGGTTTACCAGCGGTGCCAGACGGCTCCCCGTCATCACTAAATCCCCATTTCATAGAGTCTTCTGGTCTTCCTGCGACAAATCCCCAGCAATTATGTCTCGCATCCGCATGCTTGGTTTTTATTTGCTCCACAAATGCTTTAGCCGCTTCAACACTTGGTGTATGCGCAAGATAAGTAATAAATACGCTCTTTTTGATCTCTTCTTCAAATTGCGCAGGCTCAGCAGGAATCAAATAAGGCTGGTCATTCATAGGATTAAGTCACTTAGTTCTTTATCGGCAGTCTATCACGAGAGTGATTTGAGAGTCGCATAAGATCTGCACTGGCGCACAATGTTAAACAGTTGTTTGAAAAATGTATTGAAATTAAACATAGCACGATCAAAACTAACATTAATGGTCTTACCAGAATAAAAATAATACACTTCTTGATACCTATTTTCCGCGGCATTCTATAGAAAGCCACAATAGTAAAGTAGGTATACAGACAATCACAGATTGTATGTCATGGAGATAGACAATGATTTACCAAGCCGAAACCCTACAGGTAAAGGAAATAAAGGATGGTATTGCAGAATTGACTTTCTGCTCGCCAAAATCCGTTAATAAACTCGATTTAGCGACACTTGAGTCACTCGACAAGGCGCTTGATGCTCTTGCAGAACACCAAGGCTTGAAGGGCATCATGCTGACCTCTGATAAAGAGACATTTATTGTCGGGGCGGACATTACTGAGTTCTTAGGTTTATTTGCCAAATCGGATGCTGAGCTCGATCAATGGTTGCAGTTTGCGAACAGCATCTTCAATAAATTGGAAGACCTACCCGTTCCTACCATCTCTGTGCTCAAAGGCCACACGCTTGGTGGTGGTTGCGAATGTGTACTTGCGACAGATATACGTATTGGTGACAAAACCACCAGCATTGGCTTACCAGAAACCAAACTTGGTATCATGCCTGGCTTTGGCGGCTGCGTGCGTTTACCTCGCGTTATTGGTGCAGACAACGCAATGGAAATCATAACTCAAGGAAAAGCCTGTGGTGCTGATGAAGCTCTAAAAATCGGTCTGCTCGATGCGGTCGTCGATAGCGAATCGCTATATAATTCTGCTTTACAAACACTGACTGCTGCAATCAATGAAAAAATCAACTGGCAAGCACGCCGCAGCCAAAAAACGTCACCACTAACCCTAAGCAAGCTCGAGTCAATGATGAGCTTCACGATGGCAAAAGGCCTAGTGGCGCAAAAAGCAGGACCACACTATCCTGCACCAATGACTTCTGTCGTTACTATCGAGGAAGGTGCATGCTTTGCACGTAATGAAGCACTTGATGTTGAACGTAAGCACTTCGTTAAACTGGCAAAATCAGAAGAAGCAAAATCACTGGTTGGCCTGTTCCTAAGCGACCAATACATCAAAGGTCTTGCTAAAAAAGCAGCAAAATCAGCCAATAAAGACACTAAGCGTGCTGCTGTCCTTGGCGCCGGTATTATGGGTGGCGGCATCGCTTACCAATCAGCACTGAAAGGTGTCCCTGTACTGATGAAAGACATCGCTCAGGCCTCACTGGACTTGGGCATGAATGAAGCTTCCAAACTGCTCAACAAACGTCTTTCCCAAGGTCGAATAGATGGCTTCAAAATGGCTGGTATTCTGGCGTCTATCACACCAAGCCTACACTACGCTGGTATTGAAAATTCGGATGTCATTGTCGAAGCAGTGGTTGAAAACCCGAAAGTAAAAGCTGCCGTACTTAGCGAAGTCGAGCAAAACGTTGACGAAGATACAGTTATCACCTCGAACACATCGACAATTCCAATCAACGTTCTGGCTCAGTCACTACAACGCCCTGAAAACTTCTGTGGTATGCACTTCTTTAACCCTGTGCATCGCATGCCATTGGTTGAAATCATCCGCGGTGAGAAAACATCAGACGAGACCATCAACCGCGTTGTGGCGTACGCCGCGAAAATGGGTAAATCACCTATCGTGGTCAATGACTGTCCTGGATTCTTCGTCAACCGCGTACTTTTCCCGTACTTTGGTGGCTTCAGCATGCTGCTTCGTGATGGTGCTGACTTCACGCAAATCGACAAAATCATGGAACGCAAATTTGGCTGGCCAATGGGTCCTGCTTACCTGCTAGACGTAGTCGGCATTGATACCGCTCACCACGCACAAGCCGTTATGGCAGAAGGCTTTCCTGAGCGCATGGGCAAGCAAGGGCGCGATGCGATTGATGCCTTATTTGACGCCAAAAAATTTGGTCAGAAAAACGGCAGCGGCTTCTACAGCTACTCTGTTGATAAGAAGGGCAAACCGAAGAAGACCTTCTCTGAAGAGATCTTGCCACTACTGGCAGACGTATGTGCAGATAAAAAAGACTTCGACGAGCAGACCATCATTCAACGTATGATGATTCCGATGATCAACGAAGTGGTGCTGTGTCTACAGGAAGGTATTATCGCAACGCCACAAGAAGCGGATATGGCTCTGGTTTATGGTCTGGGCTTCCCTCCATTCCGCGGCGGTGTATTCCGCTACCTAGACAGTGTGGGTATTGCTGAATACATCGAAATGGCAAAACAACACGCAGCATTAGGCGCGATGTACCAAGTACCGCAAATGCTGATTGATATGGCCGCCAAAGGCGAGACCTTCTACGGCGCACAACAGCAAGGTTCTATCTAAGGAGGGATTCCCAAATGACTAATCAAACAAGAAATGTTGTCGTAGTCGATTGTCTACGTACCCCAATGGGTCGCTCTAAAGGTGGCGCTTTCCGTCATACTCGAGCAGAAGACCTTTCCGCACACTTAATGAAAGGCCTACTGGCACGTAACCCACAAGTAAATCCAAATGAAATTGAAGATATTTACTGGGGTTGTGTACAACAAACGCTAGAACAAGGCTTTAACGTTGCGCGTAACGCAGCGTTGCTCGCAGGGCTCCCCATTGAAGTCGGTGCCGTTACCGTAAACCGGTTGTGTGGTTCTTCAATGCAAGCACTGCATGATGGTACCCGAGCGATTATGACAGGTGATGCTGAAATCTGTCTGATCGGTGGTGTCGAACACATGGGGCACGTACCGATGAGCCACGGCGTCGACTTTCACCCGGGTATGGCCAAGAACGTAGCGAAAGCAGCTGGTATGATGGGGCTAACTGCTGAAATGCTGGGAAAACTGCACGGTATTAGCCGTGAGCAACAAGATGAGTTTGCCGCCCGCTCTCACGCCCGAGCCCACGCAGCAACAGTGGAAGGCCGCTTTAAAAACGAAATCTTACCTATCGAAGGTCACGCGGCTGACGGTACATTATTCACTCTCGACTACGATGAAGTCATTCGCCCAGAAACCTCCGTGGAAGGCTTATCCCAACTTCGTCCGGTATTCGACCCTGCTAACGGCACCGTCACGGCAGGTACTTCGTCAGCTCTTTCCGATGGCGCATCAGCCATGCTGATCATGAGTGAAGAAAAAGCCAACGAGCTTGGGTTAACCATTCGCGCTCGAATCAAAGGCATGGCTATTGCCGGCTGCGATCCTTCAATTATGGGCTATGGACCTGTACCGGCAACCCAAAAAGCGCTCAAACGTGCGGGATTGTCTATGGAAGATATGGATGTTGTCGAACTAAACGAAGCGTTTGCAGCGCAATCTTTGCCATGTGCTAAAGACTTAGGTCTGCTTGATGTGATGGATGAAAAAGTGAACCTAAACGGTGGCGCAATTGCTCTGGGCCACCCACTAGGTTGTTCTGGCTCGCGTATTTCAACCACCTTGATTAACCTAATGGAAGCAAAAGACGCCAAATACGGCCTTGCTACCATGTGTATTGGTCTTGGTCAGGGTATCGCCACTGTGTTTGAAAGGCCCTAAAATTGTTGCCAGCTAATTAGTTTTTAAATTAACAATGATGCTTAAACAAACACAGTACTCCACTGGACAAGCAGAATAAAATAAACCAATACTCAAGTAATGTAGTATTAGACTTAAGGGCGACAGATAATGTCGCCCTTCATTTTTTAAGCGCATTGAGCAATAAATGCACATAGCGCATAGATTAAATGCTGAACTTTCATTTTATTCATAACCAAACAAGTCCTACACTTAGAGGCAGTTAATAGCTTGCTGCATGTAGCATTCCAGCCGCACCAACGCAAACACGGAGAACCTCATGTTTAATGCTCTAGTTCTAAACCAAGAAGACAAACGCACTATCGCCAGTGTCGAACGCATCGACGAAACTCAACTGCCAGAAGGCGACGTCCTGATTGACGTTGATTATTCATCGTTAAATTACAAAGATGGCCTCGCAATCACCGGCAAAGGTAAAATCATCCGTAACTTCCCGATGGTTCCGGGCATTGATTTGGCAGGTACGGTCGTGAGCTCTGATGACACTCGCTACCAAACAGGCGACAAAGTGGTACTCACTGGCTGGGGTGTTGGTGAAAACCATTGGGGTGGTATGGCTCAACGTGCTCGCTTGAAAGCAGACTGGTTAGTGCCACTACCAAACGGTCTGGACAGCAAAAAAGCAATGATGGTCGGCACAGCTGGCTTTACCGCGATGTTATGTGTTCAGGCGCTGCTTGATGCGGATATCAAACCCGAAGCAGGAGAGATTCTTGTCACTGGTGCCAGTGGGGGCGTAGGATCCGTGGCCGTTACTTTGCTCGCTCAGCTGGGTTACAAAGTCGCAGCGGTAACCGGACGCGTAGAACAAAATGGTCCACTGCTGGAAAAACTTGGTGCGAGCCGTATTATTGACCGAACCGAATTTGAAGAACCTGCTCGTCCACTGGAAAAGCAAATTTGGGCGGGTGCAGTCGATACCGTTGGCAGCAAAGTGCTGGCGAAAGTGTTGGCTCAAATGGACTACAACAGTGCTGTAGCAGCATGTGGTTTAGCTGGCGGATTTGATCTGCCAACAACAGTTATGCCGTTTATACTGCGAAATGTACGTCTGCAAGGTGTCGACTCAGTCATGTGCCCAACAGAAAAGCGCATCGCTGCGTGGGAAAAACTGGTGGAACTATTGCCTGACAGCTACTACGAGCAAGCTTGTACTGAAGTCGAATTAACTGAAGCGCCTAAGTACGCAGAGGACATCACTAACGGCCAAGTCACAGGTCGTGTGGTTATCAAGCTATAAGCCGCAGATCCAATATACAGACTAAGAGCCAGCAATGCTGGCTCTTTTTATTTTCCATCAACCCAGTCCCATATCGTCAATACGTTTGGCAATCAAACGACCACACTCTTCTTTTACAATCCCTCGCAACCATTCTTGTGCGGGAGAATGCTCGCAGCGAACATGCCAAATCATTGAGTAATCGAATGGCGTAAATTGGAAAGGTAATGCCTTCACTACTAAATCGTAGCGCTCAGCAACTAAATACGCCAAATCTGCTGGCACAGTAATAATAATTGGCAAGGTATCGACGATCGCTAATGCCGCTTCTAAGTGATAAGCACGTAACACCATTTTACGTGATGGTTTATCGACTAACGCCTGCTCTATCAGAGCATTCACGCCATCACTGATCGCAATCATCGCATGAGGGTGACTCAGGTAATCATCTAAGCTCATTTCTTGATACGCCAGCGGATGTTGTCTCGACAATAAACACAACACACCAACTCGACCTAGAATTTCACTGCGCAATGGTTCTACCGGTCCGATAGGACGGCAAATGGCGAGATCAGCACCTTCGTAGGTGAGTTGATCGGACAATCGATCGTGCTGTAAAGGCAGAAAATTAAACGACACGTTAGGCGCTTCCTGATAAATGCGCGGCAACGCGAACGGCAATATGGTTTGCATCGCGTAGTCTGTCGTCGCAATGTTAAATACCTGCTCACACAAATGTGGGTTGAACTCAACCGGGGAAAGTAATTGTCTTAATGACTCTAGTGGTTCGCCTAAAGCGCGATCGATTTCCAACGCCTTCTTGGTTGGAGTCAAATGTTGTCCCTGACGAGTAAACAATGGGTCATCCAAAAGATCGCGCAATCTACCCAGCACTCGACTCATCGCAGACTGACTTAAGTTAAGGCGGGCCGCTGCTTTACTGACACTGTTCTCTTCGATCAGTACACGTAATGCGACTAATAAATTTAGATCCCGACGGTAGATATCTTCTAATTCCACAACGGCCATACAAAAGAAAAGGATTTGGACAAATTGTACTCTTTATCTTCAAGTAAAAAAATCCCGCCTTTCGGCGGGGAAGCCCAAGAAAACTGGGGATAGTGTCGGAATGAAGTGTTGGTAACAAAATGGGTTATGATCACTGCTATCGCAGGAGATATAAAACAGGCAAGCGAAACGTTAGTTTTCTTGCTCAGACGCACCGGACCATTTGTGCGCCTCTATCCAAATCCCGATGATGGTTGCAGCCACGCCGATCAAAGGCATCAGTGATGGTTCCATAGGAGAACGAAGTACTAATGCACAGAACGAAATGAAACATAGCACTGAGTAAATAGTAAGTCTGTCTAACGCTGTTAACATTATCTCCCCATCCACTTTGTTGCCAAATTGTTAATTTAAAGTAAAACAAAAATAACCTTTTGCCAAGTGGTTATTGAATATTTTTTCTACGAACGTAAAATTCATCACTCAGTTAGTTACGAGAATCACACTATGAGCTTTAATCCTGAACTGGCGACCAAGATATTAGAGGCAGAAGGACTGCGATGCCCAGAGCCAGTAATGATGGTCAGGAAGACAATTCGCAACATGCAAGATGGTGAGATTTTGCTGGTAAAAGCAGACGATCCATCAACAACCCGAGATATTCCGAGTTTTTGTCGTTTTATGGATCATCAACTGGTCGCGGCACAAACGGAACACGTTCCATTTCAGTACCTGATTAAGAAAGGTTTGGAATAAGTTGCCCAGACAAAAAAAGGCAGCCTAAGAGGCTGCCATTTGTCTATTCATCATATTCTAGTGTACGAACTTCAGACTGTAGCTTGTTAAGTTGCTTCTTCATCGCCCGCATCTCTTCATGCATCGGTATGATGTGCGCAACCCGAATCCACGCTTCTACCGTTAAGCCGGTAAGAATGAACGATCCCGCAACTATCGGTAACCACATATCAGTCAACACCATCGCCAACAGGCACAGCGCCAAACCAAAGGTGAATAAATAACTCTGACTCTTGGGGGTCATCCCCATGTAACGTGTAAGCATACATTTGTCCTCTCGCCATCATTCACTCTATTAAACTACCACGACAAGTATGACACGGATATCTCCTGCGTCACGCTGATGGACAATATTTAGTCAGAGTTTGAAGCAAGCCACTTTTTCGCTACTTATTGATAGTTCACATCATTTCATCAATTTATCAGCAAAAAATGCATTCCCATCTCGGTTCTTCACGGGCCATGATAAACTAAAACAAGGCAGCACCGATCGCCAATAAGACGAATAAAAATGCCGTCACTTTACGAATAAGCCCCAAAGGCATTTTATCCGCAGACAACTTACCAATCAGAACCACTGGGACATTGGCCAGTAACATACCAATCGTAGTTCCTAACACGACCCAACTTAGTGCATCGGCATACTGCGCACCAAGAATGGAAGTAGCAATCTGAGTTTTGTCACCAATCTCTGCAACAAAAAAGGCGATAAAGCTGGCAATAAATGGACCACGGTTGGAGATCTCTTCGTCATCATCGAGTTTATCTGGGATCAGAACCCAAGCCGCCATAGCAACAAAACTGATCACCAGCACCCACTTCAATACTTCAGGTGACAAGTAATCAGCCACAACAACCCCCAACCATGCAGCTAAAGCGTGGTTAGCAATAGTGGCTAAAAAGATGGCAGCAATAATAGGGACGGGTTTGCGGTATCGACTGGCAAGTAACAACGATAGCAATTGGGTCTTATCACCAATTTCTGCTAACGCTACAGTAGTAATTGAAATAGCTAAAACACTCACGACATGCTCATTGGGGCAGGGATTATTATATTTAACCGAAGACAAACCTCACGCCCCTACCCCGGTTCGTGATGATTTGTCTAAGGTCTTGCTAAACTCGAAAGGCTTCGAGTCTCGAGCGCCATGGTGATTTTGCACCAATTATGTTGACGAACGAACCGGATAAAACTGGCGCTTCACCAGGTAAGCTACTCCCCAAAGACGAACGCAATTCTAGCCAACCTTGTTACGCATCTCAAGTATCAAACTGACCAAAACCGCCCTTTTAAGAAAATTTGGATGAATAAGCCAAAAAATTTCTATCAAAGGAGAAAATAGCCCAGTAATTAATCAAGATTAACCCTACTCCCATAAACAATATCTGGGTATACTAGATTGTTAATTTATTCAACCATAATTACTCCTTACCCGTGCACATCAGAGCGGTAAAACTCTACAAATGTGACGGTTCAATGAGTAACAAGAGAATCGCGCGAACCTGACTTATGCAAAAATACGATATCAAAACCTTCCAGGGAATGATCCTCGCGCTGCAGGATTATTGGGCTCAAAATGGTTGTACCGTTGTTCAACCACTCGATATGGAAGTTGGTGCGGGGACCTCTCACCCAATGACCTGTCTTCGAGCGATTGGTCCAGAGCCAATGTCGACAGCTTACGTACAACCTTCACGTCGTCCTACTGATGGCCGTTATGGTGAAAACCCTAACCGTCTTCAGCACTACTACCAATTTCAAGTAGCGCTAAAACCATCTCCAGACAATATCCAAGAGTTGTACCTAGGCTCCCTTGAAGTTCTTGGTATTGACCCACTTGTCCATGACATCCGTTTTGTAGAAGACAACTGGGAAAACCCAACGCTAGGCGCGTGGGGGTTAGGCTGGGAAGTGTGGCTCAATGGCATGGAAGTGACTCAGTTTACTTACTTCCAACAAGTTGGCGGTATTGAATGTAAGCCCGTGACCGGTGAAATCACTTACGGTATTGAGCGTCTTGCAATGTACATCCAGGAAGTCGATTCTGTTTACGACTTGGTATGGAATATCGCACCAGACGGCAGCAAAGTGACGTACGGGGATATCTTCCACCAAAATGAGGTGGAGCAATCAACATACAACTTCGAACATGCTGACGTGGAGTTCCTATTCGGTTTCTTTGAGCAATGTGAGAAAGAGTGTAAAGAGCTTGTCGCGCTTGAAAAACCTCTGCCGCTACCAGCTTACGAGCGCATCCTCAAAGCAGGTCACGCTTTCAACCTACTAGACGCGCGTAAAGCGATCTCAGTAACCGAGCGTCAGCGCTACATTCTGCGCATCCGCAACCTGACGAAGTCAGTCGCTGAAGCCTACTACGCATCACGTGAAGCACTCGGCTTTCCGATGTGTAAAAAGTCAGAAGAACAAGCGTAAGGGATCGAGATAACATGGCAAAAGAATTTTTAATCGAGCTGGGTACAGAAGAGCTCCCACCAACGCAACTTCGTACCCTGGCTGAAGCATTTGCAGCAAACTTCGAAGCAGAGCTAAAAAGCGCAGAGCTTACTCACGAAGGCGTAAAATGGTTCGCGGCACCTCGTCGTCTTGCACTAAAAGTTGCGGCACTGGCAGAAAGCCAATCAGACAAAGTCGTTGAGAAGCGTGGTCCTGCGGTTTCTGCAGCATTCGATGCGGAAGGCAATCCAACCAAAGCCGCTCAAGGCTGGGCTCGCGGTTGTGGCATCACCGTTGACCAAGCTGAACGTATGGTGACAGACAAAGGTGAATGGCTTCTGTTTAAACAAGAAGTCAAAGGGCAACCAACCTCTGATATCGTAGTGGAGCTAGCCGCAAAAGCACTGGCAAACTTACCGATCGCAAAACCAATGCGTTGGGGCAACAAGACCACGCAATTTATTCGCCCGGTAAAAACCCTAACAATGCTGATGGGCTCAGATCTCATTGAAGGCGAGATTCTTGGTGTCGCTTCAGGCCGCACGATCCGTGGTCACCGCTTCATGGGTGAGCAAGAGTTCACGATTGATTCGGCTGAGCAATACCCAGCGATTCTAGAAGAACGCGGTAAAGTGATGGCAGATTACGACGCGCGTAAGGCCATTATCCTAGCTGATGCACAAAAAGCGGCAGCGGCGGTTGGCGGTATTGCCGACCTAGAAGATGATCTCGTCGAAGAAGTGACGTCTCTGGTTGAATGGCCGGTGGTACTCACAGCGAAGTTCGAAGAAGAGTTCCTAAAAGTACCTTCTGAAGCTTTGGTTTACACCATGAAAGGTGACCAAAAATACTTCCCTGTCTATGACGAGAATAACAAACTACTGCCTAACTTTATCTTCGTTTCTAACATCGAGTCGAAAGAGCCTCGCTACGTTATCGAAGGTAACGAAAAAGTGGTTCGCCCACGTCTTGCTGATGCAGAATTCTTCTTCAATACAGACCGTAAGCGTCCGCTTATTGACCGTCTTCCTGAACTAGAAACCGCTATCTTCCAAAAGCAACTCGGTACCATTAAAGACAAAACCGATCGTATCACCGCTCTGGCTGGCTACATTGCTAAGCAAATTGGCGCGGACGTCGAAAAAACCACTCGCGCGGGCCTACTCGCAAAATGTGACCTAATGACCTCAATGGTTTTTGAGTTCACCGATACGCAAGGCGTGATGGGTATGCACTACGCGACGCACGACGGTGAAGATGAGCAAGTAGCACTCGCGCTTTACGAACAGTACATGCCGCGTTTTGCTGGTGATGTTCTGCCAAGCACTGCTATTTCTTCTGCGGTAGCTATGGCGGACAAGCTGGACACAATCGTGGGTATCTTTGGTATTGGCCAAGCTCCGAAAGGCAGTGACCCATTCGCGCTGCGTCGTGCATCACTCGGTGTGCTACGTATCATCGTTGAAAATGGTTACAGCTTAGACCTTATCGACCTGATCCGTGAAGCGAAAGTACAGTTTGGCACTAAGCTAACCAACGATAACGTTGAGCATGATGTGCTTGAGTTCATGCTGGGTCGTTTCAATGCTTGGTACAAAGACGAAGGCTTTAGCGTCGATATTATTCAAGCCGTGTTAGCTCGTCGTCCAACGAAACCTGCTGATTTCGATCAGCGTGTTAAAGCCGTATCCCACTTCCGTGAACTGGAAGCGGCTGAATCTTTGGCAGCGGCGAATAAGCGCGTAGGTAACATCCTAGCGAAATTCGACGGTGAATTGTCGGAAGAGATCGACTTAGCACTTCTACAAGAAGACGCGGAGAAAGCATTGGCGGAAAGTGTTGAAGTAATGACGGAAGCATTGGAACCCGCATTTGCAACAGGTAACTACCAACAAGCTCTGAGCAAACTGGCCGATCTACGTGAACCCGTTGATGCATTTTTCGATAACGTCATGGTAATGGCTGACGACGAAGCGCTTAAGAAAAACCGTCTGACACTACTGAACAATCTGCGTAACCTGTTCCTGCAGATTGCCGACATCTCGCTGCTACAAAAATAATCAGACCAAGACCAAACGGCTGATTAAAAAGCGATAGTAAACACCAAAGGGAAGCGGCAGCTTCCCTTTTTTGTCACTAGCACCATGATGTTAGGTCTGTTTTTTGTTCATTTTGTGACTAATACAAAGATTTGTAGGGTGAGAAGGCGCAAACTTGTTGGTTTATCACTCGGATTGTAGAGGCCCTGTTTTGCTATAACTGTGCTGTTTATTCGGGGGAAGAACACAATGAAAAAAAACATTCTCGCACTCTCTATCAGCCTACTCAGTGTCAGTGCGTGTAGCCAAACACCAGACAACGCCATTGTACTCAGTCTAGGTGACAACCAAACTGTATTTGAACAAAATGCCCAAGGCTTGCTCATTGCGGAGCAAAAATTGGACAAAGGCAGTTACACTTTTACCATCGCAGACAGCAAACAAAGCTGTGGCAGCCGTTTTGCACTGGCGGAAGAAAACCGCATCAAATTTAATACGCCATTAAAAATGGATGCGTGTGCAGCTGATGCCAACATACCGTTGCGCATTTTCAAAACGAACACATACCAGTTTACGCTTAACCCAGCCACCAACGAGCTGACAGTTAAGCTTAAACCCAAACAAAATCAAGATATCACCTACTCTTGTCCAGTCGCGACAGACACGCCAAAAACCATTGATGTCACCCAAACCTTTGCCAATGGCACTGTACTCCGCGATGCCTTGACGGGCAAACAAGCTACCGTTACTAATGGCAGTATCACACTTCAACCCGGACCGATGAGCCAAGGGTTATTGCTATTAGAAGCCGTTAATCAGCCAACAGATACACCTTTTAGTTGGGATAACGCCACGGTGTATTTTGTGATGACCGACCGCTTCTACAATGGCAATCCAAGCAACGATAACAGCTATGGTCGTAGTAAAGACGGCCAACATGAAATCGGTACTTTCCATGGTGGTGACCTCGCTGGCCTGACCCAAAAACTGGATTACATAGAGTCTCTGGGCGTCAATGCCATCTGGATCACTTCTCCACTGGAGCAAATCCATGGTTGGGTAGGCGGTGGCGATAAAGGTGACTTCAAACATTACGGCTACCACGGTTACTACCATCTAGATTGGACCAAGCTAGATGCCAATATGGGCAGCGAAAAAGAACTGCAAACCTTTATCGATACTGCGCATAAAAAAGGCATTCGCGTTATCTGGGATGTCGTCATGAATCACACTGGCTATGCGACCTTGGCAGACATGCAAGAGTTTGGTTTCGGTCAACTCTACCTCGACGATCAGGAAGCCAAAGACGTCTTGGGCGAAAAGTGGACCGACTGGCAACCTAAATCGGGCCAAAGTTGGCACAGCTTTAACGACTACATTAAATACAGTGATAGCAAAGCATGGGATAAATGGTGGGGCAAAGATTGGATTCGTACCGACATCGGCGCTTATGATGCTCCGGGCTACAATGATCTGACCATGTCACTGAACTACTTACCCGATCTAAAAACCGAATCGAGTGAGAAAACTGGTTTACCCAATTTCTTCCATAACAAAGAGACTCATGCCCGCGACGAGCAAAAAACACCACGTGAACACCTTATCACCTGGCTGTCGGATTGGGTTCGTGACTACGGTATCGATGGCTTCCGTGTGGATACAGCAAAACATGTAGAGATGGAAGCATGGGCTGAGCTGAAAACCAGTACCGAAAAAGCCTTGACTGAATGGAAGAAAAATAATCCGGATAAAGCGCTGGATGATTTACCATTTTGGATGACCGGTGAAGTATGGGCTCACAGCGTGGTAAAAACGCCTTACTTCGATAACGGGTTTGATTCGATTATCAACTTTGAATTCCAGTCGGATGTGGCTCCGAAAGCGTTGAAATGTTTTGCCAACCTAGACAGTGATTACCGTCGTTACTCCGAGCAGATTAACACCGACCCCACTTTCAATGTACTGAGCTATCTGTCTTCTCATGATACGCAGCTATTCTGGGCGGCGCGCAGCCGAAGTTTTGATGATCAAGCCCGCGCGGCCAATGCTTTAATGCTGACTCCAGGAGCAGTACAAATCTATTATGGGGACGAGATTGCCCGTGATTTCGGTGTTACTGGCTCAGATACTCACCAAGGCACACGCTCAGACATGCCATGGGATAAGATTCATGGTCAACGTGAAGACCTACTGCATCATTGGCAAAAACTGGGGGAATTCCGTAAACGTCACCCAGCTGTTGCACAGGGCAAGCATATCACTCGTAACCAAGAAGGCTATTACGCCTTTGAGCGTCAGTACCAAGACGATAAAGTGTTGGTCGTCTATACGGGCGAATAATACCAGTAGTAAATAATGGGTTTTTCTATCACCACCAGCAAAAAGGAAGCATATGCTTCCTTTTTTATTGCTACCCCAAAATAACATCGCTTCACTATCCTGCATTTCTGGTCTGAACAGATAATTATTTCTTCTTTGAGTAAATTCACACTTTTCGGGCTAATAACATTAGGGTAAGGTCAAGTATTACTCTATAAGCCGAATTTAATCGGCAGACAAAGTCCCCACAGCAATCACAATGAAGTAGGTAAAAGTACGCATGCAGTTCTCAAAGTTTGGTGAAAAGTTTAATCAGTATTCTGGTATTACACAGCTAATGGACGATTTAAATGATGGTCTGCGCACACCTGGTGCCATCATGCTCGGTGGCGGCAACCCAGCCGCCATTCCTGCCATGCTCGATTACTTTCACCAAGCCAGTGACGAAATGCTCGCCAGTGGAGAACTCATCGCCGCCCTTACTAACTACGATGGCCCACAAGGTAAAAATGCATTTTTAAAAGCATTAGCGAACCTATTTCGAGAAACCTACGGCTGGAACATCAGCGAAAAGAACATCAGTCTGACCAACGGCAGTCAAAGCGGTTTCTTTTATCTCTTTAACTTGCTGGCAGGCAAGCAACCTGACGGGGCGCATAAAAAAATCCTGTTACCGATCGCCCCAGAGTACATCGGATATGGCGATGCAGGGATTGATGAAGATATTTTCATCTCTTATCACCCAGAAATTGAATTACTCGACAATGGTCTGTTCAAATATCACGTTGACTTTGAGCAACTGACCGTCGATAGCTCCGTCGCCGCTATTTGTGCATCACGTCCAACCAACCCAACTGGCAATGTACTGACCGACGAAGAAATCCGTAAACTCGATAAGCTCGCACGTGAGAATAACATTCCGCTGATCATCGATAACGCGTATGGCTTGCCGTTCCCGAATATCATTTTTGAAGAGGTGGAGCCATTCTGGAATGAAAATACGATTTTGTGTATGAGCCTATCAAAACTGGGATTACCTGGCGTACGTTGTGGCATTGTGATTGCCAGCGAGGAGGTAACTCAAGCCCTGAGCAACATGAACGGCATCATCAGTTTAGCACCTGGTAGCGTGGGACCGGCGATAGCAAACCACATTATTGAAAAAGGCGACTTACTTAAACTGAGCTCGGATGTGATCAAGCCGTTTTATAAGCAAAAGTCTCAGCGCGCAGTCGAGCTGTTACAACAGGCCATCACCGATACACGTTTTCGTATCCATAAACCTGAAGGTGCGATTTTCTTGTGGCTATGGTTTGATGAACTGCCGATCACAACCATGGAACTATACCGTCGCTTAAAAGCACGTGGTGTATTGATTGTGCCAGGAGAGTACTTCTTTATTGGTCAGCAAGACGAGTGGGATCATGCTCATCAATGTTTGCGCATGAATTACGTCCAAGACGATGACATGATGCAAAAAGGCATTGCGATTATTGCCGAAGAAGTCGAAAAGGCATACCAAGAAGGTCAGTAAAGCCAGGCGAGGCAACGCGTCAAACCACCCAGTAAAAAGAGCGCCTGAAGGCGCTCTTTCTCACTCTATAGAGGCGAATATCCGATTAGTGCGTTTCAATCAGATGATTGCCACCGATGGCAATTTTACGTGGTTGCATTGCCTCAGGAATTTCGCGCACCAAATCTATGTGCAGCAAACCATTTTCCATCGATGCCCCCGTCACTTTGACGTAGTCCGCCAGCTGGAATTTACGCTCAAAATCACGCTCTGCAATACCTTGGTAAACGTAGTTTTTACCTTCTTCAGCTTTACGCTCCCCTTTGACAATCAACATATTTTCATTTTGGGTCAGATCGAGCTGCTCTTCTGCAAAACCCGCCACCGCCATGGTAATGCGGTAATTATGTTCGTCTTTTTGTTCGATGTTGTAAGGAGGGTAACCGCCTGAGCTGTTTTTTGCGTTGTTTGCTTCCATTAGGTTTAGCAAACGGTCAAAGCCAATAGCATTGCGGTATAGTGGTGAGAAATCTACATTGCGCATAAATCTATCCTCTTAATATAAGCAATAGTCCTAACTCGATGACCCAAGTCAACTTGGCGTGTTTCTGCAAAAAAGCACCGCCGAATTAGGAGATTCTTATCATTCTGATGGCCAACGAATATCGGCTCGAGACATGATATTGAATCTTTAAAGTTAAGTTGTGTGCTAAAACCAAGCATCCTCTCTTGAGCGATCTTGTTTTAGCGATGATAGAGAGCCGAACTTCTAGTCTCTAGCAAGCCAGCTAACCTCTTCAATTCTAGATATAAGGTCGGAAAAAAGACTTTCAAGGGGAAATAGGAAAAAAATAAAAAAGGTCCTAGAATCCTAGATACTAGGCCGTAGGGAAAAGGCTTGGGAATACGGGACGCTTCGCTTACAGATTACAGATTACAGATTACAGATTACAGGAAAAAATCATCCCGTGTTCTGTGCTCTGTAATCTGTATTCCATACAGCAAAAACAAATACCAACAGAGGAACACCGAAGCCTCGTGTACCGCACCTAGGAACTAGGACCTGTTTTTCCCTAGGACCTTATTTACCTTCTAAAAAAACGCCATCTCATTTAGAGATGGCGTTTTTATTCACAATGATTTGCGAAGTGATTTCGACTACACGTCTAGGTTCGCTACTTTCAGTGCGTTCTCTTCGATGAAGTTACGACGCGGCTCAACTTGGTCACCCATCAGTGTGGTGAACAACTGATCGGCACCAACGGCATCTTCAATCGTAACTTGCATCATGCGGCGCGTTTCTGGATCCATGGTGGTTTCCCAAAGCTGATCTGGGTTCATCTCGCCAAGACCTTTGTAGCGTTGGCGACTCAAGCCACGCATTGACTCCTTAACCAACCACGCCAGAGCGTCTGAAAAATGGTTAACTGGCAGAGTACGTTCACCTCGTTTGATGTACGCGCCCTCTTCCAGCAATCCGTCCAACGCTTCGGAAAGATCGGCAAGCTTGCTGTACTCTTTTGAGTTCAGGAAGTCGATGCTTAACGCATGCTCATGAGTCACACCATGAGTACGTACGATAATTTTTGGCAAGTTTAGGCCAAGATCGACGTGCTGCTCTACTTCATAGCTGTATTGGCTCGCACCTACTTCTTTCGCGTTTAGCTGCTCAACTAACTGCTTAGTCCACGCTTCCACTGCTGCTGCATCATGACACAATTCAGCCGTCAAGCGAGGTGTGTAAACCAACTCATGCATTAATGCATTTGGGTAACGGCGGCTCATACGATCAGCAAGCTTAATACCCGCGTTGTACTGCTGGACCAGTTTCTCCAATGCTTCACCTGCCATTGCTGGTGCTTCTGCATTCACGTGTAATGATGCATTATCCAACGCCAATGATACTTGGTATTGGTTCATCGCCTCTTCGTCTTTAATGTACTGCTCTTGTTTGCCCTTTTTCACTTTGTAAAGCGGGGGCTGAGCAATGTACACGTAGCCACGCTCAATCAGCTCTGGCATTTGACGGTAGAAGAAAGTCAACAGTAGCGTACGGATGTGCGAACCATCGACGTCCGCATCGGTCATAATAATGATGTTATGGTAACGCAGTTTGTCTGGGTTGTACTCATCACGACCGATACCACAGCCAAGTGCGGTGATAAGCGTAGCCACTTCTTGCGAAGAGAGCATCTTGTCGAAACGTGCTTTTTCAACGTTCAGGATCTTACCTTTCAGCGGTAGGATGGCCTGGTTCTTACGGTTACGACCCTGCTTAGCACTACCGCCCGCAGAGTCACCCTCCACAATATACAGTTCAGACAGTGCCGGATCTTTTTCCTGACAGTCGGCGAGTTTACCTGGTAGACCTGCAAGGTCTAACGCGCCTTTACGACGCGTCATCTCACGAGCTTTACGTGCTGCTTCACGAGCACGGGCTGCATCGATGATTTTCGAACAAACCATCTTCGCTTCTGTTGGGTTTTCTACTAGGAATTCTGACAGTTTTTCACCCATTGCCGATTCAACGGCTGATTTCACTTCTGATGAAACCAGTTTGTCTTTAGTCTGGCTCGAGAATTTCGGATCTGGCACTTTCACGGAAACAACGGCAGTCAGGCCTTCACGCGCATCATCACCCGATGTTGCCGTTTTGGCTTTTTTAGAAAAACCTTCTTTGTCCATGAAGCTGTTCAGTGTACGAGTTAACGCGGCACGGAAGCCCGCTAAGTGAGTACCACCATCACGCTGTGGAATGTTGTTGGTAAAACAGAAAATGTTCTCCTGGAAACCATCATTCCATTGCATTGCCACTTCTACCGCGATGCCATCTTCACGTTCAAAATTGAAGTGGAAGATTTTCTCGATGATTGGCGTTTTGTTGGTGTTTAGGTGATCAACGAAGGCTTTGATACCACCTTCATACATAAAGTGATCTTGCTTGTCTTCTTCACGCTCATCAATAAGCTTGATAGAAACACCTGAGTTCAGGAATGACAATTCACGTAGGCGTTTTGCCAAAATATCATAATGGAATTCAGTGTTTGTGAAGGTTTCCGAACTTGGCCAGAAACGAATGGTTGTGCCAGTTTTATCCGTATCACCCACAACAGCTAGAGGAGCCTGAGGCTCGCCGTGACGGTAAGTTTGAGTATGGATGTGACCACCACGATGAATCGTCAGTTCAACTTTCTCAGAAAGCGCGTTTACAACCGAAACACCTACACCGTGTAGACCACCAGAAACTTTATACGAGTTATCGTCGAATTTACCACCCGCATGAAGCACCGTCATGATCACTTCTGCTGCAGAAACATTTTCTTCAGAGTGGATTTCAGTTGGAATGCCACGACCATCATCGCTAACAGAAACCGAGTTGTCCTCATGAATTGTCACAACGATGTCTTTACAATGACCCGCCAACGCTTCATCAATTGAGTTATCCACCACCTCGAAAACCATGTGGTGAAGGCCAGTGCCGTCGTCCGTATCGCCGATGTACATTCCTGGACGCTTACGTACCGCATCCAGACCCTTCAGTACCTTAATACTCGATGAATCGTAATTTTCAGACATGAGTTTCTCTCTTCTAGTTTGACTCTATCCTGCCGTGTTCCACATGAAACAATTTACCATGTTCGTCCAACATGTCGGCGATTTGGTGTTCAGTGATAGAGCTGACAAATACTTGTGCGCCCGTCTCTTTCAAGCAATCAGCAAGACGCTTACGACGTTGGCTGTCTAATTCCGACGCGAAGTCGTCAATTAGGTAAATGCATTGTTTGTCGGTCATTGCTGTCAGGTGTTGCCCTTGCGCTACGCGCAGTGCACACACCATCAGTTTTAGCTGACCGCGTGACAGAACATCCTCTACTGGCGTTCCATTCACTTTAATGCGCAAATCGGCTTTATTGGGACCACTAAAGGTGTAACCCAATGCCTGATCGCGCTCGAAGTTTTTTTCTAGTATCTCGTGGTATGGTGTATCTTTATCCCAGCCACGATAATACTTCAATTGGATCTCAAATTCTGGCAAAAACGTGCTGCAGATCGATTCTGCAACAGATTTCATTTGCTCGATGTAATGTGCACGCCAATGGCTAATGTTTTCCGCCAAACGTGCCATTTCTTGATCCCAGTAACTGAGCTCTCGATAACTGTTCGCTGTTTTTAGCAAGGCATTTCTCTGTTTGTTGAGACGTTTAAAACGCCCCCATGCCTCATAAAACGCAGGCTCAGAATGAAAGACCCCCCAATCAATAAACGCTCGGCGATGTTTAGGACCATCCGTCAGTAAATCAAACCCTTCTGGATGTATCAACTGCAACGGTAACACTTGTGCAAGTTGCGCAAGCTTTTGTCCAGATTGACCGCCTATTTTAACCTCTGTTGAGCCATCACGCTTCTTATTAATGCCGATTGGTAACTCAAATTGATCAGAGTTCAAAAAACGCCCGTGCACAAACAGTTCATCGCATTCATTTTGAATAACGCGTCCCGTGAGTGAGCTTTTGAACGAGCGACCATGTCCAAGCAGGTAGACCGCTTCTAATACACTGGTTTTACCGCTGCCATTGGGGCCAATAAGAAAGTTAAAGCCTGCTGATAACGGAATATCACAGGCTTTTATGTTTCGAAATTGCTGAATAATAAGGCGTGAAAGAGGCATTCAATTCGCTTACAGACGGATTGGCATTACCACATACATGGCACTGTCATCGTCGGCATTTTCAATCAATGCACTCGCATTGGCATCCGACATCGACACTCGGACATTTTCACAACGCAAGGTATTTAAAACGTCCAACACATAGCTCACGTTAAAGCCAATTTCGATGGCATCACCTTCAAAGGTGACATCCAGCATTTCTTCTGCTTCTTCTTGTTCTGGGTTGTTGGCTGTAATGCGCATTTCTGTCCCAGCAAGGTTAACACGTACCCCACGGAACTTTTCATTAGACAAAATAGCCGCACGAGAAAATGCCTGACGCAATTCATCACACCCAGCCACCAGCGTTTTGTTGGTACTTTGAGGTAAGACACGACGATAATCAGGGAAACGACCATCAACCAACTTAGAGGTAAAGGTGAAGTTATTCACTTCCGCGCGCACGTTAGAGCTGCCAATTTGTAATATCACGGGCTGCTCTGGCGCGTCCATCAACTTAACTAACTCTTGAACCCCTTTACGCGGCACAATAATTTGCTTCTGAGCAAAGTCGGCATCCAGTGACATTTGTGATACCGCCATGCGGTGACCATCCGTCGCGACACTGCGTAATGTCGTACCATCAATTTCAAACAGCATACCGTTGAGGTAGTAGCGTACATCTTGGTTGGCCATAGAGAACTGAGTTTTCTCGATAAGCGCACGCAGATCGGCCTGGCTTAGCGAGACTTCGACATCACTTTGCCAATCTTCAATGTTAGGGAAATCATTAGCTGGAAGCGTCGCCAGTGAGAAACGGCTACGACCAGATCGCACCTGCACACGATCGCCTTCTAGCACAAAGGTAATGATGGCGTCGTCGGGTAATCCACGACAAATATCAAGAAACTTACGCGAAGGAACGGTAATACTGCCCGCTTCGACATCCCCTTCCAGAGTCACTTTACTTACCAGTTCCACTTCCAGATCGGTTGCGGTCATGGATAGCACGTTCTCTTCTACTTTTAATAGTAGGTTACCCAAAATAGGCAGGGTTGGTCGACCACCCAAAGCACCCGATACCTGTTGTAGCGGTTTGATTAAATGACTACGTTCAATAGTAAATTTCATGCTTGGCTCTTTTACGCTGTCAGCTCAAAAAATGATGTGTTTAGAATACGGCTATTCTAACCGATTAAGAAGACAGGGTGCGAATCAAGTTAGAGTAATCTTCTTTAATATCGTGGCTCTCTTCACGCAACTGCTCAATCTTACGACACGCATGCAGAACCGTGGTATGGTCGCGACCGCCAAACGCATCGCCAATTTCCGGTAAACTGTGGTTAGTCAACTCTTTTGCGAGCGCCATGGCTAACTGACGAGGACGCGCAACAGAACGGGAGCGACGTTTCGAAAGCAGATCTGCCACTTTAATTTTGTAATACTCCGCTACCGTCTTTTGAATATTGTCGATGGTAACCAGCTTCTCTTGCAGTGCTAACAAATCACGCAGCGCTTCACGCACAAAATCGATCGTAATAGGACGACCCGTGAAATTCGCGTTGGCAATCACACGGTTCAACGCCCCTTCCAGCTCACGCACGTTGGAACGCAGGCGCTTAGCGATAAAGAACGCCACTTCGTCTGCAAGATGAATTTGGTGATCTTCCGCTTTCTTCATTAAAATCGCCACACGCGTTTCGAGTTCAGGTGGCTCAATAGCAACCGTAAGACCCCAACCAAAACGCGATTTAAGGCGATCTTCAACCCCATTGATCTCTTTAGGATAACGATCAGAAGTTAGAATGATTTGTTGGTTACCTTCCAGTAAAGCGTTAAACGTGTGGAAGAACTCTTCTTGTGAACGCTCTTTATTGGCAAAGAATTGGATATCATCGATGAGCAATGCATCGACACTGCGGTAATAACGTTTAAATTCTTCAATTGCGTTATTTTGCAATGCCTTGACCATGTCCTGTACAAAACGCTCAGAGTGCATGTACACCACTTTCGCGTTTGGATTGTTATCCACAATCGCGTTGCCCACAGCATGCAGCAAGTGGGTTTTACCCAAACCCGTGCCGCCATACAAAAACAATGGGTTGTATGCTGCTCCTGGGTTATCCGAAACTTGACGCGCCGCAGCCAAACCTAATTGGTTTGATTTACCTTCAACAAAGTTGTTGAACTTATGTTTTGGGTTCATATTTGAGCGGTGGTTAATCTCCGCGATCGCTTGTGCGTCATCATCCCAGGTTTTATGAATCGGTTTGCGTGCTTGCAGCTGAGCCGGAGCCGAAGATTCGGCAGCGACATCTGCTGGGGTACGTTTTGGCGTCGGCTTAGGAGCAGATACCGGACGGCTACCTACTTCAAAGCGCAAATTCGGAATATCGCTACCACAATGTTCTTGCAGTAAACGAGTAATATTATTCAGATATTTATCACGCACCCAGTCCAACACGAAGCGGTTTGGCGCGAAGAGAGTGAGAGTATTGTCATTGAGCTCCGCTTGTAGCGGACGAACCCACATACTGAATTCTGTAGCTGGTAGCTCTTCTTGAAGCTGCTGCAAACATTGCAGCCAAAGCGAAGATGACACGGT